>NZ_JAMBAR010000001.1:1950214-2445755 GCF_025433935.1 Acinetobacter sp. I-MWF | reverse complement strand
TAAAATTGAGCAGGCAAGGCATGAAACGAAGAGAATAGCGAGACTATTTTCGAGTTTCATAACGTAGGCTGAGATAATTTTAGCCACAACCCTGAGCAAGAACAAAGCACTGCTTTGTTTGCAGCGCAAGGCGCAGCGGGGGGACTAGCGTGTTTTTTGCCGCTACGTGTTACCTTGCGAAACGATGTTTCTCATCATTTAGAATAACTAAATTTCGTATTTCGCGCCTAGTATCGCCTAAAAAACACACGTAGTCGCAAACGTAGACGAATTGTCAACAGACCCTAAAAGAACCATCGAAAAGTATTAGGTATTGTAGTTGAGAAAAAATATCTAATTACGATTGGGTGAAATCACATCAATTCGAATGAGAAAAATTAGAGAGAAAGAAAATATAAGAATATTTTCAAATGACCAAAGGGCAGATTGATTATCGGCATAATTGACTTAACACGTTGAAACAAAATGAGACACAATTTGTCGTTTTAAAAGCGGCTGTAGACAAGCCTGTCTAGACATTTTATTAAGATTTTTAGTATAATTCATCACATTCTAAAATTAAATAATAAACCATGTCTAACAATATTTACACTACTTTAGAGCAACTGGGACTTGGCGCGAAAAAACGTGCGATCCATGTTCTATTTTCAAATTCATCTTTAAATGATCAAGTGTTCCTGCAACGTATTGATGGGACACATACACTTAACTTAGGCCTTAGCCTACAATTAACTTGTCTATCTACATCAGCAAGCATTGCTCTAAAAAGCTTTATTGGTAGTCAAGTGGCCGTGGATATTGTTAATGACAAATCTGAGCTGAATCGAATTTCAGGGATCGTAACCAAAGCCGATGTAGGCGCCAGTGACGGTTCTCTTACAATTTATCGCTTTACAGTAGAAGACCCCACAGCACTTTGGAAATATCGTAGAAACTCCAGAGTGTTTATGAATAAATCTGTTGTTCAAGTTGTGGAGGTTCTATTTCAAGAATGGCGAGAGCGAAGTCCATTGTTTGATTCAAGCCTGACTTTGGATAAAACTGCCTTAACCAAAGACTATGATGTTCGACCATTCATCATGCAGAGCAATGAGCTCGATTTTGACTTTATTCAACGGTTGTTGGCTTCTGAAGGGATAAGTTTCTTAGTTGATGAAGCACAGCATAAAGTTTCTAGTTCTTCAGAGCAGATTCAACCACAGAAACTACGCCTAATCGATCATAATGCGCAATACAAAGCACTAGATCGCCGTAGTATCCGTTTTCATCGTAGCAGTGCTGTAGAAAGACAAGATAGCATAACGGCATTTACTGGTTTACGTTCCATTCAGCCTACGGCTGTACATGTACAAAGATGGCAAGCGGATGCTTTAGAACAAGAAGAAGGTGCAGGCTCAGTTCTTACCAAACATAAGCATTCAGACAATCAGAATGTGGCAAGTTTAGCTTTAGAACAGGCATTTCATGTCAGTCCTGCATGGATACAGGACTTAAAAGGTGAAGATGGTGTAACCAAATCTGGTCATGTCCAAATTGAAAAACTCAATGAAAACTTGAGTAAATATTTCGATCTACAAGCCAAAAAATTTACTGCTATTTCTACAGTAAGAGATGCATATGTGGGGTATTGGTTTGAATTTAATGAACATCCTGAAATAGTTCAGCATTCAGGTGCAGACAAAGAATTTTTGATCACCTCAAAGACATTCTATAATCAGAACAACTTGCCTAAAGACCTGAATGATCAAGTGACAGCATTACTTACACAAAGTCATTGGCAATTGAACAATATCATCACCAATAACAAAGATGAACGTCAAGCCAATCAGCTTGTATTGCAACGTCGAAGCATCGACATTGTTCCTGAATACAACCCACTGCAACAACGACCTACCACACATCCACAACGAGCAAAAGTTGTCGGGATGGATGGCGAGGAAATTCATGTCGATGAATGGGGACGTATCAAAGTACGCTTCTTGTTCACTCGAAATGAAGACCACATCCATGATGGCGGTGCAGGTTCAAATGACAATGATACAGATTCGGCTTGGGTCGATGTACTGACGCCTTGGGCAGGAGAAGGCTATGGTGCACGATTCTTGCCTCGTATTGGAGAAATTGTGGTCATTAATTTCTTTGATGGCAATATCGATCGACCGTATGTCGTGGGGCGAATTCATGAAGCACAACGTCATCCCTCCAAATTTGATCATAAAGGCAAATTGCCAGATACTAAAAAATTATCAGGGATAAAAAGTAAGGAATATAAAGGGAGTGGCTACAACCAACTGAGATTTGATGATAGTACAGGACAAATCAGCGTCCAATTGCAAAGTAGTCATTCAGCAAGCCAGCTGAATTTAGGTAATCTTAGTCATCCTAAAGAAACTGACACCAGTGAGGGACGTGGTGAAGGCTTTGAATTGCGTACTGATCAGTGGGGAGCGCTTAGAGCTAAACAAGGCTTATTGCTTTCTACCTATTCGCAAGATTCAGCAAGTGGTCATCATCTTGATGCATCAGAAACCAAATTACAGCTTGAATCTGGTTTGAATAATTCAAAAGCGTTAAGTGAAGTCGCTAAAAATCAACAAACCGACCCTTTAGAAATTCTAGATGATCTTAAGCAGTTTATTGAACAAATCGAACAGCAAAGCGAAACTAAGGCAAAAGCATTTAAACAAGCTTTAATGATTTTGACTTCACCCAATTCAATCGCCCTTGCAAGCAATGAAGATGTACATCTTTCAGCAGATGGTCAAATTAGTCATAGTGCAGGTGATAGTATTAACCTAAGTACTCAAAAGAACTTGTTAGCTCATGCACAAAGTAAAATCAGTTTGTTTGCAGCTCAGGAAGGTGCCAGATTCTATGCAGGTAAAGGCAAGGTTGAAATACAAGCTCAAGGAGATGGGGCTGATTTGATTGCACGTAAAGGGATTCAAATCATTTCAACTGAAGATGCAATCTATATTACCAGTCCTAAAGAGATTAGATTAGTTGCAGATACCTCAGAATTAAAAATCAATGGCTCAGGTGTGTTTGCCACGACTGGTGGTTTGTTTGAGAGTAAGGCGGGGCAGCATAAGTTTGTGAGTGGGAGCAAAATTAGTACTCCTGCATTTACTTTACCTAAGTTAGAATTTGCACAACCACCCTTTTCAGGACAATACCAATTGTTTAAGGCAGATGGTCGAAACTTCAAAGGTTATAAATATTCAATACATGATAGTAAGGATAACCTATTAAAAGAGGGGGTTACAGATGAGCAAGGCTTTACGGAGCAAGTGATTACCCAAACTAAAGAGAAAATCATCGGCTACAAATCTGTCATGCGTGAAAGCGAACGAATTACAGAGGATTGGGAATCTAAATTAGAACAAATGTCGAAAAAAGTCCAAGGGGGGCAAAGTTAACATGGCTCTTCCAGTTGTCCTAGTTGTAATCGAAATAGCGGGTTATGCAATTGCAGCTTATGAAATTTATCGAGTTGCATCGAACACGTATGAAGAGGTAAAGAACTACCAAGATAGTATAAAAAAAGCTAAAGAAGAAATGAAGAAGCTCATGAAGAATCTTGGGCAGGAAATTTCAGATAAGATTGATAAGCAAAAAGAAAAAGTACTGTTGACGACATTAACCACAGGTGACAAGCAAACAGAAAGTACCAAAAAGGCAACAGGGAGACCGCAACAAAAAAGTGCAGTGATACAGGGAGCGATTAAACAGAAAATTCCATTTCGGCAGATTATTAGTCAAATCTGTGAAAAAGCTGAACAGCTACCGATGATTCAGTTGAGGAAACAGAAGGGTCAAAAGCTAAAAGATGTTATTCCCAAAAGCAAAGTGGATGTTGTTGCCAAGTTATTGAAGATGACAGCAGAAGAGCTCGCAGGGGCAAATGTTGATGAATATGTGATCGTCCGATTAAAACAGCTTGCTACAAACTTTATGTTTGAGTTCATGGATGAATTGTTAAAATGGAAAAGTCCATTAAAGGCCGAAGTTTGTTTTGGGTATGATTTAAAAACCAGAAAATACTTAACTCCACAGCTTGCCGGGACAACACGTTTAAAGCGTTCAGGTTCTGAGATCAATCCATTTTGGCCGATGCCATATAAAGGCAAAGGTACAATTGGTGCAGATATTGTTATTCCAGATTATCGTGGTGAGCCTTTAACGTTGACCAATATTTTTGCATTGGTGGAGATTAAGTTCCAAGGTGATCGGATTGATGAAGAACAATTTAGAAACTATAACAATTTAAAGGATCAATGTGCCAAAGCTAAGAAAGCTAGTAAGATCACTGCAAGTGAAGGTTTTAAACTATCCTTATTTCGTTATCCTGAAGATGCAAGTCCAAGAGATCAACCGAATCAGCAAAAGCAACCCAAACCTAAAGCAGGAAATAAGAAATGAGTACTGACGAATTGTTTTTAAGTCATGATGAAGTTCTGGGCTACATAGAAGAATTTAAAAAAGACAGCGACTATATCTATGGTTATGAAAAAGAAGAGTTTGGTATTTGTCCTTACATCACTTTTTATATCTATCACCAAGAGGATGAGGTGGAGGCGATTGCTAATCAGGTTATTGATCTTTATGAAGAGTTCGAAGCTAGGATTATAGATAAACCATTTAAATTACGTTATCGAAAATCAAAAAGTGGAGCAAGTACTTGGAAAAATGCAGATAAGTGGAAACAAACTCGGCTAGAAATGATAGAGCAAATGCATGAAAGCTACAAAAAGTACTTTGTCTATTTCATAGCAGCTACTACTGGAGATTCGGCTGTTCAAAGTGCGCGCTGGGTTTTTAATGCACAAATTTGTGATAACAATTGTAGTAGTTATACAATTTTAAAATTATCGTTTGGGGAACAATGGTATAGGAATAATGATTCACAATGGTATAATTTTGTTCAAAAGTGTCTGACTACACTAAGCCCAATCCAAGCATATAGTGGTTATGAGATAGGTAGTGCTGCAACTTTTAATATAGTCTCTCCTGAATTTGAAACAGTTGAACGAATTTTTAGTGATTACTTTTATGGTTTAGATATAGATCATCCTAATATGGGGCGTTCACATCATGATCCTGATGGTGATACGCCTGAATATGGTTTAGGTGCAGGACTTCGTACCCCTACATGGTGTTTCTTGCTTTCACCTTATTGGATTGAAAAACTAGGATTAACAGAAGAGCAAATTCGTTCAAAGCTCAATGATCCACGCATTGAGATTACTAAATTACCAGACCCCACGAATACTCATAAATTTAGTCTTTGGATACGTTTAGGTGATTTATCGCTTTATCCAGTTGAGGAAGGTGTCCCTGATTTATTGGTCATGGCAAACGAGTTGATTAAACCAATTCGATGTAACGAATTAAAGCTAACCACTTTAGATGCATGGGATGATGACCCTAATCCTAGATTTGATATAGAAAGCTCACCACAGTGGATTGCACGTTTTGATGAGGATAGTACATGGCCTGAAGGGAAACGTGTAAACCTAAAGAATAATAATTCAAATGCAGATACGAAGTTAGCCATTAGGGCTGGTGAAAAATGTCCACAATCAGGTTATTGGTTTACAGTCGCCAAAGAAAATTCACGACAATATTTTGAAAAAGATAATGTATTCCCTAATATTAAGAGCGATTGGGGTGATGTGTATTGGCAGTTTGATGGCGAAGAGTAAAATTTTGAGTTAGTAAAACCATCCATAAAAAGATGGTTTTCTTCTTGGTTATAATAAGATATTAAATGATAATTACGTTTAATTTTAAGCGACGACCCTAAGCTTGCAATGATTCAAGTATCTGCAAATAAAAAAGAAGTGCTTTTAGTTGTGTGCTACAAAGTATCTAAAAATTAAGTACTACACCACAAAGTAAAAAGACCTGTAAAATCAAATAATAGAAGCTTGGTTACTATTACTGGCGGTAAATTTGACCATCATGAAAAATGTAAAGGACTGGATAAACCTAAATGCACTAGAACTGTAACTGCACATGGCGTTAAATTAGAATTTGTTTTACCAAATGACATGTTGGAGCGATAAAATAATGTCAATAATAGTGAATGATCAAATAATAGATTGGCAAAAATGGGAAAACTTAGAGGTCAATAATGATAAATATTTCAGAGATGGTTATCTATTAATACAAGATTATCACGAAAATTTTGATGAATTATTAAATGGATTATATACAGTTGTAGATGGTTTTAGTAATTATAAAAATGATTCTAAATTTGGTGGATATATTGCATCTGGAAGAAGACGTATTATTGATGCTTTAGACTTAATTTCTTTGCAATATTCAGCTGGGGGTGACATAAACTTTATAAAAGAACTTTATCCTTATTTACTTCATTGGACTGAAGAATACGCAGAAACAAGTCATCTCTATAATTTGAGTCCTGATGCTGATGGGCGATTTGTATGGCATATTGCTTTAAATACAGAGGATTATTGGTATATAGCATTGCGTTTGATTTGTTTTGGTTTATTGACTGGTTATGCAGATCAAATGGGTCGCGTAATGCCAATTATAGATTACACAGAGGCTGTGCTAGAAGGACAAGATAAAGATGGCTTAATTGAGCGTTTAGTTGCCCCTTTTATTTCTGATAGAGGCGTTCCACCAACTGAAGCAAGGCGACATTTACCTTATCGAAAATTAATCAAGGTGTTTGACGCAGAAGAGGGTGAACGTCCTGAACTTATGTTGCAATATTTAGAAGATTGGTATGATGCTAGTCGTCGAGAACCCTATCATGATCAGCATCCTCAGCCTGATATAAGATCAGGGATTAGTTATTATGGTTATTGGTCATGGGAAGCTGCTACAGTGACATGGTTATTAGATATCGATGATACAATTTATCGAGAACATCAATTCTACCCAAAAGACTTGGTTGATTTTGCTAGAAAAAAAGCTGAGAATCCAACAGTTGAAATAATAATTGAACGAATTAAAGTAAAAGGTGGAGAGAAATGTTCCAAAACTGGTTATTGGACGACTCCCGCTCAACCTGATACACGACCTTACTTCACACAAGGTGAAATATTACCAACATTATCAGAAACTGATTGGGGTGATGTGTATTGGCAGTTTGATGGTAAAAAGTAAAATTTTGAGTTAGTAAAACCATCCATAAAAAGATGGTTTTCTTTTTAGTTAGAATAAAATAGTAAAGAATTACATATGATAATTATGCTTAATTTTGAAGTAACTAATCGGAAGTGATGATGCACTATTATAATATTCATACTTTAAAATCTGAAGGATAAAACTCATGATTAGTTTTATCTGTTTCTTAGTGGGATTACTTAGTTTTTCTCACTTTAGTGTACTCACAATATTAGTTTTTAGCTTAATCACTCTCTGCTTATATAGAGTATGTTATTACTTTAACTTTCAAAAACTTCAAATTTACTCATCATATCTTTATGGGGGATTGAGCACAGGGTTAATTTTAAGATTAGGTATTTATTTTTGGTTAAGTAAAAACTATGTATTACTGATGATTATCCTACCAATAATTGGGGTTCTCCTGATTGTGGTTTATGAAGAATTATTTAAAAAACATTATTCTCTTAGTCTTATTGCTTTTGGGGAAAGTGAAGAGCTTTTTACTAAAAAACCAGAGATTAAAAATGATTGTGCGAAAGTATATTTGCAGTTGAGGGACAAAAAACCAAATCTAAGCAGTTTTTATACATTTAGTCCGAAAGAAGCCTATTTACTTGAACAATTTAGCGCTTTGCATTTTTTTGAAATTGTACGTAATAACCATCGTCAATTTTTAGATGGTTTAGAAGAATTATTTGAAATATATATGCATAACCCTCCTTATGACTTAAGAGATTTTCCTTTACCTGAACGGGCAGATATTAATTGGGGCGGTACAGTTTTACCAAATTTTAGGTCCACGATGGATCGGATAGAATATGCTTATATAAAAATAAAATCAGGTGATTTTACTTATCTAAATTGTGTGGGGGAAATTCGTTCGAATGACAAAGGTCTAAGTGAATTTTCTCCACATTGGATGGATGATCTACCTAACGATAAAGTACGACAATGTTGGGATTATTATTCAATCACAAATCGATATGCCTCAATTATTAGAAATTCTTACCCAAAAAATTGGGATATGGGTTTTCTTGAAGCCGAATTTCCAGAAGCAGCTATATTTCAAGGAATTGATGTTGATTTACCAAAGTCTTATCCAATATATCGGATAAATTTTGAAATAACCGTTAAATCTAATGAGAAAGTAAAAACGACAGGGATTTATATTTGCAAAGAAGACCAGAAGCGGATTGAGTTTATAGCTTCAAGCAAAGAAGAGGATAGAGGGTGGGGAAGTGTAGTACCAATCGGGGTGGATCCAGACACATATGAAACATTGTATGCTGAAGTGAATTGGATATTAATTGAAAGAATTGCTGATGAAGGTGGTTCAGATAATTCTTTGGATGTTGAAAATATAAAGGCCTTATCAAGCCAAAGTTGCCCAAGATCAGGATATTGGTGGAGTCCAGCAAACAAATCTCAATCTCGTTATTTTGAACAAGGAGAAATTTTTCCAAAAATTGAAAATAGTGATTGGGGTGAAACGATTTGGTATTTAGAAATCACCAATAAGCAACAGTAAAATACTTTAAGATTTAACTGTAAGAAATGGCGCTTTCATAAAGCGAAACTTGGTTATATCCCACAATATGTCATGATAGAAAAATCCCATCGGACTGCATGGGATTTTATGCTGATCGTGAAGTGAATATGCTGTTTTATTGACTTTGTGGTGAGTCTTGTACTGGAGTTGGAATGGCAGCCTTTGATTGTTGTCGAGTTAAAATCAAGTGTGCGATCATGCCAATACAAATTCCCCAGAAAACCGAACTAAATCCTAAAAAATGCATACCCGATACAGTGGCAAGAAAAGTAATGATGGCAGCATCTCGTTGTGTTTCATCTTTCATTGCAATACCAAGATTGGTGGTAATTGCTCCGAGTAAGGCCAATCCAGCAAGTGCCGCAATCAACTCTTTAGGAAGTATGCTAAATAGCATCACCAAACTGCCTGCAAATAATCCACCTAGAATATAGAAGATGCCATTGGCAATACCTGCGATATAGCGTTTTTCTTTCAATTCATGCGAATCTTTACCCGTGCAAAGTGCAGCAGTAATCGCTGCTAACACAATCGTGATTCCACCAGTAAAAGCCACAGCAATAGAGGTGATACTGGCTATGCTTAAAATCGGTTTAGCAGGTGTGTCGTAATGATTCAGTTTGAGAATTGCCATACCCGGCAAGAACTGCCCCGTTAAACTGACAATTGTAAGTGGAATTGCAAGGTTCAATGTAGAAGACCAGGTCCATTCTGGACTGATCAGAACAGGAACTGCCAATGAAAAATCCATTGCTACTGGATTGATTTTTCCAAAGATAAAACTGAGCACAATACCTGAAAATAATACCCAAATTATGGCATAGCGAGGTGAAAAGCGTTTTGCTAGTAAAAAGCAGATCAGCATACCAAAAACGACATAGGGCATTGTGTCAGTAGCTTTAAACAGACCTAAACCAAACTGGAACAGAATTCCAGCCATCATTCCTGCTGCCAGCCCTTGTGGTATCCATTTTAAAAGTTTATCAAAAGAACCAGTAATCCCAATGATAAAAATAATGATTGCAGAAGTAATATAGGCTGCAACAACTTCATTCAGAGAAATATGCGGAAATAAAGCCACCAAGAGCGCCGTTCCCGGTGCTGACCATGCGGTAATAATCGGCGTTTTAAACTTAATGGATAAAATGATTCCAGTGATTGCCGCGCCAATAGAGCTCCCCCAGATCCATGATGCCATCATGGTTGAGGAAACATTGGCTTGTTGAGCGGCCTGAAAAAAAATGATCATTGGTCCTGCATAAGAAATCAGTACAGCTAAAAATCCTGCAACTGTCGCTGATAAAGACCAATCTTGTTTTAACATTTTGAACAGGGATGCCATTGGGCAAAGCCTCCATGCATTGAATTTCAATGATCCTGCTATATAAAAAAATCAGTTTTAACCCTGATCACCACCACCTACAGGAACAATAGTACCTGTCATATAAGAGGATTCATCAGACGCAAGAAATAATATTGCATTGACTTGTTCCTGAATCGAACCATAACGGCCCATAAAAGTACGATCAATGGTTTGATCTACCACATCTTGCATCCATTGTTTTTCATTTTCGGTCAATGCCGTAGTATTACGAGGGACTTTACGTGGAGGTGCTTCTGTACCGCCAGTCGCAACAGCATTAACCCGGATACCATCTTTGGCATGTTCAAATGCAAGTGCTGTGGTTAGACCATTTACACCGCCTTTTGAGGCTGAATAGGGCACTCGGTGAATACCGCATGTTGCAATAGAGGATACATTAACAATGGTACCTTTTTGATTTTTGATCATTTCGGGCAGGACGGCTCGACAACACCATAAGGTTGGAAATAGTGAGCGATGCACTTCTTTGATAATTTCTTCTTCAGAAAACGCTTGAAACGGTTTCATCCAAATTGCACCACCGACATTGTTAATCAAAATATCAACACGGTTATAGCGTTCAATTGCTTTAGCAACGACATCTTGAGCACCCGCTAAAGTTTCCAGATCTGCATTGATGGTGATTGCATCACCGCCATTTTTGTTAATTTCAACAAGCACTTCTTCGACATATTCTGAACGATCGGCCATAACCACATGCGCACCTTCCGCTGCCACTTGTAGGGCGACACCACGACCAATACCTTGTGCGGCACCAGTAACAATGACAACTTTATTTTTAAATCTTTGGCGATCTGACATTCTTCTCAGCTCCTGAACAGTACCATTTTAGTTTGCAGAGAATTTCTCAAATAAGAAGTTTGCCGGTTTAATCCCTTCGGTATCCAACCAGCCTCGAACAGCTTCAACCATAGGAACAGGACCACATAAATAAACATCGACGTCACCGCCATTTAGCCAGTCATTGTCAATATGACCTGTCACATAACCTTTGCGTTCATGTGTTGATTCAGCATGTGCAACGACTGTACGGTATTCAAACCATGGCAGTTTATTTTGCAGTTCATTGAGCTTTTCAAGTGCCACAAGGTCAAAGTCATTGGTTACTCCAAATACTAAGCGTACAGGGTGTTGTGAGCCTTTGTCTTCAAGCACTTGTAACATCGACATAAATGGTGCAATACCTGTACCGCCTGCTAACATAACGACAGGGCGAACTACATCACGAAGGTAAAAACTTCCAAATGGACCAGTAAAGGTCATTTTGTCGCCCGCTTTGGCATTTGTACTTAAAAAGTCACTCATCTTTCCATTTGGAACATTACGTACCACAAAGCCTGTTAAGCGATTTCCGGGTTTTGAACTGAATGAATAAGAGCGCGTTTCAGTGGTTTGTGGAATTGCCACATTGACATACTGACCTGCAAGAAAATGAATATCGGGCTGACCTTCATCTAATTGAATATCGAAAGTGATGGTGGAATCGGAGAGCTTTTCCACATGAGATAATGTGCCTTGAAATGCATGAATTTCGGTTTTGCATACTTCAGATGAAGCTTGAATCTGGAATACTGCGTCAGAAGAAGGTCTACATTGGCAGGCCAAGATATAGCCTTGTTCAGCTTCTTCTGGTGTTAAAGCATCCTCAATATAACTTTCTTCAGGCATGTCAAACGAACCAGATTCACAAAAAGCACGACATGTACCGCAAGCACCATCACGGCAATCTAAAGGAATATTGATTTTCTGGCGATATGCTGCATCAGATAAAGTTTCACCTTGTGTAACTGAGATAAAACGCGTAACGCCATCTTCAAATTGAAGAGCAACATTGTGGTTTGACATGGCTGAAAATCCTATAAAAATCTTTAAAACTTTTGAGTGCTTTAGCCAACTTTCCATTTGGCTAAAGCAAACACCTCATATTTTTGTTTACACAATTCGAGATAAAAAATTAGAGGTGGTAAATATCGATAACTTGGTTGATGTAGTCATTTTTTAGCACCACATATTTATTGAGAATCTGTGGTTGTGTAGCAGAAAAGTCGATGACATAACGAGACATACCAAAGTAGCTATAACTGTTTTTGTAACGAAAGCTCAGCGTATTCCAGTTAAAGCGGACTGTGACTTTGTCACCATCACTTTCGATAATTTCAATATTGCTAATATTGTGGCAAGTGCGTGTATCAGGCATGGTTGCTGAAGAACGTTCAGTCTTAATCCGGAAAACACGGTCTTCCAAACCTTGTCGGTCAGGGTAATAAATCAAGGAGATTTCAGACTGAGGATCTTCGGTTAAACGATCGTCATCATCCCAAGCAGGCATCCAAAAACATGCTGAGGGCGAGTAGCAGGCCAGCCATTGATCCCATTGTTCATCATCTAAAAAGCGTGCTTCGCGGTAGAGAAATTGCGCAATATTTTCTAAAGAAACTTGATCGATGTTTGCTGTTGCATTCATGCTGTTGCTCCTTGCTGAGATGTTTCTTGTTGAGCAAGATTTTTTTCAGATTGAATGGCATGTTTCATCATTTCTAACCAGTATTGATGTTGGGCGAGGTATAAGCCTTCATCTTCTGTTTTAATACCACTCAGCTTAGGTTTTAAACCAATTTCATTGGCCGCATCATCCGGTCCTTGAATCCAGTGTTTTGAACCACGGCACATGTCATTCCATTCAAGCTCAATACCAGCATAGCCGGCTTGACAGGCACGGAATTCTTCAAGGTCATCAGGGGTTGCCATGCCCGAAGCATTAAAGAAATCTTCGTATTGGCGAATACGTCGTGCACGTGCTTCAGGGCTTTCCCCTACAGGTGCAATACAGTAAATCGTCACTTCAGTTTTATTGACTGAAATTGGACGCAATACACGAATTTGCGAACCAAATTGATCCATGAAATAGACATTTGGGTAAAGGCATAAGTTACGTGAACGTTCGATCATCCATTTCGACATTGGCGCACCGAATTTTTCAGTATACTCATCAGCTTTTGGATAATTAGGACGATCTTCAGGGTTTGCCCATTGAGTCCATAACAGCATATGTCCATGCTCAAAACCGTATGAACCGCCACCTTGTTTGCCCCAAGCACCTGCACTCATTGCACGGACATTGTCATTTTCTTGCTGTTTTTCTTTACGTTGCTGTGTGGTCGCTGCATAGTTCCAATGTACAGCCGAAACGTGATAACCATCTGCACCATTTTCAGCAGTCAGTTTCCAGTTACCTTCATAGGTATAGGTTGACGCACCACGTAAAACCTCTAAGCCTTGCTCAGATTGGTCGACAATCATGTCAATGATTTTGGTCGTTTCACCTAAAAACTCTTCTAAAGTTGGTACATCTGGATTTAAACTGCCAAATAAGAAACCTTTGTAACTTTCAAAACGAGCTACTTTTTTCAGGTCGTGTGAACCTTCTTTATTGAAGCAGTCCGAATAACCTGCATCACTTGGATCTTTAACTTTGAGTAGTTTCCCAGAGTTATTAAATGTCCATCCATGGAATGGGCATGTATAAGTCGCTTTATTACCACGCTTATGCCGACAAAGCTGTGCGCCACGGTGTGAACACGCGTTGATCATGGCATTTAATTCGCCATTGCGATTACGTGCAATCATAATGGGCTGACGCCCCATAGTGGTGGTGTAATAATCGTTGTTATTTGGAATTTGGCTTTCATGTGCCAAGTAAACCCAGTTGCCTTCAAAGATGTATTTCATTTCTAGGTCAAAAAGGGCTTGATCTGTGAAAACAGAACGATGAAGTTTAAATTCACCCGTTTCAAAATTATCGACTAAGAGTTCGTCAATTCGATCAAGATGGCTGGTATTTATAACAGGAATACGTGGCATATGGGTTCTCCGACTTTCCAAATGAGAGGAAGTCCCCGAAGTGCTGCAATAGTGCAAACATTTCGGTTCCGTGCGTGTGGGTTTAAGCGCTTGCGCGACGACGATCTACTTCTGTAGATGGTGCTTTAGATTGTTCTTTTACCAGTGCTACATTGAATGAAATACGTTTAAATGGTTTGTTGAGACCACGACGAGCAATTTCAGCTTCATCACTGATATCAATAGCTGTTGCTACTAAGCCATCACGTGTTGCAAAGGCAAAATCATCCCAAAGGTATTGGTCACCTTCGATGTTGAATTGTGTGGTTAATTTACGATAGCCAGGTGCAGATACGAAATAATGCACATGAGATGGGCGGTTACCATGGCGGCCTAATTTGTTCAGTACAAACTGAGTCGTCCCTTGTGGTGGACAGCCATAGCCAACGGGCATAGTTGTTTGTGCAACATATTGACCATTGCTATCAGTCAATATGCTACGGCGTAGATTAAAATCTGACTGCGATTTATCGAAGAAAGAGTAATTACCTAAACTGTTGGCATGCCAAATTTCAACTTTAGCATTTGGGATAAGATTGCCATCTGTGTCAGTTACTGTACCTTCAATAAATAGGGTGTCGATTTTATCGCTCTCTGAACCATCGTCCATACGAGAAAAGCCGACGGATTCAGGCGCTCCAGCGACATATAATGGGCCTTCAATGGTGCGTGGTGTGCCACCTGTGATACCTGCTTTTGCATCTGCTTCATCAGCACGTAAATCCAAATAATGTTCCAAACCTAAACCCGCAGCTAAAAGACCAAGTTCATTGGCTTGACCTGCATCGGTAAAATATTCTAGGCCTTTCCATAATTCACTTTGTGAAATGTCTAAATCTTCAATGGCTTGAAACAAGTCAGCTAATAAACGTACCACTACTTGTTGTACACGTGTATCGACTGCACCTGTTGCAGTGTCTACATTCATTTGTTTGACCAAAGTATCGATTTCTTGACGGTTCATACTAGATCTCCTGCAGTATGCGTGGTTTGGCATTGCATACGAAAAAAATCGTTTGAAACTTTGCTGCCCACTTTCCATGTTCTTCATGTGCGAGATTTAAAGCTTGAACTGATAAAAGTGATTCATTGGGCTAACAGAATGGGATTCTTTGGCTGGCTGTGAATATCAAAAGTTTTACAGTCTTGCTTTACATCTTGCTTTTGATATACCTTAAAAGAATGGATGATCGCTGTCTAAGATCAAATTTGCATTTTTTTATATCTTAAAGGTATGGAGTTTGAGATGGAACTCAGGCATTTGCGCTATTTTGTTGCTGTTGTAGAAGAACAAAGTTTTACCAAAGCAGCAGAAAAGCTTTATATTGCTCAGCCTCCACTGAGCAGACAGATTCAAAACCTTGAAGGTGAATTGGGTATCGCGCTTTTTGAACGTGGAAGCCGCCCGTTAAAAACCACAGAAGCGGGACAATTTTTTTATCAACACGCTGTTAAACTTTTGTCTAATGCCGAAGAAGTAAAGTCCATGACCAAGCGAATTGGCTTGATTGAAAAAACCGTAACCATGGGGTTTGTGGGTTCTTTATTGTATGGTTTATTACCCAAAATCGTTTATATGTTCCGTCAACAGCAGCCACATTTAAAAATTGAGCTGATTGAAATGAGTACCAAAGATCAAATTCAGGCGCTTAAAGAGGGGCGTATTGATGTTGGATTTGGGCGTTTAAGAATTTCTGATCCTGCCATTAGGCGAGTTTTGTTGCGAGAGGAGCCGTTAATGTTGGCTGTCCATATCAGTCATCATCTCGCGACAGATTCTAAGGGCACTTATTTTGCCGATATTGAAGATGAGAACTTATTCCTTTACCCAAGTCATCCTAAGCCTAATTTTTCCACCCAAGTACGTCATCTGTTTTCCGAGCATGGTCTAGATCCTAAGAATCTAAAAGAAGTTCGAGAAATTCAACTGGCTTTGGGATTGGTCGCTGCGGGTGAAGGCGTTTGTATTGTGCCTGAGAGTGCAAAAACCATTCAATTGCCGAATTTAATCTATATCCCATTGTTAGATAGCTCTGCAAAAAGTCCAATTTTTATGGCAATACGTTGTATGGATGAAAGTGAAAATATTCGGTCTTTATTTGATTGTATTTATCAGGTTTATGATTTAGAAGGCTTTCAATATGATCGTGCGAGCTTTACGACGATATATTAGGCTTCTTTCCTAAGTTCTTTTTTAAATCATAAATCAACATAAAATCCCCCTCATCCTAGACTTCTCCCCCAAGGGAGAAGGGACTTTCAATACCAATTTTATTCACACCATATGATCATTTTTTCGATTTATGAAAAATCCATTCAGTTCAAGCATTGAATAAAAAGTCATTTATAGATGTTATTTTACGTGAAAAATAACATATTGAAAAATCAGAAAAAGTCGATTGATTTGTTCTAATACTCTAAAAATATCGAGATAATCATTAAAATAAAAAATAAATCATTGAAAATATAAAGCCCGATTTCTTTATTAATTCTTTTTAATTCCTTGTTTATTCAATAAAAAATATTAAACCGACTTTTAAGGTATGTATATATATGCAATCGGTTTTGGACAAAAAATAACAGCTGCCTCATTGTTTGAAAAAATTTCGTAGCGTTTCACCGCAGGAGGCAAAAGTGCAAACGAGTAAACTAAATATTAATCGCATCGTGGATGAAGCAAAATTCACCCCTTTTCATTGGGGCGTTCTATTGTGGTGTTTATTAATTATTATTTTTGATGGATATGATCTGGTTATTTATGGCGTAGCTTTACCTTTATTGATGCAAGAGTGGGGATTAACTGCTGTACAAGCAGGCTTGCTAGCCAGTACAGCACTTTTTGGCATGATGTTTGGTGCAATGAGTTTTGGAACACTGTCTGATAAGTTGGGCCGTAAAAAAACCATCATGATTTGTGTGGCTATTTTTAGTGGATTTACTTTTCTCGGTGCATTTGCATCAACACCCGTTGAATTTGGGATTCTCAGATTTTTAGCAGGACTTGGTATTGGTGGTGTGATGCCGAACGTGGTGGCTTTAATGACTGAGTATGCGCCTAAACGCATACGTAGCACGCTGGTCGCTGTGATGTTTAGTGGCTATGCCATTGGTGGTATGACCTCTGCCTTGCTGGGTGCTTGGCTGGTAGTCGATTATGGTTGGAAAATCATGTTTTATATCGCCATTATCCCATTCTTAGCTTTACCCCTTATTTGGAAGTTTTTACCTGAATCATTGATGTTTCTAACTCACCAAGGCAAGACCGATCAAGTACGAGAAGTGGTACAGAAAATTGCACCACAGCAACAGATTCATGCATCGACTCAATTTGAATTAAATGAAGTCACTGCTGGTGATGAAGCACCGTTACGTGCATTGTTTCAGCAAGGTCGTCGATCAAGCACAGTAATGTTCTGGATTGCTTTCTTTATGTGTTTATTGATGGTTTATGCACTCGGAAGTTGGTTGCCTAAATTAATGATCCAAGCAGGCTATTCACTAGGTGCAAGTATGATCTTCTTATTTGCATTAAATATTGGTGGCATGGTTGGTGCAATTGGTGGTGGTGCTTTGGCGGATAAATTTCATATTAAACCCGTATTGACCATCATGTTTACAGTTGGTGCGATTGCGCTCATTTTCCTTGGTTTTAAAAGCCCACAATTCATTCTCTATACCTTGATTGCAATTGCTGGTGCAGCAACCATTGGTTCACAAATTTTACTCTATACCTTTGTTGCACAATTTTATCCTGCAACAGTACGTTCTACAGGTATGGGGTGGGCATCAGGCATTGGACGAATTGGTGCCATTGTTGGACCAGTCTTAACAGGTGCATTGCTGACCTTAGAGTTACCTCACCAAATGAATTTCCTTGTTATCGCTGTTCCAGGATTTATTGCAGCACTGGCGATATTCTTTGTGAATTTAAATGCTTCAGTGGAAAAAACTCAAACGGCCGAAGCACCAACAACTCAACAAAATATTGTTGGAAATACAATTAACTAAGTTCGTAAACCAAACTCACGCACAAACTGACTTGGTATTTCAGCCTGAATCATGAGGATTAAGGCTGGTTCAAAATAATCAATCGTAGAGAATAGGATGCTTTCTACAATGAAAAAATTTAACTACAACATTATTTTGGTGTCAATGGGATTACTTAGCCTAAATATGGCACATGCAGATTCGATGACAGAAGTTGAACAGTTACGTAATGAAGTTAAACAATTACGTGAAATGATTGAACAACAGCAACAGGTGCAAAATAAGCAAATTGTGGCATTGGAAAATAATGTTAAAGCAGCACAGGTTGTATCGCAGGCAAAGGATCAAAGCTTTGCACGAACAAAAGCAGGTGCAGAAGTAACACTATATGGGAATATTCGTGCGGATCTATTGTATCAGTCGGAAGGTGGAAGTGCCGATCGACTGTATAATCAGATCAATAGCGTACCGCTTAAAGGCCATAATGAAAGTAGTGATCAATTAAAATCGACACTTGCCGCGACTCGTTTAGGTTTAGATTTTAAAACTGCTGACAAAGATATTTCTGGAAAAATAGAAGTTGATTTCTTAGGTGCGAATGATGGACTTAGAATTCGCCATGCCTATTTTAATTATGGTCAGTGGTTGATTGGTCAAACATGGTCTAACTTTGCAGTGCCTGATTATATGCCAGAAACAATTGATGCTTTGGGTTATGTGGGGGGCGCTGTTAAACGTGATGCACAAATTCGTTATACCCATAAATTTAATGCAGAAACACAGCTGATAACGGCTTTGGAAGATTCCAAAGATGCCTTATCGAATATGCGGATCCCGGTTTTATCAACTCGATTAAATCAATCATTTGCTGATCGAGCGGGTGCCTTGAGTTTGCGAGGCATGGTTAGTGAAAAGAGAACAGTTGCTGATAATGAACTCGCTTGGGGTGTTGGACTTGGAGCAAAATACGATATTTCTGCAAAAACCACACTTAAAGCAGATTATTATCATGTTAAAGGCGACTCAAGTTTAGTGTCATGGACGAACCAAGGCTTTGCTATAGATGCCAATAAAAACATCATGGCGCTGAATCAATTTGACTCAATCACTGTAGGGGTGACGCAACAGTTTAACTCAAAATGGCGAGGAACATTGGGATATGGCTATATGAAAGCAGATGAAAATCAGGATTATATTCGATATTTGAGTGATCCGACCAAAGCCAATAAAACACTTTGGCAAGCTTGGGCCAATGTATTTTATAGCCCGAAAAAGCCGTTAAGTTTTGGTCTGGAATATGTTTATGGTGAGCGTAAAGCCTTTGTTGCAGCGCCTAATGGACAGGATACAGGTGAGGACAATCGTTTTAATGCGGTTGCGATGTATAATTTTTGATAAATATTTCTATTAGTCTTCTTACGAAAGTAGGCTTTTAGAGGATATTAAAATGAGGTGAAGTCTTTAAAAAAATATCAAACTTATACCATTCTATAAACGTTAATTCATATGGTGATAAAGTTTGTACGGCCATACCTTGCATTTAAAGTTTAAATATATTTGCGTAGGCGATGCCTCCTTTTTCAGGGATGAAAAGGGACAAAAATCCTCTGTTGGGTGAGAGGTACGTCCTGTACCCCCACCCAACGGCGACATCCATGTCGCCTCACGATAGAATGACCATGTATGATTCAATAATGTAAAAAGCTGTTTAATTTATATGATGATCAATTTATGGATTGGTGTAAATAACGACTTTAAAAGCATTTTTTAAAAATAACATGAGTAATTTGATGAAAAACCTCTTTTAATTTGATTTAAACGAGGTTTTTATATTGTTCGTTATTCGTTTAAATTAAGCGGATTCCTTTAAAAATAAACGGATTGCTTGGCTAAATTTCACGGGTTCTGTAATAAGCGGCGTATGCCCTGAACGTTTAAAAATAATATTCTTCGCATTGGCCAAACTGTCAGAAATTTGCATTTGACCTTCAGCAGGATAGAGTGATGACTTTTCCCCAATAAAGAATGTAGTTGGACATTCCAATTGTGAAATTGCCTGACGATAATCTTCATCATGGTTGAGATAATTATCGATATACCAAGTTAAATAATCCATTCGACGGATAGGCAATAAATGTTTTTGTAAGTTTGGATGTTTAAGCGCCAAATTAAACATAAATGGGCTTAATTTATTACTGCCCTGAATTTTAATAAAATTTAACCAAATTTGAATCAGCTCAGTTCGTGGTTCAATCGGTAATTCATCGACAAAGCGATAGTTTGAATATTGATGTAAAAAATCAGAGAAGTCTTTTAGCAATCTTTTAATTTTAAAATACTTTTTCCCAAATAAACCAAATTCCCATGTTTCATCCGTTGGAATTTTAGGGGTTTGGTCAATGTGTAGATAAGCTTTGAGTTTTTCAGCCAAATTGCCATATTGCATCCCATGCATGGCAGTGGTTGCCCCCATGGAATAACCCATAAGAATAAAATGATCTAAATTTAACTGCTCAATTAAGCTTTCAAGATCACGCCAATGGTTGCTAATCGCATCGATTTCTTGAGGGATCTTACAGGTTCTAGAGCCACCAAAGCCACGCCAATCTGGGATATAAAATTTATAATGTTTAATATTAGGCAGTAAAAAGGGAAGCCATTGCCAACTATGCATACCTAAACCAGACAGAACCAGTACAGGTTCACCCTGACCAATTTCACGAACAAATAATTTTTCGCCATCTGGCATTGTATAGTGTGGCATGCAGTTTCCTATGAATTCTCTTTATTCTCAAACGCTTTAAGCTGTGGAATGACTTGGTCGAGCCAATTGATCCAGCCCATTTCTAAGTCTATACCCAATTGTAAAATCATTTTGTGAATATATAAAGTTCGATCCAGTTGCTCGATTTGTTCAAAATCTTTGGAAAAAATCTGGCGGTATAGTTTTAAATTTTCACGATGTAATTCTAAATGACGCTCAAGTTCTGGTAAAACAATATTTCCACCAAATTGTGCTTCTGCCCGTAAGCGAACCATAATTTCTTCACGAAGCTGGGCAGGTTGGCCTTGTTTGACCATCCAGTCAGCCAGTTCGACCCGTCCAAGTTGCTCAACTTGATAGGTTTTTTTTCGGCCATGATCAGACTGATCTTCAAGGGTGGAAATCCAGCCTTTCTTTTGCATACCGTTAAGTTCACGGTAGATTTGTTGATGCGTTGCATTCCAGAAGAATCCCATAGATCGGTCAAAGCGTCGCGCCAATTCAAAACCTGTACTTGGCTTCTCTATCAGACTGGTCAATAAAACATGGGCTAATGACATTGTGTAATATCACATCAACAAAATGAATATAAAGTCATTATGCAACATGTTGCATAAAAATCAAATCTCGATTATAAATACTCACACTATGCAACTTGTTGCATTAAACAGATATGAAGTGTCATTTAACAGATTGATAGCTAGCGAAAGCACGCCAAGGGAGTTCACATGTCTAATTATCCGCATTTACTTGCGCCTTTAGATTTAGGCTTTACCACATTAAAAAACCGTGTATTGATGGGTTCAATGCATGTTGGACTAGAAGAAGTTCAAGGTGGATATGAACGTATGGCTGCATTTTATGCAGAACGTGCAGCAGGTGGAGTGGGCTTAATTGTGACGGGTGGTATCTCGCCCAATGATCATGGGGTAACATTCTTTGGTGGTTCAAAACTGGATCATTTAGAAGAAGCAGAAAAACATAAGGTCATTACCAAAGCTGTGCATGATGCTGGCGGTAAAATTGCATTGCAAATTTTACATACAGGTCGTTACTCTTATCAGCCTGAAAATGTTGCACCATCTGCGATACAAGCGCCAATCAATCCAACTAAACCGCATGCTTTAACTTCAGCAGAAGTTCATCAAACCATTGCAGACTTTGCCAATTGTGCAAAATTGTCACAAATCGCAGGTTATGATGGTGTGGAAATCATGGGATCAGAAGGTTATCTGATCAATGAGTTTATTGCTGCACGTACCAATCACCGCGATGATGAATGGGGCGGAAGCTATGAAAACCGTATCCGGTTCCCGATTGAAATTGTCAGAAGAACACGTCAGGAAGTGGGCGAAAACTTCATCATTGTCTATCGTTTATCTATGCTGGATTTGGTTGAGGGTGGTTCTACACTTGAAGAAGTGATTCAACTTGCCAAAGAAATTGAAAAAGCTGGTGCAACCATTATCAATACTGGAATTGGCTGGCACGAAGCACGTATTCCAACCATTGCCACCAAAGTACCGCGTGCCGCATTTACTTGGGTGACTAAAAAATTAAAAGGTTCCGTCAAAGTTCCTTTAATTACCTCGAACCGTATCAATACGCCTGAAATGGCTGAGCATGTTTTGGCTCAAGGCGATGCTGATATTATTTCGATGGCGCGCCCCATGCTTGCAGATTCGCATTTTGTATTGAAAGCTGAACAAGGCCGTGCTGATGAAATCAATACCTGCATCGGTTGTAACCAAGCTTGCTTAGATCATATTTTTTCAATGAAAATTGCAACGTGTTTGGTCAATCCACGTGCATGCTATGAAACTGAACTTATTTTTAAAGAATCGCAAGTAGCTAAAAATATTGCTGTGATTGGGGCAGGTCCAGCAGGACTTAGTTTTGCAACATATGCAGCTGATCGTGGACACAAAGTCACAATCTTTGAAGCATCTAATCAGATTGGTGGTCAGTTTAATATTGCAAAAACCATTCCTGGCAAAGAAGAGTTCTATGAAACTTTACGTTATTTTAAACGTAAAATTGAATTACAACCGAATATCAAACTGGTACTTAACCACACTGCAAGCTATGAAGAATTAGCGACAGGTGACTTTGATGATGTTGTGGTGGCTACAGGTGTAACGCCTCGCCATTTAAATATTGAAGGTATCGATCATCCAAAAGTTTTGTCATATATCGAGGTTTTACGTGAGCGTAAACCTGTCGGTAAGAAAGTAGCAATTATTGGTGCAGGCGGTATTGGTTTTGATACTGCTGAATATCTTTCCCATGAAGGTGAGAGTGGCAGTTTAAATCCACAAAAATTCTATGATGAATGGGGAATTGATACATCCTATGAACATGTGGGTGGCTTGAAACAACCTGAGATCGAACAATCTCCTCGTGAAATCTATTTACTGCAACGTAAAGCCAAATCTGTTGGCGCTGGTTTAGGTAAAACAACAGGTTGGATTCATCGTACTGGTTTAAAACATCGCCATGTCAATATGATTCCTGGTGCAAGTTATGACAAGATTGATGATCAGGGCTTACATATTACAGTTGGCGAAAAAACCATGATTTTAGATGTCGACAATGTGGTGATTTGTGCAGGCCAAGAACCCTATACAGCAATGTTTGATCAACTCCAAGCTGATGGAAAATCTGTACATTTGATTGGTGGTGCGAAAGAAGCGGGTGAGTTAGATGCGAAGCGTGCAATTCGCCAAGGTGCTGAATTGGCAGCTGTGATTTAAAAGAATAAACCCTGTTTGAACTCCTTCTCTTTAAGTCATGTGTAGTGTGAAGCATGCTGCGAGAGAAGGGATTTCATGACTGGATTTTTAAGAAAATGACTGGAAACGAATTCAAATTATTTCAAATCAAAGGGATATAAAAAATGAGTTATACAAATACCAAGCCTGCAATTCAAAAATGGCACAACATGCTGGAAAGTCGAGACATGAGTCTTTTAAATGAATTACTGGCAGACGATGTGGTTTTTCGTTCACCTGTGGCTTATAACCCCTATGAAGGTAAGCAAGTGGTCTTTTTCATTTTAAGCAATGTGATTCAAATTTTTGAAAATTTTACTTACCATCGAGAATTTTTTACAGAAGATGAGCAAAGTGTAGTTTTAGAATTTTCTGCCAATGTTGGTGAAAAAAAATTAAAAGGGATTGATATGATTCGTTTTAATGAACAAGGTCAAATTGTTGATTTTGAAGTGATGATTCGACCAAAAAGTGGTTTGGAAGCATTGGCCGCTCAAATGGGGCAACGTATGGCCAGCTTTATACCTAAAGCCTAATTACGTATATACTGCAATAAATAAAATTAAGCGTGAAAAATTTCTTAATTTTTAAAATGATGATGAGTGATAAAAGAGTTGAGGTGGAAAATGTCTGTATTACATAAGTTTACTGAGATTAGCCAAGATTTATTGGATCAAGTGACAGGTGCTGAATTACCAAAGCTGTATTTTAATCAGCAAGGGAAAATGTCTGAGATCATCAAGAAACTGCCTCAACTACAGGATAAATATCGTCCTACACCATGGCTCAGCAATACCCATGCTCACCTGTTATATTTTGATTTAATTAAGAAAAAATCCGTTAAGCTGGACTATGACCGAATTGATCAGCTGACCATGCAAGATGGCGGTGTTACGGCAATTGCTTGGTATGGCTACGATTTACCACAAGAAACCCCAACTATCGTGATTATGCATACGATTACAGGCACACCTGACAGTATGCGTGAATTGGTCAAAGATCTCCATGAATATACGGGATGGCGTATTGCATTATGTCTACGCCGTGGGCATGCGGGCTTACCTATGCCTGTTCCTTTAATGTCAATTTTTGGTTCAACCTCTGACTTAAAAGAGCAATTGGCTTCGATTCAAAACCTATTTCCACAATCTGATCTTTATGCAGTTGGTTCTTCCGCTGGTACAGGCCTACTTGTGCGTTATCTTGGCGAACAAGGCCTAGATACACCTTTTAAAGCGGCTTTTGCCATGTGCCCTGGTTATGATACTGAGCTTGGATTTCAAAATGTCCATCCTTTCTACACCAAAGTCATGACCCAAAAATTGTTTAAGGCATTTATTAAGCCTTATGAACAAACCTGGACACCATTACATTCTGTACAAAATGTTTTACAAACGAAAACCCTACAAGAGTTTCAGACTGAATATTTTGAAATGGCTGGATTTTCAGATTATGAAAGCTATTCAAAAGCCACCAATCCAATTTATGTATTTGAAAATGTTAAAATTCCATTAATGATTCTAAACTCAGAAGATGATCCTGTATGTTCAATCAAGAATTTAGAGCCGTTTAAAGAAACCATTCAAAATATGGATAATGTTGTGGTGGTGACAACCAAAAAGGGCAGTCATTGTGGTTTTTATGAAGGTCTTAATACCAAATCTTGGGCTTCACGTTTAATGGCTGATTTTTTAAGACAGTATTCATGATGATACGCAGTATCAATAAATATCTCTTTAATTTAAAAAACTGACAGATCAAACTATTATCATTTGATTTGTCAGTTTTAATTTTTCAACTGGGCGTTTAATTGATCCTATGTTGCTAGATTAAGAGAAATATTAGACTTCTTTTATAAGTCCATTTTAAAACACAGACCAACATAAAATCCCCCTCATCCTAGCCTTCGTCCAGTGGGAAAAGGCACTTTCAATATTGATAGATTCACTCTACATGATCATTCTTTGAAGAAAGAAAGATCTTTATTTAAAATAAAGGCTTATTTAAGCGCTAAATAATTCCAAACAAAATTTATCTTTTGCGAGTAAATAATATTGCTACGAACGATATAAATATCTTGAAAGAAACTATAACCATCAAGTATTTTTAATTTATTTTCATTTATTTCTTCTTCAATCAGTAAGCGAGGTAGCCAAGCTACACCTAAGCCTTGTAAAGCCAAGGCTTTTAAGTCACTGGCATTATCCGTTTCATATAACGTTCGGTAATTGAGTTTACTTTCTATAATTTTATCTACGCATTTTCTCAGATAGGCTTGTTTACTATAGGCTAAAAGAGGGAATGTTTGATTGAGTTGGTAATTAGGCAATCCATTTTTACTGGCTGTAACAGGTACAATTTGCATATTTACAATTTTATGATAGGTAAAAAGTGTGAGATCCAATTGTTGTAAAGTGAGTTGATCACAATAACAAATGAGAAAATCACAAGAACCTTCTTTTAATAAATGTATGCCTTGTTGCAGATTTGCAGCAATAATTTCTAACTTTAGATCATTATAGTCTGAGTATAGTTTTTGAATAAATTTGGGAAAAAACTGCGTGATGAGTGAGTGTGATACTGCAAATTTAATTGAGAGTTCATTATCTTTAATGTTTTTTTCTAAATATTTTATTGTTGTATCCATTTGGTTCTGAATATTTTTTGCTGTAGAAAGCAAGACTTGACCAGCATCTGTAAAATCAATGTTTTTACTATAACGCTTTAAAATTTGAAACCCTAACGACTCTTCAATATTTTGTATTCTACGTGTAAAAGCAGATTGAGTGACATGACGTATAGCTGCAGCTTTAGAAATGGATTTTTCTTGGTCTAATGCAAGAAGATCCTCTATCCACCGAATTTCAAGCGTCATGTTCAATCACCAATAAATATTTAACTCAAGCAAAGTATAACAAGTGATATGCAAAAAATGCATACAGATATATTTTTTTACATTGGTCAAGTTTAGATTGTTTCACCTAAGATGAATTGATTATCTTCGTAGAGTTACATTGCAAATGAACATTGAAATTAAAACGAGAACTGAGAAAGATTTATTGGGAATGAAAGAAGTCCCATTTCATTGCTATTACGGTGTACAAACATTAAGAGCGGTTGAGAACTTTAACCTAAGTGCGCATAAATTAAGTCATTTTCCTATTTTTATTCAAGCGCTTGCTATGGTGAAGTCTGCTTGTGTAGAGGCTAATTTTAAATTAAATAAAATTGAAGAAAATAAATATAAAGCGATTCAACATTCATGTCAGCAATTAATAAATGGTTCATACCATAATCAATTCCCTATTGATATGATTCAGGGTGGGGCAGGAACTTCTACAAATATGAATGCAAATGAAGTTATTGCAAACATTGGATTAGAGTTTCTTGGTCATGCAAAAGGCGAATATCAATATTTACATCCCAATAACGATGTAAATATGTCTCAATCGACCAATGATGTATATCCAAGTGCAATAAAAATAGGTCTATTATTTGCATTGGATCATCTCAATATTCCGTTTAAAAAACTAATTGAAAGCCTAGGTCGCAAAGCTGAAGAGTTCTCTGATATCTTGAAAATGGGACGTACTCAGTTACAAGATGCGGTACCGATGACATTAGGGCAAGAATTTAGTGCTTTTGCGCATACCTTACAAAATGATTTGCAAAAGTTAAATCATATTATGCCTGATTCACTCAGTGTGATTAATTTAGGTGGGACAGCAATCGGTACCGGAATTAATACCGAGGTTGAGTATCGCTTAAATGCCATTCGAGCTTTATCAGAAATCACCGGTAAAAACATTTCAAGCTCGCCTGATTTGATTGAAGCGACTACAGATATGGGTGACTTTGTACTTTTATCAAGTTTACTCAAACGTACTGCAACCAAGTTGTCTAAAATCTCTAATGATTTACGTTTGTTATCGAGTGGACCGCGTACAGGTATAGGTGAGATACAATTGGAACCACGTCAGCCTGGTAGTTCAATCATGCCAGGAAAAGTAAATCCAGTGATTCCTGAAGCGATGAATTTGGCGTGCTATCAAATTATTGCAAATGATTTAGCAATTACTTTGGCTGCAGAAGGTGGTCAACTACAATTAAATGCGTTTGAACCATTAATTGCACTTAAACTATTTGAATCAATTGAGTTATTAGGCAAAGCGATGCAAATGCTGAATGAAAAATGCATTCAAAATATTCGTGCCAATGCGGCGCATTGTCAGCATTTAGTGGATAACTCAATTGGTATCATTACGGTGTTAAACCCATATTTAGGTTATGAAACCACTACAAGAATTGCAAAGATGGCAAATGAATCTGGGCAGAGTGTTTTGGCTTTGATCAAAGCTGAGGGATTACTTTCAGATGAAATTTTAGCAGATGTACTTGCTGTTCATAATATGGTTCAGCCAAAGCTGCATGCGGCTTAGTTTTTAAAAGCTACAGGTACAATTAAACTCATTCATGACTTATCATAAGAAATTAAGTTTCATATGGCATATGCAACTGAATACTTATACAGAGTTATAAAAAAAGGGAAATCATCATTTCCCTTTTTTTAGCAATGCAAAATCTTAGTTTTTCAAAGCTGGTGTAGCCGCAGCGATGGCAGCGGCAACAGCATCATCTTCAGATTGTGCTGAACCAGAGCTTGCTTTTGGTGCTGGTGTTTTGGTTTGTGCAGTTTCAGTTTTTACTGACTCTGCTTTTGCAGGCTTCGCTTCAGTCGCAGCAGGTTTATTTTCTGCTTGTGCACTTGGCATAGTTGCATGGGCTTCATGCGTTGGTTCACGGCGAATTTCT
Organism: Acinetobacter sp. I-MWF; assembly: GCF_025433935.1. NCBI lineage: Bacteria > Pseudomonadati > Pseudomonadota > Gammaproteobacteria > Moraxellales > Moraxellaceae > Acinetobacter > Acinetobacter sp. I-MWF. The sequence continues at coordinate 2,417,445 of NZ_JAMBAR010000001.1, read as the reverse complement.
GTGCTTGTATTTGCTGTTTCTGTGCGTTCAACTTCTACATGTGCCGGAATTTCGACTTGTTGTGCATTATTCTGTTCAACGCTTGGTAAGCTTTCAAACTGTGTCGGTTCAGAAGTCGCAGGTTGAGCAGTTTCAACTTTCTCTGGCTCAGCTTCTTTAGGCTCTTCTTTTTTTACACAAGCAGATACCAAAAGCGCTGTCGCAATTGCACCACAAATTAAAAATTTCTTATTCATAATGACTCAAAACAAAACGTATTAAAGAGATGTTACTTAGTATAACAGCAAAATGATATTTAAAAATCACCTTATCAAGTGCTAATTTTTTATTGGAAATGCTGATAGAATAGCCAATTGTTTATTGTTCTATGAATTGATGTGAATTGACTTTGCTTTCTTGGTACAAGGTAAAGTAAAATCGCACAACATTGTAGGCCAATTTAGGCTCCATTGTACGAGAAACTTAATGACCCATTTTATATTCGTAACTGGTGGTGTTGTATCATCACTAGGTAAAGGTATTTCAGCTGCTTCAGTTGCTGCACTTTTAGAAGCCCGTGGTTTAAAAGTAACCATGGTCAAAATGGATCCATACATTAATGTCGATCCTGGGACTATGAGCCCATTCCAGCACGGTGAAGTATTTGTCACAGAAGATGGTGCTGAAACTGACTTAGATTTGGGTTATTACGAGCGTTTCTTACGTCGTGCCAAAATGACCAAATTGAATAACTTTACTTCAGGTCGTGTTTATCAAGACGTTTTAAATAAAGAACGTCGTGGTGATTATCTCGGCGGTACAGTACAAGTTATTCCACATATTACGGATAATATTAAAGAACGTGTTCTTCGCGCAGGCGAAGGTTATGACGTTGCCATTGTGGAAATCGGTGGCACAGTAGGTGACATTGAATCTCTCCCATTCATGGAATCTGTACGTCAGTTGATGGTTGAGCTTGGTCATAAACGTACCATGTTGATGCATTTGACTTTATTACCTTATATCAAGTCTGCTGCTGAACTTAAAACCAAACCAACTCAACATTCTGTTAAAGAATTATTGTCGATTGGTATTCAACCAGACATTCTGATTTGTCGTACTGAACATGATGTTGACGCAGATACCACCCGTAAAATTGCACTCTTTACAAACGTTGAAGCGCGTGCTGTTGTGGTGTGTAAAGATGCACGTTCAATTTATCAAATTCCACGTACATTCTATGAACAAAACGTTGATGATTTAATCTGTGAACGTTTTGGTTATGACAGCTTGCCTGAAGCCGATCTTTCTGATTGGGATCATGTGGTTGAAGCATTATTGAATCCAGAGTACACAGTTCGTGTAGCGATGGTGGGTAAATATGTTGAATTGCCAGATGCATATAAGTCTGTCAATGAAGCACTTTTACATGCGGGTATTCAAAATCGTGTCAAAGTTCAAATTGACTATATCAATGCTGAAGAGCTTGAAAGCCAAAATCCTGCTGAAGTATTAAAAGGTATCGATGCAATTTTGGTTCCTGGCGGTTTTGGTGAACGTGGTACTGAAGGCAAAATGCAGGCGATTCAATATGCCCGTGAAAACAAAGTACCTTTCTTGGGTATTTGTTTAGGTATGCAATTGGCCGTGATTGAATTTGCTCGTCATGTTGCTGCTATGCCAGAAGCGACTTCTACGGAGTTTAATCGTTCAACAAAATTCCCATTGATTGGTTTAATTACTGAATGGTTAGATGAGCGTGGTGAAATTCAGCATCGTAGTACTGAGTCAAACCTTGGTGGCACAATGCGTTTAGGTGCACAAAAATCAGAATTGGTTGAAGGCACTAAAACACGTGAAGTTTACGGCAAAGCGGAAATTACTGAACGTCATCGTCATCGTTATGAAATGAATGATCGCTTTATTCCTGCAATTGAACAGGCAGGTATGAAAATTTCTGGTTATTCTACAGCGCAACATCTTGTTGAAACAGTAGAAATTCCTGAACATCCTTGGTTTATTGCTGTACAATTCCACCCGGAATTTACAAGTTCACCACGTGATGGACATCCATTATTTGCTAGTTTTATCGATGCCGCTAAAAAGCAGCACCAAAACAGCAAGTAAGTATGTAAGAACTTAAACTAGGAAGTTTAAATGTCACAATTAAAACCACAAGAAATTGTACGTTTAGGCGATATACAAATGGCAAATCACTTGCCATTTGTATTATTCGGCGGCATGAACGTACTTGAGTCGAAAGACTTGGCTTTTGAAATTGCAGAAACGTATGTCGATATCTGTACTCGTTTAGAAATACCGTATGTATTTAAAGCTAGTTTTGATAAAGCCAATCGTTCAAGCTTACATTCGTTCCGTGGCCCCGGTTTGGAAAAAGGCATCGAATGGTTAGGCGACATTAAAAAGCATTTTAATGTTCCGATTATTACCGATGTTCATGAACCTCACCAAGCTGCAGCTGTCGCTGAAGTTGCTGATATTATCCAGCTTCCCGCATTTCTCAGTCGTCAGACTGATTTGGTTGAAGCAATGGCGAAAACTCAAGCCATTATCAACATCAAAAAAGCACAATTCCTTTCTCCTCGTGAAATGAGCCATATTCTAAACAAATGTTTAGAAGCGGGTAATAACAAGCTCATTTTGTGTGAACGTGGTACGTCATTTGGCTATAACAACTTAGTTGTTGATATGCTGGGTTTCGACATCATGAAAGAAATGAATGTGCCAGTATTTTTTGATGTCACACATGCATTGCAAACACCAGGCGGTCGTGCTGATTCAGCAGGTGGTCGTCGTGCTCAAATCACCACCTTAGCACGTGCGGGTATGGCAACAGGGCTTGCAGGTTTATTTTTAGAAAGTCATCCAGACCCTGAAAATGCAAAATGTGATGGTCCTTGTGCATTACGTATGTCGCAGCTTGAGCCGTTTTTAGCGCAGTTAAAAGAATTGGATACCTTAGTTAAAGGTTTCAAAAAGTTAGATACACATTGATGCGCTTATAAAGCATCTTATTTTTAATCAACTGAGGAATTATTCATGAGCCAAATCGTTGACATTCGTGCACGTGAAATTTTGGACTCTCGTGGTAACCCAACCATCGAAGCAGACGTAATCCTAGACTCTGGCGTTGTTGGCCGTGCATGTGCACCATCTGGTGCTTCAACTGGTTCTCGTGAAGCTTTAGAACTTCGTGACGGTGATCAATCACGTTACTTAGGTAAAGGTGTTCGCACTGCTGTTCAAAACGTAAATGGTCAAATCAAAGACTTATTAAAAGGTCAAAACGTATTTGAACAAAAAGCGCTTGATGACAAAATGATTGCGCTTGATGGCACTGAAAACAAAGAAAAATTAGGTGCAAACGCAACATTGGCTGTATCTTTGGCGGCTGCACGTGCGGCTGCTGTTGAGAAGAAAACTGAATTGTTCCAATACATTGCAGATCTTCGTGGTCAAACAACTTTGTCTATGCCTGTTCCAATGATGAACATCTTGAACGGTGGCGCACATGCGGATAACACTGTTGATATTCAAGAATTCATGATTGAGCCTGTAGGTTTCACATCTTTTGCTGAATCTTTACGTGCTGGTGCTGAAATTTTCCATGCTTTGAAATCTGTATTGAAAAAACAAGGTTTAAATACTGCAGTTGGTGATGAAGGTGGTTTTGCACCTAACTTACGTTCAAATGAAGAAGCAATTACTGTTATTCTTTCTGCAATTGAAACAACTGGTTATAAAGCAGGTTCTGATATTATGCTTGCGCTTGATTGTGCATCTTCAGAATTCTACAAAAACGGTCAATATATTCTCGCTGGTGAAGGAAACAAAGCATTCACAAGCAACCAATTTGCTGACTATCTTGCTGGCCTTGTTAAACAATATCCAATTATCTCAATTGAAGATGGTTTAGATGAGTCTGATTGGGAAGGTTGGAGCTATTTAACTTCTATCCTTGGTGATAAAATCCAATTGGTCGGTGACGATTTGTTCGTTACAAACCCTAAGATTTTACAACGTGGTATTGATGAGAAAGTAGGTAACTCTATCTTAATCAAATACAACCAAATCGGTACTTTGTCTGAAACTTTAGATGCAATCTATCTTGCTAAAGCGAATGGTTATAGCACTGTGATTTCACACCGTTCAGGTGAAACTGAAGATTCTACAATTGCGGATCTTGCAGTGGGTACAGCAGCAGGTCAAATCAAGACTGGTTCGCTTTGCCGTTCTGACCGTGTTGCAAAATATAACCAATTGCTTCGTATTGAAGAATTGACTCATGCTGCTTATCGCGGTAAAGCTGAGTTTAAAGGTTTAAATTAATATCTTTTATTGATTTAAATTAAAAAAAAGCCATTCTTTTATTTGATATAGGGGATGGCTTTTTTATACGCTAAAAAATAATCATGAATAGTATGTTTTAAGAGAAATTTAATATTATGTGATTGATTGATAATAAAATTTAAGGTAAGAATTTAATTAACTTAGTTTATTGAAAAAGAAAATTTATAATAAATAATATCGCGATATGTGAGTTTTTAGCATAAAGATAATTTTTAGTTTTTTAATTACAAAGTAGATTATTGATCACCCACTTATTTTTTATAAAGAAAGAAAAGTTATTTTGTTCTAGTTTTGCAGTTTTCGCATAGTTTAGTGTTCTTCATACAAAATATTTGATGTATATTAGCATCTTAATTTAATGCTGTTACTCAAGACGCAAATCCATGTTAGAAGTCTTTAAAACAACTTCAAGTAAAGTGATTGCAGTACTCGCGATTTTAATCGTTGTGGTATTACAATATCGCTTTTGGTTCGGTGAGGGTGGTCATTTCCCGCATCAAGCTTTACTAGAGCAAATTGAACAGCAAGCTGCAGTCAATGCTGAGTTAAAAGAACGCAACCGAATTCTTGCTGCCGAAGTGTATGATTTAAAAAATGGTGCTGAAGCCATAGAAGAACATGCACGTTTAGACCTCGGTCTAGTCAAGCCACATGAAACTTTTGTACAGATGAGTACCATTAGTACCCATTACAAACCTATTTATACCGATCCAAGTGTAGATTTAAGAACCAATGAAGATGACAACGAACCTGTACCAGAACAACCGTAAAATTTGGGCAATTGTTCCTGCGGCTGGCTCAGGTCATCGTTTTTCAAAAACTGAACTTAAACAATACCAAGTCATCCAAAATCAAACAGTGTTAGCGCATACCATAGCGCGTCTAAACGATTTACCGCTTGCGGGTTATGTACTCGCTGTTGGTGAACAAGACCATTATGCGCAAACATTGCCATTAAAAAATAAACATTTGAGCCATTTTTGTTTAGGCGGTGCAGAACGTGTTGATTCGGTTTTAAATGCGTTGCGCTATTTAGAACAATTTGCACAAGCCGATGATTTGGTTTTTGTACATGATGCTGCGCGTCCTTGTGTGACACAACAATGTCTTGAAAACTTAGTCGATACCGCAATAAACCTGAACAGCAGTGCAATTCTTGCAATTCCTGTAAGAGATACTTTGAAGTGTGTTGAAAATCAGCAAGATATCAATAAAACAGTCAGTCGGGATCAATTGTGGCAAGCACAGACACCACAAATTTCTACCTTTTCAAAGCTTAAAACAGCAATCGAAACAGCTTTAGCGAATAATATTGTCATTACAGACGAGGCGAGTGCATTGGAATATATCAATGAACCTGTCAAAGTGGTCATGGGGCGTTCTGATAATATTAAAATTACTTATCCAGATGATTTGGAGTTGGCCAAGTTAATTTTGCAATCGCAGCAATAAACAACGAAAATAAAAATAATTATGCATTGATTGATTTTCTCAACCGCTATTTATCTCTATAATTTGACCAGATTAAACTAGGTTTAAGATTTGTATTCATGACACCATCGCCACAGTATAAGTTTTTACGTCAATCAGTCAGAGATGGTTTAAGTATTAATCAAAAAGTTTCAAGGTGGGACAAACTACACCTTGATCCTTGGTTATTGGGCTTTTTAATTATCAATGCGATTTTGGGTTTATTGATGGTCTATAGCGCATCTTCTGAAGATATGTCTATGGTCATTCGACAAGCCGTGAGTTTCGGTGTTGGTTTTGTTCTGCTTTTTATTTGTGCACAAATTCCACCAAAAGTATATCAAGCGATTAGTCCTTGGTTTTATTTGTTTGCAATTTTGTTGTTGATTCTGGTTTTATTGGTTGGTGATGTTCGATTAGGCGCAAAGCGCTGGCTGACTATTCCAGGGATTGGCAGTATGCAACCCAGCGAATTTATGAAGTTCGCCATGCCATTGATGATGGCATGGTATTTTGCACGTAACCCGTTGCCGCCTAAGTTTAAACACATTGTAATTGCCTTGATCATCATGATGGTGCCTTTCGTATTGGCGTTGTTACAGCCAGATTTGGCGATTGGTATCGTGATTGGTGGTGTGTTTGCCTTGTTTTTAAGTGGTATGTCGTGGACTCTAATTATTGGGACCTTAGCGGCATTGGCACTGGCTTTCCCTTTAATTTGGACTTTTGTATTACAAGCTTATCAAAAGAAAAGGATTATGACCTTATTTGATCCTGAGTCAGATGCACTTGGGGCAGGATGGAACATTATCCAATCTAAAATTGCGATTGGTTCAGGCGGAATGACAGGGCGTGGATTCTTAGAAGGAACACAGTCTCAGCTGGGTTATTTACCTGAACATCATACTGATTTTATTATGTCGACCTATGCAGAAGAATTTGGCTTTATTGGGGTGTTCTTCTTATTTGCACTTTATACCGCAATGATTTTTAGATGTATGATGATTAGCTTAAGCAGCTTCCATAACTATGGTCGTTTATTAGCAGGTACAATTGGTTTATCCTTGTTTTTCTATGTATTTGTAAACTCTGGTATGGTCAGCGGGATTTTACCAGTGACTGGTGATCCATTACCGCTGATGAGTTATGGTGGATCAGCCGTAATTGCATTGTTAGCGAGTTTTGGTATTGTTATGTCTATCCATACGCATAAATAAAATCTTTACAATTTAGAGTTTCTCAATAAAGCTATTCCTCCTCTTTTTTAAGAGAGGGAATAGTATCAAACATAAATAAAAAATATTTTTCTTAAATTTAAGGCCCTTATATAGTCAAACTACCTAATTATTCATACAAGAGCTATGCATCAAGTTATTGATCGTAAAAAAATAATTTTTATATGAACTTTTAGAAACTGTTGGTTATCAATTCGTTTGGTGTACTTTTGAATCATAGATGGTTGTTCTATCGTGTGGCGACAGGGATGTCGCCGTTGGGTGAGGGTATATGAGCAAAAATAAAGCACTGCTTTGTTTGCAGCGCAAGAGCCCTGTTAAACAAAAGATTTTTGTCATTTTCATCTCTGAAAAGTGAGGCATCGCCTACGCAAAGGTATTTAAACTTTGAATGTAAAGTGTGGCATTGCAAGCTTTTTTATAACGGAACAATTTATTTTTCTATGCAATTATTTAACTAAAATATTAATTAGGAGAAATTGTATTCTTGTGTCTGAGTTTTTTGACAAGTCGGCTATAGCTAGCTGATAGTTTGAAAATCATGTGATATTGTGAATGATTTATCTATTTAAAGTTGAATTAAAGCTGACATTTCAACATCAAATCGGTATTGCTAAATCTGTTCTAAGTGCTAAATTAAAATAGTCATATAAATTATTTCTCTAACTACATCATTTTTATTATAAGACGATTAATTCGTATAAGGTTCGGTTCAGTATGCATATCATCATCATGGGGGCAGGTGTTATTGGTACAACATCCGCCTACTATCTAAAACAAGCAGGTCATGAAGTCACTGTGATTGATCGGCAACCCAATGTGGCTTTAGAAACCAGTTTTGCCAATGCTGGGCAGATTTCTCCGGGTTATGCATCACCTTGGGCTGCACCAGGCATTCCACTAAAAGCGTTTAAATGGATGTTTCAACCACATTCACCATTGGCGATTAAGCTAACAGGTGATATGCATCAGTATCAGTGGATGGTGCGCATGTTGGCTGAATGTAATATCAATCGTTACCAAATCAATAAAGAGCGAATGGTGCGAATTTCAGAATATAGCCGTGACTGTTTGGACGAGTTACGTGCAGAGACCAAGATTCATTTTGATGAGCGTCAACTAGGCACATTACAACTGTTTCGTAAACAACATCAATTGGATGTGGCAGGCAAAGATACCGAAGTTTTAAAACATGAAGGCGTACCATTTGAGTTGTTGGATAAAGCTGGGGTTATCAAGGCTGAACCTGCTTTAGCCCATGCAACAGTTGATTTTGTTGGTGGTTTGCGTTTACCCAATGACCAGACAGGCGATTGCCAAAAATTTACAACAGAGTTGGCAGAACTTGCAGCCAAACAAGGGGTCAATTTTTTATTTAATACGGTAATTGAATCAATCGAAAAAGATGCTGAACGGATTACCGCGATTCACTTGAAAGATGGTAGCAAAATCAAGGGAGATGCTTATGTCATGGCATTGGGCAGTTATAGTCATGAAATGCTCAAACAATTGGAGATAGATGCACCTGTATACCCATTAAAAGGCTATTCAATTACTACCAAAATTGTTGATCCTGCACTATCACCTGTTTCTACAATCTTAGATGAGTCTTATAAAATTGCTTTAACCCGTTTTGATGATCGAATTCGTGTAGGGGGTATGGCTGAAATTAATGGTTTTGATCGCTCTTTAAAATCTAGTCGTGAAGACACTTTGCTTATGGTTTTACAACAATTATTTCCAAATGCAAGTGACATATCAGATGCACATTTCTGGACGGGTTTAAGACCAGCTACGCCAGATGGAACCCCGATTGTTGGTAAAACAAGGTATCAAAATCTATATACCAATACAGGGCATGGGACCTTAGGTTGGACCATGTCTTGTGGTTCAGCAAAATTATTATCAGATATTATTTCTGGGACCACACCGCAAATTGAATATGATGATTTGAATGTGTTCCGATATGACTCAGTGAATCACTAAGATGATTGTTAAAACGCTATGAATCAAAATCACCAAGTCGCAGAACAGGAAATTTCATTTTCCAATGTGCATTTTTGGCATTGGTTTCTGCTTTTACTTCGTGGTTTTGATGAAGAAAAGGAGTTGAATTTAGATGAGGCGATTCAGGAAGCGGTTGGTTTAAATCCGTATAGCAAGGAATTGGCAGCGTGGTATCAATCATTTCTACCCAGTGAAAATAATAGCATTCGAAATTACCAATTTTCCATTAGTGCGGATATTCGGGTAAATATCCAGTTTACCCAAGAGCAGATTAATTATTATCTCAATGATCTATATATAGGCAATCTGGGTGGGCACTTTGAAGCATGGTTTTTTACGCTAGAAGAACTTTTGAGTTTTCAATTGAATGATCAGCATTTCTTATTATTGTTAACGATGTTGGGTGTTGAACCTCAACAGACTTTAGAGGCTAAAATTCAAATATCAAAAAGATTAAATAACATTTCGTCATTTCAAGGGCAACAAGATTACATCGCAAATTGTATCGTGAATGGTTTAAAGATGAGTCAAGAATTTTATCAGGATGAACAAATCGGGATATTAAATCGACAAAATCATAGTATGCGCAATGTTGTGTTATATCCTGATGATTTGGAACATATAAAAACTATTAATCTTATTTTAAAGCATAATTAAATATGAAAATAATAATGAAAGCATTGTTTACCGCGATTAGAAATAGGAAAAAATGAAAAACATTCGTTGTAACTTTGCAAAATGTTCGACAAATTTTCAAGAATTGACAAAGCTTGATGCTAACTTCAATCAAGCTACAACAGAGCCAGACTCGCTGAACAAGTTAATCGCTAAGCTATTTATTTCTTAAGCGATTTGAAGATCTTAATTTCTAATTTAAAAATTAGAGAATAATTGAACATATTTTACTTGTATTTGAACAAATTCATGGCATATTAATTGCTAATACAAGGAAAGATGATTGCAGGAGAGAAGTCTCTTGCGGACTCGCCGAAGGAGCAACGACCCCGGAAACTCTCAGGCAAAAGGACTGTAATCATTGTAAAACCTCTGGAGAGAAGTCATTCTATTGAAAACAAAAAAGAAATGACTCACCGAAGGGGATGGTAAAGCCTAAATAGTTTAGGTTTTTATCGAAGCTCTCAGGTACACATGACAGATGGGGCATACATTGACAATGTAATAAAAAAATATTGCATTTCAACGGAGTGTGCGTATGTGTCATGTCGTCGTTATTGGTTCTGGTATTACAGGTGTTACCTCTGCCTATGAACTTGCTCAATTAGGTTATCAAGTTACTGTTATTGATAAACATTTATTTCCCGCAATGGAAACATCTTTTGCCAATGGTGGGCAGCTGTCTGCGTGTAATGCTGAAGTGTGGAATCAAAAATCCACTGTGTTAAAAGGCATTAAATGGATGGCGAAGAAAGATGCACCATTATTGCTCAATCCATCTTTTGATTTGCACAAATATGCATGGCTGGTCGAATTCCTTGGCAATATCAAACACTATGAAGCAAATACTCAAAATACAGTGAAAATGGCACTTTTAGCGCGTCAAAGGCTATTTAATATTGCTGAACAAGAAGGCATTGATTTTGATTTAGAAAAACGTGGCATCTTACATTTCTACCATTCTGAATATGATTATAAAGTGGCAACAAACGTCAATGCGCTGTTATGTAAAGGTGGTTTAGAACGCCATGCAGTGACCAATGAAGAAATTAAATCCATCGAACCGAGTTTGACGGGTGAATATTATGGTGGTTTTTATTGCCCAGGTGATGCAACTGGTGATATCCATAAATTTACCACTGGACTTGCTAAAGCGACTGAAAAATATGGGGTAAAATATTTATTTGGTATGGAAGTCGTGAATGTAGAACACACTGCCAATGGGGTAAATATTCAATATCATTCGAGTGTTGAAAACATGGAAGGCGGTTCAGTAGCAGTCGAACAACTCAGTGCAGATGCCGTGGTGATTTGTGGTGGTGTTGGCAGTTACCAATTGGCCAATCAATTGGGCGACCGTGTAAATGTCTATCCTGTAAAAGGCTATTCAATCACCGTACAATTGGATGATGAAAAAAGTATCAATGGCGCACCTTGGGTCAGCTTGCTCGATGAAAGTGCGAAAATCGTCACGTCACGATTAGGTGCTAATCGTTTACGTATTGCTGGAACTGCTGAATTTAATGGCTATAATCGAGATATCCGCTCAGATCGTATCCAACCTTTAACAGATTGGGTCAATAAGAACTTCGATATTTCAACCGAGCATTGTATCCCATGGGCGGGTTTACGTCCGATGATGCCGAATATGATGCCAGTGGTAAAACGTGGAAAACGTGAACGGGTATTTTACAATACAGGGCATGGGCATTTAGGCTGGACCTTGTCTGCTGCAACAGCTGTGATGATTAGTCAGGAAATTGCAAGCTCGCATCCGATTTAATCGTATAGGCAATACTTTGGTATTTGCACTCTGGTGAATGTCCATATTCACCAGAGTGATGGTAAAAATAATTAGGTGTGTTATGAATATAGAATCAACAACGCAAAAGCACTGGCATGAAACGAGTTATGCAAAGTTAGTTGAATCGATTCAATATATCGCACAAAATTATCACGATGTGTATGCCTTGGCCTTGTACTACTATTGTGACGATGATGAACCTTGTTTTCCCAAAGTTGAACTTAACTTTAATACCAATCAACAGTTTCAAGCGCAAATTTCTGAAGCTTCAAGTCAAGCTGAAGCGAAATGGAATTATGCCTATTGGTTACAACAGCCATCTTGGGATTTTGGTGGGGAAAATGATCCGCTTTTGGCACAATGGTTTGAGCAAACGCCATTTTATTATTCTCAAAAACAGATGGAATATGCTGAACAAGAAGATGATGCACTATTTAATGAACTTTTAGAAAAAGGCGAGCAGTTTGCTCAATTGTTTATTACACAAATAATCAAAATGGTTCAGCAACTATTTTCTGAAAATATTCTTCAAGATACATTTGGGAAAAATCTTCCAGTCATTATTCATGAGCTTGAATATTATGAAGAACCCATTTCGTGGACCAAAAGAGCCAATCCAAGTGCATTAATCAATGAATTTATGGATGCCTATGAAAGTGATTTCTCTTAACAAAATATGCTTATGATTTAATGCTGAGGGACGTGATGTGCCCCACAGCACTTATTAAGTGGAAGCAAGTACTTTAAAAAGTTATAGACGAGTAAAGACTTCTTCTTGGGTCAAACGAGACTTGGGCAATTTTGCATTAAAGTCAGTATCACTACGATAACCGAGTGTCATAATCACAGACGGGACCAAATTCTTTTCGGTTAAGCCTAATTCTTCAGTCAGAATATCTTCGTCAAAACCACCGATTGGTGTTGCATCGATACCTTCAATACCTGCAGCTAATAGCATTTGCCCTAGTGCAATAAAGGTCTGATTTTCCGCCCAGCGCTGAATATCACCTTTTTCATTACGATAATAAGAGACATAGCCTGTACGACTGTCTTTTTGACCTTGCTTAGCCTTGTCATTTTTAAAGCGGCCACTGAGATCATCTTGCTGAAGTAAATTACTCAGGTGCTGTTCTGTAATATCTGCTTTGGTACAGAATAAAATTGTATGTGATGAATCTAAAACCTTTGGTGCGTTGTAGCTATATTTACCGACTAAGGCTTTAGCAATACGCTGTTTGGCTGCATCATTGTCAGCAATAAAAAAATGCCAAGGCTGGATATTGATTGACGATGGGGTTAAACGCAGGATTTCAAGTAAACGTGCAAATTGTGCTTGAGGAATCTTTTTAGAAGAATCATAAGCTTTTGTGGTGTAACGTGTTTTTGCTACATTTAATACATCCATAAGGCGACCTAATATATCGTAAATTTTCGATATATTGTATGCTAAAATGGCGAAATGTGAATCTTCAAAACGTAAATAAAGGTGAAAAATCATGATTTTTAATCAATGGGTAAAGTGATTTTTATCTGAAATTGTCCAACTAATAAATTTCCAATCCGCATTTTCATCCACTTCTAAAATCATTGCTTCAGATGTTTTTTCACGCCAATCCCCTAAAACAATTCTAGCTTTACCATTTACATCATGAATTTCAGGGCGATGGGTATGACCATGAACCAGCAGATCGACATTATTAACTGCTTTTTCTACTGCTTGTTGGTTAACATCCATAATTTCATAGGACTTATTTTGTTGAGACTCACGGCTTTTTTTACGAAAACCATTGGCAAGTTTTTGTCTAAAACCAAGTGGGGTGCTTTTTAAAAGTCCTAATACAATTGGATTACGAATAATTTTTTTAAATCGTTGATAAGAGATATCATCGGTACATAAAGCATCGCCATGTTCAAGACGAAATTTTTTATCACCAATGTCAAATGTATAAAATTCAGGAAGTAATTTACCATTAAACTGATTTAAAAATGTCTGCCCTAAAGCAAAATCACGATTACCCACTTGAAAATAAATTTGATTACCAGCTTGCAAGGAAAATAGTTTTAGATGCTCAATAATTTCATCTAACCAAGGCGCAGTATAATCATCTCCAATCCAAGCATTAAACCAGTCACCGAGAATAAACAGTTGCGTGTTTTGATATTTATAGTGTTCTAATAAATCAAAAAACCCTCGAACCAGTCGAGGGTGTTCTGGTGACAAATGTAAATCGGCGATAAACAGATAGGTCACTTATTTTTCCTATTTAATAACTCCTCCCAAGATTGCTTTGTAAAGGGGACAGTATCCCTTTATTTAAAAGTCAGCTTCGGGAGGATTTATAAATTATTCAGAGATAATTTTTGCAGATTCAATCACAATGTTTTCTAAAGGAACATCAGCATGATAACCACGGTTACCTGTACGAACGCCTTTGATTGCTTCAACGATGTCTAAACCTTCAGTTACTTTACCAAATACTGCATAACCCCAACCTTGAGCAGTTTTACCTGTATGGTTAAGGAAAGAGTTGTTTTTTACATTGATAAAAAATTGTGCAGAAGCAGAGTGAGGCGCTTGAGTACGTGCCATTGCAATCGTACCTTCGTCATTGCTTAAACCATTGTCCGCTTCATTTTCAATTGAATCACGTGTGGTTTTTTCTTTGAAGTTTTCATCCATGCCACCGCCTTGGATCATGAAACCATCAATAACACGATGGAAGATTACGCCATCATAAAAACCATCACGAACATATTCTAAAAAGTTAGCAACAGTTTTTGGTGCTTTTTCAGAGTTAAGTTCAAGAACAATGCGTCCTTTGTTGGTGTTTAATTCGACTTGAGGAAAACTCATTCTATAATCTCCTAATCATGACTAAAAATGTCATGGGTTTTTGGTTGAGAGAAGCATAAGCAAACTGTAAACTACATAGCAAGTAAAAATGTGAAATTCTTTTGTTAAAAAAGGATAAAATCACATTTTCTATATTCAATTTTAACTTTTAGAAGTGATTTATCAACTATGAAGCCAAATGATGTTGTTTCAGAACTGCCGAAAACCCCGACAAATAGTCCAAGCCCTGTCGATAATGCGCAGCAAGAACAACAAGCGGGCTTAGATTTTGTACGCCAAGTCATTACAGAGGATTTGGCAGCGGGCCGTACACAAAAAGTTGTTACACGTTTTCCACCTGAGCCAAATGGTTATCTACATATTGGTCATGTAAAGGCTATCTGCTTAAATTTTGGCATCGCTCAAGAATACGATGGTTTGTGTAACTTGCGTTTTGATGACACCAACCCAGATGCTGAAGAACAAGAATATGTTGATGGTATTGCCAATGACGTAAAATGGTTAGGTTTTGAGTGGAATGGCGAACCTCGCTATGCATCAAGCTATTTTGACCAATTACATACTTGGGCAGTTCAGTTGATCAAACAAGGCGATGCTTATGTAGATCTACAAAGCCCAGAAGAAATTAGAATTAACCGTGGTAATTTTGTCGAGCCAGGTAAAAACTCACCTTATCGTGATGCATCTATTGAAGAAAATCTTGCTCGTTTTGAAAAAATGAACAATGGTGAATTGGCTGAGGGTGAAGCAGTATTACGTGCCAAAATTGATATGACCTCACCAAATGTACATATGCGTGATCCAATTCTATATCGTGTACTTCATTCAGAACATCACCAAACTGGTGATAAATGGAAAATGTACCCAATGTATGATTATGCTCATCCATTGTCAGATGCGATTGAAGGGATTACCCATTCATTATGTACCTTAGAGTTTCAAGACCATCGCCCATTTTATGATTGGGTGGTTGAGAAAGTACATTCACATTCAGTTCCACGTCAGTATGAATCTAGCCGTTTAAATATAGATTATACGATTACCTCTAAACGTAAATTACGTAAATTGGTAGAAGGTAACTATGTTCATGGCTGGGATGATCCACGTATGCCAACTGTGGTGGGCATGCGTCGTCGTGGTTTTACCCCTGAAGGGTTACGTGAGTTCTGTAAGCGTGTAGGCGTGTCTAAAACAGATGGTATCGTTGATGTGGCTATGCTTGAGTTCTGTATTCGTCAATCTCTTGAAAATACAGCAGCACGTGGTATGGCTGTTTTAAATCCATTGAAAGTGACTTTGACCAACTTGCCAGCAGATTTGGATTTAAGCCATGCACGTCATCCAAATGTAGATATGGGCGATCGTATTATTCCTTTAACCTCTGAAATCTTTATTGATCGTAAAGACTTTGAAGAAGTTCCACCAAAAGGTTTTAAACGTTTAGTTCCTGAGGGTGAAGTACGTTTACGCCATGCTTATGTGATCAAGTGTGATGAAGTGATTAAAGATGCCAATGGCGAAGTGATCGAGTTGAAATGTTCAATTGATCCTGAAACTTTAGGTAAAAACCCAGAAGGTCGTAAAGTGAAAGGCGTTGTACATTGGGTTTCTGCGTCGAAAGGAATTCCTGCTGAGGTTCGTGTTTACGATCGTTTATTCACCGAAGCTGCACCAGATGCAGATGATGATTTCTTGGCAAATTTAAATCCAGAGTCTTTAACGGTACTTCAAGCGGTGATCGAGCCTGCTTTGGCTCAAGCGCAACCAGAAGATCGTTTCCAGTTTGAGCGTGAGGGTTATTTTGTTGCGGATCAATATGATCATACAGCAGATAAACCTGTGTTTAACCGTGTCTTAGATTTGAAAGATAGCTTTAAACCGGGTAAATAATTTTATTCAACCCTGAATAAAATCATGATTTAAGACCTAGCTTCGGCTAGGTTTTTTTTTATGCTGTTTAAAATTGATTGAGGAATACTATAGAAAAGCGATATAGTAAATGCACAAATAATAATCAGGACAAATATATGTCTTCCCAATTTGATTTTGTTACGGTCCATATTAAACCTAATGTTCATTATAAAGGGCGATCAATCAGTTATCTTATCGAATGCAAAGATGGTTCGAAGAAAACATTGGGGGTAATTTTACCCACAGACAAACCTTTAACTTTTGAAACGCATGTGACTGAGCGCATTGAGATTGTCTCTGGAAAATGCTTGGTTCGGATAGCAGATCAAGAAGAAATGGAAGTCTACAGTTCTGGAGAGTCTTTTACTGTTCCTGCAAATAGCCGTTTTAGTCTGCAATCCAGCGAAGTTGTAGATTATGTTTGTCATCTGGAATAACGGATAACGTTAGCCAAATCATCATTAGAATTCTTTAAAGTAATCCTGTAAATACTCAATAAAAACTTTTACTTTATCAGAGATTAATTTTTTATCTGGAATAACAGCATAAATAGCAGTGGGTTCTACCATAAAATCAGGAAGCACATGAACCAGTTTTCCTGAATCTAAATCGTTTTTGACATGCCAAAGCGAGTGATTGGATATGCCGAGCCCTGCCAAAGATGCCTGACGAATCCCTTCGCCTGAGTTGGTAATAAAATAGCCATTTAGCTGAATATCTAATCTTCTATTTGGGTTAGCATGATCCACAAAGTTCCATGTATTGCTGATGCCTTGTTGATGACGCTGCACGATACAACGATGTTGTTGTAAATCCTCTAAACGTTTGGGGATACCAAATTTAGCGAGATATTCAGGTGCAGCACAAAGTAAGCGCTTATTGATAGCTAATGGTTTTGCGATGAAAGAAGAATCTTGTAGTTTGCCAATGCGAATCGCAAGATCCATACCTTGACTAATAAGATCTACATTTTGGTCATTTAAATCTAAATTGATTAATAATTCAGGGTGTTGTTTTAAAAACTCAGCAATAACCTGAACCAGTATCTGTGTTCCAAAGGTTGCGGAAGCCGTGATATTGATGCTTCCTGAAAGTTTTTGATCTTGAAGCTTTAAATTTTCGGTTAATGTCTGGAAACTATCGAGTAGTGGACGTCCTTGCTCAATCAATATTTTGGCTTCTTCGGTCAGACTCAGTTTCCTTGTCGTGCGATAAAAAAGTTTAAGACTGAGCTGATTTTCAAGCCTTTGCACTCGTTGACTTGCCACTGAAACTGCAATATTGGCTTCTTTTGCCGCTTGGCTTATTGAACCTAAATCTGCGACACGTAAGAAGAATTGAAAGTCTTGTGTATTCATTTTCCATAAAATCGGAAAAGTAATTCCTCATTATCCTGATTTTTAAAATAATACCAAGTTGTTATTTTGTGATGAGACACGTTATTCAATCAAGGTGAATGATCATGAAATATAATTTTTTAGGCAATTCTGGTTTAAAAGTATCTGAATTGGGATTTGGTGCTGGAACCTTTGGAGGAAAAGGTCCTCTATTTTCTGCATGGGGACAAGCAGGGCAAAAAGAAGCCAACCAAATGATTACCACATGTATAGATGCAGGAATTAATTTCTTTGATACTGCCGATGTGTATTCAGACGGTGAATCTGAAAAAATGCTTGGAATTGCATTAGCGCCTTATCGGCACAATGCGATTATTTCAACTAAAGTTGCGCTTCGTACCAATCAGCAAGTGAATCAGGTCGGATTGAGTCGTCATTATTTAATTCATGCAGTAGAACAATCGTTAAAACGCTTAAATACAGACTATATCGATGTTTTACAGTTACATCAGTTTGATAGCTTTACTTCGCTAGATCAGCTTATGAAAACTTTAGATGAATTGGTCCGAAGTGGAAAAGTTCGTTATATCGGGGCATCTAATTTTTCAGGCTGGCAATTGATGAAGGCGCAGTCGATTGCAGATCGTTATGGTTATGAAAAAATAGTGGCACATCAGGTGTATTATTCATTGATAGGTCGGGATTATGAATGGGAACTGATGCCTTTAAATCATGATCAGCATATAGGTGCTGTTGTGTGGAGTCCTTTGGGATGGGGACGTTTGACAGGTAAGTTTGATCGTGATCATCCTTTGCCTGAAAATAGTCGCTTACATGAAACAGCACAATTTGCGCCACCTGTAAACGAAGAATATCTCTATCAAGTGATAGACGCATTAAAACAGATTGCATTAGACACGGGATATTCAGTCCCACAAATTGCTTTAAAATGGCTGTTAACACGAGCTACAGTGTCTACTGTACTGATTGGTGCTCGAAATCGACAACAACTGCAAGATAATCTAATCGCAAAAGATCTAGTGCTTACGGATTCACAATTACAGCGTTTAAATCAAGTCAGTGCGGTTCATCCAGCATATCCATATTACCCGTATTGGAATGGTCAATTTTCAGAGCGCTATCAGAGCATTGTTGAATCATCACTTATTCAAAACTAATTCGTTAAATTTGTTAACAAAAACATGATACTGATTACATAGCACTTATGTTATCAGTATCACTTTGTTATCCATATAGTTCTATATAAGCTTAGAAGAGTAATAAGAATGAATCCAACCATTGAAACTCAAATGTTAATTCGTAAACCCGTCTCTGCGGTTTTTAATGCATTTATTGACCCTGAAATTACTTCAAAATTCTGGTTTAGTCGTTCTACAGGACCCCTAAAAGAAGGCAAAATTGTGCAATGGAGTTGGGATAAGTATCAAGTCAGCTCAAAGGTTATGGTATTTAACATTATTGAAAATAAATTGATTCAAATTACTTGGGGTGAACCCAAAACATCGGTAGATTTTATATTTGAAGAAATCAGCCCCGAGCACACCTATTTAAAAATTAGAAATTACGATATTTCGTTGCAAGGCTCTGAACTGATTCAATTTATTATCGATGCAACTGGGGGATTCACCACAGTGCTGGATGGTTTAAAAGCTTATTTGGAACACGGATTAGAACTCAAATTGGTTGAAGACAAATTTCCACCATTTTAATGGTGATTTAAAATCAGGGCTTTGCTTAACGTCATGTGAACAACCTAGTTGAGTATTTTACTTTTTAGGCTGTTGTTCTTTAAGTGATAAATAGGTTGGAAGTTTTAATTTTGACTGAGCCCTGAGTTTCATTTTTATATATAAAACCAAAGCAAAACAGGTGGTTGCAACTGTTAAAAATAAGCCATTCATATAGGTCATGATTGAACTGATATAGCCAATCGTGGTTAAACGGTTCATCATTTTTACCACTTGAGGGCTACTTTCAACCCCTGTAATTGCCCAACTACACAGATGTTCACAATTATTGATAATCAAATGATAGCTGTTTTCGTTCATGCGTGTACGCATACGTCGAACTACATGACGACCAGAAAACTTAGGTTGATCATAGTAACGGACACGGATCACTTTACCATGTGAAAATTTTTCAAGTGAAGTGATTTCGATTGGGCGTTTTTTTACAAAATGTGCCAGCCCAGAATAATGTATAACACGACCTTTTCCAGCATAGATTCCATGATGGCTATAGCCAAAATGTTTGACGATTAAATGCGCACCTAAAGGGTATTTAGCTATTTGTTTTGTCTGCATATTCCACTCAGTTCAAATAAAGTGTACACATGTATTTAATTGAAAGGATAGTTTGATTATAACCATGCAAAATGAATTTGATAGCCCTTAAAGTGATAATTAAGTAAAAAAATGCATTAAAAGTGCTAATTAGCCTTCATTATTCAATAGATCACACGATAAAATATAACACTTTGAATGGGGATGTTATGAATTTGAAAACTGGGGTATATGCGCTGATAAGCATGATGGGATTGAGTGCACTTTCCTTTCAAGTCAATGCCAATACTGACTATATCAAAATAATCAAAAACAAGAAGGTGATCGCAGATGCTGTTCGTATCGATGATCTAGATCAGCTACAACTATTTTTAAAAAACCAACAAGGGCAAATCTATAAAAAGTTCGCAGCTGTGCAAAAAGAGCGTAAAAAATGCCAGATCAGTTTTGCCATGAATGCAGGAATGTATCACCCTAATTTTGCACCAGTAGGCTTGTACATTGAACAAGGTAAACAACAAATAGAATTAAACCAACAAAAAAACAAATTTGGTAATTTTTTTATGCAACCCAATGGTGTGGTTGCTTGGAACAATAAACAAGCTGTGATTAAAACCACAGAGCAATATCTTAAATCTAATTTTAAAGCTCGCTATGCTACACAATCTGGCCCAATGTTATTGATCAATGGTGAGATCAATTCAATTTTCGTTAAAAACTCAGATTCGTTAAAAGTTCGCAATGGGGTGGGAATTAAAAATAATCAACTGTATTTCGTGATAAGTCGTGGAAAAATTAATTTTTATAATTTTGCTGATATTTTTAAGTCGCAGCTTAAAACAGATCAAGCTTTATATTTAGATGGCTCAATTTCAAGTGCATTTATTCCACAAGCGAAAAGGAATGATCAGACTTATGATTTAGGCCCAATGTTTATTTATAGTGAAGCAAAAAATTGTGACGATTAAAATGTGAAAATTAAAGTTTTAGTTTTTATTTACAGGCAAAAAAATGGATGCCTGCAAATAGAAGCATCCATTTTGTAGATCAAGGATAAATTACTTAACCATGCCAATGATTGAAGACTGTGCTTTACAGGCTTGAATAGCATCTTCTTTAGATAACTTTTTAATTTCTTCTTCAAAGGCTTTTTTCTGTTCTTTTAGTGAATCTTCAGGAATGCCACTTTGTTTTGCCAAGTCTTCCATATGCTTCCAAGATTCTTCACATTCCTTTGGCATACCACCACATGCGGTTAAGATAGTGCCTAAAGCGAGAATTGGAATTAAACGTAATAATTTCATATTCTGATCCTTTAATTTAAGTTGGTTTTTTGCTGATGTTTATTCATATTGATCATTAAAATTTATAGCGTATACAAGTGACGGAAAAATGAATTTGTCTTTGAATAAAAAGAAAAAGACTTCATTCTCAAGTATATACACTAGAATGAAGTCTACGCTAAAAAATAATTTTAACAAGATCACGCATTGAGCATTAGAAACGGTAACCTATTTTTAAACCATAGCCTATGGCATTGTTGTCACGATAATCACCTTGTTGGGCAATTTCTGAAGCACCGGGTACCGGAATGTAATAGGTACCATCTTGTGCCGTGGCATCACCAATCCAAATATATTTGATGCCTCCTGCGATAAAGTAATTGTCAGCAGGGTTGTATTGAACACCCAGCCCTAAGCCCCAACCGCCTTTGGTGGGATTCAATACAGAAGCAGGATTTCCAGTACCAGAATCCCATGAAACATCAGCCGATGCAGCCCATTTTTGTGTAAATTGATGTCCTAAACCAACAGTGATGCTGTATTGGTCTTTTTGATAGTCATCCAGATTAAATCCACCAGCATATAGGCCTTGGCTTAACTCAGCCGTTGCCAGTTCGGTGAGTGCACCAAACTGTGTTGGACGGATTCTAAAATCTTTCCAATTTACCCAACGCGCATTTAAATATGCCAGCGTATCTTTATAAACCCCTGTTTGAAAATCTAAATTTACCGATTGTGGCGTGTTGATTTCTGTGTCTTTATCAGTGGTGAATGCTAAAGGTTGTCCAAAAATCGTTTCTTGAGCATCTATTTTGTGCTTGATTTTAGAACGATAAGTCACGGCTGCCTTTAAAGCAATTTCAGGAATCTGAAAAGCAGCACCAGCAAGCCATCCAACAGCACTATCTTGTTTAAAGTTGGCATCATAGCCATTAAACACACTCATCGAATTACCACGTAAAGACACTTTGCCTTTGACTGTCTGGTATACGCCACCGCCGTAGAGGTTAAAATGAGTATCTGGCTGAAAACCAAATAGCATCGCAATATTTTGAGTATCAACATCCGCAAGGGTACCTTTCATACTGATTTCAGTATCAGAGAAGGTATTATTGCTACGTAAAGGATATTCGATTGCAGCACCATAAGGTTGATCATAGATGAGCCCAAAGGAAACTTTTGGTGCAATTTGCAGTTTTAATGCTGCATTATAGTATTGATATGATTGTGCCATATCACCTGTACTCAAATCATTGCTGCCTGCATTGACTAAATCAGGTCGATTGCGGACTTTTCCTGATACTTCTGGGTCAACTGCGGCAATACTGGCTTCGAAATAATTCTTGTCTTCAAGAAACGCCAGTATCGATTGTCCAGATTGATCCATCGCGGCTGCATGAGTATAAGCAGTGGGTAAAATGCTGAGGATACTGAGAATGAGTGATTGAGTTTTCATGCTTTTCTTTCCTTGAATGTTTTTTTTATTTCGCATATAAAATTCAGACAAAACTATTGTGAATAATAGAGGTTAAGCTATTAGTTTATTTAAGTTTTATCTGAAAGCTTTATGATTTTAGTGAATCATTTTTACTGGATTTAATAAAGGGGTGTAATGACCAATTTAAGGGGGGATTATCGGACAATTCATATGTGCATTGTCTTAAGAAGTTGCCTTAGATCATTGAAGAATATTGAAGGATCAATCGCTGATTTAAAAAGGATCATTTTCCAAAAAGAATTAATTTAAAATGACTGCTTTGATCGATGAGGAATTGATAGATCAGCAATGATACAAAATAACCTCAACAAGATAACTAAGTTGATCAATGATTTATTAAATATTGAATGAAGCGATCTGGGTGGATAGCTTATTGCTGCAAAATTTATTAGTATTTAATCTGAATTACCTTGTCGTACCAACAGGGTAAACTATTCGCTGCCAGTTTATTTGGAATGGAATTTACGTATCGCTATGAACTATAAAAGATCCTCTGTCATGGAAGAGAAAATGCAACAGAACCGCGAGATGATTTTATTGTCTGCACGAGAGCTGGTTGCACAAGGAGGATTTAAAGATGCACAAATTCAAGCGATTGCGGATCGGGCAGGCGTATCAAGTGGACTGGTCTATCGTTATTTTGAAAATAAAAATCAGGTACTGATTGAAGTTTTAAATGCGGCGATTCATATCGAAGTCAATATTCTCAATGATATTGCACATACCCAACTCAGCGCTGTAGAAAAACTAGATCGCGCCGTTACAACCTTTGTAAAAAGGGCAATGAACAGCCCTCGACTGTCTTATTCTTTATTGTTTGAACCTGTCGATCCTCAATTTGAGTTAGAACGTTTTCAAAGTAAACAATTGATTAAAGAAAGTATTATAAAAATTTTGACCGAAGGACGTCATTCAGGTGAGTTTATTTTTGAGGATTTAAACACCACGGCATTGTGCATCGTGGGTGCAATGACTTTTGTTGTGATTGAACCTTTAAGTATCGCCAAGACCAAGCGTTTTGATAAAAGCTATAAAGAGTATTTTGTAAAACAAATCGCTGATTTTTGTTTACAGGCAGTGAAAGTCAAACATCCTCAGGAATAATATTAATCATCATTGCAAGGCTTAAAGAAATGGCAAAGGACTTTAATAATCCAGTTGTAGTTGAAGGATATGATGCACATATTCGTAAATTAATTCCCGGCTATGAACTGATACATTTACAAGTCCATGCTGTATTAAAGAGCTATGTATCGACTCAAGCGAAGATTTTAGTCGTGGGATGTGGTACAGGTTATGAACTGCAATATTTGGCTGAGCAATTTCCTCATTGGAGTTTTACAGCAATCGATCCTGCAGCAAATATGATTGATAAAGCCAAACAACATATAGCAGATTTAGGGCTTTGTTCTCGAATTCAGTTTGTGCAAGGTGATACATCTGTTCTTAAACAAGTCGATGAGAATTTTGATGTGGCTTTGGCGATCTTGGTTTCACATTTTGTTCCAGTTGATACAAAAGCACAATTCTTAAAAGATATTGCAAATCACCTAAGCAGTACTGGTCTATGTTTAAGTTATGAGTTGATGGAAATTTCGAATACCAAACAATTACAAGCTTTAAAAAATCTGAGTTTAGCAACCGGATTAACAGAAAAACAGGCGCAACTTATGACAGATCGTATTGAACAAGATTTTGCTTTAATTTCTGTTGATGAAATGAGTGCTTTGTATTTGCAAGCAGGTTTTAAGCGTGTGGAAAGCTTTGCTCAAGTATTGAATTATCATGGTTTTATTGCATTTAAAACGGACTAAGAAAAACCTCTAAGTAATAACTAAAAATCATTTTTTTCTTTAAAATAAATCAATTAGTCATATTTCTATGAGCTATATACGCTTATAAAAAAGTTCCTTATCCAAGTGGATGAAGGAACTTTTTTATTGCAGATCAAAACCAAAACATAAAGGATTATATCTCTTTGCTTTCTTTTTCAGGTTCTTTCACCACATTGACATCATATAGATGAGCAAGGGCGGAAAGTAAACGAATTTTAGGATCTGCATTTGAAATTTTAATGCTTTGATCCGCTTCAAGTGTGATTAATTTCTCAGCAACTAAATAATCGACAATTTGTGTGATTTCACTCTCAATATCAGACTCATCCCATTTTAAAAAGAAGGCTTTTTGTATAAGTGGGTAATGTTCGATGACTTGGGTATATAAATCAGATTTTGAAATCTCAAATTGCTGCTGCTCTGTTTCAACACGCAATACTTTGGCAATCAGTGCTGGCAGTATAAACGTATGCAGAATGTTATTACTGAAATACTTAAGTAAGCCCACCTGTATATCACTGACTTTCACCCAACGTTCATTATCATGCTCAATCAATTCAACTTGTTTAAGCTTCATGGCATATTGAATGATTTCTGTGTTGGAAAGCTCAGTGATTTGCATACGATCATCATAACGATGCTGTTTGAGTAGATTGCGGAATTGTTCTAAGCGTACCAATACTTCACGCTCTGCCAAAGCATGTGTTGGTGCATTTAACAAGACCAGAGAAATCAAACTGATAGGGTTAATCACTACGGCTTTATTGATATTTTCCAAAATATCAAATGCAACATCATTGACTGTGGCTTTAACAGACTCAGGCATCTCTTCATGCAAAGCAACACGTTGTGGAGCATTGTTCTTTTTTAAGATCTCTTCAAGAAAAACTGGTTCACCTAAATTGACGTGGACAACACCAAAGACTTTTTCAATCTTTTGAATAGATTTAAGTAGTCCAAATAGTGATTCAGCTTGTTTTTTCTGTCCACCCAGCTCTTTTATATATGAACTGCCTTCGATCAGTTTTTCATATCCAAAGTAAGTCGGAATAAAGGCAATCGGTTTGCTATTTCCACGCAAATAACTTTGGATGGTCATTGCGAGCATCCCTTTCTTAGGCGGCAATAAAAGTCCAGTACGAGAACGACCACCTTCAATAAAATATTCCATTGGTGTATTTCGATTGAGCATACTGTAGATATATTCTTTAAAGACAGCGGTATAAAGCGCATTACCATTAAAGCTACGTCGAATAAAGTATGCACCTGCACCACGCATCAGTTGCCCAACCACAGGCATATTTAAATTAATACCTGCTGCAATATGCGGAACCATCAAGCCACGGTTATAAATCACATAAGACAATAACAAATAGTCAATGTGGCTGCGATGACAAGGGGTATAGACAATTTCATAATCTTTGGCAAGTTCACGAACCGTATCGAAATTATGTACTTCGATACCGTCATAGAGCTGGGTCCACAATTTCGTTAAAGCAATTTCAGCAAAGCGTAAGGTCGAATAAGAAAAATCAGAGACGATTTCATCGAGGTATTTATGCGCGAGTGCTTCGGCTTCATTAATGCTGATTTTTTTATGAATACTTTCATTGAGAATGGCTTCTTTGACCGCATCACTCACCATGAGTTTGTTAATCACATTGCGACGATCTGAAATATCAGGACCAAGAATTGCTTCTTTATAGCCATTAAATTGTTTATTGAGCTCAGTCACCACATAATGCGCTGGTGAAAAATTGGGTGTGAGTTCAATGGCTGAGTCAATTAACTGGCGTAAAGAAACTGCTTGATGGAATTCAATATAATTATTACGGCCATAGAGGGTAATGTTGAGTGCTTGTTTAATGCCCGTTGGCTTTGCCCAAGCATCGGTCATCAATGCTTTATACCAGCTATCTTCATTCTCTGGTGCACGTCCCCATAAAATCGTTGTTGGTACTAAAAGCACATCTTGCTCAGGATGTTTCAATAAATATTCGACTAAGCGAATAATTTTATCTGGGTAGTATGCAGAAGCATTGCTTTTGGTTGGTTCTAAGGTGATAAAACGATCATCTTCCTGATAATCTGCCCCTAGATTAAGTGGCGCAAAAGCAGGGCTGAGTTTTCTTTTTTCTGTTTCATTGTCGATCAAGACTTTATTTGAAGTTGAGTCATCTTGAATGACATAGCAAATCGGAAAATTGGCTGTGTTTGGATCATTAACTGTATTTTCAAGAGTTTTTGTATCGCCTAAAACTTGTGGGCTGACGATTTTATCTATGATTTTTTTTGTAAATTGACGATAAAATTTTTGATAAGCATTGCTTGCCATAATATTCTCTAAATATGAGTCATATCGTTATTATGCTTGAAATAATATACAAATATATAGTTTGATTTGACGACAAATCGGTCAAACACTTTGCCTAAAAACTAAACTTATGATTTTTATCAATAAACTATTTCGATATTGGTATAATTAAATTCAGTTACTCAATATCAAAGTTTCATAGAAAAGCATTATGATAGATTGATATAAATTCATTTAAATTCAAGGAAAGGTCATGTCTACAGATCCAAATTTTCCAGCAACTGAAAACTTAGGGATTGCTGTTTATTCTAATAATGCTGAGGCAATTGGGAATACACCACTTATTCGTATCAATCGTCTTATTACCGGTGGCGCAACGGTCTTAGCAAAAATTGAAAGTCGTAATCCTGCGTTTTCTGTTAAAGATCGAATTGGCGCTGCACTTATTGCAGATGCAGAAGCGAAGGGGCTTTTGAAAAAAGGCATGCATATTGTAGAACCAACCAGCGGAAATACTGGTATTGCATTGGCATTTGTAGCAGCGGCAAAAGGTTATGCGATCACTTTAACCATGCCAGCAAGTATGAGTATAGAGCGCCGTAAAGTATTAAAAGCGTTGGGTGCAAATTTAATTTTAACTGAACCCGCAAAAGGTATGAAAGGCGCAGTTGACGAGGCAGTACGTTTAGCTACAGAACAACCTGAAACATATTATTTACCGCAACAATTTGAAAACCCAGCCAATCCTAAAATACACGAGACAACAACTGGTCCTGAAATTTGGGCTGCAACAGGCGGTAAAGTCGATATTCTTGTTGCTGGTGTCGGAACTGGCGGTACCATTTCAGGTATTTCAAGTTATTTTGAAAAGGTTAAGCAGCAAGCGATTTACTCCGTTGCTGTAGAACCCGCAGATTCACCAATTATTGGACAAACCAAACGTGGTGAAACTTTAACGCCTGGGCCACATAAGATCCAAGGGATTGGTGCAAACTTTATTCCGAAAAACTTGGATTTAGATTTAGTTGATGAAGTTATTGCTATCGACAACCAAGAAGCGATTGATTTTGCCCGTCAAAGTGCTACTCAAGAAGGTATTTTTGTCGGTATTTCTAGCGGTGCGGCTTTAGCTGCTGCTGCACAATTAGCTGCTCGTCCTGAAAATGCAGGTAAAACCATTGTGGTGATTCTTCCTGATGCGGGTGAACGTTATTTGTCTTCCGTTTTGTTTGAAGATATTTCAGCAGATTAAACTCGAATTAAATCGTCTATATCTATGCTGTGTATTGTTGTCATGGATAAAAAAATAAACCCGCTCAAGTATCAGCAAGAGTGGGTTTATTTTATTGATATTCAGTTTCTATTCTTAAATTTTATAATGAAGACTTTAACTGCTTTTCATGTTGTTTGACTTGTTTCGCGTATCGTTTACCTTGACGTTTCATTTTACGATTTGTTTGGTAATTTGTGGGTCCAACATTATAGTAGGCTAAGGCCTTTTTCCAGCTTCCTGCACTTTGATTATATTTTGCCAAGATCATGGTGCCACAGCGTACATTGGTATATTCATCAAACAAATCACCAGGGCAAGCTTGTTGCCAATAACGCGGCATGATTTGGGTAAGCCCAACAGCACCAGATGGAGAGGTGACATAACTCCGATAACTCGATTCTTGACGGATGGTTGCTGCGATCAGTAAAGGATCTACATCATATTGATCTGCGCTTTGTACAATCATTGGGGATACACGATTGGCAACATCGGGAGAGACAGAATAGGCTTTTTGGATTCCAGTCGAAAGTTTAGCAGCACGTTTTTGCACAGAGCCGCCACCCAAAGACGAACATGCTGTGATCGCAAGTGTTAAACCCACTGTAGAAATTATTTTTAACTGATACTGAAAATTCAAAATAAAACCAATGTTATGTATCCAAGATTGCCCTGATGTTAAGTAGCTGATTTAAACCTGTCAATCTATGAAAATTGGTAGATTTATTCGTGATTTGTATCTTAAGCTGTTGGTTGCTTGCTATTTAGGCGTTATTGCTTGAAAAATTAATTTGTTTAAGGTGTTGAAAGATAATTTTTATTTTTGTAAGAAAAACTTAATAAAATGCTTTAAATTGTAAGCAGAATTTGATAAAAGAAAAATTGTTGATGAATACAAAAAATGTTAATGATTATGGCTAAAAGATATAAAATTTATCCAATAAAGACAATTAAGGACTGGCAAGGTGAAGACTGGGATGTTTATGAAGAGCGAAATACACAAGCTGGGATTATGATCTACAAAGGTTGGATGTATGAGCGAATTGCAAAGAGTCAATATATTTTCATTTTGACCGATGATTTAGCTGAGTTTTTAAAGCAACATGATCGGGCTAAATCAATGAAATTGCTCGGATTATCAGTTAAAATAATTACTAGATTTAGACGTGCATTGGGTCTTCAAAAAAAATATGATTATACTTTATCTACTTTAAGAGATTGGATGTTTGAACATCAAGATGAGTTGTTTACTCAAAGCTTTCAGATGTTAAAAGAAAAATATGGATTAACTCAAACTGAAGTTACAAAGTATTGCACCTTTTTAAGAAAGCAAGGAGTTCAGCGTAGCAACAAACTACGTAAGAATAAAATTGGTTATGCAAATCGTAAAATTGTACAAAACAACAAAGAAGCACTAGCAAAATCTGAAAATATTTTTGAAGTGCAATCATTATTGAATAAAAAAAATCTTAAAGCTGCAAGGCGAGCGCATAATCTGGTATGTAAAGAACTTGGTATACCTACATTAAATGATATACGTGTACAGCGTTTGAATGAAAAAAAAGAGTGGCGATTAGAACATAAAGAGATCATTTTGAGTACACAGTATTCAATCAAAGAGATTGCGATACGACTCAATAAAACTGAACAGGAGATTTTAACTTCTCGTTCTTATTTAAAAGAATTATTAGGTGAGAAAAAACGAGTTCCTCTTCTAAATTGGGTAAGAGCGCATCAACAGGAATTAAATACACTTTCTATAAAAGAATTATGCGAAAAATTTAATTTAACTGTGGGGGCGGTAATGTATCGGAGAAAACTATTGAAACGAAATGAAACATAATGAATTATGTAGATAAAATTAAATGTGGACAAAATATGATCTTTTTTGTAGAGTGTGCTTAATTTAGAACAACTATACAATAACTCATGTTTAATAATATTTATTTTGCTTTGGAAAAATTGGGTCTTACTGCTCAAAAGCGTGCCATGCATGCGTCTTTTTCAAACACTGATCTTAATCAACTGGTATTTTTACAACGTATTGATGGGATGCATGAATTAAACAAAGGCATTCATTTACAATTGATTTGCTTGTCTACGTCAATGAATATTCCATTAAAGCAATTTATCGGTAGCCAAGTGGCTGTCGATATTGTGAATGATAAATCAGAACTCAATCGAATTTCAGGGATTGTGACCCAAGCAGATGTGGGCGCGAGCGATGGTGCGCTGACGATTTACCGCCTGACAGTTGAAGATCCAACAGCACTTTTGAAGCATTGTAGAAATTCCAGAGTGTTTATGAATATGTCTGTGCCTCAAGCAGTTGAAGTTATATTTCAGGAATGGCGCGAGCGAAGTCCATTGTTTGCTTCAAGTCTAACATTGGATAAAAGTGGCTTAACCAAAGACTACGATGTTCGCCCATTTATTATGCAGAATAATGAACGGGATATAGACTTTGTTCAACGTCTGCTTTTTTCTGAAGGGATTAATACTTTAATTGATGAAGCCCAACTTAAAGTATCGAGTTTCAGTGAACAAATTCAACCTCAAAAGCTTCGTTTGATTGACAACAATACTCAATACACCAGCTTAGAACGCAAGAATATTCGCTTTCATCGTAGCAGTCCCACCGAAAGACAGGACAGCATTATCTCATTTATTGGACAGCGTTCTATTCAGCCTACATCAGTACATATTCAACGTTGGCAAGCCGATGTACTGGAAATAGAAGAAGGTGCAGGCAGTGTTCTAAGCAAACACAAGCATAGTGAAAACTACGACAATGCTAGTTTAGCTCTTGAGCAAGTTTGGCACTTTAGCCCAGCATGGATCCAAGACTTGAATGGAGAAGATGGTGCAACAGCATCAGGTAATCGTCAAATTGAACGTTTTAATGAAAATCTGAGTAACTACTATGACTCACAAGCCAAACAATTTACCGCAATATCTACAGTACGTGATGCACATGTGGGTTATATCTTTGAATTAAATGGGCATCCCGAAATTGATCAACACGATTTTCCCGATAAGCAATTTCTGATTACATCGAAGTACTTTTATAATCAAAACAACCTACCTAAAGACCTGACCAATCAGGTTGAAAATTTGCTTAAGCAAAGTAATTGGCAAATGACCAATATCACAACAAACAATAATGATGAACGCCAAGCGAATCAGTTGGTGCTACAACGTCGTAATATCAACACTGTTCCAGAATACAATCCACTGAAGCATCGTCCGATTGCATCACCCCAACGTGCTAGAGTGGTTGGACTAAGTGGAGAAGAAATCCATGTAGATGAGTGGGGACGGATCAAGGTACGTTTTCTGTTTACCCGCAATCAAGATCATAGCCACGATGGTGGTGCCGGTTCCAATGACAACGATACAGACTCGGCTTGGGTTGATGTTCTGACGCCGTGGGCTGGTGAAGGCTATGGAGCACGATTCTTACCGAGGATTGGTGAGATTGTCGTGATAGATTTCTTCGATGGCAACATTGACAGGCCGTTTGTGGTGGGGCGTATTCATGAAGCGCATCGTCATCCAAGCAAGTTTGATGACAAAGGTAAACTGCCTGATACCAAAAAACTGTCAGGAATAAAAAGTCGAGAGTATCAAGGCAGTGGCTATAACCAACTTAGATTTGATGATAGTACTGAGCAAATCAGCAGTCAGTTACAGAGCAGTCATGGGGTGAGTCAACTTAACCTCGGTAATTTAAGTCATCCCAAAGAGACAGACACTAGCGAAGGACGAGGTGAAGGCTTTGAACTGAGAACTGACCAGTGGGGTGCATTAAGAGCAGGACAAGGTTTATTACTGAGTACTTATGCTCAGGATTCAGCCTCGGGTAATCACCTAGATGTGACCGCAGGCAAAAATCAGTTAGAAAGTAGTCTCAATAACTCTAAAGCATTAAGTGAAGTTGCCAAGAATCAGCAGACTGATCCATTAGAAGTTTTAGATAATATCAAAGGTTTTGTCGACATACTGACTCAACAAGATCCGAAAAAAGCAGATGAATTTAAGTCTGCGGTGATGATGTTGGCTTCACCAAACTCAATTGCATTTGCAAGTAATGAAGATATTCATCTTTCAGCAGATGGACAAATTAGCCACACATCAGGCGACAGCATTAATCTAAGTACACAAAAGGCTTTGATTGGACATGCCAGCGCTAAAATTAGCCTTTTTGCGGCACAAGAAGGTGCAAAGTTATTTGCTGGAAAAGGTAAAGTTGAGATCCAAGCACAAGGTGATGGCTTGGATATGATCGCACGTAAAGGTATTCAAATCATTTCAACCGAAGACGCAGTTTATATCATCAGTCCGAAGGAAATTAAGTTGGTTAGTGATGGTTCTGAACTCAAGATTAATGGTTCAGGTGTGTTCTCAACTACAGGTGGCTTATTTGAGGTGAAATCTGGGCAACAGAAGTTTACTAGTGGTGTTAGGGTTGAAGCCAATA
Organism: Acinetobacter sp. I-MWF; assembly: GCF_025433935.1. Taxonomy (NCBI): domain Bacteria; kingdom Pseudomonadati; phylum Pseudomonadota; class Gammaproteobacteria; order Moraxellales; family Moraxellaceae; genus Acinetobacter; species Acinetobacter sp. I-MWF. Next base: position 2,384,819 of record NZ_JAMBAR010000001.1, on the reverse strand, counting down.
CACCTAATTTACCAACAGAACCAAAAGTAAAAACAAAAAAGAATTTTTCGTGAGCTTATTTCAATGATTATTAGTCCACCTATTTTAAAAGCAAATATAAATCAATCGGATGAAGATTGGGTAAATTCTATAATGCCTGTGGGGTCATCCGCTAATGAGTATCCAATTCTTGATACTTTGGCTTGGCATGGTGGCTATCATCAAATAGCTAATGGTAATGATAATGTTGCCAGAGCCATCGCAGATGGAAAAGTGATTTATGCCAGAAAGGATACTGATCTGGTTGATTATGAGGGGGCTAAATCAAATAAAGGCTGTGTTGTTATAGAACATGAAACTGAGATTGGCAATAATATTTCTATAAAATATTTTTCTATTTACATGCATTTACGACAAATTGAAGCAGCAGTCGATAAAGGCAAAAAGATTACAAGAAAAACCAAAATTGGTTTGGTAGGGCAACACCAAAATGAAAATAAAATGCATTTTGAAATTGTTTGTGATCAAGCCAACTTAACAAAAATAATTGGTCGAAATACGCCTGAATTAAATCTAAGTACAGATGGTCGCAAAGATGTAGTTTATGGTGATATACATTTTTATCTGCCATCTGGTACAAAATTTTATAGAGAAGCGAATACTTCAAATGAAGTTTTTACATCTGATAGTCAATTATTTATTAGTCTAAGTTTTAAGAAAGGTAAAGCATATACACAGACCTACAAGGAGTTAGGAAAAGGAATTTTTCAAAAGCAAAGTACGGAATCTTTGGTTGTGAAATATAATTTATCTGAAAAAGGCAAAATAGAACAAGAATCTTATGAATTTGACTTATATGAGTATAGTGTAGATTATTCTACATCAGTAATTTCTACGCATGCAGTTTATGAATTGTTTAGATTTGGACGAATTTTAGATACAACTCATGAAACTAGTAATGTTTCTACGATTGGGCATTGGCATAAAGTACCACTACCAGATAATAAAGTTGGCTACGTAAATCTGAACACTAATTCTATTAAAAAATATAGTGACGGCGATTTCCCACATTGGGTGGGATGGAGGTTATTTAATGACGACTCAACTCTAGATAGTCAATGTAACTCTCTTTTACTTAAAACTTGGCTAGATGGAAATAAGGATGGTAAAACGACTCAAGCTGAATTAAAAAATATGTTAGGAGATGCTAATGTTAAAAGGCGATTAAGTAGAGCTATTTGTCAGTTTCCAACAGAATGGAGCGAATCGTTGATTGAAACCCAATATAGTTGGGTAACTAAAAAAAATGATGAAAATCCAAATCCCATGTCAGTTGATGACTTCGCTAAATTTAAAAACTATGTCACAGCCCTAAGTTTTTGGGATAAAGTACCTGAACTACCTGCCAAAGATAAAGTTTGGCATTTTCACCCAAGAGAATTTATTAAGCATTTTAGAAAATGTGGTTGGCTCTCTGCTGATGAATTAAAAGCCGTTTACCCTGATAATATATTCCCTGTTACCGCTTTAAGCCAAGTTGGTAAAACACCTGAATCTGTAAGGGAAACTTATCGGAAAGATATAAATAATGTTATGAATAGTTATTTCGTAAATACAGGTACCAGAAGATCACATTTTTTTGGGCAGGGTTCTATTGAATCAGGTAATCTTGTTTCAATGATTGAAGGTGAAGCATCTTTTTCAAGAAATCCCAAACATGCAAGTTTTCAGAGTGAAGTTGATGGTTACTATAATCCACCAATTGGAACCTATCTTTCATATCTAAATGGAAAGCTAGGCAATATTGAAAATGGTGATGGTCCAAAGTTTCGGGGACGAGGAATGAAACAACTTACTGGGCGCGAGAATTATACAAAATATTGGGCTTATAGAGGATGGATTGACATTTCTATATATAAGATAACTTATAGGGGGATGAAAAAACCTTGGTGGAATCCTAAAAATCTAAATAATGCCCCTCCAATTCCGGATCCTCAGAGATTATCTGTTGATCATTTTAATTGTATTGATGCAGGGGGATGGTATTGGATAGCTGGTGCCGCATCGAATAGATTTAAACCAATAAATAATGTAATAGTAGAAATGAATGTAAGCTTAGAACAATCTAGAAAAGTCACTAAAGCTATTAATGGTGGTTATACTGATGATATAAAACGTAGTGATCAAACAACAAGAATTTCTAAAGTATTAATGGATGCATTACCATGATTAAATATATTTCAATATTTGGTATATGTCTTTTTACCTGTATTTCTTACGCTTCCACAAGCTTGAATGTAAAACTGGAAAATGCAAGCACATTGAATGTGCAGAAAGATAAGCACATTAAAAAAATAAACTTAGGTGAAATTAATGGATACAAAACTAATTGTAATAATAGTTATTTAGTAGTTTGGGGGATTCCTAAGAAATTCAAAAATAGTTCCCCTCAAAATAACGAAGTTGTTTTTTATAATTTGAATAATAAGAAGCTGAAAGTTGTTAAGACAAGCCATGCCATATTCGATGTTGATTTTTATAAAACTGAAGATAAAGCAATTTTAAGTTTAGCAACTACTAATACTGAAATTAATTTAAAGACGGGAGAGCAAAGTGATTTTCCAGAAATAAGCCCATCCATCTTTAACCAATTAGAAGATTGTAAAAATTTAACTCAATTTAAAAGATACAAAGAGTAGTAATTAATGTGTCGTGAATTTGATTCATTTGAAGAAATAACTTTTGAAAGATTAGACTTTTTACGCTAGTCGGAAAATGAGCATGCGATAGCAATCAGTATTTTACTACTGAGATCAATTTATCTACTTTTTGCTTGATGAAGCATAGAGATATTTCCTATCGTGAGGCGACATAGAAATCGTCGTTAGGCAGCAGTATAGGAAGTACCGCTCACCTAACAGAAGATTTGTCGCCTTTTCATTTTTGAAAAGTTCGACAGACTAACTCCACCAATATCTTAAAATATGAAAGAAGATGGGTGCAGAAAAGCAGATAGAATCAATCCGATCTAACATCCCACCATGACCATGAATCAACTGTCCCCAATCTTTGACACCACGGTCACGTTTGATGGCAGACATCACCAAACCACCGAAAAAGCCAAAGATACACACAACCAGTCCTATCAATGCAGCTTGTAGATAACTAAATGGAGTAAGCCATGCCATAGCAACACCTAAAGCTGTGGCTAAAACAATACCACCCACTAAGCCTTCAACTGTTTTTGATGGTGACAAGACAGGCGCAACCTTGTGCTTTCCAAAAAGCTTACCACAGACATATTGCAAAACATCGGATGCTTGAACGACCATAATCAGCCAGATTGCTAACCAAATCGGTTCACCTTTAAAACCATTTAGTTTTAAATTGAGTAATGCTGGAACATGGGAAATACAGAAAACACAAACCATGAGTCCCCATTGAATTTTAGAACTACGTTCAAGGAAGTGTTTGGTATCTTCTTGTTTTAAACTGGCAATCGGAATCAGTAAAAATACATAAAGTGGAATAAAAATTGAATATAAGCCGTACCAGTCGATATAGATCAAATAATATTGATAGGGAATAACAAAATAAAAGGCGATAAGTAAAGGAAAATAATCACCACGCCGTGTCGGCAATAGACTGGTAAATTCTCGTAGAGCAAACAGGGAAATAATCCCAAATAAGATAATAAATGCAGTTTGACCCAATAGGATTGCTGCGCCAATGACGATCAACATCACCCACCAAGCATTGATCCGTGCATTTAAATTATCAATCACTGATGAGGGTTTTTGCCCAGCTTTTTGCTTGAGAATAAAGCCCACACTAGATGCAAAAACTAAAATTCCCGCAAAAATACCAAATAAAAGATAGGTTTTATTCAGATTATCTAAAATCATTGATTCTCAACCTCTTTTAATTGTAATAGCTGCTTCTGTGCATAATCTATAAATGTGGCCTTGTCCATTTCTAAATGTTGTTCTAAAGGAAAGCCAAAGCATACGGTAGACAGTAAAGGCAAAGGAACAAAAGAACCTTTTGGCATGACACGTCTTAGATTTGAAATCCAAACAGGGACAATCTCAATCTCAGGAAATTGTTTATGTAAGTTATAGAGGCCACTTTTAAAAGGTAATAGCTCAAGATCATCATCGAGATTTCGAGTACCTTCAGGAAAGAAAATAATGGAATAACCCTGAGCAAGAGCGTCTTTCACAGGTTGTAAAGGGTCTGCATTATCTTCGCGATTACGTTGAATCGTGACACCATTAAAGGTGTCTTTAATTAAAAATTGTCTAAAACCATCTTTCAGCCAATAATCTGAAGCAGCAACAGGTTTAGTTTTACGACGCATCAGTTTGGGAAGTGAGGACCACAATAAGATAAAGTCGATATGACTATTGTGATTGGCATAGTAAATACGTTGTTTCATCTCAGGCTGACAACCAACCCACAAGCTACGAGCACCAGTTAAGAGTCGTGCGCCACGGCGTGTCAAAAATGCGATAAAGCGAGCAATAGAGTGTGATGCTAAATTTCCATTAGATGAATATAAGTGTTGAGTCTTTTGCTCTAAAGACGGTTTATTGTATGACTCTTTATCTTGTTCGGAACGTTGTTCAGGTAGTTGATTCATTCTCTAAGCCGATTGATATTGAAGCATTTTATTGTGGGGCAAGCTGTATAATAAGATGATTAAAGTATAAAATTCTACTTTTTAAGTGATTAAAATAAAAATATAACCAAACTTAGTTTTGAATAAAAAGTAAAAAGCTTGGTCTCCTTTTACAAATTTATCATTTCTATTTTTTGAATCATAGAAGAATTTTATAGCATTTCAAGATCTTCACTGCTGAGAAGCTGAGAATTTTCTTGATTTAAGATGATTAAAAGCATCATACGATAACAATTGAATATATCAGCTAAAACTGTATCAGTTGAGGTTAAAATCGCTTTAAATAATTCTAGAAATCAAAATCATTAAAACCAGATATTGTATCAATAATAAAGCAATTTGAAGTTTTAAAAGTTTAAAACATCCTGCAAAACGCTGTGACCAATCACGACCTGCTTTGGATGCGGGCATCAATTTCATACTCATTAGGGTTTGATCAAATTGCAGGGTTAAGTTTTCAATAGATTCAGTTTGGGATTCTCGTGCAATCATTTTAATGAGTTGAGCATCAAACTTAACTCTAAATGAGAGGTAGTGATGAAGCCCAGACAATAACAATGTAATGACAATGAACGTCCAAAACTCAAAGGATTGCCAGCCTTTAAACAGGATGGCAAAAATAGATAAGGCAAAAGCCAAATAACCTGAAAGTAATATAGCTGTGGTTGCAGACAGCAGTTGCGCAACCACATAAAAATTCATTTTCATGGCGCTAAACCTTTCAGTTTTAGATGGTAAATTTCTAATTCTTCAAGTTGAGCTTGTTTTAATACCACCCAAGGGCGAGCTTTACGAATAATGTTTACCATTTCATCAATATTGGCATCTTGGTTTTGTTGAATCAGCCAAGCAGTGAGTACAGCGCTACTTCTTGAATAACCTAAGGCACAAAAAATCAGAATATTTTGGGTAGAGCTTGGTTCAAGCTTTGACATCAAATCATTTAAGCGTGCTACGGCTAACTCAAGCTGATTGGCTTGTAATGGAATCAGATCTAGACTGAGATATTGCTGATATGCAGTTGCTTGATTTAAGGGTAACTCAGCAACACAATCAAATATTGCATTGTATTGGTGGTGATCTTGTTGTGTTGGAATTCTTCCAATATAGATTTTTTTAAGTTCATGTTGAATGATGAAAGAATCTTCGGGATGTTTTTTGGTCCAAACACGACTATTAAGCCAAGCAAAAATTAAATAAGGCGCAAGCAGTATTTGTGCCGCAACCGTCATTTTGCCATTTTCTTGTTTTTGAAAAAAATGTGGACGTACAAAACTATAGCTATGTGCAACGATAAACAGGCTCACAGCAGGGTAAATTAACCACAGTCCCCATGATCTAAACTCATAAGCTAAGATAAAGAAAATTACTGAACCACATAGATAATAACTGCCAAGCTTTAAATGTTTTGCTGTTAACAGTTGCAGTCCATCTTTTCTAAATGGGGATTTTACTGAAATTGGAAATAGCCATAAGCATAAAGCCCCAACCAGTATTCCTGTGGGAAGATCAATAAAATGATGCTGCCATGTGGTGAGTACAGAGATTCCAATCAGCACACACCAAAAATCGATCAAATATTTCCACATACCTTGTACATGGCGACGATAGAAATCCCAAAGGATAATCAACAGAACAATATGTAATGAGGGCGCTTGGTTAAAGGGGTTATCGAAGCCCATGAGGACATCAAACCATAGACCGAAAAAACCATCTAAAGGTGGGCGTTCAAAACTAAACTTTAAAGGAAACAGTAAGAAGCAACTAATCGAAATAACTTGCGCTAAAAATAGCCTAAGCGCTTGTTGTTTAAGCTCAAACTTGTTCCAACAAAGCAATAAGGAGAGACCATAAAACAGGTCAATTGACCAATACGGCACAATCGTCCAAGCCCAAAGTGGAATATGCTTTTCCCAAGCAAAGACAATACTTGGAACATCACTCAGACCTGATGCATATTGATTTGCAAAGCCATAAGTGAGGAAAAAGAAAGGCGCAAGAAAAACTAAGCAAAGTACGCCCCATTTCCATGTCCCAGTTTCTTTGATGAGTGTTTGCATAAAACATCCGTAGATTTTTATTCTATTTAAATTAAAAAATTGGTGACTTAGATTGATTTATATCAAGTCACCAACTGTGATAGCAGAAATTTTATAGCTTTTGTGCGACTGAGACGGTAAATATTCCAAACTCATCAATACATTGGTCGACCTTTTTAAAGCCAGCAGCTTCAACAAGTGCATCCATTTCCGCTTGAGAGCGTAAACGCATTACCCATGCATCACCTTCACGATGTGAGGTTAGTGCACGCGCAATAAATTCTTGTTGTGGGTGCCAAATTTGACCTGTATAAATCAAATAACCATCTTTAAGGATTGCTTTACTTAAGCCTTCAAGTGATTGACGTAGCAAATCATTGTCTGCAAATAACTCATATAAACCCGAAACCACGGCAAGTGATGGTTTTGGTTTAACAGAGGCCAAAGACTGTGTATCAAATGCATCCGCTTGAACAAATTCAGCGATGTCATTGAGTCCACGCGCTGCAATCATTTGCTGACCAGCTTGTACATTGATATCACTATAGTCACGCAATAAAATCGAATCTGGTCGTTTTGGTAGTTGAACCACAGCATCTAAAATATAACGCCCATGACCAGATGCAATATCCATAATTCTCAATGGCTTGCGTTTTTTAATCAGAATATCCGCATATTTCTGAACCAAATGTTCAATGTTCTGTTTGCGGACACGGATCCCACGCCAACCAATCGCATTTAAATACTGGCGGTCAATGATTTTGCCTATAGGATTGCTACTTTCAGATTGATTACGATAAACAAAATCTAAAGTACTTCCAGAGTCATAGCCTGTGTCTTCACCAATTTTTAAGCCTTTAGATAAATGGCTACCAATTTTTAGATTCTTTTTGGTGATTTCCCAAAATGCATTCTTCATTGATTTAGCGGGTAATGGTGAACTGAGATCTTCAGCAATAGCACAGCTTGGACCAATTTTGTCCGCATTTAAAACGTCTGGTGCTTGATATTCAACAGCAAAACATTGCTGGATAAATCGGCGTATTTTCTCTGTTGCTATATGACGATCTTTTTCACCTAAAGTATCGTGAAAGAAGCCATCTAAAATATGTAATTCTTTTTTAGGATGCGGAAGCTTTTGGTAAAAATCACGTTGCGGTTTTTGAAAAACCACAAAATCTGAACCTGAGCATAACACTTGAGTCGGCACAAAGATATTTTGTGAATCTGCAACAATTCGCTTAGAGGCATCATAAAGTCCAAGCAACATTCTCACCGAAATGGCTTTAGCAATTTTAGGATCAGTATCATAGCTTTGAGCACGTTCTTCATCATGGGTCAGCATTTTGGCTTTAACATAACTTTGGATGAAAAAATTACCGCGAATTTTTTCCATGACTCTTAAGCTAGGTTCAGCAAATGGCACATAAAGTTTAATGTCAAAAGCCGGGGACGCGAGACACAAGGCGCGAATTTTAGGCGCATAATCATGTACCCATGTTGCGGCCAATACCGCACCTACACTTTGTGCAACTACAGCAATATTCTTGGCATCGATACCATAGTTTTCTTCAATATGTTGGACAAAATATTGAATATCTTTTACACATGCTGAGAAGCTAGGTGCATCACCGCGTTCACCAGGGGAATCGCCGTGACCGCGGGCATCCCATGCAAAGAAATCAAAATCACTTAAATTGAGTTCCTTGACCAAATGTGCCATACGTCCTGAATGTTCATGTCCACGATGAAACAGAAGAATGGCTTTTTTTGTTTCGCTCGGTGAGTTGGTTGCCCAATGTTGATAAAACAATTCTGTTCCATCATGACTCTTAAAGGTGTGATGACTGTTGTTATACATACGAATTTACCCTAAATATGAAACTGTTTTATAAAGCTGTTTTTAAGCTATTTTTAATTCGGTTATAGATGGTTAAACTAAGCAGCAGACCAATTAAAATGAGTATGCCATTACAGATTAAGCCGAGAAGTTGTAAATTTGTAGTGAATAATGGCAAGGCGACAATCACGACTGTGATTAAACTAAACCAAAATGCACGGTCACTTTTTCCCATTGGGCCGTCATAACGACGTTCTTGCCCAATCAGTGGTGCCATTACACCAGTGTATTCACTTAGAATTGCAAGGAAAGCAATCAATAACAGTAATTTTGCATTGATAAAGCCAAAAGTAATCAAGCATAGATAGAGTGCTGTGTCCGAAATAACATCACACAACTCATTGTAAAATGCACCTAAGTTGGATTGTTGTTTAAATTCACGGGCAAGCATTCCATCGATGGCGTTGAAAGCCATTCGTAGCAGCATCCACAAGGGAAAGAGCAATAACCACCCATTTACAGCATGATTCAGATAATACTGGTATAGAAAAAAACTTAAACCGAGCGATATAAACATCGCTAATAATGTGACTTGATTTGCCGTGATTCCGATATTAAAAAGCTTTTGAACAAAAGGGCGCAGTAAGTTTTGAAATGCTGGTTTTAATTGATAGATTGATGGCATTGTTCTAGTAATATAAGGTATATGACAGGATTTTAATCAAGTTTTCCATGATTTTACAAGTATTAATTTTCATCATTTAAATTTGTATTGTTATTTTAAAATTTATATAAATAGTCCTATAATTCAAATGTATTCTTAATTTTGATCTTGTTTATTCTATGACGCCTGCTTGCAAAGTTTTAAAATCAAATAAAATTGAATTTTCAATTCATGAATATGAACATGATGTAAATGCAAAAAGTTTTGGCTTAGAGGCTGCTGAAAAATTAGGTTTAAGTGTTGAAGAAGTGTTTAAAACTTTGATGGTGACAAATGATAAAAACTATTTTGTTGCCATTCTTTCAGTGAACCATCAATTAAATTTAAAGAAAGTGGCGAGTGCCTTTGCTTGTAAAAAACTACATATGGCTGATCCTAAAGATGCAGAGCGTTTAACTGGATATTTAGTCGGTGGAATCAGTCCTGTAGGTCAAAAAAAGCGTTTAAAAACGGTGATTTGTGAAAGTGCTCAGCAGTTAACTAAAATGTATGTTAGTGGTGGGAAAAGGGGCTTGGATATTGGGGTTAATCCACAAGATTTAGCTAAGGTTTTGGGTGCGAATTTTGCTGATATTATTGATGAATAAGCAGTGCTTTTAGAGTTAAATTTAAAAGACCTGTTATTCACTATATTAGTCATAAAAATATTGCCTCCACTAAGGCAATATAACTGAAAATTAAAGACAAAGATTACAGTCATTCATTCAAGATATGAACCACCTTTGCGGTGGTTTTTATTGCATAGATGAAAGTGGAACAAAATTAAGTAAGCAAAACAGCTGGTAGTTTTAAAACCTAAATAATCTTTTCCATATTCATCAGATTTTGGACTAATAAGCCAAAATCTCACATTTCTAGCTAGCAGCGACACACGTTATTTCAACGTTATGCCTGATTGCTGAGTGGTATCTGTGCGAATAGCATCATCAGATTGATCATAGCGAGATTGGCACACCTGAATGGTGTCCATATTCTCGACGGTCCAGTCGTAGAGCGCGTTAAAAGGCAATTTGAGTGATTGACCAAGTGGCGTCAAGGCATATTCCACGCCTAGCGTTTTCCCATCTATAACGGTGCGTGTCAGCATACCATTGCGTTCTAACTTGCGAAGTGTCTGTGTCAATACACGTTGGGTAATACCATCAAGGCGCCGTTTGATGGCGTTGAAGCGACGTGGTTCATGTAACACCATCAAAACCAGCATTGACCATTTATCTGCGATTTGATCGAGAATGGCACGGCTTGGGCAGTCGGCACGGTAGATTGGATCGTGATCAGAGTTCATAGGTATGCTCCAAGATACTTAGGATGCTTAAGGTGCGTAATTGACACTAAGTATACATAAGATACCATGATTGCACACAGCTAAAATCAAGGGTATATGATGACCATTCCAACTTATTCCACACTTCACATTGAGTATGATCGAGGCGTGGCGACTGTCAGTATTAACAATCCACCAGTTAATGTATTGGATGTTGCTTTGATGAGTGATATTCGAGCTTTTCTCACTCAGGTACGTGATGACCCACAAACACGTGTAATCGTGTTCCAAAGCGCCGATCCTGAGTTTTTCATCGCTCATGTAGACATGACCTTAATTGATGAGCCAAATGCTTTTGACCAGTTCGCAAAAGATCTACCTAATGGATTGAATCCATTTCAGGCTTTAGGAGAGATGATTCAGGCACAGCCGCAAGTGACGATTGTTAAGCTCGAAGGCTTGGCGCGTGGTGGCGGTGCTGAATTTGTAGCAGCAGTGGATATGGCATTTGCTGCTATTGGGCGTGCTGGCCTCGCCCAATGTGAGGCATTGATGGGGATTATTCCTGGTGGTGGTGGTACTCAATATCTTTCACAGCGTATGACACGGGGGCGTGCATTAGAGGTAATTCTTGGTGCTGAGCTGATTGACGCTTTGCTAGCCGAACGATATGGCTGGGTAAATCGTGCGCTTCCGGCAAATGAGTTAGACGCTTTTGTTCATCGCATCGCCACAAATATTGCAGCTTTACCTGAAGGAGTCATCGCAGCTGCAAAGAAAGCAATCCCACCAGCGGATTTAAGCGAAGGCTTCCTTCGAGAGCACAAAGCATGGGCTGGACTGTTTGCGCGTCCTGCTGCTGAAAAACTCATTCATGGCGGCTTGCAGACAGGTGCTCAAACAAAAGTAGGCGAACAGGATTTAGAGCAGCTACTCCGCGATTTATCTGCATCATGAGGTCTTGCTGCTGTCTAATATTCTGCTCTAGCTTATTCCTGAGGTTGCCCCCACTTTTTAAGACTAATACAGTTTATGCAATTGAGAGGCGATGACAATAGTTTGAAGTATTGACCATCTATAGGGAATAAGCCATATTTTTGCTACAGTGAACCAAATTAAGATCATCTATTTACTAGGCCTCGCATTTGCGGGGTTTTTAATGCTGAATAAAAGGAAAACTTGATGGAATTGCCCAATATTATTCAACAATTTATTGGAAACAGCGTTTTAGAGCCAAATAAAATTGGTCAGTCGCCATCGGATGTTTATTCTTTTAATCGAAATAATGAAACTTTTTTTCTGAAGCGATCTAGCACTTTATATACAGAGACCACATACAGTGTCTCTCGCGAAGCGAAAATGTTGAGTTGGCTCTCTGAGAAATTAAAGGTGCCTGAACTCATCATGACTTTTCAGGATGAGCAGTTTGAATTCATGATCACTAAAGCGATCAATGCAAAACCAATTTCAGCGCTTTTTTTAACAGACCAAGAATTGCTTGCTATCTATAAGGAGGCACTCAATCTTTTAAATTCAGTTGCTATTATTGATTGTCCATTTATTTCAAACATTGATCATCGGTTAAAAGAGTCAAAATTTTTTATTGATAACCAACTCCTTGACGATATAGATCAAGATGATTTTGACGCTGAATTATGGGGAGACCATAGAACTTACCTAAGTCTATGGAATGAGTTAACTGAGACTCGTGTTGAAGAAAGATTGGTTTTTTCTCATGGCGATATCACGGATAGTAATATTTTTATAGATAAATTCAATGAAATTTACTTTTTAGATCTTGGCCGTGCTGGGTTAGCAGATGAATTTGTAGATATATCCTTTGTTGAACGTTGCCTAAGAGAGGATGCATCGGAGGAAACTGCTAAAATATTTTTAAAGCATTTAAAAAATGATAGACCTGACAAAAGGAATTATTTTTTAAAACTTGATGAATTGAATTGATTCCAAGCATTTTCTAAAAATACTTAATTGTCATTTTACGTCGCTAAATTTTAAATAAATAAGTGAAGAGCGTTAGTGGAACCACTGATTTAAAGTTTTATATCACCAATAAATCTAAATTTTGGTTTTTAAAATGAACTTATTTAAAATAGCTAAAACTGTTTATTAGCTTAACTTGTGATTTAAGTTTTTTTGAATATAAAATTGTTAATTTATTGGCTTTACAAGTTTATTTAAATTTCATCGTGCAACATTTTTAACCAATTTTATTATCGATGGTATTTTTTTGTCTGCTTTTCTTTTCCTAGTCTTTTATCTATCTGTCAGCCATATAGTATTTTATTAAATTCTTATGGGAAATGACGAATGTTAAATTATCTTAAGAGCTTTAATAATATCAATACTTATTTGATTTTATCGATAATTCTGCTGTTAATCATAATATCTCTAGATTATTTCTAAACTGAATGAATGTTTATAATGAGTGATTCATATTGCTATTGAAATCGCCTTCTCAGTTTGAAAGAAGGCGAGGATGTGGGACTTTTATGTTGAATTATCATTTTAAAAATACCTTATAAAAGAAGCCTAATGTGTTTTCTTATATAGGTTTAAACGTAATTGTTGTATATCTTAAATCCAATTGATCTTATAATTTTCCTTTATTTTTTTGTATTGTTTTGCAGGTTTAAAAGTGAAAATTTCTAAAGGATTATTGAGTCTCATCAGCTATGCTTGTTTAATCATCAGTTTTCCAGTGATTGCTAAAACCAACACAAGTTTAGTTTCACCTAAAAAAGGTGTGATTTGTGATCAATATATCTGTGTAAATAACAAAGGTGTATCAAAATCACTTACGGCTCAATATTTAGGAACCCAAAAAGCGAATAAAGTTTTCTCACAAGGCGATTTTGATCACTCTGCATTTACTTTCTCAAATGGGGTGTTCTGCGATACAAATACAAAACGATGCCATGTAGATCGATATTTTAACAATGGACATCGAAGTAAAGTTGATCAAAAGATAACAGATCAGCTTTTTAATAATAAGTAATTCTTTGCCATAAATCGGCTAAAGAGCTCACTCGCAGATGGGCTTTTTGATTGATCTTAAAATTTTTAGAATGCTGTGTTCTATTAAATAAGATTGTATAAATCTATATACATGTTAAAAATTACCAATAGATTTATTAAATCATTCCTTCTTCCCCCTCTGAATTGGAATTTTAATTTGTCTAACAAACCCTTCAATCGAAGGGTTTGTTTTATAAAAATTATGAATTTCGTCATTTCATCAATTACTTATGTTTTTTGTAAAATAATTTATATTTTTGTTTAAAAGTGTGACTTGTTTTGCTAAATTTCGCTTGGATTTATTGAACAGAAAAGTAATGAACATGAATAAATATTTTGCAGAATTTATTGGAACATTTTGGCTGGTCTTTGGAGGGTGTGGTAGTGCTGTACTTGCTGCAGCATTTCCAGAATTGGGTATCGGTTTTGTCGGTGTTGCACTCGCGTTTGGTCTCACTGTACTGACTGGTGCTTACGCATTAGGTCATATTTCAGGTGGACATTTCAATCCCGCAGTAAGTATAGGTTTATGGGTTGGCGGTCGTTTTAATGCAAAAGACTTAGCACCATACATCATTGCTCAAGTCGTAGGTGGTATCTTCGCGGCATTTATATTGTATTTGATTGTACAAGGTCAAGCAGGATTCACTGGTACAGGTGGATTTGCAACAAATGGTTTTGGTGACTTATCGCCTGGAAAATATTCTTTGCTTTCTGCACTAATAATTGAGATTGTCTTAACTGCTATTTTCTTAATTGTAATTCTCGGTTCTACAGATAAACGTGCACCAGCTGGTTTTGCACCTATTGCTATTGGTTTGGCATTAACTTTGATCCATTTAATCAGTATTCCTGTCACCAATACTTCGGTCAATCCTGCACGTAGTACAGCAGTGGCTTTGTTTGCTGAAACGGCTGCACTGAGTCAACTATGGCTTTTCTGGGTTGCTCCAATTGTTGGCGCTGTGATTGGCGCTTTAATTTATAAGTGTTTTGAGCAAAAAAATAGCCAATAGCGTTAAAGATCTTTCATAAATCAAAAAATGATCATGTGGAGTGAATCATATTGGTATTGAAAGTTCTTTCTCCCTTTGGGAGAAGGCTAGGATGAGGGTGCTTTTATGTTGATTAATGGTTTTAAAAAGGACTTATGAAAGAAGTCTATTATCAATGTGCCTAACTCTAGACAACATTATAAAAACCTCCCTCGGGAGGTTTTTTTATGGCTGAGATTAGACTTAAATAATTGAAACTTCAGCTAATATTTTTTGAGCTGTTTCATCGCCATTTAAATATGCGCCATGAACCGTACCCGCATATTTCAAGCTACAATGTTCACCAGCAAAGAAGATTTTTTCTTGAATTGGTTGATGAAACACTTTAACAATATCCTCACTGTGCTTTAGTGAGGGAAAACTAAAAGAACCATAGCTATAAGGGTCGGCGCCCCAACGTGTAACGATGAGTTTTTTAGGTGTATGGGGAATATTGTTAAATTGTTTCTGCAAGTTACTAAAAATAAACTTTGATATTTCATTATCCGCTGAATTATCAATAAACTCAGATTGCTTTCCTCCAAACAGCATTAAATAAATTGGCTTTTTATAAATTCCAGATAAGTCTAGAATATTAAAACAACCAAGCTCATTCCAATAGAAATCACTTATCTTGTCTATCTGTATTTTGGATCTAAAAGAAAGTGGTTGTTCTAATTCAAAAAATACTTTATTGAAGGATCCAAATCCAATATCTTGAATAGATTGAGTATAGTGATGAGGCAATGGAGGATAAAACGCGATATGATTTTTCTTTAAAACTCCAAGTGGGACAGTAACCACTACACGGGAACCTATGTAAAAATTATCATTGGAATCAATAATTTTGACATAATCATTTTCACAGATGATTTTTTTTACATCAACATTGAATTGAATGTCGATTTTTTTTGAAAGCACGTCTATAACTTGGGCATAGCCATTGGGAAAAATAACTTCATCACCATCAAAATAACCTTTGTAATTTTTGTAATTTGATGAAAGTAGCTCAAGATTTGTCGCAAATGGGTCATTTGCTATTCGATTGAAAAAGTTAAATAATAATTGTTTAAGATAATCTTCTGAAAATGTATTACCTGAATAATGTAAAGAAGAAATTATTTCTTCAGTCGCCTTGAGGGCAGATTGCGTTTGTGTTTGAGAAAGTTGCTTTTCTATTTCCTCTACATAAGATTCAAACTCTTGGACTTCTTTGTCAGAAAATAACAACCCATTTTCATGAAAATATTGCGATTTGTCATAGTTAAATACAGTTGTTGCTATATGATTCTTTAGGGTAATTTCCCAGATCGGATTAGCTTCAACGCCATGAATCCATGATGCACCTAAATCAAAAACATCAGCATCAGATTGCAATGAATCTATGCGCCCACCTGTGCGAGACCTCGCTTCGAGTATGGTAACTTTTTTACCATTTTCTTGTAATTTTTTAGCGCATGCGATTCCTGCTATCCCAGCACCAATAATAATAACCGGTAAATTAATATCGCTATGTTCCAACATAAAAATTTATAGCTCAGTTTTGTATCTAAAATTAAGATAATACATCTTATACTTCTCAGATAAAATTATTTGATTTTTATTTTAAAAAAAAACAATAAATTATATTTTATCACATTGATTAAAGGTTCTTTAGAATGGCTGAAACTGTTGAATAATAATCTTATAATATGAGCTTTTTTGTTTTCGATAAAAGCGCCAAGTAGGATGAAATTAAAGCCATGCTTATGCGACCAATGCGTGCTCGCAATGGCCGCTATTTAAAAATAAATGCTATTTAATTTATTGAATTTAAATGTTTTTTATGAATATTGATCGTTTTTAATATTATTTCCCTCTAGCTAAATATATTCATAACTTTACAATTTTGGTACTGATCAATATTTAAAATATTTTTATAGGAATATGTGGTGAGTAGGCGGCGTAATCAAACAGGAATGAGTTCTTTTAATTTATCTAAAAAGTATGATTGAAAACTACACTTGATTCTACTAAAATAAAAAAACTTCATTGGGGAGTAGCCGCTTTTTACCTCAGGTAAAAAGGTGATGGTCAACATAATTGCTTAAACTAGCATGGTCATCATAGCAAAGAACCAAATGATCCTCCGATCATAGATTTCTTTTTGTTGGCAAGACCTTTGATTTATGACTCTGCTATGGCTAGCAAGAGTAATAAATCATTGGTAATTATTGCTAGCCAGAGAAATTATTATGATATCTGCTTTCCTAATCTCTCTTGCTGTAGTTGCTTTATCTGAAATGGGAGATAAGACCCAATTACTGGCACTACTGCTTTCTGCACGATTCCGAAAACCTATTCCTATTCTTATCGCTATTTTTCTCGCGACACTGGTAAATCATGGTGTTTCTGCCGTACTCGGACAGTGGATTACGACTGTTCTTAGTCCAACTGTCTTATTGTGGATTGTTTCTCTAGGATTTATTGGGATGGCCGTATGGATGTTAATCCCAGATAAGCTAGATGATGAATCTGGAAGTATCGATAAGTGGCAAAAATACGGTGTCTTTGGCGCAACCTTTGTGCTTTTCTTTTTGGCAGAAATTGGTGATAAAACTCAAATAGCGACTGTGGCATTAGCTGCTCGTTTTGACAGTATCGGCTGGGTAACTGTAGGTACCACCTTAGGAATAATGTTGGTGAATGCTCCAGCCGTATTTATTGGTAATAAACTTGCAGAAAAGCTTCCAATTTCACTCATTCATAAAATTGGCGCACTTGTCTTTTTAATTATTGGTGTTGTTGCACTTATTCAACATTACATTTTCTAATGACAATGAAGCGATTTAACCGAATACCAGTAAGCTGGCAACGCATGTTTTTTATACCGTATCTACTTGTACTACCACTGATCACTTTACTGTTATTAGGTTTAGCTGGGAGTTGGTCGGATAGTGTTCGTTTGGCCTTTTTATCACTACCAGGGTGTTGGTTGTGTTTTCAAGCCACAAAAAAACCAAATTTATTTTGGAAATTATTTTCAATCATTTGGTGGTTTATTTTTATATTTCATACCAGCTTACTCTCAGTAAGTTGGTTGTTGTTCAATAGTGACGCTGAAGCATATTCAATTATTGAATCTATCGCGAATACAACATTGAATGAAAGTTTAGAATTTTTTCAACTGCATCTTGGCTTTTTTATTCTATTTGTTGGCTTGATTTTAAGCGCTTTGATTTTATATTTTTTTATTTTATTTAAATATTTTAATACGCATGAGTTCCATGATCAGAAAGTACATCGATTAGGACGTTATGCTATAGGTTTGTTATTTCTACTGTGTACTGCCAGCTATGCGATTAAGCCTTCAATTGCTTTACATCCATTGCCATTTTGGTATGGATACTATGGCAAAATTCAAGATTTCAAACAGCGTATTCTACAGCATGATCAGATACATAAAGAATGGACATTGAATGCAGAACAGCGCTTAGATTTTAGTGGTCAATTGAATAAAAGGCAGACACATACCATAGTTTTAACTGACAGCATTACCAGTTTTAATTTTGGATTATGTGGCTATCCACGAAATACAACACCTGAGTTAACTCAACGGAGTGAACAATTCAAAGTCTTTTGTCGTGGATACTCACCAGCATCTTCTACTATTCAATCTTTACGTTATTTATTTAATGATGGTACGCGAAATGCAATGGATGATCATGCACCTGAAAATATTATGGCATACGCTAAGGCTGCAGGTTTTAAAGTTTATTGGATTAGTAACCAAGATGATGTTTATATCTCTTCACTTTTTGCCTCATTTGCAGATGAAGCTGTTTTTATCAATAAAAAGTCAGGTCGTAGTAGCACGTCATTAGATGAAAATATTCTGCCCGCTTATAAAATTGCATTGGATGACCCAGATCCTCGTAAGTTGATTATTCTGCATCTCATTGGTTCACATCCAAATTATAAGTTGCGCTACCCAGAACAATTTTCTAAGTTTAATGATTCTAGCAATGATGAGGTTGAAAAAAAACTTGAACGAAATGAGATCAATCACTTAATTCAGTTAAAACGCAATGAATACGATAACAGCATACTTTACCAAGACTGGGTTGTTGCAAAGTTATTCGATCTTTTAATTTCCACACAATCTGATTTTAGATCTTTTACCTTTTTATCGGATCATGGTAATGAAGTAGGGCATGCTAAAAACTATGCTGGGCATAGTGCAAATACTGAAGCTGGCTACCGTATTCCAATTATTATTTGGTATGATCATATGCCGACTAAAGGAATAGTCAGTGAAAAACCAATTGATGCCAGTGACCTAGATCGATATGTATTACACCTCATGGGTGCTCATGATCGATTGGATCGTAAAGAAAAATTGTGTTGGTTAGATCAAACTTGTAATTTTGTACCTCAGTTACTTTGGCATTCACCAAAATAAACAAGCGATATTATATTAGCTTTGGACAAAAATTTTTGCTAAATCGTATCGCTCTGATTGATTGGGTCAGATTTGCTTCGACAAGATCTAGATGAAATAGCATTTTAAAGAAGCGACACAATTCACGGATATCGTTAAATCTACTTTTTATTTTTCCATTAGAAATATCACAATAAATCAGTAAATAAGCCTTAGATTAAAATCTGCTAGTGAAGTTATAGATCGATAAAACTTGCTAAATAATCTCTTAAAATGAAAATTTCGATGAAATTTCTCAATTCTAAATGAGAATATTATCATTTATTACAATTAAAAATTTTAAAATATAAACCATAAGAAAAAGACCAATTCATCATAAATCTTCACAGAATCATAGTGTTAAACCTGCATAGACAAGCAGGGTGTAACATTGCATTCTCAAATGCGAATGATTATCATTATTTTTGTGTTAAGCAGAGCTACACGATCCAAGAAAAACATAAATCAAATTTCTAGATCTTTTTAGTGCAGTAAAAAGTCTTGTACAGAGGATATGGTCAGATGAAAGAGCTTGCCAGCCGATTGGCGATGCAGCACCTAATCAATGCATACTCACAAGAAACAGGAAGTAGAATTTTACTGGAGAAATATCAGCAAAACTCTACACAACTTGCGTTTAGCCAAGGCTTGACCTTGTTAATGATTCCATTGGAATCCATCCAATCCCAATTATATGTACCACTTTCATATAGAAGTCTTGTAGGGCGGCATCGAATAGATAAATTGCCGCAGATTTTTAATAAAGGACAAGCGCAAAGGTTTAGTCCAATTGCGATTTCTAAATGGCTAAACTGGTCGTTAACACAGCTTTTAATGGTTGGATTAAGCTCAATGCTGATTGGGCTGATCTTGTCAATCTATACCCAGCAGATCGTGATTTTTCAGTTAGCTTATGTGTTTTATGGTATCGCTGTGGCATGTCTAATGCCGGCATTTACCACAGGTGCATCACAATCAGTTTCGATAAATTTGCAAACTAAAATTGCTGCTTTATGCACCATGGCGCAAGCGCTCAGTTTGGTTGTTGCACCATTAATGAGCACAGGGTTGTACCAACTTAACATTATCTTCCCATATTATTTACTGCTTAGTATTTTCTTATTGCTGTCTTTTTATTTTGTTGTTTTTAAATGGAATAAATAGAGGATGGTCATACCAGTGTCATGTTCTTTGATTAGTTTGCCTGCATTAAATCAAATATGATATTTCAATGATGAAACCATTTAAAATTAAACATTCGCTAATCATTTGTTTTGCTTCAGGACTATTTTTAACAGCCTGCAATAATGATCATGATGATAATTCAGCTGTTGTCGTCCCACCTAAAGCTGATACATCATTATATTTACAGACCAAACAACCCTATCAACCCCAGCAGAAACTAAGCAGTTATGAAGCAACACCAGCAGGTTATCACGCAGTTTTTACAGAATTAGTTGCTCGACATGGTTCACGAGGTCTATCGAGTATTAAATATGATTTAGCTTTATACAACATGTGGTTAAAAGCAAAACAGGAAAATGCTTTAACCCTATTGGGTGAACAATTGGGTGTTGATTTAGAAGCCATGATGAAAGCCAATATTCTATTGGGTTATGGAGTGGAAGGTATACGCCAGTATGGTTATGGCAACGAAACCTCTGTAGGTATTAAAGAACATCAGGGTATTGCAGATCGCTTATTACAACGCTTACCACAATTGTTTAATCAAGCCAGTCAACAAGGTAAATCTATACAGATCGTTAGCTCGGGTGTGGATCGAGCAGTGGACAGTGCTAAATTTTTTACCCATGCGTTGTTGAAACAGCAACCGAGTTTAAAAACTGCAATTACACCAGCAAGCTATCAAAGTCTCAACAGTACCTCTATACCAAGTATTGGTGATGGTGGGGTAAATCGCTTTCATCTGTATTTTCATAGTTTAAATGCACAAGACGATTTGGCGAATGTTAAAACAGATTTAGAAAAAACAGTCTATGCGGCTAGCTTAAAATATCAAGACTTTGAAGAGAATGATCCAGATTTAAAACAAAAAATTAAAATATTGAGTGCAGATCCTAATGCGCAAAAAATCGCAACAGAAGTATTAAGCCCAATTTTTAAAACAGCGTTTATTCAAAAAATTGGTCAAACTGGCTATAACTTTAGTAATTCAGGATCATTCACTGTAACAAGCCCTAAAGGTGAACAGATTACTGAAAAAGGAAAGGGGAAAAATACCATTGCCAGTGCAGTAGATGCTGCTGCTTATGTGTATGAGTTGTATTCAATCACTGGCGGAATGCAAGACGAGCTTGGTGCGACAAATTTTAAAAAATATATGCCAATTGAAGCGGCTAAGTTTTATGCACAATATAACGATGCCAATGATTTTTATAGTAAGGGACCAAGCTTTGATACAGGCAAAGCTGTAACAACAGATATTGCTAAATCACTCAAACAGGATTTATTTAAACAAGTTGATGATGTTATGAGCAATACACAAAAGAATGTTGCTGTATTAAGATTTGCTCATGCTGAAATCATAATTCCTTTAGCTACTAGCTTAGAGTTAAAGGGGATGATGCAATCTGTGCCTTTGACGCAGACGTTTAATTATTCAAATAGTGCGTGGCGTGGTGAAGATATCTCACCGATGGCAGCAAACTTACAGTGGGATATTTATCAGAATTCGCAAGGGCAGACTTTGTTAAAAATGCTTTATAACGAAAAAGAGATTGCTTTTAAAAAAGATTGTGATTATGCCCGCTATAAAGCAAACAGCTATTATTATGATTATTTAAAGTTGAAACAATGTTATAGTATTCAATAGATTGCTATAAAATTTGAGGGAGTACAGGTTTCTCCCTTTTAATCTGTTTATAAAAGGAACACTGTGAAATTCCAGCAACATACGATTCAAGCTGCTATTTTTGATATGGACGGTACGATGCTGGACACTGAACGGCTTAGGTTTGATGTGTTAAAACAAGCGTCTTTGGAAATCACTGGTGTAGAATTTAGCTTAGATTATTTGATGCAATGTTTAGGGCTTAATGCGTTAAGCTCAGAACAGTTAGCACAAAAGTTTTATGGTCAAGATATCCCTTACCAGCACATTCGGCAACGTGCTGAACAAATTGAACTTGAGATGATTTTGTCACAAGGCGTACCAGTGAAAGCTGGACTTTTAGAAATATTAGCATATTTGCAATCTCAAAATATCCGATTGGCTGTCGCTACATCTAGTGCCAGAAAAATTGCTGAAAAATATTTAAAACTTGCAAAAATTGATCATTATTTTACCTTGTTGGTCTGTGGCGATGACGTGATACAAGGTAAACCACATCCAGAAATTTTTAACAAAGCCTGCATGTTATTAAATCTAAATCCACAACACAGCTTGATGATTGAAGATTCTGAAAATGGGATTACTTCAGCAGATTTGGCTGGGGGAGTAACGATTTTGATTGAGGATATTAAAGCGCCAAATCAGACCATGCTGGCGAAAGCAGATTACTACTTTGAATCTATGTTAGATTTTTATCAGGCAATCATAAAATCTGACTGAATAAAATTCATTTTCAATTGAACAACACTCAGTCAATTCAAGATTTAAACATGATGATTACGTGCTTTAATAGAAGCATTAAAATTAATGTGAATTTGATGTGTTTTTAGATTCTCAAAGTTTAACAACTCCAACTGAGACACATGATTATCCCGAGTGGCACAAAGGGAGAAAACACTACGCCTTATGGTATATCGAAATTCATCATCCTGAATTATTGGCTTATTTAAGCGATTTAACAGAAAAATTCTCAAACTATTTATTGCACCCCAACACACGCCAATTTCATATCACATTGTATATTTGTGGTTTTCTAACGGAAGATAAAATGCAATTTGATGATGATTTTATCCAAAGTAAATTTCAACAACAGCTTAAAATTTTGAGCCAAAACCAGTTAAATAGTTTTAAATTAACAACAGGAAAAATAAATAGTTTTAGCAGTGCTTTATTTATACAAATTCAAGATCATGAAAATAGCCTAAGCAATATTCGACAATTATTATCCCAATCAAGTCACGAAATTGCTGCTTTAGATTATTGTCCGCATATCACCTTAGGTTTGTATTCAGCTGAATTTAAAACGCAACAAATATTTAAGGCTATCGAAACGATTGATCAAAAAAGTTTTGAAATTGGCATTGATCAGCTTAATTTTGGTATATATCAAGCGCAAGTCTTACAGGGGCCTTTAGCTACGTTACATCAGCTTATACTCAATCCGAAAAAAACAGATGGATCTTGGGAGTCAAATTTATGTTGCAATTAATCCTAGGTGGCGCGCGTTCAGGCAAAAGTAAATTAGCTGAACAGATCGCAAAAGACTTAAATCTACAAGTTGTTTATATTGCTACCGCGCAAGCGTGGGATGATGAAATGCGACAACGTATTTCACACCATCAGACACAACGACCTGATGCATGGCGGCTGATTGAAGAACCAATTTACCTCGCCGATTGTTTAAAACAAATAGATCAACAAGAACAAGTGATTTTGGTGGATTGTCTAACCCTATGGATGAGTAATTTATTGATGCATGAGAACTCAAATCTTCAGCGCATCGAATGTGAAAAATTGCTGAAAATTCTACCTACATTAAAGTCTAAAATTGTTTTAGTTAGCAATGAAACAGGACTCGGTGTTATACCAATGGGTGAAATAACCCGAAAATTTGTTGATGAATCAGGACGTTTACATCAACTATTAGGTCAAATAGCTGATAAAGTAGTGTTTTGCATCGCAGGTTTTCCGATGTTATTAAAAGGATAAATATTGTGATTTTTATCATATAAACTTGAGCATTTTAACGATTAACAATGAATTTTTAAAATACGAGATGGAGAGCAACAATGAATTGGTGGTTAGAAGCATGTAAAGTGCCAAACGCAGAAACAAAACAACAGGCTGAAGAACGTCAATTACAATTGACCAAGCCAACAGGCTCACTGTCTGTTTTGGAAAATGTCGCCGTGCAATTGGCCGCTTTGCAAAGTAATTCAAAACCCAATGTAGATAAACCTTGGATCACGATTTTTGCAGGTGATCATGGAGTGATGGCTGAAAATATTTCAGCATATCCGCAAGCAGTAACGCGTCAAATGCTACAAAACTTTGCAACGGGTGGCGCGTGTATCAGTGTAATTGCAAAAGAATATGCTGCGACCTTACAAGTCATTGATTGTGGCACAGTGGGAGAGGCTTACCAATATCAAGGGGTTGAGCGTCATAGTATTGCTCAAGGGACTGCCAATTTTGCTCAACAAGTGGCAATGACTGAGCAACAATGTCAGCAAGCCATGGCGCTGGGGCGTGAGAGTGTAGAAAAAGCCATTGCACAGGGTGCTTCAATTTACATCGCTGGAGAAATGGGGATTGGAAATACCTGTTCAGCTTCAGCGATTGCATGTTTCTTATTAAATGAAACTGCTGAGCAACTGACAGGTGTAGGCACGGGAATTCGTGCTGATCAGTTGATTCATAAAAAAAATATCATTCAGCATTCACTTGAGTTACATAAAAATTATGTTGAAAATGATGCATTTAAAGTTTTGTGTGCTGTAGGTGGCTTAGAAATTGCTGCAATGACAGGAGCTTATATTCGCTGTGCTCAACTCGGGATGCCTGTAATTGTCGATGGTTTTATTAGTTCTGTGGCGGCATTAGTCGCGGTACGACTCAATCCTGAAGTTCGACAATGGATGTTGTTTGGTCATCAGTCTGCTGAATATGGGCATCAACGCCTATTACAAGAATTGAATGCTGATCCATTATTAAAGCTTAATTTACGTTTGGGAGAAGGCAGTGGTGCGGGTGCTGCCTTGGGTGTGATTAAGTTGGCATGTAGTTTACATAACAATATGGCCACTTTTGCAGAAGCTGCGGTAATTGGCGAGAAAGTTTAAATTTATTCATAATTCAAAAAGAGCATATGCATGAAATTGAGGATTGATCTATTACGTCACGGGGAAACTACGCTGAATCATACTTTGCGTGGTTCGACTGATGATGAATTGACAGAATTGGGCTGGCAACAAATGCACCAGACCATTTCCTATGATCAATCCTCTGTGCAAACGCAATGGGATTTTATGTTTAGCTCGCCTTTAAAGCGCTGTTTCTCTTTTGCACAGAGACTTTCTGAACAAGTTCAAATACCACTGATGCAAGATCATCGATTACAAGAAATTCATTTTGGTGATTGGGAAGGTATTTCAACACAGCAGATTTATGCAAAAACGCCTGAGTTATTGGAAAATTTTTGGCAATCTCCGACACGTTTTACTCCACCAAATGCTGAAAGATATTTAGATTTTCAGTACCGAATTAAGCAAGCATTACAAGCGATCAAAGAGCAGATGTTGATTACACAAAGCCAAACAGCTTTGATTGTGACGCATGGTGGTGTGATTAAGCTTTTAAAATGTATGGCGCTACAACAATCTCTTGATGATATTTTAAAAATGTCTGCTGAGCTTGGGCAATTAAATCGCTTTATGTTGGACAGCGAAACTATGCAGTTAGAGTTATTGGAGAGCAATAAATGACCCCATTTTTTATTGCATTGCAATTTTTAACGATTTTCCCTGTTTATTTAAAAAATATGCCTTCGCCAAAACAAAATGGTCAGTCACTGCTATTTTATCCAGTGATTGGACTTTTGATTGGTTTGGTTCTGTTTGCCGTTGCCAGTTTTCTACATGTTTTGCCTGTAGTTTTACTCAGTACCATTATTCTGGTCATCTGGATTTTGCTCACGGGTGGCTTACATTTAGATGGTTTAGCGGATACTGCGGATGCTTGGGTCGGTGGCTTCGGTGATAAAGAAAATACCTTAAGAATTATGAAAGACCCAGCATGTGGACCGTTTGGTGTGCTGAGTTTAATTGTTATCTGTTTGATTAAATGGTCTGCACTGTATGTGTTATTACAGGAACAACACTATACTGCTTTGATTCTATTTCCTATTTTAGGGCGTTTAACACCATTATTTTTATTTCTGACCACTGAATATGTCCGTGAAAAGGGCTTAGGCTGGTCGATTGCTCAATATATCCCTAAAACTTGGGCAATGATCATTTTTGGTATCAGTTTATTGGGCGCAGGTTATTTTGTTTGGGTTGGTTTGGTGACGGCGACAATTTTTATCCTCACCTTAATTTATCTACGCTATAAGTTTATTCAACGAATCGATGGGATTACGGGTGACACCATTGGTGCCAGTATAGAAATCGCGGAAACCGTCTGTTTACTCTGTTTTATCATTTGTGGTTTTTATATTTAATCAGATTTAAAAACCGAAGTTTTTAAAACTTCGGTTTTTAAATTGATCACTTATTTATGTTTATCTACTCATTATTTATCAGTAAATAATTGAGAAGATTTTGATTTATATATCTGTACTAATCAAAATTAGAATTTTTTCTCTACACTGAACAAGAAGCTTGGAATAGCATCATTGACCCGAGCTTCATATAAAGCACCATCACTTTGATTATTTAAGCGCTCTTTATAGTCTGTACTCAAAATATTACGAGCACTCAGTGTTGTTGCCCAGCCTTTAGGGAAGCGTTTTGTCGCACTAATATCCACATTTACACGTTGATTGGTTGTACGATCATAGGGAAGATTGTCTAAAGCACGGGTAAATTCAGGCGTATAGCTTAGATTAATACTGCTTGCCAATTGCCAAGGCTGGTAATTGTATGAAACGCCTGTACTTGCTGTATAAGGGGCAACATCACTGGCTAAACGGGTATTATGATCGGTATCTTCGATTTTGGCGCGTACCGTCGATAATTGTCCATTCAACATAAATGAATGACCATTTTCGGTTTGTTTTAAAGCATAGCGACCTGAAATTTCTACACCGTAGGTTGTTGCTTGGTCTTGATTATACGGACGTTCAACAAAGCGTGTGCCTTCTTGACGAATCACTTTTTCGATATAGTCATCAATATCTCGATGAAAAGCCGTAATATTTACGCCACCTGCAGTAGTGTTATAACCCAAGGTTGTTTCCAGTGCGGTGATTTTTTCAGGTCGAAGATTGGGATTACCACCACGGTCTGGGTTATTGATAGAGCCTGCATCAGCATCTGTTGAAATGGAAACAGTCGGCATGAGATTGTTACTATTTGGACTTTTAAAGGCGCGACTAACATTGGTTTGCAAAGACCATTGATCGTTAAAGTCTAAACGGTGTGCAAGCACAGGGCTGAGGTTTTGATCACTGTATTCAACCAAGCCTGAACGTTCTAACCATTCCTGACGCGCACCCACGGTAAGCGTTTGACGTTTTGAAAACTTCCAACTGCCTTCCAAATAAAGTGCGTAACGTTGCTCATCTAATGTATCAGCAATATTGCTTGCTAGCGCATTGGCACGCGCATCAAGTCCAAATTTTACTTGTTTGCTTTCGTCAAACTTGCGTACCCCATCATAGGCTAAGCCGTATTCATTCACAGTTTCATCAATATAAGAACTGTATTGATTGGAACGAGTGGATTCAGTTTCATTTTGCTTTTCAATAGACAAGCGGACTTTGTCTGAGTCACCTTTATCTTTACGCTCATAACGGGTATTTAAACGAATACTGTCATTTTTATCATTTTGAACTTGATTACTGCTAGAGCCATCACTTTCATTCTTACGATAAAAAATTTCTGAAACCAGTTTTTGTTGATCATCAATTTGATATTCAACACGTGGTGCAAACATGATATTTGTACGATTGGTGCTGCGTATTTGTTGACGTGTACCATTTATATTTTCAATTTCTGTGCTTGATTTGCTGTCATTCCACATTTGATTGGCTGAAACACTGTAAATCCATGCACCATCACGCCCATCTGCTTGTACACTGATATTTTTACGTTGTTCTTCTTTTTGATCCGATTGGGTGATGCCATATCCTAATTTCACATTGCCACTAATTCCAGCATCGTCTAAGGGTTCTTTTAAAATGATATTGATCACTGCGGATGAGGCAACTGAGGCTTGAGCTACACTAGGTTGTTTGGTGATTTCAATTCGTTCAATCATTTCAGGCGTAATTGAGTCAACAATAGACATACCACCACGTGGTCCACCTTGTACAGCTTCACCATTAATCAAAAATACTGGTGCGTCACCACCACGAAAACGCATGCTGCCTGAACCGCTTGATCCACGTGGTCCTTGCCCAGGTGTTGGCATTTGAAAACCTGCTGCACGTCTTAAAGCATCATTGACCGATTGATCGCCGAATTGCAGCATTTCTTCACGTGTCACAATGGTTTTAGCGACCGCACTGATATCAGGATCTTTAGCAGGTGTTTGTTCAGCGGCAAAAACCAAGGTTTTTAATTGTTTTGGTGATTCATTTTCTTTAAGTTGAGTCGCTTCAGTGGTTTTATTTGCAGATATTGTTTCATCATTTGCAAGGCTTGCAGAGGTGATGGCGAATATTGCAAGGCTTAAAGTACTCAATGTACCCCAGTAAAGTTTTGTACGGTGCATGTTGCATCGTTCCGTTTATGTAATTTCGCGTAAGATTAGCGCACAATTATGTAGAAATTTTGAGGAAAAGTGCATGGATAAAAAATAAATTTAATGCTGAATTTTTTTTATTTAAATCAAAAAAAAGCCTAATGATTGAAGCATTAGGCTGATGAAATTTCTAAAAATATAAACTGAAAAATAGAACAGGGGATTACCACATTAAGTCATCTGGAATAACATAAGCAGCATAAGGATCTTCCTCATCCGTCACTTGTTCATTCTTCTCAGAATTATTGACAATAATAAATCCAGTCATTTTTTCATTGATACGTTCACCCAAAGCTTTGGGTAAAATTGCGTAGGCATCATTATTGTCATGTGCAATCACCAAACTGCCTGAAACCAAGGCATTATAAACTTGCTGATTGATATAGATTTTCTTAACCGAACCATCGATAAACTGATAGACCGCATCGCCATCTGTATCTGTGATTTTATGTTGACCAATCATTTGGATAATTGAAGCTTTTAAGGCTTTTTCATCTAAAATGCGTTGTTTCTCTTGATTCAGCGCTTGGTCTTTACTGATTTTCTCTTGTTTGTCTTGTTCAATTTTAGCTTTAAGCTCAGCTTCATTACTCTGACCCGTACGTTGCTCATGCTGTGCCTGCTTTGACAATTTCTTTGCTTTTTTATTATCCACTAAGCCAGCTTTGAGTAACTGTGCTTGCAATGCGTTTTTGACCATAACAATAACCAACCATTAAATGTGTTTCGAACCATGCCGAAAATAAATAAACCAATACGTTAAGCTGAGTATTAAACTTAATCCAGCAGGGATAAGGAATGAATTTAATTGTAAATAAGGATACACGATACTGGCAATCAGCCCACCCAGAATAAATCCGCAAAGAATCAATAAATGTAATGTGACACGGCGCTTTTCAATACCGAGTCCCCGAAAAAGATAGCCTAAAGCCAGACCAAGATCGGTTAAAACCCCTGAAAGATGTGTAGTGCGAATAATCGTGCCTTTATAGTGGCTGACCATGGCATTTTGCATTCCCATTGCGGTACTTGCCCAAAGTAAAGCATATTTTGGATAATAAGGAATAAATAACCAGCAAAGCAAAATAAACACACTGACAAGACTGAGTGGAACACCATATCTACGACCCAGTTTAAAATTGCTATTACCTAAAATAAAGCCACTATAACTTGACCCAATCACATAACTGAGCATGACCAAGAAAAGGTAAAGCACATGATCATATTGTTGATGAATCAGTGCTTGCGCAAATAAACTGGCATTGCCCGTCATATGAGAGATGGATTGATGAAGGACGGTAATCAAACCAAGCACATTAATTATGCCTGCATTGACTGCAAGCATAAACGCACCTAGTTGAATCCAAACGGGCAAATACTGTAGAGGCATAATTCCTTCTTTTTATTCATATACCTTGTATATTAATTTTTAGAAAGATCAACTGCTGCTGTAAATAAGACATCAGTCGAGGAATTCAATGCTGTTTCTGTTGAGTCTTGAAGCACACTAATCACCATACCAATTGCAATTACTTGCATTGAGATTTCTGAAGGAATACCAAATAAACCACAAGCCACGGGAATTAACAACAGAGAACCACCAGCAACACCAGATGCACCACAAGCCGTTACCACAGAAACTACAGATAAGATCACCATAGTGACAATATCAACTTGAATACCAAGTGTATGCACAGCAGCGAGGGTGAGCACGGTAATCGTTACCGCTGCACCTGCCATGTTAATTGTTGCACCTAATGGGATCGCAACGTTAGCAGTAGTATCATTTACCCCTAAGCGTTTTGCCAAATCAAGGTTTACTGGAATATTTGCCGCAGAACTGCGGGTAAAGAATGCAGTGATTCCACTTTCTCTTAAGCATTTTAAAACCAAAGGATATGGGTTTTTACGCATCACAAAACCAACAATCAATGGATTGATGACGAGGGCTACAAAAAGCATGGTACCAACAAGTACAGCAATTAAGTGCGCGTAGTTTTTTAAGGTTTCTAAACCTGCTTGCGCAAATGTTGCAACAACTAAGCCAAAGATCCCCACAGGAGCAAAAGCAATCACCACACGAATAATGGCATTCGTCGCATCCGCAATATCTGTAATCACTTGTTGAGTGGTTTCTGAACCGTGACGAAGTGCCGCACCTAAGCCTACAGCCCAAGCTAAAATGCCAATAAAATTCGCTTCATGTAAAGCTGTTATTGGGTTGGTAATAAAACTAAGGAGTAGATTTTTTAATACTTCTGCTACGCTACCCGGTGGCTGTAAAGTCACTTCACTTGCATGTGCAAAAACCAAAGTACTTGGAAACATCGTGCTTATCGTAATGGCACTAATCGCAGCCAGTAACATTCCAATTGCATATAATCCAAGAATTGGTTTTAAGTTACTCGCACCTTCGCCAACTTTAAAGTTAGCAATCGATGAGAGAACCAAGACAAATACAAGAATTGGTGCAATGGATTTTAATGCTTTAATAAAAAGCTCGCCTAAAATAATGAAATATTGGGCTGAATTGGGGAATAGATACGCAACTATAAAACCAAGAATAATGGCAATAAGAATACGAGTAACTAAACTTAAACGTGCTAGGACAGCAAACATGTTGAACCTTTATGCCTAAACTGGTCTAAAATCGATGAACAAGCCGCGTATTCTATACCTAAAAGCGAAAACTTAAATAATACAATTTCGCCATAAAAATTAAGATATTAAAAAATATATAGCTTTTTCAGTAATCATAATAAAAAATGTTGATAATTTAAACGATTATTTAACTAAAAGTTTGGGCATCTAATTGATGCATGGCTTGGTAATGCGTTAAATAAATATTTCCACTAAGCTGTTTAATTAAATTGGACTGTTTTAAACGATCCATGACTGGACCTTTGACTTCCGTGAGATGCATTTGGATTTTTAATTTATTTAAATCACTGTTGATTTCTTCCAGAGTTTCTAAAGCGCTTGCATCAATATTACTAATACTTGAGCAATTGATCACCACATGATGTAGTTCTGGGTGTTTACTGACTTCTAAAATGATAAATTCTTTTAAGGTATTGGCATTTAAAAAACTTAGATTTTCATCTATACGAATAGACACAATATTGGTACTGGTCAAAACATCATGTCTTGAAATATTGCGGAAATGTTGCGTGCCTTCAACTAAGCCAATGACGGCAATATGTGGACGGCTAATACGCCATAACAGCAATAAAAATGTAGAAACAATACCAATAATCAAACCTGTTGAAATATCGATACACAACACCCCAAAGAATGTGACCCACATGGCAATCCCATCAGCTTTGGAATAACGCCATGTTTCAATGAAGGGTTTAAAATCAACCAATTTCCAAATGGATACCATAATGGTGACAGCGAGAATCGCTAAAGGAAGTTGTTTAAATAAACCGGTAAAATATAAACTCACAATCACGATAAAAATTGAAGATAACACACCAGCCATAGGTGTTTTTGCGCCTGCATCTGCATTGACCACTGTACGTGATAAACTGCCAGTCACAGGAAATGCTGATGTGACACCTGCACTAAAATTGGCTAAACCCAGTGCAATCAGCTCTTGATTACTATTGAGCTCACTACGTTGTTGAAATGCTGTGGTCTGTGCAATAGAAATAGATTCGACAAAACTCACCATGGTAATCATGGCTGCACCGGGTAAAAGCTGGATCACCAAATCCCAGCGCCAGTAAGGCATGGCAATTGGTGGAAATCCCGAAGGAATCTCACCTACGGTTTTGATGCCAAATTGGTCTATATGCAGGAAATGTATTAACGCAATCGAAATAAACACCAGAACCAAGGGCAGTGCTTTCACCCAGAATTGTAGAGAATGTGCATAAGATTGGCATAACTTAGATTTAAAAAAAACTGGGATGTAAATCAAAAACAGAATGGCACAGACACCAAAAATCAAAGTTTCAATACTGGTAAAGCTAATGTATTGCCATAGGCTTTGAATAAACTCGATAATATTGCCTGATTTTAAGGGAACATCGAGCATAAATTTAACTTGGCTGAGTGCAATCAATACTGCGGATGCGATGATAAAACTCTTAATCACAGGATGGCTGATTAAACGGATTAAAAAGCCGAATCTAAAAATTCCCAGTAAGCTTGAAAGTATGCCGACGAGAAGTGCCAATAAACATGCGGCTTGAATATATACAGGCGAACCTACCTCATAGAGCGGTTCAAGTGTAGCAAAGGTCATCATGGAAATCAGTGCAACAGGACCAATCGAAAGCGTTGGACTGCCACCAACAATGGCATAGATGATCATGGGTAAAATACTGGCATATAAGCCAGTCACAGGAGGCAACCCAGCAACCATGGCATAAGCCATACCTTGTGGTACAAGCATTGCAATGACGATTAAAGCAGCAAGTAGATCAGCCCTAAATTTAGGGACATTATAGTCTTGCAGCCATTGCCATGCAGGGAGTATTTTACTGAGTTGAACTTTTGGGGCAGCCATTGGAACTTCATTAGCATATTTTCATATATATTATGCAGAAAAAATGCTAAGAAAAATAGCGACAGCTAACTTATATACTGAATTGTTTGTTTTTATTTTAAATTTATCTAGACGCTAAGATGTGTATTAAACCTGTGGGCAATACAAATCATATAAGGTTGTTAATACCACTGTCAGTTTTTGATCTTTAATAGAATAATAAATTTGCTTCCCATCACGACGTGTTGAAACAACATCACTTTTACGTAACATCATCAATTGTTGAGAAAGCGTCGGTTGATTAATCTGAGTTTTTTCTTCTATTTGCGAAACATTTAACTCTTCTTGAGCAAGATGGCATAAAATGAGTAAGCGATCTGTATTGGCTAAAGATTTTAGAATAGTCACGACTGATGCAGCTGATTCACGCATTACATCAATTTCAAGATCACTAGACATCGGTAGGTTCCATCCATTATTTAATACAGTATAACTGTGTCAGTGCATGTCGTATGGCTTTTAGCTTATGTTTTTTGATGAATTTCTAAATCAATTTTGTGAATATATCTTCACATTCTGTTTTAACTTTCTACAGAACTAGATTTTCTCTATTTACAGTTGAATAAATAGACAAAAATAAGTGATATGTTAAGATGTAACTACAGCTAAAAATCAAGCTGAGGATATTTGACATGACGACATTTACAGCAATGAAGACGACATTACGTGAGGAAGCAACGATTCCAGTGCTTGCTATCGATGCGTTTAGTGCGGCATTTAATCATGCAAGTCAGTCAAACGCTACAATCACTTATGTAAAAGATCAACAGCTAGTCCAACAAAGCAATGGTAAAGTCAAAGTTGTTGAAGATTTATCTTCTGCCTATGTGGTTCCCAAGCTTAAACACAGTGTGTTAAAACGTAAAAAGAAACAAGAGGTGATGGCATAACTTTATATGCGACAGCCGAGAATAAGAATGTTTGCTGGTCCAAACGGATCAGGTAAAAGCACAATTAAAGACTATTTAGCGCCCCATCAGATTGGGGCATATTTAAATGCAGATGAGCTTGAAAAACAATTATCTGCGACTCAAAGTTTATGCTTAGATGATTATCATCATGATTTATCTAGCGCAGCGTTACTGAAATTTTTAAAACAAAAAAAACGTAAAAAGAATGACCAAGTCGTGCCGCTATTATCCTCAAAACCACAAATTTTGGATGGACTCATTATATTTAACCGAGATGAAATCGACTCCTATCTTTGCGCACGCATTATCGATTTTATTCGGATGGAATTTTTAAGGTTAAAAATGAGTTTCACTTTTGAAACTGTGATGTCGCATATCAGCAAAGTTGAGTTTCTACGTGAAGCCCAGAAACAAGGCTTTAAAACGTATCTGTACTATGTGGCAACCGTTGACCCTAAAATTAATATTGGACGTGTGCAATATCGGGTCGCTACAGGTGGTCATGCTGTGCCTGTACAGAAAATTTGTGAGCGCTATTACCGTAGTTTAGATTTATTGATGTTGGCAATTGAAGCCTCAGATCGTGCATATATTTTTGATAATTCAACTCACGGTGAAAAAGCAGCTTTTATTGCAGAGATCGAAAAGGCTGAAGTGCTAAAACTAAATCCTGTTGTCGAGTATTTCCCTAAATGGTTTGTAGACAAAGTATTGAGTGAATTTAATTAATTTTAAGATTAGATCTGTTTGATAAACAAAAAAATCATGTTGAGTGAAACATATTGGTATTAAAAGTTTCTTCTTTCTTTGGGATAGGGCAAGAAAGAGGGGATTTTATGTTGATTTATCGTTTTAAAAAGGATTGATAAACGAAGTCTATTGGCAAAATATTAGAAATTAGAATAAATAATAAGCTGTTGATTATTCATTATAAATATAATTAAAGCCATTCGAGGATTTTTAATCAAAACTAAAAATTAGGCTGTGCAATCCTGTAGCAAATCATATAGCGATTATATTTGCAGTTATGACTTTGATTTGCACATTTCTATATATCATTATTTGAAGATGAGGTTGATTAATTTAAATAATTATATATTATAAAAACATATATTGTATAGGTTTAAAGCAATGCATGATTTTATACTGGCCTTTTTGGGTGGAGTCCTACTTGGGCTGGCTGTAGTTGGCTACTTATTTGTAAATGGTCGTGTTGCTGGGATAAGTGGTCTAATTGCACAAGTCCTCAATCCACACAGAATTTTTAAAACACCCGCTTTGTGGTTTTTATTGGGCTTATTCAGCACACCATTTATCTATAGAGTGATTTTTAATCCTGAAATCGTGATGCTAACGACAAGCCCAATTTTACTTGTCATCGCAGGTCTATTGGTTGGTTTTGGCACACGATTAGGATCAGGCTGTACCAGTGGTCATGGAATTTGTGGGATAAGTCGTTTGTCTAAACGCTCAATTGTTGCGACTTGTACCTTTATGCTGGCTGGATTTATCACAGTGTATGTGATGCGTCATGTGATTGGAGCTTAATCATGAAAAATATCTTTGCATTTATCTTTGGCGGGCTATTTTCTGTAGGTTTAATGCTTTCGGGGATGTCGAATCCAGCAAAAGTCATCGGTTTTCTAGATATATTTGGCCAGTGGGATCCAAGTCTGGCTTTTGTGATGATCGGCGCAATTGTAGTCGCATTTATTCCTTTTCAAAAAGCGATACGTCATCCTGTGACTGTGTTTAATGAAGTGATCGAATTACCAAAAAATACCCAACTCGATACAAAGTTAATTGCAGGCGCTTTCATTTTTGGTATAGGTTGGGGAATTGCTGGAATTTGTCCAGCACCAGCATTTACATTGATTGGTTTAGGTTATTATCAAGCCCTATATTTTATTGTTGCCATGCTGTTTGGCGTATTGATTCATCGCAAAGTGACAGGAGCATAATTTTTTATGAATCCATTTGTACAAGATTTTTTTGATGAAGCCAGTAATACCTTTAGTTATGTGGTGGTTGATCCTGCAACTCAATACTGTGCCATTATTGACAGTGTATTGGATTATGATGCGGCATCTGCAACAACATCGACAACACATGCAGACCATATTATCGAGTATATTCAAAAACATCACCTTACAGTGCAGTGGATTCTTGAAACACATGTACATGCAGATCATTTAACAGCTTCGCAATACTTAAAAGCACAATTAGGTGGTCAAATCGCCATGAGTGAAAAAATTGTGACTGTTCAAGATATTTTTAGTCAAATTTATAATATTGATTATGAGTCTTTAAAAGCACAGCATTCCTTTGATTATTTATTTAAAGATCATGAGATTTTTAAGATTGGCGAGTTAGAGGCATATAATCTCCCTACGCCTGGCCATACCCCAGCTTGTTTGACCTATGTGATTGGTGATGCAGCCTTTGTTGGTGATACTTTGTTTATGCCTGATTATGGCACAGCGCGTTGTGATTTTCCAAAAGGCAGTGCGGCACAACTTTATGATTCTGTGATGAAAATTTTTAACTTAGCAGAGTATACTCGGTTATATTTATGCCATGATTATTTGTCTGAATCACGCCAAGATTATCATTGCCAAACAGACATTAAAACCCAACGTGAAGAAAACATCCATATCCATACAGGGGTGACTAAACAAGCCTTTATTGCGATGCGGGAACAGCGTGATGCTACATTGGCTATGCCGAAATTGATCCTTCCAGCCATTCAAATCAATATGAATGCAGGTCAATTTCCTGAGCCTGAAATAAATGGTATTCGTTATTTAAAATTACCTTTAAATTATTTTAGGTAAATTGCTTAAATTAAAATGTATTTATTAAATGATAATGATTTAAATTTTTATTCAATAATTATGCAATTTAATCACGATGATTGTTTATTTAGTTTTTTAAAATAATTTTTTTTAATTTGCTTGAAAATTACGCAATGATTGATTTTTTTATGGATATTGTTAAGATTATTGTAAATAAGTGCAGAACTCAATCATAGAATTGAGTCTCTTTAGAATAAATCATAACAGGGGGATTTTTTCTGATATTACAAAATATAAAATTTATTTATTAGGTTGATATTTAAGGATAATTTAAATAAACATAGGTTTGTCATAAATTTGAAACATACCTAAAAACTTAAAAGAATAGATTTTATAAACGTTATTGTATACAATTTAAACTTATTGATTAAAGTGTGACTTATATCACATGGATTTTTTAAAAAAATAACGACTCGACACTTGGGTTATACAAGAATCTGTGGTTATTTAAAATACATATAAGTTTGAACAATGGTTTATCTTAATTTTTGCGTTGATAGATAGGATTAATTTATGGCAGGCATTTATTTACCTTTGCATTCGAGTTTGAATCAGGTGGGTTCATTTCCAAAGTCTATAACTCCTCGATCTGCACAAATTTTGAATGAAGTCAAAGAAGCTTTAGATCTGATACCACACCTTATTTGGGTGACAAAATTGGGGATTGGCTATTGTAATACCCCATTAAAAGAATTTATTGGTGTAGATACGCATAATATTTGCGATTCCGATTGGATTAAATGCTTACATCCTGATGATGCAGAACATATCTATAATATTTGGATAACCGCGCAGAAAACTGGTCAGCGTTTTGAAAAAGAATGTCGTATCCGTCATGTGAATGGCGACTATCAATGGTTTTTGCTGATTGCTCAAAGTACGGTTTATAAACAACAGTTTTTTGATTGGACCATAACCTGCACCAATATTCATGAACGTGCAACGTTATTACGTGAAACCAGTGAGTCGTTAAAAGCCAATACAGATATGCTTGATGTCAGTGTCGACTGTATCAAAATTATTACACCAGATGGTTATGTGTCACATATGAACAAATCTGGTTGTATTGCATTACTAGGACAAGAAAAAGTAAAAACTTTTGGTATGGAATGGCTCGGACTATTGCCACCAGAAGTGCGTGAACAGGGTAAAAAAGCCATTAAAGAAGCGGCAAAAGGGAAAAACGCCAGATTTGCAGGTAAAAGTGTCTTTGGTAATTTAACCATGTATTGGGACAATATTTTAACCCCAGTTGTCAATGAAAATGGTCAAACCACCAGTATTTTATGTGTTTCACGAGATATAACCAAACAACGTATTGCCGAAGAAAGACTCAGAGTGATCTGTGAATTTGATGAAATGACGAGTTTGATGAATCGTCGTGCATTTAAAAGAAGGCTAAAGGCATCAATCTCTAAAGCCAGAGAAAATCGAAGCAAAATTGGATTGTTACTGATTGATTTAGATCATTTTAAACATATTAATGACACTTTGGGTCATTCTGCTGGTGATCATTTACTCAAGGTTTTGTCTAAACGCCTTGCGCATTGTTTAGATGAGAATGCCTATATCTCAAGACTCGGGGGTGATGAGTTTGCGGTGGTGATTGACCATGTGGAAAGTCATACACAGATTGAGGCTGTTTCCAAAAAATTATTACAACAACTCGATGCGCCTATTACTTATAGCGGTAAATTGCTGAATGGTGGTATGAGTATCGGCGGTTCAATTTATCCGCATGATGCCAAAGATGGCTCAGGATTGTTGAAATGTGCAGATGCTGCTTTAAATGACCTTAAAGAACGGGGTCGTGGTGGAATTCGTATGTTTGGTGTAGACATGTTTGAAATTGCCCAAAGTAAAGCCAAGCAATTAAATACAGCGCGCCAAATTATCCGTAACAATCAAATTGAACCATTTTACCAACCTAAAGTGAAACTGGATGATTGCTCAATTATTGGTTTTGAAGCATTACTCAGATGGCGAGATGTAGAGGGCAATGTTTATTTACCTGCGACTGTTGCTGAAGCATTTAATGATTTTGAGTTAGCGACTAAAATCAGCGAAACCATGCACGATAAAATATTTACAGATATTTCTCATTGGATCAAGCAAGGCTTTAATGTTGTACCGATTTCAATCAATGCTTCACCTGTAGAGTTTATGCGGGATAATTATGCCGAAATTTTATTAAAGCGCTTAACCCAGTATGCCATTCCACATCATCTTGTTGAAGTCGAGATTACTGAACATGTTTTGGCTGATCGTGGCTATGAATATGTTATCCGTGCATTGAAAAAACTTAAACAAGAAGGCGTGCGGATTGCCTTAGATGACTTTGGAACAGGGCATTCATCGATGACGCATATTCGTGATTACCCTGTAGATAGTTTAAAAATTGACTATAACTTTGTAAATCGTATGCATGAAGAAAAGTCAATTAAAGCGATCGTGGAAGGGATTGCAAAATTAGGTCCAATCCTTTCTTTAGATATTATTGCAGAAGGGATTGAAACGATTCAGCAGCTTGAAAATTTAAGAGCCGTGGGCTGTAAATTTGGCCAAGGTTTCTTATTTAGCCAAGCGATTTGTGCTGAACAAGTGCAAGAAATGTTGCAATAAGGGGCTTTGGATTAACAACAATGATTGGGTTAAATTATGTCTTTACTCAATCATTTGTATTCCATACATAAAATATAGAAAAACTTTAAAAAAGGGCTTGAAAAGTCTACAGACTACAGGTATTGTAAATTCAATATAGATTTTTATGAACGACATAAAGATGAAAAAGCAACCTGTAATCGCTACTTCTTATTATTTCTGGCAATTCTTTAGATAATTGCCTGAAGTCGTTCGGGCAATGAATTGGTTGCCCATCAAAGTTAATACCTGATCGGCAACACCGATCAGGTTTTTTTATATCTGAATGTTAAAAATATTTTGAATCAATTAAGTGTAAAGATTTTGGAGAATGTCATGATGAAATTTAACTACGTATACTTTAGCAACTTTTATTGGACTTACTTTGGTCAAGTGAAAAACCTGATCGCCCATTTGAATAGATCCCATACGCTCAAATAAAAGTTCGGACTTTAGAGAGTCCAAAGGAATACATCATGAATGCACTAAATATTGCTTTACAACAAAATCAAACCATTGAAACTCAACTCAGTTTGCCTTATGAGTTAAAAGAAAAATTTGCATTAAAACATAAGCTCGCTTTACAAATTGCCGAGCAACGTCAAACAATTGAAAATATTCTCGATGGTACAGATGATCGCCTGTTGGTGATTACTGGCCCATGTTCTATTCATGATGAAAAATCCGCATTGGAATACGCAGATCGCTTAATACAATTACAAGAAAAAGTGTCAGATCAGATCTTTCTAGTGATGCGTGCATATATTGAAAAGCCACGTACAACAGTAGGCTGGAAAGGGTTTTTATACGATCCAAATTTAGATGGGTCTGCCAATATGCAATTGGGTTTAGAAAAATCACGCCAATTATATTTACAAATTATTGAAAAAGGCTTGCCAATCGCCAGTGAAATTTTAAGCCCTATGGCAACTGCATATTTTGATGATTTATTGGCTTGGGGTGCAATTGGTGCACGCACCAGCGAATCACAAATTCATCGTGAAATTTCAAGTCATATGCCTTTTAGTATTGGCTTTAAAAATGGTACAGATGGCTCGATTCAAATTGCTTTAGATGCAATTCAATCTGCAAGCCATCCTCATCAGTTTCTTGCCATGGGTCAAAAGGGATTGCCTTGTATTGTACATAGTCATGGTAATCCTTTAGCACACATCATTTTACGTGGTTCAAATAAAGGCACAAACTATGATGCAGAATCGATCCAACAGATCCGCCAGCAGCATCAAGGGAAATTACCTGCATTGCTGATTGATTGTAGTCACGGTAACAGCAGTAAAGATCCTTTAAAGCAACCGTTGGTTTTACAGCAAATCATTGAAGAAAGACATGTAACCCAAGTACGTGGTGTAATGCTAGAAAGTCATTTGGTGGATGGTAATCAAAAAATCTCTTGTGATATGACTTATGGTCAGTCTGTTACAGACGGTTGTTTGGGTTGGAATAAAACGGAGCAATTGTTGTTGGATGTTGCAGAGCAGCTTTCGAAACAGGAGTTGTTGCAGACGGCTTGATATAGCTTATTTAACGACCTAAACAAAAAGATCAGACTCATCTGATCTTTTTGTGTTTAAACATTATTTTTAAGCATTAGGATTTTAAAAATTAAAGCCCAGCTTCATATTCGCTATTGCTGAGTAACTTTTCAACATCTGCAATATTGTCTGGTTTAATTTTATAAATCCAGCCTTTGCCATACGGGTCGTCATTCACAAAATCAGGATCATCTTCAAGGGCAGTATTCACTTCTACAACTTCACCAGAAACAGGCGCATGAATATCAGATGCTGTTTTAACGGATTCAACTACACCAGCCTGAGCGCCAGCAACTACATGGCTACCCACTTCAGGCGCTTCAACGTAGACTAAGTCGCCTAAAGCATCTTGAGCATGGTCAGAAATACCAGTAATCACAAGATCACCTTCAATTTTTACCCATTCATGTGTAGCTGCATATTTCAAATCTGAAGGATGATTCATAATGACTCCATTAATCAATTTATTTTTGGCACGACTTATACAGGTTTTTTAATCAAAACAGAAAGCAGAGATACTGATAAACTTATTCATCGAAACAAATAATCATGATAAATCACATTATAAGTATGGGTCTTTGCGCCAACTACTTGGGCTACGACCACTCCAGCGTTTAAATGCACGACT
Source organism: Acinetobacter sp. I-MWF (assembly GCF_025433935.1). NCBI lineage: Bacteria > Pseudomonadati > Pseudomonadota > Gammaproteobacteria > Moraxellales > Moraxellaceae > Acinetobacter > Acinetobacter sp. I-MWF. The sequence goes on along the minus strand of NZ_JAMBAR010000001.1, from coordinate 2,343,023 downwards.
AAAGTTTGCAACATCACTATATCCGAGTTCATCTGCAATTTGTTCCAGTGTATAGTCAGTACGGGAAAGTAACGATGTGGCATGGCGATAACGTACTTCATCTACCAGTGTAGAGAAAGAAGTACCTTCGGCAGCCAACTGACGCTTTAATGTACGGTCTGACATATGCAGACGATCTGCGACATTTTCAATACTTAAATAATGCTGTTCCGAATGGGTCAAGATATCACGTACACGCATTGCCAAGCGGCGTCTTTCACCCAAAGCTGAAAGTTCTGCTTCACATTGATTAATCGCAATTTGACTGGCAATCGGGTCAGCATTGACCATTTTTAAGCCCAAGTAGGATTTGTCAAAACTTGCAATGAGATGTGGCTGTTCAAAACGCATATTGTATTGCTTTGCCAGTTTCTCGATATATTTGTCAAAACCATCAGGCTTGGGAAAATCAAAGTCGATATCGCCATGCAAATAATCAATACCAGTTAAGGCTTTTGCCATGGTCATAATACCAAAGGTTAGCCCCATCACAATTTCTGTGCGTAAGGGTTCGATTTCGATATCACATTGCAATTGTAGTGTGGCTTTTTCACCAAAAGTCGAAAAATACAATTGTAGAAATGGCATACGCAACTGGATAAAACGGTTGGCTAAGACAAGCGCATCGGTAATATCATGTGCTGTCATGATGGCATAACCAATAAAGCCATGAATGGAGATACGCATTTGTGTACCAAGATGAAAGCCTAAGGTGCTTTCACCTGTAAGTTTTAATGCGTGTTTAATCAATTCATTGGCAAGTGGTGTCGGAATCCGACACTCAGGATCTGCTAACTGCTCGCTGGTAAAATTAAAGGGTGCGAAAAGTGTCTCTGCGCTATATCCCCAACGAGAAACAATATCTAATAATAATAGTCCATAAACACCAGGAATTCCCTGATCTTGGCGAGCTGAGACTGTTTTCATGTGCTTTCCATTGCTCTGAACATTGTTTTTACTTGTTTAATCATATTGTCATGATATGGAAAAACCCTTAAATATTGTAAGACAAATTTAGGATTAATGTGCATCAAAATTGCGCTTAAATACCACAATTTTAGTGGTTGAAATCAGCAATACATCATCATCTTGATTTTTTGCTTGTGTTACATAGGTCACAATTGCGCGATCATTTTTGGTTTTAGACGGCTGGATAGATACAATTTCGACATCGACATGTATTTTATCGCCCACACGCGTGGGTTTTGGCCATCTTAAACTTGATTCTGAACCAATTAAGCCATAAGCAACAGGGAAGCATTCAGTCCAAAGACGCATGGTGACCGCTGAGGTATGCCATCCACTTGCAGCAAGTCCTTTAAAAATCGGGTGATTTTTGGCTTTTTCAGCATCAGTATGGAAAACTTGCGGATCATACTTATGTGCAAACTCTAAAACCTCATCCAAAGTCATTTCGTATTCACGACTTTTAAAATGATCACCAATATTTAAATCTTCCAAATACAACATTGTTTATACATTCCCTTAATTTCACACAATACTCATAAATAATGATGTTCTACGCATAAAAATTAAATTATTTAAACTTTTTCATTGTAAATCACCATTAAGCAATTTCAATGACTGTTTTGCCAATCATCCATTTTTTTAAGTCGCATTGAAATATCACTCAAAATTTCGAGTGATTTAGACCATAATAACATTGTGTTATGTCCTGAAAGTAATGAAAATACGACCAAAGTGAATTGAACAAGCTTATGGTGCGTTAAAGCAATGTTTTAAGCATCCAAACTTCACAAACATGACTATGACCAGTATTACCTTTAGGTTGTGATAAATGCTTAAAGCCTAACTTCTCATAGAGTTTAATGGCTTGCCAGAGATCTTGAGTGGTTTCTAAATAACAAGACTGAAAGCCTTGTTGTTGTGCAAATTCAAAACACTTTTCTAAAATTTTCTTAGCAAATCCTAAACCACGAAGTTCAGGCAAAAAATACATCTTTTGAATCTCTAAAACAGTTGCATCACCTTGTAATGGTGAAAGGCCTCCGCCACCAACAATGCGACCATTTGCATCCTCAATAATCCAATATTGGGCATTGGGTTGAGCATATACCTGATATAAATCATCCAAGATCGGGTCGGCTACAGCAAAGCCTGATTCAGGTGCTAAGCCAAATTCTTTAGATACTTCACGAATAACTTGTGCGATCGACGGATTGTCTTGTATTTGTATCGTTCTAATTTGGTACATAAGTAAATGAAAATAAAAAAGGTAGAATTTTTATAACAAAAATTCTACCTTTTGTGATCAGTTAAAAATTCAACTGATCAAAACTTTACCACTTGAATAGTGGTAAATAAGTAAATTTACAGGTCTTGCTGCAATACTATTTTAATTCACTCGAAGATTTACCCAATTCTCGACGGGCAATAATCAGCTGTTGAATCTGTTGTGTTCCCTCAAAAATATCTAGAATTTTTGAGTCACGCGCCCATTTTTCTAATAATTCATCTTCGTTATAACCCACACTGGCAGCCAGCTCTACACATTTTAAAGTGATTTCATTACAAATACGCCCAGCTTTAGCTTTGGCGATAGAGGCCTCACGAGAGTTTGGTTTTTTGTTATCTGCCATCCATGTGGCTTTTATTGTGAGTAAGCGTGCAGCTTCCCATTCTGCCTCCATCCGATAGATTTGTGCAGCCAAATTAGATGTTTGCAAATATGGAGTTGCATAATCGGGATCTAGTTCATCTTTAAAGATGTCTTTAATCCGTTCTAAAGACGCTTTGGCACAGCCCACTGCCATGGCTGCAACAAGTGGACGGGTATTATCAAAGGTTTCCATCACCCCTGCAAAACCTTTGGCTACATCAATTTCTGCATTACCGAGTAAATTTGCTCCAGGGACACGGCAGTCAATAAAACTAATTGCCGCTGTATCGGATGCCTTAATGCCAAGTTTATGTTCAAGGCGTTCAACTTTCATGCCAGGTGTACCTTTAGGCACAACAAAAGATTTAATTGCAGCACGGCCCAATTTCTTATCTAAAGTTGCCCAAACCACGACTGAGTCAGCACGTTCCCCAGAGGTGACAAATATTTTTTCACCGTTCAGAATGTAATCATCACCATCTTTGGTTGCGGTTGTACGAATCGCAGCAGAGTCAGAACCACAACCAGGTTCAGTAATGGCCATTGCAGCCCATGTCCCCTTAAAACGCTCAAGCTGTTCATCATTGGCGACTGCCGCAATCGCAGAATTGCCCAGCCCTTGACGGGGCATGGTCAGCAATAGGCCTGTATCGCCATAACACATTTCGATTACACCCAAGGCAGTCGACATATTGGTGCCATTTTTATTATTACTGTCGATATCGCCACGTTTATTAATTGCAGCGCCAGCATTGAGCCCATCACCACCGTCGTTCATACCATCCAGTAGAGAAGCCAGCATATCAAGTTCTTTAGGATAGGCATGTTCTGCTTTGTCGTATTTACGAGAAATTGGGCGTAAAACATTCAATGCAGTTTCGTGTGCTTGATCTAAAAGCATTTGGAATTTTTTTGGATTTTGTAAATTCATGATTTTTATCCTTTATCTTCTAAGTTAAGCGTGTAAGCCAGAATGTAGAACGGCAGTTGCACGTAAGTCGCGGTACCAACGCTCAGCCGGATGTTCCTTAGTAAAACCATGTCCACCTAAAATTTGCACACCATCTGTACCAATTTTCATAGATTTTTCTGCACAAAGTAGACGGGCTAAATACGCTTCTCTATGGAAGGGTTGTCCTGCTTCTGCAAGACTGGCAGCATTTAAAATCAGCATACGCATTGCATCAATTTCAATCGCCATATCTGCGATCATAAATGCCACACTTTGACGGTGTGAGATAGGTTCACCAAATGCAGTACGTTCATTGGCATATTTGATACTGTAATCTTTAACCGCTTCACAGCTACCAACAGCCATTGCACACCACATTAGATTGCCTAAATCTAAAAATGCAGCGTAATTAAAATCGTCGTCACCTAGACGTTGGGCAGGGGTATTGTCAAACTTCAAAGTTACCGTTTCAGTTGCTTTTAAACCCATTGCCGGTGATTTTTTCACTGTAATACTTGGATCTCGTTTTACAACGAAAACGTCCGCTTGACCCTTAAAGTCAGCACTAACAAGGAATAAATCTGCTGTTGCACCCAACAGCACTAAAGTTTTTTCTCCAGTAATGCTGAATTGTCCATTGTTGGCAGTCGCTTTGGTTTTTAAGCGTAAGGGATTAAATGCAGGGGTTGCTTCTTGTACTGCAAAAGTGGCTTGAATATCGGTATCATTGGCAAAATTTGCTAAATAAACAGATTGAACTTTTTCAGAACCCCATTGCGTGATTGCATTGATGACACTAAAAGTAGAGAGCAAACCTGCAGCAAGTGAGAAATCACCTTTAGCCAAGCGTTCAGCAATTAAAATATTACTCACAATATTTTTTTCAGATGCAACACCGCCTAAAGCTTCAGGCAGTGCATAGTAATTTAGTCCTAAATCAGTACTGTGTTGCCAAAGTTCAGCTGGAAACTTTTCGTCGTGATCCGCTTGATGGGCCAATTGATACAGTACTTCAGACGCAAATTGATCCATAGCATCCACCGTCATTTGCTGCTCTTCAGTCAAACTCAAATCAAATAGGGACTTTTGCTGATTGGGTAGACGTTGTTTGGTTACATTTGAATCCGATTTAAATGCTTTTTGTGTTGCACTTAAGGTTTTAAAACCGGCTTTAGAACCTTGATAAAGTGATCTTTCGATAAATTTGCGCAATTTAAACTGATCAAGTAAATCACTACCTGCAATTTTTGTAATTAGATTTAAACCCAAACCTTGAGCTTTATTTACCATATTGGTCATGCCGAAGTCCCTGTATTTTAGTGTCGGTATACAACAATCCTGACATGCATAAAAATAAAAAACTATGTCAAAGCTGACAAAGTGATTGACCTTAGATGAGTGGTAGAGTGAATGAGATATTTGTTATTAATATTTTGATTTTTATTGTTTATTTAAAAATAAAAAAACCCAACATTTGTTGGGTATTGGTAAAAGTGACATTTTAAAAACGTTTACAATCTCGTCTAACGTGTATGAAAACTAAAAAGATTAAACAAAAGGTACAATCATTTTACGTACATTGGTCTTTGCTTCAATCACCGTCATAAATGTATAAGCACCAATAAATTTACGACTGATAAACATAAATTCTTTTGGTGGAATACTGAAGTAACGTGAAGCCATTGATTTTGAAGCACGTTGCATCACACGGCTATGTAGCTGGCTTTTTTTCCAGTCATAGCGGTTATGTTGATCCATCACACCTGCGGGTAAATCTGGGTTATTTAAAGGTGTACTAAATGCTTCTGTTGCCAATAAAAATACTTTTGCCATATCGGGTTTAATGCTTAAAGGCATTGCATCAAAGAACTCATAGCCCGACATCGCATTGACCATTGCTTCAGCATCGTGGTTATAACCCGCTTTGATTAAATTACAAGCTACGCGAAGTAATTGGTCATCGAATTGACGTATAGCGCCAAAATCTAACAAAATAATTTTATCTTTTATCTCTTCACCATTGCCCAAACGAACAAGGTAATTACCAAAGTTCGGGTCGGTTTGCATTTCTCCCCACTCAAACAATTCACGAACTGCGATTTCAAGTGATGCTTCACCTAAAAGATTACGTCGTTCTTGCGGTAAAGACAGCATGACAGGACTGTTGATAGGTACACCACGTTCAAAGGTCATGCACAAGACTTGATTGGTACAATAGTCATCAATAATTTGTGGCACGCCATAACGAGGATCTTCTTTAAGTCGCTGGCCAAAACGACGGGTTGTTGCCGCTTCAACTTTATAATCAACTTCACGATGCATCATTTCACGCACTTCATCAAACCACTGATCGAACTCACGGGTTTGTGGCACCATACGTGTTAATTTAAGCATATTTCGAAATAGGCTCATATCTGAGTCTATGGCGTCGGCTACACCTGGATATTGGATTTTAAGAACCAACTCTAATCCATCTGACTTACGTGTTGCGCGGTGAACCTGAGCCAGAGAAGCGGTACCAATCGGCTCATGATCAATGGTGAGATCGTTGAGTTTTGAACCTAATTGGCTGACCAATTGCTCTTTAATCGCAGGCCATGCAAGGGCAACTGTTTGATTATTGAGAGTGTTTAATGCTTGAGTAATTTCTTCAGGTAAAAAATGCTCGCCATAAAGCGCCATCATTTGACCGATTTTAACAATTGAGCCTTTTAGCTTGCCAATTTCTTGAACAAGGTAATTGGCTTGTTCTTTCATAGCTTGTTTACGTTTTTTTTCTTTTTCTTCTTCACTTGAAAAGATTGAACTCGCACTTGAAGCTGCCCAGCGTGTACCTGCCAATAATGATGCTTTTGCAATTGATAAGCGACGATCCATTGATGAGGTTTTTAACTGTTTGAGCTTTTCGTTCTGATCTGACATGAAGATAAAATCCTTTATAAGAGATTCGAAAAGATAAAAAGATGACTAATTGTAAGGAATATTACATGGAATGACTGTATTTAAACAGTTCAATTCGCTGAATGGGGGAATTAAATTAATTCCATCAAAATAGCCTAAGCAATATTAAAATTTACATTCTAAATTGGATTTTAAGCTCTTTGCGGAGTATTAAACCTTGCTTATTTGAAGCAATGTAATTAATGATCAGATCTTTAACGCTTTGATTAGTAAAACCAAGTGCATAGCCTTTAACAATGATAATGCTGGGCAAGCTAAAGAAAAAATATTTTACATCGTCTAGAGAAGGCGCTTCGTAAACACCTTGCTCAGAGAGGGTTTGTTGAAAAAACTGCTTTTCAATTTTGACATTTGGAGTGGATTCATCATCCCACCATGACTGACGCATCGCCATGAGGTTATTATGTTTGTAGCTCATAAATTGACTAAATTCATAAATATTTAAAAACTTGTTGTATATATAAAGGTGAAATGACCCAATTTCAAGTTAAGCGCTCAATCTCAGCAATTTTGCCACAAATAAGTTTATATCTTATAACCAAGCAGATTGATTTGTTTTAAAAATATACAACAATCGGCTTGAAAATAAATCTAAAAAACGAGTGACATGGTGAAACAAAGTTGATTGTTTTAAATCAAGTTTTAATAATAATTTATCTGCAATGATTGTATTTAGTTTCAAATCTTTTACACTCTTTTGCAGAGGGGATTGTTGCTAATCAGTGCCTGAGTTCTTTGGATTAAAAGTTTTTGAATTAAAATAATGATTTTGGGATAGGGGAATTGAATGTATTTAAAGTATTGGGGTATCAGTTTAGTTATATTATTGCCGATGCACACGCAGGCGATCGGTTATAGCTCAGACTATTTAAGCTGTATGAATTCGGCAGGTTCAAGCTCGGCAACACTTGCCAGCTGTATGAAAACAGAGTTGAGTAAGCAGGATGATCGTTTGAAATCATTATTTAAACAGACGCTGGATCTGTATACAGACAAGCAACAGAAAGCTCAAAAGAAATATCAGAAACAATGGTTTAAACTTCGAGACCAGCAGTGTGATGAGTCGAATAAATCAGTTTCTGATGATTATAAAATGAAGTATTACAATTGTGCCCTCAAACAAACAGTCAATAGAGCCAATATGTTAGAGAAACAAAGCTATCGTTTATAGTGCTTTATTGCGCTATAAAATAATTGCTAAGTAAATTGTCGTAAAGCATTATAAATGTCATGCAAAACAAGGTATCATAAGGCGTTTAAAAATATGACCTTGGAGAAACCTTAAGTGGATCGACCGACTATTAGCCCTGAACATTTACAGGAAGCTGCTGAAAACCTATCAACAATTCGTGATTTTATTCGTTTTGGGGTTACAGCTTTACGTCAATACGATGCACATTTGGGTCAAGGTACAGAAGATTATTTCGCAGAAAGTTCTGCCTTGGTTTTACAAACGCTTTCTTTGGAATGGAAGGCGGATGCTGAAATTTTAGATTCAAAATTATTGCCAAGTGAAAAAGCTGAGTTTTTAAATCTACTCGAACGTCGTGTAAATGAAAGAATTCCAACCTCTTATTTACTTAACCTCTCTTATTTCTTTGGTAAGCCATTCTATGTTGATGAGCGTGTGTTAATTCCTCGTTCACCGATTGCTGAATTGATCGAAAACCGTTTTGCACCTTATTGTTTAGATGAAAATGGACAAACACGTGCAGGCGTGAATAATTTACCTGAAAACCCAAATCCAAAAACACCGCAACGTATCTTAGATATGTGTACGGGTTCAGGTTGTATTGCGATCGCGTTGGCATATGCATTCCCTGATTCAGAAGTAGATGCAACTGATATTTCTAAAGAAGCATTAGAAGTGGCTTCTATTAATGCAGAGCATCACAATAAGCAATATCAGGTGGCTTTGCTTGAGTCAGATTTGTTTGCCAAAATCCCAGCTGAAAATCAATATGATTTGATCGTTTCAAATCCACCGTATGTGGATGCTGAAGATATGGCTGATCTTCCAGATGAATTCCATCATGAACCTGAACTTGCTTTAGCTGCTGGTCAAGATGGTTTGGATTTAGTTCGAAAAATGTTGGCTCAAGCAGCTGATTATTTAACTGAAGACGGTTTAATCGTGATTGAAGTAGGTAACTCAGAATGGGCAATGAAACAGAATTTTAATACCATTGATTTTTACTGGTTACAGTTCCAAAAAGGCGGTACAGGTATTTTTGCTTTGACTGCTGAACAATGTCGTACATTCCGTGATTTATTTATTCAATCTATTCAAGCTTAAGGAGTTGTAAGCATGGCAGGTAACAGTATTGGACAACTCTTCCGTGTAACGACTTGTGGTGAATCTCACGGCGTAGGCTTGATGGCAATTGTTGATGGTGTGCCACCGGGTCTTGAATTATCTGCTGAAGATTTACAAATTGATTTAGATCGTCGTAAACCGGGAACGTCTAAGTTTGCCACTCAGCGTAAAGAGCCAGATGAGGTTGAGATCATTTCTGGAGTTTTTGAAGGTAAAACGACAGGAACTTCGATTGGTTTATTGATCCGTAATACAGATCAAAAATCTAAAGATTATGGCAATATTGCGCAAACTTTCCGTCCAGGCCATGCAGATTACACCTATACGCAAAAGTATGGTTTCCGTGATTATCGTGGTGGTGGTCGTTCAAGTGCACGTGAAACGGCGATGCGTGTGGCAGCGGGTGCGATTGCAAAGAAATTTCTTTTTGAGAAATTTGCGATCGTGATTCGTGGACATGTGACGCAAATTGGTAAAGAAAAAGCACAAGCTTTAGATTGGAATGAAGTTCCGAATAATCCGTTCTTCTGTGGTGATGTCAATGCTGTTCCACGTTTTGAAGCGCTGGTGACATCATTGCGTGAACAGGGGACCAGTTGTGGTGCAAAGCTTGAGATCCTTGCAGAAAAAGTACCTGTAGGTTGGGGTGAACCCGTATTTGATCGTTTAGATGCTGATATTGCCCATGCCATGATGTCAATCAATGCGGTGAAAGGTGTTGAAATTGGTGATGGTTTTGCAGTTGCAGAACAATTTGGTCATGAAACCCGTGATGAACTTAGCACAGATGGGTTTTTAGCCAATCATGCCGGTGGTATTCTCGGTGGTATTTCTTCAGGCCAAACCATCCGTGTAGCGATTGCGTTAAAACCAACCGCAAGTATTACTACACCAGGGAAAACCATTAATCTAGGTCGTGAAGATACAGATGTACTCACCAAAGGTCGTCACGATCCTTGTGTGGGCGTGCGTGCTACACCTATTGCTGAAGCCATGCTTGCCATTGTATTGATGGATCATTTTATGCGTCATCGTGCACAAAATGCGGATGTGGTTGCACCATTTGCCCCAATTGAACCTAAATAGCATATATATTTGAGATAAGAGAGGGTATTTTAGTTTTGAAATACCTTTAATTATTATAGTAAATTTCAAATGATTTGTTTTTTACTTAATAGAGTTATTGCTCAACAAATTTAGCTTAATGGGCTTAGCTCATTATTTTAAGTTAAAGATTTTGAGTTAAAAAAACCAGACATTTTGTCTGGTTTTTTATATCTATACTGCTCAGTCTTATTGAGTAACAATTTGACCTGTATAACCCTTTAAGAAAGTGAGATACGCAGAAGACTGTTGACCATCTGCCTTTAAGATTGGACGTTCAACATCACCCTGATTGGTTACCAATTTAAGTGAAATTTCTTTACCATTACGGAATGAGTTAAGAAAGCTGACAGGAACATTAATCGAGTTTGATGAAACTGTACCCGCATATTGTGTGGTATTAATGGTTGAATATGTATATGGCTGACCATCTACTAAAAAGACAAATTGGGTAATATCATATTTTGTTGGATTGTTAATTTCTGCTGTGATTTTAAATCCATCACGGACTTCATCTTTCCAACGCATAGAAAGTTCAGGGCAAACTTCATTTGCTTCACAGATTAAAGGGCCTTTTGTAACAACTCTTTCTGGATAAGAGCCAGCACAACCCGCCAAAGTTAAACATGCTAAAGAAGAAATTACCGCAAATTGAAGTTTCATACCGCTTCCTAATAAGTTCATTTGTGTTATTGATATGTTGATAATCTATGTAAAATTTACCGCTTTTTAGTTAAAAAGTGAATTAAATATTTCAGTAATTTGTATTTCAGTTAAGACATAGCATAAATCTTAAACAAAATTTAAGATTTTTAATATTTCCTCTGCAACATTTTCAGTTAATTGATTTAAACGAGTCAACGGCTCACCTTCAATAAAATATTTAAAATTCGACAATGTGTTTTGATAATAGATTGAGATAAAGAAAGTACCTTCTGGTTTTTCAATACTAGCACTCCCACCAGGTTTAAGTAAGCCCGTACAACTGACAATGATATCTGCAGTGCTAAAGAGCTTTTTCCCTTGAATTGCCATTGCTTTAGTCACTTCAACTGATTCAGCGCTATATTTTTTGATGAGGGATGGATCAACTTGTAAAATTGAAATTTTAATAGAGGGGTCGTAACTGACTAAACCGCCTAATAAAATATCTGCACCACTGTTTTTATAGATCGAAAATTGGCTGGATAAATAACCAGAACTTGCACTTTCAATAAATGCGACTGTTAAATTCTTTCTTTCAAGCAGATCACAACATTGTTTTAAAAGCATTGGTATGACTCTAAATTAATTATTTATATTCAACAATTTAACTATAAGTGAATTGAGGGAATTTGCAAGAAAACCAAATAAAAAATAAGCATATTGAGCCATGGATTTAATTTTTCGGATATTTTTATATATAAATCAGAATATTAGCTTATATGATTTATCAAAGACAAAATAAATCAAAAGAACGCTGAGTTGAAATAAGCTTGTCATATTTATTTGCCATAATGATGGCACAAAACAACAAAAACTAAGAATAAGCATCAAATAACAATCACAGAAAGTTAAAAGAATAATCAGCGTAAAGTCTGTAAATATGCAGTCAACCCACTTCTCAACAGGTGGGTTTTACTTTTTTGGGCCAATTGTAGAATTACTATGCAATATGATGAATTTTTATATTTCAAACGCGCCAAAAAGTGATATAAATAAAAATAAAGTGCATATGAAAATGGAGTGCGAATGATGAAAACGACTGTTAAGTATGTTGTCTTAAAAAGTAGAGAATATCAGCTTGGCACAGCCTTATTTGAAGAAAGTATTGAAGCCGAAGGAAATTATTTTGATCAAATACCTGAGGTCATCCACTATCAAAATCATAATTTTAAAGTAAAGTCCAAAGAACTTAGCCGTAAGCAAATTTTTGATGATTTTGAAGAATCTCAAACCATTTTAGTCAAAGTTATCGCGGTTTAATAGTTTCCCCAAGTTATCTTTGATATGGACATTGCATAAATAAAACCCAGCTAAACTGGGTTTTATTTATTTGGTTTTTAGGGGCGTTTGACAATTCATCTACAACGCAAATCATTTATGAACGGTTAATAGACCCTAATCAATCACTGTTTGACAATCAATACAGGAAGTTTGGTTTGACCCAGTACATCTTGCGCAAAACTGCCTAAGAAAAACTTTTGGAAGCCTTTACGACCATGCGATCCCATAATAATTAAATCTGTATGTAATGATTCAGCAGTTTTAATGATGGTTTCAGCTGCAACCGAGTCTCTCACGACTTGTGTATCAATTTGAACACCTTGCTGTTCAGCCAATTGTTTGGCTTTGCCCAAACCTTCTTCCGCATTTTTAATTGCTTCTTGAATGTAATCTTTTAACATATCTGGCGAATAGTAAAAATCAGCAGCAGCAAAAGGGTCTTCAGCAACGACACTGATCGCAGTGACTTTGCTTCCAAAGGCTTTTGCAATCGCAGCAGCATGTTTTAATGCAGAAAAAGAAATGTCAGAACCGTCAACTGGGACAAGAATATTTTGATAAGTCATAATCACACCTTTTTAATTAACATTTCAAATAAAAATTAAGCTTCTTCTTGGGTAGATTTAATAATCAACACAGGCAGTGGAGAAATCGACAACACTTCTTGTGCAACGCTCCCTAAGAAGAATTTCTTCAGACCAGTACGTCCATGAGAACCCATTACAATAAGGTCCACATTCAGTTCATCTGCAACATCTAAAATTCCAGTAGCAGGAGGCACTTCACGTACCACTTTGGTATCTACTGTTGTTACACCATGGTGAACTAAAGTTTCTTGAATATCTTTTAAACGTGCTAAAGCATTTTTTTCAGCTTCAAATAAATATTGAGTTACAGCAGGCGCTATTTTATAAAAATCGACGCCTTTAAAAGGATCAACTGCGATCACACTCATCACAGTAATTTTACAGTTAAAAGCAAGTGCAAGTTTTTCTGCATGTTCAAGTGCAGCATAAGAAATAGGAGAGTCATCTACAGCAAGAAGGATGTGTTGATAAGCCATTATAAGTTTCTCCCTTTTTTGTCTGATTATTTATTCATTGATAACACATTGCGCTGTTAGTCGCAAATTGTCCATGAGAATTTTAGTTGATCAAAAGTGTGTTATTTCAAGCTTTTGTGAAATACACATAATTTTATTATGGTTTTATTTTGTAACGTTTAATTGTTCTGATTTTTTATTGAAATCTCACTCCTGTAAATTTGATCTCAGGTTTTAGGCTGGCGTTCTAAATAAGATGCAGTTTGAATTCTTACGATTCTAAAAACTGGCATGATAAATGCTTTAATTTAATGCAAACCGATATTTATGAATAAAATTTTGGCATCAATTTGGAACATTTTAAATCAAGTGCCATAGAAAAGTGGATCAATATGAAAATTTATACGCAACGTCTAGACCATATAGAGTCAAACATTGAGGCTGAAAGTATTGAATTGACTTTTGATACTCGGCAAAAGAGCCGTTTTCGTGCAACTTTAAATAATGGGCACGATATTGGTGCGGATTTACCACGTACAGGCATTTTGCGTAGTGGTTCTTATATTGCAACTGAACAAGGTGAAGTGTTACGTGTAGATGCCAAAGCTGAAAAATTAATGCAAGTTTCGGCACTGCATAGTTTTGATTTACTTAAAGCTGCATATCATCTGGGAAATCGCCATGTTCCGTTAATGCTTACTCCAACAGCACTTTATTTTGAACCTGATCATGTCCTTGCAGAAATGATCCAAGGTTTAGGGCTGACAGTAGATGAAGTTGAACATCCATTTGAACCTGAAAGTGGTGCATATGCACAACATCAGCATGATCATCGTTTAAGCCCGATTAAGGCTTTACATCATGTCCATCACTAATGCATCGCAACTATTAAGTCTATTGACCCTGTCATCGACAGCTTTACCTATAGGTGCATATTGTTATTCGCAAGGGGTGGAAAGTGCGATTGATCAAGGTTTGATTCATGATGAAGCAAGCAGTATTGCTTATTTTGAAGAAGTACTGGAAATGTTGCTGGTTAGGTTTGAACTCCCCGTTTTAAAACGTCTGATGCAACATTATTTAGATGAAGCAGAATTTTTAAATTGGGCTAACTTTTATAAAGCGAGCCGCGAGTCGAAAGAATTACGGGCTGAATCTCAGCAGTTGGCATTTTCTTTGAATGCTTGGATTCGTGATGTTTTAAAACAGCAACCTGAGATTAAAAAGCAGTTTGGTTTTGTCCCTGTTTATGCACATTTATGCGGAACATTAAAACTTAATCTGGTGGATGTGCTGACAGCATATAGCTTTACTGTTTTAGAAAACCAAGTGCTAGGTGCGGTTAAAACTGTCCCTTTAGGGCAAATGAGTGGTCAAAGAATTTTGTGGCACTTACATGGCTTAATTCCTCAAGCGGTAGTGCGTGCCTTGGCCTTAGAAGATGATGAGTTAAGTAGTACTTTGCCCAATTATGCGATGTTAAGTATGTCGCATGAAACTTTATATTCACGATTATTCAGATCATAAATGACACGCTTCATTCGCTATTTTTATTGAGAATGAAGCATAGAAAAGGAAAAAAAGATGACAGAACGTAGCCCTTTACGTGTTGGAATAGGTGGTCCTGTTGGTTCAGGTAAAACAGCATTAACCCTGAATTTATGCCTTGCTTTACGCAATAAATATAATATGGCAGTTGTGACCAACGATATCTATACCAAAGAAGATTCTAATTTTTTAACTCGTCATGAAGCGATGTCACCAGAACGTATTGTTGGTGTTGAGACAGGTGGTTGTCCACATACTGCAATTCGTGAAGATGCTTCAATTAACTTGGCTGCAATTGATGATCTTTGTGAAAAATTTGATGGTTTAGAGCTGATTATTATTGAAAGTGGTGGAGATAATCTAGCCGCTACGTTTAGTCCCGAATTATCTGATTTAACCCTTTATGTGATTGATGTTGCAGGTGGTGAAAAGATCCCGCGTAAAGGTGGTCCCGGCATTACCAAGTCGGATTTATTGATTATTAACAAAACAGATTTAGCCCCAATGGTCGGTGCAAATCTCGATGTGATGGATCAAGATGCAAAACGCATGCGCGGTGACAAACCTTTTCTATTTTCAAATATGAAAACTCAAGATGGTTTAAAGCAAATCATTGATTTTATTGAGAAACAAGGTTTATTTAAGGTTTAGCCTAGCGATCAAAGCTTAGTCGCGATATTAAAAATAATTGTAACTATTTGAATTGAAAAATAATCAAAGGAGAATTCGAATGCGTTTTTTAAGATACAGTCTGATGGCATGTGCTGCATATTTACCTGTATTGGCTTTAGCTCATCCTGGACATGATCACCATACCGGTTTTTGGGCAGGCTTTATTCATCCATTTACAGGTTTAGATCATTTGATGATGGCAATCGCATTTGGTGTATTGATGTGGACGGCAAATCAACGCTGGAAGCTTTTCGGCTTGATTGGGTTAGCTTTAGCGATGGTGATTGGCTTTATGATCGGTAGCGAAGGATTTATTCCATCACCAGTTGCTGAGTACGGCATCATTGCGTCATTGATTTTATTGGCTGTTGCACTTTGGACAAAAACAAATCAAGTTTTACCTATCGCAGCAGTTCTATTGGCAAGTTTTCACGGCGTTGCACATGGTGCTGAATTAGGCCAATCAGGTCATGCCAGCTTACTGATTTTAGGTATGGTGACAGCAATGGCATTGATCTATGCGGGTGGATTAGGCATTGGTGCTTTTATCAAAAAGTACGTTCCATATGGCAAGAAAATTGTTGGTACTTTGGCTGCAATCGTAGCGGTTATTGGTTTGGCTTAATGTTTAAGCGCTTACTTGCGGATATCAATTTATAAAGGCGGTCATGATAAGTTTAGTAGAACATCTTCCTGATCAGCGCCTTTGGTATGCCAAACTCGAATTGGGTTTTCAGGCGCAAACTGAGCGAACGGTATTGGCGCATCGTAGACATTTTGGACCTGTGCGTGTGCAAAAGATGCTGTGGCCAGAAAAAACTGGAATTTGTCATGCGATTATTGTCCATCCGCCTGCGGGTATTGCAGGCGGTGATCATTTAACATTTGAGATCAGTGTAGATGCTGCTGCCCATGCCTTAGTCACAACCCCAGGTGCTGGTAAATGGTATCGGACCAATGGCAAACAAGCTTATCAACATATCCATATCTCAGTTAAACACAATGCTGTGTTTGAATGGCTTCCTCAAGAAACCATGTTATTTGATGGTGCCAATGCCCACTCAGAAACATTGATTCAGCTTGATCAGACAGCAAGCTTTATCGGTTGGGATATGTTGGTAATTGGTCGTCAAGCTCGAGATGAAAAATTTCAATCTGGTGCTTATCACAGTCATTTTAAATTATGGCGAAATCAGCAATTACTGGTGGCAGACACATTGAGTTTTAAAGGCAATGATCGTTGGCTAAGTTCTTGTTTAGGAATGAATAATCATGCCGTTATGGGGAGTTTATGGGCAGTTCCTCCTGAAAAATTCCGAGCAAACATTTATTTAGAGGCACATATCGATTTAATTCGTGAGTTGATGATGAGAATAGATATGCCTGTAAGGTTAACTTTATTGGGTGATGTCATCAATGCACGTTTTTTAGGCGATGATGTTCGACATTGTCATGATGCTTTTGCAGCAATTCGCGCCAGATTAAGGCGATATTGGTTTGATTTGGATGAAGCATTTCCACGCATTTGGCGAACTTGATTCATTTAAAGATCACCTTTTAGAAACAAAATCTGCGTGTTTAATTTAAAACTGAGCACATATTTTGCATAAAAAAATGTGAGAACTTTAGGAAATACATATGGAACTCAATCCTACTGAAAAAGATAAACTGCTGATTTTTACAGCGGGTTTAGTTGCAGAACGTCGCAAAGCACGTGGATTAAAACTCAATTATCCTGAATCTATTGCATTTATTTCTGCAGCATTGCTTGAAGGTGCACGAGATGGAATGACTGTCAGTGAGTTGATGCATTTTGGTACCACTTTACTCAGTCGTGATGATGTGATGGAGGGTGTGCCTGAGATGATTGCCGAAGTGCAGGTAGAGGCTACTTTTCCAGATGGCTCGAAGCTCGTCACAGTCCATCAACCGATTGTATAGAGAACACTTCTTCAAAATTAGGATAAGCATATGATCCCTGGCGAAATTATTACACCTGATTGTGATATTGAAATGAATGTTGGTCGTGAAGTACTGAAAATTTCAGTGTCAAATATAGGTGATCGGCCAATTCAAGTGGGTTCACATTTTCATTTTTATGAAGCCAACGATGCTTTGCAATTTGATCGTGAACGTGCCAAAGGTTTTCGTTTAAATATTGCGGCTGGTACAGCGGTTCGGTTTGAACCGGGGCAGCGACGTGATGTAGAAATCGTTGCACTGGTCGGAAAACGTGAAGTCTATGGTTTCGCAGGGCGTGTGATGGGTAAGTTGGACTAAAAGGATAATCAAAATGAAAATGTCACGTCGAGCTTATGCTGAAATGTTTGGTCCTACCGTTGGGGATCGAGTACGTTTAGCAGATACCGAACTTTTTATAGAAGTTGAACAAGACCTCACCACCTATGGTGAAGAAGTTAAATTTGGTGGTGGCAAAGTAATTCGCGATGGGATGGGACAATCTCAATTACTTGCAGCAGATGTTGCCGATACGGTGATTACCAACGCATTGATTGTCGATTGGTGGGGAATTATTAAAGCCGATGTGGGATTAAAAAATGGGCGAATTTGGAAAATAGGTAAAGCTGGCAATCCAGATATTCAACCTGACATTACCATTCCACTGGGTGCGGCAACCGAAGTGATTGCCGGAGAAGGGCAAATACTTACAGCAGGTGGAATAGATACCCATATTCACTGGATTTGCCCCCAACAAGTTGAAACAGCGTTAATGTCGGGGACAACGACCATGATTGGTGGTGGTACTGGTCCTGCTGCAGGAACATCGGCAACAACAGTAACACCGGGGCCATGGCATATTTCAACCATGCTGCAAGCCATTGATGATTTACCTATGAATATTGGCTTATTGGGTAAAGGTAATTTGAGTCAACCTGAACCGATTGCGGAGCAGATTAAAGCGGGTGTGGTGGGGCTGAAATTGCATGAAGATTGGGGTTCTACCCCTGCTGCAATTGATAATTGTCTAACTGTGGCAGATAAATATGATTTACAAGTGGCGATTCATACTGATACTTTAAATGAAAGTGGTTTCCTTGAAGAAACACTGGGGGCATTTAAAAATCGTACTATTCACACTTATCATACTGAGGGTGCGGGTGGTGGTCATGCACCTGATATTTTAAAAGCCATTGGTCAGGCAAATGTTTTACCATCTTCAACCAATCCAACCCGCCCATATACCATCAATACCATTGATGAACACTTAGACATGCTCATGGTCTGCCACCATTTAGATCCAGCGATAGCTGAAGATGTCGCATTTGCTGAGAGTCGTATTCGTCGCGAAACGATTGCCGCAGAAGATATTTTGCAAGATCTCGGCGCAATTTCAATGATGTCTTCTGACTCTCAAGCTATGGGCCGTGTGGGTGAGGTGATTTTACGCACTTGGCAAACGGCGCATAAAATGAAAGTGCAACGTGGGCCATTAGAAGGCGATAATCAGTATCATGATAATAATCGGGTGAAGCGTTATATTGCAAAATATACAATAAATCCCGCCATTACTCATGGTTTAAGCCACGAAATTGGTTCTATAGAAGAAGGGAAACTTGCTGATTTGGTGTTGTGGAAACCCG
This sequence comes from Acinetobacter sp. I-MWF, assembly GCF_025433935.1. Classification (NCBI taxonomy): domain Bacteria; kingdom Pseudomonadati; phylum Pseudomonadota; class Gammaproteobacteria; order Moraxellales; family Moraxellaceae; genus Acinetobacter; species Acinetobacter sp. I-MWF. Next base: position 2,324,180 of record NZ_JAMBAR010000001.1, on the reverse strand, counting down.
CATTTTTTGGGGTAAAGCCTTCAATGATCATTAAAGGTGGAATGATTGCGGCAGCGCCAATGGGGGATATTAATGCCTCAATTCCTACACCACAACCGGTACATTACCGTCCAATGTTTGGGGCGTATCCAAGAGGCGTGCATAATACCTGTATTACTTTCTTGTCACAGGCCGCAATTGAACTTGGTGTTGCTGAAAAATTACAATTAAAGAAGTTAATTTCACCTTGTAAAAATACCAGAAACATCACTAAACAAGACATGAAGCATAATAGCTATTGTCCTGTGATGGATGTGCATCCTGAAACCTATGAAGTTCGTGCAGATGGTGTACATCTAACTTGTGAAGCTGCTGAAGTATTACCAATGGCACAGCGTTATTTCTTGTTTTAATTTTATATATATCAACAGCAACAAGAAGATAAAACTCCTTTCTTATGATAAGAGCGGAGTTTTTCTATTTAAAATCAATAGATCTATACCCAATGCAACCAAAGACAACTTTATTTATTCAAAAAGCTATGTTTAATATTGGGTGGTATAGGTACAGCGATATAACCTTTTTCTTTTTTTTTGAGTTTTATTGATGACGCAATTTTGGTCTAAATTTTTTTCCAAGTTATTTTCTACGTTGTTTTCAAAACCATTGAATCAACAGCAGCGCGAATTGAATAAACATAGGGCTGATTATTCCAATTCAAATATCGGTGTCGCTATTGATTCTGATACGAATGTCATTGGCTTTGCACAAGATCAAATTACTCAGGTAAGTCCTCAAGGCGTGGATTTGATTTGTGGTTTTGAGGGATTAGAGCTTAAAGCTTATGATGATGGTGTTGGTGTGTGTACCATCGGTTATGGAACAACGATTTATCCGCATGGAAAAGCTGTTCAGTATGGTGATACTTGTACCATTGAACAAGCAAAAAACTATATGCAATATGACCTTAGACGTTTTGAGCAAGCAGTAACTGCTGCTGTAAATGTGCCGTTAAATCAAAATCAGTTTGATGCATTGGTTTCATTGAGCTATAACATTGGTATTGGTGCTTTTAAAAACTCAACCTTATTAAAATTATTGAATGCCTCTGATTATCACGCTGCCAGTCATCAATTTGATGTTTGGATCAAAGCTGGTGGCAAAACAGTACAAGGTTTAGTAAACCGAAGAGCAGTAGAGAAACTCTTATTTAACTCATAATTTTAAACCTCTTTGCTAAATTAAAAAATGATCATCTGGAGTGAATCATATAGCTATAGAAGGTTCCTTCTCCCTTGGGGGAGAAGGCTAGGATGAGGGGGCTTTTATGTTAATTTATGATTTAAAAAAGAGCTGATGAAAAAAGCCTTTTGAAAATGAAGAGGATTTTTAAAATATCAAAAAAGAGAAAAATATAAGGGCCAATTTGATGATTAGAGTATTAAAAATAGCAATTTTTATTGCTTTTATAGGGATGAATAAATTTGCGTATGCTGATGTGCGGTCTGAATTAAATTTAATAAGCCAAGATTTATTAATAGCATGTAAAAATGAAGATGATTATAGACCAATAAAAAATTTGAATAACTTCTTAAATGACTCAAAAGGAAGTGATATTCATGTATATGATCTTATGTTTATATTTAATTCAGATTTTTTACTTTTTATAAAAGATAAAAATTGTGCTTTGGCAGCAAGTAAATTTTCAGCTAATGGTATTTCAATTAAAGAAAAATATTTTAAAGATAAATATCATATAGAGAGAATGTTGGATAATGAAGTTTATAGGCAAGCAGGTTATGCTAATTTAATTGAGTATTCTTGGACGATGGATAACCAAAAATTACAACAAGCTCAAGAAAATTTTAATATTTATTTAAATAGAAATATTATTTCAAAAAATGAGAAAAGCCGATGTGGAGAGTTATGTAAAGATTATGTATATCTAAAAGAAGATCATGGATTTTATCTTCCTCTTCATTATGTAGGTATTTTAATGGCATATCATGATCTATTTCAACATCATTATAAAAATTTTAAAAAAACAGAACAGCAGATCACACAACTTCAAGAAATATCTGATTTAACTAATGATTTTGAAATCAAATATATAAAAAAAACAGGTTTAAATTCTTTCCCCTTCGAAATTGCATCAATTGAAAACTTTAAATTCATTTTTAAAATTGATGATCGAAACATTAAAAATATTTTCTATGCAAAACTAGATGCTTATATAAAATATCGTATTGAAAACAATATTCTTGATGATCGCATGATAGAAAATATATATGAGATTTTAAGCAAAGAAAGCAGATACTTGTACACAAAGGTTGAATATCTAGGTACACATGAGACTAAAAGCAAAAGTGTAACAAGTTATCAATTAGGTCAGCACATTTATAGTTTTATAGTTTCAGACAATAAGTTAAAACTAATTATGGAGCCGATAAATTTTTCTAACTAAAATTCTGGATGATTAATCTTCAAAAATGATGATTAAAATATGAGTTATAAATTGATTGACTAAAAATTATTGATTATTTTTAAAATAAAGGTGAGGTAAGAGAATCTTATGAGTATTTATTTAATCCGTCATGCGCAAAGTTTAGGTAATGTAAACGGTAAAACTGAGTCACATGCAAGTATTCCCTTAACCGAATATGGACATAAACAGGCGCAAAAACTTGTTGATGTTTTACCACCAGCAAAGCAGATTTTTATCTCTCCATTCCTCCGTACACGTCTAACAGCTGAACCAATTTTATTACGAGATCAGATTACCCCTCAAGTTTTGGATATTCAGGAGTTTTCTTACTTATCCGATACGCGATGTAAAAATACCACTTTAGAGGAACGAAAACCTTGGGTCGATGATTATTGGAACCAAGCAGATGTGAACCTAGTGACAAGTGAAGGTGCTGAATCTTTTGCCAATTTTTATCAACGCGTTACGGACTTTATTTCGCACTTGGATTCGTTAAAAGCACACTATCAACATGATCATTTACTGGTATTTAGTCATGGTCAGTTTTTACAGTTATTGAAAATGCTGGTAGAGCAAAAGCGAGAATTATCATCGCAATTAATGCGTGATTTTCGTTATGCATTGTTAAATCATCAATTAGACAATACAGAGTTTTTTATTTTTAAATAAAATGAGATTAACAGCATGAATTTTATAATAAGAAAAATTGCTCTATTGACGGTTTTTATGTTTATACCTGTATCTACATATGCAGATATTGTGGCTTTAAAGTCAGATTTAACTCAATTTGCGCAACCTCTTGAAACAGAATGTAAGGGGCTTGAAAGCTATATGCCTCTTAACATGTTGCATAAATTTTTAAATCGCTCAAATTCTGAAAAAATAGATGTGTATTCGATGGATGTTATTTTTGTTTCAGATTTTTTGGGTTATTTAGAAGATAAAAATTGTGCTTTAGCTGCATCTGATTTCACCATATCGGGCGTTAAAATTTTGAATCAATATCGTGACTTATGGGAGAAAGATTTACCAAAAGAGAGAAAAATCCTGAGATATGAAACCTACCTTGCAGCAGGTGATGCAAGTTTGGTGAAATATAAATGGACACATAAGATTCAATATCTAGATGATGCGCATCAATTTTATACACAGTACTTAGTGACCAATGCAATCAGTCAACAACAAAAACAACAATGTGGGAAAAAATGTGCTGAATACTTAGCTGATGTAAGTAAGACGCAATACTTTAATCTTTATGATTACGCATCTATATCCTATGAATATCAAAAACTTTTTCGTGATATCTATGAACAATATTCACAACAAGAAGCAAATTTTTCAGACAATCTCGAAAGTCTGAATCTGGTTTTTGAACGCACTGATCAATTTGAAGTGGGTGCAATTAAAACCACAGGATTAAGCTCAGTAAATAAAGAGGTGGCTTCTTTAAATAATTTTGATCGCATTTTTAGTTCTGGTGATAAAAAACTTATAGAACTTTATACAAAACGTTTAGATCAATATCTACAAAATAGAATCCAGCATAAATTATTAGATGCAGAGATGACGGATAAAATTTATCAATTCTTGTTAAAAGAATCGAATGAAAGTAATACGATGATTGTACGTACTCAGCAGGAAAGTGCTCTTCAACCTAATCAAAGTTTTCAAATTGGAAAACACCACTATATTTTCAATGGAAAAAGTCATCACATGCAGCTAACTTTCCAACCCGTTGACTAAAACATGAGTGAGATTGGCATAAAAACTGCTTGATCATTCACACTAAAAAATGGTGATTGAAAAGTTTAAAGGCGGTTTGAGTGAGTAAAACTTATTTACGTGGGCAAGACTTAATAGACCAAATCCAAAATACTCCCTATTCACGAGATCTCATTGGCTATCACGGCCAAGTACCTAAAGTAGCATGGCCTAATCAAGCCCAAATAGCAGTACAGTTTGTTCTTAACTATGAAGAAGGTGCTGAAAACCATATCGAACATGGTGATGCCAGTTCTGAGCAGTTTTTATCTGATATTGTGGGAGCAGCAAGTTTTCCCGACAAGCATATGTCGATGGATTCGATGTATGAATATGGCGCTCGTGCAGGATTCTGGCGTATTCATCATGAGTTTAAAAAGCGTAACTTACCCATGACCATATTTGGAGTGGGCATGGCGCTGGCACGTAATCCATATATTGTCGAAGCCATTCAACAAGCCCATTACGATGTGGTTTCACACGGACAGCGTTGGCTAAATTACCAAAATATAGATATTGAAACGGAACGTCAGCATATTGATCAAGCAATCAGCATTCTAGAAACCTTATTTGGCAGTACACCAATGGGTTGGTATACAGGGCGGGATAGCCCAAATACGCGTAAATTATTGGCTGAATTTCCACAGATCAAATATGACTGCGATTACTATGGTGATGATTTGCCATTTTGGACAAGTTTAACCAATTTACAAGGCCAAAGCCGCCCGCACCTGATCATTCCATATACTTTAGAAAGTAATGATATGAAGTTCTGCGCGCCTGCTGGTTTTAACAGTGGCGAGCAATTTTACCAATATTTAAAAGATGCCTTTGATGTACTTTATGCAGAAGGTGAAACTGAGCCGAAAATGCTATCGATTGGAATGCATTGTCGTATTTTGGGACGTCCCGGTCGTTTTAAAGCATTACAGCGTTTTTTAGATTATATACAGGCACATGAAAAAGTCTGGATCTGTCGTCGTGGCGATATCGCTGAACATTGGTTTAAACACCATCCTGCCGCATAATTGTAGGTATTAGGATGTGGCTTTTAATAAGGTAAGCACTTTATTTTTAATTGAATGCAGTAAAGCGCACAGCAAAGTTTATATAAAAGTGTTTGAAAATTTTAGCGAAATCAAGCATAGGTATTATTCGTGAAAATAGAAGAATTTAATCAAGCATCATCAGAAGAGCTTACAACCTTGCTCAAGCATTGTGTGCACATTCAACGTTGGTCAGATGAAATTTTGTCACAACGTCCATTTGTCAACACTCAAGCATTAATGGATTTTGCAAAAGCACAAGCCTCAACTTGGACATGGTTAGAAATTGCAAATGCATTAGTGACACACCCACGGATCGGTGAAAAAAAGGCTCAGGCAGTGCTGAGTGAAAAAGAGCAAGCATTTTCTCATCAAGAGCAATCAGCAATAAAACAGAGCACTGAAACACAACATGCTTTATTGCAAGGCAATATTGCTTATGAAAAGAAATTTGGTCATATTTTTTTAATTCGTGCTATGGGCTTAGATCAGACTGAAATTCTACAAGCACTGAAATATCGTTTATTAAATGATCCTGAAACAGAACAGCGTATTGTTAAACAACAACTTGGTGAAATTGCAATGTTAAGACTCAATCAAGAACTGAGTGAAAATGAAAGCTTAAATGATTGATTGCATTAAAATAATGTTTAGAAAGGAAATAACATGATCAGTACCCATATCTTAGACACGCATCTTGGCAAACCTGCCATAAATGTTCTGATAAAAATATTAGATAGCCAAGACAATATTGTTGCAGAATCAAGGACCAATGAAGATGGGCGGGTAGCAGATTTTAATTTAAGTGGCATTAAAACAGGGGATTATAGTTTGGTTTTTTATACTGCTGAATATTTTGACCGTTTAGCCTTAGCAACGTTTTTCCCAAAAGTTGTGATTCATTTTTCAGTCCTTGATATTGCACAACATTATCATATTCCTCTATTAATTAGCCCTTTTGCTTATTCCACGTATCGTGGAAGCTAGCTTTTATAGAACTAGATTTATAGAACTCGTTTTTTTCATGATTTTAAGGCCCATTGATTTGGGCTTTTTTATGAAATTTTGACCAAGTGTAAAAAATTGGCTTTGTTTTTGCTTATTCACGCAGGTGTTTACCGCTATTTCTGATGGGGAATTTATAAAATGAAATTAACACAATTTGCTGCGCTTTCAACTTTCGTTTGCACCGCTTTTAGTACTCATGCTGCGCCTATTTGGCAAGACTTTAGCATTACTGGATTATATGGAAAAAATTATGAATTAATTGCTCGGGAAGATGATCAATCGACCATTACTTTTGAATATGCAGCCAAATTAAAATATGGGGACTTCTTTGCATTTGCGGATCGTACCAATAATGATGTTTCAGGCAATGAAACCTATTTTGAAGTTTCACCACGATTGAGCTTAGGCGCGATTTCAGGGCATAAGTTAGAAGCAGGGCCAATCAAAGACGTTCTTATTGCCACAACATGGGAAGGCGGTGAAGGGTTTAACAATTATTTGTATGGGATCGGGGTAGATTTGGCGATTCCATATTTCCAATATGCACAACTAAACTTTTATAAAGCAGACAATTACAAGAACACAAATGATGATTATCAGCTGACTTTTGTTTTTGGTGTGCCTTTCAAAATTGCATCAGAAGATTTTCTTGTTGATGGTTTTCTGGATTGGTCAACCGCTGAAGATGATCATGCCAGTGAGTTAAACTGGACCACCCAGTGGAAATGGAATGCGGGTAAACATATTTCACCAGATACGAAATTGTATTTAGGCGTTGAGTATTCTGTTTGGAATAATAAATACGGCATCTCAGGCAAAGATGAAAATAATGTCAGTGCCTTAATTAAATATCATTTTTAAAATGATCTTTATCTGATCATGTTTTTAAATGCATGATAGGATTGAGATAAGCTTAAGATAAATTTTCCAAACCAGCGTAACACAGAATAATGTTGTGCTGGTTTTTTTAACAACATAGGGTGAAGTCTTATCTCAACACTCTTCAGCACTTTTAGTGTGAATGTTTTGATCCATGCATTTTTTATTTGCTGTTATGAAATGGTGATTATAAGGTCAGGACAATATTTTCATTAAAGTGAAAAATATCACAATTGTGACCCTCACCAATCCGATCGATTACAGCAAAGTCGCTGGGTGCTTCAAGCGTCAATAACGGATGATGCCAAGTGCCTGCACGATAGTTTACAGCCTGTTGGCCATTGCTTATAAAGGCATAAATATGATCAAGATCAGGTTGATCCTGATCTAAAGCCGCTGCAACAACAACCAAGAAGGATTGACCTTGCATCGGGATAAATGCCTGTGAACCGATTGGATGGCGTTCAAGCATTTGAATTTCACAAGGCACTTGGGTTTTTTGAATATTACGGAAAATACTTAATCCGACTTCAGCATTAGCCGCTTGAGCCAAGGATAAAGCATGATAGCGTTCCGTATGCGCGCCATTGATATGGAAAAAGTCATTGCCAGCACAGGCTATGACCTCACCAAATGCTGCAAAAGCTTCAGCAGTTAATGGCTGAATTTGGATATATTTCATAAAATCACTCTGCAATTTTACCCCATAATCGGATACGGCTAATGCCACCGTCTGGAATCATATTGACACGAATATGTGAAATTTTTTCATGTTTTAAAATGTCTGCTACATAATCATGAATATGGTCCATTTGCATATCCTGAGCATTGAGTAGAAATGGCCAAAACATACTTTGCGGAATCAATTGTGGATCAGTGGCATTTTCAATATATATCGCCTGGATCGATACTTGAGCGGGGAAATTACCTTTAAAATGTGCGGTATCGATTTCAATTTTTTCAATTACACCACTTTGACCGAGTGCCAAAATACACCAGTCAAATCCAGGTGCACGGCGGCGTTTGGTTTCCCAACCATCCCCCATATTGATCCCACGATTCGGATTGATCAAATTACGAGGATGACCAAAATGGGCATCACTATAGGCAATCACGCGTCCACCATTTTCAAGTGCCAGTAAATCTAATGTACGTTGGCGATCTTGAATCTGTATTTGCACTTCACCATAGACGCGAAATCGTGCAATACCACCATCAGGAAAAATATTTAAGCGTACATGGGTAAAGACTGCTGAATTTTTAATGTCAAAAATATGATGTTGGCTGGGGCCAAGAACAGAATTATCTAGAATGGGCTGCCATAGTGTATTGCTTAAGTCCCCATTTGGTGCATAACAGGCTTCAATTGAAGCAGAAGCAGGGTAATTCCCCGTAAAAAAAGTGGTATCAATATCAAATGCTGTAATTTTTCCAGCAACACCTAATTTAACAATTGCCCAGTCATAGCCTGCATGGCGTTTACGGCGGGTTTCCCATCCATCCATCCATTTGCCGTGATCATCAAATTTATCTTCTACAAAAATGGGTGGATTAAATTGCAACATTCGTTGTGCTTCTGCAAAAAAATCATCTGAACATTCAAGTACTTTTGTACCAATTCGGGGATCTGCCAAATTGCTGTATTGTTGCAAATGTGCAGGAAGCTCAAAACTTGGTGCAAGTAAAGTTGCCATATTTATTTACCATTCATATTACGATTCATATCATTTTATTGATTGATATCAGCACTTAAAGTTCAATAAGCACTCATAAAAACAATATCTTAGCGTCCTCATCATGCATAGCCTATGCCAACTTTGCTTAAGGAATGTTGTGATTTTTATATAAATGGCACGTTTTTAGCATTTTAGTCATAAGTGTTAAAGAAACAGACAGAGGAGAAATAGATGGAGATTACTATTATCGGTGCAGGTATGGGGGGATTAACCGCAGGTATTGCACTAAAAAAATTCGGACATTCGGTCACCATCTATGAACAAACTGAACAAATTCTAGCTGTAGGTGCTGCTATTTCTTTATGGTCAAATGGTGTTAAGTGTTTAAATTATTTAGGCTTAACGGATCAAGTTGCTAAACTTGGTGGTCAAATGGATCATTTAGCCTATATCGATGGCTTAACTGGTGAGCACATGACTCAGTTTAGTTTAATGCCTTTGATTGAAGAGGTCGGGCAAAGGCCTTACCCAGTTTCCCGTGCAGATTTACAAAACATGTTGATGGATGAATTTGGCCGTGACGATATTCATCTTGGGAAAAAAATGGTTGCATTAGAACAAGTAGATCAACACATAAAAGTTCAGTTTGCAGATGGCAGTGAAGTCACCACAGCATTGTTAATTGGTGCTGATGGAACACATTCGCTGACACGTCAGTATGTATTGGGTGAGCAGGTTGAACGTCGTTATGCAGGTTATGTCAATTGGAATGGCTTAGTCGAAATTTCAGATAAGTTTGCCCAAGCAGATCAATGGACCACCTTTGTTGGAGAGGGAAAACGTGTTTCGCTTATGCCAGTGGCAGAGCAACGGTTTTACTTCTTTTTTGATGTGCCATTGCCTGTAGGTTTAGAAAACAGTAAAGCCCAATATAAAACACTCTTTAAACAATATTTTAAGGACTGGTGCCAGCCCGTTCAAAACTTAATTGAAGCGATTGATGAGCAAAAAACCAATCGAGTAGAAATTCATGATATTGAACCTTTTACCCAGTTTTATAAAGGGCGGGTGGTGATTATGGGGGATGCAGCTCACAGTACTACGCCTGATATTGGTCAAGGCGGTTGCCAAGCCATGGAAGATGCAATTTACTTAGCACGCGCTTTGCAAATCAATACATTAGGCTTAGAGGATGCCTTAAAACGTTATCAAAATAAACGTAATGAGCGTGCCAATGAGCTGGTATTACGTGCACGTAAGCGCTGTGATGTGACCCATATGAAAGATGAGGCCGTGACCGAAGCGTGGTATCAAGACTTACGTCAAGAACAAGGCCCACATATTATGCGTGGCATTATCAGCAATATTATCGGAAATCCTTTAGATTAAATGTTGCTAGGTCGATGCTGAATTTAAATTACTGAATCTAAATTCAGCATCGGAAATCTAATGCTTTTGATTCATATATGTTTAGGGAGTTATTGTTAGTCATCACTCAGCTACACGTCTTTGCTTTGTTGCTTAAGGGGCTGTTGTTCATTTCTTTAAATCAATGATTTGTATTACAACATACCTAAACCTGATTATTGATAAGGGATCAGCTTGAGCTTAAATGCTTCGATTTGTTCAATAAGATGCTTAATCATAATTTGCGATACGCGTGAAAGTTGTCGTTTGGGCGCAACACATAAAGCCAGTGTTAATGGATATAAACCCTTTTCTCGAATCGGCTTAAAAACCAGCTCGTCACGCTCTAAATATGGATATGCATCAATAAATGACAATAAACCAATGCCTAAATTCTTTTGAATTAATGACATAATCATTCGAATGTCATTACAATCTAAGTGCTGCTGTGGGCTAAATTTATGGTGCTTATACAAGGTCTGCACATAATCATGAATAATTAACGGAGCGCCAGGAATTAAGTGTTTATCGTTGACACTATCTGACAAATAAACTTTCTCATTTTTTGTTAAAGGGTGGTCTTTAGGCAAAACAAAACCGATTGGGATTTCAACAAAAGATAAAACCTCTAATTGATGATGGTCTTTCGGGTTTAATAAAATTCCAAAGTCAATTTCAGCATCTATAATCATATTTGACACAGTTTCACTGTCTTGGATATGAAAATTAAAATTAATCCAAGGGTAGTTGTCATACATATATTGAATTGAATCTAAAACGAAGCCATCACTAAGTGCAGAAATCAATCCGCAATCAATTGTTCCCCGAGAAAGTCCTTGGATTTCATCAAAACGATTACGGGTTAATTGAAATTCTTTTTGCCACTTAATCAAATCCGCATAGAGTAACTCTCCAGCAAGCGTCAGTTTTAATCCACTGGGTAAACGTTCAAACAGATCAATGCCAAACTCTTCCTCAGCGAGTGCGATTTGACGATGTACCGCTGAGACGGAAATATAGAGTTGATCTGCTGCTTTTCTTAAGCTGCCTGTCTTGGCAACGGCAATAAAATAATCTGAAAATCGTGAAAAAGTTGTATTCACAGGCATATGGGCTGTCCATTATTTATATTTCACGGACTTATTCCTAAGCAATGAAAATCAAGGAAATTTAAAACTCGCTAAAATCACAGATCACTAAGCGATTTTTATGCCAATGATGAGTTTTTTTAAAATAATTTTCAGATAGGTGTTCTATTTTTTAGAACGAGATAAGCAAAACATTCTAATAGACAGAATTAGACAAAATTCGTAATTTAAAACTCAGCCATGATTTTAGCTGAGCGTTATGCTGAAATCACAGCATAAGATCATGACATTAAATATATATTCTGTGAGTTTCGTATGAATGCAATTCCAGTTCTGAACTTATTTAGTCAGCCACAATGTAGTGGTTTTGAGCCTAAAGACTGGGAAATACTTGCTCAGCATTGGTATCCTGTCGCACGTGAGCAAGATGTCACAACAGCTCCACAACAAGTACAACTCCTCGATGTGAAAATGGCGCTTTATCAAACTGCAAGTGGTGCGATTCAGTTGGTGCGTGATATTTGTCCGCACCGTGGTGTACCACTCAGCAAAGGTTGGGTGCAAGGTGAAGAGATTGTCTGTCCCTATCACGGATTGCATTACAACACAGCAGGTCAATGTACAAAAATTCCAGCACAACCAGACCTGACAAATATTTCAGAGCGCTTTAGTCTCACCAAATTTCCTGTAGTGTTAAAATATGGTTTGGTTTGGACAAGTTTATTTAGTCGTGACGAAAGCTATGCAAACTTTCCGATATTAGACACTTGGGATGATCCTGAGCATCAGCCTGTACTGCCACCATTTGTTGACATTGCGGGTTCAAGCGGGCGGCAATTGGAAGGCTTTATTGATGTCGCACATTTTGCTTGGGTACATCAGCAGTCTTTTGCAGATGCTGAAAATCCTGTCGTACCCAAATACACCACTAAGCGTACAGACTATGGTTTACATACTGAATATGTCAGTAATGTGAGCAACTACCCGCATGGCTTACAGCATCTGGCACCAGAGGGTTTTTTATGGAAACGAATTTTTGATGTTTACCCACCATTTTCAGCAGTATTAAAGGTTGAATTTCCACGTGAGGGTGTGTTGAAAATTTTAAATGCCTGCTGTCCTGTATCACATAACAAAACCCGCTTATTTGTACCACTGACCCGTAATTTTGATACCACAGGTGACTTGCAGGCAGTTTACGATTTTAATGCGCAAATTTTTGCAGAAGATCAGGACATGGTAGAGAGTCAAAAACCAGAAGAGCTTCCATTAGATATTACAATGGAAGCTCATTTTGAAGCAGATCGTTCATCTACAACTTATCGTCGAATATTGGCAGAATGGGGGCTAAGCAAACGCTATATTGTATAAATTTTCCTTATAGTATCAGGAGCACTCAATCTTTCTTTTTGACGGATTGAGTGCTCTTTTGGATTTACAATTGAATCCATGTGGTTTTTAACTGTGTAAATTTATCAATCGCATGTAAAGATAAATCACGGCCATAACCTGACTGTTTATATCCTCCAAATGGAGTACTCACATCTAAAGCATCTACTGTATTAATAGAGACTGTCCCGACTAAAAGCTGTTTAGACAGAAGAATTGCTTTCTGAATATCTAGGGTCCAAATTGAGGCAGCTAATCCATAAATGGAGTGATTGGCAAGTTCAATTGCTTCTTCTTGGGTTTCAAAAGTTGTGATTGAAACCACAGGACCAAAAACTTCGTCATGGAAGATTTTAAAATCAGGATTGACACCCGTTAAAATGGTTGGTGCCACATAGGTGGCTGGATCTAAAGCAGCATCTAAATCAAACGGAATAATATGAGATTGCGCACCTTGAGCCTTGGCTTGATCAATAGCAGCTCTGACATTATCTGCATGTTGACGATCAATTAAACAGCCCATCGTGGTATTGGGATCTAGAGGATCTCCAATCTTAAGTGTTTTGGCTTTGGCTATAAATTTCTCTATAAATTGTTGTGAAATGCTTTTTTCTAATAAAATCCGTGAATTTGCCGAACACACTTCACCTTGATTATAAAATGCACCAAAAATCGCTTTATCGACCGCTTTATCTAAATCAGCATCAGCAAAAATAATATTAGCACTTTTCCCACCTGTTTCTGGCCAAACAGGTTTCATATTGGATTCAGCAGAATAAGCCAAAAACTTTTTTGCAGTTTCGGTCGATCCAGTAAAGACTAAACAATCGACATCTGGATGGCGTCCAAGTGCTTGACCTGTGATATGTCCTAAGCCAGTAACTACTTGTAATACACCATCTGGAATCCCAGCTTGTTTTGCGAGTTCAGCGAGTTTTAATGCAGTAAAGGGTGATTGTTCTGCGGGTTTTAATACAACACAATTTCCTGTCGCTAAGGCAGGTGCAAGTTTCCAACTTGCCAAATCAAGCGGAAAGTTCCACGGGACCACAGCAGCGACAACGCCTATGGGTTCACGACTGACCATCGCCAGTTGGTCTACACTTGTAGGGGCAATTTCATCATAAATTTTATCAATACTTTCTGCATACCATTCAAAGCAAGATGCTGCACCTGGAATATCAACATGCAGTGAATCCTGAATCGGTTTACCTACATTGAGGGTTTCAAGTAAGGCAAGCTCTTCAGCATTTTCACGAATAAGTTCAGCAAGCTTTTTGAGTATTTGCTTACGTTCACGTGGCGCTAACCGAGACCAGACACCACTGTTAAAGGTCTTTCTCGCATGTTGGACTGCTTGTTCAACGTCATTGGCATCACATGCTGACATATTGACTAAAAACTCAGCAGTGGCTGGATTTGATACTTTATAGGTCTGCGTGGTGTTGAAAAATTGTCCGGCTATAAAGGCATAACTTGGCAGTGTTATCTGCACACGATGTTCTAGCCAATCCTGTTTTAGTTTCATTCATCTTCCTTAAAATTTTAGCGATAGAGTAGGTTTAACCGTATTATTTTTCGCCAATTTTGTGAATTTGTTTTATACAAGCCTTGGGTTTAGAAAAAACAAATTAAATAGACTTCTTTCACTAGTCCTTTTTAAAACCATAAATCATCTTAAAAGCGCCCTCATCCTCGCCTTCTCCCAGCGGGAGAAGGAACTTTCACAATACCAATATGATTCACTACACATGATCATTTTTTATTTATGAAAGATCTGTAAGGTGTTGCTTATTATTTGAACTAACTTTTTAAATCAATAGCCGCATCTTAGCGCTTAATATGACTGAGCAGGCGTTCAAAAAATGCATCACATTGTTGCATCTGTGCGATTTCAATATATTCATCAGGTTTATGCGCAACTTGAATAGAACCGGGGCCACAAACTAAAACAGCAGAATTTAATTGTTGATGAAATAATCCACCCTCTGTACCAAATGAAATCTTCTGTAATGCGGTTGCTGAATCAAGGAGGTTTTGTAAAAATTTGACCGCTTGAATAGTGGTTGAGGTATTTAGTCCAGGATATTGGTTGATTTCTTGAAAACTGACAAATTTTGCATAAGGGCTTTGCTCGATATATTCAAAAATTTTCGCTTGAACTGAATCCGTATTTTGTTCTGCAACATTACGAATCTCATAATCTAAAACACATTCATTGGGAACGATATTTAAAGCTTTACCGCCTTGTATCTTCCCGACATGTACAGTGGTATAAGGCACATCGTAGCCCATATCGACAATTGGACCTTCTGCAATCTGTTTTTGTGTGGTGGTAATTGCCTCAACAACATTTTGAGCACAATAAATCGCATTGACATATAACGGGGCTAAAGCGGAGTGACCTTCTTGTCCACGACAAATTGCTTTAAATACTGCTTTGCCTTTATGGCCTGTGGCAATATTCATACTGGTAGGTTCACCAATCACACAAAGCTCTGGTTGAATAATTAATTCAGAGAGTAGGCCAAGAATTCCGCGGACACCAATACAGCCAATTTCCTCATCATAGGAAAGGCAAAGGTGCAATGGTTTAGCCAATTCTGGCATTTGTGCTGCTTTTAACATGGCCTGTATCGCGCAGGCGATAAAGCCTTTCATATCAGCTGTACCACGCCCATAAATTTTATCGTCTTTGATTACAGCGTGGAAAGGTTCGGTGCTCCACGCTTGTCCTTCAACTGGAACCACATCGGTATGTCCAGAGAGCAATATACCAGCTTGATCTTTAGGACCAATACTTGCCAATAAGTTGGCTTTGGTCTGTTCTGGATTAAAATTTAAAGTGATACTGATTCCCGCAGGTTCAAGTAAGTTTTTGACGAACATGATCAGTTCTAAATTACTTTTGTAGGACGTCGTATCAAATGCAACAAGTTTTTTAAGTAATTCAATACTCGACAGATTAGACATCTGAGGAATCCTTTTGTGTTTGGGCTTTTTTATAGGGATCGTAGAAGTGCGGCGAACTCATGCCCGAAATAAAGTGATCAGAGATAAAGCTTTTACAACGACTAATGAACGCTTCGACAACAATATTTTTGGGTACATTTTTCGGTGTCGCAATGCCGATATACATCGGGCGATGTTCATGCGCAATACGAATACGTACCAGACGTTTACCATCAAGGCTATAGGTGTTTTTCGGGCGAACATTCAAAATCGTATAGCCAATATTATTGGCAACCATTGAACGAACGACATCGATATTTTTTGAAGAACGCACAACATTGGGCGTAAGATTTTGAGCTCTAAATAATGATAAGAAATACTCATTACTATAGGGCATGTCTAAAAGAATCATCGGGTACTGTGAAAGTTCTTCTAAACTTACAATAGGCAATATTGCTAAAGGGTGCTCCTCACTGACCAATACATGGGGTGGCAATTTCGTTAAAGCTTCAAAATGAATAATATTTTCATCAATATTGAGATCGTAAGTTAAAGCAAGATCAATATCATTACGTATAAGCGCGTTTAGAAGTGCTTGTTGATCATCTTCGTAGAGGTCTAAAGAAACTTGCTTATATAAATTGGAAAATCCATTGATGATATCGGCATAGATCATCGGGGTAAAAGCAGGGAAGCAGCCTACTTTTAACGGCCCACGTATGGAACCAGAAAATTCTGCAGCAAGAGAATATAAACTTGAAGCTTGGTTTAAGATCTTCTTACATTCCAACATCACACTTTTACCAACAGTATTGAGGATTAAGCCTTTGGCATGTTGGCGAATAAATAATTGGGTTTGTAATTCGGATTCAATATGTGCGATTGCGGCAGAAATAGACGGAGAGGATACATGTATCTTCTCCGAAGCAATAATGATGCTGCCACATTCAGCCGTTGCAACAAAGTATTCCATTTGTCTTAAAGAAATTCGATTTAACACTTTGGATACACCTCCATTGTATACCCTCGAAAAATTTATTCATTTCCTGGAACACCATAGCTGCGAGCATTGATCGGGTTTAAAGCTCTTAAAACATAATCATCAATTTGCGGTTCATATATCTGCCATAGTGCGATAAGGTCGGAAATGGGTTGATCTGACCAGTCCACGCGTAAGTCAACAATCGGCCATTCCAATTTGTCAACAACCAAAAGTCCAGCAGAATGTACTGCTCCTGCTTCTCCACCAGCCTGTTTTCCAGCGTCTAATGCATAAAGTAAACGCTCAGCTAATGTGCCTTTACTTTGTTCGAAGTGTTTGAGCATAACATGAGTAACATTCTCATTTGCAAGTAAATTACCCGCACATACAGCATGTTTCCCTATATGTTGTGTATAAATCCCTAAGCTATTTTTCCCACTATAGGCAAAAGGCTCATTCACCGCATCAAGTAAAGTTAATTGGCGGTATTCAATAAAATCGGTATTTTTAGTTAATTCTGTAATCGCATTTTTAGGCGATATATTATATTTGGTCATTTCAAGTAAAATGCTGGCCAATTGAGGATCAGTTATATTTTGGCTTGCTGCAACACCAATCCCAGCTTTGGCACGTATACATCTTGATGCAACGGCTGGAGAGGATGAACTAATCGCTGCACCGAACTGTCCAGTTTCACTACATCTCGCAATAATTGAAAATGTCATATTTCCCTCATATCTTGGTTGTTTTTAGTCTGAAATAACGGCGATTGCATCAACTTCGACAAGCCATTCTGGACGCGCCAATGCGGAAACAACAATGCCTGTTGAGACAGGGTAAACGCCTTTAAGCCATTTACCGACAACGCGATAAACATCCTCACGGAAACGTGGATCAACGATATATATGGTAATTTTACAAATATCAGCCAATTCTCCCCCAGCTTCTTTGAGTAGCATGTCAATGTTGTACATCGCCTGTTCGGTCTGACCCTTGACATCACCTATCGCAACACTTTCCGATGTATCCAGATTTTGTCCAATTTGACCACGAAGAAAAACTGTTCGCCCATGTGCAACCACAGCTTGGCATAGGTCATTGTCTAAATTCTGCTCTGGATAAGTTTTCTTGGTATTAAATGTTCGAATACGGGTATGTTTCACAGCTCAATCCTCAGTTAATTATGATGTTTCTCTAGTATGCTTACTTCGTGAGCGCTCACAATTTGTGTTTTCCTTTCTAGTAATTTACTTTTTCCGTAGTAATAAAAAAAATTTAAAAAGAATTGTAATTTTTTTTATTTTTTCCATTAATTTCATGCGCTTATTATGTGGCTTCAGATTTTTTGATGCACTTGTTTTGGATATTCTATTTTCGCTTTGCTGCTCGGCTGCCTATATTTTTCTTAATTCATGTTTTGTGCAGTTTGAATTATTCATTTTTTGAACAAGAAATCTGCAGCAAACACATGTGATTGGCTGTAGTTGGTAAATGTCTATTCAGCAAAAGAGTTGTTGTTGCAAGGACGTTCCTCGATCTGACAAGGGAAAAAAGATGAGTCTAGATAAATTAGAAATAGATACCGTTGTGGTTGGTGCTGGTCAAGCTGGAGTCGCGATGAGTGAGCACCTGACAGAGCTTAAAATTCCACATGTAGTATTAGAAAAAAATCGTATTGCAGAAGCTTGGCGTACACGCCGTTGGGATTCTTTGGTAGCGAATGGACCTTGTTGGCACGATCGCTTTCCGAATATGGAATTTGATCTTGATCCAGATAGTTTTGTACATCATGACCAAGTTGCTGAATACTTTGAAAAATATGCCAAGCGCTTTAATGCACCGATTTATAGCAATGTTGAAGTTAAAAAGGTCCAAGCAAATGCGCAAGCTGCGGGTTTTATTGTTGAAACCTCAAAAGGCACTTTAACAGCACAACGTGTTGTTGTAGCGACAGGGCCTTTCCAAAAAGCCATTATTCCTTCGATTGCGCCTCAGCAAACGGATTTATACCAAATCCATTCAGATCAATATAAAAATCCACAACAAATCCCCGAGGGTGCTGTTTTAGTAGTGGGTTCTGGTTCTTCAGGTATTCAAATCGCAGATGAATTAAATCGTGCTGGTAAAAAAGTCTATTTGTCTGTGGGAGCGCATGAACGTCCACCACGTGTTTATCGTCAACGCGATAATGTTTGGTGGCTCGGAGTGTTGGGCGGATGGGATAGCGTTAAAACCGATACAGGGCCGTTGAAAGGTTTGGCTGTAAGTGGTGCACATGGTGGGCATTCCATTGATTTTAGACGTCTCGCACAACAAGGCATCACTTTACTGGGGATGACGATGCAATTTGAAGCTGAGCGCGTTTGTTTTCAGAATGATTTGCAACAGTCATTGGCCGACGGTGACAAAGCTTATTTTGAATTTTTAGATGCTGCTGATGCCTATGTTCAGCGTACAGGTATAGATTTACCTGAGGAGCCTGAAGCTCGGATTATTTTAGATGATGCTGAATGCATACAACAGCCTATTTTAGAGCTTAATTTAGCCCAAGCAGGAATCACTTCAATTATTTGGGCCTCTGGCTTTGGTTTTGATCATAGTTGGTTAGAAGTCAATGCTTTTGATGCAAATGGGCGGCCCAACCATAAGCTTGGCGTCTCAACAGAACCCGGTATTTATTTTATTGGTTTGCCTTATTTATCTGGGCGTGGTTCAAGCTTTATTTGGGGTGTTTGGCATGATGCAAAACGCGTGGCAGGCCATATTGATATTCAACGTCAGTATTTAAAATATCAAGATAAAACTCAAAGAAATTTAATCAATAAAGAAGAAAAAACTGCATGAAATAAGTTTTAAATTTCAAGGTTTAATGCCCACTCTAGGAGGGAGGAGCACATGACAGGAAAAAACAATAAGCAAGGAAGTCGTTTAATCGATCAGGCAAAACAGGTGAATGCAAAAAAGTTAACTTTGTTTAACTTGATCGCCATTGCAGTAGGTTTAGTGCTATCACAAGGTGTGATGGTGATTATTTTGCAAGGATTTGGCTTAAGCGGAATAAGTTTCTTTATTCCGCTGATTATCGGATTCTTTTTAGCTCTGAGCTATGCGACCTCTTTTGCAGAGTTGGCATTATTAATCCCTAAAAGTGGCAGTATCAGTGATTATAGTCTAGTCGCAACAGGGCATTTACCCGCAATGCTTTCGGTGTTTTGTGGTTATATTTTAGTGGCGATGTTTGCTGTTTCAGCGGAACTGATTTTAATCGATGATGTAATCAAAAAAATATTTAAACTGGATGTTCCCTATTTTGGCATTGGCTTTTTGATTTTATTTATTTCAGTGGGTTTAAATCTGCTGAAAATTGATATCTTCTCCAAAGTTCAAAATACCGTAGCTTTTGTCATGGTGGTTTTATTACTTTTGCTCGGTATATTTGCGATCAGCGGTTGGGTTTATCCGCATACACAAGTGGTTGATTATACAATTACTTTTGATACAAATACCGTGGCACTGGTTGCGTTGGCTTTTTGGGGATTTGTCGGGGTCGAGTTTGTTGTTCCGATGATCGAAGAATCCAAAAATCCCAGTAAAAATATTCCAAGATCGATGTATATCGGTTTAACCACGATTTTTATCACCATTTCTTTATATGGCGTGGGTGCACTGTATTTCTTACCCCAAGAGCACTTGGTTAATTCTTTGACCCCGCATATTGAATATGCAACGGCGGTATTTGGTCCGACAGGCTTACTCTTTATTGCGATTGGTGCTTTATTTGCCACCTTAAGTACCTTAAATGCGACTTTAGCTGCCTTGCCGCGTATGTTGCAGGGCATGGCAAGCAATAAACAAGTGTTATCAATTTTTTCCCGAGTCAATCAGAAGAATAATGTGCCTTGGGTGGGCGTTGTATTTGTTGCTGTCATCATCATGATACCAATGCTGTTATCACAGAGTGAAACTGAAGTGATAAAGGTTCTGTTAACAGCAGCATGTATCTCTTGGTTGATCGCTTATGTGATTGCACATATCAACGTGATTGTATTGCGTAAACGCTACCCACAGATGGCAAGACCTTATAAAGCACCATTTTATCCATTCCTGCAAATCATTGGCATTATCGGGATGGTACTTACGATTTTCTATGCTGTCCCTACCCCAGATTTGAGAGTCAAAATATTTACTTGGGTCGGAATCGTGATTGGTTTTACCACAATCATCAGTATTCTTTGGATCAAATTGGTGATGAAAAGACAACTTTTTCAACCAGAATCCATCGAAAGTTTGACCAAATAAAAGCAGAATTTTAACAAGGAGTTATCTTATGAAGCAGTTATCAACAACAGAAATTACAGAAGTTTGGAAAAAAGATAAAGATCACCATATTCATCCATGGACTGACTTTGCAACCTTTAAAGATGAAGGTGCCATGATTCTTGCACACGGTGAAGGGTGTTATGTTTTTGATGCTGAAGGCAATAAATATCTGGATGGTATTGGTGGTTTATGGTGCGTCAATGTGGGTTATGGGCGTCAAGAAATTGCCGATGCCATTTCAGAACAGATTATGCAAATTCCTTATTATTCTGCATTTGGTCACCATACTTCGATACCCGCTGCAAAATTATCTGCAAAACTGGCTGAATTGGCGCCTGGAAATTTGAATCATGTACTGTTTGGCTGTGGTGGCTCAGTTGCCAATGATACCGCGGTACGGGTCATTCACTTTTATTTCAATCAACTCGGTCAACCAAGCAAGAAAAAATTAA
The DNA here is from genome assembly GCF_025433935.1 of Acinetobacter sp. I-MWF. NCBI lineage: Bacteria > Pseudomonadati > Pseudomonadota > Gammaproteobacteria > Moraxellales > Moraxellaceae > Acinetobacter > Acinetobacter sp. I-MWF. The sequence continues at coordinate 2,302,756 of NZ_JAMBAR010000001.1, read as the reverse complement.
TCTCGCGTAAAGATGGCTACCATGGCAGTACCTATATCAGTATGTCATTAACTGGTGTTGAGTTTGACCATATCGGTTTTGATATTGATCGTGAATTGGTCCACCAGATTTCATGCCCAAATCCATACCGTAGAGCGGAAGGTCAAAGCTTAGACGCGTTCTGCAATGAAAAGGTACAAGAGTTAGAAAATAAAATTTTGGAATTGGGTCCAGAAAATGTCGCTGCATTTTTTGCAGAACCGATCATGGGTGCTGGCGGTGTTATTGTACCTCCACCGGGCTATCATAAAAAAGCCCTTGATGTGTGTCATAAATATGGGGTTTTATACGTGTCCGATGAAGTTGTGACTGCGTTTGGGCGCTTAGGGCACTTTTTTGCTTCGGAATCCGAGTTTGATATCGTTCCAGATATTATTACTTGTGCCAAAGGCTTATCTTCAGGCTACTTACCCTTAGGTGCAACGATTATATCTGATGATATTGCAAAAGTGATTGGTAAGCCTCAGGCGGATGGTGCGTTATTTACCCATGGATTTACCTATTCAGGTCATCCTGTTTCTTGTGCAGCGGCATTAAAAAATATTGAAATTATCGAACGTGAAAATTTACTGCAACATGTCAATGATGTAGGTCAATATTTTGAAGATCAATTGCACACATTGGTTGACTTAGACATTGTCGGAGAGGTTCGTGGTAAGAAATTTATGATGTGTATTGAAAACTTAGCCAATAAGCAAACCAAGGAACTTTTCCCAAGTTCAGTCAATGTAGGTTCTCGAATTGCCGATTATTGCCAGAAAGATGGGTTAATTATTCGTCCAGTTGGTCATATGAATATCATGTCGCCACCCTTAATTTTAAATAAACAACATGTAGACTTTATCGTGACCACATTACGTAAAGCAATTCTGAGTACGACAGCGGATCTTAAACGTGAAGGTTATTTGTCTGGTTAAACTCATAGATAAATCTAAGCAAACAAGTTAAGCGATTTATGGCCCCTAAACTGAATCAAAAGTAGCGGGGCCATTTACTGAGTTGATCATTCCATCTGGATTAAATGCAGCTTAAGCTGTTGAATGATTGCTTGGATGGTATTTATTTAAAATGCTTGCTAACCGGCAAGCATTTAATTTAACACACTGAATAGTTTATCTTTTAATTGTTGCCAATTTGTCGAAATCCAACACAGCAAAGAGCCTGAAGTCACTAAGATCACACCATACCAAAACTCTGTTGGTAGATTGGTTTGTAAGATAAACATTGAAATCAAAGTTGAGATGACTGGACTAAAATAAGATAAAGTCACCAAAATCGTAATATTGCCTTTGATAATGCCAATATTCCAAGCGGCATAGCCCAAGGCCATCACCACTGAAACAATGCCTAATAATCCTATTGTTGTAAGTTCAACTTCTGGAATTGCATTTAGACTTAATCCATGTGACCACAAGTATTTAGTCCACAGCACTATACTGATCGCCACAAAGAAAAATGAAATTGGATTATGCCCATCACTATATTTTTTGGTAATGACACAATATAAGGACCACAGCGTTGCCCCAACAAATGCCAAAATATAACTGATTGGATTTTCGAGAATATTGGATAAAATATTGGACCATGTTAAAGCACCTTGCCCAGTTTGAATCAAAATAATTCCACTTAAGCTGATGGCTAAACCGACAATAACAAAGACATTAAATTTAATTTCTTTAAAGAGGATCAGCATGGCAACAGTTAAGCCCGGCCACAGGTAATTGACCAGACTAACTTCTATGGCTTGTTGGGCGGTTTGTGCCAGTGCAATGGCATAAGAAAAACATAATTCATAAATAACAAACAATAAGGTAGAAAAAATCAGATATTTTTTTGAAATCAATTTTAAATTTGGGATTTTAAAAAATATTAATAAAATACACGTGCTCAGTGTATACATCAGCAGCACAGCCAATTCAGCGCCCAAACTAAAACTAATTTTTTTCAATAAACCGACAATAGAAGACCATTGTAAAATGGCACTTAAACCAATCAGGGTTGCGAGATTTTTTGACATATTGGGCTTTAAAATCTGAGGATTCAGATTAAGGTAAGTAATGAAACAATTATAGCTTAGAATTCTGCGATTATTTTTAAAATATCACCCAGCATAAAACAAATAATATGTCAGGATAAGCTCAATAAAAAAACAGGGGATTTAAGCAAAATTTGATATTTGAGGAAAAAATTAAGTATTAAAAATGATAAAAAGCTTTGTTTTTAGTTCAATTTTTTATATAAACATATGCATAAAGATTAAAAATTAACGAGACATTCAACAGAGATAAACAAATGAGAAGATTACCCGTATATTTATTATTAGATACCTCAGGTTCGATGCATGGTGAACCGATTGAAGCCGTTAAAAATGGTGTTGAAATACTGGTTTCTTCACTCAGACAAGATCCTTATGCGCTTGAAACAGCCTATTTGTCTATTATTACCTTTGATACACAAGCAAAACAACTGATTCCATTAACTGAAATTGCGATGTTTCAACCCCCTCAATTACAGGCAACGGGGACTACACAGTTGGGCGAAGCACTGGGATTACTGGCAGATAAAATTGATCAGGAAGTGCAAAAAACCACACCTGATACCCGTGGTGACTGGAAACCCTTAGTTTTTATTATGACAGATGGTGCACCAACGGATGATTGGACTAAAGGTTTTGCAAAACTAAAACAAGCCAAGACAGGGATGATCATTGCTTGTGCTGCGGGACATAATGCAGATAGCAGTATTCTCAAACAAATTACAGAAGTTGTGGTAGAACTTGCAACTGCAGATTCAAATACCATTAAAGCCTTCTTTAAATGGGTTTCTGCAAGTATTTCTACAGGTAGCCAAAAAGTAGATGCAGGTCAAAAAGAAGTCACAGGTTTAAATGATCTTCCACCACCACCACCTGAAGTGAATGTGGTTCTATAAAAATAAAGGAAACTAGCATGGCAATTACATTGGCGAAAGGTCAAGGACTCAGCCTTGAAAAATCTAAACATGATTTAGAACGAGTGACGATTGGACTCGGTTGGGATATCACTGAGCAAAAGAAAGGCTTTTTAGGCGGATTATTTTCAGGTGCAAAGAGCGAAGAACACGATCTAGATGTGGTGGCATTTTTATGTGATGCCAGTGGAAAAGTAAAAGATCTGGGCTGGAATGCCGCAGGTCAAGCCACACTCGAAAATAGTGATGTTATCTTTTTTAATAATTTAAAACATCGTTCAGGGCAAATTTGGCTGACTGGAGATAACCGTACAGGTGCTGGCGACGGCGATGATGAGCAAATTATTGTCAAATTAAATAGCTTGTCAGCTGAATATCACAAGATTGTTTTTATTGTGCAAATTTACAATGGTGCAAAAAATAATCAGCATTTTGGTCAGGTGAAAAATGCCTTTATTCGTGCTGTCGATGGTACTGGCAAAGAAATGGTGCGTTTTGATTTATCAGGTATCGGTCAATATGATCAACAACGTTCATTATTATTTGCTGAACTGGTCAGAGAAAATAGTGGTTGGAAATTTAATGCGGTCGGTAATGCATCACCCGCGGATAATTTCGTGGATTGGTTAAAAAAATATAGTTAAAAAATGAGAATATAATGCGCCGTTTACCTGTATATATTTTATTAGATACATCTGGCTCTATGCGTGGTGAGCCAATTCACTCGGTGAATGTTGGCTTGCAGTCGATGCTCAGTGCATTAAGGCAAGATCCTTATGCGCTTGAAAGCGTGTATTTAAGTGTGATCACCTTTGATATTGAAGCAAAAGTTTATTTACCGCTTACCCCTTTAGATCAAGTTCAAATTCCCGATCTAGATGTACCCAATGTGGGAGCAACATTTATGGGTGCAGCATTGGAATTACTGGCTCAGGAAGTACAACAGAATGTACAGAAAAGTAGCAATGATGTTAAAGGTGATTGGCGCCCGTTATTGTTCTTGATGACAGATGGTTCACCCTCAGATGTCTATGCTTATCAGCAAATCGTTCCCACAATTAAACAGCTTAACTTTGCCACGATTGTCGCTTGTGCTGCGGGGCCAAAAGCGAAAACTGAATCTTTGCTACAACTGACGGATCAAGTGGTTGTGTTAGACACCATGGACTCAAATAGTTTTGCCAGCTTCTTCAAGTGGGTTTCTGCAAGTGTGGTTGCTGGTAGCAGTAGTGCAGGAGTATCCGATTCAATTTCTTTACCACCACCACCCGCCGAAATTCAGCTGGTTTTATAACTGAATATGATGTGACGATAAAAATACTAAATCAAATAGATCAGCGCTTATCTGTTTGATTTAGATATGTGAATAATATGATAAAAATAATGTAGGTGAAGTTATGCGCCGTTTACCGGTATTTTTTGTTCTCGATTGTTCTGAATCAATGGTCGGGCAGCCGCTTGAATCAGTTCAAGAGGGTGTGGAATTTATTTTAAGCAGTTTAAGGAAAGATCCTTATGCGCTTGAAACTGTATATGTTTCAGTAATTGCATATGCAGGGATTGTCAGAACATTGGTCCCTTTAACTGAGTTATTTGCCTTTAATCATTTTAATTTGCCCTTGGGTGGTGGGACACATTTGGGTAAAGCTTTAGATCATTTGGGTCAGGAAATTGATCGTTATGTGATGAAAACCACCAGTGAAGTCAAAGGCGACTGGAAGCCAATGGTCTATATATTTACTGATGGTCGTCCAACCGATGAATATGATCAGGCAATTCAACGTTGGAATACCAAATATGCGCATAAAGCGACTGTCGTCGCCATTGGTCTAGGTGCAGATGTTGATTTTTCAGTGTTGAGTAAGATCACTGAAAATACCATTTCAATTGATCAGATCAATCAAGAATATGTCAAAGGTTTGTGTAAGTGGATCACAGCCTCTGTAGTGTCACAAAGTATCAGTATTGGTAGCCATCAACAAAAAGATGACCTGTTGCCAATTGATGAGCGTTATATGCGCTTGGCAAAAGATGCATTATCTCTACAAAAAAATAAAGCTGATGATCATTGTGCGATATTTGTGGGTCGCTGCCAAAAGATGAATAAACCTTATATCATCAAATATATACGTAACTTACAGTACAAAGGTCCAGCTGATTTAAATATCAATATCTATAATTTTAAGTTAGATACCTGTAGTGCGATATCTGAGGAGTATTTTACTTGGTCAGATCATAACGCATCCAATAAGCAGATCAATACGGCTGAACTCGATGGTTTCCCTGAATGTCCACATTGTTTTTCTGAGACCGCTTTTGCAGTATGTGGATGCGGTAATTTGATGTGTTATGACGGCTATCGGGAATCTGTGGTTTGCCCGTGGTGTCGTCGACAAATCAGTTTCTCGTCTGGTGATGGAGATTTTGATTTAACCCGTGGGCAAGGTTAGGCTTTATCGGTTGATGAATAGATTATTGAAGCATTGCTGCATTGAACAATATTAAAAATCTATATCGCTTAACGCTTAAGTGCATCGTGATTGGTGAGTGACCAAGCGAATAGAATAGAATAGAAAAATGAGTAGAGGGTAAAATGGACAGTGATGTATGCAAATTAAAGCAGATTTTGGAACAAAATCCCGCTGAATTCAGTGAGACATTTTTACAATTTCTATTAAGTGATCCGCAAAATCTCAAACAACTTTCAAAACTCATCAATGAATTGGAAAAAGTGAAGATAGCTGCACCGCGTTTGAACAATATCGATGAAGCTGATTTATTGGATAACGCATCTGCTACACAGTCTCAGCATGAAACTATATGCTCGGATACAACTCAAGCTACTCTACAAAAGAATGTTCAAGAGCAAGTCGGTCTTAATCAGCAAACAGAAACCAATCAACACGCTAGAGTTGATGACCAAGTCAAGTTTGATGAAAATATTCAACAAAATTGTGATGATTCTTTAGTCAATGTGGATCAACTCCATACATCATCTGAAAACACCAACTCAGTTGGAGCAATTTCCGAAACGCAAAATATCACTTTAGATCTTCACACAACATTGCAACTGGCACCGATCCTACAAGTTGAACAGCAAGTTGTTGCAGATCAAGTCGCGCAAACATCAGCCCCTACAATTGAACCCAATTTAGAAATCAAGCCGACAATCGATTCTGAAAATATAAACTCAACCCCTGAAATAATATCTTCTGAAACTGAGAAGAATAGATTAGAGATCGAATCTGTGTTTAGACGAAGTAAATATGAAGACATTAAATTTCAGGTTGAAAATGCCCGAGTTGGACAACACTATCAATCTCAAATTTCAGTGATTTCTCAACATGATGTCAATCAATTAACGTTCAAATCTGAAAGCTTTAAATTTCCAGATAGCAGCTTTTATTTCGATGAAGCCACACAAGGTATTCATGGTGAACCACAACAAGCAGATTCAATCGAATTTTCTTTTCAGTTTATCGCTGATGGAGAAACACGCTCCGCCCAGTGTCGGTTGAATATCATTGCAGACCCACGTAGTTTATGGAAAGTCATTGAACCTGAGTCTGGGCAAAAATTTAGCAAGCCACATTTGGATCAAGCCTTAATTGATGCCGTGGACTATAAAATTATCGCTGCAAGTCGTCGTGGTCGTTCACATGAACACGCAGGCTTATTTAGAGATGACGATTTTTCCATTACCTTAATTGACAATACACCTTGGTCGGTCTTGACTGTGGCAGATGGTGCGGGAAGTGCGCAATACTCCAGAGAAGGCTCTCGAATTGCGGTAGAGATTGTTGAAAATGAGTTTAAAAAATATTTAAACCCACACACGGTTAAAAGCCTGATTGCTGATTTAGAAAAGTGGCAAGTGGGCAGTCAGGATGCTGAAACTGTTGCAGTTGCCAAGAAGTTAAATGAGCAGTTTCATCATGTATATTATGAAATTTATAAATCAATTATTAACCAAATCAAATTACAAGCAGAGCAGATTGGAGCAAATACTAAAGATTTTTCAACCACATTGCTGGTTGCAGTCGTATGTAAATTAGCTGACAAAACCTTTATCAGTGCATTCTCAGTGGGAGACGGTGCAATCGCAGTATATAGCGAGGACAATGTGCGCCTAATGAATGTTCCAGATGGTGGTGAATATGCAGGACAGACCAAGTTTCTAGATCTGAGTATTGCAACAGAATTTCCAAACCGTTTAAAAATAGGCTGCTTTAAAGATACCCATGCGATTATGTTGATGACAGATGGTATTTCAGATCCAAAATTTGAAACAGATTCTGGCTTATCCAATTTTGATAAATGGCAAAGTTTATACCGTGAACTGGATCCGTTGCTACAGAATGAAGCAGCTGATACTGCATTGTTGGAATGGATGCATTTCTTTACAGCTGGGCATCATGACGATCGTACCATGGCCGTATTATGGAATAAGCATTCAACAATATCTGTATAAATAACATCTAAGTATTTGAAAAATATAGTGTAAGGTGACAAGTATGTCAGCAAAAATTATTAAATGTACCACCGTTGATGGACGTGAAATAGAATTTGTAGATGAAATTATCGGTTCAGGTGCAATGAAAGATGTATATTTTTCACCTGATCGTAGTTATGTGGTGTGCTTTTTCAGTAAAGAAAAGAATAAATTTTATGAATCTAAAGCCACCTTTGAGCAGCAAAAAGATCGTTTAAAAGAAATTGTAGGCAATAAGTGGCAAAGTATCTTTAATGGGATTGGTGGGGATTATTGGAAAAATATTTTCTGTTGGCCCGACGGTTTAGTTGAATATAATAATTTGCTTGGGATTACCGCCCCAACCTATAGAAAACAATTTTTCTTTGAATATGGTTCAAAAAATAATGATTTTCTGCAAATCAAAGGTAAAGAAAAAGAAGGAAAATGGTTTGCAAGTGCAAATAACCAAAACAGATTTCTCGACGATAAAGAAAAAGGTACTTGGCTAAATTACCTTAAAATAGGAATTCTAATTTCCCGCGCAGTACGCCGTATGCATGCTGCGGGTTTGGCCCACTCAGATTTATCTTATAAAAATATTTTGGTCGATCCTGTTTCTGGGAGTGCCAGCGTTATCGACGTTGATGGTTTGGTGGTACCTGGAAAATACCCACCAGACGTTGTCGGTACTCCTGATTTTATTGCGCCAGAAGTGGTACGCACCAGCCATTTATCCAAAGACAATCCTGATCGTTATTTACCCAGTATTGCGACAGATAAACATGCTTTGGCGGTATTGATTTATATGTATTTGCTCTATCGACATCCGTTACGAGGTGGAAAAATTCATGATATGAATGATCCGCAAAAGGATGAAACGCTGGGAATGGGTGAAAAAGCGCTGTTTATTGAACACCCAACAGATCATAGTAATCAGGTGAAACCGACTCAACTTAAAGTCAGTCAGCAGCCGTGGGGGGATCCTGCAAAAGTACCATTTACAGTGACTGGACCGTATTTGTCTGAGCTCTTTATGAAAAGCTTTGTTGAAGGTTTACATGATCCTGCCAAGCGCCCCTCAGCCAACGACTGGGAAACAGCTTTGGTTAAAACAGTGGATTTGATTCAGCCTTGTCATAATCACCGTTGTGGTCAAAAGTGGTATGTGTTTGATAATTCCACTAAACCTGAATGTCCATTTTGCCATACGCCGTTTAAAGGTAAATTACCTATTCTCAATTTATACTCAGCACGGCAGCAAGGTAATTTTAGACCTGATAATCATCGTTTAATGGTGTGGACAGGTCAATCTATTTACGCATGGCATACCAATAATATGATTGCACCGAATGAACGCTTGACCGCAGAACAGACCAAGCGAAAAGGCTATTTCGTCTTACATAATGATGTATGGTGGTTGGTCAATGAAGATATGCCTGATCTTACTGATGTTACCAATAAAACGCAGATCCCGATTGGCGGTAAAATTGAATTAAAAGATGGTGTTCAAATTTTATTTTCTAAACAAGATGGTGGTCGTTTAGCTGTAGTACAAATGGTTGAAGCATAATTTGCTGCTTCAACCACTAATCAAGGCTTATACCACCAATATTTTGTCATGTGTTGAACACGATGATTTGACTAAACCAAAAGTTTTATATCTGAGTAAAATCATTTCAGCCCAGTTTTTATGGGTTGCAGGTTCGATCATTGAACCATGACATTTAAATACACTTTTAGCATCGTGGGCTAAGATTAACTGAGCCTCATGAAACTCTTCAGGTTGAACTTGTAAGGCATGATGAATATGACCAATTTGAGCAGGGTGAATTGCCGTTTTGGTATAAATTCCATTATTCATGTCTTGTTCAAGCTCTTGCATCAATAGCTGTGTATTTTCAAAATGTTCACACACGGGCGAACTCAGCTGAAAACCATTGGGAATAAATAATCCCGCCAATTGTGAAATCAAAATGCCCACGGGCGTTTGATAAATCGTGGTGTTTTTGGGTCTACGCAAATTTAAACAGGACAAGAGGTCATTGCCACCAATTCTTAAACATAATGTTTTATGAAAGTCATATTTAAGGGCTTGGTAAAGTTCAATATTGTGTGCCACATCAAAGATTTCTTTGGTTTCAAGGGTTGGCATATATTGCAAATTGGCAGGTAATACATTCATCCAATTTTTTAGATTAAATACATTAAACTTAGGCAAAATCATGCCATTAAATGTTTGATTTAGATCCCAGTCGACAATGTGCTTTGCCATTTCCATATTTCTAGGGCGGATAAAAATGGCAGGGGCTTTTAAACTGGGTTCATCCAGTCGTCTTTGCAATAAATGTTTTAAATTCACCATCGCCGTTTGGACATCTGATTCAAGTACAGCATCTTCAAGGCATACCGCAATTGATTTAATCTGCGGAAATTTAATTCCTTGGGTAACTTCCCACAATTGTTCATGTGTTGCAGGAATATACATGGTCGCGCCAAGCTCAATGGCGTGTAAAAGTGGCTTCATTTGTTTTTCTCTACTTTTTTTATCAATGTTGCTGCGTGATAAGGACCTAATTTTGTTCCCAAAATATCGACTGGAATATTTCGCTCACGTGCAAAGTGCAATAATAATTGTACATGAGGGTTAGATTCGTCTTTCAATAAGATTCGCTCAGGTACGCGTCTTAAAACTGCACGTGTTGCTTCAGCAATACTGGGTTTTATATGGTTAATATTTTGAATTGCATATTGTACTGCAATCCAGTCAATCGTTTCTGCACATTGCTGCTGTTGTGCTAAACGAATTTGATTGTTCCAGTTCACCTGTTTATCCGTTGGGTTTTGTTCAATCAACAGTCGTATTTGCTCAATAAAATTGACAGAAAGGTCATAAGGTTTTAGCTGATCATAGATCAAACAACTATGCCATTTTTGTGTCTGGTAGCAATTTTTACGGGCATCTTGCTGTTCAATCGTTTCTTTTAGAATCGTCCGAGAAGTTAATCCAGAGATCACAGAACCCAATATACCAAATGGAATCAACCAATCATCTGTACTGGCACTTAACCAAGAATACCCGCCCAAATCAGACAAGGTAACTAAACGCGGGATCTGCCAATTTTCATCAAAGAGCTCAGGAATATCTTGTAGATTTTTTGTGAGTTCTTTACATATTGCGCCTTTACCTGTCCAGCCATCTACAAAAACGATATTCTGAGCACCATGTTGTTCAATAATCGCTTGCAGTGCAGCAAAGTCGACACCTCGATCACGAATAATACTAATACCATAGTGATAACAAGGCTGATGCTTTTCAAGGTAATGCTTGAGTAATACACCTAAAGGAACACCAGCGCGAACCAAGCTCACCAAAACAATCTCTTGTTTGGGAAAACGTTGCATCAAACTGTTGCCAATTTTTTGAACTTCTTCGGCAAGACGCCGTGCACCTTGTTCAAAGGCATACTGATAATGTTGCATCTGTTCATCCGTTGGCGGATGTTCAGCACTGATCATTTGTGAATAGTGCATTTTTCCTGACTGGATCAGATATTCTTTTTCTTCAACTGCGGTTGGTTCAATATCATCAATCTGCATCAAAAAAGTGACATCTTCGGGACGATATGAACCGTGAAAGCCAAGTTCGTTCAAGATTGGATTGAGTGGTGTAATCAATGCATTAGACATGACCTAAATATCCTTTAGTATCAAAATCATGGCTTAATTGTGTATTGAGAAACTTATCCAACTGACTGCTTTTCGGCATTCCAAACCAATCACAACAGCTGAGGAATCCAGCATCTGATAGACTATCGCCCCAACCTAAAATAATACGTTCCCGTTGCGGATCATGTTTTTGAATATAAAACTCAACCGCGCTTTGTTTGCTGACATGATGTGGAATAATCGCCAGATTATTGCCATTGATATGGATATAGCATTGTTCTAGTAGCGTTTTAGGTAATTTTTCAACAAGCTGATCTAAAAATAACACACCAGCTTGCTTTTGCTTTGCAACAGAATAAATACTCAGTTCATTTTCAACCAAGGTCCAAGTTCTGACTGCACCCAAATCTTTGGCATAGTCATGCAAAGCATCTGGCAAGTCAGTCAGTATGCCATTGAGTTGAATTTCATATTGTTTCTGAAGATCAAACCAGTCTGTATCCACGGCTAAATTCTGACCTAGAATCGTGCCACCATGGGAACAAATCGCACCATATTGAAAAGGGATTTGTACACGTTTAAAGCCTTCAACTGAACGAGCAGTCACAGGCACAACTTCAGCAGATTCAAGCAACCAATTCAAAAAAGACTGTTGTTTTGGGCTCATATATGAAAGCGGTTGTCCTGAAACATCCGTAGTCACCATTTGATGTTGTGGTGTTGGTTGCTGTTTTCGATAAGTTTGAAATAAAGTGTCATCCAAGTCGACAAAGACTAAAGGTTTAGGGTTCATAACTGATCACTTCCAAATTTTTAATTTGTTCAAACAAACTTGGGTCTACACTATTTTGGTGTGTTTCAATCACCAAAAGCACCCGATCAAATTCTTGATGCTTTACGTTATAAGCAAAGTTTTGAATATTAAGCCCATAATTATCATGAAACTGGCAAATACTTTTTATCGCATGTCCTTGCATGATTGGTGAACGGGTTGTTGAACTAAAATAAGTTTCAGCACCTTGTTGTTCCAACTGTTCTGCAATAAGAAAAGGGACCCAACTAAACTCACCTGAACCAAGCACAAGTATTTTTTCACCTGGATGATTGATGTGAATATGTTCCCATGGCGTACATTCTAAATAACCTGGCTCACGTCCCCAATTATTCGGTGCAATAATTTTCTGTGTCTGTTGCTCAGTGGAGCTGACATTGGGCATATTAATCTGAATATTGTGTTGATTCGCTTGCCACTGCCAATTCCCTTGCAATAATGAAACCACTTCCACAGGGATATCAAGCTCATCCGTTGCAAGGTTGTGTTCGGCCCAGTTCACCAACGTGACCAAGATCACGCGTTCAACTTGCTGCAAACCGGAATTGGTTAAACTATTGATCAGGTTTTTAAAGGTTTTTCCAGTCGAAATTTCATCATCAACTAAAATCAAAGTCTTTGAATCAATCACTTGCTGATGTTTAACTGGATCATGGCTGCTTAGAATAAACTGATCTTGTGCATGGCTATGTTCTTCTAGAAAAAGCCCTAACGTAGGTAAAGTCGATACAGGGTGTCGTGTTGTGGTTAAGAAAATCGCATTTTTGCCATGTTGTTTTTTTAATTCACGATAAACCCCAGCACCTAAACCGACGGCTGTTTCAGCCATACCAATGACACAGATTGGCCCAGCCAAATCTGTAGGTACTAAACTGGCTAAATCGCTATAACTGCGCTGCATGACAGAGGGTGCGACAGGAATATGTTTCCCCAATACTTTGGAAACAAATAAAAATGCTCTTTTAGGATTAATTCTTTCTGCAAAATCTAATAAATCATCTAAAGCCCAGTGGCTATGTTGTTGGTTAACTTGAACAGTGATTCGCCCACGACTTAAATCTATATGCTTCATCTATATTACAAATCCAATTTTATACTATGGGCAATCGGTAAAGCTTTTACAGGCGATTGGTGTGGTGCTCGAACTAAATTCAAATTTAATTTTTCAGCAATCAGTTCGGCAATCAAATTGACTCCCGTATGTTGTGTATAAGCAAAACCACCAGCAGGGCGTGGATTGATCTCAAGAATATGCCATTGTAAGCTTTCATCTTGTTTAAATTGGATGTTAATTAGTCCATCACATTGAAAATAATCGACTAAATCTATACAAATTTGATGACAAGGATGTTGCAATAAACACTCTTGAAAATAAACATGTTTGATTCTAGTTACTTGAGCAATGATCTTTCCTTGACTACAAGCAATATCAACTGAACATTCTTGCCCAGCCAAATAAGGCATAATCAGATATTCAACAGGCTCTTCCTGTTGACTATATGCCTCAATAAATTGCTGAGTATTACATTTGGTCGGTGAGCTAAAGTTTTTAAAGTACGACACATGATTCTGTAAACGGACAAAGCCGGCACCATAGACCCCATAAACAGGCTTAGCGCAGATCTCACTATGTTGTAGCTGCAATGTTTCAATAGATCTTTTCAGCGTTTCTGTGGAGTTTGCTAATAACGCAGGAATGACAGATAAATTTTGCGCTTCGCAATGTAAGGTAAACTGATATTTATTGTTCATCAACTCATGCTGTTCTAAGCTGAGTGTACCAGTAATTAACTGAATATCATGTTGTTCAAATTGGGCTCTAAACGGCTCAATATGTTGGCTATGTTTTCCACAGAAGAGCAGTTGAATATTATGTTCAATACATTGTTCTAATAACCATTCAGCGCTCTTTGAAATGGCAGGTTGCTGAAGATAAACATCAGCACTTAAGGCAAGTTCGGGGCGATTACGGCTGTGAGAACAAAATATAGTCAGTTGTTTTGATATACTCGAACTTTTCAGTAATTGAATCATATCATTTTGACAGGAATAACACTCGGCGATCCAAATTTTATATTGCTGTAGCACGGCTAATTTAATCTCAAATTTTTATAAAGAATAACGAAGTTTTTAAAGCGATTAATCTGATGCGCTGGAAAATATAACAATTCCCCGTAGTGATACAATATTTAATTTTAATATTTTGTAAAAGTAATCAAACCTCAAGAAAAAAAACACTGAAACACTTGAGATTAGTCATTTTTATGGTAAAACATAACACATCTATTTTTATTTGTTTTTTATAAAGAAAGTTCATTTAAAAAACTTCATTTGAATAACGTATGATTTTAAACTCATTTTATCAAAAAGCGATAATATATCTATAAAGTGGAGGGTTTATGCAGCTGGTTGCTGGTGGAAATATTCAAATACCTGCTCAGGATATTGAAATTTGTATTAAAACAGGTTTTTCTTCTGAGATTGAATTAGATGTTACGGCGTATTTACTTGCCCAAGGCACGCTTAAAGTGCGTGGTGATCAGGACATGATTTTTTATGGGCAACGTCAAACACCCAATCAAAGTGTGGTTTTGCTAGAATCGTCATCGAAGAATCCAAATCTCACCAAATTAAAAATCAATACTGCACTTTTAGATGCACAAATTCAAAAAATCGCTATTTGTGTCACGATCAATGAACCAAATACCATTGGAAATATTGTCCCGATTGATATTGAACTTTATGCAGCACAACAGCGTATTGCGACCGCACATTTGGATACTCGGAATAGAACTGAAAAAGCCTTAATCCTTGCAGAGATTTATTTACATAACAGCCAATGGAAGTTTCGCTTTGTTGGCCAAGGATTTAATGGCGGATTAAAGCCATTGGCAGAAAACTTTGGTGTTGTGATTGCCGATGAAGTGAAAAATACTACACCTACACCTACACCTACACCTACAAATTCAAATATTAATTTGTCTAAAATTAGACTGGATAAAAACAACTCAAGCATCAATTTAAGCAAAAAAGGTAATGGTTTTGGAAAAATTTCAGTCAATTTAAACTGGAATAAAAGCCAACCCAAATCCCAATCATTTTTTCAGAAACTATCGGGTTCAAGTGCAATCGATCTAGACCTTGGCGCGATGGTGCAACTTAAAAATGGTGAAATTGATTTAGTACAACCGTTGGGCAATCGTTTTGGTCGTTTTGAGATCAAACCATTTATTCAGCTTGATGGCGATGATCGTACTGGTTCATCTGTACAGGGTGAAAATCTGCACATTAATGGTAATCAGTGGGATCAAATTGAACGTATTGTGATTTATGCTTATATTTATCAAGGTGCTGCGCAATGGGCAGCAACGGATGGCGTGGTCACCATTAAGATCCCAGACCAACCTGAAATTGAAGTTCATTTGACGGATGGTAATCAATTGACAACATGTTCTATTGTAGAATTAAAGAATAACAATGGCACTATACAAGCCAACCGAGAAGTTCGTTATTTTAAAGATCAAAAATATTTAGATGAACATTATGGTTTCGGTTTCCGATGGACACATGGTTCTAAAAATTAATCGACTACATATATTTAAACAACCAATGCACACTGCAATAAAGTAGAGGAAATATAAATGGCAATTTCATTAAACAAAGGTGGCAACTTATCTTTAAGCAAAACTGACCCAAGTTTAAACCAAGTTTTGGTCGGCCTAGGTTGGGATGCGCGTGCAACTGACGGAACAGATTTTGACTTAGATGCTTCGGCATTTTTATTAAGCGAAAGCGGTAAAGTCCGTGGTGAACATGATTTCATTTTCTATAACCAAACACGTTCACCTGAAGGTTCTGTTGAACATACAGGCGATAACCGTACAGGTGCGGGTGATGGTGATGATGAAGCGGTTCGCATTAACCTCGCACAAGTACCTGCAGATGTTCAAAAAATTGCGATTACAGTCACCATTCATGAAGGTGAAAGTCGCGGTCAAAATTTTGGTCAAGTTCAAAATGCTTTTATTCGCGTGGTAAATGATCAAAGCAATACTGAAATTGTTCGTTTCGATTTGAATGAAGATTATTCAACAGAAACTGCCATGATTTTTGGTGAATTATATCGCCACAATGGTGAGTGGAAGTTTAGAGCTGTAGGACAAGGTTATGCTGGCGGTTTAAGCGCAATGTGCCAACAGTTCGGTATAAGCATCTAATATAAGAGTTCAATGGATGAAACATTTTCGCTTTTCGATTCTTTTTACCATCATTTGTCTAGCAATTTCTGCGTATTGGGGTTTTACACATGGTCCCCAAGCCGGCCTAATGACCATGTTCAAGGCATTGGCAATTACTGCGATTCTTGCAGTGATGGAAGTTTCTTTATCGTTTGATAATGCTGTAGTAAATGCTTCGGTACTTAAACACTGGAATCATTTCTGGCGAACCTTATTTTTAACAGTCGGTATTGTTATCGCTGTATTTGGTATGCGTTTAATCTTTCCATTACTCATTGTTGGCGTCACTGCAGACATGAGCATGATAGAGGTTGCAAAACTTGCGCTGAACGATCCAAAAACCTACTCTGAAAAGCTCATGGCACACCATGCTGAAATTGCAGCGTTCGGTGGTATGTTCTTACTTTTGGTATTCCTTAACTTCTTATTTGATGATGAAAAAGATGAGCATTGGTTCCATTGGTTGGAGTCAAAACTCGCTGATCTAGGCAATATTCAAGCGATTTCAGTGTTTATCTCATTATGTGCATTATTGGTTATGGCTAATTTTGTACCTGAATCTTCTCGCCTTGTTGTAACTATGGCAGGGATCTGGGGAATTGTGGTTTATGTTGGTGTTCAGGTGATCGGACACTTGCTTGAAGGCGGTTCACATGATGATGAGCAAGAACAAGCGACTGAACAAACCAGTTCAAATAATGGTGCACCCGTAACAGGTACAATTATCAAAGGCGGTATCGGTGGCTTCTTATATCTTGAAGTACTTGATGCGTCTTTTAGTTTCGATGGTGTAATCGGTGCTTTTGCAATTACCAGTGATGTGGTAATTATTATGCTGGGCTTGGCAATCGGTGCAATCTTCGTGCGTTCGATGACGGTTTACCTTGTAGAAAAAGGTACGCTTGATGCTTATGTTTACTTAGAACATGGCGCGCATTATGCGATTGGTGCACTTGCATTCATTATGCTTGCAAGTGGTACAGGCTTACATGTACCTGAAGTCGTAACAGGTCTGATTGGTGTCGCGTTTATTGTTTGGGCAGTGATCTCATCAATTTCTTATAGTAAAAAACAATCTCTTGAAACAACAACTGACAAAGGAAACTAAAAATGGCTATTAATTTATCAAAAGGCGGTAACATCAACCTGTCTAAAACAGCGCCTACAATGAATAAAGTAGACTTAGGTTTAGGCTGGAATCCTCGTGTGACAGATGGTAAAGCATTTGACTTGGATGCTGTTGCTTTTCTGACTGGTGAAAATGGCAAAGTTCGTTTAGATGGCGACTTCATCTTCTTTAACCAAAAAACTTCTCCTTGTGGTTCTGTCAACCATAACGGTGATAACCGTACAGGTGACGGTGATGGTGATGACGAAACAATTTCAGTTGATTTATCTAAAGTTCCAGCAGATGTGGCTAAAATTGTATTTGCTGTAACCATTCATGAAGGCCAACAAAATGGTCAAAACTTCGGTATGGTCGACAAAGCCTATATCCGTGTAATCAACAAAGATAGCAATGCAGAAGAACTTGCTCGTTTTGACTTATCTGAAGACGGTAGTACAGAAGTTGCGATGATCTTTGGTGAATTATACCGTCATAGCGGCGAGTGGAAATTCAAAGCAGTTGGTCAAGGTTTTAACGGCGGCTTAGGCGCTTTGGCTGCAAGTTATGGTGTTGCAGTTTAATTTTTAAAATCAGTACTAAAAGATTTATCTTTTAGTACTTGAAAGTGATTCGGTTTAAATCGGTTCATTTATGAACACAGTAAAAATTATTTTCAAGTACTAAATAGAGAACAACAATGCAATTCATCACTGGCCAAAAACTGGCACTTCACCAATTGTTGCAGACAGAGACACAGTTTAAAGTACGTGTACAAGTTCAAGCACCTTTTGAAATCGATATTTCTAGTTTTGGTATTGCGCCAAACGATAAACTTTTCCATGATGATTATATGACTTTCTATAATCAGCCACAGACTCCGAAAGGCGAAGTTCAATATCAGCTTCAAGGCAACATACATAACTTTACCTTTGATTTAAACAAGATAGACGCAACACGAACGTCACGTTTTGTTATTTGTGCAACCTTAGCCAATGAACAGTCTCAAATCCAAAATATACAATCGATTCAGGTTGAGTTAGCTAATCAACAGGGTCAGGTTGTTGCCAGTTATCGTTTAAATGGTTCTAATTTTAGCCAAGAAAAAGCTGTGATGCTGACTGAGATTTACTTTAAAAGTGATGCTTGGCGTATCACTGCAATTGGTCAAGGTTTTAATGGTGGCTTAAAAGCTTTAGTTGAGCACTTTGGGGGAGAAGTTGAAGAAAGTGCAGCAGCTACTCCATCAACAGCAAACCCATCGATAAGCAATAGCGCATCTACGATTGATCTGAAAAAGAAAGTGGTATTGGATAAAATCCAAAATGCAGCACCGCATTTGGTAGACATTACTAAAAAGTCTTTGATCAGTTTAGAAAAAAACAATTTACTCGATGTAAAAGCTCGTGTGGCTTTAGTGCTCGATTATTCAGGTTCAATGCACCAACAGTATATTAAAGGTGATGTGCAAAAAGTACTTGACCGAATTATGCCCTTGGCAGTCAATTTTGATGATGATGGCAGTTTTGAGTGCTGGGCATTTGCAGAAAAATCCTTGCGTTTAAGCGATGTAACCTTGAACAACTTAGAAAATTTTGTCAATACAGATCAAGGCGGTCATCCAAAGTGGAAAGCTGGTGCACGTTACAATAATGAACCCGCTGTACTTGAAGCCGTGATCCAATATTTTACCCAAGAAAATCCATCTCATTTACCGGTATACGTGGTATTTGTTTCAGATGGCGGGGTCAGTGAAAGTAAAAAGATTAAAAATATTCTTAAAAATGCGTCCAGTTTTCCTATTTTTTGGCAGTTCGTGGGTATCGGCGGCCGTAACTATGGTGTGTTGGAACAACTCGATACCATGGATGGGCGAGTAGTAGATAATTGCAATTTTTTTGAAATGAGCAATATTCAAAGTATGCCTGAAGCGCAACTGTATGATGCACTGCTTCAGGAATTTCCACTGTGGTTAAAAGAAGCGAAAAATAAAAACATTATTCGATAAAGTGAGGGCAATCAATGGCTAAATTTGAACTTGTAGGCAGTCCAGAACCATTTCTATTGGTCGATTTGGTACAGGGAGAAAAAATATTTTGTGAATCTGATGCAATGGTCATGATTGAGCAAAATTTAGAATTGGCAGGAAATTTACGCGGCGGATTATTTCAATCATTTATGCGTAGATTTACCACAGGTGAATCGCTGTTTCAGCAAGAAATCAAAGCATCATTTGGTCATGGACAGTGTTTGCTTTCTCCAAACATAGATGGTGATATGCAAATTCTTAACATAGGACCTCAGCAATACACTTTATCTGATGGGGCTTTTGTTGCAGCAACAGAACATGTCAATGTCAAAGCCAAGATTCAAGCAAATTTAGGTGGTGGATTCTTTGGTGATACAGGTGGTTTTGTGGTGATGGAATCATCTGGACAAGGACAACTGTGTATTTCAGGCTGTGGTACTTTGATGGAAGTCGATGTCAGTACCCAGAATGGAGAAACCACCATTGATAATGGTCATGTTGTGGCATGGGATTCGTCTTTAAGTTACAACATTGGTATGCCAAGTTCACAAAACCGCGGAATTGTTGGAAATCTTTTAAACAGTTTTACCAGTGGTGAAGGTATGGTGCTTAAGTTTAGGGGCAATGGCAAAGTCATTATTTGTTCCCGAAATCGCAAGAGTTACCTCACATGGTTATCTTCAGCATTAAATTTAAATAGAAACAATTAAATCTATGAGGGAAACACATGAGTATTAGTTTAGTAAAAGGTCAAAAAATCTCTTTAGAAAAAGGTGATGGTTCATCCTTGACCAAAATTTATCTTGGTGCAGGCTGGGATGTGGCGAAGAGTGGCGGATTTTTAGGTGGTCTTTTTGGTGGCGGTGGTGGTGATTCAATCGACCTTGATGCGTCTGTCATTATTTTTGACGAAAACAACCAACCACTTGATGCAGTATGGTTTGGACAATTAAAAAGTAAGGACGGCAGTATTTGGCATTCAGGGGATAATCGTACAGGTGCTGGTGATGGCGATGATGAAGTGATCCATGTTGATCTAACCAAAATTCCACCACAAGTCAAAGCACTGGTTTTTACAATTAGTAGTTTCCGTGGTCAAACTTTTGAAAAAGTTGAAAATGCATTTTGTCGTTTAGTCGACTCAAATACCAATACTGAAATCGCAAAATATAACCTTTCAGCGAAAGGTAAATATACTGCTTTGATTATCGCTAAAGTTTATCGCCACAATGGCGCATGGAAAATGTCTGCAATTGGCGATACCTGTAATGGTAAGACCATTCACGACATGCTTCCTTCGATCATTCCAGTGCTATAATAAGCGCGGCTGTAAAAATTTTTAATCAACAAAGTCATTTCTAGGAATGGCTTTTGTTTAAAGTATTTTCAAACTTTCCATTCTAAAGTTATCAATTGTGTAAAATAATTCTATAATAGCGTCCATTATTACTGACCTCAGTTGAGGTTGGTTCGTTTTAAGTCAATTTCTTCTCCGTGATTCGGCTTATTTTTCAATATTTAAATTTTATGTGTCCATGCCAACACATAAGAATATTTAGGTGCCCACATGGAAATCAAAGTCAATTACCTCGACAATCTTCGACAAGAAGCCAAGTTCGATGACTTTACAGTAATTGCTGATCAACCCATTCGCTATAAAGGTGATGGCTCTGCGCCGGGTCCTTTCGATTATTTTCTTGCATCATCTGCTTTATGTGCTGCTTACTTTGTCAAAGTGTATTGTGCAGCTCGTGATATCCCAACAGATAATATTCGTTTATCGCAAAACAATATTGTCGATCCTGAAAACCGTTATAAACAAATTTTTAAAATTCAGGTTGAACTGCCTGCGGATATTTCAGATAAAGATCGTCAAGGTATTTTGCGTTCGATCGATCGTTGTACCGTTAAAAAAGTCATCCAAACAGGTCCTGAATTTGTTATTGAAGAAGTTGAAAGTATTGATGCAGATGCACAAGCATTGCTCATGCCAAACTTAGCACAAGAAAGCTCAACTTATATTGAAGGTAAAGATCTACCTTTAGAGCAAACTATTGCCAATATGTCAGAGATTCTGGCAGGTTTGGGAATGAAAATTGAAATTGCCTCATGGCGAAATATTGTTCCAAATGTATGGTCATTACATATTCGTGATGCGCAATCTCCAATGTGTTTTACCAATGGTAAAGGTTCAACCAAAGAAAGCGCCTTGGCTTCGGCATTAGGCGAGTTCATTGAGCGTTTAAATTGTAATTTCTTCTACAACGACCAGTTTTGGGGGCAAGACATTGCCAATGCTGAGTTTGTACATTATCCAGATGAAAAATGGTTTAAACCAGGACCAAATGGAGCGCTACCTAAAGAAATATTGGATGAATATACATTAGAGGTATATAACCCAGACAATGAATTGTTAGGTACACATTTGTATGACACCAACTCTGGTAATACTGAGCGTGGGATTTGTTCATTACCATTTGTACGCCAATCAGATCAAGAAGTTGTATATTTCCCATCAAATTTGGTTGAAAACTTATATCTAAGCAATGGTATGAGTGCAGGAAATACCTTAGCTGAAGCTCAAGTGCAGTGTTTATCTGAAATTTTTGAACGTGCGGTTAAACGTGAAATTTTAGAGGGAGAAATTGCACTTCCAGATGTACCTGAAGATGTTTTAGCAAAATACCCGCGTATTGTTGAGGGCATTAAAGGCCTAGAAGAACAGGGCTTTCCAGTCTTGGTTAAAGATGCATCGTTGGGTGGTGAATTTCCAGTGATGTGTGTCACGTTGATGAACCCACGTACAGGTGGCGTATTTGCATCGTTTGGTGCACACCCTAAGCTTGAAGTTGCTTTAGAGCGTAGCTTAACTGAATTGTTACAAGGTCGTAGTTTTGAAGGTTTAAATGATTTACCTAAACCAACCTTTAGCAGTAATGCGGTGACTGAACCGAATAATTTTGTTGAACATTTTATCGATTCAAGTGGTGTGGTGTCTTGGCGTTTCTTTAGTGCAAAATCAGACCATGACTTTGTTGAATGGGATTTTAGCAGTGCGGGTGAAAATGCCAATGCTGAAGAAGTAAAGACCATGTTGAACATTCTTGAGGAAATGGGCAAAGAAGTCTATATGGCAGTCTATGAGCACTTAGGCGCGACAGCTTGCCGTATCATTGTACCTGATTATTCTGAAATTTATTTGGTTGAAGATTTAATTTGGGACAATACCAACAAAGCATTGTTATTCCGTGAAGATATCTTAAATCTTCATCGTTTGGATGATGAGCAACTGGAAGCTTTAGTCGAACGTCTTGAAGAGGTTGAAGTTGACGATTACACTGATATCGTGACTTTAATTGGTATTGAATTTGATGATAATACAGTGTGGGGACAACTGACCATCCTTGAGTTAAAACTGTTGATTTATCTTGCTTTACAACAGTTTGAAGAAGCCAAAGATTTAGTTGAACAATTCCTGCAATACAATACCAATACTGTAGAACGCGGCTTGTTCTATCAGTGTATGAATGTGATGCTTGAAGTTGAACTAGATGACGACATGGATTTAGATGACTATGAAGCGAATTTCCGTCGTATGTTTGGTGATGAACGAATGGATGCAGTTATTGGTTCTCTAGACGGCAGTATGCGTTTTTATGGTTTGACTGAAACCAGTATGCAGCTTGAAGGGCTTGATCGTCATTTAAGACTTATTGACAGTTATAAGAAATTACATAAGGCACGTGCTAAAGCAGTTGGCTTAGCAAGTTAAACGCGTTTTATTGATAACTTAAGTGAAATACCCAAGATTCGTCTTGGGTTTTATTTTTCAAAATGATATTTGATAAATCATTCAACGGCTTAAATTTATACTGCTGATGAAATGGGTAATTCCTGAATATCATTAACAACAAAATAATAACTAATCCATCAATAAATTTTGATATTTATCAGCTTGTGTTCTTAAAAAATCCCAAACCAATTTTATACGCGGTTCATGCTGTAAATCGACTAAAGTTAGCATCCAAAAGGTATGAATAAAACGAACTTCGTCTTGTAACACCTGTTTAAGTTCTGGTTTATTTTCTGCCAAAAACTTTGGCAAAATTGCCAATCCAGCACCTGCACTCACAGCAACTTGTTGGGCCAAAATACTGCTACTTCTAAAATTCGCATTGAGCTGTAATGGCAGACGTTCTAAACAATACAGTTCAGGACTGTAAATTAAATCGTCAATATAGTTTACAAACTGATGGTTTTTTAAATCTTCAAGTTTTTTAATCGCTTGGGTACTTTCTAAATAGCTTTTACTGCCATAAATTTTAAGACAATAATCGGTTAAACGGGTAATAATATAAGGTCCTGACTTAGGACGATCGATGGAAATCACAATATCGGCTTCACGATGCGACAGCTTAATCATTTTTGGAACTGGGATAAGATCAATCGTGAGTAAAGGATATTGTTTAGACAGTTCTGCCAATAGCTGGGCTAAAAATGCTGTTCCAAAACCCTCTGGTGTGCCAATTCGCACATGTCCTTGTAAAGGTAAGTTGGGCTTTTCAATTTGCAAAAAAGCTTGCTCCATTTGCTCGACACGGGGCACCAACGCCAAGCCTTCCATAGTTAGTTCATAACCTGTGGCTTCGCGTCTAAACAACGGTGTTCCTAAAGCTAATTCTAGCGCCTGTATCCGTCTAGATACGGTACTGTGTTCGACCCCAATAATACGAGCTGCATTGGTTAACGTCTTGGCACGCGCTAAAACTAAAAAAAACTGTAGGTGATCCCAATCGACTTTCATTGTGTATGACATCCTTGTGCATATTTGCACATTCATTGTGCGTTAATTTCTATTGGTCATCTATATTTTCTTTGTTAGTTTGATTTGAAACAGCACTGATGAAAATACTGCTTTTGGCTATTTTCTAAGAATGTAACAACAAAAAATATTGCCTATGGAGAGGTTATGAACACAATGTCAAATATTCATTCAACGACGGCTAAATTATTAATTAATGGAAAATTTACCGAATCAAATACTACTGAATGGCAAGACATTCTAAATCCAGCGACCCAAGAGGTACTTGGTCGTGTCCCAATGGCAACTCTAGACGAAGTTGATGCTGCAATTGCTGCTGCACAAGAAACATTTAAAACTTGGCGTTTTACACCGATTCAAGCCCGTATGCGTATCATGCTGAAACTGCAAGATTTGATTCGTGACAATATGAAAGATATCGCCCGTGTTTTGACCGCAGAACAAGGTAAAACCTTGGCTGATGCAGAAGGTGATATCCAACGTGGCTTAGAGGTGGTTGAACATGCTTGCTCGATTGGCACCTTGCAAATGGGTGAATATACTGAAGGTGTAGCTCGTGGTGTAGATACTTATACCTTGCAACAACCATTGGGTGTATGTGCTGGAATTACCCCTTTTAATTTTCCTGCCATGATCCCATTGTGGATGTTTCCAATGGCGATTGTTTGCGGCAATACCTTCGTACTTAAACCGTCTGAGCAAGATCCACTATCGACCATGATGCTGGTTGAATTGGCATTACAAGCAGGTGTACCTGCTGGTGTACTCAATGTGGTACATGGTGGCAAGCAAGTGGTAGATCGTCTATGTACGCATCCAGACATTAAAGCCATTTCATTTGTAGGTTCGACAGCAGTAGGAACGCATGTCTATAACTTAGCGGGTCAGCATGGTAAGCGTGTGCAATCGATGATGGGTGCAAAAAACCATGTCGTGGTCATGCCAGATGCCAACAAAGAACAAACCTTAAATGCTTTAGTTGGTGCTGCATTTGGTGCGGCTGGACAACGTTGTATGGCATTGTCAGTTGCTGTCATGGTCGGTGAAACTAAAAACTGGGTGAATGAGTTAGTTGAAAAAGCCAAAACACTGAAAGTCAATGCTGGGCATGAACCGCAAACAGATATTGGTCCTGTGATCTCACCACGTGCTAAAGCTCGGGTTATGGATTTAATTAATAGCGGTATTGAACAAGGTGCGCAACTCTTACTCGATGGTCGAGACGTACAAGTCCAAGGCTACGAAAATGGCAATTTTGTTGGTGCAACCATATTCAATCAAGTCAGCACTGATATGCGCATCTATACAGAAGAAATTTTTGGTCCTGTTTTAGCCATTATTCATGTTGATACGCTTGAACAAGCCATTGAATTGGTCAATGCCAATCCGTTCGGGAATGGTGTGGGTTTATTTACTCAAAGTGGTGCAACAGCGCGTACTTTCCAAAGCACTATTGATATCGGCCAAGTTGGTATCAATATTCCAATTCCTGTGCCGGTTCCATTCTTTAGCTTTACCGGGTCAAGAGGTTCAAAATTAGGGGACTTAGGGCCTTATGGTAAACAAGCAGTACAGTTCTATACTCAAACCAAAACTATTACCAGTCGTTGGTTCGAAGACACACAAGAAAAAGGTGAAGTGAATACCACCATCAGCTTGCGTTAATATAGGAGTTCAAGGATGAATATTGCATTTATTGGTTTAGGCAATATGGGCGGTAAAATGGCCCATAATTTACTCAAAGCAGGCTTGACGGTTTATGGCTTTGATTTAAGTGATGTTGCAATCGCACATTTCACTGAAGCAGGTGGAATTGCTTGTAATAGTCCACAGAAAGCAGCAGAAAATGCAGATGTGGTAATTACCATGCTGCCAGCCGCAAAGCATGTTAAAGAGGTGTATTTGGGTGAAAATGGGGTACTTGCTGTGCTTAAACAAGGCAGCTTATGTATCGACAGCAGTACCATTGATCCACAAACTATTAAAGACATTGCTGCAATTGGTGCAGAGCAAGGAATTCAAATTTGTGATGCACCTGTTTCAGGTGGCACGATCGGGGCTCAAGCAGGTACGCTAACCTTTATGGTAGGAACTGATGATAAAGCTTTTGAACAAGTAAAATCTGTGCTTGCACCAATGGGTAAGAACATCGTGCACTGTGGTGAAGTGGGTGCAGGACAAATTGCTAAAATTTGCAATAATCTCATTTTAGGCATTTCAATGGCCGCAGTGGCTGAAGGCATGGCGCTCGGGGCAAAACTCGGTATCGATGCACAAGCATTAGCAGGTGTAATCAATAGTTCAAGTGGTCGTTGCTGGAGCTCGGAAGTGTGTAACCCATGGCCGGGTATTTCTGCAAATGCACCTGCTGGACGTGGTTATAGTGATGGCTTTGCCTCTCAACTGATGCTTAAAGATTTGGGTTTGGCTGTTGAAGCCGCAGGCCAAGTCAAACAACCTTTGCTTTTAGGTGGTTTGGTACAGCAGCTTTATCAGCAACTGTGTATGCAAGGTAATGCTCAACTCGATTTTTCCAGCATTATTCAGCAATATTTGCCTAAAGAAACTTAATCATCAATCGAAGCATAGTCAATTTCACCACCCATGGGTGGTGAAAAACCAATAGATTCACTCGTGTCATGAATAACAATAAATCCAGGCCGGAGTATATAATATGTTGAATTATCAGGATGTTGCTAAAACATTTAATTTAGATGGTGCGGTTAAAGAAATGCTCTCAGGTTCAGTCGATCAACTGAATGCCTGTTATGAATGCTGTGACCGACATGCGGAAGCAGATCGCGAAAAAGTTGCCCTATATTGGCAAGCTAAAGATGGTCGTAAAGAGCAATATACCTTTGCTCAACTGAAAAAATGGTCGAGTCAGTTTGCCAATTTTTTTAAGTCACAGGGTATTCAAGCCGGTGATCGTATCTCTGGTTTATTACCAAGAACTCCCGAATTATTGGTGGTGATTCTCGCTGCTTGGCGAATTGGTGCAGTTTATCAACCGCTATTTACTGCATTTGGCCCAAAGGCGATTGAACATCGAGTTCAGCTGGCAAAAAGCAAATTGGTTGTGACCGATATCGGCAATCGTAGCAAACTGGATGAAGTTGCACAGTGTCCACAAATTATGACTGTCGCTGATCAACAGGGTCATGCTATACAACAAGGCGATTTAGATTTTTGGAAAGAACTCAATCTATATGCTGAGCAATGTGATCTGGTCATGCAAAGCATTCAAGATCCATTTTTACTGATGTTTACCTCAGGCACCACGGGGCCTGCAAAACCGTTGGAAGTTCCTCTCAAAGCCTTAATTGCTTTTGGCAACTATATGAAAGATGCGATCGGCTTACGTGCAGATGATGCATTTTGGAATATTGCTGATCCAGGTTGGGCATATGGACTTTATTACGGTATCACTGGACCCTTGTTGTTAGGTCATGCCACTTTGTTTTATGAAGGTGGTTTTAGCATAGACAGTTTATGTCAAATTATTGATGATTATAAAATTACCAATTTGGCAGGTGCACCTACGGCATATCGGATGATGATGGCCGCGGATCCCGCTCAAATGGCACAACTAAAGGGTAAATTCCGTGTTGTGAGCAGTGCTGGTGAACCTTTAAATCCAGAAGTTTTTCGTTGGTTTAAACAAGTGCTTGATGCGCCTATTTTTGATCATTATGGACAGACAGAGGTGGGCATGGTGGTGTGCAACCATCATGGTTTAAGCCATGACGTCCGTGCAGGCGCTGCTGGTTTTGCCAGCCCAGGTTATCGTGTTGCTGTGGTAGATGATCAAGGCAATGAGTTGCCTGCCGATACCGCTGGAATTTTAGCGGTAGATATCAGTCAATCACCGATGATGTGGTTTGGTGGCTATAAAGAAAGTCGTAAATCACCGTTTATCAAAAATTATTATTTGACCGGTGATACTGCTGAATTACATGCAGATGGGAGTATGAGCTTTGTTGGACGTAGTGATGATGTGATTACCACCTCTGGATATCGTATTGGACCTTTTGATGTAGAAAGTGCATTACTTGAACATGAGGCAGTGATTGAAGCTGCTGTTGTTGGAGTACCTGATCCAGAGCGAACAGAAATCGTTAAAGCTTTTGTGATTTTGGCTGAAAATAAAACACCGTCTGAGGAATTGGCTGAACAACTTGGGCAATTTGTCAAAAAACGTCTGTCTGCCCATGCTTATCCTAGACAAGTTGAATTTGTCACTGAGCTACCCAAGACCCCAAGTGGTAAGATTCAACGCTTTTTACTACGAAATCAAGAAATTGCTAAACAACAATTAAGTGTATAAAGCCAGTAAGGATCATCCTAGACAAGCTAAACTTGCCGAATGTAGGATGTTAAATGATGCTAAGGAATATGAAATGCAATTTACTGAAGAACAATTATTGATTCAGGACATGGCGAAAAGCTTCGCCCAAGAACAAATTAAACCAAATGCTGCGGAATGGGATAAACACAGCATTTTCCCCAAAGAAACCTTGTCACAAATGGGGCAATTGGGCTTTATGGGGATGCTGATTTCAGAGCAATGGGGTGGTTCAGATACTGGTAACTTAGCCTATGTCCTTGCACTTGAAGAAATTGCGGCGGCCGATGGCGCAACCTCTACCATTATGAGTGTGCATAATTCAGTCGGTTGTGTTCCGATTGCTAAATTTGGTAGTGAAGAACAAAAACAAAAATATTTATTGCCTTTGGCACAAGGTGAAATGATTGGTGCTTTCGCATTGACCGAACCGCATACTGGCTCTGATGCAGCAGCACTGAAAACCCGAGCTGTCAAAGATGGTGAGGATTGGATTATTAACGGCGCAAAACAATTTATTACTTCAGGAAATAATGCTGGTGTAATTATTGTATTTGCAGTGACCGATCCAAGTGCTGGTAAAAAAGGTATCAGTGCCTTTATTGTGCCACGGAAAACTGCGGGCTATGAAGTGATTCGCACTGAAGAAAAACTGGGATTGCATGCTTCAGATACCTGCCAAATTGCATTGACTGATGTGCGTATACACAAAAGCTTAATGTTAGGTCAAAAAGGTGAAGGGCTTAAAATAGCACTGTCTAATCTGGAAGGCGGTCGTATTGGTATTGCTGCGCAAGCGGTGGGTTTGGCACGTGCGGCCTTAGAAGAAGCCAGCAAATATGCCAAAGAACGGATTACTTTTGGAAAACCGATTTTTGAACATCAGGCAATCGCTTTTCGTTTGGCCAGTATGGCAACAGAAATCGAAGCAGCTCGTCAATTGGTCCATCATGCCGCACGATTGAAAGAAGCAGGCAAGCCCTGTCTCAATGAAGCCTCAATGGCAAAATTATTTTCCTCAGAGATGGCAGAGCGTGTCTGTTCTGCTGCACTACAAATCTTTGGTGGTTATGGTTATTTAAAAGATTTTCCAATTGAACGAATTTATCGTGATGCACGTATTTGCCAAATCTATGAAGGTACCAGTGACATCCAGCGTTTAGTGATTGCGCGAAGTTTATAAATAGAGTTAATCGCTGTGTATCAGATGATGAGATAAAACAGATAAGGAAATGAATATGCAATTTGAAACGATTTTACTGGAAAAACATAAAGGTGTAGGTTTAATTACACTCAATCGCCCAAAGGCTTTAAACGCATTAAATTCAAAATTAATCCAAGAAGTAAATTTAGCTTTAGATGACTTAGAAAAGGATCAGGATATTGGCTGTATGGTGCTGACTGGTTCAGAAAAAGCCTTTGCAGCAGGTGCTGATATTAAAGAAATGGCGGGATTGAACTTTCCCAATATTTATTTTGATGATTTTTTTAACCTTGCCGATCGAATTGCGCAACGCCGTAAACCCTTAATCGCAGCTGTCAGTGGTTATGCCTTGGGTGGTGGTTGTGAGTTGGCACTGATGTGTGATTTTATTTACTGTGCGGATAATGCCAAATTTGGCTTACCTGAAGTCACTTTAGGCGTGATTCCAGGCATTGGGGGTACACAGCGTTTAACCCTTGCCATAGGTAAAGCCAAAGCGATGGAAATGTGTTTAACCGCTCGACAAATGGGGGCAATTGAGGCAGAACTGAGTGGTTTAGTTGCCCGTGTGTTTAGCCCTGAAGAGCTTTTAACCCAGACTTTAAGTGCTGCTGAAAAAATTGCTGAAAAATCATTGGTGTCGACAATGATGATCAAAGAATCAATTAATCGTGCCTTTGAAGTGAGTTTGGCGGAAGGTTTACGTTTTGAACGACGAACCTTTCATTCAATTTTTGCTACTTTGGATCAAAAAGAAGGCATGCAAGCCTTTGTTGATAAACGCCAAGCCAACTTTAAAAATCAATAACAGGATGAAGATCGGATGAATACTGAAAATCATTTAATTATCGAACAGAACGCAGCTCTGGGTGTGATTAGCTTAGATCGAGTGTCCAGCCTGAATGCACTGACTTTGGATATGATCAATGGTATCCGCACACAAGTAGAAACTTGGCAAAATGATGCTGGCATTCAAGCGATACTGATCAAATCTAATAGCCCAAAAGCATTTTGTGCAGGCGGTGATATTCGTTATCTTTATGATTGTTATCAAAATGGTACAGATGGCCATAAAGGCTATTTTATCGCTGAATATGACATGTTGAATAGCATTCGCGCGTCTAAAAAACCGGTTGTGGTATTGTTAGATGGCTATGTCTTAGGTGGCGGTTTTGGTCTGGCACAGGCCTGTCATATTATTGTTAGCAGTGAAAAATCACGTTTTGCCATGCCTGAAACGGCGATTGGTTTCTTTCCTGATGTTGCAGCAACGCATTTCTTGTCACGTTTAGATGATATTGGGGTCTATTTGGCAACCACTGGCGACCAAATCAGTAGCAGTGATGCCTTATATTTAGATTTGATTGATTATCATGTTCCTAGCCAACAGTTTCATGCCTTACTTGATGCGTTGAGCCAATCAAGCAATTTAAGCAAAGACAATATTGAACAGATAATTTCTAAATTTATTACCCGTCCTGTAGAAAGTGAACTCAGTGCATCGGTTGAGAACATTCGTAAGCATTTTGGCTTTGAAAATTTGCAAGATATTGAAAAAAGTCTTGAAAATGAAAAAGACCAACAGCATCAAGCCTGGGCAAGCAAAGTCTTAAGCACTTTGCAACAACGTTCTTGGGTGGCGAAAAAGACCAGTTTAAGACTGCAATACTTGGGACGGGGATTGTCATTACAACAATGTATGCAGTTGGAACGAAATTTACAGGATATCTGGTTTGAACATGGCGATATTCTTGAAGGTGTTCGTGCTTTAATTGTCGACAAAGATAAACAGCCCAAATGGCAGCAACAGAATGCAACGCTAGATAAAATATTGGCTGAATTAGGTTAATATCTTTAATGCGTATATCAGTTCTGTTTTTAAAAACATTCAGATACGCTTAAAGGCAACAAAAAAAGGAAATCATGCGATTTCCTTTTTTCACGATGATCAAAAGCACCTATAAATCGATCTTATCGTATATAGCGTTGGCTTTCTCTGTGATTGCAGTCATATGGATTGCACCATGAATCATTCCTGCTAGAAGATGAAATTTCACCGAGACACCAGCATCTCTTAATCTTTCAGCATATTGTTCGCCATCATGACGCAGTGGATCATATTCACAGACAAAAATTGTTGCCTCAGGTAAGCCTTGTAATGATTGTGCCAGTAGAGGACTCACCAGCTCATTGGTTTTGTCAGAATCACTATTTAAATATTGATCCCAACAATACGCCATTGTTGCAGTCGTTAAGCCATAACCATCCGCATAAGTTTCATAGGATTTACCCTGCATCGTGGCATCTAAGGCTGGATAAAACAGCAGTTGTTGACTAATTTTGATTTCTGGATGCGCTTTAGCGAGTAAGCATGCAGCCGCTGCAAGGTTAGCTCCCGCACTATCACCACCCACAGCAATACGATTTTGATCAAGCCCTAAACTTAAAGCATGTTCTTGAATATAACGAAGTGCTGTAAAAAAATCTGTCAGCGGTACTGGAAATTTGAATTCAGGCGCTAGGCGATAATCCACTGAAAAGATAACATGCTGTGTTGATTCTGCCAGTAAGCGGCATGAACGATCCCACGCATCTAAACTCCCCAAACACCATCCACCACCGTGGGCAAATACTAAAGCTGGGTTGCTTTGTAGCTGTACCAAAGCATAGGGCGTATATACCCGAACTTGGATTTGAGCTTGATCAGAAGTTGTAATCCAAAAACTGGTTTGATAGCTGGGATCTTGCTCAATACCTTGCTGTTGTATGATGTCCTGATTTACCTGCGCTCTTAATTCACAAAGCGTATTTGCAGCTGTTGCAGCAGGTCTAGCGTTAAGCCAGTCTGCAATTTGATGATCTAAAGGCATCTTATTGCTCCTGTTGTAGAAATTCTAAAATCAGGGAACAAAACGCTTCGGGTTGTTCCTCCATAATAAAATGACCACAATCTTTGACAATTGCACTGGTTAAATGTGGTGCAACTTTTTTCATGGTTTCATAAGGTGCATCATTGGTTGCCTGTTCTGCACCAATCGCCAATACAGGCATTTCTAGATTTTTAGTTGCGCGGATTTTATTTTGACGAATGGTTTCCGGGATTGAACGATAGTAATTAAAACCAGCCGTTAAACGTCCCGATACTTTATAAGCCTCAATATACGTTTCAGCGGCGACTTTATCTCTGTGCCACGACCACTTATCAAAAATATAATTAAGATAAGTTTCTTCACGTCCACTGACCAAAGCTTCAGGTAAGTCCATCACTTGATTAAACATGAAATGCCATAGAAAAATATTTTCATCAGCTGAAACAAAAATAGGCGGTGGTGTTGCCAATCCGGGAATAACGGCTTCAGTCACAGCCAGAGAAGTAACAGATTGGGGAAAATCAGCTGCAAGTGCATAAGCAACCCACATCCCGATATCGTGACCAATCACTGAATAAGTATCATGTCCAAGTTTTGACATTAAGCTGGATAAAATTGTCGCAATTCGCCCCGTATCATAACTTCCATTCAGCGGAACAGAATATCCTGTTCCCGGTGGATCCACAGCAATTGCCTGATAACCGTTGGCCGCCAAGACGCTCATTACATTTCGCCATGCGTACCATGTTTGTGGCCAACCGGGGATAAGTAATACAACAGGACCACGACCTGTAGAGACATAATGAAGTTTTTTACTGTCTATATGAATGTAATGATGCTGAAATTGATCAACTAAATTTTCATGTGTTGTAATGGTTGTCATAGTAAATTCCAATCTCTGCCTTAGATACCCAAAAGTTGATTTATTTGCAATTGATTGACAGGCGCTGCGGCAAAATCATCAAAGGTTTTATCAGTAACATGAATAATATGTTGTTGAATAAACTCAGCACCTTCACTTGCGCCATCTTCTTTATTTTTTAAACAACATTCCCATTCCAAAGTTGCCCAGCCCTGATAGTCGTTATGTGCCAATTTTGAGAAAATTGCTTTGAAATCAACCTGACCATCTCCAGTAGAACGGAATCGACCTGCACGATCTCCCCAATTTTGATAGCCCCCATACATTCCTTGACGACCTGTCGGGTTAAACTCCGCATCTTTAACATGGAACATCCGAATAAAATCTTTATAGATATCCATGTATTCCAAATAATTCAGTTGTTGCAGAATAAAATGACTCGGGTCAAAAAGAATCTGACAACGTGGATGGTGGTGTGTCCGTTCTAAGAACATTTCAAAGGAAATGCCATCATGTAAGTCTTCGCCAGGATGAATTTCGTAACACAGATTGACATTATGTTCATCACAAGCATTGAGGATCGGCATCCAACGACGTGCAAGTTCATCAAAAGCAGTTTCAATAAGTCCAGCGGGGCGTTGAGGAAAAGGAAAGATATAAGGCCATGCCAGTGAACCTGAAAAAGTTCCCATATCTTGCAAACCTAAGTGGGCAGATGCTTGAACAGAAGCCAACATTTGTTGTTCAGCCCATTGAGTTCTAGCTACTGAATTTCCATGTAAATGTGAAGGTGCAAAAGCATCACATAAAGCATCATAAGCTGGATGCACAGCCATAAGTTGACCAAAAATATGCGTTGTCAACTCACTAATTTCTAAACCATTATTTTGTAAAACCCCTTGTATTTCATCGCAATAATCTTGGCTTGTGGCTGCTAAATTAACATCAAATAAACGTTTGTCCCATGCTGGTAGTTGTACAGCTTTAAAGCCTTTGTCCGAAACCCATGCAGCAATGCTCTCTAAATTATTAAATGGGAAAATATCATCACTGAATTGTGCGAGATGAATACTTGGACCTTTGATGGTTTGCATAGCTAAACTCAATTGGTTGTTGATCGACAAACAATAGGCTTTCTTTTGAATAAAAACAAC
Source organism: Acinetobacter sp. I-MWF (assembly GCF_025433935.1). Lineage (NCBI taxonomy): Bacteria > Pseudomonadati > Pseudomonadota > Gammaproteobacteria > Moraxellales > Moraxellaceae > Acinetobacter > Acinetobacter sp. I-MWF. The sequence continues at coordinate 2,268,167 of NZ_JAMBAR010000001.1, read as the reverse complement.
AAGTTTTTAAAAAAGAATCTAAAAAAGGGCAGACTGTCCAACAAATCCTATTGATTTATTTGCGAAATTTATTTTTTCGAATGATAATAAAAAACACTAAATCGGATTGAAGCGTCGTTATGGCTGGTAGACCAAGAGAATTTGATAGGGAAAAAGCACTGATTCAAGCGCGTGATTTTTTCTGGCAACATGGCTATGAAGGGACTTCGATGTCAGATTTAGTCGAGGTCTTAGGTATTGCTTCAGCGCGTATTTATAAAGCCTTTGGCTCTAAAGAAGCGTTGTTTCGAGAAGCTGTTATACACTACGAAGAAAATGAAGGCGGCTTTGCGATCCACGCTTTACAACAAGCAAATATTAAGGATGCGATCAGCCAATTATTTCAAGAAGCAATCAAACTTTATACCCAGAATAATCATTCATATGGCTGTATGGTTGTGTCATCTGCAAGTGTATTAAGTCAGGAAAATCAAAGCCTTTTAGACTGGATGAAGCAACAACGTATTGAACGTGGTCAAAGTCTGGTTAAGCGTTTTAAACAGGCGAAAGCAGATGGACAATTATTAGAACATGCTGATCCTGAAATATTAGGGCAATATTACGGACTAGTGCTACATGGATTATCCGTTCAAGCCAGAGATGGTTATTCAGAACAAATGCTTGTGCAAATCATCGATTTTTCCCTTAAAAATTTAGATCAATATCTGGTTTCATCTTCAAAAGCTTAGACCTAGATCAGCAGTAACAATGTATAAGTGATGAATATTGACTTGGAATATACATCGTATGATTGCGACTTATTTTGTTGAGTTTTTAAACATTGCTTTACGGCGAATAAATGGGCGTCTCATCACTTTGCAAGGGCAATATTGAATAGGGTTTAATTTACAAATAAATTAAATTTTAAATATATATTTCAATAAATTATAAAACTTTATGAGCTAGGTTTTATCCTATTCAAAATAACACTAAGAAATATTTTATCGATTTAACACAAGATAAAGTAAACATAAAAATTAATCTGAAAAAATCTGTTTTAGTCCGTTTAAAATCGATCAATTTAAGCACTGTTTTTCTGGTAAAGAATCTATCTTGACACAGATAAAATATTCAATATATAATTAGCTGCCATACTATATGGTTAAATACTAAATGAATCTAGAACAGAAATACACAGCGCTTTTGCATGAAGCGCAACGCCGTAAAATGGCAGATATTGAAAATTTGCGCCTCTGTTTTCAAACGCTTTCACTCGCTTCAAGTATTGATCGAGATTGTGCCGCACAGCTTGCGCCTTATGGCTTATCTGAAGGGAGATTTGTGCTTTTATTTCTCCTTGATGCAGCTAATGATGCTGTAGCGCCTAAAACTTTAGCTGAACAAGCGGGAATTACCCGTGCCACAGTCACTGGACTACTGGATGGTTTAGAACGTGAACAATTGGTAGAACGTCACGCAGATCCAGAAGATCGTCGCGCGTTATGTATTCAGCTGACGGCAAAGGGCAAGCAAGTCGCAAAAACTGTGTTTGATCAGCATAGTCGCTGGATTGCCAGCCTGTTTGCTGGTTTAACCCAAGCTGAGCGTGAGCAATTAACAGGTTTACTTGAGAAAGTAGCGAAAAATCTTGTTGATAAACGCTGATAAAATATCTACATAAAAATTTTTTAAATTATCGATATAAAACGTTGATTAAATCAAGGAAAAATCATGAATCACTATCTAATTGAACTCTATACACCAAATGCAGTTTGGCAAGCTTTACCTACACAAGAGCGCCAACAATATTTGGGTGATGTTGGCGCGGCTATGGGAGGCTTGTCTAATCTGGGTGTTGAGCTTTTAACACTCACCGAGATTGATACTGCCGTTGATCAAAGTAGTCATCATCGCTTTATCGGGATTTGGCGCTTTCCAAATCAACAGGCACGGGATGCATTGTTAACAGGTATTCAAGCAAGTGGTTGGTATGACTACTTCGATCATGTAAATGCAGCAGGGACGGAAGGTGATTTCCAGCAACACCTTGATGCTTTAGCGAAGTTTTAATTTTTCTTCTAAGATGCTTATTTATTTTCAAGGTCATATCAAAGTGTTCTTTAAAGCTTAAATATCTTATAGAAATGCTTGTTCAATCGAAGAAAATTGTGAATACTCATGCGCATAAATTTAGGCTGTAAGATTATCTTTTGGGGTTAGACAATTACTGTGAAAACGTATCCATTTTCTCGTTTACAAAAAGCATTATTGGCAGTTGGTTCATTTTCATGTCTAGGGCTAAGTTCAGCATTGGCACATGCTGATACTGAAAAAGATACACAGCAACTTAAAACAATTAAAGTAAGCGTTCAAACAGAAGAAACAACACCAACTGCTTATTATCAACCCAAGGTAAATTTATCAGGATTTACTCAGCAAAATCTTGCTGAGATCCCTGCATCTATCAGTACAGTCACCGCGGAACGTATCGCTGACCAACATGCAAAAACCCTGACGGATGTTGTTAAAAATGATGCAGCAATCGGCGATGGTTATGCGCCCATTGGTTACTATCCAAACTTTATTATGCGTGGCTTTAACCTAAATTTAGGGTCAAGTTATTTGCTCAATGGTCATTTGTTGCGTGGCGAGCAAAATGTGGCACTTGAGAACAAAGCACAAGTTGAAATTCTAAAGGGTATGAGTGCGATTCAAAGTGGGATGTCAACACCGGGTGGTGTCATCAATTATGTCACTAAACGCCCAGAAGACATTCATGCTATTACCGTTGAAGTAGATAGTCATGGTGGCAATCGTGTTGCAACTGACTTGGGTGGCTGGTTGGGAGAAGATCAGCAGTTTGGTTATCGACTGAATCTGGCCAAAGAAGAAATTCATCCTTATGTTGAGCATGCAGATGGGCAGCGTTTGTTTGGTGCTTTGGCGTTAGATTGGAAGATTTCAGATCGCTCAAAATTAGAATTTGACATTGAATCACAGCGTCAACGTCAGCGCTCAGTCGCTGGTTATCAATTACTGGATGGTACAACTGTACCCACTGGGGTTAAATGGGATCGTTTACTTGGCTATCAAAGCTGGAGTAACCCCGTGACCAATGAAAGCCTAAATGCCAGCTTAAAATATATTTACCAAGTCAATGACAACTGGACAACAAATCTGTCTGCTGCACAAAGCCGTGTCGTGATTGATGATTATTCAGCATTTCCGTGGGGTTGTTATAGCAGTACTTGCCAAACGACAGGTTTAGGTAATACTTTTGACCAAAATGGTAACTATGATATTTATGATTTCCGTAATCCTGACGACAGCTTCTTAACCAATCAATTTAAAGTAGGATTAAACGGCAAGTTTAGCACTGGGGCTTGGCAGCATAAGCTAAGTTTAGAACTGTCACATACAGGGAAACGGCATACACAATATAATGCAATCAATGAATTGGTCGGTACAGGAAATATTTATAATGATCCTATAACGTATGCGCCTACTGATAAAACTTTAGGTAAACATTATAAATCATTAGACAGTCAACAAACCGCATTGAACTTACTTGACCATGTTGACTTTAACACTGAATGGTCAATGCTGTTGGGTGGTAGGCTGATGCATTTAAATGAAAATGCCTATGATGAAGATGCAAACAACATCCGAGAAACGAATTTCAATCGTTTCTTACCGCAGTTTGCGTTGATGTATCAACCTTGGGAACAGACACATCTCTATGCTTCTTATGCCAAAGGATTAAGTGATGGTGGACAAGCCCCTTGGTTTGCTACTGGTATTCCTGATCAAGGTATTGAAGGTAATGCTTTTAAAACGTTAGCACCGATAAATTCAACTCAGTATGAATTGGGGATTAAGCAGCAGTGGCAAACATTACTGTTTACCGCGGCATTGTTTGATTTAACCCAAGACAATCAATACACCAACTCAAGCAATTACTTTGTCACGGATGGTAAGCAACATAACCTTGGTTTGGAATTGGGCTTACAAGGACGTTTAGGGCAAAATCTAGATATAACCTCTTCTTTAGCTTTGATTCGTTCACGTTTAAAAGAAATACAAGTGGCTGATTATCAAGGTCATCAAACTCAGAATGTACCAAGTGTTCGTTTTGCTAATCATCTGTCTTATCAAGTATCACAAGTGAATGGCTTACGTTTATTGGCTGGCATGCAATACAGCAGCAGTAAATATGCCAATAAAACAGGTACAGTAAAAGTATCAGGCTATAGCGTGTTTGATGTAGGTACAGCTTATAACTTCCGTGCTTATGGTTATGACAATACGCTTCGATTTAATGTTGATAACGTGTTTAATAAAAAATACTGGCGCGATGCAGGGAGTTTCTTAGGCGATGACTATTTATTTCTTGGTGCACCACGTACAGCGCAACTCTCGTGGACTGTGGGTTTTTAAAGTAACTTGCTGAGCCTATTGGTAATTTAAATTGAGATGTAAACTAAGTTAATATTTGACGGTTAGATAATTTAATTAACGAACCGTCAATAGCATCTCATTTTTTATTAGCGTAGAAGTTACCCATGTTATAATAGAGAGGCAGTTTTATTAAGGAACTTTGTGATGCTGAATGTGAATGAAATTCCACATAAAGGGTTGAAAAGATATATAGCGAAACTTGCACGTCAAAACCATATAAGCTATATCAATACTGGAAGTAGTCTATTGGCTCAAACGATTACTCGTTTAGCTGATGATGATGTTAAACCAGACGAAACTGAAAAATTAGTGATTGCTTTACGTCGAGCAAATGTGATCGATGGTTCACAAATGTTGATTTTGCTTGGCCGTTATTTTGATGAAACTCAACATGTTTGATCCTTTTAATGATTTTGAGACAAATGGTTATTTACGCAATTTCAGAAAAGATAAAAATTGTATTTTAAAAACCAAAATCTAAAAAGTGATCTCAATAAGAAAAAATAGTGTTGTATAGACAAGGTTCTTAAATATTTTATTTAAATTTCAAATAAATTTATACAACTAAACGTGATATTTAAAATATCCTTCAAGAAATAAAATACTAATTTAGTTATATCAATACTTTAAGATTATTTCATAAGACCTTTTTAAAGCTAAAAATCAACATAAAATTCCCCTCATCCTAGCCTTCTCCCAAAGGGAGAAGGGATTTTCAATCGCAATATGATTCACGCTACATGATTACTTTTTCATTTATGAAAGAGATTTATTTAAATAAATATCAAAAAAATAGATAGTATAAACTTAAAAATATAAATTGGATTTATTCTAAAAAATAACCAATCATAGAATTCTAAGCAATTTAGTAAGGAATGCTAAAAATGGACAAAAAAATTAGAGTTGCTGTGATTGGTGGCGGTATTGCGGGATTAGCACTCACCACTCAATTGGTCAAAAATAAACATTTAGATGTACATCTCTTTGAGTCCGCATCACAGTTTTCCGAGATTGGCGCAGGGATTTCGTTTGGTGCCAACGCAGTTAAAGCCATTCAATTATTAGGTCTAAGCCAAGAGTATGAATCTATTGCAGATCAGGTAAAGGCACCATACACCGATATTTGGTTTCAATGGCGTAATGGTTATACCGATGAGTATCTATCTGCATCGATTGCGCCACAAGTTGGACAGTCTTCGGTACATCGTGCAGATTTTCTCGATCGCTTAATTCCGTTAGTGCCTTTAACAAATGTACATTTTAATAAACGTGTACAAGAAATTGAGGCAGATGAAGAACAAGCGACAATTCACTTTATTGATGGTCAACACATTACATTTGATTATGTGATTGGTTGTGACGGGATCCGTTCAGTTGTTCGAAACCATGTGCTTGACTCTAATCAATTAGCGCGTGTTGAACCTCAGTTTTCGGGGACTTGGGCATATCGTGGAATTATTAAATTTCAAGATTTTAAGCAAGCTATTGCAAAACTGGGAAATGATGCAGAAATTGCCGATGTACCACAAATGCTTTTAGGGAAAGATAAACATATCTTAACTTTCCCAATCCGTCAGGGTGAAGAAATTAACATTGTCGCGTTTAAGTCAGATCGCACGCAAACCGTATTAGCAGAGAATACACCATGGACATCGCCTGTTTCAAAACAAGCCATGCTAGCTGATTTTGCAGACTGGAGCGAGAGTTGTAAGGCATTATTGGATCTGATCGACTCACCAACCATTTGGGCATTACATGAAATTCAACCTTTAGAAACCTATAAAAACAAAAACAATAATGTGATTTTGATTGGCGATGCTGCTCATGCCATGTTACCGCATCAAGGTGCTGGTGCTGGACAAGGTTTAGAGGATGCTTTGATTTTAGCTAAATTATTAGAAAACCCTGAGTTGACATCTGAATCTATCAAAGCTGTATCTGAAATCTATGAGCAAGTTCGATTAGCGCGCGCCGTGAAAGTTCAAAATACCTCGCGTGAATCAGGTGAAATCTATGAGCTATATTCATCGAAATATCCTGATTTTGAGTCAATAGGCCAACATTTGGCACAGCGTTTTGACTGGTTGTGGCAGCATTCGCTTGAAAATGATATTCAGACAGCTAAAGCAGCATTAGCAAAACAACTACAGCACACTGAAATGACGACTTAAACAACAAAGATTACAAACAGGACAATATGACCAGGGAGGTCTATTATGCAAACCATAAATGCAAATGAAATTATTGATCATGCCAAATTAAAAGCCATTCATTGGCGGGTGATTTTATTCAGTGCATTGATCATTATCTTTGATGGTTATGATTTAGTGATTTACGGTGTTGCTTTACCCAAGTTGATGGCAGAATGGCAAATTGACAGTATTACGGCTGGATTTCTGGGCAGTGTCGCTTTATTTGGGATGATGTTTGGTGCAATTATTTTCGGTAGCCTGAGTGATAAATTAGAAAGCTATGGATTTAGCCGCAAAAAATTAATTATTTTATGTATCTGTTTATTCAGTGGTTTTACTTTACTTTGTGGTTATGCCAATAATCCACAAAGTTTTGGAGTCTTTCGGTTTTTGGCTGGTTTGGGTTTAGGCGGGGTTATGCCAAATGTAATCGCCTTGATGACTGAATACGCACCTAAAAAACTACGTTCAACCTTGGTTTCCTTAATGTTTAGTGGCTATGCAGTCGGTGGAATGTGTTCAGCTTTATTAGGAATGTGGTTAGTCCCGCAATTTGGTTGGAAAATCATGTTTATTCTAGGAGGCACGCCACTTTTACTCATTCCGATAATCTGGAAGCTGTTACCCGAATCGATTGATTATTTGGTGCGCCGTGATAAAACTGACCAAGCCATTGAGATCCTTAAACAAATTGACGGCAATATTACCTATACGTCTCAGACTCAAATTGGTCTTCATCAAGACAATCAATCTACCTCTAAAACCCCGATCAAGGATTTATTTGCAGAAAATCGTGGGATGGTGACACTCTTATTCTGGGGCAGCGTATTTATGGCGCTTGTATTGGTCTATGCTTTAGGTAATTGGTTACCTAAATTGATGGTAGAAGCAGGCTATGATTTATCAACCAGTCTGGTTTTTCTATTGGCTTTAAATATTGGGGGAATGCTTGGTGCAATTTGTGGTGGCTACTTAGCGGATCGTTTTAATCTGGCAAAGGTATTATGCTCACTGTTTTTAAGTGGCGCGATCGCATTAATCTTACTGAGTTATAATTTACCAATGGTCATTCTTTATTTTTGTATTGCGGTTGCTGGTGCTGCATCAATTGGTGGGCAAATCTTATTATTGGCGTATATGTCTCAATTTTATTCATCCAATATTCGTGCAACAGGCTTAGGAATGGCGTTAGGTGTGGGGCGCTTAGGCGCAATTTTAGGGCCAATCCTATGTGGTTGGCTGTTAAGCTTAAGTCTGCCCATTAATTATAATTTTATCGCATTATCAATCCCTTGTGTTATTGCAGTAATGAGTGTTTCAATGATTCACTTACGCTTGAAAAAAACAAAATTGGCGGTGAAAGCGCTACAAATCTAAAAGTAGAGTAGGGAGGTCTACCTCCCTCATTCAATAGAGATATTACAATTGATTGATCTAAGTCTTATTAAAGTTTTTATTATCGTTTTTGAAACTAAAAATATTAGTCATGCAGCTGAGCGCCTCAATTTAAGCCAACCTTCTGTCACCTATAATCTAAATCGCCTACGTAAATTTTTAAATGACCCTTTATTTGAACGAGACAAATTTGGAGTCAAACCGACCAAGTTGGCACAAAGTTTATACCCAAGCTTTAGGCAAGCAATTACCGATATTGAAATGGCAATTACAGCGTCTAAATACTTTGACCCAAAAACCTCAACTCGGATATTTCGTTTAGGCTTATCTGATTTGGGTGAAATATGTTTACTACCTTCTTTAATTCAATACCTTTCTAAAGAAGCACCATTTATTAAGGTGGAAATTGAAGAAATTCAATCGCATAAAGTAGAAGAATGGCTAACTGAAGGTTTTTTAGATGTTGCTGTATTCAATAGTAGTTATACTGTTATGCCTAAAATTGAATCACGTAATTTATTTGAAGAACGCTATATGTGCATTGCGCATAAGTACCATCCACGTATAAGGGATACACTGAGTTTAGAACAATATTTTCAAGAAAATCATGCTGCTATTAAATCTTCAACAGGTCATATTGAAATTGATCAAAGGCTGAAAGAATTGGGCTTAAAAAGAAAAATCATGCTTGAGCTTCCTCATTTTAGTGTTTTACAAGATGTTGTGACCAGTTCTGAATTATTAGTGACTTTGCCTTCAAGGGCAGCAAAAGTATATGCGCGTAATGGTGATGTCAATATTTTTGAATTACCATTTTCAGTTAAACCGTTTAATGTAAGTGCCAATTGGTATAACCATCGAGATGACATAGAAGCCAGAACATGGTTTATCCAAACACTACAAGAACTTTTCCAATCGCTTTAACGCCGTATTTTTATTTGCAATGTATTAAAAAAACAGTGAATAGAGCCATAACTTATCTGAACTGCTCTTTATTTGAATGAGAATTTCAAGTAATCAGCATTAAGAATTAAAAATCTATTTATCTTGTCAAAAATAGAATATCATTCCAATCATAGATAAATCAGTGACTTATTTTTTTAATTCCTTATATAAAGTGAACTGCATGAAATTACAGCTAGATAAATACGATCGTGGCATTTTAGAACTATTACAAAAAGATTGTACCTGGGCGATTGGCGATATCGCAGATCGTATTGGATTAAGTAATACAGCATGTTGGCGACGCATTCATAAAATGGAAGAAGAAGGCATCATTCGCGCTAAAGTTGCTTTATTAGACCGTAAAAAACTAAATATCAATGTGATTGTTATGGTTTTTATTAAAACTGCACAACATAATGCAGAATGGATTGAAAAATTTCACAATCATATCCATACAATCGATGAAGTTATAGAAGTGTATCGGATGGCTGGAGAGACTGATTATTTGTTAAAAGTCGCTGTACCCGATGTGCTTGAGTATGACAAAGTGTATAAAAAAATAATTCAAATTTCTGGCCTTACTGACGTGAGCTCCAGTTTTGCCATGGAACAAATTAAATATACGACTGAATTACCTTTAAATTTTCTTTGATCATTGATGTTTTTTCATAAAAATCAAAGCTAGGTCTCAATAAGATGTATTTATTTTAGGGTTGATTTGTTCCGCATTTTACTAAGAAAGAATCGTACTATCTCCCTTTATGACAATAAAAAATTAAATCAACATTTAACAAAGTAAATTTGCTAGGCATATTTTCTAAGTAAATGACTTTAAAAAACTACTCAATAACGCATTGAACATATCAATCAGCCACATTATGAATATTTACCTTATCATGTCATTATGGGAATAAAATTCCCATTAAATATTCAAATACGGATTTATATTCTATATTATTTGAAAAATAGTGATTTATTTAAAATAAAAATTCTATGCATTTTATCTATCATTAGTTGTAGAAATATTTGTTAGAAATCATGCTGGTGCTGCTATGAATCACTTTTGTACACAAGTCATAAATTTGGGAAGAACCCCTCAGCGTTTTGATGGTTTGGTGAACACACCTGTTTATCGAGGTTCAACTATCGTCGTCGATAGTTTTAAAGAATGGGAAGATCATAAGCAAAATGGTGGTGTTTATAAACATTATGGCCGTTTTGGTGCTGCTACAGCAAAGTCTTTTGAAAGTGCAATTAATGCATTAGAAGATGGTGCAGGATGCATGGTTTTCCCATCTGGACTATCGGCTTGTACTCATGCATTAATGGCATTTGTTGCAGCAGGTGATCATGTTCTGATTGCTGATAATATTTATGGGCCAACACGAAGTTTTGCAGACAGTATGTTGCCCAAACTGGGAATCCATGTTGAATACTTTAACTCATGTGATTTAGATGAGTTAAACAACAAAATTAATCAAAAAACCAGTGTGGTCTTTGTAGAGTCACCAGGTTCAATTACTTTTGAAATTAGCGATATTGCCGCAATCTCAGAAATAAGCCATCGAATGAATGCCAAGGTTTTAGTGGATAACTCTTGGGCAACGCCATTGTTTTTTCAACCTTTAAAACATGGAGCAGATGTCTCAATTCAGGCTGTCACAAAATATATTGGTGGGCATTCTGACATTCTAATGGGAACTGCAACAGCAAATGCAGCATCCATAGAGCAATTAAATAAAGTGGTTCACTTTTTTGGTGAAACGACTAGTCCAGATGATATTTATCTAGCATCACGTGGGTTGCGTAGTTTAGCCGTTCGCTTAAAACAGCATGAGGAGAATGGTGTAATACTCGCTCATTATCTAAATGAACATCCTGCAATTGATGTGGTAAATCACCCAGCTCTAGCAATGAATCCATATCACAAACTATGGCAACAGAGCTTCTCTGGTTCTACAGGCTTATTCTCCTTTTACCTAAAACAAAACAATCCGTGTTTTGTTGAGGCTTTCTTTGATTCTTTAAAGCTTTTCCACATCGGCTTGTCATGGGGTGGATTTGAAAGTCTGATTTTGCCAGTTGGAACACCTTATCGCACTCAAAGTCATTTGCCTAGTCGTGGATATTTGGTGCGCCTACATGCAGGACTTGAACATGTAGACGATTTAAAAGCGGATTTGGATGAGGCTTTGGCTGTTGCTGCGCAGTGTGCGATAGCTTAATTTCATTATACTTATCGTAAAATGAGACCTTAAATATCCATTATAGCAAGACTATAGAAGAAACCCTCTAATAAAATAGAGGGTTTAATTTAAAATGGATTAAAAATTATAGCGGACACTTAATGTGGCATTTCTTGGTGTACCCCAATTCATAGAGTTTGCACCAATACCTTCGTAGTATTTCTTGTCAAAAATATTGTCAACGTTCAGCTGAAGCTTAATATTTTTATCAACTTGATAACCTAACATCGCACTAGCAAGTATAAAAGCATCTTGATCTATACGTGTATTTCCAGTACCCGTATAGTATTTACTTTTGTAATTTAAACCTAGTCCAGCACTCCATAGATCTACTTTATATTTCACAAATAGATTAGATGTTGTGCGTGAATTCGTTGTATTAACCTTTACACCTTTTGCATCTTTTGCTTCAAAATTAGCAATACCAAAATTAACGCCCCAGTGTTCATTAATTTCCCCATCTGCTTCAAATTCAAAGCCTTTACTTTCAACTCCATCTACACCACGATAAGCTTGTTCATTTGTAAGCTGACCATTACGTACAATAAATTGTCCTGTTATTGCTTCAGCAAAATTAGATTGTTCAATGCGGAATAGTGATAAAGCTGTATTTAAACGTCCACCAAACCATTCACTTTTCAAACCTGCTTCATAGTTTTTACCATTCGCAGGATCTAGATATTGATCATTTACATCTTTACGGCTTTGCGGTTTAAATATGTCTGTATAGCTGACATAGACTGAGTGATCTTTTGCAAAATCGTAAATAGCGCCAATATAAGGCGTGACTTCGTTGTTAAATTCACGATTGCCTACACCATTTTCAGACTCATATTTCCAATTAGATAAACGTGTACCTGCAATCACTTTTAATGGATCGAGAATTTGAAATTTACCAGAAATATAAGCTGAAGTTTGAGTCGTTTGATTCAGAGCATTTACACCATTCAAAATGACAGATTGAAGTAGTGGTTGTGCCATATTGTTATAGTCGAGCGGACCGCCTAAATATTTCTCGATTTCATTTTTAGTATTGGATCCCCCAAAAATATCCTTGGTCTTCTCATTTCTATTCCATGAACCACCAATAATTATTTCTTGTGGGCGGTTAAATAGTGTAAAAGGCGCATTGATGAAAAGATCAATGTTATTTTCTTCATTCCTTGCTTCAGAGCCATATACTGAAACATTATCTGTGATTTTACCTGTCTTAGGATCAGGTTTATTTTTCAGTGGGCTGGTATTGGTTGCTTTGTTTACTTGCCCTCCAGTGTAAAGCAGAAGGGTATTTACATCTTCTTTACGAAAGGTATATGCAACATTTAAATTAACATCATTGAATAAATTCTGTTTTAAATTGGCGAATACTGCTGTGGTATTTACATCCCAAAAAGTCCAAGGTGCAGTTACCGTTAAGCTTCGATCAAAGTTAGTACGACTTCCATCATCATAAAATGCTGGAGTGCCTCCCCAACGAATACCATCACGTTGTAACTCTTGATAAGTTGCGCCAAGTGACATACTAGTTTTATCACTCAAATCGTAATCAATCGCACCATAAAATACATTGCGTTCTTTTTCATAAAAATCCATAAAGGATTTTTCATCAGCATGTTTGACGAACATACGTCCACGAAGTGAACCATCTTCGTTCAGTGGAGTAGAAATATCCGCAGAGCTACTCCATGCATTCCAAGAACCGAATGAAGTGCTCAGATTACCCGTCAATTCTTTTGCATTGGCATGTTTACGGACCATATTCAGTCCCATTGCAGGGTTACCAGCACCTGTGGTAAGTCCATTTGCACCTTTAACAACTTCTACACGATCATAAATATCTAAATCAAGGTCACCTGCACCTAAGTTTGTAGTACTCGGCATTCCATCTATTAAATAGTAATCGACCTGAAAGCCTCGAGCGTAAACAGACTGACGTTCATCGGTACGCGAGGTTGAAACACCTGTAATGGTATTCATTAAATCTTGAAAAGAATCAATGTTTCGGTCATCTAAATATTCACGTGTTAAAACTTTGACAGATTGAGGTGTTTCACGAAGGGACAAGTTTAATTTTGTTGAAGTATTTGTACTTTTGGCTGTATAGCTTTGTGTCCCTTCTGTAATCGCTGAATTTTCACTTTCTGCTTGTATTTTGATTGTTGGTAAAGCCACTGTTTCTGTTTTTTCTTCCGCATAAACAACAGATGGAATAGTTAAAGCCATAGAAAGTACTAGAGGATGCATTTTAAATGCATGTCTCAAAGGGAAGAAGTTGTACATAAGATTAATTCCATAATAAAAAATGCGCGCTATCGGTTTTCTGCCTTTCTATTGCTTTGAACCTGTTACGGACGGAAAAGCGTTACAAAAAGTAACATATGGATAATTAATTATCAATAATGATTCTCATTAAATTATATAAATCATTATTCTTATTATTTATATATAAAATATATAATTAATTTTGTTAACAAGTCATGTTTTTATAAAAGATTTTGAATTTTGTTATGCTGTATAGAATAGGGTGAAAATTGCGAATTTATTTTTTATAAAGAAAAACTGAATATCTTTTTAAATTAACTATGAACTTAAAAAATATTTTAATATCAACATACTAAGCCTCATCTTCAACACGAGTTTAATCAGATGCTTTTGGCTGATCAAATTGAGTAAATAGCCAATGATGAACTTTCGATAAGGCTTCAGCACCAACGGTATGACGTGGATAAACGACATAAAATCCTGTTTCCATGGCTAACTCCTGTGGAAAAACTTTAATAAGTATTCCAGACGCTAACTCTGAATGTACAAATATTGGATGGGTTAAAGTAATTCCTTGAGCAGCAATAGCAGCATCAATCGCAAGTGCAGTCTGATTAAAGCGGATATTTTTAAATAGATTTTGCGTATTCTTGAATTTTAATTTCTCAATAAAATGCGGCCAAAGATTATGTGCATCATGTAATAAGGTGAACTGGTCTAAGGTGCTGATCTCTAAAGATCTCTGATTTGATAGCTTAAGTGACTTGATTAACTCAGGACTTGCCACCGCAATAAAGGTGTCTTGCAACAGTAATTCAGTATTTAAACCTGTACCAAATGGTGGTTTACCATAACGAATTGCCAAATCAACAGCATCATTTTGAAAGTGGGAGACTCGTTCTGTAGCCAAAATCTGCAAGTCAATATCAGGATGAGATTGTCTAAATTGATTTAGTCGAGGAATTAACCATTTCGCTGCAAAAGTTGGTGTAACACTCAATGTAATCTGCTGATTTGAATGGTGAAACGATTGAGTTGCCTCAAAAATTAAACTAAAAGCCTGAGTAATGCTCGCGGCATATTTTCGACCATTCGCTGTTAAGTTTACGCCTTTCGGATGTCTCTCAAATAATTTTATTCCCAATTCTTCTTCTAAATGACGGACATGTTGCGCAATTGCACTTTGAGTGACATGTAACTCTTCGGCAGCGAATTTAAAATTTAAATGCCGACTAGCGGCCTCAAAGGCCTTTAATGCGTTCAAAGGTGGTAAGCGATTAAGTAGCGTCATACTATAGTTTTTCTACATTCAATTAAGAGAAAAGGTCAAACCAGATCAACGGAGCTTAATGCTATTCTAGTTGCAGTATTCATATATATTCGATCATAAAACGTTTAGAGGATAGCACAAATGACTGTAGAAAAAGTAGCATTAATCATGGCTGGTGGAAGTGGTATGGGTGCAGCAGCAGCACGAAAATTACATCAAGATGGCTACCATGTCGGTATTCTTTCTTCTTCAGGTAGAGGAGAAGAGCTTGCTAAACAACTCGATGGCATTGGTGTGACAGGTACCAATCAATCTACAGCTGATATCAACAAGCTGATTGAGCAAACATATCAAAAATGGGGGAGGATTGATGTTTTAGTCAATAGTTCAGGACACGGTCCACGTGCACCTATTTTGGAAATCACTGATGAACAATGGCATTTAGGTTTAGATACTTATTTAATGAATATTATTCGTGCCACTCGCTTAGTCATTCCGATCATGGAAAAACAGAATGCAGGGGTGATTATCAATATTTCGAGTGCGTGGACATTTGAACCCAGTGACCTGTTTCCGACCTCAGCTATTTTTCGTGCAGGACTGGCTTCGTTTACTAAGATTTTAGCGGATCAATATGCGGCAAAAAATATTCGTATGAATAATATCTTACCAGGATGGATTGATAGTTTGCCTGAAACCGAACAACGTCGCCAATCTGTGCCGTTGCAACGCTATGGTACCAGTGAAGAAATTGCTGCAACTATCAGTTTTCTTGCTTCACAAGGCGCAGGTTATATCACAGGGCAAAATATTCGTGTAGATGGCGGTATCACTCGTTCAGTTTAATTCATGATGATGACCTTAGTTCAGCCTTATCAATGAGTTTATAAGGCTGAATAGAATAATCTAATGATTAGATACATGATTAATTTTATTGAATTTATGTTTGCTTACTATATTAAATGTCTAACGCGCGTAATCTTCGCTGGTAATGTCAATTGTTGCACCAGTACTATGACAGGAGCGTCCTGTTGCAAGAAAAGCAACCATTTCGGCAACATCACGTGCAGGCGTAAGTTCGCCTAGAGGCAATATCTGATGTGTTAATTTCAGATATTTACGCTCATCAAAATCTAATTATTTCGAGCTATCCATTTCAATTTTAAATTGCCACGCGCTTAGAAAAGTACGGCAGGCTTCTTCATTCAACTGTTGTAACTCTTCAGAAGTGGGAACTGCACCACCTAATAATGTTGCAGGATACGCATAGCCCATAACAGCGCCAAGGAACGCTTTAGCTGCTGCTTCAGAATTTGAAATTTTGATAATTCCCGCATTGTTAGCTGATTCGAGAATATTGATCATCGATTTTTTGATACTTCCATACGTACGTTGTTGAACCTGCTCAAGTATTTCTGGCATTTCTACTAATGCTATAATCATTAACCTTTGAAGACGTATTACGTTAGTATTATAGAAATGATTTTGAACAGTTTGGCCTATTTGTATTAATAGCTGCTCTAACATCATTATTTCATTTAAATTATTCTTCTCATCAAATGGTGTCTCCATTTCTGCTTTGAAGTTTTCAAAAATTTCAATGAGTAGAGCTGTTTTTGTTGGGAAGTGATTATAAAGTGTCTGTCTCGTAGTTCCTGCTTTTACCGCAATTTTATCTAGACTTACATCTAAACCATGTTCAAGAAATTGCTCACGTGCTGCCAAAATAATATTTGGACGAGCTTTAGAAGGACGTCCTCGACTTTTCTTTAACATAATTAACCTGAATCGCGGATAAGAAATTGACTAAAAAAAGAGGATAGAGGCATCAGTTGAGTTACCACACAAAACTCACAACCCAGTCCTTATGTTAGATAGTACCCAATTATTCTGTCTAATTGATGATTTCTTTCTAGAATTTGAATCAATTTATTGGAAATTCTTAAAGCAAAACCATAGATGCTTTAGGATTCCTCACTCAATGCTCAGTATTAACTCGTCCCATTTGTTTAGAAGCCTACCTTGTTATCAACATATAATTCATCTGATCAAAAGCAAGATTCAGGTTAATTACAATTTTCAATCTATCAATATTATTTACTTTACAGTAAAGTAAATAAATTATCTATAAGTCTATGGTTCTAGATATGCCTGATTTGAGATTTCCTTGTTATAAAATATTTTTTTCCGTTGTTTTACTCCCTTTTATAAATGGGTGTGATTCAGACCAACCTGTAAAAAAAGCCACACAGCAGGTGAGTGTGATGACGATAACTCCTGAAACTATAGAAACTGACCGCGTATTAGCTGGCCGGACAGTTGCATCTGAAGTCTCACAAGTTAGACCTCAAGTAAATGGTGTAGTTGTTGCGCAGCTATTCCAAGAGGGTTCATATGTTAAAAAGGGGCAGCCGCTTTATAAAATTGATTCAACGCTTTATCGAGACAGTCTTGCAGAGGCATTAGGTAATTTTGAATTGGCTCAGGCAACGGTAAATTCAACTCGCCTTCAAGCTGAACGTTATGAGCAATTAATTAGTGTCAATGGTGTTAGTCGTCAGGAGCTTGATGATGCGAGAGCAGCTTATGCGCAAGCAAAGGCTGCAGTGAACGTTAATAAAGCATTGTTAAAAACTGCACAAACCAATCTTAACTATACTCAAATCACAGCTCCAATTTCGGGGAGAATCGGTCGATCTGCGATTACCCGTGGAGCCCTTGTAACATCTAGTCAAGTAGATGCTCTAGTAACTATTCAGAATTTAGATCCAATGTATGTAGATTTAACTCAATCCAGTGATGAATATATGGCGCTTCGGAAACAACTTACAGAAGATGGAATAGAGCCTGAGGAGTTAACTGTAAGTTTGGAGTTGAATAATGGAATGAACTATCAAGAAAAGGGAACTTTTAAGTTTAGTGATACCACAGTAGATGAAGCAACTGGGAGTATCACATTAAGAGCTTCATTTGCAAATCCGAATCAATCTTTATTGCCAGGAATGTATGTGCGGGCACAACTTGGTACAGGACCACGTCCAAAAAGTTTATTAATTCCCCAAGGGATTGAAATTAGAAATGCTGATAGTAAGGCATTTGTATGGGTTATTGGACAAGGGAATAAAATTGAACAAAGAGCGATTACGTTAGGCGAAGCCATAGACAATCGATGGTTAGTATTATCTGGTTTGCGTTCTGGAGATAAAGTTGTTGTCGAAGGTCTGCAAGGATTAAGTGCAGGTATGACCGTTGAGCCTACACTCATTCGCTGAGGAATTTTCGTATGCTGTCTAGTTTTTTTATCGCTCGTCCGATATTCGCGTGGGTACTGTCCATATGCATTATGGCGATGGGTGCAATTTCCATTTTCACTTTATCTGTTGAGCAATATCCTGATATTGCACCTCCCGGTGTAAATGTAACAGCAAACTATCCTGGTGCATCAGCCAGTACAGTTGAAGATAGTGTTACTCAAATATTAGAGCAACAAATTAAAGGAATTGATGGTTTACTTTATTTTTCATCTACAAGTAGTTCAGCCGGTCAGGCTCGTATTAGTTTGAGTTTTGATCAAAATACGAATCCTGATACAGCTCAAGTCCAGGTACAGAACGCAGTAAATCAGGCATTGAGTCGTTTACCACAAGAAGTTCAACAACAGGGCATAACCGTTACAAAGTCTCAAGGAGACAGTTTGTTAGTTTTTGCTCTTTATGATGAAAGTGGTGCTAGATCAGATGTTGATATATCTGATTACATGGTAAGTACACTTCAAGACCCACTAAGTCGGGTAGATGGGGTTGGTGAGGTCACAGTATTTGGTGCGCAATATGCGATGCGAATATGGCTTGATCCGCATAAGCTAAATAGTTATAGCTTGATGCCATCCGATGTTAGAGTTGCTATTGAAGCTCAAAATACTCAAATCACAGCAGGTGAGCTTGGAGCTTTACCGACTAAAGAAAACCAAGCTTTAAATGCAACTGTTACTGCATTGTCTCGTTTACAAACGGTAAGTCAATTTGAAAATATTATTTTGCGGACTGAGCCAAATGGCAGTGTAATATTGCTAAAAGATGTTGCTCATGTCGAACGAGGCGCAGAAAATTATCAGACGACCACGAGATTGAATGGTAAATATGCTTCAGGTATGTCAATTCAGTTAGCGTCAGGTGCAAATGCTCTTGAAACAGCTGAACGTGTTAAAGCAGAGGTTTCAAGATTAACAGCATCCATGCCAGCAGGTTTAAAGGTGGCATATCCACGTGATAGTACTCCATTTGTAGAAGCATCTGTTCAAGGCGTGATTAAGACCCTAGCTGAGGCAATCTTCCTTGTCATTATTGTGATGTTCGTGTTTTTACAAAGTTGGCGCGCCACATTAATTCCTGCAATTGCTGTTCCAGTGGTTTTGTTAGGTACCTTTGGAATTCTGAGTGTATTGGGTTATACCATTAACACATTGACATTGTTCGCGATGGTATTGGCGATTGGACTCTTGGTTGATGATGCAATTGTCGTTGTAGAAAATGTTGAGCGTGTAATGCATGAGCAAGGTCTTGATCCAAGAGAAGCTACGCTTATTTCTATGAAAGAAATTTCAGGTGCGTTAGTTGGTATCGCGATGGTCTTGTCTGCTGTATTTCTACCGATGGCTTTTTTTGGTGGTTCCGTAGGGATGATTTATCGGCAATTTTCTGTGACATTAGTCTCAGCGATGGTGCTTTCTGCTGTGGTTGCCCTAACTTTATCTCCAGCTTTATGTGCTACTTTACTTAGACCTAACAATCATCAGCATAAAAAGAGACGTTTCTTTACTTGGTTCAATCAAAAAGTAGAGCTAAGTCAGTCCAAATACCGTAATGTACTCGTTAAGATCATCAATAAACCTAAAATATTTGTGGTTTTATTTGTTGTGATCACTGCTTTATTAGGGTGGCAATACACACGAATGAATACGGGCTTCCTCCCACAAGAAGATCAGGGTTCTGTCATGGTCCAATTTAGTACGCCTGTGGGCTCGACCTTAGCTGAAACCCAAGAAATAGGTAACCAAATTTCAGAGTATTTCATGACGAATGAGAAAGATAACTTAAATGTTATTTTTATGGTTATGGGACGAAATAATGCTGGTAGCGGTCAGAATGTAGGTATGGCATTTGCCAGTCTAAAACATTGGGATGATCGTAAGGGAGAAGATAATACTGCCGAGGCAATTATTTCTCGTGCAAATGCACATTTTCGCTCAATGAAACAAGCGCGGGTTCAAGTACTTTCTCCGTCAGCGGTACGTGGATTAGGTCAATCCAGTGGATTTGAATTATGGATGCAAGATGCGGAGGGTAAAGGGCGTGATGCTTTGTTAGCTGCACAAAGTACGGTTCTAAAAGAGGCAAGTGCAGATCCTGGACTTGCTGCGGTTCGATTAAATGGACTCGAAGATAAATCTCAATTACAGGTCAATATTGATCAACGTAAGGCAAGTGCATTCGGTTTAGCACAGACTGATATTAGTAGTACTTTATCAACTGCATGGGGTGGTTCATATATTAATGACTTCATTGATAGAGGTCGTGTCAAACGCGTTTATTTACAAGGTGATGCGGCATATAGGTCATTACCACAAGACATTGGTCAGTGGTATGTAAGAGGAACGACAGGAGAAATGACACCATTTGCTAGTTTCTCATCTGTTAATTGGCAAATGGGACCGCAGATGTTGCAACGTTTTAATGGTCTTTCATCTGTTCAGCTTCAAGGTTCTGCCGCAACTGGTGAAAGTTCAGGGGCTGCAATGAATAAAATGCAACAGTTAATTGATCAACAACAAGGCTTTAGTCTTCAATGGAGTGGCTTGTCTTATCAAGAAAAGTTAGCGAGTGGTCAGACGATTTGGTTATATTTGGCATCTATCATATTTATTTTTTTATGCTTAGCTGCATTATATGAGAGTTGGTCAATTCCATTCTCCGTTTTGCTTGTTATCCCTCTTGGATTAATTGGTGCTGTTATTGCAGCCAGTATTGCAGGATATGTTAATGACATTTATTTTCAGGTCGCGATGCTGACAACCATTGGTCTTTCAGCTAAAAATGCGATTCTTATTGTAGAGTTTGCAGAAGCGAAACTAGCAGAGGGCCAGTCATTAATGGAGGCTGTTATTGAGGGTGCAGGTCAAAGATTAAGACCCATTATCATGACCTCATTGGCATTTGTTGCTGGTGTTTTACCACTGGCAGTTTCAACAGGAGCTGGTGCAGCGAGTAGAAGAGAAATTGGTATAGCTGTAACAGGAGGGATGATATCCGGCACATTGCTTTCAATTTTCTTTGTTCCATTATTTTTCTTTTTGGTACGCAAGGTATCTATAAGATTGAAAGTTTCTCCTAATAAATGATGTACGGCCCTTACTTATATTATGTTCATTAGGATACCCAGTAACGTGATGTATAATCTTGGATTATCACGTTACTGGGCTGTGCAATAGTGTTGTGTAGCCACAGTCTTGGATATCTTAGTTAACTTATGTTTATATAAAATCTAGTTCATAATTATAAGGAACGGAGAAATATACTTATTAAATTTAATAATTTAAACTGATAATTTTCAAAAATAGTAAATTAAGTTCATGAACTAATGACAATGATCTCAACATACATTAATTACAGGACAAAACACGTTTTCTGCTTAAAAAACGGCTTTAGCGATAATAAAAGAGTTAGAAAGGTCATAACTTAATGACTCAAAAACACCTAAAAGTAAAACCAGTGATGGCTTTACTTTTAGGAGAGTTAAATAAAATGATCTGCATTAGCAAAACTAATTTTAAGGGACAATTACAAAATCAGGATTTGCTATTGCAAAAACAGCTTCACGGTCTGCAACTGGCGGATAAATCCATACTGTATTAATTTCTTGCTTAATTTTTTTCGCCTCGTGACGTACAAATTGAACTTTTCGATCCCATCCTTCAGTGTAAAGGGCTCCCCATGGGCCTAAGTCGACACAAGTCACATACTTTGGTTGGCTATACGCATGTAATGGCAAATCTACCAATTCTGCCGCGGCATTGTAACCCGCTACGCGGCCTAGGCTCATGGCATGCTGACATGACATCACGTTAAAATTACCTAAATTGTCGGTTGGAACTTTTACAGTATCACCCGTCACAAAAATATTTTTTGTCTCTGGTGCATGTAAATAAGCATCACCTAAAATACGACCTAAATTATCTTTTTCACCTACAATTTGAGAGGTCAACGAGTTCGCTCGCATGCCCGCAGTCCAAATGACAGTTTCTGTTTCAATTCTTTCGCCGTTAGAAAGCGTTACTCCAGAAGCATCAAGTGCAGTAACGCGTAGCCCAGCTTTACCTTCAACGCCGAGTTCGCTAAGAGCTTCTTGAATTACCACTGCAGCGTCGTCACCCAATGCTGCACCAATTTCTGCTGATGAATCGACTAAAACCACACGAACATCAGTTTCAGCTAAAATGCTACGCAGGCGTTCAGGCATTTCGGCAACTGTTTCAAGCCCAGTCAGTCCACCACCAGCAACGACTACGGTATTACGTGCCGCACTTATAGGCTTATTGGCTAAACTTTTAAGATGCTGATCTAGTTTTTCAGCATCTGCTAAAGTGCTGACACTAAATCCATAGTCTTTAAGACCAGATATAGGCGGCATATAGCCAGTACTTCCCGTTGCCAAAATAAAACGGTCATAACTTAAGCTTTGTTGATCGCCGTGGATCGTTGTAATCACAAGATTTTGAGCCGCAGCATTCACTTCATTTACCCAGCCAGCGACATATTTAACATCAACGACATTTAATATGTCTAATATATCAGGATACATATTTTCAAGTACAGCTTCATAAAGACGAGGACGAATATCAACATTCGGGCTTGGGGAAACCATCAGCACTTCAATATTTTGTTCTTGCGCAGCCAAATGAATTGCTCGTTGTGCGGCAAGTGCAGCCCATAAACCAGCAAAGCCAGAACCTGCAATAATAATACGCTTACTCATTTGATTATCCTTTTGATAGATTTTTCGGACATGTAAATTCCAGCTCATCCCAAAATTTTGGGTGAGCGAATCCTTTCTCTGACTGTCCGAAAAATCTGAGAAGGGGTTTAAAAAGGTTAGGGGAGTGATTACTTTAAGACGCTAAGTCCTATCACTGCTTAGTCGGGAATATCGCGTGATATTTTACTTTTCCGCATTTTTGCTGTTCTTCCTTCGATGCGTTTATTGATCCAGCCATTCACATCACTAAAAAATACATCAGGTGCATAACGACCAAAACGGTCTGCAATATCACCAAGTGTGTGCGCGCCTAATGCATCTTGCATCGCTTTCTCGGCCTGCAACATAACTGCATGTACGGCACAAACCCCATTTGTTGCCCAATTGGGTGGGGCATTATTAAAGACTGCACATTTTCCACGTACTTCTTGGCATTCAAAAAGCGGTTTTTCACCTTCGATTGCATTCACAATATCGAGAAAACTGATTTCGTGAGCAGATCGGGCCAGTAAATACCCGCCACGAACGCCTTCTTGCGCCAAAACAAGTTTTGCCTTTTCAAGTTTAGGAAATATCTTGGCCATAAAGCTAGGAGAGACACCTTGCAATTCAGCTAAATCCTTACTACTCAATGGTTTATCTTCATTATTTACAAGAAAAAGAAGACAGTGAATCGCATACTCGACGCTACTAGTGATATAAGCCATTTCATTTCATAATTGATCAATTACAAACACAGACTAATGCAGTCTGTGTTTTAAGTCAACCATAAAACTAAGATAAAGTTAGTCCTAGTTTTATTGAAAGACAAAATAAATAATAAGAATAGGGTTATATTACTGATATATAAATACTTTTAAAGGATAATTGAGGGACGTAAATAATTTAAAATGATTGAAAAAAATTAAGAACGCCACCAATAATTTTCGACATTTGGCTGGTTTAAGTTCAATACTTCACCCATTTGAGGGGTACTTATTGCTAAGCTATTTTGCTGAGCCAAAGCCACGATACGTTCAAATGGGTCATCCCAAGCATGAAGGGCCAAGTCAAAAGTCCCATTATGGACAGGTAACAAATGACGTCCTTTTAAATCGATATGCGCTTGTAAAGTTTGCTCAGGTTGCATGTGAACATCTGGCCATTCTGGATCATACGCCCCAGTTTCTAGCATGGTAAGATCGAAAGGACCATAACGATGTCCAATCTCTTTAAACCCATCGAAATAACCAGTATCGCCACTAAAAAACACCCGTAGATCATTATCAATAATCACCCACGATGCCCAAAGCGTTGCGTTGCTATCACTCATACCACGGCCTGAAAAATGATGGGCAGGGGTAGCAATCAGCTTAAGACCATCTACATGGGTTGTTTCCCACCAGTCAAGTTGTTGAACCTTTTCAGTTGGCACGCCCCATTTAATCAGTGTGTCACCAACACCAAGTGGTGTTAAGAAGTGTTCAACTTTGTCTTTGAGTTGGATTACTGCATGGTAATCGAGATGGTCATAGTGGTTATGCGACAAAATCACACCTTTAATGGGAGGTAAGTCCGCAATGCTAATCGGTGGTTGGTGAAAACGCTTTGGGCCAATCCACTGAAAAGGCGATGCACGTTCAGAAAAAACAGGATCGGTTAACCAAAATTCATTACGCAATTTTAATAAAATGGTCGAATGCCCAAGACGAAATAAAGAACGGTCTGGTGCACTCATGAGTTGTTCTTTTGATAAACTTAACACAGGAATTTCTCGGCTTGGCACCGTATTTTTGGGTTTGTTAAATAAAAATTTCCACATTAAGCCTAGCGTTTTTCCGAAAGAATGTATGTGCAGATTCGGCCGTGTATTGCTATATTTCCCATTGTGCTGCTGTGATGACATGAAGGGAGAAGGCAAGTCTGTTGCGTTTGAAATTGTCATTTTATTTTCCTTGAGTGGAGCAAGCTATATCTGTAAATAAGAACTTGAGATAAGTGCTTATTTTGATTTATTTAAATGAGTATTTAATCACTCATTAATTAATTTAAAAAAATAAGAATGCTGCACATCCTTACTTTAGTCTTTATCTACATTGAAACTGCATGCCAAAAAGCTTCAAAACCTGACTTCCGATAAAGATCAGCTTGAGAAGGGTCTTGAGCAATAAAGTTGAGTGTGACTTCGGCAAGTGCACCCAAAATCGAACCGATAAACAAGGGTGGATAATCTCTTAATTTGCCGTCATCAATATGTTCTTGAATAGTCCTAGTAAAATCACAAAAAGTTTGCATACCAATGTGTTTACTCTGCTCTGTAATTTGTTCTGAAGTCGACAACTGTGCCATCACTTTACGTTTGAGTGGGGCATCTAAACTCCAGTCCAAATAGCTTTGCCAGATATAAAACATTTGGCTTTGTAGGTCTGAATTGTTCGGATAATTCAGCATTATGACCTGACGCAGTTCAGCCTTTAGCGAAAGGTATAATTGGTTAAGTAATTCCTCTTTATTACTGAAATAAGTAAATAAAGTACCTTCTGCTACACCAGCGACTTTGGCTATTTTTGAAGTAGATGCACGCTCTCCAAGTTCTGCCAATGTTTCAATAGCAGCATTTAAAATTGCATTACGTTTATCTTCACTACGAGGACGGGCCATAGACAAATATATTAATTGAGTGATTACTCAATCATACATAAAAATAGATAAAGCGCAAGATATATATTTTAAAAGGGATGGGCTTTTCAAGATCACAAGCTATAGATGCATCACATAGACAGGGCCACACAGCAAAGTTAGCGCTTTAATTAATAGTCATAATTATAATTTCGGCAACTGATAAGACGCGAGAAATTATTGATCACTGTATGGAATCACGTGAGTCAGGTAATGCTTCTATAGAATAGAACTATTTTTAAGTCTTTGATCTATATTTTAAAATTTAAATCACGACAACTTTTCAGAGATATGTGAAATCCTGAATATCTGCTGTTACAGCATGTGTAAATTGCTAGATTATCTCATCAGATTGTTTCAGTATAGATCCAGACACTCGAATTTACAGGACAATCATCATGATATTGAGATATCGTATATTTTTAAAATATCTTTCTATTTTAGGTTTTGTGGCAAGTTCTGCTGCGACTAGCGTAGCTTTCGGAAGTTCCGAGCAGGCATGGAACAAGCATGATCAGGAAATAAAAGCGGCTTGTATAAAAGCAAGTCAACTTAAAAATGCCAAGACAGTAAGCAATGTCATGCTGTTTGATGATCGTGTTAGATATTCGGCACTCTTGATTCAAGGAAAATATCCGCAAGCACATATGAAAAACAAAACAGGGCAAGAACTGTGTTTATGGAATAAGACATCGAAGAAAGCTTATTTAACTGAAGCAAATACGAAAGTACATTGAAGTCATAACCATACAAAATCGAGTAGCGATCTGATTTCAGCATAACTTATATTATGTTACTTGGGATACTCAGCAACTTGAAGATAATTTTACTGATTCAAGTTGCTGAACTGTAGCAACAACAGCATTGTGTAGCCACAGTCTTAGATATCTTATTTAACATAATATACATTATGCGAAATTAATATAATTAAAAATTTGATATAAATAGTTTTAATAATTATAAAATTTAAACCTAAGCCACACTAATCTTAATTTATTAAGACTTAAAAGCTATCAATTAATCTAGAAATGAATTTTATCTCGATGCATCTCTACAATCGTTAACCAAGCTTTGGTTGCTGGACTCATTGCTACAGTCGTATTCCAAGCCATACTTAATGTCCAATGTAATTTAGGCTCATTAAGGATTACTGAGCAAAACTTCCCCTGATCTAACTGATCACAATAAATTTTGGGTAATATGGCAATCCCCATATTAAACTCCACCATTTTGGTGATAAAGTCCCACTGGCTACTTTTACACACCACTTTTGGTTCAAAACCTACAGAATTTGCAGCCTGTATAATCATCTTATTTAATGTAAAAGAATCAGCGTAAAGTAAAAAAGTTTCTTCTCTAAGCTCATGCAAATTTACTGAATCTCTTTGATTCCAATGTGAATTTTTCTTAGCCAATAAACACATTGGTGAATCTATCACAGGAATTGCCGCAAAACTTGGTCTTAAATTACCGAGTAAAATCCCAACATCAATACTTTTATCAGCAATTGCTTCCTCAATACCATTGGCACCAACTTCTAAGAATTTCAATTGAATATCAGGATGATTCTGGTGAAATAAAGCAATTAAAGGGCTAAGTAATACCGAGCCTAATGGTGGTAAGCCTATGGTTAATTTACCTTTTTTTAACTGCTGTACTTGATCAATATTTTCAAATATTTGCTTTTGTTCATTTAAGATATTTAAAGCATGTTGATAAATTAATTCACCAATATAGGTAAGTGCAACTTCCCTTTTTCTTCCTGCTTCACCTCTTTTAAACAAAGCTGTGCCAAGTTCTTCTTCTAAATGTTTAATTGATTTACTGATTGTAGGCTGTGTCATAAACAAACGATCAGCAGCCAAAGTAAAACTTTCACAAT
This sequence comes from Acinetobacter sp. I-MWF, assembly GCF_025433935.1. Lineage (NCBI taxonomy): Bacteria > Pseudomonadati > Pseudomonadota > Gammaproteobacteria > Moraxellales > Moraxellaceae > Acinetobacter > Acinetobacter sp. I-MWF. Next base: position 2,240,849 of record NZ_JAMBAR010000001.1, on the reverse strand, counting down.
TGACGATTTCTACAAAAATTTTAAGATTCTTAATGTCCACGAATTATTCCAAAAACGCATAATTATGGTTTAATTATTCATAATATGCTGTGATGTTTGCAACTAAAATAACTCATCTTTTTTAAATATCTGCAATAAAATGTCTACGTGTACTCAAAGCCATCAAATTTCATCAATTTATAAAGTCACACTGCAAATTGGGCTTTTAATTTTGATTTGGTGGATTGGTTCAATCATTCAAAAACAATTTAATTTACCTATTTCGGCAGCTGTGATTGGCTTATTTATGGTTTTGATTGGGCTCATGACAGGTATTTTTAAGTTAAATTGGATTAAATCAGGCTCAGATTTCATTCTAGGTGAATTGGTACTATTTTTTATTCCTTGTTTTATCGGATTAATGAAATATAAAAACTTATTTATGACTGAGGGTTGGCAACTGATTGTTGTGGTTGTACTGGGTACAATTTGTGTGATGGTATTTACTGCTTATAGTGTTCATATAGGTTTTAAACTAGAGCGGAAGTTGAAACAACGTCATGTTCATAAAACCGTACATGTATTACAGGGAGATAAATAATGTCTGCCATTTCAATATTTTGCCTAGTGATCACATTAGTCGCGTATGTGTTGGTCAAAAAACTTTATCGTAAATTTCCATATTTAATTTTATCTCCAGCAATTTTGGTTCCGATTGTTTTAATCACCATTTTACTGTCAGCGCATGTTTCTTATGATGCTTATATGCTTGATAGTCAGTGGATTATATGGATGTTAGGGCCTGCAACTGTTGCCTTTGCAATCCCAATTTTTGAATATCGCCAAATCATTAAAGAACATCTCATTTCAATTTCTATGGGTGTGGTTATTGGTATGCTTGCTGGAATGATCAGTGCATTCTACCTTGCCAAGTTATTTCATTTTGACCAAACAACAACCTATAGTCTAATGGCTCGTTCAATCTCTACACCATTTGCAATGGAACTAACAACCCATATCGGCGGTTCTGTTGAACTGGTGATTTTATTCACCATGATTACTGGGGTGACTGGTATGTTAATTGGTGATTTGGTATTAGGTGGGTTAAGGCTGAAATCAAGTTTTGCACAAGGTGCGTCTTTGGGTAATGCAGCACATGGTTTTGGTACAAGTAAAGCTTATATGCGTGATAAAGATGAAGGTGTTATTGCCAGTTTAACCATGGTTTTAGCTGGTATTTTTATGGTATTAGTTGGACCTTTTATTGTACACCTCATTGTCTATTTACTAAATTAACCCGTACAGTATCGATTTGAATGTTCTGAATCTCTTTTCTGCAAAGAGATTCATTTATCTTTGAATCGTTTGTAATGTTTTAGGTAAAAAATTAATCAATAGCAGACCAAGCAATGCTGAAAGTCCAGCAATGATAAAAATATATTCTCCTGATAATTTTTCCCAATATTGCCCAGCTAAAATACTGCCTGACGCAACGCCAAGTCCCCACATGGTACTGTATAGTGCTTGCCCTCTGCCCTGTTGTTTGGCTGCAAAGTTCTGCAAAATGACCCGCATTGCAATAATATGAAATAAACCAAAACTAAATGCATGAAAAGTTTGAGAAATAAATTGAATAATGAAACTTTCTGAAAATAAACCTGCCAAAATAAATCGAATACTGGTCATGATTAAACAAAGCGCGACTAAGCTTCGCCATGAAAAACGGTTTAGGAAGAAATTTGCATAGTTAAACATGATAATTTCAGCAATCACACCGACTGACCATAAAAAGCCAATCTGAGTTGTACTGTAACCAGCAAGTTTTAAATAATTACTATAAAAGCTATAAAATGGTGCTTGTGCAAAAAGCATAATAAATTCAATGATAAAAAATGAAAAAACCACAGGTCTTTTTAGAATGGGAAGTAATGGGTCTAATATTTTTTGTGCACTCGGTGCTGTGCTGGGTTCCTTAATCGAAAAGGACCAAATAAAAGCTGTAAATGCAATACATAACAACATCATTGGTAAATATTGAATTGCAATAACTTCTAAAATCGCTCCGATACTAAATACGCCAATAATAAATCCAATAGAACCCCATTTTCTAATTTTCCCATACAATGCTGTATGTTGATTACCCAGCCAAAACAGCGTTACACCTTCAAATTGCGCAAGTATGGCATTTTGAAAGAAGCTAAAAATCAACATCAGAAATGCAATTGATTGCATATTGTTGGGAATAATAAAAATCAAAAACCAGATTGTAGCTTCCATCCAGGTTGCCACACGTACCCACAACATTCGTTTGCCCGTTTTGTCTGCGATAAATCCCCAAATAAAGGGTGCAAATATACGGGTTAAAATGGCTATAGAGGACAGTAATCCGATTTCTTGATAATTAAATCCTTGATCTTGAAGATATAAGCTCCAATACGGTAAAAAAGTTCCAACTATTGAATAATACCAAAAGTAAAATCCACTCAGTCTGTATTGGATTGGTATAGATTGCATATCATTGCATTCACTTGTATTTTCAATATGTTATCACAATTAATGGTTGTAGTGGATTGCTGTCATTTGTTTACTAGTGACAAAAAAATAGCCCTTACATTGAAGGGCTATTTTTTGAGAATCTGTTAACGAGTTACTCGATCCCAAGCATCTTTTACTGCATGCTTTGCTTCTTCCCATTTTAAACGAGACTCTCTTTTGGTTTTTTCCCATTGAAGCTTAAGATCTGCTTCAACTTCTTCAAACTTTGTTTCATAAGGGTAATTGCTTCTAGAAGTGTACCCTAGCTGATAAGCATCACGATAATCACGATCGTAATCTACATTATCATATAAGTTAATCGTGTCTTTATAATAAGGGCGAGTGTTGTAAGTTTCACGCCAATAAACATCTTCATCAGTTGGATTTACAGCTTCAGAAATGCTTTTTCCAGCTAATCCTCCAACAACTGCACCTACTACTCCACCGACTGCAGCACCTACAGGTCCGCCAACAGCTCCAATAGCTGCACCATTTACTGCACCGCCTGCGGCTCCAACACCTGTCCCGATTGGGTGTGCGCCTGGCTCACCGGAAATTGGATCGGCATTCAATTGGTCACGTTGTTCTTTACTGAGATTCTTAACTACTTCGTTATCTATATTAGAATTTGACATATTTAATCCTCTATTTTGATAAAAGTTATTAATTCAATTAATCAATCAACGATAATCATCCTAGATTAAATATTTTTATTTAATATTACTATTTGTTATAGTTTCAAGAAGGGTTTGTACAAAATAAAATTAACTAAATTAAAATAAACTCAGCTCAAAACCCCAGCCCCATTGAGTATTGTCGTTTTAGAAATTTTTAAATAAATAACATCAAATTACAATACAACATATTAAAACCTTACCGTTAATTATTTAAAAATAAAACATTACAAAATAAAAGCTTACAGTAATATAATTTCACCCCCATTAAGACCAAAAACAAATAAAATAATCAAAAAAACCTCAATAAATCTTATAAATTATAATTACATCACAAAAATCGAACGAATAAATCATAACAAAATTAATTAATTGAGAACAGAATAACATTATTTTTAATTTTATATATTTATTCAAAAATGACATTGATAAATTAAATAAACCCATAAATCTTACATTATTAACTCAACAAAACTTAAAACTTTAAAATACTTACATCACTAATTTTTAAATGTCTTAGACTGATATTTCAACTTGAACAATAGATGAGCAAACATTATGAGTAACGTTAATGCAAACGATATTAAAGAACATGCTTCAGTAATTGCTTCATGTGGTACACAGATCGGTAAGGTTGATCATCTTGAGGGACAAGATTCAATTAAATTGACTCGAAGTGATGATGAACATAATGAACATCATCTGATTCCAATAAATTGGGTGAGTGAAATAAAAGATGGAAACGTAATTTTGAATAAAAATTCAGAAGAAGCAAGAAATGAGTGGCAAACATTGTAGATTTTATCTAAGTAATTTGCTATTTCAGGAATGCCAATCAATTTGATTGGCATTCTTGTCATCAAATGATCAGTTTTCAAATCTGGCTTATCTATCTAACTAAATTTAAAAAAGTTTAAATCATTGATGAACTAAACTCGTTTTGTCTTTATCAATATATTTATCATATTCATGTTGATATTTTTTAGCTAAGCTTAGTTTTTCATCATCTTTTAAAATTTTGCCCGATTGTTGGAAAAATTTATGCTCTTCTTCATCTAAATGATGATGTACAAGCTTACGTAGCTGATTTGCTATACGTAACCAACTCGGATTATTGAGTTCTTTTTCAGAAAGTTGCTCAAGTAGCTCATCTATTTCGTGATGCTCAGACAGAGCATGCCTTGTAATATTCAAACCTGCATCTGTCATCATAAGAGGTATGTAAAAATACCTGTCTTCAGCCACAGCATGTGCAAATAATTCATTTTTCAACAATGAGAAATAATGCTTTCTTTCTTCTGAATTGCCAGTAGTTTCAATTAACTTATCAGATAATTCTCTTTGCTTTTCATGACTAAATTTTAAGACATCAAATATGGTGAGTTGCTTACTATGGCTCATACTTTTATCCTATCGAAAAATTTATTTAATATTCAATCTTAGAGGATAAACTCATATTTATTATTGAACTCTTGTTTCAATAGTTTTTTAATTGTAATAACTGTTTATATTGTACGATCTATGAAATTCAAAAAATCATTAAGAAACCTAAATTGAGGGTATTTTTCTTCGCTGCATTCAAAGCACTACTCTCATTGTACTTAGCAATATAAAAACCATTCTTAACGCCTTCACCTTTACCAAAGTTAAGTAAAAAAGGCAGAAAATAAAGTCATATTAGCAAACTGGTACCTTAAAAAATATTAAAAGTGTATCTTATGGCAATACCACATTAAAAATACACTCTACTACTTCTTTTTAAAATCTTAGGGGTAGAGTTTATGTCTTTTCAGCATCATTCTAATGATTTTCTTCCCCCCATTATGGCTGGTTTAATTTCGGTCATTGTTAATTATGGTGGTACCTTTATTTTAATCTTCCAAGCTGCGCGGATGGCTGGTCTTAGCCCTGAACTCACTGCCTCATGGGTATGGTCTATTTCTATAGGGGTTGGTATCACAGGAATATTATTAAGTTGGTATACCCGCGAACCCATTATCACTGCATGGTCTACGCCTGCCGCTGCATTTTTAATTACGACGCTTGTAACTGTGCCATATTCCGAAGCAATTGGCGCATATTTACTTTCTGCACTGGCATTTGTGTTCTTGGGAATTACGGGCTATTTTGAAAAATTGATTCGTCTAATTCCAGCGGGTATTGCATCTGGTCTCTTGGCAGGTATTTTATTGCAATTTGGGATCGCTGCCTTTACCAATATGACAATTGATCCTTTTTTGGCGATTTCATTATTTTTTATTTACCTGATCACCAAACGTTTTTCTGCAAGATTTGCCATTATTAGTGTCTTGGTTTTTGGCTTTATTTTCTTACTTTTACAATCACGAATTGATTTCTCTGGATTTGAACTAAAATTAGCCTCGCCTATTTTTACCACACCAACTTTTTCTATAAACTCGATACTGAGTGTTGCATTACCTTTATTTTTAATTACCTTAATAGGACAATATATGCCAGGTTTACTGGTTCTTAAAAATGATGGTTTTCACACCAATGCTAAACCGATTCTTATCGTGACAGGCTTAGGCTCGTTTCTCATGGCTCCGTTTGGTACACATGCATTTAATCTTGCTGCGATCACTGCTGCAATTTGCACTGGAAAGGAATCCCACGAAGATCCATCAAAACGCTGGATTTCAGGGATTGCCGCAGGTGTGTTTTATATTCTTGTTGGAATTTTTGGTGTAACGTTAGCAGCTGCCTTTGCAGCGTTTCCAGTCGCTTTTATAAGCACTCTAGCAGGACTTGCATTATTAGGTACAATTGCTGGAAGTCTTGCAAATGCGATGAGTGATATTGATTGCCGAGAAGCCTCACTTATTACCTTTCTCGCAACGACGGCCAATATCAGTTTATTTGGTGTTGGGGGTGCATTTTGGGGTTTGGTTTTAGGTCTAATTTCATATCTTGTACTCAATGGAAAATTCAAAACCAAGACACTTTCTTGACCCTACTGGACTAAAGAACTGGTAGTATTTACAAAATAATCATTTATAAACAGCATATTACCTTTAAATATGCTGTTTTAATTTATTCAGAGTCTAAAACCTCATTCTATAAATCCAGAGATCATTTGATTGACTACAGCCGGTTTTTCAGCATGTAACCAATGCCCGACTTGTTCAATGACTTTAACTTGGCTATGACTAAACTGGGTTTCGATTGCAGAAAAATGTTCAGCTTTTGAGATATAGGGTGAGTTTCCGCCTTTAATAAACAATGCTGGAATAGGATTCACCTGCTGATTTTCCCAGCTTAAAATATCAGCATAATGATTAAATAAGGCTTGGACATTAAACAGCCATTTCCCCTTACTGAATGATTTTAATAAAAATTGAATCACCATTTCTTCTTTTAAGTATTGACGCATAATCTCTGTAGCTTCTTTACGAGATTCAATTTGTGCATTTTCAACCGCAAATAAGGCTTTAAAAATTTGATCATGGTGATTTTCTTGATATGCAAAAGGTGTCATATCCAAGACAATCATTTTTTGCATACGATCTTGCGCTAAACCTGCAAGTTTCATTGTAATTTTTCCACCCATAGAATGTCCAATCGCAATAAACTTTTCAATATTTAAATGATCAAGTGTTTGCAAAACATCCTGAGCCATCAATTGATAATTCATTTCATCTGAATGTGCAGAATGGCCATGATTTCGAACATCAATTTGCAATAAGTTGAATTTACCTTGAAATTCACGTGCAATAATGCCCAAATTACTTAAACTTCCAAATAATCCATGAATCAATACCAGTGTGGTTTTTTGAGTCCCATGGCTATCTTGAGCTTGATCGTATTGATAATTCAGTAACATTAAAAACCATCCAGAATTTAAATATTGCGCTTGCACTATGATGACAAGAAGAGAAATGCAGAACAATAGTTTTATCATTCATTAACAATACTGCGACTTAAAAACAATCAATATCTTAACTATCTCTCTTCCAATACCGCACTTGATACACTGTTTAAGTTTTATCTTATTTATCCTTTATTTTGTAGAGAATACACATTTGGCTATAAATATAGACAAATGTGCGATGAGCTTAGGGTCTGTTGACATTTCATAAATGGCTTGCGTTGTAGACTAAAATTGAGCAGGCGAGGCAGGAAACGAAGAGAATAGCGAGACTATTTTCGAGTTTCATAACGTAGGCTGAGATAATTTTAGCCACAACCCTGAGCAAGAACAAAGCACTGCTTTGTTTGCAGCGCAAGGCGCAGCGGGGACTAGCGTGTTTTTTGCCGCTACGTCGTTACGAACTACTCATTTAGAATGACTAAATTTCATATTTCGCGCCTAGTATCGCCTAAAAAACACACGTAGTCGCAAACGTAGACGAATTGTCTACAGACCCTAATCTAAAGTTGAATAAATAATAAAAAATAAACTTTAATCTACTGTTGAGTCGGGGTTTGAATTACCTATATTATCAGACTTGATTTTTTCGATTGATTTAGGACTTTAGACCATGTTTCAACATGTAGATCCTTATGCAGGTGATCCAATTCTCTCTCTAATGGAAGCCTTTGGTAAGGATGAACGGACACACAAAGTAAATTTAAGTATTGGTCTTTATTATAATGAGGACACAATTGTTCCTCAGTTAGACGCTGTAAAAGCGGCTTTGAAAAATATTGAACCAAGCAATGACAAGGTAAAGCTTTATTTACCGATGGATGGTTCAAAGTCTTATAACGAAGCAACCCAGAAACTGGTTTTAGGTGCAGATAGCCAAGCACGTAAAGATGGTCGTGCAGTGACCATTCAAACTCTAGGCGGTTCTGGTGCACTTAAAGTAGGCGCAGATTTTCTAAAAAAATACTTTCCTGAATCTGATGTTTGGGTGAGCCAACCGACGTGGGAAAACCATATTGCGATTTTTAATGGTGCGGGAATCAATTCACATTTCTACCGTTATTTTGATGCAGCAACCAATGGTGTCAATATTGAAGGCATGTTAGAGGATTTACAGCAAATCCCTGCAAAAGGCATTGTTCTTCTTCACCCTTGTTGCCATAACCCAACAGGCGCAGATTTAACACCTGCTGAATGGGATCGTGTAATTGAAGTATTGAAAGCACGTGATTTAATTCCATTCCTAGATATTGCTTACCAAGGTTTTGGTCAAGGCTTAGAAGAAGATGCTTATGCAATTCGTGCTTTAGACAAGTCAGGATTGAATTTCATTGTTAGCAATTCATTCTCTAAAATTTTCTCACTATATGGTGAGCGTGTTGGTGGCTTAAGCTTTATTTGTGATGACCAAGCAACTGCACAAAAAGTTTTAGGTCAGCTTAAAGCAACTGTACGCCGTATCTACTCAAGCCCACCTACAACGGGTGCCTTAGTGGTTGATAATGTATTGAATGATGCAATATTAACTGAAAAATGGCATGCAGAACTTAAAGAAATGCGTGAGCGTATCATCCAAATGCGCGAACTATTAAAGGCAAAATTAACTGCTGCTTTACCTGGTCGTAATTTTGATTACCTTACAGAACAACAAGGCATGTTTAGCTATACCGGTTTAACTGCTGAACAAGTGGATATATTGAAAGATCAATATGCCATTTATTTGCTACGTAGTGGCCGTATGTGTGCAGCGGGCTTAAATTTAAAAAATATTGATTATGTAGCAACATCTGTTGCAGAAGTCATTAAAGCAACTGCTTAAATAAATTGATAAGCGTTGATTGAATCAATCAACTGCCACTTAACTCCCTTTTCATAAGGGAGTTAAGTTTTTGAGATGATTCTTTTTTAAATGAGCATTTTAAAAGCTTAACATTGACATACAGATTTATTTTTATACAATAAGCATTCTTATCCCCTTTCTTAAAAGAGTAACGCCAATGAAGTAAGTCATTTTCTCATCATTATTTATTTAATTTTTGATGTGCAAAATAGATTCTACTCAAGGCTACACTTATCTTTTAGTTCTGATACCGTCTTTACGATAAATTAAATAATCTACTGTTATTTAAAGCTTTTATTAAATACTATTTTGTGCATCCTCTATATGAGGATCATTGAATGCAACAAGCATGTATTATTTCAAATTTGAGTTTGGCATTCCCCACTCAAACAATATTTACGCAACTAAATTTTGTACTTTTTTCAGGGCAAAATTCTGCTGTGATTGGCCGTAATGGTTTGGGAAAATCATTACTTTTTAAACTATTACACCTACAACAGCATTCAGATTTAGCCTATTCAGGGCAAATTGCATGGCATATTCAACATGATTATTTAGCACAATTACAACGATTAAATGCCAAAACCATAGCTGAAGCTTTAGACATTGCTCATCTACACAATGCTTTTGAGCGTATTGAAAACAGTAGTGCCAGTTTTGAAGATTATGATTTGGTGGAAAACTGTTGGGATTTACCTCAAAAATGGCAACAAATTTTAAGCAATGCACAACTGCCGCTTGATTTAAATTTTCCCATACACTACTTAAGTGAAGGTCAAAAAACCAAGCTAGCCTTGTGTCGCTTATTTCTAAAACAAGATCATTATCTACTTTTAGATGAGCCAAGTAATCATTTAGATGCCATGGCAAGAAAATGGTTAATTGAATCGATTCAGGCACATAAGGCGGGAGTTTGTATTATTAGTCATGATCTTCAATTGCTGAATCAAGTGCAGCATATTTATGCTTTAACCGCGCAAGGTTTACAACATGTTTCGGGAAATTATGCTGACTATGTTCAACAGCACCAACAACAAATCCATGCCTTAACTCAGTCCATTCAACAAGAAAAACGTGAATTTAAACAGTTAAAGCAACAACAGCATGATAATTTAATGAAAGCACAAAAACGTCAACGTAAAGGTGTTCAATTGCGTGACTCGAACTCTCAAGCCAAGATTCTACTGGATTTTAAAAAAGAGCAAGCTGGGCAAAGTTTTGGGAAATTACGTGCACAGCAAATTCGCCAAGCTGATGAAACACAAAGCAGTTTACAGGAGAAACAAACAGCATTAGAAAAAATTAAACCACAACGATTTGACTTTCAATTTCAATCATCTAAGCAAGGTGAAATTTTAAGAATTCACGATTTACAATTGCCTTATGCCACCACACAGAACATAAAGTTGTCACTCCAAGCCGGTGAAAAAATCCAGCTTAAAGGGGCAAATGGCGTGGGTAAATCCACCTTATTAAAAATAATTGATCAATCACAAAGTACTGAAATTTTCTTTACTGGACAAAGTTTATATTTGGATCAAAATTTTAGTTTACTCAATGATGATCTTTCTGTGATCGAGAATTTAGCGAAATTTAATCCAGATATACTGGAGGTTGAATGGCGAAATTTATTAGGTCAACTGCGTATCCGCCGCGAAAAAGCACTCTTAAAATTGGGGCAACTCAGTGGTGGCGAAAAACTTAAAGTTGCATTACTTGGAATAAGTCAGCATCATCAAAATATTGATTTATTGTTATTGGATGAACCTGAAAATCACTTAGACATCGAGTCACGAGAATTACTTGCGCAAGCCATTGAGCAATTTAAAGGTGCTGTCATTCTGGTCTCTCATGATGATTGTTTTGTTAAGCAATCTGGAGTAAATGAAGCATTTTTACTGAGTTAAAAGTATTACTTCATTCTGATCATTTTGAAAAACTTTCCGCCAATGGTTTATTGCCTATATGGCGGATTGTACTGGTCAAACTAAAAGTAAATCTCCAATCTACTCAAAATATTTGCAGTGTTAAGTTTCTCTATATGTAAAATCCAAATATTATTTTTGCTTCTCATCTATGAGCTGAAAACATAATTTATCAATGTTTTTCGTTTTTGGATGAAAAGCTGAGAGGTTAGATAACACTATAACAGCAGTCTTATCCTCAACATTTATTGCCATTGAAGATGAATAGCCACCAGTTCCGCCATTGTGCCAAACCAAATCTTTTCCATTTTGTGATTTTAACAAATGCCAAGCTAAACCGATTTTCATATCTTTGTTCATCTCAAAGGTCGGTGTACGTGTTAAAGTCAATTCGGTATTTTTAGGATCGAATTGTGCGATTGCAAATTTTGCTAAATCCTCTGTGGTTGATAATAGCCCGCCAGCACCAAACAAAACGTCAAAATCCCAATTTGATACGATTTTTCCATCAGGATTTTGCCCTTTTACTAACTTATCATGTAGATTTTGCGAGTTTACAAATGAGTTTTTCATTGTGTATTTATCAAAAACTCTCTTTTGTAATAACGTTTGAAAACTTTTTCCTTGTGATACGCCAAGCGTATAGCCTAATAACCCCGCCCCTAAATTGGAATAAACATATTTTTTTTCACGCTCATTTTCAATTTTCAAATCATCTTTAAGGTATTGTTCAATCTGACTTTTACCATAATCTTTATAGGGATTACTTTGATTCGATAAATCTAGATTCTCAGGTAAGCGTGGTAAACCAGAAGTATGATTAGCCAAGTCTTTAAAATTCAGTTGAGTGTTATTTTTAAATTTTAAAGATGGATAAAATGGATTGATTTCATCTGTTAATTTAATTTTTCCTTCATCAACAAGCGAAGCTAAAACGGTCGATGTAAAAACTTTCGTAATAGAACCAATTTCAAAAACCTTATGCTGGTTTTCAATTGGTTTGATCTTGCCATCAGTTTTTATAACCCCATAATATTTCACTTTTTGATTTTGAACGACTGCAATAGAAAGTTGCGTATTATTTGGAAAATTTTGGCTATTCGAAAAAATGATGTTTGAGATTTCTTTTGGATAAGCGTTAAGCGCATTCACAGTATTACTACTGTTTATCTCTTTTTGGACTTCATTAGGCTTCATAACAAGTCCCTTGATATGATTTTCTTGATCAAGCGAAATATTGACCGTCAACACCATTTTCTCAAACTTGGTTTTATAACTTTGATAACTTCCTTGTTGATCGCTGAGAAATTCTTTGCTTTCAATTTTTCCTGCCTGAGATTTCAATCCTGAGAAAAATTGCTTTGTCTTTTCAAGCGGCAATGTCTTTTTCATTTCAACAGAAAATTCATCATAAATTTTTTCATACTGATCAGCATTATAGTTGTTTATAAAATTATCCATGGCAATTTTATAGTTTTCATTCTGAGCAAATATTGGGTTTGATATCAAAATCGCAAATAGGATTAAAAATAGTCTTTTCATAAGGTTTTAATAATAGCTAATGAATTGAAGTCTTGTGCTCTAACGCTACACATCCAAAAGTACAGCTTAAAACATAACAAAAAAACTGCTTTAAGCAAGTATTATCTGTAACTCAGTAGCAAAACATTGTTATTTTAGTTTTTTTATAATGATTGTTTTGTGTCGAATAAATGAAGCGAATTTATTAAATTAAACTTTAAAATCATGATTGAACAAATCAATATTTATTCAATCATATAAGACTTAAATTTGTGTCATTAACCACAAGTCGCTTGGGTAATTTTTTTGGTCGCAGGATCTACAGTTACTGTCACACGTTCAATACGATAATCCATAGTTACCCCTTGATTTGGTGCAACTTTACGTACGATTGATGCTTGTGTAAGCTGCTTAATTTTCGCTTCAGACATATCATTTTGACCAATCAATTGAGCCGCACGTTCAGCAACACATGTGGTTTGAGTGTTTTGTGCTGTTTGATCTGGCGTTGCATTGGTTTGAAGCGAAGAACATGCTGATACGGTTAAAGCCATGATACCAAGACCTAAAATTGCAACATTTTTCATAAGACGACCTATTTTGATTTTTTGCTTTAAAGCCATAACATAACAAAAAAAGATAAGCTTAGAAAATTAATATATAAAACTCATACATTTATCATGCAAATAAAAACCAGTGATACATGATGTATCACTGATTCTTGGTGGTGCTCAGTATTTAAGCTTAAAAGTTAATCACTGTACGGATTGATTTACCTTCATGCATTAAATCAAATGCTTCATTAATTTTATCTAAGCCCATTGTATGGGTAACAAAAGGTGCAAGTTGGATATCACCTTTCATCGCATCTTCAACCATACCTGGCAATTGTGTACGGCCTTTTACCCCACCAAATGCGGTTCCTTTCCATGTACGACCAGTCACAAGCTGGAACGGACGGGTAGAAATTTCTTGACCTGCACCTGCTACACCAATGATGACTGATTGTCCCCACCCACGATGAGCACATTCAAGCGCTGAACGCATCACATTGACATTGCCGATACATTCAAATGAATGGTCTACACCCCAACCTGTCATTTCAACAATCACTTCTTGAACAGGTTTGTCATAGTCTTTTGGATTAACAAAATCAGTCGCACCAAACTCTTCTGCCAACTTAAATTTTTCAGGATTGGTATCAACAACAATGATCCGACCTGCTTTCGCTTGGCGTGCACCTTGTACAACAGCCAGACCAATACCACCCAAACCAAATACAGCAACTGAATCGCCTTCTTGTACTTTTGCTGTGTTATGGACTGCACCAATCCCTGTCGTTACACCACAACCCAGCAAACAGACATGTTCAGGATTTGCTTCAGGGTTAATTTTAGCCAATGATACTTCAGCAACGACAGTATATTCACTAAAAGTTGAACAACCCATATAGTGGTAAATAGGTTCACCATTATAAGAAAAACGTGTCGTTCCATCAGGCATAACCCCTTTACCTTGTGTCGCACGAACGGCTGTACACAGGTTGGTTTTGCCTGATTTACAGAATAAGCATTCGCCACATTCTGCCGTATATAAAGGAATTACATGATCCCCAGGTTTTACTGAAGTTACACCTTCACCAACTTCGACAACAATACCAGCCCCTTCATGGCCTAAAACTGCTGGAAATACGCCTTCTGGATCATCACCTGATAAAGTAAATGCATCTGTATGACAAACCCCTGTATGGGTAATTTTAACAAGGACTTCGCCTTTTTGTGGGGGAGCTACATCAATTTCCACAATTTCTAAAGGTTTTCCTGGACCAAATGCAACAGCAGCACGTGATTTCATAGCTAAATATCCTAATAGGTTTGTGTTTTAACAGTTGGACTACAGTAACCTTTTTCTCTTTACAGATTCAACTATTAACTTGATGATATGATTTAGTAAAATTTAAAGTACTCATTGAAAGAATGAATCATTCAAAGACTTCACTTCCCTTCGTTATTTTGGCTTTTTCAATCACTGGATGTAGTTTACCTATGAATCAACCAGAACAAGAACAACAAGTTAAAGTATATGCAGAGCATTGGATCAATGAGCCTCAAGCAAAACAGATGCTTACTCAAGGTCTCACTGCATATTTAGCCATGAATGATGCTTTCCAAAGTATCGCGTCACGTATCCACCTGATTCGGAAAGCCAAATATACACTTGATTTACAATACTATATTTGGGCGGATGATTTTATTGGCAATTTAATGCTACACGAATTGCTTAAAGCTGCTGACCGCGGTGTAAAAGTACGCTTATTAATCGATGATCAAAATGGAACAAAAATAGATCGGCAATTAAGTGCATTGCTGACACATCCAAACATTTCGATCAAATTATACAATCCTTATAAATTCCGACACTTTCGTGTAATGGATTATATTTTTAGAATGAACAGAATCAACCATCGAATGCACAATAAATTAATTATTGCTGATGGTGCAATTGCTGTGACAGGCGGACGAAATATCAGCAGTGAATATTTTGATGCCAGTGAATCTTTCCAATTTACTGATATGGATATTTTATTTTTTGGTAAAGCAGTCAATCGTGCAAATGAAGTTTTTACCGACTTTTGGAATTTTCAATTAAGCTATCCGATTGATCAATTTATTCATAAAGGTTCTGAACACGATTTATTAACTTTGCGAAAAAGCTTTGAACGACTTGAACAAGCTGAACATACTACAGATGAAAAGGTAAATCTTGAGCAAAAAGAGCTCGCCAATGAGCTTAATCAAAATAAAATCAATTGGGCTTATGCCGATTTTCTGGCAGATTCTCCAAAGAAAAGTTTAGGACAGGCACACGGCAATGAATTAATTTCACACCAAATTCACCAACATTTGGGTGACCCCAAACAAGAAATGGATTTGATTGCCGCTTATTTTGTTCCTACAAAAAATGGAACGGATTTCATCAATCAATTCCCTAAACAAAATGTCAAAGTGAGAATTTTAACCAACTCCTTTATGGCAAATGATGTTGCGCTTGTCCATGCGTTTTATCAAAAGTATCGAGTTGACCTGCTTAAAGGAGGCGCAAAACTTTATGAATTTAAACCCTATATAGAACGCAATCGCCGTACTTGGTATGAGGTCCTCACAGGAAATATCATTCCGAAAAAAGGCAAAAATAAATCCAGTTTGCATGCAAAATTTATCAATATTGATGACAAAGTCTTTATTGGTTCATTTAACCTAGATCCAAGATCATTCAATATCAATACCGAAGTTGGACTGGTTGTTCAATCAGATCCTTTACAAGAGCAAATTTCAAATCTATTGGATCAAACCCTATTTAGGGTTGCTTATGAGTTAAAACTTAATCCGCAAGGTGAACTGATCTGGCTAGATCATCGTGCTGATGGCAAAGTGATTGAATATAAAGTTGATCCTGAAACTACGCGATTCCAACGATTTGTCATGTATAGTGTCTCATATTTGCCACTTGAATGGATGATGTAATTTTAGTGTAATGACAACGCATATACCAAAATTATTAAAAATTTACTGCTACAAATAACACTCAAACAGACAGAGCCCTTTGATCTCTTTAACCAGTTCTATGTCAGTAAAGCCCGCATATTTTAAGCTTTGAAAATGTTCATGTTTCGACATATACAAGTCATTATTGCTCATCGCATCTGATGCAAAAATATGGTCACAGACCAGATACAGAGCATCACGTTTTAATAATGTCTTTACTTGTTGATGAAATTGATTTGCATAGTTTTTATGGCGTAACTCATGTAAAGCTTGATGAATAATGATGGCATCATATTGTCCAAGCTGATCGCGCCAATCTTCATTTTTAAAATCAGCAATCAGATATTGCACTCTATCTAACTCAGAAGAAAGTAGCTTACTTTTAGAAAGCTCATGCATTGCATCAGAGAAATCTAGTGCTGTATATTCAATATCAGCGCACTGGGTAAGGAAATGTTTGGCAAGAAAACCAGGACCTGAACCTATTTCTAAAATATTGAACTGCGCGTTTTGATCAGTTTGATAGTGTTTCTCTTTGGCTGCTTTTTGAATTAAATTCACATAATAATCAAAAAACTCATAACGCCATGGGCGTTTTTCATTGGCTTCATTTGCCCATTGCAATGCATCTTGTTGATTTTTTAAATCAATTGGACTCGGTACATCCTGAACACTCATTATAATTATTCCACTGAAATCAATATAAATTTGCTTACTATTTACCCATATTTTAAAGCAATAAGGAAACGGATTTTCACTAACTTTGTAAGTTATTTATTTTTAACTGCTGAATTGACATCGCCAAAATATCAAAGACTTTTTTATCCACACATTGTGCAACATTAAAGCGCATGAACTGTCCTGCATTTTCAGCTTGGCTAAAAGAATTACCCGGCGCTAGAATTACGCCCTGTTTAAGACATAACTTTGATAATTCCGCAGCCTGTATACCATCTGGCAATTTGCACCATAAAAAAATCCCTGCTGTTGGCACAATCCACGGTTTTATATCGAGTTGCCCCAACTTTTGCATCATTTCATTGCTGACTTTAAGCAAATGTTTCTTTAACCAATCTAAATGTTTAGGATAACTGCTGTCCATTAAAGCTTGATAAATAATTTCTGCATTTAAATGACTATTGCTAAAGTTGGTTGCAATTCTTAAATCTATCAATTGATCAATCAGTTCTGACTCTGCAATGATATAACCGCAACGAATTGCTGCTGAAAGAGTTTTGGTAAAACTGCCAATCTGAATGACATGCTTAAAACCTGCTAATGAAGCATAACGTGGTGCTGGTGTATATTCAAAATCAGCAAAAATTTCATCTTCAATAATCAATAAATCAGTTTTCTCAACCAGCTTAGAAATTTGATAAACCGTTTGTAGCGAAATCGTGGCCCCTGTTGGATTATGGATCCCTGAATTGGTTAAATAGATTTTAGGCTTTAAATTCAATGCTTGTTCAAATTTTTCTACATCTGGTCCCGTTTCTGTAAATGGAATTGGAACGGCTTTTAAATGATGTGCCTTAATCAAGGCGCGGAAATTAAAATAGCAAGGATCATCAATCAAAATCACATCACCTGCGCTAAGCAAATGTCTAAAAATTAAATCAATGGACTGGGTTGCTGAGTCAGTAATAAGAATCTGATTCAATTTAAACTTTAAATCATACAGTTCTTTTTTTCTGGCAATAAATTTACGTAACTCCAAATGTCCATGTGGTGTTGCATAATCAGTGAGCATGATGATTTCAGATTTGGCAGCTTGTTTTAACGCTTTACGGATCGATTGTTCAGGCATCCAAGTGGTCGGTAACCAGCCACAACCCGGTTTTAGCACATCCGTCTTCGCCTCTAATGACTGCCTTGAAATCCATAAGGGATCTATTTCACGTTGATACTGTATTTCAGTATCAATCATTTGTATTGGTTCGGCTTTACCTAACACATAGTAACCAGAACCAAGACGAGATTCTAAAACACCTTCCGCAACTAATCTGGCATAGGCTTCAACGATCGTTGAAACAGAACAGTTTGTTTGTGTAGCAAACTGACGGACTGAAGGTAAGCGTGAACCTGCAATCAAACTTTTATTCAAAATTTGATTTTTAATCATCAGCACTGTTTGTTCAATTTTAGTTTTTGCCATTTAAAAACCACATATTTTAAAGATAAGAAATCTGAGAAAACCCGTTAGATTGAGTAGAATTGTAATGGTAAAAATAGCATAACAGTTATTTAAAATTGTACTGTAGTGTACATATATATTTCCAGTAAATAGCGCTTAAATCATCATAAATTGACTGAGTAATTGATGATGGATAAAACAAATATTGGCTGGCTGAATGGTTTTATTGGTGTAGCGATTTTTGCTGGCTCTTTGCCCGCAACCCGTATTGCCGTCATGGGTTTTAGTCCAGAATTTTTAACCACAGCTCGGGCAGCCATTGCAGGAAGTATTGCTTTAATCTGCTTGTTTATTTTACAGCAATCAAAGCCTTCATTTGCTCAATTTAAATCATTGGTTATTGTGGCTTTAGGTGTGGTGATTGGTTTTCCATTATTTACGGCATTAGCTTTACAAACAGTATCCTCAGCACATGCTATTGTCTTTGTTGGTCTCTTGCCTTTATCGACTGCAATTTTTGCAGTTTTACGTGGGGGTGAAAAACCTGCTACACAATTTTGGTTATTTGCCTTAATTGGTAGTGCCATCGTGGTTGGTTTTATGTTTTATGAAAACCGTAATTTAAGTTTTAGTGTGGGCGATCTCTATATGCTTGCATCAATTGTTGTCTGTGGACTGGGTTATGCTGAAGGTGGAAAGCTTTCAAGAGAACTGGGTGGATGGCAAGTGATTTGTTGGGCTTTAGTGGTTGCATTACCCTTGATGCTTATCTCAAGTCTATATTACCTACCTGCAAGCTTTGCAAATATTCATTGGCCTGAAATAATTGGTTTAATCTATGTGTCGCTGTTTAGTATGTTGATCGGTTTTATTTTTTGGTACAAAGGCTTAGCGTTGGGCGGAATTGCCAAAGTTGGACAAATTCAATTGATACAACCGTTTATTGGTTTAATGCTTTCAGCGGTTCTATTGGGTGAGCATGTAAGTTTTGCAATGATTGTTGTTTGTTTTGCAGTTGTGATCTGTGTTGCTCTGGCAAAACGATTTGCATAGAAAATGGAAAAGCTTAAGCATTTATTGGCTATATCTGTATATCGATTTAATCAAGTACAATAGGATAAATGCCTAAGCTAAAACAAAAACAGTCAATTACAGATATTGGGACAACCCAATATAACGCTTATAGGAACAGTATTCTTAAAAATTTTCAAACTGACTTTTTCTTCTCTACTGATTAGTGAATCATTTAAAGTATGATGCCAAATTATGAGTTTAAACTTACTTAAAGTAAGCCTGTTTCTTTAAATAAGTTCTTATATGCCTCTGCCTTCTTATCCAGTGCTAATGGATACGCTCTTGATGAAGAAGGCATCCGATATAAACCTATCTCTCGTCCAGCAAATATAGCTTGTGAGGATTGCCCTATCTGTGGCTTTTCAGTTTCTTCAGGCATAGATAACATCAGGGTATCTGTTGCCTTATCTCCAGTGGTCATGATGCTGTTACATTCAGGAATTTGCGTTAAAAGCTGTGCTAGGTCTGTGGGGGTCTTAATCTGTAGGAATTTATCTGAGGCATTTCCTTTTAAGCGAATAACTTGA
The DNA here is from genome assembly GCF_025433935.1 of Acinetobacter sp. I-MWF. Classification (NCBI taxonomy): domain Bacteria; kingdom Pseudomonadati; phylum Pseudomonadota; class Gammaproteobacteria; order Moraxellales; family Moraxellaceae; genus Acinetobacter; species Acinetobacter sp. I-MWF. The sequence goes on along the minus strand of NZ_JAMBAR010000001.1, from coordinate 2,221,209 downwards.
TACGCCGTATCAAAAATTGCGATACCTTTTTCGATTAAGAATTCGCGAATACGTTGTTCTTTAAAATTTTTATTGGGTAAATCTAAAAAGTGGTCTTTATTTTCAAAGAAAATAAGCCCAAAAATCCGCCACATATCATTTTGATAATTCGGATAATAAAAATCCATCTTCCATCTGCTTTGAGGCGGTGGAAAGCTACCAAGCATCAACAGCTTGGCATTTGCAGGAAGAAATGGTTTAAGTGGGTGGGTTTCTATTTCGATATCAGTCATTTATAAATAAGAAATAATTTAAGAATTATAATTTTATCTTAACATTTTTACTTGCTAAGCATGGGTAGTTGTTTCTAATTTTATATTAAAGATTTTAAATCGTAAATTTATCCATTTTTCTTTTAATTAACCAACTTAATCGATTGTTGTGCTTATTCAACAAAACCACCCGTAGGTGGTCTAAATGCAACTTACACAATAAAAATCAGTAGCCATTCTCGTTTAACTTAACTCTCAAAGGTTCTGATTCAGCTTGAACCATTTCTTTTACTTCATCAGTTATTTCAATACCCATTTCTTGTAACATTAAGAACGTAAGTTCTGAAGTGCTCTCTGCAAAATCTTTGTTATCTATTAACATTTTAGGTAATCTTGTGGTTTTAGGAAAATCTGGAAAGAATTCATTAAAATCCTTTTTATTTTCAACGCCTAAATAAATAAATCTTCGCCATTCATTTGTTTGAATGTCGCGTACAAAAATAACGTCCGCCTCAGTCAGCATAGGTTTTTTGAAAAATTCATCTTGTAATCGCATAGGAACAACACAAATTTCACCTACACTGGAGATATAATTTAACTTTGGTTTTAAAAAGGAAGAATCTATACTTTTATAAGAACCATCTTTAGCTAAATCCTGTATTGTTTTAATGTCTTCTCTATACTCAGCATCACTGATCCAGTCAGCTGAAGAAAAGGTTTTTCCTTGATGCTTGGATTTAAGTTTACGGTCATATTCAATCTGATCATAAAATTTTAGAACATCATCAAGTGAACCATTTTTTAGTATTTCGACTTCCTTGTCAGCTTGCTTATTAAAAATCTCATAGCTTTTTTCACACTGTAAGTTCTCTGCAAAGGAGAAACTTGATGCTAAGGTTGTTAAAGCAATAATGAATAATTTTTTCATGAAATACCCTCTTAATATTTTGGGGATAAGATACTCAGGTTGAGATCAGAAATAAACCTTACAAAAAATTTATTTAACACAACACATTATCTGATTTTTTCAACCTCACACTAAGCTATTATTTTTAAATAAGTTTTACAATATTCTGACAAGGTTATTTTTGTCAAATCTCTTTATGATGAGGGCAATTTTTACTGCTGCTGTGATTACTGATTTTAAAAAATTACTAGAAATTTCATATAGAACAAAGTCTTAATCAATATTCTTAGCACTAATAAAAGTTGTTGCGTCAATTCCACCCGTATAAAAAATACAAAACTTGGCGATGTGCTGTTTTTAATCGGAAATTTCAAATAAAATAATTAAATATCTTGAATTTGTAACAGTTTCAAGATATGGTAATAAAAATCATTGCATATCTCGGTAATATATTTGATAGTTAAGGTTCTTTAAGATTTATCTAAATATTAACTGACTTTATACAACCGAAAACTTTTTCTTAACATTAAAAATCAATTCGTTATGAACATTAAACTTTTTACAGCATTATTCTTGATCCTTGCCCTGTCTGCTTGCAATAAAGAGCCTGAGCAGCATGCAACTGCGCAAACAGATCGACCCACCCTCACTGCACAATTTGAACAATCAGATGAAATGATTAGTAAATATCTTGATCAACTTGATGATCCAAATACGACATTGGATGATAAGACCAGAATCGTATGTCAAGATTATCCTAAAGAATACAAATCGAATTACATGCCAAATTTACTTAAATTAAATCCAGAGAACTATACTGAAGCTAAATTACTTTCAGACTTAGATATTGCTTTAAACTATTACAAAGAAAAAGAAAATATTCAGTGTAAAGATACAAAATAGTGATGGTCATTTATCAAGTTTTAGCGCTTAAAATTTTTAAAAAAATTTAGATTAAATATATGTTTTATATAAAATATCTTAAGTTAGTGGTATCTAAATAAAAATAGGGAGCTTAAAAGCTCCCTATTTTTAGTTCTTTTCACGGTAGTATTGATGTTTTCTTTTTGAATGGTGTTTCCAGTTTTTTCCACCATAGCAAAAACCAGGTGGATGTTCAGTCGTCCAAGAACACATCAATGCCCTACCTCGTCTGCGTCTTAGTTTAAGAGAATAAGATGATTTATACTCAATCTCGTGCAAGAAAAAACTACTTTTTTCTTGTTTAACGCTGTAGTGGCGATACCAAGTATCTTGTCGATTTGGAAAAATTTCATCATCATAATCGCCAGTTAAACCTTTCTTAACAACTTTTACGTATTGTTGTTTAAGGTGTTTCAGTTTATCCATATTTCTCTCATTAGGTAGTTAAAACCTAATAGAGAGTTTTCGCGTAATAATTCATATTTTATGTTCTTTTTGAATTTGCTTAATTTTATCACATGAATTTGCTAAAAATACACTGTGAAATTTGTTTTGCCCAAATTTGATAAATTTCCTGACTCGGGTGAAAACCATCACGTGCCATTTGTAAATTTAAAGTTTTAAAATGGGCTAAATCAAAACGAATCAATTGATAATTGATTTTATTTTCGATGAATTGGGCTAACTTCTGATTCATTGCACTCGAATACTGTCCAAACAACCATCCCAGTGGATTTGGTAATGCTGGAAACAGATTCATTGGGGGGACACCCGTAACTAAAATCATCTTTGGCAAAAACTTAGCTTCAATTTCTGTATAAAGCCCCCTTTGTTGCTGAATCCATTTTTGTGGTGAAATAAGTTTTGTGACATCGTTTACTCCAACCGATGTAATCACAACATCAAACTGCTGATTGTCTAATTGTTTGGTTCTTTGCAAAATTTCTAAGGTGCTATCCCCCGTTTTCGCTTCTAATTGATAAGTGACTTCAAAATTAGAGGCTAATTCATCGAGTAAACACCCCAATAAGGCTTCACGTTGATCTTCAACCCCCACACCTACGGCAGCAGAGTCACCCAAAATTAAAATAGATAGTGCTTTTCCTTGTCCTATAACACCTTTTCGCAATCCTTGAGGTTCAGCTAATCGAAGTGTATTTTTCTTGACGCGATAACCTTGAAGAATTAATGCGGGAACGAGAACAATGGTAGAGATTTTTAAAAGCATATTCGAGTACCAATCCAACAAAGCTATCTCAAAATCAGTCAGAGTCAGATATAGCTTGTCGCAGTATTAAAATCATAAAGTTCAATGTCGATTTTACTTAATTGTATGGCCAAGTTGCTATTGGGCTAAATCAACAAAATTTAAGGCAAAAGCAAATATAAATGTACCAATAAACTCAAAAATTAAAACCGCATACTTTCTGCTTTTGCTCATCAAATAGGCATTATAGGTCCCGATTAAAATGATACCAAGATACATTAACTTTTGAATATCATCGATTTGCATAAGGCATTGTTGAATTTCACAGTGCTTTTCAAAAAAGAAGAGATACAAGATACGCGCAAGAAAAACTAAAAAGCTGGTCAGGAAAAAACCCAATACGATAAACATGTTAAAATTCTCATTATTTTTTATCCAGTTAGATTTTAAAGCTTTATCTATGCAATGCAATAAAAAAGACCCTTGTTGGGTCTTTTAAAGCTAAATAAAACTCAACCGAGTTTATTTACAATTTTTAATGGCAATATTTTCATGGCTAGTCCTATCGGTAACCAAGGCCATTGTGGTACATAAGCTTTAACAGGTTGTTTTTCAATTGCTTTAACCAATAAATGAGAACCTGTTTCAACATCGACCTCAAACGGCAGTTTTTTTGCCCCTTCATTAATTTCAGTACGAATATAACCAGGGAAAATCGTAGAAACTTTAATTTTCGTGTCAATTAACTCAGCACGTATCCCTTCCGCTAAAGCAGCTACACCAGCTTTACTTGCTCCATATGCGGTCAAGTGTTTAGGCATACCACGAAGTGCACTCATAGAAGAAATCACAACCAGATGACCAAACTTTTGCTCACGGAATATTTCAACAGCGGCTTCACACTGTGCCAGTGCAGAAATGAAATTGGTTTCTACAGTTGCACGGTTAATTTCAAATTTACCATTGCCAATTCGACGACCATCACCAACACCTGCATTGACAATGATACGATCGAGCTTACCAAAGTCCTGCTTAAAAGCTCGAAAGACTTGAAAAACTTGCTCATAGTTGGTCACATCTAAAGTTTTGGCAATCACTTTGATACCATATTTAGACTCCAACTCTTGTTTTAAGCTTTCTAAACGCTCTAAACGACGCGCACAGACGGCTAAGTTATAACCTTTTTGCGCAAATTCTCGTGCCATTCCTGCACCAATTCCAGAACTTGCGCCTGTGATTAAAATGGTTTTTGCCATGACAAATTCCTTAAACTGTTTTTATATTTCTAAAAGTGCGACTTTAAATCCACGTCAATAATTGCGGATCTTCAGCCTTAATAAAATGATGTTCATTCAGACTCAGTAATTGCGGTTCATTTCCCACCAGTCTTAATGTGGTTAAACTGGTATTGGCAATTGCCCAATTCAATGCAAAGGTTTTATTGGCACTTAACTCCAAGAGTTTTCCTGCAACAACTGAAATAACTCCGCCAGAAGTAAATACGATTGCATAGCGAGGTTTGGTTTTCACTAACTCATCACATAAATTCTGTAAAGCCGTTTCTACACGGTTTTTAAAATCTGGCCAAGATTCGTCATACTCATGGTGATATTCACCACCAGTCCAACGGTCAATTGCCCCTTCAAAAATTTTTGCCAAATAGGCACGTGGACTTTTTTCTTTGGCAACATCTTGTTGAAGTAGATGCGGTTGATTAAAACGCGGATCATATTGAGCAAAAACTTGTTGGTGGTTAAATTCATTCCAATGATGGTCAGTCACAATTTGAGCATCGGAAAAACTTTCAGCCAAAGCAAAACTTGCTGTTTGCTGATGGCGTAACATTGAACCTGCAACCACATAAGGCTCTTCTTTCAAAATTTTATCGAGATATTGCCCCAATAGTTTGGCTTGTAACTCGCCATTGGGTGAAAGTTTGTCATAACTCTCTGCACCAAATGACGCTTGTCCATGACGAACGAGGTAGATTGTGGTCATTTTCCTAAAATTTCCTTAAATTTTTCAAGATATTTCTGTGCAACTTCATTGGCTTCAATTTTTTGTAAACCGATAAGTTTTAATGCACGAATATGTAAGGCATGAATCACAATCCAAAAATCTTTAAAAGCAGGATTATCTGTTTGTTTATGATAGTAACGATAATAAATTTGCTGTGCGATTACAGCTAAACGGAAAATACCAAATACTTCGTAGAATGCCCAATTATCAGGTTTTAATCCGGTTTTTTCTAAATAATATTCAACCACTTCTTTACGGGTAAGCATCCCTTTTAAATGTGTAGGCTGGCGACGGGTTGATTTAAAAATTTGGTTGTCTGTATCTTCCACCCAATAGGCCAAAGCAGAACCTAAATCCATAAGAGGATCACCAATAGTTGCCATTTCCCAATCCAATACACCAATCACTTGGGTTGGGTTTTTAGGATCAAGAATGACATTATCAAAACGCCAATCATTGTGAATCAAACACGTGTTTGAGTCAGCAGGAATATTTTCATTAAGCCATTTACGTACAAATTTAAAACTCGGCACATTGATAGTGTGTGCCTTTACATAACGTGCATCCCAACCTTCAACCTGACGACGACAATACCCATCACCTTTTCCAAGTTTTTCGAGTTCGGTGCCTTGATATGGAACTTGATGTAATTCAATCAGCTTGTCTAAGACATTAATACATAATTCATGTACTTGTTGTTGAGTAAAATTCAGTTCAGGGGGCAGTTTGGCACGCGGAATAATACCTTCAATGCGTTTCATCACATAGAAGTCACAACCAATTACGGATTCATCCTGACACAGCGCGACCATTTCAGGAAGAACTGGGTAGTATGGTGCAAGCCATTTTTGTACATGATATTCACGCGCCATATCATGTGCAGATTTCGCCTTTGTCCCTTTGGGTGGACGACGTAAAATTAAATCAGCATTGTCATATTTTAAACGATAGGTCCAGTTTGAAGCTCCGCCAGAATATTGAGTCACTTCTACATTGCCTGAAATTTCAGATCCATTTTCAATGAGCCAATTTCCGACAGCACGAATGTCCAGCTCCTCGCCTTCACGTATACTTCCACCAATATCAATGACTGACATATTATTTCCCTGAATCTTATGTTTTAAACCATACATCTATAAAGAATGATACTTTTAACTAAAAACTTCACTTGCTCACTACTTTATATATAACACCTCTAACATAAAGCAGTTATTTTTTATCAGCAAATTGTTATTTTTTACGCGAGCCATAACCTCGTTTTTTTAATTCTAATTTTGCAATCATCCCTTTATGCACTTCATCTGGGCCATCCGCTAAACGTAAACTGCGGGCTTGAGCAAAGAATCCTGTTAAAGGTGTATCTCGTGATACGCCCATGCCACCATGAATTTGAATGGCCATATCAACTACTTTTTCAAGAACTGAAGGTGCAACAACTTTAATGGCGGAAATCTCGGTAAGCGCAGCCATAGTCCCTTGAGTATCCATTTTATACGCCGCATACAGGGTTAACAGTCGTGCTTGATCAATCGCAACACGAGCATCTGCCACACGTTCTAAATTTCCACCTAATTTAAGCACTTCTTTACCAAAAGCAGTTCGACTCATTCCTCGATCAATCATTAATTCTAATGCTTTTTCAGCAGCACCAATGCATCGCATACAATGATGAATACGACCCGGACCTAGACGCCCTTGTGCAATTTCAAACCCTTGTCCAGCACCACCAATAAAATTACTTACAGGTACACGAACTTGATTAAAACTAATTTCGCCGTGACCATGTGGCGCATCATAATCACCAAACACGGGTAACATACGTTCAATGGTTACGCCTTGAGTATCTACAGGCACTAAAACCATGGAATGCTGATGATGACGATCTTTGCTTTCATCAGGCGTATGCGCCATAAAGATAATAATTTTCGCATTTGGATCTCCCAAACCTGAAGACCACCATTTACGACCATTCAATACAATTTCATCACCATCTACCACTGCAGTCGCCTGCATATTGGTTGCGTCCGATGAAGCAACTGCTGGCTCAGTCATACAGAATACTGAACGGATTTTTCCTTCTAATAACGGCTTAAGCCATTGTTGTTTTTGTTGATCTGAACCATAACGCCATAGCACTTCCATATTGCCACTATCTGGAGCATTACAATTAAATACTGTGGGTGCGATTAAACTACGGCCTGACAGTTCTGCGATATGAGCATATTCCTGTACAGATAAACCTGCACCCAATACTGGATCTGGTAGAAACATGTTCCAAAGTCCAGCAGCTTTTGCTTTATTTTTCAGGACTTCAAGTTGTGCTGGCCATTGCCATTTTGTCCAATCACCGCCTTGATTCAGATGATGGACTTCATTCCAAAAATCAGCTTCTACAGGTTCAATTTCATTTTTAATAAAGGCTTGGGTACGTTCTACAAATTCTTGCGCACGTGCTGAAAGTTCAAACATGCTTATCTTCCTGTAAATATATGGATAAATATTTGAATAGTGACTCTTTACTTTACCTTAGCTGAAAACCTATTATGAACCAAATGATTTAATTCAATACCTCACTATGAATATGATTCATAATAAAACCAATCTTGATATGTCGATTTTCAATCATATTGATATTAATTTATACCCGCTTTTTATCACCATTTATGAACAAAGAAATATTTCAAAAGCGGCAAAGATTTTATGCATTACTCAGTCTGCTGCAAGTCATGCTTTACAAAGACTTAGGCTGCATTTGCAAGATGATTTATTTGTTCGCGCTGGGAGTAAAATGCTGCCTACCCCTTTTGCTGAACAGATTTATCCATCTGTACAAAATGCTTTATTTGCTTTTCAAAATATCTCCAAACAAAAACAACAATTTGATCCCAGTTCAGTACAAACCTTACGCATTGCAATACATGATGAAATTGAACCGATTATTTTTCCTAAATTGATTTATCATTTTCAAAAATTGAATTTAACCATTCAATTTCTAAGCACCAAGCTTGACCGCAAAAATGTAATTGCTGATTTAGCTGCTCAACAAGTCGATTTTGTCATTGATCTAGAACAAAATTATGGTGATAAAATTAATTATCAAAATTTGGTTCAAGATCATTTTGTGATTTGTTCTCAGCATACAAATATCAATTCTGAACTGTATTTTGCATCACCTCATATCGGTGTTTCTTCACGCCGTACTGGTTTGCTTTTAGAGGATATATATTTAAATCAAGCGCAATTTCGTCGTCAGATTTTTATGCGTTGTCAGCATTATTCAACTGCCCTGCAAGTTTTAGCACAATATCCTGATGCGATGTTAACCATTCCAAAGCAGATACTGGCACATTTACAAGTTGATCAAAGTATCAATATTTTTGAGCATCCTATTGATCTACCTGTATTAAATATGGGAATTTATTGGCACGGTGCGCTAAATGAAAATTCTAGGCATATTTATTTAAGAGAAGAAATTTCTAAAATTTTTGCTTAGGCTATTTTATAAACGATTGGATTTAGCATGCAGTTAAGCCGCTCATTTACTATCATTCCTATTCTTGATGATTTTCTTCATTCTAGTAGGTGAAATTAAGCTACTTAACTATTCCATTCAGCATCAATACATTGAACTCAAATTATAAAAATAAGACATAAAATCCATGTTAACCATGATAGTATACATTTTATGTCATGTTTTGGATGATGTTGCGATGAGAACTTCGGCGCATAATTTTATGCTTGATGGTGTGGAAGACATGTTGACTCAAATTGGGACAAATATCAAAAAAGCCCGACTTCGACGTAATATGACCATTCATGATTTGGCCAATCGCATTCATGTAGATAACCGAACGATCTCACGTATGGAAAAAGGTGATCCAAGTACCAGCCTAAAAAATGTGATTTCAGTTTTAGTGATCTTTGGCCTTGAACATACCCTAGGCTCACTCGCGAATCCTGAGTTGGATGAAGTTGGCTTGGCACTCGAAAATCGTAATAGTTCAGTACGTGCAAGATTAAAAAAACAGTCTGTAATTAGTGATGATTTCTGATAGGTAAATGAACATGGATGAAGTTAAAGGATGTTATGTTTTCATAGATACAGGCTCCCAGCCAACAATTGCTGCACACTATTCTTATGAAAAGCCAATTTATCGCTTTCTTTATGGTCAATCATACTTACAACGTGCAGATGCCTTCCCTTTAGATCCACTTAATCTAAGCTTTCAGTCTTATAACAAACCATATGAAACTATTTCTAAAGATGGTTTTGGTGTACTTGCAGATGCAACACCAGACAATTGGGGTAAACGCTTAACCAATGCCTTACACCGTAGAACACCATTAAATCAATTGGAATGGTTACTCGCTTCACAAGGAAATTCAGTCGGCTGTATTGTTGGAAGCTTGTCTAAATCGCATATAAAAAACAATTCAAATATCATTCAATATGCAGAATTAGAAACTTTTATACAAATTACTGAACTCATCGAAAAAAAACGAGATCCGTTTGAGATGAAACTTGAGCAACTCGAATTAAATAAGCTGTTATATAACGGGGCTTCAATGGGCGGAGCCAGACCCAAAACCCTTGTGATGTATAAGAATAAGGAATGGATTGCCAAATTTAATAAAAGTGATGATTTGTTTGATACCTGTAAAGTTGAATATGCTTCGCTGAATATGGCACGAGACATGGGGCTCAATACATGTAATGCCGAACTAACAGAATGTGCCGGTCGCCCTATTCTCTTAGTTGAACGCTTTGATCGAAATTGCCCTGAACGTAAAAAACACTATATCAGTGCCAATAGTTTGCTCAATATTCAGAAAATTCGTATAGGAGATCCTAAAATGTCCTATATGAATATTGCCAAAGTCTGTAGTCAGATTTGTTTTGATGCTATCAGTAATCAAAAAGAACTATATAAGCGGATGGTACTGAATGTCATGATTAGCAATACTGACGATCATTTAAAAAATCATGGTTTTTTGATGTATGACATGAAAAAACAACATTATGCTTTAAGCCCGCTTTTTGATGTTTTACCTCATGGTATGCCAAGCTCATTTCCAAATGAACATGCTCTGGTTTTAGGCAATGATGGACGGTTTGGAAGCTATGACAACCTTATCAGTCGTAGCAACGCCTTTGGACTAAACCTAGATCAAGCCAGAGAATGTATTAAGGATGTCCGTGATGTTCTCGAAAATAGAGAAAAATACTTGTTAGATGCGGGTCTTAAACCCACAGAAATTCGTCAATTAGAGCCCTATTTCTATCTAGATATCCTCAAAAACTAAAGTTCAACAATGCCAGCCATTTATACTATGGATAATAAAAACTTTGATCAGAATGAATCGGTATTTAACCATTCATCTTGGCAAGAAAATGATTCAAACACGACATAAAATCCATTTTAAATTAGATAAAGTACTTTTTATGTCATTATAAAAGAGAAAATCCAATTGTATTTATATAATTTTGCTTAGGCTATTTTGTTGTTTTACAATGATCTTAGTCCTACTTTTTTAAGATAATAAGCTAAAACATCAGAAAAAACTCTTGCTGCGGTATACATGATCAAGATCGTAAATCAAAAATAATTGTTGTTATAACATGAGACCGAATACGATCTGTTTTATTCATCTATTTTCCAGGCGTGATGAATACTGTTAAGCAATCTTTGATTTAATGCTTGCTGATGTATTTGCCATTGAGCAATTTCAATTTGGGTCGGCTCTTGTTGCCCATCGGATTCACTTAAAAACCTTTTCAATCGACTTTGATAATGAAAAGCTGAGACATCCCCAGTAATATCGGCTCCGATTAGACGCGCTGAACAAGTTTGAATTAGATCCTGCAAATGTTTTTCTAAAAAATGCCCTTGATCCCAATTGGTCATCACCACATCTTTAGACAACACATCCTTATCTATAGATAAATATATGGGTAGATCAATTTTTTGTATTTCATTAAAAAAATCTGACATTAATTGGTCTGGCTCATCATAACCATGCCATGCATGTTGTGCGCCAATCCATTGGGTCCAATTCGCCTTTTGTTGAATACTCCAATAATGCAATTTGCCCTTATATAAAGGAGACCAATGGTTTTCCCATGCATGTTTTAAGCTAATATCACTTGAGCTGATGCCGATCACATCGATCCGGGCAACCTGTGGCAATTGACTGACCCAATACACCCATGAACCGCAGTGTATTCCAAACGGATAACGCATATTGTCAGGGTGATTGTCACAAACAATTAAATGAACAGGTTCATTGTTTGTTATCCGTTTTAAAAGCAGCTGGGTTATATGATGATAATCACCACTTCCCATAAATACACAACCCAATTGATCTGATGGAGGTAATTGCTTGGCTAGATAATCTTCAAGCTGCTGAAATTTTTTCCAATGACATCCAAAACGGATTTGTTCTTGCCAACTGGCAAGATCGATGTTTTGGGCAGCATTCGAAATCTCAACTGAACCATCAAAATTGAGAACAACATGTTGCCTAATGCTATTCATGATTTTGACTCCTGCATACTTTCATGCCAATGTGCATCTGCTTCAAACAAATGGCGTAGTCGTCTGAGTACAAATCTTAATATAGGTTGTTTAATCCATACTAAATGCCGTGTAAAAGTAAACTTAGCACCCAACTGAGCCTTTACTTCTGGATCTGTCCAGCCAGCAATATAAAATTTTAAATGATGTTGTTTGGCATAATCCAGATTGATGAACCAACTGATAAAATAAAGATTATATTCAATGGCTAAGGGATAATTTAAACCAATATATTTATCAACAAGATTCCCTTGGTACTCAAAACAAATGTTATATCCCACTAAAATTTGCGCTTTCCAATACAAAAAGACTTTGCCACCATTCTCAGCATCTTGCAAAATTTCATCAAAAAACTCAGCAGTGAGTAAGTCAAAGTGAACCTCACTTTGATTGTAAACATTTAAAAATAACTGATATAACTGCGCTCGAAATGCGTGCTGTGCAAATTGTTGTGCACCTGTATCGAGTATCTCAACCCGTAAATCGTCTAAGCTTTTCAACTTGCGTTTCAAATTTTTACGGCGGCTTTTTGAAAATTTTGCTAAATAATCTTCTCGATTTTCAAAATCAATTGGCACATAAGCCAAAGCTTGCCCTTCTATCGCCAGAAAACCGGCACGCTCTGCAACTTCAATGAATTGCTGACTATAGAGATTCTCCCGCGCAGTTAATAAGGGCGAATTTATCGGTAAATCTTTAATAATCGTTAAACTTTGCTGGCCTATGCGTTGCTTGAGTTGTTGCAGCAAATCACTGACCGGTAAACTACTGATAAGCGGGCTATATTCGGTTACGGTCGTTCCAATAAAACATGTTTTTAAATGCAAAAACCGACCCCAATATGAATAACCTAATGTAGATTCAATGCGTTTTTTTACAGGAAGATCTAAAGTCGTGAGTAGATTAAAATCTGTTGTAAAAAAAGTTAAAAAATCGCTTGAATCATTTACATCAAACATCTTAGGTGGATGCTGAATAAAAGCACCTACCAGTGAATGTGGTTCCAATTGATTGAGATCGGTTTGCATTGTCATAAATTCAACCTACTGAATCACAGCTCTTTTTTAGCACGTAGTAATAACTGCTCTAATAAAACCATTGCTTGATCAATTTCAGCACGTGAGATTTCCAAGTTTGGTGCAAATGTAATCACATTTTTGTAATAGCCGCCCACATCTAAGACTAGACCACATTTTTCACCTTGATACTCCAAAGTACCTGAAAGACCAATATCTACCATTTTGTCCAATAATGCTTTATTTGGAGTAAAGCCATCCACTTGACATATTTCTGCACGTAAAGCTAAGCCTAACCCATCAACATCACCAATTTCAGGATGGCGTTTCTGTAGATCTTTTAAGCCTTCAAGGAAATATGCACCACTTTCCATAATTTGTTTTTCATAATCTTTCTCGGCCAGCATTTTCATGACTTCAAGCCCCACTGCCGTACCCAATGGATTTGATGCAAAAGTCGAGTGCGTTGATCCAACAGGGAAAACTTCAGGATTAATGATTTCTTCTTTTGCCCAAACGCCTGCAAGCGGATTTAAACCATTGGTCAGAGCTTTACCAAATACCAATACATCTGGGGTGATACCGAAATGTTCAAATGACCACAATTTACCAGTACGATAAAAGCCCATTTGGATTTCATCAACAACCAATAAAATTCCATGCTCATCTAAAACTTTTTTTAACTCTGGATAAAAATTCATAGGTGGAATGACATAACCACCTGTTCCTTGAATCGTTTCAATATAGAAAGCGGCAAATTCACTTTCGCGAACTTTAGGATCCCAAACACCATGATATTCATTTTCAAATAAGCGTTTAAACTCAGCCACAAGTTTTACTGCATACTCTTCAGCTGTCATCCCTTTAGGACGTCTAAAAGGATATGGGAAAGGAATAAATTGAGCACGTTCACCAAAATGACCATAACGACGGCGATAGCGATAGCTTGAGGTAATTGAAGAAGCCCCTAAAGTTCGACCATGATAGCCGCCTTCAAAAGCAAACATACGGCTTTTACCATGACAGAAATTTCGCACCAATTTCAATGAATCTTCGATCGCTTGTGATCCACCAACATTATAGTGAATACGTCCCTTTTCGCCGGTCTTTTTCAACATATCTTCGGCAATGACTTTGCTCAATTCAATTTTAGTTGGGTGTAAATATTGGCTGGCAATTTGAGGTAAGGTATGAATTTGATTAATTAATGCTTGGTCTAGGCGTGGGTTTTTATAACCAAAATTAACTGCTGAATACCACATTTGAAGATCAAGAAACGGTGTGCCTTGGTCATTGTAAACATAGCTACCTCGACAATCTGTAAAAATATTAGGCGGATTGACATAATGCACGGTATCGCCATATGAACAATATTTGGCTTCATCCGCCAAGAGTTGTGCTTCATCTAATGGTTCACGTTTTGTCATGGCCTGACCTTCTGAAAAAAGATGGTTTTCTTTGATATTCATGTTGTTACCTTTTTCGAGCTTTTAATTGATTCAGTTTTGTTTTGAAACAAAATCTGAGTGGAGAAATGAGTTACATTCAAAATTTATATTTGATGCCGATGGATGGATAAATATCTGTACGTCGGTCAATCATTGGACTATTTGTTTGTTCCTTTGAAAGAAAATCGACGTTTAAAGTGCCAAAAGCACTCCAATCTTTTGAAATCTGGTAATCAGCTGCGATCCCTAAAAAAGGATGAAAGCTTGTGCTGGGTTGATAAGAACTGATACCTGTGCGTTGGGCTTCTAATGAACTTACGCCATAGTAATATTGGTTATATTTAGCATTGTTCCATTGCACGCCGATTTCAGGATAAAAAGACCATTTACCACGACTGATTTCGGCTAAATAAGATACTGTGGCAATCGTGCCCTTACTTCGAGAAAGTACGTCTGTTCCAATCTGAGCTTTAAAACCACCAAATGGTGTAATTCGCATATAACTACCACCCGCCATGACTGACCATTTACGGCGTTGTAGTCCAGTCAGCTCTCCACTTGGGTCATAACTATTACCATCGTATGCAGCATTTAACCGCAGTTCATTGTGATCATCATTTAAAAGATAAACACCAGCTTCATCGCCTTCTAAATAAACGCGACCGTTATCATAGAAAGCTGTAGGAAGTAAGCTCTGATAGGTACGTTTTCCTTTATATGGCTGAAAATCGACAGTGTAATTTGCACCAATACTTAAAGTTGCTGGCTGATCACCATTTGCATATACATATGATGAACTAAGTAGTATTCCGATAATCGGCGCAAGTTTTATGGGTTTTAAATGATTATTCATATTTCGGTCCATTCAACGCATTTTTATAATGACTTCAAATCTGAAATCAGCATATTTGCGATGTGGGCTAAATATGAATTTGCTTTCTTATGCGAATCTTAAAAAAAAGTAAAATTCCATTAACATTGTTTTGTTTTGTGATCCGAAACTTAATTCAGTCAAAAATATGAATTTTAAATTCTTTTAATTTGAGGCGATAAAAAAATAAGCTATTCATTTTTAATAAATTAAATAATTTTAATAAATTACACTTTTTTACAATACAGCGACGTCATCTTTTTGCCACTAATTCCTCATAAGATTTAATTAAGAATCGAAAATTAATTTATGTGACAAGTTTATTAAAATAACAGTGGTAAAACTTATTATGTTCCTGATAAGCCCGCAACAGAATACGACCTCACAAAACCTTTGGCATATATTATGTGATTTTGATGGGACTATTAGTTTAAATGATACAACTGATCATTTATTGGAAACTTTTGCCTTAGATGGATGGCAAGCCATTGAGCAGCAATGGGAACAAGGATTGATTGGCTCAAAGCAATGTATGCAACAACAAATTGCTTTATTACATATGAATCAACAAGCGTTTTATCAATGCTTAGATCAAATAGAAATTGATGCTGGTTTTTTAGATTTGGTGCAATTGAGTGCCTTACATAAAATACCACTGACCATTGTCAGCGATGGTTTAGATCTGGTGATTCAATATATTTTATCTAAGTATAATCTAGGACATCTTCCAGTTATCGCGAATCATTTGGTTCAAATAAATGAATACCAATGGCGATTAGAATTTCCAAATACCAATTTAGCCTGTAAAAGTGCAAGTGGCACCTGTAAATGCAAAATTGCTGAGATGAATCATCAGGCAAATATTATTTTAATTGGCGATGGTCGTTCAGATTTTTGTCTTGCCGAAAGTGCAAATTATGTCTTTGCAAAAAAATCCCTGATTGAACATTGCCGCGAAAAACAAATTTTATATACGCCTTTTAAAAATATTACAGAAATTCATCAACCTTTAGAAAAGTTACTGATGAGTGATTTTGAACTTGATCCAACGATTATGGTGCTTGCATGATTAAAGATAACTCATTCTTCATCAATGGAAGTCGTACTGGTGTACTACTGATCCATGGTTTAACAGGCACACCTAATGAAATGCGTAGTGTGGCAAAGCCCTGTCAGCAAATGGGCTATAGTGTCTTAGCCGTACAGCTCGCAGGACATTGCGGAACAATGCAAGACTTAGTCCAAACCAAATGGGAAGACTGGTATTCAAGTATTTGCCAAGCTGCTGAAGAATTAAAAAAGCATACTGATGAAATATTTGTCATTGGATTATCTATGGGCTCGTTATTGGCACTTAAATATGCTTCAGAACATCCAGTTGCTGGAGTGATTTGTTATAGCCCAACATTTAAATTTGATGGTTGGAGTATTCCACGATGGTCAAAAATACTCGCCCCTATCGTTTTACCTATCGTTTCGCATTTAAATATTTTTAAAAATAGTGCCTTTGATGAAACTGAGCCTTACGGCATTAAAAACCAACAATTGCGTATGCGTATTCTAGAAGCCATGAAAAGTGACGATAGTAGTAAAGCTGGATTGCCAGGTAATCCTTGGCATTCACTTTATCAGATGCAGCGCTTATCCAAAAATGTTGGTAAAAATTTATACAAAATTACCGCTCCGACGCTTTGTTTACATGCATTTCATGATGATATTGCGGATAAAAAAAATAGTCAGTTGATCTATGACAAAGTATCGGGCCAAAAACAATTAATTTGGCTTTACGAAAGCTACCATATGATCACGATTGATAACGATCGTAAACAAGTCATTGAAGCATCATTAAATTTCATCAAACAACATCAACAATTGGCTGTTATTTCCAACCCTGTAGAAAAGTCAGCTGAAATAAGCACTGTTGAAGCGAATTTAAAACATGGTGAACCTGCGTGAATTTAGCTATTGCTGCTGTCTGGTTTCTAACTATTGTCATTGATACTGTCGGTCAACTGGCTTTTAAGGCAGCAGCGTCAGAAAATACTCAACATGATGGCATTGCACATTGGAAAGCAATGGCAATACGCCCCTGGATTTGGATTGGTATCACCAGTTATATCATTGAGTTTTTCACTTGGCTTATTTTCCTTTCCTTAGTCCCATTGTCTGATGGTGTGATGTTAGGCAGTATCAATATCGTTGTCATCCTTATCGCTGGGCGTTTATTTTTTAATGAAAAGCTCACACGTAATCGACTGATCGGTGTCATCTTAATTAGTTTAGGCGTCACTGTTGTGGGATTAGGCACATGAAGTTATTTTATATCATCGGTTTTATCATATTAATGTCTTTTGACACCTTGGCCCAAATCAGTTTTAAATTTGCGTCCATCCATGCAATGCCACTGACTTATGATATGGCTTGGTTAATCCGTATCTTGAGTCATTATTGGATTTATGGGGCAATTATTGGCTATATCGGGGCCTTTTTTACATGGATGACTTTACTCAAACATGCACCTGTTGGGCCTGCCTTTGCTGCATCACATTTGGAGTTGATTAGCGTCACGCTTCTATCTATATGGTTGTTTAATGAACCACTCACCTTTGCAAAAGTACTAGGCGCAACACTGATTTTAATTGGTGTACTTTTCTTAGCAAAAGATGAGTCAAAACAATATCTTTCAACCAATGAAGTACTGAAGTAAAACCACACCCTCTTTGAACCAATACATAGGAATATGACTTACGACATCTAAATATGAAAAAAGAAATCCCACCGACCAATGGCCTCACGATTAATTTTAGAGATCTGTTTCCTTCTGCTCATCAAACAGATCTATCCACATATCTAAGCCATTTACTCAATATTCCTGAACCGAGTTTAACTTGCTCAGGTACAGTTGCTCTAATTCTTGCCTTGCAAACGCTAGAAAAAAGACAACCACAACGTAAACAAGTCATTATTCCAGCATGGACATGTCCGTTGGTGGCACTGGCGATTGAGAAAATAGGATTAACGCCCGTTCTATGTGACATAGAAACCAATAGCTTAAATTTTGAGATTCAACAACTACAACAGTTAACCAATGCAAATACCTTGGCAATTGTGGTGACTCATTTTGCCGGTCTGGTTTATGATTTTAGCTTAGTCCAAGAAATTGCCCGACATTATCAGACCTTTATCATTGAAGATGCTGCTCAATCTATGGGTGCTAAAACCCATTATCAAAGCGTAGGGCAAATTGGAGATATTGCATTTTTTAGTCTGGCTTTTGGCAAAGGACTAACCAGTGCTGAAGGAGGTGTATTGTTTAGTCGGGATCTAGAAATCAACCAGCAACTTTATGAAAGTTCCTTAACATTACCTTTGCTCAAGCAATGGGAGCTGAAACGTTGTTTGGAATTGATGGCGTATAGTTTGCTTTATCGTCCTGCAACTTTAACATGGCTCTATGGCAAACCATTGCGTAAGGCGCTAGAAAACCATGATGAAATCACAGCTGTAGGCGATAACTTTGATCTAGACAGCATTCCTATTCATCAACTTGGGAAATGGCGCAGTCAAGTTGCAGCACATGCCAGCACACGCCTTCCGCTACATTGGCAACAAGCAAGACAGCGAGCTAAAAAGCGTATCTTACAATTAAGATTATTGCCAAACTTACATATATTTGATGAACAGATAAATACTCAGGCAACTTTTCCATTTTTGATTTGTTTTGTAGAAAATGAAAGATTATGTCAAAAAATATTAGATGAACTTTGGTGCTCAGGTTTAGGCATAACCAAACTTTTTGTACGTTCAATTTCCCACTATCCAGCGTTATCGCATATACATGCCGATACACCAAACGCAACAAGCTTCGCAGCACAAAGTTTTACTATTAGTAATTCAGCTTGGTTAGAGGAGGATGATTTTCAAATTATTTTTAAAGTACTAGAGAGAATTCTAACCACATAGAATTAAGCCCAATCCGAGTAACATCTATTTAAAAAAACAATTTACCTTTGTCACGTCATATAACCCATTCAATAAAAACCAAACCGTTTTCACCCTTGGTCTGATTTAATCAAAGATGATCATTTTTTGATTAATGAAAAAGATTTATTAATTTTTTAGAAGCCGCTTAGATACAGATTATTTTTATTGTCCATTCGCTAACACAAAAAATTAAATTAAAAATGAGGAACACAGTTCCTCATTTTTAATTTAGCAAAACCTTAGTAGGCCAATTGAATCAACATTCTAAAAAAACCAGCAATAATCGCCAATGTTAGAAATCCACCTAGCCATAACACGACAAACCATTGCGTTTGAGATAGTTTCATATTTGCTTACCTCATTTAAAGCTTTAATTTTTTACTCTGCAGCATGTTTAATCTTGCTTAGGCTATTTTTTACTCAAGCCAAAAACTAAACATGCGACTTTTAAGTTTAGTGATAACCTTCATCACCAATTCGAACTTTGTCTCGGAACACCCAATACGAAAGCCCGGTATAGATCAAAATAATTGGAATTAAAATCAATGCACCAATTAAAGCAAATAACTGGCTGCTCTGTGGCGCGGCAGCTTCCCATATGGTCACTGATGGTGGAATCACATAAGGCCACAAACTGATGATAAACCCAGTATAAGCAAGGAAAACCAAAGCCAAAGTATAAAGGAATGGGCTTAGTTCATAACGCTTTTTACATGCGCGAAGCACAAGAAAAGTAAACAGCACCACCAATATTGGTACAGGACTAAAATACATCAATTGTGGTTGGCTAAACCAGCGTGCTGCAATTTCAGGATGCGCCATCGGGGTATAAATACTGACTGCGCCAAAGATGACAAACAAAGCAACGATTAATTTAGGCATCAACTGATACATACGATCTTGTAAATCAAGTTCAGTTTTAAAAATTAACCATCCACAACCCAGTGCTGCGTAAAGTACAACAACACCAATACCTGTAAACACAGTAAACGGCGATAACCAGTCTAAACCACCACCTGCATACATATGATTTTCAACTTTAATCCCTTGGATATACGCACCAAGAATCATCCCTTGGAAAAAACTGGCAAGAATTGATCCACCAATAAAAGCTTTGTCCCATAAATGCTTGGTTCGATTGGCCTTAAAACGAAACTCAAAAGCCACACCACGGAAAATTAAAGCAATCACCATAAGGATAACTGGCATATATAATGCAGACAATACAGTGGCATAGACCATTGGAAACGCAGCATATAATGCTGCACCGCCCAATACCATCCAGGTTTCATTACCATCCCAAACAGGTGCAACAGTGTTCATCATCACATCACGTTCGTGTTGATCTTTAACAAAGGGAAATAAAATCCCAATCCCTAAATCAAAACCATCTAATACTACATAGATGAATACAC
Organism: Acinetobacter sp. I-MWF; assembly: GCF_025433935.1. Taxonomy (NCBI): domain Bacteria; kingdom Pseudomonadati; phylum Pseudomonadota; class Gammaproteobacteria; order Moraxellales; family Moraxellaceae; genus Acinetobacter; species Acinetobacter sp. I-MWF. The sequence continues at coordinate 2,200,592 of NZ_JAMBAR010000001.1, read as the reverse complement.
CAATGGCGATAATGACAATCCAAATCAGAGATAAATCAATCATTATTTCCGCTCCTGTTCATTGGAATCAACGCTATCTTCAACACTCGTCAATGGACGTTTAGAGGCTAAAATAACCGCTTCTTCACTATGCGCTACACTTTCTGGTGTGGCGTAGATAAATTGTGGACCTTTGTGCATTAATTTCAACATATAGTAAATGCCGATGCCAAATACGATGCAATACACCACAACGAAAATAATTAAAGTGAGGCCGACTTGTTCCGCAGAAACTGGAGATAAAGCATCTTTGGTTCGCATCACTCCATATACCACCCACGGTTGACGACCAACTTCTGTGGTAAACCAGCCTGCAAGCAAGGCAATAAATCCTGAAGGTCCCATAGCAAAAGCAAAACGGTGTAACCATTTGTTTTCATAAAGCTTGCCGCCTTTGCGTAGAAACAATGCCATCACGGCGAGTAAAATCATCAGCATGCCCATTCCAACCATGATTCTAAAGCTCCAGAACACCACAGTAGAATTAGGACGATCTTCAGGTGCAAACTCTTTTAAGCCTTTTACCTCACCATCCAGTGTATGGGTCATGATTAAGCTACCAAGATTTGGAATACCGATAGCATATTTAGTTTCTTCTGCTTGCATATCTGGAATACCAAACAGATATAGCGGCATACCCTCACCTTTGTTGGTTTCCCAATGCCCTTCAATCGCCGCAAGTTTAGCAGGCTGATGTTTTAAGGTATTTAGACCGTGATTATCACCGATGAGAACCTGTAATGGTGCAAGGACCAGAATCATCCACAATGCCATAGAAAACGATTTTTTGATTAATGCGTCACGGCGTCCTTTTAATAAATGCCAAGCAGCAGTTGCAGCCACCAGTAAGGCTGAAACAAGGAATGCTGCAGCAGCCATATGGGCTAAACGGTAAGGAAATGAGGGGTTAAACACAATTGCAAACCAATCTTGCGGCACGATAATCCCATTTTCGATGCTAAAGCCTTGTGGTGTTTGCATCCAACTGTTTGAAGATAAAATCCAAAACATTGAAATACAGGTACCAATCGCCACCATAGCCGTTGCAAAGAAATGCGCCCGAGGACCTACGCGCCCCCAACCAAAAAGCATAATACCAAGGAAACCGGCTTCTAAGAAAAATGCACTCAGCACTTCATAAGCCAGTAATGGACCGGTTACCGAGCCCGCAACACGTGAAAATTCACTCCAGTTTGTTCCAAACTGATAACTCATCACCACACCAGAAACCACGCCCATTCCAAAAGCGACAGCAAAAATTTTCACCCAGAATTTAAATAAATCTTGGTAAACAGGATTTTGAGTCTTTAACCAGCGCCATTCAAGCACAGCCAAAAAGCTTGCAAGCCCGATAGAAATTGAAGGAAAAATAATATGGAAAGAAACAGTAAAAGCAAACTGAATACGCGCCAATTCTAAAGCAGTTAATCCTAGATCCATGACATCACCTTATTCATTGGTAAAGTTGGTAAAGATTGAGTTTTAAATACATTGTTAAACATTTTTTGTTGTACAAACTCAGCATACGCCTGAACATTCCGTACAATCTGTTGTTTTCTTTTTGCTGTATTTTTAAACAATGCTAAAAATAGCATGCAAAACCTGCTTTCCTGCAAATCGAGGAAATTTTGAAAAATCATGATCATTCTCTACACAATAAATTCGAAATACGATCGCATGGCTTTAAAGCCTTTATTTAAAAATGCTAAACCTATGGATCGGTGAATGTGTTATGCAAAGACTACAGGTGGGGCTCGCCCTTGAGGAATCAGAAACAGGCGTTGTAATTGAAAATAGACATGCTGAAAGTTTTCAACATAAGCCATTAAACGTACTTGAATACGCACTAGGATTTCTTTTACGCCAATTTCTGGTGGCATCACTAAATTGCCATATACCACACAATACTGACATTGATGGTTAATGTCATGATGATCATGACTTGAGCTGCTTGCTTGCTGGGCTTGATCTAAATGCAAATAGTGATGAATAAAACTAGATTCTTGCTCATGATGAAGATGTGCATGTGTTGGTCGCAATAAAGCTTGAGTGATGTCTTCACAGACCGGAGCAATTTGATACTGCTCAGGTAATAACGGCTGTAAAAAAACCGCAAGCTGTAAAAATACTGTTGCAAATGCCAGCAACAGACCACTGCTTCTTAACACAATTGATTGCTCATATTGAGAGAGATAGAAAAAAGTATAAGTTTGCTTTTAACTGTAGATCTTTAACTTGAAATAAAGAATCAACTGCATAAAAACCAAGCATATTACTCAACTTTTCTAGCTTTACTATAGTACATTTAAATTTTAAATCAAAGCCTCTTTAGCACTTTTTTGGAAATCGTTTTCTTTTTTAATGATTTGTTTATTATATAGCAATGATCAATAAAACTTAAAAAAGCATCCATCATCGCCTCAGCTTTTAGTGAGTAAATAGCACCAGCCCAACTTTCAAGCTAAATTCAATTGAAAAGCTTATACCCGACGACTGAATCTACAATGATATTCTAAGGGTGTTAAGCCGATTTTTTTTCTAAACAATCTGCGAAAAGAAATTGGGTCTAGATAACCAACACTTTGTATAATTAGATCAATAGATTGATTAGCATTTTCAATAGCAAAGCTTCTTGGCTGAGCAAGCCAAGAAGCTAGAGAAAATAAAACAATTATTTAAACACTTTAAAACGCACAGCATCATCGATATAGGCTTTTTCAGCAGCCTCTGCTTCAATTGAACCAAATACCAACTGTGCACGAAGTTTCCAAGTTTTGGGTATATCCCATTCCGCATGAACTTGTTCATCGACAATTGGATTGTAGTGCTGTAAGGACGCACCAATACCCTCGCTATTTAAGGCTGTCCACGTTGAAAATTGTGCGATTGCTGTAGAGTGTTCAGCCCAAATCGGAAAGTTTTCTGCATATGCTGGAAATTTTTCCTGTAAGTTTTGGATCACATCTAAATCTTCAAAGAAAAGAACGGTACCAAAGCCTGCGATAAAACTGTCTATTTTAGTCTCTGTTTTTAAGGCACTTGCTTCATCTTTGGCATAAGCTTTCAGTTGAACTTTTACAAAGTTCCAGAACTTCTCATGTTCAGCATTAAACAAGATCACTGCACGAGATGATTGCGAGTTAAAAGAAGATGGACTTTGCTTGATCGCTTGCTGAATCAAATCAGTAAGATGCTCAGGAGATTGATTAACATGACGTCCAATCGCATAAATTGTACGGCGTTTATGAATTAAATCTAAAAAATTATTCGACATTGCTGAATATCCTTGGATATATCCCCGGGGAAATCCGATACTTTAAAAAAGATTATCAAGATATTTTAAAAAATCATAACAAGTATGAATTGATTAAAATCAAAAGTATTACAACATAAAAAATCTTGCTAGAAATATCTACTTTTGTCATATGTTTCTAAGCAAAAGTGAATTAGCAGAAATATAAGGGGCTGTTGACATTTCATAACTGGCTTGCGTTGTAGTTTAAAATTGAGCATGAGATGTATACATCGTAAAGCATGAAGGATAATAGCGAATCTATTTTCGACTTTCATAACGAAGACTGAGATAATTTTAGCCACAATCATAAGTTTTATCGTACAAACGCGTAATAAAGAAGATTGAATAAGAAGTGCCAACATTTAAAATTAAATCATAAAGACTTGCTAAATGAATGACCTCATTTAAATCATTGTCATCATGCTTAAACAACTGCCGAATAAAATCTAAGCATTAAAAATATTTCCACTCAAAATTTAGATATCGCAATTGGTTAAAAAATGAAAGTTTTAAATGTATTAAGTATCATCAGTTCAATATTTATTCTATTTTTTATGTTTTATACGCTTGGGCCTACAATTTAAAAAACTTAAACAGATGAATAAAAAATAAAAGGCAGTTTTAAACTGCCTTTTATGTATGAATTTGATTATTTCAATCTATTGCTTATGTTTGACTAGAAATTAGCATTCAGCACTTTGGCAGGTACAGTATTTTTCCAAATATCTCGCAAAGTAGGTAAATAGAATTTTTCACCTAACTCAACCAATTCAGCGTCAATCAATGCATGTGTTTCATGCATAAATAAGTAGTCCAGTTCAACCGTAGACAATTGTTGCTGCTTTTTTGCAAATTCTTTACGTTTGGCTTGAGCTTGTTTAAGCAGTTGGTCTGCGAAATTTTTATTCTTATATTGGCTAATCGCTTGTAAACGTAACTCAATCACACCCCAACCTGTAAGGAGTTTCTTAAAAATCTCAAAATCTTCAGTTGTAGATTCCCAAGTCATTTTATCCAAGTCTTCATCATCAGGAAGTACTGGGAGTAAAATTTCCATTACACTTGGAAAAATCTTTTTGAAATTTAAAATAAATTTAACAGGGTGCTCACCAGGGTAATCTTTAAACTGCACATTTTCCTGAACATCTGTTAAATAAATTGATAACATTAAAAAATCCTTAATTAAAATACTGTTTACTATAACGTTATTGGTCATCTTGCAGCCTAAATACAAAATAAAAATAACATGAAAACAGCGAAAGAAATGCATTCTAACAATTATGACAGTTTATTCAATGCCAATTGCAGTATTCACCTGTGGTCGATCAAAGATATTGGTGGGCGAATAAAGCTGATTCTTGTAAAGAACTAAACTTGATCAAACTCAGTGACCAAAAACTCGATTAAAGCTTTTACCGATGGTAATAGACCTCTTCTAGAAGTATAGGCCAAATGAATAAGCTCTGGCATCGGTTCCCACTCAGGAATCACTTTAACCAGCCTGCCCGCTTTTAAGTCTTCAGCAATAATTAATTCTGGTAGTTTTGCAATTCCCAAGCCATCTAAGGTCGCTAAATGCAATGCACTTAAATCTGTAGTGGTTAGCCTCGGCTCATCCTTAACCACATATAATTCATTATTAGAATTATAAAGATCCCAATGATATTCAAAGGACAAAGACTCCATCATTAAAATAGGTAATTTTGTTAATTCTTCTGGTGTTTTAATCAAGAAATGTTGATTCAACAAATCAGGGCTTGCGACAATAAATTGTTTTGAAATGGATAGGCTACGTACAATCAAATCACTATCTTTTAAAGGTAAGGGTCTGATTCGAATTGCAACGTCATAACGTTCATTAAACAAGTCTACCTTTCTATTTGTCGCTTCAACATGTAATTTAACTTTCGGATAACGTGCTAAAAACTTATTCAACATTTTACTGACATTAATATGCAATAAATTTGTAGGACAAGAAATTTTTACAATTCCAGTTGGCTCTGCGCTTAACAATGCAATTGCCTCATCAGCTGATTCAGCTTCCACAAGCATTGCTTTACAGTGTTGTAAATATATGTTCCCGACATCCGTAATCGAAATTCTTTTGGTGGTTCGATTGAGAAGTTTTACTCCTAAACGGTTTTCCAATTCCGCAACTCTTCGACTTAACAATGATTTGGTCACACCCAACGCATTACTTGCAGCTGAAAATCCATCATATTCAATCACTTTGGTAAAATAATATAGGTCATTTAAGTCTTTCATCATATCCCCTTAAATATCGCAACTGTTCTCCATATAAGACAATATGTCATATAAATAGCATAATTCAATATTTGTCCTACTGTTAGTATTAAAACAGCAAATGATTGCTTAACTAAGGATATATAAAATGTCTACTCCAGCTAATTTTAATGGCCAAGCCCCAGTGATTGATGTAAATGATTCCGTTATGCTGTTAATTGATCATCAAAGTGGTTTATTTCAAACCGTTGCAGATATGCCAATGACAGAACTACGCCAACGCACAGCAGCCTTAGCTAAAATAGCATCATTATCAAACATTCCTGTCATTTCCACAGCATCAGTTCCTCAAGGCCCCAATGGCCCACTTATTCCTGAAATACACGCAAATGCACCCCATGCAAAATATGTCGCACGTAAAGGCGAAATTAATGCTTGGCATAATCAAGAGTTCGTTGAAGCGATTAAAGCAACAGGTAAAAAGACCCTGATTATTGCGGGTACGATTACCAGCGTGTGTATGGCTTTTCCAGCGATTAGTGCAATTGCAGATGGCTATAAAGTTTTTGTTGTGGTTGATGCATCAGGTACGTATAGCAAAATGGCACAAGAAATTACCTTAGCACGTGTGGTTCAAGCAGGTGCGGTACCGATGGATACAGCGGCGGTTGCTTCAGAAATTCAACAAACTTGGAACCGTGAAGATGCTGCTGAATGGGCTCAAGTGTACACTCAAATCTTCCCTGCTTATCAATTACTGATTGAAAGTTATTCAAAAGCACAAGAAGTTGTGACAAACAAAGAAGTACTTGATTCAGTTCGTAAATAATTTTAAATAAATGATGATTTTAGACACCTTTCGAGGTGTCTAAATCTTTGTTATGACGCAGTAATTACTACACTCATTTTGTTGCTACTTCAAGTTTAGAGAATAAATCATGTCTTTAGATTAAAAAAATTAATGTACATGATCCGTCTCCTTTTCCGCTGCCTCAAGTGCGGCAGATTCATTGGCAACGTCATTGACCCATCCATAGCCATTTTTCATCAAAATGGCATAGGTTTTACCATCTGCTGTAATCATACCCATGGTAAAATTGTCTTTAATGGTTTGAGTAATATGAAACTTCTCATTATTTTGATCTCCTCCTTCTAGAGAGCCTGACCAACTGACAATATCTTCATCCGGATCTACCTCTATACGTTCTATAGCGGCCTGTCTGTTTAAACCATAGCCTGGCACATTAAATACGATTTGATCGCCGACATTCTTCGCCTCTAAGGTATATAGGTCATTCCTCAGAAATATTCGCCCATCTTTTTTTTGTGCATCTGTCAAAGGAACAGGATTATGCATAGACACGGTATCAACAGTACTCAAATTGAACATCTGTTGATTGAAAATTCCTGCACGTAATTTGTCTTCATCCAGCGTTACAAGTTTACGGCGAGCATGGCTGTCTTTTATACGTTGCAATACTTGTGTTTCGGTTAGATTTGTATTTAGCTGCAGTGAATTCACTTGATCGATTTGTTCATTTTGTTTAGGCGCAATCGCTTTAGCTGTATCAGCTGTCTCCTGTTGACCTGAGATGAACCAAGCCAACAAAGAAACCACCAAAACAGTTAAAACAACGGAAATAAAGAGATATATCCGTTTATTCATTATGGATTAACCGCCACTAGAAATTTTGAAATGGCTTCAACATTCTCATTAATTTTTCTTAAGCCATCAAATTTGTCAGTTTCACCTAAACGCACGCCATATTCAGGGCTATAGATATCTGGGCTCGAATATAAGCCAATTTGATTTCCACCCATAATGGTACTGCCTAAAGGATGACCAAATCCCCAGTTATAACCTGTGGTTCGATCAAAACTGTGTCCGAGTCCCATGTTATGCCCTAACTCATGCCGCATTGCGGTGATACCACAACCATAGTTATGTGATCCGATCATGTTGTACTTGCTCGGTGTGCTATTTACATAAGCGAGACCGCAACCCAAATGATCTGTAATGGTATATATCGCATCAGCACCTGTTCTGGTTCTTTCCGCTTGTACGGTGGTATCTGAACGCCCTAAATTAATCGCATCACCGAGTGTCGTTCCAGGAATTCGATAATCCAAGTATCCGACTTCTTTGTAGTAGGCTTTTGCTTGCGAGTTTTCAAGCGCTTCATTGGTTAATCTAAGTGCTTCACGGGCTTGAATTTTTGCAGCAGTTGCACCAAGTTTGTCATTGACTACGGGACTATTCACAAGTAGCAAATCAATCTGATAACTATCGGTATTCCAAACACCATTGTTAAATACCAAACGGATTTTATCGCCTTTTTTCAAACTTGCGCTAATATTGCTAGCCGAAACTGTAAACGCTGTATCCGCAGAATTAGATAAGATAACCTTGTCACCAGACTGAGCCGCTGGCAAGTTTACAACAGGCGCCCATTGCGCATTATCAGCGGTTATTTCAACGACAGGGGTTTTAAATGTGAATCCCTGTGCAGCGGTGTTTGCAGTGAATAAGGTTTTAGGAGACGAAGCCAACACCCAATACGATTTATCTGCAATATAAATGAACTCGTAACGATTGCCCTTGTTAAGTTTTAGGGTTGCAGTGGTATTGGTTTTTTCATTTTCAATCACTGATTGCCAGCTTGCAGTTGAGCTAACAATGATACGATCTCGGTCGTTTGCTGTTTGCGGTAATTTTAATGAAGACACCCATGCCCCATCAGCAAAACGAATTTCTGTTTTAGGTGCAGTTAAATTTTGCAAAGCCGTATTTAATGCCGCAGTATTACCATTGATCACGTTGATAATACGTGTCGGAACAGACAGTGGAACCCATTTACTCAGTTCTTGATTATATTGAAAGATATATGCATCATTTTTATTGACAACCAATGTACTTGGAAATAATGCATTTTGTGAATTAATTTTGGAGGATTTAAGCGCATTAGACTTAACCACAAGGATCTGGCCATTCTGACCTGTTTGCGGTAAATGAATTGTCTCAGTCCAAGCAGCATCACTTACAACATATTGAGCCTGTGATTGTTGAAATACTGGAATGGTATTGCCATTTTTTTCAGGCGTAAAATTGGCAATTTCAGGCGCATAAAACTCCCATTTTCCATTACTAAATTTAAAACGATAACTGTTTCCAGACTTTAGTGTGAGAACGCCTTTTTTTTCAATATTTACATTACTTAAATCAATATCACTGTCATAACCCGCAGTTGATTGAATTGTAATTAAGGCACCTTCTTTTGCTACATTCGGTAAGGAAATATTCTTTACCCAATTGCCATTGGATACACTAAATATCAGATCATCATAGCCTGTTGGAATGATCCCACTCTGGTTATTCTGGTTTGGTGATAGCGTGGTTGCGGCTATGGCAAAAGTGACCATGCCACTTGTAATGAAGACTGTAATAACTTTTCTTTTATTCATGTTATACCTGAGTCAATATTATAAAGTTGAGCTGACACTATAAATTAATTTTTATTGAAAAATAAAATTAAAAATTGTTAATAAAATCGATAAAACCAACAACTAACCCAAGTACTGTAAAATTATAAATATATGATATATAAATAAAAATAAATATTACAACTTAAAAACAATGCAGAGCTTATAAAATAAAACTTAGTAAAATCATCAATCTAAACCAATCAATAATTCGTGAATTATCCTTCTTTTTTTGTTGAACAATCGCTGAGTTTAAATCTCAGTATTTCAATATAGAAATTTGATATTTCTATAGATGATTCAACCCATTAAAATTATTTTTATATCATCTAATCCACATTGCTTTTCACGTCTTTATTTTCTGGATTTTTAAATTAAGAAATAACAATATCAATAACTTAAACAAATAATATTAAATTTCTAAAGCAATATTTTCTATTCAAAAGAGTACAAATCACAAAAAAAGTGTCCTCAAAGGATATGGTCGCTAATTATTCTAAATGGTAAAAACTTTTAATCTCTTAACAGTTTCATGTTGGATAACCACAATGATCACGGAAAGTCATCAAATTAAAGCAAGAAAAGTATATTTCGATTTTTCTGAGTCTTCTGTATGTTGGATGCCAGATGATCCACTCTGTTCACATATCGCCAATGGTATCAATATGCTTTTGCCTGCGGGCGAGTTTTGGTTCTGTCGAGTATTTAATAAAACCCTTCCACATATTAGCGATGAAAAATTAAAACAAGACGTTATTGGCTTTGTCCGTCAAGAAGCTGCACATGCACGCGCGCATGAAAAAGTACAAGACTTTTTAAGAGAAAATGGCTATGACATACAAGAACCATTAAATCGTGCCCATCTTGTTTTCAACATTTTATTAGGTGACAAACCATTAGGAATTCCTTTTTTAAAAGGAAAAAAATTTGACGAATATTGGTTAATCTTTCGTGTAGGTGTTATTGCAGCGATCGAGCACTTTACAGGTACAATTGGGCAATGGACACTTGATAGCAAATCTTGGGATAAAGCAGATCCAGCTATGGCTGATTTATTCCGCTGGCATCTTGCGGAAGAAGTTGAACATCGTTGTGTCGCTTATGATTTGTTTGAGCATTTATTACAACAAAAGCTAGGTTTTTATGTTTCCAGACAAATCATTATGATGGGAATTTTTCCGCTTTTTATTTACTTCCTCGTTGATTTTGCTCGTAGTCTGGGCCAACAAGATACTGAACATCAACAAATCCAAAAATTAATGCGCCGTGGATTCTTTGCTTTTATTCGAGAGTTTGAAAAAACTGCAACCAAAACAGATCACCTACCGACCATTAAATACTTATGGAAAGCCACTCTACGTTGGACCTCTCCAAAGTTTAACCCAATTCATGAAGGCGATACTGAGCAGGCTTTAGCCTATATGTCACGTTCACCTGCTGTTCAGTATTTTGAGAAAACGGCGCTCAATTAGAGGGTCATCACATAATAAAAGTGACTATAAAGCTCGGAAGAAACATGGTTAATGCGAGTCCTATAACTCCTCCAAATTCAAAATAAAAAGCACCTTAAGGTGCTTTTTTAGACAACTGATGCTTAATCAATAAATCATCAAAAGCATAGTCGCTTATAACTCATTATTTCGCGTTTGGACGTACCATTTTTTCAGGTTGTACCACTTCATCAAACTGTTCAGCCGTGACAAAACCAAGTTCTATCGCGACTTCTTTTAAAGTCTTATCTTCTTTATAAGCCGTTTTAGCAACTTTAGCAGCATTTTCATAACCAATCACAGGATTCAGTGCTGTTACCAGCATCAATGAATTATGTAAGAAGTAATCAATTTTTTCACGATTTGGCTCAATCCCTACAGCACAGTGTTCGTCGAAGCTGTTACATGCATCGCCAAGCAATTGAATCGACTGAACAAGATTATATGCAATCACAGGCATATAAACATTCAGTTCAAAATTTCCCGCTGCACCTGCAAAGTTAATCGTGGTGTCATTCCCCATTACTTGCGCAACCACCATGGTCATTGCTTCACATTGGGTTGGGTTGACTTTACCAGGCATAATGCTTGAACCTGGTTCATTCTCAGGAATACGCAACTCGCCCAAACCACAACGTGGTCCACTTGCTAACCAACGTATATCATTGGCAATTTTATTTAAACTCGCAGCTAAGGTTTTCAATGAACCAGAAGCAAATACAGCAGCATCACGACCAGCAAGTGCTTCAAACTTATTGGGATTACTGATAAATGGTAATCCCGTCAGTTTGGCTAATTCTTCCGCTGCTTTGTCTGCATATTCAGGATGCGCATTTAAACCTGTACCAACAGCGGTTCCACCAAGTGGTAACTCATAGAGCCACACCAATGCCTGTTGTAAACGTTTTAGTCCATGATCCAGCTGTGAAACATAGCCACTGAATTCCTGTCCTAATGTAAGTGGTGTTGCATCCTGTAAATGAGTACGGCCAATCTTAACAATATCGTCAAACGCTTCAGATTTGCGATGTAAAGTGTCTCGTAAGCGTTTTACTGCTGGAATAAGCAACTCATTGATTTGTACCGCAGCAGCCACATGAATCGCTGTTGGAAATGAATCATTGGTAGATTGTGCACGATTGACATGATCATTCGGATGCACTGGCTTTTGCGAACCTAATGGATTACCTAATTTTTGATTGGCAATATTGGCAATGACTTCATTACAGTTCATATTACTTTGCGTACCTGAACCTGTTTGCCAAACCACCAAAGGAAATTGTGAATCCCATTTGCCTGAAATTACTTCATCGGCAGCATCGACAATGTACTGTGACAGATCATGCGGAATTTGGTTTAAGCTGGCATTGGTTATTGCCGCTGCCTTTTTGACCAGCCCCATCGCTCGAATCATCGGGCGTGGCATATGTTCTGTACCAATTTTAAAGTTTTCTACGCTTCGCTGAGTTTGTGCGCCCCACATTGCTTCGCTTGGGACTTCAACATCGCCCATTGTGTCATGTTCAATACGTGTTTGCATTTTCAACCTCTTCTTTATCCATATCTTATTTTCAAGTTAAAGCTTGTTTTGACAACATGTGCGTAAAAACACCAGCTTCAGCGAAGCGATTATGCTAAACAAATCAACCAAACATGTAAATGATAATTATTTACAATAATCATCTATTTTGGATTTTTATCGATTGTTTAAGGTATTTTGATAAAAACGCCATTCATCTTCAATCATTTGTTTAAGCGAGCGTTGTGCTTTCCATTTTAAAACCTCAAAAGCTTTTTGGCTGGTAGATGCAACCTGATCCAATTCATCTAATTTATACACCGCATCAATTTGATGGATTTGACTCGCCGTAACCTCTTCGATCAAGTGGATCAGGTTTTGTATCGAACTGACAGGACCTGCAATATCAAAACTTTGATAAACATTACCCTGCTCATGTAGCCAAAGAATAGTTGATTTAATTGCTTCACATACATCAAGTACATGCACAAAGCTACGCTCAGTCGTTTTATCCTCAGTCTCAGAATTACGTTGTACTTCAATTAGATCACGTTGTTGAGCTGCAACTTGTAAAGCCAAAGGGACAACATTTTTAGGTAGTGGTGCAACAAATTCACCCAAGATACCATGCTCAAATGCACCAACTACATTTGAAACCCTTAAAATGGCAATTTTCCATTCTTCATCAGTTTTAAAGGTGTCTTTAATGATTTCTTCAATCATTTGCTGAGATTTTATATAAGGATTGGGATAACTATAATTAAATGTGGTTTGTTCATTCAGCTCTAAACTCGATTGCGCATAAACCATAAGACTAGAAAGATGTACCAAATTTCTGACACCGGTACGCTGCATCGCACGTAATAAACTCATAATACAACTGAGATTGTCATTATAATATTCAAGTGGTTTTAGGTTTGACTCTTCAATGGACTTAAAACCCGCACAATGCACAACGGTATCTATGGAATATTGTTCAAATACTTTATTTAAAGCGGGAGTATTACGAATATCAATTTTGACAAAAGGAATATACATTCCTGTAATAAATTCTAAGCGCTCTAAGCATTGCAGATTGGCATTGGCTAGATTATCCACAATGACGACCGCTTGCCCTTGAGCTAGCAAACTTAAAACCACATGCGAGCCTATAAAGCCTAAACCACCAGTCACTAAAATCATTGTATACTACCTATCATTATCAAGTTTGAATGTTGCAAACTGTCCATTCTCCAAGTGAATCGCCATCAAATGAGTACTTTATTACTAATCACCGCAGCACCGACTTCAATCCATGCATGGCATGCATTGGGTTTAGCTCAAGCACTGCAAGCTGAAGATCAAGAATTTCGTGTTTTCTTTTATCAAGATGGTGTACAAGTTGCGAACAACTTGCAATGGGTTCCTGACGATCAACGTAATTTATCTGTAGAATGGAAAAAACTCTCAATTCGACTTCCTGTCTGTGTGAGTGCTGCATTAGCGCGGGGGATAACAGATCAAGAGAATGCCAAACGTCACCAAATTCCAGCCGATAATCTTGCAAAAGGCTTTGAACTTGTGGGTTTAGGCGAACTTGCAGATGCTGTTCAATCTACAGATCGTATCATTCAATTCTAAGTTGATCATCCCATTAGCGTGTTGCATTTAAAAGGTAATTTGTGTGAATACTGTGCTCGTTGTGATAACCCAAGCAAATTTAAATACATTGCAGGTACATGAAAGTTTGTCAGCAACCATGGTTCTTGCAACTTTTGGCTTTAAAGTCAAAGTGTTACTTAAAGACGCTGGATTAAGCCTACTTAAATCAGAAATGGCTTTTAGCCAATTAAATCACGTATTTAAGCTTGCTTCAAATCTGGTCGATAGCTTTGAATTCTATGATTTAACACCAGTTTTAGTAGAAAATATGAATAAATCCTCGACTTTTGTTACTCAATCACAACAAGAGTTGGAATTTGTAGAACTGAATGCTGAATTTATTCAGTCTTTTGATCATGTGTTGTATTGGTAAGCTGTGGATGGAAAGTTCAAATGTCAGATAAAACACTTTATTTAATTCAATCTTCTTTTATACATACAGACCATATATTGAATCAGTTGGATCAACTGTATGGTTCTCATGATCACATTGTTTTAATGGGTGATGCGGTACTGTTTGCAGCAGATCAGCGTTTAACAAACAAACAGAATCTTTATCTTCTTGAAAATGATGCTGAAATTTTATCTGAATCCATTCCTGAAAATTTTAAATCAATTTCTTACCCACAATTTGCTCAGTTGGTTTTAGACTTTAGCCGTTGTATCAGTTTAAAATAGTGAGCTAGGTTGTCAATTATCTTCGATTTTTTAAAAATCAATCTTTGATGTTTTGTTGATCAAAAGTTACATTGTTTAAGTTGTTTTGTTTAGGTTGTTTTATGAGCTTTGAGTTAGACCAAGATGGTCATTTAGTAGATTACACCATTTGGAATGAACAGGTTGCCCAAGAGTTGGCACAAAGTTTAGATCTACAACTGACCCCATGGCATTTTGAAGTGTTGCATGCAGTACGTCAATTTTATACCCAGTTTGGCCACTCTCCAGCAACTCGTCCACTGATTAAATTTTTAATGAAAACGATCAATCCAGCAATTGATAATGCTGTTCTACAAGATAAGTTTAATACAGGACTGGTTGCCCGCCATTTAAGCCGTTTGGCGGGTATCCCTAAACCTGCAAATTGCTTGTAATCTATTTATAGACAGTGATCCGTTCACATATATGTTAAGGTGAATGAACCCCCTCTAGATTAGGGCTTAGATAAATAGATTATTTCACTCTTTTTCTAAGTAAATCCCATTGGTACTTGAAAAAATAGCTCAACGAAAAAGTGGGATTGGGTATAGCCCTTGACTTAGTCTTACTATTTTTTTCTTTCTCATCAATTTTTATATGATCATAATCCAAAAAATTACCTGTCAAACCCCGTAAAAACTGAAAAGACTTGCCTTGGGGATTAATTTTTTGGGAGTCAAACAAATGAATCAAGCCAAAACGATGTCCCAACTCATGTACAACAACTTGATTAAATATATTCTCAGGACATTTTAATAAGACGACACTTTCTCCCCCACTACCAACGCCTTCTTTTTTAGAAACATTTGTTACAAAAACATAGTTTTTTATTGCTAAATTTTTATCTTGATATTGTTTATAAAATTTACTTAAATCACTTAAAAAATAACTGGTATCATTGATATTAAGTTTGTTTAAAGAAATATTTACATCAACATCATTTTTACGATACTTTCTAAAATCGAATGCTGGAGCATTTATTATTTCTACATTAATTAAAGCTTGGTTAAATGATCTATTTTGTAAAAAATCTTCATAATCATATGAACGTATAGTTTTTTCTTCATTAGTAATCACATCTACAAATATAAGTTTTAAAGTCGGAATCACAGCATTATGGTATAGCATGAGCTGACCAACAACTTCTTTACAACCATTTTTTTCTGCATAGACTAAAATCTCTTCATGGTTTTCCAATGCACTTTTACATACAATATTAACTGCATTTGAAACTAAATATTTCTGATCATTTTCTTGATTTGATAATTTTTTGTTATTTCCAAAAGTACTAAGAAATCGATTAATATTCATTTCTGAAGGATCAATGACAATATTTGGGTTTGATGCTTCAAACTTAAGAATAGTTCCATTATTTTTTAACTCAAATTCTTTATTTTTATCAATTGGATTTAATTCACCATCATTCTTATCTTCAATTAGATTTAGCTCTAAATCTAGTGATACACTATAGTTCTCACCTTGACCCGAACGATGAACATTAAGCCACTCTGTTGAGTAAATAGCCAACCATGCAGGTATATATTCTTTACCATAAGGCAAAATTTTTGTTTTTTGCCCATGTGTATAAGTGCTTTTGAGTGTATCTATATCGCCAGTCACTAAAGCAACTTCAATCCTTTTTTCACTAGATGTTAAGGGTTGATAATAGGTCATTTTTTTAAAAAATTCTGGACGGTACCAATCAAAACCATAACGACCATCATACACTCTGTCCTCTGCACGTCTAAAATGAATTGTAAATTCTTGAAGACAGGTTTGACTTGTTTTTCCAACTTTTGGGCTTGAACCAATTCCCATATGATCGCTCCGAATTACATATTTCTAAGTTATTTAATTTTTTCATCATTTAAATAATTCTTAATAAATATAGTGTTTTAACCATGAATTAAAGAATAAGTAATGTCCATTATTAACCTATCAAATATTTATTAAACCATTAAAATGCATATATAGATTAATTACACATGTTAGAATATAACAGCCTGTAAAAATTAAATTTCTTTCAATAGTTCATCCAAAAGTTCTGATTTCCCATTAATACTTTTTGCCGATTTTTTAATAATTTTAGGTTCACCAGGTAAATTTATAAAAAAAACAACATTATTAAATGACGAGTCAATTTTTCCTGTCAAATCCAACTTCGTTTGTTTTAAACTTTCAATATACATTTCTAAATTTGCCTTTTTCTCATCTGTATATTTAAAACCATCTTTAAATTTAGGTATAATTTCTTCCCTATACCTTTTTACAATAATTTGGGTAAAATCGTCTAAACATGGTTTCACACTATCATCAGTTATCGTAAATAACCATTCTTCAGAATCCCATTTCTTTTTTTTGTGCTTATTTTTAAGACTACCGTATGTAGAAACAGCTAAATAAGCTGTTAGAATATCAGAATCAACAATTAAACTCACAGCATAAATCTCGTCCTGTTTATCTTTCATGTAATGATATAAACAAATAGTTTCATTCATTATACACTCTTTTAAAAATTCAATTTGCCTACTTTGCCAATCTAACATTATCTATATCCTCCAAACACACTCTTACCAATTTTTTGTAATGCAACTCTCATAGCTTTATCTGCATCATCTTGTGCTATTTTTCCACACGCTAAATCTTTTTGAATCTTTTTATCAGCCTTTTCTAACCCTTTAGTTACTTTCTCAGCATTTTTCGCGGTATGTACTCCTTCACCATTATTCGCAATCATTAAGTTAGCAGGATCAGTTAAAACATTAATTGAATATTTTGCTAAGATATTCTTCGAACGTTTTAAAAATGGCGCTTGAGCTTTACCTATATAATCCCCTTTAAAAACAATATGGTGCCCATGTGGATTTGTCATTCCTATAGGAATAGAATGTCCATTACTTAACGCGATACCCAACCAACTTAATCCAAATGGATCCACCCATTCAACAGGATTCGGCGCATATTGAAATTGATTTTCACCACCCAATAAACCAATCGGATCATGACTCACAAATCTTCCAGCATCAGGATCATAATACCTAAAACGGTTGTAGTGCAAACCTGTTTCTATATCATAAGTCTGCCCCTGAAAACGATGCGGTTGTAAAAGATAAGATTTTTCGATGGCATTCAATTCAATTGGCTGTGCTTCAACAGCTTGCCACTCAACTGCAACTGTATTACCCCACGCCTGATATACTGCGTCCCATGCAATGTCACCTGAGTGAGATGTCAGTTCTCGTGGTGTTCCCAAATGATCATTTTGATACCAATAGATCTGATATGCTGAGTGTCGTCGCTGTTCATCATTTGCAACTTCAGGTATTGTTTGGAGACTACCTAGCCCTTCAAGTTCGCCAATATTCTGTAAAGCAATGTGCTTCAGCTGATTGATCTTTTCTGTGTCCACATGGGGTAATAGATCATCATTGGCTGCTTCAGTTAATTTATCCTCAAGCCAGACTAGACGGGCAAGAGGCACAAAGCTATCTGCTTCATATACAGTCGTAAAAACATGCAGGCCATTATAATCTTGTAAAATTCTATTCCCATCCCAAACATTCCAGACGGCTTGTTTTTGAATCAATGTTAATTGTTCTGTTTGTACTGTTTTTGAAGTAGGTTGGGTAATGGAGCGGCTCAGTGCACTCGGCTGACTCGAATTCATACCACCTAAACTGAAATTAATTGAAGAGCCAAGCCGATTCGAACTTTCAAGATTGGGTTGAATGTCTTGTTTTTCGATAGCTCTCGTTTTGAGCTTTACTTGATGCGTAATTAATGCCTTTTTATAGATTTGGCTTTGTTTAGCGATACGGCGACCAAATGGATCATAACAATATTGTGTTTGAATAATTTCTTGTCCACCACAACCATCAGGCTTTATCGATGTCGATGCTTTTAACTGGTTCTGCTCATCCCAATCTAAATCAATCTGTCGAGTGCTCAACTGATGTAAGACATGGTTATTGCTCAAATGTTGCTGAATATAACCAAATGCTTGTTGATCTTTCATCTGAATCCGTTTTTGAATTACCCGCCCTAGGTCATCATATTCAAAATCAACAGTTTGATGTGATTGCTCTAAATGTTTGACACGATTGTCTTTTATTTGATGATTAGATATTGAAGCATTATTTTCATCACTCGATGTAATTGGTAAAATATTACTTGCAGGATCAAATGCAAAACGTTCACGAATTTGTATAAAGTTTTCACTCTGACCTTGTGTTATCAATTCACTACTTGTTAATCGTGACAATACATCATATTGATAGATCTGTTTACGTTGCCAACCATGACTATCAGTCGTTCCAATTGCCAGAGCATTTTGTTGAGAAGCGGTTTGATAAAGATAACGCTTATCTAAAATCTCTTTCAACTGACCCGCTTTATCATAATCATACAAGCGCTCTAAACGTTTACGAGCTGGAGTTCTCTCCCAAGCTACTTGCTGCTCAGTCAGTCGTCCCATTGGATCAAGTTTAAAGGTAGTATGGAGTTGTCCCTGTGTCCGTTCACATTCCTGATGTAAGTTATCGCGTTTTAAACTGCTGATTTCATGTATACCTTCGCTGTCTTGCAATGCATAATGCCAAGCATGACCAGAACCATAGTACATGGTTTTCAATTTTCGACCATCGGGCAATATTGTTTCTATGCGATTACCCAGTTCATCATATAAATGTGTCAGATTATGTGAACGTTGTACATGTTCTTGGGAAATTTCATTATACCAGTGTGCAATTAACTGCTCTTTTGTAAGTTGCCCAATCTCGTCATAACTCAGTTTAACGTGGCTGTCCATATTACGAGCTTGTAGCAATTGCCCAGCTAAATCATAGTCGTAACGTATACGCTTTTTCTCTGTCAAATCTTGATGATCGACAATATATTGTTCTAATAACTGTCCAAGCATATCCCGTTTGAAGACTGTACCATATCGTACTTGCTTGTTTTCAGTGTATTGTCGATGCTTAACCAATTTCCCTGCTGGGCTATATTCATATTCAGTTCGTATATTGTCAAACGTGGTTTCAGCAATGACTTGATCATTGCTATCGTACTCCAAAGTCCACATTTGACCATTTTCATTGGTTAATCCAACAAAACGGCGCAATTGATCATAATGATAGCTGACAACACCATTGGCAGGATCTATACGACGTATAGGTAAACTGTCATGGCTATATTGATAGCCAGTCGTTCGTCCTAAAGCATCTCGATACTCTACTAAACGTTCTAAAACATCATATTTAAAATGCTCAATACTTTGATCCGGATAAATAATTTCACACGGTTGCTCCTGACGAGCATAGTATTTAAATCTAGTTTCATAACCTAAAGCATTTTTGACAGCAATTAAACGCCCATAATGGTCATAATCATATTGGGTAATTTTATCGCTACAGTCTTTGTATTTTTGCAAATTTGCATATCTGTCCCATAACATATGCTTATGACCCCCTTTGGCATCAACAACAGCATAAGCCATGCCTGTAGGCGTATATTTAATTTGAGTTTTTTGTCCCAAAGCATCAGTAACGACTAGAGGTTGTCCAGCAAAGTCATAAGCTGTTGTTTGATTATGCCCTAAAGGATCAGTCACTTGAGTTAAATGACCATTTGTCCAAGATAATGAAATTTCACGCCAAATAGGAAGTTTTGTGACCAGATGATAGTCAATTAGGCTTCTAATTTTTGTCAGTTCTGCACCACTATATTGGTATTCTGTAATACCGCCATCAGCATCGGTCTTTTTGAGAAGCTGACCTGAATTATTGTAAGTATAATATTCGGAATAACCTTTTGGATCCACATATTGGATTAAATCGAAAGTATCATTGTAGTAAAATTTTTCTACTTTTTCTATTACTGTATTAGGTGCTGAAATAACATTGGTAAATCCTGCCTGATAATCAAATATAAACTCTTCACCCGTATTGATCCAATGTCGAGTAACCTTCCCTAGAGGCGAATATTCATTATACTCATAAAAACTACTCACACCACCAATCTCGTGATGTGCAGTAAGAATATGATTTTTCCATTCGTATTTGCGACTTAGACGCAATTTGTATTGTGAAGGTTCATTCGCTTCAACAGGACTATCATCAATGTAAACATTGATTAAGTCAGCATCTTTGGAATATTCATAACGCACCAAAACTTTGACATTTAAAACATCGTCTAAATTTTCAAAGTTTCGATGGGCTTCATGTTCAGCTTGAAACAATCTTTCTTGTAATGAAAAGGCATGCATTGCAGATGCGATGTCTAAAGGATCTCGTGTTTCCAAACCTTGTAAGAGCTTTATCTGTTTCAGTCGTATGTGATCTTGAACTTCAATAAAATCGAATGCCAGTACACGTCCTATACTATCTACAATATGACTTGGATAATTTTTTCTGACTTCATCTTTATGTAAGTACTCCAGCCCGATTCGGTTACCATAAAGGTCGTAAGTGCCTGTGCACAATAGCAAGTGTTCAGGCTTTTTGCTTAGGTTTTCGACTTGATGGTGAAATTCATAATAAGTGGATGCTGACTCTAGTGTACCAATGGCAATGCGAAATTTATAAGATTTAGATTCATTTGTTTCATTTTCAACTTCACGAATGAGTGTGAAATCCTCATGAATTGAATAAAAACTATCCTCCACCTCTAAAAAAGGAAATTCAATCACTCTGCCAAAAGGCAATAGCACATCAATTCGATCATGTGCAGGTAGAACTTTAATTTGGATCGCATATGGACAATCCCATCCCTGACCAAACCATGTATATGGATTCTGTACAGTGCCTATTTCACTATTACTCGCGTAGCTACGCTGCCAAACTAAAGGAAATGCTGAGTTTAATGAGAAATCAGTATCCATATCTCCCATTAAAATCTTACAACCTTGCATAGGATTTACAGGCTTCCCTTTTAAAGCTTTTTTTGCGGCTTTCTTACAAGGCTTACACTTTTTCGGTTTTTTACCTTTGCCCTTAAAACTTGCTCCATTTTTAGCTTTTTTTGCCTTTTTCGCTAATTTTGCTGCATCGGCTGCCTTATCAGCAGCTTTAACAACTTTACGTCCGACTTTTGCACCTGTCGCAGCCCAACCTGCGAAGGGAATCATAGCAGCAGCCGAAAGTGCCGCACCAGCATAATCTCCACGTGCAAGACATATGACACAATTTAAACCGTCAGCAATTTCTCCTAGCCCTGGAATCAATCCGACCACATCTAACGCGAGTTGCAAGCCATCCAAAGCAGTATTTAACATCTCATTAAGAGATGGCATTTTGACCACTTTACCCCGTGTATTGCCTGTCTTACCGTCAGAGCCATTCATCCAAAAGCCATCATCGACTCGAACCGTCCACTTTCCATGAACTTTAAAAGTATTACTTTTATCAAGTGGATAACACTCGCCACCCACCGTTTGGCTTTTAATTCCTTTTAAAATACCGAGTTGATCACCAATGGTACGTGATACACAACTTTTATCATGTAAAACAAAAGGATGGCTATTCGCTCTAACATTATCTTGAACTTTAGCTGAATCTTTTAAAAATGCCACAACTGGATAAGGCACAGGGATATTGGGTGGTGTCTTACATACATCTGGGCATGTAAATACCACCATCCAACCCGACTCTTTTCGAAGCATTAAATTATCAGCCATATTTTTTCCTTATTATTTTCTATTATTTTTAAGATGCCATTTCAAATAACACACCTTCAGCTTGGTCACTAAAACGTGCTTCAACTTTGGTGATTGGGGCTGTATCTGAACGAATCCATGCTTTATGGGTTAAACTGATGGTCATATTGTCTGTATCAATGAATACCGTTTCAGTGATCATTGGAAACGGAACTACTCCACCACTTTCAAAAAACATCACAATAAAGGGACGGTGCCCTAAAAAATCAACTTTTAAATAACCTTTATTTGAATCTTCTGGTTTGGTTAAATTCCAAAGTTCTAAACGGGCATTGGGGTAAAAAAATTCAATTTGCTGATCTTTAGGTGCACCATTCCAATACGCATAGTCTGTATCCTGGGGTGGGTAAGGATGTTGCTCTTCTAACCATTTTTCATCATAAGTGCCTGCTAGAGCAATTCGAGGAGACCATGGTCGTCCCAGAAATCCAAAACCTGCAGGTTGATAAGGATATTGTTCACTCACCTTGTCCATGATCTTTGCAGTAAGTGTGGTCTTTTTAGGATGCTTAACAAATGCAGGCTTCGGCTGACGTTGCATGTGATATTCAATACGTGGAGCTGCAATTGTTTTAAAGTTTTCGATTTTTTCATCTTTTTTACGATAAGAATTTACCTTTTCACACGCATCGAAATAACCATCTTCAACCCAACCTCGCCCAAGTGGATTGGTAAAACACATCTCATTATATAAAGTGATACCTGTGCCATCACTGCTTTTATTTAAATGATGATGCCCTCCAAAAGCATAATCCCAACGTATAGGCAGTTGTGTAAACGGTTTTATTGATGTTCGTTTCCATCCAGGCATCAAAGTGTTTTGTTTAAACTCACTTTCACCCAACACACTTAAGGTTTTTTCAAGTTGAGTAATATATTTCCGATGTTGTTGTTGCTTTAACGCGTGTTGATAAATTTCCTGATCTTTTTGCCATTGTCTTTTTTGTGATTCAGTCAAAGACATTAAAGGATTTAATGGTATAGGTTCTTGAGGTTTGTCAATTTCCGACAGAGGTTCTGGGTAGCTGATTTTTAAGCGCACTGCAATTGCAGTCATTTCCTTCGCTTCAGGCGTATATGCATTGCCATTTAAAATAACATCACAAAAAGGTTTATAAGGGGCTAAATCACTCTCGACTTTTACACTACTGTGTCCAACTTCCCCCCAAAACTCATCAGCAAGACATAATGGTATAGAACCATCTGTGATTAACTCCAAACTCCACTGATCATTGCCATTTCGAACAATCTTGTAACTCACTTTCATGACCACAATTTGATGTTCTTCTTTATTTGGATCTGCTGCACTATAAAGTAATGCAGGAAATGGTGTTTGATTTTCTAATTCCACTTTAAATTCTCAATATAAAAATATAAATATTTAAAATACCCACTTTCTGATTTATCAAATCAAATATTTGAAACTATGTAGATCAATTAATATCAACATCATTACCATTAATTTGTACCAAAGTTTCACCTTCAATTAAAATCTTAACCCCTGAAATTGTGATCGTTCCATCAGACTTCAATACTAAACTTGCTGAGCCCACCTGCAATTCAAATTTATCTGCAACATCAATATTATAACTATTTCCTACACTGACATTTTTTGCCAAACCCACTTGTTCAAATTGTGCTAAGCCAACAGCTGTATTCATCGCACCAGCAACAGTTAAAGCGTGCCCTGCGCCAACTGTCACAGCATAAGCAGCACCTACATTTAAAGCTTTAGCAACAGCAATACTTTCAACTTTATTTAAACCCACATTGACTGTTTGATTTTGTCCTACTGAAGTCGATTGATTCTGAGTCACTGAAACTGACTGATTTTGTGAAATACTGGCATTTTCATTTGCAACAACAGTTTTGGTACGGTTTTGCTGGATGGTGATGGTTTCGTTACCTGTTACGGTTTCGGTACGATTTGCTCCAATATTAATAGTCTCATTGCTTCCAACGGTTTCCGTACGATTTACACCAATACTAATCGTTTCATTATTTCCAACCGTTTCTGTACGATCAGCGCCAATGCTAACTGTTTCATTGCTACCGACAGTTTTGGAGCGATCCACACCGACAGAGTGAGATTCGTTATTTTCAACCTCAATTCGTTGGTCTTTTTCTGCGTGAATCCAGACTTCCTCAGCACCTTTTTTATCTTCAAAGCGAATCGCATTGGCATTATCGATCGTCGCACCTGTGGACGAACGTGAAAGAATACCTGACTGTGTTGCATTATTCGGAAGATCCCAAGGTGGTAAATTATCTTCGTTATAAACACTTCCCGTAATAATCGGTCGGTCAGGGTTACCCTCTAAGAATTGCACAATAACCTCTTGTCCTATCCGAGGAATAGAAACCATACCAAAATTACTGCCCGCCCAAGCCGTAGCTACACGCACCCAAGCAGATGATTCTTCATTCTTTTTGCCTAAACGATCCCAATGGAATTGGACTTTAACACGACCATACTTGTCGGTATAAATTTCTTCACCTAATGGTCCTACCACAATCGCTGTTTGTAATCCATAAATTCGAGTCATTTGACTATTTAAGTAAAGTATAGGCTTCCAAGGAACATCTCGTTGAATACATGTCATTTCACAGCGATATTGCGCAGTTTCACGATCTGTTTCGAATAAATAATTATTTCCTGCGCTGTGCTGAATACCTGTCACCAAATATTCTTTTTCTTCACCTCCGGTCCGAGATAGCTTAAACCAATGACCAATCTCAGCATAAGCATCATTGGCAACCATAAACTTTTGATTATTCAACGCAAAATCAGCTTGGCTTCTTGACACCAAATCGTTTTTACCTTGATCAAAGTCTTTAAACCCATATGCGCCTGAGTACGTATAGTTTTCTAAATCCGTAAGTTGGTCTGGTGCATGAGACGAACTAAATTCAGCCTGTAAAGGATCAGGTGATTTAAAATCAAAGCTGCTCGCTGTATATTTGCTAAAACTCATTTGTGATTGATCAGCAATTGAAATAACGCCCACACCAGTATTATGTGCTTCATTACCTCTCCAAATGAGTTCTTGGTTCTGATTTTGAATCGAGTTTGTAATTGTGGATTGATCAATAATATGCAACGTATGACTATCTTTACGGTGTTCATACCAATAAATCCACCCAGCCGCTTCCCATTGGCGTTGCAAATAGTTGTAATCACTTTCATTAAACTGAACAGAAAAAGTTGTTTCAGGATCTTCACCACGAATATTCCAAGCAACATCGTGATTGATACATTTTTCAAAAAGCTTAGAACTTCTATCCTTTAATGTTTTTTCTTGGAATATCTGACAATCTTGACGATACTTTAAAAATGCTAACCACGGTTTAAGCACCATTTCATATCTGACATATGCGCCGTCATTCTTTAAAAATTTAAAGCTAAAGATATAGCCATTAAAAAAACGTGAAGAACCATCGAAACGCTTCATTTCCACAGTTGCCATTTTTCCGATCATTTCTTTGAGTGGGATGTCTAAACTATCCGCAAGAATTTCTATTTTGAACTCAAAATCTTGATTAAAATTTTCTGTCGCAACAATATGGTTGGCAACCATTTGATTTGCGAAAGGCACATTATTATCAGGAAAACTTAGTTTTAACATCCTGTTTTGTTGCTGAATTGAAGCAACAAGTTGTTCCATCTTTTTTGTGTAACTCATAATATTCTTCTAAATATACAAATAAAAATTTTTAAGCTTACTTTAAGAAATATAAAAGAACTTTGGATGTAATTGCGTTTATTTTTGTAGTCAGCTTATTGATCTCAAACACCCACAACATAAGCATATGAATTTTAATTAAATTTATAATCCATATCAAAAAATACTACTTTGATCGTATCTTGTCATCGTGTTTATGCAAATCCTTATTCACAGAAAAATTACTGATTTTTAAATAAAAATATTAACATTATAAATCTGCGTTCTATATATTTTTTATACACACCGAGCGAGTAATTAAATCAAGCTAATTTTTTCTGTGCTAAGTATTGAAAAAACGCTGAGGTAACGATTGGCTTCACTTGTCTCGCATTCACCGCCTGCTGACATTCTGAACATACCAATACCGGAGTAAACTCATGCCCACAGACGGTATGTTGATACACCATAGGTGCACCCAGCCCCTCATCCATCCATTTATCCGCCCATGCCACCATGGTTAATAAAATAGGGTATAGATCTAAGCCCTTTTCAGTTAAGCGATATTCATAACGCTCTTGTCGATCGACATAAGCCACTTTAACCAGTATTTCATGCTCAACCAAACGTTTTAGCCGTTCAGACAATACATGTCTTGTCACACCTAAATTTTCTTGAAAATCATCAAAACGACGTAAGCCCATAAAAGCATTACGTAAAATAAGCATGGTCCATCGATCACCCAATACAGATAATGTACGCGCAATTGAACACGGTTGATTGCCTATTTCTTCCCATTTCATACGAAGTTCCAAATTACATTTGTAAATTTAAAATACCATTAATGAATACTATGAAATAAACAGAAAAAGAAAGATAGTATTTCAGGGATTTTTTTTACATTCATTAAAATTAAGCGACAAGTGCCTATGCTTTAATAAGGATGGCTCACAACCAAAAGTAGCGTTAGTCAACATTAAAAAATGCTGGGATATTTTTAATGCTCAAAAACAATAAAAGCCCAATTCTGGGCTTTTATCTTAAAATTAAATTTTACTTATTCAACAACTTGTCCACGACACCAAACTTTTTAAAAATGCTTGCTCGGCGTTTTGGATAAATACTGGCCTTATTTAAATCACCCTTGTAATGATCAAATACCCGCTTATCCATAATTTTAAACCACCACGACGGGATCATCGCTGGCAACAGCATACTTGCATAACCGCTTGGCAATTCAGGTGCTTCATCGAAGTGACGTAATGCTTGGAATGGGCGTGTCGGAAAGGCATGATGGTCTGAATGACGTTGTAACTGATATAAGAATAAATTCGTTACGATGTTGTTATTGTTCCAACTATGCTCAGGCATTGTGCGTTCATATTTGCCATTTTCATCTTTCTGGCGCAACAAACCATAATGCTCAATATAATTGATGATCTCAAACAACGTAATACTATAAGCTGACTGGGTTGCCAAATAAGGCAAAATACCTTTACCAAATAACCCGACCATGGATGAATGGAATGCTGCGGTCATTGTCCAACCTTGCAATAACTCATTATCTTTAGACCAGAATCCAAGGCCCTTACGTTTAAGACGGTTAGTTTCAATTTCAATCGCTGATTTAAATGAACCAATGACGGTACGTGGTAAAAACTCATAGAGCGTTTCACCCATTTGCGATGAGGCTGGATCTTCAGGCGTTGCAGCGCGTTTATGGTGTCCATAAGGATGTTCGATACGGAAATGGTTATAACCTGATGGAACCAATGCCAAATGCGATAAAATATGGTCCATACGGTCATGCTTATGGCTTAACTCATGTGCTGTGTTAATGGCAATACCATTAATTGCACCCATTGAGACACCTAGCAAAATCTTATCTAAAAGAGATGTTTGTTTACGTCCCACCAAATAACAAGCATATACATTGGCGACATATTGAATCGGAATAAAGGATTTAACCAAACGTGAATAATATGGATCTTGCTCAAGTAATTTTACATCTTCACTGGTCGGATTGTTTTTATCCTTACCAATCAATGAATCTATGGCTGGAATAATCACATGCAGTACCAGTGGCCCACCCAATGCAAAAACTTTTTTCAGTGGCTTAGGTGCAACATGATATCCCGCTAAAATTCCTAACCCAATCACTGGAAGTGATGGACTAATCATCCAAAGATAACGCTTTTTATCAAGTGCCAAACCTGACTTTGGTTTTAATTGTTGCAATTGCTGCTCTGTCAGTTGAACTGGTGCATTCATGGCTATATCTTCCCTATCTTTCTACTTAGTTATATATTTATGTAAAATTCAACTTAAAGACAGTTGTAAGCGTCCATAAAACCTATGAAAAAGTCTTTGGCATCTTCAACATAGAGTTTGTCCTTTGCGCACATGTTTTAATAGCATGAAACATTTTTATTATTTGAGAACAGGAAATTTGAACTGAATCTATGGATGCTTTAAGTAAAATTTTTGATGATATTCATCTCAACCATTCAGAATATATTTACCTTCAAGCTCAAGGTGATTGGTCATTTCAGAGCCCAAAACAAGATGCCGTGATCGCACATATAGTTCTGTATGGAAATGCTTATTTAGAATTTTCACCCAAAATGACTGTTGCACTACAAACCGGCGATATGTTTTTAATCCCAGCAGGATTAGCACACACGGTAAAAAATCATTTAGACACGCAGTTAGTTGAAAGCCTCAATATAGAATCACTATTTGATGGATTAAGACAAGACGCAATCGAATTTGGTCAAGGAAGCTCAGAAAAGACCCTTATCCTTTCTGTACGATGCCATATGAATGCAATCATGGCTCGTCCATTGATCAATGCACTGCCACCATATTTGCATATACAAAATGCCTTGAGTGATGAAGCACCTGAATGGCTTAAAATTGGATTATATTTTGTTTCTGCTGAAACGCGTAGAACCATGGCGGGTAAAAATAAAATTATGGATCACGTCGTCAGTATTTTGATGATCGAGTGTGTACGTGACTATATTGAGCAAATGCAAGATCACAATAACTGGTTAAATGCCCTCGTGCACCCTGAACTTTCAAATGCCCTTGCTGCTATCCACAGCCGTCCAGAACAGAGCTGGACCGTAGAAAGCTTAGCTGAAACCTGTTGTATGTCGCGTTCTAAATTTGCCAGTTTATTTAATCAAATTATTGGGGAAACACCTTTAGCCTACTTGCAACAACATCGCTTACGTCTTGCCAGCCAGCTAATCAAACAGGGACAACTGCCTATTCAGCAGATTGCACACCAAGTGGGATATTCATCTGAAACTGCATTTAGCCAGGCGTTTAAGAAACAATTTGAACTTAGCCCAAGCCAATATCGCAATCAGATCTAAAAAAGATTAGAGACATCCGCTAATCACATCTTAGTGATATAGCTCCTGTACTCACGCTATTTTCCATTTCACATAAAAAAAGCGCCGAGGCGCTTTTTTTATCAGAGAAGATCAATTATTTAATTTTTGCTTGTGCTTTTAAATAACGCGAATAATCATCTAATAATTGTTCACCACGGAACTTCTGATACATTTGCGTAAGTTGCTGAACTTCAGCAGGATCCATCTGAGCAGTATCTACTTTTTTCACATTCGCTACAGCCACAACAACTAACTCATTTGGCAGTTTCGCAGTGCTGACAGACCACATGCCTGCTTTAGGTACTGGCTGACTAAAGGCAACACGCTCAATCTCACGCTTAAGGCCTTTTGAACGAGTAAATGTTCCTGCATGGACAAAGTTAGACTGATATTTCGCAGTAACCTCTTGCGCTGGCAATTTTTTGAAATCCGCAATCATGGCATTTAATTTTGCATGCGCAGCATCAAACGCTTTTTGTTCAATCAATTGTGCTTTTACACGCGCAGTTGCTTGCGCTAAAGGCTGTACACCGGCTGGATGATACTTACGAACTTTAACCCAGACAACATCACCATTGGCAGTTTGGATATTACTTGATGCCGTCGTATTTCCGCTTTTCACATCATCATTAAACAGTTTAGATTTAACAGCAGGATCAGCAAGAACTGGATTGGTTGTCGTTAAATTCACATTATTTGCAGATTGAACTTGAACAGTCTTCACTGCTTGTGAAACCACATCCAATGCATCACTGTTGACCACTTGCTCATTTAAACTATTTACAGTGTCAGAGAAATAGTTAGCAGATTTATTCTTTAAAACTTCAGCAGTCAATTCAGCTTTTTTTGACTCAAACGATGGTACTGAATCTACTGGTGTATTCACTTCAATCAAATGATAACCGAATTGAGTTTTAACAGGCTTAGACACTTGACCATTGCTGGTTGAGTTGACAGCTTTATCAAAATCATCACCAAAGGCACCTGGCGCATAGGCAGCAAGTGCACCACCTTTCGCTTTAGAATCAGGGTCTTCTGAATATTGCGCAGCAGCTTGAGCAAATGATGTACCTGCCTGAATTTTTGCATACACTTCATTTGCAAGTGTAGCAGCTTGCTCAGGCGTACGAGAATCAGTCGTGATCAGAATATGTTTAACATCTCGCTTCAAACTTTGCTTATATTTCTCGACAAACTGAGTATAAGCTTGTTGTAATTCAGCATCAGTCACTGCCGCATTTGGCTGTGTCAATGTCGCTGGGCTGAGCACGACATAGTCCACATCCACTGAAGCAACTTGTTTAAACTTATTTTGATGCTTGTTGTAATAATCCGCAATTTCCTGATTGGTCACTTTAACATTGGCTTTATAGTCATCAAGTTTAACGCTTGATAAGAATAATTCACGTTGTTCAGATTGCAAGTTGGCAATTTGCTGGATATCCAATTTACTGATCAGTGCATTATCCGAAATTGTAGAGCTCAAAATGCTTAAGGCAAAATCTTGGCGAATATTTTGGATAAATGCTTGGCTAGTTAAACCCTGTGAACGTAAATAATTTGCATATAGTGTATTTGAAAATTTACCATTTTCCTGAAATGCTGGAATTTGTGCAATTTTCTGTTCAATTTGAGCATCGCTCAAAGTCACACCTAACTTATCAGCTTGTTGTCTTAAAAGACTTTGGCTAATCAGGTAATCAAGTGCTTTATTTGCAATAAATTCTTTGTTCAATAAAGACTCATCCCCATGTATAGCAGGATTTGCCAATAATTGATCTGTATAGCCTTTTGTAACCGTTTCTAACTCTTTTTTAGAAATATCTTGACCATTAACAGTTTTAGCTACGTCTGCTTTTTGCCCACCGCTGAAATAGCCTTCAATACCAACCACAGCAAATGGCGCTAAAAATAACACAAGGAGAACTTTACCAAACCAGCCCCTTATGAGAGTGCGAAACGATTCCATGAGTATTCCAATATTATATTTCGTAAGGATTCTAACTGAAATTGTGAAATGAATGAACGAGCAATCACTGATAATTTAATATATTTCATAAAAAACGCGCCACAAAGGCGCGCTTTTAACAAGCTCAGATTAAGCTACTGAGTCTTTTAAGCCTTTACCAGCTTTAAAGCTAGGTACTTTGCTTGCTTTAATCTGAAGCTCTTCACCAGTTTTAGGGTTACGACCAGTACGAGCAGCACGGTCTTTAACACTGAATGTGCCAAAGCCGACTAAAGTCACTGTGTCGCCTTTTTTAAGCGCTTCACCAATTGAAGCAATAGTCGCATCTAATGCTTTACCAGCATCGGACTTTGACAATCCCCCTTTTTCTGCAATCGCATCGATTAATTCTGATTTATTCATGAAGATTACGTCCTCTTATATCGTTTGTTTAAGTTCCAAGGCTGTAGATCAAAGGCCATGACGACTTTATAGCAATGCTTTGGGGGGAAACGCAAGACTCC
Source organism: Acinetobacter sp. I-MWF (assembly GCF_025433935.1). Lineage (NCBI taxonomy): Bacteria > Pseudomonadati > Pseudomonadota > Gammaproteobacteria > Moraxellales > Moraxellaceae > Acinetobacter > Acinetobacter sp. I-MWF. The sequence continues at coordinate 2,168,939 of NZ_JAMBAR010000001.1, read as the reverse complement.
AAACACGCTTTTCACAAAAATTACGACTAAAATTTACGATTTTTTTGGATTAATGGTAATTATTTCATTTTTTTTAGCAATTGGTCGCGTAAGTTTTGGTTCTCTTCAGCCAATGCATCGACCTTATTGTGGAGTTGCAGGATCAAGTTTTCCAAATGCTGAAGATCTTTAGCAGTCACTAAACCAATTCTGTTTAATGAATGATTTACACGCTGATCTAAAAGTTTTTCAACCTTGTCTTTGGTTTCTGCAACTGACTCTTTGGTTTTTTCAGTGACTTTATTGACTGTCTGATCTGTGACTTCAACTGTCTTGGATTCAAGCTCCTCACCCACCTTGACTAAAGAATCAAAGAGTTTATTGCCTTCTTCTTCGGCTCTGGAGAACGCTCCCAACCCTGCCAACCAGATTTGTTTTGTATATTTTCTGAAATCTAATGCTGACTTTTTATGATTTCTAGGCTTTATTTGAGATTCATCAAACTCATTTTGATCTTCATAAAGATCCGTTTGTTCTTTGTTGCTCTTTTTCATATCTTGCTCCATTTACCCCAAACTCCAGCGTGTAATGACCTATATGACCAAATTATGTAGAAAATATTGCTATATTATCAAATAAAACTATTGAACCTTTTGCTAAACTGTTCTACAAAGCAAAGTAATTGTTTTAATGTTAAGGAACACTTGGCAATTCGACAATGGTTATTAAGATAATTTTTATATCATTGTTGAAATATTGTGTTTCAAGTCATGGATGAGATTGTTTCAAATTTATTTAGAGATCGGACTCTCTGTTTTGCTATAGGAATTTTTTATGAATGAATCGCAACAAAAGCAAGGTCATTCTCGTTTGTTGCTAAACATTGTCATGATTATATTGGAAACCATTTATTCTTTCGTATTAAAACATGATCGTGTTGTTCGCTTACAGGCAAAAAAATTCGTCGGACAGCAGATTACAATTAAAATGAATAGTTATATTCCTTATTTTGACTTTTATGTTCAATTTACAGATCGTGGTATTCTTTTTGATTTACAGCCTCCAGAAAAAGCCATTGACCTTTCTGTGAGTAGCACACTCATCGATTTCATCCAAATTTTTGTCTTTGCTAATCGTCGTAGCATGAAAAAAATGCGTCTGGAAGGCGATAACCTGCTCAAGGAACAGTTCCGTGATCTGGTTGTACACTTAACTGCACCTAAATTGCTTTCAGACTGGAAGCAATGGTTAACCAATCCAGATGATGACAGCCAGACAAAAGCATCAAAAAAACGCATTGCCCCTTTGCTTGAAAAGATTGATCAGCAACGCTCTAAGATCAACACACTCCAAGTTGAAGTGAAACAATATCAAAATCGTGTTAAACGCTTGCAGCTCAACCAACAACGTTTATATACGGCTTTAGGCGTATTGGGCTTCCTATTTATGGCATTAGTCGTGTATAATCTTTGGCAAATATTTTCATAAAACTTGAACAAAAATTGAAATTTTCCAGTAATTTTTGTTCAAATAATAAATTCTGACTAAATTAGTCAGAATTAAACTTAAAAATACTTGACTATTTTAGTCAGGATTCATAAAATTCATACATCTAGTCTAAAACATGTGTATCGAATCATGCGCCTAACTACTCGCGGTCGCTATGCAGTGACTGCACTACTTGACTTAGCATTGCAGCCACCTGAACAAACGATTACGCTTGCAGAAATTGCAACCCGCCAAACGATATCTGTCGCTTATCTTGAACAATTGTTCGCTAAACTTAAACGTCATGGCTTAGTTTCAAGTGTTCGTGGAGCAAATGGCGGTTATCACTTAGCGCGCCATGCTGAAGAAATTACTGTCTTAGAAATTATTGAAGCTGTAAATGAAACCGTTGATGCGACTCGTTGTGACCACAAAGGCAACTGCCAAAATGGTGCAATGTGTTTAACTCACGATTTATGGCAAGAACTCTCTCTCCATATTGCCGATTATTTAGCTAAAATCACCCTTGCGGATTTAGTAGCTCGTGACAACGTACAAACCGTTGCGGTTCGCCAAAATTCAGCACCTCTTGATTCAGCCCTTTTATCGGTTACAGGTATTTGACATGAAACGTCCGATTTATCTTGACTATGCAGCAACTACGCCTGTTGATCCTCAAGTAGCAGAACGCATGATGGAGTGTTTAACCTTTGATGGTACATTCGGTAATGCTGCTTCTCGCTCACATGCTTATGGATGGCAAGCTGAAGAAAAAGTTGAATATGCACGTGAACAAGTCGCAAATTTAGTAAAAGCCGATCCACGCGAAATTGTCTGGACTTCTGGTGCTACTGAATCTGATAACCTTGCCCTTAAAGGTGTTGCTCAGTTTTACGGTTCTAAACGCAAACACATCATCACAAGTAAAATTGAACATAAAGCAATTTTAGATACTTGTCGTGAATTAGAAGAAGAAGGTTTTGAGATTACCTATCTTGAACCTGAACCTAAAACTGGTTTAATTACCCCAGAAATGGTTCAAGCTGAACTTCGTCCAGATACGTTACTTGTTTCATTGATGATGGTGAACAATGAAATTGGTACTGTGACAGATGTTGCTGCAATTGGTGAGTTAACACGTGCTAATAAAACCTATTTCCATGTAGATGCTGCACAAGCTGCGGGTAAAGTGGAAATCGATCTTTCTACCATGAAAGTTGATTTGATGAGCTTCTCAGGTCATAAGGTTTATGGACCTAAAGGCATTGGTGCTTTATTTGTACGCCGTAGCCCACGTGTTCGTATCAAAGCACAAATTCATGGCGGTGGTCATGAACGTGGTATGCGCTCAGGTACACTTGCAACTCATCAAATCGTCGGTATGGGTGAAGCATTTGAACTTGCTGGCAAATCTTTACAGGCTGAACAAACTCGTTTACGTGTACTCCGTGACAAACTCTGGAACGGTTTACAAGATTTAGAACAAGTCTTCTTAAATGGCCACCCTGTATACAATGTTGCAAACTACTTAAATGTTAGCTTCAACTTTGTAGAAGGTGAATCATTGATGATGGCGTTAAAAGATGCTGCTGTATCTTCTGGTTCAGCATGTACATCTGCAACACTTGAACCTTCTTACGTACTTCGTGCCCTCGGTCTTTCTGACGAGTTAGCACATAGTTCAATTCGTTTTAGCTTTGGTCACTATACGACTGAAGAAGACATTGATCATGTAATTAAGATTACTAAAGCTGCTGTTGAGAAATTGCGTGAGCTTTCTCCGCTTTGGGATATGTACAAAGAAGGGATCGACTTAAATTCAGTTGAATGGGCTGAACACTAAGTTCCTTGAAATCAAAACGCGGCATTTTATTGAAAATCAGTAAAATGCCACCAAATTAGATTGTAGAAATACATATTATCAACGCTGACCCCGAGGTTTGGAGAAGCAACATGGCTTATAGCGAAAAAGTAATAGATCATTACGAAAATCCTCGTAATGTTGGTGTGTTGGATAAAAATGCAGAAAATGTTGGTACAGGTATGGTGGGTGCACCTGCATGTGGCGATGTAATGCGTTTACAAATCCAAGTGAATGACAGTGGTGTAATTGAAGAAGCTCGCTTTAAGACTTATGGCTGTGGCTCTGCAATTGCGTCTAGTTCACTCGTAACCGAATGGTTAAAAGGTAAAACGCTTGACGAAGCACAGGCGATTAAGAATATCGACATCGCAACTGAACTTGCACTTCCTCCTGTAAAAGTACACTGTTCTGTACTTGCAGAAGATGCAATTAAAGCTGCTGTTGAAGATTACCGTAGCAAGAAAACTAAAGCCTAATATCTGTTCGTCAAATTTAGCAGATGATTTTTTAACGGAGTTTTCATGATCAATCTAACTGAAAATGCTGCAACTCATATCAGCAATTACTTAAAGAATCGCGGTAAGGGTGAAGGTATTCGTCTTGGTGTGAAAACTTCAGGCTGTTCTGGCTTAGCTTATGTACTTGAGTTTGTTGATGATATCGACACTCATGATCAAATGTTCGAGCAGTTTGGTGTAAAAGTTTTTGTAGATCCAAAAAGTTTGGTTTATCTCGATGGTATGGAAATGGACTATGTTAAAAATGGTCTCAATGAAGGCTTCGAGTTTAATAACCCAAATAAAAAAGGTGAATGTGGCTGTGGTGAATCTTTCACTGTATAATCTGCCCTGCTTTTTCTCATGTTAAAACAGTGTCTTGCACTGTTTTAATCACATTTAATTACACCGTTTTCCTGTAAAACATCGTGGATGAGTATCTCCCATGAGTCATTTTGAGTTGTTCGATCTCCCGGAAGCACTCGATATTGATTTAGCGACATTAAAAGCTAATTTCCTAAAACTACAACAGCAATATCATCCTGATAAAGCTGAAGATAAAGACAAAGCTTTGATTAAATCAAGTGAAATTAATCAGGCATATAAAGCTTTATCCAATGTAGACAGTCGTGCTGCTTATCTACTTTCACTCAAAAAGCAAGATCATCACTTAGATCAATCAATTAGTGATTTTGAGTTCTTACAATCTGCTTTAGAAATTCGTGAGCAGCTTGATGAAGCAACCAATACTGAACAATTGCATTCTTTAAAAAAAGAAGTCCAACAATGGATTGATGGCTTAGTTCGTGAATTCAAAATTGATTTTGAGGATGAAGATTGGGCTGAAGCACGCGACACTGTGCGCAAGTTACGATTCTTCCAAAAAGTCATGAATGATATTGATAAAGCCGAAGATCAGCTTTTAGATGATGAAGATTTTAGTTTAGATGATGATTTCTAAATTTTAACTTTCATTATATGTTTTACCCGAATTTGTTTTTAGTTTTTATTTTAAGGATGTGACAAATGGCACTCTTGCAAATTGCTGAACCAGGACAATCAAGTGCGCCACATGAACACCGTATTGCGATTGGTATCGACTTAGGGACAACCCATTCTCTTGTTGCTACGGTATTATCAGGCAAAGCCAAAGTACTGAACGATGAGCAAGGTCGCGTGTTACTTCCTTCTATTGTACATTATTCTAAAAATTCAACCGAATATGGCGATGCAGCAAAACCGTTTATTACTGCTGACCCTAAAAATACCATTGTTTCTGTTAAGCGCTTTATGGGCCGTTCTAAAGCAGATGTTAAATTTCAACACCCTTACACGCTTGCGGGTGCTGATAATGAAATGCCAGCATTTGAAACAGCGCAAGGTCGTAAAACACCCGTAGAAATCTCCGCAGAAATTTTAAAACAACTGAAAGATCGCGCTGAACAAAGTTTAAGCAATCCGGTGAATGGCGCTGTGATTACGGTTCCAGCCTACTTTGATGAAGCGCAACGCCAAGCTACACGTGATGCAGCTGAACTCGCGGGTTTAAATATATTACGCTTACTCAATGAACCTACCGCTGCAGCTGTTGCATATGGTTTGGATCAAGAGAGCAACCTAACAACAGACCGTAACTATGTCATTTATGATTTAGGTGGCGGTACATTTGATGTGTCTATTTTGCGTTTTTCTCAAGGTGTATTTGAAGTTTTAGCCACAGGCGGTCATACCGCACTAGGTGGCGATGACCTAGATCGCCTTATTGTGAAATGGGCAAAAAAACAACTCAATATTGAAATTTTAGATGATGCAGAATATGCGCACTTTATTGTTTCTGCGCGTAAAGCCAAAGAAGCACTCAGTGATGCAACCTCCGTTGATATTAAAGTTCTAACACACCACCTCACGCTAGATCGCACGACATTTGAAGAAATCATTCAAGTGGCATTAGATAAGACGATCAATGTATGTAAACGTGTCATGCGTGATGCAAAACTTGAACTCGATGATATTCAAAATGTAGTTCTTGTTGGTGGCTCAACCCGCTCTTATGCTGTACAAAAAGTCGTGCGTGAAGTATTTAAGCAAGAACCACTTTGTACCATCAATCCTGATGAAGTTGTGGCGATTGGCGCTGCGATCACTGCGAATCAGCTCATTGGAAATTCTAAAGATGGTTCATTACTGTTAGATGTTACCCCGCTGTCCCTTGGTCTAGAAACTATGGGCGGTTTGGTTGAACGTTTAATTTCACGCAATACAGCCATTCCTGTTGCACGCCGTCAAGAGTTCACCACCTATCAAGATGGTCAAACTGCCATGTTGATCCATGTCTTGCAAGGCGAACGCGACTTAGTTGAGCATTGCCGCAGCTTAGGTCGTTTTGTATTACATGGTATCCCACCAATGACCGCAGGTCAGGCACGTATTGAAGTCACTTTTCAGGTCGATGCAGATGGCCTGCTTACTGTTTCAGCCAAAGAAACCACATCAGGGGTCAATGCGCAAATCGACATTAAACCCTCTTATGGATTGTCTGAAACCGATACTGAACGTTTGCTTTTAGAAGGTTATAAATTCGCTGAAGAAGATAAAAATCTTCGTCATCTCAATGAAACTAAAGTTGAAGCACAGCGTGAACTTGAAGCCTTAACACAAGCATTAAAGGTTGACTCCAATCTGCTCAGCACTGAACAACTGACTGCACTCACCCATGCCGCTGAAGCTTTAAAAGCCCAGCTTGAAACAAACGATATCAAATCGATTGAGCATGCTGTTGAACAGTTAAAAACTTATAGCGATGCCTTTGCTGCAGAACGTATGAATCAACACATTGATCATGCACTCAAAGGCACCAAACTTGATGATTGGTCTAACTCAAACTAATTTAAGGTAACGACTATGCCACGTATTAAAGTACTACCTCATGCAACAATTTGTCCAAATGGTGCTGAGTTTGAAGTTGAACCAAACGCCAATCTGTGCCAAAGCTTGCTCGATAATGGTATTAAAATCGAACATGCCTGTGACATGTCTAAAGCATGTACCACTTGCCATGTGATTGTACGTAAAGGCTTTGATGAGCTCGAAGAGATGGATGATGTTGAAGCAGACTTACTTGATCGTGCTTGGGGCTTAGAACCCGATTCGCGTCTATCTTGCCAAGTTAAAATCACAGACGAAGATATGGAAGTTGAAATTCCAAAGTATACAATTAACCACGCTTCTGAAAACCACTAAATTGCTTTTCATGTAGGCAAAAAACCACTCTTTATGAGTGGTTTTTTAATGTCTTGATAATTTTTGATGGCTTAGGTATTTAATTTAATATTTAAGGATTTTACAAATAATTTGAGTTGACTTCATCTTCAATATTAAGCTTTGCAACGCCTTGAGAGTTAGTAAGTTTTTGCTGAACCTTAATCCGTTCTACCATTTTTTCTAATACTTCAACCAGCTCTGGATATTCAAAGTTTTGCACTTCTTCTAAATTCAGCACCAAGTGGAAACCTTTATACTCATAATCAAACCATTGTTGATTTTCATTCTTGGTCGCTGAATATTTTTCCATCACTTGCCAAGTGCGTACCTTACCTTGAATCCCTTTCAGCTCAATCGGAGTTTTTGGTGCACAGAGATAATCATTTTTAATCAGCTTATAGGTTTCATCTGAAACCAAAATTTCATCGATATCCGCAGCATATTGCAAACGCGCTGCTAAATTGGCATCACGCCCCACAATGGTATACGCCATACGATGCACAGCACCATAGTTCCCAACGTGACAATAACCGGTACTTACCCCCATACGAATATGTAAAGGTGCATAGCCCATTTTCACCCAACGTTCACGGAGAAATTTCATCTGCTGGCGCATTGCAATGGACATATCAATACAGTTTTTCGCATCCTGCTCCACACCTTGTGAGTCAGGATCACCAAAGAAAATCAGGATTGCATCACCCATAAACTTATCAATGGTTGCACCATATTGTTTGGCAATTTCAGTCATATGACTTAAATAGTCATTTAATACAAAGGCCAAATCATCTGGAATCAATGTTTCTGATAATTCTGTAAACCCTTGAATATCAGAAAAGAAAACCGTCATTTTTTTACGTTTATATTCAATCTTGGCTTCTGTATCACCACGCATGATCGCTTGCCAAAGCTGTAATGGCGCATAACGACTGAGTTGATTTGATAACTCAATATAGCGATTCATTTCATTGAAATAGGTGTTTTTCTTGGTTTCTACACTTTTGATACGGCGATTTTGATAATAATTTCCGATGTTTACAAACAAAATGATGCTAATAAAAGACAGGACTGATAGCTCTGGGCTGGTTTGCTGAAAATAATCATAAAAACCAAAGATAAAAATAATATTGGTATAAAATACAACAAAGGCAACTAAAATTGCCAGAGAGCCCATCATAAATGAAATTTTGTTGTTAATCGCTGTATAGATCAGTGCAAATAACAACACAAAAGTAACCACGAGGCTTAGATGTACAGCAGCCAATGCGGTAGAAACTACGATGACATCAATTAAGAAATAGATGTTTTTCCGAATTTTAGAGCCATATGAATATTCTAGCCAGCGCGATAGCTTAGGGCTAACAATAAAAATAAAGCCTATAAAAAAAGGAACATAAAATTGATAATTTGCAATTGGGGAGGTGAAATAATAAACCATGACCACCAAAGCAATAATCAAATACCCCATAAATCGCTGGAATATCTCAAATTGCTTTGGCTCTTTATCTAACATACGTTCAAATGGCAAAATATTTTACCTCGAATGTCATTTTATTAAACACTTCCCTTGTGCTGTTTACACTTAATCCATACGCCAATCGAATGGCATCTCACCTTGACCACGTAACGCCAACATCAGAGTTTGACGCATGTGAGCTAATACTTCATTGCTATAAGGAACTGCTTGCAGGCCAAATACAGGTTTAGGCCAAGCTACATCATTCTGATAACGAACTACATGATGAAAATGTAATTGCGGAACCATATTTCCAAGTGCAGCGACATTCATTTTATCTGCACGAAAAACACGAGAAAGCTGACTAGACAACCAGCTTGATTCACGTAAAAACTGCTCTTGGTCAGCTTGACTTAGTTCATATAACTCAGTGATACCAGGAACACGTGGAATAAGAATCAGCCACGGGAATTGCATATCATTCATTAAACGACATGTTGAAAGCGGAAAATCGCCTACAAAAAAAGTATCTTGAGCAAGTTGTGGATGCAAACTAAACATATCTTTATAAATGACGCAAAATTAAAAGGATGGCTAATACTAACACATCGGTTTTCGTGTGAATATTGGTTATCTTGTGTTTTGGTACAAATAAACACAGTTTGTTTTGAACCTGATCACAATTACACTTTAAAGAATCACAGAATTTTTTCAAGTGATTTACCTGAAAAAATTCATAAGCACTTTTAATCTCAGATTGAGCATTTTTTAAGCTCAAAATCCTGATAAATTAACGCTTTAATTCTGTCAGTAAATTGTTTAACAAATCCTGAATAAACTGAATTCGCTTGTCATTTTCTTCAAGCATCACCATCACTTTTAAACGTTGCCCACCTTCCATACGGAACCAAGTTGGATGCTTCTGCATAAGTTGAATAATACTGATCGCTTGCACAGGTGTATCAGGTGAAAATTCGATCACCCCGCCATTGGCCCCAATATCAATTTTGGTGATTTCTAAGGCTTCAGCCTTAACCCGAATTTGATGAACACTAAACAGTTGTTTTACTGGTAATGGCGGTACACCAAAGCGATCAATCAACTCCATACGGATGTTGTCAAGTTTATCCTGAGTATCGATATTACTAATACGTTTATAGAACATAAGACGCTGATGTACATCTCCCAAATATTCATCTGGGATCAAAGCAGGCATATGCAGGGTAATTTCAGAAGTAAGTGAAAGTGGTGTATCAAAATTAGGGGTCTTGCCCTGTTGAATTGCTTTGGTCGCTTTGGCCAACATTTCCATATATAGGCTATAACCAATTGCATTCATTGAACCGCTTTGTTGTTCACCCAGTAATTCACCAGCCCCACGGATCTCTAAGTCTTCCGTAGCCAGCATAAAACCAGCGCCAAGATTTGAAGCTCTTTGAATCGCATCTAAACGTTTTTCGGCATCACCTTTAAGGCCTTTAATCGATGGCACCATCAAATATGCATAGGCTTGATGATGGGAACGTCCAACACGACCACGTAATTGATGTAATTGTGCTAGGCCGAGTTTGTCTGCACGTTCAATAATAATCGTATTAGCATTGGGAACATCAATCCCCGTTTCAATAATTGTTGAACAGACCAGCACGTTAAATTCTTTGTGATAGAACTGTTGCATGATTTGCTCAAGTTCACGTTCACGCATTTGACCATGCGCAACCGCGACACGCGCTTCAGGTACAAGTTGACGAATATTTTCCGCAGCACGTTCTATGGTATCTACTTCATTGTGCAAGATATAAACCTGACCACCACGTAACAACTCTCGCAGAATTGCCTCTTTCATAGTTTCATTGGTTTGTTCATTGACAAAAGTTTTGACGGCTAAACGACGTGCAGGCGGTGTAGCAATAATTGAAAGATCGCGCATTCCGCCAAAAGCCATATTCAAGGTACGAGGAATTGGTGTTGCAGTTAAGGTTAACATATCAACATCTGCACGCATGGCTTTGATACGCTCTTTATCACGTACCCCAAAACGATGTTCTTCATCGACAATCATTAAACCTAAGTTTTTAAACTGCACATTTTCCTGAAGAATTTTATGTGTGCCGATGACAATATCGACTTTACCATCGATTAAATCATCAATGGTTTTGGTATGACTTTTATTGGTTCCAAAACGCGAAAGTACCTCTATACGAATTGGCCAATCGGCAAAGCGATCTTTAAATGATTCAAAATGCTGTTGCGCCAATAAGGTGGTAGGTACTAAAACAGCCACTTGCCTATTATTTTGAACAGCAACAAATGCCGCGCGCATCGCCACTTCCGTTTTACCAAAGCCAACATCACCACAAACCAATCGATCCATTGGTTTGGCTTGTTGCATATCATATAAGGTCGCTTCAATGGCATTGGCCTGATCCAGTGTTTCCTCATAAGCAAAACCACTGGAAAATTGCATATATGCACTTTGATCCAGCTCAAAGCTAATCCCAGGTTTAGACTGACGACGTGCTTGGATATGTAGCAATTCAGCTGCCACATCATGAATCTGTTCAAGTGCTTTACGTTTTGCTTTATTCCATGCATCTGTACCCAATTTATGTAAAGGCGCTAAATCAGGATCACCTCCACTAAAACGACTAATCAAATGTAAATTGGTCACAGGAACATACACTTTTGCATCATCTGCATAGTTTAATTGCAGAAACTCATAGTCTTGTTCATCAATATTTAAGGTGACTAAACCTGCATAACGCCCAACACCATGATCAATATGCACCACTGGCGCACCAATATTGAGTTCCGTCAAACTTCGGATCAGAAACTCTTCTGAAACCTCTTGTTGACGTTTTCTACGGCGCTGTACAACTCTATGTTCATACAGTTGGTTTTCAGAAATAACCGATAGATCATTGCTGATGACCAATCCACGATCCAAAGGCGCATTGGTAATCGCCACAGAGAAATTAGATTGTTGAAATACAGCAAAACTTTCAACAACTGGAATTTCACCTAAACTTGCACGTAAAGCATCTTTTAAAGTTTCACGGCGTCCAGCACTTTCAGCCACTAGTAATACAGGATGATTGGCCTCATCCACATACTGCTTCACTGCTTTAAATGGTTGGTCTTGTTTAGGGTCTACAGGCAATCGTGGTGGTAATTCAACCGACAAATTGATACAGCCTGCTTTTAATTCAATGGCTTCTGTTGAGGCAATAATTCTTGAAAATTGATTTAAATACTCAAACAGTTGATTCGGTTGTATAAAAATTTCTTCAGGTGGTAATAGCGGTTGATCAGCATTATGGCGTCGGTCCTCGTAACGACGCATCACATCTGTCCAAAAACTCAACAATCCTTCGTCAATGTGCTTATCTGTAATGACAATCGCATTACTTGGTAAGTACGATACCAAACAACTTTGTGTTTGCATGGCTTGCTGTGAAAAGAATAATGGGAAGTAGAAATCTAATCCTGGAGAAGCAATGCCTTCTAACACATCTTGATAAATTGGGTTTTTCTTGGGATTTGCAGTTGGAAAACTTTCTGCATAACGATCACGAAATGTTGAACGCGCTTCTTTTAACGGAAATTCTTTTGCAGGAAGTACGGTAAAACGCTCTAACTTTGTTGTTGTTCTTTGGGTTTCAGGGTCAAAGAATTTTAAACTGTCTATTTCATCATCAAATAAATCAATACGAATAGGTGCATTTTGCCCAGAAGCATAAATGTCCATGATGCTACCACGTACCGCAAACTCACCATGGTCATAAACGGTATCAACCAGATGATAACCCGCCTGAACCAGTTTTAATTTTTGTTGTTCTAATGCAAATTTCTGACCAACGCGGATATCAAAATGCTCACCCAATACCCATGATGTAGGGGCAACACGTTGTGCCAAGGTGGTTGCAGAGACCAATAAAATACCTTTTTGTGGCATATTGGAAAGTATCGACAGTCTTTCAGAGACAATATCTTGGTGCGGAGATAAACGATCATATGGCAATATCTCCCAGTCTGGAAATATTGTTGGTTTTACCCCATAAAATTCTAATTCACTTTCCAACTGTCCCAAGTGCTGATTATTTTTTGCAACTAATACAAAAAGCTGATCCGATTTCTCTGCGATCTCCTTAAACAATAAGGCTGCAGATGAACCGAGCATTGTGCCAATCCAGCGTTTTTCGCCTGCTTTCAGTTGTTTTAAATTGAGGTCAGAGATTTCTTGTTTAAACATAATCGCATAGGGTCTAAAAGACATGAGCAATAGTTTAACATGATGACTTTATTCAGTTGAGTGATTTTATTTATTCTATTTATCTGTGCAGTGACTCAACAGCAGCATTTTCTTCATCAGGATAGAATTCACATCAGTCTCAAGACAAACTCACAGGATTATAGGCCTATGGAAGCTCTTGCAAATGAATTGAGAATAGTCATTTGTATAACAGAGAAAAAACTAAGCTACATCACACATTATTCTTTGGTGAAATATTCTGATTCCACTAAATGTTATCCATGCCTTAAGTGGATTTATTTTTCTCGTTTAAACGCTTTATAATAATCATTGAGTTTTCGAATAATTTCTTTAAATTGTTTTAAATTTTCTTCTGTATTGCCAAGCCTTTGCACATAGTTGTTCGTCGCGATTTCTAAATCAATCTTTTCATTGATCAAAATTGTTTTATAGAACAAAGCCTTTAAATCATCAAAATTATTGAGTTTTCGGTTAGAAAAGTATTCCAGCCGTTCAGATAACTCACGATTTAAAACAATACCATCTACTATAAAACCATGCTCAGCATCAATTTGAATATTATTTTCTTGTAGAAAAACTTGTTCAGGACCATTTTTATTGCCCTTAAATAATGCTGTAATTTTATCAAACATCATTAAAACTCAATTAAATCAGAGATTCATCATAACAAAGATGACAAAGTTTCGCAGTAAAAGGCCGTTTTAAAACGACCATTTACCTGAACATAAACCATCAGCGTTATTCGTCACCTAAATCATCTAAGAAATCGACAGTAGGCACAAAGAATAAGGTTCCTGTCACTGCTGTACTAAAATCTAATAAACGATCTAAATTACCCTCTTCATCACCTTGAAACATATGCTCTAACATTTGTCGGGTCACACTAAATTTGCGTGCATAACCAATAAAGAAGGTGCCATATTCATTTTTAGATGGATTTGAAAACGGCATATTTGCACGCATGATTTTAATTTCATTGCCATCCGCATCATGCGCCTTACTCACTACATTGTGTGCTGTTTTAGGCTTTACATCATCACTCAGTTCAACATCATTAAACTTTTTACGTCCGATGACTTTTTCTTGTTCTTCATCACTGAGCGCACGCCACTTGTCCATATCATGCATATATTTTTGAATAAATGCATAGCTGCCACCTTTAAAGTCTGGATCTTCATCACCCACCAGTGCATATTCAGCTGCAATTTCAGGCTCTGGGTTTTCTGTCCCATCGACAAAGCCAATAATCGCTCTACCGTCAAAATATCGAAAACCATTCACTTCATCCACTGGATAACTTACGGCTTTTAATTGCGTATTGATCATATCTGCCATTTCAAAACACAACGCTTGACGATCAGCACGAATATGGAAAAACAAATCACCTTCTGTTGAAACAGCCGTATATTTTGGCCCTTTAATTTCTTTAAACTGTTCTAATTCTTGTGGTTTAGCCTGATCAGGAAATAAACGCTCCCACGCATTTGCCCCAAATCCCATAACCGCACTAAATTGTGCATCTGGATAACGGTTGGTTAAACTACGTGTTAATGCTGAAAAATTTGCTGCAAAATCGATTACTGTATCTATTACTTCAGCCCCAAGCCTTAATCCTAAAACAATAAATAAGGCATTTTCCCCTGGACGATTCATAACAGGTTGAATTCGAGTTGAAGTCATAATTTATCTCAAAATATTCTATTGGTTACAATCTAACATAGGCTGTTTTAAAGCTTAAGTTTTTATCGTTAACAATCCACTAATTCACAATATTTATATGGATAGAAATGTTGCGAAAAATGATTAAAGCAATCTGTTTTGACTTATTTGTTCAGACACCTCTATTGTCATTATTTTTAAAATTACTTTGAGTAATAAGCATAAATTTTAAAACAACTGTTTTTTTCATCAAACACAATATTCAAATGCTGCAACAAAGTACGAAATTGATCTGTTTGATCTAAAATCAAATCACTGATCAATCTTCCTCTCGGTTTGCTCAGCATAGGCTTTACAATTAAATATTCAATTGCAATAAATACAGGCATAGCATCGTGATAGAAAGGATGCCAATCACCCAAATACCACGGAATTTTCTTCACAAATTGATCTTCAGCTTGTAGATCTTTATTTTCAGTCACCAATTTGACAATAAATGCAGGTGGAAAATCCAAGTCTGTCATTGCATGCAGAAGTTTGAGCCATTTTGAATCACTCATACAAGATACCAACTGCCGTTGATGCACGACCTGCTGAATTTTCAAAATATACTTTATATAGCCTTGGTCAGTCTTTAAAGTATTTATATGATTTCGATATTCAAGATAATTTTCTTGTAAACCCACATTTATCCTTCAATTAAAAGCACCTATGTTAGGTGCTTTTAACACATAGAGTTAACCATATTGTTTCTGTAAATAAGATACGATTGCTGCTGACTCAAAGAGTTTTTCACCTGTATTTGGATCTTCTAAATAAGGCACTTGAATATCTTGCTTTGCACGCGCCATAACAGGAATAATTTTTTCACGTTTGCCACCGACCAAAGGAACATATTTACCAGGTTTTAAACGTAAAACTGCTGGGCCTAGATCTTGCCAACACTCTTTAGCCACATTATGAAAGATAAATGGAATTTCTAATTCAGTTAACACAGCACGCACAACTCGTGTATATGGACTTGCTTCAAACCCCCATAATTCCAATAATTGCGCTGGACTTGCACGATCAACAATTTTTTTATTTACCCAAACCCCACGTGCACCATTAATAATAGTTCCCACCATGGCTACAGTTGGGTATTTAGGATAATGAGAATATTTCTTTGGTGTTTTGCCAGTTTTACCATAATGTTTAAATAAGTAATCAACAATCTTTTTCGATTCGTACATTGCTGTTCCCGTATTTTCATCAATGAAATACGGAAAACGCAATTTTCCACCTTTTTCTTTTACAACCTGACGATATTTGGTCCCACCTTTAGGGCATGGATAGACTTCATAATCCAAATTGAGCAAGGTCATTACTTCTCGTACACGGCGGCAAAATGGTGAACCCTCAAACTCATATAACTTTAAAGCCTTTTCTGGCTGGTTTGGAAACGGAGTTCCTGTTACACCACGGCCTCCCTCAGTCAGTGATGAAGCCAAAGCTTGTACAACTTTAATTTGATGATGCACCATTTTATACCCCCCTAGACGATTGTTTTCGCTTAAATAAAGCTTTTTATAAATCCACTAATTTTTCTTTTGAAACCACAATGCCATTGTTATCTGCATAGATATATTCACCAGAATTGAAAGTGACACTACCAAAATACACAGGAATATCGACCTCACCTATGCCTTTACGATTGCTTTTTTGTGGAATTGAAGCCAATGCATGGACACCTAGATCAAGTTCAACTAGCGCATCTACATCACGTACACAGCCGTAAATCACTACACCATTCCAGTGATGCTTAACCGCTGACTCTGCAATCATGTCACCCATCAAGGCACAACGCATGGATGCTCCACCATCGACAACCAAAACCTTGCCAGTTCCATCTGTAGCAAGTAACTCTTTCACTCGTGAGTTATCTTCAAAACACTTGACTGTCACGATTTGACCACCAAAGGTTTTACGCGCCCCATAACTTCTAAAAAATTTGCCATCTAGAGATGGAATCAAGGTTTGAATGTCTTGGTCTGGGTGATCATCTAATAAATCACAAGTTACAAAAGGTACTGTAGTCACGTTATCACTCCATTATTTGCTATTTTGTATACGCAAATTATCATAAATTTCAATTTTTTGAGTTTGTGTTTGAGCAGCCTCGACCATAGTATGAGCCACTTGTTGTGCTGTCACTGGCTTATATTTAAAAGAATTGGGTACCAAATGCGAAAATTTACCATACAGCTTTTGCGTTACATCTTCCAAGAATCGCTTTTCATTTCGATCACCAAGGAGTAACGATGGGCGAATAATTGAAAAACGATATAAATTCAACTTTTGTATATAGTCCTCAAGTTCACCTTTCACTTGATTATAAAAAATTGGCGAGCAGGCTTTTGCCCCCATCGCACTGACTAAAAGTAAATGAGTTTCAGTCATTTCAAATAAATCTGCAAAATGTGCATTGATCTCAAAATCAATATTATAGAAAGCTTCTTTAGAACCTGCCTTTTTAATGGTCGTTCCCAAACAACTGAATGCATGAGTGTAACCGCTGACATCTTGATCATTGAGTAGAAGGAAATCATCCAATACAAATTGTTCAACTTTTTTAAATTTTGAAAAGTCGGGATTTTCTCGTCGCACAACAACTGTAATTTTTTCACAATCAGTCAATAAATCGAGCTGTTCAATGAGACGCTGCCCCACTAAACCTGTTGCTCCAATCACAATCGCATTTTTTATCGAATTAGTCATTTTTTAAACAATCTCCTAGATTTATTACTAATCTAACGTTTTATTTCAAATTTTTCTTCAACAAAAATGTTGTCAAAGCATGTCAACACTTGACTTTACTGGCCTCTTTAATCACAATATGGCACTTGTTTACGGGCTGGTGATAATCCTCTGATGTGGTTTTCAGATGTGGTTTCAGCCCGCCCAGACCCATCTAATTCAAGGAGTGCACGAGTGGCAAACTCTGCTCAAGCAAAAAAACGTGCTCGTCAAAACGTTAAAGCACGTAAACACAACGCAAGCTTGCGTTCAATGGTACGTACTTATATCAAACGCACAATCGCTGCTATCGCTACTGGTGAATATGCTGCCGCAACTGAAGCTTATAAAGCTGCAGTTCCAGTTATTGACCGTATGGCGGATAAAGGTATCATCCATAAAAACAAAGCTGCTCGTCACAAGAGCCGCTTGAATGCACAAGTTAAAGCGTTAGCTAACTAATTTTTGCATGTGAAAAGAGCCCTTTAAAGGGCTTTTTTTGTAGCTAAAATTTGACTATAACACTTTAAAATCGGAAAACATCAAAACTTATCTACCACTGCATCAATATTTCTCAGTAGATAGATAAGTAAGAGTTCTAAACTATAAAAATAATTATTTTGCTAAATGAGAAATTAAGACTGTTGCAGTGGATAAAATACCTTCCTGACGACCAGTAAAGCCCAATTTCTCTGTGGTTGTTGCTTTAACACTAATTTGAGTCACATCAACATCTAACACATCTGCAATACTTTGACGCATTTCCAAATTGTGTTTGGCTAATTTAGGCCGTTCACATGCCACAGTAATATCAGCATTATTTAATTTATAACCACGGTCTAAAATTAATTGATAAACATGTTTTAAGAGCTTACGGCTATCCGCACCTTTAAATTCAGCATCTGTGTCTGGGAAATGCTGTCCAATATCCCCTAAAGCCAATGCACCCAATAAAGCATCACATAATGCGTGTAATACGACATCACCATCAGAATGTGCTTTTAAACCATGGGTATGTGGAATTTGAACGCCTGCCAAAGTTACAAAATCACCTTCTTCAAAAGCATGTACATCCATTCCCTGCCCAATACGAATCGGTATGATCATTCTTAGCTCCTTTTGCAGTTTTTAAAATTTAAAAATCTTGTATTCGTACTTTCTCTTTCGCTATAGTACGTATGCAAACATTGTGAAAGTATAAGCGATCATGCTGTTGAATACAGAATTTAATCAAATTAAAACACTCTTGTCTGGTCTCATTTTGAGCTGTATCAGTACATCAGCTGTTTATGCCCTGCCTCTTGACTGTAAGCACCAAGATTCATCACTTTTAAAAAAGTTATGTGGTTCGCAGTATAGTGAACTACGCGCTCAATTAAATGAGAGCTATCTCACTGCATATCTGGTCACAGATGCACCAATACGCTTAATCAATGATACACATCGTTTGTGGCTCAACCGTTTAAGTCAATGTAAAAGCAACGATTGTTTTAAACAACAGTTCGATATTCGCCTAGAAGACTTAAATTTTTACACCTCAATGAATCAAAGTTTAACCCAACATTTCATTAAATATGAACATGGTAAAATTTCGAAGCAACCCGCCCATTTACAAATCCATCAACTGACTAAAGATCGGATTAAAGTTGAAGGCATCGCCTACCGAAATCCCAATAACCGTAAAGATAGTCAAATTGTCTCATTGTTGGCTTACACCACGCCTGAAAAAAAGAATCAAATTTTAGACAATGAACATGACTGTAAATATGTGCTTAATTTCCAAAAAGCAATTTTGTCTGTGACGACAACACAAAAAGGCTGTGAGCGCTTTACTGGAATTTACCGTTTATATGATTAAGATTTATCATTAAATTTGGCAAAATCATGAGTATAAAATTAGCGTTAAGTGAAGAAAGATTAAAAATATTATCTGAATGCATGCAGAATTATGATGTGGGTGCTGATACAGATGAATGGCCTAACAATATCATTTCGCGCTTTACCAGCGTTTATAATGATGGGTCTATTTCAAAGCAAAATATCCCATTGCAGCATGAAATTGATCCCGATGAATTAAAACTTTGTCAAAAATTAAGCACTGAAATCGCCAATATCATGGCAAATATTGAAGTTGGCATGGGTTCAAACTCGGGTGATTATTTTCAAGATTTTTATATCATGCATTCACAAAACTCAGCTAGCCAAAAAATTACGCCTCAGCTGATTCAACAATACTTTGCCAATACTATTTTTCCTTTGGCAAACATTACGACTGAACCGCTTACAACCAATACACAGTGGTGGAAAGAAGTAGAACAAGATGGTGAAGAATCTCCAGCAGAATATTTTCAGCCTTGGCACAAGATGATGGATTGGTTTGCAGCACAACACGATTTTATCGACTGTGCATTTGTTCGGATTGGTGACTCAGCACTTTTAGAACAAATCAATTCTGATAATTACCCGAAAGGAACAATCATTACAGGTTGTGTCTTGCCTCGACTTGCATTGGGCTTAACCCAGAAGAGCAGCTTGGTTGGAATCTTTGGATATGTTGTACACAGTTAAGATCTAACGCCCCCAGCGCTAAAATACAAATAAAATAAGGTATAAACATGACTCAACTGTTAATTTTAGACCAAATCTCACAACACCTTGATCAAACCTCTTTTGGCGGTCTTCCTGTTAAAACGTTTGGCTTACAAGTTGAATGGCTGTTTGTTTGCCCTCAGGGTAAAACTGCTAAATTTCTATGGCAATGCTAGCCTTCACCATGGATATATCTAATGGATAAAAAAGTCATTTCCAAACTATTACAACGTCAGTTTTATCCCATTTTAAAAGCACAAGGCTTTATAAAAAAAGGCGATGTATTTAGGCAGGTTGAGGGAGAAGTTATTCGAATCGTCGATATACAGCACTCCATTAAAAGACATTGTTTTCAAGTTAATCTCGGTATTCACCTCATCCCATTAGGTGAATATGTTATGCGATGTACAGGTAACGCTTTAGATATTGAAAAAATGCGTGATTTCGATTGTGCATGGCGTAGTTCGATCCTGCCTTATTTGATCAATGATCATGACAACGACTGGTCATATACCTCAAATGAACAAGATGCTAACGAAATGGTGCAATTTCTAGTATCTGAGTGGAATCGTCAAAGCCAAAATTTCTTTAATCAATTAGCACATTGGCCTGAAGATTTTCTCAAGAAAGCGCATCAGGCCTGTATGAATCCCTTACATCCCGCACACATGTGTACCCTCTGCTATGTAGCTGGTGCTGCTGGTGATTTACAATTGGTCAAGAGGCTCGCTGAGATTGCAATTGATGCTGTTCCTGAACGAGCCACCTCATTAAAAGAACGATTAGCATCATTTATCCAAAATCCAAGTTTAGCGATTCCGCAAATTATCGATGAATGACGAAATGAAGCAGTCAAATGCGCTATTCACCAAATTGAAATATTTGTTATATTTTCTAACAACTTTCACGATCCGATTTAAAGTTTTACGCTTTATTTCCTGACTTAATTAACTTATAAATAACTATATATAAATAGTCTGATGACATATTTGTTGTAAATACCGAACACCAAACAATAGAGGATCAAAGGTGTTGCTATGGATTTGAACATGTATCTCACCAATAAATTTAAGAATTTTAATGAGTTTCTAGAAACGCATTGGCATGACTACCCCAATAAATACAAAGAAATCCAAACACTGCTGTTTTTTCAAGCCTATACCACCAAGCCACTTTCCGAGAAATTTGAAATCAATATTGATCAGGCCTTAAAGTATCCAACCTTAAGATATTACTTTCAACAGATTGAAAAATATATCCATATACCGCCCAAGCAACTGTTTCCTAACTCATTTCATCGCCCTTATGAACATATTTTAAATGAGTTTAAATATTTAAGCTTTTACCAAGAAGCTTTTGAATTTCACAAAAATTTAGAAAAAATAAGAAATACCTTTAATAAAATTTCCATTCCAATTGCCAGTCATGCTATTTACACAGAAATTTTACAATATCTCAATTTGAGCTTTGAATACCTTGCTGATCCCAACTTAGCCAACGAGTTAAAGATTAAATTAATTTACCAATGGCAAGATATTCATAATTTAGAAACTGTTGCCGCATATAAATCATTAGAAAAAATTAAGACCACACTCAATCATTATCGGCAAAAATCCTGTTCAGAGTACTATTTTAATTTAATTCAACTGGGTGAAAATCAACGGATTGAATTTAAAGAACGTACCACTGACCTATTAACCAACCGCAAATCAGATAAATGGGTCAAAGCGTGCTTTGCATTTATGAATACCCGCAATGGCTATGTATTTATAGGCGTTGCTGATGATTTAACCATTGTAGGGATTGAAAATGAACTTGCGGAACACTTTAATAATTCACTCGACTTAATGAAGCGGAGTTTGATTGATAAACTGGCACACGAAAGTAACAAAATTTCAAATATTTATACCACACTAGAAGAAATACAGATTCGAGGAAAAACCATATTGGTCTTTAAATGTAATAAATCGGACCGTCCTTTGTATTACAAAGGCGAACTGTTTATGCGCACCAATGGACAAACAACACGCGTTCCACCTGAACTGATTGAAAGTTTTCGGGTAGAATTTTATTGTTAGCATTCAATAGTTAAAATCTTTGCCTAGAAGAATCAAAAATATGAATTACCCTCAGTTTAAATATCATCCCAATGCATACAAACTTGATCTGTTTGAAAAAGAAGATGGTATTTGTTCAATTTGCAATCAACAACGCGACTTAAAGTACGTATGTTCTTTCTATAGCATAGATGAACCCGATTATATCTGTCCGTGGTGTATTGCCAATGGTGCAGCAGCGCAAAAATACGATGGAGAATACAATGACTATTGTGGCATTGAAGGTATTTCTTCAAACCCAAATGTTCCTTCCGAAAAAATCAACCCTGAATTTTTAGATGAAATCTGCTTAAAAACGCCAAGTTATCATAGTTGGCAACAAGAAGTTTGGCTCGTGCATTGCAATGAACCATGTCAGTTTATCGCTTATGCGGATAGTGAAATGCTTAAACCAATTTGGGATGAGGTTAAAGCCGATATCGAGGAAAATGGTTATCCAGTAGAGCTTATCCAAGATCACCTCAGTATCGACGGTGATTTAACAGGCTATCTGTTTCAATGCATTCATTGCCAACAACATCGCTTACATATAGATTGTAGTTAAATACATAATCAAACTTTATAAGTTAAACCTTATAGCTTTGGCTAAGTAACTGGCTTAAATGCTGTTTAATGCCCTGCCATTCATCTTTGAGTATGCTGTATATAACAGTATCGCGAACAGTTCCATCTTTTCGTAGCGCATCTTGACGTAGCACACCATCATAATGCGCACCTAGACGCTCAATGGCGCTTTGACTTTTAACATTGCGAATATCCGTCCTTAATACAACCGAGTTGGCTTGTAGTTTTTCAAATGCGTACTCAAGTAATAACAACTTACAACTGGTATTGATATGACTGCGTTGTGCTGATTGTGCATACCATGTATAACCAATCTCAACACGGCGTACCTCCCAAATAAAATCGCGAAAACTGGTGGTTCCTACAATACGACCATTCCGCTGATTTAAAACAACAAAAGGTACGCGTATTCCTAAAGATTTTTGTTCAAGTGCCTTGGCAATATAAGCCTTGATCTGAGAATAATGTGGAACCGATGTATATTCCAATTCCCACAAGCGGCCATCTTTACATACCTCAACTAAAGCATTTTCATGTTCTATTTGTAGTGGTAAAAGCTGCACTTGATGGGTTTGTAATGATGTATAAAGCGTTGAAAAGATATCTTGATTCATAGCAATTACACCAATGTAAAGAATGCTCCTCCATTGTCCGCTATGTTTTTGAAAGTTTTATGATCAAAATATGAAATCACCATGACGATCTTTCAAATGATTTCAAAGGCATTTGCATGCCCTTGAATCGAATATAATTCAACAAAATAGTTATTTTTTATAATGTGCCAACATGTCTTGTAAATGTGCTTTTACATTGTTCCACTCACCTTGCGAAATACTGTACAACACCGTATCTCGAATCGTACCATCTTTACGCATTTGATCACCCCGAATAATGCCATCTTTTTTAGCACCTAAACGTTCAATGGCTTTTTGGCTTTTAAAATTAAATTGATCAGTCCGCAACGCCACGGTATTGGCTTGAAGTTGTTCAAAAGCGAACCCTAATAGCAATAGTTTACAGCTTGTATTGACATGGGTCCGTTGTGCCGATTGTGCATACCATGTATAGCCGATTTCAAAACGTTTTACGTTTAATAAAATATCGTGATAACTGGTCGTTCCCAAGACTTTCCCTGAGCTTTGCTCTATGACAACAAAGGGATAACGGCTGCCCTGTGCTTTTTGGATCAGTGCTTTTTCAATATAATTTTTAACTTCTGTGTAATGTGGTGTAGAGGTAATTCGTAAATTCCACAATTCACCATCACGACACGCTTCAGCGAGTCCTTGCTCGTGTTCAAAAGACAGTGGTACTAAGCGAATATTATTTAGTTGTAAATCTAAATGAATAAATAATTGTTCAAATGCATCCATCTCATATCCACCAAGTTAATCTATAAATTTACCGTTTGATGTCATTGTAAAGTGATCAGCAATCGTATTAACAGCGAAGCTTTCTTGCTGTTAAGTCATTATATTGCCAAGGCTAAACATACCACCCCAGCCAAACCTAAAACCAGTCCTAGAGCGGTAATCACTTTAAGCTTTTCTTTAAAAATTAACAGCCCTGCAATGACCCCAAATAACACCACAAGGATATTCATCCCTGCAAAAACAATGGCTGGAGAATCTTTTAATAAAATATGCGCTTTGACATATAAAGCAATATTGGCAAAATTTATGATCCCCAAGGCCAAACCAGCAATACAGTTCTGAAGCTTCCACTGAGTTTTTCGAATCAGTAAGTAACCGACAGATAATAGGAATGAACAGATAAACATCAAGGTTAATGTAACTGGAAACTGTAAGCCCAGACTGGTTGTATATTTCAATAAAACATCAACCAAAGCATAACCTACCCAAACACTGAGTAAATAAAGGATCCCTTTCTGATTGAGGGATGAATTTGATGAACTCGACTGGGAAAGTACAATACATAAAACTGCCACAATACCCAAACCGATACCAAGCATTTTTAATTGGTTAAATTGTTCTTGGAATAAAAAATATGCAGCCAATAATGATAAAACCACAGACAATCGCTGTGCAATTTCAGTTTTTAAAATTCCTGCACTATGTAATGATTTTGCTAGACATAAAAAAATACTGGGTAACACAACGCCTAAACCAAGAATCAACCACCATGGTGTATTTGAGATTGAAATATGGGCCAAATCAGGCTTAAACCAAATATAGCTCAATACACTGGCGATTGCATAATTCCAAGCAATCATTTGCAATGCATCAAAACCTTTTTGTTTGGTCCATTTTAAAAGCATTGAAACCAGCACACTACAAAGTGCTGCTGAAAATATGAGTTCCATAATTTACTTCTTATCTCACCAATCATTGCAAAATTTATGCGGAACCGAGTCCCTATAATTCAAGAAAAAGCCCACTGGTATGAGTGGGCTTTTAGGTGATCAACAACCATCAAAGATTATTTATAACGATCAACCATTTTTTCTAAAGAAATTGGGCGAATCTTGTCTGCATTGCCCGCAGTACCAAATGCTGTATAACGGTCTACACAGATTTGTTTCATTGCTTCAACAGTTTCACCGAAGAATTTACGTGGGTCAAATTCACTTGGTTTTTCAGCCATCATACGGCGCATTGCACCTGTAGATGCTAAACGTAAATCTGTATCGATGTTGATTTTACGTACACCATGCTTGATTGCTTCAACCAACTGTTCAACTGGAACACCATAAGTTTCTTTGATGTCACCACCATATTGGTTAATAATCGCTAACCATTCTTGTGGTACCGAGCTTGAACCATGCATAACAAGATGAGTATTTGGAAGTGCCGCATGAATTTCTTTAATACGGTCAATTGCCAAGATATCGCCTGTAGGTGGACGAGTAAACTTGTACGCACCATGAGAAGTACCGACTGCAATTGCTAAAGCATCAACATTGGTATCTGCAACGAATTGACGAGCTTCTTCAACAGAAGTGAGAAGTTGAGAATGATCAAGTACACCTTCTGCACCAACACCATCTTCTTCACCAGCCAAACCTGTTTCAAGGCTACCCAAACAGCCAATTTCGCCTTCTACAGAAACACCACATGCATGTGCCATTTCAACAGTACGACGTGTTACATCAACGTTATATTCATAAGATGTTGGTGTTTTACCGTCTGCACCTAAAGAACCATCCATCATTACAGATGAAAATCCAAGCTGGATCGAACGTTGACAAACATCTGGGCTTGTACCGTGATCTTGATGCATTACCACTGGAATATGTGGCCATTCTTCAATTGCAGCTAAAATTAAATGACGTAAAAATGGAGCACCTGCATATTTTCGTGCACCAGCCGAAGCTTGCACAATTACAGGTGAATTTGTTGCGTCAGCGGCTAACATAATTGCGCGCATTTGTTCTAAGTTGTTCACATTAAACGCTGGAACGCCGTAACTATGTTCACCGGCATGATCCAAGAGTTGGCGCAATGAGATAAGAGCCATAATATCCTCCCAAGTAATGCCCCATATTCTACATGTTGCTTTATTTCAATTCAGCAACAATATTGACTATTTCATAAAAAATCCCCGCGTTTGCAGGGACTTTTAACAAATAACAACATTTAGAAAGATTATTGAGCTTTAGGTGCTTCTTCTTCAGTCGCTGGCGTAGCCGCATCTGCTGGAGCATTTGCTTTTTCAGCAGCTACATCTGTATTTTTTTCATCCAAAACAGGCTGATCAAGCGCATCAATCACAGCTTGTTGTTCTGCAGATGTGTTTGCTGATTCTGCTGAAGCGGCTTCAGAAGAAGATGTTTGTTCTGAGGCTGGTGCTTTTTCTTGTTTAGAACATGCAGTAAATGCCAAAGGAGCAATAAGAAGTGCTGCAAGTGTAAATTTAAATTTCATCACATTTCCCAGTGTTGGTGATTGGATTTGATCTATTTTATTGCAGTTATATTTCATTTTTATTACTTTACAATGAATCTCTCAGATAAAAAAGGCTGACACGAGGTCAGCCTTTCATATAAACGTCATAATTAAAATAATTTTTCAATTAAGCACGTTCAAGCAATACCGCTACAGCTGGAAGTGTTTTGCCTTCAACAAATTCAAGGAATGCACCACCACCAGTTGAAATATAACCAATTTTGTCTGCAACTTGGTATTTATCAATTGCCGCTAAAGTATCACCACCACCTGCAATAGAGAATCCTTCAGATTCCGCAATCGCTAAAGAAAGTGTTTTTGTACCTTCACCAAATTGATCCACTTCAAACACGCCAACTGGACCATTCCAAAGGATCGTTTTAGAAGTTTTTAAAATTTCTGCAAAAGCTTTTGCAGTTTCAGGACCGACATCTAAGATCATGTCATTGTCTGCAACATCTTCAACTTTTTTTACTGTTGCTTTAGCATTTGCCAATGAACCTAAGAAATCGGCAAAGTCGATTGCAGAGGCATCTGCCACAACAACATCTGTTGGAAGTGGAACTGATACTTTTGCCGCAATCGCTTTCGCTGTGTCAATCAAATCATGTTCACACAATGATTTACCGACATTGAAGCCAGCTGCGGCTAAGAATGTATTGGCAATACCACCACCAACAATCAATTGATCACAAATATCAGAAAGCGAAGTTAAAACATCAAGTTTAGTAGAAACTTTAGAACCAGCAACAATTGCAACCATTGGTTTTTCAGGTGTTTGCAACGCACGACCTAAAGCATCTAATTCAGCTGCAAGCAAAGGGCCCGCTGCTGCAACTTTTGCTAAGCGTGCTACGCCTTCAGTTGATGCTTCTGCACGATGCGCTGTACCAAATGCGTCCATCACAAATACATCACAAAGCGCTGCATATTTTGCTGAAAGTTCAGCATTATTTTTCTTTTCACCTACATTGAAACGACAGTTTTCAAGTAATACCACTTGCCCTGCTGCAACTTCAACACCATCTAAATAATCTGTAAATAATTTAACGTCTTGACCAAGTGCCTCAGTTAAATAAGCTGCTACAGGAGCTAATGATTGTTCCGCTTTTGGCTCACCTTCAACGGGACGACCAAGATGAGAATACACCATGACCGCAGCACCTTTCTCAAGTGCCAATTTAATTGTCGGTAATGCAGCACGTAAACGTGCATCACTTGTAATCACACCATTTTTAACAGGTACGTTTAAGTCTTCACGAATAAGTACACGCTTGCCTGCTAAATCGAGGTCAGTCATACGCTGAAAATTCATGTATAGCTCTCTTATAGATATTAAAAATCGCGTAGATTCTAAATGATTACACAAAAAAAGGTTAGATACTTTTGTAGAAAAGCTGTAGAAAAGTTGAGATTTGATTATTATAGGGCGAACTTTTAAATTCTATACGCTTATGTCTTTTCATCCCGATCCTAAAATCAATGGTTTAAATGTCTTAGGTGAACCTTTAGCAAGTTGTTGTTTTTCTCCAATCACAGGTTATTTTCGTAATGGTTTCTGCCATACAGCAACAACCGATCTCGGTCAGCACACTGTATGCGCTGAAATGACTTCAGAATTTTTAAATTTTTCACAAAAAGTGGGAAATGACCTAATTACACCGCTGCCAGAACACGGCTTTCCGGGACTACAACCTGGTGATTTTTGGTGTTTATGTGTGACGCGTTGGGTTGAGGCCTATCAAAACGATATGGCACCTCGTGTAAAACTACAAGCCTGTCATCAAGCTGTTTTGGCGTATGTTCCCTTAGATCTCTTGATGGAATATGCAGTATAACTAGGCATGAATTATTCAAAGATGAATCACCCTGAAATTATTTTGGCTTCATCCAGCCAAACCCGTAAAGATTTAATGAATCGTTTGCGCTTAGACTATCATTGTATCTCTCCTGAAATCGATGAATCACCACAGGGCGAGTCTCATGCCGATGACTTGGCTAAGCGCTTGGCTTTTGAAAAAGCCCAAGTCATTGCACAAGATCATCCAAATGCAATTGTGATTGGGTCAGATCAGGTGGCTTGGCGTGAACATGCACCACAAGATTTTATTGGTAAACCTCTATCTGTAGAAAAAGCCATTCAACAGCTACAAGCCAATTCAGGCAGAAATGTCTTTTTTAGTACAGCCTTAAGTGTGCAACATTTGGCTTCTGGTTTTGAACAAACCTTGGTCGAGCATTATCATGTGAAATTTCGTGACTTAACTTTGGCTGAAATTGAGCGTTATATCGAAATTGATCAACCTCTGCATTGTGCGGGTAGCTTTAAGTGTGAAAGTCTTGGTATTGGTTTATTTAAGCAAATGATTGGGCAAGACCAAACCACTTTGATGGGTATGCCAATGATTCAGTTATGTGGAATTTTAAGGAAGTTGGGAGTTCAACTGCCTTAGTTTGCTATGGATTTGAAGGTGAAAGTATTTTTGATATTTACCTTCATGTTCAATCTAATGTTAATTTATAGCAATTATTTTATTCATTTTTTGCCCTTTACGTAGAATCTGTAGGGTAATAAAACCGCTTTTCAAGCTATTTGAGGACTCAACAAAACTATTCACATTCATAATATCGTCATTACCTATTTTAATAATTATATCATTTTCTTGAATTTGGCCATCAGCTGGAGTATTTTTCTTTATAAACATTGCTTTTACCCCAGTTTGCAATCCATTATTTGACTTGTCAATATCTGACAAATTGACTGGATATATTCCCATTCTAGAATTAAAAAAAATTAAATAATTAACGTTATATTTGGTGGTACTAGAAGTTCTAGTAAAAGCTCCCATATAGGTCCCATCCATATTATCTTGATTTAAACTATTGTTAAAAACATTATTACTTTTATTGGAACCAGCCATACGAGGAATTGCGTGAACAGTTTTACTTTGAAATATACTTGAACCCTGATTTTCACTACTAAATAAAATTAGCTCTGCTCTTATCTTTTTAGCATTATCGCTCATTCGCTCTACAACTTTTTTATAATCATAGTCACCTGTATTTTCTTTAAAAACTTCAGACTTAATAGATATATAGCCCTCTTCTAATAATTCTTTAAAACTTTTATCAAAATCATCTGATTTTATTATTCTAATTTTTTTGCTATAAGTATATTTATTCTGCATTTTAAAGGCATTACTTACGTTTTGTTCTGCGTAACTAATGCTAAATACATTTACAATCAAACATAAAACTAGGCATAATCCTTTGATTTTTAACATTTTTTAAATTTATATAAAGTAATTTAAGATTGATTCATTATAATCTAAATTTAAAAATTATGGTTTAGAAATCAACTTGCACCCTTTTACTTAACATAAGACAATAGCCACATTATAGATTCAAATTTGCTTAGGCTATTTTCATGTCCCTACCTTTAGATGTTCTTGGCGGAATTACTGCTGAACAATTCCTCTCAGAATACTGGCAAAAAAAACCTTTATTGGTTCGTAATGCTTTACCTGAAATTGCCAATATCCTTGTTCCAGATGATGTCATGGAGCTTGCTCTGGATGAAAACATCACAGCACGCCTAATCAAACAAAAAGACAAAGATCCAAATCAATGGTCAGTAAAATCATCACCACTCATCAAAGGTGATTTTCAAAAAATGCCAAAGCTTTGGACCTTATTGATTCAAGCTGTAGATCATTATTCATTTGATTTAGCAGAACTTTGGAAGAAATTTCCTTTTATTCCACAGTGGCGTCGTGATGACATTATGGTCTCTTATGCTGCTAAAGGTGGTTCTGTAGGTCAGCATTTTGACTTTTATGATGTATTTCTTGTACAAGGTTATGGACACCGTCGTTGGCAACTTGGACAAATGTGTGATGCTGAATCTGAATTTGTTGAAGGGCAGCCGTTAAAGCTACTTCCAGAAATGGAGATCAATTTTGATGAAGTTTTAGCGCCAGGTGATTTACTTTATGTCCCACCAGGATTGTCACATTATGGTGTCGCAGAAGGCGATTGCCTAACCTACTCTTTTGGTTTCCGTATGCCGAATATTGCCGACATGATGGATCGTGTCAGCGATAAATTTGTCGAAGACCAACAACTACGTAATCCGCTTATCGACATCTTACGGAATAAACAAAACCCGATTGGGCAAGTAACACAAGCTGAACTCGATTATTTAAAAGCTGAATTGTTGGCGAAATTAAATAATTCTAAAGTGTTAGAAGATGCCATTATGAGTCTAATGGCTGAAGCAAAGTACCCTGAAAATATTCCAGATGCTGAAGCGATTGGCACTGGAGATTTAGAAGAAGTTCTTGAACAAGGCTATTTACTACAAATTGAGCCGGCTTCTCGATTAATTTATCTTGAACAGGATCATAAATTTTTATTCTGGGCAAATGGTGAATCGATTTGTATTTCTGAACAATTTGCACCCCATTTAAAGCAGATTGCAGATGGACAAAGTGTCAAACTCAATCATGAATTGTCTGATGATGAAATATTAGAAGACATTGCGGGATTGTTGAATGAGTCTATCTTGATGCTTGTTCCAACTGACGAATAAAATTCGCAATCTAACTCTAACAATTTAACGCTTAAATAAAACCTGAAAATTCAGGCTTTATTTCTATCAATTTACTTTCAACATAGTTTTAAGAAATAATTCCCTCATCCTTACTCAAGCTGATATTTGAGTGAGCTTGAGGACTTAACCGAAGCATTGAGTTTAAGTCACTTCAGTTCTGCTAAAGTATAAATTTTCATAGGTATTAGAAAAGTAAACACTTCATCCCACTAGAGATAAAGACTTTGCTGTGACTTTATTGTCCTTTTATCAGACTATTTTTTCTCATAGTTTTCGATAAACTCCGAAATCTATTGTCAATATTTTTTGTCGTTCAAGTTTTTCAAAAAAGTCTAAAGTACTACTAAAGGGATTAACGAAGCATTTTGTTAAGTGATTGAATTCAACTGTTGTCTTGAGAAAATTATAAAAGAAATATGGGTCAAGATTGCCAATACTTTCTTTGTTTCCAAGCGAAACTTCAAGAATTTGTCCTGTTATTAAATTCTCAAACATACAGTGTTCTCCATGCACAAAAAAAGACCAATCTTCCGATAGCGTTTTTTGTCCATTTAAAAAATCAGCATCTTGTATTTCGTAATAGTGTCCTGCGTTAATTTTTTCTTTTTCAGGTTGGTCTGTTTCTGTAATTAATTTATCAATAAGCACTTCAGCAATGGCTTTATAGTTGTCCATTGCTGTTAATAATTCCTGTTCTACATCAGAAGTAAGGTCGATCATATAATTACTGTCAAAATTTCAAAGCTAAATAATTAAAACTTATCAAATAAAGCCTGAAAATTCAGGCTTTATTTCTATCAATTTACTTTCAACATAGTTTTAAGAAATAATTCCCTCATCCTTACTCAAGCTGATATTTGAATGAGCTTGAGAATTTAACTGATGCTTTAATGTCTCGTTTTCCTGCTTTAGATTTTTTATTTTAAAAAACTGGAAGAACAGCCCGATATACGCAATAACAACGATCACAGAAACATAAATGGCTAAAAAACTGATACTGGGGTTTAACAATTTTGTCAGAAACTCTTCAAACATTTTCGATTCCTTTTTGTTTTCATCGAATATTGAATAAATATTTCAGTTAAATTAACTCAAATTGTTTAGAAAATAAATCATTCAATTATTAATCTAGAACCATTCTCAAGTCTAACAAATCATTACTTGAGCTTTTTCATCAATTTGGGCAATTTAGCGCTATATAAAGAATGAGATATTTACTTCATGGCAAGTCCTGCTCAAGCAATTCGACATCAACTTCTCAATACTTTTTTCTCCCGTTATTCCGTTTGGTTCCTTTGTATATTTGTATCTTTATATTTGACTTGGATTATTTTCTTTAACGAAGGTCATTATATTTATTACTTTTTTTCAGATACTGTACTGAATTTAGCTTGGATTATTTCATCCATACTGGCCGCAATTGGCTTTGCCGATATCATCCAAACACAGCATTCTATTTTAAGAAATTACCCTTTAATGGGACATTTCCGATTTTTCTTTGAAGATATCCGTCCTGAAATTCGTCAATATTTCATTGAATCTGATGATGATGCCTTACCTTTTTCACGTGCACAAAGAAGCTTAGTTTATCAACGTGCTAAAAATGAAAATGCAGATAAGCCTTTTGGTTCTATTATTGATGTCTATCAAGATGACTATCGTTTTTTAACCCATTCGATGACACCCAAAACACCTGCTGATTTTAATACATTTAGAATTAGTATTGGTAATGATCAGTGCTCACAACCTTATAGCGCTTCGATCATGAATATCTCAGCAATGAGTTTTGGTAGTTTGAGTGCAAATGCCATTCTTGCTTTAAATACTGGTGCAAAAAAAGGCAACTTTTATCATGACACAGGTGAAGGCAGCTTAAGTCCTTATCACCTGGAACCGGGTGGTGATATTGTTTGGGAAATTGCCAGTGGCTATTTTGGTTGCCGTACTTTAGATGGTAAGTTTGATCCTGAAAAATTTAAGCAACAAGCGGCTTTGCCTCAGATCAAAATGATCGAAATCAAACTATCACAAGGGGCAAAACCAGGGCACGGCGGTATTCTTCCTAAAGATAAAATCACCAAAGAAATTGCCGAAATACGCGGGGTTTCTATGGACGTGGATTGTATTTCTCCAGCAACCCATTCTGCTTTTAGCAACCCTATTGAAATGATGCATTTTATTCAGCAATTACGTGAGCTATCCAACGGTAAACCGGTTGGTTTTAAATTGTGTATCGGGCAACCTTGGCAATTTATGAGCATTGTAAAAGCCATGCTGCTGACCAAAATCACCCCAGATTTTATTGTAGTTGATGGTTCAGAGGGCGGTACAGGTGCTGCCCCTATTGAACTGATTGATCATATGGGTACGCCTTTACGTGAAGGCCTGCTATTTGTAAACAATACCTTAATTGGCGCAGGTTTACGTTCGCAAATCAAGATTGGTGCAAGTGGTAAAATTATCAGTGCCTTTGATATTGCCAGTACGATGGCTATGGGTGCCGACTGGGTCAATTCTGCACGTGGCTTTATGTTTGCGGTGGGTTGTATCCAAGCACAAAGTTGTCATACCAACCAATGTCCTGTTGGCGTTGCAACGCAGAACAAAGAACGTCAAAAAGCACTTGATGTGCCATCTAAAGCAGACCGTGTGTTTAGTTTCCAAAAAAACACCTTAAAAGCGCTTGCGGAAATGATTGCTGCAGCTGGCTTACAACATCCTGCTGAGATTAAAGCACATCATTTGGCACAACGAATCAATGACCGTGAAATCAAAAACTATGCTCAATTGCACTTTTGGATGAAAGACGGCGAATTGCTCAGTTGTGAAAATAAAGATGAAGAAAACTTCTATTTTAGAATGTGGAACTTAGCAACTGCTGAACATTTCTAATTATTTGCAAGCGAAATTTCATTAAGGAGATCATCATGATCTCCTTTTTTATATCTAGCATTTATATAGTTAAAAGAAGCCTAATCTTCTGTTTTTGATTCTTCCGCATTTTTTAAGTTTATATTGGCTTTTATTTTTACTCAAACACCATTTTAATCTAAACAATATTTAAGCAAGATATCTTAAAACACATCAAGAATATTTGCGGATGAAATTTCTAAAACACATAACCACCACCACTATCCTTACAACGTCATTACATTGTTATGCAACTGTCGGTGGTGGACAAACAATAGAAGTATTGGGTTATGAAGCAAAACAACAAAAACTTTATCTGTTACGACACTATGAAGATGAGCGTGGGCGCTTGCCACAGTTATACTATTATCAGCTCAATAGTAAAACACCTGACAAGTTGATTGAAGTACAATCGTTATATATTAATCCCAAAACGCATCAAATTGACTATGATCAAGATGCTATCCAGTTTGAAAAAGACCTAAATAAAATTAAAAAGCGTTTAACACCGTTACTTATAGGAAATGCCAATACAGCAAAAATTCAAGTGGTGCAAAGTCAAACTCATTACGTCCCTGCTTGGCATGATCAATCCCAAAAGATTCCTCAATATAAAACCATATACAAAGTTACAACAGCTTCTTTAAAAAGCAAAAACCAACAAGCTATACAGTATGCTAAAACAATAAAAATCACTCAGAACTATGTCGTGCCAAATCAGAATAAGCTGCTGATTGTGGTTAAATATTTCGGCATTCCAGAAGAAACAGGCTATGATGTTGAAGATGCTGTTTTGCTCTTACCAATACAATAATGAGGATAAATCGTGTTAAAAATAATCACATCAACGCTCTTATTCAGTTTTAGCGCTCTCGCTTTTGCAAAAAGTTATAGCAATATTTCACTTGAAGTCCTCGGCTATGATTCAGATAAAAAAGCGGTTTTAATTCTTGAAAATTCAGCAAGCTATGACATTCCAAGAGTTTATCGCTATTCACTGAGTGAAAAACGCTATGATCTGCTCAAATACGATGAAAATTTTACAGGTATTACAGATCAACAAACCTTTCAGCAAAAACTTTCAAGCATAAAGACTCAGCTTAAACCGCTTAAAAAGATCGTGCTTCAAGACTTTAACGTTAATCTACTCGAACAAAGACCATCTGATACTGAAAGCTCTGACTCATTTAAAACAATTTATGCCTCGATATTTACAATATCCAGTCCGCAATATCAAAGTCTTCAACAGAATTTAACCAGTTACAGTCCAGAAATTAAACTTAAACAGGCTTTTGAACTGCCAAAAAACAAAGGGGTGCTGATTACTTTTGAATCACTCAGCTTACCTTTTGATGAAGGATATAGCCGTGAAGAAGCTATTGTTTTATTTCCTACAGGTCAGCTTCCTAAATAAATAAAGCCTCTTAAGAGGCTTTATTTTTACTGCTTTTATCAATCTTGATCAATTCATTACGCCGCAGAGCGCTCAGTGATTGGTACAACTTTGCGGAGTTCTGGACCAGTATAATCCGCGCTTGGACGAATAATACGATTGTCAGCACGTTGTTCCATTACATGCGCTGCCCAACCAGTAACACGAGACATCACAAAGATTGGTGTGAATAATTTTGTTGCAATATCCATGAAATGATATGCAGATGCATGGAAGAAATCCGCATTACAGAACAACTTCTTCTCACGCCACATCACTTCTTCACAACGTACTGATACTGGGTAAAGCACTGTATCACCAACATCTTTTGCTAAACGCTCAGCCCAAATTTTGATGATGCCATTACGCGGGTCATTGTCTTTATAGATCGCATGACCAAAGCCCATGATCTTTTCTTTACGTTCAAGTTTACCCAGCATTTCACGTTCGGCTTGTTCTGGAGATGTCCAGTTTTCAATCATTTCCATCGCAGCTTCATTTGCGCCACCATGCAAAGGTCCACGTAGTGAACCAATTGCGCCAGTAATACACGAGTGCATATCAGACAATGTTGAAGCGCATACACGTGCAGTAAATGTTGACGCGTTAAACTCATGCTCAGCATAAAGAATTAATGAAACATTCATTACTTGTTCATGTAATTCATTTGGCTTTTCGCCACGTAGTAAATGCAAGAATTGTGCACCGATTGAATCGTCATCGGTATTTTCTTCAATACGTACACCATCATGACTAAAACGGTACCAATAACAAATGATCGCTGGCAAAGTTGCAAGAATACGATCTGCCACATCTTGCTGTTGATCAAATGATTTTTCAGTTTCCAGATTTCCTAACATTGAAACCCCTGTACGCATCACATCCATTGGATGTGAATCAGCAGGAATACGTTCCAACACTTCTTTTAAAGCTTGCGGTAACTGGCGAAGTGATTTTAATTTGGCTTTATATGTCGCCAACTGTTCTGCTGTAGGCAATTCACCAAAGAAAATAAGGTATGCAACTTCTTCAAATTGGCAATTTTCCGCAAGGTCTTGCACATCATAACCACGATAAGTTAAGCCTGCGCCACTCTTACCTACTGTAGAAAGTGCTGTTTTACCTGCAACTTGACCGCGCAATCCAGCGCCTGTAAGTACTTTTCCTTCAGCCATTTTATTATTTCTCCTGCGTGAACAGTTTGTCTAGGGTGTTTTCGAAAGTGTGATAATCAAGGAATTCGTAAAGTTCTTTTCGTTGTTGCATGCTATCCAGTACATTAACTTGTGTACCATTTTCACGAATTGAACGAAAAACTTCGAGGGCTGCTTTTTGCATTGCACGTGTTGCAGACAATGGATATAGCACCATGCTGATGCCCTGTTCAGCTAACTCTTGGGTGGTATAATAAGGTGTATCACCAAACTCTGTAATATTTGCAAGAACTGGAACACCTACTGCATCACAGACTGTTTTATACATGGTAATGTCAGTCATTGCTTCAGCAAAGATCGCATCTGCGCCAGCTTCGACACATGCACAGGCACGATCAATCACGGCTTGCAAACCTTCTTTTTGCAATGCATCTGTACGTGCCATCACAACAAAGTTCGAATCTGTTTTTGCATCAACTGCTGCTTTAATGCGATCAACCATTTCTTGTTGAGAAACAATTTCTTTATTTGGACGATGACCACAACGTTTTTGTGCAACTTGATCCTCAATATGGACAGCTGCCGCACCCGCACTAATCATTTGTTTAATTGTACGTGCAATATTAAATGCACCACCCCAACCTGTATCGATATCAACAAGTAATGGTGTATCTACACGTTCTGTAATACGACGAACATCTTCCAATACGTTGTCTAAGCTGGTCATCCCTAAATCAGGTAAACCATAAGAATAGTTTGCCACACCAGCACCTGAAAGATAGATGGCTTTATAACCCACCTGTTTCGCCATCATCGCTGCATAAGCGTTGACTGTACCAATGATTTGTAATGGTTTTTCCACTTCTAGAGCTTGTCTAAATCTTAAGCCTGCAGACGTCTGTTGTGTCATATTCCCTTCCACAGTGGTCACTTGTTTATTGAGTTTTGAGTATAGCCATAATTTATATTTCGCATATGACCATTTAGGTATATTACTCTAAAACTTTAGTCAAAGAAAAATGAATTTTGATTCATTTTTTCATTTTTATGCACTTTTTTTAATCATTTTTTCCAATAGCACGTTTGCTAAGAAATTTATTGACATCTTTGATATAATAGTGACAACCCATTTTTCCTCAGTAATTTATGAACGAAGATTTAGCACAAGTTGAAGCTACAGGATGTGATTTTCCACAAACTAAACGTGGGCATGAACGTCGCTTGGCATTACTGATTAGTGCAAACGATCTTTTTTTAGAGCACGGTTATGATGCGGTATCTTTAGATGACATCGTGAATCATGCAGGCGGATCAAAAGCCTCGATTTACAAATATTTTGGTAGTAAAGAAGGTCTATTTACAGCGATCTGTGACTATCGTCGTGATTTATTCTTTAAAGATATCTGCATTCCATTTAACCCCGCGTTGAATGAGCTCAGAGCATATTTGATCAATACCTTGATTAACTTTTATAAGCATATGATCATTCCTGAAAATATTGCTTTTATACGTTTGGTCTTAGAACGTTCACAAAAAGACCCACAATTGGCCGTCTATATTCATGAAAAAGGACCAAAGCAAGTACAACACTCTATTGCATGTGCCTTGGAACGTTGTGTAGAAAATCAAATATTAACCTGTGCAAATCCTTTATTTTCAGCACAATTTTATTTTGGAATTCTTAGAAATTTGGAATGGCGAATTTTAATGGGGATTGAAATCAAAGAATCTGATCAAGAAATATTCAATTGCGTAAGTTATTGTGTAGATCGCTTCTTAGAGGGCCATCAAAAGGTCTAATTTTTTTGCGTTTTCATATTCATATAGTATATTAGCTGATTCTCCTTTTTATTTTCATCAACCACCAACAATGAATTGTTGGTCAATTTCCCTATTGGTTTTGACTAAACAATTATTGTGGAGTAACCATGGCTCTACGACATTTTCTTACTTTACGTGATTTATCCACTGCTGAACTTAACCGTATCATTGAACGTGCTCAAGAGTTAAAGCGAAAACAACACAACAACGAAGTATTTCAACCCTTTGTTGGAAAAGTCATGGGGATGATTTTTGAAAAGTCGAGTACCCGTACTCGTGTATCTTTCGAAGCTGGTATGAGCCAATTTGGAGGCAGTGCAATTTTCCTTTCATCACGCGACACTCAATTGGGTCGTGGTGAGCCAATTGAAGATTCTGCACGTGTGATATCGAGCATGCTTGATATCGTGATGATTCGTACATTTGGTCATGATATTGTTGAACGTTTTGCTGAATATTCAACAGTCCCTGTTATCAATGCGTTAACTGACGACCATCACCCTTGCCAGCTACTTGCGGATGTACAAACATTTGTTGAACATCGTGGTTCGATCAATGGCAAAACTGTGGCTTGGATTGGCGATGGCAACAATATGTGTAATTCATATATTGAAGCTGCGCATATGTGGGGCTTTAAGTTAAAAATCGCGTCACCAAAAGGTTATGAACCAAAACCTGAATTTCTTTCAGAATTTGCACATTGCGTAGAACTTTTTGAATCAGCAGAAGATGCAGCGGTCAATGCAGATCTGATCGTGACAGATGTTTGGGCAAGTATGGGCCAAGAAGAAGAACAAAAAATTCGTGAAAAAGCGTTTGCTGCGTATCAAGTGAATGAAAAATTAATGGATTTAGCACATCCAGATTGTCTATTTATGCATTGCCTACCTGCACATCGCGGTGAAGAAGTTTCTGAAAATATGCTGGATCACAAAAACGCTGTGGTTTGGGATGAAGCAGAAAATCGCCTACACGCACAAAAAGCCTTGGTTGAATTTTTAATCAATGAAAATTTAAACAAAGACTAATTTGTTTTGTTTTAAGATAAATAAGCACCAACTATGGTGCTTATTTTTTGTTTCAGTATAATAAAATCCATATTTTTAATATGTGTATAATTCAAATGAAATTTAAAATAATTCCTTTATTCGCAATGTCAATGTACATGCTCATTTCTCAAAGTAGTTATGCAACTGAATTAGATGATTATTTGATTCAAAAGAATTTGATTGGACAGGATTATAAAATTATAGATCAACAAAATTTAGATGATGTTTTAACTGCGTTAAGTGAAGAAGACTCTCGCGTGCTGCCTGTACAAGTCGACCAAAACACAGTGATTGAGAAAATTCATATGTATCATGATCATGTTGATTTGCAAGGTTTAATTACATCTAAAGATTTTAATCAGTTCTCAAATAGCATGGGTAAAGAAAAAACTCAGCAACTTTTGATGGAAGGAATGCTTGAAAATTGTCATTTACTTTTTGAAAATGAATTCCAACGTCAAAATCCTTATTATGTAAAAATAAAACTGATGTCTGAACAGAAAGCATATGAGCTAAAACTCAAAAATGAGCAATGCAAATTTTAATTTGTAATAATATTGTCTTGGTGCATTGTATCAATTCGCATTTTGTCTAAACAGATTTTATTTTTCTAGCTGATCAGACGATTAAAAAAAATTAATATTTTTTAATCGTTTAAGATTAAGACAATTTTTAACATTTTAGCTATCTGTAACAATTTTGTCATGTAGAATACTTACTATGCCCTTCAAGGTCGTTAAGACAGTTTCAAATGACGCAGATCATGCCCGCTTCAAAAAGTTTAACCACGCCTGAATTTCAACATAGCTCTAGCAGCTATATTAATCGTGAAATTTCCTTACTGGAATTTCATAAACGTGTGTTAGCCCAAGCTAAAGATGAAACTCATCCTTTGCTTGAACGGTTGAATTTTCTCATTATTTTTTCACGTAATTTAGATGAGTTTTTTGAAATTCGTGTCGCTGGATTAATGAAACA
This sequence comes from Acinetobacter sp. I-MWF, assembly GCF_025433935.1. Taxonomy (NCBI): domain Bacteria; kingdom Pseudomonadati; phylum Pseudomonadota; class Gammaproteobacteria; order Moraxellales; family Moraxellaceae; genus Acinetobacter; species Acinetobacter sp. I-MWF. The sequence goes on along the minus strand of NZ_JAMBAR010000001.1, from coordinate 2,128,556 downwards.
ACTGGACTTCAAAACCATTACCACAGCGCCAGATGGTATTCCAAACGAAGTCATTCTTGAGCAAATTTCACATAACGCACATCTTGCGATTCAAGAGCAATACGACACCTTAAACCATGTGTTATTGCCTGAGTTAGAAAATTATGGCGTCAAATTCATCCAATATAATGATATTTTAGAAAAACACGCGGAATGGATTAAAAATTACTTTTTTAAACAAGTACAACCTGTTGTAACACCAATTAGCTTAGATCCTGCTCATCCTTTCCCTCGCTTGGTCAATAAAAGCTTAAACTTTATTGTCACCTTAGAAGGAAAAGATGCTTTTGGTCGTCAGATTGAATTGGCCATTGTACCCGCACCTCGTTCCTTACCGCGTGTTGTACGCTTACCAAACGAGCTCACAGACGGCGCAGAACATTACATTTTATTGTCAGCCATTATCCAACAGCATATCAGTGATTTATTCCCCGGCATGACGGCAACAGGATGCTATCAATTTCGTGTCACCCGTAATGCTGACTTAACTTTGGCAGAAGATGTCGATGATTTGGCAGTGGCATTGAAAGATGAATTATCTTCACGTCGTTTTGGTCGTGCAGTTCGTTTAGAAATCGCAGATAATTGCCCAAATTCAATTAATAATTATTTACTAGAACAATTTGATTTAGATCCACAACATCTTTATCAAGTGAATGGTCCTGTCAATTTAACACGTCTGATTACTGATTTTGATATTCCAGAATTAAGGTTTAAACCTTATCAAGCCGTTATTCCCAAAGCCTTAAGAAATTCAAATAAAATATTTGAAATATTAAGCAAGCAAGATTTGCTATTACATCATCCATTTGATTCTTTCCAGCCCGTTATCAATCTACTCAAAGAAGCGGCAAAAGACCCCAATGTTTTAGCAATTAAACAAACCTTATATCGTAGTGGCCCAGACTCAGAAATTGTACAAGTGCTGGCAGAAGCTGCTCGCAATGGGAAAGAAGTTACAGCGATTATCGAGTTACGTGCGCGTTTTGATGAAGAATCCAATATTATCGTCGCAAATCTTCTACAAGAAGCTGGCGCAGTTGTGGTGTATGGTATTGTCGGTTATAAAACCCATGCCAAAATGATTTTAATTGTGCGACGTGAAGTCGACAAACTTAAACGTTATGTACACCTTGGCACAGGCAACTACCATGCTGGAAATGCACGGATGTATACCGACTATGGTTTACTGACTACAAATGATGAAATTTGTGAAGATGTACATAAAATCTTCCAAGAGCTAACAGGTATGGGTAAATTGTTAAAGTTAAAAAAACTCTTTCATGCTCCCTTCACCTTACACTCTCAGCTGTTACATTTGATTGAGCAAGAAACAGCACATGCAAAAGCGGGTAAAAAAGCCCGTATCATCATTAAAGTCAATGCATTGACTGAACCTAAGCTGATTACAGCTTTGTATAAAGCATCTCAAGCTGGGGTTAAAATAGAGCTGATTATTCGTTCGATTTGTTGTTTAAGACCACAAATTGAAGGACTTTCTGAAAATATTAGAGTTCGTTCTATTGTCGGGCGCTTTCTAGAACATACTCGTGTTTATTATTTTTATAATAATGCCAATGAGGACTTATACTGCGCAAGTGCTGACTGGATGGGTCGAAACTTATTTTCTCGGGTCGAAACTTGCTTTCCAATTGAAGATAAAAAGCTTAAAAAACAGATTATTGAATATGGGCTACTCAGTTATTTAAAGGACAATATTCGTGCTTGGGAACTCGATGCCAATGATCAATGGCATGCAGTTCAACCTAAAGATGATGAAAAACCTTATATTGCCCAACAGGTGTTGATGCAACAACGGATTATTCCCACTACAGCGTAATTCTTCCATATTGTTATTATCATTAATTCAGAACAGCCCTCCTTAAAAAGGAGGGTTTGAATGATTAATGCGGCATTGCAGCACCCCAATCAAGGTATCACTTTGATTGGTCCTATGCGTTGATTTCAATATTCTTTAAAATCAGCCGACTATAAGCCAATACCCTCAATAACACCTTGTTGCTTTAACTGTAACAATTCATCATCTGAACAAAATTCTTCTAAAATCGCTTTGGTATGTTCTCCTAAGCGTGGCGGTGCATTACGATATTCAACAGGTGTTCCTGTCATTTTAATCGGTGAACCAATCACATTAAAATCAGGATTATCTGTATGTGGAATATTGACCACCATTTTACGATATTGAATTTGGGGTTCATCTAAAGCATCTGCAACTGAATTAATCACGCCAACAGGTACTTTCATCGCATGAATTGCATCGACCCAATGCTTCGCGGTATTTGATAAAAAATATTCAGACAACAAAGCAACCAATTCTTGACGATATTTCACCCGATCTTGATTACGGAGATAGTTTGGTTGATCTAACAATTCAGGTTTTCCAATCGCAATACATAAATCTTTAAATTGTTTATCATTGCCACAGGCCAGAATAAACTCCTTATCTTGCGCTTTAAAAGTCTGATAAGGCACAATATTGGGATGATGATTACCCATTCGTTGAGGTGCGATACCTGAACTTAAATAGTTCATACCTTGGTTGGCGAGTCCAGCAACCTGTACATCCAACAAAGACATATCAATATATTGTCCAACACCTGTTTGCTGACGAGAAATCAGTGCCGCCTGAATCGCAATTGTTGCATATAGCCCAGTCTGAATATCAACCACCGCCACACCAACTTTTTGTGCGCTTGCCCCTAACTCACCTTCTTTCTCGCCAGTAATACTCATCAAGCCAGACATACCTTGAATGATAAAGTCATAACCCGGTTCTTCTGCACGCGGCCCATCTTGACCAAAACCAGTGATAGAGCAATAGATCAATTTTGGATTAATATGCTTGAGGGTTTCATAATCCAATCCATATTTTTTCAATGCACCTGCTTTAAAGTTTTCAATCACAATATCTGCGGTTTTCACCATGTGTTGTAGTAATCGCTGTCCATCCTGCGTTGCCATATCAATTGCCACGGAGGATTTATTGCGATTCGCAGATTGATAGTATCCAGATTCTCGTGTCGCTTTACCCTGTTGATCAAGCATCCAAGGCGGGCCCCACATACGGGTATCATCACCAACTTTAGGGCGTTCAATCTTAATCACTTCGGCGCCTAAATCTGCGAGAACTTGCCCACACCACGGACCGGCAAGTACTCGACTCAGATCTAAAACTCGAATTCCTTGTAATGCACCCATATGTTTACCTCTATGTCAGGAGTAAGTGAATACCCCTCAATTTTACGATTTACTAAATCTGTTTAAACAAGCGTTGACTATTGTTGTTGTGGGTCATATTGACGATCTTTGATAAATAAGCCAGGCAGTACCCCTGCAACAAAGTAAGCTGCACCCATCACGATAAATGCCGTCATAAATGTTCCGCCCGAAGCAAGGAAACCAATGGTTGCTGGGGCAATAGCTGCACCCACTCGCCCAATGTTATATGCACCACCAATTGCTGTACCTCGGACATCGGTAGAAAATGATTCCGCCATATAGGTCGCATTTACGCCATAAGGAATGCCATATAAGAAACCAAAAGTGATCAATAAGTACAAAATATTGTCTGGTGTATTAAAGATAATAATCACAGGTAAGAAGACAGCGCTGGCTATAGTACCGAACACAAATACCGCACGACGATTAAATTTATCTGCCAAATATCCCGCTAAGATCTTGCCTAGAATCATTGCTGTATATGAACCCACCATATAGCTGGTCATGTTTTTAAAGTTCATATGCACTTCTGTTTCTAGATAACTTGGCATCCAATTGTTGATTCCGTAGTAACCAAATTGTAAGAAGAAGGCCGTAGTCATCCACAATAAAAACATTTTACGGTGCTTAAAGTTGGCAAAAATTTGTTTATAAATACTGCCACTTTTCGGTTTCTCGGGAACTGTAGCTTCAACTGGTTTTTTGCCTTGAAGCTGATTGATTTTGTTGAGCTGCCAAGACTTTGGTTCAGGTACAAAGCGTTGCAAGAAAATATTGATAAATGCTGGAATAACCGTGATAAAAAACAAGACTCTCCAACCATGATCAGGAATAATCGCACCAGCTAATAATGTAGCAACAATATATCCAACGGTTTGCCCGGTTTGTAATGTACCCAATACCGTAGTCCGATACGTTGTAGGAACATATTCAGCCATAAGGGTATTGCATGCCATATAAAGTGCCCCAATCCCTAGCGCACCAATAAATCGTAATGCCATAAATTGTTCAAAACTTTGGGTAAAGCCTAACAAACATGTTGCAACTGAGAAAAACGATACAGAATTGGCAATGGTACGTACGCGGCCAAACTTATCACATGCCCATCCCCCTAAAATTCCACCAATTCCCATACCTGCCAGAGAGGCACTGCCTAAGGCGCCAGCCTGAAAAGTAGATAATGCAAACTCACCTTTTAAACTGGTTAAGCTATAGGACAACAACATGATATCCACGCCATCAACGACCATAGCGAAATAGGCGAATAAAAGTGCCCATTTCCAAGTATTTGGGCCTATTTTTTCAAAGGTTCCAATATTGGATGGCATGGATAATTTTGTTGAAGTTGTAACTGATCGAACATCATTGTTCATTTTTCCTCTACCTCATTTTCCCAAATGAGTCATCGGTCACTTTTTATCTTTCTCTCTACTTATTTCTTTGTTATTTTTATTGCATCAATCTAGAGTTAAGTATGAGAGTTAAAAGAATAATCAGATATTTTTCACGATGAATCCTTTTATCATTGATTTATTTTTACCTTAGTTTTTATAAAATTTAAGGCAAAAAATCCTACTAGGGATGCTAGATTTAAGCATCCCTGTTTTAAAACAGTTGATTTTAGTTACTAAAGGCAGCAATACCAGTTTGTGCACGCCCGAGAATTAAGGCATGTACATCATGGGTACCTTCATAGGTGTTGACCACTTCCAGATTGACCAGATGGCGAGCGACACCGAATTCATCACTGATACCATTGCCACCCATCATGTCACGAGCAACACGCGCAATATCTAAAGCTTTACCACAATTGTTGCGTTTAATCAGTGAAGTGCCTTCAACAGAAGCAATGCTTTCATCTTTCATACGACCAAAACGTAATGCGATTTGCAGCCCTAAAGCAATTTCAGTTTGCATATCTGCAAGTTTCTTTTGCACCAATTGATTCGCAGCCAGTGGGCGTCCAAATTGTTTACGATCCATCGTATATTGGTGTGCAGTGTGCCAGCAAAACTCTGCCGCCCCCATCGCACCCCATGCAATACCGTAACGTGCACTATTTAAACAAGTAAATGGTCCACGCAAACCACGAATTTCAGGAAATGCATTTTCTTCAGGAACAAAAACATTGTCCATCACAATTTCACCAGTAATCGATGCACGCAAACCGACTTTGCCATGAATCGTAGGCGCAGAAAGTCCTTCCCAACCTTTTTCTAGGATAAAGCCACGAATTTCACCGACATTGCCTTCAGCAGAAACTTCTTTCGCCCAGACCACAAATACATCAGCGATTGGACTATTGGTAATCCACATTTTTGCGCCAGTCAGACGATAACCACCTTCGACCTTTTTGGCACGGGTGATCATACTGCCTGGATCTGAACCATGATCAGGTTCTGTTAAACCGAAACATCCAATAAACTCGCCAGTAGCTAATTTAGGTAAGTACTTTTGTTTTTGCTCTTCAGAACCAAATTCATTGATAGGCACCATCACCAATGAGCTTTGTACACTTGCCATCGAACGATAACCCGAATCTACGCGTTCAATTTCACGGGCAATAAGACCGTAACTGACATAGTTTAGACCTGCACCACCGTATTCTTCAGGGATTGTCGGTCCCAGCAAACCTAACTCACCCATTTCACGAAAAATAGAAGCATCTGTTTTTTCATGGCGGAATTGTTCCAAAACTCTTGGCATCAGTTTGTCTTGTGAATAGGCATAAGCAGCATCACGAATCATGCGTTCTTCAGAACTGAGTTGCTGTTCCAATAAAAATGGGTCTTGCCAGTTAAATTGAACGCGTGCCGTTTTTGTAGAATTAACCATTTGATTCATAGCATCCTTTGCTGAACATATCTTGTTGTCTTAGTAGTGATGTTAGGTGTGAAAATACATACTTTCAAACGATTAATTCTCACTCAGATATTCCATTTACGCATATCTTGTGTTTTTATAATATGGCTCGCTCAATGACTACGGTTTAAGTATGTTGGTATTAAACGAGGCTTTTTAACAGATTTTTATCATCTTTACGTCCTCTTATAAGTTTTTATTTGAGGTAAAACCAAGTGGTTTGATGAAAGTTTCATTGCAAACATCTGCTTTGCTTTAAGCTCTTTTTGCTAGATATGAATAGATTAAATTTAGTCTTAACTAAACTTTGATATTCAAGGAATGAATATGCGTAGAATGATTCCCTCATTACAATCATTGATATGTTTTGAAGCGGCTGCCAAGCATCTAAGCTATACCTTTGCAGCTCAAGAGCTGCATCTTACTCAAAGTGCCATCTCTCGCCAAGTACAACAACTCGAAGATTTTTTAGGACTCAATCTATTTAACAGAACACGGCATGGCGTTGAATTAACACAAGCGGGTGAACATTATTATAAAAACATCAAAGCTCATTTATTGGGTATTGAGCAAAGCACACTCGATTTAATGAGCCATAAAGGTTTAGGCGGTACGCTAAAATTAGGGGTTGTACCGACATTTGCAACACGCTGGCTGTTACCCCGACTGTATAAGTTCAATGAAATATACCCTGAAATTACCATTCATTTAGAGACCAGTACCAAACCCTTTTTATTCAGTGAGCATATTTTTGATGCAGCAATATATACAGGTACACCTGCACAAATTGAAAATTGGCCGGGTGCAAAAGTCCACTATTTAATGAATGAAGATGTTGTTCCTGTGTGTTCTGCTGAGTTAATTTTTAAGCATTTTCCAGAGCTAAGAGGGCCTTCCGGAGATTTACGTCGAAGCTTAACGGCGGAAGAGATTGCCACGCTGCCCTTACTCCAACAAACCACACGCCCCTATATTTGGAAAGAGTGGTTTGAAGTTTCTGGTTATGAGCATCCTTTTGCATTAGAAGGACAACGGCATGAATTATTTTCGATGCTTGCGGTGGCAGCCATACATCATATGGGGGTTGCGCTTATTCCACAAAAACTACTGGAAAAAGAACTGCGCTCAGGTGATTTAATTATCGCCTCAGAAATTAAGCTAAAAGGTTCACGTGCCTATTATTTTGTCTATGCAGAACAACAGCAAACACCTCTCATTGCTAAATTTGTTGAATGGTTATTGGCAGAAGTTGAACAATCACAAAGTACTTTTTTAAAATAACGCGATTTCAAGTTAAACAATAGTTTGTTGAAGATTTATAGAATGCAGTTTAGCTTCTATATTGTGATGAAAAAACTCAGCTTGTAGGAGATGAAAAGAACAGCACCTACAACAGAAAATACAAGCCTACTCCGCCATTTTTAATACCTATACAGTATCTTTAATAAGAGTAGGCTAAAAAACAAATGAATGACTACCGATCTTAAAATTTAAGCGCTAAATCCAATATAACGATAAAAATCTTGATCCCCTACAACACCTAAGCTTGTTTTATAAATCAGATAATCAGGATAATTACTCTCAGATAATTCATTGAAAATATTCAATCCCTGATCATCATGAGCATGGATTTCATCGACGCTACGGGGCATGGTCGCTTCAAATTCATCTGAAATATATTCAAAGCCCAAATCCATCGCAATAAACAAGGTATGTATACACGGTTGTAGATATTGTTCTTCATTCCAATCAATGACCGCATGTTGGCAATGTGGGCATGTAACATTTTCTTGAGAATTTTCTAAAGTGATCAGTTGAAATGGCATACGCTTTGGAACAGAATAAAATTGTATTTTAAACGAGTTAGGGAAATTAAACACTCGTTTTAGATAAATCTAAAATTGCTTTTCATATTTTATAAATACACGAAACAAAGCTAAGGATATTATGTCAACGATTGAAAAAGCGATTGCTTTAGCAGCTCGTAAACACGCAGGCCAAAAAGATAAAGCGCAACAGCCTTATATTTTTCACCCTCTGAGGTTGATGTTCAAAGTTAAAACACCCAATCAACAGATTGTTGCTGTATTACACGACATCTTAGAAGATACCGACACCACTGTGGTCGATTTAATCTCACTTGGCTTTAGTCAAGAAATTGTCGATGCCGTTGTTGCCTTGACCAAAAAAGAAGGTGAATCTAGAATCGAAGCCGCCTACCGTGCAGTAAAAAATCCAATTGCACGTGTGGTAAAACTGGCAGATGTTGCTGATAACATGGATATCACCCGTATTCCACATCCGACCACTAAAGACCTTTTAAGATTAGAAGAATATAAGCAAGTTCAAAATATTCTCATGACAGGCAATGCCTAATCTTAGAAAATTTTCACAATTAACAAGTTGACTTGATGCAACAATTAAGTTTAATAGTGCGTCATTGTTGCAATTATGGAATGTATTTATGCTCACTGATTTGGATGACTTTTACTGCTTTGGTTTGGTTGTAGAGCATGGGGGATTTAGTGCGGCTGAACGTGCAACGGATATTCCTAAATCCAAGCTCAGTCGCCGTGTATATAATTTAGAAGAAAAATTAGGGGTTCGTTTAATTCAACGAAGTTCACGTCATTTCGCAGTTACAGACATTGGCATGAATATTTACCGCCATGCCCAAGTGATGATGAATGCAGCACAATCAGCGCATGATCTGGTTGATCATCTCAGTGAACAACCACGTGGTGTGATTAAAGTCAGTGTACCTGTGACCGTTGCGCAAAGTGAATTGTCCAAAATCCTTCCTGACTTTTTAAAAACTTATCCTGAAATCAGAGTACAACTTTTAGTCAGTAATCGCCGAGTAGATATCATCAATGAAGGTTTTGATGTTGCCTTGCGTGTGCGCGCAAATCTGGACGATGACCCGAGCTTAGTGCTGAGAAAGTTTGGACATATTGAACAGCACCTTCTTGCAAGCCAAGCCTATTTAAATGAATTTGGTATGCTCAAAAAACCAGAAGATTTATCTGAACACCGAATTTTAAGTATGGTTGATGAGCACTTAGATCAACAAATGGTGTTACATGATAGTGAAAATCAACAGAAAAAAATTAAAGTTAACCCGATACTCATGGGGTCGGATTTAATGATGCTGGCAAAATTAGCCAGCCAAAATTGTGGTATTGCCTTACTTCCAGATACGATTGCTAATGATTTTGTCGCCACAGGCGAATTGGTTCGTGTCTTACCTGAATGGAAAGCACCACACGGGATCTTTCACGCTGTTTACCCTTCTCGCCGAGGCTTACTTCCTGCGGTAAGAGTCTTTATTGACTATTTGGTTAAGCACTTAAGTAAGTGTTGAGTAACTTATCTTCATCGTCACTTTGATTAAAGAATCCTAGGATTATTTCAATAGACAAGCCGATCTAAATAAATTGACAAAGATGGACTGCAATCTGGTGTCCATCTGGTGCTATTTTTGATACCATCGCTACTGCTTAATTCCAATGTTTTTCTGATTTATATGACTTCATCTTATCAACAACAGCTTGATGCCAAAATTGAACGAATCCAAACTCAATTCGCAGAATTTAATCCACCTTCGTTAGAAGTATTTGCTTCACCTGAACAAAACTTCCGTATGCGTGCAGAATTCCGAATTTGGCATACTGACGATGATATGTTCTATGCCATGTTTGAACGAGATGAAAATCAACAGAAAACCGTTGCTCGTATCGATGAATTTCCGATCGCAGATCAAAGTATAAATCAGCTTATGCCAGTTTTATTGGCTGAGCTAAAAGCCAATTCAATCTTATCAAAACGGCTTTTTGAAGTGCATTTTCTAGCAACGCTCAAGGGCGAAATGCTGGTTTCATTGATTTACCGTGCGCCACTGAGTGAAGAATGGGAAGTTTTAGCAAAACAATTGGCTGATAAGCTGAATGTTAAAATTATTGGTCGCAGTCGCGGACAAAAAGTTGTCTTAACCGATGAATTTGTTGTTGAAGAATTACAAGTCTTTGAGCGTAAATTTCAATATAAGCAAATTGAAAGTAGCTTTACTCAACCCAATGCACAAGTTTGCCAAAAAATGTTGCAATGGGCGTGTCAGTCAGTAGAGGGCGAAAATAAAGACCTACTCGAATTGTACTGTGGTAATGGTAACTTTACCCTTCCCTTATCCTTGAGTTTTTACCGTGTTTTGGCAACTGAATTAGCGAAATCTTCGGTCTATGCGGCACAGTGGAATATTCAACAGAATCAGATCGACAATATTCAAGTTGCACGCCTGTCAGCAGAAGAATTTACTCAGGCCTATAACGGAGAACGTGAATTCCGCCGTTTACAAGAAGCAGAAATAGACATTCAGGGCTATGAGTTTGATACAGTTTTTGTTGATCCACCACGTGCAGGGATTGATGACGATACGTTAATGCTATTGCAAGGTTTTCAACGTATTCTTTATATTTCATGCAATCCAGATACATTACACGACAATTTAAAAACCTTGCTTAAAACTCATAAAATTGTGAAATTTGCGATGTTTGATCAATTCCCCTACACCCATCATGTAGAATCTGGGGTTCTTCTCGAAAAAATTTAAACAATTTATTACAAGATTAGACTGCCATGTAAATTAGTGTGGCAGTTATTTCTTTAAATTATTTATTGATATATCATTAAGTTATAAATCATTTAAAACATGGCCTTTTAACAAACCGTTTAAAACATATCAAATCATCGAAAAAATCAGCCTATAACTCGACCATCTATTTCGCTCAGATCTTGTATTTTATTAAAAAACGGCTATATTTCGAACTATGTTAGGTTGTGTATGAAGGCTCTATGAGTTTTTGGCAAAAGCTGTTTACGGCTGAAGATACATTGCAAAATGAACATAAAAATCAAATTGCATGTGTTGAAAATGATTGCTCTTGTAAATCCAATGATCAACTTTTATCAGCGTTGATGAAAGCGACAGATCAGGATGTAATTACTGGGATTAAAAAGGTACTTATCTCTAGAGGTTTCAGTAAAAAAGAGTTAAACCAATTACAGCATCCACCTATTCAATAGTCATGGATGACCGCTAAGAAAGAAAAAGCATTCAGTTTACTGGATGCTTTTTTAATTCCAATAGAACAACTTTTGATGTTTCTCCTTAGCTTGTATACAATTATTTCAAAGAATAGATAAACGCAGAATCAACAATGAAAATTAAAATTGTTATTTTTTTATTATCACTCAACGCTTCAATTAGCTATGCAGATATCAACGATGATGAGATTCAAGCCATAGAAGATTTAACGGATCAAGTATTAGCAACCAAAAATCTTGCCAAACTTGAACCACAGATTAAGGCTCAAATCCAGAAAGCCCAACCCAATGTGCAAAAACTGTTAAAAGCCAAAGACATTGAATATAACGATTCCGTCTATTTACACAACTATGCGATTCTGACTTCTGGATATGCTGAATATTTGCTTGAACAACACTGCACCACGCTCTCTCAGCCTTTTCAAGAACTTACTGAGCAGGCGTATTTTGCGTTAAAAAAACGTGATCCTAACGATACAATCGCAATCAATAATTTAGGTTTATTCTATGCACAAATGTCAGTGTATTATCGGAAAAACATAGACCCAACGCCACGTCTAAACTATTTGCTAAAGGCTGAACAATTATTTGAGACCTTAATGAAGTTGCAACCAGACAATGAGGAGTATGAGAAAAATTATTATGCTGTACTCAGTGACAAACTAATGCTATTACAGAAATATCATCGTGATCAGAATGAGCAAAAACGCCTCATCAATATACTTAAAAAGCCTTTATTTCACTATTTATCTGATCCCAATCAAGCGTTCGATGCAGGAAATTTTATTATTTTAGCGCAACAGTATTTTAAATTCCTCAATCGTGAAGACCCGAAACTTGCTGAAAAATGGTTGCGTGATAATCAGGCTAAAATTGAAGCTGTGGTGAATAAGAATCGTAAGCAAACTCAACGGGAAAAAGAGTTCCTCGCTGAATTCTATGCGCTGCTTGGTCAAACGGATCGAGCACTGTCCTACTTAAAACAATTGGAATTTTCTGATGAGAACAATACAGAACCATCCTCATTTGAAAATGAACCCAATCTTGCCAATTTAAGGCTAAATCCTGAATATCAGAAATGGTTTAAACAATATAAACAGGATTATGCTGCATATCGTAAAGCAATTCCCAAAGTATGTAAGATCAATCAACTTGAAACAACACAAGATACGTTAGAATAATGCTGTTGGAGACTTAACGAATCAAGCCTTGCGGTTGCAGAATAATCACCAAAGCCCCAATGATTACAATACATCCACCAAACAAATCCCAGCGAGTTAAGCTGACTTGATCGACAAATTTCAGCCACATCAGCGCACTAAAGATATAGATACCGCCATATGCGGCATAAATACGCCCTGAAGCAGCCGGGTGCAAGGTTAATAGCCAGACAAATACCGCCAAACTTAAAACGGTAGGTATCCATAACCAATGGCTTTTATTTTGATTCAGAATCAAATAAGGAAAATAACAACCTAAAATTTCTGCAACAGCTGTGACAAGAAATAATAAAATCGTAGTTAAAATTTTAGTAAATGCAATGTCCATTGATACTCAAAGAATAATCATGAAGTTAGAGTATATGTGATTTTCACGTGAGCTAAGCAATAAAATTTTGAGCATACTAAAACAACTAAGCTTTTATTTATAAATTGTAGTTGTTGTTTGCCTCATCCACAAAAGCATACATTTTTAAAATATGTTGATGAATGTGCCTTGTTTAAAATAGGATAAAATATCAGCATCTACATTTTTTGGTTTTTTATGGATGAAAATAAATCATTTCGTGTTTAATTTCTTCATTTTCCTCTGGCTTAGCCAAAATGTAGATGCAGCAACACTGAGTCTTCCCCTGTGGCCCAATAGTGCAACACTGGCACCATCCAGTGAACAATATACGCTAATTAAGCATGGTGCTATTGAGCATATCACCTCTCCTCAACTGCGCGTATATTCCCCCAAACAGAGCAATTACATCGCTATTTTAGTTATTAGTGGTGGGGGTTATGCCAGAGAGGAATTGGCCAAAGAAAGCACGCCAACTGCACAGTTTTTACAAGAACAGGGATTTACTGTATTTGAATTAATCTACCGCTTACCTAATCAGGATGGCAATAATCTGCTTGCACCCTTTCAAGATGGCCAAAGAGCACTGCGTATCATTCGTTATCAAGCACATCAATTCAACATTGATCCAGACAAAATTGGTGTACTGGGTTTCTCCGCAGGTGGACATTTAGCTGGAATCATTGCGACACAATGGCAACAACAATTTTCGAATTTAAATGATCCGATTGATCAAATTTCCGCTCGGCCTAATTTTGTGGCGCTACTCTATCCAATCATTAGTATGCAAGCGCCGCTAGATCATACCCATGCTTATAAAAGCTTATTTGGCTCAAAACATGATTTAGCCAAACAAATCTTGTTTTCAGTAGATTTACAAGTCAAACAGAATACACCTCCAACCTTTTTAGCCCATGCCATAGATGATCCGATTTCACCTGTTCAGAATAGCCTCAATATGCAAACCGCTTTGCAGCAACACAAGATCGCTTATGAATTACATCTTTTCAAAAATGGTGGGCATGGTTGGGGCTTAGGCAAAGCCAATACTGAAACAACACAATGGCCAACATTATTCCTAGCTTGGTTAAAGAAAATTGATATTTTATAAGCTTATAATTCAAAAAATAACCCGCAATCAATGCGGGTTATTTTAAAGTTCATTCACAACTATGCTGGTTCAGCAGTCTGATCTTCAAAGACTTCTAATGTAAGCCCTACCGCCTTACCATTTTCTTTCTTCACAGAAACAGCAACGTTACCACCATGATCTGCAAGCTCACCAAATAGAATCATCTCAGCAAGTGGTTTCTTCAAATGTTCTTGAATCAAACGTTGCATTGGGCGAGCACCCATTAAACGATCATAGCCATTCTCAGCCATCCAATCGCGAGCAGATTGATCAACTTCCAGCACCACTTTTTTGTCATCTAACTGCGCTTGAAGTTCGGTTAAGAATTTATCAACGACAGACTCAATCACTGTGGTAGGTAATGCTTTAAACTGAATTACACCATCTAAACGGTTGCGGAACTCTGGTGCAAATGCACGTTTCATCGCTTCCTGATTGTCATTACTATTGTCTTGCTCAGTAAAACCGATACTGTTACGCGAAATACTTTCAGCACCGATATTGGTGGTCAATACAATAATCACATTACGGAAATCAGACTTACGCCCATTGTTGTCGGTTAAAGCACCATGATCCATGACTTGTAATAACAAGTTAAAGACATCTGGATGTGCTTTTTCGATTTCATCTAATAACAAGACACAGTGCGGATTCTTATGAATCGCGTCAGTCAGTAAACCACCCTGATCATAACCAACATAACCTGGAGGCGCTCCAATCAAACGAGAAACCGCATGACGCTCCATATATTCAGACATATCGAAACGAACAAGCTCTACACCCAGCAATTTTGCCAATTGTTTGGTCACTTCAGTTTTACCAACACCTGTAGGACCTGCAAAAACAAAACTACCCACTGGTTTATCTGGCGCTTTCAAACCTGCACGTGACAGTTTAATCGCAGAAGCCAAAGCTGTAATCGCTTCATCTTGACCAAATACCACACGTTTAAGATCACGCTCTAGATATTCAAGTACCGATTTATCATCTTTAGATACTGTTTTTGGCGGGATACGTGCAATCTTCGAAATAATATCTTCGATATTTTCAACTGTAATCAAAGTATCATCTTGTTCAGCTTTTAATCGACGTTGTGCACCAGCCTCATCAATCACATCAATCGCCTTATCTGGCAAGAAACGATCATTAATAAACTTAGCAGACAACTCAACCGCTGAAACTAGCGCAGTATCTTCATATTTAACATGATGGAAATCTTCAAACTTGCTTTTCAAACCACGCAAAATATCAATTGTCTCTGAAATAGAAGGCTCATTCACATCAATTTTTTGGAAACGACGTGATAGTGCATGATCTTTTTCAAATACTTGGCGATATTCTTGGAAAGTGGTTGAACCAATACAACGTAAACTACCATTCGCCAACGCAGGTTTGATTAAATTCGATGCATCCATGGTACTGCCCATACTTGAGCCAGCACCAATGATCATATGAATTTCATCGATAAATAAAATTGCTTCTGGTTTCTTTTTCAAAGCATTGAGAAGCTGTTTCAATCGTTTTTCAAAGTCACCACGGTATTTTGTACCCGCAACCAATGCACCGATGTCTAAACTAAACACTTCAGCAGTCGCAAGTGGCTTAGGCGCTTTACCATTCACAATCAACCATGCCAGACCTTCAGCAATCGATGTTTTACCCACACCAGGATCACCCACAAGCAATGGATTGTTTTTACGGCGACGGCAAAGAATTTGAGCAGTTCGTTCAATTTCTTTTTCACGCCCGATTAAAGGATCAGTTTTGCCTTTTTGCGCTTCAATATTCAAATTCAAAGTATAAAGTTCAAGTGGTCCAGCATTTGCTGAAGCATTTGATTCACCTTCTAAATCATCAGATTCTTCTTCAACTTGAATTTCTTCTTTACGCGCACCGTGTGACAAATATTGGGTTAAAGTCAAACGATTGATTTGATGTCGTTTTAGCAAGTAAACGGCAAAAGAATCTCGCTCAGAGTACATCGCAACCAGTACATCTGCACCCTCTACTGTGCGATCACCGCCACTTGACTGAACGTGGAAAATTGCACGTTGTAAGATACGGTCAAAACTTTCAGTTGGATGAGGGGCTTGGTCGTTGTTTTCTCCTAGTTTAGGGGTATGTTGTTCTACATACTCCTCTAACTCTTTGCGCAAACTGATAATTTCAGCGCCGCATGCTTTTAAGGCATTAACCGCTGAATCGTTATCAAGTAAAGCCAATAATAAATGTTCAACCGTAAGAAACTCATGTCTCTTTTGACGAGCCATGCTAACAGCCAAACGGAGTGAAACTTCTAATTGACGACTGAGCATGAAACCCCCTTATTCTTTTGGCTCAATCTGACAAAGCAATGGATGACCTTGAGATCGAGCGTAGTTATTAACTTGGTTGGCTTTAGTCTCCGCAATGTCTCTTGGATAAACACCAGCTTCACCTTTTCCTTCATAATGTACTGTTAACATTACTTGAGTGGCTTGGTCAAGATTCAAAGCAAAGTATTGTTGTAAAATTTCAATAACAAAGTCCATCGGAGTGTAATCATCGTTCAATAAAACGACAGAATACATCGGTGGTCGCTTCACTTCAGGTGGCGCAGTTTGTACTGCAACATCTGCTTGATCATGGTCTGGATGGTTTGGATCTTCTGAATTACTTATACGAATACTCAAGTGCCAATCTATAAATCCTGAATCACGGAATGATGATTTCACTTCATTTAAACTCATTTGACGTTTATTAGTTCGCATATTTTTCAAAATACTTATGATTTATTGAGAATTAGCCGCAGCTTGAGGAACCTCTGCAGCAAACGCAGCTGCACTGTCTACAGCTTGCCCACGTGACCAACTAAAGCGTTTAACCACTGGCGTGGCACCATTTAGGCGGATTTCGATAAATTGTGGATTAAAGCCCTTAGGCATGGTCCAACGTCCAGTTAAGCGCTCATAATCAGTAAAATTATAATTCGCATCTGCCATTGGCACTGTTAACACCTCAGTACCACTAATCAAACGAATTTCAACAGAACCCGTCGCACGTCTTGGACTAACTTGAATAAGATCAAGCTGATATTCATAAGCGTTTTCTGGTAATGGCTTAACGGCCAAGTTTTGAATGGTTAAACTCAAACCGCCACGTTGTTTTAACACTTCACGATAAATCGCACTCATCACATCAACTTGTGATTTTTCAGCATTGGCTTTGTTCAATGACTCTAACAAATCGTTAGAGTTCGAAACAGCCACATCTCGTTCCTGTACAGCAGCATTTAAGCTTTTATTTAAATTAGCCAGCGTTGTTTTTTGTTGCTTCACAACTTCTACCAACTGTTCTGCATCTGCATCAAAACCGACTACCGTTAGCCCTTGGCGATGTCCAACCGTATAACCTAAAAGTACACTGCCAGCACATAATACAACCCCACCGATCACCAAAGGCATATTCCCTTTTAAAAAAGGCTTTTTCGGTGCTTGAGCTGGTTGTGACGCGGTATTTGTTTCTGTGTTCTGCATCATCATCTCTAAGTATTATTGATAGAATCAAAACACACATTTAACCGCAAAGTTATATGTGTGTGAAGCCATAAAGCGTTTTTTATGGTAATAATCCGATACCTTGTAAACCAGCATCTTCAGCAAAACCAAACATTAAGTTCATATTTTGTACAGCCTGTCCTGCCGCACCTTTGACTAAATTGTCTTGAACAGACAAAACAATTAACTTGTTCGGATGCGGTTTATACAGTGCAATTCTGAGTTGGTTTGCACCACGTACAGAACGTGTTTCTGGTGAACTATTTGCAGGCATTACGTCTACAAATATTTCATTTGCATAAAATTTTTCATAAAGACTTTGTAAATCTGCTGCTGCACCTTGCTCTGTCAAATCAACATAGATTGTACTGAACATACCACGAATCATCGGAACCAAATGCGGCACAAAAAGAATCTGATCAAATAGATTTTTTTGACCCGAAATATTTTCTAATGCTTCTACAATTTCAGGATGATGACGATGTCCAGCAACGCCATAGGCTTTAAAATTATCTGCATTTTCAGAATAAATCATGCCTAGACTAGCTTTACGCCCTGCACCTGATACACCAGATTTCGCGTCAATGATGATACTTTCTGGTTTAACCAATGTTTCAGCTTGCTTAAAAAGTGGCGCTAATCCCAACTGAACAGTGGTTGGGTAACAACCCGGGTTACCGACAACATTGGCATTTTTAATTTGTTCACGATTAAGTTCAGATAAACCATAAACAGAGTCTTTCAGTATCTCTGGGCAGGCATGCTGCATCCCATACCATTTTTCAAACTGTGCTAAATTCTGCAAGCGAAAATCAGCGGCTAAATCGATAACTTTGGTATTTGCTGCCAAGAGTTGTTGCGCATGTTGCATTGCCACACCATGCGGGGTCGCAAAAAACACAACATCACATTTTTTTAATTCATCAATGTTTAAATCTGAATATTTAAGCTCGGTGTGTCCACGTAAGCTTGGAAACATATCATCTACACGGCGACCATCTTCGGTACGTGATGTCAGTACATTCACTTGAACATTTGGATGTCGTAGTAAAAGACGCAACAATTCAACGCCTGTATAACCTGTTCCACCGACAATACCCACTGAAATCACGTTTTTTACCTCGATTTAAAAGTATCCATTTTGTAGTTCTGTAGTATGACAGGAAGTTGATGCTTTCTAAACTATTTTGCTGGGTTTTTATGATATTTTAGCATTATGATAAAGTTAAATTCGCATAAGTTCGATTGATGCATCTTGCGCAATACAGTTGCGCCCCCTACGTTTGGCAACATACAAAAGTTTGTCAGCAGCTTCTATACCGCTGGCTAAATTACGATGTCTCACTTGTGTTAAGCCAAAGCTGGCTGTCAATAAGATCGATTGAGTTAAAAATTGCTCAGTCTCAATAGCAGTTCGCATACGCTCAGCAATTTTATAGGCATAATCAAGATCTTCAACTTGTAATAAAACAATAAACTCTTCACCACCAAAACGCCCCACTAAGCCCTTTTCACCAACATGCTGACTGACAAGACGACCTACGCTTTGCAAAATCTGATCACCGACCAGATGCCCATGGGTATCATTAATTTTCTTAAAATGATCGACATCACACATCAGCAAAAAATATTGTTTTTCTGGCAAATCGATTAAATTGATTTTAGCTGCATCATAAAAGCCACGGCGATTGAGTAAATGCGTTAATGGATCTCTAGAACGTTCATCATTTAATTTCAAAATAATGTCTCGAACTAATGTCCCTAAAAGTACGATCGCAAACCACATGCTCAGGATAATACTGGCAGCAAGCATCATTAACCACCATACTGAATTTACAAGCATACTGGCTTCAATATTTTTCAAAAAAAAGAAAATAATAATGACGCGGACAAAAGTATATAAAACAATAAAAAGGTAAGAATAATCGACCAGCTTATTTAACCAATCACTTTGCTTATCATCTTTAAAAATAGATACTAAAACTAAGGATTCAACTGTGGCAATGCTCAGGTTTAAAATTAGCATGCGCATCCATAGCTGTTCATCAACAAAAGAATAATAGACCAGCAGACATATTGTGATAAGGATCAAAATGAAAGCCACTAAAGTGTGCGCACTGGCTTTCTTTCTCAATGCCATAGTATAGGCGCTGGCCCATGCACCAAATAGGTATAAACCACCAACAACAGGGGCTGAGAATGTTAATTGTTGGTTAGACATAAAACTCTGTGCAGCTAAAGCAAAAGACGGCACGATATATCCAAGACCCAACCAAAATAAATAAGTAGGTGCTTTAAAAAAATAATGGCAGATCAAAAGTAAACTGCCCATTAATATCAGGCAGATCGGTACAATCAAAATAAAGTAATGAGTATCTGCAAAATTCACGTCTGATATCTTTATGATAAGAAATAGGAAATATTGGCAAGTCGCCAAGTTTAGAGTATTTTTTTATTCGCTCCCAACTTATGCTTAAAATAATCAGACTATTTTGTAATTTAACTGCTTTTATTAAGAAATACTTTTAAAGCATTATACCATCACTTAAAATTCATGATGATAAATACACAAATAAACATGTAATTTAATGACATCGCCTATAAAATCATCAAATTAAACCTCTAAAAAAAATGATAAACAAACCTTTTCATTTTAATTCTCGTTTTTGGCATAAAAGACTATTCAAACAAATTCAAAGAAAACGGTCTTGTCTTGCTAAATGATCTATGCATAATAATTTAGAGTAATTACTCTAAAATTAACAAAAGGACGTATTGGTCATGATTGGATCACGGGCGTGGATGAATACAAGTAATGGAAAACTTAGCTTTAAAGAGAAAACTCAGCTTATAAAACAAGTTCTAATCCCTGTCACATTGAACTATGGCAAAACATTTCTAAAAGCGAATCATGATTCGACATCATTTACACTGGATAGTTTTCAGATTCCTGACACAGCAATTGTCAAAGAAGCGATGAACGAATTAGAACAAACAGCTTCTCAAGCGATCATCAATCATTCTTGGCGGAGCTATTTTTGGGCTGTTGCTATCGCCCACACCAAACAATGGCAATTTGATCAAGAAAGTCTTGTTATTTCATGTTTGATGCATGATTTAGGACTGGTTAATCATTTGGATCAATATGCATGTCAATGTTTTAGCTTTGAAAGTGCCTTAAGAGCTGAAACACTCTGTAGCAAACACCATTATCCCGAAGACAAAATGGTTAATATTTCAAATGCGATTTGTTTACATATGAATGGCAGTTTAGATGAAAGTGATCACAGTCTTTCTAAAGAAGTGCTATTACTACAAAAAGCCACTTCCTGTGATGTAATTGGGACTGATCTCTACTTATTTTCAAACAGTTTTAAAAACCGAATTTTAAGCCAATATCCGCGGGTACATTTTAATTCAGAAATGCGTAAACTTATCTCAATTGAAGCAAAAAGAAACCCTCAATCACGGACTGCTTTAATGCACAAACTCGGACTTTCAAACATGATTCAAATGAATATTTTTAAGGACTAAATCATGAAAAATACCTCTTTTACCCAAAAGAATATTGATTTTGGGCAATATCCAATTGTAGTCGATATTTATTCAAACCCTGAAAACAGCCATAGTGTTATCTTGCTGGCTGCGCTAGGCATAGCAATCAGTAAATACGAGGTGCTCATTACCGCTTTAAGCCAAAGTGGCTTAAATGTTATTGTCGCTGATTATCCCCATTGTGGGCGTAATACTCCGCCTGTTTCAGCAAAGATTGATTATGGTTATGCTGATTTACTCAATGACTTTATTCCTCAACTGGAAAAGCTGGCCTTGGAACTAAACCAACAAGTTCCAATCTTATTTGGACATAGTTTAGGTGGACATTTAGCAACACTTTATGCACAAAATCATGTAAATAAAGTCATTGGTGTTGCCACAGGCAATATCGGTTTAAAAAATTGGGACTTAAAAGGTAAAATCAATATTTTAAAAGCAGTCTCAGTGATCAACGCCATGATTTTAAAAGATGGTTGTTTTGCAGGCTATAAAATTGCTTTTGGGAATAAAGAGACAAAATCCTTAATGCATGATTGGTCTAAAGTTATCTTTACAGGAAATTATGCACATATTATTGGGCAAGAAAACGTGGTGAATAACGCTGCCTTATTTGTCTATTTAAATGGCGATGATTTTGCACCAATGTCTTCAATGCTTGGCCTAAGTGGTTATTTTAAAAACCCACAAATAAACACGCTGGATTTAACCCATAAAACCAAGGGCAATCAACATAGTGCATGGATTAAACAGCCTGATGAAGTCGTCGAAACAATTCGGGAATGGATCGATGGTTTTACTGAATAAGTTTTGCTTTTGACATTAATATATATCCACCTTCTTCACTTACTCCAGTGCTGATTGCTTTCCAGCCATGACCTAAATAAAAAGACAAAGCTTGTTTATTTTCTGATAAACATTTGAGATAGCCTGTACCCGTAAACAGTTGTTCTACTGCATGTAGCAATGCTGTTCCTACACCCTGATTTTGAGCATTTGGGGCAATAAATAGATGATGTAAAAAGTTCTCTTGCAGGTAAATAGATGCAAATCCCAAATATTCTTGGTCTTTTTCAGCCACTAAAATCATTTCATTTTCGGTATATTTTTCAAAATCACTCAGCCCCCATTTTGAAGAATCTAACCACGGCCAACTTAATTTTCTGGTATTTAAAAAAAGTTCACTCAATGGTGCTCGGTCATGATTTTGAAAAGATCTGATGTGCATCGTTGTACCTCAATTAAAGTCCCTATAACCTTAGCTTATTTAAGCCAGCCTTATTTAATCTAACGTTATTGCCCTTTCTCCAATCACCTCAACAATTCGTAATAAATAACCATCTGGATCTTGAACTAAAAATTGCCTTTGTCCATGCTCTATAGTTTCTGCACGGTACCAACGCTCTTCTAACGCTTCAAACAGCGGCCATTGTGCGACATTCAAACGATTTAAAATACTGTCGATTTGGTCTACTTCGAACTGAAAGTTAATCCCTCTTCCCAATGGGTAGACCAATACTCCTGTTAACCATTGCCCTTCTTGTTGTTGCTCCAGCATAAACTGAACACCATCAAGTTCCACATAGATAAACTTTTCTTCAGTCCGTTGATACATTACAGAAAAACCCAATATTTCCACCCAAAAATGATAACTTTTATCCAAATCGGTGACGATCAGCTCTGGAACCAATTTATTCCACTGCATTTAAAAATCCTACTTAATTCATTAATTTTTTAATATTCAATATGTTGCAAAATATTTACAACCTTCCCAAATGGATCTTTGACATAGAATCGCATAACCCCCCAGTCTTCATTGGTTAAGGGATAGAGAATGTCTAAATCTAATTTTTTGACTTTTTCATAAAGTTCATCCACATTGTCGACTTCGATTGAAAAATCGGGTACATCTGTTTTATTTCCCCCTTCCGAAGCAATACTAATTTGTGGATGCATGATTTCCTGACTGGCAAATGTTTTGATCCAGCCATGATCCATCACTAAATCCATCGCTAAAAAATCACCATAAAAAGCTTGCGCACTGGCTAAATCTAAGGCTTTAATATTACTTATGATTCTTTTTACACTCATACGCTTTTCCTCATTTTTTGTTTTAATACAATCTAGAAGTTTACTTATTTTATTACGCCCACCACCAAGGCATTACACTACTTTTTAAAACTTTACGATGCTGCTGATAGTGTTGATCATGCTTTTCAACTTCAGACCAAAAAGCAACGCTATGATCAAAATGTATGGTATGTGCCAATTCATGTACACAGACATAACGGGTAATTTGTTGATCAAATAAAACCAATGCACTATTGAGCATAATATCATGACGGGCTGTACAACTTCCCCAACGCGTTTTCGGGTGTCGAACAGCACACTGTCCAAACTTTAAACGGGTTTCACCACTGACTTGCTTTAAATAGATTGGTAAATAATGCTTTGCATAAGCAATCACAAAAGCTTTTAAATAGCTTTCAGGCTGACGCTCGCTGATAAATAACTGATGCTTTTGCTCATCTAAAATATAGCTATTTTTTTGAGTTTTATAAATAATTTCTAAGGGCTGTTTTAAATTAAACAGTTGCAACCTTGTCGGTAATATCTGATCAACTTGCTGTATTTTTTCCTGCTGTTTATGCCATGTCTCAATCATCCATTGTTCAGACTCGTGTAAAAAATGCTGAATCTGACGTTGGGTACAATATTTGGGCACAGTTAGGCGAATCTGCGTGGGTTCAACACGTAAACGCAAGCGTGTTGCACGTGCATGATGTGTGATTTTTATTTCAGGAAGATTTGCCATCTTAATACGCTTATTTTTAGAATCTCCCCGAACCTTTCTTTACAAAGCAAGGAAAAAGCCTCGTCTTTACTCAAGCAGAAGTTAGGGGAAATTTTTCTTATCCTGCGGTACGCTCTTCAATACCATGATTGGTGGCAACTACAGCAACATCAGCTTTATTGATCGCAAAAATACCATTACACACCACACCAGGAATATCGTTAATGGTTTTTTCGACCTCTAATGCATTCAAAATATTTAAATTATACACATCCAGAATGACATTACCGTTATCCGTTACCACACCTTCACGATAAACTGGGTCACCGCCTAAAGATACAATTTTACGCGCAACTGCTGAACGTGCCATAGCAATCACTTCGATAGGCAATGGAAATTCACGGCCTAATTGATCGACCCATTTCGAGTCATCAACAATACATACAAACTTTTTCGCAATAGATGCCACGATTTTTTCACGTGTGAGTGCAGCACCACCGCCTTTAATCATATGTAAATGACGATCAATTTCATCAGCACCATCTACATAAGCATCTAAACCACCAACATGGTTCATATCAACTACTTCAATGCCTAATTTCTTAAGACGTTGAGCTGTTGCTTCTGAACTGGCTACGGCTGCTTCAAGTTGTAACTGAGGTAATAATTCAATTAAGAAGTTCACTGTACTACCAGTACCGACTCCCAAAATGCCCCCTCTTGGTAAGTGTTTTAAAGCGGCTTGGGCTGCAGCTTGTTTTTTCTCGTCCTGGGTTGCATAAAGGCTCATGACATCTCTCAATAAAATTTCAATTTCCTGCACATTTTGCATAATTTTAAAACGCAAAGGTACAACGGTTTGTTACAATGAGCGCTCATTTTAAACTGTTAGATGGAAAATTAACATGCTGTCTCGTTTGGTTCGACAAATATTACAGGCAACGGTGTATGACGTTGCAATCGAAACCCCACTCGAAGCAGCGCCACGAATTAGTGAAAAACTAAACAATAACATTCGCTTTAAACGCGAAGATTTACAACCTGTCTTTTCCTTCAAACTACGCGGTGCGTATAACCGTATTAGTCAATTACCGAAATCTCAGTTGGAACGTGGCGTTATTACTGCTTCAGCAGGTAACCATGCTCAGGGCGTGGCTTTATCTGGTCAAAAGTTAGGTATTCGCGCCATTATTGTGATGCCGAAAACTACACCTGATATTAAAGTTCAAGCAGTAAAGCGTTTGGGTGGTGATGTTGTGCTTCATGGCGACTCATTTGATGTTGCCAACAAATATGCCATTCAACGTGCAAATGACGAAGGTTTAACCTTTATTCCGCCTTATGACGATGAACTGGTTATGGCCGGCCAAGGTACAATTGCCAATGAAATATTGCGTCAGTGGCGTGATGTTGAATATGTATTTGTTGCTGTGGGCGGTGGTGGTTTAATTGCTGGTGTAGCAGCATATCTTGGTGATGTTGCCCCGCATGTCAAAGTTATTCCTGTCGAATATGATGAATCTGCATGTTTAAAGGCAGCATTTGAAGCCAATCAACGTGTGATACTCCCTTCTGTAGGCTTATTTGCAGATGGTACAGCCGTTGCTCAAATCGGTGAAAAGCCATTTGAAGTCATTCAACTACAAAAATCTGATAACTCAGGTCCAATTGTTGAACGTGATGTGGTACTGGTCAATACAGATGAAATCTGTACGGCAATCAAAGACACTTATGATGAATGTCGTAGTATTGTTGAACCATCAGGTGCTATGGCGCTCGCTGGTATTAAAAAATACGTCGCGGCACACGGTCTTGAAGGCAAAAATATGGTGTCGATTGTTTGCGGTGCCAACATGAACTTTGACCGTTTACGTTATATTGCTGAACGTACCGAACTTGGTGAACGTAAAGAAGCTATTTTTGCAGTGACCATTCCAGAAGAAAAAGGGTCTTTCCTAAATTTCTGTCGTGCTTTGCAAGGACGTAATATTACGGAATTTAACTACCGTGCCAGTGATGCATCTGCCGCTCAAGTCTTTGTCGGTATTAGCTTAAAAGCTGGTGAAAAAGAACGCCATGACATCTATGAAGCAATGAAATTACATTATGATGTCGATGATTTATCGGATGATGAAGTTGCAAAATTGCATATCCGTTATTTGATTGGTGGTCATGCCGATATTGCCAATGAACGTTTGTTCCGTGTTGAGTTTCCAGAACGTCCAGGTGCTTTATTAACATTCTTAGAGCGTCTTGGTCCAACCCATAACATTAGCCTATTCCATTATCGTAATCACGGTGCAGCAGAAGGACGTGTTTTGGTTGGCTTGGATGCGGAAGATGCGGTACAGAATCCAGATGGACTGATTGAGACATTGGAAAATATCAATTACCCATATCAAGAAATTACCAATAACTTAGGTTATCAACGTTTCTTAAAATAGAAATAGCTTCAAAATAGAAATAGCCTATAAATTTTTTTATGGGCTATTTTTTATAAAATCAGAACAATTCGAAAAAAGTTAACTTAATAAACCGCCATATTTAAATCACCATCATCATTAAATGCGTCATTAAAAGCATCCACAATCTGATTTAATTGTTGCTCATCTTGTGTGGGCACAAGTATCCAATACGGATTTTCACGATATATAACCAATAAAGAAAGCTGATACTGATTTGCAACCAGTTTAATTTGATCAAAAATGATTTCTTCTGTTTGTTGCATTGCGTCCATTTGATCATCAGATGAAAGGTCATCTTCATCGTATTGATCAAATACTTCAGCTATTGCAACTTCGATTTCATTTTGCAATTGCTCAGCATCAATATTGTGCTGGTTAAAGTAGAAATCGTTTTCAATCCCATTGTCATAATATTTTTTTAATTCAATATAATGCAGAAAATCATGCTGTAGATTTAACCATTTACTAAAACTATAAAATTCAGTATCTTGAGGAATTTGTTGTGCATTTAGCTCGGGAATTAAATGTTGAAGTAATGAATATATTTTCTGTGACATGGATATCCCTCTATTTTATTATCAATATGTTGAATTAATTGCAAAAAACTAAGTCGATCTTGAGCAATCAAATAATGCATAATGTTCTATACTGACATCTTCATCATGAAATTGTTTATTAAAACACTTGCAGAATTTTTCAATTTTATATTCATGATTTGGTACGATCAACCAATAATAATCTTCAGCATAAATCAGCAACAGTTCATGATCATGTTGTCTGGCCTGTTTTAATATTTCTTCAAAAACAACATCATAAACTTGATCTTGAACATTGTAATAGCGTCCAATAACATCTTTATGTACTTCATAATGATCAAATAAAGGCTTCGCTCTTTCCCGAATTTGAGTTTGAATTCCCAAGCTATCGACTGCATATTCATGAAAAACCGCACAACGCTCAATCTCATTTTCATGAAATTGCATACGGTCAATTTTCATTAAATATCCACGAAATCGCCCACCAAACTTTTCAGCTTCGATCCAATTGAGGAACTCGACAAAACGTTTACGATGTTTCTTTTTGGGAATATCTCTTTGCTCCAACGCTGGGAACCAATGTTGGAGAATTTTAAAAATTTTCTTATCATCCATTTTTTTATCATCCATTTTTTATTCTTGGATCGAAAGCTCAATCTTGGCTTTGCATTTTTAAATTTCAAAGCAATGATATCGGATCAATTTTAAGTTTTTATGACATAAATCTGGTTTTATTTACATTTATCGCTTTTTATTCTCAGTTTGTAGATTGGCGTTGCAATACTTTAAAGATAAAATATATAAAAATTGAATATGATCATACCAACACAAATTCAGTGTCGGGATAAGGACTTTGTAGAATGGCGCAATTCGCTGTCATCGGTTTAGGCAGTTTTGGTGAAGCAGTTGCACTAGAACTCACCAACTTAAATCACGATGTAATAGGTATTGATACATTAAAGAAAAATGTAGAAAACATTGCCGATAAAATCAGTCATGCAGTTATTGCAGATGCTACCGATGAACATGTGTTAGATGAACTGAATATCAAAAATTGTGATGCCGTGGTGGTTGCCATTGGTGAAGATATTGAAGCCAGTATTCTATGCGTACTGCATTTAAAAAATTTGGGTATCGAAAAAATCTTTGTAAAGGCCAAATCTAAATCACATCATATGATTTTGTCTCATTTAGGCATTACAAAAATCATTCACCCTGAAGAAGACATGGGGATTCGTGTTGCACAATCACTCAGTTATCCAATGGTGAGACGTTATATGGCGTTAAATAATGATCGCTATATCGTCAAAATTGAAATAGGTGCAAATTTACAAGGCGCGCAATTTCAAACGGTCATGGAAAATACCCCCGAACTTACAACCTTGTTATTACAACGCGGTTCACATGTACTGTATGATATTGCACCGGGGACGATTTTACAGGAAAAGGATATTTTAATCCTTGAAGGACCTGTAGAAATGTTAAGACAATTTTCGATTCGTTTCTTATAGTTATAACTATGCGTTTATCTAAAAAAGAACTAATCAACAAAAAACACAATAGTATTAATCTCAGCCCACCGAGCTTACTTGCTTTAGGTTTTTTAAGCTTTATTATCATCGGAACATTGCTTCTTAAACTTCCTTTTGCTAATCAAGGCAATTTGACATGGCTAGAGGCCCTGTTTACTGCCACGTCTGCTGTAACCATTACTGGGCTGTCTGTCGTCAATATTGGCGACTCCTTAACCACCTTCGGTCAAGTTGTGGTGATGATCCTGATCCAATGCGGCGGCTTAGGTTTTATGACGTTTGCAATCTTAGCTGCTTTGAGTCTTTCCTCAAAAGTTGGTATTCGGCAGCAAGTTATGGCACAGGAAACTATTGGTCAAACCAGTTTGGCCAAAGCGACCTTTACAGTAAAAGGGGTTTTTCTTTACTCATTGTTCTTTGAAGCAATTGGTACAGGGATTCTAACCATGGCTTGGTCACATCACTATGACCTTGAACATGCATTTTTTTATGCGCTTTTTTATAGTATTTCTGCTTTTAATAATGGTGGGTTTTCTTTATTCCCCAATAGCTTAATGAGCTTCTCTGACCAGTATATGGTGACATTTACCATCAGTATGCTGTATATCATCGGTGGGATTGGTTTTGTTGTGTTGATGGATATTAAAAGAGCCAAGCGTTGGAAGAAACTCTCCACCAATAGTAAGTTAATTCTGTCTACAATTGCGGGCTTAAACCTTTTTGCTTTTATTGTTATTTGGGCAATCGAAGCATCCAATCCTTTAACACTGGCTCCGATGTCTGTTGGTGACCAAGCTTTAAACGCGTGGTTCCATGCCACTGTACCTCGTTCATCAGGTTTTAACAGCTTGGAAGTCAGCAGCATGACCAATGCATCAACCTTAATTACCATGGTATTGATGTTTATTGGTGGTGGTTCTTTAAGTACTGCTGGTGGAATTAAAGTCGGCACATTTATTATTATGATTTTAAGTGTCATTACCTTCTTAAAACGTTCAGATGAAATTACCATTTTTGGGCATTCTGTTTCTCATCAGGCCACCTTTAAGGCAATGGCGGTCATTTCAATTACTTCACTGCTGATCCTGATTGGCTTTTTTACCCTACTGATCCTTGAACCTGATAAAAAGTTTTTAGACTTATTATTTGAAGCCGTTTCTGCAGCTTGTACTGTCGGCTTATCACGTGGAATTACTGAAAATTTACATGCTGGCAGCCAAATCGCTTTAATTTGTTTAATGTTTGCTGGACGCTTAGGACCACTAACACTGGCTTATTTGATTGCTACACCAAATAAAAGTCGTGTTCGTCATCCAAATACTGAAATTCAGGTGGGTTAATTGTTCTAGTTATCAGACGAATACAACTGAAACCGCTTTGTGGGATCATTTTAATCTTATCGCATATATCTAAAATAGGATGAACACCTTTAAATAAATTGCTCAGACAATCCTTGCAAAATGCATCCTGATGACAGTATCCCCCATAAAAAAAGCGATCTTATCAATGATAGGATCGCTTTTTTACATCTTTCTAAGGATGATTATTCTACTTCTAACTCACTATTGCCTTTAATCAAACGATGCTCTGACTGCAAATATTCATCTGATTGCATTTCGAGTAAACGAGAACGTGTACGTTCAATTTCGAAAGCCAGCTTCTCTCCGTCATAAATCTCAATAATCGAGTCTTGAGATGTTAGTAACAGCTTTACTCCACGGTCATAAAACTCATCTACCAGATAAATAAAACGACGTGTACCTTCTGACAGCAAATCAGTTAAGTGCGGAACATTACTCACCAAAACGGTATTATAGATATTGGCAATTTCAATAAAGTCTGATGGACTACGCGGTTTCATACAGAGTTCTCTAAACTCACACCACAATACATCTTCTGTATGGCCCAAAGTTTCAACAACACGGTTATTAATCGTAATTGGTTCTTCTGACACTGTCTGCGATGTGGTTAATGCATTAAAACGCTTTGCCATCCAGACTTTATTGTCATCTGTCAGTGGCGATTTAAACAATTGCGCTTGTTTCAATACCCGTAAACGATAGTCAACACCCGCATCGACATTCAATACCACACAATGTTTTTTTACCATTTCAATCGTTGGAATAAAACGATCACGATGGATTCCATTTTTATACAAACCATCTGGGGCAATATTGGATGTGGCAATCAAGGTAATGCCACGGGTAAATAATTTTTGGAATAAATCACTGAGAATCATTGCATCGGTTACATTCGATACAAAGAACTCATCAAAACAAATCACCACAGCTTCTTTATAAATTTGATCTGCAACGATATCTAAAGGATTACGCTGTCCAGAAAGCTTGTTTAACTCTTTATGCACAAATTGCATAAAGTGATGGAAATGCATACGGGTTTTACGGCGAAAAGGAATCGAATCGTAAAATTGATCCATGAGCCATGTCTTTCCACGCCCTACACCACCCCACATATATACACCTCTCGGTGCAGTTTGACGGCGGAAACGACGAAAAGCTTTTTTCGATGCTTTATAACGATTGATCAATTCTTGCCATACCCGCTCCAACTCATGTACTGCTTGAGCCTGAGCATCATCTGGTAAAAACTGTCCAGATGACAATGCTTTTGCATAACGCTCAGCGGGTGATACGGGAGTAAATGCTGTTGAAGTTGTATTCTGATCTAACATATCATTTTGTTACTTTTAAAGGCTAAAGGAAGTATATCGAATATTCATTTTTGATAAATAAAACTTTGGGATAATTCTAACTCTATATCTCATATCAGCACTACCTGTTTATTTACCATATTGACGCGGGCTTTGCCCAAACCAACGTTTAAAAGCATGATTAAATGCAGCGGGTTCTGAGTAACCAAGTAATTCCGCAATCACCTCGATTGAATATTCCTTATATTCAATCAATCGCAATGCTTTGTGTTTAATCAACTGTTCCCGAATTTGTTTATAACTGGTATTTAATTGCTGCAACTGGTGGCGCAAGGTTCTTTCAGGCACATTCAACGCCTGTGCAACTTCAGCCATCGACGGAATAATCCCTTGCTGTAATTCCAAATAATCATTTACCCGTTGAATCAACGGCGCAATTTTCTGTTCTTCGGCATTTAATCGCTCAATTTCAGCAATACACTTGGCTTCGTAAACCCGATGTGTAATCGGATCTGCGGATGGAATCGGCAGTTGCATCACATCTTCATTGATCCAAAAAGCGGCTTTTTCACAATTAAAATGTAAATCTGAACCATAATAATCATGATATTGCTTTAATACACTTAAATCCTGAGGCTGCTGAAAGGGTAACTCGATTCTCACGCTGGGCGCTGTAAGTCCCATCATTTTATAAATATCATCCAGAAATTTATAAGTTCCAGAGATTTCACATTGCGCTCTCAACAAACCCATTTCTGTTTCTAAATCTACTGGTTTGTAAGTTAACGCAACTTGATGATCGCCTTTCTCAAGCCCTAATACACCATATAAATAGGTTAAACCCTGATAATGCACACCATTTTGAATCGCATCACCGACATTACTACATGTCACCAAGAGCATGAGTAACGG
This sequence comes from Acinetobacter sp. I-MWF, assembly GCF_025433935.1. Classification (NCBI taxonomy): domain Bacteria; kingdom Pseudomonadati; phylum Pseudomonadota; class Gammaproteobacteria; order Moraxellales; family Moraxellaceae; genus Acinetobacter; species Acinetobacter sp. I-MWF. Next base: position 2,096,616 of record NZ_JAMBAR010000001.1, on the reverse strand, counting down.
GCCATAGCCCGCCAAAGAATAATGTTGACCGATAAACAAGCCTGTTTCTGGCTGCACACCCTGCCCAATCACTTTTTGTATATCCCACTCTAAGCTGGGATGAATGATTGAACTGGGATCAAGTGCATCTGCTTTGATCCCAATACTAGCAAGTCGTGAATCTACATCGATTCCAGCATTACGCATACCATGAATTAAATACATTAAACCGAGAATCGAGCGTTTCATTGGATCATCATTTGATTTCTACCCAAACTTTGTACTACAAAGATGGTTTTTTGCAAATTGCCGAATATATCAATTTTTGTGTCAGTGCAATCATATTTCAAGCGCTGCATTTCCGATATTCTATGCAAAACTGGAAAAGTCAGAGCGAACAAAAATGAGTACAGCCCCTACGACTGAAGCAAAAACCCAATCAACGCAAGTTGCAATTATTGGATCTGGATTTGGTGGTTTAGCCATGGCAATCCGCCTATTGCAAGCCAATATTCATGATTTTATCATTTTAGAAAAAGCAGATGATGTTGGTGGTACATGGCGTGAGAACCAGTACCCAGGTGCGGCATGTGATGTTCAATCACATATGTATTCGCTTTCTTTTGCACCTAAAACGGATTGGTCAAAACGTTATGCTGAAGCGCCTGAGATTTTTGACTATATTCAAGATTTAATTCAACAATTCAATTTAAAGAAATACATCCAATTTAATCAAGAGGTGGTGTCTACACGTTATGATGAGCACAATTTCAATTGGCATTTAACACTAAAAAGTGGACAAAAAATTGAGGCTCAATTTGTTATTTTTGCATCAGGGCCATTACATGTACCACAGATTCCTAAAATTAAAGGGATTGAAAAATTCAAAGGTGAAGTTTTCCATTCATCACACTGGAAGCATGACTATAATTTAAATCAAAAAAATGTAGCATCTATTGGTACTGGTGGTAGTGCAATTCAATATATTCCTGAAATTGCTGAAAAAGTTCAAAATCTTTATGTGTTTCAAAGAACCCCTGCTTGGGTGATTCCTCGTGATGAACGCGCCTATAATGCGCTTGATAAAAAACTATTTAGTCGCTTTGAATGGTTTAGAAAATTACACCGTGCTCGCTTGTATTGGTCAAATGAATCACGTGTCGTCCCCATTGTAAAACCACAAATCATGAAATATGGTCAAAAACTTGCTGAAGCTTATATAAAATTCCAAGTTAAAGACAAAGAAGTCGCCAGAAAACTGACCCCTGACTATATTATGGGTTGTAAGCGTATTCTGATTTCCAACAAATACTTTCCAACATTTAATCGTAAAAATGTCGAATTAATCACCGATGGAATTCAGGAAATTACAGAAAATAGCATCATCACCAAGGATGGCAAAGAACGTCAAATTGAGTGTTTAATTTATGGTACTGGTTTTATTACAGACCCACGCATCTATTTAAAATCATTTGATTGCTATGGTGAACACGGCGTTGAATTAAAAACCGCATGGAAAGACGGTGCAGAAAGTTTTTATGGGGTCAGCACCAAAGGCTTTCCTAACCTATTCCAATTACTTGGTCCGAATACCGTACTGGGTCATAACTCTGTAATTTTCATGATTGAATCTCAAGTGAATTATATTTTGCAATTGATTCAAATGGTTGCAAAAACACAGACGCAAGCTGTGGCGGTAAAAGCTGACGTACAAGATCAATTTAATGAAGATGTACAGAAACAGCTTGCAGGTACGGTATGGCAATCAGGCTGTGTCAGTTGGTACCAACAAGATGGCGGAAAAAACTTTGCATTATGGCCAACCTATACCTGGAAATTTTGGCTCAACACCCGCAAAGTAAACCCTGCAGATTTTCGCTTATTAGGCCGTGAGCAAAGTGCCAAGCAAAAGTCAAAAGCTGCATAAACTTGCTTGATATTCTTCTATAAATTTTCAACCGCTTTTCTGCGCTTCGACTATAATAGATAGGTATCCATTGCCTATCTATTTTTCATGCAATCACTTTGGCTTATTTTCCAACTTTTATTTTGTTTATGCTTAGGGTTTATTTTAGCCCGCAGAATTCCACAATCCATTGAAAAAATAGCTTTTAAAATACTGCCTTATTTTACCTACATTCTTTTAATTGCGATTGCAATGGAGTTTTCTCAAACAATTCATAATATTGCCAGCCCTGCACAGATTCTCACCAGTTCAATCACAATTGCATTCACCACATCAATGGGTGCATTTTTTTGTTGTTATCTGGTATTTACAGCGATTGGCTACAAACCATCACAAGGTAAAGTTTCTGCTGAATTATTGATGGGTTCATTACTCAACATCAGCTATGCATTTATTGCACTAGCTGTAGGTTATGGCTTAGCAGAGTTGGCCCACCTTTTCCATGTTCCCCTGCATGTCAGCACATGGAATTTACTTTTAGTTTACATGTTACTGATCGGCTTGGATCTGGCTTACTCGCCACTGGATCGTTCTTGGTTAAACTGGAAAATTATGCTGGTACCGATTGCCTGCGTGATTGGCTCACTATTAGGTGCTGTTGCGGCATTTTTCTTGATTCAAGACATCAGTATGAAAGATTTAATCATGCTATCGCAAGGTTACGGCTTCTATTCGATGACAGGGATTGTGGTGACTGAATTAAAGAATGCCCATCTGGGAAGTATTGCGTTAATGAACGATTTATTTAGGGAGATTTTTGCCATTTTATTTATGTATATGATTGGATGGCGTTATCCACGTTCAGCAATTTCTTCTGCTGGTGCAACCGCAATGGACGTCACCTTACCTATGGTGAAACAAGCTTGCGGCAATGATTATATTCCACATGCAATGGTCAGTGGTTTTGTTCTGTCGGTATTGGCGCCAATTGCGGTAAGTGTTCTGGCTGCACTTTAAAATTAAGTGCTGAATGTGGCATCCATCGTGCTTTATCTGACAAAATAGTAATACTGATCAATAGAATCACTGGAATAAAAAGTTTTTTAAACTTCTGAAAAAAAGATCTAGTAGCGCAGGTACACTACAGTGTATACACAGCAATTTTTATTATATAAATCAAAGAAATCACCCTCTTGATCAACTGAAAAAGAGGGTTTGTTTTTATAGAGTCGCTAAAATATCTTGCAGGGTTTTACTTGGATGTTCAGATTGAGTAATAGGACGACCAATTACTAAATGAGTAGAACCGTCAAGCATGGCCTGCTTAGGCGTTACAATACGCTTTTGATCATCTGCATTTGCACCAGCTGGACGAATCCCTGGTGTTACCAAAGCAAATTCAGCACCCAAATCCTGACGTAACATTTTGGCTTCCTGAGCCGAGCATACCACGCCATCCAAACCACTCTGTTGCGTCAATTTAGCCAGACGTTTCACTTGTTCAAATGGCTCTATGTCTAAACCAATATCACGCAAGTCTTCACGTTCCATTGAAGTAAGTACAGTAACCGCAATCAATTGAGTTTTATAGTTACCTGCTTTTAAGCGTTCTACGCAAGTTTCCATCATTCTACGCCCACCTGAAGCATGGACATTGACCATCCATACGCCCAAATCAGCCGCAGCACAAACTGCCTGCGCAGTTGTGTTCGGAATATCATGAAATTTTAAATCCAGGAATACTTCAAAGCCCTTATCATGTAGTGCTTTCACAACCAGAGGGCCTTCATGGGTAAATAATTCTTTACCGACTTTTAAACGACATAGTGATGGGTCAAGCTGATCAGCAATTGCTAGGGCGTCATATTGGCTTTTTGCATCTAAGGCAACAATAATACTCACGAATCTCAGTTCCATCACATAAATTTGCGCTCATTATAAAGTGATTCACGCCATGTACAAAGCCAGAAAATCGACTTCAGCACAAAACAATCAACTATTCTTAGATCTTGCTCATGATTTATCTCTGCTCTGAGATCAAAATTGCACGTGTGTCTTGCTCCAGTGCTTCAAAAATATGCGCTTGATCTGCTGGATAGGAAATATAGTCTCCTGCTTGAAGTAACTCAGCACTGTCTAATAAACCGACTTTGGCAGAGCCCTGCATAATAATAATATGCTCCACACTGCCAATAGGATGCGGTTTACTGCAACGCGGCTCACCCGGTTGAGTTGTAAGCATATACATGTCTCGTCGTGCATTGGGTGGGCATGTCGCCAACAAAACAGCCTGATAATTTGATATTTCAGAAACAACTGAAGCACCTTCGCCATAACGAATTACTTGTGTGGCTTGAGCTTGTGCTTCCATAAGTTTGGCAAAAGGAATATTTAAAGCCACACAAAGTGCCCATAAAGTTTCTAGACTCGGATTACCCTGCCCAGATTCAAGTTGCGAGAGTGTGGATTTCGCAATGCCTGCACGTCGAGCAACTTCTCCCAAAGATAATGCAGCACTTTTTCTTTCTTTTTGCAGATTATTTGCAATGATTTCAATTGGTATAGACATTATCCTTCCAAAAAATACGATCGTTCGATTTGACGAACAATGACAATCAAACTATTATAACAAATGATCGTTCATTTTATCGAACGATCTTATCACCCCAAGCAAGGCTCATCAAAATGAAGTATAAAGAAATAAAAAATTTACCCAAGCCCCTGATAAAATCAATCGTGATTCTCTGCATCGCAACCGCATTGATCGGGATTTCATTAGGTACGCTTGCAGTCAATTATCAACTGCCGATCTGGATACCTTTACTACTTTCAATCTGTGTCTTGGCTGGTGCTGCCGAGTTTACTTTCATAGGCATGATTGCTACTGGAAGCAGTCCGATTACAGCTGCGATTGTCGGATTGCTGATTAATTTACGACATCTGCCTTTTGGTTTAGCAATTACCCATTTTATAGAAAAAAATAAATTAAAATATTTTGCTACACATATTATGAATGATGAAAGTGTTTTATTTGGTTTAAGCCAATCATCAAATGAGCTAAAACTGAGTGCTTATTGGCTGTGCGGCATCGGAATTTTATTTGCTTGGCCGATAGGCGTTTTAAGCGGTTATGTATTGGGAAGTCATTTAGCTTATGCAAAATTACTGGGTATCGATACGATTTTTCCTGTCGTATTGTTTGCACTTACCTTTAAAGCATTAAAAAGAAAATCTGCTCGAAAATCGGCAATGACTGGTGCAATCATCAGCCTCGCTACTTTTCCATTTCTCCCCTTAGGGATTCCAATACTCATGTCATTATTTGGCTTGCTTGTAGGAAGGAAATAATATGCATCAGCAATTTATCATTTTGATCGGGATCATGCTGCTGGCGATGGGTACTTATCTGATCCGATATGCAGGGCTTTCACTCAGCCAATATTTTACGATCACTCAACAACGTGAGCAACTTTTTAATGATGCCGCAACAACTTTACTGTTTTCTATTGCGATTCTCAGCACTTTTTTTGAAGGTGCGGATTGGGCAGACTTAGGCAAAATCATGGGGGTATTGGTAGGATTATTTCTGATTTGGAAAAACCACTCTCTTATCACGACGATCGTAATAGCAATGCTGATCACCACAATATTCCGCTTTGCTGAATTTTTCTGGTTAGCCCAATAGAATTGTTAAAGCTTAAAAAAAGCGTTTTACAACAATCAAAGCGCTTTTTTAACAGCATAATGCAAGTGACTACGCATGCTTAATTATTGATTGAATATACTGTTTTAATCTCTATGCTTATTTTTTATGGATACTTAATCAATCTGGAAGTGGTTAAAATTCATTTTATATTTGATCATTGTGAAGCACTTCACTCACTCCAACAAATAAAACATTTCACAGAACATAACCTTTTATTTATCATTCTTTATTCTTACAGCAAACAAATTCTTTTTCATGTATTCAAAAAACCTATAAAACTTAAAACAATATTAAATTAAATTTATATTTTTCTCCTTCATTGCATCCATGTTTATACTAGAGTTTTATCTTTAATAAATCTATCCACTCTATTTCTAAATATATTCTTTATAACTAAACACACATTACATCATAACTAAACAATAAGTCTCTTTGATAAATCAAAAAAGTAATCATATTAAGTGAAGCATAGTCACATTAAAAACACCTTCTGCTTTTAAAAGTAATCTAGGATGAACGCGATTTTATGTTGATTTAAGAATTTAAAAATAATTTACAAAGAAGTTAAATAAATACTAAAAAATCATTTAAATTAAAGTTAATAATTTTTTTTAATTAAAATGCAGCGTTTTAAAATAAAATCCAACATTTAATTAATCATGATAATAAATTATTTTAGAAAATCTTAAAAACTTATTCTCGCTTAATATAAGCAGATCAAAATAATTTGCTATAATATGACGCTATTCACAAAAAGTGACATTTTTTGTCACTTTTTAGTAAACAGAAACAAATTCTTGTTAAAATAAATAAACATATTAATTATAAATATCCTATTGTATTTAAATAATAAAAAATAAATCCAAAACAAATAACGTTATATTGTATTTGTAACACAAAAATAATGTGATATTTGTCTCTTTTTTTCATTGTTTTTATTTAGGAAAAATTTATAGTAGCCCTTATTGTTTAGCTCCTAAACACTTCCCCTTTATTAGGAAAGTACCAGTAAAGGGCAAATCAACGCAGTATTGAGAGAAATTCTATGAAAAATATTCAATTGGGTTTAGCGATCATTGGCTTAGGTTTAGCATCTTCAACAGTTTTTGCGGCTGCTGATGGTACAGTAACAGTTACAGGAAAAATCGTTGATCAAACCTGTACAGTTGGTGGTACTGCTGGTAACTACACTGTTGTTTTACCGACTGTAGGTAAATCAACTTTAGCGACAGCGGCGACAACAAATGGCGACACTAAATTTACGATTAATTTAACAGCATGCCCTGTAGGTAATGTGGGTGTTTATTATGACAACACCAATGCAAATATTAATACTTCAGGTCGTTTAAACAATACCGTAACCACTGGCGGTGCAACAAACGTAAATATTCAATTATTAAACTCTGCAAAAGCAGTGATTGACCTAACTAAAGATCGTACAGGTCAAAACATTGTGACTTCAAATGTTGCAACTGCAAACGGTTCTGCAAATCTTGATTTTTATGCGCGTTACTATGCAACAGGTGCAACAACTGCTGGTGATGTAAGCACGACTGCAACTTACTATGTTGTATATCAATAAATAAAAATTTGGGTCTGTAAGTTTTTTAAACAGGTCTGGTTAATTTTTACATCTTAACCAGACTTGCATCTCCCCAAGGGTCTTTCAATGAAAAAACCATTTTTTATTTCTAGCTTGTTAATGCTCAGTACTTTGATCACATCCGCGCATGCTGGTATTGTGATTACAGGTACCCGTGTAATTTACCCAAGTGATAAAGAATTTGTATCTGTGCAATTAACCAATGTAGGTGATCAAATTGCATTAGTACAATCATGGGTGGACAGTAAAGACATTATTGCAGATCCAACCACAACCCAAGCCCCGTTTATTGTTACCCCTCCGATAACTACGATTGAAGCTGCGAAAGGACAATCTTTACGTGTCATTTTCAATCAAAAACAAAAGCTTGCTACTGATCGAGAAACATTATTTTGGCTTAACGTGCTTGATATCCCTGCCAAGCCAACAGCTGAAGCAAATTATTTACAATTTGCGATACGTAATCGCTTAAAACTGTTTTACCGACCAACTAGCATCAAAATGGAACAGCAACAAGCGTTTCAAAAAGTTGAAGTACAGCGTGTAAACAACCAACTACAAATCAACAATCCAACACCTTATTACTTAAATTTTGGTAAATCGAATCTGGTTTTAAAAAATGGTACGCCAAGCGAAATTAAAAATCTAAGCTTCATAGAACCATTTTCAAAACAACAAATTGAGGTCGAAAATTTATCAGACGCTAAGTCCGTACAGCTTTATTTAATCAATGACTACGGCAGTTTATCGACAATAGAGAAACAGTTTTAATCTAAATTATTGGGAGAATTGTGCTTGAAACATTTCACACTTAGGTATAGTGTTTTGGCGCTAAGTCTATATCTATGCAATCAAAATGTTATAGCGCAAGCACCACAATTCGATAATAGTTTTTTATACGGCCAAAACTCTAAAACAATTGATCTTGAAAAGTTTGTTTCAAGCGATAAAGTCGCGCCAAATGATTACATCCTCGATATTTACCTAAATGATCGTTATATCACCCGCTCTATTGTGCATATTTCAGATGATCCTGAATCACCTGAAAAGCAACGTTATTGTATTCCACGCAGTACTGTTAAGCAGCTTGATTTCAATCATAAACTTATCGATTTAGATAAAGTCACTGGTGACTGTATAGATACACGCTTAATGAATCATGTCGTGTTCTGGAAGCTAAATATAGCGGAACAACGAGTGGATGTTTCAAGCCCTCAATCGATGTTAAATGAACGACCATTTGGCTATATAGATCCATCACTTTGGGAAACTGGTGGAAATAGTGCTTTTCTCAAATATTACTACAATTACTATAATTCAGATTATGGTCAGGACAACAAACAAGATTCTAGCTTTCTGAATATTAATTCTGGTATCAATATTGATGATTGGCAATTCCGTCATTCTGGTAGTACTAGTATGGGAGACAGCAATCATTCAGGCCAATATACCAGCTATGAAAACAAGCTTATGCGAGTACTGCCTAGTTTAAAAACTCAGCTTACTCTTGGTGATTTCTATACCAATACCAAAACCATCAATAGTAATTCGAGTATCGCCATTCGTGGGGTACAACTTGCCAGCGATGACAGAATGCTTCCGGTTTCATTGCAAAGTTACGCACCCACAATTTCAGGTTATGCAAAAAGTAATGCTTTAATACGCGTTCGCCAAAATCAACAAATTATTATGGAACGCACTGTTCCTGCCGGCGCATTTAATATTACAGATCTCCAAACACCTGGGACGGGTGGTACATTAAATGTAGATATTATTGAAGCAAATGGTGAAATCCGCAGTTTTGATTTACCTTATAATAATTTTATTCAATCTATCCGCGCAAAGCAGTATCGTTATCAAATTGCAGTAGGTACTTTTCGTCAAAATAGCAAATCCTATGATGAGAAGTTAATCAATGCATCTTTTGATTATGGATTAAATGATTTTATCTCAGTGAGCAGTTCAGCACTGGTCAGTGATCATTACCAATCCTATATTCTAGGAACCGCGTTAAATACCAAACTCGGTGGTATCGCTTTAGAAAGTAATTTTGTTAAAGCAGATATTAACCAATCTAACCAAAATTTAGACAGTTCTTTGCTTACGCTGCGCTATAACCTTGCTCTAAACGGTGCAAAAACAAATATCAGTTTAAACAGTACTGTTTATGGAAATGATCAATATTATTCCTTCGATGAAGCCATGCAGAATCGTTATATTCAAAACAACAGTTCTGCATTGGTACTTAATGGTCGGCCCAAGTCATCAAACTATATTCAACTGAGCCAGAACCTAGGTCATCAGTTTGGTGCTGTTTCAGCCAGTTTTTCACAGTATGAATTCTGGCATCAAATCAATACACAAAAATTTTATCAAATTAGCTATAGCAATAGTTATAAAGGCATCAGTTACTATGTCGGTATGCAACATACTCAAAATGATCAATACAAATTAGATAAAGACACTCAATACTTTGTCAATGTGAATATTCCTCTATCGTTTAAAAAGAAAAATAGTAATTTACGCCTAAGTAGTGAAGTCTATCCTGATAATAATGCACTCAATACCAACCAAGTCGGCATATTTGGAAATTTAGGTGAAAATCAGCAGTTCGGCTATAACTTCAATTATTCAAATAGTAAAGATAAAGATCTCTTCAGCAGTTCTTTGAGTTATCGAACCAATCCGGTTTATTTAGCATCGACTTATGCAACCGACTTTGACCAACAACGTCAATACTCTTTACAAGCACAAGGTGCAATTGTTGCACATCAACACGGCATTACCTTAGCCAATGATTTAAATGATACTTTTGCAATCATTCATGCCAAAGGTTTAGAGGGAACCAGCCTCTCCAATGGAAATAATATTAAAATTGATCGCTGGGGCAATGCGATTATTCCCTATCTAAATCCTTACCAATACAATAGTATCAACTTAAACCCAAATACAATTCCATTAAATACCGATGTTGATGCAACCCAATTGCAAGTTGTACCTAAATCGAACGCAAGTATTTTAGTGGATTTTAAAGCGTTAAAAACTACAAAAGCCTTAATTGAACTTAAACACGCAAATGAGGTGCTCATTCCAATGGGTGCTCAAGTGAAAGATGCTTTGGGTAATGCAGTGACTACAGTAGGACAAGGTCAGCAAATTTTTATGCAAAATATAAATCCTGGACGCTATAGCGTCTCTTGGAGTAATACTGATTCTTGTCAATTCAATATTTCAAAAGAAATATTGGAACAAAGTAAAACTCAAATCCCTTTTGCAAGCTTTAGCCTAAATTGCAAATAAGCACGGAGTAATTTTATGCTGAAATATAAATTGTTATTTATGTTATCTACACTCCCTGCAAGTTTTGCAGTATTTGCAGATTGCAGTGTAGGCAGCAATTTCACCAGCGGCTATAGCATGCCAACGATGAATGCCAGCACCATGAATATCAATAAATATGAAGGGACATCAGTACAGTCCAATGTATATTCCCGCGAAGTTGCTTCAGCAAATTTTGATATTTTCCGTGTTTACACTGGATGTACTGTTGGCACAAATAGAACCATTTTTGGGAATATTTTTGCTGCCAATGTGACTCCTTATGATGCCAATATTTCGCGTTTAAATGCTTACCCAGCTTTAGGGATTAAAGTTGAAATGGGCGATGCACCGGCGAGTGGTACATTAAAAACACTAAATACCACTGAATTAGCAATTTATAGTTATAGTGGTGATACCCATGGTGTAAAAATGAGGGTGACATTATATGTTTTACCTAGAACATCAACAATGACCTCATACCCCACAACGATCAATGTTTCTAATCTACGAATAGCAACCATCAGTTTAAGACGTGTTAGTGATAATGGTCTTATCCCTGCAAATACACAAATTCCCGTATATTTAAATGCAACAGTCAATATCTCTGAATCCACATGCTCACTGAGTCAAAGTAGCTACACCATTGCACTGCCTGATGTTAGTGTACGAAACTTGGGTTTAGTCGGAAATGAGACCGCATTAAGCTCAAGCAATACAGCAACCCTCAGTATAAATTGTGCAAATTTAAATGATGGCGCAGGTCGTGAAATAAAGGCTTATACCACGGACGCCTTAAATCAATCCAATGCAACAAATATATTAGAGAATCAAGTCGGTGCAGGTTATGCGACTGGTGTAGGTATTCGTTTACGTGATAAAAATAATGCGATAATTAGTCTAGATCCAAACCAATCAAAGAGCACTAACAAATGGACCTTTGGTAATTTAAGTACTGCTCAACTGATTCAACATGTGATTAAAGCCAATTACGTGAGAACCGCAAATACGGTGACACCTGGTCTGGTCAGATCTCAAGCTTATTTAAATATCGTATATGATTAAAAAATAGCGAACTTATATTCTTTTTTTGTTTGATGATATTGAACAAAGTTTTTGATGTTGAATAATCGACACAGTCAAAAAAATCAGTACCAACAAAAAAGCGCTTTACACTGATGGTAAAGCGCTTTTTTATCATAATGATTAAAGCGTATTGATATTCTTATTTTCTGGTTGAATATCTAATACTGTCTTTTCATGACGAGCACTTGCGGCAGCTTCAGCAGCGGCCAATTGTGCTGTCTGTATTTGTTCTTTTCGGAGATGATCAATATCTTTACGAAGACGCTTAACTTCCCATGCATTTTGGAATACACGGAACACCTGTACACCAAGCAACAATCCAAGAACAATCCCAAGCACTAAAGTTAATAGTAGCAATAACCCTAAACGCATTGCTGGTACTTGAGTAAACAATAAATCTACAGGTAGTTCAGCTGGATTCTGCAAGACTAATGCTAAAGCATAACCAAAGACTACCAGTAGTAATGCAACTAAGAAATAGCGCATACTCACCTCATTCGAATTTTATTAATTAGCAGATTCGTTTACTGCATCACGGAGTGCTTTACCAGGTTTAAAGTGAGGTACAGCTTTTGCTGCAACTTCTACTGATTTACCTGTTTTAGGATTACGACCCACACGTGGCTCACGGTGATGTAAAGCAAAACTACCAAACCCACGAATTTCAATACGGTCATCTGAAGATAATGATGCAATCATTTGATCGATCATAATCTTAACTGCTTCTTCGACTAATGGCTCTGCTAAATGCGGATTTTTAAGAGCAATTCTTTCTATTAAGTCAGACTTATTAAGTGCTTCAGTTGTCATTTAAGACCTCATTAATTTTAATGCTAATTGATATACACCAGATAATATCCTTTTTAAATACAAAAAGGTAGCGCAGTAATCATATACTACGCTACCTTTTACACTATTTGAATAAAAAATATTAATTAATTACATTAAATAATACTTCTTAACAATCACTTAGTGGTTCATCTGTGCTTTGATCAAATCACCAATTGTCTTAGGACCATTGTCTTGACCAGTAGGCGCAGTTGTAGTTTTCAAGTTTGCTACAGCTTCTTTCTCTTCAGCTTCGTCTTTCGCTTTAATCGACAAGTTGATAGAACGTGATTTACGATCTACATTGATGATTTTAGCTTCAACTTCTTGACCAACTTCTAAGAATTTAGTTGCATCTTCAACGCGATCGCGGTTGATTTCAGATGCTTTCAAAGAAGCTTCAACTTCGTCAGCTAACTTAATTGTCGCGCCTTTAGCGTCAACAGCAGTTACTGTACCTTTAACCAACGCACCGCGTTCGTTAGCAGCTAAGAAGTCATTGAACGGATCGCTGTTCATTTGCTTGATACCAAGACTGATACGGTTGCCTTCAGCATCTACAGACAAGATAACTGCTTCAACTGTATCACCTTTCTTGTAACGACGAATAGCGTCTTCGCCTTGTTCGTTCCAAGAAATATCAGACAAGTGAACTAGACCATCGATACCGCCAGGTAAACCGATGAAGATACCGAAGTCAGTGATAGACTTGATCGTACCAGAAACTTTTTCACCTTTGTCGTGTGACTTAGAGAACTCTTCCCATGGGTTCGCACGAGTTTGCTTGATACCCAATGAAATACGACGACGTTCTTCATCAACTTCAAGAACCATAACATCAACTTCATCACCGATCTGAACCACTTTAGATGGGTGGATGTTTTTGTTAGTGTGATCCATTTCTGAAACGTGTACTAAGCCTTCAACGCCTTCAGCGATTTCAGCGAAACAACCGTAGTCAGTTAAGTTTGTAACACGTGCTTTAACGATAGAACCTTTAGGATAACGGTTCATGATCGCTAACCATGGATCTTCGCCTAATTGCTTAAGACCTAAAGATACACGATTACGTTCTTTGTCAAACTTAAGTACTTTAACAGTAACTTCTTGACCCACTTCAACAACTTCTGAAGGGTGTTTGATGCGTTTCCAAGCCATATCTGTGATATGTAGAAGACCATCAATACCGCCAAGGTCAACGAATGCACCGTAATCAGTAAGATTTTTGATCGTACCAGTAACTGTTTGGCCTTCTTCCAATTGAGAAAGAAGCGCTTCACGGTCAGCTGAAGATTCAGCTTCCATTACAGCACGACGAGATACAACAACGTTGTTACGTTTAGCATCAAGTTTGATTACTTTGAATTCTAACTCTTTGCCTTCAAGGTGAGTTGTATCACGAATAGGGCGAGTATCTACCAATGAACCTGGTAAGAATGCACGAACTGGACCGATGTCAACAGTGAAACCGCCTTTAACCTTACCAGAAATAACACCAGTAACGATTTCGCCGTCTTCAAAGATTTTTTCAAGTTTAGTCCAAGTTTCAGCACGTTTCGCTTTTTCACGTGATAAAACTGTTTGACCCATACCGTTGTCAAGCGCTTCAACAACAACATCAACTTCATCGCCAACTTGAACTTCAAGTTCGCGTTGTTCGTTTAAGAATTCTGAACGTGCAACAACACCTTCAGATTTAAGGCCAGTGTCAACAGTAACCCAGTCAGAGTCGATGCTAACAACGATACCTTTAATAACGGCACCTTTGTCGATATTGAGAGTTGATTCGCTTTCTTCAAAGAGGGCTGCAAAAGATTCGGTCATGATATACCTAGTAAAGTCAACGGTCTTGGATCAGACAAGGCCGGTTTAGTTAAGCCATCCACATAGTCCGTATAAACTGATCAAGCTATGCTTTGGCTAATATTTGGTTAAATATTCTTTATTTAGCTAAATGTAACTCGACATAATCAGTCATCAGTTTAAACACTTCATCGATGTTCATTTCTGAGCTATCAATGACATAAGCGTCTTCTGCTGGCTTGAGTGGAGCGACTGTGCGTTCCATATCTCTTTTATCTCGAGCTTGTATATTTGCTAAAATGTCGCTTATTTTAACATCCAGCCCCATTCCCTGCAACTGTTTTACACGACGCTCTGCACGGGACTCAGCTGAGGCAGTGAGATAAATCTTCGCTTGTGCTTGTGGAAAAATAGAAGTACCCATATCACGCCCATCGGCAACCAAGCCAGGCAACTGGGCAAAAGCATGTTGTCGATCTACCAATGCCGCTCTAAGCGCAGGAATTGCTGCGACTTTTGAAGCAAATTCACCAACGCGTTCAGTACGAATCGTTTGTGAGACATCTTCACCATCCAACAAAATCATGATTCCGTTGTCAGCACTCTTAAATACGATATCTAGATTTGTTGCAATCGTCACACTTTGTTGCAATACAGATTCAGTGTCTAATGCGTCCAACAATTCTTTTTGATGCAATGACAATCCAAGCAAACGATACAGCGCACCAGAGTCTAATAAATGGAATTGATAGTGATGCGCAAGTTTTGCTGCAAGTGTTCCTTTACCAGAACCACTTGGCCCATCGATTGTGATAATTTGAATTGTCATTGAATTTCCAATTAAGCTACAGACTTAGCAAGTTTCTTAAATCCAAGTGTAATCGCTAGTTTAAGCTGTGCAAGTATTAATTTACTCACAAATGGTGCACGTGCTTGTAATTCGATCGTATAGTCAACACGGGTTTTGTTTTTAGCAAGCGCTGTAAACTCAATAATTCCAATATGATGTTTAATCAATGGATTGTTAATTAACTTATATTCGATACGTTTATTGACATCCAGATGCGTAATTTGCTCTTGAATCGGCTTGATCGGACCGAACCCCATACGACGGATAGAACCTAATCCATCTGGGCGTTCAGGATCAGCAGCATCTTTTACCCGTACAACTTGAATCGGTGCAAAAGCCACATTATAGGTTGAATGTTTTGATAACAAGTCAAATACCTGATCGATTGGTGCATTAAACTCTTGTTTTACTTGAATAGAATTCATTGTTATACCCTTTTAAACTTTAACTATATTTTTTAAACCCTAATTTTGACAATTTTCATTGTCAATAAAATCTTGTGTATTCTAGATCATTTTAATGAGTCATTTAAGGTCTTTTGTTGTAACTTTAATTGTTTTTTTTGCTCACGGCGCATTTTAAAAAAATCAGACAGTTGGCTTGAGCACTGCGTTTGTAAACAACCACCTTCAAACTGAAATATATGATTGTAATAGCCAATCTCTAACAGTTGACGACTACTGATGAGTGAACCCGCTTTAGGTTCAGTCGCACCAAAAACCACACGTTGAATTCTTGCATGGATTAATGCACCGACACACATGGTGCAAGGTTCAAGTGTGACGTATAAAGTGGCGTCTTCTGGTAGGCGATAATTTTCAATCTTTTGACACGCATTGCGCAGTGCCTGAATTTCCGCATGGGCTGTTGGATCATGCTGAGCAATCGGTTGATTATAACCTTTACCGATCACTTGCCCCTGACTTACAATCACAGCTCCTACTGGAATTTCACCGATAGATGCAGCAAATGCAGCTTGCTCTAAAGCCAGCTGCATCCATTGTTGATCTATGTAATGTTGAGTTTCTTCAGTCATACGACCTTAAATGATACCGTACTGGCTTAGCAGCGCATTCCAACTGTCAATTGTTGTGACAGGTGGATTCTTCGCAAGGATTCCACGCAATGTTCGCGACTCAACCTGTTCCCACTCTGGTGATAAATCTTTATCCACCAAACGTGCGCGTACACCTTCAACAAAGTCAGGATGACGAATTTTCCAATCAGAAATTTGTTTTTCTAATTCAAAAACCTCAGACCAAGGATGAACTTGACGTCCCCACTGCCATAACAACCAGGTAATCGCAGCAGTACTTGGTGAACCTTTTTGTAGATTCTCACTGGCTTGACGCAACCAATCACTACGCGCATCACTTAGACCAATAATCGCCTCATAATCATGTTCAAAGTTTACACCACGACAAACACTATGAATCACATCCAAAGAGTTTTGCAACGGTCCAGGTGAAACAGGACGATGTAAACTATTTAAGGTGTCATCTAAAGCACGGAAATCACCAGCAGGATAATGATCCCAATCGATATCAATCAGTTTCTGTAAAACCACATCACGTTGTGCATCACAAATATGGGTTGCCCAACCAATCCCATAACCACCCGCTGCAGTCATGATCGATCCAGTTAAACCCGTAAATAAACCTATCGGACCACGATCTGCCAAGAAACGTGTAGCACCTACATCTGGATATAGACCAATATTCACTTCAGGCATAGCAAGACGCGAATACGGTGTAACTAAACGGAAAGGCGCTGCCATGAATAAGCCTAAGCCACCACCCATGACATAACCTTCACCCCAAACCACTACAGGTTTAGCATAATTATGCAACAGTAAATCTAAAGCATATTCCGTTTCAAAAAACTTATTGGCTGTTTCAACTTCATTGTTGATCACCAATTGACGCAATTTACGAACGTCACCGCCTGCACAAAAAGCTTTAGGCGTGGTTGAATCTAACCAAATTGCCTTAACTGAGTCATCATGATGAAAATCCTCAAACAGCTTCAATAATGCCGCAACGATAGATTCATCAAGTGCATGAAGCGACTTAGGACGATTTAAGCGAATAATTCGCCATCCCTTTTTCGCTTCTTCGATAATCAGATCTGGGTGATAATTATTTATTTCGGGAGAGTTTGTCATGCGTCCAGCTGCCAGTCGATTGGCTCAATGCCATATTGTTTCAGATAATTATTTGTTTTTGAAAAAACCTTACAACCAAAAAAGCCACCACGATTTGCTGCCAATGGAGATGGGTGCGCAGCTTTTAATACCAGATGCTTCGTTTGGTCTATACGTTGTCCTTTTTTCTGAGCATATGCGCCCCAAAGTATAAATACAATGTGCTCTCTATGCTCATTCAACACATCAATCACATGATCTGTAAAATTTTCCCAACCGCGTTTTTGATGTGATGTTGGTTGCCCAGCTTCCACTGTCAACACACTATTTAAAAGCAATACACCCTGTTGAGCCCATTTGGTGAGATCACCATGTCGGGATACAGGTACAGCTAAATCTGTATTTAACTCATGAAAAATATTACGTAAAGACGGAGGCAATGCAACGCCTCTTTGTACGGAAAAACTTAACCCATGGGCTTGATCAGGACCGTGATAAGGATCTTGTCCTAAAATCACCACTTTTACGTGATTCAATGGCGTTGTGTCTAATGCATTGAAAATAAGTGAGCTCGGTGGGTAAATGGTTTTATTTGCATTTTTTTCAGCAACTAAAAAAGAACGCAAATCATCCATTTGCTGACTCAAAAGAAACTCAGCTAAACCTTCTTTCCAACTTTGATCTAACCGAACTTGATTTAATTTTGTTTGTTCGAGTTCAGATAATTGCATCAACTTTCATCCTAAATTTCATTTTCCTAAAAATTTATTTGTCCTAAAGATGGATTTCACTCAAGAATCATCATTTAAAGTTTAACCTGTAAATCCACTTCAGGGTTTTGAAACGGAATACCTTGTTTCAATTTTTCATACATTTCTGGGTCAGACCATTCAGATGTGACCTGCTCAGAAAAAATAATTTTATCCAGACTCAACAGTCCCATCTGAGCATTTTCAATATCTTCTTGAAAACTTTGCGCATAACCTGTATCGGTTTCATGCACAATCACAGAATAGACTTCAACATCCCCTTCCCCATTTTGGGTAATGGTTGATTTTAAAATCTGTTGCGCGAGGAAAAAGAATATCCGTGAAAACTGTTCAGCCGATGGAGAAACTGGCAAAGCCACCCAACGAGCACTAAAAGTTTTACACGCCTGAATATATTCAGGGTTATCTTCTTGCCAAAAACAGATCGCATGGTCAAAACTGTCGAAAATTTCTTTGATTACACCTTTAAGCAATCCAAAGTCATATACCATTTGACCATGATCAAGTTTTGAAGCTTTAAGTAGTAATTCAACTTTATAGCTGTGCCCGTGTATAGACCGTTTGCAACGATCTGACGTGCAATTGCGCACAATGTGTGCATTTTCAAACTTAAATAACTTACGAATTAACATGAGCCAAATTTTATAAACAAATCGGTAAAGAATCTCGATTATAAAGCAAAACTCGAACCCTGAGCATTAATTTTCACGTTGATTGCAATTAGCAAAAAGGATGATCTCATTTTTTAGGCTTATTTAGCCTATCGAATCATGTTTACTCAATCAACCAACCTTTTAGCTACCTTTTAACTATCTTTTATAGTTATTTAAAATCATATAGTTAAAAAAATACTCACTAAAATTTTCAAAATGGTGCAAGGCTACGCGAATAAACATAAACTTGTGATTTATCATTACGCATAAAGCGTGTAGTAAATTGACGCTTGCGATTGCTTAAAGATACTTCGATCTTGGCTTTAAAATAACTGGATGTTACTCCAAAAATCTTGTCTGCCTCGGTTTTGCTTGCAGCGTCCAAGCTGTCAAATGGTGCGATTTTCATTAGCTCGCCCACATTGGCAAAATGCTCAAGTTTTTCTTGTCGCGCTTTTAAAGCTGTTTGTATGCTATTTATGTCTAGTTTTTCATCCATGGCTGCCAAAACCATTGCAGGTGCAGTATTGACATTAATTTTTGTTGCTATATCAGGCAGTGCCGATATATAAGGTGCAATTAAATCATACTTTTTTTCTTCAAAACCACGCACTTGTTTAAGTTCTTCAACACTGGAAAATTTTCGATTTGCAGCCAAATATGGTTTAGGCAAACCTTGGTAATAACTTGTTTCAGCGCCGTATGAACCTATGGTTTCATTATCTGGATCTTGCCAATCAATTACTGCTTGAACAGTATCAGCAGGTAAACCGACACGAATCAAAAGCTTAGAAAAATATTTCTGTGCCGCTTCGTTGGGCTTACCTTCATTGGTTAATAAACTGTTTAAATTGAATTTACCTGACTCATCTTCCAACACACCTGTGACATACCCATCTTCAACTGGAAATGCTGGCATCGGTTTTGCCCAAGTTTCCTGTAAGTAATCTGCCTCTTTGCTGTTTTCGCTGTCTTGTACCAATATCTCAGAATAAAATGCTTCCGCACTCTTTGCATAAAAAAGTGCTTGGCTTTGCCGTTTTAAAAACCCTGTACTTTCATTGGTGTAATTTTGACGTTTAGCAATCGTCGCAGCAATGATGGTTGCCAAAGCGACCATCACTAAAATCGTAATTAATGCGATACCCTTTTGCTGCTTTAATTGCATGAATGATTTACCTAAATTTATTGATCCGCATCGACCACAATACTGATTTAATTATCTGCGCCGTTATTGATCAGATAGTCAGAATTGAGCAAACTAAAAATCCATTCATATTCTATATCACGAATCGTGACTTTAATTTTAATCCCACGCGGTAATTGCCTATCATTTTTAATCATATCATTTGGCCAACGATCTAATTCTGTTGGATTTAAAACATCAATACGATACTGATCCACATCTGCCAATAACACACTCGACAAGGGCTGTTCTGAATTATTTCGATTTAAATTTGAATATTTTAACCGATAAAGTTTTTTCTCTTGTGCATTGTAAACATATTCAATTCGTTCATAGGGTGACAACCCCTGTTTAAGCGGATCGGTTACACCCGTTTTACTGAAAGAAAGTTTTTGATTATCTAAACCTAAAGCAGGTTCAATTTCCTCACCGCTTCTTGCAGAAATAGGAACAATCTGTAAGGTATCACGCTGAATCTGTTGATACGCACCTTGTAATTGGCCTAAATTTTCCTCATGTATGACATTACGATCTTTAACTTTAATCAGGTAGTCAAATATTTTCCAGCCCAATGCTGACAAAACAGCAAAGATTGCTATGGCCACCAAAAGTTCAATTAAGGTAAAGCCTGTGCTTTTCTGTGCATACACAGTTTGATTTTTTTTATGCTTGATTAGATTCATCATTATTTTTCTTTGATCGGATAATTAAAGAACACCATATTGGTAATCCCTGCTTCGACTTTACCCGTATCAGGATTAAAAAGGCTCACTTGCACATCTATTTTTTGTACATTTGGGCTCAGTGTAGATTCTGCTTTTTTATCTACCTGCCAAGTTTCACCTTGTGTGGTGACTTGTTTAGATGACGTTCCTGACAGCCATTCACGATTAATCATCATCATTGAGATTTCATTCTGTGCAACAAACTGAGCCTTGGTTCGTAAAATCGCATTGGCTGTCGACTGCGTATATTGCATCGCGACTTTGGTCAAAGCCATTGCTGCGACTGCAAAAATCGCCAAAGCCACAACAACCTCAATTAAAGTAAAGCCTTTATTTTTCTTCATCTACTTTACCCAAATAATCAACTCGAATTACCCCACCCACTGGCTTTTGCTGATAATACATTTGAATTGTGACAGGTTTGACTTCACCATTTCCAAACCAAATCAATTTAGGTGCATTATTTCCCAAGAGTTCTGAGTTATTTGCATTTTGGAATTGATGATCTTCTGTTTCAATAGAAAATGAAACGTATTCTGGCAACGCTCTTTTAGGAAAGTCCGTCACTTCTTTCCATGGTTTATTGTCAACCACTCGAATACGTTGCTCAGCATCTTCTTTGACTGGAATATATTCAATAACACCATACTGTGCAGCTGCAACATCGGTAGCATTGTGTAAATCGAGTGCATAAATACGCGCTTGATCATTGGCTTCACGATTAATCTGCTTTAAATCGAGCAATAACATCTCACGTGCTTGCATAGCTTTACGCTGATCTACGCCATCAATATTTAAAATGATCAATGAGGCAATAATACTGATGATGACGATCACCACCATCACCTCAATTAAGGTAAAACCTCGTATTTTTTGAGATGATCGTAGATTTTTCATTGCAGCTAAGCCACCTGTTCTGAGGCTTGTGGATGTTTTGGCACAGCCAACGCCTGATCAATCAATGCGACACGTAAGGTATCTCGACAACCTAAATAACGCTGATAGAAGCTTGAATTCAGTATCGCTGCTCCACCATGCGTAATCGACCAAATCGAAGCCAAATAATCACGTACCGACATCAAACTTTGAATCGATTCTAGATAGCTTTCTGTCATGCGAATAATGATACGTAAACGTTGTTTACGTACTTGATAGAGTTCGCTAAATAAATGATGGATGCCTTGTCCAGTGGTGGATAATCGCTCTTCGATCTGATGGAATAACACTGCACGTTCAGGATGGTGTAAATGGTGCAACATAAAAAAAGCCAAATGCTCAGGAAATGCTTTTTCAGTATCACGTACCATTTCAAGTAACATACGTTCATTACGAATGATGAGCAGTATATACAACTCATCCTTACTCTGAAAATGCTTATAAAGTGTTCCCTTGGCTAGATCTAATTCTGCTGCTAGGGCATCCAATGTCATCCCTGCTTCACCATTTTCTAAAAGCAGTTGTTCAGCAACCTGAAAAATCAATGCTTCTCTTGCTCTAAACTGAGCCTGTCGATCCATCTTCACCCGATAAACTCTCTTGTTAATTCTATCCGTTAATAAATTGATGCACTTCTATTGATTGCTTTTTAAATCAGTGCTTTTCAATCACTTTTGTTGAAGCAGATTTTCAAAATTTTGTGTAGTAATGAAAGCGATCTCTTCAAGCGTTTTATCATATACATCACTCAGCGCTTTGGCTACATAAGGAACGTATTTTGGTTCATTCGGTTTTCCACGATAAGGCATCGGTGCCAAATAAGGACTATCCGTTTCAATCAACAAGCGATCTAAAGGCACTTGCTTAGCAACATCTCTTAAATCTTGCGCATTTTTAAATGAAACAATTCCAGAGAAGGAGATATAATAGCCACAATCTAAAACGGCCTTTGCAGTCTCCCAATCTTCTGTAAAACAATGCAAAATACCATGTGTTGATTTTTCAGCCCGAATAATATCTACGGTTTCATGCTTTGCTGAACGGGTATGCACAACTACAGGTTTTTTAAGCTGTTGCGATGCATGAATATGTCGTGCAAAACAGGCTTTTTGTTCAGCAATAAATTCAGTACTATGAAAATAATCCAAGCCTGTTTCACCCAAGGCCCAAACTTTTTCAGCTTGCGCCAGTTCAACCAGTTTTTCAACACTTGCACGTTGCATTACTGCTGGATCTTCACATGGGTGTACACCGACACTATAACCCACATCTGAATGTCTTGCGGCAATTTCTGCAAGTGCGATATGGTCATCCAAATCTACAGAAATCCCCATAAACTTGGACACACCAGCATCTCTTGCTTGTTGTAATGCGGCATCGAGATCCCCAGCATAAGGTTCAAGATTTAACATGGTTAAATGGCAATGCGTATCAACAAACACAGAAATTCCTAAATAATATTGAAAATTGGCTTACATTGTAAAGCTAGGACGGTCTAAAGACATACTGCCTGCGAGTAATTTTTCTGCTTCCATTTTGTAATAGATGCCTTTTTCACCAGTGAGTTGAATTGCAAAACCTTGTGGCTTAATTCCATTTTGCTTTTGCGAAATCCAAATCACTTTCCCTGTTAAAGGAACTTTCTGTGATTGATCTGGCAAACCAGCCAGTACAAACACTTCATCGCCCATTTTTACAGGATTCTTTGATGGTACAAATAAGCCACCGCCTAAAATATAAGGCATATAACTGGCTTGTAAAGTTGCACGATCATTGATGTTGACTTGAATCAAACCGCCCATACGTGGTTGCATGATTATTCCCCCTGAATATTCAAATTTTATGTCACATTCATTAACTGAATCGACAATTGATCAATAATTAGATTTGTTTGTACATTTTGATCAACTTTTAGCTTCGATTGTTGTAAATCTTCATAAATAGAGAACAAGCTTTGCAATTGATACTGCGCAGCAAGCTCATCTAATTGCAAGTCTGAATTCTTTACAACTTGATTCAGCTTGACACAAATTATATCTGACAACAAGTATTCAAACATTTGTAAAAAATCATAAAAGCTCAGTTCTTTATTCCATTTTGAAGCAAACTGTAAAGGCATGCTTTTTTGACTGACCAATTTTTGCCAATCCTGTAAAAACTCCCCACGCCGGTTTAACCAATCTAGCTCAGCAAGCGCCAATGCTTGCAATGGCATATTATTGGATAAATTCATCAACAAGTTAATTTTAGAATGCATTTCAGCAGGTAAATGTTGTTGCAAATATTGTTCTGAAAGCGTGGGGCTAATACGATCCATGGCAAAGTGCTGTAATCGACTACGAATCGTTGCTGGGAGCTTTAGATAATGTTCCGCAAGTAAAATAATCTGTACCCGATCACCTGGCTCTTCTAGCGTTTTTAATAATGCATTTGCAGAAGCAATGTTTAAAGCTTCTGCAGGTTCAATCACAATAACGCGCCAACCATCTACTGTTTGCTGCACAAATGGTAGTAAATCACGGATCTTCTCGATCTTAATTTTCGCGTTTTGCTTCTTATTCTCTTCATCGGTCGTGATATTAACATAGTTAGGATGGGTATCCGATTTGAGCCACTGGCAACTTGCGCACTCGCCACAAGCACCTTGTGGTGTTTTATTTAAACACAAAACCCATGATAAAAAATGTTGGGTAAATGCATGTTTACCACAGCCTTTTTTACCATAGAACAATAAACCATGCCCTAATTTTGGAAAGCGACCAGTTAAGGTTTCCCATGTTTGTTGCTGCCAAGGATAAACCTGAGAATTAGAAGCATCCATGAATCAAAAACCTAAATACAAGTGTGGTAAAAACAAGTGATGCAAAGATAAATAACGCAAATACAAACTATTCAAAAACCGCTACATCCAAGGCGTTTAAGCGATCCAAATCTGCTTGAGTATCGACACCAGGTGGTAAGTTTACTTGTGCGATATCAATCGCAATACGATGTCCATTTTCTAAAACACGTAATTGCTCTAAACTTTCCAACTGTTCTAAAACACCCATATCCCAAGTGACATATTCTTGTAAAAGCTTGACACGATAAGCGTATAAGCCCAAATGGCGATAAGCATGCTGATGTAGCTTTTGCTCGGCCTGTTTAACACCCTCTCGATCATAAGGAATTTGTGCACGACTGAAATAAAGCGCCTCGTTGAACTTTGACATCACCACTTTCACAATACTGTCACGCTGAAACTCGTCAAGCTGATGTATTGGCTCACATAAGGTCGACATTGAACAATCTGCTTTCTGTGCCAGCAACTCAGCAACTTGAATCACCAATTGTGCAGGTAACAAAGGCTCATCCCCTTGTACATTCACAATAATATCCTCTGCATCCCAGCCTTTGATCCGAGCAACTTCACTTAAACGGTCTGTGCCCGAAGGATGATTCGGATCAGTCATCACAACATCCACACCTTCTGCTCGGCATAGCGCTGCAATACGTGGGTCATCTGTCGCCACACAAAGATCATCAAAGCCCTTTACTTTTTTTGCTTGATCGACCACACGTAAAATCATGGCTCGCCCATGAATTTCTAAAAGAGGCTTACCAGGAAGGCGTGAACTGGCAAAACGCGCAGGAATAACAATATGTTTCATCAAATTAACCTTGTATTAGATCAATACCAAGTTGAGTAAGTTGTTGGTTGAGTAATAGATAACATTCATCAGACAAGACCGCTCCCACCGGAACCACCCAAATCTCACGACTAAATGTAGAATGATTTTTCAATAATGGTAAAAGCTTTACCGCATCTTTTTCAGTGGTAATAATTGGATTGTTATCTTCAAACTGCAAATCATCAATTTCATAATCATAATGGTCTGGAAATTCATGACATTGAAATTGAGTTACACCGATACTTTCCAAGGTGTTATAAAAGCGTTGCGGAAAACCTATTCCAACGACTGCATAATAATCAAGTGTAGGATCAAACTGTTCAGATTGGTCAAAACTTGGATTTAATAGATAAGGTTCAGTCACTTCTAAATGCATATTGAGAGCTGAATGCGGCTGATGCGCATGCTCAATCACAGTACCGTGTTTTAAACGGCTCACAGGCTCGCGTAAATAACCTTCAGGAAGTAGCTTCTGATTGCCCAAACCTCGGTTATTATCCAGTACAATCCATTCGATTTGACGCGCTAAAGCCCAATGTTGTAAACCATCATCACTGATGATTAAATCAAGTTCATAATGTTGCAGTAGTAACTCAATATTGGCTTGGCGATTACCGCCCACCACCATGGGGACCTCAGTAGACTGAACAATTAAACAGGGCTCATCGCCCACTTGATCAGGCACAGAGTCTAAAGTAACCAGTGCAGGGAAAGGCCCTTGCCCCCCATAACCACGACTAATCACGCCCACACGAACTTGGTGATGTTGCAAATATTTCACCAACTGGATCAATAACGGTGTCTTTCCACTCCCACCCACAGTAATATTTCCAATAATCATCACTGGGACAGGTGCTTGATAGGTTTTTTTTATACCTTTTTGATACAGTTGTTTATTTACCGTAAAACCGAACTGATATAACCATGACAACGGCCGCAATGCAATCAACCACTTGGACTGTTTATTCCAAGCATCTTGAATGATTTGCGCAATAGACATGTTCGATTATTCCTCAAAGTTACGTTCATACAATTGATAGTAAGCGCCATGCTTCGCCAATAACTCAGTATGAGTACCTTGCTCTATGATACGCCCTTTATCCATAACCACAATCTTATCTGCTTTCTCAATCGTAGATAGACGGTGAGCGATTACAATCGTGGTTCTATTTTGATCAAGCATCGCTTCATCAAATGCTTTTTGAATAAAGTGTTCAGACTCATTGTCCAAAGCACTGGTGGCTTCGTCTAAGATAAGAATCGGTGCATTTTTAAGGATTGCACGCGCTATGGCAATACGTTGTCGTTGACCACCCGAAAGACTTAAACCTTGCGCACCTAATGGTGTGTCATAACCTTTTGGTAATTCCATAATGAAGTCGTGTGCATAAGCCGCCTTAGCTGCTGCAACAATGGCTTCATCGGATGCTTTTTCTAACTGACCATATGCAATATTTTCACGTACAGTTCGATCAAATAAAACCACTTGCTGGTTGACCATTGCAACTTGTGTGCGTAAACAACTGAGTTCAATATCCTGAATAGGCAGTTGATCTAGATAAATTTGCCCTGCACTAATTTCCTGAAAGCGCACCAACATATTCACCAAAGATGACTTACCAGCACCTGAACGCCCAACCAAGGCAATCGTTTGGCCTGCTTGTATGTCTAGTGAGAAATCATCAATTGCTTTTACATTATTTTTATAAGTTAAAGACACATGTTCAAACTTAATATCACCCAATAATTTTGGGGTTAAAGTCCCAGTATTCTCTTCTTGAGGTAAATCTAAAACTTCAAATACAGAATATGCAGCAGCAATACCACGTTGTAATTTTTCATTGATATCGGTTAGGTTTTTAATCGGCTTCGCCAGCAACCCAGCCGCTGTGATATAAGCAACGAACTCGCCTGCTGAGGTATCGCCTAAAATTTGTGGACGTAATGCCAACCAAATAATGATACTTAAAGCAAAAGCCATAACCAGTTGTACTAGTGGGCTATTTAAGTTCTGTACAACCACCATTTTCAAACCACGTTTTAAGTTTTCTTCTGAAGACTTATAAAAACGCTTTTGTTCATTTTCCTCACCTGCAAAACTCTTTACAACAGCATTACCACTGATTGTTTCCTGAACAATATGGTTCACATCGCCCATGGTATTTTGTACTTGAATGGAGAGTTTACGCATACGTTTTGAAGCTTTTCGCACCAATAAGCCAATAATCGGCATAAAGATGAAAATACATAAAGTTAAACGCCAATTGGTATACAGTAAATAGCCCAACAAGCCTAAAGCAATTGCACCATCACGCACTAATATTTTTAATGATTCAGATGAAGCTGCGGTTAGCTGCTCCACGTTATACATTATTTTTGCTGTGATATGACCAGATGAATTATCCAAATAATACTGCGCTGGAAGTTTTAGGAGCTTGGCGTAAACTTCTTGACGAATACTAAACACCAAACTTCTTGAGATGACTGCTGTAAAGTAGCCACCCATAAACAATCCTAAGCCACGGAAGAATATCAATAGAATAATCAGTGCTGGAAACCAGTCAAGATCACCACGATTACCACCTTGAATTGCATCAATAATATATTTAAGTAACTTCGCTACGGAAACTTCAGTTGCTGCATTTAAGCCAAATCCAACAATAACGAGTAAGGCTGCCCCCCAATACGGCTTTAAATATGCCAAAAGACGGACATAGACCTTAAAATCCTGATTCACTAATTAATAACCTCGAGATGGAACTTTGGTACTGATATTGATGTTAACGAAACCGAGCTGTCCTGCGACGTCCATCACTCGAATGACATCTTGATGCGTCGCTTTGGCATCTGCAGCAATCACAAACATCAGATCACGATTGTCATTTGCTGCTTGCTTAATTGCAGTACTCAAATCAGCCGACTCTTTACTCGAAAGTGCCTGCCCATTTACTGCATAATGCCCTGCTGAGTCTACCATGACTTCAATTTTATTTTTGTATTCTTTTGGCGGAACACCTTGTGCATCCGGTAAAGAAAGATTGATCCGACTTTGCTGGTTAAACGTGGTGGTCAGTAATAAAATCACCAATATAAATAACAAGCAATCAATCAATGGCGTAAGATTAATATGAATATCTTCAACTGTTCTGCGTCTAAATTTCATGAAACACCCCTAAAACGGATTTAACCAGCTTTCTTTTTTTCATTTTCAAGGTGTTTCTGAAAAAATAAGGCAGCATGAAATAAAGTCGACTGTTGTTCGAGTTCAGCCACATATTCTTGAACTAGGCGCTGAAAATAACGGTAGGCAAATAGTGCTGGAATAGCAATTACCATACCCGCAGCTGTGGTAATTAATGCCTTAGAAATACCTGGAATCATCATGGTTGGATTGGCATTCGTACCTAAATCAATCACCAGAAAAGACTCGATAATTCCAATCACTGTACCCAATAGCCCCAATAACGGTGCAACAGCGCTCAATGTACCTAAGAAATTAATATTTTTTTCTAAATATCCAATTTCGCGTGAAGCAGTCGCTTCCATCTGAGCACGTGCAAATGCTTCACCTTGAGCATAAGCATCGATACCATCTTTAAAAATATAGCCCAATGCTGTTTGGCAAACCGCTTGATCTTGTTCCATTTCATCTAAAACATTGTCAACGCTTCGGCCTTTTTGCATCATAAGCGACTTAGGTAGAACTAAAGATCGTTTCAGCCGTATAAATCTCTCGATTGAAATCGCAACAGTAAAAATTGAACATAAAACCAATGGCAGCATTAACCAACCGCCGGCTTTAACAAGTTCCCACATCTTTAGTTCCCCAAATTAATTAAATCGCTTAAACATTATTGTTCTGGTAAACAGATATTTAAAATTCCATCTAACTCATCAAGCGAGTTATAACTGATGACCAGCTTGCCTTTACCCTGTTTGTTATAGTCTAATTTTACACTGGCACTAAAGCGCTCTGACAGTTTCTGAGTCAGTTGTTGCACATCTGGCGCAAGTGGATCTTTAGATTTTTCCTGCTTTGGCGTATTCCAATCACGCACCAACTGCTCGGTTTGACGAACAGACAAACTCTTATCAATCACGATTTTTGCAATTTGCAATTGATCTTTAGCTTTTAGGGTCAATATCGCACGGGCGTGCCCCATGTCCAACAGACCTTGTTGCATTAAATCTTTAATTTCATCTTCTAGACTTAATAAACGCAATAAATTACTTACGGTAGTCCGTGCTTTACCTACAGTGTCTGCAATTTCTTGATGACTTAAGCCAAATTCTTCATGGAAGCGTTGTAATGCCAGTGCTTGATCAACTGGGTTTAAATCTTGACGCTGAATGTTTTCGATCAATGCCAAGGCAATCGCAACTTGATCGGTCAAATCACGCACAATTGCAGGAATTTCAGTCAAACCGGCCAATTGTGCCGCACGCCAGCGACGTTCACCTGCAATGATTTCATAGGGAGTTTCGTCATTTTCAATCGGACGAATCACAATCGGCTGCATTACACCATGTTTTTTAATTGACGCTGCAAGTTCTTGTAAATCTTGCTCACCAATAAAACGACGGGGTTGATATGCGCCGCGTTTTAATTGGGTTACATCCATCTGTTTTAATTGGCCATGATCCAATGCTTGAACTTCAAGTTGTAATTTTTCTTTTTGGATTGAACCTAATAATGCATCTAAGCCACGACCCTTTGCCAACCCTCTTTTTTTCACGGTCATGCTTTATTTCCTTTTTTCACTTTACTCTTTTTCAACATTTCAGCTGCTAAATTTAAATATGCAATTGCACCTTTAGAGCTTTTCTCAAAATAAATAATCGGTAATCCATGTGCTGGCGCTTCGGCCAAGCGCACATTACGCGGAATCACTGTATCATAAAGTTTCTTACCAAAATACTGTTCTAATTCAGCAGAAACATCACGAGTGAGTGCATTACGTGCATCATACATGGTACGAAGCACCCCAATAATTTCCAATTCAGGGTTTAATGCCTGTTGAATTTTATCAATGGTCTGGGTCAGATCTGCCAATCCTTCTAATGCATAATACTCACATTGCATTGGAATAATCACTGCATCGACTGCGGCTAAAGCATTGACCGTAATTAAACTTAAACTTGGTGCACAATCAACAATTATATAATCAAAGTCTTTTTCAATTTGCTGTAAAGCGTTACGCAAAATAAACTCACGTCCATCTTGCTCTGCAATTGCCAGTTCAACACCTGCCAAATCACGATTTGAGCCAAGTACTTTATAACCGACTTCAGCTTTACTAATTGCAGTTTCAATCGGTACTTCACCCAGAAGTACATCGGTGACTGAATACAACAAATCATTTTTTTGAATACCCGACCCCATGGTAGCATTACCCTGAGAGTCCATATCCACCAATAAAACACGCTTTTTCAACACTGCCAAAGAGGCAGCCAAATTCACGGCTGTCGTGGTTTTACCTACGCCACCTTTCTGGTTTGCGATAGCAATAATTTGAGCCATGGTAACCCCAACCCTTAGTCTGTTTTAAATCTGTTTTAATAAAAGTAAATGACGTTGTTCGTCCAACCGAGGTACATGCAATTCAATAATGTCACAACTCCACTTGTCTTTTAAAGCATCAACTTCTTCAGTGGGAATCAAACCTTTCATTGACGCAATAATACTGCGTTCATGCATATAAGGTTTTGAAGCCGTCACAAAATCTGTCAATGAAGCAAATGCACGACTGGTGATCACATCAAATTGCCCTAGATCATGGATACTATCTTCATTTTCTACACGTGTCTGAACTGCGACAACATTTTTTAGTTTTAAATCTGCAATAAACTGTTTCAGAAAACGAATTTTCTTACCATTTGAATCCAACAAAACACATTGGCGTTCAGGTTGGCACAGTGCAATGATCATCCCCGGCATACCCCCGCCTGTACCAATATCGAGTAAACGACCAGCGGGTAAATCATTTAAAATACTTAAGCTATCCAATAAATGTTTAACCAACATTTCTTTTGGATCGCGAATCGCCGTTAAGTTATAAGCTTTGTTCCACAGGACGAGCGCATCTTGATATTGCAACAATAATCCTAATGCTTCATCACTAAGTTTTAAGCCAAGCTTTAGACTGCCTTGCTTTAACTCTTGAAAAAATGGATGCATGATCAAATAACATCTCTAAAAAGTTAGCTGAAAGTATACCTATTTCTCGCCCGTGGAACAGTAGTTAACGATGAGTTAATACGCACTTAAGCGTATTTATCCTCACTTAACTATACTCACCCTGTCTTATTTGCCAATCCAAGGCTGTTAAACGCTCAGGTGTACCCACATCAACCCACGCTGCCTGCATTTTCTCAGCCGAGATTTTACCGTCTAGCATGCCTTGTTTAAGCAAAGGTGCAAGCGGTCTTTTACCCTGTTCCAGACCATCAAACATTTTTGGGTTAATCACAGCGACACCACTATACGTTAAATTTTCACCTTGCTGATTTTGCTCAAAGGTATAAGCACGACCATTTGCCAAGGTAAAATCGCCCTGAGGATGCTGTTCAGGATTATTGACAAAAACCAAATGTGCAAGATCATCGGCAAGATTGATATCTAATAATGATGCAAAATCAAAGGTGGTCCATACATCACCATTGACCAGGATAAAAGGTTGATCACCGAGAAGTGCTAAGGCATTGATAATCCCACCTGCGGTTTCCAAGCCCTCATCTTCACGCGTCCAGCGTATAGTCACACCAAATTGTGAGCCATCACCCAAGGTACCAATCAGAATATCTGCCAACCATGCAGAATTAATCACAATTTCAGTCACACCAATTTTTTTTAATTTTTCTATATGCCATACAATCAGTGCTTTGCCGCCGACTTCTAATAAAGGCTTTGGCTTATAGAGGGTCAAAGGTCGCATTCTATTGCCTAGCCCCGCAGCTAAAATCATTGCTTTCATGCTGCAATCACCTCATATACACCATATTTTTCTTCAAATTTTGGTAAAACCCGTGCATGAATAAAATGCATAAACGGTTGTAATTCTGAGTAAGGTTTTGATTCTTCCAGTAAGTACCACATGACACGAGGCAAGTCTTTGAGATAACCAGATTTACCATCACGCTCAAACAAACGTACAAAAATACCTAAAATTTTGATATGGCGCTGAATTGCCATAAAGTCAGCATCTTGTTTGAATTGATCAAAATCACGATCTTGCTTGGCAGTTTCTGGTAATAAGTCATAAAACACTTTAAACCATCCATACACACGCTCAGGACCCCACTGTACGTAGGCATCACGGGTAATCGAAATCAAGTCATAGGTGTCCGCACCAATCACTGCATCTTGAAAATCAATCACGCCTTGGTCTTTCTCAGCTTCAAGAATCATCAGATTACGACTATGGAAATCACGATGTACGATTACTTGAGGTTGTGCCAAAGCTGCATTGGCAAGAATAGCAAAAGTTCGTTTAATTAACCCAAGCTCGTCATCTGTTACTTGGATAGCTAATGATGGCAACAACCAATCCGTTAACAATTCCATTTCTGAGATCAGCTTTTCATAGGCATATGCTGGCAGGTGCGATGAATCAGCAGCAATAGACTGCAACTGCACCAACTGCTTAAAACTTTGCGCATAATGTGCATCTACCGTTTGATCATTCAATTGTGTAGATAACAAGACATCGCCAAAATCTTCGAGTAACAACAAACCTTGATCTAAATCCTTGGCAACAATATGAGGTACACGCACCCCATTTGTGTCAAAGAATTCATCAATCGCAACAAAAGGACGACAATCTTCCTTCTCAGGAGGTGCATCCATAAGCATAAATGTTTTATTATTCAAGGTAATTCGTGCATAACGACGGAAACTCGCATCGCCTGCTAAAAAATTGATTTCAAATTGATCTGAACTGAGTACAGATGTTAACCATGTTTGTATCAATTGTTCACGTTGTGTATTCATTTGCAATTTAATCTAATTCAGGCTGAATTTTTGAAGTGCTAAGTGTAGCTACTTATCGACTTTTTCTCTATGATGCGACAATAATTAATTGCGATTAGCATATTTGGTTAACGAGACAAATGAAGCATCAGTTTAAATTTAATCCTTTAGCGACTGCTATTTTGACACTTCTTTGTGGAAGTTCAGTATCCAGCTATGCTGAATCGACAGACACTGTTTCTGAAGTTAATAATAAGCAACTGAATGCAGCCATCAAAGAAAGCTTTGCAGGGCAAAATTTCTTTGAACAATATTATGTGGACAAAAACTCACCTGAAGCACAGGTACGTGATTTAAAAAATCCAAGTACCCGTTATTGTGAAGGTGTCTGGGTTACACCTTTTAGCACCCAAGCTAAATCAACAAACCCAGAAGAAGCATCATCTGTGATTACTGCAGATAATGGTTATTACAATCCCAATGGCGACTCTTTCCTGTCTGGTGATGTGGTCATTGACCAATCTGGACGTATGATCCGTGCTGATGAAGTGACCATTGATAAAACACAAACTTTCGCCAAAGCGAAAGGCAATGTACAAATGGCACAAGGTGGTATCATCGCGCAAAGTGATCAAATCGATTACAACCTGAAAGATGAAACTGGGCAGCTAAATAATAGTTTCTATATTGCAGAATTGACCCACGCACATGGTCATGCAGAAAAAATAGAAAGAACTTCGCCAACCAATATCGTCCTTGAAAATGCCACCTACACCACCTGCCCACCCGATGAAAAACCCACTTGGAAAATTCAGGCCAATAAAATTGAATTGGATCAAGATACTGGTCGTGGTGTAACGCGTGGGACCAAACTCTATGTTAAGGATGTGCCTGTACTCGCAGTTCCATATTTTAACTTCCCAATTGATGACCGCCGTACTACAGGGATTTTAAATCCTAGTTTCGGCTTTACCAATGATGGTGGTTTTGAACTCGCAGTTCCCGTTTATTTAAATTTGGCGCCCAATTATGATGCCACCATTACGCCACGGCTGATTACTGACCGTGGTCTTATGGCTCAAGGTGAGTTTCGTTATTTAACTGAGAACTTTGGTGCTGGTAGCGTTTGGGGAAGTTACTTACCTTCTGACCGTGATTATAATGATGAAGATCGTAAAGACCTGCATTTTCTGCACAAGTGGGATATCACTAAACAATGGTCAACCAACTTAGAATATAACTACGTTTCTGATAAAGATTTTTTCTCAGATCTAGATAATAACCCAAACACTCGTACAGAGCTGAACCAACGTCGCGCATGGGAACTCAACTACAATCACGGTATTCCAGGCTTAAAAGCTCAGCTTAAAGTTGAGGACTTCCAAACCCTTGATAAAACCATCAAAGATGTAGATAAGCCATATGCCCGCCTACCACAGTTTTTACTGAACTATGTCGCTGGAAATCCGCAAGGTTTGGAATACGAATTTAACAACGATACTGCGTATTTCCAAAAAGACATCAATGATGCCGATTATAACAACCAGCCAAGTGGTACACGTTTATA
Organism: Acinetobacter sp. I-MWF; assembly: GCF_025433935.1. NCBI lineage: Bacteria > Pseudomonadati > Pseudomonadota > Gammaproteobacteria > Moraxellales > Moraxellaceae > Acinetobacter > Acinetobacter sp. I-MWF. Next base: position 2,061,917 of record NZ_JAMBAR010000001.1, on the reverse strand, counting down.
TAACCAATTTGCGACACGTTATAATTTCCGTAATCCATGGTCTTTTGTGATTCCCGAAGTCTCTGTTCGGAGTTTAAATACTTTCTATGATCAAACCACTGTAGATCAACTTAATTTAAATAACCAAAGCCAAGATAGCAAAAACAAATCCGTTGTTGTTCCTCAATTTACTTTGGATACGGGTTTAACTTTTGAAAAGGATGGAAAATTCCTCCAGACCATCACACCTCGCGCTTTCTATGCTTATGCACCATATAAAAATCAAACAGGTTATCCAAACTTTGATTCAACAACAGCTTCTATCAGCTATGATCAATTGTTTAGCCCGTACCGCTTTTATGGACATGACCGTTTAGAAGACAATAACTTTTTATCTCTTGGTTTAAGTTATAGCTTATTTGATACAGTCGGCTTAGAGCGCTTAAGAGCCAGTATAGGTCAAAGTTATTATTTTGATGATCGAAAAGTTACCCTACTCAATAATACAGATGATTTAGACAGAGAAAAACATACTGGCCCTGTGCTGAGTCTTTCTAGCCAACTTTCACAAAACTTCACACTGAGCACCAATTCAGCGTGGATGTCAAATGGTGATAGCGCTCAACATGACTTCCAATTGTATTATACAGGCCAACGCGGAAACCTTTATAACGTTGGTTATTTTTATCGCAATAACCTCCCTGACCGTCAACGTGCATATGATCAAGCAGTTGCATCATTTATACAGCCTGTAAAAGACAATTGGCGTATTATGGGACATGTTCAATATGACCTTGACAACCATGTCGCACGCGAATATTTATTGGGTGTGAATTATGAATCTTGTTGTTGGGGAATTTCCGTCTATGGTCGCTCGTACTTTAATGATCTAGATGACGTTTCTCTTCCTGATACAAAGCCAAAACGCGCAGTGATGGCTGAGATCACACTAAAAGGACTTGGTGGTTTGAACAACAAGTTAAGTTCATTACTTGAAAATCGTATTTTAGGTTTTGATAAAGCTAATCAATCTTGGACACATTAATGAAGACGCAAAAATTTAAAAAATTATTTAAAGCATCAACCTTAGCTTTACTCATCTCCACCTCGGTATCAGTTTATGCTGCTCCGCAGGACCAAATCATTGCAATTGTTGGTTCTACAGCAATCTTAAAAAGTGATTTAGACCAAGGTGTTGCTGAAGCGACGCATCGACTTCAGGCACAAAAGAAAGAAATTCCACCACAAAACATTCTGCAACAGCAAGTACTGAGTCAGCTCATTACTCATGATGCGCAGCTTGAACAAGTGAAGAAGTATGGCTTAAAAGCAGATGAAAAAAGCTTAAATGAAGCCGTATTGAAAGTTGCCCAACAATCTGGTGCAAATTCTTTAGAAGCTTTTCAAAAAAAATTAGATGCGGTTGCACCTGGTACCTATGAATTACTTCGTAACCGTGTTGCGGAAGATTTACTCATTCAACGATTGAGTCAACAACAAGTAATGTCTCGTATCAAAATCACTGACCTTGATGTTGAAAACTTCTTAAAATCACCTGAAGGCCAAGCTGCGGTTGGTAGTCAAGTCCATGTACTACATATGCGTATTTCAGGAGAAGCACCTGCAAGCGAGTTAGAAAGTATTGCAAAAGCAGTTCGTACTGACTTAAAAGACAGCAATGACGTTAAAGGCATAGAAAAGAAATTTAGCACTGCCCAAGTTAAAGTTGATGGTGCTGATATGGGCTTCCGTCCGCTTTCAGATATTCCAACAGATCTTGCTGCACGTGTTACTACCCTTGAGCCAGGACAAACCACTGACTTAATTCCAGCAAAAGATGGCGTTCATGTTTTAAAGTTATTAGAAAAAAAATCGAATGAGCAAAAAGCTTTAGTTCCGCAATTTAATACGCGTCATATTTTGATTAAAACATCAGAAGTTGTTAGCCCTGAAAATGCAAAGCAAACCATTGACAGTATTTATAACCGCTTAAAAGCGGGCGATGATTTTGCTACGCTTGCTTCAACCTATTCAAATGACCCTGGTTCTGCTCGTGATGGCGGAAGTCTGGGTTGGGTAAGCCCTGGCATGATGGTTCCTGAATTTGACAAACTCATGCAGAGTTCGCCAGTCAACGAAATCAGTAAACCATTTCAAACTCAATTTGGCTGGCATATTCTTCAAGTTACAGGTACACGTCAACAAGATATGACCTCAGAGTACCAAAAGCGTATGGCTCGCCAAATTTTAGGTGAGCGTCAATTCGAATCAGAATATGACGGCTGGTTAAGAGAGCTGCGTGCAAATACTTACATTGAAATCAAAGACCCAAGCCTAGATCCAAAGAAAAATGAAAGTTAAGTCTGTGCTACGTCGTTAAATTAAAAACCAGTGCATTGCACTGGTTTTTTTATCTCTAAATTTAGCAACACCAATAAAAAAGAGACGCCAATTTGGCGTCTCTTTTACAATCGTTCTTGTTAAATCAAGAAATTAACGATTGTTTTCATCTTCTTGTGAATCTTCAAATTTTGTTTCGCCGCCAAAGTCAGTACCTTGACCGCCGAAGCCACCTTGACCACCGAAGCCGCCTTGACCACCGAAGCCACCTTGACCGCCGAAGCCACCTTGGCTACCGAAACCACCTTGACCACCGAAGCCGCCTTGTTGACCACCAAAGCCACCTTGTTGACCACCAAAGCCACCTTGACCACCGAAGCCACCAGCTTGACCGCCGAAGCCGCCAGCTTGACCGCCGAAGCCACCAGCAGCGCCTTGAGCACCAGCAGGAGCACCAGCTGGACGTGGATTACGTGCAGGTACTACAGTTGAAATAGCATGCTTATAAACCATTTGGCTTACTGTGTTTTTCAACAAAACAACATACTGGTCAAAAGATTCAATATGACCTTGTAATTTAATACCGTTTACAAGAAAAATAGAAACAGGAATACGTTCTTTACGGAGAGAATTTAAGAACGGATCTTGTAAAGTTTGACCTTTAGACATTTTATACTCCAAAAAAAATTAAAATCAGCGCAAAAACTACCTTTATTTTTCAATTAAAATTTATAAAAAAGGTAGTTGTTAAATTTTGCTTTATCCGTATAAGTTTCGCAAGTCTTCTTGTGCTTGGTTTATCGTAAAAAAAGTTTGAAAAGAGTGTGTTTCTTGCAAAGATCGTAACCATGTGTATTGACGTTTTGCTAATTGTCGTGTCGCAAATAGTGCTTTATCCTTCATTTGACGCTCACTTTCTTGACTCAAATCACTGTTTTTTAAAAAATCTATCGCTTGTCGGTATCCAACAGAGCGTGAAGAAGGTAAATTTTCTTCGAGATCGTATTTTTTCATAAGATTTTCAACCTCATTTAAAAATCCGATTTCCCACATTTTTTCCAAACGAAGTTCAATTCGCTTGTGCAGCTCTAGGCGATCAGGCAATAAAGCATAATTATGAAAATCATATCGGTACGGTTGATTCTTTGGTTGTTCCGCCTGTAGTTGAGTAATCGGACGACCAGTAATTTTATACACTTCTAAAGCGCGAATGATTCTTTGCTTATCACTGACTTTAAATTTTTCACCTGCCAATACATCAACAGATTTTAATTCATCATACACCGATTGCCAGCCTTCCGTTTCACCTTTTAACTCAATCGCAGCACGAATCGCGTAATCAGCACTCGGTAAATTTGTAGAAAGTCCTTCAAGCAACGCTTTAAAATATAGCATTGTACCGCCAACTAAAATAGGTGTTTTACCGCGTGCATGGATATCATCAATCAGTCGACAAGCATCCTCGACAAATTCAGCAGCGGAATAAACCTCAAGTGGGGTAATAATATCAATCAAATGATGCGGATAACGCTCCTGCTCCGCTTTGGTTGGCTTTGCAGTACCAATATCCATATCTTTATAGACCAAGGCAGAATCTACAGAAATAAGCTCATAATTCCCATGGTCATACAATTCACATGCCAAAGCAGTTTTACCGCTTGCGGTTGGTCCCATTAAATTGATGACGGGCAATTGATTTGACATGTACAACTACTCTCCTCGAGCAAATAATTTATCTAATTGGGGCAATGGAAATGCACGCCATGTTGGTCGACCATGATTACACTGACTGGCAAATTCTGTGTGTTCCATTTGACGCAACAAAGCATTCATTTCGGAAAGACTCAGCATTCGATGAGCACGCACTGCACCATGGCATGCCATGCCTGCTAAAATTTGATCACGCTTTTGCTGTAGCGCCTGCGCTTCATCATTTGGATCTAAATCATTGAGTAATTCAGGTACCAAGGATTCAAAATCTGCTTTATGTAAAATCGCAGGCACACCACGTACAATCACTTGATCATCACCATATTGATCGATTTCTAGGCCTAAGCGTTCCAACTGTGGTTTTAAATCATCAACACGGGTTGCCTGCATACGGGTAATCGAAATGACTTTAGGAATAAGCAATTGCTGTGAGGTCCAAAATTCTGGTTTATCCCATGCAGATTTCATTTGTTGTAGCAAAATACGTTCATGCGCTGCATGCATATCGACAATAATCAGGCCTTCCGTATTCTGTGCAAGAATATAAATTCCATGTAATTGCGCTATTGCAATTCCCAACGGATATTCATCAACCTGATGGGCCTGTTTATTTTGAATCTCTTGTACAGATCGCTCATAGGACGCTTGATCTGTTAATTCTTGATCAGCATCCCCAGACTCACGTAAGGGGGCTAAATAGCTTTTCAAGGCGTTATTGAGTTGTTGAGTGCCACGATACTGCTGTTGTGGTTCATAGTGGGAATAATTGACTGTTTGAGCTTGTGTATCACTAAAATCTGTTAAACCACTATGCTGTATAGTCCCATCTGAATTGCTTCGGCTATTTTGATCACTTACATGTTGCTCAGCTGGCGCATTGCGATGTAAAGGAAATTGTTCCTGATAGCGTGGCTGCGCTGACAATGCTTGATTTTCTGTTGCTCCATCCTGCTTCATTGCAGAAGATAAATCCGCAGTTGCAGTTTGGAATTGAGATAAGGTATCTTTAGCAAAATGTCGTACAAACTCATGTACTTCACGCTGATTAAGGAAGCGGATTTCATGCTTAGTTGGATGCACATTCACATCAATATTTTCAGGATCAACTTCTAAAAACAGCAAATACGCAGCATGTTGATGCCCATGCAAAATACCATCATATGCCATACGCAAAGCATGAGAAATGGTTTTATCTTTGACGATACGGCCATTCACATAAACATATTGCAGATCGGCTTGTGCACGCGCATCTGAAGGATGTCCTAACCAGCCTGATAAACGCATACTAATACTGTCTGCGTCTATCCAGTAAGCATTTTCAGTAAATTGGCGCCCCAATAATTGCTGTACCCGTTGAAATCTTAGCTCACCACTATCTGCAATCGGCAAATTAAGACGAATGTTGTCATTATGTTCTAAAACAAAGCGGATATCGAAATGCGTAAGCGCCATTCGACGTACAATTTCTTCAATATGACCAAATTCAGTACTTGGTTTCTTTAAAAATTTACGCCGTGCAGGCACATTAAAAAACAAATCCTGAATACGGATATGTGTACCTTGTTGAGTTGCTACCGCTTGAATATCTTGATGGTCAAATGCTGTACCATTGACTTCCAGTTGGTAACCGACACCTGAATCATCCTGACTACTGGTTAAAGTTAAACGCGAAACCGCTGCGATAGAGGCAAGCGCCTCTCCACGAAAGCCCAAACTCACAATTGCATGTAAATCTTCAGCAGATTGAATTTTACTGGTTGCATGACGGGTGACTGAAAGTGCTAAATCCTCAGCGTGAATACCCCGACCATTGTCAATAATTTCAATCAGGGTACTGCCGCCATTTGCCACACGAATAATCAGCTCAGTCGCACCTGCATCAATCGAGTTTTCAAGCAACTCTTTCACTACAGATGATGGTCGCTCAATCACCTCACCTGCAGCAATTTGGTTGGCCAGTGCTGGATCTAAGTTTTGGATACGTCTTAAACTGATATCTTCGCGTTGCATTCAATTAACCTAAAAATTTAAATAAATTAAAATATATGATGGGCTTAAAATGCTGAAAACATTGATCAAGTCAACGCTTCAATCAATTCAGCAGAAATACTTTCAATGACCACTTCTCGTGCAGCTTCATCTTCTGTTTTTAAAATGCGAATGACGTGATCTGGCTGTGGAATTTCATCACCGCCCTTAGAAGGCCATTCAAATAAGAACAAAGCATTCTCGACCTCTAAATAATCACGAATACCCATCAATTCAAGCTCATAAGGATCATTTAAACGGTATAAATCAAAATGAAACACCTCTTTCGCATTGATATTATAAGGTTCCACCAAGGTATATGTTGGACTTTTAACCGCACCCTGATGACCTAAACTTTGCAACCAATAGCGTGTGAGTGTGGTTTTACCTGCCCCCAAGTCACCGATTAAATAAATCACGCCTTTTGCAATATGTTGAGCTAACTTTTGTGCCAACATTTGGGTGTCTTGTTCATTGCTCAGACTTAATTTATATGAATATTGCATAACGCTCACGACATGATTCAAACCAGACAATATGATAGCATTGCGTGACTTTAAAACCTATGTTGCATTGTTTAGAAATCATGTTTTGATACTTTCCAACATGCTTAGACCACTCACTTTAAACTTATCTGCACAAAAAATACGCTTATGAAACCCGCCACCCCTGTTTCAGAATATCAACCACCAATGAGAGATGGCGTAACTGCATCAAAAGTTTATCTCCCCAAGCGAGCAGATTTACCTAAAAGTTTATTCAGTTATTTATGTGAGCATTTTCCACATATTTCAGCCAATGAATGGCAACAACGTTTTCAAGACCAACTCATCATCGATATGCAAGGTCAAGCATTAACCATTGATCAGCCTTATCTAGAGAATACCCATCTTTACTACTATCGATTTTTACCCCATGAAATTCATGTGCCATTTCAAGAAAAGATATTGTTTGAAAATGAGGATTTAATCGTGGTAGACAAGCCTCACTTTTTAACCATTAGCCCTTCTGGGCAATATATACAAGAAACCTTATTAGTTCGTTTGAAAAAAACCACAAACAACCCAGACCTTACCCCAATCCATCGCTTAGATCGGGAAACTGCTGGCGTTGTATTGTTTTCAAAACGGTCTCAAACACGTGGTTTATATCAACAAATGTTTGCTGAGCGACAAGTCAAGAAAACCTATCAAGCGATTGCTCAATTCAATGCTGATTTAAAATTTCCATGTGCCGTGGACTTGAGAATGGAAAAGGGCGAACCCTTTTACACCATGAAAGTTGTTGAGGGAAAATCAAACTCATATACCGAAATTGATCTGATTGAGCACAATCCAATTTGGGCAAAATACTTACTAAAGCCTACTACAGGTAAACAACATCAATTACGAGTGCATTTAAATTGGTTAAATATTCCAATTAAAAATGACCCTTTTTACCCGCAAGTTCTGCATAAAGATGCTGCTGATTTTTCACAACCTTTACAGCTATTAGCCAAGAAAATTGAGTTCCTTGACCCGATTACACAAGCCGAATATTGCTTTTGTTCTGACTATGAATTGACACTGTAATTTTGACGTAATGACAAATATATGACTTTTTGACGATTAAGCATTGAAATTCCGAAAGCTTTGATTAAAATAAGCATTCAAACTCAAATTTTGTTTGGTCACTATTCATGAGAAAAACCGAAGTCTATCAAGTACGTCTTGATTCACAAGAAAAAAAACTAGCATTTGCTGTTTTTAAACAATTGGGGATTACGCCTGCACAAGCAGTTCGACTGTTTTTTAAACAAGTTGTCATCACAAAATCCATCCCTTTCGCCATAGAAAATCAAAATATCAATATGGATCAGTTATTCAAGCTGAGAAAACTTAAGCAAGACCAACAAAACGGACAACTCAATTCTTCTGTTGATTTAAATGATGACGACGAAGATCTATTTGCAGAGCTGAATGCCATCTTGGGTGAAAGTGACAAAAAATAACACTGTCGCATTTTTAAACAAATAATTAAGTTTACTTTTCTATTTTTTGGTTATGCTCTTTTGCAAAGATAAAAATCATTGCAAGGAGTAATAAATGATCGTTAGACGAGCGACCAAAGAAGATTTAAATCAACTTGCTACTTTATTTGATGAATATCGCCAATTTTATGGTGCATCTTCCAATATCCAACAGTCCTTTAATTTTTTAAAACAACGTTTTGAAAATAAAGAAAGCGTTATCTTCATCCATGTAAAAGACGATGTTTTTACAGGCTTTGTGTTGTTATACCAAGGCTTTTCATCTGTTTCTTGTTCAAAGTACTATATTTTAGATGATGTATATGTAACACCTGTTTTTCGTCGACAAGGTTCTGCCAAACAACTGATTGATACTGCAATTCTGTTTGCACGCCATGAAGATGCGCAACGAATCAGTTTAGAAACCCAGAAAAACAATTACCATTCACATCAGCTGTATGAGCAAATGGGCTTTGTTAAAGACAATGAATTCCAGACATTTCATTGTTTCCTCAAGTAGTTTTTTACAATGCATTTTTTGATCAATTCAACATAGGTTTCCACATCTTTGCGAATTTAAGTACATTGGGTATCGTGTCCTGTGAAATAGGAAAAACCACAGCGCAGGATTTCTTAGCATCCAATACTGTACTTTCATGCCCTAAATAACACTTTAATTGAGCAATTTTATCAAACTCTTTTTGATTCACCTTGACCACAACTTTATGAAAAGAATGTTCTAACCAATTTTTATAACTTTCGGCATCAGCATCTTGAACAAATTGTAAATGCGCAGCCAAGACTGCATGCGCAACAAGGGTTGGAACCATAAAGTCTGGCATTTCATCTAAAACAGCAATATAGAGCTTTAAAGCCATGATCAAATCACTATTTGTTCATTTTGACTATTTCTAGCAGCATTCACCTGATCTTCTGTCAAATAAACCCACTCACCTTCAACTAAGTCTTTGAGTGCTAATTGCCCGACTTGTGCACGATGCAAGCTTTCAACCTTATTCCCCACAGCAGCCAACATCCGTTTGACTTGATGATAAACCCCTTGGTGCACAGTCATTTGTAATGCATATTCAGCCAAGCGCTGTACATCTGTTGCTGCAAAGGTACCCTTTTCATTGCGTAATTCTACACCCTGTTCAAGTTGTTGAATCTGATCATCTGTAATCGGATCTGCTGTTTGTATTTGATAAACTTTAGCCACATGCTTTTTAGGATGAGTCAATGCTTGCAAAAACTGTCCATCATCCGTCAGTAGCAATAGCCCCGTCGTGTCCTGATCTAAACGACCAACAGTTTGTAAACCACGGTTCATAAGGACATCATCGAATAAATCAAAAACACTAAAATGGTGTGTTGATTGATGGGAACATTCGTAGTCCTGCGGTTTATTTAAGGCAATATAGACTTTTTCACGGTATTGAAATGTTTCGGTATACACTGAAAATACTAGATTTTGGGTATCAAGTTTAAATTTAGGGTCGGTAACGACCTCGTTTTGGATTTGAATTGCACCATTTCTAATGAGTTGTTGGCAATGCTTACGTGAGCCAAAGCCTTGTGATTGCAACATTTTTTCCAAGAACATAAATCAATACCTTAAAAATTCACGATACATTTTAAAGTATCGTGAATTGAAACCCAAACAACATTCAGGCTTTTTTAGCCTTATTGATTAATCAATAGATGTTTTTATCAAGTATTAAAGATAAATGACTTATGTACAGCAACACCCGCCAGTGCTCCATCTGCGACTGAGAAAGCAACTGAACCACCTGAACGGGTAATATCACCACAAGCATATATCCCTTTAAGATTGGTTTCTTTCATGGCTGTGGTTTGAATGGCTTCGCTATATTCATTTATATCAAGCGCTATCCCCAGTTTTTTAACCCAAGGGGCGTTGATGCGCATAAAAGTGGAGACGAATAATCCATCTAATTGAACCTGCTCACCATCTTCAAAAACTAAATCACAATGATTGTGTATTTTGACAATTTTGCGTGTATCCAATTTCACATTTCTTTGTTTAAGCTGCTCAAGTGTGACTGGATCTAATTCAGCTTGTGAAATTACATCATTTAAAAATAAAGTGGTATTGCCCCAGTCGGGTAACATCAATGCCATATGGATCGAATGTAGACCTGAACATAACATTCCAAGTGTTCCAAGATTTAACTCATAGCCATCACAGTATGGACAATGAAAAATGCTTTTCCCCCACCGTTCTGCTAAACCATCGATTTCAGGTAAATCATCTTTAACACCTGTAGCAATAATTATTTTTTTGACTTGAATGGTTGTACACGTCTCATCGGCTTGATCTACTTGAATCTCATATTGCTCCCCGACAGCCCTCACTTCGGTGACAGATGCGTTGATACATGACAAAGTTTGGTATTTGTCTAACTGTAATTTTGCATCACGAATAATTGCTGCTGGTGTATTGCCATCTTGGGTTAAGAAATTATGCGAATGTTCAGCAAAACGATTACGACGCATGCCTGCATCAATCATTAACACTTTTTTTCTAGCACGAAGCAATGGTAATGCTGCTGATAAACCTGCATAACTCCCACCAATAATTACAACATCGTAGTTCATTTTCAACACCAATAAGTAACTTTAAAAGTTACTATATTGAGTTATTTTTATAATTGCAACTTTTAATGTTACAATTAACAAAAGAGCGTTGACTTAAAAACTATGCGTAAAGACAGTAAGCTTTCTCGAATGTTGCATGTGCTATTACATATGGCCCGTGAAAAAAAACCGTTCACCTCTGAACAAATTTCAATCATGTTAGACACCAATCCTGTCGTAGTACGTCGTACCATGTCTGGTTTAAAAAAAGCAGGCTTTGTGCATGCAGACAAAGGCCCCGGTGGTGGCTGGACCTTAGTACAAGCTTTAGAGCAAATATCTTTATTTGATATTTATCAGGCTGTTGGAGAACCTACTATTTTTGCCATTGGCAATGAACAAGAAACACCCAACTGTCTGGTTGAATTGGTGGTGAACAAGGCTTTAAACCAAGCCATGCAAGAAGCACAAAATATTTTAATACAACAGCTTAAATCAACAAATCTGTCTAAACTTGCCCAAGACTTTGAGTATGAGTGGAATTTATTGGGCCCTGAAACTGAAAAATTTATTGTTCACTAAATCCACACTCGACTGAATTTAAATGTGAATCATTGCCAGACAAGGCAAATTCACATACCGCTTTTCAGTATAATGGATGGATATATTAATTTTTAATGCTGAATATTGATGAGTCTTTCTAGTCTAGACCTAAATTTAATTGTACTCCTTGTTTTATTGGCCTGCGGCATTTTTAGTCACAATACTGCGGTCACTATTGCAGCTGGAGTTTTGATCGTCTTTAGAATCACACCATTAAGTGAATTTTTCCCATTATTACAAACTCACGGTTTAGAAGTTGGTATTATTATTTTAACTATTGGCGTACTTACTCCAATTGCCAGTGGCAAAATTCCCGGTGATGTCATCTTAAAATCATTTATGCACTGGAAATCATTAACAGCCATTGCGATCGGTTTATTGGTTGCATGGTTAGGTGGTCGTGGCGTTTCCTTAATGACCAGCCAACCCAATGTTGTTGCAGGCTTATTGATTGGAACAGTCGCTGGAGTTGCACTGCTCAGAGGTGTTCCTGTGGGTCCCTTGATTGCTGCAGGAATCCTATCTTTACTGATTGGAAAAACTTAAGGTATTTTAAAATCAACAATTGTGTATCTAAAAATCATGTGCTCGCTGAATTTTATCAATGGACTTACTTTCGCCAGTAATTCTATAGATAAAGCACAAATTTAGAATTCTTCACGCATCATTTATCATCCTTCCACTGCTTTAATAAGATTAATTTTTTAAAATTTACTTATTATATTTGGACTCTTGCATAAGTCCTTTTTAAAACCAAAGCTCAGCATAAAATCCCCCTCATCCTAGCCTTCTCCCAAAGGGAAAAAAGAACGTTCAACCCCCATACAACTCACTTTTCATGATCACTTTCTGAATTTTAAAAGATCTTTATTCATCAGATAAATAACAATTTGTTATCATAAAATAAGTGAACAAATCACCGTTTTCAAAATAGAAACTCAAGATATTTTAATCAAACAATTACAAGTCATCGCTACACTTGTTTTTTCTTAGACCATTCATCGGGTTTATCATCTGGTATAGATAAGCTAATATATAAGCTTGTATAAAAATACTTTTTAAAAATCAGAATCAATACAGAAACATTTTTAGATTCGTTCACCTTACCATTTTTTGATTTGCTCAAATAAAATGAGGAACCATATTGGACATGAAGAATAATGCAAATTCGATAGAAACACAGTCTTCTACGCTGCAATCAGCAAATTATAAGACACAAATGCAAAGCAACATTGTCGATCATAATGGAAATACTTTATTTAGTATGATTTATCCAAATCCAGACAAAGAGACACTAATTTTATTGCATGGAGGACCCGGTTTTCCAAGTGATCTCTCTGCCGTTGCCGATCTTTTAAAAGATCATTTCCAAGTGGTCACATTTCATCAAAGAGGAACCCAAAAATCTCCTTGTCTTGATAAAGACTATTCTATGCAGGCTTATTTAAGCGATATAGAAACTGTTCGAGAGTTCTATAAAATCAATAAGTTTCATTTATGGGGCCACTCTTGGGGTGGACTTTATGCACAAATCTATGCTGAAAAACATCCCGAAAACTTACTCAGTCTTTTTTTATGTAGCCCAGGTTCAGGTACCAATACGCAATGGAAAAAAACTGAAAAAGAAGTCATGCAACTCAACAAGTCCAAAACAAGTGCTTGGGCATGGACAAAAATGGGATTAAATAGCCTTTTAGGCGCACTTGGAAGCGATGAAGCTTATAAACGTCTCTTTAAACAAGTCATGAAAAACTATAATGAAGGATTTATTGCAACAGATCATCCAGATCTCACTGATGATTTTGATTTACTGAAAGCAGAGCCGATCAATAAAACCAGACCTGAAATCATCAAGTATCCGCTGTTAACTGGATTAGAAAAACCAGATTTTAAAATTACCATTGTCTATGGAGATCAGGACATCTATACAACAAGTAAAAACTTCGTGATCAATCGATACCCTACAGCACATTTATTTACACTTTCAAACTCAGGGCATATTCCTTGGTTACATCATCCAGAGGCTTATAACAATGTAGTGATGAGTCATTATCAGTAATTAGTTATTATCAGCGCTAATATGTATAGCTCAAACCTGATCTGACAGTTACCGATATTTGATTGAGACTGTCAGGTTAAATTTGAGCTACATTCAATTCATAAAATTGATAAATGCGTGTACATAATGATTGCAGATACTTTCAATGCATATACTCAACATAAATGATATTGATGAGATCTAAACCTCACTAAAACTTATTTCCTATCAAAGATTTTAAATTTCAATTGTTTAGATTAATCATTTTTCTAGAACGTTTATGTTCATACATTTTAAGGTCTGCAAATTCAATCAACTTAATGAGTTCAATACCATCTTCAGGAAATAAAGCCAGACCGACACTTGCACCCATAGTTAATTTGACATTTTCAAATACAAACGGTAATCCACACGCCTCAACAATACGATTCATGACTTTTTTTGCCAGCTCTTGATCGCCAAGACTACTTAATATCACTGCAAACTCATCACCACCTAAACGCGCAACCAAATCATCGTGTCGGGTAATATTGACGATACGTTTACCTATTTCTTTTAATGCCTCATCACCTAAACGATGTCCATATTGATCATTGATTGGCTTCAAGCCATCCATATCAATGATCAAGATTCCAAGTAACTTTTGTGTACGTTTAGCTTGTTCAACACCTTGTCTTAAACAATCGAGGAACAAGGCACGGTTGGCAAGTCCTGTTAACTGATCCTGTGTCGCAAGCTTATAGAGTTCTTGAGCACCAAACTTACTGGCATGATACATTGCTGCAGCAATCAGCTCAGACATGAGTGTAAGTAAATTGATATCACTTTCTTTAAAAGCATTTACCCGTTCTGAATAAATTTTTAATACACCAATCGGTTCATCACAATGAATTAGCGGTACAACAGCCATAGAACGCAGTCCAACCCGTCTACATGCTTCACGATCTACACGCTCATCAGTTTCACTGTCTTTACAATATAAAGTCGTATTCTGCGCGATACAAAGCCCTGAAAGGCTAGAACCCATCTTTAAGCGTAGACCTAGAAATTGATTTGCACCATTTGAAACGGCACGATAGACCATATCACCTTCTTCAGCGAGCTCTACAATTGCACCTTTTGCATGGGTAATCAATTGAACTTGCTCTGCCACTAAGGTCATGACAGCATTGATATCTAAGCCTAATTTTGCAATTGCTGTCTGTGTTTGAATCACTGACAGTAATTGTTTTGAGGTTGGTTGTTTCGTTTTAGACATACATCATCCTAGACGAGTGTGATCCAATTTAAGTATATAAGCTCAAACTCTACACTGATGAAATAAATGCAAGTGTCTTGCGCTGACTTAATTTCAAAGCTTGAACACGTAAAATATATCAAATACAGAGTTTGTGGCATACATATTATGATGATTCATATTTAAAGTATATTACTGTGTTCATTAAATTTTTGAGTAAAACTTCAATCCGTTACATCCTTTAAGCGTTGATCTCGCTCAAATATTCAATTCCTCATCTAAGCATTTTTGAAGGTTTAAAGTCACCAACAGAAAACCTTAGTCTAAATCACGACTCATTGCAGCCATATGAATTGTATAAAACAGTGTGAGATTCAAAAGAGTAATGATCAAACTGATTTAAATACAAAAAAACAGCCACTTTTTGAGGCTGTTTCCCAAATGCTTAAGTCATCACATCGCTTTTTCTAAAAAAACATTTAAAAGAACTTAGTAATGGTTTGAATGACTACAGCATTCACAATATCAACAAAAAATGCACCAGTTAGAGGAATAATTAAAAATGCTTTATGCGATGGCCCATAAGTATTGGTTACAACTTGAATATTGGCAATAGCAGTCGGTGTTGCGCCTAAATTAACCCCACACTGACCTGCACACAATACTGCTGCATCATAATTTTTACCCATAACTCGGAAAGTGACAAAAAACAGATATAAAGCAAGAAAAACCGTCTGAACGTTCAGAATGATCACCAATGGACCAGCTAAATCAGCAAGTAACCACAATTGCAAAGACATCAAGGCGATAGCTAAAAATAAAGCCAACGAGGCATTACCAAATACATCGATACAACGGTCAAACAGTTCAATTTTAAATACATATTCCAGTGTATTCCGTAAAAACACCCCACAACCCAATGCCCATACAAAAGTCGGTAACTCAAACCATTGTCCTTTGGCAACACCGGTCATAAAGTTAGCAAAAACAATACACAGTGCAAACATTCCTATGGTTTTAACCGCATCATCAGCTGTAATCAAACGGGTTTTTTCTGGATATTCAAATGGCGCTGTTTCAGCAGAAGGAGGAGCTTGCATACGCGCTGCAGATGGTGCTATTTCTTCAGCCAATTGATAACGACGAATCAGAAACTTTGCAACTGGACCACCCATCATTCCACCAATAACCAAACCAAATGTCGCACTCGCCATTCCTAAGACAATCGCACCTTTGATACCATAATTTTCTTCAAAAATACTGCCCCATGCTCCAGCTGTACCATGCCCACCAGTTAAAGTGACGGATCCTGCAATCAAGCCAATCAAAGGGTTTAAATCGAGTGCTGTTGCCAAACTTATCCCAACAGCATTTTGCAGTAGCACATAAATCACTACGCAGACCATAAAAAGAAGCAGCGACTTGCCCCCTTCTTTTAACTTAAGCAAACTTGCACTCAGTCCAACAGAAGTAAAAAACATCAACATAAAACTTTGTTGAATATTGGCATTAAAATTTACGGTTAAATTAAATTGCTTAAAAAGCACAAAAGTTACAGCAGCAGCAATTAACCCACCTACTACAGGTTCAGGAATATTATATTGCTTCAATATACTGATCTTATTTACAAGAAAATAACCAATAAAAAGAACGGCTACAGCAATTGCAATCGTGCCAAAAATATCAACATTAATGTTCATTGTTAACCATTCAAAACTTTTATGGCGTTATTAATACTTAAATTTACTCAATAATTCATTAAAAAATATGTAAAAAATAAATTTAAAACTCTTATTCGGCTATTCGTTGGTCAAAATATTTAGAAGAATTTTCATCATTATATAGATTGAATTTATCGTTGTTATTGTGAAGCACTCAGCGCAAATAAAGCGAGCATTGATTCGTCTCAGCCAAATTAAGAATGGATAGTGCTATGTAGATGATGACCTAATTAAACCTTGATAAAGGTAGATTAAAATAGAAACAAGGAAGCACTGCGCTTCCTTGTTTCTATTCTTATAAAGTATTTATCTATTTTTTAACTTCTATTTCAGCTGCAGAACTTGAATCATTTTTATAGTCGGACATTGTCAATAATTTAGAGCTTTCTAAACGATCATCAGCATCAAAAACCATTTCATAAGAAGTTTTTTTTCCATTAAAAGCTGATTCTGTTGGTGTGCCAATAATTTCCCAAAGTCCAAAAGTGACAACATCTGCCGCACCATGCCAAACCGCACGGCTTATTTTATTGGCCTTTGAATACCCTTGCATAAATGTGTAAATTTCATAACGTTTACCATTTTTAAATTCAGATGTAATAGGTGCCCCAATTTCAGCAATAATTAAACTACGATCTACACCTTTATTAAATATTGATAAATCTTTTTTTGTCGGTTGCTTTGTTGCCATAACAGCCGCGCAGCCTGTATTTAGAGAAATTACAGCACATAAAACAATTTTTGATAAACTTTTAATTTTCATACTTCATTACAATCCAATGCGTTATGCGACAATCCATTCTTTTGTTCAGTTGTAATTGCCTGATCATTTACATTGTATCTGAAGTGTAACTTTAGAAAAAGTTATTTTTAATCGTTACACTTCACTTTCTCATTTATTTTTGATCGTATAAATTCCTTTTGAATCATACTCACTCAGGTAACTTATAACCACAATTTGGACAGAAACAATACTTGTTTTTTTCTCTTTCCAATTCCTGTTCTTTACGTTCACGAATCAGTTGTAAAACAATATCTCGCGTCTGTTCAGCAGATAAGCCAACATCTCTACGAATATCATCAATCTTGTCTTCATCATGAATGATGTCAATTTCACAGCTTTCTAACAGATCTCGAAACTTTAACTCCAGTTGTTGCTTTCTTAATTCCAACTCATTGGCTAAACCATTTGCCAAAATACCAGCGGGTAAAGCAGCCAATCCAACACCGAGTATGGTAATCAAAGCACCAAGGAAACGTCCAAGTGGGGTAATTGGCGTTACATCACCATAACCCACTGTAGTGAGCGTCACCACCGCCCACCACATAGATGCAGGGATTGAGCTAAAGACATCGGGTTGCGCACGACCTTCGACAACATAAATGCCTGCTGCCGCCATCACGATCATAATCACCAAAATAAAAATCACGGCTTGAAATGAACCTTTTTCACGTTCTATAACGCGCAGTAAAATCTGTAATGAAATAAAATATCTGGTAAGTTTTAATAAACGCAGTAAGCGTAGGATCCGTAAAAATCTTAAATCAATATGTACAAAGAAGTTGATATATGCAGGTAAGATCGCCAGTAAATCGATAATCGCAGCACCACTGGTCACATATTTCCAACGTACTTTCCATTCAGAATCAAACGGTTCTTTTTCTGCAACACTCCAAAAACGTAAAATATATTCAACTGTAAAGACAATGATTGAAAAATCCTCAAAAGCATCAAAGTAAAGCTGGTAGGCTTTATAAACATCATTGATTGATTCTAAAAGTACCGCGACAACATTACCAATGATTAGAAAAATCAAAGAAAAATTGATCGCACGACTAAACCACGTTTCATAATCTTCATTATGCAAATTGTCATATACAAATTTTCGGAGTGTGTACCAAGCTGTGAATCGCATGCATTATTCTTTATTTTAAAGATAAATCATCTTAATACTTATCGATTTAATTGCACATCTTCAGCTGCTTGAGTTTACAATTTTGTTGATTATTTTGACTGTTTAAGCATCGAACTCAAAGTATAAATATATCTTATTCATTGCATAATTTTTTGTTATACAATAAATAAGATTACAATGTCTTATTGAATCATATGCAATTTGTGAAGGCGCGGTTGAATTTTATCGTTTTGAAACTATTTTTATAATTTTTTTAAAGCGTAGAATAAGGTCGCGGACAGTATCGTTAAAGGCACCCTTTCCTCTAAAGATACTATCCGCTAAATCAAAGCCAGTCTCCCAAATGTCTTTGATTTGATAAGTTTATTCTAGCGTTCTACTGAATAGAATGTTTCCCGTATTTAATATAAATCTCCAGTATTTTCGGAATGATTTTTCATATATTCCATTATTCTCGAAAATATTTTCTGTGGTAAAGCTCATGAATGAAAGTCAGTACACTTTAGATAGGATTGATCGCAAAATTTTATCGGCACTTCGAAAAGATGGTCGTTTAACGGTCGCTCAGCTCTCTGAACTGGTTGGACTTTCCTCTTCGCCATGTTGGACACGTGTTAAACGTCTAGAATCTTTAAATGTCATTGAAGGCTATACTGCAACCATAAATGCCAAAGCCATCGGGATTAATGAACTATTTTTTATTGAGATCACCTTAGAACGTCATGATGACGAAATTTTAGAACAATTTAGTGATGCACTCAGTCAAATGCCTGAAGTTGTAGAAGCGCACTTGGTAACAGGCGATTATGATTATTTGGTCAAAGTTGCGGTGAAAAATGCTGAACATTATGAGCGCTTTTTACGTAAAAATTTATATTCAATGAAAGGTATTCGCCATACTCGTTCTATTTTTGCTTTACGTCCTTTAAAGCTTGAAAATAAATCAGACCTCATGATGATTGAATAAGCAAAAAAATCTTGAGAAGAGTTTTCACATTGAAGCAGGAAAACTCTTCTTTTCAGCATATTTTTTAGCCAGCTTAAAGCTACAAAAAGCTTAACACCTACAAAAAATAGTACTTTAGTCTAAGACTTTTTTGAATATTTATTACACAAATATACTAATCAAATTTTAATCTGATTGTTTTTTGTACACATCTTTACAAATTTAAAAACAAATTATTTCATATATTTAAATCATTTACGAAAAAAATCATTACACAAACTAACATTTATGTAACTTTTCTACATTACAATATTATTAAAACTTGATGAAACAGGAAATATATGAAGAGATTTTTTAAATACCTACTGATTGTCATCGGGGTTATTTTTGTTATTGGATTGATCTTTTTATTCAGACCAATTGCTTCTAAAAAAGTCAACACAACAGCAGATGAACCAGTTGTAGATGTGGTACTTGTTGGTGGCGGTATTATGAGTGCAACCTTGGGGACTTACCTCAATGAGGTTGAACCAGACTGGACCATCAATATGTATGAACGTTTGGATCAGGTAGGTCAAGAAAGTTCTGCGGGATTCAACAACGCAGGAACGGGACACTCTGGCTTTATGGAAATGAACTATACCCCTGAAAAAGACGGTAAAGTTGATATTAAAAAAGCCATTGATACTGCTTCACAATTTGAAGTAAGTAAACAATTCTGGGCTTATCAGGTCAAAAATGGCGTGTTGGGTCAACCAAACAGCTTTATTAATCCTGTACCACATATTGCCTTTGTTTGGGGCGATAGCGTGAACTACATGAAAAAACGTTATGAAGCGATGAGCCAAAGCCCAATGTTCGAAGGATTAAAATATACTGAAAATCCTGCTGAAATTAAGCAATGGGCGCCTTTAGTTATGCAAGGCCGTGATGCAAACCAAAAAGTTGCTGCAACACGTATGGATGTAGGTTCTGATGTAAATTATGGTTCAATTACGACTCAATTAATTGATCATTTGAAAAAACAGCCTAAATTCAAACTTGAAACGTCATCTGAAGTAACAGGTATTAGTCAAAATGCAGACAAAACTTGGACTGTATCGTTTAAAAATCTAAAAACCAACACAACCAGCCATGTTAAAACTCGTCATGTGTTTATTGGTGCGGGCGGTGCTGCGATTAGATTATTGCAAATGACAGGTTTGGAAGAGACTAAGCAATATGCTGGCTTCCCGATCGGTGGTATTTTCTTGATGACAGACAATCCAGCTGTTACATCACAACATACTGCAAAAGTCTATGGTAAGCCTGAATTAGGTGCACCTCCAATGTCTGTACCACACATTGATACTCGTTATGTTGATGGTAAAAAGTATGTATTGTTTGGTCCATTCGCAACCTATTCAAACAAGTTCCTAAAAAATGGTTCTCAGTTTGATTTGATTGATGCGACCAACAAAAACAATGTGATTCCAATGGCAACCATTGGTATGGAAAATCTGGACTTGGTGAAATATTTAGTCAGCCAAGTGGCAATGTCTAAGCAAGATCAGTTCAATGAATTGAAAAAATATTATCCAGATGCAAAAATTGAAGACTGGACTTTAAGCCAAGCTGGCCAACGTGTTCAAATCATCAAAAAAGCACCGGGTAAACCTGCAACACTTCAATTCGGTACAGAGATCTTCACCTCTAAAGATGGTTCAATCACTGGCCTTCTTGGTGCTTCACCAGGTGCATCAACCTCTCCATACATTATGTTGAGCTTGATGGAAAAAGCATTCCCTGAGCAAGTGAAAGGTAAATGGAATCCAAAATTGCATGAGATTGTGAAGTCTTATCAACAGGATTTAAATACTAACCCTGCTCTGCTTGATCAAGTGCGTACATATACCAGCTCGACTTTAGGTTTAAACTACACACCTACTCGTAAAGCTGCAAATGATGCGACAGCCGCTGCTGCACCTGCTGTAGCAAATGCACATTAATTTTCTTGTGTAAAAAAAGATGAGCTACGGCTCATCTTTTTTATGGCTGAATATCTCATTTTGTGTTTTAATACAACCAGTATGAGATGAGCCTTATATAAGTATAGAGTGATCTATACGACTAGCCCCTGAATAAGGGGCTTTTTATTGTCTGATCATTTTATCTATAAGTTAAATGAGTATTATTATTTTAAAACACAGTGAGAATATAAAAGTGATAAATTTCAAAGACACATACGAGATGATTTCAATTATATCAAGTTAGATTAAATTGCTTAAAATCATTATGCATAATGAAATAAATAGAAAATGAAAATCAATCGTAGAATATTAATAAATATGGAGATATAGGATTAAGACTTATTTTTAATCAAGCTATGTATAAGCTGTTTTAAATTATCTTGAATATCTTTAGGCAGTTGTATAAATAGTGCATCTATGGGCATCTGATCCCAGTTCTCAGCAATGTTTTCATCATCATCTAAGCTTTCTGCCAATAAAAACAATTGCGCTACAGTGCAATTAAAAGCCTCAGCAAGGTACTGAAGTATTGCAGGACTGTACCCTTGATTGCCATTCTCAAGATTGGAAATATTACTTTTTGAAGTATTGGAAAAATCGGCTAATTGCTGCTGAGTCCAGCCTTTCCGTTTTCTCAAATAACGTATTGCATGACCTATATTCATTCTTTGATATTAGCTTAACAAAGTATCTTAGACGTATTGCAATGCAATATATTCTGCACCATAAGTATTGTTTTACAAAACAATAGTTTTGCAATACAATACCCATTGATTCACTAAAACTTAAAAAAATGATGCCTTATTCTAATATTATTCAAAATTTATCTGCGGACTTAGCAAGTTCGTTTACCTTGATTCAAAGTATGCTTAAAAACTATTTTATCGATTTAAATATTTTAGTAGTTGATAAAGATGAGTTTGACTATTTCTGCATCGCATTATTATTTACCATATGTTCAAAAAATCTAAGCAATGATGATCAAGAACTCATTCTATCTGGTTTTAAATACTCAGAATATGCAAAAATAAAAGTTAATTATTATATTGAGTATTTTAATTTAGACTCATCTTGTCCTGTCGATGACCTAGAAATCAACTCACTAACAAATGCATTATTTGATTCAGTGAACACTGATTTTGATCCATCGAGCATCAATCATTATGTGGTTATTTTAGATTTTAAAAAGATGATGACTGATATTATAAAAATGTATAGTTAAGCATTTTCTATCAATAACATATTAAAAATATGAGTATTCCATATTTAAAGCAAAATACTCACCAATACCTTTTATTTTATTAATATTTAATAATTTATAGCAACAGAAACTTTAGCCTCAATTTCTCCAACAATTTTAATTGGTGCGATTACAAAAAGAAGCATTTCCAGTAAATATGGCTTACTGCCTTTTCCATAAACCTCAATTGATAACTCTTTCATCAATTTACAATAGTCTTGGTAAGCACTTTTATTACCTCTGTACACATATTTTTTCTTACTTAATCGAAAAATCGTTTGCATGTCATATTTAGCTAACTCAGAGCTTCTCCCTAAAGGTTGATAAAACAACTCTATTTCAGGTGCATAATTAAAAATTAACCAATTTAATGCATAAATCACTCTTGAATCATAAATTGCATGATCATCAGGATTAATAAATGATGCAACTTTAGAAAATGAAGAAATACAATCAAATGAATTTTTAGTTAATTTATCTTGCCCCATTTCAATTATAAATTTTTTGATTCTGGCATCATTAACGTCATTTTGCTTAAAAGAACCTATGCCACCCCACTGTTGGATAATCCAATAATAACAATCTAAAGATTGCTGTTTTAATAAAAAATCTTTTAAATTTTCTTTTAGGTATCTATTTTTTTCAAAATTAGAGTCATTTAGTTCTGGAATTTCTATTGGACAACTACTTGGAATTCCCCAGTCATAATGTTCGAGATTAAACTCTTCTGATAAATCCTTTAAAACTGTGATTAATTTTTGCATCATTTCAATTCTATACACACTATATCTAAAAACTAAGGGCTGAATAATCAGCCCTTAGTTTTAACTCAATTTAATCTATTTTTCAATAAATTAGCTTAATTGAGCAGCAGCAATTTTCTTAGTATCGATGTCTTTAGCAGCATCTGTATACTCGCCCATCTTGTCGAAGTTCAAGTATTGATAGATGTCAGCAGACATGCTGTCGATTTGAGCAGCATATTGTTGATACTCTTCTGGAGAAGGTAATTTACCAAGTACCGCAGCAACAGATGCAAGCTCAGCAGAAGCTAAGTAAACATTTGCGCCTTGACCTAAACGGTTCGGGAAGTTACGTGTAGAAGTCGATACACAAGTAGTGTTCGGAGCTACACGTGCTTGGTTACCCATACATAATGAACAACCTGGCATTTCAGTACGTGCGCCAGCTTTACCATAAATGTTATAGAAACCTTCTTCCATCAATTGATGCTCGTCCATACGTGTTGGTGGAGCCAACCATAGACGAGTAGACAATGAACCACCTGGTACTTTATCAAGTAATTTACCAGCAGCACGGAAGTGACCAATGTTCGTCATACAAGAACCAACGAACACTTCATCGATTTTAACGCCTTGAACGTCAGAAAGAAGTTTAGCGTCATCTGGATCGTTCGGGCAGCAAAGAACTGGTTCTTTAATGTCAGCAAGATCAATTTCATACACTTTAGTGTATTCAGCATCAGCATCAGCTTGAAGAAGTGATGGATTCGCTAACCATTTTTCCATGTTCTCAACACGACGAGCCATAGTACGTGCATCGCCATAACCTTGAGAAATCATCCACTTCAACATTGTGATGTTAGAGTTCAAGTATTCAGCAACTTTCGTTTCAGAAAGTGTGATTGAACAACCAGCAGCAGAACGTTCAGCAGAAGCATCAGAAAGTTCGAATGCTTGCTCTACAGTTAAGTCAGTTTCCATTTCTGTTAAGTCGATTTCTAAGATACGACCAGAGAAAATGTTTTTCTTACCTTTTTTCTCTACAGTTAAGTCACCCGCTTGAATCGCATAGTAAGGAATTGCATGTACAAGGTCACGTAGCGTGATACCAGGTTGCATTTTACCTTTGAACTTAACAAGTACAGACTCAGGCATATCCAACGGCATAACACCAGTTGCAGCAGCAAACGCGACAAGACCAGAACCCGCTGGGAATGAAATACCGATTGGGAAACGTGTATGTGAGTCACCACCAGTACCAACTGTATCTGGAAGAAGCATACGGTTTAACCAAGAGTGAATAATACCGTCACCTGGACGTAATGAAACACCACCACGGTTCATGATGAAATCAGGAAGCGTATGTTGCATTTGAACGTCAACTGGTTTTGGATATGCAGCTGTGTGACAGAAAGATTGCATCACAAGATCAGCAGAGAAACCTAAGCAAGCTAAGTCTTTCAATTCATCACGAGTCATCGGACCAGTCGTATCTTGCGAACCAACAGTCGTCATTTTCGGTTCACAGTAAGTACCTGGACGAACGCCTTGACCTTCTGGAAGACCACAAGCACGACCAACCATTTTCTGAGCTTGAGTAAAACCTTTACCAGTGTTTTCAGGTTGAACTGGAACACGGAATAAAGTAGATGCTGGAAGACCTAAAGCTTCACGCGCTTTAGTTGTCAAACCACGACCAACGATTAAGTTGATACGACCACCCGCACGAACTTCATCAAGAAGAACAGGCGTTTTCAACTCAGATTCAGCGATTTGCTCGCCTGCTTTAAAAGCAGTGACTTTTGCTGCAGCATGATCAATTTTAAGAACGATTTCATCGCCCATGTTCATGTTAGCAACATCAATCTCTACAGGTAACGCACCAGCATCTTCCATTGTGTTGAAGAAAATTGGAGCGATTTTAGAGCCTAAGCAGTAACCACCGTCTTTTTTGTTCGGGATGTGAGCAATGTCATCACCAAAGAACCAAAGCACTGAGTTAGTCGCAGATTTACGAGAAGAACCCGTACCAACAACGTCACCAACATAAGCAACTTGGTTGCCTTTTGCGATGAGTTCTTTGATTTGGTTTAATGGACCAACTTCACCAGGAACTTCTGGGTTGATACCATCACGTACGTTTTTAAGCATTGCGTTTGCATGCAATGGGATATCTGGGCGGCTCCAAGCATCTTGTGCAGGAGACAAATCATCAGTATTTGTTTCGCCAGTTACTTTGAAAACAGTAAGTTTGATTTCTTCTGGAACGTCTTTACGGCTAGTAAACCATTCAGCATCAGCCCAAGATTGCATAACGGCTTGTGCATTTGCATTACCCGCTTTGGCTTTTTCAGCAACGTCATGGAACGCATCAAATACAAGAAGCGTTTTTTTCAATGCTTCAGCAGCTAAGCTTGAAAGTGCAGCATCGTCAAGTAATTCAACCAAAGGTGCTACGTTATAACCACCAAGCATAGTACCTAGTAAGTAAACCGCACGCTCTTTAGAAACCAATGGAGAAGTCGCTTCACCTTTAGCCACAGCAGTCAAGAAAGCAGCTTTTACATATGCAGCTTGGTCAACACCTGCTGGAACACGGTTTTCAAGCAAATCTACTAAAAATGCTTCTTCACCCGCTGGTGGATTTTTTAGTAATTCAACCAAGTCAGCAGTTTGAGCATCGTCAAGTGGCTTCGGTGGGACTCCGAGTGCGGCACGTTCTGCAACGTGTTGGCGGTAAGCTTCTAGCACGGTGTAATTCCTCTTTTTAAAAATTTACCTGTGAATTCCTGCTTATTAAAGCTTCACAGGCAATATGGACTGTCAAATTTTACTAAAAATCAAGCCAAAAGTTAATGCAATGAGCGTATTAATTCGTGATGACCATTATTTTATAAATAAATACTCATCACTTTTCGCTTCATTTAACTACAGATCTACACAGTACGCTTTCATCAGACGTTTATGTAAATTATTTCTCAAATTAATTTGAAAAAGCTCTAAAAATACAGGGTCTGTTGACAATTCGTCTACGTTTGCGACTACGAGTGTTTTTTAGATGATACAAGGCATGAAATATGAAATTTAGTCATTCTAAATGAATAGTTCGTAACGATGTAGCAGCAAAAAACACTCTAGTCCCCCCGCTGCGCCTTGCGCTGCAAACAAAGCAGTGCTTTGTTCTTGCTCAGGGTTGTGGCTAAAATTATCTCAGTCTGCGTTATGAAACTCAAAAATAGTTTCGCTATTCTCTTCGTTTCATGCCTTGCCTGCTCAATTTTAGCCTACAACGCAAGCCATTTATGAAATGCCAGCAGACCCTTATCTTTGTAAAACATGAACTTCACTTTACTAAGATTGAAGTTTTGTTTACCTTGCCTTTAGACTGTTTCAGCCATAAAAAAAGCAACATATGTTGCCTTTTTTTTAGAACAAAGTACATTCCACCTTAGTGGACTGTCGTACTGTCTACATACTTTTGGAATTCCGTACGACAACCTTCAAATTTCATTTGCACTTCATCTTCATGAAACATTGAATGTTCAGTACACGCAAATGAAATTTTCACTTGGTATAACTTTGCTCGTTCATCAATGACTTCTTGGAAAAAAACTTGATCTCCTAAACTCAGCACATAATGACTTCCGCTAATCACAGCGACACCATTGTCATCTTCTAAGAGCAAATCTGCATTATGTAAATAAGCAACTACTTCCATTGTCTCACTCCTATGCTACTTTTTGTTTTCTATTTCTATATTGTATATATGCTTTTCAATTTTTATGCTAATCATTTTTTGTGACGAGGCTAGTCGATTACTTATATATTCTCGATAACTCAACATAAAAAAACCACGTCATCGTAATCTTTATTCAAAAATACACATAAATGATTTAAAGGGATGGACACTCAAAAGCCTGCATGTACTGATTACTCAAACTTCACGTTTCTAATGTACACAAATCGTATTCTTTCATTGTCTGCTGATCAGGTATATCGCCTGCTGTTGTGCTTTAAGCTATAAAAAAACCGCTCCTTAGAACGGTTTATAATCTGGCATTTTTTTCGGATCATGCGGTGTATTTAGACATTGTTCAAATGCTTCGTTCTTAAACTTTGCTTGAACTGCATCTTTATCCGCTTTTAGCTCTGCATCTGACAATGCATAGACTTTCTCTAAATACTCAAGTACAAAGCCCTTAGTTGTTGGATCAGTGACTTTATTTGCATACTCAATTGCTTCTTTCTTGGTAATCCCATTTTGACGATCTAAAGTAATAGAACGTGCAGCATTACCAATACTGGTACAGTAACCTTTCCAAATTTCTTCAGGAGTTGCAGGCTTTTTCTCAGTACAACCCGCCATCAATAAAACAGTGCTTATCGCACCTAAAATTACGAACTTCTGCATTAAAAAATCTCCAATTCCACACTATGATACTTAATTTTTCAGTAAATTGGAGAGTTTCTTGCTTTGAAATCTTACATTCCTCGCCAATCTACACGTGCATTGCGCTCAGTGGCGTAAATTCTTTTCACGTATTGCCCTAAAGGCAGTTCTAACAAATGTTGGCTAAATTCGATAAATTCTTGAGAAATATTCTCTGCATATTCCTTTTCCCACGGTGTCGCAGGTAATTCTAATAACGGCGCAAGGATTGAACATACCGAGATATCTGCCAAACCAAGGCGATCACCAACAAAATAACGGCAACCGTTATCAATCAAAATCTTATTTAAACTGTCGATAGTCAGCTCTAAATTGTATTTAGATTCTTCGACTTTTTCTTTGTCCAATTGATAACTTTTTGAAACCATGGTTTTAAGAATAGGCTTTGAAATTTTTTCAAATTGACGTAAATAGCCTTTTTCACCAATCATAATTTCTAACGGTTCATCGCCTTCTGCTAAAGCATGTGCCAATCCCCAACGGCGTACATGAATACCTAACTCATTGGCAATCAAATCAATTTCTAAGGTTTTTTCGCGAAGCGTGTGATCTGTACGAAGCAGTCGATGTTCAGGATAAACGTCATCTAGATACAATGCGATTTGAGTCGACCCCGCAATAAAACGTTCTCCATCTTTTAAAATAGGCAGCTTGTTTTGCCCTGTTTTAAGTTGTGCAAATGCTCGATGGACACCTGGGATTAAATTCTGCGCAACAAAATCCAATTCTTTATGATCAAGCAACCAACGGGCTTTTTCACAGTAATGCGAGAGTGGGAATTGGTACAACGTACGCATGTAGTCTCCAAATTATTTTTTTAATTAAAAGCTTAGATAAATCTAAAAGTTAAGATTAATCCTGAGTAATCTTGTGTACTTTAGACATTCATCACCTGAATTACAATGTACTTTTTACTTCAATCGCTCGTCATATGACCCAATGCTTATTCTATGGTTATATCAGTTTCTTTATTCTTTATTCGTGATAGGAATAACAAAGCTAACTCTGACTAAGATTCAGACCTGATAAACTCAAAATAAATAATAAATTTCAATTATTTAACTTATATTCAATATTAAAAAACTTTGCGATTTTTATCCTAACAATATTTTTAGATAAGTTAAGCACAATAGTTCGTTTAATTTTTACCACAATATTGCTTAGCGTTTTGGTATCTATTGAAAGGTGCCAATATGTCTAGTTTGAATTCTTCTACCTCAGCCTTTGTGATCCAAAACGATCAACAAGCAATAAATGCAGCTTACCAAGTTGCTGATTTTGCTTTGGTAGAACGAAATATACGTGATCAACAACGAATTTTACCTGTTGATGTCATACAAGAATTAAGTCTCAAAGGATTAGGCGGAATTCGTATTGCCAAAAAATATGGTGGCGCTCAAGTTTCAAATAAAACCCTTGCGCATGTTTTCCGTATTTTATCCAAGGCAGATGCCAGTGTTGGTCAGATTCCTCAAAATCAATTTGGCTTGTTAAATGCCATTGAGCATATTGCCAATGAACAGCAAAAACAGTTTATTTATACTGAAATTTTAAATGGTAAACGGCTTTCTAATGGTGGCCCAGAACGCAATACCAAAGATACCCGCACCATTGAAACACGTTTAGAACAGATCAATGGTCAATACCTTTTAAATGGTGAGAAGTTTTATTCAACGGGTTCATATTTTGCCGATTGGTTGGCGATACGTGCAATTCACCCAGATGGTCATATTGTTTTAACGATTATTGATGCAAAAGCTGACGGTGTTGAAATTGTTGATGATTGGGATGGCTTTGGACAACGTACAACAGCAAGTGGCACAGTGCGTTTAAAGAATGTTGTGGTTCATCCAGATCTTATTATGGATGAAAAACCACTTGCCGATGCGTCAAAATATCGTGGGGCGTACTCACAACTGATTCAGGTTGCGATTGATGTGGGCATTGCAGAAGCTGCCTTTGCAGATACTTTATCTGCAATCCATAAAGCACGCCCAATCATTGATGCCAATGTGGATAAAGCCAGTTTTGAAGCGTATACCCTACAAGAAGTCGGTAAGCTCAATATCTTACTCGATGCATCGATTTTATTGCTGGATGAAGCCGCAGAATATTTAGATCAGTTAGATTCACAAGACATCGTCAGTCCTGAACAAGCCAGTAAAGCCTCCATTATCGTTGCTGAGGCAAAAGTGTATGCCAATGATGCAGCACTACTTATTTCTGAAAAGCTACTTGAATTAGGCGGTAGTCGCTCAAGTCTAGAAACTCATAATCTCGATCAACACTGGCGTAATGCTCGTGTACATACCTTACATGACCCTGTGCGTTGGAAACTTCATGCCATTGGAAACTATTACTTAAATGGTACGCAAAATCAGCGCCATGCGTGGATTTAAAGTTAAACGACTTTGTTACTCATCAGGGAAATATATATGACAACTTATCAAGATATCAATAAAACATTGGATGTGCACAATCATCCCTTTGCACAAGCACATATTATTCAAAATGATCAAGAAGCTTTAGAAATCGCGCAACAGTTGAGTCAACAATTTAGAGAGAATGCGGTACTCCGTGATGCTGAAAGAATTTTACCTTTTGATGAGGTTGAAGCTTTTAGTCAATCTGGGTTATGGGCGATCACAGTACCGCGGCAATATGGTGGTGCAGAAGTATCTAGCCATACTGTTGCTAAAATAATTGCATTATTCAGTGGCGTAGATGGCTCTATTGGTCAAATCCCACAAAACCATTTTTATGCACTGGAAGTATTACGTAATACAGGCACCGAGCAGCAAAAGAAAAAACTCTATAGTGAAGTACTCCAAGGCGCTCGTTTTGGCAATGCCCTCGCTGAATTTAAGACCAAGACTGCGGCACAAAAGCATACCCAAATTAGTCAAACTGAACATGGTTATGTGGTCAATGGGGAAAAGTTCTATTGCACAGGCAGTCTATTTGCCCATCGTATTCCAACATTAGTCCGTGATGCTGAAGAACGTGAATATTTAGCTTTTATTTCGGCCGATGCACAAGGCTTACAACGTATCAATGATTGGTCAGGCTTTGGACAAAAAACCACGGGCAGTGGCACCGTTAAATTCAATCAAGTTTTTGTTGAATCTGAATACGTCATTCGTTTTGACACCGCATTTTCTGAACCCACCCTCGTTGGACCATTTGCACAAATTATGCATGCTGCGATTGAAACAGGCATTGCGCGTGCAGCATTTGAAGAAACAATAGAACGGGTTAAAAAAGCACGCGCATGGATTGATGCCAATGTAGAACGTGCAGACCAAGATCCACTGACCATTTATGAATTAGGTCGTGTTGCTGCGGATGTAAGAGCAAGTGAGGTTTTATTAAAACAAGCTGCTCAATCTATTGATGCGGCAAAACCACTACCTACAGTTGAAAATATTGCCAAAGCCTCACTAGATGTAGCTAAAGTCCGTGCACACAGCACAGAAACAGCATTAAAAGCATCTTCAAAATTGATTGAGTTGGCTGGAAGTCGGGGTAGTCAACGTGCCGATGGTTTAGATCGACATTGGCGCAATGTACGGGTACATACACTGCATGATGCATCACGCTGGAAATATTATTTTATTGGAAACTATGTATTAAACAACATCCTTCCACCACGCAGAGGGACATTGTAATGACAAATACATCTCAACATACAGCATCCAAAAAACAAATCTTACTCAATGCTTTTGACATGAACAGTGTCGGCCATATCAATCACGGCTTGTGGACCCATCCGCGTGATGAATCTCATCGTTTTAATGAGCTCAATTACTGGACTGATCTCGCTAAGACCTTGGAGCAAGGTTTATTTGATGGGCTGTTTATCGCAGACATTACCGGTGTTTATGATGTCTACCAGAATGGTATAGATTTAACCTTAAAAGAGTCCATTCAACTGCCGAGTCATGACCCATCTACCCTGATTTCAGCAATGGCAGCGGTAACCCAAAATCTAGGTTTTGGCGTGACCGTGAACCTTAGTTATGAAACACCGTACCAATTCGCACGGCGCTTCGCGAGTTTAGATCATCTGACACAAGGTCGGATTGGCTGGAATA
This sequence comes from Acinetobacter sp. I-MWF, assembly GCF_025433935.1. Lineage (NCBI taxonomy): Bacteria > Pseudomonadati > Pseudomonadota > Gammaproteobacteria > Moraxellales > Moraxellaceae > Acinetobacter > Acinetobacter sp. I-MWF. The sequence goes on along the minus strand of NZ_JAMBAR010000001.1, from coordinate 2,030,257 downwards.
TTGTCACTGGTTATTTGGACAGTGCTGAACGCTTGATTGGGCAAAAAAGTCTAAAAGATCATGACTTACGTTATGAGCAAGCTGAAGAATTTTTAGAGCTTTGCTATAAGTTTTGGGAAGGTTCTTGGGAAAATGATGCAGTACAAAAAGATAAGCAAAAGCGTATTTTTACTGACCCGAAAAAAGTTCATCAAATTAACCATCAAGGGCGCTTTTATCAAAGCCAAGGTGTTTTCCAAGTCTCACCGTCACCACAGCGTACCCCTGTGCTCTTTCAAGCAGGTGCTTCACCACGCGGTTTAGCATTCTCCACACGTCATGCGGAATGTGTATTTATTGGAGGGGACCAACCTGCAAAAATCAAACAACAAGTGGATAAGATTCGAGAACTGGCTGTGCAGCAAGGCCGTAATCCAGAAGATATTAAAATCTTTGTGGGAATCACAGTGGTTACAGCTGAAACAGATGAGTTAGCTCAAGAGAAATTAGCTGAATATGCTCGCTATGCAAGTCCTGAAGCTGGTTTAGCACATTTCTCAAGTTCAGTCGGTATCGACCTATCCAAATATGCTGATGATGAAGCCATCCCATATCAACAAACCAACAGTATTGCTTCAGTCAATAATAAATTTAAGGAAAACCAGATCACACCTAACGATCTTAAAGCACAGCATCAACTCGGTGGTCGTTATCCACTGATTGTTGGAAGTGGAGAAACAATTGCTGAAAAATTAATTCAGTTGATTGATGAAACAGGTATTGATGGTTTTAACCTAACGCGTACTGTTGCGCCTGAATCACATCATGACTTTATTCGTTTTGTGATTCCTGAACTGCAACAACGTGGCAGATTTAAAACCAAATATGAAAATGGTTCTTTACGCAACAAAATCTTTAAACAAGGTGATCATTTAACCCAACAACACCCTGCTGCTGATTTTCGATGTCAAAACTCAAATCATAACAACAGCATCGAAACGGCAGATCGGCAAAAGCAAACTGCCTAAATATCCTAATCAGCAAACATGATGAATTGAATAATTTCACTTTAAGGGGTGTCACATGACTCAAATAAACTCACCTGCAAATGGTAATCCATCCAGAAAATCAGGCTCCAAGAATAAATTTATTTTGCTTGGCGTGATCATTATTGCCGTGATTGCAGGACTTTTTTATTGGAACCAACATAAAAAAGCCGGTTCAGAAGAAATCACCATTGGTATTAGCCCACCCTTTGCCAAGCCTTTACAAGTTGCAGCAGAGGAAGCCAAGAAACAAGGGATTCATATTAAACTGGTGGAATTTTCAGATTGGAACACACCGAATATCACACTGAATCATGGTGATATTGATGCAAACTATTTCCAACACCAACCATTTTTAAGCAATGCGTTAAAAGAAACTAATTTTAAACTGAAACCGATTGCCACAGGTGTTGCAACTCATGTGGGCTTATATTCTAAAAAATATGATTCTTTAACGGCTGTACCTGAAAATGCACGTGTGGTGATTCCAAATGACCCAGTCAACCAAGGTCGCGCACTGTTGCTTTTACAACAGGCAAAACTCATCACCTTGAAAGATCCGAATAACCATTTATCAAACTTACAAGACATTACCTCAAACCCTAAAAACTTTAAATTTATTGAAGTTGAAGGACCTCAAACTGCGCGTGCTGTAGATGATGCTGATTTAGTATTTAGCTACCCACTTTATTTACGTCTTGCAAAAACCATTGATCCAAACAAAGCATTATTACTCGATGATAATACCAATACACGTTATGCCATCTTGTTTGTTGTAAAAGATGACTATGAGCAAAAGCATCCAGAAAAAGCCAAACAGTTAAAAGAATTTGTAAAAATTTACCAAACTTCGGACAAGGTCAAACAGGCTTTGAATGATGATATTGGTGAAAATTTATGGTTCCCAGGTTGGAAATAAGGAACAACTCATGTCTCAAGTTTCCAAACTCAAAAACAAGAACCTGCTGATTGGTCTTGCTGTTGTCATCGTATTATTAGGACTTTTTGCCTATCGTTATGTACAAAATCAACAAAAGGATAATGTACTCACGATTGGCATTAGCCCACCTTATGCCGAATTACTACAAACGGTTGCCAAAGAGGTAGAGAAAGATGGTATCCATGTCAAACTGGTCGAATTTTCAGATTGGCAAGCACCCAATGTTGCGGTACAAAACCGTGACATTGACGCTAACTTTTTCCAACAAAGTGTATTTTTAAAGAATGCCATTAAGCAAACCAATTACGATTTGCATGCTTTTGGTATAGGTAGTGGCAGCCATGTCGGTTTATATTCAAAACAATATAAATCCTTAGCGGCCTTACCTCAAAATGCTCGTGTTGTCATCCCGAGTGACCCCGTCAACTCTGCGCGTGCTTTGATCTTGTTACACCGTGCGGGGTTAATTCAAATCAAAGACATCAACAATGAACTTTCCACACTTCAAGATATTGTTTCAAACCCAAAACAGTTGAAGTTTTTAGAAGTTGAAGGTCCACAAACAGCTTTAGCTTATGATGATGCAGATCTAATTTTTGGTTTTCCGCATTACTTAAATATGGCAAAAAAAGCCGATCCGCATAGTGCCCTGTTTTTAGATCCCGTTGATAAAAAGTACGCCATTCTTTTTGTGACACGTACCGATTATCAAGACAAAAATCAAAAGTTAGAGAAATTTATTCAAGCTTTCCAAAACTCACAGCAAGTTCGAGATATTTTAGATAAAGATTTCGGCAAAGATATGTGGTTTGCAGGCTGGAAATAAGGAGAATAGAAATGGTGAGTTTCGGTTCGCATGTTGATTTTTCAGTCCCTCATATCAAAATTCGTGATCTGAATAAATACTATGATGGGCAAGATCAACAGATCCATGCGTTAAAAAATATCAACTTAGATATTCCTCAAGGCAAGATTTTCGGCATCATCGGTAAAAGTGGTGCAGGTAAATCCTCCTTAATCCGAACCTTAAATGGTTTAGAAGGTATTTCTGAAGGCAGTATTCATATTCATCAACAGAATTTGGCTGAACTCAGTCATGCTGAGTTGATTCAAACACGTCAAAGAATTGGGATGATTTTTCAGCATTTTAATTTAATGTCTGCCAAAACAGTTTGGGACAATGTGGCATTGCCTTTAAAAATTGCCCATGTCGATAAAGCTGAAATTGAAACACGTGTTAACGATGTTTTAGAACTGGTCGGTTTAGGAAATAAAGCACATAACTACCCTTCACAACTGTCTGGTGGTCAAAAGCAACGTGTTGGTATTGCTCGTGCGCTGGTGCATCATCCTGAAATTTTATTGTGTGATGAAGCAACATCTGCACTTGATCCAGAAAGTACCTCAGTGGTTTTATCCTTGCTGAAAAAAATCAATCGAGAATTGGGGATTACCATTGTTTTAATTACCCATGAGATGCAAGTGATTCGTGAAATTTGCGATCAAGTGGTGGTGATTGAACATGGTGAAATCGTTGAGTCAGGACAAGTCTGGTCCGTGTTTTCACAACCTCAGCAGAAAATCACACAAGAATTGTTAAACCTAGAACAACTCGATTTGCCCTTTCCAGTGCATGCAGCGTTGCAACAAGATTCAACCCATAGCATTTTGAAGCTACGCTATGAAACCGATCCGAAAAACTCACCTGATTTAGTAGAACTTTTTCAAGTTTTTGAAAAATCGGTACATTTATATCAAAGTCATATCGACAATATCCAAAACCATTTGATTGGAACGCTGATTGTCGGTACTGAACAAACCCATTTAGACTTGCATAATTTACAAGAAAGGTTAAAACATCAAATTGCACAAATAGAGGTACTTGGCTATGCAAGACCAACTCATTGATTTATTGCTGACAGGAACCATAGATACCTTACTGATGGTTGGCGTATCTGCCATTGTTGCCTTTTTGATTGGCTTACCTTTGGCAGTGATTTTGGTCAATACATCTGAACAAGGGATTTATCCATCTAAAAAGATTAATCATGCATTGGGTACGGTGATTAATATTACTCGATCTGTTCCCTTTTTGATTTTAATGGTGGCGCTGATTCCTTTAACCCGATGGATTGTCGGAACCAGTTACGGAGTCTGGGCAGCTGTTGTTCCATTAACTTTAGCAGCGACACCATTCTTTGCCCGTATTGCAGAAGTTAGCTTACGTGAAGTTGATCAAGGTCTAATTGAAGCTGCACAAGCGATGGGCTGTAACCGTAAGCAAATCGTTTGGCATGTACTTTTACCTGAAGCCCTTCCCGGTATTGTGGCTGGTTTTACAGTCACAATTGTCACCATGATTAACTCCTCTGCAATTGCGGGTGCAATTGGTGCTGGTGGCTTAGGTGATATTGCTTACCGTTATGGTTATCAACGCTTTGATATGCAAATGATGTTTGCTGTGATTGTGGTCTTGGTGGCTTTGGTCATGATCGTTCAAGCATTTGGTGACAGTTTGGCAAGCCAGTTGGATAAGCGGAAGATTTAAGTTTTTCCAATTAACTTAATTCGCATCAATATAAATAAAATAGATTCAGCTTTTGCCTTGTTGAATGATACAAGGCTTATACATCTGTAGGGCGACATGGATGTCGTTGTTGGATGCAGGACAGTAACTTTACTTAATTTGATCCACTTATAAAAATCATGCTAAATCAATTGTCACCCCCTAGAATGCTCATTTTGTTCAATAAAAGTGCTGATCTCAGGCAAATATGTAGCACTTGATATATTTGAGATGATCTGATTTTAAAACTTATAGGTCGCAGACCTGACTTTGTCATGGCTTTCATGTAAAATCATCCGCAATTTTTATATAACACTTTGTGAGTTATTTCATGGGTTTTAATTGCGGTATTGTCGGCTTGCCGAACGTTGGTAAATCTACACTTTTCAATGCATTGACTAAAGCTGCTATTGCTGCGGAAAACTTCCCATTCTGTACCATTGAACCAAATACAGGCATCGTACCTGTACCTGATCCACGTTTAGACAAATTAACAGCCATTGTTAAGCCACAACGTGTTATTCCAACTACGATGGAATTTGTAGATATTGCAGGTTTAGTTGCGGGTGCATCTAAAGGCGAAGGTTTGGGTAACCAATTCCTTGCAAACATCCGTGAAACTGATGCAATTGCACATGTTGTACGCTGTTTTGAAGATGAAAACGTAATTCATGTAAATGGTAAAATTGATCCATTAGATGATATTGCAACGATTAATACTGAACTTGCACTTGCTGACTTGGAAACTGTAACTAAAGCCGTTACACGTTTGGCAAAATCTGCAAAAAGCGGTGATAAAGAAGCGCTTGCAACAAAAGCTGTTTTAGAAAAAATTCTACCTTTACTTGATGAAGGCAAGCCAGCTCGTGCAGCTGATTTAGATGATGATGAGCGTAAACTTGTGCGTGGTTTTGGTTTAATGACATTAAAACCGACCATGTATATTGCAAACGTTGCAGAAGATGGTTTTGAAAACAATCCACACCTTGAAGCTGTGAAAAAGTTAGCTGCTGAGGAAAATGCAATCGTTGTTCCGCTTTGCAACCAAATCGAAGCTGAAATTTCATTGTTGGATGATGAAGATCGCGCTGAATTCCTTGAAGCATTAGGCATGGAAGAACCAGGTCTAAATGTGGTAATTCGTGCAGGTTATAGCTTACTTGGCTTACAAACTTACTTTACAGCAGGTGTTCAAGAAGTTCGTGCTTGGACTGTAAAAGTGGGAGCAACTGCACCTCAAGCTGCGGGTGTAATCCACACTGACTTTGAAAAAGGCTTTATTCGTGCAGAATGTATTGCATATGATGATTTCATCCAATACAACGGTGAAAACGGCGCTAAAGAAGCAGGAAAATGGCGTTTAGAAGGTAAAACTTACATCGTTCAAGATGGTGATGTATTGCACTTCCGTTTTAACGTATAAACGGATCTCATGCTTTAATGAGACAGGTTGAAGACTTCTTCAACCTGTTTTTTTTCGTCATAGAATCTTTCGCTGGTTTTCGTTTAGTTTATAAATGTCTGACGAATATTTAAAACTTGTTTTCTAAATGTAGATTCAACGATCTGTTGATTGATTTGCGGACTATTTCGATCATTCATCTCATCTCTATAAGGTCAGCCCTGTTTTTAATGAAACACGTATTCAGGTTTTTATAAAAAAATCAACATTTAAAATTACAATATTCCAGTAAATATACGCGATATTTATTTACATCTTAAAACGCGCCAAACGTCTATCGCTAAACCCTGCCTCAATTGATCATCTCTATTTTGAAATCAGCTACACAATAATAAAGTTAAGTAGGTTGCACTTTTGATGTTCATATATAATAATGATAATTATTAGCATTACCACTATACTTAACATCACAGGATTAATTCATGGCTTACTCGCTTCCACAACTGCCTTATGCATACGATGCACTTGAACCTAATATTGATACAAAAACAATGGAAATCCACCATACCAAGCACCATCAAACCTATATCAATAATATCAATGCCACAGTTGAAGGCACAGCATGGGAAAAGTTGTCGATTGAAGAACTGGTTTCAAAAGTGAATGAAGTTCCTGCTGATCTTAAAAATAGCGTGATTAATAATGGTGGTGGTCATGCCAACCACTCTTTATTCTGGACAGTAATGAGCCCTCAAGGCGGTGGAGAGCCAATTAAACAAATCGCTGAAGCAATTGACAGAGATATTGGCGGTTTTGAAAACTTTAAAGAAGCCTTTACCAAAGCAGCACTGACACGATTTGGTAGTGGCTGGGCATGGTTAAGCGTAACCCCTGAAAAGAAAGTCATCGTAGAAAGCAGTGCCAATCAAGATTCACCACTGATGAATGGCAATATTCCGATTCTGGCTTTAGATGTCTGGGAACATGCTTATTATTTAAAATACCAAAATCGTCGTCCCGAATATATTGCGGCATTTTATAATGTTGTGAATTGGGAAGAAGTGAATCGCCGTTATTTAGAAGCAATCCAATGAAATACTATACAGACCATATGACGATGCCAATGTTCAATTCTTCACTGATTAAAAAAATAAAATTTTATATTGGTTGCGCCATTTTTTTCTTTGGTTTAGTGATATTTATCAAAGAATTCTTATTCTAAAACAAACAAAAATATAGAAGTCGATACCCTTTAAGTCATTTTAAATTACTGACTTAAAGGGTTTTATCATGAACTAGATTCTTTATCTTTCAAATTATTTCGCGTGTAAAGCGTCTAATGATTTTTCATCCATTGCATTACGTTGCTTTCTGGCTTCTGCTCGCATTTTTTTTTGTAGATCTTTACGAAAACCCAGCAAGAATACAAACTCAGCTAAGACAAATAATGGACCAATCGCTAAACCGACTAAATCATCAACAAATGCAGGTTTTTTCTTTTCATAAAAATGCCCTACAAATTGGAATACCCATCCTACAACAAAAGTACCAATGCTGATACTTAGCCAAGTTCCCATGCCTAATTGAGCAATTTTATAGGCAAATGGATAGGCTACTGCATAAATAAGCAACATTAAAAAGCCGAATGATTTATCCAGACTTAAATAATAAATCACACTTAAAATCAGTAGAATCAATGCCAAAGTGATTTCAAAACCTGAAAGCATCACCCCTGCTCTAGCCGTTAAACACATAATTGAAAATACGATCATCGGGATACCAATAAAATGCGTAAATACATTTTTATGATCTAAATGATAAGCTGCGTACTGGCTAAGAAGTTGTTCTAATCTGTTCATTTTCAGCGTCCTTGTTAATCTCTTCATTTCACTATATAAAAGCGCTAAGATAAAAGTTGTCGTCTAGCTGACAAGTTGAATTGATTTTTCATTTAAATTTGCAAAGAAGTAGATAACAACAGCTTTCACAATAAATTTATTGATACATTATGGCCAGTGACTCTGTCATATTCACGCTAAATTGCTGCCCTTAAAGGAGGATTGTAAATGGTTCTACTCAGTGCTTATCGCTACTGATTTTATCTAAGGAACTTTCTATCCTACTGACTATGCTGTTAGATATATTTGAAAATCAAAGCAAAAATTAACAATGATACATAAAAGGACATATTGTGCTGAATTCAACGGACCTTGAATTATTATCAAAGAATTTATGGTATTCACAACTGCCTATTCCTTTTCAACAATTGATTCAACAACAAGCCCATTATCAAAAATTTGAGCGTGATCAAGCGATTTTCAGATCAGGCGATCTATTTAATGGCATCTATGCGGTCTTAGATGGTCGGGTACGCTTAGGTTATATTGATATTGAAGGAAATGAATCCGTTGCTGCTATTGCAGAACCGATTATGTGGTTTGGAGAAATTTCTTTGGTGGATCAGCAATCACGTTCTCATGATGCCATTGCTGTTGGAAAATGTTTAATTTTACATCTCCCCAGCCAAGCGATTCAGAAAATTTTAAATGACTATCCGCAATATTGGTTCCATATCGCCCAATTGACCAGTCAAAAACTTCGCTTTGCTTTTTTAGAACTCATTTCAATTCAAACCCAGCATATACGACAACGATTAGCTCAGCGTTTGATGTTTATCTTAAACGGCTATGGCAATCATATCCGTATTGAAAATAACATCATTCATTTATCACAAGAACAATTGGCATTGCTGCTCAAATGCTCACGTCAGACCATTAACCAAGAATTACATTTACTCGAACAACAAGGCGTTTTAAAAATTGCCTTTAAAAAAATAGAAATTTTAGATATCAAGCAATTACATTCTATTGCTCACTCACTCGGCCAACTCTAATTTAACACATCACTTTTCTACTTTTAGACAAATATTAAATTCACCTTAAACGGCTGGAATATATAATCATTTTATAAATAAAATATACAAATAATCTATTCTACTTTGTGAAAAATACAATTATATTTTAGCGAGGCGCTAATGCCATCTCAATAAAAGTTGAAATAAATGAAAAAAATCACAACATTGCTCACAGCGGGATTATTCACTGTACTTAGCGCTTCTGCTTTTGCTTGCCCTAAAGGCACAACATTGGTTGGTGGTACAGGTCCAAACCATAAAGGCGGCAAATGTGTTGCGGCTAATCCTGCAGCTCAAGCGACTCAAAAAGCAACGGCTGCAAGTACAAAAGCCAAAGCTGATGCAACGCAAGCAAAAGACAAAAGTGTAGCTGCAACAAAAGCTGTTGAAGCGAAACCGAAAGAAACAGCAACAAAGCTAAAAACTGAAACTGCTGCAAGCAAAGCAAAAGCTGAAGCAACAACCAAAGCAGTAAAAAATGGCGCCGCTGCAAAATCAACTGCTGCCAAAGACAAAGCAGTGAAAACTGCATCAACCAATCCATTAAAACCTTAAGTAACACCGAACGTACTTAACCTAGATCTGTATCAATAAAAAATGGCGCATATTTGCGCCATTTACTAGGGTCTGTTAAAAAATATTATTATTTGCCTTGGTATTGCCTAAACTTGGATTTTCAATTGCATCTTTGCACTGGGCTTTATCACGCTCATATTGCGCTTGATTTTTTTGCATTTCACCATCTTTTTCCAATGTCGATCTTGCCCAAGTATCTAAACTGGTCATGGCTTTACGACACAACGCGTATTTACCTTCTGTCACCGAATCGGTCATTTTGACATTGATACGCCAGTCGGTACTGAGTTTCCGTAAAGGTTTACGTACATTGTCTTCAATCAAATTCAATTGCTTACGGTAGACAAAGGGTTCCACCTGATTGATCAGCTTCCATGCTTCATTGGCATAGGTTGTCGCATCATTGGTTAGTTTTGGCGCAGCTTTAATTTCAACTTTTTCTTTAGGTTCAGAAGATGAATTACCACATGCTTGTAAACCTAAAACACCTAACACCAAGGTCATACTCAATAATAATTTCGACTGATTTGCGAACATAAAGTTACGCCTAAATAAACATTTCGCTACTATGCTAGTAAATTCGGGTAGAATACACAATCTTGATTTTACCTTTTGTTTTACTCTCGTTTTAGGTGTCCTGTGTCAGAGCACAATCCCTCAGTCCAAACTGCTGGCTTTTGGCAAGGCGCTAAAGACAGTCAAGCCATCATCTTTACTTATCTGCCTGTATCTTTTGCCTTTGGTGTATCCGCGACCCAATTTGGTTTTAGTGCATGGGAAGCCTTATTTCTATCTTGCTCTATGTACGCTGGTGCTAGCCAATTTCTTGTGGTTGCATTATTGGGCAGTGGTACATCTATTTGGATGACAGCACTTACAGTCATTGCACTGGATATTCGCCACGTACTTTATGGGCCAGCCTTACAAAACCTGATTCAAGACCGTTTAAACCTTAAAAAGACCGCAGTATGGGCCTGGGGTTTAACCGACGAAGTTTTTGCGGCTGGAATGATTAAACTTTCCCAACGTCGTCAAGAATGGTCAGAGTCTTGGATGCTAGGACTCAGCTTGTTTAGCTGGATGTCATGGGCCTTGGGTTCATTTTTAGGTGGTTTATTTGCAGATCAAGTCAGCGACTTGCCGCAATTTTTACAAGCCGCTTTAGACTTTTTGTTACCTGCATTGTTCTTAAGCTTCTTACTAGCAGCCTTTGAGAAAAAACATACTTTTGTGGTTGCCGTATCTTTAGTGGTTTCAGCATTGGCCTGTTATTTTATCAACATGTCGGCAGCAATTTTTATTGGGATTGCATCTGGGATTTTAGCAGGACTATTTAAACATTATGTTTTAAAGCAAACTGATGAAGTGAGTATTTAAAATGGATTTACAGATTATCTTGGTGGGGATATTGGTCGGTATTGCAAATTTTGCTTCACGCTTTGGTCCATTCTATCTGCTGCAAAAAAGCCAACAACACACACAAACTCGTGGCGCAACATGGTTAAAAATTGCATTAGGCAGTATTGGAATTGCAGCAATCAGTTCAATGTTAATTGTCGCCACTCTTCCACCATTGATCGAAACTCCAAATAAAAGTTTTGCGATGTTGGTGGGCTTTATTGTACTCACAGGATTGTATTTTAAATTTAAAAGAATCGTTTTGGCGACACTCACAGCAGCATTGGCCTATGGCTTGGTCTATACCTATCTGTAGTTTTGTTGATTAAAGCATATTTTAATGCATCAGCAGATCAGCGTGTAAATTTAAAGTCTTTCGGATTTAAAATGCTTTCATCTAATTAATTTACAATAAAAAACCATGTGAATTAATTAGTTGTGTATGATTACTTTCAAATAAAATATTTAAAATACGCAACTTGATATGTTTATCGCACACTTACCTTCTGGCTATATACTGGCTAAACTTTTACTCAAGAAATTTAAACAGACAAAAATCACCAATAAAGCTTTTTTTACGCTGATTATGCTTGGTGCAGTTTTTCCTGATATTGATCTATTCTATTTCTATTTATTCGATCATAGATCGGTTCATCACCATAAGTATTTTTTACATTGGTTTTCATTTTGGATTCCAATCTTTCTAATCGCTTTATTTTATTTCATCCATTCAAAATACACGGCTAAACCTGCCCTGATGATCAGTCTTTTTTCGGGTGCTGCCCTGCTACATATTGGCTTGGATACTTTTGTAGGTGATGTTTGGCTTTTTGCACCGTTTATTGATCAACCCTATGTGTTTTTTGAAGTCAGCTCACGTTATCAGCCATGGTGGTTAAACTTTATACTGCATTGGTCGTTTTTTGTAGAACTACTGATCTGCCTCATTGCGTTGATTCTGTTGGTTCGTAAAAAGAATTAATTAAAAATTCTTGATCAGTTTCCTTGCGCAAATTCAAAGCCACTTCATTTGTAGTGGCAAACCGCCTATAAGCTAAAAACTTTATAAAAAAATCTGTTAGACAATATCATTATTTTATGTCAATCAGCCCTTAACACACGCCTGAGTTCTGCTATGCTAACAGTCCATAAGACAAGCATGGAAGAATAGCATGAGCGTTACTATTGGTACCCCACTTCAATCATCTGCATTTAAAGTTTTACTGTTAGGTTCAGGAGAGCTTGGTAAAGAAGTGGTGATTTCATTACAACGACTTGGTGTTGAAGTTCACGCGGCAGACCGCTACGAAAACGCACCTGCCATGCAAGTTGCTCATTTCTCTTATGCCTTAAACATGGCAGATGCAACAGAATTAAAAGCTTTAATTGAAAAAGTAAAACCCAATCTTATTGTTCCAGAAATTGAAGCGATTGCTACTCAAGTATTAGTCGAAATCGAACAACAAAATATTGCAACCGTGATCCCTTCGGCAAAAGCAGTGAATTTAACCATGAACCGTGAAGGGATTCGTCGTTTAGCGGCGGAAGAACTTGGTTTACCCACTTCCGCTTACCGTTTTGCCAATACCTTAGAAAGCTTCCGTTCTGCATGTGATGACATTGGTTATCCGAACTTTGTTAAACCTGTAATGTCTTCCTCTGGTAAGGGGCAATCTCGTGTCAAAGAATATGCTGAAGTTGATGCAGCTTGGGAATATGCTCAAACTGGTGGTCGGGTAAATCAAGGTACAGTCATCGTTGAGTCACAAATTGACTTTGATTTTGAAATCACCTTACTCACTGTACGTTCGAAAAATCCAGAAACATGTGAAATTGAAACCGCTTATTGTGACCCAATTGGGCATCGTCAAGATTCAGGCGACTATGTAGAAAGTTGGCAGCCCCAAGCAATGACAGAAGCAGCTTTAAATGAAGCCAAACGCATTGCCAATAAAGTCACTGTAGCACTTGGTGGCTGTGGGATTTTTGGGGTAGAACTGTTTGTAAAAGGTGATAAAGTATGGTTTAGTGAAGTATCACCGCGTCCACACGATACAGGCTTAGTCACACTTGCATCACAATTCCAAAGCGAATTTGAATTACATGCACGTGCGATTTTGGGTTTACCTGTCAATACTGAACGACATAGTATTGCTGCAAGTGCTGTAATCTATGCAGGTGTAGATGCAAAGAATCTTTCATACGCTGGCTTAAATCTTGCTTTGCAAAATCCTGCGACAGACTTACGCCTGTTCGGTAAACCTGAAGGATTTAAACGTCGTCGTATGGGCGTGGCAACAGCACGTGCTGAAACAACAGACCAAGCACGTGAACTTGCACAAGAAACGGCTGCAAAAGTCACTGTTCATTTAAACAACTAGCCAATATATTTGCGGACAAGACATCCATGATCAACACCTCTCCTCTGTTGGAATATGTAACTGATATACATGACATTAAAGCGATTAATCAATGGCGTAGCGATGTTGAGCAACAGTTAAATGAGGCCTATGATCATGGTACAACAATACGCGAAATTGTCCGTACCCGTTCAAATGTGGTAGATGAAGCCCTTATGTTTCTCTGGAAGCATTCGGGGCTAGATCAAACAGATCTCGGTTTATTTGCTGTTGGTGGCTATGGGCGACGCGAAATGTTGCCCTATTCCGATGTCGACATCATGATTCTTTCAGAAGAAGATCTTTCTCCTGAACAAGAACAAACAGTGACGCAATTTATTTCTACACTTTGGGATGTGGGGAATTTTAAACCGGGTGTCAGTGTACGTACCATCCGAAGTTGTTTTGAACAAGCCACCAATGATCTCACTGTGGCAACCTCGCTGATTGAAGCGCGATTAATTATTGGCAATCAACATCTGGCAAGATGGCCTCGTCGTGTCGTTTCCCAAACTTGGACAGATAAGACTTTCTTTGATGCCAAGATGGATGAACAAGCACAACGTTATGCGCAACATAACAATACTGAAAGCAATTTAGAACCCGATATTAAAAATGCACCCGGTGGTATTCGGGACATTAACCAAATTGGCTGGATTGCCAAACGGCATTTCCGAGTCAATCGTATTTACGACTTGGTTCATTTGGGTTTTATTTCTGAATTTGAATTGGGTGTCCTAGAAGAAGCTGAAAACTTTCTTTGGGAAATCCGCCATCATTTACACCGTTTAACCAAACGTGATGAAAATCGCCTATTGTTTGATTATCAACGTGATATTGCAGCTAAATTTGGCTATACACGAGAAGATGATCATCATCCAAATTATCCAATTGAACAGTTCATGAAGCGTTATTATCGTACCGCGCAGCAGGTTTCGACCTTAAATGAAATGTTATTGGCTTATTTCAATGAATCGGTGATTACCCCACGTTTACCCGACTATGAACGTAAAATCGAAAATATTAACGAACATTTTAAATTGGTCGATGGCAAGCTTGCCGTTCAACAACATAAAACCTTTTCCGAAAATCCAAGCGCTATTTTAGAGATTTTTTATATCTTGGCGAATCGCCCTGAAATCGAGGGTATTCGTGCACGTACACTGCGTCTTTTGACTTTAGCAGCAAAACGCATCGATCAAGCTTTTCGTGATAATCCGACCCATCAAGCATTATTCATGGCGATCATTCGCTCTCCATATCGTTTATATGAAACCATGGTGGCAATGAAGCGTTATGGTGTATTAGGAAATTATATTCCTGCATTTGGTCAAATCATGGGGCTGATGCAATATGACTTGTTCCATATTTATACCGTCGATGCACATACCTTACTGTTAATTCGTAATTTAAATCGTTTTAAAGAACCTGGCTTTGCCAAAGATTATCCTGTTGTCAGTTCTGTATTTCAACGCTTAGTCCGCCGTGACATCGTATTCCTTGCTGCATTATTCCATGATATTGCCAAAGGCCGTGGTGGAGATCACAGTGAACTTGGCGCTGAAGATGCAATTGAATTCTGTCTTGCGCATGGGTTTACTGAGCGCGAATGTAATCTGGTTGCTTGGCTCATCCAAAACCATTTACTGATGTCGATGACCGCACAGAAAAAAGATATTTCTGACCCAGATGTGGTGAAAGAGTTTGCTGAAAAGCTTGGTGATATGGAGCATTTAGATTATCTCTATACGCTGACAGTTGCCGATATCAATGCCACCAATCCAAAACTTTGGAATACATGGCGCTCTTCTTTGATGCGTCAACTCTATACCCATGCGCGTGATGTAATTCGTTCTGGTTTGGGTCGACCTGTTGATTATCAAATGCTGATTGAAGATACCAAATTCTCTGCAAGCGAAGTCTTGGTGGATGAGTTTCCACTCGATCAAGTTGAAAAGGTTTGGCAAGAGCTTGGGGACGAATACTTCCTTAAAGAATCCGCAGATGAAATTGCATGGCATACTCGCGCCATTTTGCAACACGGCGACAACCCTGCACCATTGGTGCTCATGCGTGCGCACCGTAAAGCAGCACAAGATGCTGTACAGATCTTTATTTATACTCAAGACCAACCCAATCTGTTTGCCACCACAGTGGCAATTTTGGATCGTATGAATCTGGATGTCCAAGATGCACGGATTATCACTGCAACCAAAGCCTTTAGTTTAGATACTTATGTGGTCTTGGATCGTTTCGGTACCTTATTAACCGATCCTGAACGTGAAGAAACAGTCAAACAGGCGTTAATTAAAGCCTTAAGTGAATCAGATAAATATCCGGGTTTGATGCAACGTCGTATTCCACGTCAACTTCGCCACTTCGACATTGAGAATACCGTGGATGTAACACTTAACGAAGCTTTGCAACAAAATATGGTTGAAATCTCTACCCTCGATCAACCGGGCTTACTTGCACGCGTTGGTGGTTTATTTATGATGCAAGGTTTAGACATACATTCTGCTAGAATCGCCACACTGGGTGAAAAAGCAGAAGATATCTTCTTTGTCACCAAAAAAGATGGCACCCCCCTCACTGAAGCTGAGGCTGAAGTCTTTACCGCAAAATTAAAAGCGGCATTAGATGAAGCATCCAATCAAATCTGTGGGCAACATTAATCTTACTTTCTATCGTGGTAATTGTTTCATGAACTCTAGTTTGTCTTTATTACATCCTTATCCATTTGAAAAGTTAAGCCAGCTTTTTAAGGATGTAAAACCTGCAGATTTACCTTTGATCCCACTTTCAATTGGAGAACCAAAGCATCCTGCTCCTGAGTTTGTGAAGCAAGCGATCATTGATAATTTTCAGCACCTTTCAACTTATCCAAACAGCAAAGGTTTACCTGAACTTCGTGAAAGTATTGCTCAGTGGCTAACCCGTCGTTTTAAACTGAATGCAATCAGTGCCGAAGATCATGTCCTTCCAGTTACAGGTACACGTGAGGGAATTTTCTCTTTTGTACAGGCCTTGATTAATCGTGATGATGCACCTTATGTAGTAATGCCTAATCCGTTCTATCAGATTTATGAAGGTGCAACACTTTTAGCTGGCGCCAAGCCATACTTTGTCAACTGTACCGAAGACAACAATTACCTCGGTAATTTTGATGCTGTACCTGCTGAAGTTTGGGGAAAAACTGCACTTTTGTTTGTTTGTACGCCGGGAAATCCTACTGGTGCGGTACTTTCAAAAGCTCAATTCGAAAAGCTAATTGCACTTTCTGACCAATATGACTTTGTGATTGCCTCTGATGAATGTTACTCAGAATTGTGGTTTGATGAAGCACCGATCGGTTTATTGGAAGTCTGTGCTGAATTAGGTCGTGACGACTATAAAAATTGTATCGTGTTCCATTCACTGTCTAAGCGTTCAAACCTACCGGGTATGCGCTCAGGTTTTGTTGCTGGGGATGCAAACTTACTTAAACCTTATTTAAAATTCCGCACTTATCACGGCGCTGCAATGCCAGTCCAACATCAATTGGCTTCAATTGTTGCTTGGAACGATGAAACACATGTTGAAGAAAATCGTAGACTGTATCGTACTAAGTTTGATTTGTTCCAAAATGAACTCGGTCATCTTTTACCATTACAAAAGCCCGATGCAGGTTTCTATTATTGGTTAAAAGTCGATCATGATGAAAACTTTGCCAAAATGTTAATGGAAAAAGCCAACATTAAAGTTTTACCAGGGCGTTATTTGTCTCGTGATACTGAACAAGGCAATCCTGGTGAAGGTCATGTTCGTATGGCATTGGTCGCAGATATTGCTCAATGTGAGCAAGTGATTCAACGTCTAAAAACCATTTTATAAAAATATGCTGTTATAAAAAATGCCCCAAATTTGGGGCATTTTTTTATGGTATTTAAAAATCAAAAGCTGCACTTAACATGAATGTACGAGGTTGCCCAGCAACCAAGTAGCCGTTATTGGTGTTAGTAGTACTGTTGATGTTGTCGAATAGACCAACTGATGACCAATAATTTTTATCGAAGACATTATTTACGCGGAAATTAAAAGTTGTCGGTGTTTGCCCCAACTGAGTTTTATATGTCGCACCAAGATCTAAAGTTGTCCAATCACCTACTTTCAATTTGTTGTCTAAACTTGCATGAGTCGAACCTGTATAAGTGACTTGAGCATTTAAAGACACATCTTGAACTGTTGGTAATTTCCAATCAGCACCAACATTTGCTTGAAATTCTGCAACACCCACTTCCTTTTTATTATCGTAGTTAACATTTCCTGTATTTTTTTGCTTTGCATCAATCCAAGTTGCACCACCTAACACTTTTAAAGAATCAGTCAATTGACCAAAAGTATTGAGTTCAACACCACGATGTACATATTTACCCGCATCACTAAAAATACTGTTTTCAAGTACTGCGCGCTGCTTATCGATATCAAACAAACTTAGGCTTGCACCAAACTGATCATTTTCATATTTGGCACCAATTTCTTTTTGTTTAGCAACGAATGGTTTGAGTGTTGTGGTTTCTTTCGTTGTTGAATTGGTATTACTCAAACCTTTAGCTAAAGATTCAATATAATTTGCATAAACTGAAACTTCAGGCAGAATTTTATAACTTAGACCTAAAGCAGGGGTAAACTTACTCTCATCATATTCGCCAGACTTAATTGAAGTTCCATAATTATAGTTTTCTTGCATGATGGTTTGATAACGTCCACCGAGCATAACTGTTAATTTATCATCTAAAGCTTTGAGGTTATCGCCAATGGCAATACTTCTTAAACGTGTCCGAGTCGTTAATTTAGGTGTATCTAAGTTATTCCCAAACAACGCATTTTGTGAATAAGTAGGTTGGTCATACTGAATTGGATTATAGATATTGTTGGCTAATGTATTTTTATAGTCCATCACATAAGCATTGCGGGTGTTCTGTTGAAATGCCGATGCAGATAGCACTAAATTATGTTCAATTGAACCTGTGTTTACTTTGCTACGCACACCAACTTCACCAGTATTGACCATATCTACACGCGCATTGTCAAATCGGTAAATGGTCCCCGCGCCTGTTGTCTGATTGGTCAAGGTCATATTTGCTAAACTGTTTTGCTCTTCGCCATGTCGAAAACCATAAGCAGCGTAAGCCGTTAAATTATCAGCTAAATCATATTCAGCACGATAACTTCCAAAAACATCCTCTTCATTTGAATACGTCCATTTTTGTGCAAAGTTATCTGAGCCATCAATTGCTTTCGGAATCTCAGTAATACCCGCGCCTAAAGTCACGTTTGGACGAGTCGCTTTTAAACGATTATTCACATAACCCATATCGCCAGAAAGACGTAAACGATCACCGCGGTAATCCAAGCCTATAGAAGCTAAACCTAAAGATGCTTGTTCATTATCAACAGCCGTATCACCACCATGATATGCTGTGTTTACACGTACACCGAATTGTTGATCTTCACCAAAACGGCGAGAAATATCATTGGCAATATAACCACCATTAAAATCCGTACCCACTGTGACACGATTGAGTGGTTCGTTACTTGCACGTTTCGGCAATAAGTTAATTGCACCACCAATCCCACCATTACTTGGCATGGCGCCATTTAAAAATGAGGATGCCCCTTTTAATACCTCAACACGTTCAAACAGCTCCGCAGGAATATATTGACGTGGTAAAATTGAATATAAACCGTTATAGGCTGTGTCGTCTGAACCCAAGTTAAAGCCACGAATATAATAGTTTTCTTGGAAATTACCAAAACCGCGTCCGACACGAACACTTGGATCTGCTTTTAAAACATCCCCAACACTTTTTGCTTGCCGCTCTTGAATATATTGATTGGTATAGCTGGTCAGATTAAACGGCGTATCTATATTTTTCAGATTGCCAAATATCCCAACTTTACCGCCAGAAGCCACTTGTCCACCGGCAAATGCTGGCATTAAACCCTCTGCTGATGCATCTGCACTTGCGACTACTGTAATCGTACTCAGTTGTTTTGCATTGCCATTGCTCGATTGAGTCGATGAAGCATCTTGTTGTTCAGCATGCGCAATTGCAGCACTTGTCGCCACTGCCATCATCACAATTAAGGGTTTAATTTTTCGCATAGGAGGCTCTAAAACAGTCATCTAAATTAAGCCGCCATATTAAATGATAATCACTCTTACTTAAACTTGCTTTCTCATTTTATAAGCGTGATTTTTTAAATAAAAAAGCAAGATCTCATGGTATTTATTTATTAAAAAATATTATAAATCTCAATTAGCCATGTAGTTTTTATACAAAATAATGCTTGTTTTTATCATTTTTATATTAAAAACATATAAATAATTTTATTCATTCACGAGATCTAATAATCAAGGCCTTAAAACAACAAATATCACTAAATTCAACGGCCTCTCTATAGCAAAATTTAACCGCTTAACTTTCAAAAAATCACATTAAGCGCTGTATTGCAACTTGACCAAACATAGAGCCTTTAGAGATACTCAACTTATCTCTACTCATTTAAAAAACTAAAATGAAATCGCATGACCCAATGAAAAAAAAGCGCATAAACTCAAAACTCGGGATCATTATTGCAATTATTATTATTGTGCTAATCGTGGCTTTTATTGGATGGAAATCTTCAAATAAAAAACAGCCTTCTCCAGAAAATGCAGCAACATCCGCTTCTAGCGCAAAACCAGCACTGACTGTAACGGTGATACAACCCGAGCTACAAAACTGGAAGCAAAACTTTACAGCCAATGGCAATATTGCTGCATGGCAAGAAGTGGTGATTGGCAGTGAACTTTCGGGGCAACGAATTACCAAAGTCAATGTTAACGTTGGAGATAGCGTACAACGTGGGCAAGTTTTAGCTGAAATTAACAGTGAAAGTATTCGCGCTGAATTGGCGACAGCAAAGGCCAATTATGCAGAAGCGAAAGCTGTACTAGCTGATGCCAGTATCAATAATCAACGTATTCAACAACTCAAAAATACTGGTGCAATTTCACAACAAGAAGCGACAAAATATTTGACTTCTCAAAGTACAGCACAAGCCCGCTTAGATGCAGCCAAAGCCCAAATTGACAGTAATCAGCTTCGTTTAACGCAAACCCAAGTGATTGCACCCGATCATGGCGTTATCTCAGCACGTACAGCAACAGTTGGCTCATTGGCACAAACGGGACAAGAACTGTTTCGCTTGATCCGTGATAACCGTTTGGAATGGCGTGCCGAAGTCACCTCGACAGACTTATATAAACTTAAAAAAGGTATGACAGCGCATATCACCTCACCTGATCCTAGCCGTTCAGCCGTTTCAGGTAGCGTTCGGATGATTGCACCAGTCATTGACCCGCAAACACGCTATGGCTTGGTCTATGTGGATATACCTACCACTGATGCTGTTCGTATGGGTATGTTTGTCAAAGGTGAGTTTGATCTAGGCGAAAAGCCAGCACTAACAGTGCCTCAAACCGCAGTACTTTTACGTGATGGTTTCTCTTATGTGTTTATTGTCAATAAAGATAATCGAGTAACTCAACAGAAAGTCACACTTGGTCGACGTTTAAATGATCGCGTTGAAATTGTTGATTTAGCAGCAAATACTCAACTGGTTGCCTCTGGAACAGGATTCTTGTCAGATGGTGATTTAATCAAACGTGGTCATGCCATTCCAGATACACCATTGACCAAACAACTCGTTAGCGCGCAGGAGAAATAACATGAATTTCTCCGCTTGGTCGATTAAAAATCCGATTCCCGGTATCTTGCTTTTTATCATGCTTGGTTTAGCCGGTTTGATGTGTTTTCATTGGATGAAAATCCAACAATTCCCCGATATTGAATTACCGATGGTTACGGTTACTGCGGCTTTACCCGGTGCAGCACCGCCGCAACTGGAAACAGAAGTTGCACGTAAAATTGAGAACTCGATTGCAACTTTACAGGGACTTAAAAATCAATATACCAACATCCAAGATGGTGTAGTCACCGTAACCGCAGAGTTTCAACTGGAAAAACCACTGC
The DNA here is from genome assembly GCF_025433935.1 of Acinetobacter sp. I-MWF. Classification (NCBI taxonomy): domain Bacteria; kingdom Pseudomonadati; phylum Pseudomonadota; class Gammaproteobacteria; order Moraxellales; family Moraxellaceae; genus Acinetobacter; species Acinetobacter sp. I-MWF. Next base: position 2,008,977 of record NZ_JAMBAR010000001.1, on the reverse strand, counting down.
AAGAAGCTGTTGATGATGTCCGTAACGCGGTTTCACAAGTACGTTCAGATTTACCTGCGGATCTTCGTGATCCAATTGTCAGTAAAATCAATCTTTCAGGTTCACCGATTCTCACCTACACCATCCAATCCCCTCGTATGGATGAGGAAGCACTGTCTTGGTTTGTAGATTATGACGTTGCACGTGCAATGTTAAAAGTCAAAGGCGTTGGTGCGGTTTCTCGTGTAGGCGGTGTCACGCGTCAAGTTGAAGTTGAATTAGATCCTGAAAAACTCTTGGCGTTAAATGCCACAGCAACAGACATCACCCGACAATTACGCCTTGTTCAGCAAGATGCTTCTGGTGGGCAAACCAAAATAGGCGGCAGTGAACAGTCTATTCGTACCATTGCCACAGTAAAAACTGCTGCCGAAATTGCAGCAATGGATATTGCCTTGAGTGATGGTCGCCATATTCGGCTGGATCAAGTTGCCAGCATTCGTGATGGCATTGCTGAACGACGTTCTGCTGCACTGTTAAATGGCCACCCTGTGATTGGCTTTGAAATTACCCGCAGTAAAGGTGCAAGTGAAGTTGATGTTGAAATCGGAGTAAAAGAGGCACTTGAAACATTAAAAGCGGCGCATCCCGATATTAAAATCACTGAAGCATTTAACTTTGTAAATCCTGTGGTTGATAACTATAAAGGCTCAATGTCCTTGCTGTATGAAGGCGCACTGCTTGCAATCTTGGTGGTTTGGCTGTTTTTACGTGATTGGCGTGCCACCATCATTGCGGCAACTGCCCTGCCTTTGTCCATTCTACCTGCCTTAATTGGCATGTATTACTTAGGTTTTACTTTAAATATTGTCACACTGTTAGCCATGTCGTTGGTTGTGGGAATACTGGTCGATGATGCCATTGTAGAAATTGAAAATATCATCCGGCATCTTCGAATGGGAAAAACACCTTATGAAGCGGCCATGGAGGCAGCCGATGAAATTGGTTTAGCCGTGATTGCCACCACTTTCACCTTGATTGCAGTGTTCTTACCCACTGCCTTTATGAGTGGTATTGCGGGTAAATTCTTTGTGCAATTTGGCTGGACAGCGGCTTTGGCTATTTTTGCCTCACTCTTGGTGGCACGCTTACTGACGCCTATGATGTCAGCCTATATTCTTAAACCTTGGGTTGGTAAAGTTGAAAGTCATCATGACAACCAAGTATTAGATGATCAAAGCCAAGCAATCAAAGATCATGGTGATCTTGAACTTCAACATGATCGTGCCAAAGATGGTCGGGTGATGCGCGCATATATGCGGATGGTGACTTGGTGTTTAAATCATCGTTGGATCACCTTAAGCAGTGCCATCATATTTTTTATTGCTTCACTGATGCTCATCCCATTACTCCCTACAGGCTTTGTTCCACCACCTGACACTGGGCAGACCCAAGTGCGTGTTGAGCTTCCACCAGGTTCACAATTTCCAGATACCTTAAAAGCAGCAGAATACGCCCGTAGTTTAATTAAGGATCATCCTGAAATTAAAAGTGTCTATACCACGATTGGTGGTGGTTCAGCAGGTACAGATCCTTTTGCGGGTGGTGCATCAAGTGAACCAAGAAAAGCAACCTTAACCATTCAAGTCACAGCACGTTCAGACCGCGCTGCAAGTTTGCAAAAAATTGAAAACGACTTACGCCAACGTTTAGCTCCACTGCCTGGTGCACGGATTCAAGTCGGTATTGCAGGCAATAACAGCCAATATCAAATTGCGCTGTCAGGTGATGACCCAGATGTATTAATCAGTACAGCACGTCAAGTAGAACGAGAAATCCGTACTATTCCAAATATTGGTAGTATTACCTCAAGCGCAGCATTGATTCGCCCTGAATTGGTGATTCGCCCTGACTTTGCAAAAGCTGCGGATTTAGGCATTACCACACAAAATATCGCTGAAACTGTGCGTATTGCCACGGCGGGAGATTTTGATCAGAACTTGGCAAAATTAAACCTTTCGCAACGACAAATTCCGATCGTCATCAAACTACCCCTGTCTGCACGTCAAGACCAAGATCTGATTAAACGCTTGATGATTACTGGTAGTAAAGGTCCAGTGATGTTAGGCACCATTGCACAAGTCAATATTGAAAGTGGTCCTTCACAAATTGACCGTTTTAACCGTTTACGTAACATCAACTTTAATATTGAGCTCAATGATCAGCCTTTAGGCGATGTTGCGGCTGCTGTAGATAAACTTCCAACCATCAAAAACTTACCTCCGACAGTAAAACGTACCAATCTGGGTGATGCCGATGTGATGGAACAGCTCTTTGCAAGCTTTGGTTTAGCTATGCTAACAGGTGTACTATGTATCTATGTGGTCTTGGTGCTCCTGTTTAAAGACTTCTTACAACCGATCACCATTTTAGTGGCATTACCTTTGGCACTGGGTGGTGCGTTTGTGCTACTGCTTTTAGCAAAAAGCAGTTTTTCGATGCCAAGTTTGATTGGCTTAATCATGTTGATGGGAATTGCCAGTAAAAACTCGATTCTTTTGGTCGATTATGCAATTATCGCCCGTAATGAACGGCAGTATTCACGGATGAATGCGCTCTTAGATGCCTGCCATAAGCGTGCACGACCGATTATTATGACCACTTTAGCGATGGGTGCAGGTATGTTTCCAATTGCCTTAGGAATAGGTACAGATCCAAGTTTTAGAGCACCGATGGCAATCTCTGTAATTGGTGGACTGATTACCAGTACCTTCTTATCATTGTTGGTTATTCCTGTTGTGTATACCTTTATTGATGATATTCATAACATGTTATTCAAACGCAATAAAGCCAATAAATCTAACGAAGCAAACATATCTCATTCTTGATTTTTAAAATTGAATCAGATGACAACATAATGTAAAAGAAGATGCCTATCTAGATCTTTATTAGGCTTCTTTCATAAGTCCTTTTTAAAACCATAAATCAACATAAAAGCACCCTCATCCTAGCCTTCTCCCAAAGGGCATAGGTATCTACACATCTTTTTGTAGAGACTCTAATGCAATTTCAGCAATCAGCTTAAGGTCATCAACCGAATGTTCAGATAATAATTGTAGTGTATTCAGTAATATTGACAGACCAGCCAAAATTGCAGGAGCACGAAGCAAGTGGATTCATATTAAGTTTTACAAGACGTCCGTAGCGTTTAACTAATCGGTTATCTAAGTGTGGAATGTTAAATTGGAGAGCATGCTCTCCAATTTAACTTAAATAGATTTAATTGTGTAGATACCTATGCCCAAAGGGAGAAGGAACTTTCAATACCAATATGATTCACTCCACATGATCATTTTTTGATTTATCAAAGATCTTTATTAGATAGGCATTTTTTTTATTTGAGCTAATTTTATTTGATTAATTCAGCAACAGAGCTGCGGCAAATAAGCCAAAGCATAAGGATGAGAGATAATAAATAAATTTGATTTTGGATTTAAACCAATGCATAGCTTGATTGTAAGTCATCAATCGCACCAGAAACAAGTTCCAGATCAAAACTACACTCACCATCCACAGACAGGTTAAAGTCAGTTGAACAACATTATAGTGTTGATAAATTGCCATAATAATACTGCTATAAAACAGAATATTTTTAGGATTTAATAAACTCGACTGTACCCCCAGTAAGACATATTTCATCCATGCAAAGGTTGGTTTATTTTGGTGTTCTAGATGATAATCCCCTATTAGCTTAGCTTGTTGTGCAAATATGAAACACCGATAAGACAAATAACTTAAATAAGCAATACAACCCCATTTTACCAGCTTTAAAATTTCATCATCGAGTTTGCCAAGAAAAAACAATGAGCTCAAAATAAGACCAATCACGGCAACATTTCCCAAGACGATCCCTAAGCAAACAGCTCTCGCCGCATGTGGTCCATTTCGAAACAACGAAGTTAAAATAAGAAAAAAATCAGGGCCCGGTGAAAGCAAAGCAATAAAATGGGCGACAATCACAATAATGAACAGTTGCATTACTCGATCCAAAAAATATTTAGATAAGCTTAAATATTTTTAGAACCTATTATCTTGTAGATAATTGCGCAGTTAGAGCGTGACAAACTGAGCTTGAAACTGCTTCGGTGTGATTCCAGTATGGGATTTAAACACATGATGAAAATGACTTTGGTCTGTAAACCCCAAATCATGTGCAACTTGAATAATTGCTTCTCCAGACTTCAAACGCTTTCTGGCTATATTTATTTTTTGATTTAATTGATACGCATGTGGTGTTAAGCCAAAATTATTTTTAAACAAGCGAATAATGGCATAACGACTAATCCCGAGACTTTGACTGAGATCTTCTAAAGAAAGCATCTGTTTACTGTGATTCATATCATCAATCATTGCACCCAAATGCTTTTGAAAATAATCAGACTGCTTTAATAACGTAAATTCAAAATTGGGCAATAATATTTCACTCAGCACTTCAATTAATTGTTGTTGTTTGAATAAAATCGATATGGTTGGATCAAATAACAGCTGATTTAACTGCGTAAATGCTTGGTATATATGTGAGTTTGTTAAAATTTGTGGTTTTAGCAATGGAATATGATGGGGATAAAGCTGCTCAATATCTTTGACTAATTCTGAAAAAAGTTGAGCAACCCAATGTGCATCTAAATGCATCATTTGATAACTCCATGCTTGATTTTCCAGTGGATTACATGCGTGTTCCACCTCAGCAGGAATGATTACTACGCTTCCTGTTTGAATTTGCTCTTCGCTGGCAAAATAGCTACTAAAGCGACTTATTCCACAATCCACAGCACCAATCGAAAAGGTCGGATGGCTATGTGATTTATAGCAAATACGGCTTTGACATGCCCTACGTGTTTCGACATAGGGCATTTGCGGATCAGTCCAAAATTCAACTGTAGTGTCTAATTGCATTATATCCTCAGTCTTATTTTGGTCTGTACAACAGGTTATTCTGCTAAAGCTTTTTCAATATCCTGTTCTATATCCTCAGGCTTCGTGGTTGGTGCATAGCGGTTAATCACTTCACCTTTCTTATTTATTAAGAATTTGGTGAAATTCCACTTAATGCCACTGCCGAGTATGCCCTTACTGTTATTGGTTAAATAACGGAATATCACATGCGCTTCAGGTCCTTTTACATTCACTTTAGCGAACATTGGAAAAGAAACACCATAATTGCGTTGGCAATAAGCGCCGATTTGCTCATTTGTACCTGGGTCTTGTCCACCGAACTGGTTACAAGGAAATCCTAAAACTTCAAGACCTTGGTCTTTATATTTCTCGTAAACCTTTTCTAATCCTGCAAATTGTGGAGTAAAGCCACATTTACTTGCAGTATTTACAATCAATAAAACTTTTCCTTCATAATCAGAAAAAGATTTATTTTCACCCTCTAACAGCTCAGCCTCAAACTGATAAATGTTGGTCATGGATACGTTTCCTCGTCGCCTTTTTCTTGTGATTTTAATTCTAAAGAAGCGGAATTTACGCAGTAGCGTAAGCCCGTTGGTTGTGGTCCATCTTCAAATACATGCCCCAAATGAGCGTCGCAATGATGGCATATAATTTCTACACGTTCCATACCATGCGAATGATCATCTTGTTCTTCTATAACAGTATTATTGATCGGTTTAAAAAAGCTCGGCCAACCACAACCACTGTCATATTTGGTTTCTGAAGAGAATAATTCTTCCCCACAACATCGACATACATAGGTTCCATGCTGCTTGGAATTCCAATACTTTCCAGTAAAGGCAGGTTCAGTGCCCTTTTGTCGAGTAATTTTAAATTCCTCTGGTGATAACTCTCTTTGCCATTCTCGGTCTGTTTTATTGAGTTTTCCCATCATTAAACTCCTTTAAATCTTTGACATTCAATGTCATGCTTCAGTACTTCCATATTTACGCTAGAGCTTGGAAAATTTCTAGCTAAATTTCAACATAGATTGTGATATTTCAGTAATCTATTTTTTTAACTCAAAATAATTGGATAAAATTATGTCCGTTTTAGGTAACACAACCCCACGTGAAATCAAGAAATCGTCAAAGCTAGAGCATGTTTGCTACGACATTCGTGGACCAGTGTTACGAGCGGCCAATGAGATGGAAGAAGCCGGTCATAAAATTATTAAGTTAAATATCGGTAACCCCGCCCCGTTCGGCTTTGAAGCCCCTCAAGAAATTATCAATGATGTGGCTTTAAATTTGCCTAATGCTGTCGGTTATACAGATTCAAAAGGGATCTTCCCTGCGCGTAAAGCCATCTGTCAGTATTATCAGCAAAAAGGTATCTTGGATTTACATGTTAAAGATGTGTATATCGGGAATGGTGTATCTGAACTGATCGTTATGGCGATGCAAGGTTTATTGGATGATGGCGATGAAATGCTGGTTCCAATGCCGGATTACCCATTATGGACGGCAGCCGTAAATCTATCAGGTGGTACAGCGATTCACTATAAATGTGATGACCAAAACTATTGGTATCCTGATATGGCGGATATGGAAAGTAAAATTACCCCAAATACTCGTGGTATTGTGGTGATTAACCCAAACAATCCAACGGGTTCAGTCTATCCGCGCCATATTTTAGAACAGATCGTCGCATTAGCAAAAAAACATGATCTAATTTTATTTGCAGATGAAATTTACGACAAAATTGTTTATGACGGTATCGAACATGTCTCTGTTGCAGCATTAGCAGGAAACCATTTATGTGTTTCTTTTAATGGTTTATCTAAAGCCTATCGTATTGCAGGTTACCGTTCTGGTTGGATGGCGATTACGGGCGATAAGTCTCGTGCAATGGATTACATTGAAGGCTTGGACATGCTTGCCTCTATGCGTTTATGTGCCAACCACCAAGCCCAATATGCGATTCAAACCGCTTTAGGTGGCTATCAATCAATTAATGATTTGATCCGCCCAGGTGGTCGTTTATATGAACAACGCAATATTGCTTGGGAAATGCTTAACGATATTCCTGGCGTGTCGTGCGTAAAACCAGAAGGTGCAATGTATTGTTTCCCTAGGCTGGATCCTGAAATCTATCCAATTGAAGATGATGAAAAATTCATGTTAGATTTCCTCAAAGCTGAAAAAGTTTTACTGGTTCAAGGAACAGGTTTTAACTGGCCTACACCTGATCATTTCCGTGTGGTATTCCTTCCTGCAGAAAATGAATTACGTGAAGCAATGAACCGCTTAAGTCGTTTCTTGGCAAAAATGCGTTAATCTTTATAAAGTAAAGATAAGCTCAAAAAGGCATTCAAAATTGAATGCCTTTTTTAATTGCTCAATTCATCTGTACAACTAAAAACTTAGTCATTGACGTTATATTGCACAACATCTTCATTGAATGCTGAAAAAACGCACTGGCAAGCACTTTATCCAGTTTTAATAGTATGTAACTATAAATTTGAGTGATTATTTGAAAAATTACATTTTTAAATAAGTATGGGCAACAGCTCAGTATTTATATAGATTTAAAAACTGGTACAAAAAATGCTTATGACCAGAACAATGATTGAAAAGGATAGTTTATGAAAAAGACGGTTACTGCACTTACACTTGCAATTGGCATGCTTTTACCCTTTACGAGTTATGCAAAAAATAATGTCGTTGTCGTCGCAACTGGCGGTACGATCGCGGGTGCTGGAGCAAGTTCTACAAATAGCGCAACATATACTGCTGCGAAAGTTCCTGTAGATGATTTGTTGAATGCAGTTCCTCAAATTCAAAATCTTGCTAATGTTACAGGCGTACAGGCTTTACAGGTTGCTTCAGAAAGCATCACTGACAAAGAGCTTTTAACCATTGCACGTAAAGTAAATGAATTGGTTAAAAAGCCTGATGTGAATGGCGTGGTAATTACCCATGGTACAGATACTTTAGAAGAAACTGCTTATTTTCTAAGTCTTACAGTTCATACAGATAAACCAATTGTCGTTGTTGGTTCTATGCGTCCACCTTCAGCACTTTCAGCTGACGGCCCTTTGAACCTGTATAGTGCTGTTGCGCTTGCTGCCGCAGACAGTGCCAAAGGCAAAGGCGTTTTTGTATTAATGAATGATGATATTTTTGCAGCACGTGATGTGTCAAAGACCATCAATATTCATACCGATGCTTTTGTCAGCCAATGGGGTGCTTTAGGTACACTGGTTGAAGGTAAACCTTATTGGTTTAGAAATGTTGCAAAACGTTTTAACAATAGCTCTGAGTTTAATATTGAGAACATTCAAGGTGATGCGTTACCAATCGTTCAAATCGTTTATGGTTCAGGCAATATGCTTCCAGATGCCTATGTGGCCTATGCGAAAGCGGGTGCTAAAGCCATTATTCATGCGGGTACAGGTAATGGTTCCGTTGCGAATTATATTGTTCCGACATTGAACCAACTCCAGCAACAAGGTGTACAAATCATTCGTTCTTCACGTGTTCCACAAGGTTTTGTGTTACGTAATGCTGAACAGCCTGATGATAAATATGGTTGGGTGGTTGCTCACGATTTGAATCCGCAAAAAGCAAAACTTTTAGCTGCTTTGGCGCTGACCAAAACCAAAGATGCAAAAGAAATTCAACGGATGTTCTGGGAATACTAAATTTAATCTTTGAATCAAGCTTAATACTTGAATCAACTTTAAAACCAGCACAAAGTTAAGCGTGAACTATTGATTAAACCGTCAAATTAATTTGGCGGTTTAATTTTATCTTGATTGGATAATGATTTAATCCGCTGTTAAATCCAATTGATCAAGGATATAAAGTGTATTGCCATCAATGATATTTTTATCGTGATCCAAATACTTTTGTTCCAATACTCCATCCGTTTCAGAAAAAGCATAATCATCATCATTGAGCACTGCTAAATGCTGTTCATCAATCACCCATAGACCTTCAATTTTATCGTGCGGATACTGTAAACGTGCAACCAAATCCACCACTAAAGTCTTTTCTACCGGGTAGATACCCTGTTGAGCCAGACCACTCCAGCCTGCTGTTAACACATATTGTTCTAAGGTTTGTTCCGCTATCAACAGACCGAATTGTTCATCTTGCCGAATCGTTGAAGTTGGCTTTAGCTTTTCCAAATCAGTGGCATGTTGCAGATTGATTTTATAAATCCTTTTAAATGCTTGAGGATTATCTTTATAGAAATCATCATCACGTTCTGCGACTAAAAATTGTGAGGCACTCAATGCGGTTATTGCCGTATTGGAATAAGCCTTCGGACCTCCTTCTTGTTGATACAAATACTGAGAAACGACTTTGCTTTCTAAATCAATCATCACAATACGCACAAGATCTGATTTGCTTACCGATGCATCAGGATTGCTCATGGTGGATTGCATGATGCCCACCAGTTTTTTTTGATCGGGTGTAATGGTTAAACCTTCCATTCCCCGATTCTGGCGTCTATTGGCATATTCTTGAGGCAATAAATAACCCGATGTTCTTCGCTCATCTAAAACATAGGCATTGATACGATCAATTTCTAGCCCATCTGCATTAAAATGCACAATATGAGGACCATATTCATCGCTGACCCAAAAAGTACCATCTTTGAGTGCAACCAAACCTTCAGCATCCAATCCAAATTCATCTGTCCCTATAGCTAATTTCTTGCCATCTTGATCATAGGCGGTTTCTTTACTTGCACCAAAATGCTGATTAGGCAAACCTGTAATATTTCTGCCTGTTGGATCTTTTAATAAAATTTCTTTTATTTTCTGAATAGTTCCATCGTTTTTTAACTCAAATAATCCAATTTTAGGAGTATAGTCAGGATCTAAAAAGATTTTGCCATGATCCTGATTGACGTTATACGTAGTATTCGGCCCACGATCTGTAAGTGCATAGAATTGATGCTTTTCTGTAGGGTGTGCTGAAATTTCTGAACCAAACCCACCACAACGAACCTCGATAAAATGGCCAGGTTTTGCACCATCAGGAATATTGTGAATGTTTAAAACTTCATAAGGTAAACGCACGCCTTGGCTAAATTTTTTATAAAGCTGAGGATCTGTATCAATATTGTTTGGGTCGATATGCTGTTCAGAAGACAATAAGTCCATGTTCCAATCTCATTTTTTAATATTCTGATTATTTTTTATCATGAAATCAGATAAACCACAGTAAAAGAAATGCGATAAACTGTGTAGAAACTCCTTCAAAGTCAATATAAATGAAAAGATTTTTCGCCCTATCACTGATTGTTTGTTCTGCATCGCTACAATTGGCATATGCTGGGACGGCGTTTAAAAAAGTTTCTGAGTGTCAGAGTGATTATTTTAATGGCGATTATTGTTCTAAAGCCAACCTTGCCAAATACAAAAATGCGCTTAAAACAATGCAGCCCAATTTTGATAAAAAATATATTTTACTCAATACGGGAACTTCAGATTCTTTAGAAATGGTTGCTTTAGATACCCAAACAGGGATTGCTTATCCACTCAATTATCAGTTCACGGGTTGGGAAGATAATGAAGGCAATGTCAAAAAGAAGCCCACTTATACATTTGCATTGAATGACGCCAAATTATGCTTAATGGGTTCACAATTCGATGGTGATCACCCTGGCACACATGAAACCTATAGCAATATTAAAAATTGTTTTAGCATCAGTCATCAATATGGCCATACAAACTTTGAATCAAATTACGATGATCAGGTTCAATATAACTATGATAACAAAAGCAAAACATGGAAGCCTTATTCGCGTTAAATTTTAAATCCATAAAAAAAAGAGGCTTTCACCTCTTTGCTAAATTTAATGATCCGTTCAATATCGGACTTAAACTAATTCAGGTTTCGTCAATTCAGTCATTGGCCAACGTGGTGTTGTCGTCACCGATAAACCATCTTTTTGTCCAGCTTTTAAACGCTGATAACCTGCAAACGCAATCATTGCGCCATTATCTGTACATAAAGCAGGTTCTGCATAATAAACTGTTGCTTTAATTTTAGCTAAGTCTGCTTCTAAGCGCTCTCTTAAACGTTTATTGGCACTGACACCGCCCGCAATCACCAACCGTCTTAAACCCGACTGTTTTAAGGCTTTAATCGACTTTTTAACCAAAGTATCCACTAAAGCTTCTTGGAATGAAGCTGCAATGTCTGCATCACGTTGTTCTTCACCTAATTTTTTTAACTGCACTGAAACAGCAGTTTTTAGACCACTAAATGAAAAATCTAGCCCTTGATGCAACATTGGACGTGGAAATTCAAACGCGTTTTTGTCACCTTGTTCCGCCAATTTTGAAATATTTGGACCACCGGGATAAGGTAATTTCAACATTTTTGCGACTTTATCAAAAGCTTCACCAGCAGCATCATCAATCGACTCACCTAGAATTTCATACTCACCAATTGCGTGTGCTGCCATCAATTGAGTGTGTCCACCTGACACTAATAATGCGACAAACGGAAATTCAGGTGGATTTTCGGATAATAATGGAGCAAGCATATGACCTTCCATATGATGCACGCCAATTGCGGGTTTATTCAGCGCAAAAGCCAAGGTGCGACCAAATAATGCCCCTGTCATCAGTGCGCCCATTAAACCAGGGCCGCGTGTATACGCCACTGCATCGATCTCTGATTTTCTTACACCGCTTTGCTCAAGCAACTGATTAATCAGAGGAATTAACTTCCGAACATGATCACGAGAGGCCAATTCAGGGACCACACCACCATACTCTGCATGCAATTTAATTTGACTATATAACACCTGTCCTCTTAAGCCGACTTCATTGTCATAGAGCGCTAATCCTGTTTCATCACATGAAGTTTCTAAGCCCAGAACGATCATTAAATTGCCTTTTACCCATTTCAAAATATTGCTAAAGCTATTATAGACTTGTGGTATGAGATGTAAATGAGTAAAATACTGACCTTCACTTGTGATCTAGGGTAATTCGACCCTGATCTTATCCATAACTTAATGAGGATTCTTCATGCCACAAGTTAAATTGAAAGAAGGCGAACCAGTAGACGTAGCTATCCGTCGTTTCAAACGTTCATGCGAAAAAGCTGGTGTTTTAGCTGATGTTCGTAAACGTGAATTCTACGAGAAACCTACTCAAGAACGTAAACGTAAAAAAGCTGCTGCTGTTAAACGCTACCAAAAGAAATTGGCGCGTGAATCAGTACGTACTACTCGCCTTTACTAAGATTAATTTGTGATTGATTGACTCACCTGGACAGATAAATGACTACTTTAAAAAACCAAATAACTGATGTTTTAAAAGCAACAATGCGTGCTAAAGAAATGGGTAAGTTAACGGTAATTCGTGGTCTACAGGCAGCAATCAAGCAAATCGAAGTCGATGAGCGCATAGAGCTTGACGATACTCAGGTTCTTGCGGTCATTGAAAAGCAAATCAAACAACGTAAAGAATCGGTCAAAGCCTTTGAAGGTGCAGGCCGTGAAGATTTAGCTAGTAAAGAACAAGCCGAAATTGAGGTGTTATCTCAGTTTCTACCTGAAGCTATGTCAGAGGACGAGCTTGATTCTCTCATTGCGCAAACTATTACTGCGCAAGGTGCAACTAGCATGAAAGATATGGGTAAGGTGATGAATTCTCTACGTCCGATCATAGCCGGACGTGCCGATCCAGCACAAGTTTCTGCAAAAATTAAAGCAAAACTTGGCTAAACCCAACATTCTTAAATCTGAATTTCTGTTTGATTTGGTCTATTTAACAACTTAAATAAAAATTATTTTGCAATAGAATAGTTTCTTGTTAAATAGCCCAAAATCGTCAATCTACAATATCACTTCATTTATTTTCTATCTGATAATGGCAAATATCTCTAAAGCCACCATCGACTGGATTCTGTACAGATTGGTATTGAATATTTTTAAATAAAAACCCAGCTTTTTCACATAATTTTCGTGCCAATATATTTTCCACATCGACATAAGCATTTAAACCACAAAAATTCCATTTCGAAAATAAACTACTTACAAATAGTGTTAGCGCTTGTGCCATATAGCCTTTTTGTTTAAATTTTGAGTTTCCCCAAAACCCAATAGATGCAGTATTTTGCAACCAATCAATTTCATGGATATCAACAACCCCTAAAAAATCATCAGTTTCTTTTAAACGGATAATAAATACAAAGTTCTCTTTATTTAATAACGCCACCAAACGAGATTGGCAGAATGCCATTGAAGCTGGCAAATTAGGTTCTTCCAATGCCCATACTAAACTTGCTGGAAACTTTCTAAGCTCGGTTAAAGTATTTTTTATTGCAGTATATAAATCTTCAGCATCAGATACTTGAATGATGTTGAGAACAATCTGATCATTCTCAATTTGAAATTGGTTAAAATCCATAAGTGATGTGGCTCAGATGTAAGATGTTAAAGATAAACCTATTTCAAATCACACTGAATATTATATTTTTTAAGCAGCTGCATTTCAGGTGACAACATCACTTTATCAATTACATTTTGTTTGGTCATAGATTGTGCTGATGGTGGGAGGTATTGGCGATTTTCATCTGTCGTTTTATACATATCATCGACATATTTTTTAACAATGCCACAGAATTGTGACTCTTGTTGCGGGTTAAACTGGCTCAATTTCGGATCTAGACTACGTAAAAAAAATTTCATATCGGCACTGTATTGCGCCGAAATACGCTCCACTTCTCGAACATAGCTTTCTGGTACTGCTGCAAATGTTGAGTGAGCATAGAAAAAAATGCTGCATGCGATTAAAATTTTCTTCATGTGAATCAAATACTTTATTATAAATTTAAGTGATTTTAGCTTAACCTGTTCACGCAAGAATAGAAAGTAAATTTTCTTTAATGGATCATTTTAAATCACCCATTATTTTAGTTTTTTAACTCAAATTTTAAGTTCTTTAAATCAAGCTTTTAAATTTTTAACTTTCGCTCATCTTGCATCACTTTTAAGCGTGTATCGATACGAGCACTCATCGCATTATTTTCTTTAGCCAAACGCTTGGCATGTAAAAGTGATTTAATTGCATTTTCTTCATCACCAGACCAATATTGAACTTCTGCCCGATTTCTCAGCACATTGACTGTACGCATTGGATTCTTTTTATCTAAATTTGCCGCTTGTTGTAACAGTTGCCAGCCAATAATATCTTTATTATTTTTATTTACAAAACGATTAACCAATTGCTCGGCTTCTTTGGGCTTCTGCTGTCGAATATAAACTTCGGCTAATTTATAACTTAATGCGCGATTTTCTGGGGTTATGATTTGCTTACTAATGATGGTTTGATAGGCATCATCTAATTTATTTCGCCCTAAATAAATATCAGTTTGAATCAAAGTGACCAAAGGATGCTCAGCGTTGACCTTCTTGGCTAAATTCAGCTGTGTTTGCGCATTGTCATAATCACCTTGCAGCAAATAAAACTCACTTAAAGCCAATAAACCCGCTAAATTATTCGATTGTGCTAAAGCCAGCAATTGACGGTCAGTGGCTTGCCCCGAAATCACTGCGGTATACCATTTAATAATATCAAAATCAGATTGTTGGGCACGAAAAGGAACTTTTGGAAATTGATTTGCTCTTAATCTTGCTTCACTCATACGCTCTGTTGTTAAGGGATGGGTTAACCAAAAATCAGGTAAAAAACTTAACCGACTGGTAGAACGATGCATGGTTTCAAAGAAATCAGCCATACTTTCTGGGTCATATCCAGCCCCATACATAAACTGCATGCCGATCCGATCAGCTTCACGTTCTTGATTTCGGCTATAACTGAGCTGCTTGTCCATCAATGCAGCTTGTGTACCCATCATCACCGCACCACCAATATCACCATCCGCTTTGGACGCCAATGCAGCGCCAACAATGATTCCAGCAAGCGCCAACAAACCTTGACCTTTAAATGCTTCCTGTGAACGGCTGTAATGACGTTGTGTGACATGGGCAATTTCATGTCCCATTACACTGGCAACTTCATCCATGTTACTTGAAGCTGTAATCATCCCACTATTTAGGGCAAACATGCCCCCAGGTACTGCAAATGCATTGATCTGAGCATCTTTGATCACCACCAAGCCTACTGGCTGTGAAAGCTGGGTCTGACTGAGAATTTTTGAAAAAACCAGCATAAACTGGTCTTCAAGCCAAGGATCTTGCAGAACTGGCATTTGCTGTTGCACTTGACGATAAACTTTTTCACCAATGGTTTTTTCTTTTTGTTGATCAATAAACCCCACCCCACTGCCAATCTCAGGTACTTCAAATTGAGTACTATTCTGATTTTGCAGAAAATCATCAGCTGAGCTAATTGAAGTGCTTAAGCAGAGACAAAGGCTGAGGAAGGTCTTGTTCAATTGATCGTCCCAATTATTTTAATATTCTAAATATAACATTGAATTTAGTACAAATTCGCAATGAAGTGTTAGGGGGCTGTAAACATTTCATATGTAATTTGCATTGTCAGCAAACATTCAACATCAACTAGAAGTTTTCATTGACTAAATATCTTGGTGTGCGTTGTTCCAAAGCATCGACTAAATTTTGAAAAGCCAGTTCCGCCATTTTCTTGCGCGTCTCTACGGTTGCTGAACCGATATGCGGTAAAGTCACGACATTATCCAACTCAAACAATGGCGATTGTTGCAACGGTTCTTTTTGGTATACATCTAGACCCGCAGCAAAAATTTGGCGGTTCTGTAAAGCCTCTGTTAATGCCTCTTCATCCACCACCGAACCACGTGCAATATTGACAAAAACAGCATGCTTTTGCATCAAAGCAAATTCTTGAGCACCGATTAAGGCTTTAGATTGGCTATTTAAATCTACCGCAACCACAACAAAATCAGCTTGTTTTAACAGTGCTTCAAGACTTTTATATTGCGCATTAAACTGTTGTGCAACTTCGATTTTTTCACGGCGATTATGATACACAATATTCATATTAAAGCCATAAAATCCACGTCGTGCAATAGCAGCACCAATATGACCTAGACCAATTATTCCTAAAGTTTTACCAAAAATTTCTTGACCAAATTGTGCCGCATTGACTGTACGTTGCCACTCACCTTGTTTGGTCCAGTGATCTAGACTCGGTACTTTACGTGCAGCACTCATCAACAAAGTAAACGCCAAATCCGCAGTCGTTTCGGTTAATACGTGTGGTGTATTCGACAACCAGATTTTCTTTTGATTTAAATAATCAACATCGTAATTATCATAGCCCACACTGACAGAGGAGATAATTTTTAATTTTTCTGCAGTGGCTATATTGCTTTCATTAAGCAAACGACCCGCACCAATCATTGCATCAGCATCAACAACTGCTTGACGAATTTGTGCATTGATATCGCCATGCTTAGGATTCAATACAACCAACTGATATTTTTCTGCTAATTTTGCTTGAACTTCTGAGTCGATTTGACTAAATACAACCACTTTTTTATTCATATCCCAGAAAACCTCTCAGTACAGATCTTGAAAACTAATTCACTTTATTTTGCATAAATTGCCATAGGCGGCGTTTTAATAAGGGTTGCTCAATCATCTCTTGTAAACTTGCCAATTCAAACATTTCAGTATTGTTTAAATAAGGCAATTGACCAAGACTGATGACTTTGCGCTCTTGCCTTAAAGCATCAACAAACCCTTGGATATACATCGCAGCCCCTCTTCCATCTTGAAGCTGCAACATTGGAAAAGGCCATTTTAAATCATAAAATTGCCCTACAAGCGCCTGCTGTATATTACCCCATAGTGTTAATTGGTCAGCGCTGATTTGAGTACAATCGACAAAGATGACACAGCTTTCAATGCAATAGGCTTGGATTTCAAATGGCGCAATTGGTAATGCAGGCTCGACAATAAAGTTTGTCTGTTGCTGAATTTGTTCAGGCGCTGAAATTTCTTCAGTTTGCTGTGTTTCTGGATTTCTTTTTAATAAAGAAACTTCAGGCTGATGTGCTTTTTCAATCTGTGACGGCTGTACATTTTGATTTTCTAATTTTGCATCAGATTGAGTTGAATGCGTGTTCAACTCAGGCACAACAGCAATATCCCGTTCAACTTGAGCAATATCACGGTATAGCGCATTTTCATAATGACGTGTATGAACATCAACCTTGGGGATCCAAAGCTCTATTCCCATCGTAGCCAAAATGCTACGCTGATGTTCTGATACGTTCATATTCATTATGGATTCAATACACACTATTCAAGCTATATTTTAGCTGTGTTTTGACTTTTTTGTCGCACTAATCAAAGTAAAAAAACACGATAAATTAAATTTAAGCGCAAGAATATGTTACATGCTGATTTTAGCGACAATCGTTGAGCACCAATTCACTATAAGGATGTGATTAAAATTCCGTACTTTGCCGTAAGATACATCCCCTGACGAATGATATCTGTACCATTGGCATGATGAACTTTGAGTTCTTGAGTCAACACATCAAATTGAAAAGCATCATAACAATCTTGATGTTGGCATAGCCAATTTAAAGTATCAGCAAGACGTTCATCGACAATATAATTTTCAGCTAAAAAATCTTTAGACATTATGATTCAAAGACAATAAAACAAGAATAGCATTATTCTAACGTAAATTTAACCATACTGAAAAAACCAAGACAGCCTTAAGCAATAAAATAAAACAGCCATATGCAATCAAACGAGGACATCTATCAGCATAAGATTGAATGAATCAGCTTGCAAAACTAGATTTTTATTATTTTCATTTAGAGATATAACACTTTCTAAATATCACCATATTTTATCAAATGATCATAATATAGTGATATTTTGAGATCGCTTCTAGAAAATTAATGATGAGCACCACACTTACGGCACTCTTTAACCACAATATTATGTCCAATTTCATATTCAAAACTGTGGATACACAATAATTTTCTGATTTTTTGAAACATTCTAAAACTCCTTTTAATATTTCACATCAATATAGTTTCATCCTAAAAACATCAATGCCTTAACAAGACATATAATATGTTTAGCACATATAGATATATCTGAGTAATACTTTCCCCTAGTTCTTTAGTCTGATACCCCGCATTTCTTGATCAAATTTTCAAATCGTGATAATCCAACTAAGCTATTGTTTTTTATTGGTTAAAATAATAAAAATGTTGCAAAAATATATTGTTTTTAAGCTTGATTTAATCTGACTTTTATATAGGATGAAATGATAGCTTTTTCTATTTAACAATTTTTTTCACTTAGAAAGCTTCTGAGAAAAATACAATTTAAGCCTATCAACAAGATTATAAAGGAATTTTATATGCAAGGACGTATGATGCAGCAACCATTGTTAATCAGTAGCCTCATTGAGCATGCTACGCGTTATCATGGTGATACTGCGATTATTTCAAAAAATACCGATGGCACGATTACAAAGACAGATTGGACACATGTAAGTGAAAACGCGAAACGCTTTGCCAATGCACTTGCTGGACTGGGTTTAGGCTTAGGTGACCGAGTTGCAACGATTGCATGGAATAATCATCGTCATCTTGAATCTTGGTATGCAATTTCCGGAAGTGGCTTGGTCTGTCACACTATCAACCCTAGACTTTTTCCTGAACAATTGATCTTTATTATCAATGATGCTCAAGACAAAGTGGTGTTATTTGATAAAACCTTTTTACCGCTAATCAAAGCAGTGAAAGCCCTTACCCCTAATGTAGAACATTTCGTCTATCTGGGTGCTTTTGACCAAGATATTGCTGATGCCCTCCCAGATGTTAAATTCTATGATGTGCTGATTGCAGAACATTCTGTACAGTACGAGTGGCCAAATTTTGAGGAAAATACCGCAAGTTCGCTTTGCTATACCTCAGGAACAACGGGCAATCCAAAAGGTGCTTTGTATAGTCATCGCTCAACCATTTTACACACCTATGCGATCGCACTACCCGACTCACTAAATTTATCTGCAAAAGATATTATGTTACCTGTGGTTCCCATGTTCCATGTCAATGCTTGGGGTACACCTTATGCCGCAGCAATGGTCGGTTGTACATTGATACTCCCGGGGCCGGGTCTAGATGGTGCCAGCTTAGTACAAATGATTGATGAATATAAAGTCAGTATTGCGCTCGGTGTACCAACGATTTGGCAAGGCTTACTTGCCGCAGCAAAACAATCTGGTAGCGCTCTTGAAAGCCTTAAACGCAATGTCGTTGGCGGTTCAGCTTGCCCAGCTGCGATGATGAAAGCATTTAGAGACATCTATCATTGCGAAACTATTCATGCATGGGGCATGACTGAAATGAGCCCATTGGGCACAGGCAACCAACTCAAAGCCAAACACCTAAATTTAAGTGAAGAAGAACAATTTAAAGTTCGCTTGTCTCAAGGTCGCCCACCTTTCGGCGTAGATTTACGTATTACCGATGAAGAAAATGGTACACATGAAGTTGCTCGTGATGGACATAGTACGGGGAATCTACAAGTAAAAGGCCATTGGATTATTGAATCTTATTATGGAAAATCTGAAAAAGCATTAAGTGCCGATGGTTGGTTTGATACCGGTGATATCGCCACGATTAATGAGGACGGCTATCTACTGTTAAGCGATCGTGCCAAAGATTTAATTAAATCAGGTGGTGAGTGGATTTCTTCTGTTGAGCTTGAAAACATTGCCATGAATCATCCTGAAATTGCGATGGCTGCTGTGATTGCAGCAAACCACCCGAAATGGGATGAACGCCCAGTGGTGATTGCGATTAAACAGCAAGGTAGTCACATTACTGAACAAGATCTATTGGATTACTATGCTGATAAGATTGCGAAATGGCAAATCCCGGACAAAGTTATTTTTGTTGAATCCATTCCTTTAACAGGTACCGGTAAGATGTTAAAGCGTGATTTACGTGAACAATATGGTGATGTGTTATTCACTGAATAACACCATTGAAGCGTTTTAGCGTGTAACACCATCTTCAAATCGGTTTTAAAAGCCCAATATTTTATTGGGCTTTTCTACTTCTAAAAAATTAAATATTCAACCCATGATCAGTCTTAAACAACCAGTATAAATCAGCAAGACAAGTGCAACATAAAGATCTTTAATATACTCGCCTATTGGCTTTTAATAGCTATGTACAAGATCGTTGCGCTGCTCACATTCCAAGCATTTTACCATGCGCTTTGTTTAGCTCAATGATTCATCTCATTTGATATAAGCATAAAAAACTCGGATCGTAATCCGAGTTTTTCAATATTGATCAACTACATTTCAATGCCGATTGCATCTAAAATGTTTTATCCATGGCTAGAATCTCCAATGATAGAACACGTCAATAGCTTTTTCTAAAGACTGGCTGGCTTCCAGATATAAACGTTTATTCATTTGATAACGTAAAGTCAGTTTATTCACCGGTGTAAATACCCCCACACCATAGCGAATATACAGGTCTGGGGTAATATAACCCGTCAAACTAACCTGCGTATCATCGCCTGTACCTTGTGCATCAAATGACAAACCACTTAAACCAAATGTACGTCCAATTTGGTTGGTAAATGCACGTGTTCCACCTAGCCCCAAACTGATCCCTGCTGCTGCAATCGTATTGTTTACATCCGATTTAAATCCTTCAGCATTACTTAAACCACTGGACCCTTCATTAATACGTCCTGTAATTAAAGCATTCATCGCTTCCTGATCAGACAAACCAGCATCATTATAAACTTGAATGTTTGGACTAGAAGCTGTGCCTGTAATACGTAGGCCTACGGTACTTCCAGAAATACTCTTATTGGTATCGACATCCAATGTAGGATTAGACAATGGGCCATTAAAACGAGCAATGGCACGATTTAAGTCTAAGCGCTGACCATAAGCCTCAACGGTTACTTTTTGACTGACACCAATCGCACCATTGGCACGCATTGCAGTTTCCAAACCACGTTGAGAAAGGTAAAGACGACCCACCAATGGAATACGACTGTTAAAGCCTTGGAAAATAACCTTATCACCCAAGTTTACTGAAACATCTGCACGTATAGACCACGGCTGTGCTGCTTTAAGCACGGCCAGCTGATTTTGACCTTCTTTTACTATACGGACATCAGGTGACACATTGACTACGGTTGCACTGGATTCAGGCATTGAAATTAATGCACTAGGTACATCAACTTTACCTTTCACGGTCAGTTTCTTACTTAAAGGTAAAGCATCCAATTCAATATCGGTATCGACAACTGCTGTGATCAACGGTGCTTGACGAATTAGCAATTTATCGCCATTGAGACGTAATTGTATATGTGGATCATTTTTCCAATCGATACTGCCATTAATTTTACCGACACCACGACCACTGTTAAATGCACCGTTAATTGTTGCGACATCTTGACGAATTGAAGTGTAAATCTGAACATTATTCAAATTCACAGGCAGTGAAATCATACTAATTTCACCATTTTTCAAGCGCATTTCACCATCAAACAATGGTTGTGTCAGCGTACCGTTAATTTTTCCTGCAAGTGATAAAGTCCCATCAAGCTTACGTACATCAGCAATAAATGGCTTTAAGATTTTCAACTGAACTTCATTAAATGCCACCTCACCACGCATCGGCTTAGACTCGACATATGGGTTGACAATAACACTGGCATAGCCTGTTCCGACATTCGGTGCTTTTAAATCAACACGCAACAACAAGCCATCTTTTATGCTTTTTGCAATTACACTGGCTTCGTCATAGTTCATCGAAGTTGAAGGGTCATTTGGATCTTCTGCAGCAATACCAATTTGCCCATTCCGGGTAACCAGCTTAGCATCTAGCTTAGGTTGTGCACCTTTCGCCCATGAGGCTTTTGCATAACCATTTAACTTACCCGTCAGTGCCAAACCTTCTGGCATAA
Organism: Acinetobacter sp. I-MWF; assembly: GCF_025433935.1. NCBI lineage: Bacteria > Pseudomonadati > Pseudomonadota > Gammaproteobacteria > Moraxellales > Moraxellaceae > Acinetobacter > Acinetobacter sp. I-MWF. The sequence goes on along the minus strand of NZ_JAMBAR010000001.1, from coordinate 1,987,101 downwards.
ACGCGGCAAAATCATTCAGATCTAAATTTTTAGTAACAAAGGAAACATTACCATTTTGCTGACTTGCGCGGATCGGTTGATCAAAACACAATTGGCTTTGCTGACTTGACCAACAATGCTGTCCAACATATAACTCCGATTTTGAGGCGTTAAAAATAACAGGTGCATTTTGTTGTTGTAATAAATGTGCTCTTACTGAGTCAAACTCACCTTTTTGAATCTGACCTAACCAATCATTCTGCGCATTAAATCCACCTGCAAGCTGCACATAAAACTTAGAATAATAGTTCCATGCCTGAAGCTGTAATAAATGTGCTTTACGTGTTCCTGAAAGCGTAATCCCTGCATGCTGAATCTCACGGTTTCCGCTACGTAAAGTATCCATTTGCGCCACCATTTTCGACGCTACAGTTTCAGAGGTTGGCAATTCACCCTTTAAGCTTAATTTTTTAATGCTTAGACTATCATTAAAACTAAAATTATCGACTGTGAGGTTTGCAGTTGCACTTAAACGCGGTTGTGCTTGTAAATTTAAATAACCATATGCTGTACCACGTAATCCTGGATAAAGTTCATATAATGCAGGTGCATTAACTTTTAATCGTAGATTCTGTGCATTTCCTGTCGCCTGAACTTGGTTATTGGCATAAGACAAAAATAAGTTATTGGCTTCAAATTGCTGTGGCATCAAGCCTTTTAAATCAGAATTTAAAACAACAGCAAGGTTACCGCGTCCTCTTAAGGGCTTGTTATTGATCATGCCTGCAATATTCAATTGTTGAATATTAATTCTCTTCAGACGATCTGACCAATTCCCCTGAGTCTTCACATTCCCAGAGACTTCACCACGGACAGAAGAAACAAAATATTGCGGTTTAAAACGCACCAAAGATGCGTTGATATCCCAACCGATGCCATTGCTGATATGCACCAAGCCATTGGCTAAGATTTTTCCTGCAATACCATCATGCTGTAGTTCAGATATTTTAATCAGCTCTGGTGTACCCGCAACTCTAATCTTTAATAAGCCACTGCCTTGTTTCAGCTGTGACGCATTTAATGCGCCATCATAATTCACTGCAAAGCCTTTGAAAGCACCACCTGCATTGGCATCGTTAAAAATAACTGCGGCTGTACTTTTACCAGTCAATTGGATTGTTTCAGGGTTGGCTTGATTTGCAAGTCGGCCGGTTAAATTAATCGCATCAAAATTAATCAATTGTTGATTTGGTTTTGCAAAACCATTGGCTTTTATCTGCCCATTAATTAAATCTACTGGTGCTGTTGCGACAATACTTTGTGGATTAAAATCTTTTGCATTAAGCAAGGCATTCCATTTTAACTGGCGTTTTTCAGTAGGTAATTCAACGATTGCATTTCCAGATAAACTACCTTTCGTTGCCACATATTCAAATGCTGGTACGTGTAGATCATTGCCTTTTAGGTCTAACTGAGCTGTGTATTTGCCCTCAGGTAAACTGCCTTTTTCATGTTGACGTACAACGGTTGCCACATGAATATTTTGCTGATCGTCAACCAGTGCAACTTCAACCTGACCTTGTTCACTGCTTAACCAACCCACATAAGGCACTGCTCGGTCAATATTTTTCCAGTTAACACCCAATAACATCGGTTCAGGCTTTTTACCCTTTTGTTCAGCTTGATCTAATTTAACGTTCCAAGCTTCATATTTATCAAAATCAACATTGGCGGTTAAATGCATGCCTTGTTTTAATTCGCCCACTGAACCAATTTTGGCATCAAGGGAAACAGGTAAAAAGTCTTGAATCACTTGTGGGATAATTTTATCTTTTGGATTGATTCGATCTAAACGGCCTTGTACATCCCAATGCACATGATCTTGCCAGCTGACCAAACCTGCAAGATTTAAAGCACCACCCATCAATTGACCATTTAAATTATTAATATTCAACTGATTGGTTAAATCGGTATGTGCTAAGGCGGTATATTGACCTTGTGGGATATTTTTACCACTAATGTCTGTATTAATATCTAAGCTTAAGCCTTTTACATCGCCTTGAAATTTCGCCAAGCCATTTTTAGACAGTAATTCTTGTTCCTGCAACAACGGCCAATGATAATCTTTAAAAACCAAAGCACCATTCATTGGAACATCATGACGCATCGGATGGATCACCGCCCAGCCTGTTAAGAGATCAGGCGTTTTAGTCGCAACACCCGCTTTAATCGTGTCGAGTGAGCCACGCGCATGTACATAAATATCTTCAACATTTAGACTTTTTAAACTTGGGATCCGCAAAATTGCCTTAGCATTCAGCGGATAATCGCCTTGTTTAAAGTTCATATTACCTGTCGCATCTTTTACAGATAAATAGCCCATGTCCATTTTAGAGTTTTCAAACTTCAGCTCTGTACCCGACCACAATGCATTTTCTAAATGAATATCGTTAAAGTCAATTTTTGTAGATGCGGTTTGAAACTGCATATGATCTACATTTGCTTCATCTAAACGTAAAACAAAGGGTAACTTGATTTCGCTAAACTTAAAGGGTTCATCGCTTGGTGGTGTTTTACTGATAATTCTTAAATTGTTAACATCAGCATGGCTCAGATGAATTTCTTTATCTAATATTGCGCGCCAACCCAAGGAAACATCCGCACGATCAATTTTGACATCAACTGCAGCGAGAGTGACCAAAACATTTTTAAGTATGATCCCTTGAAGCAAGTTACCGCCTTCATATTGGTAATCAATAATTTTCTGGCTGGAAGCAACCCGATCCAATAAAAACTTACTGCCTTTATCGGTACTAAACATCACAGCCAATGCAGCAATCAATAAAATAATGACCAAAAGCAATGACATCAGAATATTACGCAATATATTACGCTTCTTCGGTGTCTGCGCTTGCTTTAGTTGATCATTTTGCTGTTCATTTTGAACATCTTGATGTTCTTCATCAGCCATAATATTTCCAGTATTTCTCTTATATTTTTAGTTAATTAAAGTTGTGAACCAATAAAGAAGTGCAGTCGAATTGGGCGAGCAGGATCTGAAACACCTGATGCAACATCAATTCGAATCGGACCAATTGGTGACTTCCAACGGATTCCTAAGCCTAAGCTATATTGGGTATCGTTACTAAATGATTTATCGTAAGCATTACCAAAGTCACTGAATATTGCGCCACGCCACCCCTCTTTAAATTGGTAATTATATTCCAATGAACCGACAGCCAAACCTTGACCACCGACTTTATAGCCATATTCCGTTGGGGATAGACTCTTATAATCGAAGCCTCGCAAACTCTGATCCCCACCAGCGAAATATCTTAAATTATAAGGAACTTGTTCAAAATCTTTGGCAAAAATATAGCCGACATTCAAACCACCAACCACCTGATGATTATCATTTTGACCAAAAGAATATAAGCCTTTCCAATCTGCACTGGTAATCGCCATATCCGTATCTGAAAGTAAAGATTTACTGCCAAGCTGAATTTTATAACTTTGCTTATATCCGCGTGTTGGATTGATCCGATTATCACTGGTTGTTTTGGTTGCTTCATAACCCAACAACAATGATTGCTGTTCTTGATTTGAACCAGGAATTAAAAAAGCATCAGGAATATTGGCAATATCTACAGGACCATTTTGAGTAACACGGTCTAAACGATAACGCACACCAAGAATATGCTGCCACTCTTTTCTGGACCCTTTAATAATACGGTCTACCCCAGCTACCGCAGACTCAATAACCAAATCCATGTCATTACCAATACCATCACGGGTTTCTCTCTCATAACCCGCAACCAAACTGAAGTAATCATTTAATGGATGTTTATAAGGAATGTTATAGCGAGCATCAATGGCTTGACGAATTTGTGACAATTCCATATTGGCATCAAAAGAATGCCCTAAATGGTTGACGATCGCACGTCTATATTGGCTACGTAAACGTACCCCTGTATCAGTCCCATAACCAATACCAGTTTCTAAACTGTTTAAGCGATCCGCATTTAAAGTAACAATCACAGGAATCTTTTTATTCTCACGTGCCTGATCTTTTAATAGATCATCATCGGATTCTTTTTCTTTCTGTTGTGCTTGAAGCTGCTTTAAGTTCGGATTGACCTCTTCACCTTGCGTTCCAGCAAACTGATTTTCATTGACCACATTTTGGGTCACTTCTTTATCTGACAAATGCACTTTATCGGCATTGGTTTGCGCAGACAATGTTGTTTCAGTGATTTTTTGCTGATCTACCAAAGCTTGCAGATCCGCGGGAAGCTCAAGTGGTTTTACAATTGCATCCGGTTTAATCGCATCAACCAAGGTATAGTTAAAATAACGTGAGTTGGTTAAGTTATTTGCTAAACCATTGACACGCCATGCAGTGTAATCCGCACCATCTTCCCACGGCGCTAAGGTTTTTAAGATTTTTAAATCGATCGGAAGTGGCTTAGAAGGGTCACTCATTCTAAACTCAACATCTTGCAATTTATAACGATCGCCCGTTTCGTACTTTAAATCAATTTTGGCTTTGTTTTGCGGTTGTTCAACTTTGACATCATGTAAACGCCAATAACCATCAAAAAATCCATTATTCGATGCTGCATCTACTATTCGGCTTTTGGTAGATTCATAAGCACCATGATTGAGAATATCACCTTCTTCTAAATCAGGAAGTACGCCAATAACTTGGAACTGTGCCAGTTTAGAGCCAGCCCCTGTAAACTCAATATTTTGTTCAGCCACTTTGACTGGATCATGTGGGGTGACTTTAACCCCTAAATGGGTATCATCGATTTTAGTAAACTTGAATTCTGCATTGTAATAACCTACTGCTTGAGCAGCCTGTACCGCCAGTGTTCTTAACTGTGGCACCGAGCCATTAAAATCAGAATATGCTTCTTGGGTAAAGGTTCCTAATTTTGCTTTTAAGTTAGTTGCTAGGACCGTAGGTGCACCCGTCACGGAAACACCAATTTTTGGAATTGGTACACCGTTGTCTTGCGGTCCACGGATTTTATTGACTAAACTTTTAAAGAAACCAGGTTTAGCCTTTTCTTCATCGCTATTACTCTGTGTATTATCAACCAAGGTTTTACCCGATTGATTTTCCTCTACAGAAATTTTATTGTCCGCACGAATGGTTTGTATAAGCTGATCAACATTGACTGGCGCTTGCGTAATTTCATTTAATTCTTGTTGGGTCGCATTAGTCACTTCGACTTGGGGTGCTTTGGTCACCCCATTACGAAAATTCTGCGCATCTGTTTTTGCATCTTCTGCAACTTTATAAATTTCATTTGCTAAAGACTGATCCACAGCAACAGCAGGTAACTCTTCAAGATCTTCAAATTGGATTGGCTTAAAATCATCTTGCACCCCCATATTTTTTTCTTGTTGTTCAAGCATTTTAACACTATCGACTTGATCAGTTTGTTGAGCTTGTTGAATTTTCTGATCTAACTGGTCGATCTTTTCGTTAGGTACGCCTTGTTGAATGGCCGCAGATTCTAATTGTTCTTGAGTATTGCTGATTTTTTCAGAACTTGTACTGATGGTTTCAGAGCTTGATGGCAAGTTCTGATTGCTTTGTATTTGATCGGCATAACTGACAGGGATCGCAAAAACACTTAAAAAAACACTTGAACATATCAGTTTATTGATATGATAACGGTCAAAGTGTAAATGTACACTATGTGAAAGCACAGATTTTTTAAAATTAATTTTTGCTGGCATACCAAGCTCGAATGACCTAAATTTATTTGTAGAAAGATCAATTATTAAAAATCTTTCAAATACCCAAACCAATTGGTTTTACACATGATTTAAGTTAAAAACATGATACATGATTTTGAGAGATAGTTACCATTTCAACACATTTCTTATATATAACTAAATGAAGTCGTCTACAATGGAAAAAAATGAGCATATTTTAGGGACACGACGTTTTTTACCGATGTTCCTTACCCAGTTTTTTGGCGCCCTGAATGATAATGTTTATAAACAATCATTATTACTCGTCATTACCTATGGTTGGATTCATCATCAGTCTGCCAATATCAGCACACTCAACAATCTCGCTGCGTTACTGTTTATTCTACCCTATTTCATCTTCTCTGCGACCGCAGGTCAAATTGCAGATAAATACGAACGCTCATTTTTAGTCCGAAGTATTAAAATTTTAGAAATCATCATCATGCTGATCGCCTCGGTAGGTTTTTTATTGGGCAATCTTTGGATTTTACTCTTCGCCTTATTTTTAATGGGTACGCACAGTACTTTTTTTGGGCCAATCAAATATGCGATTTTGCCTGAAATCTTAAAACCCAATGAACTAATGTCAGGTAATGCTCTGTTTCAGTCAGGCACATCGATTGCAATTCTAATTGGGATGATTTTAGGCGGTGCAGTCATTTCGCTATCACAAGGCAATATGATCTGGATTTGCTTAACCATCGTCTCTATTGCAGTGGTGGGTTATTTATCCAGTCGTTTTGTTCTTAAACAATCTACTTCAAATGAAGATTTAGAAATCGATTGGAATTTCTTCCGTACCAGTTTCCAAACCATTCGTTATGCTAAAAGTTTACCATTAATTTTTATCGTACTTTTAGGCAATTCTTGGTATTGGTTTTATGGTGCAACATACCTCACACAAATCCCCCAACTAACACAGCAAAACCTGCATGCCAATGAAAATGTTGTTAGTTTATTGCTTACATTTTTTTCTGTCGGTATTGGCGTGGGCTCGTTACTGTGCCGTAAAATTGGTGGTGCAGAGGTGAATATCAAAATGGTACCGCTTGGTGCGATTGGTTTAACGGTATTTGCACTCTATTTAGCAGCTAGTTTGGCTTTTGTTCCAGAACGAACAGGTGATCTGATTGCAATTCCTGATATGTTTAACTCAGGGGCAATTTATTATCATGTCATGCTTGCGGTGACCTTATTGGGCATAAGTGGAGGTTTTTATATCGTTCCACTTTATGCCATGATGCAAGCCTATGCCCCAAAATCACACCGTGCGCGTGTGGTTGCGGCAAACAATATTTTTAATGCAATATTCATGGTTTCATCGGCAATTTTTTCTATTCTCATCTTAAGTATTTTGAAAATAGATATTAAAATCTTATTCTGTATCACAGCTGTGCTGAGTGCTATTTTTAGTACTTGGTTATTAATTCGTTTAAAACCATTAATAGCGACAACTCAGGTTTCTTTGGAGGACTAATATGCGTCAATATACTGGCATCGATAAATTGATCAATTCATTTGACCAAGCTTTAAGAAGTTTAGTACCTGGTGCAACTTCAGCACAAAGAAGCAATCCGTCCAATGCAGTCGAAACCAAACTGGCTGTCAGTGAAGCACGCCATGTTGCAGGCTTAATGCGCGTTAACCATAGTGGTGAAGTCTGTGCTCAAGCGCTTTATCATGGGCAGGCATTAACGGCCAAACTTCCAAATGTACGTCGTGAAATGGAATTTGCAGCAATTGAAGAACAAGACCACTTGGCTTGGTGTGAAGATCGTTTAAAAGAGCTCGACAGTCATACCAGTTTGCTGAATCCTGTATGGTATGGTCTTTCTTTTGGTATGGGTGCACTTGCTGGCATTGCAGGCGATAAATACAGTTTAGGTTTTGTGGCTGAAACTGAACGCCAAGTCAGCTTACATTTACAACACCATATCAGTCAGCTTCCAGCTCAAGACGAACGCTCACGTAAAATATTGGTGCAGATGAATGAAGATGAGCTACATCATCGTGATACTGCATTAACTGCTGGTGGTGTAGAGCTGCCTATTCCAGTCAAGATCACCATGACTGCAATTTCTAAACTGATGACCAAGACCAGTTATTTTATCTAACAGTATGATTTAACTGATTTATAAGCCCACTTGCTGGGCTTGTTTTTTAGCATTTTACCAGGGTCTGCTTAACCCACATTTTGATATAGAGCTGTGGGTTAAAATAAAAAATTACTCAGCAACCCCCAAAAGTAATTTAGCTGTATTCGGTGCCAATTTTGCAGTTGCGACAGGCAATAAAGATGGATTGAGCGGATATTGAGTTCCATCAAATTTCAACATCACTTGCCCATGCTTTCGGCTATAAACCAGCAATTGCTTCCAACCATTATGCATATATGTTGTGGCGTAGACAGGCGTATCCACCAAGGTTGTTTTACTTAAAAAGTCAAACTGTTGATTAGGTTTTCCTTGAAAGATCAGCATTGTACAACCACCTGACCCACACCAATCTTGCCCTTTTAAAAGCACGATGGCTTCATCTTGCCCATCTTGATTGAGATCATCAAATGCCACATCAAATAAAGCTTGATCTTGTGTATAAGCATTCACTTTTTGCTTAAGATCGTTATCCCGCTGTTGTAAGCTTTGCACTCCACTTACAGCTTGTGCTGGTGTAACGGATGATTCAGGTAAATGGCGACATGCACTGAATAAAAGCACACAACTGAATAATGCCAAGGGCTTAAAATACATTGTTTTTAACCTAGTTATTTTAAAGACTATAAAATGATAACTGGAAATTGATCTGCGGAATGTTTGAATAATGCATCTTCCCAAAGATCAGACATCGGCACTTTAACATCCAACGCCAATGGTAGTTTCTTTGGATTAAATTGCATTGCAGTTAAATGAAATCCCCATGCAATGAGATCAATATCCAAGGAAATTTGATGTGATGGGCGTACACGACCTGAGTCTGCTTCCATCTTTTTTAATAAAGACAGCATTTCATCTACCGACAGCTGACTTTGAACCAAACATGCAGCATTCCAATAATCTGCACCAATTCCATCACGGCATGGAATCAAATAGATTGGAGAAAATGACACCATTCCCAAATGGGCAATCTGAGCAAATGCTTTTTGAAAATTTTGTTGTGGATCGCGATTACTCGCTAGAGCTAGGGCGAATATCATTTCGGTGTCGTTCAAGACGAATTCCTACAGAATTTGCTTGCGGGATAATGGCAGGCTTACGGATCGTAATCATAATCGATTCAATAGGCGGAAAGGTAGAGAAAAGCGTATTCAACACCAATTTGGCCGCATGTTCGATCAATTTTGGCGCAGCATCCTGAATCACTTTGGCAGAAATTTCACAAATTTCAGCATAGTTCAACGTATCGACCAATTCATCTGAGTTAGACGCTTGTTCTAAACTGGTTTGAATATGGAGATCCAACATTAAAGGTTGAATAATTTGCCGTTCCCAATTGAAGCAGCCAATCACCGTCTCAACTTTCAACCCTTCAATGATAATTGCATCCATGACGTTTATAAATTCTCAATGTAAATAAAAAATGCTCTTTTAAAAAGGGCCAAGTAAGATTTTACAATCAAACTCAGCCAGCTTTTCACAAAGGGAAAACATCTATATCAATGTTTTAACAGCGACACAGGATCAATATTTTGCACCATCTGTAAACGTTGGTCAGCATAAATATCGGTATATGGCGCAAGAACACGCATAAAACGATCAAAATAGAGCATTTGCTTAAATAATAAAGCGAAGTCACGTGGGAAACGAATACCATGACGCTCGCCTACACCCACCATATCCATCATGATGTCATTTAAATCCGATGGATTCGACGTCATAATTTTTTGTGGATCCGCAAGCAGTACCCCACTAAATAAACGCTCTAAATCTTCTGCCAAAACCTGCGTATCGACTTGAGTACTGGTCATACCCATACCCAACATATTTTCAGCCATCAACTTGTAATCAGTCTTTTGTAAAGCATCCATAAATGCCATACATGCTTGCCAAACTTCAGGTTTTAACTGTCCAACGATACCAAAATCAATAAAACCAATACGGCCATCTTCAAGCAACATCAGATTACCTGCATGCAAATCAGCATGGAAAGACTGGCATAACATCAAACTACCAAACCAAGTATTCATGGCGGTAATCAGCACTTGAGATGGATCTTTTGCGACCTTTCTCACCACATCAAAATCAGTCAGTGGCACACCATACAGGCGTTGCATGGTAAGTACACGACGTGTTGAAAATTGATGATAGACCTTTGGTGCTGTTGCTGCGGTATTTTGTGACACATTAAGATAATTCACAAAATCATCTAAATTTTGTGCTTCTTCAATAAAATCAACTTCACGTACCATACGTGTTTTAATTTCATCAACAATATCTGCCAATGAAGCGAATTTTACTTTTGGAATCGCTTTTTCCAACACCTTTGTTGCCCAGTGCAAAACATTTAAATCGGTATAAAGAATAGTTTCAACACCTGGTTTTTGCACTTTAATTACAACATCTTCACCAGTCACCAATTTGGCCGCATGAACCTGAGCAATAGACGCTGAAGCAAGAGGCTTTTCATCAATAGATGCAAAGATTTCACTTAAATTACGTCCAGCAAATTCTTGTTCCAATACGTCCTGAACATAGCTAAAAGGTAAATAAGGCGTTTGATCTAAACAGCCTTGAAACTCTTCAACATATTCACGAGGAAATAAAGATGGTGTACTGGCAATAAATTGACCCAATTTAATATAAGTTGAGCCTAATGATTCAAAGGTTTCACGCATCAGTTTGGCATTACTTGGTTTTTCAGTGGCGTATTTAATGCCAGCTTTGGCAGCGATAACAGCAGTTTCCCCAACTCGGGCAACTGAACGCAGACCATCTAAAAAGATATTATTTTTCATAATGTCAACATTGAATTGAATTTGTATAAGTGTAGCAAATTAATCAGCATTTGCAGTATGGCTTGCCTGACAGTTTGTACAATCTCTATCTTTTTCAAAGGCTAAAATTCGTTGTTTCATTGTTAACCCATCCCAAAGCATCAATTTTTGTTTCAGTGGGGTTTTTGCCAAACCTAAATATAGAAGTGCATGATGTGCCTGTAAACTTGCCATGACATTGGGTGTGGTGGCCAATACACCAGAGTCAGCACAACGCAGACTTTCATTATGCTGTTGCGCTTTGGGAAATAAGCATTCATAACAAGCTGAATCACCGTCAACCATAAAGAGCTGGCCTTGGAAACCAATCGCAGACGCGCTAACCAGTGGGATATGTAGCTGAGTACAGATGTGATTCACCAGATAACGGGTGGTAAAATTATCGCAACCATCTAAGACTAAATCTTGCTGAGCAATCAATGCTTGCGCATTATTTTCATCCAATTTACTGGTATAGCTTTCCACTTGGATAAAAGGATTAATTGTTTGTAATCTCTTGGCCAAGATCTCCGATTTATAAAACCCGACATCTTGAGCAACGTAGGCAATTTGTCTTTGTAAATTACTGATTTCAACCGTATCAGCATCAATCAGACTAATTTTCCCAACACCAGCACGTGCCAACAATTCGGCTGTGGTACACCCTATTCCACCGCAACCAACAATCAGTACATTGGCGAGTTTTAATTTTTCTTGCGCCTCAATATCCCAACCATCCAGCAGAATTTGACGGGAATAGAGATGCATTTCAGATTCGGTAAGTTCTAGATCGTGTTCAAGCATGGGTGGATAAACTTTTCAATTTTAATCAGTATAAAGTAAAAATTTTATAGAGGAGCAATAACTAAAAATAATCTTTAATCCTCTGGGTTAGGTTTTATCGATTCGCTCAATGTTTTCAACAGGTCATTTGCAAAATCATCATGATATGGTTCAACACAGTATGCCATCAGATTTAAACTGCTTTATTTTCCATAACCTAGCGTTTTATGATATTTATTCTCAAAAATGATTCAAATATTGAAAAACTATAAAAATCAATCTACATTAATACAGAAAATTTTTTCAAGCTGGATAAAAATATGGAACTGGATCGTTACGACAAACAAATTTTAGAAATTTTAACCCATGAAGACATCAATCTAAATGAATTGTCAGAACGTATTAACCTGTCAGTAAGTTCTGTCCATCGTCGTATCAAACACTTGATCGAAACTGATATCATGACCAATCTAAAGCGTGATATCAATTTTGAAAAATTAGGCTTTAAATTACATGTCATTTTACAAATTTCCCTAAGCAAACATGACACCGATACCTTTGCTAAATTTTTAGAAGAACTCGAAAACATCCCTGAAGTGATTAACGCCTTTTTAGTGACTGGGCAAACCGCTGATTTCCTTGTCGAAGTTATCGCTAAAGATATGGAGAATTACAGTGAAATTTTACTCAAACGGATTGGTAAAATTGAGCATGTGGTTGCACTACATTCAAGCTTTGTGATTAAAGAATATAAACGCGTGTTTAATTGTACTGGCCTACTCAATCGAATTTAAATAAAGATATCAGATTGTATTTGAATGGGTCTTTTTTATGAGATTTTATTTAGCCGAAGAATATCAACCACAATGCAATGCACGGTTTGTGTATTATCAAACTCAAATCAAAGCACTTTTAACCAATGCAGTGATTGAGCACATTGGCGCCTCTTCGATTCCAAATGCAATCTCTAAAGGAGATTTAGACATTTATATTGCAGTGGATCAATCTGAATTTAATGATGCAATTCAAAAGCTTTGCCACTTAAACTTTCAAGAAAAATTAGCAACACTGAGAACGGATCAACTGTGTATGTTGGAATCTCTCAATGGTGATGATGTCGCCTTTCAATTGGTTGTCAAAGGTTCTGAATTTGAGTCATTTATTCAGTTTAGAGATAAACTCAGGCAATCGCCTGAACTGGTGCAAACGTACAATGATCTAAAAAAGCGTTGTGAAAATTTAGATATGATCGATTATCGGATTGAAAAAAATAAATTTATTTCCGCTGTTTTAAATCAGCAATAAATTCTCTTAATAAAAAACGCACCCAAAGGTGCGTTTTATCAACTCAAATCAGACTTAACTGTCTAATTCAGCCAATACTTCATCTGTGAATTCAACGTTGGTATATACGTTTTGAACATCATCAAGATCTTCAAACATATCAATCATTTTCACAATGAGTTTTGCTTGATCCACATCAGCAATCAATGCTTTTGTTGATGGGCTCATAACCACTTCTGCATTATCAGATTTTAAACCAGCAGCAGTCAAAGCATCTTGTACATCACCAAAGCTTTCTGGTGTAGTGATTACTAAGATTTCATCTTCGTTCACTTCGATATCTTCAGCACCAGCTTCCAAAGCCACGTCCATGATTTTATCTTCCAAAGAAACATCTTCAAAAGTAATCTCACCACGTTTGGTAAACAAGTATGCCACTGAACCCGCTGTACCTAAGTTACCATTGGTTTTAGAAAAACAATGACGTACATCAGGCACAGTACGATTAAGGTTATCTGTCATGGTTTCTACGATAACCGCAACACCACCCACACCATAACCTTCATAAGTGACTTCTTTTAAATCATCGTTGTCTTCACCACCAGCACCACGTTGGATAGCACGGTTGATCGTGTCACGTGTCATATTCACTGAAAGTGCTTTTTCGACAACAGCACGTAGACGAGGGTTACTTCCCACATCAGGACCGCCAAGTCTTGCTGCTGTGGTTAATTCACGAATATATTTGGTAAAAACTTTACCACGACTTGCATCTTGTTTTGCTTTGCGATGCTTAATATTGGCCCACTTGGAATGACCCGCCATGCGAAATATGCTCCTGTAGATTGGCTTCATGCCATATCAAATTGCGACAATTCTACCATAAGCACTTTTTTATGAGAAAGTGCTTATTTTTTAGATTTAATGCAAATTAAGATTTTTTTGCTTCAGGAATCACAATATCGAGCCCTGTATGTTGTTTATATAGACGTTTAATTTCTGCTAAGTCTTGATCTAGATCTGTTGGGTAAATTTTTCCAAAGATCCCACCCTGTTTTGTTTTTGAGTTTGCATACATTAAAACAATAGGAACACCAGCTGCTTTTGCGATATGCCAAAAACCAGTACGGATCGGTTTACGTGCTTGCCCACGTTCTGCGCGAGTCGCTTCTGGCGCAATCACCAAATTAAATTCTTCATTACTCTGAAACAGATCAACCATTTGTGAAACGATGTCTTTGTTTGACTTTCGATCTACAGGAATACCACCAATTTTTTCTAAAATCGGTTTCAACGGCCCTTTAAATAATTCTTTTTTAATTAAAGTATGGATTTTAATGTCATGAATTTGAAAAATTGCCAATGACAATACAGCATCCATCATGGATGTGTGTTCAAAACCGATGATGACTTGTTTTTTTTCTAATACACTTTGATCAACTTCATATGACCAACCTGAGAGCTTAAAAGTAAGTTCTCCCAACATCTTTTTCATAAATACCTAACATCATAAAATCATAATTTGCGAATTGTCCGAGTAAAAGCTTAAAAAGACAATCTCTATTGTGCTTATTTTTTACATTTGTATATTTATTTTTGTCATTTTAAACCTTTGTTTTGCTACACCGAAATGTATGCTTAAAATAGGAAATCGTTAATCGCACCAATATCATCTAACTTCCTCTAGGACAAAATATAAATTTTTCATAAAAAACATCCATATAAATCATAATCTCAATAATAAAACTCAAATCAATATTTTTTATCTTGTTAAAATCATTTAGACTTTAGTCTTAATTGCGCCATAAGCTCCAAAATTTTATCTGCAAAAGGATTGCAATATGTTGATGCCCCTATTTGGCGTAAGTGCCTTAGTCTTTGTTTTGATTTGTACATGGAGCGTATTTGAAATTTATTTAGAAAAACGAAAAAAGTGACACTGCATATTATTCCCACTCAATAGCCACAAATCTGACTAGATCATCGTATAACTCAACACACTCAGCAGCAGCTCTCATTGACTCAAAACTTAGATCATCGTTAAAAGCACTCGATTAATTTTCAATTATGGTTAAATTTCTAATTATTCATTTTTATTTTACCTCCCCTCCGAAAATCAAATCAGAGTCATAGAGCATTAAAACTGCTTCTAAAAATTTCGCTCGACAAAGTTTAAAAATCACTTTAAATAGATACACTTACTTCTAAAGCATATAAAATAAATGGGGATCTATGAATAATCTACTACATATCTATGCATTTTGTGTGGTTTTGCTTTTTTTTAAAATGCTTGCAATCTCTTGTTATCAAGGATTTTATCGTATAAAGAATAAAGCGTTTAAAAATACCGAAGATGCTAATTTTGTCAGTGTTCAAGCCAGACCCGAAGAACTACCACAAGTGACCAGAGCCAGCCAAGCTTGGGCAAATGATCTAGAAAATATTCCCGTGTTTTGGGTGCTTGGAGGGCTTTGTATTGCATTAAATCTTAGCAGTGATTTTATTGTCTGGATCTTTTGTATTTTTACGATTGCAAGAATCACACATACAGTCACCTATCTCAGTGCAATTCAACCATGGCGCAGTATTTCTTATGCTGTTGGAATAATCTGTCTTATTATTTTGGCGATTCAAATTGTAATCACATGTATTGGATTTTAAACAAATGCAAATCAATAGGCATTAACTGATCATTTTATGCTTTATTCGCTATTTTATAATCGTTCATTTCTTTATAAGTTGTATTTTATAGCGGGAAAAATAATACAACTTATATCGATAATTCATCAAAAATATTCTATGAATAATAATTAAATTTAGATCTACTAATTTATCTTATAATTTTTTCAATATAATCAAAAGTAAAGTAAATTTATCAAAAAGTAAAACTATGTCACTATTTTGTAATACTTTATTTATATGAAAAATATACTTAAAAATACATTATTTTCAAACAACTCTATGATTTTATGTTTTTTATATTACTTTTCAATCATTATTAATTAACTTTTAAGTCTTAATACTGTTTTTAAATTAGAGTTTTTACTCTACTTATTGGTTATTTTATGTAATTTTAATAATCTCATTGTCAAGAAGACAGTGATTGTATTTAAAAGGATGAATCAAAGTGAAAATAAAAAAGATCTTTCAAAAAGCCATCGTTACAACCTCACTCTTGTGTATTGCGGGAATAAGCCAAGCTGAAGATTTTAAACGCTTCTCTGTTTCTTCAGGTTGGTTGCATATGTCATCAATGGGGAAAGCACAACCTTTTAGGATTAACACCTCTGTGGGTAATGGTACTAAAGCTGCTGTGGGTGTAATTACAGGCCAAACCATTTTAAACAATGTCGATCAATCTCGTATTGATGCAATGAATCCCGACCTAATTAGCTTGCTCAATGCACCAAGTAATGAAGAAGGACGATATTTATTTGATGACCTGCTAGATGTAATCATGGCAGACGACCCAACCTTAATTGACCAATTAACAGGAATTGCTGAAATCAATGGGATTGCCAACTGGTCAGCGGATGCTGGTTTGGAAGTTGAGGATGTAGACACGCTAGGTATGATGTTTACTTATAATGTCACTGACAATGTTGCCGTTCAATTGATTGCAGGGATTCCACCAAAAGTTGATCTAAAAGGGAAAGGTACTGTCTATGCACCCTTTTCAGCAACATCTCAGCCACTTCAAGGCTTAGTAGGCGATTTGTATTTAAAAAACAATCTTTTGATTACAGATTTGGATAGTTATAACACTGCTGCATCTGCTAGAGCTTGGACGCCTGCAATACAAGCGCAGTACTATTTTGGTAAATCTGGTGTCAATAAGTTCAGACCATTTGTAGGTGCTGGTTTAATGTATGCCTACTTCAACGAGATCGAAATTAATTCAGGGATTGAAAATGATTTGATACGTGCTGGACATATGATTCAAAACATTCATGATGGTAAAGCAGGCGCTTCTCTAGAAGGAAAGCCATCAAGCGGCAACATGAAAGTTAAGGTAGATGCTACTGATACTATTGCACCGATTGTTACTGCTGGTTTTACCTATGACTTTAAACAAAACTGGTTTGCGACTGCCTCTATTTCGTATGCGAAGTTAGACAATACTGCAACCATTACCGTCCTCAATACCAACAACAATGCAAAGCTTATTCAGGCTAAAACTAAAATTGAGATCGACCCGCTGATCACTTACCTTGGTGTAGGTTATCGTTTCTAAGTCTATCTGTTAAAACCTGAAGCCATTACAGCAACTTAAATACTGTAATGGCTTCATTTATCATTAATTTCAAAAAATTACCATGTATAAAATTTAATTCATTAAGTAATTATTTTGGCTGTCTTGTAGCCTTTTCATTTCAGACCAAGACTCACCTACCTATTTCATATAAGGTAAATATTCAAATCACATTTCAATAGGAAAGTATCAAATGACTTCTATCAATGTTGAAAGTATTAAGAATCATGCCGATGTTATTGCCTCTTGTGGAACCAAAGTTGGTGAGGTAGATCACCTTGTTGGAGCAGACCAAATTAAGCTGACTAAACATGGCGATGGACATCACCATCTCATCCCAACATCTTGGGTTGGTGAGATAAAAGGCGAAAAAGTTATCTTAACTAAAGATTCTCAAGAGGTTAAAGACACTTGGCTAGAAGTATAGATTTGGCCTATTACAACTGAGTTATATTCAATTTTATATGTGTCTCGTTCTGAAGTAGATTGACACTTATTTCATATAAAACGCTCGATGAATTTCATCGAGCGTTTTATATTTGATTAAATCTTATTTTTTAAGACTTTCGTATCTTCATCTAACCTTGATTGGCGTTGTCTTTCGCCTTCATTGATAAGATCAAGGCGTTTGCCCCAGTATTGAATTGCATATTGATATTCACTCATTTTGCTTGTTGATATATTTTCTATTCTAGAATTTATAAGTAGTAATATGGATAATGACTAACGGTGTAATATTTCAAATAACCCTATAAGTAAACTTTAAAAATCATCTTTAGGATGCTCTCATTTAGTTTTGGAAATTAATAGTTTATTTAGCAAATAAAAAATCCACCGAGGTGGATTTAATCAGTTAAGAATGCTGCGTTTTTCTTTTCCCACCACCATCCTGCTTATTTACAGTCGCCCAAGCAATACGTTCTGCATCTTCATCTGAGCGACCTTGTTTTTTCTCACTTTCATAAATATGTTGCGCTTGTCTTTTCTGCTTTGCTGTATATGCTGATTTATCACCTACAGACATAATCACTTCTCCATATAATGTTAAATAAAAGCATTATTTTTATAGCATGGATTATTTTATCCGCTGTTTAGTGTTGTAAGTGCTTGTGAATTTAAGCTCAGCCTATTTATTTTAACTCAATACAGAATACCAATTAAAACTATGTTTTTATTTTAAAAATTACTAACCCTTATTTTAAAGCATCATTTCATTTAATACTTAATCTTTCATTTAATCTACATTGATCACTTTTGAACAACATTTATTCACACAGTATTGATGAGATTAGTCCACCATATAAATTAATCACTTGATAAATCTTAGAGGTTAATATGCAACATGATAACAACCCTTCAACCGCTCAAGAAAGATCTGAAAAAGCACAAGAAAAGCGTAGAATCCCTAAATATATTTTACTCTTAGTGGGTCTATTTTTAATTGCGATTGTGATCTATATGCTTGCAAGCTGGCAAAGCTAAGTTAGAGTAATGTGCAGCTATTTTTGAACGATCTATTTTTGATTATATAATCCATAATTGATCTTGCTTGAAGAGACTTTAAATTGAGGTAATCCATAAAAGCTTAGTTTGCTATAGCTGCTGTAGACTTCTTTTTCTCGATATTTAATTGTTGTTGCTGCTCTAATATTTTTTGCTTTTTTATGGTTGGATTTATTCCTTATGCCATTTGTAGCAATTTCCCCTGTGCTAAGTCATACGCTTTCCCTAGACTGATATTTCCATATATCCAAAGTCGTGCACACAGATCTACCAAGAAATTTCTTTCATCGACAGTAAGTTTTATCGCTGTTATTTACACTTACAACAAAGCCAATCAACTCCTTGTCTCGATAAATCGTAGATCTAAGCTCCAATTGATCAATAAATGTCTTTGTCAGCTTTACTCTTGGTGTTGACCTATATAGAATCTCTAGCTGTCGCAATGCTAAACACTATATCAAGCTATTCTCTACAGTCTACTTGTAAAAAAAACTTGATAAACTCTAAAATCTTAGATAGTATTGCACACGTTCCAAGTAGTTGATAATTAATCAATTCACTTGATGAAGGGCCTGTAGCTCAGTTGGTTAGAGCAGCGGACTCATAATCCGTTGGTCCCCAGTTCAAGTCTGGGCGGGCCCACCAAATAAGACAACCACTTAGGTGCATTAATCCTAAGTGGTTTTTTAATATCTGCTTCTTTATTAAGTTATCTATAAGCAATTCTATAGGCTCCTTTCATAAGTCATTTCTAAACCATAGATCAACATACGCCTTGATCCTAACCATCAATACCAATATAAATCACTCAACATGATCATTTTTGATTTATGAAAGATCGAATAAAATGCGCATTAAATTTTTACGCAAAAAATAATAATATATGCAAGACTAGTACTACGCCTACATAAAACAACAGCTATATTTTATCAATGAGAATGCTATGGTTAAGCTATGTGGTCAGTTAATCTGTGTTTCTGAACATGAATTAAATATCGTAATTAAGTATCTTCCAAAACATATCAAGTTGACCAGACAAGAACAAGGTTGTGTTTCTTTTGAGGTCAAACAGAGTCAAAATCCCTTAATTTGGGATGTTCATGAAGTTTTTGAGAATCGACAAAGTTTTGAGAACCATCAACGTAGAATATCTGGCTCTGTGTGGGGAATTAAAACCCAACATATTCAAAGATTGTATGAAGTAACCCTTGATTAAAGGGCTATCTCAAAAATTTACACTTTGCCTAGCCTACTCTATTCACTTATTCCAATTCTTTTAATATCGCCTCATTAAAGGCAGGAATATCATCTGGACTACGTGATGTAATGAGTACCCATCCACCCGTATTACAACGATGAACTTCTTCATCTATCCAGTTTGCACCTGCATTTTCTAAATCTATGCGAATACTTTTATATGAAGTCAAATTTTTATCTTTAATTCTTTCTGCATTGATTAAAGCCCATGGTCCATGACATATGGCAGCAATCGGTTTCTTATGGTCGGTAAAGGATTGAATGATTTTCTTAGCATTCTCATCAATTCTCAATTGATCGGCATTGACCGTTCCCCCTGGAATAACCAGCAGGTCATAATCACTTGGATCTACTTTTTCCAAAATCGCATGCGGACTATATGACACCGATTTTTCATCATCATGAACAACGGTTCGTACATCTTTTAATTCAATCGCAGCGTGAATGCTTTCTATGCCCTTGCTCGTCAAAAAGTCTAAAGGTTTTTTAAGCTCATCATGCTCAACGCCAGAATTTGAAGTGATGAATAGTACTTTTTTAGTCATTTTCCTACTCCAACAATACGGTATATTTCAAGCTAACAAAAAATACGATTGCAGATGTACAAGTTTTAGCTTCTTATTGTTAAATGTTTTAGGAGATTCTTTTAAGGCTTGTTATATATCCTTTTTATTTTTTAATCTATAAATAATCGAATACCGCATTAAGTAGCCTATATATCAAACAATCAAATAACACTACAACAAAAGCTACAGAAAAGACCAAAAATTATTCATTCAAAAAATGGCATAACTATTGCTTTTTCAAGTGACCTTTTAGTTATGAATCTCCTCAATGAAGCTCATTAAACGCTCTTTATTTTTACAAGTGATGATTGCATTGGTGATTGGCTGTTTATTCGGTTACTTTTTGCCTCATATTGCGATCAATTTTCAAGTGTTTGGTAATGGCTTTGTCAAACTTGTCAAAATGTTGATTGCTCCACTTATATTCTGCGTCATTGTATTAGGAATCTATGGTGCAGGAGACTTAAAAAAAGCTGGGAAAGTAGGAATAAAAACACTGATTTATTTTGAAATCATGACTACTATCGCTCTAATTTTAGGCTTAGCCGCAGCCTATATATTTAAACCTGGGCATGGTATGCACGTGGATATTTCGACTTTAGATGCGTCCCAAATGAACAAGTACAATGAAAATATCCATGCAGTTACAGGTGTAGCTGATTTCTTTTTAAATATGATTCCTCAAACTGCTGTGGGTGCATTTACAGGAAATGATATTCTGCAAGTGGTTGTCTTTTCAATTTTATTTGGCGTTGCATTATCTATGCTGTCTAAAGATGTCAGTGAACCTGTTGCCTCTTTTATCGACAAAATATCTCAAGTTATTTTTAAAATCATGTCCATCATCATCAAACTGGCCCCTATCGGCGTTTTTGGTGCAATTTCTTTTACCGTAGCAAAGTTTGGAATAGAAACCTTACTTAATCTGGGCTATTTGGTCTTAATTTATTATGCAACTGTGATTTTCTTTGTGATCGTCATACTTGGTCTGGTATTAAAACTCTTAGGCTTCAATATTTTTAAGCTTATTCGCTATTTTAGAGAAGAAATCACCATTGTATGTGGAACATCATCTTCTGATTCGGTATTACCGCAAGTGATGTATAAACTAAAAAAATTAGGGATAAAAGACTCTACAGTAAGCCTCGTCATTCCTTCGGGTTACTCTTTTAACTTAGATGGCTTTTCAATTTATCTCACCCTTGCTGTTGTATTTATTGCGCAAGCGACAGGCGTTCATCTAACAATTTCAGACCTCATCATGATTCTTTTAATCACCTTGTTTACCTCAAAAGGAGCACATGGTATTCCTGCATCAGCAATCGTTGTACTCGCTGCGACTTTATCCAGCTTTCCTGTTATCCCTGCGATTGGCTTGGTATTGATCCTTTCAGTGGATTGGCTGATTGGTATTTTAAGAGCAGTAAGCAACTTGATTGGTAATTGTGTCGCAACTTTAGTGATTGGTGTATGGGAAAATGATGTTGATAAGAAACGTGTACATCAAATGTTAGATGATCCGAACTGGGCAAAAAATGAATTGGGCAGTTAAAACGCAATTAACACATAGTGGGGAAAAATTAGAGTTTTATCTTACAGCAAAACCAACGCGCTATTACCAACTATACTATAACCAACAGAATACGCTTTAGATAAAATCCTTTAACGCTATCTTAAGCACACATATTTCATAAAAACCATTTCCGCATTGAGTCGCTGAAATGGTTTTTTATAAATCATGGCATTTACTTAAACTAAAGTCCTCAATTGAAGACCACTCCAGAAAGCACAGCAAAAAGAATCGTAGTGATCATCATGATGGATCATTTGATATGGCTATGCTGTCATTAGCCATATGATAATGTCCCCATAACACAACCACCAACACTATACCCCCTGCGCATAATGCAACGAGAAAACCCGATCTTAGCCCAAAGCCATCAACCATTTGTCCAGAGATTGCTGCGCCTAGTGCCACGCCAACATTTAACCCAGCCAGTAACCATGTCATACCTTCCGTCAGGCGATGTTTTGGCACAATGCGCTCAACCAGTGCCATTGCGACGATCATCGTCGGTGCAAAAAATACCCCTGCCAGTAAAACACTACTTGCCAGCATCGTAATACTATTCACCCATAATAAGAGTAATGTGCTCGCTGCAGTTGCCACGCCTCCGAGTAATAAAAGATGCTGTAAAGACATTTTCAATTTAACTGCACCAAATAATAAGCCAGCTAAACATGAACTTAACGCATATGCAGAAAGCACCAAACTGGCAGCTGCAGGCTGACCAAGATGTTCAGCAAAGGCGACACTAACGATATCAATCGTACCTACAATGATTCCCATTCCGACCATTAACAATGTCAGCAAGCGTATCTGAACAAGCATAATGATTGAGCCTGAACGCTTATGAGTTAAATCTTGTGTGTCGATTTGGGGTTCTGTACCCCGTTGTAACACCAGTAGAAATACACCGATAATCAACAACAATGTTGCAACCAATAAACTTGCTTGTGGTAACACTGCTACCGATAAACCAACAGACAATGGCGGGCCGATAATAAAAGTGACTTCATCTAGGACTGTTTCTAGTGAGTAAGCGGTTTGTAATTGAGCTTGTCCAGCATATAGTGCCGACCAACGCGCCCTTACCATGGCAGATATACTGGGCATAAAACCCGCCAATAATGCCCCCACAAACAACGTCCAATCAGCAGCCTGCCACCATGAAGCAAATACCAATATCAATAAACCAATACTGCTGATCGTTGTTACGATAGGCAGTATGCGGCTTTGTCCATATTGATCAACTAACTTTGATACTTGGGGCGACACTAATGCGTATGTCAATACGAATACCGCAGACACTGCACCTACCAGCGCATAGTTCCCCCTCAGTTGAGACAACATTACAATGATACCAATGCCGGTCATCGGCAAGGCAATCCGAGCCAATAGACCAGCCAAAGCAAAACCTTGGGTACCCGCGACACAAAATAGTTCTCTATATGGACCAATCATCAGACACTCCTGAATACAATCTCTTGCAAACATATAAGGATTCAGCAAAAATACATACACTGCGTATGAATAAAGCATACATTCATACGCAGTGTATGTAAATAATCATACGAAACGTATGTAAGGAGAAGTTGATGGTTCGTCGTACTCGTATTGAAATGGAAGAGACCCGTGCTGCACTCATTACGATGGCTCGAAAAGTCTTTAGTGAACGCGGTTATGCCGATACCTCAATGGATGATCTCACCGCACAGGCAGGTTTCACTCGTGGTGCGTTGTATCACCATTTTGGTGATAAAAAAGGATTACTGGCTGCAGTCGTTGCACAAATCGATCATGAAATGGATCAACGTTTAGATGTGATCTCCGAACAAGCTAAAGATATTTGGACAGGATTTAGTCAGCGTTGTCATAATTATCTAGACATGGCAATAGAATCAGAATATCAGCGCATCGTACTGCGCGATGCACGAGCGGTATTGGGTAGTGCATCTATAGATTCGCAACAGCACTGTATTGATTCGATGCAAAGACAGATAGCGCAACTTATCCAGCAAGGAATCATTGAGCAAGCTGATCCGCAAGCACTCGCCTGCTTAATTTATGGCAGTTTAGCTGAAGCCGCGTTTTGGATAGCTGATGGTGAAGACCATAATCAAAGACTCAACTCGGGAAGAACAGCACTAAACCTTTTACTCCGCGGGTTATTGATTAAAGTAAATCAATAAAAATTCTGATTGCTATGAATACAGGATTTAAATTGAAGCTCGATATTCAGAATAGAATTAGAAAATTAGAATCGACATCCCTATTGTTGGCTTCAATTTAGGATTGGTTTTTAGCTTAAACTGATCCTGATTTTAACCATGTACCTTTTGGCTGCTATACGATAAATTAACTGTAATTTTGAATTTTCGAGGTTTTTTTGAACTGGAATAATATAGAGATCCATTTTTCTCAAGTTGTTTTAAAACCATTTACATCTTTGGATGCTGATGAGGTATTTCAGCATATTACTCCCACCTTAACTCGATATATGGCTTGGGATCCTCCACAAAACCGTCAAGAGTTTGATGAGATCTGGCATAAATGGCTAGAGAATATTAAACATGGGAATGAGTTAATTTTCGTCGTCAGAAACATTGCTAATTATGAGTTTCTTGGCCTTGCAGGACTGCACCAAATACAAACGGAAACACCTGAATTAGGCATTTGGATTCGAGAAGATCGACATAAGTCAGGATTTGGTAAAGATGCGGTAACAAGCATGGTTCATTGGGCTTCAGGCAACTTGAGTTTTAAAAATTTTATTTATCCTGTAGCTGTTGAAAATTATGCCAGTCGTCATATCGCAGAATCTTTAGGTGGAGTTATTTCTGAATATAAAAATAAACCTAAATATGATTCAGTGACTTATGTTATTCCTCCTCATACTGAATAATACAAATAGATAGATTAAATTGTTTATGATTAATTGATGCAGGATATAGAGCATCTTTGCAGTTTTATCATCAACTCTCGCGGTAATAGTGGCATTTTCATGTAAAAGCCGATACGATAATGAGAATTATTGTTATTTATATGAAATAAATCATGGCGCTGAATGCACATCGCACTTTTATTCAAGTGAAAGAGAAAATATATCTAGGTCCAAACTATGTTCGTATTATTTTTGACTGTGCAGATGTAGAGAAATTCAAATACACCAGTATTGGTGATAACAATAAAATTTTTATTCCAAGGCATGATCAAACTGCGATAGAAATTCCTGATTTTGATTTTAATCAGCGTAAATGGATTGTCAGTAATCCTGAGATGATGCCAGAAATTCGGACTTATACCCATCGAGATATTGATTTAGTCAACAAAACCCTAACCATCGAGTTTGCAATGCATGGTACAGATACGATGGCTTGTCACTGGGCAGATCGTGCTCAACCTGGAGATCAAATTGGCGTAACCATGTCTACTGCCGCTAAAAATTCAATTCCTACCGAAATGAATCATTATCTCATTATCACTGATGGAACTGGACTTGCAGTCACTCAAGCGATCTTAGAAAAATTAACAGCTGATGCCAAAGTATATGTTATTGCAGAAGTGGCAACTGTAGAAGATCAAATCGAACTACATACACAAGCGGATTTAGAGCAGATATGGCTGTTCAATCCGAACCCGCTTCAGCAAAGTTTATTGGCTGACGAATTGTTACGCCATCCTGAATTCATTAATCTACCAGCAAGCCGTTTTGCACATATTACCGCCGAACTACAAGCCGTACGGGCATGTCGTAATATCTTAAGAAAGCAAAGTGATTGGGGCAAAGAAGATTGTTATGCTTGTTCTTACTGGCAGATTGGGAAAGCAGATAATGAACGACTGTCTAAAGTGTTAGATGATTAAGTCTAAAGTGAATAAATGATCAATCCCGAAATCTGATTTATATTATTCTGAGTAGATGCGTTAAAACCTTATAAACTAGGGTTTATAAGGTTTTTGATTCCGAAAAAAATCAATTGAAAAAACAAGAGTCTTAGAAATATAGAATAATCAGAGAATCTTATTTAATACCTAAGAACTGACAAATTTCCAAACTCATTCATAAATGTAATGTAGAAAGCCAGCTAGACATCAAAACCAAAACTATATTATTCAAGATCCAGCTATAGATATAGCCCATATTATTGATTTAAAAATATTTAAATCGTTTTCTCGTTCATATAGCGCCAATATCGCTTTGGTACATATTGAATATGTAGTTTAATGTTTTTCCGCGCTGAAATATTTACACTGTTAAAATAATCTTTCCAAAGTTGGTCATATAAGACCTCTTGATGATCTAATTCAACACTAAAATCCTGACTAGAGCCTTGATGAATATTTCGATCAATCTCTAAGACATTCATATTGACATGATGAACCTGTCTTAAATCATAATAGATACCAAAATCTCGTTTTTCATCATAAATAAGCCAGCGCTGGTCTTGATATCTGGCTTTAAAATGCTTTTCGATCAAAGGCAAAACATTGAAATCTGGCTTAACCAAGCTTAAAAATAATTCATCTTTACATTTTTTAAAGCGAACAAAAGCTTCCATACGGTGCTTTTCTCTCCCCACTTGTTTGGCCCATTTTGACAGTGCCAAAACATCTGGATGACCAAAATCTCGATCAATCGCTTTTTGAGCGAAGAATGCATAAACACTAAAATTAAACAGATGTTGAAAAGCATCTTCCTGTTCAGATAAAAAAGTATAGTAAAAGTTACGTAACCCATTTGCTGAAACTTTTAACTTTAGGCCTTGCCAAACTCTATTGGCTTGAACGTCATTGGATTCAACAAAAATCATTTCATCAAATAAAGCGGCTTGAGTGTTGTTTTCACTTGAGACAATGACATCAAACTCTTTAAATTGAAATGCACGAAATACACAGCACAAAATCCCTGTCATGGTCCCATCAAAAATATATTTCGCCATTTAGAATAACAAATCCAACTGGGGTGAAAGTTGTTGAGTATATTTTGAATGTCCTGTCTGTAATATTTTCTGGCGAATTTGGCTGGGTAATTGATCTTTTAAAAATGGAGGGGTATCAGCACAACGAATAAAATGCATTGCCCTGTTATACGCAATTCCCAGTTTTTTGATTTGATCAATATGAATTTTACCAAAGCGACGTGCTTGAACAATTTTCTTAGCTGAACGGACCCCAATTCCAGGGACTCTTAAGATCATTCGATATTCAGCTTGATTGATATCGATAGGAAATTGTTCGGGATGACGTAGCGCCCAACTCAGTTTGGGGTCGATATCTAAATCTAAATTTGGATGCTTTGCATTGACAATTTCAGTCGCTTCAAAGCCATAAAATCGCATTAACCAATCCGATTGATACAATCTATTTTCACGCAGTAATGGCGGTGCTGAACCCACCGAAGGCAACGCTTTTTCTTCATCATTAATCGGAATATAGCCCGAAAAATATACCCGTTTGAGTTTAAATTCTTTGTAGTGACGATCAGCCATTAAGATAATATCCTGATCCGTTTCATTATGTGCACCCACCACCATTTGCGTTGTTTGTCCTGCTGGAACAAACTTCGGCACAGTTTTTATAATTTTTCGTTCATCTTTAAATTGAATCAAACGGTCTCGAACAATGCCCAAATCTTTTTGCACTTCGTCATGGGTTTTTTCAGGAGCAAACTTTTTTAAACCTTCTGCGGTAGGCATTTCTAAATTGATACTCATCCGATCTACATAAAGCCCTGCCTCATGGATAATCTCCTGTGAAGCACCTGGAATTGTTTTCAAATGAATATAGCCATTAAAGTTTTCTTCTAATCGTAGCTTTTTAACAACTTGTAGCATGCGCTCCATGGTATAGTCTGCTGACTTAAAGATTCCTGAACTGAGAAACAGCCCTTCGATATAATTTCTTCTATAAAAATTAATAGTTAAATCAACAACTTCTTGCACCGTAAAAGCAGCTCGTTTGACATCGTTAGAACGGCGAGAAACACAATATGAGCAATCAAAAATACACACATTGGAAAATAAGATTTTAAGCAACGATACACATCGACCATCTTCGGTATAACTATGGCAAATTCCAGCCCCCGTATTGCCTAGCCCACTGTCTTTATTTTTGCGGTTACTGCCACTGGATGAACATGACACATCATACTTCGCAGCATCTGCTAAAATTTGCAGTTTTTCTCTAATACGCTCTGTCATCACTCACACCTAATTTTCCGAATGAACTTTAGTAATTATATAAATTATGAGCGGTCAACAATGGCGATTTCTTTATTGTTGCGACATCAGCTGTCGTATAAATTTAAAGCGTTAAATAGAAATTATTGTGCTAGAAAAAACCTAAATTACTGCCCATTCAATTGAATGGGCAAATAACTTAAGCAGAAACATTTACATTTTTAAGCTTGAGCGGAAAGTGGAACACCAAATAATCGATCAAAAGACCAATTAAAAATAAAGGTATAAATTGGAATGATAACAATTAAAGCCGCATCTAATAAAAATGCCTCTAGAAAACTAATATTCATCCACCATGCAATCAATGGAATAAGAAAAACTACTAAGGTTAATTGAAATCCGATCGCATGAGCTACACGGCGTTTTACTGTACGTTGACGTAAAGTTTGGCGTTTTTCCCATGCTTCAAAAATTAAGTTATAAATAAAGTTCCAGCTCACAGCAATCGTGGTAATCAGGAAAGCCAAAGGCCCTGTATGGGTTAATTGTGTACCCGAAAGTAGTGCCAGCCCCAAAGAAGAAATACCCAGTCCAATGATTTCATAGGTACTTACATAAATTACTCTACGTTTAAGACCTTGCATAAACTTACCCAAACAGATTTTCAAAAAAGCCATTTTAATTTCAGTTATAATAATAGATAAAGACAATAGCTTTCAGTTTGACTGATACCAATTATGAATTTCACCAGCGAAAATATAGAATTATTTGTAAAAGTAATGGATACAGGCTCTTTTTCTGCTGCGGCTCGTGCCTTAAATCGAGTACCATCAGCCGTCAGTATGGGTATCGCAAATATTGAAGCAGAATTAGGCTTACAACTGTTTGAAAGAACACCCCGCAAAGTGATTCCAACAGCGTCAGCACTTGCCTTAGCCCCACAAGCAAGAATCATCTCAGAACAATTAAAACAATTAAGTAAACATGCTTATGAACTGTCCTTAGGTTTGGAGAGCACCTTAAAAATAGGGGTTGTATCGGATGTAAATAATCAAAAGCTTTTACAATCTATTGATAAACTTGCATCAAAATACCCACTGCTCAATATCGAAATCATTACTGCACCACAAGATGATATTTTGCATTTACTGTATTCAGAACAAATCACAATTTGTTTAGCGGGTTCAGGGCAACATATTAAAATGCAAGAACATTTACAGTTAGTCAGCATGGAGGTTGTTGTTGCAACGATATCTGCAAATCATGCTTTGATGAATCAAGCAGTTCATCCTATTTATATCGAGGATTTGGTTAATGTTCGGCAAATTGTTGTTGCGAGTAGTGCGCTTGATATTGCAGATTTGAGATCGGTAATTGCTGCATCTTATTGGCGAACCAATGATCTACAAACAGCGATTGATATGGTTGAGATCGGCTTAGGATGGGGAAATTTCCCATATTCATTGGTCAAATCACATATTGATGCTAGGCGTTTAATCCAAATTGATTTTAAAAATACCTACAATCAACTTTCTGTTCCGATTTATCTGATTTGGTTAAAAGATAAAGCGCTACCTAAAGCATCCCGTGAATTAATCGAGTTAATTAGACAAAGTCTAAATGAACATAACGACGTATTGAATAACAAGAATTGTCTTTGACTCAGTGCTCGATAATGATTTTATTTTATCCAATTTTCATTGTAAATTTATTAGAATTGAATGAAATTCTATAAAAAATTTGACTTGCGAAGCTCAGCACTTACAATACGCCTTTTAGATTTCTAGTATTACCTAAATCATGTCAAACGATCAAATTGAAGCACAAATTGTAGAATTAGACAATTTGCAAGAACACCGTGAAATTGTGACATTTATGCGTAGATCGTCACCGCTCAATACTTCACAACGTACTGCGCTTGAACAACATCGTGATTTAATTTTGGAATACCCTGTCGGCGATTTACGTCAACACTTTGAACATCCTGAACGCCCACTTACGGTAGAAATTGGTTTTGGTATGGGCCGCTCTTTGGTTCTGATGGCAAAAGCCAATCCTGAACGTAATTTTGTTGGAATCGAAGTGCATGTGCCTGGTATTGCGCAATGTGTTTATGAAGCCGGTATGGCAGAAGTTAAAAACCTCCGTGTTTTAGATGCAGATGCAATCCAAGTTCTGCGTGAAATGCCTGACAATAGTATCAATACAGTTCAACTTTATTTCCCTGATCCTTGGCAGAAAAAACGTCATTTTAAACGCCGTTTTGTTTCTCATGATCGTATGCCATTGGTTGAAGAAAAACTGGAAATCGGTGGTACATTTCATGCTGCAACAGACTGGGAACCGTATGCTGAATGGATGCTCGATGTTTTAGACAATCGTCCTCGTTTAGAAAATTTAGCAGGCAAAGGCAATAGCTATCCTCGTCCTGAATGGCGTCCACAAACAAAGTTTGAACGTCGTGGTATTGAGGCAGGTCATAAGATTAATGACTTTATTTTTAAGAAAATAAATTAATCCAAATCATCCTCATTCTAAATTTATCTGTAGCATTAAATATCAAATATTTAGTGCTATTTTTTTGTCTAATGTTGTCTATTTAAATTGGACTCATCCTAAAATATTTTAGCTAGATTTTTTATGCTAAAAGTTAAGCTTTGTTCCCAGTGCCAAGACCCAAGCATTGTTAACATCATGTGTTGCACCAGGATGAACGATATATTGCAGGCTTGGACGTAACATCAGCCATTTTGTTGGATAATAACTATAATTTAATTCAATATTATATTCGGCATCAGCATTAAATTGTTTCTTGTCTTCTGCAAAACGATCATTGATATGAATACGATTCAGTGCAAAACCCAAATTATCCTCAGCTCGGCTGCTTATCACCCCATAATACTTTAAACCGATCTGTTGAGACTGATCCACCTTGTTGGTGGTACGGCTATGGAATGTAAAATTGGCAAAACTGTGTAAGCCCTGATTTCCTACACCAACAGAAGTAAGCTGCTGGTCAAAATTAAACCAAGCGCCATAAGTATGATTTTGTTGCTGCCCCGTCCGTATATCCTTTTGATTTTTAGCTTCATCTGCGCTGTTATACATAGCTCCTACACGATAAGTTCCTGCTAATCCATTGATCAATGATTTCGGTTGCCAGATCATCTCTAATGGAATGGTGACACCATCGGCGTGATGGGTACTCAGATTCCAGCCATGACGTTCTAAAGCATTTTGAGGGTTATATTCATAAACGCCGATTTGTACGGCCAGATCTGGGTGAAATTGATATTTTAAACGACCACCCCATTGAGAAATTGGAGAGTTATACCAAATTCCGCTTTGCCATTTTCCCATTTGCGCAGCACAAAATGAATTATTTTGAGATTCACAAGACATCACATTGAAATCTGTACCTATTCCCAAACGCCCTAATTTAATACTAAGCCCCTGTTGTTTAAAGTTTTTCTCCAAAGAAAACTCGGTCAGTCGACTTTTACTGTTGCCACGACCATAATTTGCTTGAACATTGGCAAGCTGTGGTGCAGATGGATCAGAAATATCTTCCGAAGATAAACTTTGTCCTTGTCTTGCTGTGATTGTTACTTTTAATGTCATCCCCTCCCAATTTGCCAGCTTTTCTAAATCTAAAGTTGAACCAATTAAAAATTGACTGGCATATTTAGGATCATTCCCCGAATTGTAGCCACCATCGGCTAAATAAGCGCTGTCTACAATCAAGTTTGCATCTAATTTAATCCCTTGCGTTAAAAGTTCAGTCCGCATCCCCTGCCAATCACCAAACAAATAAGGACTATTTTTGTCTAAGCTGTATTGAGCAGCATGCAACTGTATACTGAGCAATGAAACAAAAGGAATCATACATTTAATTAAATTTGACATAGGTTTACCTTAATTTTGCAAAGTCCATAATTAAAATAAATGACAGATGCTGGCTTTGCTGTTTGACAAGACATGGCTTAATTTCTGGATTTTTCAAAAATGTGAATGATGAATGCGAGTTAAATCAATCAAGGCTTGATTTAACTAAAAAATGATTGTTCCAATAGATATTTGAAGGAATTTTTAAGCGCCTACGTGGTCACAATAATCATGACAAAAACGCCATCAAGCATGATTACTCATTGAGGTTTATTCATCATTAAGCCACTAGCTTGGTTGGACAAATCTTTGCTGGGCTGCGAGATAAGATAGATACAACACAGGTGCGACAAAGAAAGCGACACTCCAGAAATCTAGATACACATATAAAAAAGCACCTAAAAATGCGCCAATCACAAAACCCACTACAATGCTGAAACTATGCTGTAGCTTTTGCATATTGCTATCGCTCCGATCTCTTAAATAATTAGAAATATCTATACCTAACTGTGTTGTATTTCCCGTCATCATGGTGCTCGGACTAATATGTTTAATTAAGGTTTTACTTGAAGTGTTACGAATAGCTAAGGCGATCAGCCCTAAACCACCTGTAATTGCGACAGTGACACTATTGGCATCTTTAAACGGTTCAAAATATAAACCCGTAAGCATAAACCCAATTAAAAAAATTGCTTCCCCCAAAAATAAATAACTTAAGGTGGTATGTTTTTGTACGCTACGATCAATCCAATATTTGGTGATGGCAACAGTCAGAATAAATAAGGGAATTGCCCCAAGCTTAATCCAAATTCCAGGCCCACCTTTGACCCAAGCAGCACCAGCTAAGACTAAGTTTCCTGTGACATGCGCAGTAAAAAAACCAAACAGTGCGATAAAGCCAATGGTATCAATTGCGCCACCCACAATTGTCAATAACAAAGGATCTCGACATGTTTTCCAAAACCCACTCGGTGGCGTCGTTTGTATATTTTCCATGTTCTACTCGTCATTCAATAATTAATTAGAATTAGGATCTGTCAAAACCTAAGCTTTTTTATAGTTGTCCCGATTGATGTAAATCATCAGTAACAAAACTGGGGGAAGCAAAAATAACCACAGCAATGCAAATTTATATACGATTGCAGCAACTGCGCACCCCAGTGCAAAACTCAACATGGTTGGAAAAATTGCAACAATACTCTGTCGAATTTGCAGTCTTTTTTCCTGAGAAGGTTTGGAAAAAAGCTCAGCAATATTTAACATCAATTGTGTTGTAGCACCCGTCATCACAGTTGTTGGTGATTCTTTCGTCCAATGGATACGATGCATCGCATTTTGAATCGCCATAGCCGCCACCAATAACATACCGACAGTGAAACTCATGATGGTATCGTATTTAGGAAAGGGCAAATAAAAGTAGGAACATACAGCGACAATACTAAAAAGCAAAAACATCAGTTTGAGAAAAAACGCATATGAACTGTTTTGGTGGCGGATAAACTTTTGATCCAACAATTTGACTGATAAGACTGTAATACAGAACATCGGTAATGCCGCCAATTTGGCCCAAGCACCTGTTTGACTCTCAGAGACTAAAGCCGCGCCTAATGTTACAAAATTACCTGTCACGTGGGCAGAAAATAAGCCATGCAATGCGAGAAAGCTTGCAGTATCGACATAGCCTGCATTGAAGCTCAATAACTTACTTAGTCTAAATTGCATCGTTTGCCCCTTTCTCCAGTTATTGCATCACCCTATCGTTAGGATAATAAGTTTTTAATCATTGGCATGAGCTGTTCACCAATAACCATTCCCAATAAACCACATAAAGCTACAAAAGGTGGTGCTGGAGATTTCACATTTAATAGGTAATACAACACGCCAACCAACAACCCAACGGCCAAAGAGATCAGATAGATTTTCATAAATTTCTCCCCAATAAAATTCCACCTAGTTTCAGATGGAATTTTTTAGGTTGGTTTTAAAAAGCAAAACAAGAACAGCCTAATGCGCCCCAAAATGATTTTTTATCCTGATCATTGATAGGAACGTCAATCATCCATGCATGCGAATGTCCATGCATGCCACAGCTGCTAGAACATGCACACACTGCTGAATTTTTTTGTAAGGGTTGTAAGGAAGGCGCATTACGATTTTCAGAGTGGCGCCACTGCCCGCCAAATCGCTTGACTGGTGACCAATCAGGCGATGCTGGTGGAATCGGTGGATCTTGTTGCTTAAATTCGGCACCCGCATAGACCACTTTACCGTCCATCACCGTCATGACTGATTCAATAAATTGAATTTCATCGCCCTCAACAGTGAGATAGTCATCTGAAAGTACAACAAGGTCCGCATGTTCACCTGCGACTAAAGCGCCTTTATTACTTTGCTCGCCTGAAAACCAAGCCGATCCTTTGGTCCATAGTCTTAGCGCTGTCTGACGATCAAGTAAGTCTTTCTCATCATATAAAGCAAAGCCACCCACAGTCTTACCTGTGGTTAACCATGCCAAACAGACCCATGGATTATATGATGCAACACGCGTCGCATCTGTTCCTGCTCCCACTGGCACACCCAGCTCAAGCATTTTTTTTACCGGAGGCGTGTCTTTGGCTGCATCGGCACCATAACGCTGAACAAAGATTTCGCCTTGATATGCCATACGGTGTTGAATGGCAATTCCACCACCAAGTGCACCGATCCGTTCTATGTTTTTTTCTGAAACCGTCTCTGCATGGTCAATAATAAAACGGGTTTCAAATGGCTTTTTACCATTGACACGTTCAAAAACATTGAGCAATCGACTAATGCTTTCATCATAGGTGGCGTGAATTCGAAACGGCCATTTCTTCTCAGACAAATGTTCAACAATGGCTTCTAATTCGGTTTCCATTTTTTCTGGAAGATCTGGGCGAGGTTCATAAAAATCCTCAAAATCACCAGCTGACCAAGTCAGATTTTCCCCCGCACCATTCATCATCAATAATGCATCGCCATCACCGGGAAACGTCATTTCTGTCCATCGTTGATAATCTTCTAACTCTTCACCGGCTTTTTGTGCAAAGAGGTTATAAGCAATACGAACGGTCATTTGATCTTTTTCATGCAATTGATTGATCACTGCATAATCATCTGGATAGTTTTGCCCGCCCCCTCCGGCATCAATCGCAGAAGTGACACCGAGTCGATTTAACTCACGCATAAAATGTCGGGTAGAATTCACTTGATCTTCGACGGGTAATTTGGGTGCCTTACCCAGTGTTGAATACAGAATTGCAGCAGAAGGCGTTGCCAATAATAAACCTGTTGGCTCGCCTTTTTCATTGCGTTCTATTCTGCCCCCAGGTGGATCAGGCGTATCTTTATTAAATCCTAAGACATCTAATGCTGCTCTGTTCAGCATTGCGCTTGCATATAAGTGCAGAATAAAAACTGGGGTATCAGGTGCAGCTTTATTGATTTCAGCTAAAGTTGGTAAACGCTTTTCTGCAAATTGGAATTCAGTCCACCCACCGACAACACGGACCCATTGTGGTGCTGGCGTATTTTCTGCCTGCTCTTTGAGTAAGTTTAATGCATCTTTAACAGTCGGTACCCCTTCCCAACGCAACTCCATATTATAGTTAAGCCCGCCACGGATAATATGGAGATGGCTATCATTTAAACCGGGAATAACGCGACGACCATTTAAATCAATCACTTTTGTCGAGGCTTTGGCCAACTTCATGATGCTATTTTCATCACCCGTGGCAAACACTTTTCCGTCAACGATCGCAATTGCATCTACTTCTGGTTGTTTCGGGTCGAGCGTAGTAATTTTGCCGTTCTTAAGAATTAACTGTACATCTGTCATGATCATCTCCATGTAGATGAATATTTATATCCATAAGGTTTATTTTGCTGATACAGGTGCAATAACTTCATGTTGCGTTGTGGTTCTTTCTGGCGCTTTATGTACCATGGTATATGCATAATCTACGCCCATACCGTATGCACCCGAATGTTCACGCACAATGTCCATCACTGCATCATAAGTTTCACGATGTGCCCAATCACGTTGCCACTCAAGTAAAACTTGTTGCCAGGTTACAGGAACCACGCCTGCTTGAATCATCCGTTGCATCGCATAATCATGTGCTTCTTTTGAAGTTCCACCTGAAGCATCGGCAACCATATAAATTTCATAATCACCTTCCAGCATCGCGCCAAAAGCGAATGTAATATTGCAAACTTCAGTCCATAAACCAGATACGATAATTTTTTTACGATGATTGGCTGCCAATGCATCACGAACCTTTTGGTCATCCCATGAGTTCATAGAGGTTCTTTCGAGTAAAGGTGCTTCAGGGAACACATTTAATAATTCTGGAAAAGTGTGTCCCGAAAAACTTTCTGTTTCTACTGTTGTAATGGTGGTTGGAATATTAAAAACCTGAGCGGCTTTAGCCAATCCCACCACATTATTTTTTAACGTTTGACGATCAATTGACTGTACGCCAAAAGCCATTTGTGGTTGTTGATCAATAAAGATGATTTGACAGTTTTGAGGTGTAAGTTGTTCTAAAAATGCTTTATTCATTTTGATTCGCAACACATTTATAAAGGAAT
The DNA here is from genome assembly GCF_025433935.1 of Acinetobacter sp. I-MWF. Classification (NCBI taxonomy): domain Bacteria; kingdom Pseudomonadati; phylum Pseudomonadota; class Gammaproteobacteria; order Moraxellales; family Moraxellaceae; genus Acinetobacter; species Acinetobacter sp. I-MWF. The sequence continues at coordinate 1,950,500 of NZ_JAMBAR010000001.1, read as the reverse complement.
TTATATAAAAGCAAAAATACACGTAAACCACTAGACACTATTTTAAATACAAACTGTATCCTAAAAAGATACAATGATTGATCAGTATAGAATGATGCGTTACTTTAGGGGCTGTTGAGATTTCATAAATGGCTTGCGTTGTAAGCTAAAATTGAGCAGGCAAGGCATGAAACGAAGAGAATAGCGAGACTATTTTCGAGTTTCATAACGTAGGCTGAGATAATTTTAGCCACAACCCTGAGCAAGAACAAAGCACTGCTTTGTTTGCAGCGCAAGGCGCAGCGGG
>NZ_JAMBAR010000001.1:1843944-1950114 GCF_025433935.1 Acinetobacter sp. I-MWF | reverse complement strand
TGAGCAGGCAAGGCATGAAACGAAGAGAATAGCGAGACTATTTTCGAGTTTCATAACGTAGGCTGAGATAATTTTAGCCACAACCCTGAGCAAGAACAAAGCACTGCTTTGTTTGCAGCGCAAGGCGCAGCGGGGGACTAGTGTGGTTTTTGCTGCTACTTCGTTACGAACTATTCATTTAGAATGACTAAATTTCATATTTCGTGCCTTGTATCATCTAAAAACCACTCGAAGTCGCAAACATAGACGAATTGTCAACAGACCCTGATCATTCAAGTGAAGAGTACTTTAAAATTAAATGGATAAATTAGACTGTATCAATACGTTTATTAGTGTCGTTGAATATGGAAATTTCAGCAGCGCATCACGTCACTTAAACATTACTAGAGATCAAGTTGCGAAAAGAATTTGTCATCTGGAAACTATTTTTAATACAGTCCTGTTCATCCGCAATACTCGCAAAATGGATTTAACTCATTCAGGTGAAAAATTTTATCAACACTCTAAAGTCATTATGAGTGAGTTTGAATGGGCAACCAGTGACTTTACCCATGACCAGAAATATCCTGAAGGTAAACTCAGAATCAATGCACCTCATTCATTTAGACATGCGCATCTTACCGAGATCATTTCTAAATTTATGACACAGTATCCCAACATCAAAATAGACTTGTTTCTTTCAGATAAGTTCTTAAATATCAGTGAAGATCAATATGATATTGTGCTCAGAATCAGTCAGGATATTGATCAGCGTAATGCCCACCTGTTTAGTACCTATCATCGACATTTTTATGCAACTACAGCTTACTTTGAAAAATTTGGCGTACCCAATACAATCGATGAGTTAAAACAGCACAGTCTATTGTTGTATTCACAAACGGATTCAAGCACTAAAATTGTGCTGAGTAAGAATAAAAAAGAAGAAACTATTTACTGTACGCCGAAATTGACATGCAACAGTGGCGATTTCCTTTTAGATTTTTGTAAACAAGATCAAGGCATTATATTTTTACCCGATTTTTTAGCAAAAAAAGATCAAGATGCCGGAAAAATTATGCGTTGTTTAGAGGATTATCATTCAAAGCAGCTTTATTTTTATGCAATCACGCCTTCTCAACAAAAGATTCCAAAAAAAGTGAAGCTCTTTTTAGATCATCTCAAAAAACATTTATCTGATCGCTAATATATAAAGCTTTAGACCAGACTTTTACCTAAGAACTAAGTATTCACGGCTCATGTTGTATCTTTATACAATACATAAAGCACTTCAATAAAGCGTTGTGTATGCAAATACTTAGCATCTAAGCTTGCAAACTTGACACAGATTTGAATTTTGGACTAAACACATTGTTTTGTAATCGTGTCTGCATATATTCAGCATAAACCGATAGTTTTTCATAAATATGTTCAGAATAAAACATATCTTCGACTAGGTTTTGCGCTTGAGCTAGATCATAAAGACCTGATAAATTTAAAATTTTAGCATTCATTTCTGAAAATTTACGACATAAAGCCACATGAAAATCATCTTTATATTTAAACAAAAGCTTCTGCATGTTTAATTTATGATCATGATGATCTAATTGCAGATTTTGATCATCTTGATCATTTTCGGGATTTACCAAGAAAATTCGAACCTTAAAAAAACATTCTATTTCAAACAAATAATCTGGATTGATCGGTTGATCTGTAATTAGAAAGATACGATCAACTTCTGCTTGAGTCAGTGCTTTGAATAACTGAAAATAAACAAATTCCTGTGCATCCCATGTTTGATCTTGTAGATCTAAAAATAACTTTAAACTTTCTAGAACGACATCATCCTTGGTCAAGTTCATGGTTTTTTCAACCTGATAATAAGGTTTTAAAATATCTTGAACTTGTGCAGTCAAAAGCGTTGAGTAAAGCACTGTTTGATTTAAATTCGCCAAAATAAACGGTGAAAACAAATAAGCCAGACTTAAATGATTTGAAGCAATTGCAGATTGGATAATCGCTGTACTTTTCTTTTTTGAAAATTCACGTAAGACTTTGGCACGCAATAATGTTGCTTCTAGATTTACAAATCTTTGATTGAGTTGCTCTATCACATTTTCAGAGCAATCATGCTCACATAAAACTTGTGTGAGCACATTCAACTGAGTCGTCACAAACATATCCCTGCCTCATTCTATACTGCATCGCGTGCGAGTATTTTGGAAAGAAATCAAAAAGAAATATAGCCACAAAATTTTAGAAAAAATATATAACAGATAGAGCTGTAATGATTGCTTCTGTTATAGTTATTTTAAATACCCACTTGCATTGACCTATGTATAAATCTGAACAACTGGCCCATAGCCTAAAATTATTGATTGAAAATGGGACGTGGAAAGCACATGAAAAGTTACCCTCACTACGTCAACAGGTTGAACAATCAGGTTTAAGTCTGATTACGGTTATGAATGCTTATCAAGAGCTCGAAGCGCAAGGTCTGATTTATTCAAAAGAAAAGTCAGGGTATTTTGTTGTAGAACAAAGCTCAGATCACCCCACCACATTACATGTGATTAATGAAACAGTTGAAATTAACTCCGTTGTTTTCAAATATTTAAAATCAACCCAGTCTGAACACATTATCCCTTTAGGTTCTGCCTTTCCTAATAGCCAATTGCTCTACTCTGCTAAACTGATACAAACGCTTGGACAACTTGCTCGACAACGGCGTAGCTATGAACAAACACCCAGTCTACCACCCGGAAATTATCAACTGAGAAAAATTATTGCTCAAAAATATGCTATGCAAGGCATCCCCACGGATCCATCTGATATTGTGATTACGTCTGGAGGTTTAGATGCATTAAATCTTTCATTGCAAGCACTTACACAAGCTGGGGACTATATTTTATTACAGCAGACGATTTTTTATGGGGCATGGCAAGCGGCTGAACGACTTGGATTAAAAGTAATTACCATCCCAGAACATCCTGAACATGGTATTGATTTAGACGCATTCGAACAGGCAATTTTAAAATATCCAATTAAAGTATGTTTGATGATGTTAAACGGTCAGAATCCTATTGGCTTTACCGTGAGTGATGAAATTAAATTAAAATTGGCAAAGTTACTCAACCAATATCAGATTTATTTGATTGAAGATGATGTCTATGAAGAACTTTACTATGATCAGAAAAAACCCCTCTCGATGAAGTATTTTGATCAACAAAATTGGGTACTACATTGTTCTTCTTTTTCCAAAACATTAGGTGCAGGTTTTCGTATCGGTTGGGTCTATGCAGGTAAATTCTCTGAACATATTCAGCACACTCAACTTATGAGTACCCTTTCAGTCAACTCATTTATCCAAAATGCTTTGGTTGAGTATCTTTCCCATCGTCATTATGAAAAACATTTAAAAACTTTACGATCCACCTTACAACGCTATAAAAAACAATATTTTAATTATTTAAAAACTCATTTACCTGAACAATGTCATGTCAATTATTATCCTTCAGGGTATTTTTTATGGATTGAATTACCTGAACAAGTCGATAGTAATGAGATCTATCAGCACATGTTAGAACACGGTGTCAGTGTCGCGCCGAGCAGCTTATTTAATATTAGTAATCAACAAAATCACTTTATTCGGATGAATTGTTCATTTGAAATGAATGAAAAGATTCAAAATGCATTAAACCAATTGATTTATATTATTGGTAAATCAGTGACGATATAAGCTGAATTTTTATAACAGATTCATCATTGCTTACTTATCTGTTATAGTTTTTTTCTAATTTTTTGTATCTACAGTGTGAACATGTTTCTATCCATAATGAACCTATATTAAGCAGAAAGAGATTTTGCGATGAATGATGACAAAAGCCCTAAAAAACCACAATATGCTGATAGCTCGATTTCAGACAAAGCCTTTAAACGCATGATCATCTGGTTTTTTATCTACTGTAGCCTGTTTTGTATTGGTGTTATTGTCACAATCGGTGCAGATCACGCTGCTTTAAACTAGATCTCAATTGATTTAAAAAGATACGATTGATAAAACACTCACTTAATCAAGAGAGTGTTTTTTCTGAATCTGTTGGCTTAAAAGTGTATAGGCATCTTTAAGATCTTCCCGCCCCATATCCTGTAACATACGCTGATGCATATCTAAAATATTCACATCTCCACGTCTTGCAGGACCCGTCTGCATTGTTTCAGGATCATTTTGAGTGGCTTTTTTTGCTGTTTCCAAAATTAATGGATACAGTAAATTAAAATCGACCTGCTGTGCATCAACCACTTGTTTAGCCATGTCATAACAATAATTTGTAAAATTACAGGCAAATACCCCTGCCAAATGTAAGCTCAGCCGCTGCGCTGAATTATATGAATAAACCTGATTACTTAGACTATTTGCTAGCGTCGTTAAAGTAGACAAATCCTCTTGCAAAGCTGTTTCAATAAACAACGGGGTATTCTGCCAATCCACTTCACGTTCAAAGCTAAAAGTCTGTAAGGGATAAAAAACCCCAGATTTTACATGGTGTTCAGTCAATATATTGAGATTGGTACTGCCAGAAGTATGAACAATCAAAACATCCGAAAGTTGTGAATGAATCGTTTGAATGACTTGAGCAATGGCTTGGTCGCTTACCGCAATAATTAATAAATCAATTTCAGGTTCTATACAATGCACAGCATCAATAGCCTGAGCATTCACCTGCTGGGCTAAGCGTTGTGCATTGTTTAAATCACGACTATAAATCTGAACAATATGATGTTGTTTTGACAGTGCTTTTGCAAAATGTGTAGCAACACGACCTGAACCAACAATACTAATACGCATATCGACATCTAAAACTTTAAATATACTTACAGCATGCCAATAAAAAAGGGATGAATCAATTCATCCCTCTCAGATTATTTTTGATGACTACATCAATTTAATGCATTGTTTAAATAAATAATTCGCTCAGCGGTACGTTTATTAAAACACTTGGTATATTGCATCTCTTTATTTTGTTGAGACATCGCATCATCCCAATATTGACGTTGTTGCTGATAGGTTTCAATTTCACTGTCTGGAATATCACCAAAACTTTTCTGTGAAATGACTTTACAATCAACATCACGTTTTTCAAACCATTCTGTTTGATCTTGCTTAAATTGTGCTTTTTGTTCATCACTCAAACTGTCCCAAGTCTGGTTTAAACGATCAACTTGTTTAAGCTTTTCTTCATCTAGCTCTTTTTTACGGATGTCCATGGCTTTTTGTGCAAGTGCTGTTTGCTCTGCATTTTCAATTTGGTTGACCTGCTCACGTTCACGCATATCTTTATTTTCTTTCATATAGGCTGCGTATTGCACCGCTTTTACCGTAACAAAAGTTACCCCTTGGATAACTGCATCCTGATTAAGCACATCAAGGGTTAAACCATCTTTGTCTGTTTTCACAACATTGTAATTAAACTTGCCTTTTAACTGATCATTGGCTAGTACCAATTTAGATTCACCAGCTTCGATATACTCACGTATACTGCGATAGCCATCACCTTCACATCCATCCTCACAATCTTGCCCAAATTCTGCATATGAATTTTCAGCACGCTGTTGTAAGCCTTTCGGGAATTGAACCACTAACTGACTTTCACATTCCAGTTGATTGGTTTTAGATGAGTCTTCAGTGATCGTACGAACATTCTTCACTTCAAACTTTAAAGCATTGTTAATTTTTTGAAGTAATGCTTGGTCAGCTTCATAACCAGAATTTTTAATATTGTCTGCGACTTCACGCAAATACTCATCTTTCAAATACTTTTGAATTTGATTGATATTATCTTGATTGGTACAGCTCCACTCTGCAAGTTCAGCATTACCTTCATCTTTTTTCTTTTTGAAGTAATCACAGCCTGACAGCATCAAGGTACTAGAAATTGCAGCAATCATAAATAATGGGTTTAATGATTTATTCATTGTTTATCCGATCATATTTTTATGTGGGTCATTTAACCAAATAATTGAAGAATTTTCGAGTAAAAAATAAAAAGCTTCTGGATATTCAGAAGCTTTTTATACAATTTATGCCTGTTTTAGCACCGAACATACCACTTTAAAAGATTATGGTGTCGTTGCACCAAGTACTTCAAACTCAATACGACGGTTTTTAAATTGCCCTTCTTTCGTTGAATTATCTGCAATTGGATTGTCTTGACCATGTCCTTCAGCAGTTAACTGTGAGGTATGTACGCCCTTTTCAACCAAATATGCAACAACCGATTTTGCACGTTTTTCAGATAATTTTTTGTTTGAATCCGCATTCCCAACATTATCGGTATAACCTTTAACCACGAGTTTTGCATCTGGTAGTTGTTTTAACAAATTCGCAGCTTTATCCAAAATCGCTTTATTGGCGTCTGGAATTCCTGAAGAACCAGTCGCAAAATTAATTACCTGTAAATTCAATGCAGCTGCAATATCATTTACATTGGCTTTATCTGCCTGAATGCTTGACAGTGCTTGGTCTGCTTGTGAGTTACTTGTATCTACATTTGCAGCACTGCTTGTTGCAGCTGCATTTGCATCGGCTGTTTGCTCTACAGAAATATGTAGATTAGGAGCAATAACTTTTAACTCATCTGCCAATTTTTGTGCTTGTGCTAAATCTGAAGTTTGAATGGTAAGTTGATCACCGATCCAAGCCAGTGAAATGCTTGGAATGCCTTTAATTTTAGCCAACACCTGATCTACAGCATTTTGATCCGGCAAATCAGCCGCATAAGCACTGCTGGCTGTAAGTTGACAATGATCGGTTTGACCAAACACTGAGGCAATACTGGTTTTTAAACTGTCCAATAAAGATTGACTGCTCGATTGTGCCTGACAGCTCGCTAATTTACCTTCAGCATCTGTAGAAATTTGCAGTTCAGCGGCTTGCACATCAGCAACAGCTTGTGAAGCACCACTGCTTACTGGATCTCCCCCTACAGGTGGCTTGCTACTGCACTGTTTAAATAACAATGCTGCCAATCCGGCAATCACCAACAAAGCGATAATTGGCAATAACCAATTGGATTTTTTAGGTTCATCTTGGATCGAATTTGCTGTGATTGTAGACGTATCAAGGGGTACTGGTGTTGGAGATACACTTTGTACAGGTATCGGTGCCACAGGTTCTACAGGCGGGATAACTGCCTCAGCAACAGGAGCAGCTTGAGTCGTGGCTGCGAAACCAAGACCACCTACACTTAAACCCAATGTGGCAAATAATCCTGTTGCCCAAGCTGGCAAAGCATCTTGAATATTGTTCCATTGTGCTTTGATAAAATCAAAAATTTCATGCTTACCATCTGAACCTGCTTGATCTGCAAGCAATGATAAAGTTGGAGCAATAGAGTGGTTTAATATGCTTTCAATTTCTTGGGTTGGTGCATTGCCCGCAACCAGTCCTAAAAAATGCGCGACTGTTTCTGGTTGGTGACTGAAAATATCGCCTAAGCGAGGATTTAGATTTTGTTGAAGTGTATTAATAAGTTCTGGTTTTGATTTTAAAACTGAGAGGAGAATGGGATAAAAGGCACTTAAAGCACCGATTTTTTCATCTTGAAACTGAAGATCACCCTGTAAAACTTTTGTGGTCACCCGTTCTTTTAGAAGCTCAATAATATTCATAATTTTGGACACTCCGATTTCATTGTTGTATTTGTCACATTAAAAATCATTTTATTGATCATTTTTTATTCTAGTGATTAAATTCTAATAGTTATAATAGCTTTTTGTAGCACAGCGTGTTCAATATCTATTTGAAAAGCCAGCTTATGCTGGCTTTTTGTTTCAATTTTTGCGCTTATGTAAATTTTACAGCTTAGGCAGTAAACGTTTGCAGTACTTTACCGACCATTTTTTGATTGATTAATGGCGTATTTTTTCCATGAGATAAAATACTGTCATTGTTAACAACCCATTCTAGATCTGGATCAACCAAAGCCCACCCCGACTCTTTGACCCAACGATCCGTCATATTGGCCACTTTTGCAGGGGCAAGCGTAACTTTTTCAACCCATTCTAAAGGCTCAAACAAACCTTCACGAACCAATTGCACCCCAAAAGACACATAGGTATCAAATGCGCTAATACCGGGTAAAGTCTCAGCAAAAGGCGCTAATTTCGCAGAACCACTCAAAGGTTCATGATGGGTACAAATCGCATCAATCACACCGTCTTTGACACCTTGGCGCAGTAATTCTTTATCTTTTTCAGCACGTAATGGTGGGCGCACATGTGCCAAAGAATTAAAACCATCAATCAAGTGTTCTGTTAAATGCAATTGATGCATTGCAACATCTGCCGTCACAGGCAAACCTTTGTTTTTTGCAATTTTAATCAACTCTACAGATGCACCACTTGAAAGCAAACCAAAGTGCGCTTGGACACCTGTTGCTTCAATCATCAATAGGTATTTCGCAATAGCAACTGTTTCAGCCAGTGCTGGAATCATCGGTAGTCCCTGACGTGAGGCAATAAACCCCTCATGTACACAACCATCTTTTGCGATCTGGTGCTCTTCTGGATAAAACACCACAGTCATGTCTAAACCAGCCGCATATTCCAGAGTACGCAGAACCACATCATCATCTTTAAAAGTAGCATAGGCGTTTGAAACGGCAGTACAACCACCCTTTTTTAAACCTGCCATATTTGCGGGTTGTTTACCATTTAAACCTTGGGTTTGCGCACCAATCACTTGTAAATGAATACCACCATCTAACATGGCTTTTTCAACAAGTCCATGAATCAAAGCACCATTGTCTTGCACGATCGGCTTTGAATCAGGTGGGGTAAATACATGCAAAATACCATTTTCACGTGCCGCTTTACCTTCTGACTTCAAGGTACCATGCTGTTGCTGACCTGGCTCACGTAATCGTGCACACAAATCAACCATGGTCGGTATCAACCATTTGCCTTGTCCATCAATGGTATCCACGACATTGGCAGATGATTCAACTATTTTTCCATGTTCAACATAAACCGTTTGTACAGTGTCAGTTTTTTTAATTGGGTCTAAGACACGTACATTTTCAATTTTTACACTACTCATGACTTTATCCTTAACCTTAAACCGCAATTGCGTCTAACAAACCTTTCTCTTGCAACTGACCTTGCATTGCCAAAGCCAAAACAGCCATTCGCACTGCAATACCATTGGTCACTTGATGCAAAATTACCGACTGTGCACCATCAGCAATACTAGAATCAATCTCTACACCGCGGTTCATCGGTCCTGGATGCATAACAATACAATCAGGTTTAGCCATGGCAAGCCGATCTTTATTTAAACCATACATTTTGTAAAATTCAGCTTGTGACGACAAAGCTGGTGAATCAATACGTTCATTTTGAATCCGTAAAGTAATGATCACGTCACAGTCTTTAATGCCTTCATCCATTTTATTGAACAAGCGAACGCCTTCACCATACTCATCAAAACCACACGGAAGCAAAGTGTTTGGTGCAATCACACGAATATCTTTACAACCTAAAGTCTGTAACGCTGCGATATCTGAACGTGCCACACGCGAATGCTTAATATCACCAATAATCGCCAGACTAATGTCTTCAAAATTCTTTTTCGTTTCACGGCGAATGGTTAACATATCTAACATTGCTTGTGTGGGATGAGCATGACGCCCATCTCCAGCATTGATGATTGCAACGTGTGGACAAACTGTTTCAGCAATAAAATGTGCTGCGCCTGATGAAGAGTGGCGCACAACAAAAATATCTGCTGCCATCGCTTCGAGGTTCCATAGCGTATCGCGCAATGTTTCCCCTTTTGAAGTACTTGATCGTGCAATATCAATATTCAATACATTTGCAGATAACCGTTTTGCAGCCGCTTCAAAAGTAGTTCGTGTACGTGTCGAATTTTCAAAGAATAAGTTCATCACTGTACGACCTTCTAAAAGTGGTGTCGTTATCAGTTGATTTTGATCATTTATAAAGGAGTGGGCTGTATCTAGAATTTTGGTGAGGGTTGCTTTAGAAAGACCTTCGATGGTCAGGAAATGCTTTAAGTTTCCGTCATTATTGAGTTGAATCTGACTCGGTGTATGCAATGCCGCCAAGTGCATGAGAGATTCCTTAGAGGTTAAGTTAACGTATTATACAGATTTTCTTTTTCTTTGGCAGTTGAAGTTTTGGACAAATAGTCATAAAAGTCAGCGATCAAATTTTAAATTTGATCTGCTTTAAGTCTGCAAGTTTGAGTGTTAAGTTTATCAATTTTTCTCGAAGTTGCTGAATCATATTGAGGTAGTCACTATCTGATTGATCTTTTAATAGCTCAATATAAGCATCTATTCTCAGCAAGGCTTGCTTACGCCATTTAAGTAATTCTGCTATTGGATGGTACTTTTGTGAATCAAAATCATGCAGTTGATATTTCGATATTTGTATATTGGTTAATGTCACATCATATTCTTTTACACGTTTTAAGCACTTTAAGGTATCTTCTAAACGAAAGCGGATCTCGTGTTCACAAAGAAATTTTAAATGTGGAAAATCCTGTTGAGCAGCAAAATATTGTGCCAATGGCAGAGTAAAATCCTCATAAGGATACCAACGCCCATGCGCACAGGAGATCAATTCTTTATATTTTTTCTGTTCAATCCACAGTTTAAACACAGCAACCTTTGCCTGATGATAATGACTTAATCGTAGCTCAGTTTGTTGTGCCGACTCATCAGCCGTACCCACGTAAATCATTTGGTGGTTTTTTAAATATTTGCTAATTTCTGCATTGAATTTCGTATAACTCAAGTGATTGTCTCACAGCTTATCCTCAGCTTAAAAATACTATAAATGAGTTTTTATTTTAATCACACTGTATCAATTAAGCTCTAACGCTATAGTTAGAGCTTATTGCCCGACTTATCTCAATGCACCAATATAGTGATGTGAAACTTGCGCTCGATAAATTTCTTCTTCTGTTGCACCAGAAACATATGCTTCCTCGCTTTGTTCGACTTGCGTTGTCGTTACTGTATTCACAGAGGAAGCTGGTTGTTCCTGTTCTAATAAATGCTGTAAGCGCAAGGCATGACGATTTAATTCTGGATCTTGAGTCGCCAATGACATATCAATCACATACTGTGCATAGCTTTTATTATCCACTAAATACATCACATCAATCACACGTCCTGTCACACGTCTTAATCGCGTTAAGATTAATGCCCCAATGGAAAACGCATCTGCATGTGCAATAAATCTGCTGTTGTTAAGATCTTGCATAGAAATCCCCGTATTTATTAATTCATTAAAAATTCAATTAAATTTCTGAGCCAATACGATGGATAATTAAGCAAATTGTGTACCAAAATCACGCCATAAAATGAATTAATAATGCATACACATTATTCTCTATTTAAAAGTTTACCGACTAGAACTCGACCCACACATTGCGGACCTTCAAATAGATCTAGAAATTGTCCCGTATGCACTTTGCGCTCATCATGAACTATATTCAACCTGTCAAAAAACTCAGGCACAAGAATATAATTTCTCTTAATCAATATTTTAAATTAAATCAATTACATGAGAAAAATAAATTGTTTAATTCTAAAAATCTTGCAATGCCACATCTTATATTCAAAGTTTAAATAGCTTTGCGTAGGCGATGCCTCACTTTTCAGAGATGAAAAGTGACAAAAATCTTCCGTCGTGCGAGGGGTACGTCCTTTACCCCCGCCCAACGGCGACATCCCTGTCGCCCCACTATAGGATCACCATCTATGATTCAAAAATACAAAAATGAATTGATAACCAAGAGTTTCTAAAAGTTCATACAAAAACATAAGCTTCATTTATGATCAATGACTTGATGCAAATCAGTAATACTTCAAATATTTCAGAGCTTTGCTCAATGTTTCGATTTTTTTGCTTTTTAGTCATTTGACCTAGCCTATAAACTAAAGCATCATGATTATCAGCGACACTATTCTGTTCAATACATCAGTGCAATTGTAAAAATAAATCCATGTTTAAGCCTTACATTGAATGTAAGAAAGTTAAATCAAATTTTAATGATAAAAATAGCGCCAACACATTTCCAATGAAATCAAAATTAATAACACACCCATCACGATATTAAAAAGACGTGCTCGATTTCCTGTATTTAAAAAGCTTGCTAACTTTTCACCAGCAATCCCCCACAGTACTAAAGATAGATAACAGACAACAAAATAAATCGCTACAAAAACCAATAAAACAGCATGGATATGCCCCGTTGAAAATAGCCCTGTACCCGCCACTGCGGCAATCCATGCTTTAGGATTTAGCCATTGCATCAACGCACCCTGTATAAAGGTTGGTATTTTTGCTTCATCATGGGGTTGACTTGAGATAACGGTCCCTTTTGCACGTAGAATATTGAGCCCAATCCACAACAATAAAACTGTACCTAAAATCGTGATCACATCAAGAAGTACAGGATAGATCACAATCATTTGATACAAACCAAAACAGACTGATGCCAATAACAAGGTAAAACCAATGGTCGCCCCTGAAATAAATGCAAAAGTTGCTTTTACACCATAATTCATACTGCTGGTTAAAATGGTCAAATTCACAGGTCCCGGTGAAATCGACATAGACAGCGAAAAAATAAACATTGAAACAATAAGACTGAGCATTTTTTAAATTCGTTATTTGATCTTATCTACATATTGATATTTGAATATATTTCAAGCAAAAAAACCGAATTTTTAACTGAATTTGGTACTTTTTATAAAATTTCGGACTTAAAAGGCCATTCTATAAGTTTTCGTCATCAAAATACGCTAAAATACGCGATTGCTTTTTTAATGTCTTTGGAAATATTCATGAATTCGAAACCACGTCTTTCTACATATTGGGTTACCTGTGCAGATGGACTAGAAACCTTACTGCAAGAAGAAATTCAAGGTTTAGGGATTCAAGATATTGAAAAATTTCCTGGACGTTTAATCTTTAAAGGCAAACTCGAAGATGCATACCGTGTTTGTATGTGGTCACGTTTGGCTTCTCGTGTACTAACACCGATCCATGTTCATGAACTTGAATTTACCCATGACGCACGTGACGTTGCAGAAGAACTTTATGAAGGTGCGATCAATTTTGATTGGTCACTTATTTTTGCACCACAAAGTACTTTCGCAATCCGTCTTCATGTAGAACGTGATATTAAAGTCAATACACAGTTTGCGACTTTACGTGTTAAAGATGGTGTGGTTGATTCTTTCATGGAAGCTGTCGGTAAACGTCCAAGTATCGACATTAAACAGCCTGAAATTACCCTGTATGTGCTTGCTGGAAAAACTGAACACACCTATTGTTTAGATTTATCTGGAGATTCTTTACATAAGCGTGGCTATCGTCGTTTTATGACAGATGCGCCGATTAAAGAAAACCTAGCCGCCGCTATCCTACAAAAAGCACAGCTTAAACAACGCAATCCAGAAATTATTCTTGACCCAATGTGTGGTTCAGGAACCTTTATTATTGAATCATTGATGATTCTGACTGATCGTGCACCTGGTTTAGTGCGCCGTTTCGGCTTTAATGGCTGGAATGGACATGATCATGAGTTATGGATGTCGATTAAAGCTGAAGCAGCTGAACGTCATAAAGTTGCCTTAGAACAACCTTTACCTAAATTCTATGCCTATGATGCAGATTGGGAAGCAGTAAAAGCAACCAAACAAAATATTATTGCTGCTGGATTTGAGCAACAACTGGATCAAATTCAAATTGAAGAGCGTACTTTAGCAGATTGGCCTGATTTCCAAGCTGAAGGCAAAACTTCATTTATTGTCACCAACCCACCTTATGGTGAACGTTTAGGGGAAAAAGCCTCTAACCGAGCTTTATATCTGGGTCTGTCAGCACTTCTACAAAAGAATTTCCCCAATCAGCATGCTGCCGTTATCGCAGCGGCTGTTGAACAAGCTGATGTATTGGCATTTAACAATCCACAAATCTTACGTTTAATGAATGGTAAATTACCAATTTATATTCGTTTTGGTGATATTAAGCCAGCAGCTGTGGTTAAACCTTTCCTTGCAGATTGGCAACCTCAACAATTTGAAAAAATTGAAGGCGCAGAAGACTTTACCAATCGTTTGCAAAAAAATATGCAAGCTTTGAAAAAATGGGCTGTAAAAGAAGATATTTATTGTTTACGTCTCTATGATGCAGATTTACCAGACTTTAATGTCGCTGTAGATTTGTATGGTGATCGTTTACATGTTCAAGAATACGCACCACCAAAAACCATTGACCCTGAAAAAGCCAAAAAACGCTTTAACCTTGCTTTGGCTTCAATCCGTGCCGTAACAGGTTTAGGTCGTGATGCGATCTTTATCAAAACCCGTGCCCGTCAAGAAGGTAAAACTCAGTACGCAAAACAAAGCACAGCATCTAAACGTTTTATCGTACAAGAAGGTAAAGCCAAAATTTTAATCAACTTGACTGATTATTTGGATACTGGATTATTCCTAGATCACCGTCAAATGCGTCTACGTATTGCAGCTGAAGCTAAAGGAAAACATTTCCTGAACCTGTATAGTTATACCTCTACAGCAAGTCTACACGCTGCTTTAGGTGGTGCTGCAAGTACGACAAGTGTTGACTTATCCAATACTTACCTAAATTGGTCTAAAGAAAACTTTGTCTTAAATGGCTTAACGGTTGATCACCCAGATGAACAGCATCAATTCTTCTCAAGTGATTGTTTTGAATGGTTAAAAGAAGGTCATGAACAATATGACATGATTTTTATTGACCCACCAACCTTCTCAAACTCAAAGAAATTCTATGGTACTTTTGACGTGCAACGTGACCATATTTCTTTACTTAAACGTGCAATGAATCGTCTAACCACCGAGGGAACGTTGTATTTCTCAAATAACTATCGTGGTTTTGAGATGGACGAAGAAATCGATGCAATGTTTGATGTACAAGAGATCACCAATGAAACCATTGGCTTAGATTTCAAACGTAATCAAAAAATCCATAGAGCATGGAAAATTAAACACTTCCCTGTTTAATCATACTAGACCTCGGGCTTATTTATAAGCCACGGGGTCAATTTCATGTCCTATATAAAGTGTAACGCGATCTTGGGTTGTAATTCGAACATCATGGCGTTGATATGGATTATAGCCAATCTCAATTATTCTATATTTTTCAAGTGGTTTTAAATATTTATCCCCAGGTTGATTTGGATCTGGGTCTTTTTTCTGCCACTCGAAATCAGTTAATACGGTAGAATAAATTTCATCTTTTTTAGCATCGTCTGACCTCTCCTGAGCAACTTGTTTATGCAGGTTATTTTGCTCTTCGACAGGTTGTTGTGCATTATCCTTGACAGCTTTAATAATAATGGGGGACAGTTTAACCACACCTACAGATTGCTCCGCAAGATCTTGATCATCTAATTTATCTGCCAATGCCTCTATCGAACTAAATGCCATCAAGAGAAAACCGAGTATTTTTAAATAATCAGATTTGTCCTTATCTTTGATCATCATGATCAACTTTTCCTTTCTTATTATTCCTCATTGAAAAACTATCAATTTTTGACCGTTTTTTCAATAAATTCATGAAAAACCCGATAATAGGTAAAACCTAAATAAACACGCATAAATATCTGATGATTAAAATAATACGATAAAAAGCCAAGGCTATGCCGATTGCTTCTTTTAAATGGTTTATAAATCTATACATCCCTATAGCTCTGGATGCTTGATTGGGGGAGTTAAACAGGCTTTAAACCTTTGTATTAATTCTGCGATATATAATGTTTTCGCTATAATGCAGAAATTATTAATCTGGCATTCTACTACTCAATCAACCTCAATTACCCTTCACAAGTGCTATCCATCAATATTACTTCCCCTTGCACCAATGCTTACACTTATGCAGAACGCAAAAGTCCTACTGATCGGAATCTTGTAACACGCAAAAATATAAATGCGTATCCAATAAAAAAGCCAACCACCTTACGGTAGTTGGCTTCGGTTATACTGCTGGATAAATTAACTTAATTTTAATTTACCAAAATCAAGTTGACCATTTTCAGCACTGATTAAGATGGTATCACCTGCTGTAAATTGACCAGCAAGGATTTGCTGAGCCAATGGATTTTCAACCTGTTGTTGAATTGCACGTTTAAGTGGACGCGCACCATATACAGGATCAAAACCAGCATCAATCAGAATATCAAAGGCCTGATCATCGACTTTCAATCCAATGTCGCGTTCAGATAAACGTGAACGTAAACGATCCAATTGAATATCCGCAATGCCACGAATTTGTGATTTTTTCAACGAGTGGAACACCACCAATTCATCGATACGGTTAATAAACTCAGGACGGAAATGTTGTGATACGGCATTCATCACCGTTAAACGAACATCTTCATCACTAGCACCTTCACCGAGTTCACGTACATCACTTGAACCTAAGTTCGATGTCATCACAATCACGGTATTTTTAAAGTCAATCACACGGCCTTGTGAGTCTGTTAATCGACCATCATCCAACACTTGTAATAAGATGTTGAATACATCTGGATGGGCTTTTTCAACTTCATCAAATAACACCACACTGTACGGTTTGCGGCGTACTGCTTCAGTTAAAACACCACCTTCTTCATAACCCACATAACCCGGAGGCGCACCCACCAAGCGACTCACCGAATGCTTTTCCATAAACTCTGACATATCGATACGGATAATCGCATCATCACTGTCAAATAAGAAGTTACCTAAAGCCTTGGTTAACTCAGTTTTACCCACCCCGGTTGGTCCAAGGAATAAGAACGAACCACTTGGACGATTTGGATCAGATAAGCCCGCACGTGAACGACGAACTGCATTTGAGACAGCAACCACAGCTTCATCCTGTCCCACCACGCGGTTGTGTAAGAAATCTTCCATATGGAGTAATTTCTCACGCTCACCTTGTAGCATTTTTGACACAGGAATACCGGTTGCAGCACTGACCACTTCTGCAATTTCATTTTCAGTCACTTTGGTACGAATCAGTTTTGGTTCTTCATTGACTTCCGCAACCTCTTCTTCATTCAAACGTTTTTGCAACTCTGGAATCACCCCATATTGCAAACGACTTGCTTCTGCCAAATCACCTTCACGTTGTGCTTTTTCAAATGCAGTACGTGCTTTATCAAGTTCGATTTGCGCCTGATTTGTACCATCAACTAGACGCTTTTCTGCAATCCAAATTTCTTCCAAATCACTATATTCTTTTTCAACATCTGCAATTTGTTTTTCCAAATGCTCAACTTCAGCTTTACTGACTGAATCTGCATCTTTTTTCACCGCTTCCAATTGCATTTTTAATTGGATTAAACGGCGGTCTAAACGGTCAAGTGGCTCAGGTTTTGAGTCAATTTCCATTTTGATACGTGATGCTGCTTCATCAATCAAATCAATCGCCTTATCTGGCAATTGACGGTCTGTAATATAGCGATGTGACATTTTCGCGGCTGCAATGATTGCAGAATCGAGAATTTGCACACCATGATGCGTTGCATATTTGTCTTTTAGACCACGTAAAATTGCAATGGTGTCTTCAACACTTGGTTCATCCACCAGAACTTTTTGGAAACGACGTTCCAAAGCTGCATCTTTTTCAATAAATTGGCGATACTCATCCAGTGTTGTTGCACCCACACAACGTAATTCACCACGTGCCAATGCAGGTTTTAACATATTACCTGCATCCATCGCACCATCACCTTTACCTGCACCGACAAGCGTATGTAGCTCATCAATAAATAGGATGATTTCACCATCAAATTTAGCCAGATCTTTGAGTACTGCTTTTAAACGTTCTTCAAACTCACCACGGTATTTTGCACCAGCCAGCAACGAGCCTAAGTCTAACGATAAAACACGTTTACCTTTTAAGCCTTCAGGCACCTCACCATTGATAATACGCTGTGCAAGACCTTCAACAATCGCTGTTTTACCGACACCTGGTTCACCAATCAATACGGGATTATTTTTAGTCCGACGTGACAGCACTTGAATGGTACGACGAATTTCTTCATCACGACCAATCACAGGATCGAGTTTGCCTTCCGCAGCACGTGCCGTTAAATCTACGGTATATTTATTGAGTGAATCTCGCTGATCTTCATGGTTATTTGCCATAACTTGTTCGCCACCTCGAATATTTTCAATTGCTTTGCGTAGTTTGTCGGTTGTTACGCCTACACTTGTTAACAATGTTTTGGTTGCACCTGTTTCAGCAAGTGCCAAGATCACCCAGTCGGTAGATAAAAATTCATCTCCTGCTTTTTGAGCAAAACTGTCTGCCAAATTAAGCGCACGCACAGCTTCAGGATTTAAATTGATATCCCCAGTCGGTGTTCCAATTTTTGGCGCATCTGTTAAGGCTTTTTGCAGTTTTGTTTTTAACTCGGGTAGATTGGCGCCTGACTGTTGCAACAGGCTAAGATTGGATGGTTCTTCCAATAAAACAGAAAGAATATGAATACCCTCAATTGCGGTATTATCATTACCCATTGCCTGAGATTGTGCATCAGATAAGGCTTGCTGCAGGCGGTTCGTAAATTTTTCAAATCGCATTCTTGTTATTCCTCACAACAAATTTTGTACTTGAATAATAAATGGGAACGTTTTTTTCGATTTCAATAGCAATAGTGAATTAATTTATATATTTTTCAAAATCTTACCAAAACACTTGGAATAGATTTCAGTATTAATATCTGTGCTGAAACGTTATTTTTCAAGTAAGCTGATGGAAAAATATAGAAGATTAGTTTTTTAAGCGTTTGTATTTTCAACGATATGCTTTTAGAGTAAGGAGTATTGAGAGATTTTAGTATAAGAACAATGTTGACTTTCGGTAAATCATTATCTGTATTAATTGCAGTATCTGCACTGTATGCCTGTGGCTACAAAGCGCCAAATAGTGAAGAATTTCCGCACCAACATATCCAGCAATTAACACCGAATATATCAGGCATAGAATTCACATGGTTTAAAACGTCTGATGATATGAATAGAAAAGCCATCAATGAAAATTTTATTGTCTACAATTGCCCTGAAAGTCATGTAAAACAAAATCCTGTAAAGAATTTTAAAATATGTACTTATGATCTAAATCATGATCAACAGATTCAGCCTCATTTCATTGCTGCGCAAACAAATCAATTGATCGATCAAATTGTCACCTTAAATCACAATCACTTTCTCATCACTATAAAAACCTTTCAATCTGGTGTGAATGATCCAATGCAAGCTTATTTGTTCAATGCACAGACACAAAATTCAACGGCCATGACTTCATTTTCCTATACCGCATTTGCTCAGACAATTTTAGAGCAAATGGTGCAAGAAAAAACATATCAAAAGAAAGTCTTAGAATATGGCACAACGGTTTATTTTGATCCTCAATATGTTTCAGCCAAAGCAGCCGCAGAAGCTCAAAAAGAACTTAAACAACAGCAGCAATCTGTAATCGAAAATTTCAAAGATATTTTTAGAAACAAGCCTGAACAACCAAAACGTGATTTTTCACCAGATGATTACCCAGCTCAACCTGCCGAACCTTTTAATTTAAAACTCATTCAACAGTTAAAGCTTTACCTACAACAGCACCAAGCAGAATGTTATTTAATTCTTGATCACGAAACACAGCTCTTAAAAACACCTCAAAGTTATCTCTATAGTCGCGATTTTTCCAAATTTCTGCCACAGTTGGAAGATGAGATAAGACTGCCTGAATGCAAAAAGCCAGTAGAGTTATCCACTGTAAATGCCAAATATCTAAAATATCAAAGTATTGATGATGTGCAAGGTTCAGGAAATCATTATATATTCTGGTTTACACCTATTGGCTATGACGTATTTGAAATCAAACAACATGGGCAAAATAAACAATTTAAGCTGCCCATTGACACTGCTTGGATATATCAAATCAGAAATAAACTGATCATCTCGGTTGATCAGACTTACTACATCATTCCACTTTCTTAATGAAGCATTTTAACCCAATAAAATTTTAAGCTAAGCTACTCATTAAGCTTTCAATACACTTACACTTCTGACTTGGTTGCAGAACTTTGAGAAACTGCACTATTTGCTGCAACACTTTGGGTAATCCATACATTTCCACCGATTACAGCACCCTGACCAATGGTAATACGCCCAAGAATAGTTGCACCTGCATAGATCACTACATTGTCTTCTACGATTGGGTGACGTGCATATTCTTTCTGTAAACGCCCAGAATCATCAATTTCAAAACGTTTAGCACCAAGCGTTACGGCTTGGTAAATCCGCACATTTTTACCAATAATACAGGTTTCACCAATCACCACACCTGTACCATGATCAATAAAGAAACCTTGATCGACTTGTGCGCCTGGATGTATATCAATGCCAGTTTTTGAATGTGCAATCTCAGCAATTAAACGTGCCAACAGTGACAAGTCTTTTTTATAAAACTCATGTGCAATACGATGGTAAATAATTGCCAAAATACCCGGATAACACAATAAAACCTCATCGACACTTCGCGCTGCTGGATCACCATCATAGGCCGCAATCACATCTGTATCTAAAATACGGCGTAAATCTGGTAATTTTTGCGCAAATTCACTGACGATACTTTGTGCCAATACCTCAATCACATCGGCATTTTCGTTGTGCTTTTTATATTTATAATCATAGGTTAAATTGAGTTTGACTTGCTCCAATAAAGAGTGCAAAGTTTTCTCAAGTGCATGTGCAATATAAAAATTTTCACTTTGTTGGCGTAGGTCAGGTGGCCCCAGTCGCATAGGGAACAAGATGCCACACAGATCATTCATGATTTTCTTAATTTCATCTTTTGAAGGTAATTCCCTACCGCCAAAGTCTTTTAAGCTTTTACGTTGAGTACGCCATTCATTTCGAGCTTGTTGTAGCTCATCCACAATATTGGGGATATTCCATTGGGTCATATATTTACCTACTGAAATGACTTTTCACAATCCATGCGCTTAACATGAAATTTTATTATTCACTTTGAATGAACAGGGTCTGTTGGCAATTCGTTTATGTTTGCGACGACGAGTATTTTTTAGGCGATCCGAGGCACGAAATACGAAATTTAGTCATCTAAATGAGTAGTTCATAACGAAGTAGCGGCAAAAAACACTCTAGTCTCTCAACTACGCTTTAGACTGCAAACAAAGCAGTGCTTTGTTCTTACTCTCGGTTATCGTTAAAATTATCTCAGCCTACATTATAAAACGCAGAAATAAGCTGGCTATTCTCCTTATCCCATGCGTTACGACATATACGCCTCGTGCTCATTTTAACTTACAACGCAAACTATAATATGAAATGCTAGCAGACCCTTGATACTATTTTATTAGCAATCTTGTAGATAAACATTCTTCGTATAAAGATATCTTTAAAAATCATTTAAACCTTATTTCAAAATAAGAATAAGCAATTCAATTTTTATTAATTTATTGAATATATAAAATCATTATAGTTGTTATCAATACATCTGATACATGATGACTTAGACGTGATTTAAGTCTCAAAAAAGGCAATTGAAATGACGAGTTTAAATCAGCAACACTTTACCGAATTAACAACGGCTCAAATTGAAAATATCTTTGAACAAGCAAAACAACGTGTTGAAGATCATTATCTAGAATTTACTGGAACGATTTTACCTCATGAAGCATGGGCTTTGTTTAAAGCAGGACATGTGGTGATTGTCGACGTACGCACCAACGAAGAACGTAAATTTGTGGGTTATGTAGAAGATACCATTCATATTCCTTGGGCAACAGGAACTGCACTAAACCGCAATCCACGCTTTGCCAAAGAACTTGAAACTAAAATTGGAAAAGACAAGGTTATTCTGCTGCTTTGTCGCAGTGGTAAACGTTCCGCTGCTGCTGCAAATGTGGCTTTTAATGCGGGTTTTGAAAATATTTACAATATCGAACAAGGCTTTGAAGGCGACCTTGATGAAAATGATCATCGTGGTTCTTTCAATGGATGGCGTTTCCACAATTTACCTTGGCGTCAGGAATAAGGCTTTCGCTTTATTCCCCTTATGATTTTTATCAATCCTCGAAAATGGCAATAAAACGCACGCAATAAACCTCAAATTAATCCAATAAATATACAGCGCAATTAAACCCCAAGAGCAAAATTTTTACTTTATTGGAGAAGATAACAACAGCATTTTTAAATCAAACCAGTAATCAATAATTAATTTCCAATACCACCAAGGATTAAAACATGGCTAAGAACCAAGAAGTCACACGCCAAGCATTGAATGATCAAGCAGCTCGTCAACTTGCCAATGCGACAAAAACAGTACCGCAACTCTCCACCATTACACCACGTTGGCTAACACATTTATTGCAATGGACCCCTGTTGAAGCGGGTATTTACCGTGTCAACAAAGTCAGCAATACCGATGACATTCAGGTGGCGTGTACACAACGTGATGAAGCAACACTTCCACAAACTTTTGTCGATTATGAAGTTAATCCACGTGAATATTTTTTAAATGGTGTTTCCACAGTTCTGGATATTCATACCCGTGTTTCTGACTTATATAGTAGTCCTCATGATCAAATCAAAGAACAGTTACGCTTAACCATCGAGACCATTAAAGAGCGTCAAGAAAGTGAATTGATCAATAATCCTGAATACGGCTTATTGGCTAGTGTTGCAGATGAGCAACGTATTTCCACTTTGACGGGTGCACCCACACCAGATGATTTCGATGATTTACTGCGCAAAGTTTGGAAAGAACCGGGCTTCTTCTTAGCACATCCAGATGCGATTGCGGCATTTGGACGTGAATGTACCCGTCGTGGTGTTCCACCACCAACTGTAAGCCTATTTGGTTCACAGTTCATCACTTGGCGCGGTATTCCACTGATTCCTTCAAATAAAATTCCAGTTGAAGACGGCAAAACCAAAATCATCCTGTTACGCGTTGGTGAAAAGCGTCAAGGTGTTGTTGGCTTATTCCAACCCGGTCTTGCAGGTGAACAGGCACCAGGCCTATCTGTACGCTTTATGGGCATCAATCGTAATGCAATCGCCTCTTACTTAATCTCCTTATATTGTTCTCTTGCTGTGTTGACAGATGATGCACTCGCTGTGCTCGAAGATGTGGAGGTAGACAAGTACCATGACTATCCAACAACTTACAAGTAATCAACCTACTCCAGATATTTCTTCTGATCATATTGCTGATGCACCCATCAGTGAATCTGTCCTTGCACAATTGGCTGCTGAATTTTTTTCGGCTTTACCCAAACAAAACCCACAAGGTTTTAACTTTGATCTACCCGATCAACGATCTCAAGGTATTAGTCATCAACCACAGCCTAAAGACCCAATTACTGCATTGTCTGGGCGTATACCTGCCATTGTGCAACAGGCAAATTTAAACCCAGATTCTACACATCACTATGTAGAACCGACCGCCGACCATCCCGAGCGTAGAATTCTATCTTCTTCGCCCATTGTTGGTGGTGCAAATACTCCTGATCCATTTGCGGTCGGACAAAAGCTAGATTTGTCTTTGAATCCTACACCAATCACACAACACACTGCACCATCAAACCTAACAACGACTGCGCCACATCAAGTGCAATCGAGTTATTACTTTTTGGATCTGCCTCACCCTGAAGTTGCCAGTGCCCAAACAGTAAATACCAATACTGCTCAAACTGATGTGCTTAAAAATCCATATGCTTTTGATGATTATCATGTGACTGATGACCAGCAATTAAAAAGTGTATTACAAGATCGTAACGACAAACCTGCAACCGCAGCGTCTGGTTATTATTTTCTTCAATCACCTACCATTGAAGCTGCTCGTCCGCATTCAGATGTGCAAATACCAGCGAATGCTCAGAACTATCAACCCATTGATATTTTACAAATCCGTCGGGATTTTCCCATCCTACAAGAACGTGTAAATGGTAAGCAATTGGTTTGGTTGGATAATGCAGCCACCACCCATAAACCTCAGGCGGTCATCGATCGAATTTCATATTTCTATCAACATGAAAATTCGAATATTCACCGTGCAGCACATGAACTTGCAGCACGGGCCAGTGATGCTTATGAGCATGCACGTGATGTTGTGGCTCGCTTTATTGGGGCCGCTTCAGCAAAAAATATCGTCTTTGTTCGAGGTACAACAGAAGGCATTAACTTAATCGCAAAATCGTGGGGTAAACAGAATATTCAAGCGGGAGACGAAATTATTGTGTCCCATCTTGAGCATCATGCCAATATTGTGCCTTGGTACCAACTCAGTAAAGAAACTGGAGCAAAACTCCGTGTAATTCCTGTAGATGATACTGGTCAGATTCAGATTGAAGAGTTTGTAAAATTGCTCAATCCTAGAACCAAGCTGGTTTCAATTACACAGGTTTCTAATGCCTTGGGTACTGTAACGCCTACTCAAGAAATTATTGCATTGGCACATGCAGCAGGTGTGCGAGTTTTGATTGATGGTGCTCAGTCTGTTTCGCACATGCCCACCAATGTTACTGCCTTAGATGCCGATTTCTTTGTGTTTTCTGGGCATAAAGTTTTTGGCCCAACAGGTATTGGCGCTGTCTATGCCAAGTCTGAATTACTTGATAGCATGCCTGTATGGGAAGGCGGCGGGAATATGATTCAGGATGTGACGTTTGAGAATGTGGTCTATCAACCTGCACCAAATAAATTTGAAGCAGGTACGGGGAATATTGCAGATGCTGTTGGCTTAGGTGCTGCCTTAGAATACGTAGAAAGCATTGGAATCCATAACATTGCACGTTATGAACATGACTTGCTTGAATATGGTCAACATGCGCTACAAAGCGTTTCTGGGCTACGACTGATTGGTATCGCATTAAATAAAGCCAGTGTGATGTCTTTTACACTGGCAGGCTATGAAACGGAAGAGGTTGGGAAAGTACTCAACCAATATGGAATCGCCGTACGTACTGGGCATCATTGTGCCCAACCGATCTTACGCCGTTTCGGTGTTGAACGTACGGTACGCCCTTCTCTTGCGTTTTATAATACCACTGAGGAAATTGATTTATTGGTTTCAGTATTGCATCAACTGCGCCGTGCTAAACCTTATAAATCTTAATTTTAAACTTTAGCTTTTAAGTTTTAGTTTCCAAAGACTTTATTGATCGATCATAATCACATGCTTAATTAATTAGGCATGTGATTTTCGAGGTGGTGATTGTATGATCTATTTTTGAATGGAGTGTGTAATTCATCCAATGACTAAAAATATCCTCTCAATTCGATAAAACGCTACACTCCAACAAACTAATTAAGTCGCTATTTAGCTTAAATCAGATTGATTTACCATTATTTTTATCAACCTATTTTTGCAACATTTTTAAGACTATATTACTCATAACTTTAAAATAAATATATCGGCTGTACCTGTTAGTAAGGACAGTAATTTTTCACGGATGTATTCTTGCTAAAATTTTTACTAATATGCTGGCTCCATATAGCGCGCTTTTTATCGAGCCACTGCAATGCTTCAACATCAGCTAAAGAGGGTTTCGGAGCAAATGGTTTGTAATCTGTCACAAATTTCCCCATCCAACAATAACCAAAAAAATTCTTAGGATCCGTATGGTCTTCTACAACATACTTTTCAGGAAATTGTTGTTCATACGCATACATTGAAAACATTTTTGCTAATGAGGATTTATATATTGCATCAGAAACCACATTTTTTTTGGTTACATCAGCAGCTCGATATACTGGAATATCGTAACTAATAAACACTTCACTTGTTTCAATATATTTTTGTACAAAGTCCACTTCTGACTCATTTGCAGAACAACCCAAAGTAATAAAAGGTAGTAAAGCAAAGAGAGTTAATTGTCTAAAAATCATATTATTCTATTCATCTCTTATCATATTCTTGCAATTGGGATACTGAACCCTCACCTCGATACGTCCCATCCAAAGTTAATTGCTTAAGCATAGCTGGGTGATAATCAGTGTTAAAAATAGACTTAAAGGTTGCCCTATTTACATAAAGTGGAGAATAACCATTTTCTGCTAATTGCTGAATATTACTCATAGCTTCAGGTAATTTCAGGTTATTTTTAACACCTAAAGCTTTAAATATATCCATTAAGCCAAATGGCGGAACTTTCAAACGCAAAGAAAAAGTAGCTTTTTCAAACTGCATTACAAGCTTGGTCGCATCTTTCAAAGCATGTTTTCGCACATATTGTTGAAACTTTATATACATCATGGTGTTGAATGAAAGCTTATTAATCATTCCATCACCAAATTTATTTATGTCATATTCCAAGCCAAAGCGCAAAGCTAAGAAAAATTCTACCTTATTTATTTCTTGAAGTGCTTTCCAATGATCTTCGTCAAAGAAAAAATTGTAAGGTGCAGCAATGTAGTAATTACCAACTTTAAACGCTGGATTACACGTTACAGTGGGATAGTTACAAACTTCAATACCCTTAGGAAACATACCATTATCAGTTACAATAACGTCAGCCATAATTTTTTACCCTAAGTCATCATCTAGTGGAGGCATTGGTTTAGAAAGGTCATAAATAATTAGCTCTACTTGTTCCTCTTGATCACCTGAATCAATATGAACTGTATTTCCATCTTCATCAGTTTTCCCCTCAATAACTTCACCGTTTGCTCGTTTCAATTGGTATGGAAAATCAACCAACGGTTTCTGAGTAGCTTTATCTAATAATTGATACTGCAAACCAAAATTTGTTGAGATTACTTTATCTATAAAGCTATTTTGTAAAGGCTCTTTTGAGCCTGAAGAACGAATATAAAGAGAACCTTGACTTGTTCCAACAACATGATCTTGTTTAGGTAAAATTTTAGCTCCACAACTTAATAGATCGTCAACGTAAGCGACTGGTTTTCCGTCCATAATAATATGGTTATGACTCGGTTGTATTGTCGACCAGCATTTACACTTAGGACAAAAGTGGCCATCCCCTGCACATAGAAATAGATTTCCCATTTGGGATGTTCGCTGTTGAGTTGCTTGAATGATGCCTCCATGATTTGTCATAGAGTTATGAATTGCAAAACCTTTAGCCATGATTAACACCTTCTTGGCACAAAAAGCCTTCTGGGGTCTTATCACCAATAAAGATATTTATAACTACAGAGATGTTAGGGCTATCTACAATCTCATCACCATTCTCTAAGGAGCTTCCCACCAATGCAGCGGACTGACCATTTATAAGGCAACCCTTGCCAGCTCCTGAAATGATTTTAGAAATTGTCCCATCTGCGTAAATAACATCGTCACCAACTAAAGCAATAGGCAATCCACCTATTCGGCTTTGCAATGCACTCGCTTTAACTAACCCACCATTTTTAGTTTTAGCCCCATTTACCGCAAGGTAATAGATTTTTTTGGGCCTATGTCGAAAATAAAGCTGCTCTGCTTTTATTGTTTGCTTTATGTCTTCTTGAGACATCTGTTTTAACTGTTCAATTGGTAATTCATGTAAAAAATTAGGTTTTGTCATACATAGTCCAATTATTGTTATTGAATGAAGAACATAGCGATTAAAACATAAAATCAACTATTAAGGCAAATTTAATAGAGTTATTAATTATATTTAATAATTTAAATTTATTTACTCAAATTAACGACAGTCTTTTATGGCACTTCTGTTTTAATTATCTGGCTTATTAAGTTTATGACCAATCGCATAAAGTAAATCACATACATCTTTCTTGTCTTATAATTTAACAATCACATGCTTGAGCATCTGAATAAAAAAGCGAGATACTACAAAAAATTAAACCCTGTATGTTATTTATGCCTTCAATCAAAAAACTTTTCCTACTATCTAGCTTAATTATAGCAACTCAAGCCTTTGCCTTACCTCAAGACTCACGTCGTGCAGGTGGCATAGCGGTTATTCCTGTTGCTAAAACCGTATTAAATGTCACTTACCAAGACAAACCTGTCTTGATCGTGGATGGTGAAAATTCAGTAAACCATATTGTTTTTGGTATTCCGCTTTCAGCACCATTGGGTACACTGCAATTACAAAGCTCTACAGGCCCAATTAATATTGAAGTGAAGCCATTTAAATACGCTGAACAGCGCCTCAATGTAAAAAATCAGGATTATGTCAATCCAAATCAGGAACAACTTGATCGTTATAGCCTAGAAGCGAAAGAACAAAACAGTGTTTACAGCTCATTTAGCCCTGCACAATGGAAAGACTTTCCCAAATTTATCCGTCCTACAGCAGGAAAATTTAGTAATTCATTTGGTCGTAAGCGTTTTTTCAATGGTGAAGAACGTGCTCCACATTCTGGTTTAGATATCCCTGCCCCAATCGGACAAAAAGTTGTTGCGCCAGCTTCGGGAACGGTGGTTGCGACAGGCAGTTATTTCTTTAATGGAAATACTGTCATGATTGATCACGGACAAGGTCTGATCAGTATGTTTTGCCACCTCAGTAAAATAAATGTAGAAAAAGGCCAAATCTTGAAACAAGGTGAATTATTGGGATTGGTGGGTAAAACAGGACGAGTAACAGGTCCACATCTACACTGGGGAATGAGCTTAAATAATGCCAGAGTTGACCCACAATTATTTTTATCACCTTAATTTAGCAAGAAAAATGCTAAGAAACCTTTGAACGCTTGTTTCAAAAATGCTTATTTTTGAACAAATACACATTTTGTAATAATTTATTTTTTTTAATTTTGATCGGATAAGTCACCAAATTAAGCAGCCAAAACGCGTTAAAAAAAAGCCAATCTTTTGATTGGCTTTTTTAAAATTAAGTCAGTTATTCAGCAGAAATAATTTCAAAATCATGGGTGATTTCAACACCACCATCGGACAGCATTTTACTTGCTGAACAATACTTTTCGGCTGATAATTCAACAGCTTTAGCCACTTGCCTCTCTTTCACATCATGCCCTGTTACCACAAAATGTAAATGTATCTTCGTAAATACAGCTGGAATCGTGTCTGCTCGATCCGCTTTGAGCTGACAAACAACATTTGTTACATTTTGCCTAGATTTCTTTAAAATGGTCACAATATCGAATGAAGCACACCCACCAAGTCCCATTAATATGAGTTCCATAGGACGTGGTCCACGGTTTTCACCACCATATTCAGCAGAACCATCCATCACAATTTGATGACCACTTTCTGATTTTGCTTCGAAAGCAACATTCTCTAACCAATGAACGCTAGTTTGCATTGCAACTACCTAAAAAAAGCTATAAATTTACGGGGTACCTGTACACTAGCATAAAATGAGTTGATAAGGAATTTCATCTCTACTGCTTCTACGTGACGAGTTCAATTTAGATCAACAGATCTAGTTATTATCCAATTCGGAATTTTTAAGCATGT
This sequence comes from Acinetobacter sp. I-MWF, assembly GCF_025433935.1. Lineage (NCBI taxonomy): Bacteria > Pseudomonadati > Pseudomonadota > Gammaproteobacteria > Moraxellales > Moraxellaceae > Acinetobacter > Acinetobacter sp. I-MWF. The sequence goes on along the minus strand of NZ_JAMBAR010000001.1, from coordinate 1,920,651 downwards.
CTTCTAATTTTGCACAACTTAGTACAGATGCTTTGTCTCCTGGTCAACTACCTGAGTCAGTCAAAGCTTTGCTCAAAAGAGCCCACATCAATCGTTTTCCAAAACGCTCAACGATTATTGATGCAGGTTCAGAGTCAAAATCACTGTATTTAATTTTAAAAGGTTCAGTTTCAATTATTTTACGTGAAGATGATGAACGTGAAATTGTTGTTGCATATTTGAACCCTGGGGACTTTTTTGGGGAAATGGGATTATTTGAGCAGAATCCACAACGTACTGCGGAAGTAAGAACCCGTGACGTATGTGAAATTGCTGAAATTTCATATGATAATTTCCACGAAATTAGTAAACAATATCCTGACTTAAGTTATGCAGTATTTGCACAACTTGTTCGTCGTTTAAAAAATACAACACGCAAAGTAACTGACCTTGCATTTATTGATGTATCTGGTCGTATTGCGCGTTGTTTAATTGATCTTTCAGCACAGCCTGAAGCGATGATCTTGCCAAACGGCCGTCAAATCCGCATTACTCGCCAAGAAATTGGTCGTATCGTGGGTTGTTCCCGTGAAATGGTTGGTCGTGTTCTAAAAACACTTGAAGAACAAGGCATGATCGAAACCGACGGTAAAGCCATCCTTATATTTGATGTATCTTTGGAAGAATCTAATTTTTCTGAAGACGAACTAAGCACAGATGATGAATAAAGCTTGAGAACAAATTTGAGAATTTAATTCCTTAAAGAATTATGTTGAATGGGATAAATATCAAATATTGTCAAAAAGTTAAAATATAGTTTAAAAGCAAACTCCCGAGTTTGCTTTTTTCATGTTGCGATAAATACACAGAGAATTACTGTGAGCTAGTCTCATGACCATGCTATAAAACAAGACCAAGCTAAAATGAGCATTTTATAAAAGAATCAGATAACTTTATCTTATTTTGATAATTAGAAACATTCTTTCACTTAGTTATCAAATTTAAATTACGTTATTATTCTCATAAGATACTGAATATTAATTTTGAAGGACATAAAATGAAGTCAAATCGTTTAGGGCATTCTGATCTTGTGGTCCCTGAAATTTGTTTAGGTACCATGACCTTTGGTGAACAGAATAATCAGAATGAAGCATTTGAACAACTTGCTTATGCACTCGATCAAAATATTCATTTCTGGGATACTGCTGAAATGTATCCCGTACCCCCTAAACCAGAGACACAGGGATCGACTGAAACCATCATAGGGAATTGGATTGCTCAAAACGGTCAGCGTGACAAACTTATCATTGCCACAAAAATTGCAGGCCCCCAACAAGGTGGCAGTCAAATTCGTGATGGGCATACCAAGTTTATAGAAGCAGAGATCAGTAGTGCTATTGATAGCTCGCTCAAGCGCTTACAAACAGACTATATAGATCTTTATCAACTGCATTGGCCACAACGCCCTGTTAACTTCTTTGGCACGCTGGGCTACAGCAATCAGCTTGCGGCACGTACACAAGACATCACCCCGCTTGCTGAAACTTTAGAAGCACTCTCAAAAGAAGTTAAAAAAGGGCGTATTCGTCATATTGGCTTATCCAATGAGACACCTTGGGGTACCTTAAAGTTTTTACATTTAGCTGAACAATTGGGCTTAGAAAAAATAGTGAGCGTACAAAACCCTTATAGTTTGCTCAATCGTACTTATGAAATTGGAATGTCTGAGATCGCACAACACGAGGGCGTTGGCTTACTCGCCTACTCCCCCTTAGCCTTTGGTTACCTAACTGGCAAATATCGCCACGACGCACGCCCTGAAAAAGGACGTATTACACTATTTTCTCGCTTTAGCCGCTATAGCAATCCACAGAGCGATTGGGCAACTGAACAATATGCACAGCTTGCAGAAAAACATGGTTTAACACTTACCCAATTGGCTTTGGCATTTATTAAACAACAATTTTTTGTGAGTAGTACCATTATTGGCGCGACTACGCTCGACCAACTAAAAGAGAATATTCAGGCCTTTGATACCCAATTGTCTGAAGAAATCTTATCGGAAATAGATGCGATTCATCAGCAGCAGCCAAACCCCGCACCTTAAGTACTGGTTTTAAAACACGTGTTGTTCTACATTGTTTTCAATAAAAAAGGATGCATAAGCATCCTTTTCTATTCGATAGGTTTTATCAAAAAACTTATCTTCCGCCTCGCGCAGTATAAACTGCCATTGCAGCAGGTAAATTCTTTTTCATTGCATTGATACGATTGACATCAGATGGATGTGTTGACAGTAATGCAGAACCCTTTCCTCCACCCTGTTTCGCCATTTTTTCCCATAAGGTAATTGCCGCTTGAGGATTATAGCCAGCTTTCGCCATCATCATTAAGCCGCCCTCATCTGCACGGCTCTCTAAACTACGTGAGTACGGTAAGCCTACCCCAACTTGGCTTCCCAAATCGAGCGCTGCATTGCCTAATTCACCAATTTGGCTGCCTGCATAAGATTTACCAATACCAACTGCAAGATTGGTCAACGCTTGCGCACCTAATTTTTGTTTAGAATGTTCCTCTAAAGCATGGGTCATTTCGTGGCCCATCACCGCAGCAACTTCAGCTTCAGATAGATTCAGTCGATTTACAATCCCTGTGTAGAAAACCACTTTACCACCTGGTGCAACATAAGCATTGATTTCATCTGACTTAAGTACTGCCAATTGCCAGTCAAATCTTTGACCCGTTTGGTTCATTTGATCTGCAAAAGGTTTTAATCGAATAAATGCTGCATTCACTTTTTTATAAGTTGCAGAAGTTGTATCTAGAGTCTTATTCAAACGTGCTTCTTGCACTGTTTTATTAAAGCCTTGCGTTGCATTTAAATTAAGCGTTGCAGAATCAGCACCAGCCATATCTGCGATAGTTGAGCACCCTGAAATTGAAATGGCAGTCGCCGCACAAAGACTAAGCATTAATTTATTGTTCATTATAATCAACTCCATGGAGAACAAATAAAAGCATTGTGGATTATATGCAAATGTTACATAAGGATAAATCAATAAAATCCATTAATTCATATTAATTATGTAAGTGAAATATCACAAAAATTGAATCGCCAACCAATATATGAGACAAATCACATTCAGCGTCAAATATATGTTTTTCAATGGAATAATCTTTTGTTCTAAATGTTGATCATTTCTTTTGATAAACAAAAACGCATTCTGGATCAAAATAATAGGAACCAGTACACATGCAACCATCACACTCAGACCAAGCAATGCATTATTGATGATATTCAGATCATTGGTTTGAGCTTGAATAATCAGCATTGCGATCGTTGGAGCACCGCCCATAGCAAAAATCAGAGAATAAAATATCGTGCTCGATATATTCTTTTGCATCCTACAAACTCAATGTGTATCTAAAAATACATTTTAACAAGCTAAACTTGAAAACCTAGTCTAATTGATATCGACTTTAGTATTTTTAGCTGTCAATAAAAAGCCCGATTTTCATCGGGCTTAGCGTTCTGCGATCAAATTACTTTTTAACAACAGACTGATAGATTTGCTTTGCTTCAACCATGTTTTTGTTTAAATCTGAAATACGGTCATTATTTGATGGGTGTGTTGAAGTGAACTTCTGTACACCATTATTACTACCACCATCAATCTTGTTCATTTTTTGCCAAACGCTGATTGCTGCTTCAGGATTATAGCCAGCTTTCGCCATAAGCATTAATCCACCACGGTCAGCAGACGACTCTAAACTACGTGAATATGGCAAACCTACACCATATTTACTTCCGATATCTAAAGCTTGAGTGCCAACTGAGCCCAATTTATCGCCTGCATAAGTTTTGCCCATTTTCACAGCAAAATCTGTAATTGCAGTTGCGCCAGCACCACGTTTAGAATGCTCTTCTAAGGCATGGGTCATTTCATGTCCCATAATGGCAGCAATTTCAGCATCAGTCAGTTTCAATTGATTGACAATACCTGTAAAGAAAACAACCTTACCGCCAGGCATGACAAATGCATTGAGTTCATTGGATTTAAGCACGCTCAATTGCCAGTCAAATTTTTGACCCGTTTGATTTGCTTGATCAGCAAAAGGTTTCATCTTTAAGAAAACAGCATTAACTCGTTTATATGTTGCAGATGTTGTATCAAGTGCTTTTTGTGCCTTTGCATCTTCAACAAGAAGTTTATAATCTGCTGCTGCATTGATGTTTAACGTCGCGGAATCATTACCCGTTAATTCAGCAACAGTGGTACACCCTGTTAAGCCTATAGCCAACCCTAAGCCAAGTAATAGTTTCTTGTTAATCATTATTTTCACCAAATTTCATAGATCTTATTGCAAGCTTCAAAACGAAGCTCAGCTCTTAGCGGCTGAATTATGTTGTATTTTACAAAAAAAATCAAAATATAATCACACTTTATTTAAAACACCTAAAAATAATAACAAAAAAAGCTCCCGAAGGAGCTTTTTAAAGATTGAATCAATTAAGCATCAAATGGATGACGCATCACAATTGTTTCATCACGATCTGGACCTGTTGAAATGATGTCGATAGGACATTCAATCAACTGCTCAATACGTTTTACATAGTTAATTGCATTTTGTGGCAATTGATCCAATGATTTCGCACCAAACGTAGACTCAGACCAACCTGGCATAGTTTCATAAATTGGTTTTAATGTTTCAAATGCAAGTGCATCTGTAGAACCTACACAACCTGAATCCGCAGCTTCATAACCGATACAGATTTTCACTTCTTCCAAACCATCTAAAACATCAAGTTTAGTTAAGCAAATACCTGATAATGAGTTTACATCTACAGAACGACGTAAGATTTCAGCATCAAACCAACCACAACGACGCTGACGACCAGTCGACGCACCGAATTCTGAACCCACAGTACCCAAATGTTTACCAACTGCATCACCAACATCATTGGCAGCATCATAAACAAGCTCAGTTGGGAATGGACCTGCACCTACACGAGTTGTATAGGCTTTGGTAATTCCCAAAACATAGTCAAGATGCAATGGACCAAGACCTGAACCAGAACTTACCCCACCAGCGGTAGTGTTCGATGAAGTTACATACGGATATGTACCATGATCGACATCAAGAAGTGAGCCTTGCGCACCTTCAAACATGATATTTGCACCATCTTTACGATAGTCATGCAATGTTGTAATCACATCTAAAACTAATGGCTTAACCACTTCGCGCCATTGATCACAAAGTGCCAACACATCTTCAACTTTAACGGCTTCAACACCGAAGAATTGAGTCAATTGGAAGTTATGGTATTCAAGAAGCTCTTCAAGCTGTGCTTTAAGATGTTCGCCACCGCGAACTAAATCCGCAACACGGATCGCACGACGTGCTACTTTATCTTCATAAGCAGGACCAATACCACGACCCGTTGTACCGATTTTGGCATTACCACGTTTCTTCTCACGCGCTTGATCAAGTGCAATATGGTGAGGAAGAATCAACGGACAGTTTGGAGAAATACGTAGACGTTCACGAACGGGTACGCCCTCTTTCTCAAGAATATCCATCTCTTTGATCAATGCTTCAGGTGAAAGTACAACACCATTGCCAATTAAGCAAAGTACGTTTTCACGTAAAATACCTGATGGAATGAGGTGAAGAACTGTTTTCTTACCACCAACGACGAGCGTATGCCCTGCGTTATGTCCGCCTTGATAACGTACTACCGCAGCTGCTTGATCTGTGAGCAGGTCAACGATTTTACCTTTACCTTCGTCGCCCCATTGGGTACCGAGTACCACAACACTTTTGCCCATAATAGCCTCATTACATCATGCTGTTAAAATAGAAAACCAAATCGAATGACATGAACATTCAATCTGATACTTAAATTGTTTCGATTTTCCACTCACCAGCAACATTCACCATCTGGTGGGTTGCATTTGGAACTGAGTTTAAATCGTCATTACCCAATAACTGAATTACACTTAAACCTTGTTGACGTGCTACGGCAATCGCATCCAGCAAAGTGGATTCGGTACCTTTCGGTGCAACCACTTTTTCAATCTGTTGACGTTGACCCGCACTTAAGGAATACAAGTCACAAGAAAAACCCGTTGCAGGACGCGCGCGTCCAAAGTGTTCACCAATACCATCATAACGACCACCTTGTGCCAACGGCGCAGCACGGTTTGGCGCATACACCGCATACATTAACCCAGTGTGATAATGGTATGAACGAAGCTCTACAACATCGATACCAATATTGAGTTTTGGCCAACGTGCTTGAATTTCTGTATATGTTGTTTTAAGTACCTCAAAAGCATTTTTAAATGCTTCATCAGCAAAAATCTCTGCGCTAATATTCGCTTGCAATGCATCCAGATCACTTGCATAACGACCTAAAGCATAAAAATCAGAACCAAATTCTAAATCTTGAGTGAATTCAGCAAGTTCTGGTAGTGCTTTGCGCTGATACAAATCAGATAAGTGGCTTTCTGTTGATTTGTTTAAACCCACATGTTTTACCAGACTTCTAAACAGTCCTACATGCCCTAAATCAAGATGGATACCATCAGCTAAACCCGCGGTATTAATCAGATTGAGCATCACGTCGATCATTTCAACGTCTGCGTCAATACTGTCTGATCCAAATAACTCTGCACCTAACTGAAGTGGTGCACGTGTGGTATTAAAACCTTGTGGTTTAGTATGAAGTACAGTTCCTGCATAGCAGTAACGCGCCACACCTTGTACTTGATGTACATGGGCATCAATACGAGCCACTTGTGGTGTCATATCGGCACGCACACCAAGTAAACGACCTGAAAGTTGGTCGATGACTTTAAAAGTGGCTAAGTCTAAATCTTGATTCGATTCGGAGAGAGAAGAAAGAGATTCGATGTATTCGATGAATGGCGTATACACCAGCTGATAACCTCGTGATGCGAGGAAATCTAAAGCTTCACGGCGCAATTTTTCAATTACTTGCGCTTGCTCTGGTAATACATCAGCTACACCATCAGGTAATAACCATGTCTCTGAAATGGGCATGTTGTAAACCTAAATCCTGTCAGCGCGGAAGTAATCCGCATAAAAAAATCGGGAACACACCCGATTTCTCTTATTTTAGCACGATCATCTGCGCCATGCATTAATAAAATAACTTTTGATGCCTAGATAATTTGACCACTTATACATAATTTAGGCAAAAAACTATCTATTACACATTGTTCCACTTCAATTCTTTGTATTTATTTAACTTTTTACACAAGTGTTGATTGCTATTTACGTTGTTCAAAATATAATTTATTCGTTTAGAAAAACAGCATCTATTTAAAGCAACTGAAATACTAAAAACTGGGGAAGTATGGAACTACATAGCAACTTATATTACACGCATCCAAATACGGAAATCTTGCAAAAGCTAGGCTGTTTATTTCAAGAGCATCGCGGTGAACAAGACAAATTTATTGCTGTTGCAGTTGAGCTCAATTCACAATTGGGGCAAGAACTTGCAGAAGATCTTTTAAACACAGTTGACAATATTGAGTTTGATTTGGGTCCTGAATCATTACACACTATTGCAGGCTATTCAGTTGCCCATTTTGTGCATGGTTCTTCGGGTGATGAGTTTATCGAAGCAATCCTACTTTTCTTAAAAGCATTACTCCCTGAAATTCACACACTGGCTTGGGGTTGTGGGGATGATGACCCGTGGGAATTTTGGTTTAAATTTGAAGGTGATGAATTGATTCGTGAAGATGATGAACCTTTCAATGATCCTGAACAAGATGACGAAATAAAATCTTCCATTTATACATGGTGGCATACAGGTTTACCTGAAAAAATCAAAGAAGGTTTCTTAAACCAAGCATAAATTTTTATTCAGATTTAAAGGGAAGTACAAAATCGAATCACTGTACTTCCCTGTTATTTAGAATCTTTCAACTATTTTAAATAGTCCTCGATACTGACCACTTGTGAAAACATTTGAAAGGCTGATAAACAGGCCGTTTGTACATCTTCTGCTTCAACCGTTCTGCCTGAATAGCTCAATTGACGCGTCGCTGTAGCGTCTGCAATGATCGTCGGTTGATAAGCAAATTCTGCCGCTGCACGTGACGTCGCATCAACACACATATGCGTCATCATGCCACTAATCACCAGTTTATCAACATTCAGTCGCTCTAATTCTGCTTTTAGAGTGGTTTGAAAAAAGCTATTGGGATAGTGTTTTTCAATCACAATTGAATCGGCCTTAACGCGTAAACCCGAATGTAGTGCGACACCCTGCGTTCCTGCTTGAAAAAATGTAGCATTGGGTTGATTGGCAATATGCTGTATATAAATAATCGGCTGCTCACGCTTTATAAATAGATCTTCCAATCGATTGATGTGTTTTAAAGCCTGTTCCGCACAGAACAACTCCATCTTCCCTTGAGGAAAATAATCGTTTTGGACATCTATTACTAATAATGCAGTTTGGCTCATGGTGTTTTCCTAACCCTTGTGTTGATGTTTTTATAAGATTAATCAAAACAGCTGGCGATTTGCAGTCACTCATGAAAGAATAATCGATTAGAAACTTTCAAACTGAAAATTTGTTCAATTCACTATGTTGCCAAATGACCCAATTGACCTCAAAATTTTAAAAATACTAAAAACTGATTCTCGCTTAAGCAATAAAGAGATCGGAAAGTTAGTACACCGTACAGGGCAAGCTGTAGGAAGTCGCATTGCACGAATGCAAGATGAAGGCACAATTCAGAAATATACAATTACGCTACAGCATCAATTAACACAATTTATACGTGTGATGATGCAGAATAATGAATTTGAACAGTTTGAAGCATTTATCGCTCAATTTGAGTCAATTGAAAGTTGCTATAAAGTCTGTGGTTCCGCTTGCTATATGCTGGTTGCGCATTTTGATAGTCATGCAATTAATTTATTTATCGAGCAACTCTCTGAATGGGGGCAATATTCAGTAGATAGTGTCGTAAGAGCAATTGAAACTCAGGCTTAATTTTATATCCAAATCCATATCATGTAAGAATAACAAATGAAATCTTCAGAAAAAACATTACGCGAACATAGTAAATTTCTAAGTTTAGTACTTCGACATCAACCAGAAACCATTGCAATCCAACTCGACTCCGAAGGCTGGACGGATGTACATATCCTTTTACAGCAAATGATCAAATACAAAAGACCGCTTAAACTCGTAGAGTTGATCGAGATTGTTGAAAGTAGTGATAAAAAACGCTTCCAGCTCTCACCTGACCAAAGCAAAATCCGCGCAGTACAAGGTCACTCTAGTGCTCAGGTTCAACGGGAGTATGCTGCTATCACGCCGCCCGATACCCTTTTTCATGGCACAGCAACTCGCTTTGTTGACAGTATTTTAGAAAAAGGCTTAATTTCAGGTAAGCGTCATCATGTGCATTTATCTGCTGATTTAGTCACAGCACAAAAAGTGGGACAACGGCATGGCAAAGTCATCATTTTCATCCTAGACACCAAACAGATGCACCACGATGGTTTCCAGTTTTATTGTGCTGAAAATGGGGTTTGGTTGACGGAACAAGTGCCGATAAAATATTTAAAGTTATTCGAAAGCGAATCAAAAAAACTAATCCAATGGTAAGGCTGTGGTCTTTTTGATCTTCTGTAAAGGGATTTCAGTTTTGACATTCTGGATCCCTGGAATTTTATTTAAATGATTAATTTGAAATTTACGATATGCCTCTAAATCAGAAACCACAATACGTAAGAAAAAATCACAATCACCTGCCATAAGTTGACATTCAACAATTTCAGAAATATTCATAATGCTTTCGATAAATCGATTGACCGCTTGTTCATCCTGACTCTTTAACCAAATTCGTGCAAAGACTGTCAAACTGAGATCTACTTTGTGTGGATTGACCAATGCAACATATTGATCAATGATTCCCTCATCTTCTAGTTGCTTTACTCGTCTTAAACAAGGTGAAGCGGATAAACCGATCTGTTCTGCCAATTCATTATTTTGTAGTTTTCCATTACGTTGTAATGCACACAAAATACGCCGATCTATCTGATCCAATTTCATAAAATTATTTCTAGTAGATAAAACCAAAAAATAACATATTCCAGCAATAATATTGCAAAAATTATTTTACAAGCAGCAAGTTTAGCGAAATATAGCGAATCATTTGGCATAAAATAAAAATCACCTTGTTTTAGCGACCATTGAGCGACTCATGTTAAGTTTTAAGAACACTACGACTGAACTGACCTATTCAATTGAATTTAGAGAGTTTGTACGTGGGCTTAAAACCTCTATTCCAATGCTACTGGGTATTATCCCTTTTGCGTTGGTTTTAGGAACACAAGCAGCGCAAAAAGGTTTTTCTGCCTTAGAAGTTCCTTTATTAACAGGACTCAATTTTGCTGGTGGTTCTGAGTTCGCCATTATTGAAGTCTGGACGCAGCCACCTCAATTATTGTTTTTAATTCTGATCACTTTTCTGGTCAACAGCCGACATATTTTAATGGGTGCAAGTTTAGCACCCTATATTCGACATTTGCCCAATCGTAAAGCCCTTCCATTATTGTTTTTTATGTGTGATGAAAGTTGGGCCCTTAGCATTACGGATGCACACAAACAAAACCCTCGCAATCCCTATGCAGGATTTAGTGTATTTTTTTATATCGGCCTTTGTTTTGCGTTATATGTCATGTGGGTGGTTTTTACCACGATGGGAGTCGGCATTGGTTCTTTCCTAGGCGATGTCACAAAGTTTGGTTTTGACATGGCATTTCCCGCAGTTTTTCTGGTGCTTTTACGTGGAATGTGGAAGGGCTTTAAACCCGCTCTGCCTTGGTTGATTAGCCTGATCGCGGCAGCACTGGCCTATTATTATCTACCCAAAGGCTGGTATGTATTGATTGGTTCTATTTCAGGAATTATTGCTGCGTTCTTATTAATTGGAGATGAAGAATGATTCATATGACGACATTCATCGCCATTGTTTGTGTGGGATTAACAACCTATTTAACTCGAATCTTAGGTTATTTACTGTTAAAAAATAGACACCTTAGCAAAAGAACCACACGAATTTTACAGGTGATCCCCGGCTGTGTTTTGATATCAGTGATTGCACCTTACTTTGTTACGGATCAACCAGCCAACTTGATTGCAATTATCATCACACTGTTCGCAGCTTGTTATTTTTCATTATTACCCACTGTACTGATCAGTATCATTGCAACAGGGATCTTGAGATACTTTATGCTTTAAACGTTCTCAATAGCCTGTCACTCCTGACTTGATGCAATTCAAAACCTCAATTAAGGTTTTGAATTTTGCTGTAATATTTTAATTAATTCAGCATTTTGAAACTCAACTTGAGTCAAACGTGTTGAGGTATTGTCTAAAACTTCCTGCTGTACATGCATTTTTTTAGCCAAATCTTGCATAATTTGTAAGGTCTGTTTGAGATGTTGCTCTTGTGCATGGATCTGTTGCTCATGATTCTGCACATGCTTAAGCCATTCAAGGTTTTCTTTCTTTAACTTTCCCATTTGCCAAATCACAAACATCATGGCCAGATAAAGAATCACAATAACCAAATATATAAAAAACATCATTTACCCCCAACAAAACACGTCAATCTTCGTCTTGATTAAACTCAAGTCATTAAAGTTATTTTAAAGTGATGAATATTTATAATAATCCATGAATTTTTCATCACAGTCTGATAAATATTAGATTAATAAAATGATTCACACAAATCTAACAAGCGATTTGCATAGCCCCATTCGTTATCATACCAAGCAAACACTTTCGCCTGTTGACCTACGACCATAGTTTGAGTCAGATCAACAATCAGTGAATAAGGTGAATGATTAAAATCACTTGAAACCAATTGCTCATCTGTGACAGACATAATTTCAGCATAATCATATTTTGCTGCTTGAATTAAGGTTTGGTTAATTAAATGAGCTGTTACTGGCGCTTTAGCAATAAATGTTAAATCAATGGCGGCAACATTAATTGTTGGTACACGGATTGAAAAACCATCAATACGGTTTTCCATTTTGGGCATGACTTGTTTTAATGCACCCAAAGCAGAAGATGTAGTTGGAATAATATTTTGTCCTGAGGCACGTGCGCGGCGTAAATCTCGATGTGCATGATCCAATACAGATTGATCCGCAGTGACCGCATGGATTTCAGTCATTAATGCACTGTCAATTCCAAATGCATCATCAATAATTTTGACCAAAGGGACTAAAGCTTGTGTGGTACATGACACACCCGAAATAATTTGATCACTAGCTTTAACATCATGATGATTTACCCCATAAACAATGGCAGCATCAACAGTATCAAAAGGTGCTGCACCGATAATGACACGTTTTGCACCTGCTGTTATATGCTGCGTTGCAGCAGCTCTTGATCGAAACAGCCCTGTACATTCTAAAACAACATCAATATTTAAATCTTTCCAAGGCAATAATTCAGGATTGGCTTGTCTTAAAATTTGCACTTTCTGTTTAATTTGCCGTGCGTCAATCGACATATAAAGCTGCCCATGTTCTTGTACGATATTCACTGCACCGTCAAAGCGGCCATGGGTAGTATCGTATTTAAATAAATGAACCAGCGTTTCAACATCTGCAATATCGTTAATGGCAACAATTTCAAAATGGAAGTTTTTCGGATTTTCAAACCAAGCGCGTAATACATTCCGTCCAATTCGCCCGAATCCGTTTATTGCCACACGTTGCATCAGATGTCCTTTTACAGCCAAACTACTTTATGCGCTATATGTTATAAGATTTAGCGTGACTACTGTTAGAATATGCTTTATTTAGTCATAAAAATTTCTCAAAAATAATTTTTTGATTCAGCTAGGATAAAAATAAATGTATCCATCCATTAAAAATATTTTTAAATTAAATCAATTATTTTATCTTTACTGCATGATTTTACTAGCCTTTCTATATACACAACCAACACATGCACAAAATCTCTATTCAAACTGCTCAGAAACACTGACTCAACAACTCATCCAAAAATTCAACTTAAACACACAACAAAATTTAGATGCGCGTTATCCTGTATTCCAAACCTGCTTAACGATCAGTAAACACCAACAGATTATTGCAATCAGCGATCCTGTTGCTATGCAATCTGACTTTGCGGATTATGATTTAAATTTATATTTGATCGATACCGCATCTTCAAAAATTTTAAATCATTATACTTATCCAAAAACCATCTCTTCCGATACCAGTCAGTTTGAAAATTTAAAATTTGATATCAATCCTTACTCTAAAACTCCCCATACTCATGTTATTGGATTAGCCTTAACTTATGGGCATTCTGGAGGAATGTATTATACAATTCGTGAATTAAAACTATTTCAAATCAATGCTGCTAAAGTTCAGCTCGTTTTAGATAATTTTATGACTAATTTTTCAGGTGGTAATACGCCGTCTAGATGTGAAACTGATGTACAAACCGAGACTCAAATTTTACTTCACTCCTTAAAACAAAACAGTCATGGTCTAGCTGACATTCAATTAACGGAAAAAACAGAGCGTATAACACTTAACGAAAAAAACTGTAGTACCCACCGTATTGCCAAAAAGCAACGTCATATCATGAAATTTGATGGGAAAAAATATCGTTTTGAACATCTTAATTTTTTAGACTTTGGAATTTAATTGTATTTTGAACTTTTTAGAGATGAGCGCATGAAAACATTACAAATTGTATTGAACACTGCACTGCTTTTTATTGCTGGAAATAGTTTTGCAGCACCTTATCAAGCTTGCTCAGAACAATTACAAGATTCTTTAATTCAAAAATTTAAACTGACTAACCCACGTTTTGCCAATACTGAAGCCAAAACATATCAAAGCTGTATCAATTTGGACAATCAACAAAAAATTCAGCTTATTGCAATCAGTCAACCAATTGCTTATAAATCTTATGATGAAATGGAACATGATCTGAATTTATATTTAATTGACTCTTCTCAGCATAAAATTCTGCAAAAGTATAAAGCACCAGAAACTTTTTACTCAGATGCAGATCATTATGATGGTGCACAACTCCATACGACCCGTTTTTCAACATTAACTGATATTGATGTCGTGGGAATTGAAACTTCATCGTCGCATCAAGGTGGTTTCACTTATAGTCACAGTAATTTAACTTTATTTAAAGTTAATCCTAAACACCCCATTAAAGAAATTGGCGGTATCAGCATGAATGATAGCGGCGATGAACGAATTGGAAACTGTCCAGAGAATAGTAATTCAGAGGTGAGAAGTATCCTCATTTTATCAAATAAAACGACACATGGCTTACAGGACATGATTTTAAAAGAAACCAAAAACCAGACCAAAACCAACTATAAAACCTGCACTTCTGTGAAAAAACAATATAAGCAACAACAAACGCTTAAATTTAATGGTCAAGTATATAAATTTGAGCATCATAACTTTTTAAGTATTGATCCTTTTTAAGCAAGCTTAAATCCGATAATGGCAATGTAGCTATGTTTTAAATTTATACAACCAAAATTTACCCCAGGCTAAAGTTGAAAATGTATAGAAATACCAATAATTCACCTTAAAATCATTGGTGGACACTACATTTTCCGTTATACTTTGGCGTTTTTAAAAATAAGCCCGTGTGGTGACTGAGCGCAAAAATCAGACTCAGCAACGCACTTTTAGCCAATATGAAAATTAAGGAGTGACTTGGTTGTGAGTACTCGTTTTATGACAACTGCTGAAATACGTGAAGCATTTTTGCGCTACTTTGAATCGCAAGGACATACACGTGTCGCGTCAAGTTCACTTGTACCTGCCAATGACCCTACTCTGCTTTTTACCAACGCAGGGATGAACCAGTTTAAAGACTGTTTCCTTGGATTAGAAAAACGTGACTATGTTCGTGCAACGACGTCGCAAAAATGTGTCCGTGCAGGCGGTAAGCACAACGACTTAGATAATGTCGGTTATACAGCACGTCACCATACATTCTTTGAAATGTTAGGCAACTTCTCTTTTGGTGATTATTTTAAGCGTGACGCGATTCGTTTTGCTTGGGATTTCCTTACTGGTGAAGAATGGTTAGCACTACCTAAAGATAAATTATATGCCACTGTTTATCATACAGATGATGAAGCGTTTGACATTTGGAACAAAGAAATTGGCTTAGCTGCAGATCGTATTATCCGTATTGGTGACAATAAAGGCGAAAAATACGCTTCTGATAACTTCTGGGCAATGGGTGATACTGGTCCATGTGGTCCTTGTTCTGAAATTTTCTTTGACCATGGCGATCATATTTGGGGTGGCTTACCGGGCACACCAGAAGAAGATGGCGACCGGTTTATTGAAATCTGGAACAACGTTTTCATGCAGTTTAACCGTACTGCTGATGGCGTACTGCATAATCTTCCTGCACCATCTGTAGATACAGGCATGGGCTTGGAACGTATTTCTGCTGTTTTACAGCATGTCAATTCAAACTATGAAATTGACCTATTCCAAGACCTATTAAAGTCTGCTGCTGAAATTATTGGTGTTGATACATCTGAAGCGGTTGCAACTGCTCAAGCAAACAATAAACCTATTGAATACCCTGCTTCACTTAAAGTGGTTGCAGACCATGCACGCTCATGCTGTTTCCTGATTGCAGATGGCGTTAACCCTTCAAATGAAGGTCGTGGTTATGTATTGCGTCGTATTATCCGTCGTGCAGTACGTCATGGTAATAAAATGGGCGCAACGGGTACATTCTTCTACAAAATGTTGCAACCATTAATCGATGCCATGGGCACTGCTTATCCTGAGCTTGAACAACGTCGTAATGTTATTGAAGCAGCTTTGATTCGTGAAGAAGAATTATTTGCCAAAACGCTTGAACAAGGCTTAAAACTGCTTGAAGGTGAATTAGCCAACCTCAAAGGTAAAACCATTCCAGGTGAAACCGTCTTTAAACTTTACGACACTTATGGCTTCCCTGCTGATTTAACCGCAGATATCGCACGTGAACGCGAATTGGAAATTGACGAAGCTGGTTTTGAAGTTGAAATGGCAGCACAACGTCAACGTGCACGTGATGCAGGCAAGTTTGCTGTTGACTATAACAATATTGTGAAAGTAGATAGCGAAACTCAATTTAATGGCTATGAAGCAACTCAAGGTCAAGGTCAAATTATTGCGATCTATAAAGATGGCATACAAGTTGATGAAGTTGTTGAAGGCGATGAAGCACTAATTGTATTAAACCAAACACCTTTCTATGCAGAAAGCGGTGGTCAAATTGGTGATACAGGTCTGTTCAAAAACGATACTGGTATTTTTGAAGTTCAAGATACTAAAAAATCTGGTGGCGCTTTTGTCCATCAAGGTATCGTGACAATGGGAAGCCTAAAAGCGACTCAAAATGTAGAAGCAATTGTAAAAGCAGATCTTCGTGAAGCAACTGCACGCAACCACTCTGCAACTCACCTTTTACATGCCGCTTTACGTCAAGTATTGGGCGAGCACGTACAACAAAAAGGTTCTTTGGTCGCTTCTGACATTTTACGTTTTGACTTTGCCAATGACCAACCGGTGACATTTGAACAAATTCAACAGGTTGAACGTATTGTAAACCGCGAAGTGATTGCAAACACCGCCGTTTCTACTGAACTTTTAGACATCGATGCTGCGAAAGAAAAAGGCGCAATGATGTTGTTCGGTGAAAAATATGGTGATGAAGTTCGTGTACTTTCTATGGGTTCAATCCAAGATGAGAAAAATTTCTCTATCGAACTTTGTGGTGGTATCCATGTAAAACGTACTGGCGATATTGGTCTGTTTAAAATCACCTCTGAAAGTGGTGTTGCAGCAGGTGTTCGTCGTATTGAAGCTGTTACGGGTACCAAAGCGCTTGAAATCGTTCAAAAATTTGATGCAGATATTTTGCATATCAACGATTTATTAAAAGCACAGAAAGATCAAACTGTTGAAAAAGTTCAATCAACGCTAGAAACAGCACATCAATTGCAAAAACAAATTGAGCAATTGAATCAAAAATTGGCGAATTTCCAAGCCTCTGATTTAATCAGTCAAGTGACGGAAATTGCGGGTCGCCAAACACTTATTGCCACAGTTCAAGGACAAGATGCGAAGTCTGTTCGTCATCTTCATGACAGTGTCAAATCAAAATTAGATAATGCAGTGATTGTGCTTGCGGCTGTAGAAGGTGACAAAGTTAGTCTTATCGCATCTGTAGCTAAAGATTTCACTGCAAATCTAAAAGCGGGTGACATCATCAAACACTTAGCAACTGAGCTTGGTGGTAAAGGTGGTGGTAAACCTGACTTAGCACAAGGTGGCGCGCCACTAAACGAGAAGTTTGAACAAGTGATGGCAGATTTAACTGCTTGGCTTGCTCAAAAATAATACTTCACTTTTGTGTAACTGACCCTAATGCCGATTAGGGTCATGGCTTATATGGAACAACTATGGCATTAATCGTTCAAAAATATGGCGGTACTTCTATGGGTACTCCCGAGCGCATTTTAAATGTTGCTCGTCGTGTAAAGCGTTGGCATGACCACGGCCACAAGGTTGTAGTGGTTGTATCTGCAATGAGTGGTGAAACAAACCGCTTATTGGCTTTAGCGAAAGCCATTACCGAAACCCCTGATCCTCGTGAACTAGACCAAATGGTGTCTACGGGTGAACAGGTAACGATTTCAATGTTAGCAATGGCGCTCAATTCAATTGGTGTTGAAGCTAAGTCACTCACAGGTCGCCAAGTTGGTATCAAAACTGACAGCGCGTTTACCAAAGCCCGTATCGAATCTATTGATACAGATGTGATGACAAATCATTTGGATGCAGGTCGTGTCATTGTTGTTGCAGGCTTCCAAGGTTTCGACATCGATGGCAATACAACAACTCTAGGCCGTGGCGGTTCTGATACCTCTGGTGTTGCACTTGCTGCGGCATTAAAAGCAGATGAATGTCAGATTTACACAGATGTGGATGGGGTTTATACCACTGATCCTCGTGTTGCACCTAAAGCAAAAAAAGTTGATCGTATTTCATTTGAAGAAATGCTTGAAATGGCATCTCTCGGTTCTAAAGTATTGCAAATTCGTTCTGTTGAATTTGCAGGAAAATACCAAGTGCCTTTACGCGTATTATCAAGTTTTGATAATGACAATGATGGCGCATTCGACGAAGATTTCAAAAACAATGTCGGAACACTAATCACTACTGAAGCGGAAGACAATATGGAACAGCCAATTATTTCTGGTATCGCATTTAACCGTGACGAAGCTAAATTAACAATTTTAGGTGTCCCTGATGAACCAGGTATTGCGTCTAAAATCTTATCGCCTATTGGTGCTGCAAACGTTGAAGTGGATATGATCATCCAAAACGTTGAAGAAGATGGCACAACTGACTTCACTTTTACCGTGAATCGTGGTGAGCTTAAAAAAGCCAAAGCAATCCTAGAAGAAACGGCTACAGCGATTGGCGCGCGTGAAGTTGCTACGCGTGATGACATTGTTAAAGTGTCAATTGTTGGCGTAGGTATGCGTTCTCATGCAGGTGTTGCAAGTAAAATGTTTACTGCACTTGCAGATGAAGGGATTAATATCCTGATGATCTCAACTTCTGAAATCAAAATTTCTGTGATTATTGAAGAAAATTACTTAGAACTTGCGGTTCGTTCACTCCATACAGCCTTCGGTTTAGACCGTGAACATGGCGAATCGAGTGCGCGTGCATAATTTTTGATCAAATATAGCTACTTATTCGCTGTTTTGACCAAGAAAAAATCAGAGCCACTATAGTGTTTTCTATAGTGGCTCTGTTATATTAGTTTTTGAGGTTTTAGAGAAATTTCAATAGAGCAACGTGAAAATGAAAAATTTGTCACATTATTCTGTTAAAATTATCGGTGCTATTTAAAGTTGTGTTTTCTAGTTTTTAGAAATTCATCGCAGGTTTAGCGTTTAAGCAAGGAGATAAACATGCTGATTCTGACCCGCCGTGTCGGAGAAACTTTGATGATTGGGGATCAAGTCAGTGTTACTGTGCTTGGTGTTAAAGGCAACCAAGTTCGTATTGGTGTAAATGCCCCAAAAGAAGTTTCTGTACATCGCGAAGAAATTTATCAACGTATTCAACATGAGCGTGCTATGCACGAGCATTTGCAACATATTGATCAAGATTATCAACCTTCTTTTGAAGATGATAATTCGCAAAACACCTATAATCGTTAAGATTATAGTGGTTTTGGAAACTAAAGCGGCTTTTAAGCCGCTTTAAATTTTTATTGATCAGTAAAAAACATCATCCGTTTTATTCAAGACCTAGTGCTTTTCTGACTGGTGAATAGCTACGACGATGTTGATCAATCACACCATGTTCAGCAATGGCTTCAAAGTGTGCTTTGGTTGGATAACCTTTATGTTTTGCAAAACCAAATTGCGGATATAACTTGTCTAACTCAACCATTTCATGATCACGCGTTACTTTGGCCAAAATACTTGCCGCACTAATCTCAGCATGTAAAGCATCCCCGCCTACCACCGCATCACAGCTCATGCTTAAGCCTTTAGGAACTTTATTGCCATCTACAAGCACATGTTCTGGTAGCGTTTTAAGTGCCTCTACAGCACGTCGCATCGCCAATAATGAAGCTTGTAAAATATTCAGTTCATCAATTTCTTGATGTGTTGCTTCAGCAATTGCCCAAGCAATCGCTTTTTCCTGAATTTCAATGAATAACTTTTCACGTTTTTTTTCAGTTAATTTTTTAGAATCATTTAAGCCTTGAATTGGCTTGTTTGGATCTAAAATTACTGCAGCCGCAACCACAGAGCCAACCAATGGACCTCGTCCTGCTTCATCTACACCAGCAACTAACATTTTCTTTCCTATCATAAAAGAAGCTCAACAGGTTTTATCTGAGTTCATAGATCATCATCTTGAAATGATGACAGATTGAAAGCCCTTTTCTTTGTACATAAATTCAATCGGCTGATCAAAATTTAGAATATTTTACTTCGCGTGAATGACGCCATATAAAGAAAACAGCATTAATCCTAAGACCATGAATTTATCAATATAGAAAATCTGTATCAATAAATTCATATGCCTTTGATGCTTTAATGCAATTATCTCATCGCTTCCGCAACACATGCATTAATTGTTTTTGTCACCACATTTGAAACAATCGTAGCACGCGCTTGAGGGTCTAAAGCAGCTGTTGCCAAATCTACAGTGCTGACACTTTGTGGTGCTTTTTCACTGACACAACCACAAATTTCACTTTGTACATTGTTTTTCTGATCTGCAGTCATGACTTTTGTTGCAGTCTTCCAAGCAGGTAAATTATTCAGTTCAGTTGTACATTTCGCATTGATCGCAATTTTAAGCGCAACACCACCTAACTGCTGAGTTGTTGATGCTGCTGCAGCACCTGTTGGGTCATTGGTCGCGCAAGCCGATAGAGCTAAAGCGATTGAAGCAAGAAAGACAACGCGTTTTTTCACAATTTTTTCCTTTTTATGAGATAAAGCTAGGCTATTTTGCCTAAACTTATACTTGGATTAAACTAAAAATTTGAATAATCACCTCATTAGACGCTAAATGGATAAATATTTCACAATTATTGCTTTAAGCGTTGCAAATTTAAAACAATACGTTGAGTTTTTAGAACTGATTTCTTTTAATAAAATCCATATTATAAGCACTAAATTAAATCGGAATCTGTGTCATGCAACAAAAATCACAATACTATACAAGGACAGCACAATGGTTGCATTGGATTATGGCAATCATCTTTATTACCGCTTGGGTCATTGGTTTTTATAGTGGCAATTTTTTAAGCTATGATGTCGATGGGCCGTTTAAAGGTGATGTCATTACCTTACATAAGAATATTGCATCGGTGATTATCTTTTTAGTGATTATCCGTATCTTTTGGCGTTACACTCACCCTGCACCTGAACTACCTGAAACCATGTCACCATTGATGAAAACTTTGGCTCATTTAGGTCATTTGGGTTTATATTTCATGTTATTGGCATTGCCAATCACAGGATGTTTATTTAGCTGGAGTGCTGGTCATCCCGTGCCTGTATTGTACTTATTTGAGATTCCAAGACTTGTACAAGATAACCCCGATTTAACAGCGATTGTAAAACCTTTACATATTTATATTTCATGGGCTGCAGGCTTACTTCTTGTCGGACATGTTCTGGCTGCGCTCAAACACCATTTCATTGATAAAGACAATGTATTGAAAAGTATGACACGACAAGGTTAGTTGAATATAAATTAAAAAATCTAGCAAAGCACATCAAAACGGTGTGCTTTTTTATATTTTTATTGTGGTTTAAATTTATGCTGCTTAAATTCTAGATCTTTACTTTAATGCTTCTTTTGCACAACCTTTTAAACTATTCATCACCGCCTGTTGAATCAGCTTATTTTTTGCAGCTTCATTAAACGTTGCCATAACCAGCTGTTTAGCAGGGACATCATTCAAAGCATTCTCACTGACACAGCCACAGATTTTTTGCTGTGCATGTTGCTGTTGTGTAGCTGTCCATAAAAATGAGGATACTTGCCAAATCTTTGACGCTTTTAATTCACTGGCACACTGCTGTTCGATTAAAGGTTTTAACATCTTATGCGTAATCGTTTCTGTGCTTGAGTCTGCACATGCAACAGTCACAGGTAAAATAATGAATAAGGTTAGACTTGTTAAAAATTTCATTCTATTTTCCTCATGAAAAAAAGCAGTGTTCACACACTGCTTTTATAGGCTTAAAGAATATAGCTTGATTTAAGCCAATTGATCAATTTGATTGTTCCATTTTTGCTTTTCTTCATTTGAAATAAATGACGCTTCAAATGAATTTTTTGCCAATTGCTTTAACTCTGTATTGGAAAGATCTAGCGCTTCAGCAATCGAAATAAAATTATCATTCATATAGCCACCAAAATAAGATGGGTCATCTGAATTGACAGTCACATGCACACCCTTTTGCAATAAACGGTGAATATTATGTTGTGCCATATCATCCACCACGCACAATTTTAAATTGCTCAGTGGGCAAACAGTCAAAGGCATCTTTTCTGCGATTAAACGTTGCATCAGTGCTGGGTCTTCTTCTGAACGCACCCCGTGGTCAATACGGTTTACTTTTAATAAATCTAAAGCTTCCCAGACATATTCAGCAGGCCCTTCTTCTCCCGCATGCGCAACCACCAAGAAACCTTCTTTGCGTGCTTGAGCAAAAACCCGTTCAAACTTAGCTGGTGGATGCCCAACTTCGCTTGAATCTAAACCTACAGCAATAATTTGATCTTTATATGGCAAGGCTTGCTTTAACGTTTCAAATGCTGCTTCTTCACTTAGGTGACGCAGGAAACACATGATCAAATGAGAGCTTATACCCAACTTTGTTTGAGCATCATCGCATGCACGCTGTAGGCCATTGATCACCGTTTCAAATGCAATACCACGGTCGGTATGTGTTTGTGGATCAAAGAACATTTCAGTATGTACAACTTTATCTTCTGCACATTTTTCAAAATATGCCCAAGCTAAATCATAAAAATCTTGTTCATTGATCAGTACATTGGCACCAGCATAATAAATATCAAGGAAAGACTGTAGATTATGAAAGTTATACGCTTGTTTAACTTCTTCTACAGATTTATACGGGATATCAATCTGATTACGCTGAGCTATCGCAAACATCAGCTCAGGCTCAAACGTGCCTTCGATATGTACATGGAGTTCTGCCTTAGGTAAGGCACGAATAAGTTCTAATCTATTCACGTTTTTCCTCAAACTTATTAAATTAAATTTCAATCATCCAAATCGCTTGGATTCATTTCAATCTGATTAAAACAAAAAAGGGTGCAAACCTGAGTTTACACCCTTTTCTTACTTAAATTTATTAACCACCAAATGCAACGAATTTAATCACCCAGAGCACAGCAATGATCCAAACCATATATGGAACTGTTTTTGCTTTACCTGTAAATAATTTAACCAATGCATAGCTGATAAAGCCCATTGCGATACCATCTGCAATAGAATAAGCAAATGGCATAAATACAATGGTTAAAAATGCTGGAACTGCCTCAGTAATATCATCCCATTCAATATTGATGATGCCTTGAATCATCAACACACCAACGAATAATAATGCTGGAGCAGTCGCAAATCCAGGAACAGATTGAGCCAGTGGTGCTAAAAATAAACACGCTAAAAATAAAATACCGACAACAACTGCAGTTAAACCTGTACGACCGCCTGCAGCAACACCCGCAGATGACTCAATATAAGGCGTTGTTGATGATGTACCCAAAGCAGCACCGGCAACAATTGCAGTTGAATCTGCAAATAGCGCTTTTTTCAAACGTGGTAATTTACCGTCTTTCAATAAACCAGCACGATGTGAAACCCCGACCAATGTTCCTGTTGAGTCAAATAAATCAACCAAGAAAAATACGAAAATCACGCCGACTAAACTTACCGTAAATAAGTTTTCAAAATTCATTTGCATGAATGTCGGTGCAATAGAAGGAATCGAACCAACAACCCCTTTAAATTCATTTAAACCTAAAGCTGTTGCAATACCAGTGATTGCTAAAATACTGATAATAATTGCGCCACGAATTTTATAGTGGTGCATAATCACGATCAGGAAAAAACCCAATAAAGTCAGTAATACTGTAGGTTGTTTTAAATCACCCAAACCTACTAAAGTTGCTTGATTTGCAACAATAATGCCTGAGTTTTTCAATGCAACCAGTGCAAGGAATAATCCAATACCACCACCGATTGCAAATTTCAATGACATTGGAATCGCATTGACAATGGCTTCACGGATTTTAAACATGCTAATTGCAATAAAGACAAGTCCGGAAACAAATACAGCAGCCAAAGCGGTTTGCCACTCAACGCCCATACCTAAACAAACGGAATAGGTAAAATAAGCATTCAGCCCCATACCTGGTGCAAGTGCAATCGGATAGTTTGCAACAACCCCCATGACCAAACAACCAATCGCAGCGGCTAAACACGTTGCCACAAATACGGCGCCATGATCCATACCTGTTTCTGAAAGAATCAATGGGTTAACAATGATGATGTAGCACATTGTTAAAAATGTCGTTAAACCTGCCAGTATTTCGGTTCTAAACGTTGTTTTGTTTTCGCTTAGTTTAAATAAGCGTTCAAGCAAACCCGCTGAAGGATTTGGATTCGTCATTGTTGAGCCCCTGTTAAGTTTGAGCTATTCGTTGATAAAATCGAGTTCATTTAAAAAATGCTAAATGCCGTCAATTAAGGCCATAATTCAGCATTCAATAAACATACCAAAATGACATTTCCGATAAAAAACTTGAATTAAAAAAGCTGCAGATTAGCAGCTTTCATTTTCTAGAAGGTTTAACGGTCGTTATCGATTACATATTACAAATTATAACATACAGTTTAAATAATTTTATCAATCTGACGCTTTTAGTCATCCAATTCATGTGAACTCAGAAGTTTAATGCTTTAAGGATATACAGTGCCTAAATCAAATCACGGTATTACTTACTTTGAAATGATTGTGATTATTAGGATTAGACTCAATTTTCCGAATGGTTAAATTCGCATCTTTGATAATATCTTGCATTTCTTGTTGTTTTTTTTGTTGTGAATCGACATAAGAAAAATAGCCTAGAAATATCACACTACTCAACACGAAAAAAGTTACAAGCTTTACCATTTCAAAATCAAATCAAGGTATAAATTTCGCTGATTATACACATAAACGTGACATAAATAACACTTTAACAATAAAATTGTCTGACAAATCACAAGTATTAACTTGCGCTTTCATAGTGCATACTAAATTTTAGAGCCTGCTATACATCTAAAATGGTGCTATTTATTTTAAATAATGATTAAAAAACAACATTAAACTTAATCAATCAAACACAGCTTTTAAATACATAAAGTCTTCAATAACAAGAGTTTAGACGGCTTAGCTTACACACTTTAAAATGCATGTAAGCTTTTAAAGTGTGTAAGCTTTTAAATCAGTAATGTTTAAATACACTATTCAAAGATTTAAGCCAAGTCACTTAAGTTTTTACATCGTGCCTTCAACTTATATTGCCACCTAAGGCTGCAATCAGTTGGGCTGTATTTTTTAACTGCAACTGTTTGAGCTGTAAAGTTGCCTGTTCCGCCTGTAAGGTTAAATTCTGTGCGGTAACCACTTCTAAATAACTGACTAAGCCTGCATGATAACGACGAGTTACAACTTGTTCATTTTCTAAAGCAAGTTTAAATAGTTGAGCCTGTTCAGATTGTTGCTGTTTAAAACTGGATGACTGTAAAAGCGCGTCTTCCACCTCTTTCCAACCCGTTAAAACAGCCTGTCTATACGCTGCTGCTTTTTCAGCATAACTGGCTTGTGCTTGTGCAATCTCAGCCTTACGTTTTCCACCGTCAAATATCAATGCCGTTGTTTGTAAGCCCGTCGACCACAAATACTGTGGTGCTTGAAACAGTTGACTCAACACGCGGCTATTTAATTCACCCGTTAAACCAATACTGAGATCAGGTAACCATGCTGTTTGAGCCAAGCCCAATTGGGCATGTGTTGCCGCCAATTCACGTTCAGCACGGATCACATCAGGACGCTGGATCAGCATCCGACTTGGTAGCTGAGTTGGTAATAGTGGAACTTGAAAGTGCTGTTTCTGTTTGGCCAATTGAAATTGAGCAACTGTTTTACCTTGTACCACAGCTAAAATATTTTCTTGTAAATCACGTTCCCGCTGGGTTTCTATCTGCTGGATTTGCACTTGCTTGAGCTGTGTTTCAGCCTGTATCACATCCGCGCGCGCGATCATTCCAGCAACATATTGGTTATTTAAAATTTTGACGGAACGCTGATAACTGTGTTGGGTTTGTCGTAAAACATCCAATTGTGCATCCAGTACTCGGATATTCCAATAGGTTTCTGTGCCCAATAATTGTTGATTGAGTTTGACTGCGGCTAAGTCAGCCTGTGAAGCCCCTAAGTTTGCCTGTTGTCCTTCAATCGCTTTGGCGACTCTGCCCCATAAATCAGGAATCCAACTGACCTGAACACCCGTCGTAAATTGGTTGTTTGGCGTACTGTCCTTTGTTCCACTACGTTGTGCAGAACCATTTAACTTTAAACTTGGCAAACGGTTAGCGCGTTGCTGCTCAAGTAAGGCATTGGCTTGTTGATAGCGTGCTTCAGCTTGTTTCAGACTCAAATTTTCTTGATTCAATTGTTGCATCAATTGACTGAGAATAGGGTCTTGATAGATTTCCCACCAAGTGTTGGCATTGACGCCTAAGCTTGAGGTTTTTTTCCAATTTAAAACAGCATATTTATAATGATCATCCGTTTGAAGGACTGGCACTTTATATTCAGGCGGATGCAACACAACAGTAGAATTGCATGCAGTCAATATCAATAACACACTAAGGCACATGACATTTTTAACGATTAAACTCTGCATTATATTTTCCTATTTACCTCAATGAAGTGCATATTTATTTTTTAATTTCAAACAAGATTCAGCACATTTTTCCAACACCAAATACAAGACAGGCGTTGTATACAACGTCAATAATTGACCCAAGGCTAAACCACCCACAATGACAACACCCAAAGGCTGACGTAGCTCTGCCCCTTCTCCCCAGCTAAGTGCCAGTGGAATTGCACCCAACAACGCTGCGGTATTGGTCATCAGAATTGGACGAAAACGGAGTGCTGCGGCAGACAAAATAGCCTGATATGCAGTCTTGCCTGCTCTTCTTTCTAATAAAGTAAAATCAATTAAAAGAATGGCATTTTTAACAACAATTCCGATCAATAAAAACATGCCCAAGAGTGCAATTAAGGTGAATTGGAAATTAAATAACCATAAAGTCAACAAAGCCCCCAAAGCCACTGCGGGTACTGTCGATAAAATCGTCAATGGATGAATCAGACTTTCATAGGTAACCCCAAGAACGATATAAATAAGTAAGATCACCACACAGACAAGTAACGAGGTCGATAAACCAGCCTGCAAACTTTCCGCCTCGACATCTTTATCTGTCATGATAAAAATTTCATTGGGTAACATCACTTCGGGTAAAACACTACGAATAGCTGCATCCGCTTGTTCATAGCTATAGCCTTGTTTAACCACATAACCAATCCCCATTGCAGCATATTGGTTGCGTCGATAAACCCGATCATTGGTAATACCATAAGACCATGTGGCAAAATTACTGAGTGGTACAGCAATCCCTTGTTGGTTTGGAATGCGTACATTTGCCAGCGCTTCAGGATGT
Source organism: Acinetobacter sp. I-MWF (assembly GCF_025433935.1). Classification (NCBI taxonomy): domain Bacteria; kingdom Pseudomonadati; phylum Pseudomonadota; class Gammaproteobacteria; order Moraxellales; family Moraxellaceae; genus Acinetobacter; species Acinetobacter sp. I-MWF. The sequence goes on along the minus strand of NZ_JAMBAR010000001.1, from coordinate 1,893,233 downwards.
TCAGTAAAGTGTTTATCGACTTCCATCACCACATAAAACTGTTGGGTTTGATCATAAATAGTCGAAATTTGGCGCTGCGAAAATGAGTTATTGAGTACACTTGAAATATTGTCTATATCCACACCCAAACGACGTGCTGCTTCACGGTCAATGTCTAAAGTCACATGCTGAGCACCTTCATCACCCATAGTTTCAACTTCTTCCAACTCTGGAAGCTTCTGCATTGCCTGAGCAACTTTAGGCACCCACTGACGTAGTAACGCAACATCATCAGATTGCAGTAACAACAGATAATCTTGCCCACTTCCACTTGAAAATGGATCATCCAATTCTAGCTCCTGTTTGACTTGTGCAGAAAAAATCGCACCTGCCAGCCATGGGGCATTTTTTTTAATTCTGTCTACAATTTCATGTGAAGATTTGCCATCTCGCTCTGCTTTGGGTTTTAAACTCACCATTAAAAAAGAATTGGTGATTCCGCCAGCACCACCAGACGTACCAATCACATCTTTGACTGCGGGATCCTTTAATACACTTTCACTAAAGGTGGCGATTTTAGGCTGCATAATTTGAAAGGAGAAGCCATCATCCCCTCGAATAAAAGCTTCAACCCGTCCAGTATCTTGCTCAGGTAACACCCGTTTGGGTAATGTTTGATAGACATATACAGAGGCAGCGATTGCACCGCCCCATAGCAGAATGACCAAATAACCATGTTTAATCATCCATTTCAGTGAATGCAAATAGAGTTGACTCAAACCCTGCATCAAGCGATGGCTATAGCGATATAAAGCCTGGTGTTGATAACGCTCCAATGGTTTTAAACAGCGTGCAGATAAGCTTGGCGTAAGGACTAGGGAGACAAATACAGATAAAATAATGATAAAAATCAGTGTTAAAGAAAACTCCCTAAATAATCGTTCGATCACACCACCCATAAATAGCACTGAAATAAAGATCACCACCAAAGCCAAATTCATTGCCAGCAAGGTCAGACCAACTTCTCGAATACTATTTAAGGCAGCTTGTATAGGCTGTTCACCTTGTTCTATATGACGTTCTATGTTTTCCAAAACCACAATTGCATCATCAACCACAAGTCCAATCGCAACAATCACCGCCATAATCGACAAGTTATTCAATGAAAATCCAGCGAGATAAACCAGACTGCATGCGCCAATCAAAGTCACCAGCAAAGCAATACTTGGTACAAGAGCACTTTGCAGACGACCTAACATCAGAGCGACCACAATAATCACCAAAAGCATGGAAAATAATAAAGTATCCCTTGCCTCATTTAAGCCTGCCCGAATAATTTCCGATCCATCCATCACTGTGGTCAGTTGTGAATCTGCTGGAATTAATCTGCTTAACTCTGGTAGTTTTTCTTTGATCTTTTCAATTGTGGCAACGGTATTTGCATTGGGCTGACGGCTGATTTTGATAATGACCGCGGGTTTACCATTGTGAAAACCACTTACATAACGGTTTTCAACCGAATCCTGTACCTCAGCCACATCTTTTAAACGGACAACTGTCTGACCATTTTGATGTACGATCAAATTGGCAAAATCATCCGCTTTTTTTAAACGACTTGGAAGCTCAACTTGCCAACGCAACTGTTCAGTTTCAATTGCCCCTAAGGCTTGTACTGTATTACTTTTTACAATCGCTTCACGAACTTGCTCCAAAGACACCCCTTGTGAAATCAAGGCATTTGGATTGAGTTGAATTCGCACAGCTGGCATAGATGCCCCGTCAATGACAACTTCCCCAACCCCATTAATTTGCGCAAGATTTGGCTGCAGCTGATTGCTGGCAATTTCATAGAGTTTGCCCGCAGAAAGATGTTCTGAACTCAGTGCCAAATAAAAAATTGGACTCTGGCTTGGATTGATCTTGAAATATTCAGGAGGGCTTGGCATTCCAGAAGGCAGCTGTGACATCGCAGCATTGATTGCAGCTTGGACCTCTCTGGCGGCTTCATTGATGTCAGTGTTTAAATCAAAGTGCAAAACCACTTGGGTTGCGCTTTGATTACTTGAAGAATTTATCGCTTTAACCCCTGAAACGCCCATCATGGCACGCTCTAACGGCGTCGCCACGGTAGCAGACATGCTTTCAGGACTTGCACCAGGTAAACTTGCTCGCACCACAATCGTTGGAATATCTGCCTGTGGTAACGCGGCTACAGGTAAGCGAAAATAGGCCAATACACCCAATAATACAATTGCGATTCCCAGTAAAATACTGGCAACAGGTCGGTGAATAAAGGTCGAGAGAAAGGTCAAAACTCTCTCCTTGTCGTATCATGATCTGTGGGTAAATCATCTACAGATAAATCTGAATTGGTATGTTGCAATGAATATTGCAGACGATCAAAAAATAAATAAACCACTGGTGTCGTAAATAACGTCAGGACTTGACTTAAAATCAAACCACCCACCATGACGATCCCAAGAGGCTGACGTAATTCAGCCCCTGAACCCGACGCAAGCATCAATGGAATTGCCCCAACCAGTGCCGCAAGTGTGGTCATTAAAATTGGGCGAAAACGCATCAGTGCGGCTTGATAAATCGCTTGCTGTGGTGACAATCCGTCATTACGTTGTGCAGCCAAAGCAAAATCCACCATCATGATGCCATTTTTCTTGACCAGACCAATCAATAAAATGATCCCAATTAAGGCAATCATGTCCAATGGCCGATTGACCATAAACAATGCCAACAAAGCACCAATTGCAGCAGATGGCAAGGTAGAAAGAATGGTTATCGGGTGAATAAAACTTTCGTACAGAATGCCTAACACAATGTACATGGTCACTATTGCTGCAATCACCAACCAGAACGTATGTTGTTGCGAGTTCTCATAGGCAGCGGCTGCACCTTGTAGTTTTACTTTGACTTCTGTTGGTAGATTTAGACGCTGTTGTACGCGATCAATCGCTTTGATTGCCTCCCCAAGCGCGACCCCTGATGCAAGATTAAAAGATACCCCATTGGCCGGAAATTGTGATTGCTGTTGCAGAATAATAGGCACGCGTTTTTGCACAATATTGGCAACAGAACTGAGTAATATCGGCTCTCCACTTTTATTATGAATATAGGTTTGCCCTAAAGCATCTATACCTTGAGTGAATGTTGGGTCAAGTTCTAAAACAATACGATATTGATTAGATTGCGTGTATAAAGTTGCAATCTGACGCTGCGCAAATAAATTTTGTAAAGCTAAACTGATATCTTCAATGTTTAAACCCAAACGTGATGCGGCATCTCGATTGACATCAATAAATGCTTGTAAGCCTTGTCCACCCTCTTCACTGGTGACTTGTGCAAATTCAGGTTGTAGTCGTAAAGCATCAACAAATATAGGGGTCCATTCGGCTAAATCTGTCGTTTTAGCAGCACTTATACTCAGTTGATATTGAGTACGACTAATTTTATCTTCAATACTCAGCTCTTGTACTGGTTGCATCCAGCCTTCAATCCCTTCAACTTGAGCGAATTGTCCTCTAAGTCGTGCCATAATTTGATCTACAGGATCTCTTTCAGCATGCGGCTTTAGATTAATTAAAATACGTCCATTACTCAGTTTTGGATTATTGGCATCTATACCAATAAATGAAGACAAACTTTCCACAGCAGGATCTTTTAAGATCTGCCCCGCGAGTGTTTGTTGACGCTTACTCATGGCTTGGAATGAAATATCATCAGGCGCTTCAGTCACCACCTGTATGACCCCACTGTCCTGTACAGGGAAAAAGCCTTTGGGAATCATCCAATACAGCAGACCCGCTAAAATGACGGTACTCAACATCACCGCAAGAGTCAGTACTTGATGCCGAAAAACCCACTGTAAAGCTTTACCGTATTGCTGGATAATTCGGTCTAGACTCCAGCGACTGTGAGAAGTTGAATGTTTGGCATTTTTTAATAAATATGCGCACATCATTGGCGTCAATGTAAGCGACACCACCAATGAAATTGCGATTGCTGCTGCTAAAGTGACAGCAAATTCATGGAACAGTCGCCCAACCACATCCCCCATAAACAGTAATGGGATTAATACTGCAATCAGGGAAATCGTCAGGGAAATTAAGGTAAAGCCGATTTCTTTAGACCCTTTAAGTGCGGCTTGTAATAAGCTTTCCCCTGCCTCCCGATGTCGTGCAATATTTTCCAACATCACAATTGCATCATCGACTACAAAACCTGTCGCAATGGTGAGTGCCATTAAAGTCAGGTTATTGACAGAAAAGCCTAAAAAATACATGACGACAAAAGTACCAATAATCGACAGTGGTACGGCAATACTAGGAATAATCGTAGCGGATAAATTTCTTAAAAATAAAAAAGTCACCATCACCACCAAGCACACGGCAAAAACCAATTCTTTTTGCACATCATCAATGGAGCTGCGAATACTCTCAGTTCGATCGGTTAACACTCGAATTTTGACATTTTCAGGCAGATTTTTTTGTAGCTCAGGCAATATTTGCTTAATCTGATCTGCAACTTGAATCACATTGGCATTCGGTTGGCGCTGTACATTAACCAAGATTGCAGCTTGACTGCCTGCCCAAGCCGCCATATAGCGATCTTCGCTCCCTTCTATGACTTTTGCCACATCTCTAAGACGTATCGGTGCGCCATTGTTCCAGCGTAAAATTAGATTTTCATAATCTGCAATCGAACGAATCTGATCATTGGCATCCAACATGGTGGTGCGATATGGTCCATCAAAGCTGCCTTTGGGTTGATTTGCATTGGCAGAATTAATTGCAGAACGCACATCCTCAGCACTCATTTTATAGGCAGCAAGTGCCGCAGCATTCATTTGCACGCGTATTGCTGGACGTTGCCCACCCGCGAGGCTGACCATCCCGACACCTGAAAGCTGAGAAAGCTTTTGTGCAACTCGGGTATCCACCATGTCGTAGACTGTTGTTAAAGGTAAAGTTTCTGAACTGATAGCAAGGGTAATCACAGGAACATCAGCAGGATTTACTTTACGGTAAATCGGTGGTGCTGGTAGATCATTGGGTAATTTACTGCTGGCTGTACTGAGTGCTGACTGTACTTCTTGTTCAACGACACCAAGTTCTGCGCTCAGTTCAAACTGCAAGGTAATAACGGATGCCCCCACTGAACTACTAGAAGACATTTGCTTTAAACCAGCAATTTTGCCCATTTCTCGTTCGAGTGGTGCGGTGATTGTGCGTTGTACTGTATCGGGATTGGCGCCAGGTTGAAAAGTATAGACTTGAATAATTGGATAATCGACCTGTGGCAAAGCAGAGACAGGCAACAACCGCCAAACCAAGAAGCCACTCAACAGCAGTGCTAACATCAATAATGTGGTTGCGACTGGACGTAAAATAAAGAATCGTGAAATATTCATGATTTATCCAGCAGTTGGCTTGGCCGTAGAAATTGGCTGTTGATTCTCTACAACAATTTGAACTTCTTTGCCTTCCGAAAGACGATCAATTCCTTCAAGTACTACTTTTTCGCTACCCGTTAATCCGTCTAAAACTTCAATTTGACCATTCGATGTCATCCCCAGTTTTAACATTCGAATTTCGGCTTTATTTTGCGGATTGATGATATAAACATAGCTGCCTTTTGCACCATGTTGTACAGCATCACTCGGGATACTGATTGCATTTTGAATGGTTTGAGTCTTTAAACGCACATTGACAAACTGATTTGGGAATAAGGCATCATCATAATTATCAAAAATTGCTTTTATTTTTAAAGTCCCTGTACTGATATCAATCTGATTATCTATTGCTTGTACATGCCCCAGCGCAAGTTGTTTTTGTTCTGTTTTATCCCAAGCACTTGCCAACACCTTATCGCCATTTTTTAAGGATTGACGCAGATTTACTAAATGGTTTTCTGCCACTGCAAATTGCACAAAAATTGGATGAACTTGAGTAATACTGACTAAACCAGCACTTTCATTGGCTTGAATAAGGTTGCCAGCATCTTTCTGTCTAAATCCAACCCGCCCATCAATAGGTGCATAAATTTTAGTATAAGACAGCTGTAGTTTTGCAGCATCTACTTGCGCCTTGTTCGCCTGTATTTGACCTTTAAGCTGGTTGACCAGCGCCAGTTGCTGTTCTACTTGTTGTTTCGCAATCGAATCTTGTTTAAACAATAATTGATAACGCTGCAACTCTGTTTCAGCATTGTGCAACTGTGCTAAATTCTGCTGCCGTGTTCCTTCAGCCTGTGCAAGTGCGACCTGAAACGGTGCTGGATCAATTTGTGCAAGGAGCTGACCTTTTTTTACGGTTTGCCCTTCTTTAAAATAAATCTGCTGTAAAACCCCAGCAACCTGACTTTGTACATTCACAGTATGCGTAGGAATGACTGTACCAATTGCTTTGATTTCAATCTGTAAATCTTGTCGTTGTACTGGTACAGTTCGCACGGGTACAGGTTTACTCCATTGGCTATATTCCTCTGCGGGTTTGGATGAGGTTTTTTTCCAATAGAAGCCTGCTAGTCCGAAAATAATCAGCAGCATAAATCCAATTAAATATTTAAACTTACGGCCAATAAAACTTTTTTTTGGGTTTACATTTACAGATGGCTTACTCATAAAAACTCTTATTCATACAGTCGCAGAACGATCAAAATTTACAATTGCGAAATAAATAAAGTGAAATTTCAAAGTTATTTATCATTTATCAATTAGATAATAATGTGAAATGTCACAATTACCAACCACCCATCTCATTAATAATCAAGAAGAAATAGTCTTTTAGTTCGCTAATTATCATGTTGCATTTTGTAATTCTTATTATTGCATTTAATAATCATTATCACTATCATTATTTTCAACACCTCCCTTTAATCAATAAACTCCATGTTGTTGGCTTTTCTAACAGGCAACGCTTATGAATTTGAACGTACAAAAGCAGCAATGGTTTGATCATATTTATCAAGACCATCAAAATACTTTACTTTTGTGGTTCAAACATAAACTTCACAACCATCACCACTCTGAAGATCTTAGTCAGGAAGTTTTTTATCGTGCATTAAAAAGTAACTACTGTTTTGAAAATATTAAAGAACCCAAAGCATGGTTATTGGGAATTGCGAAACATGTGATTATTGATCATTGGCGCCACCAACAAGTTGAACACTTATATCTAGATGCACTAATACATACACCACAGGATGGCTATCCATCTGTAGAACATGAAATATGTATTCGAGAAAGTGTCTATCAAGTTCAACAAACGCTAGAAAAGCTACCCGAACGCGTCGCACAGGTTTTTTTATTATCACAAATGGAAGATATGACTTACCGTGCAATCGGTGAAAAACTTAATATTTCTGAAGCCACAGTAAAACGAGATATGAAACAAGCTTTTTTAGCCTGTTCCAGTATTTATACTACAACATTTAACTCATAATCTTTTTACTTATAAAACAAACGATTCAATAAAAATAAATAGATAAAGCCAATTAGACATATTTAAAAATCCTTCTCGAACTTTCATGACATCGATCTATTGATCATACAAATAGTTATAACCCTCTTCCCTATTCGCGCCTGCTCGCTATTGTTGTTACATCCAACAATATCCCTCATTTAAATCATAAAAAAATGAGCTTTTTTTAAAATAAAAACGACTAAGTAGATGAATATGACTCATACGAGAATCTAATGAAGGAACATCAAAGCAAACATGCATTAGCAATTGCAATTCGAACTGCAATTTGGGGTGGATCTATTTGTTTAATACATGGATCTGTATTTGCAGCACCGAACCCATCTGATGGCCAAGAACAAAACTCTACTCAGCTTCCTACCATCACTGTATCTGCCAATAATACCAATAGCCTTACAACCGAAGGCTCTGGTTTATATACCGCAAAAGCTACTACCGCCTCAACAGGCTTGGCACTCAGCCTAAAAGAAACACCGCAATTGGTCAGTGTAATCACACGTCAGCAAATGGAGGATCAAAACTTAACACAATTAACTGATGTCGTAACACAAGCTGCGGGATTAACAATTAATCAAGGTGGAAATATTGGCTCAGATAACTCACCAATTTATGCACGAGGTCAAACTGTAGACAACTATTTATTAGATGGTGTGAAATTACTGAACTCATATTCTAGTATTTTTCAAAGTCAAGACACTGCACTCTTTGACAGAATAGAGATTGTTCGTGGTGCAAATGGTTTAATGACTGGTGCTGGTTCTGCAAGTGCTAGTATTAATATGGTTCGAAAAAAACCATTACAAGACTTTAAAGCTTCTGTAAGTGCTAGTGCTGGTTCTTGGGACGCCTATAGAACAGATATCGATGTTTCATCACCATTGAATCAATCTGGTAATCTCCGTGGTCGTGCTGTATTGGCTTATCAAGATGGTGACTCTTATATCGATCGTTATGCAGAAGAACGCAAAGTTGCCTATGGTGTACTTGAAGCAGATTTAACAGATCGAACCAAAGCAAGTCTTGGAATTAGCTATCAACAAATTGATATTTCAGGCATCGCCCGTGGGGGATTACCTTCATATTATACTGATGGATCTTTAATTGAATGGTCGCGCTCTGATTCGGCTGCTGCAGACTGGACGTACTCAGATCGATCAACTACTGCATTTTTTGCAGATATTGAACACAAGTTCAATGACAATTGGAAACTTAAAGGTATTCTTTCTCGAACAAAAACCTCTTCAGATGAAGTTGTTGGTTATGCTTATAGCTCAGGGATAGATAAACAAACTGGAAAAGGTGCTTTAATTTACGCATCACGTTGGGATTATGAGCCTACTCAAGATTTATTTAATTTAACGCTGAATGGCTCATTTAATTTGTTCAACCAAACCCATGAATTAGTTTTGGGAACAACTTTTACTAAAAGTGAGAATCAACGTCCAACCTACTCAGGCTGGAATAATGGCATGTCTTGGAATGGAAAATTAGACAATATTTTCAGTTGGAATGGCAATACACCAACTCGACCTGAGACGATGATTGACGGCTGGTATAGTGGCGATGACAGTAGTCATTCAATATTCGGTGCTGTCCGGTTAAAACCATCAGATAAGGCAGCAATTATTTTAGGAACACGTGTAGAAGACTGGAAACGTGTCGCTATAAATCATGACAATACTAAAAATACAACAGATATCAAAATCCATAAAGAAAGTGGTGAAGTAATCCCCTATGTAGGACTTACCTATGATTTAACTGACCATTGGACAACATATGCCAGTTATACCAATATTTTTTCACCACAAGATAAAAAGACAGTTAAGGGTGACTATTTAGACCCTCTTGTCGGCAATAGTACTGAACTAGGGATTAAAGGTGAATTTTTTGATAATCAGTTGAATATAGGTGCTGCTGTTTATCAAACTAAAGAAGATAATTTTGCAGTCGCTGTTCCTGAACAACCCGATAATTCACACATTGCTCCCGATGGATCTCAAGCATATACAGCGGAATCTGGAACCAAAAGCCGCGGTATTGAATTAGAAGCCACAGGAAAACTCTCTGAGTTATGGCAAATTTCAGGAAGTTTTACTCGAAATTTATCACAAAATAGTCAAGGTAATAGTATAAACACCAACATTCCAAATAATACTGCTAAATTATTTAGTACTTATACTCTACCTTACTTTGATCAAGCTCTAACAATAGGTGGTGGTCTACGTTGGCAAAGTGATATTTATTCTGATATAACGCTCCCTGTAAAGACTCGTTTTACCCAAGACAGCTATACTTTGGTTGATTTAATGGTACGTTATAAAATCAATAAAAATTTATTGCTGAATTTAAATATCAATAACTTGTTTAATGAAAAATATCATTTAGCTACAACGAATAGTTACTACGGTGCACCAACTAATTTTAGAGTGGGTTTAAAATACGATTGGTAATTTGGAAACCTATTTATAATTAGCTAAACATTGATTTAGCTTAAATAAATTAATAGGTTAAATATAGAGAAAGTTACCGTTAAGGTGGCTTTCTCTACAAATTCAAATGTTATCAATATAACTAGAATAAGCTCCTCTGCAGGCCTAAAAGTAAACCTCATCTATTGTTCTTCCATTGATTGTTAAACTACCTATATGGCAGTGAACTAAACGCAAAAGACCACCAAACTTAAAAGTAATTTCTAAGCTGCCTATATGGCAGTGAACTTTGCAAAAAAACTTACAGCACACCCTGATGTTTTCTAAGCTGCCTATATGGCAGTGAACTCTGCTTTACGTTTTCCATCGTAATGACATCATTTCTAAGCTGCCTATATGGCAGTGAACAAGTGGGCTTCTCGTTGCAAAGCCTGTTATATTTTCTAAGCTGCCTATATGGCAGTGAACAGGATTTTTTCTGCGTAGAGTTCCCGCCATCGTTTCTAAGCTGCCTATATGGCAGTGAACGGCATTGATCCGCAGCCCATAGACACCAGTCATTTCTAAGCTGCCTATATGGCAGTGAACCATTCAATAGCTTTCAGGACACTTGTATCATTTTTCTAAGCTGCCTATATGGCAGTGAACTTGTTCTTTATATACAATTTCGTTGTTTGCAGTTTCTAAGCTGCCTATATGGCAGTGAACGTAGCGAAAAAGCCCGTAACAAGCCCGTAACATTTCTAAGCTGCCTATATGGCAGTGAACTTTCTGCACGTGCAATAGACTTGATTGCATTGTTTCTAAGCTGCCTATATGGCAGTGAACTGCAACACAAGCTCTCGTTGATGGTGTTGGATTTTCTAAGCTGCCTATATGGCAGTGAACGCACACTCCGCTGCAGTGCAAATTCTTGTCCATTTCTAAGCTGCCTATATGGCAGTGAACGAATGGATGACCGTTCAACATTTCCTTTGATCTTTCTAAGCTGCCTATATGGCAGTGAACTATTTTTATTCAACTTACTAAAATCATAAGTATTTCTAAGCTGCCTATATGGCAGTGAACCTCAAACAGATAACAGAAAAGTATTGTGGAGTTTTCTAAGCTGCCTATATGGCAGTGAACATAAAAGCTCAGTATTTTCAATACTTCTGAATTTTCTAAGCTGCCTATATGGCAGTGAACTATTTTTAAGTGACCAACTAGCATATTCCTTTTTTCTAAGCTGCCTATATGGCAGTGAACGTGATGGTAAATCATCAACCCAACGTGGTTATTTTCTAAGCTGCCTATATGGCAGTGAACTGTTGGAATTCAGCAGGACAACCCATTCAAGATTTCTAAGCTGCCTATATGGCAGTGAACTATAATTTTAAATCAAAAAACGCTCTGATAACAGCCAGTTAAGTATAAAAACCATAAAATACCCAAAGTTTTTAAAGCACACATAACCTATTGATTTTATTAAACTATAAAATTATCGAAAAATATTGGGGGAAATTTTGGTGCGAATAAAAATGCTTAAATCAAGAAAATCATTGCTTTACTATTTTATATACAGCACTTAACTCATCGAAATAAAATCACTTTTCCTAATAAAAACACATAACAAAAAAACCATCCAAAGATGGTTTTTATAACGCATGATTTATTACTGAAGTAAGTTTTCACTTCAGTATACTTGATTAAAATTTAAAGGTTGCGCCTACAAATACTTTTTGACGTTCTACCAAATAGTTATCTCCACCATTTGACAGCTTTTTATCAAATAGGTTAGTAAAGCCACCACGTACAGTCAATTTATCATTCACTTGATAATTACTTGCTAGATTTACAATCGTATGTGGTTTTTGCATCGTAGGAGTAGCACCTTTATCGGTCAAATATTGCTTACCTAAATATTGCGCAGACAACTCCACATTGAGTGGATCTGTTGGCTGCCAATTTAGAGCTGAATTTACCGTTAATTTTGAAGTGGTTAGTAAAGTTGCACCAGTATCTTCATTTTTTGCTTTTAAGAAATACGTTGCATTATTATTCCATTTTAGATTGTCTAAAATCGGGAAATTTACAACCATTTCTATACCACGTGTTACTGCTTTTTGAATATTCTCATTGCGAGTAAACCAAGTACCGTAATAATAACCTAATGGGGAGTAATCAATTTTATTTTTAAAATCTGTATGGAAAAACGTCAAACCTAGGTCTGTACCAAAACCAGTATAATTTACTCCAATTTCATAGTTTGTGCTTTCTTCTGGTTTAAGGTTAGGATTACCTGTCATAAAACAACTACCACCCGTATATTCATGTGGTTGTTTATTCTCATCATACCAAGTTCTACCTCTTAGCCCATTACAACCATTCCCACCAGATTCAGTTGCCCCACCAGGAGATGATTCTTTCACTGTTGGTGCACGAAAACCTTTTGAGATCCCGCCTTTAATTACCAAATCATCTGTGGGGCTATACACTAAATAACCTCTTGGACTATGATGTGCACCATATTTATCGTCATGATCTAAACGATTCCCTACTGTTAATGTCAAATTATCAAGCAGTGAAATATTGTCTTCAAGAAATAATGCCCAGCTCTTATTATCTACCTTAGGATTATTATATCCTTGTCCATCCCAACTCCCGCCTGGTAGAGTCCCAATCGTGTCAGTATTGGTTAATTCTTGTTTTTTCCATTGGCCTCCGACAGTTAAGACCTGCTTAAACATTGCCTCAAATGGCATAGTTAAACTACCTTCAACAATCATTTCATTTGATTTGCTCGTAACCTCACCTATACTCGAGTCATAATCATTGTAATAAGCATTTAATTTGGATTTACCAATCTCCCATTCAGCTTCATGCGATATGCTATATGTATTATGTTCTAATTTATTTGCGCCCCAACTGGTCTCCTGTTCAGCACCTGTTGTGGCGTTAATTTGAGAACCTTTTTCATTCTTTTGAATACTGTGTCCTGCTTCAAAACTGAGTGACTGTTTATCTGTTGGCTGATAGTGCAACATCGCATTGTAGTTTTGATCTTGAGAACCTGTAGTCCCATTTCCTGCTTTATATTTTTTATCTGCCTCTCGTTCTGTCATCCCTGCTGTCAAGCGCAGACCTAAGGTATCAGTTAATGGGCCAGCGGCCATAACACCTGTTTGTAAAGACGTACCTAAATCTGAAGAAGTCGTGGGCTGAATATAATTTAAAGTGACATTACCTCCCCAAACACTGGGGATTTTCTTTGTAATAATATTAATTACACCACCCATGGCATCTGAGCCATATAAGGAAGACATTGGACCACGAACAACTTCAATTCTCTCAATCATGTCGGGTGTAATCCAGTTTAAATCCTGACGACCTAAATTTGGACGATAACTGACATCTCTTGAAGACCCGATGCGTTTGCCATCAACTAAAATCAATGTGTAATTGTCTGGTAAACCACGTAATTTAATCTTAGAACCTTCCTTCGAAGGACTAATTCCACCCGTTACCCCGGGGACTTTACTTAATAACTCTCCAAGACTACCGACAGGTTGTTTTTCAATATCTTCACTTGTAATAACACTAATACTTGCTGGTGCTTCTTTAACATCTACAGCCTGACTACTCGCAGTCACCACAATTGTTTTTAACTTTGTCGCATCTTCAGAAGAATCTTTTGCAAATGCTGAAATTGACATTGCTGTGAGTATGGAAATTGACAGCGTTTGAAATCTTAATTGTTTATTCATGTTAATACGCAACTCAAATTAAGGAGGAATTGTGAAAGAATTGTTGCGCATTGTATTTGAGCAAAACCTCAAATGCAATTGCTAATAATAATAATTATCATTTATTTAATTTTAATTTATAGTCAATTAACAGAGAAATACTCAATCATAATCATATGAAAAACAACGCTATAAAAGTCAAAACTAAGCTGAAGTTTTGTCAAAAATAAATTTAAAAAAAATCTATTTATCATATTGTTTCTAGACTTTCTTTTCAAAAAAAGAGAGCTTACAAGCCATAAAACTGCTTGTAAGCTCTCTTTTGCTTATTTTACTCAATATCATCAAGCTCAAATTGGTCAGCTTTACAGAATCAAATATATTAAAAATTTATAAATATCAAAGTCATCAATAATTAGTACAACATTTTTGATCAATCTTACTCGAATTTTTCTGATTCAAGATAAATAAGACCCGCTTTTCCCCCTAAAAAGCACAGTCCCGTTTCTTGATAAAATTGATAATTTAAATATTACTTTTTTGGTAAAGTCGGTTTAGTCGCGTAATCAACACCATGCTTTTCTAAATACTCACGAATCAGTTGGCGAACCACTTGTGAAGGCTTTAGATCCTGACGGTTGCACAATTCTTCAAAAGCTTCCTTTTTATTCGGGTCTATCAAAATAGTTAATCTTGCTGTTTTATTTTCCATATCCCCAATCTCTTAATTTATTTAGAAATAGAATTCTAATAACATTTATGAGATTTTCAATGATATTTTTTTATTTTATGGTATTCATATTTATAACTTTACATTCATAGACTTAAGTCGACTATTTCACTCAAGTTTTAACATCTTTATATAGCCTATATTCGGGCTATATTTATATGCTAAATATGCATTCTATTTTATTAGTATTGATGATTTAAAATGGCTATTACATCGTATCCAATATAATAGCCAATTGCTGCTTTTAAGAAAAATCTAACTCTTTTTCAAAAATTCGAAGTTCATGTCTTGCCATCGCTAAGTTCGATTTTTGGCGGTCCAATACCAGATATAAAAATAAATCGCTATTCTTTTCAAGTGGACGTAATAAATGGTACTGCTTCCCGAGTGTGATCAAAACATCATCAATCGTATCTTTCAAATCTAGGGCTTTTGCTGTTTTAATTTTTGCTCTTAAAACTTCCGTATTTCCAGCAGCAGCAAGCTCTAAATCGATCCCCGTTCCTTGAGCGGCAAGTGATAATCCGCTTGTATAGTCTACAAGTGCTGCTGCTGTGAAGCCATCAATCTCAGCCAATGGATTTAAGTCAATTTTAGCCATTATTTTTTACCCCTTTTATTCAATATAAGATGATTTATATAGATTTATAACGCTATATAACAACATAAAAATATCATAAAATGATAATAAAATATTATATTATTATAATAATATGTGATTTTTTTAATGTTTTTCAGCACCTTGACACACAAAAGCCCTCCAATGAGGGCTCTATCAAGCTTTTGTACTTTTTAACTCCGTACTTACATTCCTATAGTAAAATTAGATCTTTTTCTTTTAGCAACTTTTTATAATTTTTGTTTGTTTTGTTTTTCATAGGTAAATCGTAGATAAGAAATCTGTGAAAATAATTACAGTTAAAAAATATCCAATTAATTTTTAAATCCAACACCATGATTGCATAGCATTTTTTGACAATAAAAATTAGCCAAAAGTACTCTTGGTTAAAACCACAAAATTAGTCGTCATTCTGCTTGAATGATATTTTCATTTGTTTAAAAACCAAACCCGATGCGATAAAACCAAGGCATCCAATAACGATAAACTCAACAATAGCTTCCGTTAAACCGAGAACAAAAAAAACTATGGATAAGACTACCGATACAGTAAAAACGATCTTCCCAAACATTAGAATTAAGCCACTTTAAAGATCAATGTAAATTTAACTATAAAATCATAGTATATAAGTTTTATGAAATTAAATAAGTAACTATAAATTTCTGTGTAATCATCATTGCACTGAGCTCAATGATTGTCTATGTTTTGGATTTGTAGTCTTGCTTTAATCCACTATATTTTTACAACGCTAGATGAAAAATCCTATTTTTAGAAAAAACCTGAACAAATTATCAATCTATTAAATTTAACTGCCCATCCGTTATTTTTAAATTAAATGAAGTTAAGAATTTAGCAGTTCTGTTCTTTTGGAGATAGAATTCCTAGATTTATATCTATCAACTGCGATACAAACATTATGCTCAAGCTGAAGATATGTCAAAGTTAAAATACGATATCGGCAATAGCTGCAGAATCAAGATAAAAACCCTATTGTATTTTTAAGAATTTAGATTCACTTTTCATGTGATTCAATATTAATGATCAGGAAATTATTGATCTTGTCATGATAAAATCATTTTTTTAAAGTAAGTCAAAAATCGTTTGGAAGAATTTTTCATGAAACTTATAGTAATTTTATCTACTTTTACGGTTTTACTTTCCGGTTGTGCTGCAATGAGTGTTGAACAATGTAAAACTGCAAATTGGTTTAACGTTGGTGAAAAAGATGGCGCTGCTGGAAATAAATCCCACATAGATAAATACTATTCCTCTTGTAAAAAAGCCAATATTATTCCTAGTCAAAATCTTTATGAAATGGGTTACCTAAAAGGTTTAGGGGCTTACTGTCAACCTGAAAATATCTTTTATGAAGCTTTAGAAGGTCGCGGTAATTTTCGAGTTTGCCCTGCAGAGAAACGTGAATCCTTACGTCATTATTATCAAGTGGCCAGTAACTTTTATCATGCGAATTCAGAATTTAACACTTCACAAAACAATCTAGATTACTATCTTGGAAAATTAGACAGCAAAGATCTATCTGCCAAAGATCGCGACGACTATAAAAAGAAATTATCTGATCTTCGTAGCAATAGCAGTCAAGTACGCTCACGTTATCAAGACGCACTTCGGAATCTGGAACGCTTTAAAGCTGAGCATGATCTCTATTAGTTTTAAACAAAGTCACAAACAACTACTCACGAGCGATTTCGAACACTGTTTTGGAATAAGTTGTTCGAATAAAAAAGCCTCACATCACTGTGAGGCTTCCCCTTAATTTTGCGCTGATTAAGGATTATTGTATGTTTATTCACTATAATGAATTAACAATCACAGTTTTACTAAATAACGTGAAATGTGTCAATTTTAAATCATAAAATAAGCATACTTCTTCAACTATTCACCATCATTCAATGATACAGACTTGTTTTCTTAATGGGCTATCATCTGCAAGATCGTCATTAGATGAACCAATACCATGTGTAATGCCATTTTCATCATAAAATGACAAATATGTATAGATCTTATTTTTATCACAGTCTACATAATTTATCATTTTCATATATTTAAAAGAATTCTCCTGCCTATCCTTAGCGACTCTTAGCATCACTGCTTTATATCTAGGCTGGTCCAATTTTGGCTCTCTTTTTACAAGAAAAAGCGACTTTTTTATTTTAGATGTATGTTTATCATCTAGCTCTTTTTTAAACTTTTTAATATCTAATTTTTCTTCAAGAAAAGTTGGTTTTATTGGATCAGCAAAGCTAAATTTCGAATTCAATATAAAAAATACCAAAAGAATTTTGTTCATCATTGATTTGAATGTCATATACAAAAAGTTCAATCATATAAATTAAAGCCCCAACTTTTGATGGGTGCATTTGCGAATTGATTTTAAAGACTTATATCAATATCAATGTTGTTGGTAATGTCAGAAACAATATCTTTACTCGTATTCACAATCAACCGACCTGTTTCCAAGATCAGATCAACGGCATCCAAAGGATTGATCGAATTCACGATATCATTCATTACGCTAGAATCTTTTTGTTCTGGTTGAGATTGCTGTTCTAGATCTTGATTTTCTAAATTATTCACTTTGTTCTCCCATAAGCCTCGCATAAGAATTCCACAGTGAATTCAGGGGCTATTCAGTTGACTACATCACGATAGCAGAACTATGCCATATTGCCTCTACGCGGCCAATAGCTGACATCAATTCACTGATTTGATCCTGCAAATGCAGAGTCTTAGCTTGATCTTGTTGATATGTATCTTATTTTCGACATATGATTCAACCCACAATAAAACGAGACAGACTATTGAAATGATTTTCATCGTTGGGACTGTCTTGATTGAAAAAATTAAACCCTATCAAAAAGTAAAACTTGGTTCGTTTAGGTGGTGGAATAAAGTTATGGTTATTTCCTTCAGGAGACATTAAAACTTACAGTGCTTTAATTCCAAAAAACAGAAAATATTTTTTCTTTACCAGCATTTTTGATCCTCACCTTATAGCCTGCTTTCTTAAATTCTTCACCCAGATTAACGATGTCATGTTGTGCGAAATCTGTAGTGATGTATTCACTTACAAATAACTCTCCTTCATCGGCTTTTAATCTAATTTGTGTTTTCAAAAATCTTTTAAGCTGCTCAATTGAAAAATATGGCGCTTGATTGGAATCTGTTTTAGTCTCATTCATTTTAGGTATTGGCATTTAAAAACTCACACTCACAAAGTAAAAAAATATTATGAACAGCTTAACTTTGAATTGAGTATAGAAATTGAAATATCATGTATTCCATGTCATTTCATTTATATGATTATTTTTTAACAACTTTTAGACAATGATGACACACCGCCAACTCTCCGTCTTTACAATAATGCGTATCAATCACCCGATGAAAGCCAAACATACATTTTAATAACTGGATCAAAATCAATCCCTCCATAAAGTAAGAAGCCCATCTCAAGATGAGCTTTTCTATTGAACAGTTTTATTTTGGAAACCATACGCCTGTTGGTACATTTCCCAACAGGTGTACCAGTAAAGTTAAGGCAATAAATACGGAAAAGAAAAAAACGATGTTTATTGATTTGTCTATCATGATTTCACCCTCATTTTATTGTTGTTTCTTTTTTATACAATAAATTATGTAAAATATCAAACAATTTAAGCAACTTAAAATATATTTTTTACCATTTGTTAAAATAAATTATCAAACAATCAAAATAAAAAAATCATGGATTATCCAAAATAATCACCATTTCACTGTAACCGAAATGCAGCAAGGCAAAATGCAAAAATATAAAAAAAAGACGCCATAGCATCTTTCATTTATATGAAGTTTATTTAAACAATAATATTTAATTTTTTAAGTAAAAAATTTTTAATAATTTCATTCTCATCTAATAACATCAGTTCATCAGATACCCAAAAAATATAAAATACGTTTTTAAACTGAATCTTTCTTTTAAAATAGTTTGTTGTTGAATTAGGTAATTTGCCTTTTACTTTAAAAGACTTTTTATTATCATTTCCTAACAACTTACTTCCATGCCAGGGACCGCCTATACAAATATTCATAAGAATTAATTTTAAAGATGTTGTTCTGAATTTACATCAAATTTATAAATAAACAACCCATACCTTCGTATAGATTTTAAGCAAAACAATAAAAGACCACATTATTAGATCAAATAGTACATTATTTGAACTGCAATGATGTTAAGTTAGAAAGCAGAACATCCGTTTACAGTAGCTATTTCAAATATGAATTCATTCATATTTATTAAAAGTGTGCTTAAAATCACATTAAATCCTCAATATTCTTTAAATAAAGCTTAAGTATTCATTTTTTAAATCATTTTTATGCTTTTAGATAGAAGCCAGATACCTATCATTTATTGATCAGGATAAAATTAATAAACCCACCTAAAAATAGGTGGGTTTATTAAAGACTTAAATACCAAGTCAAAGTGAAAAGCACAACCTTCTTCACTGGTTAAATTTTACACAATTCATATTAAGATTCAAGAAAATATTTTACCTTTTGGTAAAGCTTCATATATGTATCGTAAATTTTATGTAACAGACTGCTTAAATCCTTAGCAAATCACCTAAGGATTGTCGGCCTAAGCGATCTAAAGCTTAAATTTTCATGGATTACAATAACCACGCGCTTGATTCAAATATGTCATATCACACATATAAAAACTGGATTCAACATATTGATTAAATATAATAATTTATAATTCAAAAACGTAGCCTAATAAGATTTTCCAATAACCCCGTAAGTGAAAGTAAGTATGAAATATTCAAAGTAATAAGCCTATTACTATAATACTCATACATAAAGTCATTGGCTTTTTAAAAATTTTTTAAGCTTTGGTTATTTATACTTATACGATCATTAATTGGGTTTTGATAAATGATTGACAATCTCACCTATTTTGCAAAAGTTATAAGAGCATATTTTGTCTCAGATAAGCAATATTTAACCAAACGTTTTATTAATAAACTTGGCTATATTCCCAATTTTGATCAACCCAAAAGTTTTAATGAAAAAGTTACAGCAAGAATGATTTTTGAAAGAGATCCATTGCATACCTTATTGGCTGATAAATTGGCTGTAAGAGAAGTGATCAGCAATAAAATTTGTTCTTCTCATCTGGTCCCATTGATCGGTGTATACCAATCATTCAATGAAATTGACTTTAGTCGACTGCCCGATAGATTTGTTTTGAAATGCAATCATGATAGCGGCAGCGCAATCGTCTGCAATGATAAGTGTCAATTTGATCAAAGAAATGCGGAAAACAAATTAACACATCATTTAAAGCAAAATATGTATTTCAGGAAAAGAGAATGGCATTACAAAAATATTAAGCCATCAATTTTAGCTGAGCAATATGTTGAATTATTGATTGACCAAGAAACTAAATTAACCATTACCACATGTAGAGTCCATTGCTTTGAAGGTCAACCCAAATTTATCGAAGTCGATGTACAAGATAGTCTCAAAAATGAATATTCAAATATTTACGATACTTCGTGGACACTCCAACCATTTACAGTTGATTTAAAAAGCAATAGCCCTGCATATTTAAAAAAACCAGCTCGGCTAAGCATCTTAATTGAGTTATCACAAACGCTCTGCCTGAAATATGGTTATAGTCGAATAGATTTTTTGATATCAAAAAATAATATCTATTTCAGTGAAATAACCCTAACACCTAATGCTGGAAGAATGGTTATTGAACCCAAAGAATGGGATATGAAACTTGGTAGTTATTGGCATTTATTTTAAAATGATGTAAGAAATACCCACAAAGAGCTGGTCTTGTGGGTATAAATCATAAAAATGAGTAAAAAACACACGAAGTTTAGTTCAATGAAAATATGACTTATTGCATGTAGTTTATATATCGCTACACAATAAATTTAAACTCAAATTTTCCTTTATAATCAATAGCATCTAAATAATCTTTAATATCATGTGCTATATTCTTAAAGGTTTCTAAAACATCACTTGGTGGATCAATAACAACTTCAATTTTATAATTTTCATCTTCTTTTTTTGTAGTATGTGTATATACCCCATCACAGCTCATTTTTAATTTGAGATAATCCTCTAGTGTTTTAGTTAAATGATTTGTTACCAGCTCAATTTTTGAAAATTTGTGCATATCCCTTCTTTCCTAAATCACTAGTCATAACCAGATAAAGAATCTCGTATCTCCCCAATCAAATACTCTTTAACTTATCAGAAAGACCAGTTATCCAGACATTGGTGCTTAAGTTACGATTCACTATATCGTATTTTATAGATATACTAATTCAATCTTAGGATGAAAATCAACTACTATTCTTTTGAAATTTCTACTATTTTGAGATTTAATGCCAATAAAAAAACAATTTTTAGTTATTTTCCCCTTCTATTCTTACATTTCCTAATATATTTGTACCCTTGTAGTTGTTAAAAAAGATTTTTCATAAATCAAAAAATGATCATATTGAGTGAATCAGATGGATATTGAAAGTTCCTTCTCGCTTTGGAAGAAAGCTAGGATGAGGGGGATTTTATGTTGATCTATGGTCTTAAAAAGGACTTATGCAGATGTCTAAAATATAAAACTTAAAGTCATATCTACAATGGTTGCAACTCTTCATATCATTTTACTCAGCACTAATCCAAGTACGAGCCAGTCCATGTATGACCTAATCTATGTACAACCTAATCTAAGTTTGATGAATAAAACACGAAAAATAATTTATCTTCAAATGACAACAAAATCAAAAATGTTATTGATTTAAATGAATTAATATTTAGAAAAATCAGAATAGTGATTTTAAAACCAATGACAATAAATCATTTATCATCATGCGTTCATCTATTTTCCATACAAGACTCCTTTAGAGACTATTATAACACTATCTTAAAATTCTTATAACCAATAGACACTTAAATAAAAAATACTGATTAAACTAAGAAACTGATAGACATTTTTCAAAGTTTTTTAAATGAATACTTTTTGTTTCATAACATTTCCAACATATAAGTCCATACATAAAAGTGTTATAGTATAACAATTCAAAAATGAGCTTTTCATGACAAATCCATATATCAATAGCAAATTCTATATTTTAATTTTGGTCTTATTTATATCAATTATGACCACTAATGTAATCCATAATGACTTTTCAGACAGCTTATTAACCATAATTAACTGTTTTATCATCATAAAAATATTACATGTATTGTCCATTCAACTTTTAAACACAATCTTTAAAATTTGCAATCCTTAATTCATTTAAATGATACAGTTATATTTATTCAATATAGATAAATAAAATGATCTACAGCAACGGCCAAAATATTTAAAATAAAATACTTATAAGTACAAATAAGTTTAGGAAATGCTAAAATCATCAATTTAATTTTTATAGAAAAAAACCCTCAAATGAGGGCTCTTATACACTTCTTCTTAGTATCCAACAGTAAAACGTTGATTAATATGGTTGTTATTTTCAATTTCATCAGATAATGCTATCGCAAAATCTTCAGCTGAAATTTTACTGCCATCTTTACCAATTATAAGTTCATCTTTGCCTAAACGAAATTCTCCAGTACGTTTACCTGGACCAAACTCTGCCGAAGGTGATATAAAAGTCCATTCAATATCATCGACTTGTTTAAGTTTTTCAAGAAAATTTACAGCAGCTTCTGCTTCAGGTTTATACGCGGCTGGGAAATCATCTGTATCCAATAAGCGTACATTTTTGTTGGGAATAGTCAGTCCACCAGCACCACCAACAACCAAATAACGCTTAACTTTAGAATCCCGAATTGTGTTAATCAATGCATTCGCATCTAAGCCATGAAAAGGAACAGCACTTATCACAACATCTTGCCCTTTTAGAGCTTCTACAAGCGCTTCATGATCATTTAAGTCCACATCTACGGATAAGACACGCTCTGTATCTGGTACTTTATGTGTATTACGTGCGATGGCTTTAACGTAATGACCACGTGAAACAAGCTCTTCTAAAATACGTGAACCCGCCATACCTGTTGCACCAATTAAAGCAATCTTCATAATCGTTCCTCACTTATTTAAGATAATTCAAAAATCTTAATCAAATAGTTTTATAAACCATTAAATATAAAACTTATAATCTTTAAAATTTTATAAATAATTTACACATGAAATAATTAACAATTTATAGATTAAGATTGATAATCCATTATCACCTAAATAGTTTTATTATAAATCATTAGTTAAGTTTATTTTCTGTCAAAATCATGTAAGCAATGTCACTTTTTAATAGTCTCATGTATAGGTATTTATTTTAAGTATAATGATTTTAGTAACTGGCTTTCACTTGAATAAAGTTTATGCCTTATTTTTAAATATACCTACTAAGATGGCTGAGCTGCCCTAGCTTCCCCTGTTAAAGGTGGCCAAGAAACAGAAAAACGTTATGATTATTCACTTCGAGTAGCTAAACACAGCCCTAAATTTTTGCATCTTTAAAAACTACCATGAATGTAGCATCTTATATTCAGGATGTAGTTTTGATTAGTTAAGTTACTCTATGAGGTAACTCTTCGTCACTTTAGACCGATTAAATTAAGGCTAAAATTATAAAAATGAATTGAGAAGCGTAGAATATTTGATTCAACTGCTTCTCATCATTTGTCGTTGCTGGCGAACTAATCCTAGCTGCATCTTTCTTTCAAGTATTTCCTCTTCAGAGAATGATAAAGAATCTTTTAATATTTCAATAGGTAATGAACTATTTTCAATCAAATAGCAGTCTTGATCAGTTGACCATTCTGAAATCAATGCTGCATTTTTTCGCTTATGTCTATGATGCATATAAATACCCTTAATCAAAAAATTTTATAGATTTATTTGCCGATCAACCCATTCCAAAAATTTATTTTTATTATTTATTTCAGGTGCATTGACTATTACTATATTTTTTTTATTGCCAAATTTACCCGAGATTTTGTTTGGTTTCTCAAAATTGAACTCATCATCTGTGCCCTCATTTAAAGCTCTGAAATATTCAGCGATCTTCTCAAAATTTGTTTTACTATTAAACTCAGGTCTTAAAAGTAAAAAATTATAAATTTGTTCTAAAACAAAATCGTAGTTAATATTTTTCATAATGTGCTCAGTTCAAATTTATTTAAATGATTTAAGTACTTTCAAATTCAGTATATCTAACGATAGAATGATTAAATTCTATCGTTAGATGGTTTATAGTGACTATGCCTTTCCACGAGAAATAAAACCAATCACAGTAAGGATAACAGCTACTACTAATAAAATAACTGCAAAATCTTTTGAAAGACCTGCTACACCACCAAATCCTAAAAGACTCGCTATAAGTGCTATTACAGCAAAGATAATCGCCCAACGAAACATACTATAGTACTCCCTAAAATATATTTTGATTTAAAACAACACTATAAATTAATATTTTAATTCAAGTGTTATTTTATGTGATTAAAATGTTCTAGTTTATAATATTTACAACTCAAAATAACACCCAACACTTAAACTCACCAATTAAGATCAACTTAAAATTAAAAAATAAAAAAGTAATCATTAAAACTTACTTTTTATATAATTTATTAAGAATAAAAAATCTATCGACACGTGTATCCTTTAATTTCGGCATAATCATTTTTATAATCAATAAAACAGAGCAAGAAATAAAAAGCATGACGATGACTTCAACCGAGTAACTTATCATGAATAAAAGGCTATAGAATCCTAAGAAGTAAGATAGACTTAGGAATACCTTTTGCAAATAAATTGTGATGAATACCCCATACAATAAAGCTGATAAAAACAAGTTGAGTTTTTTATTCATCCCCAATTGATCAAAAATAATAATAAGCAATGAAATACTTAAAACAGAGACAATAAAAATAACAATATTTTTTAAAATTTGCATTTCATCCTCTCTCATTTCATATTTATAAAAATGCTCCCCCCTTAGTTGTCCGACTAAGGGGGAAGGCTCCCCCAATACACAACACTTTTTATTCAACACATCATTTTTATAACGAATTATTTTAATTTAAGCGTTAGCGACAATCACCTTAAATTAATATTCAGATTTATAATAATGATGAGCACTTGTGGTGTATCTAGGCAGTATAAATAATATGAAATTTAGCAAAATAATCCATGGCTTACATGACTGTGAGAAATTTCGTACATTTGTACGTTTTTTAACCACTTTAAAATCAAAATATATTGGTTAAATTTATTATTTTCAATTAGTTAATTTTAACAATATGCTAAATTTATTTTGTAAAGTAACAAAACACTCAAACAGTGTTAAAAAAACTTTACATTCCCTGTTTCGCCCCATTGGTACGATTTGTTAGCTTTTGATTAATTATCAATGTATTGTAGTCATCGTTACTAATCTTTCTATGTGAATACATAAAGCTTATTAATAAAATTAAAGCGTTAGCACTAGTTCGAAGTAATTATTTATCGTGGAAGCCTTCTAATGGAATTTGTAAGAGTTTTATATGCAAGTAAAGCTACGAGTACTCATCCAAATCTTAAGAACGATTTGATAGATATTCTTAACACAGCTGTTGATTTCAACTCTCGCAATGAAATCACAGGTGTTCTTTACTATGGACATGGATATTTTGTTCAATGTCTTGAAGGTCATAAAAGTAAGGTTGATGATCTGTTCTATAATCAAATTTTAAAAGATCAACGTCATCAAAATTGTGAGATTTTATATTACGAAAAATGTGACATAGGTTTGTTTAAGCATTGGAATATGAAATTTGCCCCTGTCAATAAAAGACTAGGTGACTTTTTCCTAGAAAATCATCGTGATGATTTCAATCCATTTCTTCTTTCTAGCGAGACGATCCCTTCTTTTATCGACCTTTTGGCTGGGGAATACGCTATTGAGCCATATAATTTTGATATCAATGAATAAGGTTTTTTATGCGAATCTACGCAACTTGAGGAAAGATGTATGCTAATTCGATTGTGCTATGCGAGTACTCGAAATGAATTAGCCAATGACCTTATTGAAGATTTAAATGCTATCTTAAATACTGCGCGTGATTTTAATGGGAAAAATAAAATTTTTGGCGTTCTATATTATGCCAATAATCATTTTTTTCAATGTCTTGAAGGTGAAAAGTCTATAGTTCAAGCGTTATTTCAAAGTATAAAAAATGACGCTAGGCATAATAGCATTATTGAATTTGAAATCATGGGTATTGACAAAATTAGTTTTAAAAACTGGTCAATGAAATACGTGCAAAAGTCCTCAAAAGTTGATTTATTTTTTAATCAGCTTGGATATGACTCATTTACGCCAGCTGCCCTCAATAAAGCTCATTTAAATAGCTTATTAAATGAGCTTTTGAAAGAAAAGCAAACTCGAGTGCGTAAAAAGGTCGGTTTAAATCAGCGAGGAATTTCCTCTTTTCTTTAAATATCAAAAGAGAGGGTTATGGACCCTCTCTTTTAAAGAATTTCAAAGTTTGACCGATTGACTCGCACCCAGTTGCTCTGATTCACCAGATATAGATGCTTTTACTAATTTAAAAAGCGTAACAAGTTTTCCAGCGACAATAGAGACCAAATCGAGTTAATGAATGGATTAATCTATTGATGGCTGCTGTTAAGTTTTCACTTTGAATTTCTTATACTTATAGAGATGTATTGTTACCATCCCTAAATAGATAAAGTTAAATCGTTTTTACATTAGGTACATGTTTTAAATTATTATGAAAATTATTTATCTGCAATATAATTAAGTTTTATGAGTAATTCATTTTATTGTTATTATTAATACTAACTACTTTAAAGTTACAATTTTTATAATTAATATTTTCGTTTATTTTTGCATGATCAAGTTCATCCCATAATTCAAAGTAAAAAAATTCAGATGTGTCTGAATAAATCCAAAACCATAAAGTTGATTCATCTTTTTTGACTGGGTCATAAATACTATCTTTAACTTTGACAAGTTTATGTAAATGAAATTTATCATCTTGAAGTACTATTTCATGAATACTCAATAGTGTGATTCCTGCAATTTAAAATCATTTAGACTATAACTCATTTTTATTTCTTTTTTTATTATGATTTTTTTAAAAATGTAATTTAATGATTAAATGTAAATATTTCTTTCTATATTTAAGATAAATTTAAGCTAAGCTGGAAAGGTTATTGAGTAATATATCAATAACGTGAATAGATTTTAATCCGTATTAAATTCAATACAGTAGAACCTGATTTAAAGTCGCATGTGTATGCTATGAGTCCTAACAATAATACATTCTTCTAAGGTATCTCCTGTTCCAGCATCACGAAGATGTTTGTACTTGACTTGAATACGCCAAAAATTGCCACATTGTATTTTGATTTTGCCGCATATTTGCTGGTGTTTCTAATTCAATGCTTGCAGCTCGAACTGCCAATAATAAGCAGAGTGCAGTAAATCTGGAAATGGTTAGCAATTCAAAAAGGATATTTGGCTAATTACTGGATTGGGCTAAAGCGACCAAATATTCTAAAATCTCTAGCTTTAACTCAACCTGAGGTATCATTTCCATTCTTATCAACAGACATTACATACATACATTTTTGAATCCTTGGTAAGCAATTACAGAATAATTAGGGACGATAAATTTTTTTTTAGTTTACATTGACGTGATGGGCTGAATGAAAATAAGAGCGAAATCTCTTATTGCCTATTACTGTATTTATTACCATAAAATGTATCATTATCATCAGCTATTTTAGAGAGTTTGTCACAAGATTCAGCCCAAGCCCACCACTGACGAAGCATAAAATTGATAGTAGTTTTTTCATTGTTAAATCCGTTTGTAATTAACTTTACGATAGATTTTTATTCGAAAAAAGCAAAATAATATAGGCTTATAAATGAGTAGAAACTCAAAAAGGCGGGGTCCTATTTTTTACATTTAAGGGTTACATCTGCAATAATATCACCAGCATAGATGAATAAAGTATTGTTGTATTTATCTTGATAGTGATAATAGCATGCAGGAGCGCCGCAAGTACGCTCAGGAATCTTTTTATCATAAAACATTGAATCTTGTTCTTCTTTAGAAACAGGAATAGGCTTCCATCCAGACTTTAAAACCTTTGAGCGATATTTCTCATCATAATCAAGTTTTCCTTTTATATCTGGGATAGGTGCATGCTTACATTGTTCTATTGCCCAAGCCCCAACACTAAACGTACAACAAGCAATTAAAAGAAGTTTTTTCATTTTGGAATCCTTTTTAGAATGACTCTATGATATGTTTTTGTACGAAAAGAGCAAGATGCTGTTAATCTGCAAATGACAAGAAATTCAGTAGGTGTTTTCACATGAAAAAACTAATTTTAATCAGTTTAGGATTACTTTTAAGCTGTACAGCAATTGCACATGAAAATCCTGATATCAAGGGAGTATGTGCAAATGTTGTTAATAATAAATTAATACAAGCAAAAAAATGTGTGATTTCTTCAGGTGGTGGTGCTGGTGGTATGTATACCGTTTTAAACTTTGGTAAAACTAAAGTCCACATTGAAGAATCAACGATGTGCCCTGAATATGATACTAAAGGTTGTAATCCATCTGTAGGACGAACCGTTGAAGATTTAGATGATGGTCAAAGGTATTATAGAGATTATAAGACAGGCAATATCATAAAATCCTATAAAGATGGAAATTGGTCATGTGCTAAAAGTAATGATAAAAAAATTGATGCTTGTTATTTGCTTAAATGACTAGAAATTCAAAGGGACTAATAATTTAGTCAATTAATACTCACAGGTGTATCAGATCTTTTAAACTCTTTGCCATATTCAGAGTATTCATTATCTTGGATTGAATAACATGTTTTTACATTATCATAATCATCTCGATAAGCAAAAATACTACCTTGAGTGCATAAGAGTGAATTATTAACTGAGTATTGGATTACTGGAGGTTTTCCTGTTAGACCTCCTTTTTTGTCTTTGAAACCTAGAATTCCATCTCTTAAAGGTAAAGCCAAGCCATTTTTTGTATCTAAAGCAACAAATCTAAAAATTCTAGGTGATGAGCTTAGGTTGAGTAGAATGTACTTTTGATTAAAGTTAGGCTTTTGTGTTTTTAGGGCATTTTTGTATTTAGCCACGTTTACTTTTGAGCAAAAATTGAAATCATCATAATCAAATTGGCATTCGGTTGTAGCTTTGTATGGCGCATTAGCCCAAGCCCCACCACTAATTAAAAGAGTTAAAAGGAATAGTTTTTTCATTTGTTTGCTTCTCTAAAATTGTGTTTACTTGATTAATTGATAGGACTAAGGCGACCAGATAATTTAAAATCTTTAGCTTTAACCCAACCTGAAGTATCATTGCCGTTTTTATCTATAAACATTACATAAAGCCAAGTTTGATTTTCGTTCTTAAATTCCTGATAAGCTATAACTGAATCATTTGGAATAATAAATACACCCTTTAATTTACATTCGCTTGATGGTGCTGAATGAAAATATGATCTAAACCCCTTTGTACCTTGAACTGTGTAGGAATACTTTGTTCCGTAAAGTATGCCATTATCATCCGCTATCTTCGATAGATAATCACAAGTCTTAGCCCAAGCCCCGCCGCTTAATAAAAGGGTAAGAATTATTAGTTTTTTCATTTATTTTCATCTCTAAAAGTGTGCTTACTTGATTAATTAATAGGACTGATACGATCAGATATTTTTAAGTCATCTTCTTTAATCCATCCTGAAGTATAAACTCTATCTTTAGAGCCATACATCACATAGATCCAATTGTGGTTATCATTAGTAAACTTTTGATAACCAATCACTGAATCATTTGGAATTATGTAAGACTTGGTATACTTACATTTATTCGCCGGT
Organism: Acinetobacter sp. I-MWF; assembly: GCF_025433935.1. Taxonomy (NCBI): domain Bacteria; kingdom Pseudomonadati; phylum Pseudomonadota; class Gammaproteobacteria; order Moraxellales; family Moraxellaceae; genus Acinetobacter; species Acinetobacter sp. I-MWF. Next base: position 1,863,322 of record NZ_JAMBAR010000001.1, on the reverse strand, counting down.
GCAGAATGAAAGTATGCTCTATGTCCCTTTGGTCCTTTAACAACAAAGCTGTATTCAGTTCCATAATGTATGCCTTTTTTATCAGCTATTCTGTTCAAATCTTCACAACTTGCGTAAGCCCCAACACTAAACATACAACAAGCAATTAAAATTAGTTTTTTCATTTTTAGATCCCTTTTTTATTCACTCTATGATAGATTTTTTACTGAAAAGAACAAGATGCAGTTAATTTATAGATGACTAGAAACTCGGTGGAAATATTTTTCATGAAACAAATTATCTTTTTTAGCTTAATAAGCCTTATAAGCTGTGCAATAAATGCTAAAGATTGCCTTGAATTGGTGTCCTCTACAGATATTAGAGAATGCTATTCTGAGAAATTAAATTTAGCAGAAAAGAAATTGCTTTTAACATATCAGAGTAAATTAAAAATTCTTGAACCTGACAATAAACAGCAACTAATAAAAGCTCAAAGGCTTTGGGTGCAATTTAAAGAAGCAGATTGTATCCAACTAGCAAACCAACTTGATGACAGAACGGGTGCTATGTCATTAAGGTTTGAATGTCTAATGAATAAAGCTATTGCTAGAGAAAAAGAACTAGAACGAAGATAGATTCTTTATCAGGTGCTTTTTACATATAACTCACAAGGAATTCTGTAGGAATATTTGGATGAAAAAATTAATATTGATTGGTCTATTTTTGGGTTTACCCCAAGCTAATGCATTATCCTAAAAATGGAGAAGAGCCAACATACTGCGAGCAGATTGTTTCTGTACATGGCTTATTAACCAGAGCACAGATGGAATGTGGATATAGCCAATATAATGATGAGTTAATTTCTGATTCAGCAAAATGCTTTAAGCATGAACTTGGCGAAGAATATGGCAAGGAAGTTCTCATGTTTGGCATGAAAGAATTTGATCGTAATGTTAATGAGGATGGTAAAGGAAAAACATGCAAAACTCTATTAATAGAGTTTCCTAATTATGTAAAAAAATAAGTTAATAACATTAAAGCACCTTCGAGTGCTTTTTTAAGGCTTATTTTTATTGATCTCATTCGTTATTGCACCACCAACCCATTGTTGAAAACTTGGCAATTTGTCTCTAAATACATACAGAATAAGAATAACTATGATGATAGTTATGGTGATTTTAGTATTTTTATTCTTAATACCTCTGGAAAGTTATGGAACTCTGCAAATGCAGAGTTTTTATGAAACTAGAAAATATCGTGATCGGTAAAAAGGTGCAACCACGAAAAAAGAAAACTTATATTTTTGTTTGAATATGTTTGTGGTATGTGTGGATTTGGGTTATTGATCAGCTAAAGACCATGGTAAAAACCAGCTTAAAAAGAATAGATATTATATTTCTAATATTATTGATTTATATGTTATAAATCCCTCATAAGAATAAGGAGCTTATATGAAAAAATTGTTTTTAATTTGCGGGTTGTTAGCTTCAAGTTTTAGTTTTGGGGCTGATTGGAAGTATGCTGCCATGGGGGCACAGGATGAATATGACAGGGGAATTTATGTCGATAGCAGTCAATATAATTATGATAAGAAAAACAATTCTATTATAGCATGGTTCAAAACAGAAAGTTATGCAGGTTACGAAGGTTACAGAAATAAGATCACATACACGAGGGCAGAAAATTTATACCAGTTTTTATGTGTTGAAAATAAAATGAGGCTTTTAACTTATGTATATTATGATAAAAAAGGTGATATTATCTCGTCCAGTCAATTTGATAGCAAAGATGTGGAATACAACACTGTCACATCAAACACCATAGGTGAAAGTTTATGGAAAGTGGCTTGTGCTTCAAAAGGTAAAGGCTTTAGATACCCTAAATATCAAACTGTAGAGTGATAAAAAAAAGCGGATAAAACTATATTAGATTGATTAATTACATTACTGATCCTAGCCAAAGTAATGGACACACCGTCCCTCTGAAGATAATGTAACGTTAACTTTGGAGATGTAAAAATGGCTAAACGCTTTAGTCCAGAATTTAAACAACAAGCAATTGATAATGCACTTGCGAACTCACATGAATCATTGGCCTCAATTGCTGTAAAACTTGGTGTTGGATATTCAACACTTGATAAATGGATTCGTATGGCCAATCCAGAAGGTTCAAGGAACGCCAACTCACTCCAGAGCAACAGCAAATCTTAGACCTAGAAAAAGAAGTCAAACAACTCAAAGAGGCGAATGACATTCTAAAAAAAGTGCATGTGTACTTACTAGCAGATCAAGGCAAGAAAAGTACACGGTAATCAAAGACTTTATGATGGAAAAGATTAATATTACTGCTATTTGCAAGCAATTTGGTGTAAGTACATCAGGCTTCTATGCTTGGAAAAACGTCAGATACGGATAGCAAAGCAATATGATGCTTTAAAAGCAGTGTATTGGCAGCATCATGCTCGCTTAGGTGCACCATCACTCGTTCATGATATGCATGACCTAGGTTACAGCATGAGTGAGCGTACTGTGGGTAGGATGCTTAAAAAGCTAGGCTTACGTAGCAAAGTTGCTCGTAAATATAGGCATACAACTGATTCAAATCATCGCTTACCAACAGCACCGAATTTGTTAGCTCGTCAATTTACAGTGACTGAACCCAATAAGGTCTGGGCAACTGATATTACGTATATTCGTACAAAAGAAGGTTGGCTGTATTTATGCGTGATGTTAGATCTATTCAGTCGACGTATCGTTGGTTGGCAAACCAGTATCCGAATAGATCGCCAATTGGTATGTGATGCATTTAACTATGCACTTGCACGCCAAGGCTATCCAACTAATGTCAGGTTCACTCAGATCAAGGTAGTCAGTATTGTAGTCTTGATTTTAGGCCTTCATTGCTGACCAATAAAGCGATTCAGAGCATGTCTAGGCGATGCAACTGTTGGGATAATGCAGTTACTGAAAGCTTCTTTCATACACTAAATGGACGTGTTGTACATGACAGTGTATTTTCTACAAGAAAAGAGGCAAATTCAGTTTTGTTTGAATATATTGAAGTTTACTACAATCGAATTAGAAGGCATTCTGCAAATGGTTGGTTAAGCCCCGAAGTATTTGAGCAAAAATATTTTAAGAGTTTAGAGGGAAATCCTGTCTACAATACTGGCTAGGATCACTAACTTATTGCAAATAGGTTGAATATACCGCCATTTTCTGCAATTTTTCTGAATTCACGAATAATAGAGATGCAACAAAAGCAAAAAAAAAGACCTATAAGCTTTTGAATTGCTTATAAGTCTTTAAAAATCTTGGTAGGTATATCCAGACTCGAACTGGAGACCTCTACGATGTCAACGTAGCGCTCTAACCAACTGAGCTATACACCTGAAGTGCTGAGAATATTATTCATTTTTTAATAAGATGACAAGCCTTATTTCTTTACTTTTAATGCATTCGCACACTCTTTAAGCAATTTTTTGATATTTTGAATATCCTGTTGATTTTCATTACCTAAATAGACAATTTTTTGAAAAATCTGATTCACTTGCTCAAACAGATGTTTTTGTTCAGTCCGCAAGGCTAAACGATGCATCCATTGTTGAAAGGTTTCCGATTCAGCTTTTTGATCAACCTCAGATAATTGATGATTAAATTGAGCAATGATTCGCTCAAGCGCTGACATTTGACGAATGCGCCAAAATTTCGTCACGCCCCAATAGATCAACAGTAATCCAAGAATTCCAAAAATTAAAACCAAACCATAACTATAAGCCGATGTTAAACCAAGCTTCTTCATCCAGCCACTTTGCTTCTCTACATCGTAACCGACAACCTTACTCTGCCATTGAAAACTAGCATAGTCACTCCAAACACGCAGCGTTCTAAGCAGTGATGAATGCTGAAAACGCAAATTTGAATAACCCGCATCACCAAAAATCGAACGATCATCATTCATCACATTTTGCATACCACGATCTATACGCATTGGTGCAATGATGGCCGTTGGATCAATGCGTTGCCATTGCCCGTGTTGATAAACCTCAGCCCAAGCATGTGCATCTAACTGGCGTACTTCCCAACTTTGACCATCAGGAGACAGCTCACCACCTTGGTAGCCTGTGACTACACGCGCTGGAATTCCAACATAACGCATCAGCAAGACAAAGCTTGAGGCATAATGTTCACAAAACCCCTGCCGAGATTGAAACAAGAACTCATCAACGCGGTTATTCCCCAACCTTCCAGGTGCAAGTGTATAAACAAACTTTTCTTTCTTGTACCAGTTCAATACATTCTGAATATAAGCTTCAGGATTAGACTGGCTCTGCTGATATAGATTTAAAGCAAACTTCTGGGCCTGTAGATCATTCTTTTTCGGATAACTGAGATTATTTTTCAGCATCATCTGTTCAAAATGTGCATCCTGAATATCTCTAACCTGACTCCCCACCCACTGCAATTCAATTGGCTGGGTACGCTGTACCAGTCGCTTAGGTGTAATCGACCAATCTTGGTGTAACTCAAAACGTTGTTCTATTGGAATGGACTTTTCCAAACCGGTAATCCATTGCTGACTTGGATCACTGGCAAGATATTGATAATGAAATCCATCAATCTGCCCTACGATATTGGAATAAGCTTTTACCTGTTTATTGGCAAACTCACTTGTCCACGTTGTACCATCATAACCATCAAGCACCATCGCTCGCCAATACAGCTCATTACGATTTGGCAATTGCTTCATATTGCCAATAACCCGAAATGCCAATGCACTTGACTGTGAAAGCTCAGCAATATCACCCGGTGACATGCGATCACTTAATCCCGTTACCGCTTTGTTATTGGAAATGGGGATTTGCCAAAGTGGTGGCAAACGCGGGAAAAACATAAACAGTAAAACAAAGAATGGCAGTGCCAAAGCAATAAATTTAAGAATATGCAATGAATCACTTTTAAGTGACTGAAAAATCGGTTGCTCTATTTCAAAGTTGGCAATTTGTACACGATACAGGCCAACCAAACAGCTGATTAAACAACATAAAACTAACAGTGCCATCCAAAAGGCTTGGCTGTGTAAAAATAAACTGGCACTGACGAACAAAGCAAAGTTAAACAGAATAATAAAGTCACGCTTTGATTTGGTTTCCAGTGCTTTCGCAAATAAAAAAGTGGAGAGAACCGCTGTACCTGCTTCTACGCCTAAAAAAGTGCGGGAATCAAAGTAAATGATGACTAAGGCTAAAAGTGCAAAAACTAATTTTGGGGTTTGTGCAAAGAATCGAGGCAGATTATAGACTTGATGCTTATTGGTTTTGTCATAATAGAGTTCCAGAGCCACTATATTCATGAGGAATAAAATAGACAATGCCACAGGCATATAAGCCAGCTGTGCCAGCCAAATCAAACTCAGCACAACTAAAATTGAAATTTGTATCGATTTATTCATTGTTCATCCTCATGCTTGCGCCAATAAGGTTTTGATATGAATATAGTGCTGTTCTCCAATTCCATTTTCAGTTTGTGCATGCGGTAAAATGATGCTGTACGGCGTTTCCGTCTGATGACATCGATCGACCAACTCCATCATAAAACTTAGCTTCTCTTCATGGTCTGCGCTTGGCATTTTGCTATATTCAATTTGCATCGCATGGGTATCAACCAAATCATCGAATTGCTTTACAAATAATCCTTGTCCACGCGCGGCCTGTTTCCAAGAAATGCTTTGCAATGAATCACCTGATTTAAAAGTCCTTAACTCTTTAAATTCATCTAAATCAGGCTCACCTGTATTGGAATAATTCTGTGATTGATGCGTTAAAGGCTTCGCTTCAGGGGCAATCCAGTAACTTTCAGTTAAATAAATATAGGTCCATGCCCGCACCAAACCGAGCGGATATGTGGAGTAAATTTGAATTGGGGGAACTGAAAATTCACCCCGTAGTTGTGGAATAAAATTCAAATCGAAACTTTGTTGTTTTTCTTCAAATAGAAAAGATTGTAATTGTTCATCAATTTTAAAGTTTAAAAACTTAGGCGTAGCACGATCTTGTTGTAGGTTAATTCTCACCTTAAAAGCTTCATTAACCTTACCCACCTCATCAACAACCACATCTAATGTAATCGCATGTAATTGTTTAAAACTGAGATAGAAACTAATACATAAAATCGCACTGATTAAAAAACAAAAACCAAGAATTAAATTGTTGGCATAATTAATCCCAGCGATAAAAGTAATCAGAATAAGGACCAGATACAGAAAACCTTGCTGGTACATAAACACCAACACTTGGTTTTGTTTCAGTGTACGGGTTCCTGTATAGCGAAACCGAAGATGCAGCCATTTAACAAATCGTTGACCTAACATAAGCGTTTCCAATTAGCCCTTTACAGGAACTTTTTGCATAAGTGCTCGTGTCTCAGACTCACCTAATCCTATACGATGTGACACCACAGCAACAAACACTGCTTGTACATCATCTGCAATTACAAATTGTCTTTTTTCAATCAAGGCATAGGCTTGTGCTGATTTTTTTAATGCCAATAACCCACGTGGAGATAAGCCATGACGACCTTTACGTGTTTCTTCTGCTAGATCAAGCATATATTCAAAAACAACATCACTTAATGTAATTTGATTTACCATACATTGTAATTGCAAAATTTCCTGATGTTGAAAAATCGCTTGCAACTTTTCAATCAAATCATGGCGCGAGGTTTGCTGCAATAATAGTTTTTCTGCTGCGCGTGATGGGTAGCCTAAAGACAGTCGCATCAAGAAACGGTCAAGTTGTGACTCAGGCAAACTATAGGTCCCACTTTGAAAAAGTGGGTTCTGTGTTGCAATCACCCAAAATGGTTGTGGTAAAGGGTAACGTGTACCATCTATAGTGACATTGCCCTCCTCCATTGCTTCAAGCAAAGCACTTTGGGTTTTAGGGCTACAGCGGTTAATTTCATCTGCAAGCAGAATTTGGGTAAAGATTGGACCATGTTTAAACTCAAATTGATGCTCTTTTTGATTAAACATATTGATCCCAATCACATCACTTGCCAGCATATCATTGGTAAACTGAATCCGTTGAAAATCGAGACCTGCTAAACGTGACAAGCTGCTGGCTAAGGTGGTTTTTCCAAGTCCGGGTAAGTCTTCAAAAAGTAAATGTCCACCAGCCAATAGACTACAGAGTGCCAGTTTAGTCTGATGACTTTTATCTAAAATAATTTGGTTGATTTGACTTAAAAAGTCATCAATTTTTGGGTAAAACTGAGTGAGGTCTAAATTTGATACAGTGCTATGTTGTTCTGATGCTTTTATTTGTGTTGTTCCCCAAATCACCTTTTATTTCCCCAATAAAATTATTGTAACTTCCTTAACATACACGGTTTTAAGGAATACTCAATCTTGACTGCGATAAATCCATATTTTCATTTGCTGAATACACTTCAAAATTTATAGCTTCCCCCATCAACCAAAATTTTAAACTTTTAATTTTGCGGCATGTTCTAACTTTGTTTTTAAATCGTGCGCACCAATTGAAAATTCACTTCCTGAAATTTCAGCCTGTTTAATCAATTCAATTAAGGTTTTATTGATAGGTGCTTGTTTACCTAGCTGTTGGGCGAGCTGAATAACTTCCCCGTTGATCCAGTCCACTTCTGTTGTTCGCCCTGCTATCAAATCATCTTGCATAGATGAACGCGCCAAGGGATCGATTGCCAACATTTTACGGCTTAATATTTTAAAAATGAAATTGGGCAAACTGATTATTTTAGGCAATAGATGTGCCGAAATTGCTGTGAGTTTGGCTGGCTTGATTTGTACTAAATCTAAGAGATGTAATGTTTCTTGTTGCGCCATAGCAAGGCATTGTCGATATTGATGATTAGACAATTGTTGTTTTAATGGTAACTTTGACAAAGCATTGATTGAATTATTTAAATTCAGCAAAATTTTTGCCCATTGCACCGCAAGCATATCCTGATCAAAAACAATTTCTAATTCTGCTTGTTTAAAAAGCTTGGCTAAATCCTGTTGCTGTGCATACGCTTTCACATGCAACGCACCAGATGTCCCTTGATGAAAATGCCCAACTGCTTGAACTGCAACATTAAAAGGCACCATACCTTCTAAAATCGAATGATGTTTTAAAATCTGCTTTAAAATTGGAACATTACTCAACCCGTTTTGAAAACTCACAATATAGGGTCTGTGTGCGCCCAAGTTGTCATAAAGTTCCTTGGCAACTTGCTCAGTCGCAGCCGACTTTACACATACAAAAATAATATCAGCATCTGTGACTATTTTAGGATCAACACTGAGCTGTAAATCATTTGCCGCGATTTTTATCGTTTTACCAGTGTAATCCGTCAGTTTTAAACCAGACGTGCTTAATTCTTCATATACACGAGGACGTGTAATAAAGCTCACATCAGCACCTACCGCTGCTAATCGACCGCCAATATAGCATCCAATACTACCCGCACCATAAATACAGATTTTCATAGCAGTCTCCTTTTCATTTATATGTATTACATGATTCTAGCGGAGTTAGACTTTGCCAACTGTCAGTTATACGACAAGTCTCATCATGAAGTACGCTGTTATTGTGTTAAACCGATAAATCACTTCGCTCATCTTCAATAAAAAACGGCACCCAAGTGCCGTTTCTATTTAAGCTTTAAATCAACTTATACCTTCCATCAACATGGACACTTCTTCATTGTTCCACCAGCCGTTGGATAGCGGGCATCTACACAATAGCGATGAAAAGTCTTTTCATCCATTGCATCCATATCGGGATGATGCTTTTTCATATGTTCCAGATAATTTTGATAATCTGGAACACCCACCATCAAACGGAAACTTTGCTGTAAGCGTGTCCATAATGTTGCAATTCTAGACCAATTTTTAGGATTAAAAATTAGCTCCTTTTGCGACATGATGGTCATCTTGATGATTTTATAAATCACCGTTTTACCACCTTGAGCAAATTTAAGCTTCATCACTCACCTCTCACTCTATCTGTAATATCAACTTAGTGTGATTTAGAAACAGACACTTCTTCAGGATCTGCATACACCGCTGGAGCTTCATTTACTGTTGGTGTAGGGCTTGCCAATGCACGACGAATTGCGCCAATAGCAGCAAACAGCATCACAATCGCAACAATCATAAAGAATGCACACAGTACAGCATTGATTTGATTGGACAATACAATGGTTTGCATTTCTTCAAGTGTTTTGGCTGGTTTTAAAATTTCACCATTGGCAATTGCTGTTGAGAATTTATCCGCCTGAGCCAAAAATCCAATCTTAGGATTGGTATGGAAGATTTTTTGCCAACCCGCAGTCATACAGGTAATGAATAAGAAAATTGTTGGGATAATGGTAACCCATACATATTTCTCTTTCTTCATTTTAAATAAAATCACTGTACCTAAGATCAAAGCCATTGCCGCAAGCATTTGGTTACCAATACCAAACAGAGGCCATAAGCTGTTAATACCACCGAGTGGGTCGACTACACCTTGATAAACAAAGAAGCCCCATCCAGCGACAGCAACCGCTGTACCGATCATATTCCCCACAAAGTTGTGTGAGTTTTTAAGTGCTGGAACAACGATACCCACCGTATCCTGTACCATAAAACGACATGCACGAGTTCCGGCATCGACAGCGGTTAAGATAAACAGCGCTTCAAATAAGATCGCAAAATGATACCAGAACGCCATCATTGAACGATTATTAAAAATATCCGTGATGATGTGAGCCATACCAATTGCAAATGTTGGCGCACCACCAGTACGCGAAAGAATCGTACTTTCACCCACTTCTTTTGCCAGCAAGCTCAAAGTTTCAGGTGTAACCACAAAACCAAGTGTACGTACTGCTTCTGCTGCGCTCTCTACTGTAGTACCCAATACTGCCGCTGGCGCATTAATCGCAAAATAAACACCAGGTTCAAGCACTGTTGCACAAATCATTGCCATGATTGCAACAAATGATTCCATCAACATACCACCATAACCAATGACACGAATATTGACTTCGTTATCAATCAGTTTAGGTGTAGTTCCAGACGAGACTAAGGCATGGAAACCAGAAATCGCACCACAAGCAATGGTAATAAATAAGAATGGGAACATGGATCCAGCAAATACAGGACCAGTGCCATCAACAAAATGCGTAACAGCCGGCATTTTTAACATTGGCATTGCAACAATAATACCGACTGCTAAACCCGCAATTACACCAATTTTCAAGAATGTTGATAAATAATCACGCGGTGCTAATAACAACCAAACAGGTAGAACCGAAGCCACGAATCCATAAATGATGAGTGCCCAAGTAAGTTGTGTTCCAGTTAATGTGAAAAATGGTCCCCAATAAGGATCAGCAGCAACATTTCCACCATAAACAATTGCAGCCATCATCAACACAAAACCAATGATAGAAACTTCTGCAATCTTGCCCGGACGGATATAGCGCATATAGATGCCCATAAATAAGGCAATCGGTATCGTCGCTGCGATACTAAACACGCCCCATGGACTATGTGCCAGTGCTTTCACCACTACCAATGCCAATACAGCAAGGATGATAATCATCACACCTAGCGCACCAAGCATCACCACCACACCAGCAAATGAACCCAGCTCTTGCTTTGCCATTTCACCAAGTGAGCGCCCGTCTCGACGTGTAGAGATAAATAAAACCAAGAAATCCTGAACTGCACCAGCAAGAACAACCCCGACCAAAAGCCAAATTGTTCCTGGTAAATAACCCATTTGGGCAGCAAGAATAGGCCCAACCAATGGCCCCGCTCCTGCAATAGCAGCAAAATGGTGACCAAAAAGTACATATTTATTGGTCGGGACATAATCCAAGCCATCTGCTAAACGATGTGCTGGTGTTAATCGCCGAGGATTCAGTTCAAAAACTTTGGTCGCAATAAATAAACTATAAAAACGATAAGCGATGCTATAGACACATATCGCTGCAAGCACTAGCCAAACCGCATTGACATGCTCACCCTTGCTGACTGCAAGTATTCCAAAAGATACTGCACCAATTATGGCGACAATCACCCAGATCAATTTTGATAAGGGTGATGATTTTGTTTGAATATTTTCCATTAAAACCTCACATCTTGATTACAAAAAGCAGTTCCATTGTTTTTATAAAGCGTAATGCATTTCCGTGACTCATTCCTTGGTGACTCTACTCCTCATTTTTTTGTTTTCATCTAAGACTTTGGCATTAAAACTGGTCTGAATATGTACTATTAGCATGACATCACAGTGACTTAAATCGCGACTTTGTTATTTTTATCATCAATGTAATCATCTGACTCTCTGACTCTACTATTAATTATAGGCTGTCGATCTACGACTTTAGTCGAAAATTTAGCCGATACCCTCTATTTTTATAAAGGCTTGTACTTTTAAAAAGCCGTATACCAACTCAATCTATGCACAATAAAAAAGGGATGATTTTCATCATCCCTCAGCGTCATCATTTTTCAATAAAATGATTAAGCACGCTCTAAGTAATCACCAGTACGAGTGTCTACACGAACGCTTTCTTCTTGCTGTACAAATAATGGAACACGTACAACTGCACCTGTTTCAAGTTTAGCTGGTTTACCACCACCACCTGAAGTATCACCACGTACACCTGGATCAGTTTCAACGATTTTCAATACAACGAAGTTTGGTGCACTAACGTTTAATGGAATACCATTAAATAGCATAATTGTGCATTTTTCGTTTGAATCATCTTTTAACCATTTTGCAGCATCGCCCATTGCAACTTTATCCGCAGCAATTTGTTCGAAAGATACTGGATCCATGAAGTTCCACAATTCGCCATCGTTGTAGAGATAATCCATTTCTACTTCTACAATATCAGCTGCTTCTAAAGATTCACCTGATTTAAAAGTTTTTTCTAATACTTTGCCAGATCTTAGGTTACGTAGTTTTACACGGTTAAACGCTTGACCTTTACCTGGTTTTACATATTCGTTTTCCATGATTGAACATGGGTTACCATCAAGCATAACCTTTAGGCCAGCTTTGAAATCATTTGTAGAATAATAGGCCATGAAAGGCACACTCCGAACTTACTAATTTAAATCTCTACTGCGATGCTATCAACAAATCACCCGATTTGTGACAGTGATCATTCCAAACAGCAAAGAATGTATTTTACATTTTTCGTATTCTAAATGAGCAATACATCGTGAAGCAATGAAAAATTACCCATGTTCGGTCAGATTGAGGGTAAAATCTTCGATTCATTGGAGATTCACTGCTGTTCAATACAAATCAGCTATACTGAAAGCATTTTTCCAGTGAAACATTTCATATTGAACCTGACAGATTCAATATGAACAAGCAATACCATCCGCTTTCCCCTATCTTCAACTATTTATCGCACGTGGCATGTTAAACTACTTATATCAAGAGCAAAATTGGCAATCTCAACTCAGTGATTTAATTACTGATCCATTAGAACTGTTAGAAATACTCGAACTTTCTAAAGCACAGTTATTGTCTGGTGCAATCCTTGCGTCTGGGCAATTTAAACTACGTGTGCCCCGTGCATTTGTCAGAAAGATGGAAGTTGGCAATCCCTTAGATCCACTTTTACTGCAAGTTTTACCACATCATCTGGAAATGGAAGAACACGAAGGCTTTGTCACAGATCCGCTTGATGAAGAACAAGCCAATCAAATTCCTGGGGTTTTACATAAGTATAAATCACGTTTTTTACTGACCCTCACTGGTGCATGTGCCGTGCACTGCCGTTATTGCTTCCGTCGTCATTTTCCATACCAAGAAAATTTACCTAAAAATGAAGACTGGTTGAACATTAAAAGCTATTTAGAAGCTCATCCTGAAATCAATGAAGTGATTTTAAGTGGTGGTGATCCATTAACTTTATCTAACCGAAAATTAGCCACTTGGATAGAACGTCTAGAATCTCTCAGTCAGATTAAGATCTTGAGAATTCATTCACGCGTTCCAATTGTAATTCCAGAAAGAATCGATGAAGAGCTAGTTTCTTTATTGAAAAACAGTAGGCTACGTGTAATTCTAGTGGTACACTCGAACCATCCTGCAGAATTAGATAATTTGACCTGTGCAAAGTTATCTCATTTAGCAAAACAAAATATTCTTGTGTTGAATCAAGCCGTTTTACTTAAAGGTGTGAATGATTCTGCACAAACTCTTGTTAATTTAAGTCAACGACTTTTTGAAGCACAAATTTTACCGTATTATCTTCATGTTTTAGATAAAGTAAAAGGTGCGCATCATTTCGATTTAGGGGCGGAAAAAATTGATCAGATTTATAAGGATGTATTGGCCAGTTTACCGGGTTATCTAGTTCCTAAATTGGTTCGAGAAGTCGCGGGAGAAAATAATAAAACACCGCTGTTTGGAGTCACAACCTTTTAAGAGTTGAAATGCTCATGATAAATAAAGAAATTTCAGAAATTTTTCAAAATATCACGGTTCTACAACGAGAAAGTCTAAGTTTTGCAGAAAATTCGGTGGCATCTGTCAATGCATGGGTGGCCACATTGTCTATTATGCAACTTGGCGATACCTCAGAATCGGTCTTAAAAGCGATTTGTGAAATCAGCGAACTGGATTGTAGCGAAATGCTACGCTTTGATTTAATTCAAGTTTTACACCCAATTACCGAAAGCATTTTATCAAGCCTTGAAAAAAACATCTTAAATCAAGGTCTTTCTCAAAATGCGCGTATTGAACATATTATTGATTTATCCTCTAGAATTCGCACCTATTTTGCCAACGTCTATATCAATATTGTGCGAAGAAGTCATCAGACACTGGTTTCAAATAAATTCTCATTTTTTAATTTTAAACAAAAACGAAATTTACAAACAGCACGTACACTTGCAACCTTTTATGCCTTAGAACAACTTGGTTTATTGTTGGTTCAACAGCAAATGCTCTACAGTGGCCCATTGACCCATCAATGGCTCACCACACATCATCTTTACGAGCTTGCGGTTAAAAACCAAGAATTTAATATCAATATCAACCAGTTACAAGGTACACACTTTACCATTCAAAATATCCAGCAGGCCTATGCACAAGTGCTGCTTTTGGATATTTTTAATACGCACCAAATTCGCCCTTCAGAAACACAAGCACTTTATCAATGTACTTTTGATTGGGTCAAACTGATCCAAATTTTACCAAGAGAAACCAGCTTATCGCGTTATGTGATTGATGGCTCTAAAGACGTTCCACCAATTTATAATCGCAAACAACATGCGAATTTCCGTACTTCTTTGTATATTTCTACACAGAATCTGCTTGAACATATTAATTCAACAATTCATAAAGACGAATATCTGTCTAAAAATGAACAAATCTATTTATCTGCTGCATTAAAATTTCATGTGCAAAATGTCTTGGGTACCACAACTGAACGTCAACATGAGCGTTATGAATACTCTGCACAACTTCAAATTTGTTTTAGCTTACAAACCGCACACTTCTATTTATCCAAAGCTAAGAATTTTTATGAAACACTTAATTTAAATAATAATTATGCATTTCAGTCTGAGTCCAATATTCATTCATCGATTTCAACAGGTTCAAGCACAGCATCGAACTTAGGACAAATCAAAACTTTAGACCGTGAAGCAAAACAGATCTATCAGACCCAAGTACTGGATATCAGTGTAAATGGTTATCGTATTCGCTGGTCAGATGAAACCCCACGAAATTTACGCACGGGTGAATTTATCTTGGTCAATGAAAGCCTCAATGACAAATGGAAAGGTGCGATCATTCGTTGGATCAAACAATCTGTTAAAAAAACTTATGAAGTCGGTTTAGAGGTTTTAGCTCAAGACATCTACCCATGTGCGGTAAAAGTTCCAGCGGATCGTTCGACGATTAACTACCACCCTTGCCTTATGGTTCAAGTGCAAAATTTAAATGAATCCAATGTTTCTATTATTTTGCCAAATTTACCGTTCTTCAAAGAACAGCAAGCAATTTATCTACGTTTAGACACTGAAGAAATTAAGGTGTATTTAACAAAAACATTGTTAATTACCCAGAGCTTTATTCAGTACGAATTTGAATTGATCAATGATGAAGAAAATGACCGCATTGATCAGTTCATTCAACACCAATCTGCCAATTTGAATAATCAAGATGTATGGGAAGCTTTAAAGTGAGAAATTTATTATTATCGAAAAAATTAAAACTCTCTGAAACTAGATTACTCATTATTGATGATAACCAGATTCGTTATAATCAAATTATTGATCTTTTTCAAAGTAAGAATCATCAAGTACAAGCACTTTTATTGGATGATTTAAAAAGTTTTGAAAAACAACTCAATACTTCATGGGACTTGATTATTTTTGGTCGTGCTTATGACATCAAAATTGAGCAAGCCATTACCTTAATTCAAGCCTCTGCTGATATTGATCTGCCTGTTTTGTTCTTAAAACCTGAAGATTATCAAACCAACCAATATCAGTCCTATATTCAAAAAGGCATCTATGATGTTGTTAATTTAGAATATACTGATCGTTTTTATATTAGCTTAATCCGTGCGTTGTCTTATAGCCGTACCTTACAAGCGAAAAAGCACCTTTTAAACGATCTTGAAAGTGCAAAAAATCAAGCTCAAGCCTTGGTTGAAGAACAACATAAAGCGATTGCCTTAATTCAGGAAGGTATCCATACCCAAGCCAATGCTGAATATTTAAAATTGTTTGGTCTAAAAGATGAAGCAGAAATTATTGGATTGCCTGTATTAGATATTTTAAAACCGAAGAATATCAATGATTTTAAACAACGTTTTAAAAAGATTTCTCAAGGTAATTTTGATTTAGCACGTTTTGAAATTGATACACTGAATAGCAATGCTAAATCAGAAAATCCATTAAAAATTGAATTTCTGCCTTCAGATGAAGAAGACTGTATTCAAATCACCATCGAGATCAATTCTGCAAGTCAAAAACCGCAAGCACAATCCTCCGAATCGAATAAGAAAAACATCAGTGCTGTCGCAACTAGTCTGCAAAAAATTCAGTACGCTTTAATTAACCAACCTGCCAAATCGAATGCATTGGTACTGTTTAGCTTTGCCGCTTGTCCTGAGAATATTTTAACTTCTCCTTGGAAAACAGCCGTTCAATACTTAGAAGGCTTTAAAAACTTTATTCAAGAACAAACCAATACCACGGTATATCAAATTGATATGTTGTTGTATGCAGTGATTTTACAAGCTGAGTCTGACACCATTTTAGAATCTCGTATTCATGGGCTGCATGCTTTAGAAAAACCTCAATTATTGGAAATTGATGGTCATACCTACCCACTGAATATTAAGATTGGCTATTCAAACATACAGCAAAACAGCTTTACAGAAGCAAGTTTTAACGACGTTTTAGAACAAGCTTATAATCATCGTCTGGCAAAAAAAGACTCTGTATCCGAGCAACAATTAACGGCGACTTTACAAGACACTAAAATTGAATTGTCATTGCTTGAACCCAAATTAGATCAAGCAGAACCGCTGCAAATACAAAGTAACTCCATTGAATTTGCCCCAAAACCTCAAGTTGAAAATACAGCTGTAGAGAAACCAGTTCAAATTCAAGAAACGCCAGCGCCACATATCTTTAAAACCTCCGCGATTCTTGGTCAAATTACCCAATCGCTTGAAAAAGGTGAGATTCAGCTAAAATACCAACAGCTTTATGACAAACAAGATAGCAATTTAAATACTTATGAAGTCAGTAGCGGTTTTATTTTTGAAAATCAGTGGAAAAAAGTAAGTAATTTAATTGATTTAGATGATGATATTGAGCTTTCAATTAAATTAGATCGCTGGATTTTAGTTGAAGCATGTAAGCAATTACATAACTTTATCACTCAATATCCAGAAGCAAAATTAATCGTCAATTTAAATCGTCATGTGCTGTTCCATGACAAACAGTTCCCTGAGCTTATTTCTAAACTATTGACCATTGTTGGAAGCCGCCAATCTCATCCACTGATTTTACAATTTGATGAGGAAGATATTGCAAAAAATATCTTAGAAACTCAAAAGCAAATTGGCGTTTTACGTGATCATGGTGCCGAAATTTCAATTCGACGTTTTGGTTCGAGCATTTCAAGTGAAGCAATCTTAAAACAATTGGATGTGAGCTTAGTAACGCTGGATGAGAAGTTTACAAAGCAGCTCAATAGTGATGCGACTATGACGCAATTCCAGCATACTCTTGAAAAATATCATGCAATCAAGCCAATTGAATTGTTATTGAAAAATCTAAATGATATGAACTCTTTTGCAAATGCGTGGAATGTAGATGTCAGATTCTTGCAAGGTGAATATTTCCAAAAGAAACTGGATCACTTGACTGATGTTCAAGATCAATAAAGTCTAATACTAAAAAAGGTTGAGTGTTTTAAATGCTCAACCTTTTTTTAAATCTATCACTTTGTCTGATCCTGAAATAGATCAACACGAGATAAAATTCAGCAACAAAAAAACGGGCTAAAGCCCGTTTTTTATGTTTTGTCGTATTAACGCTTAACAGAACGTGACATACCAGCAAAACGTTGTTTGAATTTATCGATACGGCCGCCAGTATCAACATTCTTCTGTTTACCAGTATAGAATGGGTGGCAAGCTGAACATACGTCTAGATAAAGTGTTTCTTTACCTAAAGCTGAACGAGTTTCGATAACGTTACCACATGAACAAGTAGCAACTAATTTTTCATATTTTGGGTGAATATCGGCACGCATGGTCGATTCTCCTAAGTTAAGAAAGGTTTAGCTGTCATCGCAATTAACCACTCTCAAAATCTAATAAAACTTTGAGGAAAGCAGATTTAAATTAAAAACCAGCAGGTTAACACCACAACAGACCATTTCTTTTGGCCCACCGAGACTATAAGCGTCAGAGCTAAGCACAACAAGTGGGCAAGATTATACTCGAAATATTTATAAATTGCGAGCCAATCAATTAACAATCGATACTAATTTATTCGTCAGAATGCTTTTGCTTAGACCAGTAGTTTGCAATCACCCCACAAACCATTAACTGGATTTGATGGAAAATCATAATCGGTAACACAATCATACCTAAAGGCTGCCCAATAAATAAAATCTGCGCCATAGGCACACCACTGGCAAGGGTTTTCTTCGATCCACAGAAGAAGATTGAAATCTGATCTGCTTTGCTAAATCCAAGCCATTTTGTAACATACAACGCCAATAGCATAATCACCGTAAGTAGAATCGAACATGCCAAGGTGAGATAAATCAATGTAGATAAGCTGACCTGATGCCATAAACCTGCCACCACTGCCCCACTAAATGCACCATAGACCACCATCAATATCGAGCCTTGATCAAAAACTTTGACGATCTTTGGCATTTTCTGCATCAATGGAAATACATAAGGGCGTAATACCTGCCCTAGAACAAATGGAACTAACAACAACAAGGTGATTTCGATAATAGACGAGGTTGGATCGTAATTATGCTTAGATTGACCGAAAATAAATATGCTCACCAAAATCGGAGTAATAAACATACCGATCAGGTTTGAAAATGAGGCACTGCATACAGCTGCTGCCACGTTCCCTTTTGCAACAGAGGTAAATGCAATTGACGATTGTACTGTCGATGGCAAAAAGCACATAAACAGAAAGCCCCAATACAACTGTTGACCCAGCAAAGGTTCAAGCACAGGTTTTGCCATTAGCCCCAATAAAGGGAAAACCAAGAAGGTAAAAGCAAAAACCAATCCATGCAATTTCCAATGCAAAATTCCCTCAATCACCGCTTCACGTGATAATTTTGCGCCATGTAGGAAAAATAAAATTGCAATCGCAATTGTGGTGATTTTTCCAAAGATAAGCGCTGCCTGACCTGAAATCGGTAAAATAGAAGCTAAAACCACCATCGCGATTAAAAGTATCGTAAAGCGATCCAATGCTAATAATTTCAACATTTTCATAAGCAACGTCCTGTATTTTAAACATGAAAAAGCCCAGTAGTTAAATTTTACTATCGGGTAAAATTCAATCTTACTGAGCGAAATAAATAAAGCTACTCATTTGGCTAAATGTTCACTATTTATTTACGACACATATCAAGTTAATTTAAGGTCTATTAGACTTCTTTCATCAGTGCTTTTTAAAACCATAAATCAACATAAAAGCACCCTCATCCTAACCTTCTCCCAGAGGGCATAGGTATCTACACATCTTTTTGTAGAGACTCTAATGCAATTTCAGCAATCAGCTTAAGGTCATCAACCGAATGTTCAGATAATAATTGTAGTGTATTCAGTAATATTGACAGACCAGCCAAAAT
>NZ_JAMBAR010000001.1:1751824-1843844 GCF_025433935.1 Acinetobacter sp. I-MWF | reverse complement strand
AAGACGTCCGTAGCGTTTAACTAATCGGTTATCTAAGTGTGGAATGTTAAATTGGAGAGCATGCTCTCCAATTTAACTTAAATAGATTTAATTGTGTAGATACCTATGCCCAGAGGGAGAAGGAACTTTCAATACCAATATAATTCACTCCACATGATCATTTTTTGATTTATGAAAGATCTTTATTGATATGTCTTTGCCAAATAAACACTAGACCTGCATCATTTTTAAATGATGGGGCTGTAGGCATTTCATAAATGGCTTGCGTTGTAGGTTAAAATTGACCAGGCAAGGCAGGAAACGAAGAGAATAGCGAGACTATTTTCGAGTTTCATAACGTAGACTGAGATAATTTTAGCCACAACCCTTCGGGACTAGCGTGTTTTTTTCCGTTACGTTGTCACCTTGCGAAACGATGTTTCTCATCATTTAGAATAGCTAAATTTCGTATTTCGCGCCTAGTATCGCCTAAAAAACACACCTAGTCGCAAACGTAGACGAATTGTCAACAGCCCCCTAATTATTTCGTGCATCTTGATCTTGTTGGATCAATTCAATTTTATAACCATCTGGATCTTCAACAAAAGCAATGACTGTGACACCGCCCTTCATAGGACCAGCTTCACGTACCACATTACCACCACGTGCTTTGATCTCGTCACAGGCTTTATAGGCATCATCGACACCAATCGCAATATGTCCATAAGCATTACCTAATTCATAACTTGCAGTATCCCAGTTATGAGTAAGTTCTAACACGGTATGATGCTCTTCATCACCATAACCCACAAATGCTAAAGTAAACCGCCCTTCTTCATAATCACGTTTACGAAGTAATGTCATACCGAGAACTTCAGTATAGAACGCTAAAGATTGTTCTAAATTGCCTACTCGTAACATGGTATGCAACATGCGCATGATTTATTTTCCTGTTTGATCAGATATCATCTGCCAATATAGGCAATACAGTTCAATATTTCAATTTATCTATATTTCAGCTGCTCAATGATGCCGTCTTCTGGATTATTTTTAAGCAATAACCGCTTATTTTAGATAAACACTACAGCTTTATCTTTCGAGTAAGTTACTTGAATGTATGACCGACCTAATAATTCAAACCACTTTCCGATAAAAAGCCTACTTTATCTATAAGATAAAATAGGCTACTTGTAATCATCGTAAATCTATCTTGAGTAATTCAGTCGCTTACTCGATGGATTGATTCACTTTTTGTGCTTGATGTTCTCGCAATAATTTTCCAACCCATAACACAAGTAATAGAATCGGAATACCAATTAAAGTGGTCATTAAAAAGAATTTAGGATAACCAATGTGGGTGACAATTGTTCCAGAATAACCACCTAAAATCTTAGGTGTAAGCGTCATCAATGAGCTAAAGATCGCATATTGAACAGCTGTAAATGACACACTGGTCAAACTAGACAAGAACGCAATAAATGCTGCACCAGCTAAACCAGAAGCTAAATTATCGACAACAATAGCAAAATACAGCCAACCAGAACTATATTTTTCAATTACTTTCCCCTTAATTTCAACGGCTGCAGAGGAATCGGCTTTAATCACTGGAAGTGGTTGAATATCCACATCGATATCACTTTTTATCGTTGTTAATTGATAGCTTTGTTGAGTACTTAATGCTGCTTGTGCGTGTTGATAATTGACTACGGCGATCACATTTTTTGAGCCAGAAGCATATAAGGCTTTACCGTCAATCGCACCACTAAACAAACCATCTTTATCTAATTTTGCAGGATATGTTTTGCCATCAAGTTTAAGGGTAATCGGCTGATCTGGATTAAGCTCAGATACAGGTATTCCCGCAATCTGCCCCTTAACCACAATACTTTGCTTCGCTTCTGTTGCAGACAATTGATTGTCACTGGTAATAGGCAATAATTGAATTTGGGGCTTAGCATTGTCTTTTAAATAGGGCACCGTATATTCATTCGCGACAGCCTGTTCAACCAATGCTGCTTTGATATGAATGGTATTTTCCCCTACCAAATCCTGACTAGGCACAGAAACTTTCCAATAGCCTACTTCATCAGTTTGAGCTTGAAATTTCTTATCGCCAATCTGTACAGATACAGCTTGCATCGGTGCGCCAGATTTTACCAATCCAATAAAGATCAAATTGGTTGAACTTGCCAAAACTGCACCGACAAACATCAATTTCATAATATTCATGCGTTGTGCAAGTAAGCCACCTAAAAAACCACCCAATAGGCTAAAAATAACCCCGTAAATTTTAACGGCTTCTGCAATTTGCTCTTTGGTGAAGTTTAAATCTTGATAGAAAACATTCGAAATAACACCCGCAATAATGTCTGAAATTCGATAGAAACCGATCAATAACAGTAGAACCAATGCCAGCTTTACCCCATAACGCTTAAAAAAATCAGCAATCGGGTTAACCCAAGTCTCATAGGCCATCTTTTTATTGACTACACCAAAACGAATCAACGATGTTGCAACAAGAATTGCACCGAGCCCTGAGCCTAAAAAGCGTACAGCTTCCATTAAAAACTTCAGCAAGTTGTCTTCGACTTTCCAAGTCGCTTGCAGATATTGAACCATGTCATCGGAGTAAATATATAAACAAACAAAACTCGCCACAGCCAAAATAAAGACCAAAACTAAACGATAGTAATCAATATTTTTATAGTGTTTATCAACTCGATTAACCAAGGGTTCTCGAATCACTAAAGTGGTGATAATACCCACTAGCATCACCAGCGCCATCGTTAAATAAGTATATTTCCACGCTTCATAAATATAGTTCCCTTTTGCAGTCCCCAAAGAAGCAGCAAGAAATAAAGCACCCGCACCAGCGAGAATCATCCCTAAACGATAGCCTGCGTTATAGGTCGATGCCAACACCGTTTGCATCTCGGTTTCAGCCAGCTCAATTCGATAGGCATCAATCACAATATCTTGTGTTGCTGCGGAAAAACCCAGTAATACTGCCCCCACAGCCATTTGGTAAATATAACTTTGGCCCAAAGCGGGATCAGAAAACGCCATAATACAGATCGCACAGATAATCAGTATTTGTGCAATCAACAACCAAGCACGGCGCCGACCCAGTTTTTTGGTCAGTATCGGGACGGGTAATTCATCAATCAGTGGTGCCCATACAAATTTAAAAGAATAGCCCAGCGCGGCCCAACTAAAAAAAGTCACTGCACTTTTTTCAATTCCAGCCTCACCTAACCATAAAGATAAACTTGAGAAAATGAGCAGAATTGGAATACCTGCTGAAAACCCAAGAAAGAGCATAATTGCAGCACGCCGATCGATAAAAGCGGCAAAAGCAGATTTCCACCCATTTTTTGCTGTGGAATTCTGCTCAGCTGATTGCTGAGATAGTTGCGTTGTCATTGCGTTGTTATTTTCTGAAAAATGAAATAGTGCTATTCAACCGCTTAATGCTTAGAGTTTCAATCACTTTTATGCAACTGATGAGCGCTTTTACAGATATTTCCGCTTTTGGCGCTTGATCTTTACCCCCAATCCTGTATACCTTTAACTTTTCAACCCATATAAGTTTTGGATTTCACCTGTGACCCAAAGACACGATCAATTAAGCTCTACTACTGTTTCAATTACGACGACTGCAACCCCAATACAAAAAACTGAAACGATTTTTCCATCTGCTTTTGATCAAACGGAAATTCAAAACACGTTGACACAAACCGCACTAAAATCAGAACAACTGACGCATATCCCCAATCTAAGCAAGATTCCTACCTCAACCAAGCGGATCAAGCCTTTAAATAATTTCTTAGGGCAAGATCGCGCCAGAGCCTCTGTAGAAGCAGGGATTGCTTTACCTTATTCAGGCTACAACATTTTTGCAGTGGGGACGGCAGGTCTTGGCAAAAGAACCATGATCAAGCGTTTGTTACAGCAGCATGCAAAAACCATGCAAACACCTGATGATTGGGTCTATGTTTATAATTTTAAAAATGCGCGACAACCGATTGCACTGCGTTTTCAAGCGGGCCAAGGCAGTAAGTTTCAAGCTTTAATCCACCAAGCATGGCAAACCATTCTCAAGCAACTTGAACGTCGCTTTAGTGCCGAAACTTATCACAATCGTATTGAACGTATTCGTCAAATCACGGGAAATGAGCAACAACTCGCTTTAGTTGAACTGACCAAAGAAGGCGAAGACCTCGACCTAAAACTGATTAATCGTAACGATGAACATATTTTTGTGCCGATCCATGTCAAAGATGACAAAGTATTGGAAATGTCACAGGAAGATATTAATGCGCTCGACAGTAAACAGCGCGCAGAAATTAATTCCAATATGCGTTATATGGATAAAAAGCTTGAACGGCTTGGTCTTCAGTTAGGTGATTTGGAAGATGATGCACGTGATCAAGTTTCTGAATTAAATCGTGATATTGCCAAACAAGTGGTGATTCCTCGTATAGATTTGATTTTAAGTAAATTTAAAACCGTACACGGACTCGATCAATACTTAAAGCATTTTGCAGCAGATATTATCGAAAATGTTGAAACGATTTTAGATCAGGAAGGTGAAGAATTCTCTCCTGCTTTATTTAATCGGGTTCCTTCACGTTACCAAGCTAATGTCGTGGTGAGCAATAAGCCAAACTCTGGTGCACCAGTTATTTTTGAAGACTTCCCAACACATTATAATTTACTGGGACATGTTGAACAGCTGACGCAAAACGGCACAATCACCACCGACTTTACTCTGATTCGCCCAGGCTCATTGCATCAAGCCAATGGTGGTTTTTTAATTTTAGAAGCAGAACAGCTGTTAGAACAGCCTTATGCATGGCAAGGGCTAAAACGTGCATTAAAATCAGGACAATTAAAGCTGTCTTCTCTTGAGCACATGCTGACTTTAACTGGCAGTATTTCAATTGAGCCTGCATCTGTGCCACTCAACTTAAAAGTGGTTTTATTGGCAGAACCTGAAATTTATTATGAAATTTTAGAACTAGAGCCGGAATTAGGCAGTGTTTTTAAAATTCGTGCTGATTTTACCGATACCCTGCAACGTAATGATGATAATGAACAAGCTTATATGCAACTGATTGCAGACTATGTTCAACAAGACAAATTACTGCCTTTTGATCGCTCAGCATTGGCGGCATTACTAACAGATTCGAGCCGCCAAGCTGAAGACCAGAGTTCATTGTCTTTACATGCTTTAACTTTGGGTGATTTAATCCGTGAATCTCATCATCACGCTGCACAGTCGGAAGAAAAGTTAGTCACCTCTCATCATATCAACACTGCTCTGAAACATCGCCAATATCGATTAGGCTATTTAAGAGAGCTTTATTGGCAAGACTTGTCACGTGGTACGCAACTGATTGAGACACGCGGCCATCGTTTAGGTCAGATCAATGCTTTATCCGTGATCCACTATGCCGATGTTGAATTTGGTTTACCGTCACGCTTAACCGCTTCGGTATATCAAGGCGGCGGTGACATTTTAGATATTGAGCGCAGTGTAGAACTTGGTGGTTCATTACATGCCAAAGGTGTCTTGCTGATGTCGAGCTTCCTAAAAGCTCATTTTGGCCGTGAACAGATTTTGCATTTCTCTGCTGCCCTCGCCTTTGAACAAAGTTATGGTCAAGTGGATGGTGACAGTGCCACGGTTGCAGAACTATCTGCATTGATTTCCGCAATCTGCCAATTGCCTATTGATCAATCATGGGCGATCACAGGTTCGATGAACCAATTGGGTCAAGTTCAACCTATTGGTGGGGTCAATGCAAAAATTGAAGGATTCTTCGATGCGTGCAAACTCCAAGGATTAACGGGCAAACAAGGGGTAATTATTCCGCGTCAGAATATGCAGCATTTAATGCTTCGCCATGATGTGATTGAGGCTGTCAATGAGGGTCAATTCCATATACATGCCATAGACACCATTGACCAAGCTTTAGAAATCCTAATGGCACGTCCTGTTGGGGCATTAGATAAAAAAGGTCGTTATACCAAAGGTTCAATCTATGCGGCAGTGATGGCACAGCTTGAATATTGGCAAGCCTTGGAAGATGGCGTTGAAATAGAGCACAAGCCAAAGAAAAAGAAAAAAAAGAACAAAGGGAAAAAACTGAAAAAGGCAGAAGCTGAATCAGCAAGCATCATTACTGACGAAAACCAAACTGAAGTTGCAGCAAAGCAAAATAAGCGCAAGTCAGCTTAAATTGCTTCTTGGATAGACCTCAGTCAGACAAAGCTTTGAATATTCAAAGCTTTGTCTGACTCATACTGATAGCTTGTTAAATATACAAACAAAGATTGGAACCGCTCATCAGCCATAACCTAATTTCTCTAGATTGTTGACCAATTCAGTCACGTGACAACAACATAAAGCCTAGCCAATAAAAAAGCACCTTCCGGTGCTTTTTCTACATCATCAACTTATTAAGCATCTGGTGCTGGGCTATATTGCTCGATCAATGGCTTTAATTCACCATTTTGGAACATTTCTAGCATAATGTCGCTACCGCCAATCAATTCGCCATTAATCCATAATTGCGGGAATGTAGGCCAATTTGCAATTTGTGGCAAAGTTGCACGAATATCTGGATTTTCCAAGATATTTACATAAGCAAATGGACGACCAATTTGGCTAAGTGCTTCAACTGCACGTGCAGAGAAACCACATTGTGGAAATTGCGGTGTACCTTTCATATAAAGAAGTACTGCATGTTTAGCTATTTGATCGCGAATTAACGCTTCTGTATCACGCGCTTGTTCAGTCATTGATTAAATCCTCAACTCATCTGCCTGCATTATACCTAAATCCACAATAAAGAATATGTCTAGACGATTATTTCCAATTTTATTTATATTAAAGCTTTAAATCTTGTGCATATTTTGGTTAGATAATCCTTTACCCTTTCCACTCCTAACAGATAAGAGTTAGTTATGAATAACATTACCCTCGCTCCGGTACAAACTGATCAACCTTCACACTTGATGCCTGTATTCAGCCGTCAACCGATCAGCTTTGTCCGAGGACGAGGTTCTTATCTTTATACTGAAAATGGTACAGAGTATTTAGATGCATTGACGGGTATTGCTGTGTGTGGCTTAGGACATGCTCATCCTGTTCTGGCTGAGGCTATTGCAGAACAAGCGGCTACATTAATCCATACCAGCAATATTTACGAAGTCGCTTGGCAAACTGCAGCAGCGCAAAAGCTGGCTGAAGTTTCAGGTATGGAAGAAATCTTTTTCTCAAACAGTGGTGCAGAATCAAATGAAGGTGCAATTAAAATTGCACGTAAATTTGGTCACTTACAGGGTGTTTCCAATCCCAAAATCATTGTTGCGGATCAATCATTCCATGGTCGTACCCTTGCAACGCTTTCAGCTACGGGCAATAAAAAGGTTCAAGAAGGCTTTGCACCACTGGTTGAAGGCTTTATTCGTGTGCCTTTTGGCGATGTAGAAGCCATTGAAGAAGCCGCTATTCAGCATCCTGACATTGTGGCAATTCTAGTCGAACCGATCCAAGGTGAAGGTGGTGTCAATACCGCACCTCAAGGTTTTAGCTACCTTGAAGATATTCGTCGTATTTGTAATCAACATAATTGGTTGATGATGCTGGATGAAGTTCAAACAGGTAATGGCCGTACCGGTAAATACTTTGCTTATCAACATACCAATATTATTCCAGATGTTTTAACCACAGCAAAAGGCCTCGGAAATGGTTTTCCAATCGGTGCTGTGATGACACAAGGTCGTGGTGTTGGAGTACTGGCTGCGGGAAATCATGGCTCTACTTATAGTGGTACGCATTTAGGCTCTCGTGTTGTCTACACAGTGATTGATTTGATCCAAAAAGAAAACATCGTTGCAAATGCTGCTGAAATTGGAACATATCTGGTCGATCAGTTCCGTGCTCAACTTGTAGAGCAAAATGTGATTGTGCGTGGTTTCGGCATGATGATTGGTATCGAATTACCTAAAGACTGTGCCGAATTAGTAAACATTGCACGTGATAAGCATCATTTAATTATTAACGTTACTTCAGGCAATGTGGTGCGTTTACTGCCTGCCTTGAATATGAATCATGAGCAAGCAGATGATCTATTAAAACGCTTAGTACCTGCAATTAAAGAGTTCCTTGCCTAATTGTGAATAAATGCTTTAAGAGATTAACCCATTAATCTCTTTTAGTTTTGCCATGAATGCTTATCAAATTGCTGATATAGAAAAGCCGCTTTAAAGCGGCTTTTTTATTAGAACTTATTAGAATTAGAACTTTATGAAGCTTCTTGGAAAATTCTACCACCAGGTAACTGGCTAAAATATTGTTTCAAAGCATCCAAACAACGATGAATTTTCATCGGCTGCTGTTCACGCTTTAAGGTCACAGCACTTAAAGTGAAAGTTGGTAATTTCCACTCTGGAAGCACTTCAACCAATGTTCCGTTCATTAATTCTTTTTGCACATCTAAATAAAGGATTCGTGCAATACCATGCCCATGTTGGCACAATGATTTTGCAACAAATACGTTATTTGTCTGAAGGCGATGCTTCATTTCTAAATTAACAACTTCACCTGTTGCACCATGCTGAAATGAAAAATGTTGAGAATTTTTCATGATATTTATCGGAATCAAATCATGATTCTGTAAATCTTCAGGACGTGAAATAGGCGCTGTTTGATTTAAATAACTTGGCGATGCAACTAAGATCTGATCGACTCGTGCAAGTGGCATACAGCTCAAGTTATTCGCATCTTCAATTTTTGAAGACATGCGAATAGCAATATCTATACGCTCTTGAATCAAGTCGATATATTGGTTATCTGCTTCAAAATGAACCATCAAACCTCTATGTGCAGACATCCAATGCGATAAAGCAGGAACAACATGTGTTGCCCCTATTTCCGGGGTTGTCGCAATACGCAAATCCCCAACTAAATCATCGCGCAACTCATTAATGCGGATTTTTCCACGCTCTGCGGCAGCGAGCATTTCTTGACAACTGTGGAAAAAAGCTTGACCAGCCTCAGTTAAACTCAGCTTTCGCGTAGAACGATGTAGAAGTGTCACTTCCATTTCATGTTCTAGAGATCTAATTTGCTGACTAACCGCACTAGTCGTAATGCCAAGGTCACGCGCGGCACCACTAAAAGAGCTTTTTTCAACAACACAAGCAAATACACCCATTGCCCGAAGTTGATCTAACATAAATTTCCCTCTGAAATTATGAGCTGTTTCACACTTTTTTGTTCAAAACAACTCATTGTATTATACGAAGAAAATTACACTTTGCATTAAAATATTTAATTTATTGGTAAAATATTTGCTGGGTTTATCGGTTTTCCATCTAAACGTACCTGAAACTCCAACATGGTACTGCTAGCACCTGAAGATCCCATCTCTGCAATCTTCTGTCCTGCTGTCACAGTTTGACCACTTTTCACCAACATTTTGCTGTTATGAGCATATGCAGTAATGTAACCATCAATATGTTTTACTAAGACAAGATTACCATATTCTTTTAATCCATCTGCAGCATAAACCACCTGTCCATCCGCTGCGGCAAAAATTGGATCACCTTGATTCCCTCCAAAACGTATTCCTTTAATATTATTCGCAATATTATAATTTGCAATAACAGATCCATTTGATGGTTTTACCCATCTCAATTGGGTTGATTGTACTGTCGTCGTCGTTTGTACAGGCGGCGGCGTTACTGGCTGAGCCGTCGTTGTACCAGTTGGCGACGTCGGCTGCTGTGTTGGTAACTTAATCGTTTGACGTTGAATTTGCGGTTCATTGCTCGTCAACGGTTTCGTTGTAGATCGAGTGACATTGCCCCCACCTTTTTTCAAACGTAATGACTGACCTACATAAATTCGATAAGGCGCGGCAATATCATTCATTTCAGCAACACTGAGATAACTCAAACCATAACGCATAGAGATTGCGCTTAAGGTATCACCAGAACGAACTGTGTAATAGTCAGGCGCAACAGCATAACGTGTAGGGTTATTAATTTGAGGCTTCGATGCACACCCAGTCACCACTATGGCAGAGGTGATTGCTATTGTGGACAAAATGATTTTCATCCATCGCTTAGGCATTTGAATTGGAAGTGTTGATCGAGCCAAAAGCATTGATTTCCCTCTCTACAATCTTAAAATTTAAAAATATTTGCTTAAGATTAGCAAAATACACACGCATTTCACTGTTTAACAGTGCTTTTTCACAAAGTTATAACACTCATACATCAAAATGACTATGTGAGAGTTGTGATTGTAGTGTTTCAAGAATTGTGTAATTGGTTGCATCCATCTGAATTGGGGTAATACTGACGCAACCATTGGCAATGGCAAAAAAGTCAGATTGCAGGTTTTGTGCATTTTTTTGCGGATCTGTCACCGCTTCACCCGCCAAACCAATCCAATAGACTTGACGACCACGCGGGTCAACCTGACTGGTTATCGGCTTTGATTGTATTCGACGCCCCTGATATGTAATTTGAGCCCCTAAAATTTCAGCGACATCGGGAATATTGATATTTAAGATATGTCGTGGAGGCAGTTCGGGTAAGCCTTTGGCAATAAAGCTGTAAACCCAGTTTGCAGCTTGTGCATAATCTTCAGGGTTGTCATAGGAACGTACATTACTGCCTGCCAATGAAACTGCGATTGCTGGCTGTTTCATCAAACGTCCTTCAAATGCCGCCCCTACGGTTCCAGAATAAAGGACATCGTCACCTAAATTCGCCCCACTATTGATTCCACTGACAACTAAATCAAACTCAAAATCAAATAAACCGTTCATGGACAAATACACACAATCAGCAGGTGTCCCATTTACTGCCCACATATCTGGTGCAACTTGAATCGGTCGAAGTGGTCGATCTAGGGTTAATGCACTTGAATAACCACTGCGTTCACTTTCTGGCGCAACAATAACAACTCGACCTAAAGGTCGTAATGCTTTTGCTAAAGCTTGAATACCTGGTGCAAAAACACCATCATCATTGGCAACTAAAATATTCACTAAAAGGTTCTCTGACTAAAAATTATTAAATGACTACTGAGTAATTTAATTCAAATTTATTGAACAATTATATATAGTTACTTACTCAATTTTAAATCTAATTTGTGACTATAAAGATGATTACACGTTCTCTTACTCATACTATTTCTATCGCTCTCATCACACTTTGCACACAATCTGCATTTTCAGAAACATTAACTTCACAAGAATCTGATCGAATTGCGAAAGAAGATATTGCCGCAACACAGGTGCTTGCCGAAGTTTGCCCAGGGTTAATTGGAAACACCCCTGCATTTCAAACTAAAATTGCAAGTTTAACCCAAACCTTATTAAAGGATTTTTCAAAACCTACAACATTGACTCAGCTTCAACAAGATCCAGAATACCAAACTGTACTCAAAGAAGCACAAACCAGTGCCAAAGAAGTTGATCAAGCTGAACACAAAGCAGTATGTGCAGATGTACTTGAACTTCCACACTAACATAAGATAAAAAAAACCTCCCCCAATGCGATGTTAAAAATCCTTTTTTGACATCTTTTGCATTGTTCAGTTTGTGAAAATTTCAAATAAATCTACAACATCGATACACTTTCTCTATATTTTTCACAGTTTTTACGTTTAATCTATGCAGGTTCTCAAATTAAAAATTGATTGGGTTATTTATGCGTATGACTTTAAAAATGCTTACATTAAGCCTTGTTTCAGCAAGTGGTTTATTTATGACCCATGCTTTTGCCGCATCTGACAAAATCGAAGTCACACAGCAACAAGTATCTAAAGAAGAATTGGCTGCAATTTATGTATTGTCAGATATCTGCCCGAGTCTAATCAAAACAGATGCTGCATTTAATAAAGGTTTTGATCACTTGCTTAAAGACTATATGCCAAATGACAAAGATCCTAAAGCAACCTTAAAATCACTTGCCAAGCAAAAAGATTTCCAAAGAGCATTAAAAGAAGCAAAAAGTGATGCTAAAAAAGCGGGTGATACTGAAAATACAGCAATTTGTAATGACATTAGTAACTATCAGTCATAACGATTTCTGCAATTTATCCAACAAATATTGAATTAGTTACAATAAGTAAGAAATAAGCCGACTTTCCTTATAGAAGTCGGCTTTGCTTTGCCCTAAAATGCTAGCCTGTTTGTGCTCATATAACGATTGGAACGACCTAGAATGACTCGAAAAAGCGCCATTGCTGCATTATTACTTTTACCTTCATTTTCTTATGCAGCAACCGTCTTAACCACTCCGCCAGAATTAAATAATAAATCGTATGTCTTAATGGACTATGAGACAGGTCAAATTCTTGCATCGAAGAATGAAAATGAAAAATTAGCACCTGCTTCGATGACAAAAATGATGACGAGTTACATCATTGAGCAAAAACTTCTTAAAGGCGAACTGACCGAAAGTGAAAAAGTTCGCATGAATGAGTCTGCATGGTGTCGTGGTAGCAGTACTGAATCTTGTATGTATGTGCCGTTAAATGGTACTGCAACAGTTTTAGAAATGTTACGAGGCATTATTATCCAGTCGGGTAATGATGCATCTAAAGCGATGGCTGAACATATTTCAGGTAACGAGGGTTCATTTGCTTATGCAATGAACCAAGAAGCCAAACGTGTAGGTATGGTCAATACACATTTTATCAATGCAACGGGTATGCCTGCTGAGGGTCATTACTCAACTGCAAAAGATATGGCGGTACTTGCTAAACATATCATTCATGACAGTTCAAAATATTATCCTATTTATTCTGAAAAAGAATTTACTTTCAACGGGATTAAACAAGGTAACCGTAATGCCTTGCTTTATACTGACCCAAGTGTTGATGGCTTAAAAACAGGTCATACTGATGAGGCTGGTTATTGCTTAACCACATCTTCAAAACGTGGTCCAATGCGTTTGATTTCTGTGATTTTTGGTGCGCCATCAATGAATGAGCGTGCCAGCCAAACACGCTCATTGTTATCTTGGGGTTATTCAAACTTTGAAACGGTCAGTGTTCAACCTGCAAATCAAGTGCTTGCTAAAGCAAAAGTTTATTTTGGTAAAGAAAATGATGTACAAATTGGTTTAGCTGAAAACTTCAATGTGACCATGCCAAAAGGTCAAGCCAATGCAATCAAAACACAAATCACTGTTCAACCCAACTTAAATGCACCATTAAAACAAGGTCAAGTCGTTGGTAAATTAACAGCAACCTTAGATGGTAAAGTGATAGCTGAAAAACCATTAGTGGCTTTAAAAGCTGTAGAAGAAGCAGGCTTCTTCTCTCGCTTAATCGACCATATCAAAATGTTCTTTAGCAACTTGTTCTAAGTTATTCGCTTAAACCTAATATTGAATCTATTAGACTAAAGCACAGGCATCCTGATCACAGATTTGGATGCCTTTTTAATTTATACTCAGTAAAAATACACTGGTTAAATTTGCTTTTGACATGGAAGCCAACATGAAAAAAAATATTCGTTCGTATTTAGGTCATCATCCTAAAATTGATTCAACTTGTTATATTGACGATCTCTCGGTTGTGATCGGTGAAGTAACTTTGGCGGAGAATGTATCTGTTTGGCCTTTTGCAGTGATTCGTGCTGATGTCAATTACATCAAAATTGGTCGTTATTCTAATGTACAAGACCATTGCATGTTACATGTCAGTCATAAAAATGATGCTAAACCCAATGGCTCACCTTTAGTGATTGGGGAAGATGTGACCATTGGACATCATGTCACCTTACATGGTTGTACCATTGGCAACCGGGTTTTAGTAGGAATTAATACAATTGTTCTAGATGATGTGGTGATTGAAGATGATGTCATGATTGGTGCAGGCTCACTGGTTCCACCACGTAAGCGCTTAGAAAGTGGTTACCTCTATGTCGGAAGCCCAGTGCAAAAGGTTCGCCCTTTAACTGACAAAGAAAAGGAGTTTTTGCCTTATTCCGCAAGACACTATGTCAAAGTAGCAAATCATTATTTAGAAGCAAATGATTAGGGATATAGCAAATATTTAGGCATGCTTAAAAGCATATTGGTTATTTGAAAATTAAGCTGTTTAAGTAAACCTCGTTTCACTGACATACAGTGGAACGAGGACTATATTTTTTGGATCAAATTTCTATTTTGAAACGTTGTAGTATTTGGTTAATTCTTCAAATACTGGTGCTTTGATATTATCTTTTAAGATATAGCGGGTAATCACACCTTGATCTGTATGTATTTCCATAAAGATATTTTGAGAGTTTTTAAAGTCCCCCATTAAGTTGACTGGAATAAGCACACTGTTTCGAGAGCGGTTTGCCTTAAAAGCAAAATCAATTTCAGTTGGCCCAATCACATTAAATGAGTGGCTTTTTGCGCCATCACTAAATACAACTTTTTCAATATTATATTTGGTATAGGCACTATTTAAGCTAAGTTTCACTTTTAAAAAATCTTTATGTGTCTCATTCCACACTACGGTGACGATTGGACAAAGCTCATTTGGCTGACAAATTAATAATCCCTGCGTACCTAAATTTGAAGTAGCGTCATTAGGATTTGAAGCACACCCAGTAATTAGTAATACACTGAAAGGTATACATAATAATCTCTTTATCATACTTTTTTAAATCCTATTGTATGCCCAAAAATTGAAATGGTGGAGCGACCTTAAAAGAAGAATTAGCCTTACCTGCATAAACTTTTGCTTGATCAGCGCCCAACTCAAGCTTTCTGGTTTGACCATCTTTAAAATCAATCTCTTTTAAGTCTACCCAAAAAACATTTGGTGATACAGCAGATTCAAAAAAATAAAGTCCTCGCTTATGATCTACCACTGTACGCCAACGTGTAGAGGAGATATTTGGCTCTTCTTCTGTATTGAGTCCAAACGGAACAGATGTGTTACGTATCACGCTAAATACACTTGCTAAAGAATATTCAGGTGTCGCATCTTTAGGAATCGCATTAATATAAAAAGATGCTCTTGCAAACCGATCTGCTGCTCGATTGGTTCCAGGTAACATCGTTGTTCCGCCAATTTGTTTCCAATATGTATTTAACGCCAATTGCTGATCAAAGGTTGGAGAGTTTGTCATCACTTGATATTGTCGATTATGATGGATGACCTGCTTACCACCAATGTATTCAATAATAGCGCTGTCACCCGTTGCATCTGAAATTGATAAATGCAGGGTCGCTAATCTTTTTTCACCTGGCACTTGATCTGTCACAATCATAAACGGCTCTTGTGCTAAAGCCTGAATTGCTTCATCTACTGTTGCATAGTTATCTAAAACATACTGCGCCCAAAGTGAGATACTTAATGGCGGTTTTTTATTATTTTTAACATTTGGGTATTCAGACTCAACCAGCCAAAGTAAATTTGCAGCCAATCCCTTTTCATTCACACCATCTGTTGTTGAAATATCATAACCTGTTGCGACAACACTGCCATATTTAGATGTCCATTGAATCGATTTTGGCCCAGCCATACCACTGCGTTTTACATTATTAGGCAGAATCCACAAGTTTGTTCCAACATCACTTTTCCAATCCATAGAACGTGCTGTCATCACATCATTATTACCTAAATAAACAACCCGTGTACATGCCGTTGCCAGCTCAGCCGCAACCAAAAGTCCTGCTGCAAACAATACCTTTTTTATTGCCTTTTTCATGATGATACCCACTTATAAAATTACTAAAGCTAGACTTATTGTTGATTCAATATACGCATATATTTCCAATAAAATATGCTTAAACCATATTTATCAAAACGTTTATTTCCATTCTATTTGTGATTACACACCTTTAAATGATAGATCCATGACCTAATTCATTTTAGATCATCATACCTACTCAACGAAGCATCCAGACAAACTAAATTGAATAAACACACCATTAACAGGAAAAATAAATATTTGTTAAGTTTAATAAAATTTTATATATACGTATTATTTATCATATGTTTCAATCATAGTAAATGCCTTAATCGGGTATTTATTGTACAGAAATAAATTAAATGCCATTCACCATAAAATCAATAGTTTTGAAATATTTACTCATGAATTACAACCTCTATCTATTGGTCATTACTGATAAGAATTAAAATAATAACAAAATTACTTCATAAACTGATGTCACATTGAATTGCATTTAGATATAAAATATAAGAGTATTTTTATTAAACTTTTTACATGAAGTATCACTTTAAAAACCATAAAATAAATCTTTTCTTAAAAAAATAAGCAAATAAAAATTTAAAAAATAAACAAAACTCGACCATGATGTATTTTTGAACAGGCTATAGATATAAATCCTTTTAGGATGATCAAAGAAAACCCTTATGCACATAGCCACCACGCGCTAAATTTTGTAGAATAATGCTTTATCTCCCTTGGTGCTGGTCATGACCGCTTGGACACCCCACGTTACTGTTGCGACAGTTGTAGAAAAAGATGGAAAATTTCTTTTTGTAGAAGAATATACTGAAGGTGTAAGCCATACTGTGTTCAATCAACCCGCAGGGCATGTTGAATGTGGTGAAACCATTATTCAAGCTGCGTTACGTGAAACCATGGAAGAGACAGGATATGCAGTAGAAATCAATTCATTACTGGGGATCTATAGCTATACCCCACCCATGTTTCCAGACCGTACCTATTTTAGATTTTGCTTTTTAGCCCATGTAACTGAATACTTTCCAGACGCGCAACTTGATACAGATATCATTGGTCCACAATGGATGACACTTGAAGAACTACTTGAATCTGCTCGCGCAAGAAGTCCTTTGGTCATTAAAGCTGTACAAGACGCAATTTCTGGGCAAAAATACCCACTTTCGCTCATCTATGAGCACCAAAACTCTCCTTTAATTTCAAATTTGGATGCCTAATCCTATGCAACAACGTGTCATCGTCGGTATGTCGGGTGGTGTAGATTCATCTGTTTCTGCTGCACTTTTACTTCAACAAGGATATCAAGTTGAAGGGCTTTTCATGAAAAACTGGGAAGAAGATGATGGCACGGAATATTGTACTGCAATGGATGACCTTGCTGATGCTCAAGCGGTGTGCGACAAAATTGGGATCAAACTACACACTGCAAATTTTGCAATGGAATATTGGGATCGCGTTTTTGAACATTTCTTAGCAGAATATGCCGCTGGGCGTACACCAAACCCCGATATTCTGTGTAACAAAGAAATTAAATTCCGTGCATTCTTAGATCATGCTGTCAATTTAGGCGCTGATTTTATTGCAACTGGACATTATTGTCGTCGTGGTGAAACAACCACCAATTCAAAAGGTGATCAATATGCGCCTTTATTACGTGGTGTAGACAACAACAAAGATCAAACTTATTTTCTTCACGCGGTTCATGGCCGTGAAATCAATAAGACCTTGTTCCCTGTTGGTGAGATTGAAAAACCACAAGTACGTAAAATTGCAGAAGAGCTTGGTTTAGCCACTGCCAAGAAAAAAGATTCAACAGGTATTTGCTTTATTGGTGAACGCCGTTTTAATGACTTCTTAAAACAATATTTACCTGCTCAACCTGGGAAAATTGTCTTAGATACAGGAAAAGAGGTTGGTGATCATCACGGCTTAATGTACTATACGCTCGGTCAGCGTGGTGGTATTGGTTTAGGTGGACTCAAAGGCGCAGAAGAAGGTGCTTGGTTTGTTCTACATAAAGACATCGAAGGTAATCGTCTTGTGGTTGGACAAGGTCATGAACACCCACTGATGCAGAGTACCATTTTATGGTCTGAAACAATTGACTGGGTTGCAGGTGAACAAGCGATTCCAGACACAGGTTTCCGATGCACGGCAAAAACTCGTTACCGTCAGCCTGATCAAGCATGTACAATTTATAAAGATGCAAACACGCCAAATGGTGTTCGTGTCGAATTTGATGAAGCACAGCGTGCCGTAACACCGGGACAAAGTGTTGTTTTCTATGTCGATGAAGTCTGTTTAGGTGGAGGTGTGATTCATCATACCAATGCACCAAAACCAGATTTTATTGAGTAATGATTAAAAATTATTTAAAGGAATTTAGGCATGGTTGAGTTGCCCTTTCAACAGCCTCAAACTTTGAATCAACGTCAAAACCGAGCTTTGGCGTTAGCAGCTGTGTTTCAAGCAACACAGCTGACGCATATGACTGCAATGTCAGGACGTCAAAGCATTGGTGAAAGCGGTAATTTCTATTTTGAACAGCTCATTAAAGCTAGCCTCAATATCCGTGCCACTGCCAATTCATCAGGTCAAACTTTAGACTTCTTCAATCAATTGGCAGACATTTCCTTAGGTTTAAAAACTTTAGAAAGTAGCATTACACAACCTTTCTCAGCATCACCGAAATCTAGAATTCCTAAAATTGCCAATGCAAAACTGCCAATGACTTATGCCATGTCATTATTGGCCTTGGAAAAAAAAGTTTATAGCAATCCAAAGTTTGTTGAAATTATTGAACAATCTCAACAAAAAATATTAAAACAGCTGTCTTTTTTTGATAATAACTATTTACATCCAAGTATCATTGCCAATTTAGCACAAACCTATGTCGACACTGCTGGTCAAATTAATCCTCGAATTCTAGTTCGCGGCAATGCAGAAGCCTTTAAAGACTCTGCACATACCAATCGTATCCGTGCCAGCTTATTCACAGGCTTACAAATGGCTCACCTATGGCGTCAATTAGGTGGAAGCTCATGGAATATGATCTTTAGCAAACGTAAACTTCTTCAAGATATTCAAGATCTTGCTCGATTACAATATCAGGTTGTTTAATTTGATACTGTTCGAGTTACGCCATTCGCTCTAATTCCAAAATTTAAGGAATCTTTATGAACGCTTTAACCGCACTTTCTCCACTAGATGGACGCTATGCAAGCAAATGTGATGCATTACGCCCTTACCTCTCTGAGTTTGGTCTAATCCATGCTCGTGTGACTGTTGAAGTGCGTTGGTTACAAGCGCTTGCAAATCGTCCTGAAATCACAGAAGTTCCAGCTTTTTCTGCTGCAACCAATACCGCTTTAGATGCGATTGTTACTCAATTTTCTGAAGATGATGCTAACCGCATTAAAGAAATTGAACGTACCACTAACCATGATGTAAAAGCGGTTGAATATTTCTTAAAAGAAAAAATTGCACATATTGATGAGCTTAAAAATGCAGGCGAATTTATTCACTTTGCTTGTACTTCAGAAGATATCAACAACCTTTCTCACGCTTTGATGTTGAAAAATGGTCGTGAAGTGTTAGTTGTTGCTATGCAACAAATTGTTGATTCTATTGTGGCTTTAGCTGAAACACATGCAGAACAACCAATGCTATCACGCACCCATGGTCAAACTGCGAGCCCAACCACTTTGGGCAAAGAAATGGCCAACGTTGCATATCGTTTAGCGCGTCAAATCAAACAGTTTAAACAAGTTGAATTATTGGGCAAAATTAATGGTGCAGTGGGTAACTACAACGCACACTACTCTGCTTATCCTGAAATCAATTGGCCTGCTCACTCGCAAGCATTTGTTGAATCACTCGGTTTAACCTTCAACCCTTATACAACTCAAATCGAACCACACGATTACATCGCGGAATTGTTCGATGCTTTGCGTCGCTTTAACACAATTTTAATCGACTTTAACCGTGACGTTTGGGGCTATATCTCTTTAGGCTTCTTTAAACAACGTTTAAAAGAAGGTGAAGTCGGTTCTTCTACAATGCCTCACAAAGTCAATCCAATTGATTTTGAAAACTCTGAAGGTAACTTGGGCATTGCAAATGCAGTATTAGCGCACTTAGGCGAGAAATTACCAATTTCTCGTTGGCAGCGTGACCTTACGGATTCGACTGTATTGCGTAACATGGGTGTTGGCTTGGCACAAAGTTTAATTGCTTTCGAAGCATGTTCAAAAGGTATTGGTAAACTTGAGCTTAATGCAGCACGTATTCTTGAAGACCTTGATCATGCTCAAGAAGTATTGGCTGAACCAATCCAAACTGTAATGCGTCGTTATGCAGTTGAAAAACCATATGAAAAATTAAAAGCATTGACTCGTGGTCAAGCGATGACACGTGACATGATGGTTGATTTTGTCAATGGTACTGAACTTGAAGCTGTACCTGCTGCTGATCGTGCACGTTTGGCTGAAATGACCCCTGCTACTTACACGGGTAATGCTGCGGATCAAGCCAAACAAATTAAAGATTTGATTGCTAAAATCTAAGCACTTAATCTTCTAAAAGACCTAAAAAATGCGAAGCCAATGCTTCGCATTTTTTTGCATTTTGATTACAATGCGCAGTAATAATTTTTAGAAAATGCCATAATGATTTATCATGCCTTAACAAAAAAACATTGGCTTGTTCTTGCTATGCTTGCAATCGCAATCATTCTTGCCAGTATTAATCCTTTAGAATACCCATCCTACATGCTGCATCAGATTGGCACCTTGCTCATGCTGATTGCCCTATTTTTCTGCCTAAAGAAAATAGGTCTGACATTTTCATCATTTTTATTGTACATCCTCTTCTTGGTGATTCATGTGATTGCTGCACATTATCTTTATTCTTATGTGCCTTATAATGATTGGTCAATCAAATACTTACACTTTGACCTCAATCAAGCAATGGGGTGGACACGTAACATGTTTGACCGCTTTGTACACTTATTCTATGGCTTATTTCTTTATCCATTTTTCTACCGAATTTTCCAAGTATGGTTACCAAGCTTAAAACCTAAAACCTTATTTTTATTGGTCATTCAATTTGTTATGGCAACCAGTTTATTTTATGAATGGATTGAATGGTGGATTGCTATTGGCCTATCCCCAGAAGAAGCTGAAAACTACAATGGGCAACAAGGTGATATATGGGATGCGCATAAGGATATGTTCTTAGCCACCATTGGTGCAATCATAACAGGAGTAGTCGCTTTAAAAGCCACGGCAAAAGAGAATCATCCTCAATAATAAGGCCTCCCTCCCTTCCAATATACTCACTTAGCGATCAAGTTCTTGGTGAGTATAAAATCAACTGAGTTTTACTTTTGCAATCTTTGTTTATTCTCTAAGATATCTGGCAAACTGCGCTCAATCCAACCAATCAAATAGTTTAATTTTTCAGCCGCTTGTGCACCTAAAATCGTCAACTGATACTCTACTTTCGGTGGTACTTCAGGGTAAACCGTTCTCAATATAAAGCCATCTTGCTCGAGCACTTTTAATGTCTGTGCAAGCATTTTTTCGCTGATTCCCTCAATTCGATTACGCAGTTCGCTAAAACGTTGTACGCCATCATTTAAACAACGTAAAACCAATACAGACCATTTGCTGGTTAAATGCTCCAATATTTCTCTAGATGGGCACTGACTGGATAAAACTTGACCAATTAAATCACTTGAAGCATAGATGCTCATAAATTCTCTCTACACAGTAATTAGCTTACTTTTAGGTACGTACTTACATATAGTAAGTTTAATGATTATGATAATAACATCAAGTTTAAAAAACATCCAATTTAAATCATATTTAAAGGTGAAATTATGAAAATCGCAATTACAGGTGCAACGGGTCAACTTGGACAATTGGTGATCCAAGCCTTACTTCAACATACTGCCGCTGAAAATATTGTAGCGCTGGTTCGAAATATAGATAAAGCACAGTCGCTTAAACAACAAGGGATTGAACTTCGCCTATTTAACTATGATCAACCTGAAACATTGATTCCTGCATTACAGCACATAGATAAATTACTTTTAATTTCAGCCAATGAAATTGGTCGTCGAACGCCTCAGCATAAAGCAGTTATAGATGCTGCAGTCGCAGCCAAAGTTGAATACATTGCCTATACCAGCTTACTCAATGCAACAGATAACCCACTCGGTTTAGCACAAGAACATCGTGAAACAGAAGCACTCATTCGGCAAAGTGGTTTGAAATATACATTTTTACGCAACAATTGGTATAGCGAAAACTATCTTGGCAACGTTAAGCATACTGCGGAAACAGGAACGCTATACGGCAGTGCTCAAAATGGAAAAATTAGTTCAGCCTCTCGTTTAGATTATGCCGAAGCTGCGGCCAAAGTCCTTGCTTCCGTAGGGCATGAAAATAAAACCTATGAGCTTGCAGGTTCTAATTATTTTACCCTTGCAGATTTAGCCTCTTATATCGCTTTGGCATCAGGTAAAACTGTACAGTATCAAGATATCAGCCCAGAAGATTATACTCAGGCACTTCTTACGGTAGGGTTACCTCAAGCACTGGTAGCGGTTATTGTTGACGCAGATGTACAGACTGTAAATGGTGCAATGTATAGTGAAAGTAAAGACTTAGAACATTTGCTTGGTCGTAAAACAACGCATATTCAGGATCAGGTTAAAGCTTTATTTTAGGCATTTTTAAAGATAAGCATGGGTTTAATACAAAATTTAAGCCCATACTATACTGAGCAATTAAGGATGAATATTTTTGATAGGAAAATCGATATTCATCTCCAGATCTGCGAGGGACTGTCTTTCTGTGTTGTACATGGTTGCACGGAACACCGCAATTTTTTTCATCGTCATTGGATCATTAATATTCAGTATTGGCTTAAGTTTATGCTTAACATATAAATGAATCACTTCATCAAATTCTAAATAAACAGGCCCATCAAACATAATTTTGATCGGAACTTGATAACGTCGTTTTAACTTAAATGGCACCGAAAGTTTAATCGGAATATCCACTTTTAAAGGAAATTGAGGCAGCAGTTTATTTTGATAAACCAAATCCGTGGTTGTTTCTAATGGCATTAGCGTTTCAATCTGAATATCAGTCTCATAATCAAGCTCAACCTCAATCGGCGTTGTCACAACAAAACTTAAATTAGCCAAATATTTGCCTTTTAAAGGTAAAGCCAACTCACGGTCAATCGTCAGTTCAGTATCTAAAGCACCTTGTGCATGTGTTTGTAAATAATTCCCCACATGGATTTTTGTCGGTAAAGATTCCGACAATTGAATTT
The DNA here is from genome assembly GCF_025433935.1 of Acinetobacter sp. I-MWF. Lineage (NCBI taxonomy): Bacteria > Pseudomonadati > Pseudomonadota > Gammaproteobacteria > Moraxellales > Moraxellaceae > Acinetobacter > Acinetobacter sp. I-MWF. The sequence goes on along the minus strand of NZ_JAMBAR010000001.1, from coordinate 1,820,775 downwards.
GTGCCCTTTGTGCAGAAACCTGCATTGAGGCATGAATATTCAAATATAACCAAACGCACAGCGCAATGAGCAATACGACGCTGATAAAAGTGAACAACAAATTTCGTATAGATTTAAAGATCCACATTTCCATACTACCCTATTTTAAAGCTTCGGACTGTGGTTGTTGTGGTTCTATTGGCGGATGATCGCGACGTGATAGCCTTAAACTATTGAGCGGAATTTTAAGCTGCCCTTTTTCAATTTTTACAGGTAATGTATTTTGAACATCTACTGTTGCTTGAAGTGCTGATTTAATTGGAACATTGAGGTGGCCTTGAATTGGAATATTGGTTTTTAATGTCGCATCAAGTGGCACATGTAAATTTTCTTTAAGTAAAACCTTTACAGGCGCATCAAACTTTAAATGAATATTTTGGTTGAGTGGTACTTGTAAATTAATCGGCACATCCATATGAATCGGAATATTCCCTTTTAACGGTAAAGTAATATCTTTACCTAAAACAGTGACTTTAACCTTAGTATCAATTGGCATATCCTGATTGATTTTGATCACTTCATTCACAGGAATTGTGGTTTGAATTGGGACTTCATTATCAAAATACACATGTGGGGTTAAGGTTTGTGTAATCGGTAAGTTTAGCTTTTCATGAATAGGAATTTCAGCTTTCACTTTTCCTTTGACATCCACATCTAATGCGTCATGAATTTGTACTTTGGCTTGTAAAGGTTCTTTTAAATCGATACTTACAGCTTGATTTTCAAGTGGAATATAAATATTAAAATGTTTAAATACCCAGATTGCAATCAACACACCACACACTGTAGCAATAAGAATAAAGGCTACTCCTGCCATAACTTGCTTCAACTGCAAAATCCTGTCCTTAATTTTTATCCTTAATTATTTTTATTTTAAATACTTATGTGAATTAATATGCGTTTTTATGTATAAAAGTCGAAGAATTTTGTTTAATTAATAAACAATTGATATTTAATCTACGGATTATTTCGAAAAATCAGCTAACCAATAGCACTGCACAATTGCTGTATTATTTTTATACTCAACACTTACATCGCCTTTTTCATGATTTTGATTGAATTTTAGAGTTTTAAATCGCTGCTTTGCTGCTGTAGTACTCAGATCAAAATATAAATATTCATTGTATTGTTGCGCTGGACGACCAAAACTAAATTCTATTTTGCGAATAGGAATGCCAGCATAAGTGACATTTTTTAATTTATAAGTGGTTGAGTCATAAACCTGTTTATCCACATATTTTACATCAATCGTATAGTGTTCAAGTGGTGCAATCAGTTCTGTATTTTCATTATGAAAATCATATTGCTGTCGAATTGCACAATTTTGTTCAAAACGATCTTTTAATAAAGGACGTAATTCTAAGGATTGGGCATGTGTAGCCCCCGCTAGCAGTAACAGCATGCTCAGTAACATCTTTTTCTTCATGTGATTTTCCATTGATGCAAATTACTTTATATAAAATAGCTTTTATTAGACTTTTTGCGTTAGTCAAAAATGAGCATTTAATACTTGTATCGTTTTAAATATTGATGAAACCATCGATAGCCTTTCTATCGTAACGCATTACCTAAGCGAAGCAATTTAAACTTTAAATGTAAAGTGTGGCATTGCAAACTTGCTCTTCATACACTTATTTCTATGTGATAGTAAAAGTTTCATCACTTTTAGAAATCATCCCAAAACTTAATTCACAATAACGCTATTGATGTCCATTTTTATCAGGCCAAGAACAGATAGCAATTGCATCACTCTTGCCCTCTCCAGTCATTACAAAATTTGCAGCTTTAGCTGGTTGCTGTATATTGCTTTTAATCTTATTAAATTGCTGCTTGGCTGAAGCCGTTGGAAGATCAAAGTACAACGTCTCACTCAAAGTCAAACCACGTCCCCATAAAAACTCAATTTTATTTACGACTAATCCCCTATAAGTCGTATTTTTTAAACTAAAATTTCTGCTGACGTAAGCCGCTTGCTCTTCTACTTCATCCTTAACCACCTGATTCATTAAAATTGCCTGAATCTCATCATCATGAGTATAAAAATCGAACTGTTGACGAATCGCACAATTTTTTTCAAAACGATCCTGCAACATAGGTGTTAAATCAAGTGCAGTATTTGCTGTTGCACTTGCCACAGTTAATGAGCCTATAACACCTAGCCCGAAGATAGATAAATTATTGTTCATTTAGCTTTTCTCTAATTTCTTAATCAATTTTTTTAGTCAAATTGCTGAGATAACTGGTAATTTTCATTTGAATTTAACCATATATCATCAATTTTGAATATAAAAAAAGGAGCTTCATTTGAAGCTCCTTTTCGACGACTCTTACAAATTATGCATTTGTTTCAGCCGGTACTTTCGGATAGCTTACGCCACATACTTGTTCAGCAATACGCAATACTTGGCAGCTATAACCAACTTCGTTATCGTACCAAACGTAAGCTGTTAAACGGTTACCAGAAGTAATTGTTGCTTGTGCATCAAATACACCCGCTGTACGCGAACCAATAAAGTCAGACGATACAACTTCTGTAGAGTTGGTATAGCCAATTTGACCTTGAAGGTTAGAGTTGATCGAGATTTGACGAATATATTCGTTCACTTCTTCACGATCTACTTCTTTCTCAAGTGTTAAGTTAAGAATAGCAAGTGAAACGTTCGGTGTTGGAACACGTACTGAATTACCTGTTAATTTACCTTGTAACTGAGGTAATGCTTTCGCAACAGCTTTTGCAGCACCTGTTTCTGTAATAACCATATTCAGTGTTGCAGCACGGCCACGGCGATCCGCTTTGTGGTAGTTGTCAATCAAGTTCTGGTCATTTGTAAATGAGTGAACAGTTTCCACATGACCATTAATCACTTTGTATTTATCTTCTAACACTTTCAAAACTGGTGTGATCGCGTTAGTGGTACAGCTTGCAGCAGAAATGATTTTGTCTGAATCAATGATGTCCGCTTGGTTAACACCAAACACGACATTCTTCATGTCACCTTTACCAGGCGCTGTAAGCACAACACGACTTACGCCAGGACATTTAAGATGTTGAGATAAACCATCGATATCACGCCATTTACCTGTGTTATCAATCACTAGTGCATTGTCGATACCATAAGCTGTGTAATCAACTTCAGCAGGGCTAGACGCATAGATCACTTTAATAAAATTACCATTTGCAATGATTGCTTCATTTTGCTCATCAACAGAAATCGTTCCTGCAAATGGACCATGAATTGAGTCACGACGTAACAATGAAGCACGTTTTTCTAAATCACCATCAGATGATTTACGTACAACGATCGCTTTAAGGCTTAAACCACGGCCAAGACCTGATTGGCTAATGATTAAACGCGCTAAAATACGGCCAATACGACCAAAACCATAAAGAACAACATCTTTAGGCTCAACTTGCGCAGGACGACCTTCTAAAGATTGAACAGCTTGAGCAACAAATGCATCAATATCGCCGCCCTTTTCTTTATATTCAACTGCAAGTTTACCTAAATCAACTTCAGCAGAACCGATATTATCTAATTTCGCTAAAGCTTCTAAAATAGGGAATGTATGTACAACAGAAAGCTCAACATCCATCATACGTGTACGACGGTGCGCTTTAAGGATTTGAATTACTGAACGGTTCACTAAAGAACGACCGTACACAGAAGTCACAATGTTTTTTTCACGGTATAATTGACCGATTAATGCAATCATACGTTCCGCGATTTCTTCACGGTTTTTCCAGCGACCTTGGTGCTCTGCATGTAGGGCGATGATAGTGTCTTTGCTCACAGATACGTCCTCTATTTATGTATATCTAGACATGGATTTTTAAACCCCATAATTGTAATGTAATTCTCATTTAGTTGAAATCAAATCGTGATACATTTTTATAATATTTTGTCATACTGGGTATTTTATTTTAAATTATGCCTTGATCTCTAAACAATATTTCAGCCATTTCGGTTTTTTGCATCTATGTAGATTTTTACTATTGATATTGACTTTAACAAAGGAACTGGAAAAATAAAGTAGATAAGAACAAAGTTAAACCAGACAAAACAAAAATAAAGCTGATGTTGTATCGTTAAAAACCCGATTATCGCACTCAGTCTGAGCTTTCTACTCAGCCCCTAACACGCGCTTTAATCATCATTAATCGACGCATTAAATTCTTCCAAATCAAAATCAGCTAAATTTTCAGGCAGCTTCATTAAACAAGGAAAGCGAATAATGCCATTGTCCCCTGAAGGAAATGCATAATGGCGCTCCAATTCACTCATTGAAGTCAGACTTTCAAACTCAATAAATACACTATACTTTGCTAAACCTTTAGGGACAGTTAATACCTCTAAATAGGTTTGTTTTTTTATCAACATTGCGGCATGGTTTGCTTGAACAATATCCTTTTCAACTTTCCCACCTTTGATCATTTTTTTTAACAGTGAGCCTTCTACTTCATGTTGTTCATTCTTTAATTGCTTAACATAGCTGTCTAAAGCCCTAAAATCCTTCACTTGCTCAGCGATAATTTCTTGAAGTTTTCTAATCGGTTGTTGAGAGCGTTCATGCATGACTTGCCACTCTCGCGGACTCATTGGAATAAAAATTTCATCTTTACGCTTTTCCAATAGCTTTAAATAAGCCAGCAGACGATATTCAAACAGTTGTACATGAGAATTAAAAAATAATGCGGGTTGTTCTTTAAAGTCACGATAATGCGATAAAATTTCAGAAAATATTCGATGCACACTCATAAACAAATATTCAAATTCTTCAATATGTGATAAATCGCTTTTAACCGCATTTCTTAAAGGCATCAATATATTGGCCGTGAGCAATTGTTCAATGGTTTTGATATGGTTTTGTGCAACAGTATCACTATTTTTCCCCACCATTCCAAGTGGTTCCATCAAAAATGGCAAGAGTTTATTTTCTGTAAAATCCTCAAATTCTTGCACAATTTCAATCACATCTCTATGAACTTGATGCTGAATTGTGACCATTTTCTGAATCAAAAGATCCGTACTATCTCGATATTCACTTTCACTCATTTGATCGGTATCAAGAACCAAACCCGTTACATAGACCTGATTTTTATATTCAATATTTTCTTCAAACAAAAAACGCCGAATTGAATAAGGATTCTGTTCAAAATTTTCAATTGGTGCAATTAAATAGATAAATTCAGAGGTTTTAACAATATCAAACTTACGAATCCGTTGTTCTCTTAAAATAAAATACTTAAAAAAAGGACGTTTCATTAATTCAGATGATTTAGTCAATAATGGCTTAAACCAATAGCCCAATAATTGTTGTTTAATAAACACTTCAATAATAAAACATTTAATTTGATCAGAAGTTAAGTTGCGGATACCTGCTGGCGCTTCAATATTTAATGTACGGATCAATTTCGCCACATCTTGTAAAAAAACACGGCGAATCAGTAATTTTTCTCGCTGCAAATTTAGATGATCATCCACCGAAATCAAATCAATTTGATATAACGCATTTTCTAAATAGTCTGCGATCTGAATACTATCTGTAATATTTTTTAACCAATTGATTGAGTTGCTCAATTTGGTTGCAATGGAACGCATTCGCTCATTTTCAAAGCTATATTTTAAATTTTCTAATGAATTTGTGATTTTAAATTCAAAGCTGTTATTGCCTTTGTTCCATTGAATTTCTTTCGGTCTTAAAATTTGACGCTCAATTTCTTCACGTACTTCGATATTGGCTTCATCAAAAACATCACACAAAACCTGTTCCCAGTTTAAATCGGTACTAGGCTCTAATTGCAATAAGGTTGCCCGTGTTTGATAGGGAATTATTGTTGTGTTCATAATATATTCAGCGTTTTTCTACTTAAAAACCAAATTAAAACATGGGTTAATGAGATTAATTTAACACTTTTAAAAATTATAGTCCAACAATTATCAATTTATTTTCTTTTGATTAACCAATTCTTTCGTCTAATTTTTCGATATTCAAGGCTAAGTTTTTCCGTTTATTGTTTTGTTGATAGAGATGCCAAATCCCTTCCAATACCAAAACCCCCACTGCACACCAAATTGGAATATAAGTAAACCATTCATCTGCTGAAATAGATTCACCCAACGCCAAGGATGCTAAGGCCAACAAAACAGGTTCTAAATAACTTAACAATCCAAATAAAACCATTGGTAAATGACGACTCGCTAAAATATAGCTCCCTAAACCAATCGCACTCAGTATTCCAAGCCCTGCAACCACAACAATTAAAACGGGTGCATCAGCAAATTGGCTATATGCATCTAATCCCGTTTGAGTGAAATAAATTGCAATGGGAATGCAAATTAAAATATCCCACCAAAAACCACCTAAATTATCAGTTTTAATGGTTTTTCGAACCAAAAAATAAAGCGAATAGCCCAATGCTACACTGAGGGTTTCCCATGCAATACTGCCCAAACGCCATAATTCGTGCCCTACCCCAAGAACCGCAAAAACAACGGCAACCATCTGGAATTTTGATAATTTCTCTTTATAAAAAATGCTACCAGCAAGGACGAGAACCAAGGGTAAAAGAAAATATCCAAGCGATACTTGTAAACCCCGCCCATTCATCGGCCCCCAAAGAAAAAGCCAGAGTTGGAAACAGGTCAAGATAGAAGTAATGATCAATAATAGTAATAAAGCAGGTTGTTTGACCATTCGATGATAAATGGTTTTAACATGGACAAAATCACCGCTCAATAACATAAATAAGGTCAGGAACGGTAAAGTGGCAATAATCCGCCAACCAAAGGTTTGTTGACTATCTAGATCGCCCAGCAATTTGGTATAAAAGTATAAAACCCCAAATGTTACAGATGCCAATACAGACAATACGACGCCCTTAAACATCTGTCGCCTCACGGTGATTTTCAAATAAATTCTTAGGCATTATAAACATCTTCATCCAAAATTAATTTGAATATTCAATTATTTTTCCAAACTCAAGATTTGCAAATATTGAAATATTCAAAATATATCGGCTTAAATTTTTGATTATTCTTGCGCGTTCTGCTTGGTTCGAATCAGATCTTTTAAGTTAAAACCAACAGTCTGCGCATAACGAAGAAATTCAGTTACTTTTGCTTCATCTGGATGAGGATCCCTAGACAGTAGCCACAAATATTTTCGCTTCGGTTCTCCCACCAATGCCATTTGATAACTTGAATCAATTTTTAATACCCAATAATCACCACGGCCCACGGGCATCCAACGAATCGCTTCTGGAATAAAACTCACTTTAAATTTTGAATTAAACGGCTCATTACTGATAAATGCTTCACCCAATGAACGTAATTCTTGTCCATTTTGATCTACACATCGATTATCAACTGCAACATTGCCATATTCATTCACGGTATATCGTGCAGTCACATCTGACTTACAATCTTTTTGAAAATACATTGGTTTACGGGCGATTTCATACCATAGCCCTAAATATTGCCCCAATTCCAATTTTGGAACCGCAGCTAAAGTCGAATTTTCAGCATAGACTTTTGGATAAAAAAAGCTGGAAAAAACCACCCCGAATACGATTATTAATTTTTTAAAGTCATAAGAATTGGGTAATATTTTGAATAATTGCACCTTATACCCTCAGCATTACTTTTTACTATTTATTATAAAATAATCAGAAATTTAAACTTAGACTGTAGCTTTATGTATCCTTGTTCAAACTAAAGCTACAGCAAGTACCAAAGTGTAATCATCCCACAAAGAGACAATTACTTTAACATTCTGGTTTTTAAACGCACAATTTCGTCACGTAATCGCGCAGCTTGTTCAAACTGCAACTCTTTAGATGCTTTTAGCATTTCTTTTTCAAGCTTGCTAATGTGCTTCGTAAAGAGTTTTGGATCAGATAAAATGTGACGTTCATCTGCAGTTAACGCCTGATGCTGGTCACTAATCCCTGCTTCAATTTCATCATCACTGATCACTTCACCAGTATCAATTTCTTTAATTGCTTGACGGACAGCACTGCGCGGAATAATGCCATGCTCTTCATTAAATTGAATTTGTTTGGCCCGACGACGGTCAGTTTCATCTATGGCTTTCTGCATCGAATCAGTTATACGGTCAGCATATAGAATCGCCTTGCCTTTTAAATGACGAGCAGCACGACCGATGGTTTGGATCAATGAGCGTTCAGAACGAAGAAAGCCTTCTTTATCTGCGTCAAGAATGGCAACCAACGATACTTCTGGCATATCCAGACCTTCACGCAACAAGTTAATCCCGACCAGAACATCATGCACCCCTGTCCGCAGTTCGTGAATAATTTTGACACGCTCAACGGTATCAATATCTGAATGTAAATAAGCCACCTTCACCCCATATTCTTTTAAATATGAAGTTAAGTCTTCTGCCATACGTTTGGTTAAGGTGGTGACTAAAACACGTTCATCGAGTTCTTTACGGATATTAATTTCTGAAAGCACATCATCCACTTGAGTCAATACTGGACGTATTTCAATTTCTGGATCGACTAATCCAGTTGGACGTACCACCTGCTCTGCGACTTGTTCAGATTTTTCCAGTTCGTATTTCGCAGGTGTTGCACTGACATAAATGGTGGTTGGAACAATACGCTCCCATTCCTCAAATTTCATCGGACGGTTATCCAATGCACTAGGTAAACGGAAACCATAATTGACCAAGTTTTCTTTACGTGAACGGTCACCTTTATACATTGCCCCAATTTGTGGAACAGTCACATGCGATTCATCAATAATCAGTAACGCATCATCTGGGATATAGTCAAATAATGTCGGAGGTGCTTCACCCGCTGGACGACCAGATAAATGCCGTGAGTAGTTTTCAATACCATTGGTATAACCCAATTGTTGCATCATTTCTAAATCATAACGGGTTCGTTGTTCGATCCGCTGTGCTTCAAGGAGTTTTTCATGTTCTTTAAAGAACACTAAACGATCAGCCAATTCATCACGAATCGTTCCAATTGCACGCTGCAAATTATCTTTTGGTGTTACATAATGACTTTTTGGGTAGATTGTTATACGTGGTGCTTTACGGACCATTTTCCCAGTAATTGGATCAAACCATCGAATTGAATCAACTTCATCATCAAACAACTCAACCCGAACTGCATGTTGGTCCGATTCAGCAGGGAAAATATCGATAATTTCGCCACGAATACGATAGGTACCGCGTAAAAATTCCAGCTCATTACGGGTATATTGCATTTCAACAAGCCTACGAATAATGTCATCACGACTAATTCTATCCCCTTGTACAATATGCAATAACATACTCATATAAGCATTGGGATCACCCAAACCATAGATCGCGGATACTGAAGCGACAATAATCGCATCACGGCGTTCTAATAAAGCACGCGTAGCGGAGAGACGCATCTGGTCAATGTGATCATTGATTGCTGAATCTTTTTCAATAAAAGTATCTGAAGATGGTACATAAGCTTCAGGTTGATAATAGTCATAATAACTGACGAAGTATTCAACTGCATTGTTTGGAAAAAATGCTTTAAATTCGCCATATAATTGTGCAGCGAGGGTCTTGTTATGTGCCATGACAATGGTTGGACGTTGCGTTTGCGCAATCACATTTGCCATGGTATAGGTTTTCCCTGAACCCGTTACACCGAGTAGAAGTTGGTCGTGAAAACCTTTATTTATGCCTTCGACTAATTTTGCTATTGCCTGTGGTTGATCCCCAGCAGGTTGATAATTTGTAACAAGTTCAAAAGGTTGATGTTCACTCACAATAATTCACTCTTTAACCAATCGGGAAGAAGCCACAGTAGTTTAACAGAAACCAATTAAACCCATACATTGACACCTATTCTAGATGGGGCTTTTTACACAATATTCAACAAATACCTTGACCCTTTTTTATTTCAATAGCAACATGGAAACAAGCCAATTAAAAGATTGAAAAACATGACATATCACTATCATGATGAAAGCATAATCAAAACTTTGCCAGAAGATACTGTGTTTGTTTTTGGTAGTAATATGGCGGGCACTCATCAAGGCGGTGCTGCAAAAACAGCACATTTACATTTTGGCGCAACCAAAGGTGTTGGACGTGGCTGGGCAGGACAAAGTTTTGCTATACCAACCATGAATGAACATTTACAGCAAATGCCACTTTCGCAAATTCAACACTATATTGATGATTTTAAAATTTATACAAAAAATCACCCGAAGATGAAATATTTTATTACGTCGGTGGGTTGTGGTGTTGCAGGCTATAAAGTCGAAGAAATCGCACCGATGTTTAAAGGTATTTCACGCAATGTGATCTTCCCTGCTTCATTCCGTCCATTTGTAGAAAAAACCTTGCCTAAGCTCACGCAAAAATTACTGCATAGTTTTTTAACTGATGAAGTTATTTTTAGTTCAGATATAGAGCAAAAGATTCAAAGCTTGGATTTAACTGAAGCTGAAAAAAGCCTTGCTACGATTATTCTCAATACGCCAATGTATCCTAACGACAGTAATGGTCGAGATCGTATTTTTGAAATACAAGATATCCTGCACAATTTAAATGGAAAAATATTTGAATTTCAGTCTAATTCAGAAGGTTCAATGATTTTTGGAGGGGCTATTTTAGCGCTTTTAGAACTTTATAATTTAAATGAAACAGACTTTATTGCAGTATGGACTGGTCAGCGTACCATTGCTGCACCAAAAGCGGAACATCGGGCTAAAAAGTAAAATGCTTTGATTATTTTTAATTGAACAACTATTTATGTTAAGTTTTTACTTATGTTATATAGTTAAACAGGGGTTGTTAACAATTCGTCTATGTTTGCGACTACGTGTGTTTTTTAGGCGACACTAGGCACGAAATACGAAATTTAGTCATTCTAAATGATGAGAAACATCGTTTCGCAAGGTAACACGTAGTGGCAAAAAACACACAAGTCCCGAAGGGTTGTGGCTAAAATTATCTCAGCCTACGTTATGACACTCGAAAATAGTCTCGCTATTCTCATCGTTTCATGCCTTGTCTGCTCAATTTTAGCCTACAACGCAAGCCATTTATGAAATGTCAACAGCCCCTAAATTAATAAAAGAGAAATTGGAAAATATATGGAGCAAATGGATTTAACAATATTTGATTTGTCTCCAATTGCCATGTGGCTACAAGATTTTAGTGGTATAAAAAAAATATTTGATGAATGGACTGCGCAAGGTATTTCCGATATTAAGCAACATCTATTGGAAGACACCAATCGTTTAAAACCCTGTTTGGCGGCGATCCGCACCATTCATATCAATAAAAGCACCCTGATTTTATATGAAGCTGATGATTTAGCGGAGATTTTAGAAAAATTTCCAGAAATGCATACAGAAAATACTGAACTCTTACATATCCAATTTTTTTCAGCGCTTTGGAATAAAGAAACAGATTGCTCAATTCAAGTGGTCAATCTTAGCTGTAAAGGCAAAAAAATTGATATCCAACTCAGAGCCAATGTTTTAACGGATGCCAAACAAAGCTGGGATCGAGTTTTATTAACCACGGAAGATATCTCTCAGTGTCAAAATGCACGTCGGATTGCAGAATCCCTATTTTTGCATTCGCCCACTGCCCTCTGGGTCAAAGACTACAGCAAAATAAAATCATTATTTAATCAATTAGTAGCGAATAATGTCACGGACTTAGATCAATATATTCAGCAAAATCCAGATTTTCTATTTCTTTGTTTTGAAAGCATCCGATCAGTGGGTGTAAATCAAGCTTTACTGGACTTATTTAATTCCGACAATGAACAACATTTTTATCAGCATTTAAATCATATTTTTAGAGAGAATTATCAACAAAATTTTCACAAACAATTATTACACTTATGGAATAATCATCATCAACTTAAACGAGAATGTGAATACCAATCAATTAACGGAGATTCGCTGCATGTACTCGAACAGTTTGTTATTTTTCCAGATTCAAAACATAACTGGGATACCGTGCAAATTGCCTTTACCGATTTAACGGAACGAAAAAAATTAGAAGATCATCTGCAACATGCCAGTAAACATGATCAATTAACGCAGTTATATAATCGAACATTTTTTATCGGTGAAATTCAACGCTTACAATCTCAAAAATTTAATTCACTTTCATGTATGTATTTAGACATCAATGGTTTAAAAAGAGTGAATGATTTACAGGGACATCATGTCGGCGACTTACTGATTCAACGTTTTGCACATCTGTTAAAAAAATCCACCATCAAAACACCTTATTCTGTTTCGCGTATTGGGGGGGATGAATTTGTGATTCTTATGTATGAATCAAATCATCTGCATATAGAAACATTACTGAAGATCATTCAACAAGAATTAGAGATAGATCGACTGAACAATCCTCAATATCCAATTCATGTGGCGATTGGTTATGCGACAACAAGCCATTATAAAAATATTGATGATTTATTAAAAAAAGCAGATCAAATTATGTATCAAGATAAGCAAGCATTTTATTTATTAAATACGGATTAATGTCTTTTAAGAATTAAAGAAATTAATTAAAAATAAACAACATCAAAGTAAATCCAATCAAAGGATAACCAGCGATCATAAAATACAATAAGTAATAAATAACTTGGATTTTATTATTTTATATCGCTCTTTTTTAGGATATATTTCAAACATTCTAGATCACCGCTCAACACACGAGAATCTTATAATGGAATTTTCTGATTCTTCTATTTTTGATATATCACCTACCCCGATGTGGATAGAGGACTATAGCGAAGTAAGAGAACAATTTAATCAGTGGAAAGGCCAAGGAATCACAAATCTTCAAAGCTTTTTAGAAGAAAATCCAGATCAGATTACGGCTTGCGCACATAAAATTAAGATTCTTCATGTCAATAAAAAAACCTTAGATTTATTTGAAGCCAGAAATCAGCAACACCTGTATCAGAACTTAAATATTATTTTTCAGAAAGAAATGCTGCACTCACATATCAAAGAGCTGGTTGCGCTTTGGAATGGAGAAGCTGAATTTTCAAATACCACGGTCAATTACACGATTTCTGGAAAAAAATTAGATATCAAATTACGCGGTATCATCATGCCAGGTTCAGAAGTCAGTTTAGACCGAGTTTTAATCACCACTGAAGATATTACTGACTATCAAAATGCGCGCCGTTTAGAAGAAAAAAATCGCCAACTGGCAGAATCTCGCTTTATTTACTCGCCGACTTCATTGTGGGTTGAAGATTTTAGCCGTGTAAGACTCCGTATAGATCAACTCCGTGAAATTGGTATCGAAGATTTTCGCACCTTCTTAGATGTGCATACCGACTTTGTAAACCAGTGTATCGAAGACATCATCTTATTGGATGTCAATCAAGCAACCCTTGATTTATTTAAAGCCAAAGATAAAGAAACTCTGTTTAAAAACTTAAATAAAGTATTTGCAAAAGAGATGTATCAAACTTTCCGTGAGCAACTGATTGAACTCTGGAATGGTAAAATTCATCATCAACGTGAAGCTGTAAATTATGCACTGGATGGTTCAGTACGAAATGTATTACTTCAATTCACTGTTTTCCCGGGTTATGAACATGACTGGAGTCTAGTGCAAGTTGCCTTGACTGATATTACTGCACGGAAAAAAGCAGAAACATATTTGGAATATCTAGGAAAACATGATGTTCTGACTAAATTATTCAATCGTTCGTTCTATACAGAGGAAATTAATCGTTTAGAACGTGGTGTACTGCGTCCGACTTCAGCCATTTTTATTGATATGAACGGTTTAAAAGCCATCAATGATCAATTGGGTCATGATGTTGGTGATGAATTATTGCGACGAATGGGCAATATTCTGACTCGTACCATTGCCAATACAAGTTATACCGCTTCCCGTATTGGTGGAGATGAGTTTGTGATCCTTATGCCTGCGGCAAATGAACAGACCGTAGAATCGATGATTATGACCATTGAAGAATTACTCAATATTGACAATCAATATTATTCGTCACAGCCAATTAGCATTGCCATTGGTTATGCAACAACATCTGCAAATGAAAGTATAGACAATATGTTGAAACGTGCAGATTTATTGATGTATCAAAAGAAAAAAAATTATTATGAATATGTTACGGAAATGTTAAATGGTAGTGCTTAATAATCCATAAGGATAAATGTTATAGCCTTAATAAAAATATTCTTTTTAATTCTTATTATAAAAATAGGTGCATCAAGCACCTATTTTTATATCTCAAACACTTAGCGTTTTCCCATCGAACGGCGTGTACCACGAGGTGGCATCCAAGTACGATCTGCATATTGCTCAGGTTTAGGACGGACGTTGTTGTGGGCAACATCATCATCATTTTCTAAAGATGATGGCATTGGAAATGGTAAATTCACCAATGGCTTCTTTTTGGGAGTATTTTGGGTGCTCATGTGATTCACTCAATTTTAACTGGCTATATTGTACGTAAATTTCAGCTTTGATGCGAGTGCTCTTAAACTTTCGCTTTTATTTGTATTCTCTTGATACATTAATTTCTGCTTTTGATGAATATTTATTGAATTTGCATAGATATTAGACGACCAAACATGAAAAATTAGGCTATGATAATGTGCTTTTTATTTTTTTAATCCCTATAAGAAGGAATAATGCCGTGGACGTACGTCTCTCTGATCGTGTAAATGCCATCAAACCGTCTCCAACGCTTGCTGTTACCAACAAAGCTGCTGAATTAAAAGCTGCGGGTAAAAATGTAATCGGATTGGGCGCTGGCGAACCAGATTTTGACACCCCACAACACATCAAAGATGCTGCTATTACAGCGATTAACAACGGTTTTACCAAATATACCGCTGTTGATGGTACACCAGGCCTTAAAAAAGCAATTATTGCGAAGCTAAAACGTGATAACAATCTTGACTATGCTGCAAATCAGATTTTGGTGTCTTGCGGTGGTAAACAGTCTTTCTTTAACTTAGCACTTGCTTTGTTAAACAAAGGCGATGAAGTCATTATTCCAGCACCATATTGGGTAAGCTATCCAGATATGGTGATCATTGCTGAAGGTGTTCCTGTCATCGTGAAATGTGGTGAAGAGCAACGTTTCAAGATTACACCTGCTCAACTAGAAGCTGCGATTACAGACAAAACACGTTTGGTGGTTTTAAATAGCCCTTCTAACCCAACAGGCATGATCTACAGCAAAGCTGAGCTTGAAGCTTTAGCAGAAGTGCTCCGTAAATATCCTCAAGTTTATGTTGCTTCTGATGATATGTATGAGCCGATCCGTTGGGATGATGAATTCTACAATATTGCGACTGTAGCGCCTGACCTTTATGAGCGTGTTATCGTGCTTAACGGTGTATCTAAAGCATATGCAATGACTGGATGGCGTATCGGCTATGCAGCAGGACCTGCAAAATTGATTGGCGCAATGAAAAAAATCCAATCACAATCAACTTCAAACCCAACTTCGATTTCACAAGTTGCTGCTGAAGCTGCATTGAATGGTCCTCAGGATGTACTTCAACCGATGATTGAAGCATTCAAACGTCGTCATGATTTAGTTGTGAATGGTTTGAATGAAATTCAAGGGATTAGCTGCTTACCTGCTGATGGCGCATTCTATGCTTATGCCAACATTCGTCCTTTGATTCGTGCAAAAGGTTTAAAATCTTGCACAGAATTCTCAGAATGGTTGTTGGAAGAAACTGGTGTTGCTGTTGTTCCTGGTGATGCTTTTGGTTTAGGCGGCTATATGCGTATTTCTTATGCGACTGCAGATGAAGTACTTGTTGATGCACTTGCTCGTATTAAAAAAGCTGCAGATTCTATTGACGGTATTGATGCAGCAATTGCTTCAATCGCAGCTGAAAAAGCAGCACAATAATACTAGTTGGTTTAAATAAAAAATGGGGGTATTGATTACACCCATTTTTTTATCTTTGTTGATCTTACTTATCAACAAGCTTCTATATTTTTTGTAAATCAATCTTTGAGGAGCAAGCCCGTGGTATTGTCTCCATCATTTCCAGTACCGTAATGATCTATACGTACAGTATCAACTTGCACAGTAGATGTGTTTGCCGCATAGTACTTTTCATGATCGACTAATAATAACCCTGTGGTATTGTCTCCATCATTGCCTGTGCCATAATGTTCAATTCTCGGCTCCTTATTTTGATCAAGTTTTGAATAAGGCACCAGTTTTATTGGCTCTTTCAATAAAAGACCTGACGTATTATCTCCATCGCTACCTGTACCAAAGTGATCAATGCGTATTTCTTGCATATTTTGATGTGATGCAAAACTTAAACTTGAAACACTACAAAGACCAATAACAGCTAATCTGATTAAAGTTTTCATGTCATTCTTCCCATTGAGATATCATTTCATTCTAGAGGTCGAAACTATACAATTCACGGTCTTGGGAATTACATTTATGACATTAATCAATCTAAGCAAGTCTTTAATAAAAATCTGAAATCTAGCCTAAATCTTCAAGTTTTATTGCTGTTCCAGATCAGTTTGGCTAAGTACGATTCAGTGTTAAAGCAAGTTTTAAAACATAAAAACTAAATTTGATCATTTGTATTTATTGATCACTTTGTATCAATGACGCTCTAAATACTTTTGGTGCGCATCCATATGTTTGTGTAAAAGCACGAGTGAATGCTGCTTGTGAGCTATATCCTACTAATTCAGCAATTTGAAAGATATTTTTGTCTGTCTCTTTTAGAAACTGACCTGCGAGTCTCATCCGCCAATTTTTTAAATATTGAATTGGTGAAACTCCCACCAGTTCTACAAATTTTTTAGCAAAACTTGAACGTGATTGATGGGTGGATTGAGCCAAATTTTCTACATCCCATGCATAAGCAGGACGATCATGCAGCAAAGATAATGCTTTACTAATCGTGGGATCACGTAAAGCGACAATCCAGCTTTTATGTTCAATGGTTGCCTTTGCCAACCAAAACCGTATTGACCACACCAATAGAAGATCAATGATACGTGAAAGCATCACTTGACTTCCAAGGCTAGGATGCTCAAGCTCAAGCTTTATCGCAGCAACAGTCATTGGCACCCATTCTGCGACTTTGTCAGCAGCGTTATGTGATGGGACATGGATATAGCGAGGTAACCCTTCGATTATAGCTTCACCATAAATTCCACTAAGTTTAAAAATACAGCTAATCACAGCGGCTGCTTGATTTTCAGCATCCAACAATTCAATCGTGTGTTCTCCAGCTGAAGGTAGAACAATAATATCCCCTGCTTTTAAAACCAGATCTAGATTAGTGCATGCAACTTTAAGTCTGCATGTCGCCTGCTGAACGATATGGATATATGCATAATCCTGTTTAAAGCTTAACTGTTGTTGATCTGTAAATCGCGCGAAGTCATAGATCTCACCTGATATTTTTGCAAACTGATAAATATCAAAGAATAGATCCGTTAAAGCACTTTTTTCAGCATATTCATCTCTCATTTTTTGTCACAATTCCTAAAAAGTGTTTCTGCAAAAACATTGGTGTTTCTGTTATTGTTAAAATGAATTTAAACATGAATAATCGCTTATAGAAGCTTTTTTGAGTATAAAAATTACATCCAGTATCTATCCAATCTTTATACAGAAAGTCTTCAATCATTTAGCTCAACAAATACAATAGCATTTAGCTAGGAGACACACATGAGTAATAAACCAACAATTATATTCGTACACGGATTTTGGGGAGGCGCTGCTCATTGGAGTAAAGTGGTAACTGAGCTGTCTCACCGAGGATATGAATCATTACGTGCAGTAGAACTCCCGCTTAGCTCATTGGCTGAAGATGTTGAACGAACAAGAAAAATGATTGCGCAAGTTAAAGGTGATGTTCTTCTGGTTGGTCACTCATATGGTGGTGCTGTAATTACTGAAGTTGGCAATCAAACGAATGTCGTAGGTCTGGTTTATATTGCTGCTTTTGCGCCTGACTCAAACGAAAGCCCTGGCGGCATTACTCAACAACATTTACCTGAAGCTGCACCAAACTTAGAACCAGACAGTGATGGTTATCTCTGGCTTAAAGCAGATAAATTCCATCAAAGTTTCTGTCAGGATTTAACCAAAGATGAAGGGTTTGCAATGGGTGTCACCCAAAAGGCGCCAGTAGCAAGCACTTTTGGCGATACGATTTCCACGCCAGCATGGAAAACGAAACCATCTTGGTATCAAATCTCGACTCAAGACCGAATGATCCACCCTGAAAATCAAAAAGTCATGTCTGCACGCTTAAATGCAAAAAAAGTGATTTCGCTAGATGCAAGTCATGCTTCTTTGGCATCACATCCAAAAGAAATTTCAGACTTGATTGAGGAAGCTGTCAGTTTTCTTGCTCAATAAATGATGAATGAATAGAGGAAATCGAAGGATTTCCTCTATATCTTAGAACCATTTAAAACTTAGATTTATTGAAATTCAATTTGGCTATATAGATGTCTAAATTAGAATTCAGTAAGAAGACTGCTTTTGTACGGTTTCAACTCATCAAATAGAGATAAAACATCTACAACACTTTAAAACCGATGCTCCAGCTTTAAACTGACATTGTGTTTATCATAAGAATATAGCCACTCTACATTGCTGTTATTTTGATTATATTGATAAGTGAGATTAGGTGTTAAACCATAAAAAGCCCAGCGTGGTGCACTTAGAATCAAAGTATAATTTTGTTCAAAATCATGTCGTCTAGCCTCCAACACTGGAGTAAATTTATCAAATTGACGCCAACGGAAAGAACTAAATAAATTTGCGTTAAAACCTGAGTCAAAGTTTTTGGAAAGGCCTAAACGTATGCCCTGTTGCTGATAAGCTGTAAAATATTGTTCTTGGGTGTTATGGTCGACAAAATCCAGTCCACCAAATAGCGTCCAGTTTTTCGGTAAAATTTTCCAAAAGGTTGAATAGACAGAATATTCCAAACCAGCTTGGCCTTTATACTGGGAATAATTTATATCCTTCATTTCAGCTTCTAACTTGACAGCTTTGTCGTTGGAGATAAAACGCATCCACTCACCCCTTAGCCCATAGGCACTATAGAGTGGGTCGTGGGCATAGTATTTATGTTCAAATACGGGTGCAATCAAGACTTGATTACGTTCGTTGTAATAACTATAACCCGCATTTAAGTTAAAAGTTAATTCATTATAATCAGCCTGCTCTGGATAAACTTGACCATAGAATAATCCACGCAATGCAATGCCATGTTGTCCAGAAAGCGACCATCGTTTAGTTAAGGTGGCTTCATAGTCCAAACCTTGCGCACTGATCGCATCAGGTGTGCCACGCTTTAATTGTTCAACCGGCACTACTTCCTTGGTCACTGGGTCAATACCGTAGTAAGTAATAATGTCGTATTTATCGGAAGCATTATTGATATTGCTAGCATAACGTGAACCAAAAGCCAATGAACCATGCCATTCATCTCGTTGTTTAAGCCCTTTGAGATACATCTCTACGGTTTGACGAATACCTTGGGCAGCGGGATCTGTAGACAGGGCTAGTTGAGATTGAATCTGCTGAAATAACTGTTGACCTTGCTGATTTTTTTGTTGTTCCGTGTAAATACGAGCCAGTTCAAGTTGAGTCATTAAATTATTCGATTGAATCTCTAAACTGTGTTTTAGTTTGCTCTCAGCTAAACTTAAATTCCCCTGTGTTCGTGCCATGACGCCCTCAGCGAACTCAGTCAAAGCCTGATCATAATTTGGAAATTTTTTATATTTTTCAAGATAGCTTAAAGCCACTTGCCATTGTTTTTGCATCACTGCCAAGTAAAGTGCATATGCGACTTCTGCGGGTTCATCCTTAACCACATATTCTTGACCTTGTATGATCAGATTCGGTAATGCTTGTGTGTTTTTAGGGTCTTCTGATTTGAGTAGTTTCTTATCATTTTGATATTGCTGTTGGCTAATTTCCTGATTTAACCTAATACTAGTATCATCCGCTGCATAAACACATTGTCCACACTGCAATATGGCACCAAGCAATACTATTTTTTTCATCTATAAACTCACCTGATAGAATAAAAAAAGAAAGACTTACCGAAGTAAGCCTTTCTCATTTAAATCATTACTTTTTACCACCAAAAGCAACATCATATGTTCTGTTACCAGTGAATGTTGCTATTCCTGCTAAGCTGCTTTGACTATTATAGAATTGACCTGAAACATCACCACCTGAAGGGCCACCTGTCCAAGATGCATTTGAACCACTAATCGTTGCATCATTATTAATCGTTGCAGTACCTAAATTAAAGGTACGTGAACTATCGCTCAATGACCCCGTTAACTGTTTGGTTGCAAAGTTAGCAGTAAAAGTACCTGACAATAAATTAGAGCCATTATAATTATTGACACCTTGAACACTATAATTTGCAGTACCTGTAGACGGTACGCTGGTATCTGCATCTTTACCATTGTAATAAACCGTATGTGTCGCAGGATCAACTGTACCTAGACGCTTACCGCTGGCATCTTTGGCTTCGGCATTCCACTCACCAAACCAAACATCTTGTGTAGGCACTTGTTTGTAATTAGCATAACCAATCCCAGCATGAGATGCTGGAAGCCCAGGTAAGTACGGGCTTAGACGTACAACACCATTGCCATCTGCATAGCCGTTAAACCCTGAGAATGCAACTATTGCACCGTTATAAAGGGTTTTAACACCAAAACCAACACCTGAGTTTGGATGAGTTGGTCCAAGTGAACCAGTTGAACCAACCAGAATTTTAGTGTTATCACTCGACTCACCGACTATAGCTGCTTGTGCCACACCGACTAAACCTACTGATAGTAAAACAGCCAAAGAGATAGATTGAAGTTTCATTTTAAATTCCTCGATATGAGTTTAAAGTTTTTCATTAAGAATAAAAATAAAAGTCTTAATGATTATTATTTAAAATAAAACATGTGCTGCGTTGATCTTAATATTCAATTTAAGTGTAAAAATCAAGGAGTACGTGTCTTATTTTCCACACATTTGTTGCACATGGAGTGACAACAAATTCAGTTGATTACCCAAAGTTTCTTTAAAACTTATGGCTAATGCTTAGCTTAAATGTTCGACCTGGTGCTGCAATTGCCGAACGAGTTAATGGATCAATATAGAATTCGTCAGTGAGATTAGTCCCCACTAGTTCAAATAAGGTGTCTTGTTTAAGTCGATAATTGATATAAGCATCCACAATGGTCATCGAGTTCCATGCCAAAGGGGTATTGGCGTAATAACTCATCTCTATATCGTTATAGTTTTTCGTTTCAGGATTTTCATACTTATGGTGATAACTCGCACGAGTTCCGACTTCAAGTTTTTGATCAAAGAATCGACCACCAAGTGTTAAATTCACTGAATATTTAGGGGTTGCCATACTGACCAAATATCCCCCTACAAATCCATCATCTACACAACGATTTAATGAAAACTGGTGGTTCGCCCCTAAAAGCATCGCTGAATTCTCATCACAAACTTTGTTTTTAAAACGATAATTGGCACTCAAGTCGGTAAAGAAATGCCCATTATCAAAGCGACTTTGCAGTTCCAACCCTTCTGTAGTAAGACTATCGACATTACTAAATGCTAAAGTTGGACTACGCTCAATCGCATTCTTAGTTTTGTTATAGTAATAAGCCAATTTAATATCTGCATAACTGCTGTTTTTAAATAACTCAGATAGATTATGAACATAGGCGAGTTCATAGTTCGATGCATGCTCTGGTTGTAACTTATAACCACTTAAGGTACCAGAAAACCCAAGCGTACTTTCAAACATACTTGGCATTCTAAAAGCTTCGCTATAACGCAAATACATTCGACTATTTGAATTAAAATTGACCGTTGCTGAAGCTGTTGGTGTCCAACCATGATCTTTAGTTTTTTGCACACCTGTTTTAGTTAAATCAATATCCTCATAAGCACCAAGAGTGCCACTAGTATAGTATCCATAATCCCGCCCTTGTACTAAGGTCCCATTTAAAAAGGGATTATTGGCAATGGTTAATTTTCCACGACTATCCTTTTTATAGTCAATCGTATTGCTTTTAGCGTAGAGACTTCTATTTAATTCATTTTGCTTATACTCTTCAGACCAACCCTGAGCCAAGGCTGCTGCGTCAATCGTTTCTCTTAATTGTTGTTCTCGCTCTGGAGTCATATTTGCTCTTTTTGTATAATAAGTCATACTTAATGCCGTGGCTTTTTTAATCAGGCTAAACTGGGGATCACCCGCATTGACTCGTTCATTAAGAAAATCATCAAAGGCCCAATAGTTTTGATATCTTGCACCAGCGTTTAAATTCAGCCATGAGACAGGTTGATAGTCAAAGTTAAAATTAAATTCTTTTTCTTCTCGACGACCTGCTCTCGGTAACATCCTATAACCCGAATTTGTTCCGTTAATATTCGGGTCTTTATAAATATCATCCGAACTGAGTTTTTCTTTTTGAAAACTCCCCCCAACAGTTAAACCCAGATTAGACAACAATTTAAACTTATTACTTAAGGTCATTCCTTGGCGAGTATTGTCTGAGTTTGCGGTAGCACTGTTCACAAAAACACCCAAGTTTGCATTGGTATCATTGGGAAATCCACCTGAACTAGAGGTATGACTCTTGGTATCAGTCCGCCAAATATTGCCGTAGAAATCGACTAAATTATTGTTTTGAGGTTGATATTTGTATTCCATATTATAGGCTTTAGAGTCGATATGACTTAAAGGCCATTGTGGTACCCCTGCTTTATTTTTGACGACTTCACCCCAAGCAATTCGTGAAGGTAAAATTTCTCCATTGATGATTGAACTGTCCCGATAACCGAACTCTAAACGCTGTTCATCTGTGGGTTTCCACGCCGCTTTTAACAAATAAGATTCTGTTTCAAGGGATGTATTGGGAACTTCTGTACCTCCTGGGTAAACTTTGGCAAGGTATGGAACGTAATTAAATCGTCCTGTGGCAGGTTTATCATAAAAATCACTGCCATTTTTTCCTGCAAAGTGATTGCCTTTATTACGATAAGCATAAGCAGCCAAAACTTCAAAATTATCACTACGTCCCGCCAAAGCAATACGTGTTGCAACATCATCGCCTGAATAAATATTATTTTCTTTATTCTGACGTGCTACTTTAAATAAGGATGGATCATAATAAGGCTCGAACACTGGATTGCCTTGCCAGTCCGTTCCTGTAGCTGGATAATTTGGATTATCGTAAATGCTTTGACCAGTTAATAGTTGTGGTTCTCGAGGTTTCACTGCATTGCTGCTGGTTTCTACTTTTATCTCCCCACCAAAATTTTTACCTTCTTTTAAAACATCATCTACAGCTAGAGTATGAATAACGACCGCACCACCCACACCTGTATTTACATTGCGTGTGATGGAAGGCCCCTTAATGACTTGTAACCCACCGATTAAATTAGGGTCAATATAACTCCGATTATTCGCACCGTTATAACCACGCCATACAGTGAGTGCCTGTTCTGTCCCATCAATAAGGACAGGAACACGGCCCGGTCCTTGAACACCACGGATACTTGGATCTAAAGCACCACTGTTTCGGGCATCACCACTGTATACTCCGACCATTCCCTTGGATAAATCTGCTGGCTGAGCGCCTTTATATCGTTCTATTTGCTCTTTGCTGGCATAGACGCTAGAAATATCTTGATCATAAACATCATTCTGCCCTTTTGTATCGCGACTGACAGTGCCAAAAACAGTCATTGGGCTAAGTTGTACGACATTTTCTTGATCAGCTATCATCGGCTGAGATTGTACTGGAATGGTTCTAATTTCAGCTTTATCCACATGCTTCAATATATAGCCATTTCCAACTTTCACCACAGTAAACTCGGTTGCTGCTAAAATATGTTGAAAGCCGTTTTCTAAATTATATTGTCCGCTTAAACCTAAGCTACTTTTACCTTTAAGCTGATTTGCATCAATTGCAATCGAGGTCCCCGCTTGCTCGGCAAAGGTATTCAGAACACTGGCAAGTGAACCCGCTGGAATATGATATGACTGCGTTTCTGTACTGAGCGCATAAGTGCTTTGTGTCGCGACTGTTGTTGCTACACCCACACAAACGAGATGAATCGCCAATGCCAATGATGTCACTTTGAAAGAATATTTTGGATGCTTTTGACCGCAAACAGCTTCACTCATTTTACGCCCCAGTAAATATAAATAAGAATCATTCAATATATTAAATTAAATGTATTCCTAATATTTGCTTCTACTTACTATGACGCTTCAGAATTGAAAAAGTGGAACCATTTATTCAAAATAAATTTAAATGATTTATCTTTTATTTTTCTAAGTTTATTATTAATTATATTTATCAAACAATTAGTAAAAAACGATATAAATTTTAGGCCTAATTTAAAGCTAAACAGCATGATTCAAACCAAGTGCTTAAATCATGCTGTTTATTGCAAAGTCACAACTGTGAAATATGGAGTGATTTGATAGACATTTAGCTGAGGGAATACACTGCTTAATAATTGCAATGCACTTTCGGTATGATCTAAAGGCAATACAGCATTGACCTTAATTTTCTCTAACTTAGCAGCGTTAAATATAATTTTTTCTTTGCTGTTTCGATTCAACTCATTTAGCACTTTTGACAAAGACATATTCTCAACAATCAAATGCCGTTGATTCCATTTCTGCTGTTCATTGTATAAATTAAAAGTATGTATAGGCTGTATACCATTTCGATCAAGTATGACTTCTTGCCCTGCTGTCACAATCACAGAAGATGCTTTGGTTTGATCTTCGTCTTGTTTCGAGGACTGCACTTTCACTTTGGAATGTAGCATTTTAAGCCCAGTCGCATCTGGCTGATATTGAACACTAAATGCAGTTCCCAATGCTTCAATTTGACCATGTTGGGTTTTGACAATAAAAGGACGGGCTTTGTCTTTGGCCACATCTACAAATATTTCCCCTTGAACCAACTCCACAACACGCTGATTTGATGAAAAGTCCAGATTAACCGCACTCTGACCGCTGAGTTTAAGTTGTGAACCGTCTGCTAAGGTTTGGGTTTTCCATTCTCCTGCATGATTTTTAATATCAGCGGTTAGATATGACACTGGATGATAAATAAAATAACTATAAATACCCCCTACACAACACAATATCACCGTCAAAATTCCACCATAGCGCATATTTTTTTGCTTACGAGCACTATGTAAACCAGTTTTTAATACAGATTGGGTCATTTTCTGTTGTTGTGGATTCTGTACCAGTTTTTGAATCGAAGTAATATATTGCTCAATATCTTGAGCAATTTTTTGGCGTTGTGGACTCTTGCTTTTCCAAGCATCAAAATCTGTTTGCGCTGTTCTTTTGAGTAAGTCATCATCGGTACTCAGCAGCACAATCCATTCCGCTGCTTCTTCGATTAATTGTTGCTTACTCTTCTCTTCTTCAATCATTTACTCAAACAAATCCTTCTCTTGTTTCAGTGCGTAGCATTGCACAAGGCAAGTTGCTAGATATTTTTGAATCATCTTGGTTGAAACACCAATGATTTCTGCAATTTCTTTATGGGTTAAACCTTCAAAATAATGGAGCACAAAAGCTTGTTGTGCTTTTTCAGAGACGCGTATCAAAGCCTGACAAATCTGGTCAATGGCTTGAACAACCTGAAGCTGATCTTCTGGTGAAGGAATTGTATCCAGCATATATTCCATCTGACTTAATTCATTCAGATAGGCTTGCTCTATGCGCTTTCGGCGCACCTGATCAATCATTAAATTTCTAGCAATAGTCACCAGATATGCACGAGGTTCTTTTACTCCAAAAAGTTCATCACGCGTTTGCAGAATTTTAATAAACGTATCTTGTACCAAATCTGCGGCTTGCTCACTATTGCCTACTTTTTTTCTAAGCCATTGATGCAACCAAGATTGGTGATTACGGTACAATTGATCTACAAATGCAGGATTTTTGTTCACAATAGGATCAACTCTTTGATGGTCTTTTAAATGATAATAATTATCATTTAAATGTCAAGACACCCTGAGAGAAAATCCCCGTATATATGATTATTTTTTAGTTTATGTACATCCTTATGTTCTATTTGATCATTTAATATACTTAAAAAATAAAGTTAAATTATCAATAGTTAATGCCCATTGAACCTCAATATCTTGGTTATTATTCAGTTTAAATTCCGATTTATTATTTATGGATATTTTTATCATAAAATAATCTACCCTTTGGCATGTTGTTTTAATGACTACAATAAGGACAAGAGGGTTTTTCTATAACAAGATGATATGAACTTGCACCATGTTCTAAAATAAGTCCTCGAATTTGCTGCTCTAAAGCCTCATCATTAATTTGTTGCAACTGACTACACTTTTTACAATATATTCTCATATTGGTTTGACTTCCCTTGAATGAATATAATGCTTGTTCACTTCCCAGCTTAAATTTAACCAACAATCCTGCTTTAACAAGCTGTTTCAGGGTTTGATAGACACCAGCAAAAGATAATTTTTTCACTTTTAAATCTGGACTATACAAAATTTCGGCTGCTGTCAGCTCTCGTTGTGCATTTCTTAAAATATTCAGTACAGTCAATCGTGTTGTAGTTACTTTTAAATTTGCTTGCAACAGCAAGCATTTAAGTTCTTCAGTATTTTTATAATATTCAAAGATTTCCATCCTGAGATTATCCTCATTTATGCTTTTAACCACATCCACAATTGCACACAAACCATCATCACAATAATGGTTCCTACTGCCCATGGATGAGGCACAGTCCAAATTAAAATGCCAGCAGCTACACTCATACTGGCCAAAGAAAATAGTTTTACTTTTACGGGCAAAGTTCGTTTGAGTTGCCATTGCTGTAAAATCGGAGCAATGACTTTATTATTAACAATCCACTGATGCATTCGTTGCGAACCCTTTGCAGCAAACAACGTTGCCAAAAAATAAAAATCAAACGTAGGCAAACCAGGAACCACCAAACCGATCGTCCCTAAGACCAGACATAACCCCGCCAGTGCAATACAGATCCAGCGAACCAACCATGACTTCGCCAATCTCGGCTCCGACATAGAAATACTGGTATTTAGATTGGTCTCTGACCCCGTTTGCTTCATTGCTTGATTTCCTTTATCCATCATCAATTATTTATTTCAGTGTTTTTAATTGTGCTAAAAGTTCACCAAAACGATGAAAGCCTTGCATAGCCCCCTCAATAATCAATTGCTGTTCCTCTAAACTAAAATTTGCATCATCTAGGCTTTGCTTGAAGCGCTTCCATACTAATCCACGACCCTCTGGATATGCTGCTAAGTTACGTGCAGCAAAATCAGCATTAAAGCCAAATCTAGCCTGAGCCTCTTTGAGTAAAAATGCTGCGCCTAAGGTTGAACCTTCTGAAACATAAATCCAGCCCAAAGATTGTGGAAAACTAATTTCATCGGTTGCAATACCCTGCTGCTGAGGTGTTAAACCTAAATCAGCCAAGTCTTGTAAAGCTGCATCGGAACGCCCACGCACATCTAAATCGGGAATCAATTGTTCAACCTGTGAATCTTGATAAAGATGTTCAACATCTTTCTGAAAATAATATTGCGACAGGGTGAATTGCGCATAATTCTCTTTACTCTCAAACGCGCCTGATTGCTGCATCAAGATTTCCATACGTTCATGCTCTGCCAGTGTTTCTTGTTTCAAGCGTTGCATTAAACTACTGCTGATCACTTTTTCTGTTGATGCGTTCATAAAAACTCCTAAATAAACCCTTTCATTGTTTAATGATCCAATCAGCGATTACGACCAAGCTTAAGCTGAATGGGAAAATCCACCACGATTGCCAATGCTTCACCATTGACAATATGTGGTTTAAATTTTGCTTTTTGTGCAGCTTGTATAGCTCTTTCATCCAAACTACTCATGCCCGAGCTTTGCTTTACTCTGACATCTATCGGCTGCCCTTGTGGATTAATTTTGATGGTGAGAACCAATAAGCGCTGCTGGTTTTGCAATTCGCGATCATCGTAATTAAGCTTGCCAAAGCTGAGTACATCAACCCGACTCACGGGAAGCGGTTGCTGTGGTTGAGAAGTAGAGGCAGCGTTTTGTTCTTTTTTATTGTCTTTGCCTGCTTCACCACCTGCACGTTTGGCTATCTCATTTGACTGACCTGAAGCAGTCTGTTCAGTATTCGTAGATGATTTTGTTTCAGTGAATGTTTGTGTTGACTGACGATTTGATTCAGATTTACTTTCCGTCTGTTGATCGGTTGGTTTTTTTTCTTGTGCTTTTGTTGTCTGTTGTGTTGTTTGATCCATCTTCAACTTTTTTGACTCAGTACTATGTATCACTTTGACCTGTTGTTGATGTTGTACCGCTGTTGCTACTGTAGATTGAGGTTGTGCTTTTGATTGCGTTGCAGCTTGCTCTGATGCCGTCTGCAGCTTTGTACTGCTTTGTTGTACAACATCGGTTTTGTTCAAGCTGATAAAACGAATTTGAATCGCATTTTCAGGTGAATGTGATTCAATACGAACATCTGTTTTTAAATAAGACAAAGACCATAACAACAATATATGACTGATCACTACCCCACAAAGCGTAGAGTATTTTTGCTTATCATTTGAAGCGAGAATTACAGCAGACATAGGCTTAGATACAGCACAAATAAATGTAGCGCATTTGCTGAGTGCTGGATAAAACCCTGTGCTTTTCTTGTCTGCTCAATCTATTGTATTGCGTTGTACTGTTCATGAATCCTTCCTGCTTCGTCTATCAGGTCAATTGCCGTGAATTTAAAAAACACTGCCTTTATCTATATAGACGAATGAGAAGGCAAAAATGCCTAATGAGAAATGTAATTAAATGTAAATAAGAATGGTTTAGGAGGTATGATTTGACGATAAAACAGTGGGCCACTGAATGTATTTATTTAAATGTAAAAAATAAACTTATATAAATAATGCAGTTAAAACAACTGACCTGTATATCTAAAGAAAACAATACGAGATAAAAATAATAGGAAGAAAAATTAGGCATCCAAATAAATGCATATAATAAATGCGATGGAGGACTTAGGAATATTGTAGAGGACAAATGCTTCATCCTCTACAAAACACAAGACTTAAAATTAAAAACTTAACGCAGAGCGCTTAAGGCAGTTTACGTACAGCTAAAGCTTTGCCACGTAATTTCTCAACAGCACTGAGGATAAACACAAAAAATACTGGCACAAAAAAGATTGCAAGTATCGTCGCACTGACCATACCACCAAAAACCCCTGTACCAATCGCATGTTGAGTTTCAGAACTTGCACCTGTAGCAATTACCAATGGAATCACACCAGCGGTAAAAGCCAAGGATGTCATCAAGATCGGTCTTAAACGAAGTTTGGCAGCCGCAACAGTGGCTTCAATCAGAGTCATTCCTTCTTCTTTTAGCATTTTGGCAAATTCAACAATCAAAATGGCATTTTTTGCAGATAATCCAATGATGGTAATTAAACCCACTTTAAAGAAAATATCATTGGGAATTCCTCGGATCCATACCGCAACCACTGCACCAATCATACCTAAAGGTACAACCAACATCACCGACAATGGAATCGACCAGCTTTCATAAAGGGCAGCAAGGACGAGGAAGACCACCAACATTGACAATGCCAATAAGAAATTGGTTTGCGCTTCTGACTGTTTTTCCTCCAAGGATTGCCCTGTCCACTCATAACCAATTCCTTTTGGTAACTGCTCAATCAATCGCTCGATTTCCTTCATCACTACTCCTGAAGAAACACCTTCTGCGCCTGCCCCTGCAATACTCAATGATGGTCGTCCATTATAGCGATTGTATTGCTGCGGAGACTGTGTCCACACAGGTGTTACAATCTCAGACAGCTTAACCAGTGCTCCAGTCTTGTTAACCACATTCAAATTTAGAATATCAGTAACTTTCATCCGTGAATCGGCATCGACTTGAACAATCACTTGCTGCATTCGTCCCTGATTTGGAAAATCATTGACATACATTGAACCCATTGAAGATGAAATGGTGTCTGTCACATCAGCAAAATTCACTCCTAAAGCTTCTGCCTTATTCCGATCAATTTTTAAATCGACATTACTACCTGGCGGTAAACCCTCTGGATAAACATAAGCCAGTTTTTTACTGGTTGCTGCAAGACCGATCAACTGCGCTTGTGCCTCATTCAAAGCTTGCATTCCAAGATTACCGCGATCTTGTAAACGTAAAGTAAAGCCCGAAGTTGTTCCCATTTCTTCAATTGCAGGCGGTAAAACAGACATAATCGTACCTTCTGCACTGTCTGCCATGGCCGCATTTACAGCGTTAACTTCATCTGCAGCTGAGGTATTTCTGTCTTTAAAATCTTTTAAATTTGTAAAGGCAATGGCTGTGTTATTACCAGAACCACTAAAGCCAAACCCAAGCACAGAGACATTTTCCTTAATACTTTCTCTGCTTTTTAAATGTTCCTCAAATGATTTTACAATGGTCAATGTCCGCTCTTGACTGGCATCTGCAGGCAATTGAAATGAGGTGATAAATGAGCCTTGGTCTTCTTCTGGTAAAAAAGCGGTTGGGATCGATTTAAACGCAAATAATAAGAAACCTGTCAGGACAACAAATACAATCATCACAGTAAAAATGTGTTTCAACAATTTCACTAAAATTGCTTCATACTTTTTATTGATGCGGTCAAAAAAGCGATCAAACCACGCAAAGAAGCCTTTTTTCTGATGATCGGCTTCAATCGGTTTTAACAAGGTTGCACAAAGTGCAGGGGTTAAGGTCAGTGCTAAAAATGCTGAGAATGCAATGGATACCGCCATGGTCACGGTAAATTGTCTATAAATAATCCCGACCGAACCACTGGCAAAGGCCATTGGTAAAAATACCGCCACCAGCACCAAGGTTATCCCGATGATTGGACTGGTAATTTCTTGCATTGCTTTAGAGGTGGCATCAACTGGTGATAAACCCTCTGTTGCCATGATGCGTTCCACATTTTCAATCACCACAATCGCATCATCGACAATAATACCGATGGCTAAAACCATACCAAACATAGTTAAAACATTGACCGAAAAACCACTGATCAACATCACCGCAAATGTGCCTAGAAGTGCAATCGGTGCAACAATTGAAGGGATCAAAGTGTAGCGAATGTTATGTAAAAATAAATACATGACAAAGAAAACCAACACCATTGCTTCCAGCAAAGTCATAATTACTTTTTCAATCGAAATTTTAACAAACGGCGCAGTATCATAAGGAATCGAATATTGCATTCCCTTTGGTAAAACCTTGCTCAGCTCCTCAACTTTTGCTTTGACCGCTTCAGAGGTCTTGACTGCATTACCACCCGGGCTCATTTGAATCGCCAAAGCGGTTGCTGGCTTTCCATTTTCTAAAATAGAAAAACTATAGGTTTGCGCCCCAAGCTCCACCCGTGCAACATCTTTCAGTGTGACTTGTGCGCCACTCTGGTTGGCACGTAGGGTAATATTTTGAAATTCTTCAACTGTACTTAACTGCCCTTCAGCCGTTAATGGCAGTGTAATCATCTGTCCTTGAACCGCAGGCAAACTCCCGACACTTCCCGGAGATATCGGCGTATTTTGTGCTTGAATGGCATTTGTGACATCTTTAATCGACAGCTGATAAGACACCAATTTGTTTGGATCAATCCAAATACGCATGGCCTTTTCAGATCCAAAGGATTGAATACGTCCTACTCCTTCAACCCGTTTTAATTCTTCAACCACATTTCGAACCAAATAATCACTTAAATCAATTTCTTTAAATTGATCATTTGGTGAGTTGATTCCGACCATCATCAGAAATCCAGAGGATGCCGCTTCAACAATCAGGCCTTGCTGTCTAACCGATTGTGGCAATCTCGGTTCAATAGACTTTAGTTTATTTTGCACATCTACCTGAGCCAACTCTGGATCAGTCCCCGGTTTAAATGTGGCAGTGATACTCGCTTGACCACTGGCATCAGAGGTGGCGCTGTAATAAAGTAAATTCTTTACTCCCGATAACTCTCTCTCAATCAAGGTAACAACACTATCATTCAAGGTTTCTGGTGTTGCTCCCGGATAAGTTGCATAGATACTAATCGAAGGTGGTGCAACTGAAGGAAAACGAGAAATCGGCAACTTTGGAATACTTAAGACACCAAACAGAATAATAAAGAGTGCAATCACCCAAGCAAAGATTGGCCGTTTAATAAAGAACTGCGATATCATAATTTTTCTCCTGTATTCGGAGAAGACTGACCTGCAGTGCTTTGATCACTGCCCTTATTTTGCGTTTGTAAAGTCCCAACATCGGTTGTGTATTGCGACTTCCACTGGGTTATTTTTAAAGGCTGTTCTGGCTGTTGAATTCGATCATATCCCTCAACGATGACTTTTTCACCAGCTTTAATTCCACTATTCACCACATAGAAACCTTTATATAACTGTCCTAAACTCACTGGACGTGTTTCTGCAGTCTGATTTGCTTTTACAATCAACAGTTGTGCTTGACCTGAAATATCTCTTTGCACGGCTTGCTCAGGTACAAGTAAGGCATTGGGCTGTGATGCTCTGTTTAAACCAACTCTGACATACATCCCTGGCAATAATTTCCGTTGAGGATTATTTACTTCCACACGGATAGTGACATCACCAGTATTGGGATCTACGCTGGTATCTGAGAATAAAATCTTTCCAGTCACTGGATATAATTTACCCTGAC
This sequence comes from Acinetobacter sp. I-MWF, assembly GCF_025433935.1. NCBI lineage: Bacteria > Pseudomonadati > Pseudomonadota > Gammaproteobacteria > Moraxellales > Moraxellaceae > Acinetobacter > Acinetobacter sp. I-MWF. Next base: position 1,787,908 of record NZ_JAMBAR010000001.1, on the reverse strand, counting down.
TATTGGATATGCTGACTTCAGCACCGCCACGTTGTAATAACGAACCATCACTCAAACGATCTTGCAATTGCTCATATTCAGAGATTGATTGTTTAACATCAACATAGACTTTATCTAACTGATGTACCAAAGCCATTGGATTGGTATCGCTGGTGCTGACCAATGCACCTTCGGTTACCAGCAACTTACCAATTTGACCTGAAATCGGGGCGCGTACAGTCGCATAGCGTAAGTTTAAATTTTGTCGTGCCAATGCTGCCTTGGTTTGAGCAACTTCGGCCAAAGCCTGTTGATAAGCGGCTTCCGTATTATTAAACTCCTGTTTACTAATGGCATTGGAAGGAAGCAGTTGTCGATATCGCTCCTGTTGGGTTTTTAGACGCACCACTTCTGCCTGTGCTTTTGCCAATAAAGCCTGATTACTATTGACATCTGCTTGAAGAATTTCCGAATTGATCTTAAATAAAGGTTGTCCAGCCTTAACTTCACTGCCTTGGGTAAACAGCACCTTTTCAATAATTCCGCCAACTTGTGGGCGAATTTCTGAAATTCGATAGGCTTGTACACGTGCAGGTAAGTTTTCAATCAAATGAATATCTTGCTGTTGAACTGTATAAATACTGACTTTGGCTGGTGCAGCCTGCTGTGCTTGTTCTGCTTCAGCATTTCCTGAGCGATTACATCCAGTTAACGCACTCCCACTTAAAACAACCAATAAAATAATAAAAAAATAAGGCTTAGGCATCATCTGCACCCAGAGTTCTAGATATGACGATTATTGGCAATATTTGTGTACTTAGCGTCACTAAAGTGTGGAGATTGTGTGGATATAACCACTAAAAATAAATTATGATGGGGCTGTATCCATTTTAAAGTATCCAGCGATGGGCAATATTTCTTTTGCGTCTGATCCAGCCAGTAAACAAATTTTAGTCGTTGAAGATGATTATGATATCGGTGATATTGTGGAGCATTATCTGAAAAAAAATGGCTTCAATGTGCTTAGAGCACTTAATGGACAGCAAGCCATCGAAATACATGCGCAGCAACAGATTGATCTGGTGATTCTTGACGTGAAATTGCCGATCTTAAATGGTTGGGAAGTTTTAAATCATATTCGTCAATCCAAACAAACCCCTGTGATTATGCTGACCGCATTAGATCAAGAAGTGGATAAAGTCACAGCACTTAGAATCGGCGCTGATGACTTTGTGGTAAAACCATTCAATCCAAATGAAATTATTGCCAGAGTTGAAGCCGTATTGAGAAGAAGTGCAATGTCATCTCAGGCGAAAGCCCAAATCATTAGCTTTAAATCAATTGAAATTAATATAGAAACACTTTGTGTATACATTATCAAAGAACATTCTAAAGCACTGTTAAACCTTACCTTAACGGAATTTAAGATCCTTGCGTTGATGTCGCAAGCGCCCTACAAGGTTTTTACCCGATCAGAATTAATGAACCATTGCTTGCCTGATGGTGATGCCTTAGAGCGTACTGTAGACAGTCATATCAGTAAATTACGTAAAAAACTGGAAGATCATCATCAAACTGACTTACTGATCAATGTCCGTGGTGTTGGCTATCGTTTAAGGCAAAATGATGAAAAATAACATTGGAATTAGCCGCCAGCTGATTATCACCATGGCCAAAGTGAGCTTATTGACCACTTGTTTTTCCTTGGTTTTTGGCTATTTAACTTATTTTGTCGCCATTGAGTTTAAATTGGTCTCACTTGAACAATTAAATTCCGAAGACTGGTCATTTAATTTTGTTGATCTCACTTGGATTTTATTGGTGACTTTATTCGGTTCACTAACTTCTGTTTATTTAGGATTAAAATTAGCGCAACGCTTTATCGCCCCGCTAAATTCTTTAGCCATTGCAGCAAGAGAAATTAGTTTGGGCAATCTTTCCGTAAGAGCGCAATTGGACAATCCCTCTTCTGTCGCTGAAATCACAAAGATGATCAATGACTTTAATCGTATGGCAGAAAAACTGGAAATCTCAGTCAACAATGCATCTATTTGGAATGCCGCAATAGCACATGAATTAAGAACTCCTGTGACCATCTTACAAGGTCGCTTACAAGGCGTGCTTGACGATATATTTACCCCCGATAAGGCCTTATTAAAAAATTTGCTCAATCAAGTTGAGCAACTGTCATTTTTAATCGAAGATCTAAGAACCCTAAGTCTGGCGGATAATCAACAACTTCGACTTAACCTAGAGTCAGTTTGTCTATCTGACGTCATTACACAATCTGTAAACTTACTTCAAGACCGTTTTGATCAAGCAAAATTAGTCATCGAAACCGATCTATCAGATCAAGCCTGCTTTTTTGACCGACAACGGCTTGAACAGATCTTAATTGCATTATTTGAAAATGAAATTCGTTATGCACAGGCAGGGATTTTACGGATTAGCACCCAAAAAAAATCAGAAGGTTTGGTTTTAACCATTGAAGATCAAGGACCCGGTATTGCAGATCAGCATATCCCCTTTATATTTGATGCGTTTTATCGACTTGAAGAATCCAGAGGCAAGAAGAATGGTGGTAGTGGTTTAGGTCTATCTGTTGTCAATGCAATTATGATCGCGCATGAAGGTCGCATTGAATATTCCAAGTCACAAGCTTTAGGGGGAAGTTGTTTTAGTATTTTATTTAAGCCCGACGATTTAAATAAAATATGAGATCAATATCCAAGTGTAAAATTGACTTCATTGAAACAAGCATTCAACTCATCTGTTTTAAATTGACAACTATCAACAACTATAGACAGATAACATAGCGGCCTGAAGCTGATCAAAGCGCTATCCAAGCACATTTCTATGGTTATTGAGGCAAATTTGATTTTAGCCCAGCGTAATTTTCTTTAAACGGTAATCCAATGTTGCCCGACTAATTCCAAGCATACGTGCAGCTTCTGAGACATTCTGTTGGCTTTTATCCATAGCGCTACGAATAATATTTTGTTCAAGTTGATCTAAAGAGAAATTCTCACTAAATAAATCCTCTACATTGATCAGTGATTGTGCAGTTTCACTCACTGCTTCTAAATCCTTATGTTGAGGAAACAAACTGTCCAATTTAATTTCCTGTTGATGATCGGTCAGTAAGGTGGCTCTTTCCAACAAGTTTTCCAACTCACGAATATTGCCAGGCCAATCATATTTCATCATAAAGTTTTTTGCTTTATCACTGAGCCCTTTTAGGGTCTTGTTATACATATTTTCAAAGCGTGCCAAAAAATGATTAATCAGCAAGGGAATATCTTCTCTTCGCTCACGTAAAGGCGGAATAATCACAGGAAAAATATTTAAGCGATAATATAAATCTGCACGGAATTTTCCATCTTTAACGGCCTGCTCTAAATCCTCATTGGTCGCAGCAACAAGTCTGACATCGACTTGGCGTGTTCGACTATCTCCTACCCGTTCAAACTCACCTTCTTGCAGCATCCGTAATAATGCAGCTTGTGCGCGTGGTGAAAGCTCAACCACTTCATCTAGAAAAATTGTTCCGCCATGAGCACGTTCAAATTTTCCCATTCGAGATTGAACCGCACCAGTAAATGCGCCTTTTTCCACACCAAACAGTTCTGACTCAATCAGATCAGGAGGAATACAGGCACAATTCACTGCCACAAATGGTTGCGCTTGACGCTGACTGCCATTATGAATACCCCGTGCAAATGCTTCTTTGCCAACGCCTGTTTCACCTTGTAATAAAACTGCGACTTTACTCCCTGCTGCTTTTTTAAGTAGATCACAGACTTTTCGATAGGCAACGGACTCGCCTACCGCATTAAACATGGTGTAATCACTTTCAGCATCGGTATAAATATTTTTCTTTAATTGATTGAGTTCCGCCTGTAAGGCAATGATTTCGTCCGAGACAGCATCGGGTGACATAAAGCGAATCAACTCATCGGCATTTTCCCATTCACTCAATGGCTTTCCAATGATTCGACAATGCTCATCACCCTGAGCAACGCAATGTGTCTCTTGATAGATAATGGTCTGCCCCATGACAAAGCTGCTATAGCCACAGGCATAGCCCAATAACATCCAACAAGCAGGTTGATCTGAAGCACCAAATTCACTTAAATGCACCTCTGCCTCAAATGAATTAAGCCAGTTAAAATCAGCATAAAACTGTTTTAAATCATGACTTAAATGTAGCTCATTGACGTCAACCTGCACCATACCACGAATGCCATGCATTTGCGGTCCAGCCATAAAAGCTTCTGCTTCATTTAAATTTGGTCGTAGTTTTGAGGTCACTTCTGCATCGCGCATGCCAGCTTGGTAACCACAACGAATAAAAAAGCGTTTAGTGCGTTCAAGCCCCAACATTTGATAGAGATCTTTTCTTAAAAAGCCCAAAATACTGGTATGCATTAACAACATTCGATTTTCATCAAACCAGATTTGTCCGTGTTGAGCATCAAAAACGATTTTATCGAGTAAATCTTGAATATCTTTGTTCTGTTCCAGTATTTTTTTATATACCTTCACATCTTTGGCTGGGGGCATGATATATCCATCCTTGGCTATATGTCTTTGTGAATGCAATCTTGATATTACCTAATTCTGAACCAAAAGCTTCACTACCTTTTCTTATATTTTCATACCTTTAAGGTATATTGTTTTTATTTTAATCGATATCAAGTCGTTATTGGTTTTTATAAACATTAACTCGATCTTTCCCATCAAAATCACTGTTTCATCTTTTGATGAAATCAGCATCTCTTTAGCTTCATTATTTGATGAAAATAATGCTGTCGCGCTTCATATCCTTATGAGCAAAAAATAATAAATAATTGAATTTTAATTAAATTTTAAAGTTGGCACGACTTTTGGAATATCTAGAGCAAACCTAGCATATGAGCATGAAGCTCTACATCAAAATTGTTTTGATGTTGATAAAAGGATAAGCACATGATTGACGCTAAACAGCCTACCACATTGGTCAAATATATCCGTATTACTGGTGAGCGGAATGCCAAATTTGTCGAATTCGATTTTGCCATTCAAGATCCTACGCTTTTTGTTGAACTGATTCTCCCCCAACAGGCTTTCCAGCATTTTTGTGAAACTAATCATGTCATTGAAATGACCGCAGAACAACAGGCTTGGAACGATGCGCAGGAAGATAAATGGCGTTATGGCATTGAACCGACTGTTTTAAATCATGCTCGCCAACATTCTGATCAAGAAGATCAGGCTTAATTCTACAAGGAGAAGCTAATGACTTTAGAAATTAAAACATCCAATTTAGAACCGATTCGTCAGACTTATGCGTATATCGAACGCCGTTTTGGAGCCAAGCCCGCAACACGCTATCAAGAAGTCAGCTTTGATATTCAAGCTTCGACAAATTTTCACTATCGCCCCTTATGGAAGCCAGATAAAACCTTAAATGATAAAACCCATACCGCTTTGCAAATGCAAGATTGGTATGCATTTAAAGACCCTCGTCAATTTTATTATGGCGCTTATGTACAACATCGTGCACGTCTGCAAGATACCGCTGAAAGTCATTATGCTTTTTTTGAAAAACGTCAGTTGGTCAATAATCTCAGTGATGAAGTGAAACAAAAAATCATCCAGTGTTTATTACCTTTTCGCTATGTCGAACAAACAGCCAACTTACATATGATGTCAGGCAGTGCCTATGGTTATGGCACTGTCATCACCCAAGCATGTATTTTTGCGGCTATGGATCGTCTCGGTATGGCGCAATACATTTCACGTATTGGCTTAATCCTTGATGGCAATACAGGTGAATCCTTACAACAAGCCAAACACGCTTGGCTAAATGATGAAACTTGGCAACCCTTACGTAAACTTTGTGAACAAAGCCTAACCGAACAAGACTGGTTCAAACTTTATATTTTGCAAAATCTTTTGATTGACAGCATGTTACAAGAGCTGGTTTTTGGACAGCTCGATGAATGGCTGGTTGAAAATGGCGGGCGTGATATTGCCATTCTTACCGAATTTATGAAGGACTGTTTAACTGATTTAGCGAAGTGGTCAGACAGTGTTTTAAAAACTGCGATTTCAGAATCTGAAGAGAATAAAACCCTGATTCAAACATGGATCACGGAATTACTACCCCAAGTTAAACAAGCATTTAGTGCTTGGGCACAAACCGCACTGACGGATTCAGGGATTGATTCAGGTCTAAATAAGATCTCTGAACGTAGCAAAAAAGCCGGCAACATTTTACTCGATTTAGCAGCATAAGGATTTGCCATCATGACCTCTAAAGTTTATTTAGCACTGCAAGACAATGACACTTCACGCTACATCATTGAAGCGATTGAACAGGACAATCCTGAAGCAACAATTCAATATCTTCCCGCGATGATTCGGGTCGAAAGCACTGGCGAGCTGGTGGTACGTGCAGAAACAGTATCAGAAAAACTTGGGCAAAACTGGGATATCCAAGAACTACAACTCAACATGATTACCTTGGGTGGCAATGTTGATGAAGATGATGACAGTTTTACCTTGAAGTGGAACTAAGCCGCACTTCCCCTAGATTTAAAGCATAAATAGCAGGTAGCTGCATGTAAATTAAAGGATGATCAAAATGAATAGCCAAGCCAAAGTAAACAATAAAAAGCTCAATGCCAAAGAACGTTATCGGATACTCACCCGTGATCTAGATTGGGACTTTTCCTATGCAGATCGTAAAGATGCCTTTCCGTATGAAGAGTTTGAAGGCATCAAAATTACCGACTGGTCGAAATGGGAAGATCCTTTCCGTTTAACCATGGATAACTATTGGAAATACCAAGCAGAAAAAGAAAAGAAGCTATATGCCATTTTTGATGCTTTTGCACAAAACAATGGGCAAATGAATGTTTCAAATGAACGTTATGTCAACGCAATTAAACTGTTTTTAACCGCGGTAACCCCGCTTGAATATCAAGCGTACCAAGGCTATGCACATGTTGGACGTCAGTTCAGTGGCATTGGTGCACGTATCGCCTCGCAAATGCAATCCATTGATGAATTACGTCATGTACAAACCCAGATTCATGCGATGAGCCATTACAACAAGTTCTTTGATGGCTTCCAAGACTGGGCACATATGCATGACCGTGTCTGGTACTTGTCTGTACCTAAATCATTCTTTGAAGATGCACGTTCAGCGGGGCCTTTTGAGTTTTTATTGGCAATCAGCTTTGCCTTTGAATATGTCCTAACTAACTTATTGTTCGTTCCTTTCATGTCGGGAGCAGCTTACAATGGTGATATGGCAACCGTAACATTTGGCTTTAGTGCACAATCAGACGAAGCACGCCACATGACGCTAGGACTGGAAATTGTAAAATTCTTACTGGAACAGCACGAAGATAATGTGCCAATCGTACAAGAATGGATTGATAAATGGTTCTGGCGAGGAACTCGCCTGCTGTCCATCGTCGGCATGATGATGGATTACATGTTGCCAAATAAAGTCATGTCATGGAAAGAAGCTTGGGAAACTTATTTTGAAGAAGCGGGTGGCGCTTTATTTAAAGACTTAAGTCGCTACGGGATTCGTATGCCGAAATATAGTGAAGTGATTAGCAAAGAGAAAGAACATGTTTCGCATCAAGCATGGTGGATTTTCTATAACTTCGGTCATGCAGCAGGCTTCCATACGTGGATCCCAACAGATGAGGAAATGGATTGGCTCTCAGAAAAATATCCTGACACGTTTGATAAATATTATCGCCCACGTTGGGAACTTGCTCGAAAAATGGAAGCTGAAGGTAAACGCTTCTATAGCGCAGGTTTACCTCAATTGTGCCAAGTGTGCCAAATTCCAATGACCTTTACTAAAATGGATGGCGACCCAACACTATTTAGCTATCGTGATTCAATTTACAAAGATGAGCGTTATCACACTTGCTCTGATGGTTGTCATGACATTTTTGAACGCGAACCTGAGAAATACATCCAAGCGTGGTTGCCTGTACATCAAATTTTGCAGGGTAACTGTGGTGGTCCAGATTTAGAAAGTATTTTAAGGGATTACTACAACTTTAATGTCGGTGCAGACAATCTCGATATTGAAGGTTCACCTGACCAACAGCGCTGGAAAAAGTGGAAAGGCAACGCAGCTTAAACCCTCATCCAAAAATTAAAAAATAAGCAATGGATGTTGTCTAACTCGACAGCATCCGCTCAAGGATTTATTCAAAAGTTTAAGGAAATACACCATGACTGTACAAGCGATTGTTGAAAAATATCAATTTGAACCACTAGATCTACAACAAAATTACGGCGAAAACATGTTGTTGTTTATTGGTTGGGATCATCACACCTTATTTTGTTCGGCGCATGCTTTTGTGGTTTCACCAAAACAAAGCTTACAAGCCTTGATCGATGGGCAAATTCAAGCAGGTTTTGAGCAACATCCCGATTTTAAACATATTGATTGGTCTAAAGTTGAATTCCGTTTAAACCGCAATCTTTTACAGGCTGATTTTTCTAAGTCCCTAGAAGATTTAGGTTTTGATCATAAATCTCTCCTGCGCTTTGTAACGCCTGATTTAGCAGGTTACCAAGGCACACATGTTTAAGGAGAACACAGATGAGCTATCAAGTCACGATTGAACCAGCAGGAACCATCATTCAAGTTGAAGAAGATCAAACCATTTTAGATGCAGCATTGCGTCAAGGTGTTTGGTTGCCCTTTGCTTGCGGACATGGCACTTGCGGTACATGTAAAGTTCAAGTCACAGACGGCTTTTATGATGTAGGTGAAGCCTCGCCTTTTGCACTTATGGACATTGAACGTGAAGAAAATAAAGTGTTGGCTTGTTGTTGCAAGCCAGAATCTGACATGGTCATCGAAGCGGACGTGGATGAAGACGAGGATTTCTTAGGCTATTTAGTCCAAGACTACCAAGCCAAAGTCATTGAAATAACGGATTTATCGCCGACGATTAAAGGTGTTCGACTTCAACTTGATCGACCAATGCAGTTTCAAGCAGGCCAATACATCAATATCCAACTCCCTAATATTGAAGGAACCCGGGCATTTTCAATCGCCAATACACCGAGCGAAGCAAATCTGATCGAATTACATATTCGTAAAGTGCAAGGTGGTGGTGCAACACGCTATGTGCATGATGAACTGAGTGTTGGTGAAGAAATAGCGCTTTCAGGACCTTATGGACAATTTTTTGTGCGTAAGTCTGATCAGCAAAATGTCATTTTCATTGCAGGTGGTTCAGGGCTTTCAAGCCCTCAATCGATGATTCTGGATCTTTTAGAACACGGTGACACCCGTATCATTTATTTGTTCCAAGGTGCACGGGATGTTGCTGAATTATATAACCGTGAAAAATTCGAACAGCTTGTCAAAGAATATCCAAATTTCAGATACATCCCTGCCTTAAATGCGCCTAAGCCAGAAGACCAATGGACAGGGTTTACAGGTTATGTACATGAAGCGGTTGCCAATTATTTTGAAAATAAATGCAGTGGGCACAAGGCATATTTATGTGGCCCACCACCGATGATTGATGCCGCCATCTCCACCTTGATGCAAAGCCGTTTATTTGAAAAAGACATCCATACTGAACGCTTTTTAAGCGCGGCAGATGGTGCAAATGGGCAATCACGTTCGGCACTTTTTAGACACATCTAAAGCTGAGTGGTTGAACCCTTAAATTATCCAATATAGCAACACCAGCTTGAGTGATCTGCACTGATTCCAGATCGCTCTCAAGATACTCATGCCAAATACTCATATCAATCAAAGGAAGATGATAATGAATAGACAACAAATCGATAGCCTCGTTCAGCAAATGAACGTCGCGACAGCAACAGGTGAAGTCAATCTGCGTGTTCAGCAAATCGTTGTTCGTTTACTTGGTGATTTATTCCAAGCCATTGAAGACTTAGATATGTCGCAAACCGAGATTTGGAAAGGCTTAGAATATTTGACAGATGCAGGTCAAGCCAATGAACTGGGGCTTTTGGCAGCAGGTCTAGGGCTAGAACATTACTTAGATTTACGTGCAGATGAAGCAGATGCTAAAGCCGGTATTACAGGTGGAACACCACGAACAATTGAAGGACCGCTTTATGTTGCAGGTGCGCCTGAGTCCGTTGGCTTTGCTCGTATGGACGATGGCTCTGAATCTGGGCATGTCGATGCCTTAATCATTGAAGGCATTGTCACTGACACTGCTGGACAGATTATTCCCAATGCAAAAGTAGAAATCTGGCATGCAAACAGTTTAGGCAACTATTCATTCTTTGATAAATCTCAGTCTGCATTTAATTTACGCCGCAGTATTTTCACCGATACACAAGGTCAATATATCGCTCAAACCACCATGCCGGTCGGTTATGGCTGCCCACCTGAAGGTACAACACAAGCTTTACTCAATTTGTTGGGGCGACATGGTAACCGCCCTTCGCATGTTCACTACTTTGTCTCTGCGCCGGGTTATCGCAAACTGACCACCCAATTTAATATTGAAGGTGACAAATACCTTTGGGATGACTTTGCCTTTGCTACTCGTGATGGACTGATTGCTACTGCACTGGATGTAACGGATCTCGCGAAAATTAAACAATACAATTTAGATAAAGCCTTTAAATACATCAAGTTTAATTTCCAATTGGTCAAAGACGCTGATCAAGTCCCCTCTACAGAGGTTGATCGTCGTCGAGTAGCTGCTTAGTCAACAATGTAGTGATGCTTAACCCGCTTAGGTTTAGCTACAGCTACCTGCAATAAAAATATCATTGAAAAGGATTTTCTATGAAACAATTGATGTTCAAACTTTCAGTTCCATTGATGCTCGGTTTAACCAGTAGCATTGCCTGTGCCACAGAAAATGGGGCTGACTCATTTGCTCTCGGTGCTGAAGGTATGATGGCAGGTGCACTACCACCTGCTGGTGTGTATCTATTAAGCTATTATCAAAATTACCATGCTGGAAGTTTTGATAATGGCCCAGCGAATTTTCATTTAGATGTAAATGCCTTTATACCCCGTTTGGTCTGGATGACAGAACAAAACTATCTCGGTGGTCAACTGGGTTTCTATGCCATACAACCTATGGTAGATCTCAGATTATCTGCAGCGGGGATGTCAGACCATAACACTGCCTTAGGTGATTTAATGTTGGGGTCAATGTTAGGTTGGCATCAAGGAGATCACCACTGGATTGCTGCGATAGAAACAGTACTCGCCACAGGTCAATATGATAAGGCCACAGCACAACAGCCTTTGGTCGCCAATATTGGCAAAAACTATAATACTGTTCGACCGATTTTTGCTTACAGCTATGCGCCAAAAAATGGTTTAGATATTTCAACTAAAATTTCTTATAGCTTTAACACTGAAAATGATGATACCCAATACAAATCTGGGGAATATTTTGCTGGTGATTATAGTCTTGGATATAAACTTACTGATCAGGTTAAAGTGGCTGTTGAAGGCTACGCTTTTAAGCAAACCAAGTCAGATAAGCAACAGGGTGAAAATATTGCGATGCGTGGACAAGTTTTGGCAATTGGTCCTGCCATACAATATCAAGATAAAAACTGGTCAATTGAAGCAAAGTATTTAAAAGAAACTCATGTTGAGAATCGCCCTGAAGGCCATACGAGTGTATTAAAATTTGTTTGGGCTTTTTAGTGGCTATGCTTTGCACTTAGCAATATTTGGTTTTTTGCGCAGATGCTCAAATGTAGTTGTTAAATCATACTCATAATCAGTCATTAACGCCGAATGAAATTCATTCGGCGTTAATTTAGAAACCGTCAATTTCGGGTTAAAGTAAAGCTGCAATATATCAACATAAATCACTTCGGTTTACGCCAAGGATTATTTATAAATCTAATACCAATCTTTTGCCTTTAGCACGAGATACACAGATCATCATCGATTGCTGTGATGCTTTTTCATCATCACTCAAATACTGATCAAAGTGCTCTGCCTCACCGTCTAGGATTGCAGTTTCACAGGTACCACACACCCCTTCACGACATAAACACTCAACATCGATATTCAGTGCTTCAATCGCCTGTAAAATAGTCTGATTGCCTTGAACTTCGACTTGCTGATTGGATTTCGCTAAAACCACAGTAAACGCTTCACCATCTTCAGGTACGGTTGAAGTAAATTGTTCCCAATGAATATATTCATCTCGATAACGATGAAAATTACAACGATCAATCACCGCATCAATCATTGGCTTTGGCCCACAGACATAAACGTGTGTGCCCTTTGGCTGTGCGGAAATTAATTGATCGAGATCAAGGCATTTCCCATCTGAATCGATATAACTAAAAATATGTTCAGCATGTTTTTGTTTGAGCTCTTGCAACAGTGCAGCATGCTCTGGCGAACGATAGGCATAATGCAATTCGTAATCTGCCCCACGTGCAGCCAACTCATCCATTTGCGGCACAAAAGGCGTAATCCCAATCCCACCTGCAATTAAAATATGTTTTGCGCCATTTTCAGCAAGTGGAAATAAATTTTTAGGTTCTGAAATCAGAATTTCACAGCCTTCATTGCATTGCTCATGCATATAGACCGAGCCACCTTTACCTTCTACATCTTTACGTACGCATACTTGGTAAGTGCTAAGATCCTGAGCACAGCTCATCAGTGAATAGGCATTGGAAAGCTGATCATTCATTTTTACAATGATATGACTGCCCCCATTAAACTGAGGAAAACTTTGTCCATCCTGACGTTTAAATGTAAACCGTTTGATCAATGGTGTAAGTTGCTCTACCCCAGTGACCACTGATGCAAACATTTCATAATGACTTGCCATGTCTAAATCCTCTTTACCACATGTTGCTTTTTTAAGTACTTATTCAAGCGCTTTCTCATTGGAGGGCAGCGTGTTGGATGATCATCAATGAATGTCCAACACGCCTTTATCCTATAGCCCTAAACACATATATTTAATGGTCATGAATTCTTCTAAGCCATACTTAGAACCTTCACGGCCTACCCCTGATTGCTTCACACCGCCAAACGGGACCACTTCATTTGAAATTGCAGTTGAGTTCATCCCCACCATGCCATATTCAAGTTGTTCTGCGACACGCCAGATCCGTGAAATGCTTTCGCTATACACATAGGCTGCCAAACCAAAGATGGTGTCATTGGCTTGGGCAACCACATCTGCTTCATCACTAAATCGAATCAGTGGTGCCACTGGCCCAAAGATTTCTTCTTTGACAATTTCCATGCTTTGATCCACATCAGTAAGCACGGTTGGTTCAAAAAAGGTCTGTCCAAGTGCATGCTGTTTACCACCACAAGCCACTTGTGCACCTTTTTTTCTTGCATCATCAATCAACTGTTGAGCCTTAAGGACGGCTTTTTCATTGATTAAAGGCCCTATCTGTACATTTTCTTCAAGACCATTGCCAATCTTAAATTTTTCAACTTCTTGCACAAATTTCTCAGTAAATGCCTGATAAACCTTGTCATGTACATAAATACGGTTGGCACAAACACAGGTTTGCCCTGCATTACGGAATTTGGCAAAAATTGCACCTTGTACTGCTTTATCTAAATCCGCATCATCAAAAATAATCAATGGCGCATTTCCACCAAGTTCGAGCGCAAGTTTTTTAATCGTGTCTGAACATTGCTGCATCAATAAACGACCAACAGGTGTTGAGCCAGTAAAAGTCAGTTTTTTGACTTTTTCATGACTGGTAAATACTGCACCGATTTCTTGTGACTGACCTGTTACAACATTGATCACCCCAGCAGGAATCCCTGCCATTTCTGCAAGTTTGGCAATGGCCAAGGCGCAATAAGGCGTTTCATTGGCAGGTTTAATCACAATCGTACAACCCGCAGCTAAAGCTGGCGCAGCCTTACGAGTAATCATAGCGATTGGGAAATTCCAAGGCGTGATCGCTGCAACCACTCCTACAGGTTCCTTGGTAATGATAAAACGCTGTTGATTGTTGGTGGTAGGAATCACATCACCATAAACTCGCTTGCCCTCTTCTGCGAACCATTGAATAAATGAAGCAGCATATTTCACTTCACCTAAGGCTTCAGCCAAAGGCTTGCCTTGTTCAATGGTCATGATACGAGCCAGTTCGTCAGCATGTGCCAATACCAACTGATACCAAGCCAATAATAAATCTGCGCGTTTTTGTGCAGTTAAGGCTTTCCACGTTGCTAAGGCTTGATATGCAACATCAACAGCGAGGCTTGCTTCTGCTGCCCCCATATTGGGAATAAGCCCAATCTCTTCACCTGTTGCTGGGTTGGTGACGGGTACAGTGGCATTGGATTGTGCATTGATCCACTGACCATTTACCCATCCGCGTTGTTGAAATAGCGGACTACCTTGCAAACTTGACATGTCATGATCCTATGGTTTGAAAGCAAGGTACGACTTTATTTGCCGCACCTTTAACTTGAGTGCTTCTCAAAAAAACACATGATCGAGCTCTTGGCCCCAGTGATATTTTGAGAGGCTCCCTTAAATGATTATTTGTGATATTGCGCAACGAGGTTTTGGAAATAAGCAATGCCGTGTTCACTAATCCCCGAACGTTGCTTATCCGTCATGATTCGCCCTTGACCGCGATAACCACGTGACTTTAAGCCACGTTGCACACTTTCAACCAGATTTAAATCTTCTGGGCGGAAGACATTACGATACCATTCAATCAAATCTTTTTGGTCTTGAGTCAGTTCTTCATTGGTAAAGTAAATATCATAATGTTGTAATGTCGTTTCAGCATCTACAGGAAATTCATAGATCACGGTCATAAAATTACCGCCTGGTGGCACATTAAACATGGTGCAAGGCCATGTCCAAAAACCACTAAAGGTTGGATCTTGTACCGATGGATCCAGCTTGAATGATTTTTCTGAAGAACGTGCATAACCATATTGCAAGGTCCAGTTTTGATGTGTGGTATGCCAATATTTATCCACCTGAACAGAATCAGCAAAGCCCGGATGCGCAGGTCCGCAGTGATAACATTCCATATAGTTATCTACAATCACTTTCCAGTTCGCTGGTGTTTCCGTCACAAAGCGTGCTGCAAGTTTTAAATCTTTGATGACCGCACAAGTTTCATTGAGCTTTTGTGCAAACTCTGGCAATTGATCTTCAACACAAGTGGCATTTTCATCCATATTGATAAAGATAAAACCGGCATACTCTTCAACTTTTACAGGCACCATACTTGAGTTTTGTTTATCAAAGGATTCAACATGATCACAGTTACGTGCCAGCGCCAAACTTCCGTCTAGCTTAAATGTCCATGCATGATAAGGACAGGTAATTACATTCTTCGCTTTACCACTGCCACTTAACAACTCATGCCCACGATGCGGACAGACATTATAAAAAGCCCGTAATACGCTGTCTTTACCGCGAATCACAATAATATTTTCACCAATGACCTTACGGGTAATATAGTCATTGGCTTGTGCCACTTCACTGCCGTGTGCAACGCAAATCCAGCTTTTTGCAAAAATTTCTTCTTTTTCACGCTCGAAAACTTGAGACGATGTATAGAACACTTTGGGAAATGTCCAAGCAACGTCTGGGTTTGAACAGAAATCTTCTGGTAATTTTTCAACTGCATTCATGTTTTTACTCCATTAAACTCTTTTTTGTCCTAACGACCGTTTGTTTAAAATTGGCTGATGTTCAAATCAATTGAACATTGGCTTTAACGAATTCAGCATGCGCTGATATAAATCTTGCACCACAGGACAGTCACGTACTAACCGTAAACTGCCATGTAGTAATCCTTTACCGAGATAAAATTCGGTTGCAATATTGGCCTGTTTTAACTTGTCAGCAAAAATACGCCCATCATCACTGAGAGGGTCATACTCAGCGACGGCAATAAAACTACGGGGCATATCGGAAAAATCCTGTGCCAACAGTGGTGATAAACGTAAGTCCTGCCAGTCGCTTGCATTTGGCGCATAGGCTTGCAAGTAATCATGCATATCCGCTAGCGACAGTAACGGTGCATCTGCTTGCTGCTGACAGGATGCTGTATCAAAACTGCTACTCAAACATGGATAAATCATTGCCAGACCACAGGCTTGAGCACCTGTATGTTGTAATTGCACTGCAAGTGCAGCCGCTAAATTACCGCCCGCACTGTCCCCCATCAAAACAATTTGATTTGGATTAATCTTCCATTGCAGGCCATGTTGATAGAGCCAGTGATATACCGTTTCACAGTCTTCATATGCAGCTGGAAAATGGTGTTCTGGTGTTAAGCGATAATCCACACTCAACACAGCAACATTTAAATCACGACATAAATAGCGGGTGATAAACTCATGTGAATCAAGATTCCCCACCATCCAACCGCCACCATGAAGATACAAAATACATGGCCAACCTGTCGCTGGTGCTTCACCCAGTGGTGAATACAACCGAACATTGACTGGATGATTGAGCTGCGGCACAGTTTTATCTTCAATATTGACCGTACCATCACGTGGTAAGGTGTAATGTAAGCACATCGCATCATACGCAGCCCGAATAGAATCGATATCATCATCCGCAGGTGAATAAATGCTGCTCCAGTACACCAGACTTTGCATTTCTTCACTCAATCTATAGTGCATGCTCGGTTGTTGTGTCATGACAATTCCTTTTGACTGGTTTTATCCGCAGTGGGTTCAATTGCAACATCAATGTGCATATGTTTATTTGCGTCTGTTTGATCTAAAGATTCCAACTCACTAAAACTCATTTGCTCTATCAGATGGGATGGAACCTTTGAATAATCCTCAATCAACCATTTCACCAAGCCATAGGTCTGTATCAAAATAATCACAATGAATGGCAAAGCAGTCACAATGGTCGCGGTCTTCATGGTGTCCAAAGGTGCTTTAGAGAAAATCATCGCAATCGGGACAAGGGTTAGCATCACACACCAGAACAAACGTGCATTTGGTGATGGGTCTTGCCCCTCACGTAAACCACGGGTACAAGTTGCCGACACTGCATAGCCCACAGCATCCATATGTGCTGCAAGAAAAATCACCATAATCCCAAGGAAAATCCACATCATCAGCTTGCCAGCAGGCAATAAACCAAGCAGTTGGCTAATCGCAACTTCACCACCTTGTTGGCTTAAAACTTGTGGCACATTGACCATACCGTGAATAAAGTTATAGACACTGTAGTTTTCAAACACCCCAAAGATGAACCATAAACCAACGCTACCACCGATGACCATGGCAAGAATCACTTCTTTGATGGTACGTCCCTTTGAAACACGCGTTACAAATAAGGCCACACCCGGTGCATAAGAAATCCACCATAACCAATAAAATACGGTCCATTCACGGGTGAACTTTCCATCGCCCATTGGGTCGGTAAATAAACTCATATCGACAAAATTGGTTGCCATTAAGCCAAAGCTCATCAGCGAGTTATTCATAATGAATTGGGTCGGCCCAAAGCACAGCACATAAATCGCAAACAACACCACACCTAAACACACCATATGGCTGAGACGTTGCATGCCCTTATCCATCCCCACATAAGAACTCAGGGCGAATAAAATCGATACTGCAAAAATAATCACCACTTTGGTCATAAAGGTATTGGGGATACCTGTCAGCTGCGACAAAATATTGGTAAAAGTCACCGCAGTCAGCACCAAAGAAATCGTTAAAGCACCGAACATACACAACAAGAACATCAGATCGACAAGGCGCCCAACAGGTCCAGTTGCTTTAAAGCCAGTGACCGCTTCAATCATTGAAGCCAAACTCAAGCCTTTATTCTTTCTGACATGGTAGCTATAACACAGTGAAATTGAAGCCAGCGCATAGATCGACCAAGCACTCAATCCCGAATGAAAGAATGAGTAAGCAACGCTATATTTCAATGCTTCCGCAGATTCAGGAGTTAAATTTAAACCCGGTGTTTGATAATAATAAGCCCAGTCTAAGAAGCCCCAATATAAGGTCGAAGAACCAATACCCGATAAAATGAACATGAAAATCCATGACATGGTACTGTATTGCGGTTTGCCTTCACCTAATTTGATTTTTCCATATTTACTGAACGCCAAAGCAAAGGTAAAAATAATTGATAAAAATGCAAATAAAAGCACTGGTGTAGTAAAAACAGATGTTGTCCACTTCATCCATTGAGCAGCAAGCTGTATAGATTCAGTCGAGTAAATTGCCAAACCAGCCACCGAAATAAACACAACGGCAAGACTGGTTATTGCAAGTGTCTTATCTGTATAAAGTTTTGTATTTTGATTATCCATATCCATTCAATCCATCTTGGATCCTGATTGTTTATTCCCTAAGGGCGATTACTCCATCGCGAATAAGTCCATTTTTTGATGTGTTACAAATGCTGCAATCGCATCACCAACGTCGTCCGTTTTGGCTGTTCCACCCACATCTGGTGTTTTTGGGCCATGTAGCAATACATGTTCAATCGCCTGCATAATCTCTTGGCCTGCTTGAACCACCTGTTCGTCGCCATCTGCCAAGAAATCCAACATCATTGCGCCAGACCAGATTGCAGCAATTGGATTGGCAATTTTTTGACCATAAATATCGGGTGCAGAACCATGTACAGGTTCAAACAACGATGGGAAATTACGTTCTGGATTTAAGTTTGCAGAAGCAGCTAAACCAATCGTTCCTGTACATGCAGGTCCCAAATCCGACAAAATATCACCAAACAAGTTTGAAGCAACCACGACATCAAAACGTTCAGGCTGTAACACAAAACGCGCGGCCAAAATATCGACATGCTGTTTGTCTGCCTTGATTTGCGGATATTGTTTTGCCATCTCATCAACACGTTCATCCCAGTACGGCATACTGACTGCAATACCATTTGATTTGCTTGCAGCGGTAACTTTTTTAGCATCGCGTTGATTGGCAAACTCAAAAGCATATTTCAAAATGCGGTCTACACCATGACGGGTAAACACAGCTTCTTGTAAAACAAACTCACGCTCAGTACCTTCAAAAGCCTTACCACCAATCGCAGAGTATTCACCTTCGCTATTTTCACGTACCACGTAGAAATCAATATCCCCTGGTTTTTTACCTGCAAGTGGGCATTTCACCCCGGGCATTAAACGTACTGGACGTAAATTCACATATTGGTCAAAACGACGACGGAATTGTAGCAATGACCCCCAAAGAGAAATATGATCTGGCACTTTTTCAGGCCAACCCACTGCACCAAAGAAAATCGCATCGTATTGCTGTAAAATTTCAAACCAGTTGTCGGGCATCATTTTTCCGTGTTCAAGATAGTAATCACAACTTGCCCACTCAAATGCATCGAACTGTAGCGCTATGCCATATTTGTCTGCAGCTGCCTTTACAACCTTGATCCCTTCTGGTAGAACTTCTAACCCGATTCCATCGCCTGCAATCGTCGCAACTTTATACTTTTTTGCCATAACGCTCCCTTACACCTTTGGTTAATATCCTTAGCTGTAAACATGCTATTTTCAGCAAAAATGATCAATAATAAAACTATCACCCCAATGGACACGGATCGTGAATAATCTACCTAACCTATCGGATTTAAAGGTTTTTTGCACAGTCGCAAAACGTAAAAGTTTTGTTGATTCTGCTGAGGAACTGGGTGTTTCGCCTGCGTTTATTAGTAAGCGCATCAACATTTTAGAAAACAATTTAAACTGTAAATTGTTTCATCGCAGTACCCGTCATGTCAGTTTGACTGAGGATGGCAAACTGATTTTGGAGCGAGTCGCTCATATTTTGGATGAATTTGATGAAATCAGTGAGTTGGTCAATAACCCATTAAGTACCCCCACAGGGCATCTGGATATTGTCAGCAGCTTTGGTTTTGGGCGGAAACACGTTGCACCAATCCTGTCTAAACTGCTGACCATGTATCCAAAATTAGAAATTCAGTTTGATACGATTGATAATACGAAAGATTTAATTCAACACAGTATTGATCTGGATATTCGGATTGGCAATGAAATTGCACCCAATATGATTGCCAAAAAGATGGTTTCTAATTTCCGAATTTTTTGTGCTGCACCAAGCTATTTACTAAAAAATGGAATGCCTGAAAGTTTAGACGATTTACGTAGTCATGATTGCTTAACCATCAGTGAACGTGATCAATCCTCGGTATTATGGAAATTACGCCACGCTTCAGAAGATATGTCGGTACATGTCACCCCACGTTTTATTTCCAACAATGGTGAAATTATTCACCAATTGGCAGTCGAAGGTCATGGCATTATCTTACGTTCAATTTGGGATGTTGCAGATGAGTTGATTAGCGGTCAGTTACAGCATATTTTGCCTGAATACTGGCAAGATGCCGATGTATGGGCTGTCTACCCGTCACGTTTAAAAAGCTCGTCTAAATTACAGACCTGTATCCTGTTTATCCAAAATGAATTACAGAATCGATTGCAGCATGTTCAGAACCTATCACGTGGACAACTGATTCAACCAGTAGAATCGGTAACACAGCACGCTGAAAAGGTATTTTTATAATCGAGATCAGCTGCCTGCTTTCTTTTTTTAACAACATCATGCACATTAATTCAATCATGAACATGCAGGCAGCATATGAGCACGGCAATATTTGGCCTTATTTTAATCGCAGCGGCATTTCACGCCACATGGAATGCTATTGTCAAAGCAGGCGCAAATAAATTTTTAACCACTGTACTGGTGACTGCATCAGCAGCAGTTTTAGCAGCGCTACTACTGCCCTTTTTCCCGATACCACATCGCGCTAGTTGGCCTTATATTTTAGCCTCAACAGGAATACAGATTCTCTATTTTGGTATGGTTGCCAAAATCTATCGTGTCGCTGACATGGGACTAAGCTATCCTCTGATGCGTGGTACTGCACCGCTTATTGTGGCAGTTTTAGGGACATTCTTGCTGCATGAAACA
Source organism: Acinetobacter sp. I-MWF (assembly GCF_025433935.1). Lineage (NCBI taxonomy): Bacteria > Pseudomonadati > Pseudomonadota > Gammaproteobacteria > Moraxellales > Moraxellaceae > Acinetobacter > Acinetobacter sp. I-MWF. Next base: position 1,766,964 of record NZ_JAMBAR010000001.1, on the reverse strand, counting down.
CTAGAATTCAATGCTTGGCTTGGGATCATTACCATTTCCATCGGCATTTTATCCATGATCTTCGCAACCTCTCAAACAGGACGAAAAGGAATTGGTTTAGCCTTGCTTAATGCAGTTTTAATTGCTGGCTATACCTTGGTGGATGGTCATGGAATTCGTCTCTCAGGATCACCCATTTCTTATATCTTATGGAGCTTTGTGCTCTCGGGTCTGATCTTTTTTATGTTTGCCTTGAAAATGCAGTATCGCCAGATGGGTGATTATTTTCGTCATAATTGGCATTTCGGTTTAATCGGTGGGATTGGCTCATTTTTCTCTTATGGACTTGCATTGTGGGCGATGACACTTGCACCAGTTGCTATTGTTGCCGCACTGCGTGAAACCTCGATTTTATTTGCTACGCTAATTTCGATTTTTATTCTTAAAGAACAAGTTAATGCGATACGTATTATCTCCTCATGTATTATTTTAATCGGGGCATTGATCCTAAGAGCAGTCTAACCCTAACAGCCATTTATTCCTAAGTACCATCTATTCCTAAGAGTTGCTGGCGTAGGCAGAACCGAAAGAACCAGCCTATTTTAAATAGACTGGTTGATCTTCAATGTTAATTTTAGAAGTAATAACCCAGTGATAAGTAAAATAATTTATTCCACTGATTACTGTCGCCTTGTGCAAGACCATTGGCACTACCGCCTGTCATTGGATCATTACGACTCCAAATATATTCGCCCTGAATCCCTACTGCTTTATAATTAAAATACACCCCAGCAATTAAACGATCTGAATCTTGATAGCCCTTTTGATCTTTAAAGAAGCGGCTATAGGACAGATAAGGTTTAATATTTTCCAACTGATAAAAGGGTTGAGCCAAAGTGTAATTAATTTCATTGGCCATAAATTTGCCTTTATTGGCCACTTGGTAGGGGTAATCAAATGCCCCGATGGTTGAGCTATTTGGCAGAAGATTATCGGCATTTTTAATGTTCTGTTCACCTGCAAGGAAAAGCCATTGCCATGCTTGATAATTGGTTGTGCTAAATACGCTCCATGTACTTCGATGACCATCTTGCTGCGTGCGATTATTTTCCAGATCTGAGTACCAGAATGAACCACCAATCTCAGTTGAAAACTTTTGCGCTGGGTCTAGCTCAAATTTTCTAGATAAGCGCGTCACCCACATATTTTTTTCATCGATATCTGTGCCTTGGCTTAAATCATCGGCTTGAACAAAGTTACCACTATAGCGGCTGGCGTCTTTAGACGTTCCTGTATAATTACCACCATCTGTTGGATAAAAGCCTAAAATAAAATTGTATTGATCATTTTTAAACTGATACTTCGCACCTAGATTTTGAATATCTTCTAAGCCAACGGTATTTAGCAAGGTTTCATAATAACTGTTACCCCACAGTCGACCAAATCCAAAATCAACTGATTGAAAGCCCACGGTAAAGCGTTGTTGGTCTGAAATTTTATACCCAGCCCAAGCATCTTTTAGAAATAATCCGTCACATAAACGGCTGTATTGGTAACAGCGTAGATCTAATGAGGCAATCCAATTTGGGTTTTCATAACTCAATACCGTTTTAATATCTGCAAGCTGCCAATCCTTGTTTTTAGAACCTTCATTTGCCTCAACGATATAATCTTTGTACATATATCGGGTACGGATTGCGCCTGAAAGTTTAAGTTCACCTGATTCTGTTTTAGGGTCACCTATACTTAAATCTGCTGCAAAACTAGGCATGCTGACCAAAAGCCCCATTGAACCTATAAATAGAAATAACTTCTTCATTGTTGTACATCCTTGTTTAACCTCATATAAAAATGAAGAATTTATGTACAACAAACAATGGGCAAACTATAAAGTCGGAATTTACAGACTGTGTTTAATGCGGATTGATTCAATCACGATAAGGGGGTAAAAAGCTGTGATTTTTAGGTTTTATTGAAAAACTAAACTTATGGCAACGATTCAAATCAAAGCGTCTTAAAATCAATAAAATCGTTTGAATTTTGATTACATGCAGCTAACTTTGATGTACTTTTATAAACAAAAATCTGCCAGACATTAATGTCATCATAGCTTAATGGAATACCTACTGGAGTCTTTGCGAATTTTCCTAATGGATATAAAATAATTAGAGAAAAATCTTCTCTAAAAAAACTAACTATAAGTATTTTTTAATTCTATTTGGCACTTTGCTTAAAAGACCTAATTTTTTCATCTCGGCATAATATATAGCGTAGTTTTTCCTAGCGAGCGGTTCATTTTTTTGTGCGACATAAATATCGGCTATATTTAAGTAAGCTACTGCTCTACTTGGATCTAGCTTTATAACATGGTTTAAAATGCTTAAAGATTCATTGTAATAACCTAATTTATATAAATAAAATGCAGAATCATTAAGCTCTTGAATATCATTTTTGCTATATACAGGCAATTGGCAATTTATACTTTTGATTATTTCATCTATTTCTAATCTTTCAGACTTTTTCAATTTCTTTAAATTTTGGCTTGTTGAATAATTCATATAAACAACTGCGCCTCTTCCCCCACCGACATCAGCCTCCCAAATAGGTAGATCTTTTTGCTTATCCCACTTTCCAGCACACATACCACTTAACATTGTCGGAATAGCATCAACAATCACTTTATTTTTATTATTGATAATTAAACAGTAACGTTGATCTTGATCTGAAATCGGTAACGTCAAAAAGTTATAATTTTTAGTGATGTATGAATATTTAGGAAAGACATCTTTCGATGAAAGACTAAAATTTGCATCACTTAAATTTAGCGGACTGCAATTTTTATAGCTTAAAAAATCAGGAGTTGCATGTACTGTAAAAATTGTACTACTTAACAATATAAAGAGCGTTTTCTTTAGCATTATCGTTGTCCTAATGTCGGTGATAGATTTTTCCATAATTCGCATACTAAGCCATAGACTCTTATCATTTAGCTAACACATTAACGTTAATCTTCAAATATTTTGTACTCGTTCATTGGGTTGGATCAAATATTAAATGCTTTTAAAATATGACTTTTACTCGGCTTGATCTAACTCTTTTAATTTGTCTTGAGCTTCTGTATTCCCCTGTTTCTCAACTTTTTTTAACCAAAATATAGCTTCTTTTAAATTCTTATTTTTATCTTTATTTAATAATATTAAAGCTAATTGAAGCTGTGCATTCTCATGATCTTGATTAGCTGCCAATCTATAATAATGCTCAGATTTATCCAAGTATTTCTCTCCACCAATTCATCTCAGATACATAATTCCTAAAGCATTTTGGGATGGGGCATCTCCCCTTTCTGCTGCTGCTTCAAACCATTCTTTAGCAACATTTTCATCTTTAGGAAATCCCTCTTCACCATTTAGAAAATTCATTGCAACATTGTATTGTGCGTCAATATTTCCTGACTTAGCTAATCCTAATTCATAACTTTTTTCATATGAAGCACTATGAGCACAAGTACTACAAATAAATAAAATATTCAAAAACCTTTAAGATTTTCATAATTAATAAACCTATACTTCATTAGTTTTAATAAGATATTCTTGTAACATTGTATAATAGATAAATGCTTTAAATTTTTCATCAGAAAAGCTATAATAAATTTAGGTTAATCCTTAAAAAAGGATTGGTGTAATTATTTATTATAGAAAAAACAGATTATCTTTTATATTACATTTGTATTAATTTTTAAGACAAAAAACTCTTTGGAGTAAAATCCCAAATAATTTCAGGTAATTTTATGTTATCAAGAAGAATTCTTCTAACAATTTGTTTGCTTAGCGCACTAAATTCAAGTTGTGCAAAATCTGTAGATTCGGATAATAATGAAAATAATATTACTCAACAAAAACCTAACTCAGATGACCTTGATGTTAATGATATTAGATCAAAAGCTGAAAAAGGTGATTCTGAATCACAATACAATATGGGTGTAATTTATACTGATGGATATGGAGATATTCAACCGAACATAAATGAAGCTATAAAATGGTATTTATCTTCTGCAAAACAAGGAAATGTTAATGCTCAATATAATTTGGGCTTTTTATATAGTAGCAATCCCAATATTAAACATGATTATGAAAAAGCAAAATTTTGGTATGAAAAAGCAGCAAGTCAAGGAGATATGCCCTCATTCAATAAATTAGGCTATATATACAGTACTGGGCTAGGAGCCGAAAAAAATGAATTAAAAGCTGTTGAATATTACTCCATAGCAGCGAATCATGGAGATCCAGATGCTCAAACAAATATGGGTATTATGCTTATGCATGGCCGAGGAGTAGCTCAAGATAAATTAAAAGCTTTTGAGTGGTTTCATAAATCAGCCCAACAAGGAGTAATAACTGCACAATACAACATTGCGCTTATGTATTTAACTGGTGATCATATTAAACAAAACTATTCAGAAGCAAGACGGTGGTTCTTAGAAGCTGCAAATCAAGGTGATAGTGATGCGCAATACCATTTAGGTAAAATTTATAAAGATGGACTCGGTATTGATAAAAATTTATCTATTTCAAGAACTTGGTTTGAGGAATCAGCGAAAAATGGAAATTCTTTTGCTACAACTGAATTAACTCATTTAAATTAAAATACTAACGAAAATAAAATTTAACCGGGACAAAACAAAATTAGATTTATCACTTCGATATCTTTATTAAACTTTTTTTTATTTAATTTATAAAAAGCTTCTTCTATGATATATTCACTTATAGCAATATCAGAAACTTTACCACAGGTTAAAAATATTATCACATATCTATAATTTTATATGTTTATCTTTCAACATTCTCTCGCCCTATCTCACAAATCCTAGCAATAAAACTTATTAACAGTCCAATAAATAAAGAACAACCAACTAACCAATTTAAACTTACCACTATTTCTTTCCCACTAGATTCAAAAATAATTAAAAATAATGCCGTTATTAGACTAATAGTAACAGTCCTTATGAAAAAAGTTAGATATGGCTTATCCTCAATCCTTAAAAAGCTTGATATCAAAGTGATAACAAATTCTAACATTGTAATTTCCTAAAATTTAAAAATAATTCAAACACTTAAATAGCAACATTGAACACTAGTTATTTTTCTCATTATTTTTCAGTATTAGCACCTCATTTTTCTGTTGTATCTCATTCTCTACCTTTTTTCATGCCCCCTTTGTAAAGCCCTGTGATCATTTTTGAGATTCATCATAGTTTATAAATCATTATACTTATTCAATAAAGTTAATAACCGCTTATAAGAATAAAATTAGAAAATAGTTTAATTATTATTTTTCATCTCCTTTCTATACGGATATAAATCTTCATAATCAAATCTTTTCCAATACTCTTTCCAATTAGGATCTATATTCAGTTTATTTAATTTAATAAATTCTTCGTTTTTAATTTTCTCAATGGCATCACGATTTCCTAGTTCAGCTGATTTTTGTAAAAACTCTGAAGCCATTCCGTAATCTTTTATTTTCAAAAAATCCATAGCTTGGCTATATTCGACGTTCCCTCCATCCCTCCCCATATTTTCACTTTTTTGATACCATATTTTTGCCTTTATTAAATCTCTTTCAATTCCATATTCCTCATGGTATGCGTCCCCAATCAATTTCATAGCTTTAGGATCATTATTTAAAACAAGAGGATACAAGTTTTTGTATGCCTCTAAGTAATCTCCTGATTTAACTAAAGATACAAAATCAGTGTAAGGTTTTTCTTCTATTTTTCTATGCTTATACTGATAATCCTTGATTAAAAAAAATACTATTATTGATATAATAAATAACATAAAAATAAAAAATATCGCTCTATACCTTACATTCATTTCATCACTCACTTTTCAATTATCATTTTAGGGCTTTTACCTTCAAATAATCGTTTCAATTTAAAGAATTTAGATGTACCTGAGTAATTCATTTTATTCTATGCAAAAAGTCTATTAGTTTAAAATTCTATATTCTTACAATATGAAGTTCCTTCTTTTATATACTTTATACTTATCCCCCACTTATCAAGAGAACTAGACTTTATGTATAACTTCTGACCAAATTTATCATAGTATTCTATTTTTCTTGGATAAATAATTGTCATTTGATTATACTTATTATAACAAAAAACATACTGATCCTCAGATGTATAAACTAACTTCCATTTTTTTTCTATTTTACTTTTTATCATTTTAAAATCGGACAAGGATAAATCAGACTTAGGAATAAAAACATTATAGTAGTTCGCAAAACCTCGTTGCATCCCCGCCTTTAAATCATAATTATATCCATCAAATAAATATGAAACCTCTTTTTCAACATTAATTTCATTATTTTTGGAACTATCTTTACCTATACCATTACACGCTTGTAAAAATATAATTAATATCATTAAAAAAATAATTTTCTTCACAATACATTACCCTTTAGGTTATTTAATTCTATTTTCTAATTTGATCAACAAAATCAAATAGACTGAAGTTTTCATTTTTTTCACCATATGAGAAACTAACACCATTGGAACCAAATCCAACCCCACCCTCAATTCCAAAAGTACCACTTGATGATAAAGTACTAGCATTTAAAGGGACTGTTACACCAGCCTTCACTAATTTTCCACTTGATACACTTACAGCCCAACCACCTAAGAAATTGTCTGTCTGCTCCGCTATAGGATCGAACTGGTTTTTACCAACAATATGCCCAGCCATACAACTCGCACCCCCCATCTCTTTAACAATTTTAGAAACTTGACCTAGGGTTCCACCTCCCAACTTGTAATTGCTATTAACTGATTTCTTTCCAACATCATTTAATGATAATTTATTTTTATAGGATTGAGCCTTATTTACGCTTTTTGCAGCTTCAATAGGATCCATTGTTAGTGATGACCATATCTGCCCATTATGTAAATTAATTACTTCAGTTTTTCCAACTGCTCCTATGCTACTACTACATACTAGATAGTCAATAAATTGTGAATTTGTAGCAGGGCAAAGATGTCTATAGGCATTCTTGCCTAATACTGCTTGTGAACGAATACCGCCAGGCTGTCTTGCACTTGGTATGTTGTCACAAATCACATCACGATAAAATTCATCACCTTGCATGATACGCTTTAGTTCCGCTGCCTGTTTCTGTTTTTCTAATTGTAATTTTTTTTGTTCATAATCATTTCTATTTTGCTCATTAGATGATTTTGCCCAATCGTTATATTTTTTATTCTCTTGCTCAATTCCTTTTCTTTGTTGTTTAATTCGCTCTAATATTTCTTGATTCCTTTGTTTATCGCTTTTGTTAGCCATCAACCCCATCGGATCCACCCATTGATTTGGATCACTTACATAAGCAGAATTATTTAATCCCCCAAATAACCCTATCGGGTCTTTACTCACATACCTTGCACTATACGGTTCGTAATAACGATAACGGTTATAGTGTAGCCCTGTTTCCTTATCGTAATATTGTCCCTGAAAACGAATATTACTTTGTTGCAATGGATTGTCTTGGTTTGTTGTATTAATTTCTAAAGCAGTGCCCCATGTATCCTGTTTGATTTCCCAAACACACTCGCCTAACTCATTACTCAAGGTTTGTGGTGTACCGACTTGGTCACAGTGGTAAAAGGCAACACGTTCTAATTCAGCTTTGTTTTTTCTGGTTTCTGTTTTCCATACAGGATCTTTATAAATCGAATAAGGTACATTTTGGAATTGGCGATAATCAGGTGTTTCAATCAGCTGAATAAAGCCTGTATAACCAGTCTGTAATAACGGTACAAAGTTATTCGGTTCATAGACATAGTGTTTGGTGTAGTCTTGCTGTTTTGATTGATTTTGGTTTGCTTGATATGACTCCCATATCATTAAATCACCATCCCAACCAAATAAGGTTAAACTGTGGTCTGTTTGGTTATTCTTAAATAATCGTCTGCCAAAAACATCATAACCATAGTCTGTGATTTGACCATTGCTGTCACTTTGAATCAGACGATTTAAGTTATCCCAAGTGAGTTTTAAGGTCTGACCTGCTTGAGTGGTTTCAATCACATTGCCCTGTGCATCATATTTATAATGTTTGCCTTGATACTGGCTAATCAAGTTATTTTTCACTTGCGCAGCTTGTGTGGCAATCGGATCAATCAAGTTCCCCGCAGGATCAAAACTAAAGCTTTCAGTCTTATATAGGTTTTGGCTTTTGATTAAACGCCCGATTGGATCATATTGGTAATTTAACTTTCCTAGGCGACTGTCATCGACTTGAGTCAGCAAATAGTTTTTATCATAGTGATAATGACGTTCTGCTTGAAATTGTACCCTGTCCGCTGTTTCTTGCTCTGGGCGAATGACTTGTGAGCTGAGTAAGCCCACATCATTATAATCCTTAGTTTGCACTAAACCATTGGCCAGCAGTCGCGTGGTTTCACGATGTAAATCATCACGTTGGAATGCCACCATATCTTGTTGGTTAAAGGCAATGCCATAAATATGCCCCGATCCATAACTTAGATTGGCTTGTACTTGTCCATCAGGACGAATGGTTTGAGTCAAATTCCCCAATTCATCGTACTCATAACGTAATACTGCGGTCAGTGGGTTTAGATTTGGTACTTTATAGTGTTGATGCTCACGTACCAATTGTCCAAGTTGATTGCGATAAAAATGAATTTGGCTTTCTGTATTGGTCGCTTTACTGAGTTGGTTATTTAAGTTGTATTCAAACTCTTCAACTTGGCTATGCCGAGTCTGCAAATGGGTATAAGTCTTTGACGCGATCGAACCATCCGTATGATAGCCGAATTGAGTCAGAATATTTGGTTGGCGGATTTGAAATAAAAATCCATTGTCATAATATGTAAAGTGCTTTTCTTCACCATCAAAGGCTTGTTCACGCACCAATTGCCCAAAATGATTATAGTCAAATAGATATTCGGCATGGTTTTGATTGCTTAGTTTTTGAATTCGACCTTGTTTATCCCACTGGTAGCCGATTTGGTGTCTATTTGCATCGACCCGTTGTTCTAATAGTCCGACTTGATTGTATTTATATTGGGTAATTAAGCCTTTGCTATCGGTATGCTTAAGTAAACGCCCTTCTTCATCATGTTCAAATTGTTCTTTTAATCCATCAGGATAAGTGATTGCTTGTAACTGCCCTCGGTCTTTACCTTGAGTACTGTAGAGATACTGAACCTGTTGTGCATCCGCAGAGGCTTGTGCAGTCAGTGTACCGTCTGCATCATATTCCCAAGCACTACTTTTCCCTGAACAATCGGTATACGACACCATCTGCCCAAGATCATTATATTGAATTTTCTTTGAGCCGCCTTTGGCATCAATCACTTCAACCAATTGATTATCATTATTATATTTATACTGGGTGATATGTCCTAAAGGATTAATGTCTTTGCTGACATTACCATCAGCATCATATTGTTTTTTCCAGATATTGCCTTCTGGGTCCTTAGTTTCAGTCAGATTACCATTTTCATCATAGGCAAAAAGGATGATGCCACCATTTGACTGTACAATTTTCACCAACTGACCTAGTTCATTATAAGCTTGTTCAATTTCTAAGCCTGCAAAATCAATTTGTCGAGTAATCCGTTTTTGACTATCTCGAGATATCCACTTTTCACGACCATCGGCTAAACGAGTACGATAGGTAAAACCGTCTAAATCAAAATAATAATAGGTTGGAACTTCATAAGCATCATAGACTGCCACCTGACGCAAACGTGGATGCCATTCTAAACGGGTTTTAAAACTACCATCATCTGCCCATTCCTCAATCGCTTTGGCTTTGGGTGCGGTAGATTCATATCGAATATTTTGCCCACGTCCAGTACGATCTGTATAACGGGTCAATTGATGGGCATGATTATATTCATAACTGCGTGTATGTCCATTTTGATCAATGGCTTTGATCAGATTGCCTTGTTGATCATATTCATAACGTGCCAATGCTTCCGCTTGTTCATCGACAAATGCGGCAATGACTTTGGCTTGTTCATTAAAAGCAAACTTGACTAAGTGTTTAGCGCGCTTCAATTGAAAATCAATCGCCTGTAAATAGGCAAATTGTTCAAACAATAAATAGGTTAGAACCACCTTTTCATCAGTCTGATCATTAAATTGTTGAACGAGGTGATAATGTTTTCCAGCATTAAAACTATGAAAATGGAAATTCCAGTCTGAACCAAAATTCAGCAATAAATCTCCATCGTCATGTGGCGCGACACTAAAGCCTTCAAAGGGTACGTAATATTTTTCATAGACGATCGAAGCAGGCAGCTGATGTTTACGTCCATTGCTGTCAATAAATAAATACCCATTTTGATTTTGTATGATCACATTGGAAAATGGCATCATCCAACGTGCGCCGATCATACTGTGGTCAAACTCATTCATCTGAGAGTTATATTGACGACTAAAGGTAAAACCAACTTTAGGCAAGTAAAAGTCTGAATGATTAACCCGCTCCGCACCAACCGCATAACTAATACTATGTGTCGTTGCTGAATCACTCGGTAAGGAATCGGGTTGTTGGGTTGCACAACTCGGATCATTTAAAGCATCAGGTTGTAAGGTGACAAACTCTAAAATATCACCATTGATATGCTGCTCATGTTCGCCTGTTTGGTTTAACGGCACACTGGCTGTGGCTTTTTTACCTTGAGTTTGGATGGCTTTTAGGGTTTCTTGAATCAACCAAGCAAGGCTATATTGAGTTCCTGTATTGCTTTGTTGTTGAATCACTGTAGCAAGTTGTGGTGTCGCCTTAAGCACTTCTTCTGTTAATCGTGTTGCGATATTCGGGGTCATCTTTGCAGTCATATCAGCTTGTGCAGGTGTACCCAACAAATCAATCAATGGCTGTGCCCAGTTGCTAAACTGCTTGCTGGGATCACGTTTTTCAGCTGTTGCTCCCGCTGAAGCAACGCTGGGTAATCCAGCTACAACACTGCTACTAAAAGCTTGCAGAATTGAAGTCCCTAATGTCGTAGCACTCGACAATAAACCTGATAATTTACTTTGTGTTTCTTGTAGGAATTTTTCTAAATCGCCGGCCATCTGCGCATTTAAGTGTAGCTGCATACGTCGTAAATCAGCTTCTTTGATTTTGCCATTGGCTGGGTATAAACATTCTGCCATTAAACCCAGCATTGGACGTAAAGCCATACGCACATGTGCTTCTGTATTCGGTTGTAAAAATAAACCGATTAAGTTCATGCTTAACAATGCCGATTGTTGTACGCCTGCCTCAGCTTGTTTGGGTTCAGTGGCAAATAAAATAAGGTCTAAAACACTGCCGGATAATGCAAAGATATTGGCGACTGTCGCTACATTGGCGCTTGCTTTGATCTGTTCTAGGCTGGTATTTCCACAAGCCTGTAAATAGTTTTGGATTTGATGCGCGATAAACTTATGGTCTTCTGTATGCGTCAGGCTGGCCAAATTAAATACTGCCAACTCTACCGCTGGCTTGGTCTCTTTAGCAGCTGGTTGTTGCTGTGTATTTGACCCTGCGGTCTGATTTTTACTGTCTATAAATGCCATAAACTTAACCTTAATACGTTCTAATTTTTAATTTAATTTCAATCAATTAAAATTCAAAAAAATGTTCAATTATTTATTTCGCGCGTTATATACATCTGGTTGTTCAGCAGCCGTTTTTCGCACAGTCACTTGTTTGGTGACATAACGCGACTCTTCCAGATCCATCCGTACCACATCCTTATCCATATCATAAATCGACTGCGGTTTTCTCACTTCGACAGGTGCTGTCGCTTGTGGAGTCTGTTGAGTCAAAATTGGCGCAGGCTGACTGACTTGTTGAGGAATGTTTTGCGGGATCGTGGGTACTGATGCATCGCCTTTTCGAGTGGTAATGCTATAGGTTAAGAAGCGAGAGAAATATTCATCTTTTTTAATAAAATCATCCACCACTTTCACTGGGGCATCTAAGCCATTTTGAGCAGCGCCAAATGACTCTGCAACAAAACCTTGACCCAGTGACGACCCAAATCCTGTTCCAGCAGTTATATTAGAAACTAAACCGCTGGTCTGTTGAGCAAACAATGCTGAGGCTTGGTCTTTAAAGAAATCGATGCCTTGATCTTTAATATTTTGTAGGGATTGACTTGGATTAGCAATCATCTGGCCCACGTTCATCATCTGTGACGGAGATAAATTTAAATTCAATGCTGAAGAGACTGAACCTAATGCACTTTGAGTAAATTGTTCTTTAAATTGTCCCAAGCTTTGTGTGCCTAAGTCTTTTAAAGCGTTTTTGCCCATATCTTTCAATGAGTCAGCATTCAAAGAGAATAAATTGTTTTTGAGTTGAGACATCATATTTTGTCCCACTGAATTTAAAGCATTTTGTGCAAAGCTTGTGGCACCACCGACCACTTCTTCTGACCAAGTATAATCACGGTTAAAATGACTTGCTTTATCCCATGCACTTCGTGGATCAGTTTCAAATTCAACTTTGGCAGGGCCAGGTGCAATACCTGTCACTTGGGCAAAGCCATTGCCATCCAGCTTGCCAGACACTTGCTTGCCAAATGAATCAATCACTTTAAAGCCGGTTTGTTTAAAGAAGTCTTGCCCACCATAGCTTTTTAATAAGTCGAGTGCGCCTTTGAGTGGATTCGATGGCGGCAGTTGTGCTGATTTACTGACACTGGCACCCGGCTTAAATGTGTGCTGCCCTGCATTGACCTCAAACTTACCGCCTGTTTTGGGGAAAATCCCTGAGCCATTTAGGGCAATCTGTGAGGAACCGCCTGTAATCAACACTTCTTTTGGACTACTGATTTCTATCCGATCTTCTGTAGATGAGATGGTAATCCCCAGTTTGGCAAATACATCTAAAGCATCGGACTGCGCTTGAATTTCAACTTTACTCTGTGCTGCAATGGCTTTAATGCCACCTTGTGCAGCAAATAGGCTTACTTTGCCTAAAGCTTGCCCCAAAAGATTCTTTTGGGTACTGAGGTTAATACTATCGCCCGCAGTATGGTTAATGATGCCTGTGGCTGAAAGATGGATATCTTCAGGGGTACTTAAGGCAATCCCATCAACAGAACTGAGTAACATGATGGCTTTTTTATACTTGGCAACATCTTTTTCAATTTCTTCGGCAAAAGCTTTGAGTTGCTCAATCGATTCTATTTCATCCGTCTTTTGATTCTTGGCAATATCACTTAAGGCTTTACTGTTGGTCTGACTACCTTCAAGTTGCTTTTTAGCAAGCTCTGAATCAAGGTGATCACCTTTGGCTGGGTCTTGTTTATAGGTCGAAAGCAGTAAACCTTGCCCTGCGCGAACTGCTCCCCATTGGTCAGTTCTCAGCTCAAAACCTTCTCCACGATCATCACTTTCTGCTTTATCTTTAGGATGACTCAGTTTGCCCAAGTTGAGTTGGCTGGCCCCATGACTACTTTGTAACTGGCTGCTGATTTGGCCAGTAGTATCGTCAAACCTCAGTTGATTGTAACCACTGCCTTGATACTCTCGACTTTTGATTCCTGCCAGCTTCTTGGTGTCAGGCAGTTTGCCTTTGTCATCAAACTTACTTGGATGACGTTGTGCTTCATGGATACGCCCAACCACAAATGGACGGTCAATGTTGCCATCAAAGAAATCAATCACAACAATCTCACCGATTCTCGGTAAGAATCGCGCACCATAGCCTTCACCTGCCCATGGGGTCAGGACATCGACCCAAGCGGAATCTGTGTCATTGTCATTAGAACCCGCACCGCCATCATGGGTGTTGTCTTCATTACGGCTAAACAGGAAGCGAACTTTAATACGCCCCCATTCATCGACATGGATTTCTTCTCCGCTTGGCCCCACCACTTTGGCCCGTTGTGGTGATGCAATAGGTCGGTGTTGTGCACCGCCATCATGGGTGTTGTCTTCATTACGGCTAAACAGGAAGCGAACTTTAATACGCCCCCATTCATCGACATGGATTTCTTCTCCGCTTGGCCCCACCACTTTGGCCCGTTGTGGTGATGCAATAGGTCGGTGTTGTAATGGGTTATAGGCTGGAACCGTGCTGATGTTACGACGTTGAATGGTTAAATTGCTGGCTTGACGTTCATCACTCGTGTTGCTGGTGATTTGGCTGACTTGCCAATTGCTTTGTTGGACTAAAGCGGTGACTTGATCGGTGAGATCTTTAGGTAAATTGTTTTGGTTATAAAAGCTTTTAGCCGTGATTAAAAACTCTTTGTCTGCACCTGAGTGTTGATCTATCTCAGGGTGTTCATTCAGTTCAAACCAATAACCAACATGTGCATCGCGCACAGTTGACGTTGCTGTAAATTGTTTGGCTTGTGAATCGTAGTAGTTACTGAGGTTTTGGTTAAATTTTTCAATCTGACTATTGCCCGATGGCGTTGCACCATCTTCGCCATTCAAGTCTTGAATCCATGCAGGGCTAAAGTGCCATGCTTGTTCTAAAGCTAGACTGGCATTGTCATAATTTTCACTATGGCTGTGTTTACTTTGGACACTGCCAGCGCCTTCATCAATATCCAATACATCAGCTTGCCAACGCTGGATATGCACTGAAGTCGGTTGAATGGAACGCTGACCAATAAAATTGGTGATTGAATCAGTTTTTTCTACGGCGCTGCTTCTATGAAAGCGAATATTGCGGCGCTCTAAGGCACTAAATTGCGAATTATCATCAATTAAACGAAGTTTTTGTGCTTGGATTTGTTCTGTTGAACTCGATACTTTAAGCTGTGCTTCATCGATCAGCCAGTTAATCCCTTCACTTCTCATCAAACGGGTCAGGAAGTCAAAGTCGCTTTCAAATGCCTGCATAATGAATGGGCGCACATCATAGTCTTTGCTCAGTCCACTCTTATCTAAACTCAGACTTGAGGCAAACAACGGACTGCGTTGTGTCCATTCTTGGAATACGGTTTGGATCACATCCACAACCGACTTATTCATAAATACTCGAGAGTTTCTACGGTGTTTCCAAAGTGCTGTTGGGTCTTCTACAGTCAAACGATAGATGGTAAGAGAACCATCAGATGCGCCAATATCGGCTTGGGTCACAATCCCTGAAATACGGGTTAACTCAGATTTATCTGTGAC
>NZ_JAMBAR010000001.1:1751026-1751724 GCF_025433935.1 Acinetobacter sp. I-MWF | reverse complement strand
ATCCATGCAGGGCTAAAGTGCCATGCTTGTTCTAAAGCTAGACTGGCATTGTCATAATTTTCACTATGGCTGTGTTTACTTTGGACACTGCCAGCGCCTTCATCAATATCCAATACATCAGCTTGCCAACGCTGGATATGTACCGAAGTCGGTTGAATGGAACGCTGACCAATAAAATTGGTAATTGAATCAGTTTTTTCTACGGCGCTGCTTCTATGGAAGCGAATATTGCGGCGTTCTAAGGCACTAAATTGCGAATTATCATCAATTAAACGAAGCTTTTGTGCTTGGATTTGTTCTGTTGAACTCGACATTTTAAGTTGTGCTTCATCGATCAGCCAGTTAATCCCTTCACTTCTCATCAAACGGGTCAGGAAGTCAAAGTCGCTTTCAGATGCCTGCATAATGAATGGGCGCACATCATAGTCTTTACTTAAACCACTCTTGTCCAATGTCAGACTTGAAGCAAACAGTGGACTGCGTTGTGCCCATTCTTGGAATACGGTTTGGATCACATCCACAACCGACTTATTCATAAATACTCGAGAGTTTCTACGATGTTTCCAAAGTGCTGTTGGGTCTTCTACAGTCAAACGATAGATGGTAAGAGAACCATCAGATGCGCCAATATCGGCTTGGGTCACAATCCCTGAAATACGGGTTAACTCAGATTTATCTGTGACGACATCAATCGCAGC
>NZ_JAMBAR010000001.1:1700434-1750926 GCF_025433935.1 Acinetobacter sp. I-MWF | reverse complement strand
TGGAAAGAACAAGGTGCACCTTTAAATGTACCTGTGACTGAGGACAAAACTTATTTCCTCATGTCTGCTGAAAAGTCACAAGAAGCACCACATTGGATGGTTCCTAAAACCATGCACAATGATGGTAACTATGTTATTTCATTGGGTAATGTCGTGCGTTGGTTAGGTCAAAAAGCGGAAGAGTTAGAAGTTTCTATCTTCCCTGGCTTTGCTGCTTCAGAAATCCTTTATCATGAAGATGGTTCTGTAAAAGGCATCCAAACTGGTGATATGGGTATTGGTAAAGATGGTGAACCTACTCACAACTTTACTCCTGGCTACGAGCTTCATGCAAAATACACAATTTTTGCAGAAGGTTGCCGTGGACACCTTGGTAAACGTTTGATTGCAAAATACAACTTAGACCAAGATGCTGATCCACAACATTACGGTATCGGGATCAAAGAACTTTGGGAAATTGACCCTGCAAAACATAAATCTGGTTTAGTGATGCATGGTTCAGGCTGGCCTTTGGCAGAAACAGGTTCTTCAGGCGGCTGGTGGTTATATCACGCTGAAAATAACCAAGTAACCTTGGGTATGATTGTCGATTTATCTTATGAAAATCCACATATGTATCCTTTTGCTGAAATGCAACGTTGGAAAACACATCCACTGATCAAGCAATATCTTGAAGGTGGTAAGCGTATTTCTTACGGCGCACGTGCAGTTGTTAAAGGTGGTCTAAACTCTCTACCTAAACTAACCTTCCCAGGCGGTTGCTTAATTGGTGATGATGCTGGTTTCTTAAACTTTGCTAAAATCAAAGGCTCTCATACTGCGATGAAATCGGGTATGTTGTGTGGTGAAGCTGTATTTGAAGCAATCCAAGCGGGTCATGAGAAAGGTGGTGATTTAGCGGTTGCGCGTGTCGCTGAAGGCGAAGATTTCTTTGCTAAAGAATTGACTGCTTATACTGACAAATTCAACAACAGTTGGTTAAAAGAAGAGTTACATCGTTCTCGAGAGTTTCTACGGTGTTTCCAAAGTGCTGTTGGGTCTTCTACAGTCAAACGATAGATGGTAAGAGAACCATCAGATGCGCCAATATCGGCTTGGGTCACAATCCCTGAAATACGGGTTAACTCAGATTTATCTGTGACGACATCAATCGCAGCTTGAGTTCCAATAAAGCTTTTTAAAGGGATAGTTGCTGACGTTGCAAGACAGATGAGTTGGAGCCGAACACCCTCATTGATTTGATGTGTTCCATCGATACGTTGTAGGAACACTTGTTGGCTCAACGCCGAATTAGAAAATTGTACGTGAATCGCACGTTTTTGTGCTGATAAGCCAAGCTGCTCCAAAGCAGCGTAAATATTGTTAGACATGCATTATTATTTAATTCTAAATTGTGATCAATTGTACTAAAAAATTTAGGGCTTTGTCTATACAGACTAGTCTATCTTGTGGTTAATATTTAAGCAAAATGCATCTATTTTTATTATAAGTCATATAAAAGATAAAAATTTCTCATTGTTTTATCAAATATTTATTTAAAAATACGCCCCTGCTTAAAAACGATTATCACACTGAGCTGATGTTTGACTCTCTTTATTTCGATTCGGTCAATTCACATAATGTGTTTTAAACAGTATTGGGAAACTAAACAACGTTGAACCAAAATTAGGGCGATACAACATGTACTCATTGAATTTTTATTCATTTCAAATTGTGCAACAACAACTCAAATAGAATAGACCTCTACAAACATGGCTAAAAAATCCGCTAAATAGCTTATCCATTCTATTGTTTTAAATTTTGACGACACTTGATACTTATCTTTAGTTAAGGATCTGTTTTATAATCAACCTGTCAAAAAACTCAGACACAAGAATATAATTTCTCTTAATTAATATTTTTAATTAAATCAATTATATGGAAAAAATAAATTGTTTGATTATAAAAAGCTTGCAATGCCACACTTTATATTCAAAGTTTAAATACCTTTGCGTAGGCGATGCCTCACTTTTCAGAGATGAAAAGATGACAAAAATCTTTTGCTGGGCGAGGGGTACGTCCTGTACCCCCGCCCAACGGCGACATCCATGTCGCCCCACGGTAGGATCACCATCTAGGATTCAAAAATACAAAAATGAATAACCAACAGTTTCAAAAAGTTCATACATAACTATAAGCTTCATTTATGATCAATGACTTGATGCAAATCACTTGTATGAATAATTAGGCGGTTTAACTATATATAAATAATAAAAGCTGGTGATAAGTGAAAATTAAACACTCAGCACCAGCTTTTAGCTAACATCAATTAATAATTAAAAGTATAACTCAAACCAAAGGTCCGCCCTTGTGCCCGCATACTAGACACAGGGGAAAAGGTAATTTCTGACTGCTGGCTATACACCGTGCGATAGTCTTTATTCCACACGTTATAAATTCCAAAATCCACCCGCCCCTTATACGCAGGGAAATTCACTAGGGTATCCATAATCGCATAACCCTTTATTTTTGCAGCACGGTTTGGAACCACCTTATCACTGTTCACCGCAACCTTATCATCTTCAAATGCTTTGTCAGTTCCTTTTACAGCAAGCATCTGTACACGGAATCCATAACCATCATCACTATTCCACTCACCAAAAATAGTTCCCTTAGTTGGAGATACCTGATAAGCATTTAACTCACGCCAATTACCAGCAGCATCCTTATATTGTCCACGGGTGTAAGCCAACGTACCACCAATTTTAAAATCATCCAGAATTGGATATGCCGCAGTCATTTCAGCACCGTAAACACGCTGATCAGTATCAGCAATATTGACTGAACGGTCCGCATTGAACTGAATGACTTTATCAGATGTGTTATAAAAGCCAGTAATTCCTAAATCAAGTTTTTGATCATCTTGCAGACGCCAACCCAGTTCATAACTATTGACGGTTAGTGGTTCTATATTCGCAGTTGAAACGGTCAGAATTGAGACATCACGCAACATCCGTAATACATCTGGATAACTAAATCCTTGAGAGAAATTGGCAAATAATTGCTGATTATCAGTAAGTTTATAAACTGCGCCTAAATTAAACAAAAACTTGTCAGCATTTGTTGAATCACTCGCTACGCTTTGTGTTTGTCTAGAAGGTGTATAAGCGTCTGTATCTGCCTTGATATATTGATAACGCGTTCCCGCTTGTAGATTAAAGCGATCCGTTAATTGATAATCTGCCTGTAAAAAAGCACCGATATTTTGAATGACAGTATCTGGACCAGCATCTAATCTTCTACCAGTATCCTTGTAAACCATACCGTTATTGCTGACAGACAATACGTCATAATGCTGAGTATCTTTTTCCCGGTCATAATCCAGACCATAGGTCAGATTAAGATCACGCGCTGCAAGCTTAAAATCAGACTGAACTGTAGACCGCATTCCTGCCACATCAACCGTATATTGCGACTGATTTACCGTCGCGCCACCTGCATAAACTGGGAAAAAACGCCCTTTTTCATTTCTATAATAGGCTTCCAAATTTACCGTCTGCCCCCATACATCCTGATTTTGATATTGGGTATTAAAGGCATAACGATCCGTAAATGGCTGATTACTTAATTCCAGTCCCTTGATTGCTCGTTCAGACTGTGGCCCTTTAGCAATAGTATAGTTCGGTCCATAATCAGGTAGATAACGAGTATCTTGCTTATCCTTATAATACTGCGCACCAAAACTCAAGCTTTGTGTGTCAGTCAAATTAAAATTCAGGCGCCCATTTATGTCTAGTGTATCTGTATCATTACGGCTGGTCTGATTGGGTTCAGTTGCGATTCGATCCCCATTCGCATCAAATAATGATCCTCGGCTGGTATAGTTCGCACCAAGAAAACCATCCATTTTATCATTGCTAAAAGAAACGCTCTGACCCGCTTCATAGGCCAGGCCATCTCCTCGGAAATTATCAGCAGAGGTTATCCCTAATTTCGTCTCAAAACTCAGTGGTTTCGATTTGTCAGCACGTTTGGTAATGATATTAATAATCCCACCCGTTGCGCCAGAACCATAAATACTGGTTGCTCCTGAAATAACCTCAATCCTTTCAATCATACCTGGACTGATACTGTTCAATTGGCGAGCTGGATCACGCGACCCCGTCTGAGATACACCATCAATCATCACCAGTACAGTTCTGCCTCGCATGGTCTGTCCATAATTACTTCCAGTACCACTAGACGGCGCCAGTGAAGGAACCAATTGAGCAAGAACATCTGCCACTTTTCGCCCTGCCCCAGCCTGTTTTTGTACCTCTGCTCCGCTAATGTTCTGTACAGTCCCTGCAATATCTGCAATGCTTTTTTCTGACCGTGTTGCTGTAATAACAATCTGTGGTAATTTCTGGACAGATTCTTGTTGTTGAGCATTGCTAACTGATGTCTGATTATTCGAGGTTTCATCCTGTGCATATAACTGACTACTGATTGCAATAGATAAAACACATAAGCTGAATTGGGAAAGGCGCATCCTGTTTCCTCAGTTGTAGGCCTGAATTTTAGCGCTAATAATAATCATTATCATTAATGAGGTAAAACATAATATTCTAATGACCAATTCCAACAACTCAGGAAAAACACAGCATAAAAAATCTTAAATTATTGATTTATTATATTTTTAATAATTTCAGTTCTGATTCATTTTGTGTCTCTAAAATTTTATGACGGTAATTCTCTTTAATAAAAATAAATGTGATAGCCATCTGCTTTATAAATTTTTTCTAGTGATTGATTAACAATTTTAATCAAATGGTCATCTAATTTCACTATAATTTAATTCAATAATTAAATATAAACCATATTTATCAATATTTTATAAAAATATCATTAATTACTCTCTTAGTTTACTCTTCAATAAAATTACAAAACACAACAAATTTCACGTAAATTTTAATAATAACAAAACCAATAATGATTATCATTTGCAACAGATAAAACCAGAGAATTCTAACGATGATCCATAACAATATTCTCGATTGCATAGGTAAAACTCCTTTAATCAGACTCTCAAGGATGTTTACCGATCAATCCATCACCGTTGTCGCAAAAATGGAGTTACTCAATCCAGGTGGAAGTATCAAAGATCGACCTGCATTGTATATGTTACAAGAGGGGCTTAAATCTGGCCTCATTCATAAAGATAGCCACATTGTTGAAAGTTCATCAGGAAATCTAGCAATTGCACTTGCAATGGCATGCAAAATTTACGGCCTAAAATTCACGGCTGTGATTGACCCCAAAATTGCTTCAGCCAACTTGCAAATGTTGAAGCTCTATAAAGCCAATATCGAAATGGTCTCTGAAAAAGATCAAAACGGCGGTTATTTAAAAACAAGAATCGATACAGTACAACGACTTTGCCGCCAGTTGCCCAATGCTGTTTGGATCAACCAATATGCAAATCCCAACAATTGGAAAAGCCACTATTATGGTGAAGCAGAAGAAATCATAAATCAAATCGATCGCAGTATTGATTACTTGGTTGTTGGTGCAAGTACTTCTGGAACAATCATGGGCGTATCTCGCCGCTTAAAAGAAAAATTCCCGCATTTAAAAGTTATTGCAGTCGATATCGTCGGTTCTGTTCTCTTTGGTGGTCACTCAGGCCCACGTGAAATTCCGGGTATCGGTGCAAGTACCGTTCCAGCCCTACTCTCCCCAGATGAAATAGATGATGTCATCTATGTTGATGATTATGAGTCAGCTTTAGGCTGCCGAGAACTCCTCGAACATGAAGGCATTTTTGCGGGTGGATCTAGCGGCTCATCTATTTCAGCAATAAAAAAACTTATCCCGACCATCCCTTCTGGATCATGCGTTTTAACCCTTTTAGCAGATAGAGGCGATCGTTATTTAGATTTAGTTTATGACGAAGAATGGTTCGAAATGATCAAGAGAAGACATTTCAATAAAAATCATCTCAATCAAGAAAATTTTACTTTGCAATCCGTTGTTTAACTCCACTTTTTAGGAAATATTTATGAGTAATTTGGCTAGCCTTCGTTACCTTAGTCAATCAGATTTACTCCATCTTGGTGCAAATCACAGTAATTCGTTTATCGAAGCAATTACTGAAGGCCTCACACTTCACGCAAATAAACAGTTTGTACAACCCTTAAAACCCTATTTACGTTGGCAAGGTGCGGACCATATTGCAGACCGAATTATTGCCATGCCGTGTTATTTGGCTGGAAATGATCCTATTGCAGGGATCAAATGGATTGGCTCTCGCCAACATAATCCTAAGAAATTTAATATTCCTCGTGCCAGTGCCTTAATTGTTTTAAATGACGCTGAAACAAATTACCCCGTGGCAATCATGGAAGGCAGCTTAATTAGTGCGATGAGAACAGCTGCAATTACTGGTGTATCAATTCAATATCTCGCCAAAAAAGACTTCTCAGATATCAGTGTGATTGGTTGTGGTCCGATTGCCCAAATGCAAATCAAAACGGTCTTAGAACAATACCCACAAGTTAAAAAAATACATTTATTTGATCTAAACCCAGAAGCTGCAGAAAAACTTAAAGCTTTATTTATTGGCGAATATCCAAATCTTCAAATCGAAATTCATGAAACTGCCAAGTCGGCGATCCAGCAAGCAGATGTCTTAATCACTTGCACAGTATCTGACAAACCTTATATCCCGTTTGAATGGCTTAAAAAAGGTTGCTTCGTTTCAAATATATCAATCATGGATATTGAACCAGAAGTTTTCCTCAAAGTTGACAAAGTGATTGTGGATGACTGGGATCAATCCAATAGAGAAAAGAAAGTCATCAATGTGCTGGTTGAAGAAGGTTTATTTAGCCGTGAAAAACTACATGCTGAACTAGGTGACATCATTATTGGGCATAAAAATGGCCGTGAAAATGATGATGAAATCATTTTACTCAACCCAATGGGTATGGCGATCGACGATATTGTTTGTGCGAAATGGTTTTTCAATGCCGCACAAAAACAAAATATTGGCACAGTTTTGCCACTTTTATAATTATAGGAACAATGCACATGTTAGATCGGATTTACACAACACAACTTCAGAAAACTATAGATGCGCTCTATATGGAAAATTATGGTGAGTTCAGAAACCATATTGTCTATAAAAAGCCTTATCTTGTAATACATCTGAGTAGTGAGTTGGAACTACATTTCAACTGCTTAAAAGTAAATAGTGTAAATCCTTTCTATATCACAAAAGCAGAAGTTTTACTTCATAACACGTTGAGTCAACAGACTACTGAGATCGCGATTGCTGACGTTTTTAATTATTTAACTCAATCCTCATGGTGGCCATCAATCAACCACCAAAAGGCCATTGCATATTGGCATGATAATTTAGTTACTGCTGAAAAAATTCCTCAAATCTTACAATCCGCACTTTCTTTTTCTTCGCCACTCATAATGAGTGAACAACTTTCGCTTGTCGCTGACCGTGCATTTCATCCATTTGCACATGCGAAAGGTGAACTCAGTCCACTCATTACTCAAAAAGAAATTGAAGTGTATTGGTGGGCATTTAAAAAAGCAGATGTCATAAATAATATGGAATCCATTCCACATGATGAACTGGCTCTCCCTGCTGAGGAAAAAAATCTTATTATTGAAAAAATGCAGGCTCTCTCAAATGAATACCTTGCAATACCTGTACTTAAAACACAGCATGACTATTTAAGATTTCAAGAAAACAAATATCTAGGGATTGACCTCGGCCTCGCCACTGCAATTGGTTGCCCAACATCCTCGCTACGAACTTTAATCAATCACTTAAATTCAAATCAGCACTTAAAGCTCTCGACCAATGCCAAAACTTTGGGTGCTATTCGCTCTATGCCTGCTCGATATTTAGCCAACGGTCATGCGGCATATGATTTTCTCAATAATGTCATCGACAAAACACCATCATTAAAACATCAACTCTTTTTAAGCAATGAAACCCATTGGTGGGTCTTGGGAAAACAAGAACCGTTGGTACAGAATTTAGGTGTTATCGGCTGTCAAGTGAGGCATTTACCTCATTTTTGCCAAGAAAAAAATATAGCACCAATTAGCATGTCTGCTTTAAGTTGCCCTTATATTGATCCATGGGAAGCTTTAGGTATAACAGGTGACAAATGGAACTTACTTAAAGATTTGAGTACCCATTTTATTCACACTTTTCTCACACTGTGGTCTTTTGGTGTTATGCCTGAGTGTCATGGTCAAAACACCCTAGTATGTTACCAAGACAATCAATTTAAATGCTTTATTCTGCGTGACCATGACACTTTAAGAATATGCACCCCTGCGATTCAGGACAGTGGTTTTGTTCCGCCAATCTATAAAATTGATACCAGTACACCAAACAATCTTATTTTTAATAAAAATGAGGATTTATTTAATTATTTTATAACCCTCGGGATACAAATCAACCTATACCCTATCGCATTAGCAACATTGAAATATACCGATCATACTGAAATTGATTTCTGGGAAATGATCCAAGCGATTATTGTCAACTTTATAGAAACTGCCACAATTTCTGAACAATCGAAAAACTGTATTCAAAAATATGTTTTTGAAAGTAGCCATTGGCCATTCAAACAATTACTCACCCCGTTATTAGCCCAACAAGGTGATTCAACAGGGATGCCAAGTAAAATTGGTATGACGTCAAATCCCTACCATGCTTTATTCCAATCTTGCTATGAGACCATGGATATCTAAATCATGCGTTCCTCTCGCCTAGATCATTTGATTATTTTACTGTGTCAATTTTTTTCGACTTTTGGCTTGATGGTCTTAATACCGATCATGCCGCTATATATGGAAAAATTGACGGCGCAAATGACAACACCCGCCATTTGGGCAGGTATAGCGCTGTCAGCACCAGCTCTAGGGAGTCTATTTACAGCCCCCCTTATTGGTCATCTATCAGATACATTTGGGCATAAAAAAGCACTGTTACTTTCTTTGGCTGGTTTCTGCATTTCTATACTTTTAATGGCGGGAGCACAGCATCTATTTGTGTTTATTTTTGCCCGTATTCTATTAGGATTTTGCGGTCTATCCGTGATTCTTTATGCCTATACCTCTTACTTGTCTAGCGAGCGACAAAGAGGTCTTGCTTTTGGACAGCTCCAAAGCAGTGTCGCACTGGCCTGCCTATGTGGTCCGGTACTCGGGGGCATATTTATGGACCATTGGAAAGTTGAAACCTTACTCAATGCCACAGCATATATTGTCATCATTTTAATCTTAGTTGCTGCCATTTTATTGAGCCAACCTGTACAGACATCTGTCACTGAACCCGATAAAAAACCATCAACACTGCAATCCTTTGATCGAACAATTTTTTCTTGGCTCAGTGCAGGAACCTTTGTCCAAGCTGGCGGGTTCGGTTTAGTGTCCTGTTTTATCTTATATATCAGTGAAATCAGTCGAAATATAACTACACCCTTATCTATTGCGAGTTTAACAGGAACAATCCACGCACTTTCATGGGGCGCTGCATTCTTTGCTGCAACCTATTGGGGGAAACGTAATGATACAAGAGGCGATTCATTTCATAATTTTGTCACTGCAACGCTGATCTGTGGAATCACGGTTCTGGCTTTGACATGGACCACTAATATTTGGTTAGTGCTGCTATTAAGACTCATACAAGGTTTCTGTTTCGCTGCACTTATTCCCTCTATTTTTCATACGATTTCGTTAAAAACTGATGCAAGAAATCAAGGAAAAGTGATTGGTATTTCAAACAGTGCCTTTGTTCTCGGTCAACTGTTTGGGCCGATTGCGGTCACCCTTACATACTCATTTTTCAATATCACTGCCGCGTTAATTTGCACTGCATTATTTTTTATTGGTGCTGGATTAATCGTGACTTTAAACAAATTTTTAACCAATACAATTTTAGAAGAGGTACAAGAATGAACCCGATCATTACCACCGATGCATGGTCTTACAAGCTTTTTGAACAATACTTGAATACTTTTTTTCGTGAACTTCAAGTTCAACTCGAACAGCATATTCTCTCAGAACAGGATTCACCTTTAACAATACATGACGCAAATAATTCATCCTATTTTTCATACCCATTTACTGCATCTAACTCAGTCATCTATGGTGCGATACAGCATTTCTCAAGCACAGGTTATCATCGTTACCAGCGCTCTTTTTGTGTATTCAATACTGAGGATAAGACTGTCAAAAGTCTGACTGATCCTAAAGTGTTGGTTAAAATGATAACCGATGAGTTAAAGTTAAATCAGCGATTTAAAGATAAAAAGCAAAATCAGAATCTCTATGCTGAAATCGCAAACAGTATCGAAAATACCAAATTCTTTTTAGAAAACTGCGTAGATCAAATAAAGCCTAAACTGGCCTCTAGTTTTCAATCTGCTGAACAAGGCATGTTATATGGACATCCATTTCATGTGACCTCAAAAGCCAATCTAGGCTTTTCTAAAGAGGATATGAAAAAGTATAGCCCAGAGCTAGGTGCGACGTTTCAGTTACACTACTTCGCAGTGCATTCATCCTTAATCCAAAAACTTGTCAGCGATAATAATGTTGATCAACTGATTGAAGAAGACGTATTGAAGCATGCACGACAGCGCCTTAAAGATGACTTCGAAAATTATGAACTTTTGCCTACACATCCGTGGCAAGCAAACTTTTTACTCCTACATCCTTCCTTAAAACGCTATTTAGAAAATCATGAGGTTCGATATTTAGGTGCTTTAGGACAAACCGTTTGGCCTACATCTTCAGTACGAACCGTCTGGTTACCGCAATCTAATATTTTTCTAAAACTCTCCATTGATGTGCGTATTACCAGTTTTATTCGTAACAACCCTATGGATGAAATGGAAAGAGCGATTGATGCCAGTAAAATCATTCTTAAGCATCAGATCAATCAACACTATAAAAATATGCTCATTCTTCCAGAGCTTACAGCCAAAACTGTCAAAATCCCTGAGTTAGAAAGTTCTTTTGGCATTATATATCGCGCAGGATTAGCTACGGAAACGCTTGAAAATACTCGGATGCTAGGTGGTTTAGTCGAAGAAAATGAGCATCATCAGATCCCCTTAATGGCGTTTATTGATCAGGCCGCACAAGCCCAAGGACTTCCAAATAGTCACTCAAAAGCCTTTCTTGCTGATTGGTGGAAACAATATATTCAAGTTTCCTTGGTTCCACTGATTGAATTGTTTGCAAATAAAGGGATTAGTGTTGAAGCCCATATGCAAAACAGTTTGATGGAATTTAAACAAGGCTTCCCTGCTCGACTGATTATTCGTGATATGGAAGGGATTAGTGTGGTTTCTGAGATGCTCAATGATCATTCCTCAGTCTCTGAAGATAGCACTGTTTGGTTTTCTCAAAAGGATGCATGGATTTTTCTGCAATATTATTTAGTCATCAATCATATTGCGCATCTGATTAGTGCGATATCAAGAGTAAGCATTATTGAAGAAAGTGAACTTTGGCAAACCACCAGACAAACCCTGATCGATGAAAACTTCTCAGATAAAGCACAGCACTACTGCAACCTTTTGCTTAACTCTCTCACTTTACCTATTAAGGCAAATATGATGAACACCTTATATCACAGTGGTGGTAACCCGATTTGGATTGATATTGAAAATCCGATTTATAAATACAGAGGCGCTCAAACACTGACCCCTCTTCAAGCTACGCAACAAATTGATTATAAAGTCCAAGCGGAAAGACGTGTCATCGGGCAATTATTAGAAGCATTAATCTTTGAAAATGCCTTTAACTACGAAAAATCAAATGGGCAAATTAAATTCTTTATTTCAGATGATCTTTTTTATTGCTGCGACGCTAAACAACATTTTAGTTTTAACCGAATTAAATTAAATCCATCGAGTTTAGTCCGTTATGATGCCGTTCAAAAGTCATCAAGCAGTCCAAATTTAAAAGCATTATTGGCTGATTTAAAACATATTATTGATGCTGATCCAATCAAATGGCAAAACTTTAATGATGAGCTCAATCTTACCTATGTCAAACATGCACAAACACTGGGTCTATCACCCAACCAACCATTAAGAACACTGTCATATATTGAGCAAGAAGCCCGTATAAACAATGCACATCTCTATCATCCAAGTTTTAAATCTAGAATAGGCTTTGATCTTAAGGAAAATCAAAAATACTCACCTGAATTATCCCAAGGATTCTCTGTTCAATGGGCTGCTACTCATAAAAGCTTATGCAAATTGGTTTTGAGTGAAACGATCAACTTAAATCAACTGTATAAACAGCATTTTTCAGACAAAGACCTTCACGCAATCCGTGAGGAATTGACAGCACATCAAGTTGATTTCAATGATTATATTCTTAGCCCCATTCATCCTTGGCAATGGGATAAAATTATTGAATTATATTATCAAGATGCAATCAGCAATCAACTGATCATTCGATTGAAAATCGCTGGACCTACTTATTTACCGCAACAATCAATCCGAACATTATCAAACATCACGGATATTTCAGCGTTATCACTAAAATTAGCGATGAATTTAGTTAACACGTCGACCTCTCGTGTTTTAGCACCACATACTGTGCAAAATGCTGCAAAAATGAGTGACTGGCTGTATAAAATCGTTGAGCAAGACCATATTTTAGAAAAACAACGTAAACCCGTTATTTTAAGAGAAATTGCTGGACTTTCTATCAATCAGCCGATCGCCTTAGCTGTTCAATATGGCGCACTGGCCTGTATTTGGCGTGAAAGTATTTATCATTATCTCAATGAAGGCGAATCAGCAACACCAGTTACAGGTCTAATGCAACTTGATACTGACCAAAAACCGCTGATAGACCACTGGATCAAACAATACGGGATCGAGTTTTGGTTAGAGAAATTATTAAAAAATGCCTACCTGCCAATTATGCATATTTTATGGTGTCACGGCTTAGCATTGGAATCTCATGCACAAAATATGGTGTTAATTCACAAAGATGGTCTACCTGTTAAAGCTGCTCTAAAAGATTTCCATGATGGTATTCGCTTTAGTCGTCATTTGTTAAGAAATCCAGAGCTATTACCCGAGTTACAAGACGCGCCTAAAGAACATGCCAAAATTAACCCGAATTCTTTTTTAGAAACACACGCAGCAAATGAGTTAAGAGATTTTACCCAAGATGCACTTTGGTTTGTCAATCTAGCGGAATTGGCCATATTTTTAAACACGCATTATGATTTTGATGAAATCAAATTTTGGACAATGTTAAGATCGATCATCAATCAACATAAAGAAAAGCATCCAGAATTTGCACAAAGATATGAATTGTTTAACTTTACAGATGACACCATCGATATTGAACAACTTGCAAGTCGTCGCTTCCTACCAGAAATCCGATTAAGAGTACAAACCACCCCAAATCCGTTGAGTTTAATTAAGGAAATTGAATATGAATAAAGCTTCAGTTCCCTTTAAAAAACGCATGGAAAATGGTGAGTCACTTTATGGCATATTCTGTTCTATTGCCTCGCCAATTCATGTGGAGCAATTGGGACTGGCTGGCTATGACTTTATTATTATTGACTTGGAACATACTTTATTTAGTACATCCCAAGTTGAAAGCATGATTTTAGCCGCTAGAACCATACAGCTTGATGTATTGGTTCGAGTCCCCTTAACCGCCAATCACTTGATCTTACCTTTACTCGATGCTGGCGTGACTGGAATTGTATTACCACGTATAGAAAATGCACAACAAGCCCAAGAAGCTGTGAATTATTGCCACTACATGCCCCTAGGGCAAAGGGGCTTAAATTCAACTCGGTTAAATCACTATGGCATGCAGAGCTTAACTGATTTTGTGCAACACGCACACAAAGAAACAGTTGTCGTCGCAATGATTGAAAGTTTAGCTGGTGTAGCAAATATCGATGAAATTTTAGCTATTGATGGGATCGATATTATTCTTGAAGGTGCGGCAGATCTTTCTCAGTCTATGGGCGTTCCTTGGGAAACGCGCCATCCGCAAGTTCAAGCAAAGATCCAAGAGATATATAGCAAAACTCAACAACAGGGTAAATATTTCTGCGCAATTCCGCGCCAGCCTGAAGATATTGCGTTGTGGAAACACCAGTCTGTAAAACTTTTTGTGCTCGGTGATGATCGCAGTATTACTCGTCGAGCACATCAGCTTCATATTGATTCATATAAAGAAATTGTATAGATCTCTAAACCTTGAGTGGTGTATCAGCTATTCCACTCAATTAAATTTAAGCTGAATATAAATGTTTTATTGTTTGTTTATTTGTTACTGTGAATTACAATCATTCTCAATTATACTTTCGTCAATTTAAAGCAATCTCAGGGTGAGATAAAAGGAAGCAAGATGAAAAGCAACAAAATTTTTAATAAGAAGTCTGATGTAAAAAAAATCATTCCACTTATATCAATTGGTGGGTTCATCTTTTTATCGCAATCCTCTTTTGCTATTTCACCCACAGAAGCTACAGATACAGAGAACAAAGCGGCAGTGCTTCCGACCATTACTGTCAGCGCATCACGCTCAGATGAATTCTCCTCTTCTGCAAAACAAGTGACCAAATTAGATGAAAAACAAATTGAATTTCTAAAAAATGCGTCTTCTGGAAATATCGCCACTGTTTTAGCCAAAGTTGTGCCGGGCTTATCTGATTCAAGTCGTACAATTACCGATTATGGGCAAACTTTACGCGGACGTAATGCCTTGATCTTGGTTGACGGCGTACCTATGAATTTGACACGTGATACATCAAGAGGTCTTTCATCAATCGACCCTCAAAGTATTACAGGTATAGAAGTCATTCGTGGCAGTAATGCGATTTATGGAAGTGGTGCTGCTGGCGGAACGATTTCAATCACCACCAAAGCGGCGGGCGGTGAACCGACTGCAAAAACTGTGATTGGGCTACAAAGCGCTTTGACCAACTTTCGTACAGATGCTTTAAGTGGAGATATTCATCAATATTTTTCTGGAAGCTTAAATAACTTTGACTATGCATTTGATTTTGGCTATCAACGTATTGGTAGTCCATACGATGCCCGAGGCGATCGTGTTGCACCAGAACCAAGTCAAGGTGATTTATTTGATGCGGATGCATATAGCGTAGGCGGTAAACTTGGCTATCACATTGATGATAACCAATATCTACAATTTGCAGCAAATTACTATAACGCTGAACAAGATTCTGACTATGCCTCTGACCCAAGTGTAGCAAAACTTCCTGCAGGTAGCGTACCTGCGAAAGCAATCAAAGGGCTTAAATTAAAAGACCAGAATAAAAATGAAAATCAAATCTACAATTTAACCTATAACAATAAAGATTTATTTGGCAGCAAAGTTGACGGGCAAATCTATTACCGAGACTTTTTTACTCGCTTCTCGCCATTTGATGCCCGTAAAGTCAGTACACGTGGTGGAAAAGTCGATCAGGTTTATCAAAACAATAATGTTCTTGGCAGTCGCCTAACCGTAAACACCCCACTAGAATTTTTAGGTGATACGTCGATTGTTTGGGGTGGCGATTTTAGCCGTGAAAAAAGCGAAATGCCTCTAGACACATTTGATCCTACAATTTATGACCAATCTGGTGGCTTAGAATTTGTTAAAAATGGAAAACTAATCTATTTACCGGAATTAACCACCCAAAGCATCGGTGGTTTTGCGCAATTAAAGCATAATTTCAATGAGCAATGGTCTGCTGAAATTGGTACGCGTTATGAAGACAGTTATGCAAAAATTGATAGCTTTGTTCCACTATCACAATTAGGTAAACCAAATCCTTATACTGTTAAGGGTGGTAAAGTGACGGCGGATGCATGGTTATATAATGCCAATATCACCTTTAAGCCAACAGATCAGCACTCGATTTACGCATCTTTTAATCAAGGTTTTCAATTGCCCGATGTAGGGGTGGTAATCCGTAATGCAACAGAAGGATTTAACTTAGCATCATCATTCCTTGAACCGGTTAAGGTGGATAATTACGAGCTCGGTTGGAACGGTCATTTTAATAATTTTAGTTCGAGCTTAGCGGTGTTCCAGTCAACTTCAGATCTGGGTGGTGTTCAATCCTTTAACAATGGCTTGATACTGACACGTACCAAAGAAAAAGTGACTGGTGTAGAAGCGACTCTTGATTATCTTGATGATGCAAAAGTATGGGGAACTGGAGGAAGTGTTACATGGATGAAAGGCCGTGAAACGCCACAGAACACCAATACAGAACAAGACATGACGGGTTACCGTATTCCACCTTTAAAAGTAACAGGATACATTTCTTATAGCCCAACAGACACATGGACAAATCGTTTACAAGCGACATATTTTGGTTCAGAAGATTATCGCTTAAACGGTGTCAACAGTTTTGGTCGTTATGATGTTAAGTCATATACCACTGCAGATTTAATCAGTAGTTTTGCCCTAAACAAAAAAGATACCGTTACGATTGGCTTAGAAAATATGTTTAACCGTAAATATTATCCATTATATAGCCAGCTTCTCCGTACCAGTAATAACACCAGCCATCTGCTGGCATCAGGTGCAACATTGAAAGTGACTTATAGCCATAAATGGTAAGATTTGATAATAAAGCCTTATAGAGATCTATAAGGCTTTGTTGTTTTTTTATATTGTCTAGTCAAGAAATTGGCTAAATTTTGCATTTTTGTATTAACATTTTTATACTAACAAAAAGCGATGCAGTGATGGAAATTGAATTTTCATGGGATGAGCATAAAGCAGAAATAAACTTAAAAAAGCATGGTGTAACTTTTGAAGACGCAGTACTGGTTTTCTATGATGCTTATGCCTTATACCATCAAGATCGCTTTGAAAATGGTGAATATCGCTGGCAAGCGATAGGTTTGGTATATGGGCAGGCTGTTTTACTGGTTGCCCATACTGTAAAGGATCATGATGGGATTGATCATATCCGTATCATTTCGGCACGTCAGGCAGAGAAAAAAGAGAGGAAACAGTATGAGCAAAACCGTTACTTACAAAGTGGATTTGAATAATCCACCTACCTTGTCAAATGAACAAAAAGCAAGGTTTGAAACTTTGGCTGAACGTCCAGACAGCAAGATAGATTTTTCAGATATTCCTCAACTTGATGAAAAATTTTGGAAAAATGCTGTGCAAAATCCCTTTTACAAGCCCACCAAGCAAGTGACTACTGTCCGTATTGATTCAGATGTTATGCAATGGCTAAAATCTCAAGGCAAGGGCTATCAGACCCGTATGAACAAAATTCTTCGAGATGCTATGCTTCAAGAATTAAAGAACAATCCTTGAAAATGCAAACGAGATTTTATTTTTAAACGATTCCAATAAAATCAAAATACGACCTAAACTCACATGACAAAGAACAGCAAAAAGCCGGCAGTATTGAAACGACCGGCTTTTTTAATTTTGAATCACAAACTATTTAGCTATTTATTACGATAAACAATAAATTACGCGCTTAATTCAATTGCAAGTGCTGTTGCTTCACCACCACCAATACAAAGTGTTGCGATCCCTTTGGTTTTACCTAAACGTTTTAAAGCATGGATCAAGGTCACAATGATTCGTGAACCGGATGAACCCAGTGGATGCCCGAGTGCACAAGCGCCACCATTAATATTGACTTTTTCAGGATCAAGTTTAAATGCATCAATTGCAGCCATAGTGACCATGGCAAAAGCTTCGTTAATTTCCCAAAGATCAACATCGTCTACGGACCAACCGAGATTTTTCAGTAATTTTTCAATTGCTCCCACAGGTGCAATGGTAAACTCTTCAGGATGCTGGGAATTGGTTGTATAGCCTTTGATTTCAGCCAACACAGTCAAACCACGCTTTTGCGCTTCTGACGCCGACGTGATCAGTAATGCAGATGCACCATCACTGATTGAGCTAGAGTTTGCAGCAGTAATCGTACCATCTTTGGCAAATGCTGGTTTCAAGCTTGGGATTTTATCAATCTTGGCATTTTCAGGATTTTCGTCCACTTCTACAGTGATCTCCCCCTGACGTAGCGCCACTTTAACAGGTGTGATTTCGTCTTTAAAATAACCTTCTGCAATCGCTTTTTTTGCACGTGTCAGTGAGCGAATTGCAAACTCATCCATTTGCTCACGGCTATAGCCCTTTTTATCCGCCATTTCCTGTGCAAAACTTCCCATTGCACGCCCTGTACCCGCATCTTCCAAACCATCAAGGAACATATGATCAATCACTTGACCATGCCCCATCCGATAACCTGAACGTGCTTTAGGTAATAAATACGGTGCATTGGTCATAGACTCCATCCCACCGACCACAATAATTTTGGCACTTCCTGCTTTAACGGCATCGCTGGCTTGCATTGCAGCTTTCATCCCAGAACCACAGACTTTATTGATTGTGGTTGCGCCAACATGATCCGGTAAACCCGCTTTTCGCATCGCTTGACGTGCTGGACCTTGTTTTAAACCCGCAGGTAATACACAGCCCATAATTACTTCATCAATATCAGCAACAGGCACATTGGCTTGTTCAACAACTTTTTCAATGACGACTGCACCCAAATCCGGTGCAGATAAACTTGCAAAACTGCCTTGAAAACTTCCCATTGCAGTACGACTAGCTGCGACGATGACAATCTTTTCCATTCGAGTTCACCTTGTATTTTAAATGCGTATACTTTTGAAGCGGGTATTTTTGAAAATAGCATATCCATTGATAACATGTCTAAGCCGCCAAAGCGACTTAGCATTTAAACTTGGCTGGTTAAATTATAATTTTAAGCTTGCTTTGTCACAATCAAGCCACAGCGAGATTTGAGGTGATCAGCTCTACCCCTGTTGCCGCCTGAATTTGTTCTAGGCTTACATCTTTAGCCAATTCAATCAACTCAACACCTTGGGGAGTAATATCCATCACTCCTAGATCCGTAATTATACGGTTTACGACCAGTCTACCTGTAAGCGGTAATGAACATTCAGCGACGATTTTAGGACTGCCATCTTTAGCACAGTGTTCCATCAACACCACGACTTTTTGTACCCCAGCAACCAAATCCATTGCACCGCCCATGCCTTTTACTTTTTTCCCTGGGATCATCCAGTTGGCTAAATCTCCCTTTTCGGAAACTTCCATTGATCCTAAAATAGCAATATTGACCTTACCACCACGAATCATGGCAAAAGATTCAGCACTAGAGAAAAACGCAGCACCCTTACGTGCAGTTACGGTTTGTTTACCCGCATTAATTAAATCTGCATCGACAGTAGCTTGTGTTGGAAATTCATCAATTCCCAATAAGCCATTTTCAGATTGAAGCCAGACATTGATATTGTCAGGAATATAGTTGGCAACCAAGGTGGGTAAGCCAATACCTAGATTGACATAAAAGCCATCTTCAAGCTCTTGCGCTGCACGTTCAGCCATTTCATTACGCGTCCAAGCCATGATTAAATCTCCGTCTTCAATGTCAATTGTTCAATTCGTTTTTCAGGCTGCGCATTTAAAACAATACGACTTACATAAATGCCTGGTAAATGAATTGAATCTGGATCTAACTCACCAATTTCAACAATTTCTTCAACTTCGACAATGGTCAATTTGCCAGCCATTGCACACTCTGGGTTAAAGTTTCGTGCAGTCTTACGAAAAATTAAGTTGCCTGCTTTATCTGCCTTATAGGCTTTTACCAAAGCAATATCTGCAACCAATGCTTGTTCAAGTATGTAATCTTTACCATCAAATTCGCGGACTTCTTTGCCTTCGGCAATCAATGTCCCAACACCTGTTTGGGTAAAGAACGCTGGAATTCCAGCACCACCTGCACGTAACTTTTCAGCCAAAGTGCCTTGAGGTGTCAACTCAACTTCAAGCTCACCATTTAAATATTGACGTTCAAATTCTTTGTTTTCACCAACATAGGATGAAATCATTTTTTTAATTTGTTTGGTTTGTAAAAGCTTACCTAGACCAAAATCATCCACACCTGCATTGTTAGAAATACAGGTTAGACCCGTTACGCCAATTTCTTTTAAGGCATCAATCAATGCTTCTGGAATACCACATAATCCAAAACCACCCACTGCAAAAGTCTGGTTGTTTGCAACCACATCAGCCAAAGCCTCATGTGCATTCGCGACAACTTTGTTCATCGTTTTAACTCTATGTCCTTTAGAATTATTATTATTAACATCGAGCAAATTATTTTAGAAATTGATTCTTTCAAATGTCTAATGAGTAAAACTCATTAATCTGATTTCATCCTGAAACAGTGGGCTTTATGATGAGGTGATAGTCTCTTAAAACTGATGTGCCAATATCGTTTCAATAAATTGCGAAGAAATATTAGAAAGTTCAAAATCTTTTTTATAAATGATCCCAACAGAAAGATTGACATTGCCCTCTTCAATTTCGACCAAGACATTATTTTCTTTATCGATATAATTTTGAAAATGGCGTGGAATCGCACTGACCCCCATACCAAAAGCCACGAAATGCGACAATGAACTAATCTGATGACACTCAAGTTTTAAATCTAAGATCATATTATTTTGTGAACATTTCTCTTCCACCACGTGTCGAATGATTGAAGGTTTCTGTAAAGTGATAAAAGGATAAGCATACAGCTCACGCCATGTCACACTTTTACGCTGCGCCAACTGATGGTCTTTGGGAAGTAGTGCTAAAAAATCCTCATTGAAAAATGGCTTAAATATTAATTGATCATTGTGTTGCGGTTCAAAGCAAATCCCAATTTCAAAAATGCCCTCTTGGACTTTTTCAATAATTTTTTCATTGGGAATATCATGGATTGAAAAATTGATATTGGGATGATTCTTATTAAATTCATGCAGTACAGCAGGTAAAACGGCATGTGTTGCGAAAGGCATTGAAGCGATATTCAATGTGCCACGATGTAATTTAAAACGCTGTTTGACATCTCTTTCCATGTCTTCCCAATTTGCCAAAAGTTTTTTTGCAAATGGAATCAACGAATTTCCCTCAGCAGTAAGATCCACACGGCGGGTATTGCGCTTAAACAGCTTGCCACCCAACTCATCCTCTAAACTTTTGATACTTAAGCTTAAAGCAGATTGACTTAAGCAAAGTTCATTGGCAGCATTGGCATAATTCAATGTCCGAGCAAGAACTAAAAAAGCTTTTAACTGTTTGAGTGTCATACGGCAACCTAACTGATTTATAGCTCTATAATACGCTAAACCAAGCGAGTTTTGATCCTAAAATGAGTCATTTGAGCTATCGATTTGCTTATAGAATAAGATATCAATCCATGCTAGCTGATCTCGCTTTTGCTCAGATTGATGTCTTAATGAAAGTTTTTAATTTGTGTGATCTGTAAAAAATATGTCTATGCATTTAAATCAAAGCAAAATCGATATAAGACGTATTTCAAGCAACATACTTGTCAATAAAGCCACTGCTGTAAATAAAAATTAAAACGCTCAACACACACTCATTAATCAGCATTACCAATTTGGCTTTTTTCTTTTGCTTATCTATGACCTATTGCGCAAAAACCTCATGAAACTTGTTTCTATTCATTAGTTTTCCATATTGACTCATAAATATTTTCAAACAATGCCTCGAATAATTTGGATTATAGTTTTATCCATCATTTGGAAATGGATATTCCAATTTATAAGTCTGGACGATTTATAAAAGCTAAATTTATTGATCAATATTAATTTCTCTAGATATCCATTTTTATTGGTTTCACTCACTAATGCATTTTTATGATTGAGATAGCCTTGTCGTGATTTGAAATAAAAACAAGGTGGGTTTTGACATATATTCTTTAAGGACGGAGTAAAAATATGTGGGAACTGGGTATAATTTTACTTTCTCTTGGCTTGTTGATGTACACAGCCTACAGAGGATTTTCTGTAATTCTCATGGCACCGATTTGTGCCTTATTGGCCGTCTTGCTGATTAACCCTGCCAACGTTTTACCATTTTATTCTGGTGTGTTTATGCCAAAAATGGTGGGCTTTATTAAAGATTATTTCTTGGTGTTTTTGCTGGGTGCGATTTTTGGTAAAGTCGTTGAAATGTCAGGTATTGCTGAATCCATTGCCAAAACGATTGTTAAATTAATTGGCTCTAAAAATGCAATGCTTACCGTTGTTCTGCTAGGGGCAATTTTAACCTATAGCGGCGTCAGTTTATTTGTCGTGGTTTTTGCAGTCTATCCCTTTGCAAACCAATTATTTAGACAAGCAAATATCCCTAAACGTTTGATTCCTGGCACGATTGCACTGGGTGCTTTCTCCTTTACCATGGATGCCTTACCGGGTACGCCTCAGATTCAAAACGTTATTCCAACTACATTTTTTGGAACCAATATTTATGCAGCGCCATTTTTAGGAATTATCGGCGCAATCTTTGTTTTAGGTGTCGGTTTAACTTATCTGGAATGGCGTCGTCGTGTTGCTGCTCGCAACGGAGATGGTTTTGCATCTGGTATTACTTTAACAGAAGCCGAACTTCAACAATTTGAAAATCAATCTCAGCAACAAGATAATGGTTCTGGTCTACGTCAATTTATGGCATTTGTTCCCTTAATTTTAGTTGCAGTGATGAATAAATATTTATCTACAGCAATTAAAACATGGTATCCAAATGGCTTTGATTTTAACGCGCTTGGACTGGCAAACTACACTGTCGATATCGCAAAAACATCAGCGATTTGGGCAGTTGGTTTAGCTTTAATCGTTGGGATTATCACTGCGATAATGTTCGATTATCGTCGTGTTTCAACCAGCTTTAAAGAAGGTGTAAATGCAAGTATAGGTGGTTCTCTACTCGCTGTGATGAATACTGCATCTGAGTATGGTTTTGGTGCAATCATTGCCGCTTTACCGGGTTTTGCCGTGATCAGCCATGCTTTAGGTCATACATTTACCAATCCATTGGTCAATGGTGCAGTCACCACAACCGTTTTGGCAGGGATTACAGGTTCAGCATCTGGCGGTATGAGTATTGCCCTCAGTGCCATGGCTGACCAATACAATACAGCTATTGCAGCAATGGGCATTCCTGCTGAAGTGATGCATCGTATTGTTGCAATGGCATCTGGCGGTATGGACACCTTACCGCATAACGGTGCCGTGATTACCCTACTTGCTGTCACTGGACTTACACATAAACAATCTTATAAAGACATTTTTGCCATTACCATCATTAAAACAGTTGCAGTATTTGTCGCAATTGCTGCATTTACATGGTTTGGTATCGTCTAAGTTTATCTTCAAAATGAACACAGGGAGTCAATAATGAGTCAACTTCTCAAAGATAAAGTTGCATTTATCACAGGTTCAGCAAGTGGTATTGGACTTGAAATTGCCAAAAAATTTGCCCTTGAAGGTGCAAAAGTGGTGATTTCGGATATGAATGCGGACAAATGTAATGAAGCAGTTTTAGCCTTAAAAACTGATGGATTTGAAGCCTTATCTGCACCTTGTGATGTTTCAGATGAAGATGCTTATGCTGCTGCTATTGGTCTAGCACATAGCACCTTTGGTCGTTTGGATATTTTGATCAATAATGCTGGTTTTCAACATGTTGCTGCCATCGAAGAGTTTCCAACTGCCATTTATCAAAAACTACTGAATGTCATGCTGGTGGGTTCTTTTATTGGAATCAAACATGCATTTCCAATAATGAAGGCACAAAACTATGGCCGTATTATCAATATGGCTTCGATCAATGGTTTAATCGGTTTTGCTGGAAAAGCGGGTTATAACAGTGCCAAACATGGGGTGATCGGTTTAACTAAAGTTGCAGCGTTAGAATCTGCTCGTGATGGAATCACGGTCAATGCATTATGCCCAGGTTATGTCGATACACCTTTGGTACGTGGTCAAATTAAAGATTTAGCCAAAACCCGTAATGTCAGCGAAACAAGTGCACTTGAAGATGTCATTTTAGCCATGGTGCCACAAAAGCGCTTACTCAACGTTGAAGAAATTGCAGATTATGCCGTTTTCTTGGCGAGTGAAAAAGCGGCGGGCGTGACGGGTCAGGCAGTGGTTATGGATGGTGGTTATACCGCTCAATAATACAGTTGATGATTGCAATGATCATGAATTTATCACTATGTAAATCAGCTAACTAGATGTAATACATATTCATTTGTAGGGGGAAATCCTCCCCTACTGTTTTTTAGTTTTTCTATCTTTAGTTTTTATCAAAGTGAAAGGCTCACTTTGTCATGTGCCATAGCGAGACAATCCAACGTTCTCAGGTTATTCAAGGAAAATGAATATATGAAACCCATAAATAAAGTTGCCATTATTGGTACTGGTGTTATTGGTGCAAGTTGGGCAGCATTCTATTTAAGTAAAGGATTTCAGGTGAGTGCTTTTGATCCTGCAGCTGATGCAGAATTAAATTTAAAAAATAGAGTTCAAACCTATTTACTTGATCTGTTCGAATTGGCTGAAGAGCAAACCACCTCTTCTGATCATTATGTTTCAGACACTTTAAAAAATCTCACTTTTTATCAAAATCTAGCAGATGCGGTAAAAGATGCGGATTTTATTCAAGAAAATGGTCCTGAGCGAATTGATCTAAAAAAAGACTTATATGCACAGCTCACTCAAAACTGCCCCAAAGATAGCATTATCGCCTCAAGTTCATCTGGCTTAAAAATCTCAGATATTCAACATGATTGTCTATATCCTGAAAGAATTGTACTGGGCCATCCTTTTAATCCACCACATTTATTACCGTTGGTTGAGATTATTGGTGGAGAAAAAACCCAAGCGAACTATATCCATGATGCTTTTGAATTTTATAGATTATTGGGAAAAAAACCGATTTTAATTCAGAAAGAAGTCAAAGGCCATGTCGCTAATCGTTTACAGTCTGCAATTTGGAGAGAAGCGTTTTATCTGGTTTCTGAAGGTGTATGTAGCGCAGGAGATATTGATATCGCTATCACCAATGGCCCCGGATTACGTTGGGCAATATTTGGTCCTTATTTAAATATGCAGTTGGCCAATCAACATGGATTTAAAGCTGCTATGCATCATTTAGGTGAACCGATGTCTGAATGGTGGGCTGATATGCACCCTTATACCTTGTCTGAAGAAAAAATTGAGATGCTGAATGAAGAAACTCAGCAGTTTGTTAAAAAACTAGGCGATAAGAATCTTCAATTACTTCGTGATCAGGCATTACTTCGATCTTTAAAGATGCGTAAAGAATTAGATTTGCCTTAATCGGGTTTTACAAACGTGAGCTTCATTGATTCTCCAGAATTCTCATCTGGAGAATTTAGTCTTCAAAAATTTAGCCAAGGGAAACAGGATCATTGACCTTCCCGCTCCAAAATTGAATCAACATTTCAAAGCATCCCAAGCAACAATTTCAGACTGAACCTTGTTGCTTATTTTTGAATTACATCGAAAATACCCAATAGCTTTTAGATTGTTCGAAAATTCGAATAGACATGCCAAGTTTCATATCATTATTCTTCTACTAAAAACAGTTATCGTTGTCTTATTCGCTACTTTAATCATTAAGTCGCCAAAATAAGGGAAGTTTTATGCTCAACAATAAAATAAAGTTAAAACAAATGTGGTAAAGCAACTTCGATATGATGAATGAAAAATACAAACAATTCCTAATTCAAATGGTTACCCAATATGCGAACTTTCTATACGATTCTCATTGGTATAATGCTACTCCTTGTAATTCTTTTTATAAGTCGAATATTACGTGGTCGCTTTAGTCCAACATTATTTTTTATTCTGTTCATCTTGATTTGGTTTGTAGCAATGAGCTGGAATATGTATATGGGCATACAAGCAGGTTACGCGGTTAAAGAAGAATTCTTAATATTTTTACTTAATTTTGGTATTCCTTCTCTTCTCGCAACTTACTTCATATATAAAAAATAAAAGCTCTATTTAGCTTGCTAAGGTTAAAAACCATCATGTAAACAACGATCAAAACTAGGGTCTGTTGACATTTCATAAATAGCTTGCGTTGTAGGTTAAAATTGAGCAGGCAAGGCATGAAATGAAGAGAATAGCGAGACTATTTTCAAGTTTCATAACGCAGGCTGAGATAATTTTAACCACAACCCTGAGCAAGAACAAAGCACTACTTTGTTTGCAGCGCAAGGCGCAGCGGGGGGACTAGCGTGTTTTTTGTCGCTTCGTGTTACCTTGCGAAACAGTGTTTCTCATCATTTAGAATGACTAAATTTCGTATTTCGCGCCTAAAATCGCCTAAAAAACACGTAGTCGCAAGCATAGAAGAATTGTAAACAGACCCTCTTATTACTTATTGTAAAGCACTCTCCAAAGAGAGTGCTTTTTTTGTTAATTTTTACTGGTTAAACATGATTAGGTATAGATTTGATTAATTAAAATTAGCTTTCCTTTTTTCAATAAAAGCGGCAACACCCTCTTTATAATTGTCTGATTGTCCAGCAATACGCTGTAACTCTCGTTCCAACTGTAACTGTTCAGCCAAAGTATTTTGCGAAGCAGTATTTAAGGCTTTTTTAATTAGCGAAATCGAACTGCTTGGTTGCTCTGCCAAACGTTCTGCCAATTCAATCACGCCCTGATCAAAAGCATCATCTTCATAGACCTCCCAAATAAGCCCCCAACTCAAGGCTTTCTGAGCAGATAGCTTATCCCCGAACATAGTCAAACCTTTGGCTCGGGCAAGCCCCACCAGATGTGGTAAATTCCACGTCCCACCTGCATCTGGGATTAAACCGACTTTGCAAAAAGACTGTATAAACGTAGCAGATTGCTTGGCCACAACAATATCGCAAGCCAAAGCCAAGTTCGCACCAGCACCAGCCGCTACGCCATTGACCGCAGCCACAACAGGTTTAGCCATATTGGAAATTTTAACGACTAACGGATTATAAAATTTTTCTAAGGCAGCACCTGCATCATAATCAGCTGCACTTATCACCTCTTTATTTCTCGTTCTTAAATCCTGACCCGCACAGAAGCCCTTACCTGAACCAGAGATTACAATGGCTTTAATCTCAGTAGAAACCGCCCACAGGTCTAAAATTGCAGCAATTTCACGATGCATTTGCTCATTAAAACTATTCAGCACCTCGGGACGATTTAAGGTTAAATAGCCCACCCGATTTTCCTGACGAATCAAAATATGTTGAAAATCCATTTATTTTTACTCATTTAAATAAAAAACAGCCTGACCCAGCTTAAAAAGCAAAGTCATCTTGTTCTAATTCCATTACCGCTTCAGCACCTGATGCAATAGCAGCCGCATGACTTTGGGTACGATGTAATAATTTTTGAAAGAAAAATTTCGCTGTGGTTAATTTAGCCTGATAAAATTTTTCGTCCTGTGTTGCTTGGCTTAACTTTTCATCTGCTACTTGCGCCATACGTGCCCAAAGATAAGCAAACACGACATAGCTAGAGAAATACAGATAATCAACTGAAACAGCGCCAATTTCTTCTGGGTTTTGCTGTGCTTTTTTGGCAACACTGTCTGTAATTGATAACCACTGTTGCTTGAGTTCCGTCAGTTTTTCCAGATAAGCTGCCAATACGGTATTTGATTGGTTGGCTGTAATAAACTGTTCTATTAAATCAGTCATATTCTTTAATAGTTTGCCATCCGACTTGAGCACCTTACGTGCCAGCAAATCTAAAGACTGAATCTCTGTGGTTCCCTCATACAAGGTTGAGATACGGGCATCACGAACAATTTGCTCCATGCCATGTTCAACAATAAATCCATGCCCACCAAAAATTTGTACGCCGTGTTTTGCAGCTTCATTGCCTGATTCAGTTAAAAAAGCTTTAGCAATTGGGGTTAAAAATGCTAACAATTCATCTGAGATTTTCTGT
Organism: Acinetobacter sp. I-MWF; assembly: GCF_025433935.1. NCBI lineage: Bacteria > Pseudomonadati > Pseudomonadota > Gammaproteobacteria > Moraxellales > Moraxellaceae > Acinetobacter > Acinetobacter sp. I-MWF. The sequence continues at coordinate 1,723,009 of NZ_JAMBAR010000001.1, read as the reverse complement.
TGTTCAGGATCATTGGATGTTTCAACAATATCAACATGCTGAGCTAGAAAATATGCCAACGCTCGTCCACCTTCAGAAAAGGCTTTTTGCGTCATTAACATCGAACGCACAGCTGGATGCACAATAATCGGATCAGCATTTTTATCTGGATATTTTGCGCCTGATAAAGCACGCATCGCCAAACGTTCTTTGGCATAACTCAATGCACCTTGAAATGAAATCTCCGTAGCCGCTAACCCTTGTACAGCTGTTCCAATACGTGCTGTGTTCATAAAGGTAAACATACAATTTAGCCCACGGTTTTCAGGACCAATTAAATAGCCCTTGGCCCCATCAAAATTTAAAACACAGGTTGCATTGCCATGAATCCCCATCTTATGTTCAATCGCACTACAGATAACCTTATTACGATCTTGGCAATCACCTGCATCATCGAGGTTAAATTTAGGCACGATAAACAGTGAAATCCCTTTGGTCCCCGCTGGTGCTTGCGGTAGTCGGGCTAAAACAATATGAATAATATTCTCTGAAAGGTCATGTTCCCCAGCAGAAATGAAAATTTTCTCGCCGGTAATTGCATAACTTCCATCTGGGTTTGGTTCGGCCTTAGTGCGGATCAAACCTAAATCTGAACCTGCATGTGATTCAGTTAGACACATTGTCCCTGTCCACACGCCACTAATCAGTTTGCTTAAAAATTGTTGTTTCTGTACTGCTGTACCATGATGTTCAATGGTGCGCATTGCGCCATGCGATAAACCTGGATACATTGCCCAAGCCCAGTTAGAACCACACAGCATTTCTGAGATTGCAATACGCAATAAAGTAGGTAGACCTTGACCGCCATACTCAGGATCCGCCGTCAGTGAGGTAAAACCCAATTCAGTATATTTATGATAAGCCTGTTTAAATCCCGCTGGGGTTGTAACAACCCCCTGATTTAAATGACAACCTTCCTGATCACCATTTTGATTGATGGGTGCAAGCTCATTTTCACAAAAGTCTGCTGCGGCATCTAAATATTGATTGATCAATTCACGACTGACCGTTTCCTGATATTTGGGTAGTTTTTGGTAGTTTTCTTCTGTTTGCAGCATTTCATGCAATACAAATTGCATATCACGCAGTGGTGCTTTGTATAAAGGCATAGTGTTTCCCTTTCAGTTCTTCTGCCGATGATGCAGATAGAGATGATTTCCCTTAGATGACAATTTTATTTTACGATTGCTTAAAAATATCAAATAAATTTCTTATTGCAAAATTTATTTTCATTCTCATTAGATAAATTTATTCAAAAATACCACCAAAAATACCACCAAAAATATGACAAACCGATACAACAAGCTGTATTTGAACAATAATATTTAAATAAATAAAAATTCAAGTATAATATTTGATTAAAAAATAATTTTGTATAGCAAAATATTATTTCGTAAAATTAAATTTTATAGTATGGTAATTAGATCGCTTAACACTCCAAGGATGATTTATGGATAACCCTCAATACACAGGTCTTGAATTCTTAACTGCTTTAAAAAATGGTGAAATTTCAGCGTCACCCATGGCGCAAACCATTCCTATGCAGTTAATCGAAGTTTCTAAAGGCAAAGCGACGTATAAGGTTACGCCAAGTCAAGCGCATCGAAATATACAAGGAACAATCCATGGCGGTTTTTGTGCGACTGCTTTAGATACTGCAACGGGAAGTGCAGCACATACCTTGCTGGAACATGGCATGGGTTATGGCACGATTGATCTCAATGTGAAAATGATTCGCCCAATGCAAATCGATACCACCTACTACGCACAAGCTGAACTGATTAATGCTGGACGTAATATCATTACCACAGAAGGTAAAATTGTGGATGAAAATGGCAAAATTTATGCGTTTGCGACGGCAACACTGATGATCATACGAAAATAATAAAAAGACTAAGCCCTTTTGCGGCTTAGGGTCTGTTGACACTTCATAAATGGCTTGCGTTGTAGGCTAAAATTGAGCAGGCAAGACAGGAAACGAAGAGAATAGCGAGACTATTTTCGAGTTTCATAACGAAGGCTGAGATAATTTTAGCCACAACCCTGAGCAAGAACAAAGCACTGCTTTGTTTGCAGCGCAAGGCGCAGCGGGGGACTAGTGTGTTTTTTGCCGCTACGTGTTACCTTGCGAAACGATGTTTCTCATTATTTAGAATGACTAAATTTCGTATTTCGCGCCTAGTATCGCCTAAAAAACACACGTAGTCGCAAACATAGACGAATTGTCAACAGCCCCTATTCTTTTATCACTGTTTTCTTCATGACATAAAAATCTATTCGGTCAATTATAAAACTTAGAATTGCCATGGCTAAACCCACAGCCACACAGACACTCCATCCCCAATGTTTCCACGTGTAGACCGCAACCAAAGAACCCAACGCAGCACCACCAAAATACAATGTCATATAAATAGAATTAATTCGAGAACGTGCTTGTGCTGAAATTCGATAGACCAGATTTTGGTTAAGTACATGAAAGGCCGATAAACCAAAATAAGCCAAAATCACACCTCCTGCATAAGCCAGCAAAGACTGTTGGGCAAAAAACAGTGGAATCCATGCCAGTACCAATAACCACATACAAATCAGTGCAACTTTATTTTCCAATCCTTTGGCAATTTGTTTTCCCGCCCAAGGGGTTGCAAACACACCCGCCAAACCAACTATGCCAAATAAACCAATTTGGAAATCATTGAAGTGATAAGGCGCATTGGCAAGAATAAAAGTCATGGTGGTAAAGATCAACGCCAATATACCGAAGCCGATCCCACCTGCCAGACCACGGCGAATTAAATGTGGCTGATCAACGGCCAATGTAAACAATGAACGATAAATTTGCAGCACTGTTAATTGATGAGATTTTCGAGCAACGGGTAATTTAAGCCACATCACTACTGCAAAAGCTAAAATCACAATACCACTGAGTAAATACACCGCATGCCATGACCAAACGGTCGAAAGTAAGCCTGCGATTGATCTTGCCAAGAGAATGCCTAAAAACAAGCCACTCATCAGTGTTCCGACAATTTGCGGGCTTTTTTGAGGGCTCGCCAAACCAGCAGCAAATGGCACCAAGACTTGTGTCGTAATCGAAAAGAAGGTGGCTAAAAAGGTAAAACCATACAATACAGGCAAACTTTGACTTAAAGAAAGTCCGATCTGGGCAAAACCTGTGCAGCACATTAACAGACAAATATAGCTACGCTTTTCAAAAAAATCACCGAGCGGCACCAAGATAAACAGACCAACTGCATAAGAGAGTTGACCGATTACAATTGTTAAAGCGACTTGCTCTGCATTGACCTGTAAAGCTTCTGCAATAGAATAAATCAAAGGCTGGTTATAATAGTTCGAACCTGCACAAATTCCACATGCCATTGCCATGATGAAAATAAAGCTTTTTGACAAGATATGCATTGTGTCAGGTTGAACTATTTTTTCCATTGCGCAGCTCACCTTATTTTAGAATTTGTACATCGACACAAAGTTAATGCGAGAGACATCTGCTGTTCTTCCATCAAACACTTCACGCTTACCTTGATGATATTCCATACCAATATCAATTTGCTCAGCAGGTGAATAAAACAGATTGGCAGCATAATCCGTTAAACGCTTGTTTGCGTCAGGATTGAGTTTTGCATAGGCTGAATCATCATCAAAATCAAAAATCGATGCAGATAAATTTGCACGCCATTGCGGATTAAACTTATATGAATAGCCAATATTTAAGCTATTGAGTTTATTCATCTCTAAATCTGTTTTTTGCGCATTTAACGAAAAATCACCTGCTGCATTTAAGCTGGTTGCATTTGTCAGGCCAGTTTGTGTGGTATATGGCATGAATTTTTGATCACCCACAATATATTGATAATTCGCCTGTACAGATTGTGCTGGGCTTAGTTGGTATTTTAAACCAGCACCCGCGCCCCAACTGACCTTTTTAACCGTATCTTTCGCAACATCTACTGATTTTTCATTGACAAAACCTTGAGCCAAAGCCGTTAAGGCACCTTCTTTTACCGTATATCGACCTGTCAATGTCGGGAATGCTGAAACCCGAGATCCAGTGTATTCCAACGCAACTTTTAAATCACTCTTACCATTTATCTTCCAGTCATAGCGCACTTGAGGTGTACGGGTATAAGAGGTTCCCATAAACTGAGTATAATCGACGGACTCTGTTCGTGTTTCCATATTGGACATCAAAGACCAGGTTTGACCGAAAGTCCAATCTTTATAAGTAAAGAAAGCATGACGAATACGGAATTTACCATCGCCTGTACCCATGTTGGCACTGTCAAAAAAATCGGCTTCAATATTCCCTGTTACAGCCTTATCTGGACTGTTGAAATACACCCCGATTCGACTGGCATTGATCATGGCATCTGAGCGGGCATGATCGGAACGTTTGTCACTTTCAAACGGAGTACGGTTTAAGCTATTGGTGGTTCTTCCTCCCGAATCTGGTGAGGACTTAAAATCAACTGCAGCATCAAGTCGGGCAATTCCATAGACTTTAACATTGTCTGTCCAAGTCACCCATGAAGGCGCTATTGGTTTCGCGGTTTCAAGTGCTTTATTTTTTTCTACATTTTCTTCAATTTTTGCTTGTTTGACCTGCAAATTATTTTGTGACAGCTTTTGAGCTTCGAGTTCTGCTTTGAGTTTTTGCAGCTCTGTCTCTAACAGATTAATCCGTTGTTCTGCTGTCACTGGCGAATTTGCAAAAATAGTCCCTGAAGCCACAGCGCAAGCTGTAGCTAAAATTAATTTTTTCATCTTTTAATCCTTAAAGAAGCTTTTTTTCCTACGCTTATAAACTAAGCGTCTCGTGCATCTATCAACGGGCAGCCCGTTACTGCCTGTAATTCATCAAAACTCAGTCCCGAAACCATTTCAGTGACATAGGCTTTGTGATCTTTTAATTCAATAATGCATAAATCGGTATAAATTCGATCTACACACTGCTCCCCTGTAATGGGATAACTCAGTACATCGACAATTTTAGCTTCGCCCTTTTTGGTGACATGCTCCATATAGACATAAATTGACTTGGCTCCCACCGCTAAATCCATTGCACCACCTACAGCGGGGACATCATCAGCTTTGCCAGTATGCCAATTGGCTAAATCGCCATTCACTGCGACCTGAAAAGCACCAATCACACAGATATCCAGATGCCCACCACGCATAATGTCAAATGAATCCCCGTGATGCATAAAGCAACCACCATCCAGTAAAGTGACTAACTCCTTTCCAGCATTGACCAAGTCCTCATCTTCTTCACCTGCTTTGGGTGGTGGGCCAAAGGCCAAAACCCCATTTTCTGAGTGCAGAAAGATTTCTTTGTCTTGAGGTAAATACTTCGCAACGTTGGTGGGTAAACCAATACCTAAATTGACATAAGCTCCTTCGGGAATATCCTGAGCAATCAACTGAGCGATATCTTCACGAGAACGTTTTTGAACTGACATTAGATATCTCCTACTTTGACAACATGCTGTACAAAAATCCCAGGGGTGATAATGCACTCAGGATCAAGGCTTCCTAGATCTACCGTATGATTCACTTGAACAATGGTTGTTTTTGCCGCTTTTGCCATAATCGGGCCAAAGTTCCGTGCTGCCTTACGATAGGTCAAATTCCCCCAACGATCGGCTTGATCTGCATAAATCAAAGCAAAGTCAGCTTCAAGTGGATACTCAAGTACATAGTTTCGACCATTAATGGTTCTGGTTTCTTTGCCTTCTGCGACTTTTGTGCCATAGCCTGTCGGTGTAAATATTGCACCTAGACCTGCACCTGCCGCTTGAATACGACAGGCTAAGTTGCCCTGTGGAACCAGTTCTAATTCAATCTTTCCTGCACGATATAAGTCTTGAAATACAGTCGAACCTGCTGACTTTGGAAATGAACTGATCATTTTTCTGACACAACCTGCAATGATCAGCTTGGTCAAACCACGATCACCAGAGGCAGCATTGTTATTGACAATGGTCAGCTCTTTTTTACCTAAATCGATTAAGGCTTCAATCAATTCCGCAGGCTGACCTGTCACGCCAAAACCACTGGTCATGATGGTTGCACCATCAGGAATTGCCTTTAAAATCGGTTCAATGTCACTGGTGATTTTATTTATCATTTCGCTTGTCCCTTTTCATCCTTAAATTGACGTGACAGGTCAAATTGTCACTCTGCCTTTTGCGGGTTAAATAGTCGGTCTTTAATAAATAACAGTGGAATTACACCGCATATAAAGTACGCTCCAGCCATCACCAACAGTCCTAAACCAATCGAACCATGTTGTGATAAATAACCGATGGTTAATGGAGAGAAAATTGAAAGCACTTTACCGATGTTATATGCACCGCCAACCGCCGAGCCTCGAATTGAGGTTGGAAAACTTTCAGTCATATACGTGGCATTGATTGCATACGGTATGCCATATAGAAAACCAAAGAACAGCATGAGCCATAAAATATTGGCAGGCGTGTTAAGGTAAACAATCACGGGAATAAATAGAGCTGTGCCAATTGTGCCGAATGCAAATACAGCGCGGCGACCCAATTTATCCGCAATAATCCCAGCAATAATTTTGGCAAACATCATGATTAAGAAAGTGCCGACCATATACATCGCCATTTCTTTAAACTTAATTCCTAGATCAGATTCCAAATAAGCCGGCAGCCAGTTACTCACACCGTAATAACCAAATTGCAAAGCACCGGTACTCAAAATCCACAGCACAAACATGGTGCCATGTTTCTTATCTTTCAAAATTTCCCAATACGGATTCTGACGTTTAACAGGCTGTGCATTTTGTGGCGTTGCAATGACTTTTAATTGGCGTGCTTTTTTCCATGACTCAGGCTCAGGTACGATAAAATGCATCAGTACTGATAAAATAATCGGGGTAATTGCAAGCCAATACAGGAAACGCCAGCCATGTTCAGGAATAATATGACCTGCCAATAAAGTCGCAAGTAAAGACCCCAAGGTATAGCCCGTCATCAGTGTTGCCAACACTGTAGAACGATGTTTGGTCGGCACCATTTCAGACATTAAAATATTACAGGCAATATAAAGTGCGCCTAAGCCCATTGCACCGACTGTTCTTAAAATCGCAAATTGCATATATGAATGGGTAAAACCCAATGCACAGGTCAGAACAGAAGAAAAAGCAATAAAGAATACAATCACGCGTACTCGGCCAAAGCGATCACAAGCCCATCCACCGACTAAACCACCCACGGCGGAACCTAACAGTGTCAAACTGCCCAAAGTTCCTGCTTGTACACCGCTCAGATGAAACTCAGCCTTTAAACTGGTCAAACTTAACGCTAAAAAGCCCAAATCTGCGCCATCACAAAGCAAAGTAAAAAATGCAAAGATAAAGGCCGTAATCCAAATCTTTTTGGGTGTCTGAATCACCTCTCCAGCCCCATTATTACCACTATTATTTTGTGTAACTGTTTCCGTTGTCATGTCCATATCCTCAGAAGGAATATGAGGCATCCCCTGCCTCATGGCATCTAATTGTTATTAGGCTGTAGCGTCCCTAATCATGTTTTTTGCGATAATCAATTGTTGAACTTGCGTGGTTCCTTCATATAAACGGAACAAACGCACATCACGATAAAAACGTTCAATGGCATATTCACTGATATAACCAGCACCACCGTGAATTTGTACGCAACGATCTGCGACCCGACCACACATTTCAGTGGCAAACATTTTTGAACAAGATGCTTCTGTACTAATGTTTTCACCATTATCACGGCGACGCGCAGCATCGAGCACCATACATTTTGCCGCGTAAATCTCAGCTTTTGAGTCTGCAAGCATGGCTTGGATCAATTGAAAATTAGCAATCGGCTGACCAAATTGTTTACGCTCAATGGCATAGTGAAGTGCGTCATTTAACATCCGTTCAGCCACACCGACGCTATATGCACCAATATGTAAACGACCTTTATCTAAAACCTTCATGGCTGTTTTAAAACCAATACCTTCAATCCCACCAATCAGTGCTGATGCTGGAACGCGGCAGTTTTCAAAAATCACATCACAAGTATGAGAACCCTTTTGTCCCATCTTTTGATCGATTTTCCCCAAACTAATCCCAGGCGTATTGGCTTCAACTAAAAATGCAGAAATACCGCTTGCACCTTTAATATCAGGATTGGTCCGTGCCATCACGGTAAAAGTAGCAGCATGTGGTGCATTGGTAATAAAGCGTTTAGTGCCGTTTAAAACGTAAAAATCACCATCTTTGACCGCACTGGTTTTTAAAGAGGCGGCATCTGAACCAGCCTCAGGTTCGGTTAAACAAAATGAACCAATAATTTCACCGCTGGCATAACGAGGAAGATATTTTTGTTTTTGTTCTTCTGTGCCATCAATCAAAATCGCACTTGAACCAATACCATTGTTGGTACCAATCAGTGAACGGAATGCTGGTGAAGTTTGTCCAAGTTCAAATGCAACATTCACCTCCTCTTCCATGGTAATTCCCAATCCACCATATTCTTCTGGAATGGTTAACCCAAACAAACCTAACTCACGCATTTGTTGCACGATATCCTCAGGAATTTTGTCCTGCTCGGCAACCTCATGCTCACGTGGAATCAATTCATTTTTTACAAAGTCACGAATTGTTGTGAGCAACTGTTGCAACATTCCTTCATCACGGATCATCTATGATCTCCCTTCTTTTGTAGCTTCATTGCACCCATCAGCTATTCCAGCTGGGTAATGGATACCCTGTTTTAAATCTTGTTTACTGCGAATGTGTTTCATAGTACGAGATTAAAAACACAAATTTCAAGCTTTTTTGAAAATTAATTTCATTAAGCGAAATTTTATACTCTACCAATATTAAATATCAATCACTTAGAAAAATTTGCAGACGATAAAGTGTCAAGATGAATAAAAACTACTTGAAATAAATTTCAAAACACGCATTATTAAAGAAATATAGTTTTGATCTGCGAAACAAGGAATCAAAAAATGAGTGAAATAACAGGGAACAGTTTCATTGAAGTAGACTATTCTGTTCAGAAAGTAGCGATCGTGAAGATTAATCGTCCAGAGGCTAAAAATGCCTTAAATACGCAGGTACGTCAGCAACTGGCTCAAGTGTTTACTGAGTTAAGTTTTAATGACCAGATCAATGCCATTGTGCTTACAGGTGGTGAAGAAGTTTTTGCCGCAGGGGCAGACTTAAAAGAAATGGCAAGCGCAACCTCCACAGAAATGTTGCTACGTCATACAGAACGTTATTGGAATGCTATTGCGCAATGCCCTAAACCCGTGATTGCTGCTGTAAATGGTTATGCACTGGGTGGCGGTTGTGAACTTGCCATGCATAGCGACATTATTATTGCGGGTAAAGGCGCAACTTTTGGTCAACCTGAAATTAAAGTCGGTTTAATGCCTGGTGCTGGTGGAACCCAACGTCTCTTCCGTGCAGTGGGTAAATTCCACGCGATGCGTATGATCATGACGGGTGTAATGGTCAAAGCAGAAGAAGCATATAGCATTGGACTGGTTTCCCAAGTTACTGAAGATGACCAGACTATCTCAACCGCTATTCAAATGGCGCAAAATCTGGCAAAAATGCCACCGATTGCCTTACAACAAATCAAAGAAGTTGCATTAATGAGCGAAGATGTTCCATTAAATGCAGGTTTGGCATTGGAGCGTAAATCATTTCAATTGTTGTTTTCGACCGAAGATAAAAATGAAGGCATTCAAGCGTTTATTGAAAAGCGTAAACCTTCATATCAAGGCAAATAAGTTTAATCGATAACAACAATGGAATAGAAATGGCTAGAAAAGTATTGATTAGTGCAGGCGGTTCAGGAATTGGACGATGTATTGCAGAAGCATTCTTAGCGCATCACGATGAAGTTTTCGTTTGTGATATCAATGCAGAAAGCTTAGCGCAATTCCAAAAGGCCTATCCTGCACTACATATTTATGCATGTGATTTATCTAACCATGATGAAATCAAATCTATGTTTAGTGATGCCATCAACAAACTGGGGCATATTGATGTTCTGGTCAATAATACAGGGATTTCTGGCCCAACCATCGCAGCAGAAGAATTGAGTTTTGCCGATTGGAGTGCGGTATTAAACCTTAATTTAAATAGTACCTTTGCTATCACCCAACTCGCCATTCCCTTTTTAAAACAGTCGGAAGCAGGTGTCATTATCAATATGTCATCGATCGCTGGACGTTTGGGCTATCCATATCGTTTGGCTTACGCGACCTCTAAATGGGGATTAATTGGTTTTACCAAAACATTGTCAATGGAACTCGGTGCAGACAATATTCGAGTCAATGCCATACTTCCAGGTGCAGTGGATGGGGAACGAGTTCAACGGGTGTTACAAGCGCGTGCAGATGTCGCGCAAACATCCTTGGATGCCGTTACGCAAAATGCACTTAAAAATCAATCGCTCAAATATTTTGTCAATCCAAAGCATATTGCCGATTTGTGTATATTTTTAGCCTCGGAAAGCGGTTGCTCTATTTCTGGACAAATTTTACCGATTGATGGTGACAAACAATGTCTGAGTTAACCCACCAAACTGTACTGGTTTCTTTCGTTTCTATTTTTTCCATCTCTAATTTTTCGTTTAATCTGGATCAGTTATCAGGATGATCGACATGACTTATGATATTCAAAGCATGGCTGTAATTGGTGTTGGTATTATGGGCAGCGGTATTGCTCAAATTGCCGCACAATCAGGTCATACCACTTATTTATATGACACCAAAGAAGGTGCTGCGCTACAGGCCAAAGAAAAGCTGGCAGCAACATTTCAAAAGCTGGTCGATAAAAATAAAATCAGCGCTGAACAGGCGGAAAATGCCAACAAACATTTGATCGTTGCCGCGCAACTTGAAGATTTAAAAGCCTGTGACTTGATTGTGGAAGCGATTGTTGAGCGCTTAGATATCAAACAAGCGTTGATGCAACAACTCGAAGAAATCGTTTCAGACACCACTATTTTAGCCTCAAATACTTCATCGCTTTCAATCACAGCCATTGCAGCAAACTGTAAAAAACCACAACGTGTAGTCGGTTTCCATTTTTTTAATCCGGTACCCCTGATGAAAGTTGTGGAAGTGATCCAAGGATTAAAAACGGATCCACGTATTGTAGCTGCATTAAATGAGCTATCACGTGCATTTGGTCATCGACCTGTTGTTGCCAAAGATACCCCAGGATTTATTATTAATCATGCGGGGCGCGCCTATGGCACCGAAGCGTTAAAAATCTTAAATGAAAACGTCTGTGACATCAGTGAAATTGACCGCATTTTAAGAGATGGTGTTGGTTTTAGAATGGGACCATTCGAACTCATGGATTTAACAGGACTGGATGTATCACATCCTGTAATGGAGTCGATTTATCATCAATACTATGAAGAAGCCCGTTACAAGCCCAATCCATTGACCAAACAAATGCTTGAAGCCAAACAACTTGGGCGTAAAGTCAATCAAGGCTTTTACCACTATGAAACAGGCACAAAAACAGGTGAAAAACCTGCACAGTTTGTTGAGCGTTTAACCAACTATCCAAAAGTTTGGATTGCAGCTGATTTTGCTGAAGATAAACAACAACTGGAAGATTATTTAATCCAGCAAAATATTGTCTTAGATACAGGTCTAAAACCACTACCTGAGAGTTTATGTTTACTCGCTTGCTATGGTGAAGATACCACCCAAGCAGCGACACGTTTAAAAGTCAATCCACAACAAGCTGTTGCCATAGATATGCTATATGGCATAAATAAACATAGAACGTTAATGCCGTCACTGGCGACAAGCACGGAGTATCGTCAAGCAGCCCACTCTATGTTTAATTTAGATGGTGCTATGGTCAGCATGATTGCTGAAAGTATTGGCTTCGTGGCACAACGTGTTTTAGCCATGGTGATTAATTTAGGCTGTGATATTGCACAACAAAATATTGCCAGTGTCGATGATATCAATGCCGCAGTCCGTTTAGGTTTAGGCTATCCCTTTGGCCCTATTGAATGGGGGGATCATATCGGTAGCCAAAAAATCTTACTCATTCTCAATCGTATCTCAACATTGACCTATGACCCACGCTATCGTCCTAGCCCATGGTTACAACGTCGTGTCGCATTAAATTTACCACTTACTTTTAATTCTGGATTTTGAAAAGGAACTTCTCAATGTTAAATGCCTATATTTATGATGGTTTACGTAGCCCAATTGGTCGTCATGCAGGTGAGCTTGCTTCAGTACGTCCAGATGATTTAGCTGCGGCAGTTTTACAAAAGCTCCTTGAAAAAACTGGGGTTCCAGGCGCAGCGATTGAAGATGTTATTTTGGGTGATACCAACCAAGGTGGTGAAGATAGCCGTAACGTTGCCAGAAATGCCCTATTAATCGCGGGCTTACCTGTGACTGTTCCCGGCCAAACTGTAAACCGTTTATGTGCAAGTGGTTTGGGTGCTGTGATTGACTCTGCACGTGCCATTACCTGTGGCGAAGGCGATTTATATATTGCGGGTGGTGTAGAAAGCATGTCACGTGCTCCATTTGTGATGGGTAAAGCTGAATCTGCCTATAGTCGTGAGGCCAAAATTTACGACACCACAATTGGCTCACGCTTTCCAAACAAAAAGCTGATTGCGCAATACGGTGGTCACTCAATGCCTGAAACTGGTGACAATGTCGCAGTTGAGTTTGGCATTACCCGTGAACAGGCAGATTTATTTGCAGCTCAATCACAGGCAAAGTATCAAACAGCTAAACAAGATGGCTTTTTTACTGGTGAAATTACCCCAATTGAAGTCTTTCAAGGCAAAAAGTTACCGCCAAAACTGGTTTCTGAAGATGAGCACCCTCGCCCAAGCTCAACGGTTGAAGCCTTAACCAAATTAAAACCATTATTTGAAGGTGGTGTCGTCACTGCTGGAAATGCATCGGGTATTAACGATGGTGCTGCTGCACTACTCATCGGTTCCGAAGCAGCGGGACAAAAATATGGCTTAAAGCCAATGGCAAAAATCTTGTCAGCAGCGGCAGCAGGTATTGAACCCCGTATTATGGGTGCTGGCCCAATCGAAGCAATCAAAAAAGCCATTGCACGTGCAGGGCTAACTTTAGATGATATGGATATCATTGAAATCAATGAAGCTTTTGCTTCACAAGTATTATCTTGCTTAAAAGGTTTAGATGTTGATTTTAATGATCCGCGTGTCAACCCAAATGGTGGTGCAATTGCCATTGGCCACCCACTTGGGGCTTCTGGTGCACGTCTTGCACTGACAGTTTCGCGTGAGCTGATCCGCCGCAATAAGAAATATGCTGTCGTTAGCTTATGTATTGGCGTAGGACAAGGCTTAGCCATGGTGATTGAAAACGTGTCATAACATTGACTGTTTAATCACTAACCGAGTATCCATTCATCACAACAGCGCAGTGATGAATGGATTTATTTTGCAGAGCGAAATATAATAGCCAAACTGTTGCTTTATTATATTTGAGTATTGAATGTCTCAGAATTCAGAAACTGAACAACCTATAAATTTTGATGAGATACGTCTTGATCCTATTTCACATATTCATCGGGAAAATAACCCCCAATTTATCGCTTCTTTAGCACGTGGTTTAGAGCTATTACGTTGTTTTTCTGCCAACAATCAAGTCTTGGGCAACCAAGAACTGGCAAAAATGACGGGTTTACCAAAACCTACCATTGCGCGGATAACCAATACCTTAGTGTCATTAGGCTATTTAAAACAATTACCTAATTCCACCAAATATACTTTGGATATCGGTGTTTTATCTTTAGGCTATGCAGCCTTGTCCAATATTTCTATCCGTAATATTGCACATCGCTATATGGAAGAAATGAGCCAATATGTACAAGCACCTGTTGCTATGGCAACCCGTGACCGTTTAAACATGGTCTATATCGACGTAGTTCAGATCGAAACTGCTTTAAATATGCGCCGTCCCATCGGCTCAACCCTACCCATTCACAGCAGTTCCATGGGTCGAGCTTGCTTGGCGGCTACACCTGAACGTGAGCGTAACTTTTTACTGGATGCGCTTAAACAAAAAAATGCTGAAAACTGGCCTGCAATTAAACGTTCTTTAGAACGAGCTTTCCGAGATTATCAAGATTACGGATATTGCCTTTCTTTAGGTGAATGGCATAAAGAAGTAAACTCTGTTGCTGTACCTTTAGTCAGCTCCAAACATGGTCTTTATGTGTTTAACTGCGGTGCACCAAGTTTTCATTTAAACCCTGAAAAACTTGAAGGTGAAATTGGACCCCGTTTAATCCATATGGTGCACAACATTCAAGATGCTTTGAGTGAAACGCCTTAACAACGATGATTAAAATCAGATGCTTAAAATCAGCAGATACATGGTTGTGTGGATTAAAAGTTCCGATTTCATAATGACAAACCATAGGCATGATGAAAAACACTCTCTATACCCCAACCATTATTTTAATGGCAGTTGCAGCAGGCATCTGTACTGGTGGTAATTATTTTAGCCAACCACTGATTCATTCCATTAGTCTAAGTTTAAATTTAGCAGATACCACCACAGCATGGGTGCCTACTTTAGCGCAAATCACCTATGCAGCAGGTCTGCTATTTTTAATGCCTTTAGGGGATATTCTTGAAAAGCGTAAGTTGTTATTTATATTTATGCTGCTTGCCTCAATTGGGCTAATTATTAGTGGTTTTTCCCACAATATTTATCTGTTAATGCTCGGTACCATCATTACAGGATTATTTTCTAGTTCAGCCCAACTGTTGTTACCACTGGCTGCCAGTCTGGTTCCAATTCAACATAGTGGTCGTGTTGTTGGTTTTTTACTGAGTGGGTTAATGATGGGTGTCTTATTGGCACGCTCATTATCAGGGATGATGTCGACGCTTTTTGCTTGGAATGTTATTTATCTACTCAGCGGTTTTTTATTATTACTCATTGCGATTATTTTGTACCGTAATATTGGCTTATTTCCTCCAACCAAATCTGAAAATTATCTCAAAACAATTCACTCACTGCCGCAAATCTTTATTCAAAATCGTCGCCTAAGAATCAGAACCTATATTGGTGGATTAACCTTTGCCTGTGTAAGCTTAACCTTTACCACCATGTCTTTACTCTTAGCTCCTGCGCCTTATTTTTTCAGTGATTTTACGATTGGCTTATTTGGGTTTGTCGGTGTTTTAGGGACATTCGTTGCCAATTTTTCAGGTAAATTTATTGATCAAGGCTATATTCATAAAATTTCGATATGTTGTGGTATCGGTCTGATTTTAAGTTGGCTATTGTTTTTATTGCTCTCTTATCATTTTATCTTTTATATCATTGCCTTACTTATCCTTTATGCTTCGCTCTCGGCTGTTCATGTCACCAATCAGAGTATTGTCTTTAAGCTTAACCAACAATTGCGTTCACGTTTCAATGCTATCTATATGACAGGTTATTTCGCTGGCGGTGCTTTAGGGACCACGAGTGGAAGCTATGCATGGAAACATTTTGGCTGGACAGGTGTATGTATCTTGGGCTTAGTTTTTGCCCTGCTGTGTCTATATTATTGTCTTGCAGATGCTAAAAATCAGCACAATTCATAGTGTTGTGCTGATCTTTAAAAGCAGTCTTTTATCATCGAGATAAAGCTGAACTCAAATAGATGTTTATAAAAGCCCGAATAAACGTCCACGAATAATGTCTTCTGCATCTTTTACAATACGGTTGACCAGTTCATCACATGTCGGAATGTCATGGATCAGACTGGCAACCAAACCACATGACCACGCCCCAGCATTGACATCACCATCGATCATCACTTTAGGATAAACACCTGCAACTTCTTCAATGATATCTTCAAATTTAATCTGGTCTCCAAGTGCTTTTTCTTTGGCTACAATTTTTTCTACAGCCGCATTATTCATAACACGCTCAGTATTATGTAAAGCACGCATAATTAAACGGGTATCTCTTTCCGTAGCATTCAGGATCGCCTGTTTTACATTTGCATGCACTGGCGCTTCTTGAGTTACAATAAAACGTGTTCCCATATTAATGCCATCCGCCCCCATGGCTAAAGCGGCAGCAAGTGAGCGTCCATCAGCCATACCACCTGATGCAACAAATGGAATTTCTAAGGTATCGGCAGCTAAAGGCAATAAAATCATATTCGGTACATCATCTTCACCGGGGTGCCCACCACACTCAAAACCATCGACAGAAACAGCATCACATCCAATTTTTTGAGCTTTTAGACTATGCCGAACCGAAGTGCATTTATGAATTACTTTAATTCCAGCAGCCTTTAAATAAGGCATGACCTGTTCAGGATTACGGCCTGCTGTTTCTACAACTTTTACCCCACCCTTAATAATTGCCTCGACAAAACCCGGATAATCAGGTGTATTGACTGTGGGTAAGAAAGTTAGATTGACACCAAAAGGCTTATCGGTCATTTCTCGACATCGGGCAATTTCTTTTGCTAGATTTTCAGGTGTTCGCTGGGTTAAACCGGTAATAATGCCTAACCCACCCGCATTTGAAACTGCAGCAGCCAGCTCGGCAAAACCGACATAATGCATACCGCCTTGAATAATCGGATGTTCAATTTCAAATAATTCTGTAATTTTGGTTTTCATATTCTTTCCACTCACTATTTTATATTTTGAGGCTCATTTCTTAGCATCCTATGCTTGTCGATAATTTATTAAATCTGATCGATCATGAGTCCACTGTATTCTCACTTTGTTTGCAAGGTGACGAATTTAAACAAGCACTGAGTGCATTGATGAAAAAACAGCACCTATTTTTCGTAAGCAAACTATTTAACATGCATCTTATTAACATGCATCTTATTAAAAAGGCCAACAATGTAGATCGTTGCTGGCCTTTCAGTTTTAAAGCAATAAAATTAGCTAATTTCAGTACGAATATTATTCACCATGTGGAGAAGACGCGGTGCAATATCCTCTTCAAGTTTTTCGCGGTTCATAATAAAGCTTGGTCCGCCGCAGTTAAATACCAGTAGACCATGTTGTTCATGAATCAAGGGGACTGCCACTGAATTGACATCTTTATGCCATTCACCAATTGAAAAACAATAACCAAAATCTTGATAATCTTTAAATGCCTTATCTAAATCACGGTTAATCTTGATCCAATCGTCTTTATGTTTGCTACGGATTGCATCAAGTAAAAACTCTCTTTCATCTTCAGGCATTGCAGCCAGACATGCACGTCCCATTGAACTTAAATGAATCGGTAAATAAGTACCGACTTGACGACGCATGGTCATATTGCCCTTGCCTTGTACCACATCCAAATAAATCATATTTAGACGATCACGCGTTGCCATTGCCACAGCAGCACCCGCATAATCCGCTAAGTTTTTCATATAGGGATGTGCAATATTACGGATAGACACATTAGAAAGCATGGAGTAACCAAACGCCAAAACCCCAACTGAAAGTTGAAATTTGCTTGAATTTGGGACCTGCTTGATATAGCCCAAACGTGACAATGTGTGCGTTAAACGGGTAATGGTCGGTTTAGGCAAACCCGTCATTTGTGATAACTCTTGATTACCCAAATGCTGATGTTTTGGGGTAAAGCAACGTAAGAGTTCTAAACCACGTCCTAAAGCTGTAATAAATTGACGATCATTTTCATCTTGCATATCTTCAATCGGATGCAATAACTCATGCCTCAAAGGCGCTAATAATTTTTCTGTTTGTTCTGCATCTACGGCATCATTCATGGTTATACCAATTCACATATTTGTTTCGCACTGCGAAAATTATAATCTATTTTTTCTATAAATAGCAAAAAGCAATCATCTGATTCACTTTGAAAATAAAACGATGCATCCATCTCGATGTGAAAAGTCTAAATTTGCTTATTTTATTGAAAAAAATGGCTTTAGACTGCTCACATCATCTATTTAAAAACTATCCTATCACGCCTTTGGCTTTTAACTCATCAAGTTTTGCTGGAGAGATAATACGACCTAAGATTGTTTGAGTATGTTCGCCTAATAAAGGAGGCGCATTTCTATACTCTACAGGTGTACGTGAAAGCTTAATCGGGGAACCGACCACAGTAAGTTTTTCACGTTGAGGATGTTGCATTTCTACCAGCATCTCTCGCGCAATTACTTGAGGTTCATTAAAAGCTTGCTCTAGATTATTAATCACACCAACAGGCACTTTAGCAGCATAAATTGCACTCACCCACTCATCGGCAGTCTTGCTTAAAAAATGCTTTGATAAAATTTCTATTACTTCATCACGATGCTTAACACGATCTGCATTACGGGTAAATCGAACATCATTGGGTAACTCTGGCAAACCAATACTTCTGCACAGTTGAATAAACTGGGTGTCATTACCACAAGCAATGATAAACTCTCGATCTGCGGCTTTAAATAATTGATAAGGCACAATATTGGCATGTGCATTGCCATAACGTACCGGCACTTTTCCAGATGAAAGATAATTCATTCCTTGATTTGCCATTGTGGCAATTTGCACATCAAGTAAAGCCATATCTATATGTTGCCCTAAACCCGTCATATGACGATTGAGCAAAGCCGCTTGTATGGCAATGGTTGAATATAATCCCGTTGATAAGTCTGAAAATGCGACACCTACTTTTTGCGGACCACCACCGGGTAAATCATCTTTTTCACCCGTGATGGACATGAGTCCACCCATTCCTTGAATGATAAAATCATAGCCAGGTTCTTCTGCTCTCGGTCCATTTTGACCAAAACCCGTAATCGAGCAATAAACCAGTTTAGGATTAATTTCTGATAAAGAAGCATAATCCAAGCCATATTTTTTCAAAGAACCAGCTTTGTAGTTTTCAATGACCACATCGGTATCTTGAATAAGTGCTTTGATGAGCGCCTGCCCTTCAGGATTTGCAATATCAATTGCAACAGAAAGTTTATTACGATTGGTCGACTGATAATAAGCGGCTTCTCGTGTCTCCTGTCCAGCGTCATCTTTCATCCAAGGTGGTCCCCAAGAACGCGTATCATCACCTAGTTTCGGTCTTTCAACCTTAATCACTTCTGCGCCTAAATCGGCAAGAATCTGTCCACACCACGGTCCAGCCAGTACTCGACTTAAGTCAAGTACACGAATTCCATTTAAAGCACCCATGTTTATTCCACTAACCTTTGATTAATTTCCTACAGGAAAATTTATTTAATATAAATTTCGCATAGCGATATATATTTTTAATATACACAAAAAACTTTAAAAATAAAACTTAATTTTTTCATCAAAAGTGATGATTTTTATTCAACAAATATAGATTAATTAAATCAAATAATTAGCCAACTGAAAAACAAGCACAATATACCGCATTGCGAAATTAATTTTCAAAATATATTGTTTTCTACTGATCCTTTGATTACTATCGCATCAATATGCAGGGTTTTAGCAACATCAGCTCGATGTTTTCAACATGTTGTACAAAGGACAAGACTATGATTCGAGATCAGGAAACACTCAAACAACTGGTAGATATGATTCGACAGTTTGTAGATGGTGTCCTCATTCCTCATGAGAATGAAGTCGCAGAAACAGATCAAATCCCTCAAGCCATCATTGAGCAAATGAAAGCTTTAGGTTTGTTTGGACTGACGATTCCAGAAGAATATGAAGGTCTTGGCTTGACCATGGAAGAAGAGGTGTCTATCGCTTTTGAACTTGGACGTACTTCGCCTGCCTTTCGTTCACTGATCGGCACCAATAATGGAATCGGTTCGAGTGGTCTGATTATTGATGGTACCGAAACTCAAAAATCATTTTTCTTACCCCGTTTAGCACGTGGCGAAGTGATCAGTTCTTTTTGCTTAACTGAACCAGATGCAGGTTCAGATGCTGCCTCTTTAAAAACCAGTGCTGTAAAAGAAGGTGAATTTTATATTTTAAATGGCACCAAACGCTTTATTACCAATGCACCTCATGCAGGGGTATTTACCGTGATGGCACGAACCAATCCAGACATTAAAGGTGCTGGTGGAATTTCTGCTTTTATCGTAGATCGCAAAACCGCAGGAATCTCTCTAGGTAAAACAGATAAAAAAATGGGGCAAAAAGGTGCCCATACCTGTGATGTGATTTTTGAAAACTGTCGGGTTCCTGTCTCAGCACTAATTGGCGGTGTCGAAGGTGTCGGATTTAAAACCGCAATGAAAGTCTTGGATAAAGGTCGTTTGCATATCGCCGCAATCAGTGTCGGTGCTGCCATACGTATGTTAGACGATACTTTAAAGTTCGCCCTTGAGCGTAAGCAATTTGGACAAGCGATTGCTGAATTCCAACTGATTCAAGCCATGCTTGCTGACTCCAAAGCAGAAATTTATGCAGCGCAATGTATGGTTTTAGATGCGGCAAGACAACGTGATGCTGGGCACAACGTCAGCACAGAAGCATCATGCGCAAAAATGTTTGCCACTGAAATGTGTGGTCGCGTGGCCGATCGCTGCGTACAGATTCATGGTGGCTCTGGCTATATCAGTGAATATGCCATTGAACGTTTTTACCGAGATGTACGTTTATTCCGTCTCTATGAAGGCACCACCCAAATTCAACAAATGATTATTGCGCGAAATATGATTCGTGCTGCGTCTTAATTAATTTTCAGGCACTTTAAAACGATTTGAAGTGCTGTAAATCAAATGTAGGTAATGGATTATGGCGACAAACTACAATACACATCTCTCTTCAATACAGCCTCATACTTGGAAAATTGCATTTATTTTTGCATTTTTAGCCTTGTTGGTGGATGGTGCCGATCTGATGCTGCTGTCTTATAGTCTCAACAGTATTAAGGCAGATTTTGGTTTAAGTTCCGTTCAGGCAGGTATGCTGGGTAGTTTTACCTTGGCGGGTATGGCTGTTGGTGGGATATTTGGGGGATGGGCATGTGACAAATTTGGTCGAGTACGGATCGTGGTTATTTCTATTCTCACCTTCTCACTACTTACATGTGGACTAGGCTTTACCCAAAGTTTTCTTGAATTTGGTCTATTACGCTTTTTTGCTTCTCTCGGACTAGGCTCGCTTTATATTGCCTGCAATACCTTGATGGCGGAATATGTACCTACACGTTACCGTACAACGGTATTGGGTACCTTACAAGCAGGTTGGACGGTTGGCTATATTGTTGCAACGCTACTCGCTGGATGGATTATTCCAGATCATGGCTGGCGTATGCTGTTTTATGTTGCCATTGTACCGGTGTTGATTGCTGTTTTAATGCATCTTTTGGTACCAGAACCACTCGCATGGCAACAGTCTCGTTTACAACAACCAACACGTGATAAAAATTCTGAGGAAACTTCAGCATTTAAACTGATTTTTAAAGATAAACGAAATCGCAATATGTTTATCTTGTGGGCGCTCACAGCAGGCTTCTTGCAATTTGGTTATTATGGGGTAAATAACTGGATGCCTTCATATCTAGAAAGTGAATTAGGCATGAAGTTTAAGGAAATGACCGCATATATGGTCGGTACCTATACCGCCATGATCCTCGGTAAAGTCCTTGCGGGGATGATGGCTGATAAACTTGGTCGTCGCTTTACTTATGCCTTTGGTGCGATTGGGACTGCTATTTTTCTACCACTGATTGTTTTTTATAACTCACCCAGCAACATTTTATATTTACTGATCGCTTTCGGATTTTTATACGGTATTCCTTATGGTGTAAATGCCACCTATATGACGGAAAGTTTCCCGACAGCGATTCGTGGTACAGCGATTGGTGGTGCCTATAACGTGGGGCGTCTTGGTGCAGCACTTGCGCCTGCAACGATTGGCTACTTGGCATCGGGTGGTTCTATTGGTTTAGGTTTTGTGGTGATGGGGGGTGCTTATTTAATTTGCGGTGTTATTCCTGCCCTCTTCATCAAGGAAAAACTCTACGATCCGCAAAAATCGTAAAAGTAACCTTGTAAAATCAGTTATCCCATTTTAAAGCCAGCTAAATCTAGCTGGCTTTTTTGTCGATACCATTTTGAATTTGTTCATCAAACAGTCCTTTTTTGAGGCTTTTTATTTGATATTTTTACCCCAATAAATTAAAATACCGCTAAGCGAAATAGGATTTCTTTTTATGAAAGATTTACAACGAGAGTCAATGGAGTTTGACGTAGTGATCGTAGGCGCAGGCCCTGCGGGTCTTTCTGCTGCGATTAAAATTCGTCAATTAGCGCTTGAAAACAATCTTCCAGACCTTTCCGTCTGTGTGGTTGAAAAAGGCTCTGAAGTTGGTGCGCATATCCTTTCTGGTGCTGTACTTGAACCTCGTGCAATCAATGAACTTTTCCCTGAATGGAAAGAACAAGGTGCACCTTTAAATGTACCTGTGACTGAGGACAAAACTTATTTCCTCATGTCTGCTGAAAAGTCACAAGAAGCACCACATTGGATGGTTCCTAAAACCATGCACAATGATGGTAACTATGTTATTTCA
>NZ_JAMBAR010000001.1:1657721-1700334 GCF_025433935.1 Acinetobacter sp. I-MWF | reverse complement strand
AGCAATCCAAGCGGGTCATGAGAAAGGTGGTGATTTAGCGGTTGCGCGTGTCGCTGAAGGCGAAGATTTCTTTGCTAAAGAATTGACTGCTTATACTGACAAATTCAACAACAGTTGGTTAAAAGAAGAGTTACATCGTTCACGTAACTTTGGCCCAGCGATGCATAAATTCGGTTTATGGATGGGTGGTGCATTTAACTTTATCGATCAAAATATCTTTAAAGTGCCATTTACCCTACATGACCTTGCACCTGACTTTAGTGCATTAAAAACTGTAGATGCTGCGACATTTAAACCCACTTATCCAAAGCCAGACGGTAAATTAACCTTTGATCGTTTATCTTCTGTATTTGTATCCAATACCGTACATGAAGAGAATCAGCCAGCTCACTTAAAGCTGACCGATGCTTCGATTCCAGTCAATGTCAACTTACCGAAATGGGATGAGCCAGCTCAACGCTACTGCCCTGCTGGTGTTTACGAGATTATGGAAAATGATGATGGTTCTAAGCGCTTCCAGATTAATGCTGCAAACTGTGTTCACTGTAAGACTTGTGATATCAAAGATCCATCTCAGAATATCACATGGGTAACGCCGGAAGGTGGTGGTGGGCCTAACTATCCAAATATGTAAGCTGGATACTTAGGACGATGCTTTAATGCTGCTCACCACTAAACATGCGAGTGTTTAGATAATTTTGTGTAGTATTAACAGCGTCTTTTACCCCAATTTGTCGAGTGATATAAGCTCTTCATTTTCATTATTTAGGTAAGCTTAGTTCCCTAGGGAGCTAAGCTTGAAAAACAAAATAGAATAAGTCTTGGCTCAAATTAAGTTGACTATAACTTAATTTTGCACTTTAATTTTATTGATTAAAAAACACAAATGATTGAAAAATGATGAAATTTAAAATTAAAAAACTGCTGTATCCTCTGATTATTCTTACATTTTCCCCCACCACACTTGTATTTGCACAAAGTTTTGAAGCGCTACTCGAAAAAGCCAACAACGGGGACGTAAAAGCGCAATACCAAGTGGGTTATCTTTATAGTAGTGGCAATCAGGGTGTGTCCTTTGATGAAGAAAAAGGTGTTTTTTGGTTTAAAAAAGCCGCAGAAGCGGGTGATTCAGAATCTCAACTCAGTTTGGCAATGAGTTATTTATGGGGATCAGGTGTCGGTAAAAATACCCGTAAAGGTATTGAATGGCTGACCAAATCTGCAAATCAGAACAATGCCATGGCACAATACAATTTAGCTGAAGAATATTCAGATGGGAAAAATATAAAGAAAGATCAAGATCTTGCAAATTATTGGTATCACAAGTCGGCTGAAAATGGTGATATGACAGCACAATTTAAACTGGGATCTCTATACTTAGATGGAAATTTAGGTCTGCCCCAAGATATCAACAAAGCGAAAGCATGGTTTAAAAAAGCCGCAGACCAAGGCTATGAATTAGCGCAACAGCAATTGGCTGTATTATGATGAAAAACAATGAAACTACGAATTTAATTAATTATAGGTTTGATTTTTAATGATTATTTATTTTAACTAATACTTTTTAAATAAGAGGTTTTACAACATGTAAAACCTCATGACTTTTAACAATTAAACAAATGCATTGATCAAAAATGGCTTTTGAATTTTGTATAAATTCATCTTCCATCGCATCTAAATGTAAATGGCTTTCTTTTTGGACTTTTTTGTACAAGGCAAATAAATCATGCTTATACTGAGACTTACAACTGAGATTGAAATCCTTAAGTTCTTGCTCAAGTTCTAAGCGCATATTTTCAATAAAATGCTGACGTGAAGCTTTATTATTCTGAATATAAAATAAGCGTGTTTGTTCATAAGTGCCTTTATGAAATATCATTTCATAAATTTTCATCGTAATACTTACCTATAGATTCGTATTATTACTCTTAAAATACAGCTCATACAAATGCATTATTTAATAAAATTTATCTGAGTCCGTATTGAGATAATATATTTTCTGTCTTTTATAAATATCTTTATCCATTGCTTTTTATTCAGCCTTAAAAACTCCTATTTCCCTTGGGGAAAGGAAATAGGATCAAGGCATCAAGAATCTTTAAAAAAGATCTCCCTCTAATTCTGTAGAATTTATCACATTAATCTTCAATTAATCAATACACCATCAACATAAAAACAGACAGTTCTGTATACTTTTGTTTAAAAAACATACTTTCGAATCAAAACAGCTTATTGATTCACACCAATGTTTAAAGTTTAGTCAATTTAATTGATTCGGTCGGATCGACTCAAATATCAGTATCTCAACCCCATAATATTGCAAAGGTGCAATTGAATATTCTGTATTAAACTATTACGAATATAAAACTTTCCTAATATGCCTAAAGCATATCCAAGGCCTTGTTATAAGCTGATGGTGCTTATTTTTTAGCCTAGAAGTATTTTGGTTTTATTAAACAGCTCAACATGCTTACTTTTAAATGATTTCAACATCTATTTGGAAGCATATTGAGGGCTTTTCTTTTTTTCAGATTAACAATCAAATTTTAATTATTTTTACCATAAAAATTAACACTCTAAACTCAGCCTAATTTTTTAGAAAACCAAGTCGACACGTATGTCTCATAAAAATCTGCTTACAACACTTTCCATTGCATTATTCAGCCTTTCAATTTCAGCATGTAATAATAATGATTCCGACGATTCAAATACTGTGGTGGAAACCAAGAAACAACCAAACATTTTATTTATCATGGCAGATGATTTAGGTTATTCAGATTTAGGAGCCTTTGGTGGAGAAATACACACTCCAAATATTGATGCACTGACCAAAGAAGGTCGGATTTTAACGGACTATCATACTGCCCCGACCTGCTCACCGACACGTTCACAATTGATTTCGGGTACAGACCATCACTTAGCGGGCATTGGGGCTATGGCTGAGCTCACCCCTGCCCACTTAAAAGGCCAGCCGGGTTATGAGGGCTACTTAAATGAGCGCTCACTCTCAATTGCAGAAGTGCTTAAAGATAATGGCTACCGAACCTATATCAGCGGAAAATGGCACCTCGGTTTAACCGCTGAAACCAACGCACATGTAAAAGGCTTCGATCACTCATTTACGCTATTACAAGGTCTAGATTTACACTTTAAACAAGCACCTAGTGCCTACAAACGTAATGCCACCTATACAGAGGATGGTAAAGTTGTTCCAATTTCAGCCTTACCCGATGATTTTTTCTCAACCAATTACTTCACTGATAAATTAATTAGCTATTTAGAGTCAGGAAAAAATTCAGGCAAGCCATTCTTTGCTTATGCTGCCTACACAGCACCTCATTGGCCATTACAAGCCCCAACTGAATATCGTGACCGTTATCGTGGCGTGTACGATGCTGGTTATGATGTGATTCGTAATGGTCGTATTGCCCGCCAAAAACAACTTGGTCTAATTCCAGCCAACTTTACTGCAGCCGAACCGATTGCGACACAAAATGCACCACAAAAATATGGCAAATGGAATGAACTTTCCGCTGAGCAAAAAGTATTAGAAGCACGCAGAATGGAAATCTATGCGGGAATGGTTGAAAACCTTGATGCCAATATTGGACGCGTGATTGAGTATTTAAAACGCAATAACTTATACGACAATACTTTAATTTTCTTTGTTTCAGATAATGGGGCTGAAGGCTTTATCCGTGGTAATTATGGAGCCGAATCAGGTTTTGATAATCGGGTGAATAATGTCGGTACATCCAGTTCTTATCACTATGTCGGTCCGCGTTGGGCTGAAGTCAGTGCCGCACCTTTCCATTTATGGAAAGATACTGCAGGTGAAGGTGCAACCACAGCACCAGCCATTGTTAAACTTCCTCATCAAAATAAAGCGCAAGCAACCTATCATGGTTTTGCTTCAGTACTCGATGTTTTCCCTACTGTTTTAGATTATGCCAATATTGCCGTCCCACAAAGTCAATATAAAGGCCGTCAGATTAATACCCCAAGTGGTTCCTCATGGAAATCGGTGCTTGAAAATAAAGCGCAGACGATTCGCCCTGTAAACTTTAGTTTTGCCGATGAATTGCATGGCAGTAAATATGCGCGTCAAGGCGAATGGAAAATTGCTTTACAAGGTAAAGCAGAGCTAGGAACGGGAACTTGGGAATTATATAACTTAAAAAATGACCGTGGTGAAACCCAAAACCTTGCACAAAATAATCCAGCAAAACTACAAGAACTACTTGATGTATATAACAAATATACCCAACAAAATGGAGTCAAGGAATACAACATTCAATGAAGTTCAGTCCCCTTTTAATTACACTGTGTAGCCTGTTTCTTGTAACAGGCTGCAATAAGGTTACGACCAACTCGCACCATTCTCCCAAACAAACCAGTAAAGCTTCTACACCGCTTGGTTCATTGCAGCAATGCGAACACTATTCAGGTTTACCCGATGCATGGCAAAAAAAGCCAACAGCGGGGATGGTTTGGATTGCCAAAGGTTCATTTCAGCTAGGCTCCGATAAAGCCTATCCCGATGAACTTAATTTTGGGCAAAAACAACGACAAGTTGAGGGTTTCTGGATTGATCAAACCGAAGTGACTGTGGCGCAATTTAGCAGTTTTGTAAAAGCCACAGGCTATGTAACCGATGCAGAGCAACAGAAACAGGCGGCTGTATTTTCACCAGATGCCAATAAGCCTAATCAGTGGTGGCAACTCAAATCTGATTACACTTGGAAAACGCCTAATGGCGCTTCGGGTCAAGCTCCACGCCCTGCTGAACCTGTTCGCTATGTGACCAAAAATGATGCTGAACATTATGCAGTTTGGTTAGGACGAGATTTACCTACTGAACCAGAATGGGAATATGCTGCCAAAGCAGGTTCAAAAGTCGATACACCACTGCACCAAGCACCTCAGGATGCCCATCAACATCCACAAGCCAATTACTGGCAAGGTGAATTTCCGTTACATAATTCTGTTGACGACCATTTTGCAGGTGTGGCACCTGTCGGTTGCTACCCTGCCAATGCGTTCCAATTGTTCGATATGATTGGTAATGTTTGGGAATGGACCACTTCTGTATATCAAGGCGCGCATGACCAACATATGGGAAATTATACGGATCTGCGTCAGCAAAGCATCGCAGCAACCCAATATGTGATTAAAGGAGGTTCTTTCTTATGTGCTTCAAGTTATTGCTCTCGTTATCGAAATAGTAGTCGATATCCGCAAGAGTTTGATTTGGCTGCAACCCATGTGGGGTTTAGAACAGTATTACGTACTCACCCATGAGACAAGGATGGGTTAAAATCTAGAGATATGGCGAATTTATACACTTAAATATGAATTCGCCTGCTTTAAAAAAGAAAGGTTGAATAGAACAAAGCAACACTTAACCACTTTCACTAAAAATCAGTGCTTATACACGTTTACGTTTTTCAATCATCTTGCCAAATACCAACCCCAATTCAAACAACATCCACATTGGAATTGCCAACATGATCATCGAAATAGCATCTGGTGGCGTAACAAACATCGCAATAAAAAAACAGCCCACAATAATAAAGCGTCTTTTTTCCACCAGCGTTTGCGTGCTGACCAAACCGATTAAAATCAATACCAGTGTAATAATTGGAATTTCAAAAGTGACCCCAAACACCAAAAAGAGTTTTAAACAAAAACTTAAGTAACTGTTAATGTCTGTCATTGGCGCAACGGTATCAGGTGAAACACTGATAAAAAAATGCAGAATCGAAGGTAAGGCAATAAAATAGGCAAAGGCAATCCCTGAATAAAACAAACAAATACTGCTCAATAACAATGGGAATGCCAGACTCTTTTCTTTTTCATACAATGCAGGTTTAATGAATGCCCAAATCTGATAAATGATAAAAGGCATCGCCAGCATCAGCGCAATAAAGAAATTCAGTTTAAAAGGTG
This sequence comes from Acinetobacter sp. I-MWF, assembly GCF_025433935.1. NCBI lineage: Bacteria > Pseudomonadati > Pseudomonadota > Gammaproteobacteria > Moraxellales > Moraxellaceae > Acinetobacter > Acinetobacter sp. I-MWF. Next base: position 1,694,385 of record NZ_JAMBAR010000001.1, on the reverse strand, counting down.
CCATAAATGTTGCAGTTACATCTGTAGCAATCATGGTCGAACTGGCAGGTAATTGGGCACGTAGTGGTTCAGATAACATTGAATAAGTTCTGTTTGCAAATGGCAACAAACAGAAAAAAAGCACAATCAATACCCCGATAATTTTAAACAGATGCTGACGCAACACCATCAAATGTCGGGTGATTGGCATTGCTTCAAGCTGAGTCGTTTCTTCGGAAACTTGCTCTTGTAGCTGCGGTATCATTGATGTCATACGGCCACCTTCAATTGCGATATTGACTTGGATTGAACAAGATCAATACTGAGTTTTTCATCATTACATTGAACTTGTTTTAGCCAGATACTTGGCAAATAGACTGTAGGAATATCACGTGAGACAGGTTGATAAATCTGCTTCACTCTCAGCTGGGCTTTTTGCTGTTCTTTTAATTGCGGTTGCTCTAATTGCTGTTTCTCTAATCGTGCTGGCGCTTGCTCTTGCTGTATAGCATCTCCAGGCATAGCCGATAATTGCTGTAACTCATGCATCTGCGCCTGCATTTTTTGCTCTAATTCTTGAATACGCTGCATCTCATTCTGCATCTGTTCGCGCAATTCGGATAAGCGTAATTCACGGTCAATGTCGTTCTGAACATTGCTGATGAGACGTTTCAATTTACTGTACCATTTCGCAACAAAACGCGCAGCTTCAGGGAGTTTATCTGGCCCTAACACCAACAGCGCAATGATCCCAAAAACCAATAATTCAGAAAATCCGACATCAAGCATGTGTTAGTTCTCCAGTTTTAGTGCTTTACCGTAGAGTTCACATCAGTATTACTATTTTGATGTTCCTGTGTTCTTGGTTCATTCAGTGCAGCAGCGGTTGTTTCATCATCTTGAATTGATTTTTTAAAATCCTTCACCGCACCGCCGACATCTTTACCTAAATTTTTTAATTTAGATGTGCCAAAAAGTAAGATCACCACAATTGCAAAAATAAGTACGTGCCAAATCGATAATCCAGCCATGATTTTTTACTCCTGATATTAGGGTCTGTTGACATTTCATAAATGGCTTGCGTTGTAGACGAATTGTCAACAAGCCCTATTGTGTTATTTCATTATGTGTACAAAGACAGCCAAACCCTGCACTACTGAAGAAATGACGCGATAGCAATAGCATCTAAATCTTCTTCAGTAGTCAGGCGATATAAAATTAAATAGACTTTTATTAAGCAGTTTTCTTAATCGAACGGGTATTGACCAATTGATTATTCAACACCACTTGATGCCCACGTTTTGTATCCACAGTATATTGCGGCTCTTTAATGGTATCGACATAGATCCAGTCCGCTTGAACCTGCGTTGCAGTAAAGCTGACATTCAGATAACCACGTTGATTTAGATTGGTATAATCCAACTCATCAATCAGTGTGGTAAACGCCATTTCAAACTGCTGTAACTGTTCCACTGGAATATTGAGATACTTTTCAATTCCCGGTGATGACACCGAACTTGTCGCCAGCTCGACACCGACAAAATCACCCGCCTGACTATACAACTCTGATGACCATGCATTATGGGTATCACCTGCCAGCACTACGACCTTCTTGTTCAATGCTTTTAAAGTGTTATACAGAATTTCTCGTTCAACATAATAACCATCCCAAGCATCTAAATTATAAGGTGCGACAGTGGTTAAACGTGCCTTTTCAATTGCGGTCAATGTTGGATCGCCCTGTAGCACACGCATTTTCAGTTGCACCAACTCCATAATCATCGTATTGATTTGATTTAAAACCTCTTGAGTTGCGTTTCCACTCAGAACTGCACTCAACGGTACCAGTAATTCAGCAGGGATTAATATCTTACCCATCAACACTTGCTGACCCAATACATTCCACGTTGCCTTAGATTGAGCCAACTTTTGCTGTAACCATTCACGTTGGGTATACCCCATCAAGGTTCGATTCTGATTGGTTAAGTCGGTTTGAAAACGTTGAAAATCCATACCAGAAGCGGTGATATAATCGGTATATTCCAGTTGCTTATCTCTGGCAAGGATACGGGTATCTAACATGGTCAATTGCACCAGTGTACCAAAGTCAAACTGGCGATAAATATTGAGATGATCATTTGCGGAAATAGGGCGAATCGGCATCCATTCAAAGTACGCTTGTAATGCTGCAAGTTTACGATCGAGGAAAGACCCTTCATTGGCTTGGTGATTTTCAGCACCATCTCGCCATGTATCATTTGCCAACTCATGATCATCCCAAATCACAATAAATGGGTGACGGTGATGCAAGGTTTGTAAATCTTTGTCTTTACGATATAACGCATAGCGTTTGCGATAATCATCTAACTTGATAATTTCTTGATTATTGTCCGCAGCCAAAGTACGTCCTAACTTCACTGCATCTTCTGTTGCATAACCACCTTGACCATATTCATAAATATAGTCACCCAAATGAATCACCACATCAACATCTTGCTTGGCCATTTCACGATAAACATAGAAATACCCTGCTGGAAAATTCGCGCAAGAACATACCGCAAAACTGACTTTGCTGGGGTTGATTGGTAATGTTTTGGTTTGTCCAACTGGTGAAAATTTATTGCCAAAGCTAAAACGATAGAAATAGCGTTGATCTGGTTTTAAGTTTGTGGCATCAACTTTCACAGTGAAGTCTTGTGCTTTTGCTGTGGTGACTTTGTCTGTTTTAATGATTTGCTTGAATTGATCATCTAAAGCAATTTCCCAAGTCACTTGCAAACGTGCGCTGCTATCATTGGGCGTTAAGCGTGTCCATAAAATCACGCGATCTTGTAAAGGGTCTCCACTGGCAACCCCATATTCAAAATTGACTTGTAGCGTTGTTGATTCTCGATCTGAACTGTCATTACATCCCGTAAAACCCGCAGATAAAGACAGTGCACCAAAACCGAATAGGCTTTTTTGAATAAGTTCTCGTCGTGTAATTTTGGCTGTCATACTTTACTCCTTAAACTATGGCTAGATTACAAATACTAAATAAGACCTAACTTTATTTATTCTCTACGGTCCCATTAACTAGATTGATTCATTGAATACACATGCATTAATTGAGAATATCTAGCGATTTTTCCGTATCATAAATTTTTTCCAGACTGATAATTCTCCGCTTATCATATCCGTCACTAAAAATTTCTTTTCTAAGTGCTTCAATTGATTTTTCCTGATCAAGCATATTTAAATTACGCTGCAAAATTTCACCTCGCTTTTGCATATATATTTCTGCTTGGTTTTTAAATTGCGCTCTTGATTTATCAACAGATTCCATCCGCTCGGTCACTTCAGGACCAAACACTTTTAACCGCTCCTTGCGTATTTATAAAAATTTTCTTGTCATGGTCTATATCGTCATCTCAAACTAAAATACATACCAAGATTCACAAATCCTTCGTGCTGTCTTATCGATTGGTATTGATTTAAATCATTTCTTAAAGTTATAAAAGTTGTGGAATTTTATTCATAAATATTCACAACACTGTGTTAAAGTATAAAATTTAGAAATATGCGTATTGACATTTCACCACGAATTTATTGACAAATTACGACAAATATAAAGACCGATATGTATAAAGTATTTTCTTTTAGGGTTTTAGTAAATTCAATTGAATTAAACATACAAATAAAAATCACTTGAATGATAAAACACTTATTTTTGATTTTCCATCTTACACCTGTTTTATTTTCAAAATATTCTCGAAACTATTCATAATAGTATGCTGGAATAATGGGCATTTTTCCTGATAAAGGAGAAGACATTAAATGGCCATCTACTTTACGTTTCCAATCATTTTGTGGTTCAGTAAAATCTATATCTACAGTTTGAGTATCAGGTTTAATATACATTTTATGCACTGCTCCACCACCCTCAAAATATTCATCAGGAAAACCAAATAAGTTTGCTGTTTCATGTAAAAATATAGCTTTAGAATAGTCTGGTAATGCTTTAGTTTTTATTCTAAATTAATCCAGCCTTTTACTGTTGAGGTTTTTTCTGCTTTCCATACACGCTGAGAGAATATACCACCAAAATCAATATACATTAGAATAGTCTGGTAATGCTTTAGTTTTTATTCTAAATTAATCCAGCCTTTTACTGTTGAGGTTTTTTCTGCTTTCCATACACGCTGAGAGAATATACCACCAAAATCAATATACATTATCCAGCTACTATCCAAGACTCCTGCATGATAGTCTAATAGAATATAACCCTCTTTAGTTCGATTACCATCTATCAGTCCCGTATTAGATCGAAATTGAATATCTTGATAAGGAACTAAAAAGCGAAGTGTTCTTTCAGAGTTGGACTTAACAATAAAATAACCATAAAGTGCTTTATCAGACTGCAATTCATCTGTAATTAAATATTTATTTTCTAAACCAAAGCGTGTTGTCCATGAAACATCTTTATACAAGCCACCAAAAACAATTTCATACCAAGTTTTATCGGTATTTACCTCTTCACCGACTTTCGGTATTGCCTCCCAACTTTTAGGATTGCTTAAGGTAACATCAAAAGGTCCTACATTTTTTAAAGTTAGAATTACTTCTAAACCTTCTTTTTTAGGAATAATGTTGGTTGTTCCATAAAAATCAGCAAATTTAACTTTATTTTTTGAATATCCTATTTGAGCCAAATCTGAAATATAGTTACTAACTTGAATCGTACGTTGAGCTTTTCTTCGCTCCTGTTGGTTATGAAAATCACCCAAATCTATAGTATTGCTTCTTCTAAAACCTTTGATAAATTTCTGCATTGTGAATTTAGGCTGATCTTTATTTAATTGATACCAAAGATCACGTTTAGGATCATTTGTTATTAAAATTTTCTCGACATTTGGCATAGTTAATATTTTATTAATTTCTTTTGTTCTTTCATTCATTTCCTCAGATAAAAGAACTTTATAAATTCCAAAATCATCACTTTTAATTGAAAATGTATCACTTAAATTTTCTGTAATTGCATAATCATCATTACTTATAGCTATAGGATAATAAACAGGAAAAGTAACTGTGGTAGAATGCTGTCCTAAAACCTGCACAACAGGTGCATATATATGTTTAATACGAAATTTTTCAGCGTAATTCATTGTTGTTATTCCAAATAATATTAAAGAAAAAACAATTCTTTTAATTAAGTTTCTGTTTTTTTGATTTTCCATCTTACACCTGTTTTATTTTCAAAATATTCTCGAAACCGTTCATAATAGTATGCTGGAATAATGGGCATTTTACCTGGTAATGGTGAAGACATTAAATGACCATCTACTTTCCGTTTCCAATCATTTTGTGGTTCAGTAAAATTTATATCTACAGTTTGAGTATCTGGTTTAATATACATCTTATGCACAGCTCCACCACCCTCAAAATATTCATCAGGAAAACCAAACAAATGTGCTGCTTCATGTAAAAAAACTGAGGTAACATCTTGTGGCATCTCGATTTCTTCTTGTGGTTTTTCCCCCACTTTAGTTGGCGTCCCATTAATAACTTTATAAATTGACTCAGCCGCTTTAATGGTTTTCTTTAATTCAATCTCCCCCCAATTACTAGCATCAGCACGACTAGCAGAGGGATATAAGTTAATATAGTGTGCTAATGGGCTTTGCGGTTCACTGGCATGTTGTACTTGCATAGAAACTTTCATAATCACAGGGATTGAACAAGTACATCCCCCAGCTATATTACAATCACTTGGACTAAAGTAATAACCCACATAATTAATCAATTCGTTTACTTTACCTTGTTTTTCTTGAATAAAATTAATTATTTCTTCAGTAATTTCTCTATTTTCTATTAAAAAAACATCAATGTTGTCCGACTTTTGATTCTCATAAGGATATTCTTTCCCATCCTTATTGCTTATTACTCTTTTAGGTAAAAATACAATTCTACAAGAGAAACACAGTACATTCTTTTTAGGATCAAATTCGATATCAATATTTTTAGATCCACCACCATAATTATAAAAAGTTACTACTAGTTTTTTACCATTTTCTTCTACAGTTTTGAGTTGATTAGAATGTTTTTTTGGATCAAATTCAACACCATCATAAGAACCATCAGCTTTAGTTCGATAATAACTCCCCGATAGACTCTCAAAACGATGTTGGCGATCTAAAAAAGCGGGGATCTTAGTACAAGCATGACCTTGTACTTTGGAAAAATCAGGTTTTTGGACTTTAGGAAGCTTATTGACTGGAGGAGTATCAATATCCTCTCCCTTTGAGTTTGGATAAGGTGCATTATCTATTGTCATTATGATTTTCTCCATTCTCAGCTATTTTCATTTTCGTTAATACTATTTTCATTCCCATAACGACCTTTCAATGGGCAGGTATTGTTCAAAGAACTAAATGGCAAAATAGGAAGAGAAGCCACAACTTTTTCTCCACTCACAAACTTCTGTTGTCCAGACTTCACCTCAAACAGACCACCTGTGGTGAAAAAAACACCTGCGCCACTAATCTCTAGCTTCGTTGTATCAGATATCAAAACAATTTTCTTTTTGGCTTTTATCTCAATCTTATCTTCAGTCGAAATAATCTGAATGCCTTTTCGGGCAAGCAAATCAGCACCATCACCCTGCGCTTGAATTTCAACTTTACCTTTTCCTGCAAATAACCTTGCACCTTCCTGAGCTGCAAATAAACTGATTTTATTTTTTGCATGCACTAAGACATTCTTTTGGGTACTTAGGTTAATACTATCAGCTGCGCTATGACTGATTTGACCATCTGCGGATAGATGTATATCTTCATTGCTTGCTAAGGCAATAGAGTTAGGTGAAGTCAAAATCATTAAAGCTTGTTTAAATGCTTTTGCCTTAGCTTCACTTTCCTGTTCGATTTGCTCAATAAACTCTTTTAGGTCGTCCAGTATTTCTAAGGGATCAGTTTGTTGATTTTTAGCAACTTCACTTAAAGCTTTTGAATTATTCAAACTAGATTCAAGTTGTGATTTTGTTTCAGAGGCATCAAGATGATCGCCACTTGCTGAAACTTGCGGATAGGTAGAAAGCAATACGCCTTGTTTGGCTCTGAGTGCTCCCCATTGATCTGTACGCAATTCAAAGCCTTCACCTCGACCTTCACTGGTGTCAGTTTCTTTAGGATGACTTAAATTACCTAGATTGAGTTGGCTGGCCCCATGACTACTCTGTAATTGGCTACTGATTTGGTTTTGGGTATCGTCAAATCTGAGTTGGTTATAGCCACTCGCTTTATATTCCTTACTTTTTATCCCTGATAGCTTTCTGGTATCAGGCAGTTTTCCCTTATCATCAAACTGGGTCGGATGGCGGTGTCCTTCATGGATACGCCCCATCACAAATGGTCTGTCAATATCCCCCGCAAAGAAATCTATAACGACTAATTCTCCAATCCTCGGTAAGAACCTTGCCCCATAACCTTCGCCTGCCCATGGGTCAGTACATCTACCCAAGCAGAATCTGTATCATTGTCGTTAGAACCTGCCCCACCATCATGACTGTGGTCTTCTTTTCGGGTAAACAAAAAATTAACCTTGATCTGTCCCTTTTCATTCACATAAATTTCTTCACCACTTGGACCAACCACTCTGGCCCGTTGTGGTGATGCAATCGGTCGATGTTTCAGTGGATTATATTCGGGAACAACTGCAATATTGCGTCGTTGTAGCACCAATTGATTGGCTTGACGTTCATCACTATTGTTTGTTGTGATATTTGCGGTTTGCCACTGACTTTGTTTGATTAAAGCATCGATCTGATACGTGAGGTCTTTCGGTAAATTATTCTGGTTATAGAAAGTCTTGGATATAATCAAGAATTCGTTATCGGAAGAAAACTTTTGATCCACTCGGAGATTTTCATTCAACTCAAACCAATAGCCAACCTGTGCATCCCGTACTGTCGATGTTGCGGTAAATTGTTTGGCTTGTGAATCATAGTAATTGCTGAGATTTTGGTTAAACCGTTCAACCTGACTGTTGCCTGATGGCGTTACCCCATCCTCTCCATTCAGGTCTTGAGTCCATGCTGGGCTAAAATGCCAAACTTGCTCTAAGCCTAAGCCGGCATTGTCATAGTTTTCACTATGCTTGTGTTTACTTAAGACATTGCCTGCACCTTCTTCTATATCCAGCACATCGGCTTGCCAACGATGAATATGCACGGAAGTCGGTTGTAAACTTCGTTCTGCGACTAAACTTAAAATCGAATCACCACGCTCTACAGCACTACTACGGTGGAAGCGAATACTCCGACGTTCTAAACTTTTGTATTGAGAATTATCATCTATTAATCTTAGTTTTTGCGGTTGTATTTTTTCTGTAAAACAGGAAACCTTAAGCTGTGCTTCATCAATCAACCAGCTAATATTTTCACTTCTCATCAAACGAGTAAGGAATTCTATATCCAGTTCATTATTCTGCATAATGAATGGTCTGACATCGTAGTCCTTGGTTAAGCCACTTTTATCCAAACTTAGACTTGAAGCAAACAGCGTGCTCCGTTGTACCCATTCGTAGAATACGGTCTGGATCACGTCAACAACAGACTTCGCCATGAAAACTCTGGAGTTTCTACGATGCTTCCACAGTGCTGTCGGATCTTCAACCGTCAAGCGATAAATCGTAATAGCACCATCACTGGCGCCAATATCAGCCTTGGTCACAATGCCTGAAATACGGGTTAACTCAGATTTATCTGTGACAATATCAACAGCTACTTGGCTCCCAATAAAGCTCTTCAAAGGTAAATTTTCTGCTGTAGACAGGCAAATCAGTTGTAAATTCACCCCTTGATTGATTGCATGCATCCCATCAATACGTTGTAGGAATACTTGTTGGCTCAAAGCCGAATTAGAAAATTGTATGTGGATCACACGTTTTTGAGCGCTCAAGCCTAATTGCTCTAAAGCAGAGTAAATATTATTCAACATAAGTTATTGTTAAGTTTTTCTAAATTTTACCCAGTATACTCAAAAGTTTTACAATTTGTCTATACAGATCTGTATATATCTTATTTGTTATTTAAATAGTCATGTCTATATCTTTATTATGGCATTTATGGAGCATGTGCATTTTTATTTGTTTTATAAAATATTTATTCAAAAAGACCAAAACTATCTGACTTAAAATCTGAGTATCACATTGATCCTATATTTGATTATCTTCATTTCTGATAGACCTGTTTGCCATAATAAGTTTGAAACAATGCTAAAAAAACCTCACATATCTAAGTAACTAATAATTAATAAATTACAGTTCAAAATCAATAATAATTTTAATCACATCTGCAGGTGCCGATGCCGCCAACTCAAATGCTTGAATACTTTGATTAAAATGAATTTTTTTTGAAATTAGCGGCTTCACATTGATTTGACCAGAAGCAATCAGCGCAATAGAACGCTCATAATCATTTGCATAACGGAAAATTGAAATCGTCTCAATCTCTTTGACCTGCATGGCAACAATATCCATAGGCACAGCGTGTTGTGGCATTCCAACAAAAACCAGTTTGCCCGCAGGTTTTAGGCAATCGGGCGCTGCTGCAATTGCGCTTGCATGACCACTACAGTCAACAAATAGGTCGACACCACCGACAAAGTGCCGTTGTACAAAGCACTTTAAATCTTCCTGTGCGACATTACATGCAATTAAACGCTCACCATAATGCTGGACTAAAAAATCCAGCTTCAGTTGTTTTATATCCGTGATGATAACTTGACTACAGCCTGATGCGAGTAATGCCAATGCCATTAAAGCACCAATCGTCCCTGCACCAGTAACCACAGCAGTATCTCCAGGTGAAATACCCACTTTGCGAGCCACATGTACACCTGAGGCCAAAGGTTCAACCAACACCGCTTCTTCAAGGCTGACATGATCTGGTAACTTAAAGGTTAAGTTTGCAGGATGAACTACAGACTCACGCAATACACCATGTACAGGCGGTGTTGCCCAAAACTGAATATTCGGATCTAGATGATACAAACCCTGCATCGCTTCTGGAGAATTGGGCTCAAAAACCCCCGGCTCCATACATACGCGATCGCCTATTCTTAAATGTTGAACTGCTGAACCAACTTCAACAATGATCCCACTCGCTTCATGCCCCAGAATCATTGGTGCATTGACAACAAAATCACCAATTCGACCATGCTGATAATAATGCACGTCACTGCCACAGATACCCACTTTGGCAATTTTAATGCGTACATCAGTTGCGCTTAGATATTCATTGATCTCAATATCACGAATTTGCAGTTTATCTTTTTCTTCCAGTACCAATGCTTTCATTGTGATTGCTTCCTTGGGTGTTGTTTTCCGTTGTTGCTTTTTTTGTTGTGCCTTTCTGCTGCTGACTTATTCCACTGGGTTGTGTTGCAGTGGTTGATGTCATTTTTAATTAAGTCATATTTTCAATTGAGTCACATTTTTTAAAATGAGCGATCTTATAAGACCACTCATTTTTGAATAATCAATTAAAGCCTTACCACCAATATTCCAATTGAGCACCAAAGTTTGAACCACGATTCACATTTTGAAAATTGTTATTCGGCATCACCAAGTCACGCATTTTTTGCTCATTATCGTTCCAAAATGCATAGGTATAATAAAGGCGCAGTTCTGGACGATCATAATAGCCTGTGCCCTTTATCGACCAGGTTGGTGCCAGTGTCAATTTGGTCAGATTACGGGTTTGGTCATTGGCCTTAATTTGGTCATAGCCAATTTCAGTGGAAATTTTAAAATGATCTTGAACCACATACGCCACCCGAGAGCCCACTGAAATCCAATCACGATCTTGTTGATTCTTCAGTTGGTCTTTTTGGTAAATAAATTGAGCTTGTCCATTGAATTTCTTACTGTCTGAGCTCCAATCCAAGATTTCAAGAAAGCGCAGTGAAGAAGTATCACGATCCAGCTCAGGGTTACCGGTATAACTCAGCCCGATTCCAGCACCTTGACCATATTGTAGCGCCACGGTATTTTTACCATTCAATACCTCAGCCGTGACATTTTGCACAGTCAATGCCCAGCCCATCTCATCTGCATCAATCAATGACAAACCAGTATTGATTGTATTTTTAGAACCGATTGGAACCCCTTTGACTGTCACATCATGTCGATTGATATATTTTTCCTGAAATACATTGTCTTTTCGGGAAAACACATAACTTAAGGACAAGTCATTGATTTTATAATCATCAATACCGAAGCCAGTAGCACTCTGATTCCAATAAAAGAAATCAGTCATGTGAATGTCATTACGTTGATAAAATCGCCTACCTGCCCAGAGATTTGCCCCATTCAGATAGGAAATATTTCTCCAATCCAAATAAATTTGATTCATTCGGGTAAAACCATTGTCGTCATTAAAACTTAATGTTTGCCCATATTGGTTATAGAACTGAAGCATTCCTTTGATGTTCAGTTCGGAATTATCTTTTAATTTGATCAGGTTTTGTTGGGCAAAAAACTCACCATATTGTTCACATTCATTGCCAAGACGATACTTGGTCGGCGCCCCCGTGAGTCGAAAACACTCTTGTGTTTTGCCATTTTCAGTTGCACCGATTCCCGTACGGAAATAGCCACCAAATTCAATCGCAGATGCAATTTGCGACAATAAAAAAACCGTTGTTCCAACAATCCATAAGTTTGTTTTCATGTTAAATTCCTTTTTTAAGCACGAGTTTGCCTTATCTCTCTGATTCATTCAGTTGGATGGAGTAAAGAGCACACTCATTAAAATTATATTTATTTCAATTCAATTTAGAGTTTAATAATGAGATAAAATCATCTCCTTTAATTCATCTCATTGCCTTTATTTTCAAGCACATTAGGCTTGATTTTTACTTAACGTAAATCCACAGGAAGCAAGTCTTCCGCAATGTTTTGATAACACACAGGACGCATAAAGCGACGAATCGCCAGCGTGCCTACAGAGCTTGCACCAAAGTTTGTTGAAGCTGGATAGGGTCCGCCATGAACCATGGCATCACATACCTCAACCCCAGTTGGGAAACTATTTGCAAGAATACGACCTGCTTTACGTTCCAGTACAGGCAGTAATTGACTTGCAACGTGATGATCTGCTTGATCAAGATGAAGCGTACAGGTAATCTGCCCCTCAAGGGACTTCGCCACGTGCATCAATTCATCGATATTTTTAACAATAACCACTAAACCCAGCGGTCCAAATACCTCTTGTTCTAAGGTCTTATTCTCCAGCCATGCTTTGCCTGTTGTAACAAACAGATAAGGACTCGCATTACGCAAATCACTGCTTGAACTAAAGACTTCACTTACATCTGCTGTATTTGCCAAACGTTGTTGCCCTTCACGATAAGCCTCGGCAATCGCATCGGTTAACATGACTTGTGCTGGAACAGATTCAAGTGTTTTTACAACAGTTTGAATATATGCATCTGCTGCTAAACCTTCGATCAACACGGCGATCCCAGGATTGGTGCAGAATTGACCTGCGCCTAATGTCAATGATTCAGCCCAGCCTTTGGCAATTTCAGTACCACGATTGGCAATCGCATTGGGCAAAATAAACATTGGATTAACAGAACCCAATTCACCAAAGAACGGGATCGGTTCTGGACGTGCAACACAAAGATCATATAAAGCACGTCCACCACGCAACGAACCTGTAAATCCAACCGCTTTAATCAACGGATGTTGTACTAAGCTTTGACCAACATCTAATGCTCCACCGTGGACTAAACTAAATACACCAGCATGCAATCCACATTTTTCAATCGCAGCATGAATCGCTTCAGCAACAATCTCCGCTGTACCTGGATGTGCCTCATGCCCTTTAATCACAACTGGACAGCCTGCGGCCAATGCCGATGCTGTATCCCCGCCTGCTGTTGAAAATGCCAGCGGAAAATTTGATGCACCAAACACTGCAACTGGTCCGATTGGGCGTTGCATCAAACGAATATCTGGACGTGGCAGTGGCTTTCGATCCGCAAGTGCAACATCATGACGGCGATCCAAAAACTCACCTTTCAAGATATGTGCAGCAAATAGTCGCAACTGCCCCACAGTACGCCCGCGTTCTCCTTCCAGTCGAGCCTTGGGCAACCCTGTTTCTTGGGTTCCAATCTGGGTAATCGCATCTGCTCGAGCTTCGATTTCATCAGCAATGACATTGAGAAAAGTCGCGCGCTCCTCAAGCGTTGAGTAACCATAAGTGCAAAAAGCATCTTCTGCCGCTTGGCACGCTTGATTGACAAGTTCACGATGACCAACAGAAAAACGATATACTGAACCATCAATCGGGTTATTGGTAAAAGTCTGATCAGTCGCAATCCACTTCCCTGCGATTAAGTGCTGACCATGTGGTTGAAAAGACATTGTGCTTATTCCTCGATCAAGTTGAGTAAATTAACCAAAATAACGGACGCGGAAAGCATCAATCAGTACTGCAATAAAAATCATGATTCCTCCAATCATTCCGACATAAAAAGAAGGCACATTGATAATTGCAAGTCCGACCTGAATGATCGTGAGTAGCAATACACCACCCAAAACACCTTTCACATTGCCACGCCCACCAAATACACTGACACCACCAATAATCGGTGCCGCAATCGCATAGAGTAGATAGCTTGAGCCTTGATTTGATGTAATCGCCATTTGCCATGAAGCCAGTAAGAATCCCGCAAGAGCAGCAAGAAACCCTGAAATGGTATAGGTCATAATCTTGATACGCTTCACTCGGATTCCCGCAGAGAGTGAAGCAGCAGGATTTCCACCTACAGCATAGATTGAACGACCTAAAACGGTATGTTTCAACATCACACCAATAATCAACAACATGATCAGAAATACCACTGGCATTAATGGCCAAGTCCCGAGGGTTGCTTGCCCAATCCAGGTATAAGCTTCTGCAAAATTATTCAGTGTTTTGCCTTGTGTTAAGGCCAAAAGTGCACCTTGAAGGATGATCATCATTGCTAGGGTTTGGATCAATGCAACCATTTTTAATTGGGTGATACACCAACCATTAAAGAACCCAATAAAAGTACCGACCAATAAGCCCAGTAAAATCGCGGCAAACCAAGGTAATCCCCAATCAGAATAAGCAAGTGCACCCACAGCAGCGGAAAAACCTGCATTTGCTGGAATTGAAAGATCGATTTCAGCAATCAACAATGGCAATGCGACAGCCAAACCCAAAAGCCCTAAAACGGTTGCCTGCACCATAATATTTTGCAAATTAAACACGGTAAGAAAGTATTCATTAAATGCACCAAAAATGATGACCAAAGCGATCAACCAAATCCAGACCACGTTGTGGAGCACCCAACCTAAAATTTCGCGGGTATTTTTCTTTGCTGTAATGTTGGTGATCTTATTGTCTGCTGCTATTTCATTACCCATTGCATCTCTCCTTACTCATTGCATCTATCCTTATTATTGTCTCGTGACATCACGCCTGAACGGATGCACGTAGACGGTCGACGGTAATCTCCTGCCCCGTCAATGTTTCTTTTACAGTCCCTTGACCAAAAATACACACCCGGTCGACCACACGGACCAATTCGTCCATATCAGTTGAAACAATGATGACCGCAACACCAGCACGACTAAGTTCATCAATGATGCGCAATACATCTTGTTTCACCCCAATATCAATTCCACGTGTCGGTTCATCCACCATCAACAATCGTGGCTTTGCTGCCAACACTCGTCCCAAGCACACTTTTTGTTGATTACCACCACTCAATGTATCCACTGCATATTCAGCATTGGGTGCTTTCACCCCCATTGCGTTAAAATAATGCTGAATCACCGAATCCTCTGCCTGTTGATCGATAAATCCCAATTTTGAGCGTTGTGATAAAGAAGAAAGCGCAATATTCGATCCAATTGACATCTGTCCAACCGCCCCATCATGACGACGATCATCAGAAAGATAAGCTATTCCCATATCAAAGGCTTCATGTGGAGACGTTGCTAAAGCTTGCGCATCTTCGCCATGCATTGAGATCGAGCCTTTTGCAGGATGCAATCCAAAGATTGCCCGAGCAATTTCTTTTGCGCCTGCGCCAGGCAGACCTGTAAATCCAATCACTTCGCCTGGACCAATGTTCAGTTGTTGCAAGGCCAAATCTTTGCCATATATATTTTTTAAACAAACAGCAGGGATTTGACCGGTGTAATCACATCGCTCCCGTTGAAAAAGCGCAAGGTCTCTCCCGATCACCAACTCAGTCAGTTGTTCAGAACTCATGTTACTCACATTGTCAGAACCACCTGCCAAACTGCCATCGCGTAATACAGTCACCGCATCACAAATTTCAAGAATTTCATCGTTGTAGTGTGAGATAAAGATAAACGTTACCCCCGTAGCTTTTAATTTATGCATAAAATCAAATAACTGACGGCGATCAGCAACGGTTAATGCCGCTGTTGGCTCATCCAAAATAATCACTCGACCACCAGAGAACATCGCCCGTAGAATATTTAACTTACGTCGTGCCACCGCATTTAAATGCCCTGCTAGCGCTTTGGCATCGATATTGGTTCCTTCAAGCATGCGACTTGCATTGCCACGCAAAGTTTTCCAATCGATAAACCCTTTTTTATTCGGCCAGATACCCAACATCAGGTTTTCTTCTGCGGTCATGTTGTCAATGATCATTGGCTCTTGTGTCACCAAGAAAACCCCAGCGGCTTCCATTGCTTTGACATCAACATGCTCAAGTACACGACCATTTAAAATAATTCGCCCAGATGTAGGGGTGACTTGTCCCGAAATAATGCCAACCAATGTGGATTTACCTGCACCGTTTTCACCCAGCAAGCCATGAATAGAACCTTTACGAATCTCAACCGTGACACCGCGTAGTGCTTGAACCACACCATAACTTTTAGTCACATTGTCAATGCTTAGGATCTTCTCATTAATTGCCTTATCAATATTCCGTTCATGTAATCCCATTTTTTCTCTCAACATTGCTTATTTGTTATCACTGGAACAAGTCTGCTTTACTCAATACGAATTAAGCATAGGGAATGCCCCAATCCTTCTCAGCCACTGCCCCCCAATGTCTTGCATCGCTTGCATTGTCCTTATTGATGACAAAAGCAGGAATAATCAGTGTTGGTCCTGTTTTACCTTTTACGATGACGCCTTTTTCCCAAAAGTACTTCGTGTTGTGGTATTCACCCAAAGGCACTTCTGCATTCTTCAATGAATGCTTAGTTAGCATTTCAACTGCAATCTCACCATAAGCGATTGGGTCTTGGGATACACATGCATCCATATAGCCTTCCTGAATCCATTTCAAAGCAATTGGTTCACCATCAATCGTCACGAAAATAACATGGCCTTCCTCACCGACCTTCTTCCAACGATTTCTTTGTTGCAATGCAGTCGCAATACCGCGAGCAGGAGAATCTGAAGGTGCATGTACAGCATCTAGATCAGGATGCTCAGATAATGTAGATAAGGTCACAGCCAGCATTTTTTCCAGTTGTCCTTCAGTCGGTCGAGACAAATAGGTAATTTCTGGGTATTTCGCAAAAACTGAATCCATGCCTTCTTTACGTAAACGCCATGCCACAGAAGCCAAAGCACCAAAACAATTCAAGACTTTACCTTTTGGCTTTCCGTACTTTTTGACCAGACGACTTACAATCTCCTCTGCAGCAATGACACCGCCTTGAAAATTATCAAAACTCACAGTAATTGCGACATCACCACCATCCGCAGGCGTATCGATAATACCGACAGGAATCTTTTGTTGGTTATAGCGCTGGATGGCAGAAACAATCGCCTGACTGTCAATTGAATCTGAAATAATCGCCGATGGTTTTGATAAGAGTAAGCTCTGCCACTGCTCAAGCTGACGGGTACTGTCAAAGTTTGCATTGGTGGCTTGAAACTCGCCTGAGTTGGCTTGCACCGCACGTTTAACAGCTTCTTCCTGAATCACAAAAAAGTAGTAATCAAGACTTTTATTGGAATATGGAATTGAAAGACGAGTTGCGGTTGATGTAGAACGACTACATCCTATAAGCCCTCCCCCAAAACTCAGTCCTATACCTGCTGCAACTGCGCTTTTAAATAGATTACGACGGGTTATTCCGCCCTGATTTGATTTTGTCATTGGAATATCTCCTTTATTCCTTAATTTATTAAATCTAGTAATACTAGATTTTTAATTAAACTGTCAATAACATCCCATGCAGAATATTTAAAAAATAATCTTTAGATACAATAAATAGATACTTAAAATTAAACAATAAAAGCTTAAATATATAATAAACACGGATATTTAAGAGAAATATCAACCATTTTATTCTGGTAAATCGATTTTAGTTTTATAACAATAAAATATAGTTTTACTATATTATCGCATTTTTACGTAAGAGGTTCCATCAAAACACGCCACCACTATCCCCACCGCTTCACGGGTAAACAGACCATTTTCGACCACACCCGGAATTCGATTAAGCTCAATCTCTAATGGTGATGGATCTTTGATTATTGGCCCACAATGGCAGTCTAGAATAAAATGACCACTGTCTGTCACGACGGGTTGCCCATCACGCATTCGACGTTCAATCCGTATATTGTCAATACCATGTTCTCTAAGTACACGTTTAACCATTGCTAAGGTTTGCTTCCATGCAAATTGCACCACCTCAACTGGAAGCGGAAAGCCACCCAAACAATCGACAATCTTGGTTTCATCACAAATACAGATCATTTGTTTAGAAGCGTGTGCGATGATCTTCTCCCAAAGCAAACAAGCACCACCACCTTTGATCATATTAAACTGGTGATCAACTTCATCTGGACCATCAATGGTCAGATCAATTTCACCGATCTCATTGGGATCCGTGATTTCAATCCCCACCTGTTGTGCCACCTCAATGGTTGAACAAGAAGTGGTGGTACACGTCAGGGTTAATCCATGTTCTCGGATGTGTGCACCCAACTCTCGAACAAAAAAATGCGACGTCGTTCCAGAACCTAAGCCCAATTTCATACCATCATGGATAAAATCCTGAATTACTCGGCGTCCTGCTACTTTTTTTGCTTCATCCTGTTGATTACTCATTCAGTACTCCTGTTACTTACGCAGCTTCACTGCTGTTTTTTAATCGATCAAATCTTATCCGTGTGCCATAAATCAAGCGCCGGCAATTGATCAGGAAATTGACTACCACTTGCGATTGCAATGGCAGTGACTAACATATTGGTCACCAGATGATGGTTCAGACGTGAAGCCAACGGCGTCATAAGCTCAGTATGCTCATAAGGCTGCACGGCAATCAGCACATCTGAAATCTGCGCCAATGGACTATCATGTGCCGTAATCGAAACCACTTTTGCACCACGTTTACGAGCAATGCTAGCAATCTCAACCATTTTCCGCGTATGTCCAGACTGCGAATAAATCAAAATAACTTCTTCAGGTCTGGCGCTATCGGCATGAATACGTTGGTGCTTTGTACCAAGCAAGGCCTGACAGCGGATACCCAGTCGTTGAAATTTATGTTCTGCATCCACAGCATTGATTTCAGACATTCCTGTGGCATAAATGCCAACCCAATTTGCTGCTTGTAGGCAACCTGCTCCCGCCGTGATTTGCTCTGGCACTAAATCTTCAGCCAAGCGCTGAATTGCATTCAGTGAATTACGGCAGGTTTTCCGCACAATATTTTCAATACTATCATTGGGAATAATTTGCTCATAAGCAAATGGTGCAGATGGCACTAAGCTCTGTGCCAACTGAAGCTTTAAGTCCTGATAGCCCTCAAAACCAAAACGGCGGCAAAAGCGCATAATGGTTGGATCACTGACAGAACAGACTTCAGACAGACTCGCCATACTCATCTGGATCACTTCAGATGGTGATGTCACCACAAAATCAGCCACACGTCGTTCAGCACGATGCATATTTTCACTTTCTTGAAGAATCCGCTGTAACAAACTGACGGTCATACCACCACACTCCTAGCCGCCACTTGACAGCACATCAAATCAAACTTGTAATAAATCCGCCAAACGACTTAAACGTTGCTTGGCAGAAATTTCCACTTCTGGGCCACCGCCCCAAGGTACAACAAAAAAAGGCACATCGGCACCCACTGCGGCTTGTTGATCAATGGGTGTATCGCCAACATAAGCCCAGCCACCAGAAACCAAATTCATCGCGTCCGCCACAGCCAACAAATGTTTTGGATCTGGTTTACAGGCAGGTACCGCATCCGCACCCAAGGCCACATCAAATAATTCAGACAAGCCCAATTGCTGCAACACTTTAGCAGTGATTGCATGGGTTTTGTTGGTACAAATGCCCAATTTTATCCCAGCCGATTTTAACGCCTCAAGATCTTCACGTACGTGTGGAAAAATTCGGGTATGCCCCGCAGGATTGGCCAGATACGCCTGTTGGTAGCATTGTAGAGTTTGCTGTAAGGTGAGTTCGTCATACTTAACACCCAATTCATCTAAAATATCGATAATCAGCCGACGTGGACCATTGCCAAGAAATTTTTCAACAAAATGCGCCTCAAGCTTGGGCCAACCATTTTGAGCAAAGCCAATATTTAAAGCCTCCGCAATATCAGGCGCACTATCAATCAGCGTGCCATCTAAATCAAAGATAAATGCAGAATAAGCAGTCATAAAAAACTCCTGAGAATTATTGGTCAAAAATTGGAGAACTTAATGCGGTAAGCGTTTGCCCCAATACGGGATAGAGACTGCGATACATTTCATGCGCTTGTGCATACACCTCAGCGACTGCCAAATTTGGCTGTTCTCTAGAAATTGCCCGAAAGTTTTTGATTGCACTCTGTGCATCAGGCCAAATCTCCACTGCTAAGCCAGCAACCAATGCAGCACCAAAGGCGGCACCTTCAGCAGCACCATCGGTTGTCACCACCTCACAACCAAATACATCGGCCTGGATTTGTCGCCAAAGAGTAGACTTTGCACCACCCCCAGAAGCTTTAATCACATGCTTTTCAATCCCTAATGGCTGCATTAAGGAATACATATCCGCCAAGGCATGCACCACCCCTTCCATCACAGATCGAGCAACATCACCACAATCATGTCGCGCAGTGAGACCGATAAGCGCACCACGCGCTTTAGGGTCGGCATGTGGGCAACGCTCGCCATACAGATAAGGTAAAAACAATAAGCCCTTTGCACCCGCCGTACTCGCTGTTGCTTTGGCAACAATTTGTTCAAATGAAAGATGTTGCCCGTCAGCAATATGACAAAAATTCTCACGAAACCAATTCATTGCACTGCCAGCATTGAGGGAGACACCCATACAATGCCATTTATCAGCAGCCACATTGCAGAAAACCTGCAAACGACCTTTCGGGTTTTCTTGTGCTGTATCTAAGGCAGCAGCGAGGATCCCACCTGTACCAAGTGTGGTTTGCAATTCACCCGGCTCAATCACCCCAGAACCAAAAGTCTGAATTACCGAATCTCCACCCCCACCCGCAACAGGCAATCCTTCTGGAAGACCAAAGAGTGCTGCGCCTGCTGCTGAGACGCGTCCTGAAATCACTTGTGATTCAAATACCGGTGGGAGTATTGCAGGATCAATTCCTATCTTTTCAATCAAGCCCATCGCCCATTGTCGTGCACGCACATCAAACAAGCCTGTGCCAGAAGCATCAGAAACCTCAGTGGCAATCACCCCAGTCAGACGTAAACGTAAATAATCTTTCGGGTTCAGCATGCTACGCATACGCGCAAACAGTTCAGGCTCATGGCGTTGCATCCAAAGAATTTTGCCACCGGTATAGCCCACCAACATTCTGTTATTGGTTGCCGCAAGCAATCCATCTAAGCCACCAGCAGCCACGACAATATCATCACATTCAGCTTGATTACGTTGATCATTCCATAAAATGGCTGGGCGTAAAACTTGCTGTGAAGCATCAAGTGGAACCAAACCATGCATCTGCCCAGACAAGCCAATACACAATATTTGCACTGGAGGCGCTTTGGCCAATGCCCCTGCGACAGCCTGACGTGCACCCTCCACCCACAATTCAGGATCTTGCTCAGTCCAACCTGGTCGAGGCCTAGACAATGGATAAGTTGCGATATCGGCTGCAACAACTTTTCCTTCAATATCGATCAATAAAGCCTTACATCCTGAAGTTCCTATATCTATCCCTAGAAGTACTTGCATAAATCAATTCTCCACGCCGTGGTGTAAACGAATATGTTTGAAATTAAAATATTCAAGCAGTCCTTCACGACCATGTTCGTAGCCAACGCCACTTTGCTTACGACCACCATAAGCAGCATTCATTATTCCAGCGTCAACGTTATTGATCGCAACATTGCCATAGTCAAGACCCGCTGAAACCCGATGAATTTCTGTCAAATTTTGTGCATAACAATAAGCCGCTAAACCATAAGGCGTATCATTGGCATAGCTGATTGCCTCATCCAAATCATCAAAAGGCGCAACCCCAACCAAAGGACCAAACGTTTCTTCGCTCATGACTTGCATACTATGCTTACAATCCGCGATCACAGTTGGACGAAAAAAATGTCCTTTGGCATATTGAGTCCCCTCTGGTGCTTTACCACCAGCCACCAATCGTGCGCCTTTAGCCAAAGCATCTTGGAGATGGATACGCGTTTTATCCAAAGGCTCAGCAGATGCCATTGCGCCAAGATCAGCGGCTGGATTTTCCAAGCCATTATCGACACTCAATGCATCAGCCGCCGCTGCAAGTTGAGTAACAAACTCCTCATATACTGCGCGATGTACATAGATGCGATTAATCGCAATACAGATTTGCCCACAATTACGGAAGCTACGACGTGCTGCACCTTTGACCGCTGCATCAAGATCGGCACTCGCAGTGACAATCATCGGGCAATTGCCACCCAACTCTAAAGACAGACGTTTCACTTGTGGGCAGCTTTGTTGAATATGCAAACCCACTGCACTTGAGCCTGTAAATGCAATTTTATCCACTTGCGGATGCTCGACCAGTGCCTGCCCCACTTGTGAGCCTTTACCTGTCAATACATTGACTACACCTGCAGGAATACCCGCTGCATGACATTTTTGTGCAATTGCCAAAGCAGTAAATGGCGTCAATTCAGCAGGTTTAATAACGATGCTACATCCAGCAGCAAGGCTGGCACATAATTTCCATCCCACCAACTCAGCGGGATAGTTCCACGGTGTAATTGCAGCAACCACACCAATCGGTTCACGTACCACTAAACTTTGGAATCCTTGTTGATCATTGGGAATAATTTCACCATGCACTCGCGTGGCTTCTTCAGCATAAAAATGACATGCTTCAGCGAGTTTTAGAATTTCACCTTTTGCTTCATTAACAGGTTTGCCTTGTTCCGCTGTCATGATCATTGCCATATTTAAGGCATCTGCAGCAATAAGATCGCCTAAACGATGCAAAGCGATCGCACGCGTTTTTGGCACAAGCTTAGACCATGAAGCAAATGCATGACGTGCAGCAGAAACAGCCGCATCAATCTCATCCGTTGTTGCTGCAGCAATATGACCAATCACCTCACCCGTTGCAGGGTTTAGCACAGGCAAGCGAGACCCTTTGCCTTTAGAAAATGTTCCGTCGATATATAAAGTACTGTCGAGTACAGCGATTGATTCAGCTAAAGCATTATTTTTCATCATTTACTTCACGCCTTCCTATGCGAGTAATCTTGTTATTCATTGTTAAAATATATAGTAATACTATTTTTATGCAAGAATAATTTATAAATTATCTGAAAATCCTTTGGGGAAACATCAAAATCAATAATAAAAATAAAATAATTTACAATTAAAAAACAACTATATAAATACATAATCTATTAATATAAGCGAATAATCTCTGCATATACTCAATACACTACTTGACCAATGCTAAAATTAAAAAGTAGTATTACTAGATAGAACAAATGATAAACAAAGGAAGGATTCTCCATGTTACCCACATCACTCAACAGCGCCAAATTGGTTGGTCGTGTTTGGCTTCCTCACAAAGGGTCATCGGTTGTCATCTTACGTGACAACATAATGATTGATGTCACCGAGTCGGTCATCTCAATGGCTGATTTTCTTGACCATGATCCTGCTGGTCGTTTTGACCAACTCACAGGTGAAGTACTTGGAAGAGTTGAAGATTTGGTGCTTGATCCTACAGAAATGGGTTACCACGCAGATCATCCTTGCTTACTTGCACCCTGTGACTTTCAATCCTTAAAAGCATGTGGGGTTACTTTTGCCAAAAGTATGGTTGAACGTGTCATCGATGAACGAACCTCGGGTGATCCAGCTCGTGCCGAAGCATTACGTCAACGTATAGGTACACTAATCGGCGGCAGTTTATCGAATATTCAAGCAGGTTCTGAACAAGCAGCAGAAGTTAAAGCGACCTTGATCGCTGAAGGTTTATGGTCACAATATCTCGAAGTAGGGATTGGGCCAGATGCCGAAGTCTTCACCAAGTCACAACCCATGTCTGCTGTAGGTTATGGTGCACAAGTGGGGATTAATCGGATTTCAGCATGGAACAACCCTGAGCCAGAAATAGTGTTGGCGGTGGATAGCCAAGGCAATATCCGTGGTGCGACGCTGGGCAATGATGTCAATCTACGTGATGTTGAAGGCCGTTCAGCGCTATTACTCGGCAAGGCAAAAGACAATAATGCATCATGTTCAATTGGCCCATTTATCCGTCTATTTGACTCAGATTTCACCCTTAGCGATATTGAGAATGCCACGCTTCACATGTCTGTAATTGGTGCAGAAGATGGTTTCAGCATGTCGGGACACTCCAATATGGCGGAAATCAGTCGTAAACCTGCGCATCTGGTCGCACAAACCTACAATGACTCGCATCAGTACCCAGATGGCTTTATGTTATTTTTAGGCACAATGTTTGCGCCAACACAAGATCGAGAAGGTCAAGGTTCTGGCTTTACCCATAAACCTGGTGACGTGGTCGAAATCTCAACTCCGCTTTTAGGCACATTACGCAATACTGTTGTTTATGCTGATCAAGCACAACCATGGACTTATGGAACCCGTGCACTGATGCGTAATTTAGTAAAACGAGGAGTGCTCTAATGAAATTAGTGGTCACTGATCAAGCCTTTGGCAATACACGACATGAGCAAGCAGCCGCACAAGTTGCTGGGGCAAGTTTTGCAGCATTTCAATGCCATAATGAAGCAGAAACAGTACAAGCCGTTGCAGGAGCAAATGTAGTACTCAACAACTTTGCACCCATGACCCATCGTGTGATGCAGGCCATGGCAACTGGTGCAACCATTGTACGTTATGGCGTTGGTGTCGATAATGTTGATCTCGTCGCCGCAAAACAACTTGGGATACAGGTATGTAATGTACCTGATTATGGTATTGAAGAAGTCGCTGATCATGCAGCTGCCATGACCTTGATGATGGCACGTAAACTCAATCAGTATGACCAAGGTATCCGCGCAGGTGAATGGAAGATCGACCAAATGGTTACAGGTATTCGTTCGTTGCGTAATACCACTGTAGGTTTAATCGGGCTAGGACGTATTGCGAAAGCTTATGTCTCACGCCTCGCAGCCTTTGGTTGTCATATGATTGGCTTTGACCCATATGTCACTGAAGCGCAAGCAAAAACACTAGGCGTTCACCTGATGTCACAGGATCAAGTGATTTCTTCTGCCCATGTTTTATCGCTACATGTTCCACTGACTCCTGCAACACGTCATTTAATTGATGCGGAGGCGATGGCAAAAATGCCTCAAGGTTCAATCATTATCAATTGCTCAAGAGGTGGACTGATTGATGAATCAGCATTAGCCACAGCCTTAGCCAATGGGCAAATCTCAGGCGCAGGACTCGATGTCTTTGCACAAGAGCCATTACCAGCAGACTCGCCTTTACGTACAGCACCTCATTTAATCATGTCACCACATGCAGCGTTTTTTTCTGATACATCGGTAGATACCTTACAGCGCTTAGCCGCTGAAGAAGCATTACGCAGTTTACGTGGTGAATCGTTACGATGCCCACTCATCACATAAAATGGAAAAGACAAAGAGAAAAGATATGGATTATCGCAAGAAAATGGACTTAAGCAATAAACTGGCACTGGTCACAGGTGCAGGTCAAGGCATAGGCGCAGCAATTGCTGTAGCACTTGCTGCGACAGGCGCCGAAGTTATTTGTACCGACATCTTACTGGATCGTGCAACAACAACTGCACAAGCATTAAAGGCCAAGGGCTATCTTGCACGTGCGGAAAGCTTAGATGTCACGGATAGTGCAGCGATTAACGCGCTTGCTCAAGCATTACCAGCGCTGGATATATTGGTATGTAATGCGGGCATTGTGACGAATACCCCAGCTGAGCACATGACAGATGAGGAGTGGGATAATGTCATCAACATCAACTTGACTGGCATCTTTAAGACTTGTCGTGGCTTTGCCCGTCAAATGCTGGATGCTGGACGAGGGTCGATTATCAATATTGGTTCAATGTCAGGACAGATTGTCAACGTGCCACAACCGCAATGTCACTACAATGCCTCAAAAGCAGGCGTGCATCATTTAACGAAATCTCTTGCGGTTGAATGGGCTCAACGCCATATTCGGGTGAACGCTGTTGCCCCCACCTATATTGAAACACCGTTATTAAAAAACCTTGAAAACCAAGATAACTTAGTCAATCAATGGCTGGATATGACACCGGCTAAACGTATGGGGCAAGCTCATGAAATTGCGTCTATTGTACAATTTCTGGCTTCAGATGCCTCAAGTCTAATCACAGGTTCAATCATTACGGCGGATGCTGGCTATACCTGTATTTAAAATCAACACGCTCAATGCGATCTATTAAGCTTGGGCCTAACTCGAAAATAAAGGAAGATGATCTTATTCAAGCATTGGAACAGAATCAGATTATGGGGTATGGTACATATATAGTGGATCAGCAATCCAGTTGAGCGGCTTGTTGTTTAATCAAGTCGAATAGCCCAAAGCAACTCAAGCCTCATCTGCTTAATTTATCCATTACAGGAGAGATGACTAAAACAACCACTGAAATATAGCAATGATTATTTTCAATGCTATTTCGATATTAAAAAACGATTTAAACAAGAATATCCCAAGGATTAAACGGAATTTAATTGACTGGACAAACAAAGTGAAAATGATGCTGAAAGAGAAAAAATTCTTGTGAATTTATTGAAATTTTCTCTTTTAAAAACTTAACTTATAACCAACTCGCTCAAAACCTATTCATTTTTAAATGCACTGCTTTTAATTGTAAGACTCTAAATGATTAGGTTATTTAAAACAATGAATTGAATCAATGGATGTTGATCTCAATACAGTAAAAATCAATTCTCATGGACAGGAATAACAAGGGAGAACACTATGGCTGGTTTATCAATTTGGCATGTGATCATTTTTGCAATTGTGGTTATTTTATTATTCGGGACCTCTAAGCTTAAAAATATTGGTAAAGATGTTGGCGGCGCAGTCAAAGACTTTAAAAAATCAATGCGTGAGGAAGAAAACATCGCATTGAAAGAGACCAACACGCTTGAACATGAGGAGACCAAGAAACCATCCGACTCAACCATTAACAGCTAAGTTTAGGGATGATATAGATGTTTAATGTTGGAATGTCTGAACTTTTTGTGTTTGGCATTATCGCTCTTCTGGTGCTTGGACCAGAAAAACTGCCAGAGGCCGCTCGTTTCGCGGGGAAATGGTATGCCAAACTCATGCATTTTGTGAACAATGCCAAACAAGATATTGACCGTGAACTCGGGTTATCCGAACTGCGTACGCAAGTCCAACAAGAAATGCAGCGTATGGCCGAGCTTGAACAAAAAATGCAATCCCAACTTGCTGAACTTCGGCAGCAAACAGAGGTAAGCGACGCTAAACAACAGCTACAGAGTAGCGCTACTGAAAAAACAACAAAGTTTAACAGCTTGATTTATTGTGATTTGTTGAGTAATCAAGCGTATTACTCAGTATTTACACCCTATTATTTACAAAACTATTTACAGCATCAACCACCATCTAATGATCATCAGACAGAGCCTAAAGCCTCATCTCCGGTAAAATTAAAGGTGATCGCATGAATACACAGCTCCCTCAATCTTCATCACCCGCTGTGATTGCAAAAAACCTACCGTCTGAAGAACTACAGCAAATGCCACTGATTGAACATTTGGTGGCGCTTCGTCAACATTTGTTTAAAACGGTAGGGGTTCTATTCGCACTATTTTTTTGTTTATTGCCTTTTGCCAATCGAACGTATCAACTACTCTCAGAACCGTTAAGAGCTCAGCTTCCTGCCAATTCATCCATGATCGCAACTGATGTTACTGCAACATTTATGGCGCCATTTAAGCTTAACTTTTTTGTGGCGATTCTGCTGGCAATGCCTTTTATTATTTATCAGCTCTGGAGTTTTATTAAACCCGCACTCTATGAAAAAGAAAGATCACTGGCACTTCCCTTGTTGTTCGGTAGTATCCTATTATTTTACGCAGGGATTGCCTTCGCTTACTTTATTGTACTGCCTTCTATTCTGCACTTTTTCATTAGCGTCTCTCCCGAAACCGTCGCACCCATGACCGATATCAATAGTTATCTCAGCTTTTGTTTAAAGTTATTTTTGGTGTTTGGGGTAACTTTTGAAATTCCAATGATCACACTTTTATTGATTTTGATTGGTGTGGTTAGCACTCAGAGTTTAATTGCAAAACGCCGCTTTATTATAGTGGGCTGTTTTTTTATCGCTATGTTTGTAACACCACCTGATGCAATTTCCATGATTATGCTTGCGATCCCAATGTGGTTATTGTTTGAGTTGGGTTTATTATTTGGAAAATTACTGGAAAAGCGAAGAAAGCTCTAAACTCATCCAACTAGCTTAAAACACTTAACCTAAAATCTGAAACTAAACCCAAAATTTAAACTTAAAAAACTTATAATCAAAGAAATGGCATGCTCATCAATGAGCATGCCATACAAGATTATGCAATTTTAATAATCGGTTTGAGTGTAATACCCTTGTGGCTATCTATCGCAGCTTGATTGATTTCATCAAATGCATAGAATTTTACAAGTTGGTCAAATGGAAATTTCCCTTGTTGATATAAGCGGACTAACTCAGGGATAAATTTCTTGGGTGAACCACTCCCCTCAACGACACCTAAAATGGTTTTCCCACCCAATAACAGATCATTTACATCAAATTGTGCAGTTGTGCCTAATTGAGGTGCACCTACCACGGCGATTTTGCCTAAAATCCCCAGTGCATCAACACCTTGTTTTAATATCTCAGGTCGCCCAGTAGATTCCAATGCAAAGTTGACTCCACCATCAGTAATCTCTTTAATCACCGCCACAGGATCTTGAGTTTTACTATTGATCACATGAGTTGCACCCAATTGTTTTGCCAGCTCCAAACGTGATTCAACAATATCAACAGCAATAATGATCGAAGCACCACACACTTTTGCCGCAAGCAAAGCACTCAGACCAACAGCACCAGCACCCCAAGTCACAAAACTACTGGCCGGTGTCACTTTTAAAGCATTTATACATGCACCAGCACCTGTTTGAATACCACAACCTAGTGGTCCTAATAGTTCAATTGGTACGTCTTTGGTCACTTTAACCGTGTTATTTTCACGACTTAAAGCATAGGTTGCAAAGGAGGATTGGGCAAAAAAATGATCATTAACCACACCATGATCGTGGGTACAAAGTGCATGTTGTCCTTCTGAATCTGCCCCACTAAAATTTCGTCCAAAAAACTCTGAACAATAGGCAGGATTACCAGTATTACATTGGGTACATTTTCCACAATACCCGTAACTTAAGACCACATGATCGCCCACTTGAAGCTCGGTTACATTAGGGCCAATCGCCTCGATAATTCCTGACCCTTCATGTCCAAGAACAGCAGGCAGCGGAACCGGATAATATTGATCACGTACAATCAAATCGGTGTGGCACATTCCTGTAGCAACCACTTTTACCAATACTTCATCACCTTGAGGCTGACGTATTTTTAAAGCTTGCAACTCAAAGTCAGCACCTTTACATGGGGTCACTGCGGCAATAATATCTTTTAATTCACTCATGTTATAACGTCCTGTAATGATTTATTTAATTGTTTAAAAAGGATAATGTGGCGCTTGAGCCTGTACAGTAATCCATTGCCACTGGGTAAATTCATCGGCATTGGCAGGGCCGCCAATACGCGTACCATTACCTGATGAACCAAAACCACCAAATGGATTGACCGTTTCATCATTTACGGTCTGATCGTTGATATGTAGCAAGCCCACTTTGAGCTGTGCACCGAGTTGCAGACCTCGTCCTACATTGGAGGTAATAATGCCTGCTGAAAGCCCATAATCGCCGTCATTGGCTAATTCAATGGCCTGTTCATCTGAGCTAAACGGAATCAACACGGCAACAGGGCCAAAAATCTCTTCACTAAAAATCGAATTATTTGCAGTCACATCGGTCAGTACAGTCGGTTGAAAAAACACCCCATCGGCATGTCCACCGATTTCCAATGTTGCGCCTTCTTTAACCGCAGCACTAACCAATTGTTCTACACGTTGCGCTTGTTTGGCATTGATCAATGGCCCAATGGTGACATTCTTGTCACAAGGATTCCCCACCACAAAATTCTGCACTTTTTCAATGACACGCTGTTTGATCTGTTGATAAATTTTTTGATGAATCAAAATCTTGCCAGAGGTCATACAAATCTGCCCAGAATGTAAAAATGCACCCCATGCAATATTTTCTGCTGCCAACTCAATATCCGCATCATCCAAAATAATCAGTGAGTTTTTCCCACCCAGTTCTAGAGAGACTTTCTTTAAGGTCTTTGCCGCATTCGCCCCAACAATCCGTCCAACTTGGGTTGATCCCGTAAATTGGATACTGGCAATATTTTTATCCAAAGTCAGTGCTTCACCAACTTCTGCCCCACCTGGCAATACATGCAGCAGCCCCTTTGGCAATCCTGCAAGTTCAAAAATCCGTGCAATCACATAGCCACTGCACACTGCTGTACGCTCATCAGGTTTTAACACCACCGCATTACCAAAGGCCAAAGCAGGTGCCACAGCACGTAAAGCTAAGTACAGTGGAAAGTTAAATGGCGAAATGACCCCAACAACACCTAAGGGCAAGCGTTTGGCTATACTTAATTTGCCATTTTGTGTAGGTAATAATGTGCCCTGTTCAGTTGCAGGTGAAGCAATACAATGTTTAAGCACTTGAATCGCAATGCTTACTTCAAAGCCCGCTTTCAGTTGTAATGAACCACTTTCCTTAACCAACCACTCAATCACTTCCGCTTGATTTTCTGTCAGTAAAACAGCAGCTCGCTCAAACACTGCCTGACGTTCTTGGTAATTTAAAGCCCACCACTGTTGTTGAGCGGCTTTGGCTTGTTGTGCAGCACTCACCACATCAGCGGCAGTGGCATAACCGATTTCACCAAGCACTTGACCTGTTGCAACCTCAATCACACTGTAGGTGTCTTGGGCTGACTGCCATGAACCGTTAAATAATTTTTTATCCCAAAGCTCTTTTGTGAATATAGACATTCTGACCTCTTCAAAATTTATTTAGACAATTGCTTTACTGTTCCAACTGCATCCTTGTAAAAATGACGCAATCAATGTGTTACACCTGCTTTAAATTAAAAAATGTAAAAAACACGAAAATTCAAACCGTAATCCTTCTTAAATCCGCTTTCTGTTCGTGTGTCTGAAAGCAACTGCGCACTTAATTGAGTTTTTGCATTCAGCATTTGCTGAAACTCCAATCGCGCTTGTTGCTTTTCCATGTTCTGATCCAGTTTGATTCCATCCAGCTGTTGATCACCCCCATAATTTGCGGCATAACCGAGGGCGATTTTCTGTTTAGAATTCAAGTCGTAACGTAAGTTAAATTGAGTTTGATAGCTGGTCGCTTGTGAAAGTGTTTGATCGCCCTTTCCCGCTTCATCGTTGTCTCCATACCAAATCACATCTTGATAAAGTTCAAAAGCAAGCTTGCCATATAGCGGCTGTACCCATGCCAGTTGAAGATCATACTTAAATCGATTTTCGCCTAAATTCACCGCGTCATTTCGATCATATTGCCCAAGTGGCAGATAAATAAATGGGGTAAATGCCAGATAACGACCCGATGAACCTTGTTCAGGTTGATTAATCAACCAAAAAGCAGAAGCAATCACTGGATCTGCAAAACCTGAGGCATTGTTTAAATCAGTATCACCAATTTGCGTATGCCGTATTGTTCCAAATGGTAAAATTATTTGAGGTGTTGCACGTAAACCAGCGATGTCGGTGTAATGAATTAAGCGTGCAATACCGATATCCGATTTAGATTCAGCTCTGGTTTTTTCACCATTTTGGTAATAACCCTCCATTTGACTATGTTGATAATAGAACACACCTGCATTGGTCCCTTTTGGCAATGCTGTATAATCCCCCACATTTACATCTATCGCATGGCTATACTGTACAAACATGCCACTCAACATAAGAAGCAGGCTATTTTTATTGCTAAAACACATCATCTATTCCCTTTAGTTTCAAGCATCCTTTTCACTACTCATTGCACTTGTTTAAATTTTGAATCAAAAATCAATCGATTTATCCATGACGAATCGACCATCTACACTTAATAAATCGATTGATAGATTTGTTTTAATCAAATATGAGCCATAGAATATTTGCAGTTAGCGTGCCAATATTTTTATAATTAATAATCATAGACTTAAAATAAACCCACATTCCCAATGTCCAATAAATGGACAGCATTGAGAATACACTGTCCAATCAATGGACAATCACTGGGGGGCCTAAAACAAGGATGAGGGTTAGCGATGTTGACGAGTAGATGAAATATTCTCTAAACAATTAAATATGGCGTTTGTTAAACTGGTCGTGAACGATAAAGCAAAATTATGTTAGTAAGACAAAAATTAAAATATAAGTTATTAAAAAACACATATGACTAATTCTTAAATTTACTATTTTAATAAATCGTACGATCAGAACATGAAAGCTATAAAAAGACTGTCATGAATTTGAGTAAATAAATTTAAATTATTAAATATAATTAATAACTCTATTAAATTTGTCTTAATAGTTCGTTTTATGTTTTAATCGCTATGTTCTTCATTCAATAACAATAATTGGACTAAGTATGACGAAACCTAAATTTTTACATGAATTACCAATTGAACAGTTAAAACAGATGTCTCAACAAGACATAAAGCAAACAATAAAAGCAGAACAGCTTTATTTTCGACATAGGCCGAAAAAGATCTATTACCTTGCAGTAAATGGGGCTAAAAGCAAAAATGGTGGATTAGTTAAAGCGAGTTTATTGGTAGAAAGCTACTTAGAGAGTGGTGATGAGATTGTCGATAGCCCTAACAACTCTGTAGCTATAAATATCTTTATCAGTGATAAGGCCCCTGAAGGCTTTTTGTACCAAGAAGGTGTTAATCATGGCTAAAGGTTTTGCAATTCATAACTCTATGACAAATCATGGAGGAATCATTCAAGCAACACAACAAAGAACCTCTCAAATGGGAAATCTATTTCTACGAGCTGGAGATGGTCACTTTTGCCCTAAGTGCAAATGTTGGTCTGAAATTGTTAAAAGCCATGATCATATTATTATGGATGGCAAAGCTGTTGCTTATGTTGACGACTTATTGACTTGTGGAGCTAAAATTTTACCGAAACAAGATCATGTTGTTGGAACAAGTCAAGGGGAAAACTATAGTAAGAATACAAACTCATCAAGCTTTTTAGCTCAAGGCTTAACTCTATATTCAGGTCAATATCAGTTAGTAAATAATTCAAATAATCAACCATATAGCAATGTAAAATACATTGTTACCTATGCTGATGGTCGTACTATTGAAGGTGTCACTGATGAAAATGGCATGACAGAAAAACTAGAACTTACAGAAAAAGCAGAAGACATTGAAATTAAACTTTTTGAGGCTGATTCATGGTAGATCGATATCAGACTACAACAACCAAAATTGCAAAAGTAGAAATTGTAAAATTAAAATCACCTACTCGCCTCGTCCTATACGGTGGTGCCCGATCTCTTGGAGATAATGGGGCTTTTTTTCATGCCTCTAAAAATGTGATTGCTGATTATAAAAATGATCTACCTGTGAAATCTTATTTTATTTCAAATGGAATGAGGCAGTTTATTGATCTAATAAATGTTCAACCTGAAAATTCCATTCAATCTTTAGACGTTTTTAGCCATGGTTCTGATCTAGGTCTTTATAGTGTGATTGGTGCTTCTTTAAAAAAATCAATGACATTTGAATATTCTCAGTCAAATAATTTATCATCTAATTTATATAGAAATAGATCAACAAAATTGGATCAATATGAATTTTTTGGTGGAGCTAATTGGAGAAATTCATTCATTATTTCAGACATTAATTTTAAAGTTTTTACAAATGAATCAAAAATAGAAATACATGGTTGTAATAGTGCATTTGATGGAGAGCTAGACACTCTTAGCTCTTTAATATCAGTTGCTTTATTCAAAGCTGGTAAAAAAAGAAGTGTTGTTATTGGGCATGCGGATTTTGCTAGTCCAAATAGAGGGGGGACAAAGGATATGTCTAAACAAGATTATCGACATGAGACACGAATAATTTATAATAATGGTAAAGTCATTGCTAAAACACGCAGAGAAGGTCGTCTTTCAGCCGAATTTATAAAAAAAGCTTTAGGTGGGTAAATCCATGGAAAATTATGAATACTGGGTTAACGTTTATTCTGCTGTTTTTTCAATATTAATTATATCTTTAAGCTTAAATTCTATTATTTTTATAAAAGATAAAATTAATAAAGTACTCTCTTTTTTTGTCTTTACTGGTCTATATTCTTTAATTTTAAGCTACTTTTACGTTTATTCTGCTGTTTTTTCAATATTAATTATATCTTTAAGCTTAAATTCTATTATTTTTATAAAAGATAAAATTAATAAAGTACTCTCTTTTTTTGTCTTTACTGGTCTATATTCTTTAATTTTAAGCTACTTTTTTGAGAAATCTTCAATTGGTTATACACAACAAGAACTTTTACCAACGTTTATTTATAAAGGATATAATTCTCATATATTCCAAGGGAATACATATTTGTTAATAACTTTAGTCCTTTTCATTCTATTAATTATAAGACTATTAATTAATAGAAAAACCCACATGGACAAGTAAAGGATTGATCATCTTGAATTTTTCAGGCTCTCTTTCAGCTGAATTTATAAAAAATGCACGAGAGGACTGAATAAAAAATTACAATTAATTGCCAATATATTTATATATCGTTGTTCTTGAGATATTTAAGCGCTTCGCTGTCCTTGCGATATTGCCATTTTCTTCTTGTAATACCTGCACAATCATTTGCTTGGTCAAGCTATTTAAGTTTTTATTTTCATCTAATATCAATTGCTTACTTTGCTGCTGAATCGCTAAATCAGCTTCAGGTAAATATAAATGATTTAAAATTTCACTGTCTTTAAACGCTGCAGATAGCTTCACCACATGAATTAATTCACGAATATTTCCTTCCCATGTGTGCCTATCAAATTGTTGCTCTACATGGCTCGACCATTGCGCTATACCAAATTGATCCAGAACGTGGTGTAAAATGATCTGTTTATCTTGACGTAAACGTAAGGGTTGTAAATGTACCTGAAAACCGCAAATACGATAATATAAATCACGGCGGAATGACTGCTGTTGTATTTTACTTTTTAAATCCTGATGTGTTGCACATAACAGTTTAAATGCTGACTTGATCGGTTTACGTCCTCCGACCCGATAGAACTGCTGATCTTGTAACACTCTTAAAATTTTTACTTGTAAATGTAACGGCAAATCACCAATCTCATCGAGAAAGAGTATGCCTTGATCCGCCAGTTCAATTAAACCTTTTTCGCCTTGCCGTTTAGCACCTGTGAAAGCGCCGCCTTCATAACCAAATAATTCTGCTTCAAGCAAATGATCTGGTATTGCACCGCAATTAATTGAAATAAAAGGTAAATCCACATCGAGCTTCTGATGTAACTGCTGAGCAAAATGATCCTTACCTGTGCCAGTTTCTCCGGTAATCAATACAGGAATATCAGCTTTTAATGCTTTCAGCGCTTGATCAAGCAAATGCTGTGTCGTGATTTTGCTTGTTTTATTCTGCAACTGCCCATTCACACTACGTAGCTGGGCATAAAAAAACGCATGGTCAAAACTTTGAATTAAAAAACAATCACTCGAATTTAATGGATTCAAATGCTCAGTGAGTAAAAAATGATCCATTGGTTGCTGCAACAATTGCTCAATAGAACAATTCAGCAATTTCAACGCCATTTGGTTGGCTTTGAGGATTTTTCCTGAATGATCCAATACGATCATGCCCGTATAGGCATTGTCCAGTAAATCTTTGGAATGTTGAAAATAAAGGACCCGTTGATCAGGTTGTAGCGCTGCCTGAATAATCTTATTTTCCAAAATATAACTTTGGTAAAGTAAGTGACGCAACCAATTGCTCGCCAAAAGCCTTTGTGGTGAAGTGATATCTAAAGCGCCGAGCACATCACCACAGCCATTGAATATCGGAACCGATGCACAAGAATAATTCGAAAATTCATCTAGATAATGTTGATGCCCTGTCATGATCATAGGCTGTTTAGACATCACACTACATGTCGGTGCAATCGCACCAAACACGGAGGGCTCAATAATACGACCCGTGCATAAATAATGATATTGATCATCTAAATCAGGATTGTGACGTTCAGCAATAATTTTAAGCTGATGATTAATTAAGAAAACGATAACATCTTGTTGCCCAAATAAGCGCCAGACATCATTTAATACACCTTCAGCCAATGCAGCTAATTTTATATCACCCTGTGAAAGGTCAGCGACAGGAAACTCGTCTAAGTCAGTGATTTTGGAGAAAGGGCTTAAGCCCGAATTTTTTGCACTTTCCCAAAGCTGTAAAATGGGTGAATCTCGTTGCACAATCTCTGGCAGTTCTCCAGTATTGTAAAAGTTATATTTAATATTTTGCCAAGAAAATTCAGATAACCCATCCATAAGCCTATTCCAAATCCAGCAGTTGCTTTCGATCATCCCGTTGATGATCCTAATATAAAATCACCCTCTCTAGAATATGACAAGGGCTAAATACAAATAAATATGTAGCGCAAAATCTGCACCGTCACAAAATCCCATACGGAGATTTAAAATAAATATTCATGTAAATCAATTACCTTGAACATTGCATACTGTCTTTAAATGCCGCTTAGACTTCATTTTTAAAGATTATTTTTCAATCTAAATCAAATCAAACAATATTTTTGGGGTCTGTTGAGAATTCGTCTATGTTTGCGACTATGTGTGTTTTTTAGGCGATACTAGGCGCGAAATACGAAATTTAGTCATTCTAAATGATGAGAAACATCGTTTCGCAAGGTAACACGTAGCGGCAAAAAACACGCTAGTCCCCCGCTGCGCCTTGCGCTGCAAACAAAGCAGT
>NZ_JAMBAR010000001.1:1644125-1657621 GCF_025433935.1 Acinetobacter sp. I-MWF | reverse complement strand
CGCGAAATACGAAATTTAGTCATTCTAAATGATGAGAAACATCGTTTCGCAAGGTAACACGTAGCGGCAAAAAACACGCTAGTCCCCCGCTGCGCCTTGCGCTGCAAACAAAGCAGTGCTTTGTTCTTGCTCAGGGTTGTGGCTAAAATTATCTCAGCCTGCGTTATGAAACTCGAAAATAGTCTCGCTATTCTCTTCGTTTCATGCCTTGCCTGCTCAATTTTAACCTACAACGCAAGCCATTTATGAAATATCAACAGCCCCTCATCAATGAAATCATAAATGGCGCAAATAACACCATGATGATCCCTGAAATAATCATGGATAGACTGGCAATCACCCCTTCTAACTCATGGCGTTGTCTTGCTCGCGCAATCCCCATTGCATGAGCGGCATTTCCTAGAGCAGCGCCTTGAGCAATACGGTTTTTATAGCGCATCCA
Source organism: Acinetobacter sp. I-MWF (assembly GCF_025433935.1). Taxonomy (NCBI): domain Bacteria; kingdom Pseudomonadati; phylum Pseudomonadota; class Gammaproteobacteria; order Moraxellales; family Moraxellaceae; genus Acinetobacter; species Acinetobacter sp. I-MWF. Next base: position 1,657,179 of record NZ_JAMBAR010000001.1, on the reverse strand, counting down.
TAACAGTAAAAAATCACCAAATAACATCCCCACTAAGCCCGTTATGACCGTAAACAAGGGAATTAAACTGATTGAGCCGCCAATCTTTTCAGTCAACTCCAAAGCAAATGGAATAGAAATCGAACGTGCCAAAAGACTATTTTTCAAAATTTCGTCAAAATTGAATATACTTGCCAATAGCCAGCTACTTAAGATCCCCACCAGCATAGACACACTAGAACTGACGATTAAAACGAAAAAATACTGTTTGACGATCGCTCTATAACGAAATACAGGAATTGCAAATGCCACTGTAATTGGTCCTAACATGGCAACCAAGTATTGGGTGTATAGGTAATAGTCTTGAAAGCGATGCTGAAATATAAAGATCAAAATAATACTGAGACTCGGCACCACAATAATCGGAGAAAAATATATTTTCTGGGTAAAAACAAATACGCGCTTTGCCACGAAATAACACAGTACCGTCCACAGCAAGTAAAAAACGCCCCACAACTCCGTCATTCCACATCATCCTGTTGCAAGAATAATTTCACCATCAACACAGAGCTTGCCATCACCAAAGCGGTACTGAGTAAAATCACTAGAAATATTTTCCAACCACTGATCAAAAGTAATTGCTGATACTGAATCACACCGACCACTGGCGGAATAAAAAACAGTAACAGCTCCCCCAACAGAATATCTGCACCTAGACTCACCTTTTCCAAATTGAGCCATTGCATTTGCAATAAAATCAGCAATATAAAAAAACCTAAAACACCTGATGCAATGGGTAAATTCAACAGTTTTTGCAACATATATGCAAAACCCCAAATCGCTATAATCAAGCTGATTTGGTAGCTCGCGCGCTTAATGGTGGTTAACTCAGATATTGTATAAAACACTGTCATTTACATCCGTATATTCATCATGACTCAAGCTAAATTTAACGGTACATACCTTTTTTCAACTTAAAATTGAGTGATATATCCGTAGTTTGCAGTTCATTAAAGAAAAAATATAGCTACAAAAGCAGCCGATAAAAATATAACAGTTTAGCCATGTTTTAAAAATCTGTTATATTTTTTCTCCTCATTTTCTGTACCTACATCCCAACTAAATAATGGTGCAAGATCATAATAATTATTTCTAAGTAGGTAGTTTTTATGGAACGATCTATGGTTTTTTCCAAACTTAATCATGACGGTCATGGGTCTATAGCAATCCAATGCCTCAAGCAACCATGGGGCATGCGATGAGTCTCGGATTAACTGCACTAGAACTGGCAAGAATTCAGTTTGCTTTCACTGTGTCTTTTCACATTATTTTCCCTGCAACCTCTATTGGTTTAGCCTGTTTCCTTGCACTGCTGGAATGGAAATGGTTACGGACACAAAACCCTGTTTACAAAGATCTATTCAAATACTGGATTAAAATTTTTGCTGTTGCATTTGCTATGGGTGTTGTTTCAGGCATTGTCATGGCCTACCAGTTTGGTACCAACTGGAGTGAGTTCTCCCGTATCTCAGGGAGTGTGACGGGGCCATTACTCACCTATGAGGTTTTAAGCGCATTTTTCTTAGAAGCAGGCTTCTTAGGAATCATGCTTTTTGGTTGGGGTCGAGTCACCGCAAAAGCCCATTTTTTTGCCACACTCATGGTCGCCTTTGGAACCTGTATTTCAATGTTCTGGATTTTGTCCTCCAACAGTTGGATGCAAACACCACAAGGCTTTGCAATAGAAAATGGCATCATTGTCCCGACAGACTGGTGGGCAATTGTATTTAACCCCTCGTTCCCCTATCGCTTTGCACATATGGCAACAGCTGCGTTTTTAGTGTCTTCATTATTGGTTGTGGGCACAGCTGGCTGGCATCTGCTTAAAGGTCGTCGTGATGAATTAATTAAAAAATCATTCTCTATGGGTTTATGGATGGTGCTGGTAACCTCTTGTTTACAAGTGGTTATTGGCGACAACCATGGTTTAAACACCTTAAAACACCAACCAGCGAAATTGGCAGCAATTGAAGGACACTGGGAAACCAACCGTGACCATGCGATGCCACTTCTGCTGTTTGCAACACCAAACATGCAACAAGAAAAAAATACAACTGAATTCGGTATTCCCTATTTAGGCAGTTTGATTCTAACCCACTCCTTAGATGGCGAAGTCACTGGATTAAAGGACTTTGCAGCTGAAGATCGTCCAAATGTAGCCATCGTGTTCTGGAGCTTCCGTGTCATGGTGGGTCTAGGCATGTTAATGGTACTGCTGTCTTTAACAGCCTTATGGTTACGCAAAAAGAATCGCCTCTATGAATCTACATGGTTTCATAAATTCGCCATTGTGATGGGGCCAACGGGTTATATCGCTTTACTTGCAGGTTGGGTTACAACAGAAGTCGGAAGACAGCCTTGGGTGGTTTATGGCGTGTTACGTACTAAAGATGCGTTATCGCATACCGTAACAGCCGACCAAGTAGGACTCAGTCTGATCATTTTTGTATTGGTGTACACCGTTGTATTTGGTGCTGGGATTTATTATATGTTCAGACTCATGAAATCTGGACCTGAGTTTTTAACTCATTTAGATCCTGAAATAACCGGTTTAGGGCATTTTAAAACCCCATTACGGCCACTCAGTGCTGTGGATGATCCAATCGATGGACAACAAGCGCCGCTAGATCAAAATAAGGAGAAACATCATGATTGATCTCGCTTTAATATGGGTCGGCATTATTGGTTTAGGTGTACTGATTTATGTGGTGATGGATGGCTTTGATTTAGGTATTGGCATTCTCTTTCCATTTATTCCAGACCGGCAAGAACGTGATGTCATGATGAATACGGTCGCCCCTGTCTGGGATGGTAACGAAACATGGATGGTGCTTGGCGGTGCGGGATTATTTGCAGCCTTTCCGCTGGTCTATTCTACGGTACTCTCCGCTTTATACCTTCCCATTATATTTATGGTGGTCGCATTGATTTTCCGTGGTGTTGCCTTCGAGTTCCGCTTTAAAGCAACTCGAACCAAATACTTGTGGGATCAAGCCTTTATTTGGGGATCAATCTTATCCAGCTTTTTCCAAGGGGTTATCCTTGGTGCATATATTCAAGGTATTCAAACCACTGCAGGTATTTATAGTGGCGGTGTATGGGATTGGTTTACCCCTTTTTCACTTTTCACTGGTCTAGGTGTTGTTGTCATGTATGCCACTTTAGGTTGTGGCTGGTTGATTTTAAAAACGGAAGCGCGTTTACAAGACATCATGTATACGCTGATGCCAAAGCTGTTAATCACGTTAATGATTATTTTTGCTGCCGTCAGTATCTATACCCCGATCACACATCCTGAAATTGCCCAGCGCTGGTTTGCATTACCAAACCTTATCTATTTCAGCCCTGTGCCTATTTTAGTTGTACTCTTTTCTGGTTTAATTTTACATGCTTGTAAGCAACGACATGAGATCAAACCTTTTGTCTATACGCTGGCATTGGTTTTTCTGGCATTTACTGGATTTGTAATTAGTTTATGGCCAAACATCATTCCACCATCAGTTTCAATTTGGCAAGCCGCTGCGCCAGAATCAAGTCTTAAATTTACCTTGGTCGGTGCGGCAATTCTGATCCCAATTATTATCGCTTATACCTTCTTGTCTTATTGGGTTTTCCGAGACAAAGTCCGTATTGGTGATGAAGGCTATCATTGATCAAGGAGTTTTAGATGAACAAATACATCAAACAACTCAACCCTGTAACATGGTTTATTTTGTTGTGGTGTTTCGGTTTTGCAGCATTGGCTTTAATTGCGGGTTTGTTTAGATTAATGCTTAGTTTTGCCTATTAGGCATATACCTATTGATGATCTGACTAGCGAAGAAAGGATAAGCATTTAACTATGCTTATCCTTATTTATAGCCAAACCACCTAATTATTTATACAACTGATTTTCATCAAGTCATTGATCAGAAATGAAGCTTAAGTATTTGTATAAACTTTTAGAAACTGCTTGTTATCAATTCGCTTTTTGTGCTTTTGAAGCATAGATGGTTATCCTACCGTGGGGCGACAAGGATGTCGCCGTTGAGCGGGGGTATATGAGCAAAAATAGAGCACTGCTTTGTTTGCAGCGCAAGAGCCCTGTTAAACGAAAGATTTTTGTCCCTTTTTATCTCTAAAAAGGGAGGCATCGCCTACGCAAAGATATTTAAACTTTGAATGTAAGGTGTGGCAATGCAAGCTTTTTAGAATCAAACAATTTATTTTCTCCATACAATTGATTTAATTAAAAATGTTAATTAAGAGAAATTATATTCTTGTGTCTCAGTTTTTACAGGTTAACTATACTTGGACGCTTAAATGTCCTAACTACTAAAGATGATGCCCCTTGTTTTTAATAGGAGGCATCATTCGATTTATCGGATTGAGCAAAAATTAGAATTTAAAGGTATAGGTTGTGATAAAACGATTTTCCACAAAATCTCTACCTGGAAGGTTTCCAACACCATATTTAATATTGGCATCAATATAGCGCCATTCCACTCCAAGTCCCTTTAACCATCCTTCTGGAACAGTATAGTTTACAATCAAATTTTTCTCGGTTTCTTTATTATCCTTGAAGCCAGCCCGATAAATGTCACTACCATTCAAATAACGCAAGGTCAGTTTCAAGCCAGGTACGCCATGATCTTTAAAGTCATAACTATATAAGGCATGCCAAGTAAACTCTTTCGCTTTATAAAATGCAATTGCAGACCAAGTCTGTAAATATCCTTGCGGGACATAACCATTTAAAAGTGGAATATTGTCCTCACCGAAATGTTTTTGCACACCTGCTAAAAAGGTATTTGGACCATGTTGTGCACTCGCTTGTAATCCTAAAGACTGAACATCGATGTTTCCAAAATAAGCATCACCATCCTCTTTATAATTAAAATAGCGCGCATCTACTTTTAGCTTAGTCTCATTGACTTTTTCTGTATAAACCGCATTGAAATAGTGTTGTTGATAAATATCTTCCAACTGACCAAACCAGTATGAACCAGTGAAGTTTGGGGTAAACTTATAGTCTAATCCGATAAAATTTAAACCATCACTTCTTTTGTTGGGATCTGTGGAGTTGCCCAAAGTGAATTTTCTATATTCATCATCATCTCGGGCATTGACATGAGTAAAACGGCCTGCGGACAGTTTTAAATTTTGAATGTCTTGGCTTTCTAACATTACCCCAGCATAGGTTGTCACCAATTGTCGAGAATCATCAATAAATAAAACCGGTGTTTTTGGAAAAAGCTCCCCCACTTTAAGCTCTGTATTTTGATATTTAAGTTTTAAGGTGGCACCTAATTTTAAATAATCCCGTGCTTGTTGGGCTTCACTTTTGTCATATTTAAAAACGGTATCTAAACGTTCATCGTAACGATTATTTAAACGTAGGGCATATTGAAAACCAAAATCCAAACCGACTTGTAGCGCAGTGTCGCTATAACCTGACTCAAAGCGCCCAGATACCGCCTGCGACCAACTGCCGAGGTCATTCTTGGTATCTTCGTAGTCACGTTCATTATAGAAATTACGTAAATAAATACTGGTGTTACTCTCTTCTAAAAACTCGGCATAAGCAGCATCTATACTCAGACATCCAAACAGCGTATAAAGTGCAACTCGTTGAGTTTTATAAAGCAGATCTAGCTTTAACATGGGAAATCCTTTCCTGAATCTTTGAAATTCTTGTTGTGTAAGTTCTAGGGCGTTCTTTGTCTTATCCTCCAGACAAAAACTTTTGCACTTCCTTAAAATATAAATAAATTCAAAATGATATAATTAAGGAAATACATCAGTATTACCCATTATCAGAATTATTAATGTAATTTTCCATGTATAATGTGGTATATGTTTATACCTTTTCAGTCATACCGCTGCTATTTTAAATCTAGATAAACAATTTTTGGCTGTATAAAAATAAAGCTAAGATATTAAAAAATAAATAATTTTTATTATTTTGATGACCTAACAACATGGTTATTTTCAAGCTATAGCATGAAGCATCACAGTTTTATCATTTGAGCGGGTTAAATATACCTTTTAAGTATTTAAAGATACCGAATTCAGTCTAGATAAGGCGATTACATTCAATTAAGGTATATAGAAGGATTTATGAACCAAGCAAGATTAGGAATGATGCTGGCTCAACGCACAACATATCTTAAAAGATATGACGCAAGCCAGCATTATGGCAAGATTAAGGAGATAGCCATGACAGCCAATAATATTAGAATTTTCGAGACGGAAGAAGTACAGAATTTCATTAACCTACTCAGCGGACTTGAGCAAGACGGTGGAAATCCTCGTACTAAGCAAATCATTCATCGGGTGGTTTCTGACTTATTTAAGACCATTGAAGATTTAGAGATTTCTTCTGACGAATATTGGGCTGCAATTGCATATTTAAACCAACTAGGTACCAGTCATGAAGCAGGCTTACTTTCTCCTGGTTTAGGCTTTGACCACTTCCTTGATATGCGTATGGATGCAATTGATGCCGCTTTAGGTATTGAGAACCCAACCCCGCGTACCATTGAAGGCCCACTTTATGTCGCAGGTGCACCTGTTGCCCAAGGTTTTGCTCGTATGGATGATGGCAGTGATCCAAATGGTCATACCCTGATTTTGCACGGTACAATTTACGCTGCAGATGGTCAACCACTGCCAAATGCACAAGTTGAAATCTGGCATGCCAATACCAAAGGTTTCTATTCACACTTTGACCCAACTGGCGAACAACAGCCTTTTAACATGCGCCGTACCATTATGACGGATGCTCAAGGTCAATACCGTGTACAAACGATTTTGCCTGCAGGTTATGGCTGTCCACCAGAAGGTCCAACCCAACAATTATTAAATCAATTAGGCCGTCATGGTAATCGTCCTGCACATATTCATTTCTTTGTATCTGCAGATGGTCATCGCAAACTCACCACGCAAATTAACGTTGCTGGCGACCCGTACACTTATGATGACTTCGCCTACGCAACACGTGAAGGCCTTGTGGTTGACGCAATCGAACATACAGATGCAGCAGCGATCCAAGCCAATGGTGTTGAAGGTCCATTTGCCGAAATGGTATTTGACCTCAGACTTAGCCGCCTTGTAGATGGTGTCGATAACCATGTGGTTGACCGCCCTCGCCTACAAGCTTAATTCAGCTAAAAGTCATTTTGTGAATCTTGAAATCAGGCGAGCTGTAACGGTTTAGCCTGATTTATTTTATGGAAAAGATATTTAGATGGATATTCATACTTTTGATGCAGCAAGCAATACTATTTTAGCCATTGTACCTGAAGATGCGAAAGCTCTGGCTCGACTGCGTGTCATTCTACAGGCAGGTCAATTTCCGACGGTTACAGTGATTGGCAAATATAATCATGGTAAAAGCCGACTGTTAAATGAGCTTATTGGTCAAGATATTTTCTCAGTTGCGGATAAACGAGAAACGGTAGCCCTCTCCGAACATCTGCAACATCAAATCCGTTGGTTAGATGCACCAGGTTTGGATGCTGATGTGGCGACAATCGATGATCAACTTGCTCAAGATGCGATGTGGAACAAAGCGGATATTCGCCTCATGGTCCATTCGGTACGTGAGGGTGAGTTTGATCCTTATGAATTACACTTATTCCAGCAATTCGAGCAAGATGCAAAGCAAACCCAACGACAAAGCTTACTGCTGCTTACCCAAATTGACCAGATTCCAGATCAAACCATTTTAGCGCAGATTATTGGCAGCATTCAAAATCAAGCGCCAACTGCAACTATACTACCTGTATCAGCTACACGGCACCGTCAAGGTATCGAAAACTCCAAACCCATACTGGTACAACGCAGTGGTATCCCCGAACTACAACACACACTTCATCGGATGCTTGAGCAAGTCCCCGCAATACGTCAATTTGAAAAAAAACAGATCATTGTTGATCTAAAAATGCGCTTATCCCAGCACCTAGAAACCATTCAAAGTAACATTCAGCAACTTACAACAAGCTTACAGCAGCAACGCCAAAATTTTGAGCGTGATCTCAATCAAATATTAGATAAAGTGCGTCAAGATTTACAACCGGTCCTACAGGTCTCTGGGCAGGATAATTCGCTAGAACCAGATTCTTTTGCCAATATGTATAAAGTAACTGCGGGCAAACGTGATCGTAACCGTATTCAAGTGGCTTATTCTCGTGCCTGTATCGAAATCAATAGCCATCTGGTGCGCTATGGTGTGGTGGGTTTACCCGATACGCAAAAAAGTAATGTACGCAGTCTAGATACGGTCATGGTTGCGGTGATGGGTGTTTCAGTCAAACTGCGTAAGGATCTCAATCTTATTTTTGTGGAAGAATCAGGTCGTGAACGTTTACGTGGTGAATTTGCCCATTATTTTGAATTGTCTTATGATCGAATGCAGTTGCAACAGCAATTACTTAATTTGCAGCAGCAACAGCAGCTCATCATACAAGCTCAACAAGCATCAACCACTTTGGAGCAGGTATAATGACCGTTCATGATTCGCATGATTCGATTCAGACGCTGATTGCGAGTAGCAAAGCTTTTGATCAGCATGAACAGGACATCATCCTGCATTTAAATAAGATGCACACGTGGTATCAACAACTGGCGATCAATCTTAATAAACAACGTATCAATCCCATTGGACTGACATCACATTGTCAGATTGCCCAAGACATCGCAGTACTCAATTCGCAGCTTGAAAGCTATCTCAGCCATTGGGAAACACAATTAGAGACCCTACATGCGGCACAATCCATCGCAGATCATTTTGACGATAAGATTATTTTGCTGATTTTCGGAAAATTCAATGCGGGTAAAAGTTCATTCTGTAACGTAGTGGCAGAGTGTTTTCACAGACGCCAGCAAAGCGTTGAATATTTTTATCTCGACTCAGGTCAAATTATCAATAGTCAGGAGCGTTTTAAAGAAGGTGCCACAGAAACCACCACACGCTTACAAGGGGTTTGTTTAGCGAACAACCTCATTTTACTGGATACCCCAGGACTTCATTCCGTTACGCCAGAAAATGCAGCATTAACCCAACGCTTTATGGATAGTGCGGATGGTGTCCTTTGGCTCAGTAGTTCCTCCTCACCCGGTCAGGTCAAAGAATTAGCGGCTTTGGGGCAGGAATTACGCCGACATAAACCGTTATTGCCAGTGCTTACACGAAGTGATTATTTTGAAGAAGATGAAGTCGATGGCAACATTTGCCAGATTCTATGCAATAAAACCTCTGACCAACGTTATCTGCAAGAAACCGATGTTCAAACCCGTGCTATTAACCAACTGATCGCAATGCAAGTTGATCCTGTGCTGTTGCAATCGCCAATTTCAACCTCCTCTCAGATGTTGAAAAATGCGGATTTCAATGATCAGGCCATGCAAAAAGCAGGTTTTAATCGTTTATTTGATGCACTTTTACATTTGATCCAACCTGCTCTGGCTTATAAACAGCGTAAACCTGCGGAAGCCTTATTACATCATTTACAAGAACAAATTCTAACGCCTTTACAACTTGAGGTTGTGCCACAACTGCATCAATTACAGCAGCAGCTAAGCAATGCTATGAGCGCTTTGCTGCAACATAAACAGCAGATCATTACGCAAACATGGCGCAGTATGATTGCAACCCTGCCAAGCTTATTAGAGCAACATGCCGAGCAGCAAGCGGTGGATGAATTGTATAGTGCACTGACCCAACAGGCTCAACAGCGTCTATCACAACATATTGCAAATACTTTATCGGATTATCAACTGCAATATGCCCCTCTCAGTCCGTTACAGTTTGCTGAGCATCTGGCGTATGAAGTGATTTATGCTGATGATGCAACCGAGATCTTGGCCATTGGGCATGACCGTTTATATAGCGAGATCTCACATAGTTTGTGGCAAAAGCTTGATCAATATAGCGATGAAGTTATCGCACAATGCCAAGAACTGCTAAGCAATCTTCAAGAGCAAATTGCCACCATCCAGCAAGGCTTAATCAATGACGAACAGGAACTACAATACATTGCGAATTCATTAAGAATGCAAGGATAAAGACTGATAATGTCATTTTAAAATCAATATTTTAAAATCATAGTTTCAAATCATTAACTCAATAGATCTCATTCATAAATCAAAAAAATGATCATGTTGAGTGAATCATATTGGTATTGAAAGTCCCTTCTCCCGTTGGGAGAAGGCGAGGATGATATTGATCTCAGCTCAGACCTATACTCGATTAATCCCCGTCCAGTTGAAGTGGAATCCCTTCTTCTTCAAAGACCTGTCGAATACATTCTAAAATCTTAGGTAAATAAGGACTTTGATCCATATTTCTCACAGCTAATGAAATAGGACTATAGGCCTCTATATCCAAAATCGGAATATAGACCAGATTCTTCATGCCTATTTCACTGGCGCTTTCAGGAATAATGCATATCCCCTCCCCAGATGAAACCAAGCCCAAAGCCATATGGATTTCTCGAACTTCAACCATATCTTTCGGTACCAAGCCTAATTCGGTAAAAATGGATTGAATCAAGGTTGAAAAATTGGGCTTCTGTGTGGCTGGATAAGAAAAAATAGGTTCATTGATAATTTGCGATAAATAAATACCTTTATCAATATAACTGGTTAAATGATGATTTTTATGCGCGGCTAGTTTTAATTTCTCTTTGTACAATAAAATGCGCTTAATCGATGGATCACTAATTCTTAAACGACCAAAGCCTAAATCTATTTTACCGAGTTTGAGTGCTTCGATTTGATCCTTGGTACTGTATTCAATCAGCTCAACCTGAATATCAGGGTTATTTTGACGAAATAAATAAATTACCTGAGGCAGTAACGCATACAGCAATGAACTGACATAACCAATACGGACAATTGTATTCATTGAACTAATACGCTTCGCCATAGAGGTAGCTTGCGCAGTATGAGTCAAAATTTGTACCGCATGTTGGTAAAAGAATTGCCCAGCTTCTGTTGTTCTTACTGGACGTGTGCCACGCTCAAATAAAAGAATACCGAGTTCTTCTTCTAACTTTTGAATCTGACGGCTCAATGGCGGTTGAGCAATACATAGTTTCTCTGCAGCTTTGGTAATACTCTGCTCTTCGACCACCGTAACGAAATAACGAAGATATCTTAATTCCATCTCTCTAAATCCCTTTTATATACCTTTTAAGTATCTAAAAATACCAAAATCGGCCTAGTTAAAGATATTACATTAAATTAGGGTATATAAATAGATTGATACTTAAGAAATAACCACGATGTACAAGTCCATAGAAACGCTGTTAATCGAAATTCCAACGATACGTCCTCACAAGATGGCCGTTGCGACAATGCAAACCCAAACCTTGGTCCTGATTAAAATCACGACTGAAGATGGTTTAATTGGCTGGGGGGAAGCGACCACAATTGGCGGTTTAGGTTATGGCGAAGAAAGTCCTGAAAGTGTAAAGACCAATATCGAAACCTATTTTGCGCCATTGTTAAAAACACTGTCTGGTGACAATATTGCCCAAACAATGCAAGTGATCCATCGGAATATCAACGGTAATCGTTTTGCGAAATGTGCTGTTCAAACTGCATTATTAGATATTCAAGCGCAACGTTTAGGTCAACCCCTGAGTGAGATTCTAGGCGGTCGCTTACGTGACAGTATTCCTGTGCTTTGGGTTTTGGCATCGGGTAATACCGAAAAAGACATTGCCGAAGCAGAAAAAATGATTGCGTTAAAACGTCACAATGTCTTTAAGTTAAAAATCGGTTCACGTCCTGTTGAACAAGATGTTGAGCATGTATTGGCAATCAAAAAAGCCTTGGGCGCAGACATCTCAATTCGTGTAGACGTTAACCGTGCTTGGTCTGAACTGAATGCAATTAAAGGGATTCAAATGCTTCAAGATGGTGGTGTTGACCTGATTGAACAGCCTTGCGCAATACATAATATTGATGCCATGCAACGTCTTAGCCGTAAGTTTGATATCGCGATCATGGCAGATGAGTCGTTAACAGGTCCACAAAGTGCTTATAACTTGGCAAAAACCAATGCAGCCTCAGTCTTTGCGGTAAAAGTTGCGCAATCTGGTGGTCTGATTGAAGCATGCGAAGTCGGTAAAATCGCCAATCTGGCAGGTATTGATCTTTATGGTGGCACTATGCTTGAAGGTCCTGTTGGAACAATTGCCTCAGCACATGCCTTCTCTACATTTAGCAATCTCGCAGCGGGAACTGAATTATTTGGCCCACTGCTACTAACTGAAGAAATTTTAAAAACACCGCTTCAATATGGCAATTTTGAGCTCAAAATTCCAACTGGTCCGGGCCTCGGCATTGAACTAGATGAAGACAAAATCGACAACCTACGTCGTCAATAATTCAAGGAGCTGACATGCTTTTCCAAGTACGAATGGATGTACACATCCCCCTCGATATGCCCGTCGAAAAAGCCAATGAAATTAAAGCAATTGAAAAGGCTTATTCACAAGATTTACAACGTCAAGGGAAATGGCGTCATATCTGGCGTATTACAGGCCAATACTCAAACACCAGTATTTTTGATGTAGAGAGCAATGAAGAACTCCACAATATTTTACAGGGATTGCCTTTATATCCTTATATGAATATCGAAGTGACTGCCTTAAACCGTCATCCGTCTTCAATTCGAGAAGATGACCATTAAGCAGCGGGTGTAAATTCATTGACTAAATAACTGTGAGATAAGTTCTTTCTCACAGTTTTTTAAGTTTCTATACATGTCTATCTTTGCTAATGCGGTATGTATAGAAATTTAAAAACATGGATAAAAGGTTCGTCTTATGATTGATAAAAGTAAGCTCTCGTTGACTGAGGTTCTGTCACATATCAAAGATGATGCAACCATTATGATTGGTGGCTTTGGAACAGCAGGACAACCCGCAGAGCTGATCGATGGGCTGATTGAACTTGGCGTTAAAGATCTGGTGATTGTCAATAACAATGCAGGCAATGGCGATTATGGTCTGGCTAAACTGCT
>NZ_JAMBAR010000001.1:1586717-1644025 GCF_025433935.1 Acinetobacter sp. I-MWF | reverse complement strand
ATCCTGAGCATATTATTACCCCAGGGATTTTTGTTCAGCATGTGGTTGCAGTTGATGCAGCCAATGGTAATGGAGAATAATAATGAGCTACCAAAAACTAAGCCGTGACCAAATTGCTGAACGTGTTGCCCAAGATATTCCTGATGGGGCTTATGTCAATTTAGGTATTGGTTTACCGACCAAGATTTCAAAATATCTGCCAACAGATAAAGATGTATTCCTGCATTCTGAAAATGGTTTATTGGCTTTTGGTCCTCCACCCGCCAAAGGTGAAGAAGATCCTGAGCTGATTAATGCAGGCAAAGAATATGTCACCATGCTAACGGGTGGCTCGTTTTTCCATCATGGTGATTCTTTTGCCATGATGCGTGGTGGGCATTTGGATATTGCTGTATTGGGTGCATTCCAAGTGGCAGCTAATGGTGATCTTGCCAACTGGCATACCGGTGCGCCTGATGCGATTCCTGCGGTGGGTGGTGCAATGGATTTGGCTGTAGGGGCCAAGAAAGTGTTTATCACCACCGATCATGTGACCAAGCAAGGTGAACCTAAGATTGTTGAAGAACTGACTTATCCAGTAACAGGTAAACATTGTGTTGATCGTATCTATACCGACCTATGCGTGATTGATGTGACTACAGATGGCTTAAAAGTGCTTGAAAAAGTTGCAGGTCTGAGCTTTGAAGAATTACAGGCTTTGACGGGTGCTCAATTGATTGATGCGACACAGGGATAATAAATCCCTCCCTTGCGGAATGATTAAATCTCTCCTTGTGGAATGACTAAATCTCCCCTAACCCCTCTTTATGAAAGAGGGGAACTTCTTCTTTTACAAAGAGGTGAGCTGCGGTAGTAGCAGCGCAAGGGAGATTATTTAAGGATATAAACAACATGAAAAACGCTTACATCATAGATGCCATCCGTACCCCATTTGGTCGTTATGCCGGTGGTCTTGCGCCAGTCCGTGCAGATGATCTCGGTGCTATTCCAATTCAAGCATTGATACAACGTAATCCAACGGTAGATTGGCAGCAAGTTGATGATGTGATTTATGGCTGTGCCAATCAGGCTGGTGAAGACAATCGTAATGTCGGGCGTATGTCAGCATTATTGGCAGGTGTGCCCTATCAAGTGCCAGCAACCACTGTCAACCGTTTATGTGGTTCATCACTGGATGCGATTGCCATGGCAGCTCGTGCCATTAAAGCCAATGAAGCAGATTTAATTATTGCTGGCGGTGTAGAAAGCATGAGCCGTGCGCCCTATGTGATGGGTAAATCAGACAGTGCTTTTGGACGTAGTCAAAAGATTGAAGACACCACCATGGGCTGGCGCTTTATCAATCCAAAACTTAAAGAATTGTATGGTGTGGACAGCATGCCACAAACCGCTGAAAACGTGGCAGAACAATTCAATATTAACCGTGCGGATCAAGATCAGTTTGCGCTAAATAGCCAACAACGTACTGCGGCAGCACAAGCTCAAGGTTTTTTCCAAAATGAGATTGTGCCTGTCACTATTCCACAGCGTAAAGGCGATGCTGTGCTTGTGGATACCGATGAACATCCACGTGCATCAACCACTTTAGCTGCACTGACAAAACTTAAAGGTGTGGTCAAAGCTGAGGGTACGGTCACGGCGGGTAATGCGTCTGGGATTAATGATGGTGCAGCAGCCTTATTAATTGCTTCAGACGAAGCTGTAGAAAAATACCAATTAAAACCACGTGGCAAAATTATTGCAGCAACCACGGTAGGTGTTGAACCAAGAATTATGGGCTTTGCACCTGCGCCTGCAATTAAGAAACTGCTTAAACAAGCCGATCTTAGTTTAGCGCAAATGGATGTGATTGAGCTGAATGAAGCTTTTGCCGCCCAAGCTTTGGCGGTAACCCGTGATTTAGGTTTGGCAGATGATGATGCACGTGTCAATCCTAATGGTGGGGCGATTGCTTTAGGTCATCCTTTGGGCGCATCAGGTGCCAGACTGGTGACCACAGCCTTAAATCAACTTGAACAGATCAAGGGTGAATATGCTCTATGTTCAATGTGTATTGGGGTGGGACAAGGTATCGCGCTCATTATTCAACGTGTTGATCAAAATTAAGGAACGAGCAATGCCAACTTTTCAATCAGCGGATGCACAGATTAATTATCAAAGTTTTGGAAACCCTAATTCCCCTGCACTGGTCTTTTCAAATTCCTTAGGGACCAACTATGGCATGTGGCAAAAGCAGTTCAATTATTTTAAAGAACGTTTTTTTGTCATTTGCTATGACACCCGTGGACATGGTTCTTCATCTGCGCCACAAGGTCCTTATACATTGCCCCAATTGGCTGAAGATGTGATTCGATTACTGGATCATTTAAATATTGAAAAAGCCAGTTTCTGTGGCATTTCTATGGGGGGATTAACAGGTCAATGGTTAGCCATCCATTATCCACAACGATTTAATGCTGTTGTTATCAGTAATACCGCAGCAAAAATTGGACAAGAACAAGCATGGCTAGATCGTGCTCAACTAGTCCGAGAACAAGGTTTAACCAGCATCGCAGCAACCGCTGCATCACGTTGGTTTACAGATCCCTTTATCCAAAGTCATCCTGCAATTGTCAATAATCTGTGTAACGACTTAAGTGCTGGCAGCGCAATAGGTTATGCCAATTGTTGTGAGGCTTTGGCTAAAGCGGATGTCCGCAATCAACTCAAAGATATCACGATTCCAGTTTTGGTCATTGCAGGGGCGCAAGATCCTGTAACTACAGTCGCAGATGGGCAATTTATGCAACAGCACATTCCACAATCCCAACTTGTAGAAATTCAAGCATCGCATATCTCAAATATTGAATGTCCCGAAGCATTCAATGCTTCACTTGAAAAATTTCTCTCAGCAATTTTTGCGACTGAACTTTGACGCTTAATCTTTGGCACTTAATTTTTGAAACAGCATAAAGGGATAGAACATATCCCTTTATTTTTTGGCATTTCATCAAGACTTGATAAAGCATATTTAAAATAAAATGATGAAATAAAACTCAGTACCAAACACTTTTAAATAGGGTCTGTTGACATTTCATAAATGGCTTGCGTTGTAGGTTAAAATTGAGCAGGCAAGGCAGGAAACGAAGAGAATAGCGAGACTATTTTCGAGTTTCATAACGAAGGCTGAGATAATTTTAGCCACAACCCTTCGGGACTAGTATGTTTTTTCATTTCATAAATGGCTTGCGTTGTAGGTTAAAATTGAGCAGGCAAGGCAGGAAACGAAGAGAATAGCGAGACTATTTTCGAGTTTCATAACGAAGGCTGAGATAATTTTAGCCACAACCCTTCGGGACTAGTATGTTTTTTGCCGCTACGTGTTACCTTGCGAAACGATGTTTCTCATCATTTAGAATGACTAAATTTCGTATTTCGCGCCTAGTATCGCCTAAAAAACATACGCAGTCGCAAACATAGACGAATTATCAACAGACCCTAAGCCTCTTTATTTAAAAGTATAAATATATACCCACAAAGTAATAGAAAATTACATATAAAAATAACAATCATTTTATTTAATCAGGACCTGCATATCGATAAATCTACTGTTTTTAGAAAACATCTAAAAGCATTTATTTCCCAATACTCTATTTCTCAACAATAATGAAAAGGATATTTCAATTGAAAAAAAGCCCCTCAAATAATCAACTGAGCGATAAACCCCACTTAATCAAATTAGGTGTTTTAAGTTGTTTATTGCTTGCAGGATGTAGTTCATCCTCTCGTTTAGAATCAAACCCAGTGCAAAAACAGGTCACGATTCAACGTGATAATTTTGGCACACCGCATGTCTATGCCAAGGACACTTATGGTCTTTTTTATGGCTATGCTTATGCAGTCGCAACTGATCGTTTATTTCAAATGGAAATGTCAAAACGTACAGGTTTAGGCACTGTTGCTGAAGTGCTCGGTCCCGTTTATCTACAATATGATATTGCAACCCATAGTCGCTTTAATCCTGAACAGATTAAACAACAAATTGCCCGACTTTCTCCTGAAGATCGTGCCATTTTCGATGGTTATGCTGCTGGTTTTAATAAGCGTGTCCAAGAGGTTTTGGCCAATCCAGAGCTGTTGCCTAAAGAATTTATTGATTATGACTTTAAACCATCGACATGGCAGCAAGAAGATATCGCAATGGTCTGGGTGGGTTTAATTCTCAATCGCTTTTTTTCAGCCAGTTCAGAAGTCTCAAATTTAGATTTACTGACTCAACTACAAAAAGAAAAAGGTCCAGAAACAGGATTAAAATTTTATCAGCAATTACGTTGGTTAGATGATCCGAGTGCTCCTACAATTATTCAATCTAAAGCAAAACCACAAGTTTCAGCACGTCAGCAACACATGTTAAAAGGTATAGCGCCTATCTCAGACCAAGCAGCCAAAAACTATTTAGCTCAAGCACGTATAGCATTGGGTAAAAGTGTGGTTGATGGCGTCCCTACAGCCAGTAATGCCTGGGTGGTCACAGGAGATAAAACGGTAGAAGGCCAAACGGTTTTATATAATGGCCCTCAACAAGGCTGGTACACGCCTGCAATTACTTATGCGGTTGGGTTACATGGTGCTGGCTACAATCTCACTGGGATTACCCCTGTCGGTCTACCTGCTATTTTATTTGGAACCAATGGAAAAATTGCCTGGGGTTCAACTGTCGGTTCGCTTGATACCAATGACGTATATCAACTCA
The DNA here is from genome assembly GCF_025433935.1 of Acinetobacter sp. I-MWF. Classification (NCBI taxonomy): domain Bacteria; kingdom Pseudomonadati; phylum Pseudomonadota; class Gammaproteobacteria; order Moraxellales; family Moraxellaceae; genus Acinetobacter; species Acinetobacter sp. I-MWF. The sequence continues at coordinate 1,639,293 of NZ_JAMBAR010000001.1, read as the reverse complement.
GCTTAAATCCGAGCAATTCAAAGCAGTATCGTTATCAAGGCAGTTATATTCCCTTTGAACATCAACAGATCAAAATTAAAGTTCGTAATCAACCAGACCATGTTTTAGATGTGTATCAAAGTAAACAAGGCTTTGTCAGCACATGGGATGAAAAAAATCATACCGCCTATGCACAAAAACGTAGCTGGGAAGGTGTAGAGATTGAAACTTTATTGGGCTGGGCCAATGCAGCAAAAGCGAGCAACTGGCAAGAATTCCTAGATCAAGCCAAACGTGTCGCGGCTTCGATTACGTGGTTTTATGCCGATACCCAAAATAATATTGGTGTCGCTGCATTGGGTCGTTTACCGATCCGCCCTGAAAACCAACATATTCAACTGCCTGCTCAAGGTGATGGCTCAATGGAATGGCAGGGTTTCTATGATTTCTCACATAATCCCAAAGCCTATAACCCTGAAAAAGGTTATATTAGCAGTTGGAACAATAAAGCTTATGCGGATTTACGTTCAGATTCCTCCAACTTCTCTCATGTTGACCGTGTCAATGAACTGATTGAACCCCTAGAAAGTAAAGCAAAATTAAGCCAACAAGACATTTGGGATATCAATAAAATGGGCGCTTGGTCGGATCTGAATGCGCGTTATTTTATTCCTTATATGGTCAAAGCTGCGCAAAGCCCGAACGCATCACCTTTAGCAAAGAAAATCGCACCGATATTGGCGAGTTGGGACTTCAAACTTCGTCCTGACAGTGAGGCTAAATTCTATCAAGGCGCAGCACCTGTAATTATGCGTACATGGCTCAATCAAATGATTGAATTGGTGCTTAAACCAAATCTATCTGAAAATATTTATGCGCGTTATACAGATACCCTTTACCCAGTAAATAATGACCCACGGAGTACACAACCTGCGAATGCATCTAAACTGATCTGGAATGCACTGCAAGGCAAACAAGCCAGCGTTGCTCAAACCGTTGATTTCTTAAAAGGACAATCAGCAGATGATGTGGTGTTAACTGCCTTGGAAAACACCTTAATTCAGCTTTCAACACAATATCATTCAGACCAACCCAATGATTGGAAAATTCCTGTTGCCACAATGGGATTTTCCAACAAAAACTCAGTGGGTATTCCATGGGCTGATCAGGCGCATCAACAACAGCTGAGCACCTATGGGAATACAGGGAGTGCAACCTTTAGAGTGGTACTCAATCCCAATCAAGTCAGCATGTGTTCAATTCTTGCACCTGGTCAAAGTGGATTTATTCATCGCAATGGAAAGACCGATGCACACTTTGCCGATCAGCTCCCATTATTTGAAAACTATCAATGTAAGGATGATGCAGTAAGCCAAAAGCAAATTGATCAAGCAACACAACAAAGTATGACTTTAACCTATTAATTTTTACTCGAAACAGCCCAATATATAGATATATTGGGCTGTTTAAATTTTAAAGCTTGTTCAACTTATATATTTTCAGAACTTATCAAGCCTATATTCGCAATCAGTAGATCACTGGAAGCGATACCACTCTTTTTAGACTGTGCTACCTACTTTTAAATATCTATGCACATTTTTAATAGCGAATCATCACTGATTTTAATTCAGTGAAATCTTCAATAAATGCATCTGAAAACTCTCGACCAGTTCCTGAAGCTTTCACACCACCAAATGGAACCGACGGATCTAAAAAAGTATGCATATTGACCCATAAAGTACCCGCTTCAATTTTCGGTATTAAACGCAAAGCTTTGGACAAATCATTGGTCCAAATACTTGCGGTTAAACCAAATCGAGAATGATTCATCAGCTGAATGAGTTCTTCATCCGTTTCAAATGGCATTAATCCTACAATAGGGCCAAAGGTCTCTTCTAAAAATAATGGATCATCAATCGCTTTTAAAGAAATTAAAGTCGGTTCGACAAAATAACCTGTTTGTTGCAAAGTATCTCCACCAGCAATAATTTGATTATTGGCTTTGGCCAAATCTAAATAATGCTTTACTTTATCAAAGTGAGGTCGGTTAGACAGCGGACCAAACATACTGCTTTCATCCATCGCCGATCCAATTTTAAATTGAGATAATGCTTTAGAAAGCTTTGCAACAAGCTCATCATATTTTGTCTGATGCACAAAAAACCGTTCTGGCGATGCACATACTTGGCCTTGATGCACAAAAGTTGCTTGTATCAAGGTAGGTAAAATCTCATCTATATTTGCATCAGCCAAAATGGCAATCGCATTTTTACCCCCCAACTCCAAGCTAACACGAGTTAAATCACTGCTCATCGCAAGCTTACCAATAGCAATCCCCGTAGGTACTGAGCCTGTGAAAGAAACCTTTTTAACCAAGGGTGACTCAATCAGATATTGCCCAGTTTCGCCTTTACCCGTCACAACATTGATCACACCTGCTGGAATACCCGCTTCAATTGCTAACTCAGCTAAACGTAGCAATGACAAACTGGCAAATTCACTGGGTTTCAGCACAATGCTACAGCCTGTTGTTAAAGCTGAACCAATTTTCCAAATGCCAATCATGAGTGAAAAATTCCACGGAACAATACCCGCGACGACCCCAACAGGCTGCCTTAAGGTAAATGCGGTATATTTTTCACCTTGTGTAGAAGGAATAGAAGGTTGCATGGTTTGACCATGAATCTTGGTGGCCCAACCAGCAAAATATCTTAAAAAAATAATAGATTGTGCCACTTCAAGATGACGGGAAATATGAATTAACTTTCCAGTAGACAAAGACTCTAGTTGCGCAAGTTCCTCAGCATATTGCTCAATTAAATCTGCCAATTTATTCAGTTTTAAACCACGTTGATACGGTGTCGTTTCAGCCCAAGCATTTTGAAAAGCATGATCTGCACTGGATACTGCATCTACAACATCTTGTTGACTCGCGATACTGATCTGAGCAATGACTTGTTCGGTAGAGGGGTTCACAATATCAACTTTATTTGAATGTTGAGCAGCAACCCACTTTCCGTCAATAAAATGTCCATGCGCTCTATTCAAAAAAGTTTGTACGCTATCTAATATTCTGACTTCATTCATTTTTATTCCTCACACTTAACTTTAAAGGGCTTAATTAATAGATATATTGCAAAATCAATTGAGCATATAGATTGGTCTTATCATCATAGTTTTGAGTACCGCCACTATGGATATCTTGCTTCGGTTTATACAGCCCAATGAGCGGAATAACGGTAACGTTTTTATTTACAGACCAGACCGAAAACACATCCAACTCATGTCCATCAACATTTGTTAAAGCTTTATTTACTGTTTTAAACTTATGCGCCAAAGCACCTAATATAAAATTTTCTTTTAAATTCATCATGTAAGATATTTGATGAATATCGGCATTTTTATTGAAAGGACCCGCATAGTTTCCAGCAACCTCCCCCTGAAACCATGTTCCGAATCCCACGGTATTTCCATAAAACATGGGATCATATTGGTCTGAAAAACGACTAAAGCGATAGCCTAGCGAAGGCGTATATTTTGAGGATAAAAAGTTATAGTTCAGTCCTAAATAACCGGCATTTTCTTGGTGTTCCTTTTTGTCTTGAACAACAAATTCAGATTTAATTTGTAATTCTGGTAAAAGTTGATAATTCAAACGTAAAGCATAATTTTTAAGATCTTCCCGCCCTGAAATATGCTCGGCATCGTCAAGATCTAATACATTTAAGTAAGTAAATCCGATACCTTTATCATTAAGCTGATACATCAGATCAGTTACAAAGAGTTCTGATGAAAATTGTGCTTTATTATTCGATTTTAAATAGGCCAGTTTTAAGGTTGTATGATCTTGCAATTTATATTGCAGCAGACTGGTAAAATCAAAACTACGTCGTGCCGCCAGATAATAGGCCCCTCCACGGTCTAATGCTCCATCTGCGGGTAGTTTTCCAAGGTTTAATGCATCACCAGCAATAAAAAAACCGTCCCCAATCATTATATTTTGTCGACCAATACTTAAATCATATGTAGTCAATTGATCTTTATGAGTACCATCTTTAAAACCAATGACCCATTCATTCACATCAGTTTTACGTTCTTTACCATTACTATTTTGTCCTGCATCCCCCTCTCCAAATGTGGCTGAGCTAATCCCACTCAAACCTGCATAGAGTTGGTTGTTATTCAATGTGTATTGTCCTTTTGCACCATATTTAAGATGCCCTTCTTGCCAATTTATTCTTTGCTCAGCTATATTTTCACCGTTATAACTTTTCCCACTGCTAAAAGCACCCAAGGTGACTTCAAAAATCGGTTTAATTTCTATTTCGCTTGCATAGACAGTTGAAAAAAATGAGACAAAGAAAGTCCCTCTCATCACTTGAGAAAGTAGCGTTTTCATACAAAATTCCTTTTTGTGAACGGTCTACAAGACGCTAAGTTTTGGGTAACTTATTGGTTACCCATACTTGCTGATTGGCATCTTTAGTGATGCTCATGCTGGGTATTTTCTTTTTCATCACCCAAATTCAAGGTTGGTGTATTGTCAAAGAAATTCCACGGTTTGATTAAGGTATAAACCCATTCGGTTGGCATAATTGGCCATTCTTCAGCACGTGCTACATGGGTTGTTCCTGTCGTCATCCAGACCACAAGGTCTTTATTCTCAATATTGTCATTGTTACGAATAAACTGTCCTAAACCAGTATCATGCGTTGAGCGATTTGAATATTTACCTTCAGGGTAGCGTTCATCGGCATTGTACTGCGTCACCCAAATTTGCTTATCCATAAAATTCAGGCGTTTAAATAGCCATTCATCTTTGGCAAAATTTGCCCCCTTCGCCACGGGGTGTGTACCGCCAGCAAACGGAATCAGCTGATAAGAAACTGGGTTACCGAGTTTATTTTCCTTATTAAAGTTGGTTAGCAAACGAATAGTCGACGGATCAAACTTTTCAGCGGCATTTTGCTCATTGCTAATCACCTGACTGTCAATTTGCATCGTACTTGTACGAACACCACCTCTGTCATTTACCTTCACGACAGGGTCCATATGCATAAAGCTATTATTTTCCCCATCAACATCCAGATCTAAACGGAAGTTATAGATATGTTGATGCGTTGTACCAACAATATTATGGTCAATTAACGTGCCGTATTTAGTGTCTTCTTTGGCAGTACTGTCATGCATAGTTCGCGCTTTAACCCCTTTAACAGCTTCAATTCCTGTCGCACCAGCATTAATTCCAATGACACCATTTTGAGCAAATACCCAATCAAACATATAATCGTAATTTCCAACCGTACTAATCCAACGCACTACAAGCTCACGGCGGGCTTCACTTGCATCCTGATCACCAAAAATTTCTTGATGCTTATACTCAGGTCCAGCATATCGCTCAAAAATTGCGATCGCATTTGGAATAACTTGGGGCTGCCCTTTATAGTCAGCAATCACAGCATCCAGTAAAACCGCATTTTCTGGCGCATCTGTTCCCATTTGAATCGATGAAGTGAGTGTTCCCATACCATACTCACCTGAGTCAAGATAAGATTTAAAGTACCATCCCATATCAGGGTCACCATATGGAACAACCATTCCACCAAGGTTGCCCTCATACATGACTTTACGCTTTACACCCTTATCTTTATAAGTCACGGTTGAAAGCTGTAAGCCAACACGAGAATCTAGTCCAACATGGAAACACCAGTTTCCCCAATGTACAGTTTGTCCAGTAATGGTGAAGTTTTTACCTTCAGGTTCAATAATGTTCAGTGGTTTAATTTTCGGGGGTTGCGTATTTTTAGTCGCATAAGGTCGATCTGCCATCGGAACGGGAATCATTGCCCCTTCTTCAATTTTAATAATTTTTTCTTTATCTAGATCAACCACAGCAACTAAATTTTCAATAGGATGTGCCCAATAGTTGCCATCGCCTGTATCTAAATATGACACGACTTTTAAAACGTTCAGTTGTTTGTCTAAACCATCCTTACCGCCAAAATATCCAACCGTTAAAGGATTGGTAATGACCTTTTTAACATCCGTTACACCTCGTTTACGTAAAGCTTCCTGATATTCTTTGCTTGACTCAATCACACGCTGGACTGTCTCGAAGTTATCTAGCAGGATCATTCCATGTGTATCTTTTAATACATTCCATTTTGTAACTTGCTGAGTATGAAGGTTCACCTCACCTTCAATCGCTTGATTACCTTTTAATAAAATAAAAGATGCTATACGGTCTTCTTTATAGTCTTTGTGGTTAATAAAATAATCCCACACTTTGGCTTTTTCAGGTTCTTTCAGCTTTAACTCGGCAAAACGCATATTTTTATAGGCATATTTTGAGCGATTAATACTTTCAAATGTTTTTTTGATTTCTTCTGTACTTAAACTATTGAGTGGGTGAAACGTGTTTTCAATTTTAAATGTTTGATCTAAGCCAGACTGAAATACTTCATTGAAAAAGTCTTTGCCAATAACAGGCTTACCCTCTTTAATAACTAATGGCACACTTAACTTTAACGGTTTACCATTGACTAAAACCTGATCTGAATTTGGTTTAGCTCTCACCACTATAGAGCCTTTGCTGATCATATACGTATTGGTAAAATCATCTTTTACAACTTTAGCGCCTTGCTCGCTCATGTTTTGATATAAAGGGACTAATTCCGCCTGTCCACCATGCGCATAAGCTTGTGTGTTCAGTCCCCAAAAGCTCGCAGCTATAGATAGGTTAAGCGCCAATATTTTTTGTATGTCATTGAATAATCGTTGTTTACGCATCAGTTTCATCCTTTTCATCTATCCCTAAACTATCTAAGACAGATAGTTAAATGCACATTCCTATGTGTGAAATTCGTGAGATAAACTGAATATTTTTAAGTTTATTCAGTCGTTCCTAACTGTTCTCATCGATTTAATTTCAACACACTTGCATGGGGCTAGCTTGTTCAGGAATGACCTCGAACTTGTCTAGAAGTGACATCAAAAAACAAAAGACTTAAGTCAACACATGCTCTCTAAATTCTTTAGGAGAGACACCATAGTTTTTTTTAAAGATTTTTGAAAAATGCGCGCCATCCCAAAATCCCCATTTCAAGGCAATTTGGGTAATTGAGCTTTGCTTATTTTTTTTATCAAGCAAATCTGTTTTAATTTTTTCTAAGCGTTTGAGCTGTATGTATTTGTTAATCGATAAATTTTCTTGAAGAAATAATCGATAAAGATGCCGTAATGATACACCAATATGCTCAGCAATCAGCTTAGGTGTCAGATCAGGTTTGGCTAAATTTTCAATAATATAGCGCTCTGCTTTTTCCATAAGATTATTTGAATCATGCATATTTTTATAATTAATTGTCGGCTTGATTAAAGCAATCAAGGCATCTTCAAAAGCATTGCCATCTTCAGTTGCATACCAAAGTTTAATGTTTTCAGCAGACATATTTTTCATAATATTTTTAAGTAAAAAACCACTCATATTTTGCGTAATGAGTTTGCCAAAATATTCAGAACTAATATTTTCTTTCAACAATTTTTCCCGCGACAAATGCACAGAAATTTGACTGACTAAGCCTTGTGGAAACATAGAAATTGTTTCAACTGGGTCGAGTAATACAATATCGCCCTCATTGAGACTCAAGGTTTCATTTTTATAGTTCAACTGTATTTTGCCTGAATACTGCAAAATCAAAAAACAAAAACGATTATTTACTCGATCGATTTCATCCGCTTTTCGGACAATTTTGTTTGCATTATTTTTAATAAAAGCGATCTCAGTATCGCCCAATAAAAAACATTCGACTTCGCCAATGAACAAATCACGGGTACCATCAAAATCTGTTTCAAAATTACCGCACACATTTTTGATATTACGCGTCCAAGTTATTAGTGCATCACGTACATACTGGTTCATCCGCTCACTTCCTTGTTTTACGGTTTAAACTGTTCAAAAATCGATATTAAATATACTTCTCGCTCATAAATTCTTTTGTTTATTATATAAATAGCGAATAGTCTAAAGCTGATAGACCATTTCAACCTATCAGCTTATTAAGCCTTATACAATCCCCGCAATATCCTTTAAAATTTTAATAAAAATTTCCTTTTCATTTTCAGGATATTTTTCAAAAACTTCATTTTGATGGCTATCGGCAATATCAAACAGATAATGTGCGGTTTTCTTGCCCTTTTCCGTTAACTTAAAAAAACCTTCCGTTTCAATCAATAAACCATCTTTTTTTAAGATAAGCGCAGCTTGTTCGATCTCACGCATCGGCATGGCAATATCACGTGGTAAATCTGCTTTATTGGATGCGGTACCACTGCCCAACACCAATAATAATCTTGCTTCACTGGTCCGAAATCCAGTGATTAACTGCTTCGGAATATAATCGGTCTGATAAAATTTAAACGCCCGACTCATTAAATAGCAGACATTACTATATAAATGCCCTTGATGTAATTCGCCTAAGTCTTCTGCTTCTACAGTATCTTTGAGCTGTAATAATGGATGAGGAATCACACCTGAATACGCGCCTTGGTGATACACCAACGGACTACGCCCTTGATCATGAAACTTAACAACTTTGCCAATAATAATCCAGTGATCACCACCTTCAATAATTTCATGTCGCTCACATTCAAACACTGCTGAACAATGGTCTAGAACTGGTGATTGGCCTGCACCAACCTGATAACTTGTACCTTCATACTTATCGATATTGCGACGGGAAAATTTATTGGATAACTCAATTTGAGAACCCGATAAAATATTTACCGCAAAATGCGTAGCTTGCTCAAATACAGAAAAACTCGATGATTTTTTATCGATACTCCATAAAATGAGTGGTGGGTCTAAAGACACTGAGTTAAAACTATTTGCAGTGACTCCAACCTTCTCGCCTTGCTCATTTTGTGCCGTCACAATGGTCACACCTGTAGCAAAATTACCCAATGCCCGTCTAAATTGCATTGGATCTATTTTGATTTCATCCATTGATTTTAATGAATTCATTATTCTCTCCTGAATCTTTTATCCTATTTAGCTCGGTATCTGAAATTGCTTCGTCCTGTTAAAAGCAATTAAATATCCAGTACCAATCGTGCTGACTTTGCACGGGAACAGCACACCAGTATTTGTTCATTACTGGCTTTTTCTTCATCAGTAAAATACACATCACGATGATCAGGCTCACCTTCGATCACATCGCACATACAGGTTCCGCAGACGCCCTGTTCGCAAGACATTTCAATCTCAATCCCTTCTCGTGCCAATGCTTGCAGAATGGTTTCTTCGGCATTGACCATGATGATCTTGCCGCTACGCTCAGCAACAACTTCAAATGCATCACCGTTGGTTTCAAGCTCAACCTGAAAATATTCCTTATGAATCTGTTGCTCAGGAAAATTTTGCGTCAATGCCAAATTAATCACCCAATCCATAAATCCATTGGGACCACAGGTATAGATATGGCTTGCTTTGTCTATGTCCTGAATGGCAGATTGAAAAAACTCACGATGGCTGGCCCCTTCCGATTTAAAATGAAAAGTGGTAAATGGCGCCAATACACTATTTCTAATTTCATCGACAAAGGCACATTGCTCTGGGCTTGCCCCACAATAATGCAGTTCAAAAGATGCATTTTCTTGTACCAATTGATAGGCCATAGTGATCAAAGGAGTAATTCCAATCCCCCCACCCACCAGTACAGCATGTTTGGCTTTGACTAATGGAAACAGGTTTTTCGGTTCGCTGACCTGTATTTGCATACCATCTTTTAAATCATCAAAAGCCGAGACTGAACCACCACGCGATTCTGGATCGCGTAAAATCCCCAGTCGGAATATGCCAACATCTTTTGGGTTTTGGCATAGTGAGTACTGACGCACCATACCATTGGGTAAGTGCACATCAATATGCGCACCTGCTTCAATTTTTGGTAATGTGGCAGAATTTGCAGATTCAAACTCCATGACTGCAACATTCCCACCTTCTACATGACGGTTTCTGACAACCACGTTATAGAGTGTAGCCATGATTTATCTCCCTTTTATGCATCTCGCCCAAGGCTTAACGCATAAATAATCCACCGTTAATATCCCACGTCGCCCCAGTGACAAATGCAGCGCTTGGGCTTGCCAACAAGGCACAGGTTTCAGCAATAAATTCCATGCTACCTAATGCTTTGACTGGGATATTTTGAATAAATTGCGCCATTTTCTCGTCAGATACCACACTGTGTACAATCGGTGATTCCATTGGCCCAGGTGCTATGGCGTTTACAGTCACGCCTTTAGCAGCAAACTCTTTGGCAAAGATTTTGGTCAAAGTCACAATTGCACCTTTGGTTGCAGCATAGTGTGCTCCTGTTGCAGTACCTCCATTTTGTCCTGCCAATGAAGCCATATTGACGATACGACCATAGCCTTGATCCGCCATATACTTGCCAATAATCTGACATGCTTGAAAGGTTCCTCGCTGATTCACTTGGGTGATCCAGTCGAAGTCAGCTGCAGAAATCTCTAAAACAGGGGTTGCCTTGGTGACCGTCGCATTATTAATCAACACATCCAATTTGCTGAATTTTTGTTGAATCCACTGCACTGCGGCATGAAAATCTTGCTCAACTGAAATATCCAGTTTTAACGCAAACATATTCTTCGCATTAGGACTACGTGCTTTGGCATTTTCAGCCTTTTCTAAGCTGCTGGCAGAGACAATCACTTGATGCCCCTGTGCTGCAAAATATTCGGCGATCACATTCCCTAAACCAGATGCTGCGCCCGTGACTAAAACAACCTGTTTCATTTTTTGCGCTCCTAGAGGATGTAACTGATACCCGCCAAAGTATCGGTCGAGTTGACTAAGTTGATAATTTTACGATTGATCTTAAAGCCTTGTTCTGGATCACGAACCAAATGAAAAATCACATCTGCGGTGTAATGTTTTAAGCTTTCCTTACGGAATTCACGGAGGTTTTGTGCACAGCGTAAAATGATTTCACCATCCTCATCTTTTACGACACGGATACGTGACACGCTACGGACGGTATTGGCTTTGGGTGCCGTCGAAATCGCTTCACCATTCTCCAAACGTTCAACCCGTAATGTACGCATATGATTGTTGTCATAGGCATAGTTCAAATTGTTTTCATAATCCTTGAGTGTCGGATCAATCGGAATGATATACACGCCTTTTTCATTCCAGAGATTGAGCCATTCACGGTATTCACTGTGATCTAACATGTCAGCTTCAGCCCAAACAAAAGCAGTCACTTCATTTAATAATTGCAAATTCATGTTCATGCTACTCTCCTTAAGCTGTCATCATCTTTTTCCACTGCTGATAAGCAGCGCGCATTCCAGTTTCTGCACTGACATCGCTCTTTAAGCCATCTTCAGTTTTTACTTCGCCGGGTAAACCACGGTTCAACATGATCCATAAATCATGACCAGCATTGGCACCATGTTGCACACGTTCCCACGCTTCTGAGTCATCAGGCGTACCGAAACCAAATGGACCTTGGAAATGTTCATGTAGACGTAAGCGATATTGATTGGCAATCTGTGGACCACCATCCATCGTGATCACAGAATGGTGAATTTCAGTTTCATTGACTGAAATCGGTTGCATAACACGGAAGAAGGCCATTGAACAGGCAATGTTCGGGAACAGATTTAAGTTAAAACCAGAGCCACCCACAGCACGTACAATACGGCGTACTTCAAGTTCTTCATGCCCTTCATCACGTAACGCTTGAGCAAGCTCTTCAAAACGTTCCTGAATTGGACGTTCCATCAACTCTTCATCTAAATCCACCAGCTCAGGAATCATCACCATGACACTGTGACCATTGCCTAAGTCTTCAACATAGCCAGGTTGATTTTCAAAGTTAAATAGCTCTTCAGTCTTCTCATCAACTGAACTTAAGAATGACTTATGTACCAGCGGGAAATGATAAGCATCGGTGGTATTTTCCAGCTGGATTTTCCAGTTGCCTGGGAAACGGAAACGATGTTCACCCAATACTTTAATTGGATAACCTGCGCCTTGTTTCATAAACAAATCAATCCATTTTTTCGCAGCGCCCAAGAAATCCGCTAAAGGTTCAATATCGTCTTTAAAGGTGGCGAAAATCATACCGTTGTATTCTTCAACACGTAGGCTAATCAATGGAAACTCTGATTTATCCAGACATTCACCATAACTTTCAGGTGAAGGTACACCACGTAATGAACCATCCAGTGCATAGCTCCATCCGTGATACGGGCAAACAAAACTATTGGTTTTGCCTTTTTTATGTTCACATACAGTTGCTGCACGATGGCGACAACGATTGAGCAATACATGGACTTTTTTCTTACGGTCACGTACAACGACCACAGGTTGCTTACCAATATTAATGGTTTTATAGCTACCACCATCTGGAATTTCACTGGCATGTGCCACCCAAACCCAAGTGCTGTAATAAATCTTTTCCATTTCATCATCAAAGACACGCGCATCTTTATATAAAGAGGTATGCGCACGATCACTTTGAACTAACTCGCTGTAATCAATGTTAATATTCTGCATTGGAATAATATTGTTCATATCCATCATCCTTTTCAATTTATCCATAACTTATTGCTGAGACGGTACTGGCAATATCGCTGTACTGTTCCAGTGAGACACGGGGCGACTAAAAATATTTTCAGTCTGAAAATGTTTGATCTTCCATAGACCATCGGTTTGCTGTTTAAATTTCACACTGAGTTTTGCGGCATTTAAATGGCTATCTCCATTGAGAAAGGTCGAGGTTTGCAACATCAACCAGCTTGCATTGGCCTGATCGCCTGCAATATAAATTTGTTCTGAGCTGACAAAATGCGCATTCATCACAAAATGTGATTCGGCTTGGGTATAGCTTTTAAACATGTCAAAAATGGCTTGCCATGAAGCATAGCGACCAAAAGATTGCGCATATTTCTCACCAATTCCTTCCCAAATACTGTCCTGATCAAATAAATCCATTAATTCATTGAGGTCAGTTTTGGCATTTAATCCATCACAAATTTCCATATAACGATGAATACAATTACGAATCGCATTTTGCGCTTCGAGCTGCTCTAAGCGTTGTAGGATAACGGTCAAATCCATCTGGCTATTCATGTCATATTCATCCTTGGACATCTCGTGATTTTTTAAATTCGGCTTATAAATAACCGGGTGCTGGCTGCATACCAAAGCTCACCAAAGCGGCATTTTGTAAAGTGGCATCACCCATAAAGGCATGCTGAGTCACCACATTGGTATCATTCACAAAACGGCTAAATGGGTTATGGGTATAAATTGCAGTCATGCCCGCCAGCATTTGAATTTTGCGCGTTACACGTGCGCAAACTCGAGCAACATGGGTACAAGACAAGCGCATATCACTGATCTGTTCTGGTGTTGGCGTACCACCTGCAATAATCTCATTCCAAACGATTTGCATAGTGTCGTAGAACCAAACACGTGCTGCTTTAAACTCAGCTTCGACTTGGGCAAATTCATATTGGGTGACTGGACGACTGGCAATTTCAGCACCACCTGTGATAGATGATTTGCCAGGTGCTAACTTTTGGAATTCTTCCAACGCTGCTGCTGCAACACCGATCCCGACCACAGTTAACACCTGTGTTGCCAATGACAGTGATGGATATTTAAAAAATGGTTCCGAAAGTTTAGACGGTTCACCACGGATAAAAGTCCAGTCATTGTTTACAAAGACATTATCCACCAACAGATCATGACTGCCTGTTCCCTTTAAGCCGACCGTATCCCAAGTCATTTCGATTTGCGCTTGTTTTGCAGGGATAATTGCTAAACGTGGCAGACCTTGTGTAGTGTTATTGACCTGTGGACTAATCCCCACCCCAATAATATCGGCCCCCATACACCCACTGGAAAATTTCCATCGACCTTTTACCACCACACCATCAGCTCTTAAATCTGCGGGTTGCGGTGGAAAAATACCTGCTGCAAATACAATATCTGGGCTCTCTTTATATAATTCTTCAAGTGTTGCTTCAGGCAGGCTCCCCAAATAGGCAGGGCTCATCCCAAAACTCGCAACCCAGCCCACGGACCCATCTGCTTTAGACAAACGTTCAATCAACTCACAAAACTGTTGAGGTGACCATTCATTGCCGCCAAAACGTTTCGGTACCAATGCACGATAGACACCAATCTGCTTTAACTTATCGATGATGTCTTGACTCACATACGCTTGGTTATCGAACTCGCCTGTACAAGCCCGTTCTCGAATCTCCTGACAGAGTGCTTCTAATTCCATTATTGTTGTGTCCATTACAAATTCCTTTGTCGATAAATTATTCATTACCCAACTCCTTGTCATTTATTGCGCGGCATCCACGATATATTTCGCAATTGCACACACCAGCTCATCCGAATTTCGTTTTGCCACGATTTGTAAACCCACTGGTTGCCCTTCACTGGTTTTGAGCGGTATTGAAATTGCAGGATGACCAGATAAATTGAATGGACGCACCAATGAGGTTAAGTTCAACAGTGCAACCATATGTTCTGCATCGATTAATTTGGGTGGGATTTCCGGAAGGGTTGGCAGTAACACAGCATCATATTTTTCCAATAAGCCATCAATTTCATTGATAAATTGTGCTTTGACCGCTTCAGCCTCTTTTACTTGTTGCACAGTGGTTTGCGCAGATTTGAGCAAGCGAGCATGGATATCGTCACCCAATAAACCGGTTTTGGTTAACTCGCCATACGCCTGCCAATTTTCATAATTAATGATTTGCATCCCTGCATCATAAGCAGGTTCAAACCATTCAGATTTCACTGGTGTAGCTGACAGATTCGCCTGAGCAAGAAATTGCTGAATACAGTTCAATACCGTTGGGTTCGCATTTACCTCAAGCCAAGCCAGTTTCGGCGTATGCACTAATTTTTCCAAAGCATGAAAGCTTGGATCAATTATCTGCATTGCGGTTTCAATCATTGCAACCGAAGCGGCAAATGGCCCCACGCAATCCAACGAACTCATGGTTGGATGTATCCCTTGACGACTGACGCGATTGAATGTCGGCTTAAAACCATACACCCCACAACATGCCGCTGGCATACGAATTGAACCACCAGTATCGGTACCTAAAGTAAAATCAGCCAGCCCCGCGGCTACGGCAGCAGCAGACCCACTCGATGAACCACCTGGAATAAGATCAGGATATTGAGGATTGATTGCAGTGCCAAAAACAGGATTGATCCCGGTAATACCAAAAGCCAACTCATGTAGATTGGTTTTTGCAGTAATTTGGCAATCCGCTGCCAAAATACGCTCTACCACTTCTGCATTTTTTGTTGCAGAAGGCTTATCCATCAAGGCTTTGCTCCCGATCATGGTCTTTAGACCTTGAATATCAATGGAATCTTTCACCATGACTTTTAAAGCACCGCGTCCTATTTGTACGTCTTGTACAACAATATTCATTCACTTTTCCATGTATTTTTGTACTTAATACCAATATCGGAAAAAGTAATGTAATTGTCAAGATGTTTTTATCAGAAAGAGCAAAGATTTTTTCTTTAATTTTTGTATAATGATGAATATTCATCTTTATAAAGTTATCACTTTGCTATGCTTACTCATTTAGAACAATTTCTACCTAATAATGAACCTAGCAGTTTACAAAGCTATCCTTTCTTTTGGATTTCTCAAGTGAATGGTAAATATACACAACTTATTGAAAAATCAATAAAAAAACTAGGTATCGACAATACACGTCGTAAAATCATTTTAAGTACCAATGCTTTGCAACAAGCCAGTATTACCGAAATTGCCAACCTCTCTACCCTTAAATTGACCACAGCAACCAAAGCCATTTATCGCCTAGTTGAAGATGATATTGTGCAGGTTTTTTCTTCAGAGTCTGATGAACGTATCTCGATGGTCAAGCTCACAGACAAAGGTAAAGAACTGGTGGAGCAGATCAATCAAATCAGCCAAGTGACTCTATCTGGGATTTTAAATGCCTTTGAAGATGAGGAATTACATCAGTTAAATGCACAATTGAAAAAGCTATTCAATTTGATGCCATCAAGCTAAAAGTTGTAAATAAATGCCCATTTGCTGAGTGCAATGGGCGAATTGTTCAGTTCATCACGTTGTGGACTGTAAAATATTAAACGGTGGTTTTAACTTACTTTTTTCAATTCGATCTGAAAAGGTCCGCAAAACATCTTGTTTATATTGATGAATATCCACATCCGCATAATTATAAAAACCCTGCTTTTCACGAAGGCCATTACGCTGCTGCCGCATATTTCCCGCAATAATTTCAGGTGTACGAAAACGCTCACCCAGCTCTTTTTGCAAATATTGCGAGGCATAATACAAGATATCACCACCGCCCCAATCAATAAACTCCAATAAGCCTAAAACAGAAAAACGCAAACCAAAACCGGTACGAATAGCAATATCAATATCTTCTGCCGAAGCGACTCCATCTTCAACCATACGTGCCGCTTCATTCATTGCCAAGGCCTGAATCCTTGGCACGATATAGCCCGCCTTGGCATTACAAACCACAGGTACCTTACCAATCACCTGTAGGAAATGCTTAAGCTGAGTCAGCACCTCATTTGAGGTCTGGTCAGAACGGCTTAATTCCACCAAAGGCATGAGATAAGCAGGATTTAGCCAATGTGCATTGACCACTCGCTCAGGATGCGAAATCATTTGCGCAATATCCGTCACTAAAAATGTGGATGTGGTCGAAGCCACAATACACTGCTGTGAAAGATATCGATCCAGCCAAGCAAAAATTTCTTGTTTGGCTTGTTTTACTTCTGGTACAGCCTCAAGCATCAACGCACAGCTTGGCAATATGCCTGTAGCAGCCTGTTTAGATAAAATTGCAACCTTATCCAAAATAAAGTCTTGCTGCTCCGCTTGAATAAACTGAATTTTCTCAAGCAACTGTAACTCTTGCTGTAAATCAGCACGAATTTGAGTTTGATATTGTTCAAATTCAGCTTCACTGCGTTGTTTTGCATCAATCAAATCAACGTTTAGTCCGGCATAGGCAAAAGCAATCGCAATGGCTTTGCCCATACGCCCAGCACCGAGCACTGCAATTTTTTCGATCATCTGCATTTTAGACTCCTTGTTGCAAAATCGCTTGCAGTTCTGCTGGGTTTTTATCCGCAAGACCTAAACGCTCAAAAGTACGTCCTTGTTGATATAAATCCTTACCCGTGACTGCTGACGCGATATTCAACAAGCCCTCAGCAACAGGGGTTGCAACACCTGCCCAACGTCCCACAGAAACTAAAAAAGATAATCCTAAACGAGTGTCTTCTAACATATAGCGATGTGAATCTAAATCGATATCCTCACGCCAGTCACCGCTGTCAGTTAATTTTCCATGTGCCCCACGTCCATACATCCATTCATCCCCCTCACCTTCACGATTATAATGATCCGCCAAAGGAAAATGTGGTGCGGCATATCCCAATGCTTCACGTACTTGCATTCGTTCCGCATCGAGTTGATTGGTGACACGACGAATTGAGGGTTGAGTACCTTCGTTATGAATATCCCACGCTTCAAAATGTTCAAGTGGACCCGCATTCATCAAAATTAAAGGTGGATGAATAATGGGTCCAGCATTCATCAATGCACCACTTAAGCTGTCCTCAACGGGTTCAACGCTAGGATAAGCCTGCTTAAGCACTTGAAATGCCTGTTGTGACAATACGCTTGGAAATACGCCTGTGGGTAAACGGGTCGCATAACCACTAATTACAATTTGATTCACCCCATGTTTACGCACCAAATAAGGCAAAGTTCCCGTTTCTGCAAATGCCACTTGCGCAGTGTTACCTGCTTGTTGCATCGCCTTGGCAAAGATAAAACTACCAAATGTCGCCGGTGGCAAGTACACCACTTGCCCTGCTTTAAAAAATGGCGCTGCTTGACGGGCTAAATCATCATGTGTGGTCGCAGGTAATGGAATAATAATTAACTCAGCATGTTCAATGGCACGTTGCAAATCATCAGACAAATTAATCTGACTCTTTTCAAAACCCACCGTCACAGTACGATCGCCCTGATAATCCTTAATCTTTAATTGCCCAGTGCCAGCAAGTTGTTGTAAAGCATCTGAATCACGGCGCCATAACAGCACCTCATGCCCTTTTTCAGCCATTTCTGCCGCAGCTGCATAACATCCATGACCGCCACCTAAAACTGTAATTTTCATCATTGCTCTTCCTGATTTATTTCAATTCATCATAGAAACGCAATAACCTGCTGGCTTATCCAAACACGCAACACGTGTTCAGTTTACGAAAGCATTGTACTCATTTGAACAGGACTCATTTTTAAAGTTTTAGAGGGCAAACACCCATAACGTTTTTTATACAGCATAGAAAAATGCCCTAAACTTTGAAAGCCGTGACGCAGCACAATATCCGTCACTGTTTCATTGGTTTGTGCATGCTGTAAAGCCAAATGTACCCGTTCAAGTCGCTGATCACGGATATACTCGACTGGGGTTTGTTGTAAATACTGACTAAAGCCTTTTTGCAATGTGCGGATCGACACCTCACAACACTGGCTTAAATCTGCTAATGAAATCGGTTGTTCTAAATGATTCTGAATATACTTTTGTGCTTTTTTTAGATATCCGGGCAAAATATGCTGTCTTTGCAAATTAAGCTGATCACTATAGTTATTTGGGATCTTTAATAAAATCAGTTCAATTAAATACTGGGTAAAACTCGCAGAGATAAAACTCCAATTTTGAATATGATAATAGGCATGGCACAAATAATTGAGGGTTTCAATAATCGAGTCTATGCCTTCCTCGGTACAGGACAAACTCATATCAAAGATAACCGGTTCATGACTGGTATGCCCCAACATTTTAAACAATTGGGTTTCTACATCATGTTGAGCAAGTTTTAAAATAATATTTCGGCAATGCTGATTGGTCTGGATTTGCTGTTGAGTATGTGGATGCGTAATTGACATAATCCCGACTGACTGTAGCACCTGTTGGTCTTCTATACCTACTTTACATTGACCTTCCAGTGTCAATCGAAATAAATAAAAATCAGAAACCTCATCAATGGTAATCATCACAGGTGCGCTATATTTAAGATCATACAAGGCACAATTTCCAAAGCGAAAACCATTTAAACGGGTATTTAACGGTTCACGCACTTCCACCTCAAAACGATGAGGGCTTAAATAATAACTGACCTGATCTTTAATGGTTTGATAATCATCCGATTTAAACAATAGCAGTTCATCCAGATAATCCAATTTGAAAAACTGTTCCATTCTTTCACTCCCTGATTATGGATTGACCAAACAAGTCACAAAGCCCATTACAAAGAATGGGCGCTGTGACTGATTGAGAACACCATTGGATTAAGAGGCATGTTCCTGCTGCATACTGGCGCTAAATGCCTTACAGCCCTTTTTCAATAAGATAAATGCCAACACACATGAAATCGTACCCACGATAGACAAAGACATCCCCACCATCAGTGGATTTTCAAAAATTTTATCTGTAATCAATGCCACCAACGTGGTACCGATCCCAACCGCAACCAAATTACTGATCAGCAAAAATACGGCTGAGATTTGTGCACGCAACTGATTCGGTGCCAGCATTTGCATTGCTGTGGTTGAAATTGGCATTGGGAAAGAGGCAAAAAACATGGCAGGGACCAGAAATACCACAGAAAGCCACAGCTCATTGACTTGGGTAAACACCATAATTGGTAAAATTAATCCCACGATTCCGATCACACCGGTAATCATTGGCGCGTCCTTACGTCCTTTTTGAATAAACCAGTCATTGAGCCAGCCTGCACAGAATACGCCAAGAATATTTGCCACCAATAACACCGTGCCTAGCATATAGCCTGCTTCTGTCGGTGTAAGGCCAAACTTACGCATGTAAAATGCTGGTGACCAACTAATCAAACAATACAGCGCCATTGCATAGAAGGTAAAACCTAAATAATGGCAAGTAAAAGTACGACTATGTTTTTTGATAAACTTAAACGCATCTTTCATGCTGGTCTTTTCAACTTGACCTTGTGCATTTAAGCGCTGACCTTTACGTTGCGGTTCTCTCACCGTAAGTAACACCAGTAGGCCAATAAATACCCCAGGTAAGCCCACGATAATAAATGCCGCCTGCCATGCTCTTAATGCACCAAATAAAGGAACCTGAATGGTGTCCATATTTTTAAGCAAGCCAATCACATAACCGCCGACCAGAAAAGCAATCCCTCCACCGACAAATGAACCAATTGAATATACTGCAACAGCACGGCCTAATTTGTCCTTGCTGAACATATCACTAAACATTGAATACGCTGCTGGAGATAAAGCAGCTTCGCCCACTCCAACCCCCATACGGCTTAAAAACAGTTGAATAAAGTTTTTACTTAAGCCACAGAATGCAGTTGCAATGCTCCAAAACACTACCCCGACTGCAATAATTTTTGGTCGAGAAAATCGGTCTGCCAAATAGGCCAGTGGCAGCCCCATAAAGGCGTAAAACAACGAAAAGGCGAGACCATGTAATAGACTAAATTGGGTATCTGACAATCCTAGATCAGCCTTAATCGGTTCAATCATCAGTGCCAGTATTTGCCGATCTATAAATGAAAATATATAAGCCAACATGCAAAGTGAAACAACATACCATGCATATGTATTTGAATGAGAGCCTGTTGGCTCTGGTGAATGAGTATCCATTTTTCTTCCTTGTCCATGCATTTTTATGATTGGTATCTTTAAGAAGATGTCGCGTATTTAAGGAAATATCCATTTCCTATCCACCTCCTTGATAAAAGCTTAGCTTACTATAGTTATTTTTACATGGAATTTTCCATGTTATTTTAAGTATATAGTTATACCTTTTACTTCACAATGCTCAACTCGAACAAATTTATTTTATTTAAAATAAGAGATATCAATAAGATATTATGTTTTATTTAATTTGAAATTATTTTTTGGAGCATCCTTGAAACATAGGTTAAAAATTTAATTTTAAAATAATATTGAATTTTACATTTATTTTTACATAATATAGAAAATACACCTCTCATAGGAAATGGATATGCCGCTGTCAAAACAAGATGCAATTGAAAGTATACATAGCATGCACGTACTGATTGAACGTATTTTTAACGGGAAACATACAGAACAAGATCTTCCCCTACTTATTGAATATTTTTCCGATCATTTTGAGATGGTCGGCGCAGCTGGAAAGCGTTTTTCCTTAGCCGATGTCAAAGGTCTGTTTAGCAATAATCAGGGCAAGATGCCAGATCTACAGATTGAAATTTATGATGAACAAATTTTGATGCAAAGCGAACAAAGCATTGTTCTCACCTATACTGAAAAACACACCAAGGAATCAGGAATTCTAGTTCGACGTTCTTGTGCACTGATTGAAGAAATTCAAGGAAAAATGCAGTGGAGTTATTTACAGGAAACTTTTTTACCTTAAATAGCGGTCAGTCATAATAACTCCATTATTCAATGCAACGCTTTAAGTTCAATAAGATATCAATTTAGAATATAAATGATTGAGTTGCGACTTAAAGCTTAGTCCCCTCGTTTTTGGCAAACACTTTGTCTGTTTTCATCCCCATCATTAAAATTTTACTTAAAAAACAAAATTACGGCGAAGTCCAATTCAAAAATATTTTTTATTTCAAAAGTATGCATCTTGTTATGTATAAAGCAGATTGAAAAATCCTGTCGCAATCTCCTCAACAAAAATGTATCTAAGCATTTAATCTGCATAAAGTGGATAAACACATGGAAAATCTGGATAGAGCCCTTCTTTAAATCGCGGTTCAATCAAACAAAGGACTGATTGGACAGAGGAAGAGCCCATGACTGCACGTAACCTCGCCGAATGGCAAAATTTTGTACACAGCTGTATCGATTTTCGACCAAATGATGGTGTTTATCGAATTGCTCGCGATATGTTTACCGAACCAGAACTGTTTGATCTCGAAATGGAGCTCATTTTTGAAAAGGTCTGGATTTATGCTTGCCATGAAAGTGAAATTGCCAATAACAATGATTTCATTACAGTACAGATTGGCCGACAACCGATCATTATCAGCCGTGATGGTAAAGGCGAACTACATGCCATGGTCAATGCCTGTGAGCATCGTGGTGCAACCTTGACCCGTGTGGCTAAAGGCAATCAGTCTGTATTCACCTGCCCGTTTCATGCTTGGTGTTATAAGTCCGATGGGCGTTTGGTTAAGGTCAAAGCGCCAAACGAATATTGTGAAGATTTTGATAAATCCAGCCGTGGTTTAAAACAAGGCCGTATCGCCAGCTATCGTGGATTTGTTTTTGTCAGTCTGGATACTCAGGCCACAGATTCACTGGAAGACTTTTTAGGTGATACTAAAGTGTTTCTTGACTTGATGGTTGATCAATCACCAACGGGTGAGCTTGAAGTATTACCAGGTAAATCTGCTTATACTTTTGCAGGTAACTGGAAACTACAAAATGAAAATGGTCTGGATGGCTATCACGTTAGTACTGTGCATTATAATTATGTTTCCACCGTTCAACATCGCCAGCAAGTTAACGCAGCCAATGGCAGTGAACTTGACACACTTGATTATAGTAAATTAGGTGCGGGTGATGCCGAAACGGATGATGGTTGGTTTAGCTTTAAAAATGGACATAGTGTGCTGTTTAGTGATATGCCAAATCCAGCGGTACGTCCTGGTTATGATGTGGTGATGCCTTATCTGCTGGAAAGGTTTGGGGAAAAGCGCGCTAAATGGGCCATGCACCGTTTACGTAACCTCAACCTTTATCCAAGCCTGTTCTTTATGGATCAGATCAGTTCACAACTGCGTATTGTCCGTCCTGTGGCATGGAATAAAACCGAAGTCATCAGCCAATGTATTGGTGTCAAAGGTGAATCAGCGGAGGCACGTCGTAACCGTATTCGTCAGTTTGAAGACTTTTTCAATGTATCAGGATTGGGTACACCAGATGATCTGGTGGAATTCCGCGAACAACAAAAAGGCTTTCAGGGCCGTTTAGAACGCTGGAGTGATATCTCACGCGGTTATCATCAATGGAATTATGGCCCATCACAAAATTCACAAGATCTTGGTATTGAACCCGTGATCACAGGGCGTGAATTTACTCATGAAGGGCTATATGTCAACCAGCATGGTCACTGGCAACGCCTGCTCCTCAATGGACTCAATAAAAAAGCACTTAAGATGCAAGAAGTCACTTTTTTAAATCAATCTGTTACGGATGAGGTGTAACCATGTCTCTAGAACTTCATTTTGCAGTGTCTCAATTCCTTTATAAAAAGGCGGAACTGTGTGATCGCTATGATTGGGATGCTTACCTCGAACTCTATGATGAAGATAGTGAATATCATATCCCGCAATGGATTGATGACCATCACTACGTTCAAGATCCCAATCAAGGCTTGTCCTATATTTATTACCCCGATCGTTCAGGACTTGAAGATCGTGTGTTCCGTATCCGTACTGGAAAAGCAGCTTCTGCAACGCCTTTACCGCGCACTCAACATAATATTCACAATGTACAAGTAAAGACTCAAGAAGATGGTTTGGTTGAGGCAAAGGTAAGTTGGCGCACGCTTTATAATCGTCAGGGCCTTGAAGGATGCTTTTATGGTCATGCCACTTATTTGCTCCGTCCAACTGAAGATAGTTTCCGTATTCGTCGTCAACACAGCGTATTGCTTAATGACAAGATAGATTCAGTTCTCGATTTCTATCACGTCTAAGGAGAAATACAATGAGTCATTCTGTTGCACTCAACTTTGCCGATGGTAGAACATTTTTTATCGCAGTACAGGAAGACGAATTGCTGTTGGACGCAGCGGTTCGTCAAGGAATCCACCTCCCGCTCGATTGCCGTGAAGGTGTTTGTGGAACCTGTCAGGGGAAATGTGAAACGGGTATTTATGAACAAGAATATGTTGATGAGGATGCATTAAGCGAACGTGATTTGGCTGAACGTAAAATGCTGGCTTGCCAAACACGGGTTAAGTCTAATGCCGCTTTTTATTTCGATCATAGTTCCGAAATCTGTAATGCGGGTGAAGCTTTAAAAATCACCACGGTGGTTACTGCTGTTGAATTGGTTTCAGAAACCACCGCGATCTTGCATCTCGATGCCAGTAGTTTTGACAAGGAACTGAATTTTTTACCAGGTCAATATGCACGTTTACAAATTCCAGAGACTGACGATTGGCGTTCTTATTCATTTGCCAATCGTCCCAATGCCAACAATCAACTTCAGTTTTTAATTCGTCTGCTGCCAGATGGTGTAATGAGTAATTATCTCAGAGAACGTTGTCAGATTGGACAAAGCCTGATGATGGAAGCACCTTTAGGTAGTTTTTATCTACGTGAAGCTGAACGCCCTCTGATCTTTATTGCAGGTGGTACAGGCTTATCGGCTTTTTTAGGTATGCTCGATAATATTGCCGATCAACCAAATCAACCCTCAGTGCAACTCTATTATGGCGTCAATACAGAAGCCGATCTATGTGAACAAAAGCGTTTGATCGCCTATGCATCAAAGATCAAAGACTTTAGTTATCATCCAATCATTTCAAGCGCCTCAGAACTATGGCAAGGAAAATCAGGCTATATCCATCAACATCTGGATAAACAACAACTTCAACAACAACGCTTCGATATGTACTTATGTGGCCCGCCACCGATGATCGAAGCCGTCAAATCTTGGCTAGATGAACAGTCTATCGAAGATTGTTCGATTTACAGTGAGAAGTTCTTACAGAGCAATACAGTAAGAACTTAGTTTTAACAACAAAATGTGTGTCATATCTTAAGATATGACACCAACTCACAGCAGGATTAAGCTCAAGATGATTCAAATCTTAATTGAGCAACAAAACTTATTAAACAGCGAAATCATAGGATGATTTATTAATGGAATTTGGATATTTTTTCTACGTCGTCTGAATATTTCAGTTTTGTGATATCCTGATATTCAAAATAATATAAGGATTTTAAATATAATCATATTATTCAGTAAGTTAAACCAATAAAAACAACCAAAAATAAATTGATCATTTTAGTCAGATTTGCTATACATAGAGATAGATCTTAAGGAATAGGATCATATAAAGAGTACAAAGCATGATCAACGCTATCCTTTATTTTTTAAAAATACCATGATGTTTTTATTGATTTGATCACGCCAAACTAGACTAAAAATATGTTGTATTGAGGTATTTTACTTGGTCTATTTTTTGCTTAACTCTTTATATCACTGCCAGCCACTTAAAGTTTTAAGTATTGTTTAGTGCATTTTTAATCAGGTCATCATGTGACATAAAGATTAGCTGTAATAAACAAGCCAGCCAAAAGGAATATTTATGAGTCAGGTCGATCCTACTATGGAATTCAATGGACGTCATTTACAGCAATGCCCCATTTTTTCATCACAAAACTTAGTCTTTCAGCATCAAGACTTAGGCGAAACCTGCAAAAGTGTTGGGCAAATCTTCAAACCACATCTATTAAAAATCGTACAACAACAAAACGATTTTCACTCATCCATGCACCATCTTAAAGCAGGACGATTATCCATCAGTCGTCTGGAATACAGTGCCGATGTCTATATTGAACCTGACCATTTAGAAAAATTTTATCTGATTCAAATCCCAACACAGGGATATGCAGAAATTGAAATGAATCAACAAAAATTTATTTCTTATCCGCAAGTTGCCTCTCTAATTTCACCCGAACAATCGCTAAAAATGCGCTGGCATGCCAACTCCCCACAGCTGATTCTCAAAATTGATAAAGATGACCTTTTACAGCACTGCCGCCAGCATCTTCCAGACGCACAGCAGCACCCTCCTATTTTTGAACCCAAGCTTGATCTTTCTACCCAAGGTGGTGCTTATTTTTTCCAATTGATGCGTACATTGATGGATGCGCTTGCTTGTGAACAGCATCCTTTGCATCACCCAATGGCATTTAAGCAGTTTGAATCCAGTCTATTTAATGCCCTGATTTACGGCCAAGCCAACAGCTTATTGCATCAAATCGATCAGTACAGAGAAAAAGCCATTTCACCTTATTTTGTCAAACGTACTGAAGCCTATATGCGTGAAAATCTACACGCAAATTTAACTATTGAACAATTGGCTGAACAGGCAGGCGTAAGCGTACGTACATTATTTGCAGGATTTAAAAGCTTTTTAAACACTACTCCAATGTCATATTTAAAAGAGTTGCGTTTTGAACAAGCGCATATGGAACTCCTACAAAATGAGCATGTCTCAGTCACAGATGTCGCGTTTAAATGGGGCTTTAGTCATCTTGGGCGTTTTTCTCAGGAATATAAACGTCGTTATGGTGAATTGCCCTCTTGTACACGCCGTAGCACCCTTGAACAGCAAGATTTAAGGTTTAAGCCGTATTCTTAAGCAACCGATGATTTTTAGTTAAAGAGATTTTATTCATTATAAAAAATTAAAAAACCTATTTAAACGTATCTAAATAGGTCAAGTATATCTGTCAGTATGTTGCCATAGCGTTTCAAATCAGAAGTGATGAATATAACGTAATTGCAAACGAGTTCCTTCAGGACGATTTTTTGCATCCTGTTCAAAATAGGCATTTGTCACGATATGATCATGTTTAGAAAAGCTATACATCGCCCCCGGTCCAATCGCCCACACTTGTTCACGTGTGCCTGTTAATTTTTCACCCTCTACTTCCGTGTCAGTCATTTGCTTGAGCCAGTAACCATTGATCCCTAAGCGTAATTGTGGTGTAAGTGCATAGTCTGTTGCAAAATTGGCATGGATCGCTTGCCCTGCCTGAATATCATCTGCAAGACCAAAGCTATAATTTGGATCATCATTTTTAAAATTGTACAAATAGTGCAGACGTGTAGAAACTGTCCACTTTGGATTAAACCAATAGGTTGCTGCCCAGTATGGATCAAATGAGATGGCATTATTGCCCGGATTAATATTTTTATTCTGATCATATTTCCCTGTTGGTAAATTGACCTGAAATTCAAAACGTTGTACGAATTTGGGCCCATCTTTGCCCATGACTGGGTCAAACTGGATGAATGGCCCAATCATCAGATCACCAAAACCCCCTTGGGCTTTAATCGCGGCATTATTTAAACCATCATCCATATCCATTTTACTGACAAATGGAATCAGCACATTCAATCCTAACGATGCGTGTTCACCTACACGCACATCGGACAGATAACTAACTTGTTCAACAATGACTTGATAATTTAAGTCGGTCTTGGGTAAAGCTAACCGATGAGCTTGATTGTCTTTTAACTTGTTCGAATCATAATTTTGCAGATACGTTTGAGAATACCACCCCGGCCCAGCAGGCAGTCCACCATCCAGAAAACTGGTCATGCCCAGATTCACTGTCGGCAAGTCATATGCCTGTGCTGCAACCGCTGTTAAGACCACTGTTCCAGCAAGAAAACCTCTTTTGATCACATTATTTTTCATTTTCGATCCCCGAAAAAAATCACGATCAAAATTGATCGTGATTGTTGCTGTTAAATACTCAGTTCTGGATGCGCTGCAGCAATACGATACTTGCCCGCATGAAACACCAAAGGCTCACCAATACGATGTTGATAATGTTCAATCTGACCAATAAAAATCAGATGATCCCCCCCTTCATATTGATTTACGTTTTTACATACCAATGTTGCCAATACATCTTCTAGTAACGGTAAACCGCGCTCACACTCACGATGTGCAATGTTGGCAAACTTATCCTCTGAACCACGGGCAAAATGCCCTGAAAGTGAGTGATGTTCTTGTGCCAGCATATGAATCGCAAAATATTCGGCCTCAGTAAAATCCAATAAGCTTGGTGCAGTCTTTGACAAACTCCATAAAATCAGCGGCGGATCGAGTGATAGTGAAGAAAACGAGTTGGCTGTCATCCCAATTTTTCGTCCATCTCGTCCACGGGTTGTAATCACCGTAACCCCTGTAGCGAACTGCCCTAACAGGTTGCGGATTTCTCTTGGATTTTCCGTATCAATCGGTTTTAAATCCAGTTCCTGCGATGTGTTGATATTCATAACATTCACCTTAGACTTTGCTTCCCTGTTAAGCCACTTTTTGACAGCTTTTCGATTCGATAAAATGCTGCGCCTGTTCTGGATCAAACCACCATGGAGCAAAATTGCGTGGATTATCAAAATTATTGGCAATACTCGAAGCAATGGCATGGTTCTGCTCAGCCGCCGCCAAAAGCTCAATCATGTGCGGTTGTGGTGGCAACAATAAACTGTTGGTCCAAGCCACGACTTTTTCGGCATATGCCCAATAACGTTCAAATGTCTGTTGCATCCATTCATCTGTAAATGTTTGATTGTCATGCGCTAAAATGGCATCGAAATAAATTTTGCTACACTTGGCGGCATTGTTTGAACCTTGCCCAGTGATTGGGTCGTTCACCACTAACGCATCGGCCATACCAAAAACTTTACGACCAGATGGCAGGGTTAATATCGGTTTACGCACTCCCGGTGGAAAACGTCCAGACAGATAGCCACCAGCGTCGGTTAATTCAATATTTTCACAACGTGCTGCTTCCCAAGGCACATATTTGTTTAAAATATCTTTACTCATTTGCAAATGCTGTTCTGGTGTTTTTGCATCTTGCCAGCAATCCATCGGCCCACCGGGAATGCCTTCAAACACCATAATTTCACAAGCACCTGTAACTGTAAGCGCAGGAAAACAGAAATATTCACCCACTTCTGGAATCACATTAAAAGTCACCCGAGAATACGGCAACATCTGCTTCATACCTGTTACATAGGTCAAAGCAAGCGCGCGTTGTGGCTTATCAAAACAACTACGTGCTTCATCACGCTCGAACTGTTTAACCACTTCCCCCTTACCTGCGGCCAGTAAGACCAGCTCATATTCAGCAGTGAGCTGTTCCAGTTCATCTATTCCAACATCTTGAATAATCAACTGACCACCACGACGCTCAAACATTTCCATCCAGTACGGCATCTTGACGCGCTGATCTACCGATTGTGCATAACGCTCCAATCGCGCACTCCATGCAAAGGCAGGCTGTTTTGTTTCTGGGTTGACCAGTGTAAATCCAATCCCTTCAACCGCTGGACATTGCTCTTCCCAAAAATTAAGTCCAACATCACGCTCTGTTTGCAAGGCCGTGTGAAACATACACTGACTCGACATGACCTTGCCCTGACGAATTTCATCACCAGTACGGTTGGTGACAATCGTCACCTCATAACCTGTGTCTAATAATCCTAAACCGAGCTGCAATCCAGATTGACCCGCTCCTACTATAGCGATACGACGCATCATGGTTCTCCCATATTTTTTAATTCATTGAGTGTTTTAAATGTTTGATTTGCTATCACGCTTCATCGGCTAAACGTTGAATAGCAGGTTGATTCCCTTCAGGCCCCATGACGGAGTAACCACCATCGACGGCATAATCTGCGCCTGTCACAAAACTTGCGGCTGGCGAGAGTAAAAACAGCACCACATTGGCTACCTCTTCGGGATGACCTAGACGTCCCAGTAAATGGTAGTCAGCTGCTACGGCATCAGCTTTGATTCGGTTATTGCCACTGACATCGGCAATCACCCGTGACCATGTCCAACCAGGTGATACCGAATTAACCCGTACCCCATCTGCTGCAAAATCCATCGCCATGGACTGGGTGAGTTGTCGCATCGCTGCTTTTGAAACGGGATAAAGCCAGCGGCCTGTTTGCGCAAATTTGGCGGAGATCGAGGTGAAATTGACAATCGCACCATGCTTGGTTTTTAAATCCTCATAAAATGCACGGGTCAATTCGACTGCCGAAAGCAGATTAATATTCAATGCTTGTAACCAGTCTTCACGTGAGGATTTAAAGCCATCATCCAGATAGGTACAGGCCAGATTGACCAAGTAATCAACTTTGCCAAAGCTGTCGTGAATTGTTTTTACTGCGTTTACAATCGCCACATCACTGCTTAAATCAGTTTGAATAAATTGCGCCTGTCCGTGCATGGCATCCGCCACTTGCTGTCCTTGTTGGTCAATATCCAGAATAATGACTTTTGCACCTGCATCGACCAATGCTTGAACTACGGCCTGACCAATCAGGGTTGCGCCGCCACTGACCACAGCGATTTTCTGATTCAATTGAATATCCATATTCCACTCCTACATAGTTAAAACGATTTGGCTTCGCTGCTTGACCAAGACGGCATGAGGGTATTGGATGGCAAATCTTCATCCAGTAGTTTTTGAGCAGTTTCTACACCAGCAACAGGTAATCCTTTAGGATTGAGTAATCCAATTTGAACCAGAACGGATGCCTGATCCCAGTAGATATGTTCATGGCAGAGTTTTGGGCCACGGAACTGGATCACACCCAACATAGGAATCTCAACATACTTTCCTGTTGGCGCGACACCTGGCAGTAACCAGTCAATTTCACTGTCATGGGTAAAACTCATAATGAATTCATCCACCACCTGTGTTGAACCAACAGTGCGTGAGATCGACGTGATCTTCATATCTTTTGGATTTTGATGAACGAAGTGATATTGATAGAAGCGGGCAAGTTGGCTATATCCCACACCACCTGTCAATGTTGGAATATGATTGACATAGGGTTGCGCCACCATGGTTGCCATAGTGGCAGGTACATCGCGTGTATCAAATTCATAACGGATATGCGCTTCCCAAAGTGCAACCAAATCATAAACTGGTCCGATACTTTGATGCAGTGCGGTAATACTGCGTTCATGGGCAAAGCGTGCGGAAGGTTTGTGATAATGTTCGCTGTTTGGTCGGGCAAAGGCATGATCTACACCCTCATAGACATAAGCCTGAACATTGCTATATTGGGCGGCAGCATCCAGAATCTTTTGGCGTGCCTCTGGCGGTGTAAACTTGTCTAATTCAGCAATATGTAAAACTACTCGCCCTTTGGCATTTTCAAGTTCATCGAGTGTCTTCTCGATTCCTACCCCGTAATAACCCACAGCACAGGCCACTTCAGGAATACGACAACCTGCCAGATACGCCAGTTTTCCACCCAGACAATATCCCACGACACCTAAGCCTGCACTGGCATCGCAACTCTCTAAAGTTTTGAGAAAATTCAAGCTATCTTGAATATCTTCGACACCTTGATCTTCATCATAGTGTTGATAAAGCTCGAAGGCTTTTTGAAAATCTTGCTCGGTATAACCCAGTTCAATGCGAGGTGCAGTACGCCAGAATAAATCTGGTACCAATACGGTATAACCTTCCTCAGCCAAGAAATCAGCCTTGATACGCATTGCTGCATTCACACCAAAAATTTCCTGACACAGTACAATTCCAGGCCCTTTTCCGCCCTCTGCAATTGCCAAATACCCAGCAAATGACTTCCCTGTTTGTGTTTTTACTTCAATATATTGACCTGACATTTCATCCACTCCAGACCTAACCGTTAGCGTTATCATGTCTGTGAAAGGTATTTAACGTCTGTCCAAAATCTGCGAGGATTATCCAATCAGTGCGGAATACTGTGAAAGATGAAAATTCAATGCATAAAATTTATTTTTAGAAATTGTTAGATCTTTCATAGATCAAAAATGAGCATATTGAGCGAATCGTTTTGATATTGAAATTGCCTTTGGGCTGAGGCGAGGATGAGAGGGCTTTTATGTTGAATTATGGTTTTAATAAGGACTTATGATAGAAGCTGATTGCCACTTTTTATAAATGTCTTGTCATCTACTATTCTGAACAACATTATCTTAAACAAGATTTTGCTCACCACATCAATAAGCCATAGTTAAATAAGTAAATCTGCAATTTTGCAAAAGTTCTCAATAGAACTCATTGTTAAAGTCCATCTCACTTAGCAATACATTGCAACAATACCCTGTTGTTCAGTAAGCTATGTTCAACGCTACCTGTAATGCACGCTTCTGTGCGATTCGTCCCAACTTCTATAAAGCTGATTCTATCAAGCTGAGTGAATATATTAGACATGGTTTCTGATTTATTAAATTCTAATATGCACCTTGCATTTTCTGACAACAATCAAGTTCGTGTAGTAACGACTTTTTCTGAATTTGTAAATACGACATTTCAAGGCGAGATAAATGCCATTTGTTGGAACAGAGATTTGCTGGGTGATTTTAAAGAAATTGTGTCTAAACTTGAGTTAAAAGAAAATATTACCGAAGTTTCCACTGAAGATCTTTTAGCGCTACAACTTTCAGAAAAAGGCATTCTGGCAAGGGATATCATCTTAAGCGATATACAACTATTAACTGATTTCGGTGCTTCGCCTTCACTGAATTTACTTAAACATTATGAACGGGATCAAGATCTGGATTTCATTTCTACAGATGTATATTCGTATCATGTTGATCGTTCGCCCATTGAAACAGATACTTTTTTATGTACCTATCATGGCGCTGCCAGTGACATCATCTCCAATGATCAAGTGGAACAAAAGATTTTGATCCCAGAAATCAGGGAAAAGCTTAAAGCATTACATGACGGTCCTGAAGCAGAATTTGAAACCTTTCTGCAAGAGTATTTTTTTGATCTGCATTACCAGCCGAAACCCAACTCAGAACCTGTAAATTTAGGCTCAGGACATCTTTGGCGCTTAGCGGTAGATCATCCAACCCAACAGGTTTTACCTTGCGTTCATCGAGCGCCCGTTGAAAAGGATGGCGAATATAGATTGTTGTTAATTTGTTAGATCATGCCCCAATATACCTAATAAATAGAGAAAAACTGCCTCTTGAGATGACAAGTCTAAAAAGAATGATCAAAGCACGCGCTTGTAAATAATGCTGTGTAATTCCATTTTAAAATAATCAACGACACGCACATTAAGCAAGAGTCTAAAGTAGTTTAT
This sequence comes from Acinetobacter sp. I-MWF, assembly GCF_025433935.1. Taxonomy (NCBI): domain Bacteria; kingdom Pseudomonadati; phylum Pseudomonadota; class Gammaproteobacteria; order Moraxellales; family Moraxellaceae; genus Acinetobacter; species Acinetobacter sp. I-MWF. Next base: position 1,606,297 of record NZ_JAMBAR010000001.1, on the reverse strand, counting down.
TAACGCTTTCCCATTTTGGAAAGAATCGGGTTAAAAGCACGAATGAATTAATAGATTATATTTTTACTCGATTCTTAGTTTCACTTGGATTCTCTCCAAATTCTTCACGATATTCATGCGAAAAACGGCCCAAGTGATTAAATCCCCAATCAAAAGCTAATTTTGAAATGGAAATATTTTTGTCCATAGAGGTACTTAAAGTCTTATAAACTTGTTGTAAACGATATCTACGTAAAAAAGTCAAAGGACTTGTGCCATAGTACTGTTGAAATTCAGCATATAATTTAGACTTTGATACGCCAGCTAATCTTAGCAAATCTTCTGCACGAATCTCCTCATGGGCATACTTCTGAATATAGTCGCATACCTTACGTAAGTATTCTGGCGCTTGTTGATCAGATAAGGATCTTAACAAGCTTGAATAATTATTTTCTTGCGAGAGTAATAAAGCTTTAATCAGGAAATTTTCATAATCCTCTGACCAAAGTTGTAAGCCCTGCATACTTTTGTATTGAGATCGCAGCAACAAAAAATGATCAATATTTTGCCACCACATCCCGATACCCTGATCAATCTTCAAACTCATTTCAGGATTGAAAACCACGGGCTCTTCAACAGATTGACGTAGTAATTCGCCTAACACCTTCTGCATACTTTTTTCAGGAATAACCACTTGATATTTTTTACAATCTTTATCAATCGCTAAATCTTGTAAATCTGCATTAGATAAAATTAAGCCTTTATCCGCACTGGAAATGTAATTGGTGCCATTGATTGCTAAAGTCTGCTTACCTTGAATCGGCAAGCTAATACTATATGCCCTTAAATTAGACGTGTTAATGAGTACATTTGCACCATAGCTGATCTTACCGATCGCCATACGCTTGTGGGGTAATCGAATCCCTTCATAATGAAAATCTAAGACATTTCGACCGCATGTATCTAAATGATGCTCCCCACATATTGAGGACATTAAACTGTGTGCAAATTCTGCCTGACGGGAATAGTGATTTAGATCCATCTCTTGGCTTAGTGATAACATATTCTTTTCACCTAGCTAACGCTCAATACTTGTTAAGGGGCAAATTACGTGCCAATTCCTTTACTTAAAATATTAAGCTCTGTTCATCCATAAACAATGTAGAAAATCAATTTTGTATCATTCTTTATAACAAATTAAATTGAGAACTTATATACTATTTGGGTATGCAAGTATTCCCCCAATAAGTACCCTTGCAAAAGTTCTCCAGCATTAAAAGTCTGACTACAACGTAAAAATTATTTTCTTTAGCATGCTATTAGAAATCTAGAAACCAGATAATTTCAAACATAACAAATAATTATGGATATTATTGGCTCTAATAAATCATAACTTATAGCAATATTTGAGAAGATATTCTCATAGAACTTATATCCTAAAATTCACTTAATTTAATATCATAGCGACTATCTAACACCACAAAGGGTTCAGCAACCTCCTCCCATACCTGACGTGCCATGCTCTGCCATTTAGCCATATCATTTATATAATCTCGTGGCCGCCAATCCTCTGGTTTCATATGTTGAAAATGCTGCCTAATCAATTTAACGGACAGGTTAAAATCATCTTTGCTTAAATCTTCAAAAGTATAAAATTTTAGATACTCCCCCTCTTCAGATTTTATACTTTCATGTAGCTGTGGGTAATTTGGTAAAAAAACTTCATCCAATAAATCACCAAATGCATCCCAATAAGTACTATTAATCAACTCTGAAAGACTTTTATCTCCTTTTGGCCTTTCATTATTAAAACCTATAAATATCATCCCACTCATAATTTACTCCTTGATAAGGATAAATTTTCCTGTTGATATATTGAAAGAATTTTTACATAACTCAAAAAACCTCCTGATTCCTTGGATATAGAACTCTAAAATCAATAGGGGAAATCGGCTTTACTTATATGATTTTAATATTTTTTCTTCTTACATAAGCTCAATTACCCTTAAATAATTATGAGTTCACCTTGTGAGACTCTTTGCCTCTTATTAAGTTTAAAAGAATTCTTTTTAGTTAAATCTATTAAATATTCAAAAAATTTCATTCCAGTTGGTATAACTTTTTTATCATTTTCACTAAGAGACCACCATCACATCGACCAATATTTTTCATAAAATATTTAAAATCATCTTTTATATCAATATTATATAATCTCTCTATTTTTTTATTTCGTCATTGCTATAACCTTTAATTAATTCTTTCTTTATTAGATTACTTTCAGTAAATAATTCAAAAGAACATTTTCCATGGGTTTAATCCTGTCGAACCGTGATACTACTTGTAACTCTAATATCAGTCTGATTTTTAAATGAATTAGAGTTATGAGATTCACTTATTAATCTTACTCTATTGTTAGAACCTATCTATATTATGCTCTATTACATATGTGCAGAAATTACTTTTCAAGACTAGAAGTCTTTGTTAGATTAAATAATAGCTATTGAATCAGGAAATATTCCTTATATAAGCTGCTATTATTATGTTTACAACAAAAATGACAACGCTGATGTAAAAATAATTCAAGTTTAAAAAGTTATTTTTTTGTCTTTTGAATACATATATTGGGAATAAAATAAACCACTCCCATGCTGGGCAGTAAGCTGATTTAGCTTTCAAAAACTTCCTATCTTTAATAAACATTATAGCTTGTAACCCAACTAAAATGATATTGAATATATAAATTTGAATAAAATCAAAGCCAGTGAGATGTAATCCAATATTTCCAAAAATATACACAAATGGTGATAAAACTAATAGCTTAAAATTTATGTTATTAATTTTTTCTAACTCTTTAAGTGCTTTCATTTTTTATAAAAATTTATTCCAATTAAAAATATTTTATCATTTAAAATAAAAAATGCGAGCTTAATCTACCATTTTATGACTACCGCATTGACTGCTCGACTCTTATCTCCACCCATACCTCAATCTTGGACTTTTTCTGAAGCTTGTTTGTAACTTGATGAATTATTTTTCAGAAGTTCTTGTTTTTCAGCTTCATTGTTTGAGTTTTGATACTTATTCCAATCTTCTCCACCTTTGGCTTGTAGTTCTGCTATCGCTGTCTGTTCAGTGTTTTTCTTCTCTTGTTCCGCTTGTTTTTGCTGATTTTGCTGATTTTGACTATAGGTTCTTGTTGCTGCCACAATAGTTGAAGTCACTTATTTACGTCGGACTTATCTTGAAAAATGTAAAGCTCTGATGTCTGACTGGGCTAAGTTTTGTGCTGCATAAAAAATAAATAGCATAAAATTAATGTTCCTACCTTTGAGGCAGAAGCATCAATCCATTTATTAATAATCAAAAAACCTAAAAATTAACTTACACAAAATAATTTAAGAGCTCTACTACATTTAATTTACAGTCCCATTATTACTTATAAATTTTTTAACCAATCAGGCTCTTCTTCTTCAATAAGCTCAGCATATTCTCTATTTTCAATGATATTAATCCATCCACCACTCCATAAATCAAACATAGAGAGTTTTTCAATAATATATAAATTTTTATCAATCTTAGATATAGAAATCATACCAAATTTATAATGAGTATAGTCCCCACCTGCGCCTGCTGGTATGCGCGCATCTATATCTTTATGATTCCAGTTTAAAACCTTTCCTGTTACCTGTGGTATAGCCTCTAAAAACTCAATTTCAAATGTACTAGATATTTTGCATAAACATGGAACATTGCTTACTTCCAATATTTTTTTTGTATACAAGTTATCTTCAATTTGCATCTCGGTACTTGCATTAAATCCGCAAGTTCTTATGCTGTACCACTTGAACCGCTCTAGCAAGAAACGAAACAAATAGGTGTTGCTGGAATATTCCATACAGCTTCTGCTACTTGCACTATATTTTTCAGTTTATTATTAATTATTGGTATTTTATCTACAGCAAAACTTCAATCGAACTGCTTTCTGAAATAATAAATTAGCACCATTTATAAAGTTTTTAATTTATTAATTACACTAAAAATTTATATTAACCCCTTGAAAATTACAATTAATAAATTTAACACCATCGGAGCAAGAGAAATCCAAATTTGTTATAAAATCATTTACTCCATCATATTCCAAGCTAGAGAATGAGCAATTATCAAATAGAGCATTTTTCAAGTTAGCATTTAAAAATATTGCTCCTTCAAATTTTGAATCCTTTATTTCTGCATTTTCGAAATTTGAAGCTTTAAAACTAGATTTCGAAAAATCACAACCAATGATCTTTGTATTTTTAAAGTTACAACTGTTAAAATTATTATAAGAATAACTATTTCTTGGATTTCCACCATTACCAAATGCTAAACAATCTTTAAAATAACAGTTTTCAAAATTTGAATTTGGAGAAAAGAATGGTATAAATTGTACTCTTTCAAAAAAAGATCCCGAAAAATTAGTATCAATTGCTACAGCATGATGAAAGTGCGTCCTTAAAAATTTTGAACAAGATAAATTTGCATGGGATAAATAATGTCCCATCCACACTTTTCCAAAGCTTAAATTACTTAAATCTATAAAAGATAGATCTATTAACTCTGACTTATCTTCTTGTATTATGACTTTTGGTAACTTCTCATATAGAGCTTTATCAATTCCTAAATTCTCATCCCCCTGCAAGTGACTATTAATCCATTTTTTTAAAAAGACATAATCAACTTCTTTGTCCCACTTATTTTCAGTTTTCATTTATTTCCCCCAATCAAAGTCTACATACGTTTTACCATTTGGTGCTGTTTTTACAATACCAATTCTATTAATTTGTGAAGGATCAATTTGAGCTGGTACAGAAATTTCTAATTCGCCCCCCAAAGTATTTTTTTGAACCATACCACTAATACCAATACCTTTTGAAGAGGTCGACTGAAGGGCATCTAAATCATAACCATTGACATTCTTTAACTCTACAACAATTCCATTTGGTCCAGCCCAATATGCCGCTCCTGCATCACCTCCTTGAGAAATAACACTAGTCGTTGTACCTCTAAATGCAGTATCTCTATTTCCTGCTTGATGAGACATTAATTCAATATTTGTCCCTCTTGCATTTAGACCATTTTTTTGTATATACGATGCTAATTGCTCTGGAGATAAATTATCTGGTAAATTTAATGATTTTGCATCTGCACCATGATAAAGTTCTTTGTATATCTGTGGATAAACTACTTCACCATTTAATAAAGCTTTATCAGAACCACTGATTAATTCTTTTGTTTTTTCAGAGATAACAGGCTGATTTGAATTATTTGTAACATTATCAAAAGTATTAGTTGTTGCTTTTAAACCTTGATTTATAGCTATTGCTTCTGCGCCAATACTGACACCACCAGCTCCTAATTTAACCCATCCAGCTGTACCTTCCGAGACACCTAATGATGTTAATGTCGATGAAGCCGTTTGACCCGATGGTAAGCTCCCAAAATTATTCCAACCTGTTCGTATATCATCCAGACCATTGATAACTAGAAAGCTCGAACCACTCCTCATAAACCATAGCATTTTGATGTTCGTTCAGTATAATTTGGGACAGCACGTACAGCTTCAACAACTTGTTCCATATTCGTATGTCTTGTACGTCTATTTCATATTAACAAAATATTTTTTCAGACTGCTTCAAAAAATCACTCAAACCTTTTGGAATCAAACTATGATCTATAAGTTGATAATTTCTTTTTTGCATATGTGTAATAAAACTTTCTGGCAACCGCACCTTATACTTTTTTACCCAACTTATAATTACTGCATCCCATACATATACTCCATCAGTCTTAATGACAAATGGAGTAAATTCTCCATCATAAGGATCATCTATTGGGCTTACAAATTCCAATAAAGTCAATCCTGACTCTAAATACTTTACAATTTTATCAGCTTCAACTTCAGAAAGAACATACTTATTATCCTCAATACTTGGTTTATCTAAAGGTCTATCTTGATAGTATTTTTCCTTAAATAATAACAAAGTTTTTAATTGCATATAGTCATCTTCCTATTTTGGATAAAACATTTTCCACTCAGGCTTAATTTCTGGAAAAGCTTTTACTACAGGCATTTTATCAGAGTCCATAACCCATTTTTTTGCGATAGAATCCCATGCAACTGGTCTTGTTCGGGGTGCAATTCACACTTACATTATATTTGCTAAAATTCAGAAACACTGATACTACTTTATTTAGTACTTGACCATTTCTTTAAAATTACATTTACATCATTAGTACACTCTGGATGAAGATTTAAAAACTTTTCGCAAGCTAATCTGACAAATTTACAACAAATTTCCTCACTTACCGTGACAGTATTCTCTGATGAAGGGGGGTATCCAATAGCAAATTGAACGCCTTCAAAATGTTCCTCTTCTTCACTACTGTTCATATCAGGGAAAAAACAATATATGCCATCCAACATATAAGACTCTCGGTCAATAATATTTTCAATAGCATCTAAAAAACGACCTTCGTTATACATTAAATCAAAGTAACTTTTTACAGTTCCTTCCGTATTAAAATGATCATAAGGCAAATCAAACAAATGTTTCATTTTATTTCCTATTTAGGATGAAAATTACTAATTCCTTTCGTTTTAGGATCTATATATATCCTAAATGTCACTCCACCAGCAGATGCATCATATGCTTGTACTCCTTTAGCTATCGCCTGTTTATAACCATTAGCTGCAGCTTTTTGTCCCAATTCAAGTATTTTTTTATCTGTAAAGATTTTAGGATCATAAACCGTTTTTTCAAATGGTTTAGCACCATTCCCTTTATAATTTCCTGTAAAATTCCCAGCAGCATCTTTAGTCGGAATTTTATATTCGATCTGTGTTATGCCGTCTACATTTGTTGGTTTCTCATTTAAAATCTGTACGCCTTTATCTTTAGCTTCTTTATAGAAAGCATCAGCATTGTGTCCTCCAGAAACACCTGATTTTTGAGTAAAACCATCAACAGTTGCTAAATGCGTAGGTTGTTTAATCTGAAAACTAATGCCTTCTGGAGTTTTTGCTAGAATATAAGAATTCTTTATATTTTTAACTGCTTCTATTGTAATAGTCCCACCCTTTTTAACTACAGTAACTGCCCCTGCACTTATCGCAGCTGAAAGTAGATTTATAGTAGTGGTCATTTCAGCATTGCCCAATGCTTCGAAATCTGCCGGTGTATTGCCTAACATATTTACTGTTGTAATCGTTTTTGTAGTATCCCATATCTCTGCAGGAATATCCTTTATACCCTCATATATAGCTTTTGCTGTACCTTTAAGATCATTCTTAACCGCTTCATATACCTCTTTAGGAACGTTTGGTAAATTCTTTATATCATTCGCAAATTTTAATAATGCTTGATCCTGTCCTTTCCTGAATGCTGCATCTTGTGCCGCATCCATTTGTTTATAAGCAACCACACATTCATCACTCCAACAACCTAAGTGTTTTATGTCCTGCCAGTATGATGTCTTGTTATTCTCCACCGCATTCTGCCCAACTACGCCAGCAAGCTGTGCATTAAATGCTGAATCTCCTACAGTACCACCAACCACAGCTCCTATCGCTGCAGTCAGATCTCGAATTTGAGTCTTCACATCTTCTGGTAAAAGGTTCGGTTGGAACTCTCCATTGACATCTTGATATTCTTTTTTGTCTTTGTATTGATTGGTGAGATAATCCGCTGCTGCTTCACTTGCAACCGCTGCACTGCCTCCTGCTGCTGGATTACCGCCATTTACATAGGCAAGTGCTGCTCCCAATATCGCATGGGCAGCCAACTGAGCTGCTTTGTTTTTGTCCTCTCCATGACCTAACTCTTTTCCAATAATATTTGCTGCATAAGGTGCAAGGGCATTGGCTGCAACTTGTAAATCTGTTTGACCACCCAATGCACCTGTAACTGCCATAGTTACTGCATTGACTGCTCGACTCTTATCTCCACCCATACCCCAGTCTTGATTTAATTGACTTGCTTTATCGTAGTCAGGTGAATATTGGCGTAAATATTCCTCTTGTTTTGCAGGGTCAAGACTTTGATAGTAATTAAGCGCATCGCTATTTTGATTGAGTTGTTCAAGTACATGTTGCTTTGCAGTTTGTTTTTCTGTTTCCGCTTGTTTTTGCTGATTTTGACTATAGGTTCTTGTTGCTGCCACAATAGTTGAAGTCGCATCTGCTACGGTTTTTTGCTTGTCGATAATCTCTTGTAGATTTGGTAATGTGTCTACACTTCGATGTGCTGTACTGGCATCACTATGGATCCCTAACGCTGTGGTCGTTGTGGCTTGACCACCAATCGTGATATTACCTTCGCTTAAGGTTGAACGAGTGACACTACTGTCTTTGTCAGATTCATGCTGGGGTAAGCTTGGGCTAAAGGTCGTGCTATCTCGCCAATTGACATTATTGGTATATTTATTTCCCTGATTATCTGTTTTGGTCTCTTCTCCAAAGCGTGTTCCACCAGATAAACTCACCGAAGTCGCATCATAACTGCTCTTATTGTTGATATCGCTAAATGTCAAACTATTCGCAGTCAAATCATTATTTTCTTTCTTCGCGGTAGAAACAATTGCACCACCTTTAAGATCAACTTGATCAGCTTTGACATGGTAACCACCATCACCAGCGAATAGACCTGCTTGCTGATTCACACTATTGGAAGAACCGTTTGCACTACTGTTCGATAGATTTCCAGACGCTTGCCATGCTGTACCCAATGAAGCTTGGAGACGTGCTCCTGCACCACTTTGATCTATCTTTTGTTCAACTTGGTCTTGTTGACTGATGATACTGAGCTTGCCCCCCACATCCGCATCAATACGATTTGCTGTGGCTTTAGCGCCAGCCAAAGTTGTATCACCCTTACTCGTCAAACTCACTTTATTGGCTTCTAATGTTGTTTGACTATGCGTATTACGATCAAGCTGATTACTGCCTTTACCATAGCCTGCCTCAGCATAGATATACGCACCTGTTTGAGCCCCTACCGATGCACCTACACCGACACTTAAACCAGCATTACTATTTTTACCCTGTGCCTTTTCTTGGCTTTGTCCTGATTCTAAAAGAATATTTTTAGCCGAATCTAAGCTTATTGTTTCTTTCGCTTTGACTTGAGTATTCTGTAAATGAATATCACCTGCTGTACTGGTGAGATTGACGTTACCACCCGCACTGATCTGGTTTGGTTGTGAAGTCGCATAACTATTGCTTTGTTGATTTTTACTGGTACTAAAACCTATACCAGCCTCTGCTTTAGCAACTGAACCGCCTTTAATGTCACTATAACTTTGATAAGCTTGCGCACCCGCTGCCAATCCCTGTAAAGCTTGGGTACGATCATCTGCGGCATTGCCTTTAGCGGCTTTGTCTGCCGAACCCAGCAAATCTAAAATTGGTGAACTTATCCGTTTAAATACACCGACTTTTAAATCTTTCGATGAACTGTCTGAGCTTCCAGTATTGTAATCATCCAATACACTGATTTGTTTTGCAGTAATATTGATATCTTTATTGGCAACAATATCTGCAACTTGCTGATTATAGTGATTGCCTGCCTGAATATTGACATTGCCCTCTAAACTTCCGACTTGGCTACGTTGCTGTTCAATACTTTGACTATTGCTTTGGTTTTTACCCTTCATATAGCCATAAAATTGTTCAGTATCTGAAATCTGAGCACTACCAATGCCTTTATTTGAACTGCTTTGACTTTGGCTTTGACTACTCTGTGCTGATTTAATATTGACATCATTCGCAGCATTGATCTTCACATCACCTTGTGAAGCGACTGAACTGCCGTGGATATTGATGTCACCTTTTTCTGTTTGTAATGTGGTTTTTCCACCCACAGAAAGTTGTGTACCTGTAACCTTATCTACATTTCCTTGACCTTTGTCTTTATTATTATAAACACCTGCAGGCGCAGCCCAATTTCGTGTGTCAACACTAAACCCACTTTGTTTACTATTTGCAGTCTGATCTTGACGATCAGTCACATAGTTCAAGTTAATGTTATCTTTTGCATGTAACAGTGCATCACCTTCAACAGCGAGTTGTGCACCTTGGCTATTTATATTTCCGCCTGTTGCAATGATATTTAAATTACCTTTCGCTTCTGCTTGAGTCACAACGGCTTGAGTATTTGTATAGTTACTACTTTGATTGGATTTTTGATTTCCTGCAGTCAGCACAATAGGCGTTTGTGCGGCCATCAATGCTTTATCAACAGCATCCGCTCGTGACATCACCTGACCTACAGCACTATCACTAAATTGACCATTATCGGCATTTTTCTTATAGGTTGAAGCCGCTGCTGTACCAGGTGAATAGGTTAGCCCAACTGAAAAACCTGAGTTTTTACTCTGTACCTTTGTATGTTGCTTACTACTTTCATATCCTGCATTTAGACTAACATTAGCACCTTGTAGATTCAGGTCTTTGCCTGCACCCAAAATAGCGGCTTCCGCTGTCAAATCCTTGCCTGCTAGAATATTGGTATTTCCTTGCGTACTTATAATTTTACTTTGCAGTAACTCAGTTGATTGATTATCCTGCTGAGCTTTTACATTTGATTTACCATAACCAATACTGGCTACACCACCTGAGAGGCTTGCAGTAAAACCAGATTTTTTAACACGCTTTTCTGACTCATTTAGGTATTGGTTTTCAGCAGCGGTAATACTGACATTTTCTTTGGCCTGAATTTGTGTTAATTCATCTGAAATTATTTTACTGCCTTGTATCTTGACATTTTTGGCATCTAAAATGACTTGCTTACCATCAACAGTACTGGCTATGCCCTCATCTGACTTATCATTTCGGTAAGTTTGAGTTGTTTTACTGCTTAAAAAGCTCTTTTTCTTCACTTCATCTGCATGTTCAACTGTACTGCGAGCACGTCCTTCTTGAATATTGAGTTGTTCTTCAGCACTTAAAGTCGTCCGACCTAGCATACTACTGACCTGAGAACCTGTAATATCAATATTTTTCCCAGTCAGGGTTAAGTCACCTTTTGCAACGATTTGATTACCTACATCTTGTTGCGTTGTACTAAAGTCATAATTTTTATTATTTTTATAACTATTGTTAATCCGCTCTGTTTGTAATGTCGCTAAATTTACATCCCCTTGCGTTTGTAGAATGGTTGAACCATTGCTATTTAAAATTTCTGCGCCTTTCAATGTGGTATTACCAGCCACTTTGATATTTAAAGTCGTTTTTAAATTATCACTGCCTTCCACTGAGCTAGTCTGGTTATTACCCACATAGATCCCTGCTTTACGATCTATCGCGGTAAAACCATAATTACTCCGGCCTTTTTGTTTATTATTACTGGTCAATGTACTATTTACATTTAAATTTCCGCCAATATCAAAAGATGCTGCTTCTTTTGCAACAATCTGGCTGCCAATATTGTTTAAATCATTTTGCGTTTTAATCCCAACACGATTGGCTTCCATTCGTCCAGCCAATTGGTTGACATTATTTGCATTGATGATCAGTGCTTCACGGCCAGCGATCGTCGCTTGATTAAGCACATCACCGTTCATATTCAGTTGCACTTGATCAGCACTGATCAAAGTACCATCACCTTTTAAATCACCTGGTCTTGCTCGAACATAAACTTGTGGAACCAATACTTTACTACTTGTCCCATCTGCCAATGTGATGGTTTTTTCTTCTAACCACACAATATCACTGGTGAGCTGTGCAATCTGGGCAGCAGTTAAAGCAATTCCAGGACGTAAGTTATAACTTTTAGCAAAGGTTAAGCCATTGTTCATTAAAGCTTTATATTGCTCTTCATCACTACCATAACCAGATAAAAAACGATGCCCTGTCAATTGTGCAATTTGATCTTGCACCAAACGTTGCTCATAGAAACCATCACCTAGGCGTTTTTGTTGATTTGCTGGATCTAAACCAAGTGCATTCAACATATAATCGGATGATAGCCATTTTTTATATTGACTAAATGCTGGATCAGTTTCTACCAAATACTGCGCTTGGCTATCTTTGGTTGTGCTATACAACGCATTACTTGGTAAGGTAATTGTCTTTTGTTCTACACTACGCACCTCATAGTCAGATGCTTTGTCTACCCCAGACACCTGCTTGTCTAAAGCATTTAGCTGTTGAGCTGAATCAACTTTTTGATTTTCAGTTGGTTGGACTTGCTGTTGTGAACCATTCGGATCTAGCTCACCAAGCTGCTGATTTTGTGCATTTTCTGATTGTTTAACATTGACCTGTTGTCCAGCATCCACTGCAACTTGCTTTTGTTGAGCCTGTTGTTTGGCATATTCAAGTGCTTGCGCTTGTTTGGAACCTGTGACATGCACTTGAACAGTGTCATTGGTCTTGTCTTTAATCTCTGTCGTTGGAACAGCAATAACTTTATTGCCACCATAAAGGCCACTTAACTGATATGGCTCTGTCTCATCAGCAGGCGCATAGGCCATTGAACTCTTTCGACCAGAATCATAAAACCATTTTTTTGGATTTTTAAATTGAATGAGTTTATTTGCTAAATAGGCTTTGTTATCAATATCAGTTCCTTCTACCTTTAATACTCCTGCTGCAAGTATTTGGCTCTGATCATTTACGATATGATCAGATTGAAGCAACATATTGCCCCCACTCAATATTTGCCCAGGTGTACTGGTTAATACTTCGGGAACATAGGTTTCTTTATCATATTCAAAAATATTATAGGTACGTAAACGTCGCCCATCACTTAACACAAGCCAGTAAAAACCACCGTCTCTCTCCAGCTCAACAAGCAAATCTGCAACATCAATCCCAGGATGTCGATTATCCTCATAACTGTGTACAAATTTGGATGACTCTAATACTTGGTGTACTGAAAAATTATCATTTAAATTTTGAATTTCTTTTGCAGTGAGTCGCATATTGCCTTGAGACTCAATGGTTGCACTACGATTATTAATCAGTTGGGCTTGACCTTGTGCTTGATAATTACCATTCAGTGAGCCCCCAACATTTAATTGCCCCATACTCAATATCCAAGCATTGTCTTTTGAGTCACTATTGATCAAACCTCCTGCTTGGTTATTTAAAATATCAATCCCTAAATCAATATCTCCACGTGAAGCAATAACTGCGCCTGAGGAGGAACGAGCAGAGCACTGCTCTGCTCCGACGCAAGATCCGTTCGATTTGTTATTTAAGGTCTGTGCTTGTATAGCAATATGATCACCATAAATTTTAGCACCATCATTCCAGACTAAATTTGCTTTTAAGTGGGTTAACTCACCATTAATTAAACCTTGATTATGTAGCACATCGTTGGCGATTAAATGTGTTTCAATACTGCTAATACTCGCCCCAGTTTGATTTAAAATATTCTGAGCATTTACGGTAAGGCCTTTGCCTGCACTTAAGACAGATTGATTGATGAAATCGTGTTCGCTATTGATCTTCAGTAAACCATTGGCACTCAGTTCATCACCTTGCTGATGTGTATAACTTTGCTTTAAATTCAATTCAGCATCACCAAGGCTAATGATTTTACCTTGATTGATTAAATTGTTCGCACTGATTGCTAACCGATTTTGCGCGATGAGCTCCCCTTGAGTATTATTAATATTTAAGGTTTTTTGAGAATCACCAATCAATAATGTCCCTAGGCTGGTCACACTGCCTTGTTGATTATCAAAGTTCTGCTGAATCAAAAGTGATGCATCTTTGCTTGCTCTAATTCCACCAGATTGGTTTTTTAACTCACGTGCATTTAATTGGATATTTTGAGCATCTAAACCACCCAAAATCGTATCATCTAAATTTTGTCGATTGTCGATCACTTGCGCTTGGATTGATAAATCCTCAGCAGCAACAATATGACTGCCTTGACCACTGTTGTTCAATTGGTCGGTATGAATTTGAATATTTTTTAATGCTTGAATTTGACCTTGGTTATTCAGCACCCCACCTGACTGTTGTTGAGCAATTGTTAGATTGCCTTGACTATTGATTTGTCCTTTTTGATTGGATAATTGTTGTGCGCTGATTTCTACATCATCTGCTGAAGCAAGAATGCCGTTATCATTTAATAACTGTTGGACATGGGTTAAATTAAGTTTTCCTTGGCTGAGTATTCCACCACGAGCACCAGAATTTTGATTCAACAAATCATGCTGATTGGTATCGATGCTTAATTCAGAGTTAGATTGGATCAAACCTGAATTATTGTTAAGTAAACCTGTTTTTAGCAAAATTTGATCTGCTAAAATTTTACCTGATTCATTATTCAATGTTTGTAATTGGCTGTCTAAATTCAATTTTTCTAGTGATGAGATTTGCCCTAAGCGATTATCAATGCCTTGAGCAACAACATTTAATCCTTTACTTGCAAATAATTCGCCCTGATGATTATTCAATGCACCTTGTACAGTTAAATCTGCGCGTCCCTGTTCTGATTGAATAATACCTTGCTCATTATTTAAATCTGTACTGTTTATCTGTAGATCTTTTTGTGCAGCGATTATACCTTGCTGATTTTGAATTGCTGACTGTGCCAACAGTTGTAGTTGATCTTGGGTATAGATTGTTCCAGATTGATTATCTAAAGTGTTTGTTTCAATCTTGGTTTTTAAAATACTCTGTATTTTACCTTTTTGATTGTTGATTTGCTGCGCTTTTAAATTCGCTTCTTGTTGTGCAAATATTTCACCTGACAGATTACTCAGCTCATTGTCTACAAATAAATTTAACGAACCTTGTTCTGCTCTGATTTTACCCAAATCATTAAGCAATGACTGTGAGGTTAAATCAATCTGTTTAGACGCAATAACCCCTGAAGTATTATTCACTTGACCAGTGGCTACAATCTTAGACTGATCTTGTGCATAAATCACACCAAGATGATTGTCTAATGTAGCAGTATTTAGATGTAATTTTTGACCCGCTACAGCTTTACCTTCAACATTATTCCAATGACCACTATTCATTGTTAAGTCTTGCGCGGCTGAAATCTCGCCTTTGATATTGCTTAATTCGTTGGCAATATCGAGTTGCATTGCAGATTGCTGTGCAATTAATTTACCAGCATTATTTGATAATGAAGCTGCATTTAAATTAAATCCTTGGTTAGCCGCGATCACACCATCTTGATTGTTAATATGCGCTAAAGCATTTAATTTTAATTGACCCTCTGCATAGAGTGTACCAGCAGTATTATCCAAAGATTGAACGGTTAAATCAGCATGTTGACCTGCCTGAATTTGTCCATTTTGAGAAGATAGATCCTTTGCAGTGATCGCAACATTTTTTGCTGCCACAAGAATGCCTGAATCATTGTTTAAATTTTGCTGAGTAATAATATTTAAATGTTGTTTTTCAGAGCGTATTTGCCCTGAAGTATTATCTAATGATTGAGCATTAACTGAGATATTGTTATTGGCAGCAATTGTACCAGACTGATTTTCAATTCCCCCGTCTATATCTAAGTTTAAGCCTTGATTAGAAAAAATTGTTCCAGATGCATTGTTTAAACTTAGACTTTGAATACTGATATCTTGATTAGACAACAGTTTTCCACGTTGATTATCCAGCGCTCCACTGATACTGAGATCAAGATTTGACTGTTCGGATTGAACTGTACCCTCTGTATTATTTAATGATTGCGCCTTTACATATACCGCTTGTTTGGCTGCTAAGATACCTTGCTGATTATTAATGCCATGTTTTGCAATGATATTAAGCGAATCGTCTGTATATACAGTACCTTGTGTATTGTTGATATCATCAGCTTCTATCCCCAGTTGTTTATCTACAAGAAGCTTACCTGCACTGTTATTCAGTTGAGTAACATTCAGCTGAGCGCTACCAGCAGCACTAATCACACCTGAGCTATTATTCAATGTTTGTGCAACATTCACTTTCAACTGCCCATTAGCATCACTTTGAAGCAATTGCCCTTGTTGATGGCTCAGTTCAGTTGCATTCAAATCAATATTTTGTGCAGATGTAAGCGCTTGGTCTAAATTAGCAATGCCTATATCGAGTTGTAGATGGCTGTTACTTTGGATTTTGCCTTGTTGTCCTTGTAGGTTTTGTGCTGTGATTTTTAACTGTTGATCACCTGCATGTAAAATCTCACCTGCAACCGAATTCAGTACATTGGTCTTGATTACAGTACCTGTAGCATTACTGATAATCTGCCCTGCATTGTTATCAATCTGATTTGCGACATCCAGAATAAAATCATTTTTACCTGTGTGTTGAATTAAACCTTGGTTGTTATTCAACTGTGCTGTATTAAGATTGACCTGTTTTGCACTATATTGCCCTTTTTCATTGACAATACTTTGTATTGCGGTTAAATCCAGTTGCTCATCTGCAATAATTTTTGCATTGCTGGTATTCAGTTGGGTTGTTGCAATGTTGATATTTTTGGCTTGGCTTTCACTTTGACTTAAGTCTGCTGTTTGAGCTGCTTTAATTTGCAACTCAGCACCTGCCAAAATTTTCCCTGCCAGCTGAACCTGTTGCGCATCAATATTCAGTGTGGCATCTGTATTGCTTAGTTTCCCATCTTGATCAAGACCTGCGACCCATACTGCATTTTTATCACTGGTGATCGTATTTGCTTGAACTGTGATTTTATTCTGTGCAGCCAATTGACCATGCTGTTTTAACTGATTCACTGTTAAATCAGCACTATTGCCAGCATAGATTTGCCCAGTACTTTGTAACTGCTGGGCATTCAATTTAAGATTTTGCGCAGCAATCAAATTACCTGCTGAATCCTGCATCGTACCATTATCAATTTGATCAACATTGATGTTTAGATCTGCTGTTTTGGATTGAATTGTACCCTGTTGATTGTTTAAACTCTGACCTATCAGGTGTACATTCTGTGCTGAAATCTCCCCTTTACGATTGTCTAAAGTTTGAATAGACAGCTTGGCATCCGCATTGACTGAACCGATTACGCCTTGGGTATTATTGGTGTTCGCAGAATTTAGAGTTAATGCATCCGCAGCAAGAATTTGACCTTGGCGATTATCAATCTCAGCTGAATTTAAGTTGAGTGTCTTGGCGCTTTGTAAACGGCCTTGATCGTTATTTAATTGTTGTGCGGTTAAATCAAAGCTTTGATTGGCATTAATTACACCTTTTTGATTATCCACCTGTTGTGCAGTGATATTCACCACATTCGCAGTGAGTTTACCTTGTTGGTTGTCAAAGTATTGCCCATTAAATAGCAATTCAGGCAGTTGAATTTCACCACCATTGTTTTTAATACTGCCTTCAACTCTAAGCTTGATTTCAGCATTGTTGACAATTGCACCTTCTACATTGGCAATATCTTGAGCAATCTGAATATTTCCTGCTTCAAAAGTTTTTGGTGTCAGGTCTGTGGGTGCAACTTCAACCGTACTTGAGTCTTGCGCTGAAGACTGTTGCTCTGGATCAGTCACACTTGGCGATGTGGTTCCACCCGGTGTTTGCCCTGTCCCACTAGGATCGACGGTTGCCTGACCAATTAAGCCCTGAGTATTGTCTAAGTTTTTTGCAGCAATGTTGAGTTGTTGCTGACCTGTTTGCTCGATTTTACCTTTGTTATTGGTTAAGTTTTGCGCAGTAAAATCAATTCGTCCTGCGTTAATCACCCCCTCATTATTATCAATCTTGCCTTGAGCATTGAGTTTAATTTCATCACGAGTCGCAATCAGCCCAGTGTTTTGAATATTGTCGGCTTGAATCTGTATTTGTTGTTGTGTACTACTGATATTACCGCTGTTTTTTACATTGCTTGCCTGAATTAGAATTTGATCTTTATTGGCAATCATATTGCCTGTATTGGTTAAGTCACCATTGGCATTTAAACGCATCTGACCTGTCGTGGCATTGAGTGACCCGGCATTACGCACCCCTAAACCTTTTTCAGTACCGACCAAATAGATTTTTCCAGCATACATCCCACCTAATTTTCCAACATCAAGGGCAAAGCTCGGTGTAGGTGAAGATGTGGTACTTGTTGTTGCAGTAATCTTTGCTGAGTTCTGATCTTGAACATTAATGTCGTTTTGACCCAACACGGTTTTTAGTTCATTGGCATATAGACCCGCATTGACGTTTAAAGCACGTGCATAAATATCGGTATAAGGGGTTAAGCTTCCATTTAAGCCTTTCCCTTCAATCGTGACTTGCCCTTCACGTACTCGGAATGAATCAAGATAACCTTGATGCATTACTGCTTGACCCGTGGTTAAGGTAAAACGATCTGCGTTAATCACCCCACAACCATCACAGATCAAGCCAGATGGGTTGGCAATCACCACTTGCGCTTGTTTACCCGCAACCTCCAAATAACCTTTGAGCTGGCTCGGATTACTGCTGTTTACTTCATTCAGGATTACCTTGGCTTCACCTTTGGCGAGCCATGGATTGCCTTGTACCCAGCCACCCAATTGGGTTTGGGTATTAT
Organism: Acinetobacter sp. I-MWF; assembly: GCF_025433935.1. NCBI lineage: Bacteria > Pseudomonadati > Pseudomonadota > Gammaproteobacteria > Moraxellales > Moraxellaceae > Acinetobacter > Acinetobacter sp. I-MWF. The sequence goes on along the minus strand of NZ_JAMBAR010000001.1, from coordinate 1,587,815 downwards.
TTCGTGCATTATTTAGAATCGCACCTTCCTGACCCACATCAAACTGGGTATAGGTATTGCGTGATACACCACCTGCACTTGGGGTTTGAATATTGACTTGGGTCAAACCATTGCTGCTGTTGAGAATGGTGGCTTGTTGTGAGTTTGGTGCTGATCGATCTGCCACAATTTGACTTTCAGCGATGCTTGCCATCGGCAAGGTGTAAATTGCCGCACCCAATAGGCTCACCACAGCAAAATTAACAGGATTGAGTTTTTTATAGGTGATTGAAGATGCTCCCGTGACATCCTCTATTTCAATTTCACCAATGCTATGTGATTGTCCCGCTGTTTTTGTACGGCTTTTTACAATCTCAGCAACCGCAATAAACATGCCACGTGCTTGACTAAAAATAACGCGATAACGATTCTTATTCATAATGTTTTACCTAAATGTTTTAATATTTTTTCAAGATTGAATGTTGCATATGGACATTGGATGTAATGGATTAATACATCCAGTTCAGGCTAAATCCTGTCGTCACATTGTCTGTTTTAAAGTGGTCTGGTTTTTTTAACGGCGTCCCAACAAAAACGTCATAATTGACCGATTTTAAGACTTGCCCACGTAATCCAAAGGCAGCGCCCATTAAATTTGTTCCCAGCAATGGATTCGGTTCATGTGCGGTTTTACCCCCCACTTCGCCATAGTCAATTCCTGTGTACCATTGCATCGGAAGCTTAAACATCGAGCCACTGATTTCATTACGGACTAAAAAGCCGTTATCTGCCAATAAAGTTTGTTCACCATCAAACCCTCTTACGGTATAGCGATTCCCAATCGAGAATCGATCTTGAGGGGTCAATGGTTTTTTACTGTACTGTGTTCGCCATTCAGCAAGATACTGTAGCGATTGATTACCGACTTTAAATGGCACTTGCAGACTGGCATTGGCTTGTAAAATACCCACATGGGTATAGGCTTCGCCAAATTGCTCTTCAGGTGCATGCATTGCATTAAATGCACCTGTACCGCGTTTATAGGTTAAATTGCCTGTTAAAGTCGCATTGGCTAGATATTCTGTATGATCCAAACTGGCTTTCCAGCCACCGGTTTTT
>NZ_JAMBAR010000001.1:1579310-1586617 GCF_025433935.1 Acinetobacter sp. I-MWF | reverse complement strand
TTTTAACGACTTCTTGCAAGGCTTTACCCGTTTCAGTAGTCGCTTTCTTCCCAACTGCACCTATACCAGCACCACCTATCAACTCACCATATATTTGGGCTTCAAGTCTCGCTTTCTCATAGTCATCTTGTTGCATCTGGTATAGATCTAATGTGGTCGCATATTTCTCTCTATTGATCGCATCAGCATCTATAACTTTTTGCGCAATTTCTGGGGCATTTTTAATAACCGTAGCTGTTGTATCTATCGCTTTTTGAGTATTTTCAGCAGGTTTTTCAACAAAATCAACAATCCCGTTTAATATATTCCATCCTGTTTCTACAGCACCTTCAATGCCTGTTTTTAATCCTTCAACAGTTCCTAAAGCTGTGCCCGCATCACGTTTTACTGGCTGAAGTAATTGATCACTAAGACCAAGTTCACTACTTTTAATTGCCCCATGATCCTGAATAAACTCTTTTTTATCGTTGTAATTTGCTGATTTTGTATCCGAACTTCCTCCAAGAGTATTTGTTAGAAATACATCTTTATTTTTAAAATCCTCTGGAGTTGCAGTAAAACCCTTACCCTCAGTATCAATGTAAGTTTTAGCCTTTTCTATTTCAGAATCAGTTAAATGACCTGCATATGTATCCTTAGTTGCTTGAACTTTAATAGTTGGTAATTGACCCTCTTTTTGTGCTCCTTTATCGTCGATAGTTCTTGATAAATCACTATTCAAATCACTGACTGTGGTATTGGCTGTTTGTGCACGTAAATATTGATAACCTTCTTGATATTTTGATATTTCCGATTCAGATAGACTCCGATCAATACTGTTCTTCCATCCTTCATCGATATTGTATAAAGCGCCTCGCGTTAAGATTGTTTTCGCATCTTCTTCACTGATTCCTTTTTCTTTTGCATATTCTTTAGCTAGCTTTTGAATGAGATCAACTTCTTCTCGATGCAACTGACGATTATTTGAATCGACATTTACTGCTGTACCTACACTTGATGTGTTTAATCCAGCCGCAGTTCCTGCACCAAGTAGTGCCAAACTGCTTACACTGTTAACAACTGCCTCTGCACTATCAGTTTTCATTCCCTTGTCAGTCAAGGTTTTGACCATATTTTCTTGAATTTGATTTAGTGTTGGTGCTGCTGCTGCAATGCCAGTTGTTGTTAAGGCACCTTCTACTGTACCCGTACTTAAAGCGCCAATAGCTGTATGCATCGCAACTCGATAAACACCACCTTCATCCCATTTTTTTGCTTCAGCTTCGTTCCCGAGTAGTCTTTGTTTAAAGGCCTGTTGTTGGGCATAGTCAGCAACAGCTTTTGGTGCATTTTCCCCAAATCTCTTCGTCACATCCATCTGCAAATTGATTTCACTTTGAACCTTATCTTTGTCAAAGTTATTTTTCAGCACACCACTGTTTTCTCGTGCTGTATCTGTCGTCACACTGGTCAAGATTTCAGACTTGATCTGTTCAGCTGTTTTACCTGTTAAAGCTTGCTGACCTTGTTCATCTCGAATGGTGATATTTGATGTATTGATACCGCTTTTGGTCACACTACTGTCTTTATCACTGTCTAAACCAAAGCCGATAGATTTACTTACACCTGTGATACTTGAAGTATGTGGATCAATTTTGTTTGGTGTAGAAAGTACAGTATCAGGCTGTTTTCCACCTTTTGGATCACTTTTTCCTGCATTAAAACCTGCACCTAAACTGATACCTTTGGCATCATATTCACTCACATTACGAATATCTGAATGAGTCAGCGTGCTTGTATCTAGACTATTGTTCTTTAATTTTTCGGCAGCCTGTGTAGATGTGATGATTGCACCTTTTAAATCTGTGTTTTTATTTACCTTGATTTGGTAACCATCATCACCAGCAAATACTCCAGACTGTTCATTCACTGAAGCGTAATAGGCATCAACGTTAGATTTACTAAAACTTCCAGAAACACTACCGCCACTAAAGCCTACACTCACTTGCCCTGAAATATTTTGTTGTTTGCTTTTATACGAGGCTTTGTCCTGCAAACTTTCTATGTTCAGTTCATTGGCATCAATCTGTACACCTTTACCTTGTACCTGACCACCGATAATATTGGTTGCATTACCACTACTGATTGTGGTTAAGCTATCTTTAGAACCCACGTGACTATTAACATAGCTCGTATCTGTTCCATTGCCTTTACCTTTACCTAAATTTCCTCCAGCAGTGATCCCAAAGCCTGTTTGATTACTTACAGTTACACCAGCATTCCAACCTGCGCTCTTGTTACCCGATTCTTCAGTTGCCTTTTGTTCAGCAGCTTTAATATTAACATCATGGTCTGCTGCCAGATTTGTTCCTTTCATACCAACAACATCTGAACCAATGATATTAATATTGGATTTGTCTCCTGCACCTGTGGCAACAATGTTGGTTTTTCCACCCGCATAAACTTGGCTTTGACTAGCTGTCGTGCTTTGTGTTCGACTAAATTCTGTATTTTTCTGTTCGCCGTAGGTCAGACTAACTCCAACTTCTACGCCCCCATTGAGCTGACTTGCATCCGATAATGCACCTTGTAACTTTCCTAAAGACTGCCCAGCTTTGTATGCATCAAATCCTGCGTTGGCTGCTGCCATGGCATTCACACGATCATTTTTGCTTTGACCAACTTGTTTTGTAGAATCCATTACTGATTGTACGGCAGTGACAATTGGAACATTCACAGCAAGCGTTAAGCCTTTTTGTTCCATTTCATGTTTATAATCACTGGTACTTTGTTCTTTAGCAGCCTCGATATTGACTTGTTGTGCCAATATATTCACATCACTCTGTTGTGATGAAACCGTACTTCCTGTTTGTTGATATGTTTTTCCTGCAATAATATTGGTATTGCCATTTAAACTCCCCACTGCAGATCCAGTATTGGTTGACTGGGTATTTTGTTGTTCTGTGAGCTCTTTCTTTTGTCCAACACTAAAACCAATCCCTCCACTTGACATCAGCCCAGATTTTTTAACGCTCGACTCTGAATAATCTAAATACTTATTTTCAGCACCCGTAATACTGACATTTTCTTTTGCCTGAATCTGCGTTAACTCATCAGAAACCACCTCACTACCACGGATATTAATATTGTTGGCATCCAATACTACATTTTTGCCATCAAGCGTACTCGCAACAGCCTCATCACTCATATGACGTGTACGTTCTTGTTCCAACTTACTACTTAAAACCCCTTTACTCGAAAACTGTGTAGCTTGCTCAATATCTGATACTTTTCTACCCTCTGATATCTCAATATTCTGTTGAGCTGATAGTATCGTTGAACCCTTCTGACTAGAAACTTGTGAACCTTTCACAGTGATATTTTCACCTTGCAAACGAGTATCACCTACACCTTGAATCACAGACCCTATATCTTGTTGTTTTTTATTATAATTATAATTATCTTGATCAGCATATCCACGATTATTAATCTCGGTCGTGATGCCACCAATATTCAAATTTCCTTGAGTCTGAATTCTAGTTGAACCATTGCTATTCTGAATCTCAGCTGCTTTTAAAGTCGTATCTCCACCCACTTTGATTGAAATCGAAGTTGTTAGATTTTTTCCATCAGCTTGCTTTAAAGGGGCATTGGTATAAATGCCTGCCAAACGATCTAGACCTGTATAGCTAAATACACTTTCGCCAACAATATTTTGACTGCTTTGCGTAGAACTTTCTAAATTAAAGTTTCGCCCTACATTTAAATCAACAGCTTGATCAGCTTGAATTTGACCGCCAACAATATTTAAATCTTGACGCGTATTCAACCCGACCTGATTCCCTTGAATCTTGCCGTTCAATAATTTTACATTATCTGCGCTGAGTACAACCGCTTGTCGTCCTGCAATCGTGCCTGAATTAAATACGTCACCTTGTACATCCAACTTAATTGAGTCAGCTGATATCAGTGTGCCATCACCTTTTAGATCACCTACTCTGGCTTGAACATAGACCTGTGGCACTAAAGCTTTAGTGGTTGTTCCATCTGCAAGTTTGATGGTTTTTTCTTCTAACCACACAATATCACTGGTGAGTTGCGCGATTTGTGCTTCTGTTAAAGCGATACCTGGTCTTAAATTATAGAGTTTGGCAAAGCTTAAACCATTATTCATCAGTGCCTTATATTGTTCTTCATCAGAGCCATAACCTTGAAGGAAACGATAGCCTGTGAGTTTTGCGACTTGATCTTGAACTAAGCGTTGTTCGTAATACCCATCACCAATACGCTTTTGTTGCAATGCAGGATCTAATCCTAATGCATCCAACATATAGTCAGAGGACAGCCATTTTTTATAATTCGCATAGGCTGGATCTGTTTCAACCAGATAATTCGCTTGGCTATCTTTTGTGGTAATAAATAATGCATTACTAGATAAGGTCAAATAATCTTGTGAAACAGTTCGAACAGTAATCTCATCAGTCTGGGTGATTGCAGTTGAATCATTTGTCACGCCATCAATTTGATGATTCTTGATCTGATCCACATCCTGCTGTTGTGCATTCACTTCTGTAGATTGCTGTGAATCGACCGTCAATTGATCAGGGCTCAATGGTTTTTTTAAGTCCGATGCATTTTGGCTAATCCCTGTGCCTGCATCCACATTGAGTTGTTGATTTTGGGCTTGTTGTATATTCAGTTGTGCCTGCTTAACAGATTGAGCATCTTCAATTTTTTGCTGCACTTGCGCAGCTGTTAAACTTTCAACTGGGTTATTAGATTGGCTTGCTGTGTATTCTTTAACAATACCTAGAGTAATTGGCATCGTTTGAGTTATCGGTGCTGGCGCATAATTAACATCTCGCCCCCATTCATGTTTATGGCTGGTATGCGTTTTATTCCAACCGACAGAATGCGTGTTACTAAATCCACCTGATGCAACAGAATCTTGACTATAGAGCTGAGTAGCTTCATTAATAATTTTATCAAGACCATTGGTAATGGCTAAACCCACCAGAACTTGACTATCTTTATTGCTAAATACTGCATTATTGTCAAATCCAAGATTACCCCCTGCAATAATCTGCGCTGGGCTAGTAGACTGCACCTCATCTTCACTGTGGATATTGGTATAGATATATCGCGTCCAATCCTCACCTATTTCTTTGGTTGGAGCGCCACCTTCAACCTCAGGTACAAATAAAACCGCATTGCCTAGTCCTCTACTGGAATTTCCAAGTCTAATAATACTCGAATCCCAACGTTGCCCATCTCGTTCATATTCGGTTACTTTTTCTCGGCTTTTTTCAACCAATTTATTAATAACAAGATTTTCATTAATATTTTGGATCGATTTAGCACCCAGGTACATATCACCAAGTGATTCAATCACCGCACTGCCATTATAAATTTGCGCTGCATTGCCTTGTGCTTTTAAATTCTCATCTAGGCTACCACCCACATTGAGTTGACCCGCACTAAAGATCCAAGCATTGTCACGGCCATTCTCTTTAACAATCCCACTCGATTTGTTGTTTAAGATTTGGATCCCTAAATCCATGTCTCCACGTGATGCAATCACCGCGCCTGTGCCAGCCAAGTTCGACTTGTTATCGAGGGTATTGGCCTGAATCGCAACATGCGTACCATAAATTCGTGCACCATCATTCCAAACTCGATTGGCTTGAATATGGGTGAGCTCACCATTGATTAAGCCTTGGTTCTGTAGGGTATCTTGTGCAATCAGATGGGTCTCATTGGATGCAATACTTGCACCAGTTTGGTTTTGAATATTTTTTGCATTCAGTTCAACTTTTTGCCCAGCGCTCAGTTCAGACTGATTAATTAAATCCTGTTCGGTACTGAGTTTAAGTGTGCCATTGGCCAGATGGGTCTCATTGGATGCAATACTTGCACCAGTTTGGTTTTGAATATTTTTTGCATTCAGTTCAACTTTTTGCCCAGCGCTCAGTTCAGACTGATTAATTAAATCCTGTTCGGTACTGAGTTTAAGTGTGCCATTGGCAGCAATTTGATCCGCTTGGGTATGGGTATAGCTTTGCTTTAAGTCGATATCGACATTACCCTCACTGATGATCTTGCCTTTGTTGACCAATTCATTGGCTTTCAGATTGAGCTGATTTTTTGCCAATAACTCGCCATCTGTATTGTTTATATTCAGGGTTTTATCGGCTGTACCAATGCTTAATGTATTCAAACTGCTAATTGAACCCAATTGATTGCTCAATTGGCTGTTGATATTCAATGTTGCATTTTCACTGGCACGGATCACACCAGACTGGTTATCGAGTTCATGTGCATTAATTTCAATATTTTTAGCATCAATGCCACCCAGTACCGTGCTATCTTTGGTCTGTGCATTAATCACTTTACTGGCATTCGCTGTTAACTTTTCTCCAGCAACAATATGACTTCCCACACCGCTGTTATTAATCGTATCTGAGGTTAAGCTGACATTTTGCTGTGCTTGAATTTGACCAGCCAGGTTATCGATACCACCGCCAGCAGTCTGTTGTTGCAAGGTCAGGTCTGCTTGGCTATTGATTTGACCACTGTTGTTATTAATATTCTGTGCAGTAATATTGGCAGATGGGTCTCATTGGATGCAATACTTGCACCAGTTTGGTTTTGAATATTTTTTGCATTCAGTTCAACTTTTTGCCCAGCGCTCAGTTCAGACTGATTAATTAAATCCTGTTCGGTACTGAGTTTAAGTGTGCCATTGGCTGCAATTTTATCCGCTTGGGTATGGGTATAACTTTGTTTTAAGTCGATATCGACATTACCCTCACTGATGATCTTGCCGTTATTGACCAATTCATTGGCTTTTAGATTGAGCTGATTTTTTGCCAGTAACTCGCCATCTGTATTGTTTAAATTTAGCGTTTTATCAGCTGTACCGATATTTAAACTATTCAAGCTACTGATTGAACCCAATTGATTGCTCAATTGGTTGTTGACATTCAATGTTGCATTTTCACTGGCACGGATTACACCAGATTGGTTATCAAGTTCTTGTGCATTGATTTCAATATTTTTAGCATCAATGCCACCCAATACAGTGCTATCTTTGGTCTGTGCATTAATCACTTTACTGGCATTCGCCGTCAACTTTTCTCCAGCAACAATATGGCTTCCTGCACCACTGTTATTCACTGTATCTGAGTTTAAGCTGACATTTTGCTGTGCTTGAATTTGACCAGCCAGGTTATCGATACCACCGCCAGCAGTCTGTTGTTGCAAGGTCAGGTCTGCTTGGCTATTGATTTGACCACTGTTGTTATTAATATTCTGTGCAGTAATATTGG
>NZ_JAMBAR010000001.1:1572865-1579210 GCF_025433935.1 Acinetobacter sp. I-MWF | reverse complement strand
TTAAGCTGACATTTTGCTGTGCTTGAATTTGACCAGCCAGGTTATCGATACCACCGCCAGCAGTCTGTTGTTGCAAGGTCAGGTCTGCTTGGCTATTGATTTGACCACTGTTGTTATTAATATTCTGTGCAGTAATATTGGCTGAACCAATCGCTGCAATATAACCACTGCTATTTTCAAGCTGAGAAACATTGGCAATATCTAAGCTACCTTGACTAAGTATTCCCGCATTACTCCCTGAATTATTATTGAGCAACGCTTGGTTTTGTGTATCAATTTTTACAGACTGTTCAGCCTGAATCAAACCTGTTTGGTTATCCAGTTTGCCTGTTTTTAAATCTATAGTTTTGGCAATGATTTTAGCATTTTGATTACTGAGCTGCTGTTTTTGCGTATCAATACTGAGCTGATTCTGTGCCGCAATCTGCCCTGCTGTATTATCTAAACCAACGCTATTTAAACTTGCATTTTGCCCAGCATAAATATCGCCTTTTTGGTTAATCAATTGTCCTTGTGCATTTACACTAAGATCAGCATTTTCTGAGCGTATTGTGCCTGATGTATTATTCAAGCCAGCACTTTGTATGTTTAAGTTTTGCGCTGCAGCCAAAATACCTTGTTGGTTCTGTATATCACCCTGCACAATCAGGTTGGATTGGCCTGCTGTATAAATTTGACCATTTTGATTATTCAGTTGAGTGGCATCTAAATCCAACTGGTTTTTGCTATAGATAGTGCCCTGTTGGTTATTCAGGGCAGCTGCATTAATCTTGGCTTGGCTACCCGCATAAATTTCACCTGTCTGATTGTCAATGTTTTGCTGAACATTCAAATCCAGTTGATTCTGTTCTGAACGGATTTTGCCTGCCGTGTTGTTAATGCTATTCGCTTGGATCTGTAGCTCTTGGTTGGCCGCAATGGTACCAGATTGATTATTGAGTTGATCCGCAACTGCAAGATGCAACTGGTCTTTGGCAAAGACTGTACCATCAGTATTGTCAACCTGTTGAGCAGTGGCATTCAGTGATTCACCCGCAATCACTTTACCTTTTTGGTTACTTAAGTTTTGTGCATTCAATTCAATGGTTTTGGCTGCAGAAATTTCGCCTGATTGGTTACTGATATCCTTTTGCACATTCAGTTTCAGTTGATCTTGTTGCGAACGAATTTGTCCAGCATCATTGATAACTGAGCCTGCCTTTATATCCGTCAATTGTTCTGCTGCAACAACACCTTGAGTATTGTTTAATTCACCTGTTGCCGAAAGCTGTAATTGTTCAGCGGCATAAACCACACCTTCAGTATTGTCTAAGTTGTTCAGCTGAATATTGGCATTTGCACCTGACTGGATTTTACCTTTTTGCGATGTCACGTTTTGCGCGGTCAGATTCAGATTTTTTGCTGCTGAAATTAAACCACTATTATTCTGAATATCTTGAACGATGCTGAGATTCAAATCGGCATTTTCTGAACGGATTTGTCCTGCATCACTCAATAAATTCTGTGTATTTAGATTTAGATCTTGATCCGCTGCAAGAGTACCTGCACTGTTGTCAGTTGTACCTAAAACATTGAGATCCAGTTGTTTCTTAGAATAAATTGTGCCTGATTGGTTATTCAGCTGTGCAACATCAAGCTTTGTATCCATACCAGCAAGTAATTGCCCGCCTTGGTTTTCAACTTTGTCAGCAGTTATCTTGAGCGCATTTGCACTTTGAATACTTCCAGCTTGGTTGTTTAAAGTCTGAGCAATGCTCAGACTAGCATCACCAGCTTCCGTCTGTATCTGACCCTTGTGGTTATTTAGATTCTGTGCATCTATGGCAAGTGCTTGTTTTGCAGCAATTAAACCCTGCTGATTAATCACATTCTGCGCTGCATGTAGCCCCAATTTGCCTGCCGCATAGACAGTACCTGCATCATTGTTCAGCTCACTGACTTGTAAATTGGCATCTCGTCCAGCAATGATTTTGCCAGACTGGTTGTCGAGTTTTTGGCTCGTGACATTAAGGTCTTTTTCTGCAAGGGTTTGAATCACACCGTTTTGATTATTTAAATCCGCAGTTTTAAAGTTTGCATGACCAGCAGCACTGATCACACCTAAGGTATTATTCAATGTTTGTGCAACATTCACCTGCAACTGCCCATTGGCATCACTTTGAAGCAATTGTCCGTGTTGATGGCTCAGTTCAGTTGCTTTTAAATCAATATCTTGTGCAGATGTAAGCGCTTGGTCTAAATTGGCAACGCCTAGATCGAGTTGTAGATGGCTGTTACTTTGAATTTTGCCTTGTTGCCCTTGCATATTTTGTGCTGTGATTTTTAGCTGTTGATCACCCGCATGTAAAATCTCACCCGCAACCGAGTTCAGTGTATTGGTCTTGATTACAGTCTTGTTGGCATTACTAATAATCTGCCCAGCATTGTTATCAATCTGATTTGCCACATCCAGAATAAAATCATTTTTACCGGTGTGTTGAATTAAACCTTGGTTGTTATTGAGTTGTGCTGTATTGAGATTAACTTGCCCCGCACTGTATTGCCCTTTTTCATTCTGAATTCTTTGTGTTGCAGTTAAATCCAGTTGCTCATCTGCAATAATTTTTGCATTGCTGGTATTCAGTTGGGTCGTTGCAATGTTGATCTTTTTGGCTTGGCTTTCACTTTGACTTAAGTCTGCTGTTTGAGCGGCTTTAATTTGAATTTGATTGCCTGATAAAATCTTTCCTGCAATCTGTGCATTTTGTGCATCAATATTCAGTGTGACATCTGTATTGCTGAGTTTTCCGTCTTTGTCTAATCCAGCTGCCCATACGGCACTTTGATTGCTTTCAATGCTGTTTGACTGAACATTGATTTTGTTCTGTGCTGCCAATTGACCATGCTGTTGTAACTGATTCACAGTTATATCAGCCGTATTGCCTGCGTAGATTTGCCCAGTACTTTGTAACTGCTGGGCATTCAATTTAAGATTTTGCGCAGCAATCAGATTACCTGCTGAATCCTGCATCGAACCATTATCAATTTGATCAACATTGATGTTTAAATCTGCTGTTTTGGATTGAATCGTACCCTGTTGATTGTTTAAGCGCTGACCCGTCAGGTGTACATTCTGTGCCGAAATCTCCCCTTTAGTATTGTCTAAAGTTTGAATAGAAAGCTTGGCATCCGCATTGACTGAACCAATTACGCCTTGTGTATTATTGGTAGTCTCAGAATTTAGAGTTAATGCATCCGCAGCAAGTATTTGACCTTGGCGATTATCAATCTCTGCTGAATTTAAATTGAATGCTTTGGTACTTTGTAAACGGCCTTGATTGTTATTGAGTTGCTGTGCAGTTAAATCAAAGCTTTGATTGGCACTAATGATACCTTTTTGATTATCCACCTGCTGCGCATTGATATTCACCACATTCGCAGTGAATTTACCTTGCTGGTTTTCAAAGTTTTGTCCATTAAATTGCAATTCAGGCAGTTGAATTTCACCACCATTGTTTTTGATGCTGTCTTGTACGTTTAGACTGATATCCGCATTGTTAACAATTGCACCTTCAACATTGGCAATATCTTGAGCAATCTGAATATTCCCAGCTTCGAAAGTCTTGGGTGTCAGGTCTGTTGGTGCGACTTCAACTGTACTTGAGTCTTGAGCTGAAGACTGTTGCTCTGGATCAGTCACACTTGGCGATGTGGTTCCACCTGGTAGTTGACCTGTTCCATTGCGATCAATGGTCGCCTGACCAATTAAGCCTTGAGTATTGTCTAAGTTTTTTGCACTGATGTTGAGTTGTTGCTGACCTGTTTGCTCGATTTTACCTTTGTTGTTGGTTAAGTTTTGCGCAGTAAAATCAATCCGTCCTGCGTTGATCACGCCCTCATTATTATCAATCTTGCCTTGAGCATTGAGCTTAATTTCATCACGAGTCGCAATCAGCCCAGTGTTTTGAATATTGTCGGCTTGAATCTGTATTTGTTGTTGTGTACTACTGATATTACCGCTGTTTTTTACATTGCTTGCCTGAATTAAAATTTGATCTTTATTGGCAATCATATTGCCTGTATTGGTTAAGTCACCATTGGCATTTAAATGCATTTGACCGCTCAAAGCATTAAGTGACCCTGCGTTACGCACACCTAAACCTTTTTCAGTACCAACCAAATAGATTTTTCCAGCATACATCCCACCTAATTTTCCAACATCAAGCGCAAAGCTCGGTGTAGGTGAAGATGAGGTACTTGTTGTTGTAGTAATCTTTGCTGAGTTTTGATCTTGAACATTGATGTCGTTTTGACCCAACACCGTTTTTAATTCATTGGCATATAAACCTGCATTGACATTTAAAGCACGTGTGTAAATATCGGTATAAGGGGTTAAGCTTCCATTTAAGCCTTTCCCTTCAATCGTTACCTGCCCTTCACGTACTCGGAATGAATCAAGATAACCTTGATGCATTACCGCTTGCCCCGTGGTTAAGGTAAAACGATCTGCGTTAATCACCCCACAGCCATCACAGACCAAACCAGATGGGTTGGCAATCACCACTTGAGCTTGTTTACCCGCAACCTCCAAATAGCCTTTGAGCTGACTCGGGTTACTGCTGTTCACTTCATTCAAGATTACCTTGGCTTCACCTTTGGCTAACCATGGATTGCCTTGTACCCAGCCACCCAATTGGGTTTGGGTATTATTTCGTGCATTATTTAAAATCGCACCTTCCTGCCCCACATCAAACTGGGTATAGGTATTGCGTGATACACCACCGGCACTTGGAGTTTGAATATTGACTTGGGTCAAGCCATTACTGGTATTGAGTATCGTGGCTTGTTGGGAATTTGGTGCCGATTTATCAGCCACAATATGACTTTCAGCAATCGTTGCCATCGGTAAGGTGTAAATTGCAGCACCTAATAAACTCACCACAGCAAAATTAACAGGATTGAGTTTTTTATAGGTGATTGAAGATGCGCCCGTGACATCCTCTATTTCGATTTCACCAACGGTATGTGATTGACCCGCTGTTTTGGTACGGCTTTTTACAATCTCAGCAACCGCAATAAACATGCCACGCGCTTGACTAAAAATAATGCGATAACGGTTCTTATTCATAATGTTTTACCTTAATTTTTTAATATTTTTTCAATATTGAATTTTTTGAAATCCATCAATGATCAGTGGCAAGAATCGGGTGTTGTTTAATCCAATTCTGTGTTTCTAACTTAGAAACCGATTTGCCATGGAATGTCATGACTTTAAGCCCACGAATAGCACCCTTATGATAAAGAGCTCTAAAGCATTGCTCAGGAAATAAGTGTTTTTCAATGAGGTGTTTAATCAAAGCACTTTGGCCCAAAGGCGCAAACCAATTGATCAACCACATGCGATCACCACAATTCCAATTTTGTTGGCTATAGATCCATGGTTCTGAATGTACATATTCAGCCTCAGATTGTTGATCTAAATTCGCCCATGAAATATAGCCCAATGGTTGAGAACCCTGACTAAACAGTGCAAATTGACGACTTTTAATCACAGGTAAAACACGTCTTGCCATATCCGATACTGTTGAGTGCTTACAATTGTCAGATAAAAGCCACAACCATGTCATTGCGCCAAGAACCTCAGCTTCATTCCATTGTTCTTTGGGAAATAACACGGGTGAAATGACATCTATATCTTCAAATTTCATGGTTTCAACCTATTCTTTTTAAATCTTTATTTGGCTTAAGGATTAAACTCAATACATCCAGTTCAGGCTGAATCCTGTCGTCACATTGTCTGTTCTATAATGTTCTGGTTTTTTTAACGGTGTCCCAACAAAAACGTCATAATTAACCGATTTTAAGACTTGCCCTCGTAATCCAAAGACAGCGCCCATTAAACTTGTTCCCAGCAATGGATTCGGTTCATGTGCGGTTTTACCCCCCACTTCACCATAGTCAATTGCTGTGTACCATTGCATCGGAAGCTTAAACATCGAGCCACTGATTTCATTACGCACTAAAAATCCATTATCTGCCAACAACGTCTGTTCACCATCAAACCCTCTTACGGTATAGCGATTCCCAATCGAGAATCGATCTTGTGGGGTCAGTGGTTTTTTACTGTACTGCGTTCGCCATTCAGCAAGATACTGTAGCGATTGATTACCGACTTTAAATGGGACTTGCAGACTGGCATTGGCTTGTAAAATACCCACATGGGTGTAGGCTTCGCCAAATTGCTCTTCAGGTGCATGCATTGCATTAAATGCACCTGTACCGCGTTTATAGGTTAAATTGCCTGTTAAAGTCGCATTGGCTAGATATTCTGTATGATCCAAACTGGCTTTCCAGCCACCGGTTTTT
>NZ_JAMBAR010000001.1:1565181-1572765 GCF_025433935.1 Acinetobacter sp. I-MWF | reverse complement strand
TTATAAGAAAACCAATTTGCTTTATGATAGGTTTTAGGTATAGTTTTACCCACCCTGAGATTATATTAATAAATTGATTTTTATATAAAAAAACACCCATGGATTATGATACATGGGTATATAAAGGGAATAAAAAGATGCCCATCTATTGGGAAAAGACTGAGCACATAAAACTTAATATATTTAACAATAAATTAATAATAATTGATTTAAATCACGTTTTCAATAATTAATTTTAAGTATTTCAAAAAATTAAAAATACCTCATGATTGTGAGTCTTTGGACTCACATTCTTCAATTCACCGACCTTACACTTTTCTGCAAACCCTGCTGTATATCCAGCACAAAACCCTCACCTTGATTCGACTTAAGTTTTGCTTTAGTTCTTGCATTGGTTTCAGCTTGTTCAGTGTCAGTTTCTTGATTTTCATCAGTATAAAATTCCTCTATTAAATTCAGACCCTCCTCAGAATTTACTTCAAATCGTACATTGCCATAACCTTGCCGTGCCATTTGATCTAAAGCCGTTTGATTAAATCCAGTTGCTTTGCTTTGTTGATCAATTTCTTTTGCTGTTTGAATCGCTTGTTGTAGATTGACACCTTCACGCAGGGTTAAATCTACGTAATACACAGGCGTTCGATAGCTTTGTGTCGTGGATTTACCCCGTAGCGTCAATTGCAATGGCAAACATGAAAGTAAGCCATTCGATGCTGCATGGTAATAACTAAGCCTCGCAGCCAAAGTACGAATACTATTAAAGCCTGTAGTTCTAAAAATAAATGTTCCGAGTTCATCCGATTCATCAAGATTGACATGTAATCGACCAAAAGGCTTACAGTTCCCTCCTTGTGCTAATGGGCATAAATCTGGTGATGGACATGGATGCTGTTCAATGCCTTGGTTGCTTTGTCTTTGACAGAATTCACCATTTCCAACACAAACAGGTCGTCCTGTTTGCCGATCAAATAAAGTATATTCAGCTCTAAGGTTAAGTTCGGGATCATTAAAAATCATCCGTACTGGAATGGTTCGAAGTTTTTGATTGGGTGCTTTGGCTCTGAGTTGTTCATCCAGTGGATGTTTGATCCAGCCATCTTTATTCTGGATTTGGCTGGTGATGGTAAATTGGTCATCCTTTTCAGGCAGTCGTTTCCCATTCTTTTCGACTATTTTGCCAATACTGATTCGCCCTAAAATAGGAGGTGTGATTGCTAAACCTTTAATCATGGTAGTTTCCTCTTCTGTTTAAATGAGTTTCTGTATTTGGTTAAAATGAAATTTGCTTAAAAAAATCCCATGCGCTCAGGCATGGGATTTTTAGTAGGTCTGTTTTAATTTTAAGTGGTTGGATATTTCGCTTAGGCTAATCGGTATAAATATTGAAACGCCGTGAGCCTTGTTTAGTTTGTGGAAATTGACTGAGATATTCTGGATGTGATTTGAGTAAAGCCTTACTGTCTAAGCTGATTGAGTCTTTAGACTTTTTCCACGTCACTGAACCAGTGCTGAATGTTGCACGTTCAGCCTGTTGCATCTTGGCTTGCAGTTGATGTTTGAGTAAGTCAAATTGCTCCTGATGTTTTTCAATTTGATGGCGTGCTTGAATCAATTGTTCAAATTGTTGGTTGGACTTCTCATCTTCGGATAAGTCTGTGGTACTCAGTGGTACATGTTCAGGATAAAGCTGTTGTAAAGCTTTCGCTGCCGATTCACTCGCATCAGCATCAGGTGGGGTGTCTTTTTCCACACATTCCCAAAAGTGTCGTTCTGCATTGATGATGTGTTGGATCACTGATTCTGAACGAGTCACTTTAAAAATTCGAGTTTCATGCCCACAGATCAGTACACAAATATGTGCTGCTTTCTTGCCTGTGACTGCCAATTGATGTTGTACTTGGCACAGCACATATAGAGGGACACCATCTCGCCATAGTTTTGCGCCATATTCTCCAGCGGTTTTACATTCTAAAAGTTGTACGTCTGCATCACCCACCACAGAATAGTCCAAGTTTGCCAACATGAAATGTTTATCGGGCTCAGGATGTTGTAATACGGCATTGACTCGACGTACTTTATAATTGGTGTGTAGGCTGTAGTATTCAGCGACCAAAGGCTCTAGGCGTTTGCCCCAATATAGCGGTGCGTGTCCTTCACTTTCATCTTCAATGTTTTGTTGAATACGTCCAGTTTTAATCATCCACAGTTCCAGCATCGACATATAGGGATTCAGTCCACAGGCTGAGGCACAATCACTACTGCCAATGCCTTGTTTACGCACTTTGAGCCATTCAGCTTGTGACATGCTTTTGGTTTCAGCTAAGCGTTTGGGGTGCTTTTTTCTTCTTGAAGGTAATGAGTAAGCTTTTGATCCTGTTATAGAACCTATGGTGGGTTGGGGTAAATTTGCGATATGTTGTCTCATGATGTATTCCTCTAACTTCTAGTTTGAAAGACATAAAAAAATCCCATGCTTTTTTGGCATGGGATGAGAATTGAAATCAGGATGTTTAAATGGTATTTAGTCGATGCGATAACTCAGCTTAATTTCGTCAAACGTTGCAAGACGAATAAAGTCAGTATGGTAGATATGCCGATATCCATCTAAGACCAGATATTGAGGGTGCGGTATTTCATCCACTGTCCTTTATAAGAAAACCAATTTGCTTTATGATAGGTTTTAGGTATAGTTTTACCCACCCTGAGATTATATTAATAAATTGATTTTTATATAAAAAAACACCCATGGATTATGATACATGGGTATATAAAGGGAATAAAAAGATGCTCATCTATTGGGAAAAGACTGAGCACATAAAACTTAATATATTTAACAATAAATTAATAATAATTGATTTAAATCACGTTTTCAATAATTAATTTTAAGTGTTTCAAAAAATTAAAAATACCTCATGATTGTGAGTCTTTGGACTCACATTCTTCAATTCACCGACCTTACACTTTTCTGCAAACCCTGCTGTATATCCAGCACAAAACCCTCACCTTGATTCGGCTTAAGTTTTGCTTTAGTTCTTGCATTGGTTTCAGCTTGTTCAGTGTCAGTTTCTTGATTTTCATCAGTATAAAATTCCTCTATTAAATTCAGACCCTCCTCAGAATTTACTTCAAATCGCGCATTGCCATAACCCTGACGTGCCGTTTGATCCAAAGCTGTTTGATTAAATCTTGAAGCTTTGCTTTGTTGGTCAATTTCCTTAGCCGTTTGAATGGCTTGTTGAAGATTGACGCCATCCCTTAAAGTTAAATCGACGTAATACACAGGGGTTCGATAACTTTGTGTGGTGGATTTTCCTCGAAGTGTCAGTTGAAGTGGTAGACATGAAAGTAAGCCATTCGATGCTGCATGGTAATAACTCAGTCTCGCTGCCAAAGTCCTAATACTATTAAAGCCTGTGGTTCTAAAAATAAACGTACCAAGTTCATCCGATTCATCTAAATTCACATGCAAACGGCCAAAAGGTTTACAGTTGCCTCCTTGTGCCAATGGGCATAAATCAGGGGATGGGCATGGATGTTGTTCAATGCCTTGACTGGTTTGCCTTTGACATGTTTCACCATTACCAATACATACAGGTCGTCCTGTTTGTCGATCAAATAAGGTATATTCTGCTCTAAGGTTAAGTTCGGGATCATTAAAAATCATCCGTACTGGAATGGTTCGAAGTTTTTGATTGGGTGCTTTGGCTCGCAGTTGCTCATCAAACGGATGATTGATCCAGCCGTCCTTGCCTTGGATTTGACTGGTAATAGTGTCGGGTAGGCATGGCTCATTACTGAGCCACGCCCCCCTAAGAACCGTACGTGCGAGTTTCCCCGCATACGGCTCAAGCCTTTCAAAGCCCGTCTGCACGAGCCGGCTTCACTACTTCGATACCGTGGAGTCATGACTTCGATCCAGTTCAAGTCTGTTTAGCATCTTCCTGTTCCTCAATGATTGCTGTATCTTGAGAGCTGTTCGCTCTTCAAAATACTTATCCCACTGTGGGTCAAATGGATTGGCTTCCAGCTTAAGTGGTCGGTGACGTTGAATAGGTGTGTCTGACGCATTTCGTAGCATCTTCAGGATCGGTTCACCTTTCGGGAGTCTCTTTCCTGTTGATGCTGCAAATACCCAACTTCGAGTACCTAGAGTATGGAAATAACGCTTCCTTACCCAGCGGCCGCCTTTGTTTGGGTGACGACGAACCGCCCATTGCCACAATGTCCGCCAAATCTCGTAATCGACCCGAGCAAAAGTTGCTTTTGCAACGACGTGCCGGTGATAGTTTGCCCAGCCCTGAATTATCGGGTTCAGCATCTGAATCAGATAATCCTGATTCAGTGTCTTATTCCCTTTGATAACAGTGCGTACTTTCTTAAGAAAAGCTGCCACATTCGCTTTCGACGGTTTGATGAGTAACTTGCCGTTATACTTGCGGATGTTCTGCCCCAGAAAGTCAAAGCCTTCGTTGATGTGCGTGATCTTGGTCTTTTCTGGGGAAAGCATAAGCCCTCGTTCCCGCATAAAGTCCTCAATAATCGGCATAACTTCATCCTCCAGTAGCTCTTTCGAGCATCCAGTGACAATAAAGTCATCCGCATAACGTACATACCCGACTTTGAGACGGTGTCCTGCCCAGTTGATCCTCCGTTTTCTTTCGAATTCGGCGTTCAATCGAGCTTCCATACCATCAAGGACGAGGTTCGCCAAGACTGGCGAAATGATACCGCCCTGTGGCGTACCTGCGTCGGTGGGAAACAATTGTCTATTTTCCATGTATCCAGCTTTTAACCACATCTTCAGGATGTTTCGATCCGTCGGGATATGTTTTAGTAACCAGTCATGATCGATATTGTCGAAGCAACCTTTGATGTCACCCTCCAAGATCCATTGTGGCGAATGTTTCCGAGCCAGTGCGATAAAGCACTGTCCGATAGCATCCGCAGTAGACCTGTGAGCGCGAAAACCAAATGACCGCTGGTCCGCTGTTGTCTCAGCCAAGGGTTCAAGGGCAAGCAAGTAGAGTGCCTGCATTGCCCTGTCTTTCATGGTTGGGATACCCAGCGGTCGCATCTTCCCGTTGGTTTTAGGAATATAGACGCGCTTCAGCGGCAACGGTTGATATCCGTGCCGCCTGAGTAACAATATCGCTTGAGATTTAGCTTTCGGCGTAGACCAAAGCCTGTGATCTACACCGGATGTCCTTTTACCTCGGTTCTCAGTGACTCGTTTGACGGACAATGCTTTCCCGCAAAACGAGTGAGTCAGCAGCCATTGCAGGGCTTTCACCTTGCCGTGTCTGCCTTCCCGTGTTGCCTTTACGATACGCGCTTGGAGCCTTCGCACTTCACGGCGACATTGGGTCCAGTCGATACTGTCCCATTCCTCGATCTCGTGTGAGGACGCACCCGCGCAAACTTGCGTAGTCATCTGCAATTCCCTCATTAAAAGGTTAATCAAACTCTCTCGTAAAGAAAGACCGAGTGGAAGTCTGCCTGCTTTCGCATGGGATGATATCGCCTTGCAGCTCAACCCCTATCTGCCCCATTACAGAGCAGCGTTCGCTTTCTCCACTTTTCCTTTACCCGCACCGCCAACGGCATTCCTTACAGTTTGCCTGCCCAAAAGGGCAACGATACGGGCTTACCGTGTTCCGCATGAGTAACGAGATGGGTTAGACCCTGCCTATTCACCGGCGGTCATTATGTCCGTGTACCCCCACAATTCATGAGGTAACCGACCGCATACCTTTTGGTCCAAGCCTGTCAGCATCTTTGGCTTGTCAGACGTAACGATGTTTATCAGCAGTTCACATATGTTGGTCATACCATCCAGCCTAGCGCCGTATCCGCATTGATGCTTGCAGATAACACCCCCACCTCACGGCTTGGTGCGGCTTAAAAGCCCAGCTACATTGTCCCGACAGCTTCACACAGGATCGTTGCCAATCCTGCATGTGTCGGTAGGCTACTGATGACGGCACATCAGGTTCACACGCGAGTTTCCTCGCTGGAACAATTACTCAAACGACTTCACGTCACACAAATTGATCATCCTTTTCAGGCAGCCGCTTTCCATTCTTCTCAACAACCTTACCAATACTGATGCGTCCAAGTATCGGTGGGGTAATCGCTAGACCTTTAATCATGGTAGTTTCCTCTTCTATTTAAATGAGTTTCTGTATTTGGTTAAAATGAAATTTGCTTAAAAGAAATCCCATCCGCTGAGGCATGGGTTTTTTTGTAGGCTTGTTTTAATGTCAAGTGGTTGGATATCTTGCTTAGGCTAATTACCTTTCAATCATCATCGGTATAAATATTGAAACGCCGTGAGCCATGTTTAGTTTGTGGGAATTGATTAAGATACTCAGGATGCTGTTTGAGTAAGGCCTTGCTGTCTAAACTGATTGAGTCTTTAGACTTTTTCCACGTCACTGAACCATTGCTGAATGTTGCACGTTCAGCCTGTTGCAACTTGGCTTGTAATTGATGCTTGAGTAGGTCAAATTGCTCCTGATGCTTTTCAACCTGATGGCGTGCTTGAATCAATTGTTCAAATTGTTGATTGGCCTGTTCATCTTGAGTTAAATCTGTGGTCATCAGTGGGATATGTTCAGGATAAAGTAGCTGTAAGGCTTTGGCTGCTGATTCACTGGCATCAGCATCTGGTGGGGTGTCTTTTTCCACACATTCCCAAAAGTGTCGTTCAGCATTGATAATGTGTTGGATCACTGATTCTGAGCGTGTTACTTTAAAAATTCGTGTTTCATGTCCACAGATCAACACACAGATGTGTGCTGCTTTCTTGCCAGTGACTGCCAGTTGATGTTGCACCTGACAAAGTACGTATAAAGGCACACCTTCTCGCCATAGTTTTGCGCCATATTCCCCTGCGGTTTTACATTCAAGTATCTGTACATCTGCATCACCCACCACGGAATAGTCCAAGTTTGCTAACATGAAATGTTTATCAGGTTCAGCGTGTTGCAGGACTGCATTGACTCGACGCACCTTATAGTTGGTATGTAGACTGTAGTATTCAGCGACTAAAGGCTCTAGGCGTTTGCCCCAATATAAGGGTGCATGGCCTTCACTTTCATCTTCTATATGTTGTTGGATACGACCTGTTTTAATCATCCACAGTTCAAGCATTGACATATAGGGATTAAGTCCACAAGCTGCGGCACAGTCACTACTGCCAATGCCTTGTTTACGCACATTGAGCCATTCGGCTTGTGACATGCTTTTGGTTTCAGCTAAGCGTTTGGGTTGCTTTTTTCGTTTTGAAGGTAATGAATAAGTTTTTGATCCTACAACAGGACCTATGATGTATTGGGGTAAATTTACGATATGTTGTCTCATAATGTATTCCTCTAACTTCTAGTTTGAAAGACATAAAAAAATCCCATGCTTTTTTGGCATGGGATGAGAATTGAAATCAGTATGTTTAAATGGTATTTAGTCGATGCGATAACTCAGCTTAATTTCGTCAAACGTTGCAAGACGAATAAAGTCAGTATGGTAGATATGCCGATATCCATCTAAGACCAGATATTGAGGGTGCGGTATTTCATCCACTGTCCT
>NZ_JAMBAR010000001.1:1564818-1565081 GCF_025433935.1 Acinetobacter sp. I-MWF | reverse complement strand
ATGTTTAAATGGTATTTAGTCGATGCGATAACTCAGCTTAATTTCGTCAAACGTTGCAAGACGAATAAAGTCAGTATGGTAGATATGCCGATATCCATCTAAGACCAGATATTGAGGGTGCGGTATTTCATCCACTGTCC
Source organism: Acinetobacter sp. I-MWF (assembly GCF_025433935.1). Classification (NCBI taxonomy): domain Bacteria; kingdom Pseudomonadati; phylum Pseudomonadota; class Gammaproteobacteria; order Moraxellales; family Moraxellaceae; genus Acinetobacter; species Acinetobacter sp. I-MWF. The sequence goes on along the minus strand of NZ_JAMBAR010000001.1, from coordinate 1,564,941 downwards.
TCACCTGCACATCCTGAATGGGGTAAAGTAAAACCACTAAATCCCCAATCTTAAATTTGTACTCAATGCTGTCATCTGTCATCAAATTCTCAGCGTGATGGCGATATTGTTTAAATAAAATCT
>NZ_JAMBAR010000001.1:1432678-1564718 GCF_025433935.1 Acinetobacter sp. I-MWF | reverse complement strand
TAGGCTTCGCCAAATTGCTCTTCAGGTGCATGCATTGCATTAAATGCACCTGTACCGCGTTTATAGGTTAAATTGCCTGTTAAAGTCGCATTGGCTAGATATTCTGTATGATCCAAACTGGCTTTCCAGCCACCGGTTTTTCTACGTTGCACTTCAATTTCTACATCATTGATGAAGTTTTGCGACTCCCGATACCATCCTCCCACACTGGCGGTGGTTTTTCGTTTGGCATCACGGTAAAGTACCCGAGATAAATCGACCCCGATCAGTTTACTTTTGCCGCTATAGCTATAACTTTCGCTGGCACCTGCAACCGTTTGGTTATAATCAGACTGGCTATAACTGCTGCTAAGCAGCCAATATTTGAGTGGAATGCTATAACTTAAGTAATAGCCATCTGTTCCGCGTTTACCTTGATCTCCCCCTCCTAAATCATGGTTATAACTGCCATAAAACAAGTCATTTGCAGTAAACAGATGGTCTAAAGATAAGGTTGCTGTGCCTTGGTATTTCCCCGTTGAATCTGAGCCTGCATCATCAACCCCCAAATGAATCCGGTAAGGTTTTGATTGTTGCCATGCCAACTCTAAATCACTATAGCCAGGTTGGTTACGCTGTTCTGATGGTTTGATTTTAAAGTCAGCTTCAACAGTCGGCACACGTTTAAAGTTTTCTAAACCTTGTTCAATATCCCGAATATTTAAAATATCCCCAGATTGAACAGGCAAAGCGTTAAATTTGTGAGCACGCTTAGACGTCCCTTGAACAAATTGAATTTGATCTACTTTCCCAGCAATCACTTGTAGTTTAATCTCACCTGAAGCAATGTTCTGTTGAGGTAACAGCATGCGGGTGGTGACATAACCATGACTAATAATACTGTTTTGAATTAGATCTAAGGCTTGGTTTAAGCCTTGTACCCCGATACATCGGCCAATGAGATTATGTTGACCTTGCGTGACAGGGCGCATCGCAAAAGTAAATTGACGCGCATCTTCCCCAATCAATACAAATTTTTTAATTTCAAAACACACATCTTCGCTGTTTGATTTTAGATATTGCAGTTGTGGTTGAATTTGAAGTTGTTTTTCTAGTCCCGTTTGCACTACAGCTTCGGGCTGTAATTGCTTTTGTAATGCTTCATCACGTTGTTGCTGACGTTGAGTAGGATTTAACGTCAAAGTTGGATTTGATGGTGGTTCTGCAGCCTGAGTCGTTGTTGCTAAAATCGTTAAAAAAACAGCTAAAGAAACTTTATTTAATTCTAAATTTTTCATGTCAATAGTAATTGTGATGTATTTCATATTTTATTATTTCGAAATTATGACATTTTGTAAATAGGACAAGCTGTATAGATTAGCTTAATTTATGCTTTTTTCACTTTGGCTTCATTTGATTAATTAAAAAGCTAGACCTATAAAACTTCTCCTCTCGCTCTTCTTTAAATAAAGATTAAGCATTATTTTAAATATTTATTATTTATCAAAAATTTAAACAATTTCATTTTTTTTAATTTTAGTTTTTTCCACTCTTTTAACGCTGAGGTAAGCCGCATTGTGATTGTAATAATTTTAAGTATTTAAGTTCTATACATAGCTGAGTTAAATACATATTAAAACCATGAACCAAAGTAATTTTTAAAAATTTTTAAAGAATACCCTGAGATGTATAATTTTTAAGCGACCAAAAGCTTTCGTCTAATGAGCTTGAGTATTTTTTAAGAAGTTTCATTTGCTCATTTAGAATATTGTGAACCTGTTTACGTATATTTTTTATTATTTGTTATCATTTATTTTTTAGCATGATGTTTGATGAGCTGAAATACCAAACGGGCGCCCATAGCATGCATCGTTACTTCTTCTAGAAAAAATATAAAATGAACTTTTTAAATTAAACCCAATCGACAATCACCCTAAATGCCAAATGGTATCTGTTAACAGTTTGACTTCCTCTATATCATGAGTCACATATAACATAGGAATTTTAATCTCACTCTTTATTTGTTGAAAGAATGGAATAATTTCAGCTTTATGCTCTGCATCCAATGCAGATAAAGGTTCATCTAATAGCAGAATATTCGGCGAATATAAAATCGCACGCCCCAATGCCACGCGTTGTTTTTCGCCTCCAGAGAGGTGTATTGGCATCCGATCAAGCAGATGGCTCAGCTTTAATAATTCAATGATATAGTCTAACTCAAACTGACGTCGCTCAACATCAATTCGGTTATATCCAAACTTTAAATTCCCCATAACATTTTTATGTGGGAATAATTGGGCATCTTGAAAGACTAAACCGACACGGCGTTTTTGAGTGGGGACATTGATTTTTGTTTCATGATCAAACCAAGTATCTTGGTTCACTTTGATCCAGCCTTGTTGTGGCGTACGTAAGCCAGCTATCGCATTTAAAATGCTGGTTTTACCTGAACCAGAATGTCCAAATAATCCCACCACACTTTCATCAGATTTAAATTGCTGATTTAAATTAAATTTATCAAATTTCAAGATTATTTTAAAATCAAAATGCATTACGTTAACTCTGTTTTTTCTTTTGATAGCGGTGAAACCACTGTGCAAACCATAATGCCAAAAATGCCACAGTCAATGAAATCATAATCAGACGTTGCAATGCATGATTCATATCAGGCTGTTGCATCAAACTATACATCGCAAGCGGTAGAGTTCTGGTTTCACCCTCAACATTGCCCACAAAGGTAATAGTTGCGCCAAACTCTCCTAAACTACGACAGAAACATAAGATTGCACCAATTAAAATACCACTACTCGCTAAAGGTAAAGTCACATGCAGAAATGTTGAAAATGCAGATGCGCCCAAAGTTTTTGCAGCCATTTCTAGCTTTTGATCAACAAGTTCAATCGCCAGACGAATCGATTGGACCAATAATGGAAATCCCATCACTGCCGAAGCCAAGACTGCACCTTTCCAATTAAATGCAAAATCTAGGCCGAACTCCGTTAAATATTTCCCTAAGAAGCCACGATTACCAAAAACTTGTAAAAGTAAAAAACCTGGCACAACTGGCGGTAACACCAAAGGTAAAAAAATCAATGTTTCAAATAATGATTTTCCGAAAAAATCTTTACGTGCCAAAATCCAGCCAACGATAATGGCTGGAATCAAGCTAAAAATCAGACAAAAACCAGCAACTTTACAAGAGAGTTTTAAGACTTCAATTTCTGCTGGTGACAGTACATCAAACATAGCCGATTTCTAATTAAGAACGCTAAAGCCATATTTTTTAAATATGGTTTTAGCTTCATTGCTTTGTAAATATTGATAAAACTTAACAGTTTCAGGGGTCGGTTTTACCATCCCCATTGGGTAAACAATCGGTGTATGCGTGTTTAACGGAAACTCAGCAATAACCTTAACATCTGGACTAATTGCAGCATCAGTTAAATAAACAATCCCCACATTACATTCCCCACGTGCCACAAAATTCAGTGCAACGCGAACATCTTCAGCTTGCACTAAACGCGGCTGAATTTTTTCCCACCACTGCAATGATGTTAAAGCTTGCTTCGCATACTTTCCAACAGGAACACTTTTGGTATCGCCTGTACAAAGCTTGCCTTTAAATGCAGTAGTTGGGTCAAATGATGGGGTCATTTTGAATTGTATGTTTTGATTTTTCGGGCTAATCAATACCAAACGATTACCAAGTAGATTCTTTCTATTTTTAGGATCAATCAATTTTTTATCTTGTAAATAATTCATCCACTGCTCATCGGCAGAGATAAACAAATTGGCTGGTGCCCCTGCTTCAATCTGTTTTGCCAGTGTCGATGAACCAGCATAAGATGTTTTAATTTTTAGATTATTTTTCTTTTCATATTTTTGATCTAGTTCTGCTAGAACATTGGTTAAACTGGCTGCGGCGTAGACTGTGATTGTATCTTCTGCATAAGTATGGCCCATGGCAAGCAAACTTAAACTAAATAAAAATTTTTTCATCGACATCTTCCTTTAAATAACAAAAAATTGATCGCTAAGCATTACTGACTATAAAGGACGAAACCATCACCCCGACAAAAGCTTGCCAATGTGAGACCTGAAGCTTGTGCCATCTCTATTGCCATACTGGTAGGCGCTGAAATTGTTGCAAGTAATGCGATATTTAATACAACACATTTTCTAATCAGTTCATAACTTGCTCGACTGGTCATCACCACAAATCCTTTTGACAAATCAAAGTTCTCTGCTGAGATATGACCCAGTAATTTATCTAGCGCATTATGTCGCCCAACATCTTCAAAAATAGCATGAATGTTCCCCTGCACAACCCAAGCAGCAGCATGCGCTCCACCAGTCACAGCGGTAATCTTTTGCTGGTTTTTTAATTGTTTGATTGCGTTAGGAATTTCTCTTAACCATTCTGATTGAATTGTAGAACTAATTTTTGGTAATGAAAATTGAAGTTGTTGAAGACTTTCTATACCACATAAACCACATCCTGTTCTACCAATCAGCATTCTGCGATGTTGTTTTAATGCCATAAAAGCTTTTGATGAAATTTTCATCTCAACCTGTATACCAAAATTGTTGTGAATAATATCAAGCGAGTAAAGTTCTTTTAAACTTGCAATTATTCCTTCAGAAAGGCTAAATCCTTTTGCGAATTCAGCGATATGAGTTGGTGTAGCCATCATCACCGCATGAGATATACCGTTATAAACCAATGCAATCGGATATTCTTGAACAACCTGATCAAACTGAACATCTGTTTTATCTTGATCAAATCGTGTAATTTGAACTGATGCATAACCTGAAAATTGTGGTTCCAACTTGAGCTTTCCTTACCATTCAGGATAGCAACCATAGGTTACTATCCAATTTCACGTATCCTGCAATAAACCAGTAAATACTTAAGTTTCAACCTTTTTTTCTGCATTCTCAGGATCAACTTCAGTAAATAAATTGAAGTACTCAGGTGCATCGCCAGCATGTAAAATAACAGGAACACTCTTTGAAGCTGGAATCTTGGCATATTGATCATGACTTGAAAGCGCAACCAGTGGATTGGTTTCAGGATAATAAGCGGCCAGACTTCCTGATGGAATATTATAGGGAACGATTCGGAAACTTTTCACGACTCTTTTTACCCCATCAGAGAATACACTTTCAATATCAACCCATTGATCAGCAACAAAACCAGCTTCATCAATATCTTGTTGATTTATAAATAATACACGGCGCTGGCCAAACACACCTCTATAGCGATCATCAAGACCGTATAAGGTCGTATTGTACTGATCGTGCGAACGAATCGTCATTAAAGTATAGACTTTGCTCTTTGTGTACTTGGCAGAAAATTGATTTTCTTGATCGTTATAGACTTGGCTTAATGGCGTAATCAGAAATTGTGCTTTACCCACGGGGGTATTCCAAACTTTAACATTGGCAGGATGAATCAGATGGAAACCACCCGGTTGATAGGCTCGTCCATTGAAATCTTTAAATTCCTCAAAAACCTCTTCAATAGAATCACGAATACGATCATAGTCCTCAACATACCAACGCCATTTAATTTTAGAGTCAGGTAACGTCGCTTCAGCCATTCGTGCAACAATATCAGGTTCAGAAAGCAAGTTCTTTGATGCAGGTTCATTGCGCCCAGCGGATAAATGAACATTACTCATTGAATCTTCAACTGAGATCGCCTGATTCCCTTTCAGTTGCTTATCCAGTTCGGTACGACCTAGACATGGAAGAACCAAGGCGTCTTTACCACATACGAGATGGCTACGATTGAGTTTTGTTGCAATATTTACCACCAGTGAGCAGCGTTTTAGCGCTTCTTGAGTATATGGGGTGTCAGGTGTGGCAACTGCAAAATTCCCGCCTAAAGCAATAAAGACTTTAACATCGCCCTCATACATCGCTTTAATCGTTTCTACCACACCATAGCCATGTTTGCGTGGCGATTTAATGTTAAAAACACGATCAATATCATCCAGCATTTTTGCACTTGGTAATTCATTGATCCCCATGGTCCGATCACCCTGCACATTACTGTGCCCACGAACTGGACATAGGCCTGCTCCAGGACGACCAATCTGCCCTTTCGCCAAAAGTAAATTAGCCAACATATGAACATTTGCAGTGCCATGTCTATGTTGTGTTATGCCCATTCCCCAACAAAAAATTGAACGCTCAGACTCGCAAAACATTTTAGCAATTGATTCTAAGTTTTCCGAAGAGAGGCCTGAATACTGATAAATATCACGCCATTCTGTTCGGTCAACTTCTTTTAACATTTCATCAAAACCAACGGTATTCTCAGCAATATACTGCCGATCAAATACCCCCGTTTTACCTGCGAGTATTGCCTGTTTATCCCATTCATGAAGATGCTTCATCATACCTAACAGAAGCGCATAATCTCCGCCAATTTTCGGCTGAAAATAAAAGCGACTAATGGGCGTACTGCCATTCGTCATCATCTCAATTGCTGCTTGAGGATCCTGAAAACGCTCTAACCCACGTTCTTTGATTGGATTAATCGCAATAATATTTCCACCTCTACGCGATACTTCGCGTAAAGTTCCTAACATTCGTGGATGGTTGGTACCAGGATTATGCCCAAAGCTAAATACGATATCCGCTTGATCAAAATCATCTAAAGTAACGGTCCCCTTGCCGAGCCCAATTGAATCTTTCAAACCAATACTGGTGGTTTCATGACACATATTTGAACAATCAGGGAAGTTATTTGTTCCATAACTTCTGACAAATAACTGGTACAAGAAAGCCGCCTCATTGCTTGCACGACCAGACGTATAAAATGCAGCCTGATCTGGATGATCCAAGGCTTGAAGATGTTGAGCGATAAGCTTAAATGCATCATCCCAAGAAATTGGGACATATTTATCTGTAGCCGCGTCATAACGTATTGGATCTGTGAGTCGCCCCAAATCTTCGAGGTAAAAATCATTTTGCTCAGCCAACCAACTTACCGTGTGATGCGCAAAAAATTCTGGAGTAACTCGCTTACTGGTTGCTTCGAATGCAACAGCTTTTGCACCATTTTCACAAAAATTAAATGCGTGCGTATCTTTTTTCTCAGGCCATGCACAACCAGGACAGTCAAAACCTGTCGGCTGATTAATATTCATTAATGTAATTGAGCCTTTGGCAAAGACTTCTTGCCTTTTTAAATTTCTGGCAACACTCAACAAAGCGCCCCAACCACCAGCAGGATGCGTATAGGGTTCGATACGTGCGAAATTGGTATTCTCCTGAATATGACGTTCTTGGCCTTCTGTTTCAGGTTTATTTTTTTCTAAATCGTTCATTTGAGTGCCCTCTTTAATGGCTTATCTGATTAAAAAATCAGCTCAAGAAAAAATTCATTTACTTTACATGGTAACTTTTCATAATAATCATTCATCATTGTTATAACTTAAGCTGCGTAATTTACAACGACTTAATGAGAATTCAAATGAAGATGTTTATCCGCAACATCATCATCTTTTCGGATACAACAGCCAGCGACATATTCACTAGAACCATCTGAGTAAAACTCTTCTTTCCATACTGGAACTTCATGTTTTACACGTTCTACAACCTCTTCGCACGCCATAAAAGCTTCTCTTCGATGCGGCGCATAAGCCACTGCGATGATTGCTTTGCCTCCGATATCTAGAGCGCCAATTCTATGAATAACCTGAATATATGATACTGCATATTTGTTTTGTATTTCTTGCTCAATTGCACGAATCATTTTTTCAGCAATGGGCTTATAAGCAGTATATTTTAATGCCTTAACACTGCGACCTTCATGGTGATTTCGAACCGTTCCAATAAAAATTCCAATACCACCACATTCAGGAAAATCATCAATGGTTTTAAAATCATCTAAACTCAGATCCGTTTCCTTAATCCGAGATCTATCTGTCATGTTAGCCTCCTGCTACAGGGGATAATAAAACCAATGTACAATGGTTTGTTAATCGATGTCGACGGGGAATAATTTCTTCACCAATCGCACATGCACACTTCTCTAAAAGACTAGCGCAATCAGGATATTGATCAGAAATTTGCTGCAAAATTTCTGAGACCATACTATTTTCAACACAAGAAAAATTTAAATCTTTAGGTAACAGTCTTTCAATTGCACCATAAGTTTCAATCTTAATTTGAATCTCTGCCATTTAACACCTTTACTTAAGCATAGCGCCACAATGAGTATTTAGGGTGAACTAACTTGATTTTGAATGACTGAATATATGTAATTCTTCACGGTATAGTCTTAACTCCTGTTCTGAATTAATGCTATGAAAACTTATAGGGTTTTCATATTTAACGACTTGTGGCTTTAAATCATCAAAGCATTTTCGAATACTTAATTGTTCATTAGCCAAATGCTTTTCGAGCGTAGCTAAGCTGTCTCTTTTTAACAAACAAAATGGGTAAAGGTTTTGTTCGTTTATAGAGATAAATACAGCTTGAGAATTTTCCGCCACCAATAAAGCTTGATGCATTTTTGATAAGACATCTTTAGGGATAAAAGTAATATCGCAGGGAATGAACAGAATATAATCTGTAGTTACATGTGCCCATGCGCTTTTCATTCCCATTAATGGCCCTAAAAATCCCGCCTGATCATCTGAAAAACAGGCTATTTCAGCGATGATCTCCTGATAAACAATACAGTCCTGATGACTATTTACCCAAATTTTCGCAACCTCATCACAAAATTGATGATAGATTTTAAGCAGTTGCATTTCATGATCAAACTGCTGCAAAAGTTTGTTTTTACCTTGCATCCGTCTAGCTTGACCACCAGCTAAAATGACTAAGTCAGTATTTGGATATTGAGACATTTTTATTGTTACCCAAGCGTATTAGACTCAAAATACTAAAGACGAATGAACTCAATGAATTTGGGGCAATTTTCAGTATTGTTAAACACTGGAATTCGACCAATAACATTCGCTTCACTTAAGTTACTTAACATATGCGATTGCTGTTTTTTGAGTTTTGAAACATTAAGTTGCCCTTGCTCATCAACATTCAATTTCATACGCAACAGTTGCTCCCGACTATCACCTTTTACAGCCTCACTTAAGCTCGCCTTCTCCCATTCTGGTTTGGCTTCTTTTAAACCTTGCATTGCTTTAAGCAAAGTCAACACATGGATTTCTAAACAAACAAATACTGCTGCTGGATTACCCGGCAACCCTAATAAATAGGAAGTCTGGTTTGGTTTTTTATATTCAGCAAAATAAATCGGTTTGCCTGGTTTCTGAGCAACTTGCCAAAAAATTTCATTTGCCCCTAATGCAAGAGAAACAGGACGAATCAAATCATAATCTCCAACTGAAACCCCGCCAGTCGTGATAACTAAATCGTAATGATCTAAGGCATTTGCTAAAGCCTTTTTCAAGACAATTTCATCATCTATCACATGTTCTAAATGGATCGAGTAAAAACCTCTTTCCTTCAACCATGTTAAAACCATTGGCGAATTCGCATCAAAAACCTGAGCGCTATTATCAAGACTTTTGCTGACTTCATCGCCTGTAATCAATACAGCAATACGAGGATGGTTAAAAACACTGACCTCTTTTACCCCTGCCATACTTAGTGATGCAACTAAGCCACTTTTTAGATATTGGCCCTGCTTTGCCAATATTGTCCCAATAGATAATTCTTCGCCTTGATAACGAATATCCGTCCCTTTATTAAGCGCTTGATTTAAACTAATTCGGCTATCTAGTTTAGATACTATTTCTTGTCTGGTAACCGTATCAGCCGACTCTGGTAATTTACCGCCTGTAAAAATTCGAACACATTGTCCAGACTCGATCTGAACATCTTCTTCAATACCTGCGCGTATTTCTCCAACCAATTCAAACACGGTAATACCGGCAAGAATATCTTCACTTTTTAAGGCATAGCCATCTACTGCACTCTGAGTAAATAGAGGTAATGCAATCTCAGACAGAACATCTTGTGCCAGATAATGTTGATGTGCTTCTACCAGTGGCAGAGTCTGAACCGCTCGCGGTTCAACCGTAGAATAAGCTGCCAATGCTTGATCTAAACCTATTAATCCTTGACCACAACAACTCATTCATAACCTCCTGGGTGTGGTAAGTCTCGACATACATCAAAGATATGCACCAAGGCAGGTAAAATCGCTGCCATAGATTCAGAAGCGCCACCACGGCTTCCTGGTAAAGTAATGATCAGTGAACGGTCAATAAAACCAGCAACACCACGAGACATTGCAGCATAAGGTGTCCGTCTTTGACCAAAAGCACGTGCTGCTTCCATCAGACCATTCAGCTCTCGTTCCAATAATGGTTCTATCGTATCAACAGTAATATCGCGCTTGCCTATGCCTGTCCCACCTACCGTAATGATGCATCCATAAGATTGCACCAACTCTGAAATCAATTGTTTTAGTTGCAAAGGCTCATCAGCGATGATTTGATAGTGAATTGGATCAAATCCAGCCTCAGTTAAGGTTTCAACCACAGAACGTCCCGCAGTATCAGGTTTTTTGCCAGAAGCAACACTATCTGATAACACAATGACTGCCGCTGATACAGCTTGTCGAAGATGGCGCTTATAGTGCGATTTCCCGCCCTTTTTCAATTCAAGTTTGCAATGACCAATCATCAGTTCATCTGGTTCACAATGCGGTTTCAACATGTCATAAATCGTGAGCGCAGCCAGACTAGCGGCAGTTAAAGCCTCCATTTCAACACCAGTTGGCGCAATCGTTTCTACGGTTGCCGTAATCTTGACGCGATCTGCTAGTATTTCAAAATCGACATCAGCTCGATAAATAGGTAAAGGATGACAAAGCGGAATAAGCTCATCGGTACGTTTGGCTGCAAGAATCCCTGCGATTCGTGCTGTTTTTAGTGCATCGCCTTTTTCAGTATTACCCTCTGCTAATAATTGTAAACAATGCGGAGGCGCGAATAACTCTGAACTTGCAGTAGCAATACGATAACTCTCAGGCTTCATGCCTACATTTTTCATAAAAAATCCTGTCAATTTAAATAATACACAACTTCACAATAAGCGATTCATTTCAAATAAAAAAAGCATATACAATTCTATCTCTATGTATAAAATTAACCTCCAATAGAATGCATACTAATCTTACGAATGGGCGCAGCTTGGTAAGCAATATAGCCTGCTTTTTTTTGCCAAACCGTATCCAAAATTGTTGCTATCAATTGTTTTCCCTGAGCTTTAGCCAATAAATGTCGAACAGAAATACCTGTGTTGGCAAACAAACATGTAAATAACTCACCTGTCGCGGTTAAACGCAAACGATCACAACTTTGGCAAAAGGGTTTACTGATGGTGGAAATAATACCCAGTTTAAAACTTTGATTGAGTGTATATATTGTGGCTGGGTCATTATTTCGTTCTAATTTATCGATACGAAAATGTGGCGAAAGTATATTGATAATGTCATCCTCAACCACGACTTTCTCTCGCTGCCAATGCTCAGGTTGATCCAATGGCATGTATTCAATAAATCGTAGTTCAAAGTCATTTTGATAAGCCCACTCAGTTAATAACAATATTTCCTGATGATTCTCTCCATACACCAAAACACAGTTGAGTTTAATTGGAATATTTGCAGCTTTTGCCGCCTCAATTCCTTTTAATACGGGTGTTAAGGGTTTTTGAGTCATTTTTAAAAAAGTGGCTGGATCAATACTGTCTAAACTTATATTTAGATCATCAAGCCCAGCTTGTTTTAGCTCAACTGCATATTTTTCTAAATAATAAGCATTCGTCGTCATTGAGACACGCTGTAAACCTAATGGTCTTAACGTATTGAGCGTATAAATAAAATTCACGAGCCCTTTTCGCATCAACGGCTCGCCACCCGTTAAGCGAATTTGAGTGATGCCAAGCTTAATCATCACTTCACAAAATCTATAAAGTTCTTCAAAACTTAAAATATCCTGTTTAGCTAACCAGCTCGGATGATCAGGCATACAATAACTGCATTTAAAGTTACATCGATCAGTCAATGAAATTCTTAGTTTTCTTTTGTGTCTTTGAAACTGATCAACTAATTTCGATTCAGGTAAATGTGCTGATAAAATAGATTCAAACTGGCTTTTTGTTTCAGAGCTTATGCTTACAGAGCTTTGTTTTGATACCTTCATCGTTTTATTTCTCAGCACTTAAAAACAGTTTTGCTTCGTTAAAGTTGCGTGGCAAAAATAGATAAAACCAGCAATAACGCCTAATCTAAGTACCCTACACTTGCTCATTCAAAGCCTAATCAACCTTTCTTATTGAACTTTGTTGTAAAACCAGTCCGTATGGCCTTGTTCAGCAATATCATTCACAGATCAACAAACTCGTACCTAAAACCTATCATACAAGCCATTCATCTTCTACTGCCAAGCCCCGATAAATCGATGAAATCTTTTAATCTTCTTTGATCCAAAACGTGGTCGTATTTACCAACGCAAAGGCAAACATAATAGAAACACACCATCCAGGATATCTTGGAGCAAAAGATATCTTTTACGTTGGCAATCTCAAAGGTGTTGGTCGAATCTTTCAACAAACTTTCATCGACACCTACAGCAAAGTCGTTCGTAAGCTCTATACAACGAAAATACCGATTACAGCAGCAGATCTTTTTAAATGATCCTGTATACCATTTTATCAGTCACAGGATCTACCAATGCTGCGTATCCTGACAGATAGAGGTACTGAATATTGCGGTAAGGTTGAACAACATAATTATGAGCTATGTTTAGCCATCAATGATATTGATCACACAAAAACAAAACCAGCACTCCCACAAACGAATGGAATATGCGAGCGTTTCCATAAAGACGATCTTGCAAGAGTTTTATCAAATTACATTTAGGAAGAAGCTATATAGTACATTAGAGGAATTACAAGCGACTCTAGACGTTTGGCAAAATTCTATAATACTGAACGAACTTATCAGGAGAAAAATGTGCAGTGGTCACACATCACTAGAAAGATTACTTGAAGGGAAGCGAATTTAGGCTGAAAAGAATCTAGCTCAAATTTAACCTGACAGACACACTAAAAAAGGGTAACTGTCAGATCAGGTTTGAGCGAGTACATGTAAATTTAACAGAAGTAATTTCTGAGCCATTTCTAATAAAACTTAGTGAATTTAACAAAACAAATATAATTCTTTAACTTTACCTATTTCAAATAGCATCTTTATTAAAATCTTTTCTCCATTGTATTGGACTCATACCAAACCAAGTTTTAAATGCTCGGTTGAAAGAACTTTGTTCGTTATAAGCGAGTAAAGCTGATATCTCATTAATGTTCAATGACCTGTCCTCAAGGTATTGTAATGCCAGTCCTTTTCTAACTTGGTTAAGACGTTGCTTAAATGTATAACCTTGTTTTTGTAATTTGTATTGAAAAATTCTCGTAGGAAGACCTACTTTTTTGGAAACATATTCAATATTGATATTACCTTGATGAATAGCTTTGATAATATTTTGTTGCACCAATTCATCAAATGAATTCACTTCTGGTAGCTCAATCAACAAAATGTCTGCTTGCCTATTTAAAATATTTTTTAAAACAGGATCAGCCTTATTTATGGGCAACTCTAAATTGCTTTTCGCAAAAAGCATTCTTGTTCTATTTTTCGAAAACTCAATATTACAATCAAAATATTTTTCATAAGTACGTGGATTTTTGGGTCGATCGAATACAAACTCCACTTTGTTCAACTTCACAACATTGGGTGCTACAATGATGTTTACAATATTAAAAAATATAGCAATCATTGTCTCATCCGCTAACTTACCTGCTTTAAAGTTTGCATCAAACTCCCATGACACAACAAGGCTTTCATCTTCAATAGAAACTTCCATTTGCATAAAATCATAACAAAGCCTTTGATATTTAATAAAAAAAGGCAGTGCATCATATAAGCTTTCACATGATAAGCCGATGTATCCTAAAATACCTAAATGTGAAGGTTTTACATATCTAGCAATTTCTAATCCTAGAGATGGTCTATTATATTTTTCTTCAATTGCTTTCAACATTGCTAACCATTCAGTGAATGGAATTCGTTTGTCTTCATACAAATTGTTTGCAATTTTAGCGACATTTAAATTTTTTTTTAAAATAAAAAGCTCTAACAAATCAATTAAACCGCTCGTCACAGACTTTAAACTATAAATACGCTTCATCTTTAATTTTCCCTGTACATCTAAAAAAGATTAATCGCTAAGCATCAGATTTTATTAGAACATATAGAACTATACCAAGGTTCTATATCATTAGCTAAATGGGTTCAGATTTCTCTGAAAGTGAATTGCATTACCATCATCATCAAGAAAATCAAAGCTAAGTGTATATAAATTATCATTTTTATTAAGTTCACCAGCTATTTCATAACGTTTAGTTGAATACGGGTAGCACATCATGTCCATTTCTGATTGTATATATATTTTTTGAGAAAGACTTTCAATTTTTAAGTTGATCAATGAAGCATGATAAGGCGTGGGATTTTCACACTCGATATAATTTTTTTTATCTTGTTCAACGATTTTGAAATGTATTTTTTCTACAATCATTTCAGGCAACATTTTTGCGATCTGTTTAGGACGATAAAATAATTTAAGCTGAGTATTCATTGCTAAATTCATATACGCAGCTTGATCGCTATGGCGCTTAATCATTGGTATTTCATATAGATTTAACCAAAAAACAGTCTCTCTATCGTTTGGTAGAGCCTTGCCATTATACAAAATTCTAAGCCCGTGAATGTCATTTGATGCGAGTTTTACAAAAGGTGGTAATATTAGAAACGGCATATTATTAATATCAGGATCCCCTTCTCCTTGATCAACCCATGTTTGTAGAATAATAGGATAGTCATTAGTATTTGCTAACATTAGACTTTGCTCATGCTCACCGTCCTTAAAAACTATCCGTGTTTTAGCAGCCAATACCCCAGCTTGACATAGAAATGAATAAAACAAACAAATACATAATAGTGTAAATTTTGTTAATTTCATTACTGTACCTTAACTAATACATATGCTGTGGAATTAACTTTCCCAGCTTTAATTGGTTCAGTTCCAGGTAGTTTTTTTAAGATTGCGGTAAAATTATGTAGATAATGCGTATAGCCTGACTCTGTTGATGCCCCTGTTTGCGCTCCACTTAGTACAGGATACCAACCAGCTGCAGTACCCCCACCTGCTAAACCTGGCTGACCAACAAAATTCATATCTGTCCCAGTATTTGTGTTTTTTAAGAAAATTCCTACACCTTTTGCTGACTGTGCATCAGTATAATTATCTGAGAGTAAAGCAGTCACACCATTTTGAGCATTTACTAAACCTAATTGTTGTGCTGCTGCAAATGCACCATTTGAAGTCTGTATACCAATAGCAGTCTGATTACTTGCTGTACCTGAAGTAACTTGATTGGAACATTCAATAGATACATTAAAGTTCTCTTGTACAGATTGATTTGCACCAAGCGCTAGAGTATTAATCGTATTGAAAAAAACAATAGGAGTCGCATTTCGAGCAACACAAGTTGGCTGATTCGCAAGTGAGTTTCCAGTGCGCATTCCATAGCCTATCCCATTATTTACCCCCCAAAATCTATAATTTGTATTCGAATCTTCTCCAACATTATCACTGGTTAAACCCGGTCCTTTTAATTGAATATATGCATTAGGCTGTATACAGGTATATGAGCCCACCGTGATTTGATTGTCTATACCAGTTCCACAATAAGCGCTACCTGAACCAGATTGAGGTGCTAAACGGCTAACTCTATAGAGTTCTGCATAAAGCGATGGGATATCTTGTAATCTAATTCGTATTTTACTTCCGACAGTTTGGTAATTTTTGACTGGCAAGGATTTCCAATAGCGAGTTAAAACCACCCCATCCATTGTTTGTTTAATACCAACATACTTATAGTAAGTTGCATATACATTGGGAAGCCCATCATACAGTCCACCCAAATCCCAATAGCCCCCTACTCGATCATCACCATTTGTAGCTACCAAGAATTGGATATTCGGTAAATCTGTAAGGTCACACTCCCAAAATACTGTCGAGGCATTCGCTCCACCATAGGTATAACTTGTTGGAGGGACAACAGCACTCCCCATTAAACTCCCAACAGGTTGTAAATATAAACTTGTTAAGTTTACTTTTCCAAACACAATAGGTGCAGTAGTACCATCAGTTGCTAGAAAGTTTCCCACTTTTGTACAGTTAGCATGGGCAAAGATAGATAAAAAGAATCCCAATAAAATTAATATTTTGAATTGTATGCGGATCATTTCAACTCTCCAGATTTACACGTTTCTTCCAGACGAATAATCGTTTGTTTAAGAAGTTCATCATTCAACTGATAATGAACATCACATTTCTGATCTGATTCTTCGCCCCATTTGACAGTTAGAACCCCTTGCTTTGCTGGAGTACGAACATACATTTGACCACTTTGCCCCACCATTCCAATCACATTATTTTGCGAATCAATTACATCAGCACCTAAAGGAACAAATTCATCAGCATCCAATTTTGCTTGGATGAGTAATGGATAACCCATTCTGGTTTTAAACTTTACTTTTACCGCTGCACCAGCATAGGGAACAATACGTTGATCATTTGTTTCAATCTCAACACGATCAGAAATGCCTTTTGGTTCTAATGAAATATTGTTATAGCGATAAGGTGTAATTGCAGGAATAAGTGCATAGCCTTGATGATTAATTCGTGTACCTTGACCATTGAAGAGTCGTGCACCTTCAGCGCCTTTGGCTTCAACTAAAGCAAAAGTTTCACCAAGGTATGGACCAAATGTGATCCCTCCAGAATGCACCGCTAATGCGCCTTGCAGATTAGTTGAAACTTGCCAGTAGTTATCACTCATTGAAGCATTTAGACCTAAATTACTATTGTCTAAACGTTTATTGAGATTTGTATTCCAAGTCGTCACTTGCATATTTCGATCATGGCTGAGGCCTACTGCATAATTCAGTGATTGATCCTGAGTTAAAGAACCAGACAATGTACTTTGATAAAACTCTTTAGCGTTTTCAGCATATGAGTAAGCTAAATCTAAATTCGGTAAATTTGCTTTTTTGTATCGTCCTAAAGGAAAGCTCAAGGAAAGATTCACTGAGGTATCTTGACGATTATCAAGTAGTTTTGAATCTATTTCATCAAATCTATTGTTGATGATATTGTCATAAGCATAACGTTGTCGCATTACAGCCAGATTGAGCGTCAAACCATTTTGAAATGCTTTGCCGTATCCAATTTGTGCCTGCACATCATTATCACGACCATCACGGTAGTTTTGTGCTGATCCTGATAAAAATAATATCCCGTAATCACCAAGGCTTTGGTTCAGCGTAATTTCAAAACGGGAGCGTTGTTGGTAAGTCGATGACTCCCAACGATAACCATGTTTATAAGAATTCCTCAGCCCAATAACATCGCCTAGATCTCTATATCCTTCAGTTGAATAACGATAGCCTGCTAAAGATACTGTCGTGTTGGTAGGCTGAAAAGTCTTACTATAGGTCAGGTTAGTCATCCAACCTGTTATTATATTTTCATCAGGTAAATTTGCTCTAGAGTAAGTTAAGTTAGCACCAAAAGCACCGATATTTGATGCATATGTTCCACCTAAGAGGCCAGCTTGATAACCATCTGCTAGCCGTAATCCTGAATTTAATGTGACGCTATTACTTATTCCTCGTTGATAAGTAAGATTAGAGAAAAAAGTGTCCTCTCCAATATCACGAGTTTTCCCTACATCTAAGTTATAACGTGAAGCACCTAAACGTAGAGACTCAGGTACAGCTGAAAATGGAACACTAAACTGAGAAATCGTTCCATCAGCTTCTCTAACTTTAACGATTAAATCACCATTAAAATTTGTAGGATATAAATCAGAAATTTTAAACGCGCCTGGCGCTACTGTTGTCTGATAAATCTCCTTTCCATTTTGCAATATAGAAACATTTGCATTGGTTTTAGCTATACCTTGAATTGTTGGTGCATAGCCTCGTAATGAATCAGGTAACATCCTTTCATCGGAACTAAGGCTCAATCCATTAAAACTTAACCCTGAGAAAAACTTTCCAGAACTATACGTCTGCCCTAAAGTCAGTACACCTTGAATAGGTTCTATAGGGCGAGAAATATAACTACGAATATTGGTCCATTTTGTCCCTATTTCTGGACTATAATTAATATTAGACTGTTGACGATATTGCCATTTTCCAATGTTTACACCACCATTTAATGATACATATGCAGCAGATTGAGTCTGCGAATGATCCTGTAATTGATATGAAGTATGATAATAATTACCCAGATAATTGATAAAGCCAATACTTTCACCCGCATCCCATTGGGATGCATTAACATAGCCCCGTGGAATATTATGCATATCATTTTGAGGGATACTAATATCAAGTCGAAGCTTTTCAAAATTAAAATCTATTGAGCTGGATTGAATATAATTTGATAAGAGAACACATTGATCTTGCTGTTTTTTAATATTTATCAAAATTTGCTCTGAAATTCCTAATTTTTCTATAGCAACTAAATCAAAACATGGTGAAATATTTTTTTGTTGGTCTTCTACAAACTTTAAATCCATACGTTCAATAATTTGCTTGTTAACAAAAACATCCACTTTGTAAAATCCTGGCAATATATCTTCTTTTTCACTTAAACGTTCTAATAGCTTAATTTGATGATCAGATTGCCCACGGAATAATGCTTGATCAAATATATATTCACCATCGTTATTAACATGATCATTTGCATCGGCAGAATTATAACCACCAATCAAGTAACCTACTAAAAATATAGACAATAAGCTTCTACGGCCAAAATATTCAGCAAACATAATATTATACTCGCTTATTATTTATTCAGAGGAATCTCGTGGACGACTAAAGCACCATAATCATTAACAAGGGTAAGTTTAATTTTTGAATCTTTTAAACTATGCGTATTATTATTTATTACCCAATTAACTTTAGCTTTTGGAGCAATTAAGTCATTTTTTTTCACCACGATTTCGCTATTTCCAGCAACTAAACTTAATTCTTTAATATTCACATAATATTCAGACGAATTTTGAATGTTTAATTGTTTTTTTGTTCCATCATTTTCCAAGGCAAATTGAACTTTTTTATAAGCATCAGCTGTAGAACCTTTCAAATTTTTAGGACGGTAAAAAACCTTGACACGATTCTTAAATACAATCATTAAACGGCTACTATCGCTGTCTTGTTTTTTTAGCGCAGGAAACTCAGAAAAATTCAAATAAAACAGTGACTCAACATCCTTTGAGACATTTTCCTCACCCGTAAATATTAAGCGTACAGTTTGTCCAGTATTTGGATTTATCCGAAAAATCTGTGGACTAACAACAAAGGGAGCTTTGCTTTTTTCAAGAGTAGAATCTTCATCCCCTTCATCTAGCCAAATTTGTACAAGGTTTGGATATTGATCTTTATTTTGTAAGTAAATCGTTTTTTCATTTTGGCCATCAGGAAAAATTACACGTGTTCCTGTAAGAACTACACCTGAGAAGGCAGCGGACATTATGGTTAAGCCACCAATAAAAATATGACTTTTTATAATATTGACGATCCACCTACTCATTTTTACCACTCCAACCAAAAAATTGATTGATCTGCTACTTAAGTAGCAGATCAGATAAAACCTTATTGATAGCTTAAGGTGTATTCAACAACTGAGGTCACAGCACCTTGTGTTGCACCACCAGCTTCAGAAATATAACGCGCACCAAAATCATGGCTGGCACTTGTTGCACCATTGAGTAATTTCAGACCTTCAACAGCTGTTGGCCCATTTAGAACAACTGAAGTTGTTCCAGCAGCTTCTTTAGTCAACTGAATCGCAACATTAGTAGCAGGATTAACTGTTGCTACATTGCCTAAATTGCCACTCGTAGTTACTGAGTGACCTAAAAATTTTGTTTTAATATCAAGATCTGAGCTAGGTGCAGTACATCCAGTGACATTAATTGTAAAAGGTGTCAAACCTGCTGTGGCACCAGAAGAAGTTAGCGTATTTGCTGATACCGTAGGTAGTAAAACCACGCCATTGGTTCCACCATTGATTGAAGCTTGGCAAGTTTGATCTGTAACTTCCCCTTGAAATGTTACTGTAGGCGCAGCATTTGCAACGCCTGTAACCATAATGCTCATAGTTGCTATTGCTAGAAAACGATTTACTAATTTCATAAATACACCTTTAAATGATAAATAAAACCAAATGAAACTATGAGGATAATAATCTTTAAGCGACAAACAATTCTTTACATTTCACACAAATTACTTATACATTTAAAACAAATTTTCTTAAAAATTTAAATATAAATTTATTATTTCAAAAAATTATTTATTAAATTCAATTAAATAAATTTACTCAAAATTCACAAGAAAAATAGTGATAAGTTTAACAAAAATAATAAAATACCCAATACAAGACAAATTATTGAATTTTAATAATGACTTAAAGAAATAAAATGAAATCAATCATATTTATCAAGTTTATTATTCAAATTTATTTATCAAATAACTTGATAAATAAATATTTTTCAAACTAAAATAAAAACAATCAAACGCTAAAAAGGAAATAACCTGAATGAATTTTTATAAATGTATTGCCACAACCTCAATAATCTTCATATCAATTAACACTTCAAATGCTCAAAATTTCCAATCATGCGAATCAAAACAACAAGAAATCGAAAGTAAATTAAAAATTGCAATACAACATAATAATACATACGAAATAAATGGTCTTAAAAAAGCACTAAAAGAAAATCAGATACATTGCAACAATGTGACATTAAAGCAAAAAACAGACACTAAAACCAAAGAAAAAGAAATTAAAATACAGAAACTTAAATCAGAAATACAACTAGAGCAAAAATCTGGAAATTTAAATAAGATTAAAAAGAAAGAACGTAAAATTGAAGCCTTAGAAAATGAAATAAAAACATTAAAATCTCAATAATTAAAAGGGAAATTCAGTTCCTTTGAACTGAATTTCCAATATACCTTAAATATTTTCCTTATCTAAACTCATTTTTAAAGTAAAATATAAATATTCATAATCTTTACTTTTCGCTTCTTTCAATACTTTTTTAATTTGTCCATCATTCCAACCTTGATATTTAACTCTCGTTAAGAAGATAGAAATGAGAATAAATGCATGATCACCTTTCCTTAGATAAGTTCGATTATATTTTCGTTTAACCTTTGTGCTTGATTTTGACAAAACAATAATTACTTAAAAAAACTGGACGTTAAAGTTTAAAATTATTGATTATTGTTTTCTTTACATCTTAAACATTTTGTTTATCATATAAAACAAAAATGCCAAATACTCAGAAAAATTCTATAAATATAAACACTTTACATTAAAAAAATTAATCATATAATTATTTCAAACCAAGCAATCAATTATTGAATTTGTAAACATATATAGATACTTTAATTTATCTTAATTAATTGTTTTTAAAGAATATTAATCATCTAATAATAAAAAACGAAGCCGTACTCGATGAGGTTTACATTTCAATCCATGATCTCAAAATTCTCAACAGTGGTTTTGGACTTCCGTAGTAAATCTTGCCCCCCTTTCCTTCAAAAATAAGGGAAATAATCTTTTTCGGTATATTATTATTTTCATACTAACCTTTGATTTTAATTCCAATAATTTTCGATTCCATAAAAATGATTTTGACCATTTGCAAAGTGCGTAGAATGATAAATTTTATGATGGCAGAACCCGCTATATCTAGAGAATTGTAACTACGCCATTAATCAGTATAGACGATGCTATCAGATGTTATTTTATCTGTAATTACATAAGTATATAGTTCGTCTTGCTTCAAGTTGTCCTTTTAAATTTCGCACACCTTGTATATTTTTCTTAACTTCAGAGCGTAAAACAATAATCACTTTAGTTAAATAGAGATAACCCACCTCTTTTACGACATCCCCTATCTTCATCTTATCAATAGCACGAGCAGATCATGCCATTTTCTTTTTGTTGCTAATTTCCGCACTCATCTTCGGATTCCTTTTTGTGAATCAGCCTCAATTTGTTAAGATGACGGCCGAGAGAAACCAATTTGTTTCCTCACACATTGTTGACTCAATTTTGGCACGAACAAAAGTACACTAAAGCTATGCTTTTTCCTTTGCTTAGGTCAGATTTGCACAGAAGTTGTTAGAATTGGTTAGATTGCCAAACTTTCAAAATAAACTTATTTATTATTTAAATTTAGAGATTTAACATACATGAATAGCATGGAAACAATGGCTGACTTATCCTCCCACACCCCTATGATGCAGCAATATCTAAAAGTAAAAATGCAGCATCCACACTCTTTAATGTTCTATCGCATGGGCGATTTTTACGAACTGTTTTTTGACGATGCTAAAAAAGCCGCAAAACTTTTGGGTATTACCCTCACTCATCGTGGTAAAGCCAATGGTGAACCTATTCCAATGGCAGGTGTTCCATACCATGCTGCAGAAGGTTATTTGGCGCGTTTGGTTAAAAAAGGCGAAGCGGTTGTCATCTGTGAGCAAATTGGTGAAGTCACAGGTAAGGGACCTGTTGAACGCGGTGTAGTGCGAATTATTACCCCTGGAACATTGACCGATGATGCCCTGCTAACCGCAACACAAGCATCGAATCTTGTTGCGATCTGCTTTCAACAAAACCAAATTGGTATGGCACTGTTGGATTTAAGTGCGGGTATTTTTAAAGTTCAACAACAAGAGTTTAAATCTGAAAGCTTGGCGATTGAATTAGCTCGCTTAATGCCAAGCGAAATATTGGTCGATGAGGACATTGTCGACCCGAATATTATTGAAGATATTAAACGACAAATTGAATGTCCAATTACCAAACGACCTAATGTCGATTTTAATTTAAATAACGCACAAAAAACCTTATGTGACCAATTCGCAGTTTCCACACTTTCTGGTTTTGGTATTGACCATCTACCCTTGGCTAAAGCTGCTGCTGCTGCACTGATTCACTATGCCAAAGAAACTCAAAAAACTGCGTTACCACATATTCGTTCAATTAAATTAGAACAAAGCTCAGATTTTATTGCACTTGATCCTGTTACACGGCGTAATTTAGAAATTATTGATCCTTTATTTGAGCACGGCACTTCGCTGTTTAGCTTAATCAATGATTGCCAAACTGCAATGGGCGGACGATTGCTGGCACGTACCTTGATGCAGCCCATTCGTGATACTCAAATCTTAGATGCACGTTTAGATGCAACGGATACTTTACTCAAAGGCTACCATGAAAGTCCTGTTCGCTTAGTCTTAAAAGAAATTGGCGATATTGAACGGGTTTTAAGCCGTGTTGCACTTGGCAGTGCACGTCCTCGTGATTTGGTGCAGCTTCGTCAAGCATGTGCACAAATCCCATTCTTAAGACATGCAATCCAACCGATTCTTGAAACTCAACAATCTAAATTAATTGTACAATTGAATGAAGAATTGGGCGATTTTAATGGATTACACCAACGTTTATTGTCTGCGATTGTTGAACATCCTCCTGTACTATTGCGTGATGGCAATGTAATTGCAGAAGGTTTTGATGATGAGCTTGATGAACTGCGTAAAATCCGTGATCACGCAGGCCAATTCCTGATTGATTTAGAAATCAAAGAGCGAGAAAACACGGGCATCAATACCCTGAAGATTGGTTATAACCGTGTCAGTGGTTACTATATCGAACTCACCCGTGCCCAAGCAGAACAAGCGCCTGATCATTACATCCGTCGTCAGACGCTGAAAAATGCCGAGCGTTATATCACCCCAGAATTAAAATCTTTTGAAGATAAAGTACTGTCCAGTGAATCACGTGCACTTGCGCGAGAAAAACTACTCTTTGAAATGTTACTTGAAGAATTAAGAGCGGATATTGCCAATTTACAAATGATGAGTGCATCGATTGCCCATATCGATTTATTGGCAAACTTTGCCCATCAAGCCCGTTTGAATAATTGGAA
This sequence comes from Acinetobacter sp. I-MWF, assembly GCF_025433935.1. NCBI lineage: Bacteria > Pseudomonadati > Pseudomonadota > Gammaproteobacteria > Moraxellales > Moraxellaceae > Acinetobacter > Acinetobacter sp. I-MWF. The sequence continues at coordinate 1,540,610 of NZ_JAMBAR010000001.1, read as the reverse complement.
CCGACCTGAATATAGCCCAGAAATCGGGATTAAAATTACCGCTGGTCGACACCCTGTAGTTGAATCACTCAGTAAAACGCCATTTACCCCCAACGATACCCTACTCGATTTCAATCATCGTATGGCGATCATTACAGGGCCAAACATGGGCGGAAAATCGACCTTTATGCGTCAAACTGCTCTGATTAGTTTGCTGGCGTATTGTGGTAGTTTCGTCCCAGCTAAAACAGCGAAGTTAGGACCAATTGACCGTATATTTACTCGAATAGGCTCTGCTGATGACTTATCTACGGGTAAATCTACCTTTATGGTGGAAATGACCGAAACATCTCAAATTTTGCACCATGCAACCAATCAGTCTTTGGTGCTTATGGATGAAGTTGGTCGTGGTACAAGCACTTATGATGGGCTATCCCTAGCTTGGGCATGTGTGCTTGATCTGACCAAACGAATCAAATGTCTATGCCTCTTTGCCACACACTATTTTGAATTAACTGAGCTTTCAAAAGAAGTGGCAATTGATAACTACCATGTGACGGCCAAAGAGTTAAATGGTAATTTGATTCTATTGCATAAAGTGCAACAAGGTCCTGCCAGTCAAAGTCATGGTTTACAAGTTGCAAAACTTGCTGGGATCCCTGCTGGAGTGATTAAAGAAGCGCAAAAGCGTTTAAAAATTTTAGAGAAACAACAACAGCAACAATTGCAATCCGTTGTGCAAAATGACTTATTTGCCGAAGTTGAAACCGTTGAACCTGAAAAGTTTGAACACATCATTGAAATTGAAAAAGTCATTGAAGTTGAAAAATCATCACCTGTACTCGATGCTTTAGCAAATATTGATGTCGATGATTTAACGCCTCGCCAAGCGCTAGATCACCTCTATGCATTAAAAGCAGCACTAAATGCATAAGCAGTAACAGCTATCCAGTCTAAGTAAGTTTAAAATTCTCTACTTAGGCTGGAAATAACTTGCGTATATTGATCTTTAAAGAGCAATCTAGACGATAATTTAAAGCACTCCATAATAGGTGATTAAATAGGGTCTGTTGACAATTCGTCTATGTTTGCGACTACGTGTGTTTTTTAGGTGATACGAGACACGAAATACGTAATTTAGTCATTCTAAATCAGTAGTTCGTAACGATGTAGCAGCAAAAAAAACTCTAGTCCCGAAGGGTTGTGGCTAAAATTATCTCAGCCTACGTTATGAAACTCGAAAATAGTCTCGCTATTCTCTTCGTTTCCTGCCTTGCCTGCTCAATTTTAACCTACAACGCAAGCCATTTATGAAATGTCTACAGACCCTCTAAGTTTTAGGAGAATAATATCAATATTTCACTCAAGCCCCTGCAACTTTCCGATATAGATCTCATTTGGCAACATATTGATCGACGTGAATTAATCACTCAAATGTATCTACAACAAAAACAAAAATTACATTTGGTTGATTGTTTTTATGATGTGCAAAGCTGGGATGAATATCATTTAGAAAATGATCCCCCGCTGCTAAAGCAGCATCTTATTCAAGGTGGGCGATGTGTGGGCGCATTTAATCAATTGAATCGATTAATTGGTGTGCAACTGGTATCTAATCAAGTCATCAGGGATTATCCAGATGCGAAGCTATTACAATATTTTTATGTCGATGCAAATCATCAAGCTCTTGGTCTTGGTACACAGCTCATGCACTCTGCGATAAAATCAGCTGAGCAACTTGGTGCACAACAACTGTATATTTCAGCAACACCAACCCAGCGTACTGTCGACTTTTATCTTAAACAAGGTGCGATGGTCTTAGAAAAACCTGATCAGCAATTATGGGAATTAGAACCCGAAGATATTCATCTTATCTATATATTGTGATGATCTAACGGATACTAAAAATACAGGTCTAAATAATTCTAAAGATGGTGGCTGACTAAAAAACCAGCACACGAAGGTAATAACCCCATTTCGCTTCTGTGATTTAGTCTCATATTTATGTTCTTTTTTGAATATGTTTAGCATTTTTTCACCTATGGCCACATCAAAATAACAGCGCATATTTTAAAAAATGCATAATTCATCACAAGTTAGGAGAATTTTCTATAAAAAAAATTGATTTAGCAGGTTCTTCTATATTAAATATCAATAAAAGCAATTGTTAGTTTGCGGCGTTTTCCCTAAAATACAGCATTATTAATTAGAACCATATTTTTAGGTAGCTGACGCCATGACCTTTGTTGTCACTGAAAATTGTATTAAGTGTAAATATCAAGACTGCGTAGAAGTATGTCCAGTAGACTGTTTTTATGAAGGTCCAAATTTCCTAGTCATTAGTCCAGACGAATGTATTGACTGTGCGCTATGTGAACCTGAGTGTCCTGCAAATGCAATTTTCTCTGAAGATGAACTCCCTGAAGGTCAAGAAGTATTTATTGAACTAAATGCTGAACTTGCTCAAAAATGGCCAAACATTACTCAAATCGGTGATCAACCTGAAGATCGTGAAGAGTGGAATGGTAAAGCCGATAAATTACAATACTTAGAAAAATAAGTATTGTATAAAAAAGATCAGCTTAGGCTGATCTTTTTGCATTTTAATATGTAAATTGTACATTTATTTGCAATTTATCCATAATACACGCGCCAAACTAGACTAAAATAGCCCGTTACTTGCTTTAGCTAATATTGAGAATGAAATTTATTTTGAAAGGTTTACTTGCTGTCGGTGTTACTACAATGATTCTGGCTGGATGTACATCTTCCCCTCAAAAGAATCCAACAATTAGCACGTCGCATGGTCAGCGTATTTACATCCCCGAAGAAAAAATTACGATTGAGCGCCCCATTCCTCCTAAAACGATGCCTTCATCTTATCGCCAATGGTTGATCTATGGAGACAATCAGTCACGTGCACGTGATTATGAACGTTTTCTTGAACAAAATAATGCTGGAAATATTATTCCTAGTTTTGAGTTATTTAAAACTGCACGGGATTGGGACAAGTGTGGTAAGTCTGAATATATGATTCCAAGCCGTGAGCTTTGGAGTAATCAATTACCAACATTAAAAGTATTTAAATACTTGGTTGCCTCTAAAGTTCTGACTGATTTTACTGTAACCTCGGTATATCGAGACTTACCTTTAAACCAATGTGCCGGTGGTGCTGGATCTTCACGTCACTTATTCAATTCAGCCATTGATTTCCGTATTGGGCCAGAAAATCCTCAACCTCAAGATTATGCGTATATTGAACATACCAAATTCAAATTATGCCAGTTCTGGTCGCAGTATGGTCAAAGCTTAAACATGGGCTTAGGACTGTATGCTTCAGGGCAAATCCATATTGATACTCAAGGATATCGTACTTGGGGACCTGATCTCACCCGTAATAGCTCAATGTGTAATTTTTAATACTTACATTCAATTTAAAAGAGATCAATAAGATCTCTTTTTTATGACCAAGTATTTGATCATATTTTAGATCAAAACACCCTTAAATAAAAACGCCCGATGAAATTCATCGGGCGTTTTTTGAAATAAAATCAATCTATTTCAAACGTCAATCAACTGGATATCAATCTAGTCAATTGCAGGCGTATAGGTACCATCAGCAATTGCATCTTTAATACGATCCGCTTCTTCTAACACCAAGGCAAGAAGATTCTTGACGTTTTCTAAAGTTGCAACTGGACTTAAAGTGGTCATTTTCAAAGATTGAACCTGTCCAACTTTAGTTACACCAATATTGGCTTCACCACGCGCAAATAATTCATCTGCAACGTTTTGATTCAAAGTATCAAGTAATTCAACTGGATAATTGTCAGGTATTACACGGAATAATACCGATGCAAATTGTGGATCAACCAGCATTTCCAAACCAGCAGTAGCATTGATGTAATCTGCTACTTCACGAGTTAGCTTAACGCCATGGTCAATCATTGAGCCATAAAGCTCTTCACCTAGGTTTTCAATCGTCATCCACAATTTCAACGCATCAAAACGGCGTGTAGTTTGTAGAGATTTAGACACTAGGTTCGGTACACCATGTTCTTCATCATAAGCAGAATTTAAATATTCAGCTTCATAATGCATGAAACGATAGTTCGCTTCATCTTTCAACAAGAACGCACCACATGAAATACTTTGGAAATAATGCTTATGGAAATCCAATGTAATCGAATCAGACAATTCAATACCATCAAGCATTGAACGGTAGTCATTCGATAAGATCAGTGCACCACCCCATGCTGCGTCGATATGCATCCACGCGCCATATTTATTGGTGATTTCACGCACTTTCTTCAATGGATCAATCGCACCTGCATCGGTTGTCCCAGCAGTAGCAACAACACAAGCAACGATTTTACCTTCAGCCTGTAAATGCGCCATGGTTTTTTCGAGCGCATCAACATCCATCTGTGCATTTTCATTGACTGGAACAGTCACCACAGATTGGAAGCCCATGCCCATCATCGCCATGTTCTTTTGCACAGAAAAATGTGCATTTTCAGAGCAGATCACTTTGACATTACGCATGGCATCACTTGGAACGCCATCACGTTGCACAGACCAAGGCAGACCATTTTCGTCTTTCCAGTTCTTGGCAATACACCAATCACGCGCTAACAATACGCCCATTAAATTAGATTGAGTACCGCCAGAGGTGAACACACCTGCCTGACCTGCACCATAACCTACTTTTTGACGCAGCCAGTCAATCAATTGAACTTCCATCAAAGAACCTGCTGGGCTTTGATCCCATGAGTCCATTGATTGGTTGGTCGCATTAATCAAGACTTCAGCAATTTGACTTGTCACCATGGTTGGGCAATGCAAATGTGCTAAAGAGTGCGGATGATGTACTTTTAAACTTTTGTTCAGGAAAAGCTCAACCATACGTTCAAGCGATTGGTGTAAACCTAGACCTTGTTTAGACGGTGCAAAAGAAATCGCTTCACGAAGTTCTTTAATGCTCCCACCTGTATACATTTTGTCATTTTGCAACCATGCTGCGACCGCTTTAGTCGCCTCACCCATTGCTGACTCATAGTCAGCAATAGATTGAGCATCATTGCAGAGTAACGCTTTACGATGTTCTGCAAAATCTACCATGAATTAAGCGCCTCGAACTGCAATAAGAGCCTCTGCAACCGCTTTCTTAAAGCGCGCAATAGCTTCTTCACATTCTTCTTGAGTAATGATCAATGGGCAAAGTAAACGAATCACTGTACCGCTACGGCCGCCTTTTTCTAACAATAATTTATTGTTAAAACATGCCGTTTGAATTGCAGCAGCCAATTGTGAATCCGCAGGAAGAGAACCCATATGATCCGCTTGCTTACGCTCATCCACAATTTCGATACCGATCATTAAACCGCGACCACGAACATTACCAATACATGGGAATTCTTGCGCTAATTTTTTCAATTCAGCTTGTAAGAAATCACCACGTTGTTGCGCATTTTGTGCAAGGTTTTGCTCTTTAATGGTATTGATCGTTGCAAGACCAGTACCCATTGCAAGTTGGTTACCACGGAAAGTACCTGTGTGACCTGCAGGTTGCCAAGCATCAAACTTACGTTTAATACCCAAAACAGCCAATGGTAAGCTACCACCCACTGCTTTTGACATCACCACAACATCAGGTTCAATACCAGCATGTTCAAAAGCAAACATTTTGCCTGAACGTGCAAAGCCCGCTTGAACTTCGTCCAAAATCAACACAATGTTATGACGCTCAGTCACTTCACGGATTTTTTGCAACCATTTCGCCGGTGCTGTAACCACACCGCCTTCACCTTGAATTGCTTCAAGAATCACAGCTGCAGGCTTAGTTACACCGCTTTCGACATCTTCAATGAAGTTTTCGAAATAATAAGTTAAGGCATCAACACCTGCTTCACCGCCAACACCCAACGGGCAACGGTATTCATGCGGGTATGGCATAAATTGTACGCCTGGCATTAAGCCATTTACCGCATTTTTAGCAGATAAGTTACCTGTCATCGCTAACGCGCCATGAGTCATCCCATGGTAACCGCCAGAGAAACTGATAACTGTATTGCGACCTGTATAGGTTTTCGCCAATTTAATCGCTGCTTCTGTACCATCTGCACCAGATGGGCCACAGAACTGTAAGCAATACTCTTCTTGCCCACCCGGAAGTTGTGCAAGCAGTGCTTCAGTGAAAGCATCTTTTAAAGGCGTTGTTAAATCTAAAGTATGTAAAGGGAGACCACTCGCTAAAGTGTCTTGAATACTTTTAATCACCGCAGGATGGTTATGGCCTAATGCCAATGTTCCTGCCCCAGCTAAACAATCGAGGTACTTTGTACCTTCAACATCGGTAACCCAACAACCATGTGCTTCCGCTATCGCTAACGGTAATTTACGTGGATAACTACGAACATTCGATTCCATCTGACTTTGGCGAGTCAAGTAGTATTCGTTTGTGGAAGTGGCAGCAGGATTTACAGAAGTAACGCTCATATCGAATTACCATCTCTGATATGGGTTGAAAGAAATAAGTCGGGTGACTTGTGGTCCTTTGACTCGGTGCTTTATAGAAATCTAGTTAGAGTGCTTTTAATCTTCATAACTAGGAGCGCGATAATACAGTTTTTTACAAGAAAATAAATATCTTTTATGTACTTATCCACACTCCATTTATCGAAAAAAACATTTAGCTAAATCTAATTCGTTATTATCATCATACTATGTGACAAAGCAAAGAAAAGCCGATAATTAAAATCACTTTATAAATCTTAACCATTCTGATCATTTCTTATCACAATCAAACTCGATAAGCTTTTAATTTTTAAAACATTTTACTCAAAATAAAATTGCAATTCATATGCAAATTATTACAAATGCACCACAAAATCTGCCATAGTTTTCCGCAAACCAGATTTATGATTAAAAACAGATTCAATTTATACAATATATCTTTCGGTCATAAAATTTAGTCAAACAATTTTAAGGATTCATTATGCGTTATTTAGCTTTAACTACTTTACTCTTGGGAACCACACTGAGCACAATGACGATGGCAGCAGAAAATGACCCGTTAAACTACAATATTGTCAACGTTCAAGCAGATGCGACACGTCAAGTGTCTAATGATGAAATGCATGCTGTACTTTTTATTGAGAAAAACAACAAGCAACCTGCTGAGTTATCTTCTCAAATCACCCAGTTAATGAATCAAGCTATTAGCATTTCGAAAAAGTATCCACAAGTTAAAGTCGAAACAGGTTCACAAACCACTTATCCTGTTTATGACAATGACAACCAAAAATTGAAAGAATGGCGTGGTCGTGCAGAAATTCAAATCGAAAGTAAAGATTTTAAAGCGGCAAGCCAGTTAATCAACGAGTTGCAAACCAGCTTCCAAACACAATCGATTAATTTCACAGTGTCTGATGAACAACGTAAAAAAGTTGAAAATGAATTGATGGTTGAGGCTTCGAAGAACTTCCAACAACGCGCGCAAATTTTAACGCAAGCATGGAATAAATCGTCTTATAACTTGGTCAATATCAACATCAATACCAGCAACTCTTATCCGCAACCTGTTTATGCAGCACGCGCATCTATGGCTAAGTTCGAAGCTGCTGATGCCGTTGGTGGTCAAAATATGGCAGCGGGAGAGTCAAAAATCACAGTCAATGCCAATGGTTCAATCCAGTTTAAGTAAGTTTTTGATTATTATATAAACCGTGCTTATGCACGGTTTTTTACTATTGCAATATAAAAGAGTGAATATTTGATTAAAAAATCTATTAATTTGAATTAAACAATAGTTTTAAATGATAATCATCCTGATTTAAAAATATGCTTGAAGAGATTAAGATACGCACAATTTCAAATGCCTATCTCTTTATGAAAATTTCAAGCCATAGAACACCTGACTTCACCCTGTTTAAACCCTCACATCTCAGCCTTGCAATTGCTGTTTCACTTAGCTTTATATCCAATGCTGCCTTTGCCGAAGACGATCAAGAAACTTCAACGCAAACACTTAAAACAATCACCGTACAAGCTGAAGGAAACTGGCTTGAAGCAGCCAATGCTGAAAAAGTTCACAAGCATGCAGGTGCACGTACCATTATCGATCGTAAAAAAATGGACGAATCTGCGGTGACCTCTATCCGTGATGCGCTAAAACAAGTGCCAGGGGTTCAGGTTCAGGACAGCAATGGTACAGGGGGGAGTGATGTTTCACTCAATCTGGGTGTACGTGGCTTAACCTCTCGCCTCTCACCGCGCTCCACTGTCTTGATGGATGGTGTTCCATTATCCTTCGCGCCTTATGGTCAACCACAATTGTCTATGGCACCTGTTTCAATGGGCAATATTGAATCTGTAGACGTTGTTCGTGGCGCAGGTTCAGTCCGCTTTGGGCCTCAAAACGTGGGGGGAATCATCAACTTTAATACCCGTGCAATCCCTGAAAAACTATCAGGCTCTGTTGGTTTAACCACAGAATTCACCACAGGTACCGACCAACTCAAGTACAGCCCAAACCTATTTATCGGCGGTACTATGGATAATGGTTTAGGTCTTGCGCTACTTTATTCAGGAACCAAAGGAAATGGCTATCGCGAAGCCAATAACGACATAGATATTGATGACGTCATGTTAAAGTCGTCATATCAGTTTACAGATGCAGATTCGATTGCACTTAATTTGCATCATTATGAAGGTCGTGGCGAAATGCCAGAAGGCTTAACGACTGCGGATTATGCCAAAAACCCATACCAGTCGAACCAATACCGTAACTATTTTGCAGGGCGTCGTTCAGATGTTTCTGTTAAATATAGCCATAAAGATGAACGCAATAACTTTGAAATCCTTGGTTATTATGTCGATTCATTCCGTACCAGTGATCTAGAGTCAGCTGTAGAAGGTACTGCAAATAGTCGAATTAGTAACTCTCCACGTGATTATAAATATTTTGGCATTGAACCACGTTATTCACGTGCCTACACTTTAGGCAGTATGAATAATGAAGTCACAGTTGGTTATCGCTATTTACAAGAAGACAGTTCAGAGTTTTCGGGCCGTACAGCGCCATATAATACTGTAACAGGGACGCCAGGTGAGCGTCTTGCCAACACCACTAGTGAAGGTGGAACCAAAGCGCATGCCGTGTATATTGATAACCGTTTTGGTCTCGGTGCACTGACCATCACTCCAGGTGTACGTTTTGAGTCAATTAAAACCCATAATGATTATACCGCTTATCAAAATGGTAAATTCATCAATACAGTACATCCAAAAATAAATTCTGATGAATTTTTACCAAGCCTTGCAGTGCAATACAATTTCAATGAACAATGGAATATCTTTGCCAATGCAGCGGTTTCTTTTGGTCCTCAACAATATAACCAATTGGCTAAAGTTGAAGGAAATAAAGCGATAACCACTTTAGATGGTTTACATCCTGAAAAATCCAACAACTACGAAATTGGGACTAAATATCTCGGCAATGGCTTAAATGCTGAATTTACAGTGTTCTATTTAGACTTTGATAAAGAATTATTACTTGAACGCCCTGACAATATTGGTACAGGCATTTGGACCAATCTAGGTGCAACCAGTCATAAAGGTGTAGAGCTTGGCCTAAGTTATGACTTTGGTAATATCTACAACTCTCTGCAAGGCTTAAAAGTCTATAGTAACTATACATTTACCAAAGCAGTGTCTGAGGCAGGTAAATTTGCTGGTAAGGACTTACCTTATTATTCAAGACATGTTGGAAATTTAGGGCTTGGTTATAGCTTTGACAAATGGTCTGTCAATGCAGATATGTTTGCTCAATCTAAACAACATGCGCCGGGTTCAGGCAATGTTTACCAAACCGTTGAAACGGCAGATGGTCGTACTGGTGATATCCCAGGTTACTCAACTTTTGCGGTACGTACTGGTTATGATTTTGGACAAGATTTTTACGGCTTGAAAGTTGCTGGTGGGATTAAAAACCTATTTGATCAAGAATATTTTACTCGTTCATCTGACTCTACAGGTGGTAAATACGTAGGGCAACCGCGTACTTTCTATCTACAAACTTCTGTTGATTTCTAATTTTTTGAAAAATTTGTAGATTTACAAAGCATTTAAAACTAAAGCGCTAATCTCATGGATTGAGATTAGCGCTTTTTAATTACTTTTATTTGAATATATTCTATGATTATTCTCTTAAAATAACAGTTAGAACAATCTGTAATGGAATACGAGACAATACTTCTGAGTTTAGGCTTCTTCGCTTTTTGTGCGGGTTTAATTGATGCTGCGGTGGGTGGAGGTGGATTAGTTCTACTCCCAGCACTAATGCATGCCTTTCCCAATCAAAGTCTCGCCACAGTTTTTGGAACCAATAAAATCATTGCCATGGCAGGCACTGTATCTTCTGCATTTGCTTACTTTAAGAAAGTTACGATCAATTGGAAACTTATACTACCCACAATGTTGGCAGCATTTATATTTTCTTTTTTAGGTGCAATGTCAGTTTCGTTGATTCCGAAAGAACTGATGCGTTATATCGTATTCTTTCTGCTGATCTTGATTGCAATCTACACCTTTGCCAAAAAAGACTTAGGTAAAATCCATACTGTGCTACAGACGGGTAAGAAAGAAATTGCGTTAGGTTTATTTTTTGGCGCCTTAATTGGATTTTATGATGGAATTTTTGGCCCAGGGACAGGCAGTTTTTTACTCTTTCTGTTTGTGAAAGTATTTGCTTTTGATTTTTTAAATGCGTCTGCATCTGCCAAATTGGTCAATGTCGCCACCAATATTTCTGCCATGTTTTTCTTCATCCCTTCTGGGCATATTTTATGGATGGCTGGCATCATTTTAGCAGTTTGCAATATTTTAGGCTCACTTGCGGGTACAGCTTTAGCATTTAAATATGGAAGTGGTTTTATTCGTATTTTCTTTTTAATTTTACTGGTGTTTTTAATTGGCCGAATGGGCTATGACTTATTTATCAGTTAGTCATTCATACTAAATATACAAATTGAAAGAAGCCCGCCAAAATGCAGGCTTCTAAACTAAGATTATAAAAAAACTTCCTATGGAAGTTTTTCCAAAAATTTAAATCTTTTCAGCTTTATCTAAAAAGTATTGTGTGGCTTCAGTTAAATCCATATCTAATTCATTGGCAATAATGGCTAACCACCAAACACATTCACCTAGCTTATGCTGCAACTCTTGCTGAGCATCGCCTTTGTGTAACCACTTCCCCGTCTGCGCCATCACTAATCTCCCAACCAATCCAGCATCAGATAAAAATGCCAACGCATCCTCTTGCACTGTCCATTCAGCATGATGATTTATTCGCTCTAGCTCATGATAACGTTCTCTGATTTTTACTGAACGTGCTACAACCTCATCAACCGTTATTTTATGATCCATCATTTTGCTCGTTTAAAAATTAGAGCTTACTTGATTTTGTAAAATTGATTTGATTAGAAATGTAATGCGTTCAAAATTGAGTGTGTAACAATAATCGCTATTGATACACTTTTTATGAGTGAAGCGTTCAAACATAATTTTATAAAATGATTTGTCTAAAAAAAGCTAAGTAAAATCAGGACGCGCCCAGCGTTCACTCATATGCCAATTGACCAGATCAATAGCTGCATCACTTTCTAAAAATTCATTTTCATCTTCTAAAGCATCTTCATTCAGTTGATATAAGTCATTGTCTAAATCATCTGAAAATTGTTGAAGTAAATCGGTAATCGAGTTGGCGACTAGAATACCAACATCATATTCATGATCAATAAAGATTACTTGGCCAATTTGACCAACGGCGGTGGGTGCTAAATCCACATACAAACCTGTGCGCCCACCATCGTGCGCAAACTGAACCCAATCTCGATGATGGGCATTGGTTGGATTGATTTGTGGGTCAGCATGTTGAAGAACAAACAACTCATCAACGAGATCCGCAAGATCGGCACGTTTATTTTCAATATTGGTGAGCGATAAAAATTCCATACCATAAAATAAACTGCCTAAATTTTCCTCTTCATTCATTCCATTATGCCAACAGTACAACTGTTTAAAATCATCAGGTAAATGTTTAGAAAGCCTTTGTTCAAATTGTTCTATATCTGAAATACTTGCCGCGGGATTGAGTGATTGATTTGCGATCTTTGCTGCATGTTGCACTAACCAATTTTGTATATTTTCTAATTGTTTTTGAATCATGTTCTTCTCATTAACCCTTATAACAGTCAAATAAACTTTACTGAAAAACCCAATCATTGACAATAAAAAAGCCACTTAAAAGTGGCTTTAGCTTTAGCAAATCAACTACTTTTTAAATGGAAATGCATATTTCACAATACGTCCAAGGACTTGACCATACTGCTTAAACAAACTTGCATTGTTGTAGTTTAAACCATACTTTTTACATACCGCTTCAACTTTAGGTGCCATTTTACGATAGCGACGAGCAGGTACTTCAGGGAATAAATGATGCTCGATTTGATGGCTCAAATGACCTGTCAAAATATGAAATGCTTCTGAACCGGTTAAATTCGAAGAACCGCGGATCTGGCGCATATACCAATGTCCACGACTTTCATCCTGTAAAACAGTTTTAGGGAACACTTCGACATCTTTAGTAAAGTGACCACAGAAAATGATACTAAATGTCCAAATATTACGGATACCATTGGCAACTAAATTACCTGTAAATACAGGTAAAGCTGCGGGGCCTGCAATCACGGGAAAGAAAAGATAATCTTTAAAAAACTGTTTACCAATTTTCTTTTGAGTTGGCTTCCACTCTTCTTTAAATTGCGCCCACGTTTTACGTTTATAAACCAATTTACCAATTTCAAGGTTTTGAATCGCAACGCCCCATTGGAACAATAGACAGAACGGAATTGCATATAAAGGCTGCAATAAAAAACCCGGTTTCCAACGTTGTTCTGGAAATAAACGCAATAAACCATAGCCAATATCATCATCCATCCCTTTGATATTGGTATAGGTATGATGCTTATAATTATGGGTCTGGCGCCAGTTGTCAGAGGTTCCAACAATATCCCATTCGTAAGTTGTACCTTTAAAGCGTGGATCATTCATCCAATCATATTGTCCGTGCATGACATTATGACCGAGTTCCATGTTTTCCATGATCTTGGCAAAGCTCAGTAAACCAGTACCAAGTAACCATGCTGGTGGGAACCAACCCGCAAATAAGCATGCTCGGCCTAAAATACTGCTATAACGAATAGCGGCATATACTTTTTTGATATATTTGGCATCTTTTTCACCAATATCATCTAAGACTTCTTGCTTAATCGCATCCAGCTCGCGCGCTAAAGCATCCAGCTCAGTCTCGGTCAATTCACGGTTTTTGATGTTTTTAAAATATTGAATTTTAACTGGCATATTCATGATAAAACTCGCTTAAAGATCAATAACTAAATCAGTTTTGGCAGTATTCACACAAATTCTCAGTAAATTATTCGGTTCAAAATTTTCTTGACCATTGACTAAGTTTTTTGTGGCACCCTGTGCTTTATTACACGCGCATTTATTGCAAATCCCCATTCTGCAACCATGTTCTGGTTTGATATTTTGTTGTTCTAAGCCAACTAAAATGGCTTGACCTTTAGGAATTGCAATCACTTTATTGGATTTGGTTAATGTGACATTGATAAAACCGGTGTCATCAGAAATCACTGGGCTTAGGCTAAATGCTTCGCTTTTAAGTACCTTGGCCTGTTCAAACAATTGTTCAGCTGTTGCCACAAAACCTGAAGGACCACATACATACACCGTACTTTGCTCAAGATTTTTAATGATATGTAAATATTCATTATTTAAACGTGCGTCTGCGGGTACTTCTTGGGTATAGAACACATCAAATTTAAAATCGAGATACTGTTGGGCTAATTGCTCAAACTGTTGTTTAAAGGCAACGTCTGCATTTTTTTTAACCCAATACATCAAATGTACTGGCTGACGATCAAGTTGCTGGTTGGCTGCCAAGGCCTGAATCAAGCTATACATCGGTGTAATACCGCTTCCCGCTGCGACCAGAATCAATGGACTGACTACTTGAGGCAATAACATATCACCATAAGGTCGACCAAATTCAATCACTTCACCCACTTGGGCATGTTCAAATAACCAGTTACTCACAATGCCTTTTTCTACTTTTTTTGCTGTGAGTAATACATGTTGCGTATCTAATTGAGTCAGACTATAGGTACGTTCATAACGACGGCCATTAATTTCGACAGTGATCGGATGATGCTGCCCAGCCAACCCCATTTTAAACAAACGGTTAATTTTGATGGTTAAACTGATCGTTTCTGCGGAGGATTGTTCTTTTTCAACTATTTTCCCCAAAGCTTGTTGAACTGACCACAATGGATTAATTTTCTGTAGCCAAAAATTAGTCGTATGAGTACCTAACACCATATCAAATATAGCGTTTACGGGAGATTTTTGCTTTTCAATAGCGTGCATACTAGGCTCACCATCTGAGTGATTTTTAATTATTATACACATGTATATATATTTGTATATACGCGTGTATTGTATCTAGACATTTCATTTATGTAATGACAAAGGCTATAATGAAAAAAATATTTTAACTATTTGATACTTTATGAATCCAACGTCCGTATTACCTCAGAACCCAGCTACCCTTCAAGATCAAATTCATGAGCTTGAAAAAGTTTCTGTACGTACTGTTGGACGCAAAGCGACAATTACCAAAGAAGAATTATTCCAAGCCGCGTTAAATTTGATTGGACCGCAAAAAAGTATTTCCTCTTTAAGTTTAAGAGAAGTTGCTCGTGAAGCTGGGATTGCTCCAAATAGTTTTTATCGTCACTTTAAAGATATTGATGAGTTGGCGATTGAACTGATTGATCGTTCAGGTGTGGTGCTCCGTCAAATTTTGCATGAAGCTCGAATTAAGGCAATTAGACAAAGCAGTATTATTCGTAGTTCAGTTGAAGTATTTATTGAACAACTAGATGCCGATGAAGGTAACCTCAGTTTACTACTGCGTGAAGGTTATACAGGATCAAAGCAATATAAACTTGCTGTAGACAAACAACTTAATTATTTCCAACAAGAACTCCAAGAGGATTTGATTCGAATAGAACGCATCAATCACAGTAAATTAACCCATCCTGATTTAGTCGCCAAAGCCATTACTCAGCTGGTATTTAATATGGGTGCCAAGGTGATTGATTTGCCGATTGCTGAACGTAAAGAAGTCGCTGAACAAACCATGGTGATGATTCGCATGTTACTCGAAGGTTCGCGTCATTTAGACGAAGCGCAAATTAAATAATACCAATTCTTTCATAGCCGATTAAATATAAGTATCAAGACCCAATGATCAGTCACAATCAACAAAATATTCGTGTAGGCATACTTGGTGTGACTGGCCGCATGGGTCAAATGCTAGTTCAGGCCTGTCTCAATGCGGGACTAAACATTACTGTTGCTACAGCAAGAGTTGCAAGTGCAGCGATTGGTCATGAACTAGGGCAATATCTCAATCTAGCACCATTAAATGTGCTTATTTCAGATCGTTTGGAAGATGTCATTCAGCATTGTGATGTGGTGATTGATTTCACTACAGCAGAAGCATTATCGCAACATTTAAAAATTTGTCAGCACGCTAAAAAGCCGATGATTATTGGTATCACTGGTTTATCTGAGCAATTAAATCAACACATTGCTCAAGCCGCGCAAAATATTGCTATCGTGCATTCTGGCAATTATTCCATTGGCGTCAATCTTAGTGTTGATCTGGTTCGAGTTGCTGCCCAATTATTAGGTACAGGATTTGAAGCTGAAATCATCGAAGCACACCACCGACAAAAAATAGACGCACCATCAGGTACTGCATTGATGTATGCAGAAGCAATTGCTCAAGTCAGAACGCAATTGCTCAGTGATTTAGCGGTCTATCAACGCCATGCTCAGGTTACTGAGCGAGCACCCCAACAGATCGGTTTACAAGCTATACGTGGTGGTGACATTGTTGGTGAACATAACACGATATTTTATGGTCATGGGGAACAGGTCGAAATCAAACATATTGCAAGCAATCGGATGAACTTTGCGACAGGTGCAATTCGTGCCGCAATGTGGTGTATGTCTCGACCCGCTGGCTTATATAATATGCATGACGTGATTCATTTGAATCACTCACTTTAATAGCGCTCTATGTACTGCTCAATGTACGCAGCATTATTTTTTTTTGCTCAATCCCACGATAGTGATCTTTTATCTTTCTATAACGTTTTTTAAAGACTTTTCACCCTGTATTCAGGCCAAATATTTTCACATTGAATTAAGCTTTGTATTTAAAAATAGCTATCTCGCCGCGAGTTAGAGTGATATAAATCTAACTTGGTATTTTTATATTCCCCTATACATCAATTGTATAATTGAGCTCTATTCACATGAAACTGTTAAATGATCGTCAAAGTATTATTGCAAGTTACGTACTCATGCTGATCTTTTTGTCTTTACTGATTCCCTTGCATCTTTTAGCGTCATTTTTTGCAGGTTTTGTTGTTTTTGAAATCATCAATAGTTTAGGTAGCATTACAGAAAGATATATTGATGGTCAAAGAGCTCGCCTGACCATTAGCATTATTCTAGCCATCTTTATTATTTCTTTGATTGTGCTCAGCATCACAGGGTTAATCAGCTTTGTTCAACATGATTTGCAAGGTGCGGGAATCAATGCCATCAGTGACCAAGTCGATAAAACCTTACAAAAGCTACAACTTGAAGTGGCACAATATATTCCCGGATTTATTCCTTATTCACTCACTGAATTAAAAGATCAAACCTTTGATTTAATCAAAGATAATTTATCAACCTTAAAAAGTACCGGAACAGGCTTTTTACATAATTTAGCCACCATGCTGATTGGTATGATTGTAGGGATCCTTGTCTCATTAAACCAACTGCGTCCACAGCCAGATCAGCCAGAATTTAAGCGTGCCATGATCACACGTATTGAGAATCTTTCGTCATCTTTTAAAAATGTGGTGTTTGCTCAGTTTAAAATTTCGTTAATCAATACTTTTTTATTTTTGATTTTCTCTCACCTGATCCTTCCTGTATTTGATATACATTTACCTTTTGCCAACACCTTAGTGATCCTGACTTTTATTTTTGGCTTAATTCCAATTGTCGGAAACTTACTCTCCAATACCATTATTGTTATGGCAGGTTTAACCATTTCAGTATCTACCGCAGGTATCGCACTACTTTATCTGATTTTTATCCATAAGCTGGAATACTTTATTAATGCCAAAATTATTGGCACAAAAATCCATGCAGCGTCATGGGAAGTGTTATTGGCAATGTTAGTCTTTGAGTCATTCTTTGGCTTAGCGGGTCTAATTGTTGCACCCATCTTCTATGCCTATATCAAGTTAGAACTTAAACAAGCCGAAATGATTTAAAGCTGAAATGATTTAAAGCATAGTTCATTTGAGTCATCAAGAAACCCTTCTTTTAAAGGTGTGAAGTATTACACTGTAAAAGAAGAAAATTAAAAAAGCCTGAGTTGATCAGCATTACAATTCAGGCTTTTTTGCTAATAATACGAATACTGTTAAAAACTTTTATTCCCAGACCACTTCTCGTTTCTGTTGTGCCCAAGCATCTAAAAATGGCTCATAGCGACTTTCAATTTTATTACGTTTAATTTTCATTGTTGGGGTAAGTAAATCATTTTCCATGGTCCATGCTTCATTGACTACGACAAAGAAGCTGATTTTTGCATGGGGCTCAAGTTCTTCATTGATCTTCACTCTTAATGCTTTCAAGGTGTTTTCAATTTCATCTCGCTTAGGGTTCTGCTTCAGACTGTTACGAATATCTTCAGCCAACATAATAAAGGCAATTGGTTGTGGTTGGCTTGAACCACCAATACATACAGATTCAATTAAGGCCTGATTTCCGATTTTTTGCTCAGTCGGAACTGGCATGATGTATTTGCCTTTGCTTGTTTTAAAAATATCTTTAATTCGACCCGTAATTTTTAAACGCCCTTCTGCATCGATCTCGCCCAAATCCCCAGTACGTAAAAATCCATCTTCGGTCATATCTTCTGCGGTTTTTTCTGGATTTTTATAATAGCCCAACATTGTTCCTGGGCTTTTTACCAAAATTTCACCATTTTCATCAATTTTACACTCCACTTTAGGTTGGGCATGCCCCACATAACCACTGGCAAACTGCCCCACACGTGTCACATGCGAATAACCACAATTTTCAGTCATACCATAGACTTCAAGTAACTCTAAACCTAAATTCCGGTACCATAAAATAATATCTGTAGGTAACGGTGCCGCAGCAGTAAATGCATAACGGACATGATTTAGCCCGAGTTTAGTGAGTAATTTCTTTTTAACCAACTTACCCAACACCGGTATTTTAAATAAAACCTTTTGTATATGGAGGGGTATTTTTTCATTAACGCCCAAATAAAACTTGGTCCATAAGCGTGGTACCGAAAAGAATAGTGTGGGTTTGGCACGATTCAAATCTTCGACAAAGGTTTCAATTGAATTTGCAAAATACACGGTAAAACCACACACCATCAATGAAGATTGAATAAAAATACGCTCAGCAACATGTGCAAGTGGTAAATAAGATAAGGCCCGATCAGATGTTGTCACTTGATAAGTCAATCTGAGTTCACGAGCGCCAGATAAAAGCGTCGCAAAACTTTGCATAACCCCTTTAGGTACACCAGTACTACCAGACGTATAAACGATGGTCGCTAAATCATTTTTATTGGGTAATACCGGGTTTTCTAGTGGCGCAACAGATTGTACAATATCATTCCATTGCGGTGCATCGAATTCAGGTGATAATGCCAAACGCACACAAGCTAGATCTTGTGGAATGATTGTTTTTACCTCATTCCAGCTATCCGCTTTACCGTCCAATTTTCCAATAAATAAGAGTTTGGCTTCACTGTGGTTGAGTACATAAGCCGCACCTTCCGCATTGAGTGTTGGGTAGAGCGGGACTGATATATGACCTGACATCCAGATCGCTAAATCTGCCATAAGCCAATGCGCACTATTTTTACCATAAATTGCGATCGCACTCTTTTCAGGCAAGTTTAAAGACTGTAAATAACTCGCCATACTGCGAACTTGTTGTGCAACTTCCGACCATGTGTAATGCACCACATTGCCATTGGCCAATGGTTGTACAAACACATCTTTTTGCGGTAATTGCTTTTCCCAATGAAGTAGATAGTGCACATGGGTATCATGAAACTCAACAAAATCCTTGTTTTCCATATCATTTCTTCCATTATTTTAAGTTTTTATCTTGGCTATAGACGGTTGCTTTCGAACTTGTCTATTTGGATACACAATACTGAATGATCAAATTACATGGGTGGGTAAACTTTATCTCTAAGGAACAAATTGAGATCAAAGTACACTATTTTAATAGCATAAAAACGGTTGCGATGTATACAACAAACTCCCTGTAAATCCTTCATTGATTATTGTTGTAAAGTAGATCTCATCCAATGATACATGGCGTTTCTATCGTGTGGTGACATTGATGCATGGTCTATAGCCCCTCATACAAGATATGACCATATAAATGGTGCAATAATAGGAATTAATTTTTATAAATGGGTATAACTTTTACATTTAAAATCAAATAAATAAAAACAACCCAATAATTGATTATTTAAATATGCATAACGTATACATCAAAAAAGCTCCCGAAGGAGCTTTTAGAATCTAGATAAAATTGCACTAAATTAAGGTTTAACCACGACCAATACCTGAATCGCCTCTGGCGTTACAGAAACACCTTCCAATAGGCTTAAACCTTCTTTCTGGAATTTCTGTAAACGTTCAATTTCATCTGCACGAATACTTGGATTAAATTGCTTTAAGTAACTTAAACGATCAATTTCATATTGCCATTTGCTACCATAAATTTCTTTAGCTTGCTCTTTTAACTGCGGTAAAACACCTTTAGCAATATCTAAAGCTTGTGCATAGCGTTCTTCAATCACTTCACGACGTGCTTTCACCACTTGACGACAGCTATTGCTATCTAAATGATGCAAATACGGCTTAATAATTTCCGGATCAAGCTTGGCAGTAATATCCTGACCCGTTTCAGTCAATAACACTCGAATCAATTGTGTCGGCAAACTTGAAGGTAAATTTAATGCCTTAGGTGCAACCACATCCACTTTAAACCAAACTTCCAACAAAATCGTGCCTTGTTTAAGTGCATTGGTTTTTAGAATCGCAACATTGGTACTACCAAAAGATTGAGTACGGATAATTTCCATCACACTTTCAGTAAACGGATGTTCAAGTGTTAAATATTGCGCGTCTTCACGGATCTGTGCTTGATCACGATAGAAGGTTGCAGTCATGCCCTCTTCGTCGATATCCAAGCCTTGCACTTGCATTTGATCGGTGGGTTTAATAATCACCGTTCCATTGCTTTGCTCATCAAAGTCAATGTTAGTCGATGCCATAAACCGCTTCATAAACATTGGCAACAAAGTATTGTCATCATAGTCTTCAAGCGCAGTAACAATTTCTTGTGCCACGATCGGACGACATGAATTGTATTCCAATAAACGGTCACGACCATCTTGCAATTCAACTTCAAGTGCTTGACGCTGCACATTGACCGCTTCAAGAAGCTCTTCAAAGGCTTGGCCTTTATCATCCAATAAGCAATCTTTTAAATCGACAATAAAGTTTTCTTGTAAGGTTTGTGCTGTAGGCGAAATATTACTGAAAATATTTAGCGCTTCATTGTACCAACGGAACATACGCTCTTGCGCTGTACCGACAAGATAAGGCACATGAATCTGAATACGATTTTCCTGACCAATACGGTCTAAACGACCAATACGCTGTTCAAGTACATCTGGATTTGCTGGCAAATCAAACAACACAAGATCAGAAGCAAACTGGAAATTACGCCCTTCTGAACCAATTTCAGAACACAGTAAAATCTGTGCACCATAAGAGTCTTCAGCAAAATAAGCCGCTGCTTGGTCACGTTCCAATAAGCTCATGCCTTCATGGAACATTGCGGTGCGGATACCCGCGTGGATGCGTAAAGCATTTTCAAGTGCTTCAACAACTGGACCACTACGTGCAATCAGCAGTACTTTTTTATGTTTTAAATCAGAACGTAATCGTTCCATCAACCACATGACACGTGGGTCTGTTTCCATCCATGCGCCATCAAGTTGCAGCTCTTCTGGCCACATTTGTTCGCGTAATTTTCCATCTTTAGACCAGTTTTCTGGTGCTGGCAATGGTGCTGGTTGGCAATCACGTCCAGGGAAACCTTGAATTGCTTCACGGGTATTACGGAACAAGATACGACCAGTGCCATGACGGTCTAAAAGTTCATGAATTGCACGGAAACGATGTTCAGGCTGATCTTCAATCGGATGACCTAATAATTTTTCAACCGCTGCCAAATGTTCTGCTTCAAGTGGCAAATCTGACATCAACACTTCAGCAATTTTAGCAGTGTGATGATATTGCTCTTCTTCATCAAGGAAACGATCAAGCGAACTAAAACGTTGCGGATCAAGTAAACGTAAACGGGCAAAATGACTTTCTACGCCTAACTGTTCAGGCGTTGCCGTTAAAAGCAGCACACCTTCAGTTTTTTCAGCAAGCTCTTCAACCAGATCATAACGGTCATTACCGCCTTCCTCTTCACTCCACATCAAATGATGCGCTTCATCGACCACTAACAGATCAAAACCAGCGTCTATGGCTTGCTCACGCAAATCATCATGGTCAATCATTAAATCTACTGAAGCAATGATACATTGTTCAGTCAGGAATGGATTGAGTTCAGGATCATGCTCTTTGATTGAAGCTGTACGAGTCAGATCAAACAATGAGAAATTCAAATTGAAACGACGACGCATTTCAATCATCCATTGATATTGTAATGAATCTGGCACAAGAATCAGAATTCGCTCAGAACGACCCGTTTTGAGTTGTTGATGGATGATGAGTCCCGCTTCGATTGTTTTACCTAAACCGACTTCATCTGCAAGTAATACACGAGGGGCAAATCGTTTACCCACTTCATGGGCAATATACAACTGGTGTGGAATCAAACCTACACGCGCGCCAACCAAACCACGTAATGGTGACGTTTGCATATTGGCTTGCATTTGCATCGCTTCAATACGTAAGTCATACCATTCTTTATAGTCAATTTGGCTTGCCAATAAACGTTCTAAAGGCTTTGACAATTGAATTTGTGCGCCAATACGCGTTTCGTTTAACGCTTTCTTCTCTTGTTCACCACTATCCAATGTACGAATAACATTGTAACGAATCACACCACTGCGATCGTCTAAAGACTCGACAATCCACTTGATGCCTTCTTGGTCTTGGACTTCATCATTGATATTAAAAACAATACGAGATAATGGGGCATTATTACGTGCATAGACACGAGTTTCGTCACTTTTTGGAAAAAGAATACTGATTGAACGTTCATCGACGTCAATCAATACACCTAAACCTAACTCAGTTTCTGTGTCCGATAACCAACGTTGACCTATAGCAAATTGTTGCAATTTTTCCACCTTTATCTCATGTTAGGGCTAAAACACGGTTGCTCAAATCAGGAGAATATTTGAACAAAGTTTATACCCATTACGCAATACTTTTTGACATAAAGCTCATTAAATTTTGAGCGACTTAATTTCAACTTAAAAATCTAAACTAAAATGGAACTGGACAATCAAATTGTACAAGCTCCTCTGTTTTAGGATGATGAAAACTCAGTTGTTGTGCATGTAGACAAAGTCGCGGCATAAGCTGCTGTTGTTCTACAGTTGCATATAAAGTATCACCAATAATAGGATGTCCTAAATATTGCATATGCACGCGTAACTGATGTGACCGTCCTGTAATTGGGGTTAACTCAACACGGGTTACAGCCTGTCCTTGAATTTGAAAATGTTGGATTGCTTTCCAATGTGTTAATGCAGGCTTGTTATGTTCTGGATCAGCAATATGTAAGGGTGGATGTTCTGGATCATAAATCACAGGAACATCAACTGTGCCTTCACCATGTAAAGTTCCAGCAACAACAGCTTGATAGGTTTTAGAGGTTTGACGTTCTTGAAACTGTCTAGAAATACTTTTTTGTCCCCATTTACTCAGTCCAAATACCAAAATCCCAGAGGTATCACGATCTAAACGATGAATGAGTAAAGTCTTAGGCTCGATTTTTAATAATCTGTTGATAACACAATCTTGTAAATCTGCTGTTTTTCCTGGAACTGTGAGTATACCTGCTGGCTTATGGATCACCATAAAATCATCATCACGATGGATCAGGTGTTCGGTTAGAAAATTACTCAAAGTTCAGTTCCAATGATCACGCAAACAAGCAGGCAATTCTAAGAATCTTGGAATGAAATTACAATCAAAATTATCTGATTTATTCGATTATTCTAAAGAAAGAATAATAAATCGTACAATTGCTTTAAATTCATTGGTAATTTACAAAGCAATCAAAAACTTTAGATACATTTTGCCAATCAATTGTGGAGAAATTGGATTAATTCATTGAAAAAATAAATTATTGTCTATTTTTTGGTAGGCTAAAAACTTAACACCCTATTTTTTTAATGGTATAAACAATACCTTAAGATTAAATGAGCAAAATATGAATAAATTAAATTATAAATCTACATTGTCCATTTGTATTATTTCCGTATTTGCCATGACCGGCTGTGCAACTTCAACCCTTTTAAAGAAAGACAACGGTGTCCGTACCCGTAATGTTCAAACTGTATTGGTCAATGATACGGTTTTAGCATTTGGCAAACCATCACAAGCAATTTCTGCACTACCTTCTGACAGCATTGTCATTGCAGGACAAAAAAATAGTTATGTCATCACCAGTGGTGGTGCCCGATTTGTCAAAGTGATCACAGGACTTGATCCAAAATTTATTCAAATTGATAAAGCGCTGACTTTCAATTCAGAAAAAAATGATGGGCATTTTTCAGGAACCCTACCACTCAAATATGTCAAACTTTCTGAAGATGTCACTAAACAAGATCGTGTATTCTTTATTGAAAATGGTGCAGAAGAATGTACCACCTCAAGTGATCAACGTCTAAAAGCACAACGTTTCTGTTTTAACATTGCTTTATCTGGTCTGGTTTACCCTTCTGCTTCTAATATTTCATCACTAAAAGCACTGAGTAAACCCTATCAAGTCAGTATCTATACCACTCAAGAGGTAAAAGATTACTCAAATGCTGGCAGTAAAACTGCAGATAAACTGGTGTTATTCCCTTTTGCTGTCGCTTTTGATGTAGTGACTTTACCATTCCAAGCGCTTCATAAGATTTTTGATTGATTGAAAATAATTCAGGATATTGCATACAATATCCTGAAACTTAGCAAATATAAAAATACGATTCCCAATAGCATGATTCCACTTTCTTTTAACTATCTTTGGATTTTCTTTGTCGCTGGCTTTGGGAGCATTATTTTTAGTCTATTTACGATTGGATTAATATTTAGCTCGAAATTCAGAAATACCCTTAGGCATGGCAATATTTTTATTCAGTCTTTATTTGTCTGTAGTGTACTCTGCGTTTTTTTGAGCTTGGCACTCTATTTCCTTGTTCTATATACAAAAAATGAGATTGAAAAAGAGCATCACTCCATACATAAAACATTAAGTTCGCCTGAGAAAATTTTAGGCATTCAAATGCCACAAGGGACTGAACTTGAATTATTTGAACCTGATCAATTGACCTCATTGAGACAAGCCAAATTTCCCCAACCCGTATTATTTGGAAAGCTGCAAATTAACAGCATGAAAATTCCTCGTGGTATTGATTTGGAACTTTTTGATGATCGTTCCACCACCTTAATGGGGACAGGCGAGGATACGATCGAAGGTTGGAATTGTCAGCTGATGAGCTATATTCAAGTCTATTTAGATGATGCTGGCAACATCATTGGTTTAGAACACTGTAATCTTGCTCAAGATATGCAGCTAGCAAATATTACGCTTGTGGCACAGGCAGATATTGAACGTTCTAAATATCAAAAATATCCAGACAACTTTGTTTCTACAGATTACTGGCGGATTCACAATCCTCTCACCCAATACAAAGCTGTTTCCCTACAATGGGCAAACGTCTATTTGGATCAAAATAAACAACTCATCGGGATTGAAAATGGCACACTGACAGAAAAATTAACCTTAGGTGATATCCAATATCCAACAAATACTGAATTCAATTTATTGGTTCATCCTTTAACACAAAATGAAACATGGTTATTTACCCCGCCCAATGATCAAAATGCGGTTACTCGCAATGGCAAAGTCTACACACATGATCAAACGATTGTTCAGCGCCCTAATGGCAAAATTGAACAAATCCTCAATAGTAATGATCCTAGAATTTTAGTCCGAAGAATGAATCACTAATGCTTAAATATTAATATTCCAAACAGCATAGGCACTTTTCATGGTCTTTTACTTTTTATCTCTAATATTTATTTACAATTATTCATTTCAATTTTCAAATCCTTGACCACATGCTTGGCATATAACAATTTACTGCCATTTAAAGATAAATAGAAGTCTGCTAGCCTAATCAACAAGGTCAAGAACTGGCTTTTAAAATAGATCAGCACTCATAAAATTAAACGCAAAGTACCCAAAATTAGACATTTTTTTTAACTTTTAAGCCGTTTGATAAAAAAACAAACAAATTCACAAAGATTCTGTTGTAAAAAACAACAAAATCTTTATAATCCAACTAAACAGACAAGTCTGTATAATTTGCTGAAAAAACGAATGACATGTGCATTCAGAGGGTATAAGAATAAATATAAGAAGATGCTTCAAGCATCTCTTTACCTGATGATTTATTGTTATGACAATAAATCATCAGGTATATAAAAAACTTATCAGCAAAGCGCGATTCACTTCAAGTGATCGCGCTTTTTTATTTTCAAGTTTTAAGGAAAATTAGGGGCTGTTGACAATTCGTCTATGTTTGCGACTACGTGTGTTTTTTAGGCGATACTAGGCGCGAAATACGAAATTTAGTCATTCTAAATGAGTAGTTCGTAACGACGTAGCGGCAAAAAACACACTAGTCCCGAAGGGTTGTGGCTAAAATTATCTCAGCCTTCGTTTGCGACTACGTGTGTTTTTTAGGCGATACTAGGCGCGAAATACGAAATTTAGTCATTCTAAATGAGTAGTTCGTAACGACGTAGCGGCAAAAAACACACTAGTCCCGAAGGGTTGTGGCTAAAATTATCTCAGCCTTCGTTATGAAACTCGAAAATAGTCTCGCTATTCTCTTCGTTTCATGCCTTGCCTGCTCAATTTTAACCTACAACGCAAGCCATTTATGAAATCTCAACAGCCCCTAAACAGATCAACAAGCGCAAATATTGATTACGCTTGCAATCTGCGATTATTCAACAAACTTAAAGGTTAAACTGAACTCGGTTGAGCTAAAGCCAATTCTATCTGAATCAGGGTTTCTACCCGTCTCCAATAATCATCTAAACACACTTGCTGAGGATCTATTTGCGCCTGAATCGTCATTCCGTCAAGAAGACTCGACAAGAAAGAAGCAAGTTGAATATCTTGTTTAACACCTAAATGACGCAACGCATTACTCAAATGCCCTTTTAACCACTCTTTATAGTCAGTTGCAGGTTGGAGTGATGACGGATAAACTTTTGAAATTTCTTCTACGGCTTTTTGGAACATACAACCATTAAAATCTTCACTATGAAACCATGCGTTGTACCATGTGAAGATGGCTTTAATATGAGATAAATAATCTTGTGGATCACATTTAGCGATTGCAGCATCTAATGATTCTTGCAAATTGAGATTTCTCGTGACCAAACATTCTTCAATCAATTTGGCTTTAGATGGAAAATATTTATAAAAAGTCATTTTTGCAACGCCAGACTCACTAATAATTCGGTCTATACCGATAGAATTATAACTATATGTATTAAAGAGATTCAACGCTGTATTAATGATGTCCTCTTTTTTTGACATTTGTTTTTACCTGATGTACAAAAATTTAAGATTAAAATTAAAGCATTAGCTTATAAGAACAGCACATAAATACGAATTACTTCAAGTGTATGCTAAGAATTATATCTTAAATTCATATGAATACTGAGTTTTTATAAAAAAACATCAAGGCTACAAAGGCAAGTATATGAAATATAAAATATTAAACCTGCATAAATACTAGCAAAACAAATTGTTTTTTACTATTATAAAAACGGCAAAATTAAAATTTTAATGCAGCATATGAGCATATTATCTTTCACGCAATCTGAACATACTCGTTTCGAGTTGCTGCATTTCATTCAAAATTCCTTGCAACCTGAATTATGGCAGCAAAATACTCAAGCTATCGCAAATTTAAAGCGACAAACACACTGTCATGTTTTATTTAAGCACCCAATATTAGTCCAGTTGAATCAAAGCCAGCTGACACTTGAACAACTTAAATTTATTCATATTAATTATTTTACGGCGATTGTTAAAAATTTTACAGATGCACTTAGCATGGTAATTTATCAAGCCGTTAGCCTCGAAAAAAACCATAATATTCATCCAGAAAATAGGATTGCAGCTAAAATATATGCACGCTATTTACTGTCGCTAAACTTAATTGATGAACTGGGTTTCAATACACACCAACTCGAAAAAAGCGCTGCATCCAAATCACATCTGGTTTATTTTTTAAAATTGATGCAGCAGTTGGAATTAGATCCATTGGATCAGCAACAGACTGAAATAGAAGCTTTTGCATTAGCCCAATTTATTCACCAACATATCAATTCTTATACAGAATTATTGCTCATTTTGGCTTGTACAGAGCTGCAAGTCATAAAGTTTAGTGAAGCACTCCGTAACAACATGTCGATTTACAACAGTAAATTTATTGAAGGTTATTATGCTTGTCATGGGCTGGCTGATCAAAATGACGCGACCCTTGCCAATGATGACAACCATCAAGATGACATTTGGACCCTACTGATACAATGTTATGATCAAAACGACCAACAGTATTTGGACCAAGTCCAGTCTGAGTATTTAGCACTCTGGAATAATTTCTGGAGCAAAATGTCAACGCGTATAACTGAAATTTAAACGCTTACTTCATGATGTTTTTTTGATCCCATTGCTGAGATCAAAAATACTTTATTGTTGAGTAGTTGAGGGTCATTGTAAGACGTGTTGAGTCGGCATATTTTGTTTACGTTCTTGTAGTGCTTTCTTCATCACCTGATAACCGCCAGTTAAGCCTAAAGTCGCCATAATCACGGCCACAATAATATCTGGCAACATGCTTCCTGTACCAAAAACCCCAATAGCTGCAAAGATTACGGCGACATTTCCAATCGCATCATTACGACTACACAGCCAAACAGACTGCATATTGGAGTCGCCATCTCTAAAAGCATAAAGCACAAGGGCTGAAATCACATTGGCGATTAAAGCCAGTATACCAATCGCTCCCATGGTAATCGCTTCTGGCGGAATCCCTTTCGTATAGGCATAGATCGTTTTGCCGATCACGACAAAACCAAAAATTGCCATGATTGCCCCTTTAAACAAGGCAACAGTCGCTCGCCAATACAGCGTTGCGCCTAATACCGCTAAAGAAACGGCATAATTGATGGAATCACCAAAGAAATCCAGAGAATCGGCCCAAAGTGCAGAAGAATGTGCATACGCCCCACCAATCAATTCAACAAAGAACATGGCAAGGTTAATAAACAGTGCAATCCACAAAGCCGTTCTAAACTTGCTATTCGGTTTCTGTGGTGCAGGTTCATGACTACATGTACACGCCATGACACTTCTCCTTGATTCAATATAAATGGGCTTCTCTGCTTATTTTTTTCAGTCAAGTTGGTGCTTTACAGAAAATCAGCACATGCTTCAACAATGATGAAAAATTCAGCTATACTGCTATTTAAAACTATGGAGTTAGTCCAAGGTCAAGTTGATTCAGGAAAATAAACCATGCAGCAATACTTAATTAGTGATCTCGCTAAAAAAACTCAGCTGTCGACGGATACTGTGCGGTTTTATGAGAAAAAAAATCTGATCAGATCCAGTTATCGTGCAGATAATAATTATAAATATTATGATGATGAAACATTAAAGCGGCTTATTTTTATTAAACGTTGCCGCGCATTAGATATGACCTTACATGAAATTACTCAACTTTTAGAGCATCTACAACATCCTGAACAAGGCTGTAAAATCATTGACCAATTGATTGAAGAACATATTCGACATGTAGAAACTCGAATATATGAATTACAACATTTTAAATCACAACTGCATGA
This sequence comes from Acinetobacter sp. I-MWF, assembly GCF_025433935.1. NCBI lineage: Bacteria > Pseudomonadati > Pseudomonadota > Gammaproteobacteria > Moraxellales > Moraxellaceae > Acinetobacter > Acinetobacter sp. I-MWF. The sequence goes on along the minus strand of NZ_JAMBAR010000001.1, from coordinate 1,511,172 downwards.
ATTACGTCAATCCTGCTCCTCGAACACCACTATTGATCATTGTCAGATTGTCAAAAAACTTGAAGGATCGGAATAATTTATAGTCAAACCATCTATTTATTCATACAAGTCATTGGTCACAAATGAAACGTATATTTTTGCATGAACTTTAAAAAACCATTAGTTATCAACTCGTTTTTTGTCCTTTTAAATCATACAAGGTGTAGCTATCGCATGGCGACATGGATGTCGCCGTTGAGCGGGGGTATATGAGCAAAAATAAAGCACTGCTTTGTTTGCAGCGCAAGAGCCCTGTTAAACGTAAGATTTTTGTCCCTTTTTATCTCTAAAAAGGGAGGCAATCGCCTACGCAAAGGTATTTAAACTTTGAATATAAGGTGCGGCATTGCAAGCTTTACAAGCTAAAAAATCACCCCATGCAATTGATTTAACTAAAAATATTTATTAATAAAAATTATATTCTTGTACCTAAATTTTTTGACAGATTGACTATACGTTGTGTTGAATAGGTCTTTCGGCTATTCCCTCTGCTGATTGAGCCCATGCGCTGATTTAAAAATAGTTTTGCGCAGCCATAGCGAAACACTGACCAACGCAATCAATACAGGGACTTCAACCAAAGGACCAATAATCGTGGTAAATGCGACAGGTGAAGCCAATCCAAATGTTGCAATCGCGACAGCAAGTGCCAATTCAAAATTATTTCCTGCCGCGGTAAAAGAAATCGCCGTAGTTTTAGGATAATCATTGCCCATCCATTTGCTCATAAAAAAGCTCAGGAAAAACATCACCACAAAATACAGGGTTAATGGGATGGCAATTCGCAGTACATCGAATGGTAAGCTAACTACATCCGCCCCTTTTAAACTAAACATCGCCACAATGGTAAATAACAATGCCAATAAACTCAGCGGGCTGACTTTAGCGATAAACATTTGTTGATACCAGTCTAATCCTTTGCGTTTAACCAGAATAATCCGACTTAGAAAGCCCAATAAAAATGGGATACCTAAATAGATTAAAACCGCATGTGTAATCGTCCAAAAGCTAACATCAATAACTTTTCCTGCCACACCAAAATACGGTGGTAGAACTGTTAAAAACAACCAAGCATAAGTACTAAAAAAGACAATTTGGAAAATACTATTAAAAGCAACCAAAGCTGCGACATATTGATTGTCACCACCTGCTAAGTTATTCCATACTAAGACCATCGCAATACAACGTGCTAAACCAATAAGAATTAAACCCGTCATATATTCAGGATAAGCATGTAAAAACACGATCGCTAAAGCAAACATCAGGCACGGCGCGATTAACCAGTTTTGTAGCAAAGACAAAGTTAACGTTCGTTTGTCTTTGAAGACTACAGCTAAGGTCGCATAATCCACTTTGGCAAGTGGCGGATACATCATCAAAATTAAACCTATCGCAATGGGTATATTGACTGACTCAAGGCTTAAACGATTTAAAGCCACTGCTACCTGTGGGAAATATACGCTGATGCAGATCCCCAATCCCATCGCAATAAAGATCCATAAAGTTAAATTGCGATCTAGAAAAGAAAGCCGCGAAGTTGGCTGATTTGAGTTCATAACTGCTTACTCACAACAGCTGTTGATTTGGATCAAGTCTGAACCACCCATAACTGAATTCGCAGTTTGCGCTGCAATTATGTTTAATACTGCATTGGCCCATTCTGGTAATTCAGGATTTAAACGGTAATACACCCATTGGCCTTTGCGTTGATCAAGTAAAATGGACAAATTCCTCAACAAGGCCAAGTGTCTAGAAATCTTTGGCTGGCTTAAATTTAAGGCTTCGGTGATTTCACAAACACAAACGTTACCTTGTGCCAACACAATTTTTAAAATATCCAAACGAGTTGGGTCAGATAAGCACTTAAAGAAATCGGGTTGATCCATCGCAATTACTCAATTTTATGGTTTAGTATATTCACTATTGCGAATATACGTATATCCATATATAAATGCAATATTGCTTTTTAACAGAGAGTCGATCGATGTCATCTCAAATTAAGATTTATCATAATCCTGCCTGTGGGACTTCACGCAATACCCTTGCACTCATTCGAAATGCAGGTATCGAACCTGAAGTGATCGAGTATTTACAGTACCCACCAAGCAAGGCACAACTCATCGAGTTGATTCAGCAATCTACTTTGTCGGTACGAGATGCAATACGTAAAAATGTTGATGTTTATAAAACCTTAAAACTAGATCAAACAGAATGGACTGACGATCAATTGCTTAATTTCATGTTGCAATACCCGATTTTAATCAACCGCCCTTTTGTGGTGACTGAATTGGGTGTACGTTTATGTCGGCCCTCTGAATTGGTTTTAGATCTCTTATCTGCGCCACAACGTGCTGCTTTTAGTAAAGAAGATGGTGAAATTATTATCGATCAGCAATTAAAAAGGCTTAAATAATTTTTTAGGGTTTTTCAAAAAACCCGATTAATTAAACATAAGATATTGAATATTAAATATTTTAACAAAAATCAGCTCAATTAATCCTGAGTGTTTTACTAGGTTGAATCTTATTTTCAAACCCTTACAATAAAACCATATTTTTAGTATGCCTTTTAAATTTATATGAGCATCTCACACATTACTGAACTCCTATCACCAGCTGGATCATTGAAGAATATGCGTTATGCATTTGCTTACGGTGCCGATGCGGTATATGCAGGTCAACCTCGCTATAGCTTGCGAGTTCGTAATAATGAGTTTGATCATGATCATTTAAAAATAGGGATTGCTGAAGCGCATGCCTTAGGCAAAAAATTTTATGTTGTGGTAAATATTCAACCGCATAATGCTAAATTAAAAAATTTTATTCGTGATCTTGAACCTGTGGTCGCCATGCAACCTGATGCACTGATCATGTCAGATCCTGGCTTGATCATGCTGGTTCGAGAAAACTTCCCACAAATATCCATCCATCTGTCTGTACAGGCAAATGCGGTCAATTGGGCAACCGTAAAATTTTGGAAAAATATGGGACTCACCCGTGTCATTTTGTCACGTGAGTTATCTATCGAGGAAATTGAAGAAATTAAACAGAATGTACCCGATATGGAAATCGAAGTTTTCGTACACGGTGCACTCTGTATGGCTTATTCCGGTCGTTGCTTACTTTCAGGCTATATGAATAAACGTGATGCTAATCAAGGCGCTTGCACCAATGCATGTCGCTGGGAATACAATATTCACGAAGCAACAGAAGATGCATCTGGGGATGTCATTCCAGTCCAACAACTGGAGACAGCATCAGACTGTTGCAACAATAAAGATGCCGACGAGCAACACGCCATACAACAACATCAATTTGGCGAACCGGTTTTATTACAACGTCATAAAGAAGACATGTTTGCTGCTGAAGAAGACCAACATGGCACTTACTTTATGAACTCTAAAGACTTACGTGCAGTTCAGCACGTAGACCGTTTAACCAAGATGGGCATTCATTCCTTAAAAATCGAAGGACGCACCAAATCTTACTTTTATTGCGCCAGAACAGCACAAATTTATCGCAAAGCGATTGATGATGCGCTACAAGGAAAACCGTTTGATCGGGCGTTAATGTCACAACTCGAAGGTTTAGCCAATCGAGGTTATACCGAAGGTTTCTTACGCCGTCATGTCCATGCTGAATATCAAAACTATGCATCGGGATCCTCTCAGTTTGACCATCAGCAATTTGTTGGTGAAGTGCTTGAACGCAACGATGATTACATCAAGATTGAGGTGAAAAATCGTTTTGTTGTGGGTGACTCTATGGAACTCATGACCACATCTGGCAACATCACATTTATTCTTCATGAAATTTTAGATAAAAACAGACAACCGATCATAGATGCAAAAGGCTCAGGATATATTGTAGAAATTCCAATTCCTGCCGATATTGATATGCAATATGCCTTATTAATTAGAAACTTACCAAATTCGACTGCTGATATTTCAGCATCATCATTGGCTTACCAAGCAGTTTAGGATATCGAAATGGCTTTAATGATTACAGACCAGTGCATCAATTGTGATATGTGTGTACCAGAATGCCCCAATCAGGCAATTTTTGAAGGCGAAAAGTTCTATGAAATTGATACACAGCGTTGTACTGAATGTGTCGGATTTTATGAACATCAAACCTGTGTGGATGTCTGTCCAATTGAATGTATTGTTCAAAATCCACAACATATAGAAAGCAAAGCACAATTATTAAATCGCTTTCATTATCTAAGTTTGTTTGGCTAAGACAAAATGCCACACCAATTCTAATCTTGGAACGTATTTTGCTTAGTTAACGCATAGGTTCAGATAATAATAACAATAAAGAAAATGGAGCTGAGCTGTATGGCAACACAGCTCATGAAAAGGGGAAAACAACAACATTAGGGAAAAGCCAAGGTGTATTTGGGGAACACTTTGGCTTTTTTCTTATTTAAAAATTTCTGTTTGATTTAATCTTTAATTTCAAGATAGGCAATATAAGCAAAAAGCTAAGCGATGATAAAAAATCACAGATCTTCATTCATGGGCAAAATTTTGCAAAAACTTCTCCTTACACCACTGTTTGACTTCATTCACAATAAAATCAGCATCTGGCAAAGTTAAAAAATAGTAATTCCATGCCGTTTCAACACATGGGGATACAATTTTCAGCCGCCCTTGTTGTAAATCATTGGCAATCGAAATGCGGCTTAATAATGCAATACCCTGTCCAGACAATACAGCCTGAATTGCATGACTTTCTTGCGTATAAAATACCTGCGCTTGCCCTGCTTGAATATGTAAGCCTTGTTTTTCAAACCATTTCTGCCAATTGACTCGATTTGGACAGTATTCGTCTCCCCAGGTAAAGTGAATCAATGGCACAGTCGTCCAGTTCATAGTTGCAATATCCAAAGAGGGATGCCCGACAGCTACATATTCATCAACTGCAAATAATTCTGCATCAACATCTTGATAGCCCCCTGAACCATACCGAATCGCTAAATCATAGAGACCAGACGTCATATTGATGAGGTCATAACTCGCATGTACCCGAAACATAATATTGGGAAAGCGACTTTGTAACTCTGGCAAATAGGGAATAATCCACTCACTTGCAAAGGATGGTGTTGTTGTAATGGTAAATAATCTTTGTTTATTTTGCTCAAGTTGAAACAAAGCAGTTTGAATCTGTCCAAAACCTGACTGTACATGCTTAAGCAAATACTCTCCTTCTGGCGTTAGGCTAATCGAGCGTGTACGTCGTTCGAATAACTGTATATTCAATTGATGTTCCAGCTTCTTGATACGATGGCTTAAGGCGGTAGGTGTTAAAAACAATTGGTCTGCTGCTTTTTTAAAACTGAGTTGTTCAGCGACATGCTGAAAAGCCAACAATTGCTCCAAGGAATTATGCAAAACCACCGAAGATCACCGTGCAAAATATAAATGAATTAGATTCAGTTATAACATGTATTTTTATCGTTTGTTGTTTTTTTCATATTCTATAAAAATCAATTTGAACAAACAACAAATTGAGTAATGATCATGGCAAATATACTAAAAATAGATACTAGTTTAAGAACAGGTATTTCAGGTACGCACCCACATGGTTCTTTAAGCCGACGCTTAACCGAATTATTTATTGATCAATGGAATGAAATTGATTCATCTGTGCAAGTTAAACATCGTGATTTAGGTCGAAATCCACCCCCTTATATTGATGAAGAGTGGATCATTTCTGAATTTGGTTATGCAGAATCTGAAGAAAAGGCACAACAACGCCTACAACTGAGCAATGAGTTTATCGAAGAATTACATTGGGCAGATATTATTGTGCTTGGCGTACCGATGTATAACTTTGGCACACCTGCTCATCTAAAAGCCTATATTGATCACATCGTGAGAATGAATAAAACCTACTCATTTGATCTTAGTAAAGAGCAACCGTACTCAGGGCTTTTGGATCATCAAAAAACCATGATTATCCTTTCTGCCCGTGGTGGGCATGACTTCGATTCAGCTGATGCGCCATTTCCCAATCATGCTGAACCCGCAATAAAAACAGCATTCAATTTTATAGGTATCGAAAAATTTCATGAAATCGCAATTGAGTATCAGGAATTTGGTGGCGAGTTGTTAGCGCAATCGATCCAAGCCGCAGAACAAAAAACCATTGCGCTTGTTCAAGATTTGCAACATTAACAAAGCTTATTTTCGCAAAATCTCTTCAATAGTATTCAATCTCCAACACAAAAAAAGGAATTGAGCTGTTAGCAACTCAATTCCTATCAAGGGTAAAACATGAGATAAATGTTAAGGCAAGCCAAAGTTGTCATTGCGACACTTTGGCTTGCTTTTCAACATACAATCATTGAAAGATTATTGACCTGAACGAATGATGTAATCGAATGCAGATAAAGACGCTTTTGCACCCTCACCAGCTGCAATGATGATTTGTTTATAAGGCACTGTTGTACAGTCACCCGCAGCAAATACACCTTTTACATTAGTTTCATTACGATCATTTACCACAATTTCATTACGGTTTGAAAGCTCTACAGCAGTTGCTTTTAAGAAATCTGTGTTTGGTAATAAACCAATTTGCACAAAGATTCCCGCAAGTTCAATGGTATGCAGTTCGTCTGTTGCACGGTCTTTATACTTCAACCCTGTCACAATCGAGCCATCACCAATCACTTCTGTAGAGAGTGCATTCAAAATCACCGTGGTATTTGGCAAACTATTCAATTTATCTTGAAGCACTTGGTCAGCACGAAGTTGAGTATCAAACTCGATCAATGTGACATGTTCAACAATACCTGCAAGATCAATTGCGGCCTCTACACCTGAGTTACCCCCACCAATCACGGCAACCTTCTTGCCTTTAAATAATGGACCATCACAGTGTGGGCAATATGCAACACCACGTGTTTTGTACTCTTTCTCACCTGGTACATTCATCTCTCTCCAACGTGCACCTGTAGATAAGATGACCGTTTTTGATTCAAGTTTTGCACCATTTTCCAGTTCAACTTCAACTAAACCATTAGTTGTTTGATCCGCACCAACAATGTTTTTCACTTTTTGTAAGTTCATAATGTCCACACCGTACTCACGTACATGCGCTTCCATATCTGAACCAAACTTAGGACCTTGTGTTTTTTGTACTGAGATAAAGTTTTCAATATCCATGGTGTCCATGACCTGACCACCAAAGCGCTCAGAAACAATACCTGTGCGAATCCCTTTACGTGCAGCATATACCGCAGATGTTGCACCAGCAGGTCCACCACCAATCACCAATACATCAAACGCTTCTTTAGCATTCAGCTTTTCAGCATCTTTAGCCGCAGCACCGCTGTCCAATTTCGCAACGATTTCTTCCAAAGTCATACGACCTTGACCAATATGTTCGCCATTTTGGAAAACCATAGGTACAGCCAAGATTTTGCGTTCTTCAACCTCATCTTGGAAGAATGCACCGTCGATCATGGTCGCTGTAGTGCCAGGATTATTAATTGCAATCAAGTTAAGTGCTTGAACAACATCTGGGCAGTTATGACAGCTTAAAGAAACGAATACATCAAAATTCGCAGTCAGGTCTAAACCTTTGACTTGAGCCAAGATTTCATCAGAAACTTTTGGCGCATAACCTGATACTTGTAATAAAGCTAAAATTAGCGAGGTAAACTCATGCCCCATCGGTAAACCAGCAAAGAATACACGAGGTTGTTCACCTACTTTTGCAATACCAAAGCTCGGTTTACGATCATTCTGACCATCGAAACGTGCAGTCACTTGATCTGACAGCGCAGCAATTTCAGTCACCAACTCTTTAATTTTGTCTGACTTATCAGAACCATTTAAAGAAGCAACAATTTCAATTGGGCTCTCAAGACGCTCTAACAATGTTTTTAATTGAGCAGAAGTATTTGTATCTAACATGCTAACAATCTCCAAGGGAGTAAATTTCTTTCGTTGAATGTATATTACGTCTATTTAAAAAATAGATAAAACAGTTTGTTTTTATTAAATCAATCGGTTTTTTAGTTTAACAAAAATCAGCCACGTTCTCATCAGCATATCCCCCTATTCTCAAATTTAAATTCTTTAATGCTGGTATATATATGGGCATTGGCTAGAAAATCAATAGACATCCTCCGACTTCCTCGAAACTTAAAATTAGATTAATTTTCAACAAAAATAATATTTCTTCGACCATCTCTCTACAAAAAATCATGCGCAGCCAAGCCACAAAGTTTTAAGCTAAATTTATGTTGTGGTTTCTCCAATTAAGTACAACAAGGTGTACTTATTCACAATTCCTGTATAAATAAGTGAAGAGGTAAAACAATGAAAATAGAGTTCGTATTCGATATCGTCTATCCAATGAGTTATGTGGCGTTTGAAAAACTCAAACAACATTGGAATCAACCCATGGCGAAAAAAATCGAATTATTACCTGTGCAAGTTTTACCAGAAATTCCAGAACAAGGCTTAGATGTTTATCAATACCTGACTGAAAGATATGGAACCAAAGAAGCCAATCGCAAACTTGATATGGCAAAATTTGCGGCTTATAGTCAAGATTTAACCGTAGATATTGAGCATATGAAGCGTATGCCCAATAGCCGTTTAGCCCATCAAGCGATATTGGCTTTAGACAATATCTTTGACCAATTCGCATTAACGCAGGCTTTATTCCACGCCATATTCGCCCATGGTAAAGACATTGCCAACCCAGAAGTACTGAAACAAATCATCGAAGGTATGGGCTTGGATGGCACGAAAGTTCTACGTTCTATTCAACATAAGGAAATCGCAGATAAACAAACTGAGATCACCCACTATGTACAAGGTTTCGGTAAACACCCAACGCCTTACTATATTGTGGATGGTGAAATTTGGGATAAAACCTTTGATACCTTAGAACTGAAAGACCTGATTACCAACCGAGCGAAAGATGTCGCTTAGGACAACGAGATTTAATTTTACAGCAATAAAAAAGCACTTTTGCTCATCACAAAAGTGCTTTTTATCAGTATTTTTACAAAGTATAAGCTTTAAAATGTTGCACTAACCGATACGATGACCAATTCGATGTAAACGTTTCGCAATTCGGCTTGCCACCCCATAAATCATCAAGCTAAAAAATAAACTGAGTGCTGAAATTCCCCATAAAACCTTTTCAACAATGTTCGACCAAAAGCTTGCACGACCCACTTGCGCTTCAACACCTTGCGCAATCGGGGAAAGCGCTCGATTAAATACCTGATGTTGAATTGTCCATAATTGCTCAGGTTTAAAGCCGTATTCCAAAAAGCGCGAATCAGATTGCTCCGCTTTAATCAATTTTTCTGCGTAAACCGTCGCCACAACCTTATCAACAGGTTTATGCATCAACGCGGTTTGTGCCAATAAATAGCTTTGTACTGTTTCCGGCGCATCCGATCTTTGCAGATATTGATAAATAGCGCTTTGCTGAATGTTTTGATCATACTTTATAAATGATTTTAACTCCTTGTCTTCATCATCTTTCAGATCATATTGCACATAAGTCAAACCAGACCAGAGTATAATCAAGGATAAAAGCCATGCTACAAATTTAAGGATAAAAGATTGAAAGCGCACTTTAAAAAAGCGAATTTTTTTTAATACACCCACAATAATAAATGCGCCAATAAAAGACACTATTAATTTTAAGATCAACCAACCCAACCATGACAATGCATTCATCAGATAGTCTGGTTGATGGATATATTCTCTTAACTGCTGATCTAGAATATATGGCAAGTGCAATTGATGAACCTGTTGTGCCACACCAAATAAGTTAAAAACCAATTCCTGTTGAAAAAAAACAGAAACTAAACTTGCGATACCCACAGAGGATAAAACCACAGCCGAAACCATCAAATTCCGTTTTCGACGCTGAAGTATTTTTAATCCATGTTCGATCTGTTGAATATCTACAGGATATTGAGTTTTTTCAGTCAACCTTTACACCTTTAGATGAGATTGTGCCAAGATTTAAGCTTTGGCTTAGGATTGATGTGTACTGGTATCTAATACCAACTGTTGCAAATTCGATTGAAGCGCTTTAATCCGAGTCGAAGCCTCTTCACGTTTTTGCATGCCCTCTTTCTGAATTTGAATGACATCATTTACAGTTTTAATCAGGGTATTTTGAACATGTTCAAGTGTTTCAATATCAATCACTGAACGTTGATTGGCTTTGGCAGTATCCACAGAATTTTGATGAAGTAAATCTGCATTGCGTTTTAATAGCTCATTGGTTGCATCATCAATCGTGTTGGCAAGTTGTACGCTATTTCGTTGCTCATTTAGTGAAATCGCCAAGCTGATCTGGTTTTTCCATGCAGGTAAAGTAATATTTTTAATGGCATAAAATTTATCAACCAACATCATATTATTGGATTGAATAATACGAATCATCGGTAAGGTTTGCATTGCAGATTGTTGCAAGACTTGTAAATCACTGACCCGCTTTTCTAAATTGTTGGCTAAATGGTTGAGGTCATAAACACGCTGATTGATTTTAGGATCTTGCTCTTGCTGAGATAAAGTCGCAATTTCTTGCTGCACTTCAACTTGCTTGATTCGGCCTGCAGCAATATAAATACCCAGTTGTCGATATTCCTCTTGCACTCCATTAAACATACGATCTAATGTGTCCACCCGTGCTTTTAAACCTGTTTGCGATGTTTCAATTTCCTTGACCAATGAATCTATTTGCTCTTTAGTGGTATTAAAATGTTGATCGAAACTTTGCTTAGCACCTTTAAACTTACTGAGTATGCTTCCAATAAATCCTGAGTTTTTTGATTGATTCAAAATGCTGGATGTATTCAATTGCTGAGCAACTTGCACAACTTCATTTAATTTTTGTCCAGTCACATCTAAGTCTTTATTTTTGACTAAGTTGAGTAATTCATCTGTATATGAAGATGTTTTGGTCGCAATATTTTTACCATATTCAGCTACGGATGCATGATTAATATTGGCTAGGTCTTTATGCGCATTAACAACCTCATTAAAATCTTCGGTGTTTAAACCTATTTCTTTCAAATTCAATTGTTCAAACTTTTGTAATTCCAACGGCGTATTGGATTTTTCAGTTAATGCTTGATGATTCGAATCACTCATACTTCTATCCTATTTATTTTCTAATGATTTCTTTAATGATTGAATTAATTTATCACGACTTTTATCCAATTCTTCAGTCGTTGTAAAAGAATTCTGCGCACTACTCTGTTTGACATGATATTGCCATGCAGGAATCAGGACATGCTGAGCTTCATTAAAGCGATCAAGTAAGCTCAACGAAAGCTGTTGTGTTAACTGCATTTGTGCTAACGCAATATCATTACTGGCTTGTAGCGTTTGTAGCGTATTGACTTTCTTAGACAGCCGATCTGCAAAATTATCCAAGGGATGACGATGTTGTACAAAAGCAGGATATTCATGTAAAAATTCCTGCGCTGCACGAATATATTTCGCCATTTGCTCTCTTAAGCCATTGGCTTGTTGGAATCTTGCTTCCGACTTTTGAATTTCGATTTGTAATCTTTGACTCAAATGTTTGGCTTCATCAATTAAACTTTCTAAATCATTTAAATATTTGACTTGTCCAACACTAAATTCCAAATCCAAACCTAACCATTTTTGTATCGCATTGAATTTACGTTGATTTAGCTTTTTCTTGGATGCAGATAATTGCTGAATAATATGTGCAATAATTTGACTCAGCTTTTGCGTCAAACTTGGATCGATGGCTTTTAACAGTACCGATTGTGCTTGAATCAACTGATCAGCATACAAATTCAGTCGTGTTTGATTATCGAGTAGTGGAACCAAATCATTTCTTTTAATCGAAAGTAATTCATCAGAACTACATGGGATCTGTTCAAGCGGTGTAAGTACAGTAAATTGCTTCATATCAGTTCAAAATGAATAACTTTTCAATGATTTAAGGGAAATCAATCAACAAACCCTTTCTATTTAAAACTTATAATACAAATTAGGAAGAAAGCCCATACAAATAGCAAAAAACATACAGATAGCAAAAAGCCAGTTTTTAGAAACTGGCTTTTTGCTATAACACAATGTGTTAAAAATGATTATTTTAAATGTATTGATTTGACTGTTATTGCTTTGGTTGTCTACTCATACAACGATAAGCTGTTAACCCGAACAATCCAAGAATACTCAACCACCCCAATGAACCACCACCACTTGTACGTGTACTTCCTGGCGCTGTACCTGAGTTTTCTAATTTCACAGTTGCAGCATTAGAAATAACACCATCCGCATCATACACATAGTAGGTAAATTTATAGCTAAATGGATCAAGTGTATTTCTAAGTTGAATATGGACTTTACCACCATAGCAGGTATATTTACTATCGCTACCAGGACAAGGGCCGCTACGATCAGCAGTAATCACGACAGGATCGATATTTGTTCCAATACGAATAGGTAATTCAACCCCATCTGTATTGACATAAAATTTTGGTTTATTCGGCTTCGCTGTTAATGCAGCCGCATTACCATCACCATCATCATTGGCATATTGCAGTAAATCTACGTCAATTGCTTTGGTTGAGCTATATTCAATTTTAAAACTACTATCCTCTACAATAGGTGCAATATTAGTAAAGCTTCCAATCACATAGGCTGAAGAGCTAATGTTTGGATCTGTCTTTAACTTAAGTTGATAACTACAGAATTCATTATCGCCCGATGGTGTAACACTGTCATCTATACGCCATAACATAATTCTCTTTAAGTTCGGATTCCACTCACATTTAAAGTTTGGATCTTCCTTACCTGCAAAGACTTTATTGCCATCCAACAAACCCACACCAAGTGGTTTTACAATCACGTCATAATTGTCCACACTTAAATGTTTTACCACCCGAACATCTTTACCAGTAGCATCTTTAGTTATAATTTCTGCAGGCAGATTGGCTACAAAAGGATCGACAAAAATCGTGCGATACTTTTGATCTGATTTGGTGTATTTGATTAAATTACTATACAACTCTGACTGAAATTTATAAAAGGGAATATAATCTTGCTTGGTTGCTGGGTCAGCAATCAACTTATTGTAATTATCCAAGATGTTTTGATAAGAGCTAAGTGCAGCAACGACCGAGGTATTGGTTGAACTTAAGTTATTTGCGGTTAAACGTAACACTTCTGTAGAGCCAATATCACATGAATTTGCTACATCGTTTTGACCATTTGAGTTTTCTGCAATCACGCGTGTGACACCACGCTGATCAACGCCACTACAACCTGTATAACCAATATCGACAAGATCTTTGTCTGTACCTAAATTTTTAGGAAAATACATTGGCATAAAGCCTGTAGATTCACTTGGTGCTTCTAATTCATTTAAAATAGTTGAAAATTCAATATTAGCCAGATCCAGTGAATGGTCCTTGCCCTCTTTAGTCACAGCCTCTGCAACTTCGCACTGATCATCACCAGCAGCCAATTTTAAAGCATTATAAACAAGTACAACACCTGAACCTTCCACCTTACTCACATCACCATTTGCATAACGGCAAGATTTCCCAGTATTGTAAGCCAAGATATTATTACTCAATGCTTTTATACCATTGAATCCATACAGCAGGGTTGCCCAAGCATCATTCTTTACAATGGTATTGCTGACCAATGACAAAGAAGAATTATCACTAAAATTAACCTTTCCTTGTGGCGTCAATTGGCTAAATTGGATGATGCTACCTTGACTGGCACTTGCAGTATTTTTGGTCATGGTATTTGCAGTAAATGTTACTGCTGGTTGCCCACAAAAGCTAAACATACTTAAGCTATTTGCAGCACCATTATTCATGAAAGTCGTACCACTCACTGCAATATTTCGTGTTGTAAAAACCAAGTTATCCGCACACGTCATTCCAAGTACACTGCCTTGGTCCGCAGTATTCCCATCAAATAGACCATAACTTACAGTCAGGGAGCTCGATACATCGTTTAAATAAATCGCACCACCAATTTTCGCTTTGGAATTCAGAATAGATACGTTATTTAAAGTTGTCGCACCACCAGCATAAATCGCACCACCCACACTGTTATTGGTCTCATTTAAACTTGATCCATCTTTTAGAATCAAATCATTCAGCGTTAAACTCGGCTTATTTTCATAAATGGTATTGAAAATACGCGAGTTTCCTTGACCTGAAATTGTGGTTTTTAATGGGGTTGCCGCAGGGAAATTATTGGTCAATACATCTGGGCGACTATAGTCACCAGGTTCTTTACCAACAATGGAAACATCTGAGTTAGGTCTTAACTCTTTAGTCAACTTATATTCACCTGCTTCTAACTGAATCACATTGGGTACTGTTGAATAAACCTGTCCTGCACTACAGCCACCATAAGCTTTATGTGTGGCGGCAGCGCGTAATGCTTCTCTTAACGAACACTTATCAAGATTTGTCCCATCTTCATCATCAAAGGTGGTCACATAAATCGTTTTATCATCTGCCGCCATCAATGACATGGTCGACAATACAACAAGTGTCAGAAATCCTTTTTTATAGTTTTTCATGTGCAATCCTTTACTTATATTTGATCCGTCGATAGCCTGCTAAACCGATCAATCCAATGATTGAAAGAAATCCTAAACTTCCGCCAGAAGTCTTTACTTTATAGTCCTTAAAGTCATCAGGTTTTCTTTGTACAATTCTCGCAGGGATCGTAATATAAGGATTATCTGATTTATTAAAACTTGTAGTTGAAGTCACTACATTGATTTTAAATTCATCTGAACCTTGCCAACGACTATTTGGTGTGTAGACAATATCACCAGCCTGATTTATCGTCATGGTGCCTTTAGATGGGGTATTGGTTTGAATAACTTTTAAGCAACCAATTTGCCAAGGCTTACCATTGTCATCCAATTCACGATTAAAAATTTGTTTACACTTTTCAGCACTGACAAGTTCGCCATCTTGTAATTGATCTGAAATTGAAAATTTAGCTGTTTCTCCATATAAAATATCTTGACCCACCGTCGAAATATCTGAGGTGTTAATCACCAACTCAATAGCACCACGATCACATAATTCTGAATTAACATCTCGATTTTTCCCGCGCTGATCAACAGATGAACAAAGTGTTATCTTATCTTGAGGTTCTGGGCCATGGTTAATAAGTAGAGAATCTTCAGCTGAATTATAACTTGGTAAAATTCGTGGTAAGAAATAACCTAAAGCTACCGTAGGCGCCTCAGCAAATGGGCATAAAATCCCATTGGTACTATAGTCACACTTGCCTTCTGTGGTACTTCCAGCAATCAGTTGTGCATTACCTAAGGCTGTAGATTTAAAACCAGTACATCCTGAAGAATAGAGATTATTACTGATCTGTTCTGCTTCACCACCAGACACAATCGTACAATCTTGTGTACCATTTTTGGCAATAATACTATTTGCAACAAAACCTTTCTTTTGAGGGGCGTCTACAATAAGGCCCATACTATTGAGGATCATGGTGATATTATTGAGCTGCATAGCATCGTAGACTTTAACCACATAGCCTTTATTGTTAAAAATCGTACTATTTTCAATCCCATAGGGCGCAGTAGAACCAAAGGCTTTTAGTGCATCTTCAGAAAATTGATTTTGTGTTTCAAAGTTTGAACTTGTAGCATCAGTAACTTCATTATCTCGAATCAATGATTGTGTGATAACAAATGCAGGTAATTCAGTATAAATTACACCACCTTTTTCTGCTTTATTGCCTTTGATTAAGGTCTTGTTAATAGCAACGATACTTAATGCGGTATTCGCAGCATAAATGCCTGCATTATAGATTGCACCACCTTCTTCAGCATGACCATCTAAAAGCTGGCTATTACTTATCCCCAATGCTTCTTTGTTATAGATCAGACCGCCTTGCTTAGCACATAGCTCTTGACCACAACCTTTTAAGGTAATTTCATCAAATGAAACCTTCAGCATTGCAGGTGGTGTCTCTGCTTTCTCATCTATATCTTTTTCGATCTGAAATAAACGTTCTTTTCCAACCATTTTAATAATGGCATTGTTTTTACCTACAAGCGTTTGTGTATTATTTACGTTACTTTCATAGGTCGAACCAAATGCGACATCCTTTAATATTCGGATTTGCTTATTCAGTGAATACTCTTTATTGCCTTGTAATATAATTTTTGCAGTCACCTCTTTGCCGCCACCACAACCATTATAGCCAGCTTCAGGCATTCCCTGATTGACGTATTCAACTGCTTCTCTTAATGAACACTGATTATCAGCTTTTACAATATCGTCTGTGGTAGTCACAGTAATATTTGCACTAAATGCCTGACCAGTAATACATAATAATCCTAAGCCTATGCCCCGTTTGAGCATTATAGTCTCCTTGATTTCTTTTAATTATTTCTTATTAGCCAGCATTACGCTTTGCTATCAGTCCTTTTTGCGTACTTTGTCACACACGATAAAAATTCTCAAGAATTTTCATCGGCCGATCTATTGACTTCACTTCTTGTGTTACGCGCACTCAACAATAGTAAAAATCAACTATTGTCGATATTCATCAATCAATGCATAGAGCTGTCTTAAAGTTGCATGAGATAATTTAGTCTTCTCACCCTTTAATAACTTTTCTAGCTGTTCAACAGACTGAAGTAGTGTACTCGTTTGATGTGGCCCATGTAATAGCAAATATTCCGTTATTTGTGGGTCAAAATGTACACCCCGACGTTCCAACACAGAATGCAATAAAGCATGTCGATCTGCATAGGACTGTCCACTCGGTACTTTTACACTGACTGCCTGAGTAAGGCGAGATTGTAGGTCTGGTAATTCTAGCTTTAATTCTATCGGCGCAAATCTTGATGAAAACACCAACTGTCCGCCATCTTCGTTATTGTTATTAATCAGATGAAATACCGCTTTTTGCCAATGCGGTACACCACTAATGGCCTCGATATCATCCAAGGCAACCAAATCATAGCTTTCTAATGAGGTAATTGCCTCTATGGGCGCATCAAGTAATTCTAAGAGCGATACTTTAATCGCAGATTTGCCAATCTCTAAATAAGAATCGCAAATCGCCGTGAGTAAATGACTTTTTCCAGTTCCAGCACCACCATAGATGTAGAAACGATTCATCAGCCCTGCATGAAGCTGACGCACAGCATCAATTACAGGTCCCCAACCTGGCCCAGAAAAATCACTAATTCTGGCATCCAGTTGTGGTTCTATATCCAACTGTAATTGACGCATATATTCAAATCATTCCTAAAGTGGATTTTGATCATTTTTAATCGATTGATCAGTATCTTGCGTGTTTTTAACTTCAATATCAAGATCAACTTTGTCGCTTTCGACTGAAATTGTTTCAGTAGTGCCATTATTTTGTATGGTCACTAAAGTATCCTCTGCTTTAAAGAACTGACTTTCTTGATATAAATCTTTGAGATGCTTGAGTAAAACCACAATAACAGCGGCAACTGGCAGTGCGATCAACATCCCCACAAAGCCCCCCAACTGAGCCCCAGCAAGTACTGCAAATACCACAGCTACAGGAGATAAACCAATTTTATCACCCAATAAGAACGGTTGAAGAATATATCCTTCGATGAGCTGCCCTACACCAAATACGGCCAGAACCATTAATAAATGTTTTGGATCTAGACCAAACTGGAAAAAACAGGCAATCACTGCCGCAATAATTCCGACACCAAAGCCAAGATATGGAATGATACTGCACAGCCCCGCAATCATACCGATAATTAATCCAACCTCTAGCCCCACCAATTGCAAGCCCACGGCATAGACGATTCCCAATAAAATCATTACAAGGAACTGTCCTTTAACAAAAGCCCCCAAAACGCTATGACATTCTCCAACAATTTTAAGTACATTGCTTTCATATTGACGAGGAATAAAACTTTTTAAGTGTTCCAACATCCGATTCCAATCAAGCAGGAAATAGAATGCAATAATTGGAATTAAAACAATTGTTCCGCCGATCGAAATAAAACTCAGTCCAGATTGGGCAATTTTTAAAGCCATCGCTTGGATACTGTCCGCACTATAGTTGGTCTGAACATACTCCATTACTACTTTAGAAATTTGGTCTGTATCCAATTCCATATGTTCAACATTGAAATTGTTGGATAACCACGGTAGGAAAGTAGAATTCACCCAATGGATTCCCGCAGGAATACTGTCACGGGCATAAATTAATTGTTTCCAAACCAAGGGCACGACAAACCATATTGCCCAAGTCAGTAACACACCTATTCCAATAAATACCACTGAGATAGAGAGCCACCTTGGTAAAAATTTAGACAGCTTATCCACCACTGGACTAAATAAATAGGCAACCAGAAAAGCCGCAACAAAAGGAATCACTACAGGTTTTAATAAATATAAAATCCATAAAACTAAAGCAATTCCAGCAAGGATAAAAATTCGTTTTAAAGTCCGATCGTGCATCGAATCACGCCTTTTTCAAATTTATTCGTTATGGAGGGGAAAATATTTTCATAAAGATAGCATTTTAGTGCAGAAATAACATAAGAGTTTCGTATATTCGGGTATAATCCCCGCGCGAATGCGGAGACTTCAATTATGAGCAACTCAACTTCTACCCCAAACACTGGTTTAAGCTATAAAGACGCTGGTGTCGATATTGAAGCGGGCGACGCACTTGTCGATCGAATCAAATCTGTCGCTAAACGTACAACACGCCCTGAAGTAATGGGTGGTTTAGGCGGCTTCGGCGCACTTTGCAGAATCCCTAAAGGTTATGAAGAACCTGTTCTTGTATCTGGTACAGATGGTGTCGGTACAAAATTACGTTTAGCATTGAACTTAAATCGTCATGACACGATTGGTCAAGACTTGGTTGCAATGTGTGTAAACGATCTTCTTGTATGTGGTGCTGAACCTCTATTTTTCCTCGATTATTACGCAACTGGACATTTAAATGTTGATGTTGCTGCAAATGTTGTGACGGGTATTGGTAAAGGTTGTGAGCTTGCAGGCTGCGCATTGGTCGGTGGTGAAACTGCTGAAATGCCAGGAATGTATGAAGGTGAAGACTATGACCTCGCAGGTTTCTCTGTGGGTGTGGTTGAAGCAAGTAAAATCATTGATGGTACGAAAGTAAAAGCAGGTGATGTTCTTATCGGCTTAGCCTCTTCTGGCGCGCACTCAAATGGTTATTCTTTACTTCGTAAAATCTTAGACGTAAAAAATGTCGATTTAACTCAAATTGTAGATGGTCGTCCGCTTGCAGATGTTGCAATGGAACCAACACGTATTTATGTAAAACCAGTACTTGAACTGTGCAAACAAGTTGATGTCCATGCAATGGCACACATCACAGGCGGCGGTTTACCTGGTAATTTACCTCGCGTCCTTCCAAATGGTGCTCAAGCCGTAATTAATGAATCCTCTTGGCAATGGCCTGAATTGTTCAAACTTTTACAACGTGAAGGTGCTGTAGAACAATTTGAAATGTACCGCACATTTAACTGTGGTGTGGGTATGGTCATCGCAGTTGATGCTGCTGATGCTGACAAAACTATTGAAGTTTTGACTGCTCAAGGCGAAAAAGCATGGACAATTGGTCATATTCAAGAAAATGCGGCTTCTATTGAAGGTGCAGATGAAAAAATTCGTGTGATTTTTGCATAAGTCTCTCACATGATTAAAATTGCTGTACTTGTCTCAGGCAGTGGAAGTAACCTTCAAGCCTTGATTGATGCCAATCTTTCAGGGCAAATCGTGGGGGTCATTTCCAATAAACCTGAAGCATTTGCCTTAGAACGCGCTACAAAAGCAGGCATTGCAACCACGGTGATTGAGCATAAACACTATCCTGATCGTGAAACTTTTGATGCTGTCATGCATCAACAATTACAGGATTGGGATGTTGATTTAGTCATTCTCGCTGGTTTTATGCGTATTCTCAGTGCCAAATTTGTCCAAGCATGGGAAGGGAAAATGGTCAACATCCACCCTTCACTATTGCCCCATTACAAAGGCATGTATACACATCAACGTGTTTTAAATACAGGTGATATTTTACATGGTTGTACTGTGCATTATGTCACTGCTGAGTTAGACGCTGGACAAGCGTTGACTCAGGGTGTTTTAACAGTCGATCTACATGATAATGTGCAATCCCTTGCAGCACGTGTACATGTACTTGAGCATTTAATTTATCCTCAAGCAGTTGAATGGATCTGTAATGGCACCATTCAACACTTGGAAAATGGTCAGGTTTTATTTAAGGGACAAGCACTTAAACAGCCAATTCAATTTTGCCAGCTTTAAGTATTGCTTGATTTCAAATACTGTCGAAAAAAATGCATCCTCGGATGCATTTTTTATGGCTAAACGAAATTTTATAATCTGCTATCTAAACAAAAAGTTGAACGATAATTTAACGCGGTTCAGAAACCTCTATATCTTCAATTTCAAACGCTGTATTGATTTGACAATAAATCCACAAGTCAGGATAGTCCATTTGCGCAATAAAAATTAAACTCGTTACGCCTTCGATAAAAAAGCAAATTTTGTATAAACATAACTGCGCCTTTAAGACTTGTTGACTCTGATGCCTAATCTCGGCTTCCATATCAATATAAGCAGCGTCGGTAAGTTCTTTAGCAATCTGAGATTGAAGTTCACTTAATTTCTGCTGGGTCAGTTTTCCTATCACATTTCCAGCGGATTGAAGCAACATCGCAAAATCATCAAATTTAGGCTTTTCAACTTCTAAATCAAATTCAACATCAATGATCTGTGTTGGTCCGAATTGGTAGGATCCCAATAGAACATCACTACTTATTCTCAAATCATCAGGGTCTGTAGACAATTCGTCTACGTTTGCGACTACGTGTGTTTTTTAGGCGATACTAGGCGCGGAGTATGAAATTTAGTTATTCTAAATGAGTAGTTCGTAACGACGTAGCGGCAAAAAACACTCTAGTCCCGAAGGGTTGTGACTAAAATTATCTCAGACTACGTTATGAAACTCGAAAATAGTCTCGCTATTCTCTTCGTTTCATGCCTTGCCTGCTCAATTTTAACCTACAACGCAAGCCATTTATGAAATGTCTACAGACCCTAAATATTTGCATAAAAATTACCTAAAATCATCGATTCTGTTGAATTAGCTTTTTAATTAATTCAACTGTTTCAACTGGATGTTCCAACGGAAACATATGCCCTCCAGCCGTCAGGGTAAAAGGAATATTAAATTTCTTTTTGGCTATTTGTGGAAATTTACGTTTTAAAAAAGGACTCTCTGAACCAATCACCAAATCTACAGGAACTTTTGGCTGTGGATGCGGTAACCACCAATAAGAAGGACCTGTTCTAAAAATTGCAACTTCAACATCCTTAGGAATAGTTAAAGTTACGCCACCACGAACATGGTCTTCTGTTAGCGCATAATCGATATAAGCCTGAAAACAATCTGCATCAAAATGCTGATAAAACCCCTTTGGACGTAACAACTCTGCGGCTTGCTGACGTGATTCCCAATGATCTCGACGGCGTATGCTGAGATGCGCTGGTGTCATTGCATCGATCTTTTGAGGATAAAATTTCTTTGCAAGATTAAAAACAAAGGAGGCGGTCCCCATAATCAAAGGAGGATCCAATAAAATTGCTTGTTCAAATAAATCTGGGCGCTTAAATGAGGCCAAAAAGGTTGAAACAGCGCCTAATGAATGGCCTAAACCAATCACTTTACGTCCATTAGACTGTTGCACAATACTATCAATCACTTGATCTGCAAAATTCGACCAATTGTTATCAATAGGATAACGTTGATCTGTACCCAATAAAGAAACATAAATCACATCATATTGATCTTTCAGTAAATCGAACAGTTTGGTATAGACTTGAGATGGCACACCATTGGCATGGGCAAAATGAATAACAGGTTTCATGTGAGATAGGCTAACCATGTCTTGCTTTACACTCTAAATATGATGAATTGAAAATACTGTAGCTGATAAATAGGATTCAGTTAAACATTTTAAGTGAACTCCGTGCTCTTGTTTTGCACTTAGCGATGCCACTCAAATGAATTAAACAGGTTTAAAGCAGTTATAAAGGCTTAAGGTAACAAGAAAATAGAGCTTTAAGATTTTGTTTGGCTTAATTTTTCTTTTTTTCATACACTTTGTTTTTACTTCATACAGGTTGGATCAGTAAACAGCAATGCTACTGCTATATTACTGTTTACTGATCGATAAAACCTAGACTATTGCATTTTCACATCTTGGTTCACACCAAGTTTTTGGCTCACAGCTTCACCTAAGCCATTCCCCATTTCTGAACCTAAACGGCCTAGAACGGAGTCAAATGGGCTACGCTCAACTGTATAATTGACTGTCTTTTTCACTTTTAATTCGCGTTTCAATGTTTCAATATTTCCTGCTTTATCTGCGATACCCAATTTAATAGCTTGGTCACCTGTCCAGAATAAGCCAGAGAAAATCGCTGGATCTTTCGATTTTAGCTTTTCACCACGACCTTGTTTCACAGAGTCGATAAAGTGATCATGGACATTGTCCAATAAAGCTTGAATATGCGCACGTTGTTCTGGATTAATCGGCTTGGTCATACTGAGTATGTCCTTATTGCTTCCCGAAGTCATGGTGCGGTCTTCAACACCTAATTTTTGGGCTAAACCATTTACACCATAATTCGGCATAATCACACCGATTGACCCCACCAAACTCGATGGATTCACCCAAATTTCGTCTGCTGCTGATGCAATATAGTAAGCACCTGAAGCGCCCATATCACCAATCACAGCATAGACTTTTTTCTCTGGATTTTGTTTTTTAAGGTACTGAATCTCTTGCCAAATATCATCAGACTGAACTGGTGATCCACCCGGTGAGTTCACATTCAATACAACAGCTTTAGCAGACTTTGCTTCAAAGGCTTTCTTTAATGATTTAATCGTATCAGTACTATTTACGCCTTGACTACTTGAATCAATCGTACCAACAATATTGACGACGCCCAAATGATTCTCTGAGGTTATTGTTCCATCATCTGAACCAGATAATGAACAACTCTTACCCAGTGCAACTAAGACAAACAGAATATAAAGAAAAGTGAGTATTTTAAAAAAGATCCCCCAACGACGAGTACGACGTTGCTCTTCAACTGAAGCAAGCACAGCTTTCTCTAAGATCTTCCATTCCTGTCCTGTAGGCTGTTGACCCGCAGAGGAATTCAAATTTGTATTGTCATTTTGAGGTTTCGGCGGCCAATCTGACATTTATACCATCCAAATTAATTATTCATGCTTCATTATATACACGGAATCCGTATAATCTATTTAATCATTACGATTTAACTTATAATAATTAGCTAAATCTCACCATTACTTAACTTCTGCATTAATTTTAGATCCAGATGACTGATAAACATAAGACTACAACTTCGCGACTCCTCAATTTTTTCAGTCGACTGCCGATCCCAATCGCGCGCTTTATCGCGCGTATTTTGGCAGGACTGGTCAATTTATTACATATCACAAAAACATCTGAAACCATTCGTCTAAATATTGAAATTTGCTTTCCAGATCTTGATAAACCTAAACGCGAGAAAATTACAGAACAGGCTATTCGTAACGAACTCCAATCTTATATGGAGTTCTTTACGGTTTGGGGTAGTTCCAATCAAAAAAATATCGATCGTATTCATCATGTTGAAGGTGAACACTATTTTCATGAGGCCATTGCTGCAAAAAAAGGCCTCGTACTAATCGTGCCTCATTTTGGTACTTGGGAAATTATGAATGCATGGTTTGCCCAATATACCCAAATGACCATTATGTATGAACCGATTAAGGATGAGAGTGCGGATCGTTTTGTACGTGCAGCGCGAAGTCGTGAAAATGCCAGCTTAGTTCCAACAGATGAATCTGGTGTACGACAAATATTTAGGGCGTTAAAACAAGGTGGTACAACCGTGATTTTGCCTGACCATTCACCTCACCAAGGTGGAGAACTGATTAAATATTTTGGAATTCCGCTCTCCTCAAGTAATTTAAGTGCCAAACTGATCCAAAAGACCAAATCCAAAGCACTTTTCTTATATGCAATCCGAAACGACAATCAGGGTTTTGATATGGTGGTTCAGCCGATTGATGAAAAGATCTATCAGGTGGATGCCAATCAAGGTACGCATATGATTTACACTGCACTGGAAAAATTAATCTGCCAATACCCAGAACATTATCACTGGAGTTATAAACGCTTTAAAGCTCATCCAAAACTTAAACAGATTTATAATGTTTCCAATAAAGAAGCCATGGAAATGGTCAATTCAGTCCGCAATGATGCGATCACGGAAAGTGAGCCACTTTAAAGTTTGGCGATAACCAGTCACCTCTATCTGCCCTTGCGGATTTAGTTTAAATTGAATAGAACCTTGTTCTATCGTGGTTTTGACTGGAATGTTCAACACGTCTAACCGTTTCAATACAATCGGATGTGGATGGCCATAACGGTTGGCATATCCAGCCGATACAATCACAAGTTTAGGTTGTAACTGCTCTAAAAAGGCATAAGAAGAACTATTTTTACTGCCATGATGACCTAGTACTAAGACATCGACCTTTAAATCGGGATATTGTGTTAACAAATTAAATTCTGTTTCCCAACCAGCATCCCCCATCAATAAAAAGTTTTGATATGACTTTGACCGAGGGACTTGGATATAGATCACACAAGACAGTTCATTTCGATCATAGGCAGCTTTACTTAGGCTATTTTTAGTAGGCGCTAAGACGGAAATTCGAACATCTTCATATTGCCAATATTGTCCTTGATGGCAATAGTCAAAATCATGCAGGTTAAAACGTGCATCTGTTTCATTTGAATAGACTTTGTTTATTTTGATCACTTTCTCTATTTCTGCAAATGCACCACTATGGTCTTGATCTAAATGCGTCAAAACTACCTGATCCAATTGAGCAATCCCTTGTCGCATCAGATATGGAATGATGACATTTTTACCGATACTAAATCTTGCTTCATCAAATGAACCGCCTGTATCAATCAGCATTTTATGTTGGGGGAGGTTTAAAAAAATGGCCTGCCCTTGCCCGACATCTATGATATCCAGTTGAAAGATTGCAGAACTCTTATGCGAGATCACTAAGGGGATTAAACAGAGTATTGCCCAAAATTTTGGCAGCACACCTTTGGGCAAAAATAAAATAAACACAGCCAAAGCAATGCAAACAATTTCTAGAGAATTAAATGCCCACCAATTTAATTTAAAATTGAGCAGCTGATCTAATCTTTCCAGTAGGTACAGCAACATAGACAATAAAAGATCAGAAATCGTGAAAAGCCATAATCCCAAAGGTTCAAATAGCATACTTATACATGCGGCCAAAACTTCAATGGGAACAATCAGTGCGCCAATCATCGGAATTGCAAGCAAATTGCTCAAGGGTGTAATCCACGAAAATTGTTGAAAAATCCACAGCACCACTGGCAGTAATGCAATAAATATTTTCCATTGTGAATCAATCAATACCCGTATAAATAACTTAGTCTTGGTCTTCCATGTCTCTACAGTTGGGAGAGCATGTTTTTGAACCGTTTGATAGACCCGAATCAAAATAAAACATGAACCAAAGGACAGCCAGAAAGCAGAAGATAAGATACTAAAAGGATCAAGCAGCAATAAAATACTGGCCGTCAATAATAAATGTTTAAGTGGTTGGATTTTTTGCTTGAATAAAATAATAACGCTTAGAATTGAGACTGTTAGCATGGTTCTTAATGCCGGTATTTCAAAACCAACAAAAGCACTATAAAACACCACACAAGCTAAAAATGGATAAACCAATAAATAAGGTTGTGGAATACTCAAAAAAACCTGTGGATAAACCCTTTTAATGCTTGAGTTAAATAAAAAGCAAAACAATATGGCAAAAATTAATACATGCGGCCCAGAGATTGCAAGTAAATGGGAAATACCCATGGTCTTAAACAGGTCTTGAGTTTCATTTACCAAGAGACTTTCATCCCCTGTCAATAATGCTAGGACTAAACCCTTATTTTTTAGTGAAGAATCAGCAATTAAATCGCGAAACTTTAAACGTAAGTTCTCGATACTAAGTTGAATTCTATATCGCACGCTATTTTGTTGCTCAACAAAGCTGCTATAGCCCAATTGCTTCGCTTGATTTTCATCGATATGTTCAACCGACTGGGGCTTGAATACAGCCAGAATATTTTCTTGTAGAAACCATTTTTCCTTATCAAACACCCCTGCTACAGCATAACCATGAATCGGTTTGATATGCCCTGTAACCCGATAATATTGTCCCAGCTGGATCATTTCAGACTGTGAGCCATCCAGATACATCAACATTTGTCTGACTTTGTTGGGTTCGAGTAGCAATACTTTTTGTTGGATACGCTGTTGATCTTTTGGCAATTGAGTATTGGGGGATGTGTCTGTTTGCTTAATGCTATTTATGTTAGAAATATAAATAATTTTTTCAATTTGATGAGGTGGTGTATCACGTAAATTTAATCTTTTTTCAAGTGCTGAATCTGCATAATAAAAACCTAGGAGACCACTTGATATCCCCACTACACTAAGAGAAACCAACTTAAATACAACAGAATTGATCAAGCTATCGTTTAAGCATCGACATACACATAGCACAAGACTTAATACTAAGCTGATCCAGATCAAGAGATTTAAATAAGCGGGTGAATAATATCCCATAAACGAGATACCCAATATCCATCCGATTAAAGCAATGTACATATACATAGTTTTCTATTTATTGTTTTCAGTGTTTATTTATTGATTAAGCCCAATCGGATTGGGCTTAAGTTTAAAAATTATACATCAATTCAGCATGATATCATCAAAATAAATGCTGACTTAACCATCGATCCAGATACCATCTTGCATATGTAGGATTCTATCTGCTGATTTTGCCAGTTGCTCATCATGTGTCACAATCAACATAGCCATATTAAATTCCTCACGCAAATCACGCAGTAATTCAAAAATAGATTTTGCTGTTTTGCGATCTAAATTCCCTGTCGGCTCATCGGCTAACATCAACTTCGGTTGTGTGACCAAGGCACGTGCTAAAGCCACACGTTGACGTTCACCCCCCGATAGCTCACCAGGTTGATGCGTTAAACGATGTGATAATCCAACCCGTTCAAGCAAATATTCAGCACGTTCTTTAACCTTTTTATATTCGGCATCTTTTCTTAACATCAACGGCATCGCGACATTTTCAAGCGCAGTAAATTCAGGCAATAAATGATGAAACTGATAAACGAAACCTAAATGTTCATTGCGTAAAAATCCTCGTTCAGCTTCACCTAAGTTATCAAAACGTTTGCCATTTAAATTGACAAGACCTTGAGTAGGACGATCGAGTCCACCCAGAATATGCAAGAGTGTACTTTTACCTGAACCACTTGAACCCACGATAGAGACAAACTCACCTTGCGCGACTTGCAAAGATAAACCTGTAATCACGTCTACATGTGACTTGCCATCCGTAAACGACTTATAGATATTTTGTGCCTCTAAAACCACTGGACTTTGTGTAGCACTATTCATAACGAAGCGCCTCCGCAGGTTGAATTTTAGCCGCTCGCAATGCAGGATAAATGGTTGCAATAAAACTTAAACCCAAGGACAAGCTGACAATCACCACTACATCTTGCCATCTTAAATAAGAAGGTAAGTAGTTGATAAAATAAGCATCGAATAAATGTAATCCAAATGCAGTATTCAACCAGCCAATAAAATTACTGATTCCTAATGCAGAGATAATTCCCAAAATTGCACCAGCAACCGTTCCAACCACACCAATCACAGTCCCTTGCACCATAAAAATGCGGGTAATTGTTGCTGGTGATGCACCTAATGTTCTTAGAATCGCGATGTCTGATTTTTTATCCGTCACAACCATGACCAATGAAGACACAATATTAAATGCAGCAACAAGCACGATGAGGAATAACAATAGACTGACCATTGCCTTTTCCATTTGGATTGCACTGAATAAATTACCATGCGTATAGGTCCAATCTGAGGCATAGAAACCGCTCGGTAACTCACGAACAATTTCATTGGCAACCTGTGGCGCTTGGAAAATATCATCCAGTTTCATACGCACACCTTGCGCACCGTCAGGTAGACGTAATAGTGTAGATGCATCATTAAGTGCGATGTAACCTAAACTCGAATCAACTTCTGCACCTATACTAAAAATACCAACAATTTTAAAACGTTTAAAACGTGGTACAACGCCTGCAGGCGAAGGGGTTGCTTCAGGTAAAACCAAGGTAACATTGTCATTTAGACCAAGGCCTAACGCATCAGTCATTTGTTTGCCTAGAACAATGCCATATTCACCTTTTTTTAGTTGATCTATGCTACCTTCCACCATATGATTTTGGATAATTGAAACCTTCTTTTCATACTGAGGTTCAATACCGGTCACCATGATCCCAGCGACTTGTCCTTGTGCGGTAAGCATACCTTGTAGTTGTGTAAATGGAGCAACACCAGTTACATGCTTATGTTGTTCAATTTTCTTTGCAAGCACAGGCCAGTCTGTTAGAATTTGTGTTGAAGAAACAGTGGCTTGAGGTATCATACCTAAAACACGGTTCTTTAACTCTCGGTCAAAACCATTCATAACAGATAAAACTGTAATCAGTACAGCAACCCCTAAGGTTAGACCGATCATGGAAACCAAAGCGATAAAAGAAATAAAGTGATTACTACGCCGTGCGCGAGTGTATCTCAACCCTATATACAGCGAGATTGGTTTAAACATACCATTCTAGTCCGAGGTGTTTTATGGAAGCGTTACAGCATCAAAATGAAGCAAATGAACGTCGTGTCATGTCACGAATCGATGCTGCGTTAAGGATCAACTATCAAATCATTTCTGAAGAAGTTGCGCTGAACGATCCATATGATGCTAATTTTGTATTACCGCGCTATTTTCTACTACTTGCAGAATTAGATCAATTTGATCATGCACTTCACTACGAATTAGAACAATTAAATGAAAAAGATCAACAAATTGCTCGAATCTTATCCTTATTCAACCAAAAGTTAAACCTTATTACTGGTTCTCTTTACGATTCTATTGTACAAACCATGTTACCAACGCCACAAAAAGTCAATTTTTCTGAAAGTGGCTTCAGTTTTACCAGTCAACAATACCTGAAACAAGGTAGCTTTATTCATGTCACTCTGAGTCATCCTGAAAATTTCTTCCATATTGCAGCAACGGCACAAATTGCGTACTCGGAACCTGCTGAAAATGAGCAATATCGTGTAGGTGCTTACTTCATTACCTTGCATCCACAAGATAAAGTCAAACTGGCTGAATGTATTCAACAAAACATCACCCTACAGAATAATTGATATTGCACATATGGACTCTACTTTATTCGCTTTTGCCTTGATTGCCTTTGGTATGGCACTCACCCCTGGCCCAAATATGATTTATCTGATCTCAAGGTCCTTGTGTCAGGGTAAAACTGCGGGGATGGTTTCATTGGGCGGCACGGCACTCGGTTTTGTATTTTATATGCTGTGTGCTGCTTTTGGGATCACCGCTTTATTAATGACGATTCCAGTTGCATACGATGTTTTAAAAATTGCTGGTGCGCTCTACTTGATTTATCTTGGCTGGAAAGCAATTCGCTCTCCTCACTCGCCTTTTGAGATTGCCAGTCAACAGTCTTATTCTAATTCAAAACTATTTTTGATGGGCTTTTTGACCAATCTACTCAATCCTAAAATTGCGATGATGTACTTAGCTTTGCTGCCACAATTTATCAAACCACACCAAGGCGATGTTTTAGTGCAAACGCTGAGTTTAGGTTTTGTGCAAATTGTGATTAGTCTACTCGTCAACATGCTGTTGATTTTTACTGCCAGTTCATTTACCCAATTTTTAAATCGTCACGCACTTTGGTTAAAAGTACAAAAATGGTTTATGGGTACGGTGTTTTTTGGCTTAGCAACACAAATCATGCTGAGCTCCAAAAGATAATACCAAGCAACCCAATATAAATTTAAAATTTTTCAATAAGATGTAGCCGAACCAGCTATATAGTAATACGCACCAACGTATATCCAATGATATCCATCTTAGCTACACCCATAAAAAAACGACTCAAAGTGGAGTATTTACTTTGAGTCAAATAGGGTCTGTTGACAATTCGTCTATGTTTGCGACTACGTGTGTTTTTTAGGCGATACTAGGCGCGAGATACGAAATTTAGTCATTCTAAATGATGAGAAACATCGTTTCGCAAGGTAACGACGTAGCGGCAAAAAACACGCTAGTCCCCCGCTGCGCCTTGCGCTGGAAATACGAAATTTAGTCATTCTAAAAGAGTAGTTCGTAACGACGTAGCGGCAAAAAACACGCTAGTCCCCCGCTGCGCCTTGCGCTGCAAACAAAGCAGTGCTTTGTTCTTGCTCAGGGTTGTGGCTAAAATTATCTCAGACTACGTTATGAAACTCGAAAATAGTCTCGCTATTCTCCATTCATGCTTTACGACGTATACGTCTTATGCTCAATTTTAACCTACAACGCAAGCCATTTATGAAATGTCTACAGACCCTGTACTAATTTAAAAAGTTTCTTTTTGATAAGCAATTATTCTGCCAACTTATGAATTCGCTTGGCATAACTTGAATGGGCAGAATGATCAAGCTTAGTTAAAATACCATCATCCCCCAAGATACGACGTGCACCTGTTTGCGCCCATTGTGGTAATAAAGCATAAGCACTATGTACTGTTTGCAAGTAATCAGGTACCGCAATAAATAACCGTGGCTTAATTAAAGCACTCACAACTGCATCGGCAACCTGTTGTGGTGTCACAGCTGGAATCGTTTTTGCCGCATTTTCAGTCCCAACGGTAAGCTCTGTTAGCACTTTACTGGGTAAAATTGCCGTGAACTGAATAGCAGAATCACGAAACTCACCTGCAACTGCTTCGGTGAGACCAATCACAGCAAATTTAGTCCCTGAATAAACCGCAGAACCTGGTAAAGCAAAGCGCCCTGCAAGTGATGCGATATTAACAATATGGCCTTGTTTATATTTAAGCAATTCAGGAAGTGCCAATTGCATACCAATGATAACACCACGAAAGTTAATATCAATTTGTGCATCTGCTAAAGCGGGATCTTCATCCAGAAAAGCCCCCATCGGCATAATCCCAGCATTATTCACTAAAGCATAAAGACTGCCATAATGTTGAATGGTGTTTTGAATAAATTGGGCAAATGATTCACGATCACGCACATCCACTTTAAAAGCTTTTGCACCAATACGTTGTGCTTCTTTTTCAGCAAGTGCTAAATCGAGATCACCGATACTGACTTTTGCGCCTTGTGCAATTAAAGCTTCCGCGGTAGCTAAACCAATACCACGTGCGGCACCAGTAATCGCAATCACTTTGTCTTTTAATTTTTGTTTTTTAAACATTGCGTTATCCTTTATTTAAAATCTTGGTAAATTTCATATCCATCCTCTTTATTTAGGTTTGAATATGATGAAAGTTAAAATCTCTTTCTCATACAACATCTTCTTGCTTTAAGCTTGTGCTTGGTTCAGGTTGATGATCAATCAGATACTCAGCTAAATTAAAATGTTTCATCTTTTCTCGGAGTTTATAGGTTGACCATGGCCAAACTGTACTGTTACGTCCATTGCGATCAATAAAATAGCTTTGACATCCACCCTTATTCCATACTGTGGTTTGCAAAGCTGCTTGGACTTTTTCATTAAAAACTTTGGTGATTTTGGGATTTGGTTCAATGGTCTTGATGCCCAATTGAATTGCCTGTTTCAAAGCATCGATAATGTAATCAAGCTGAGCTTCAATGATAATAAATGCTGAGGAACTCACAGCGACATTAGGACCAAACATCAAAAAACCATTTGGACAATTTTCTACCATTGTCCCCATATAGCCCTCAGGACTCCCCTGCCAAACATCAGACATACGCTGTCCAAAACGGTTATAGACACGATTGGCAATGGGTGGTTCTGCAATCTCAAAGCCTGTACCCAGAATAATCACGTCAGCTTCACAATGTTCACCATTACTAGCAATTAAAGTATTCCCTTTAATTTCAGATAAACCGCTGGCAATCACCTCAACATTTTTTTGTGCTAAAGCGGGATACCAATTGTTGGATTGCAAAATACGTTTACAACCAATAATAAAATTGGGGGTTAATTTTTCTCGTAGGTGCGGATTTTTAATATGGTAATTTAAATGCCATTTGGCTAATTTTTGGAATTGCTTCATTGCTGTAGGACTTTGAATTCCACCGTTTATCGTTTCAAAAATTCCATAGACTGAGCCTCGCATCAGCTGTTGGGTCAGCGGTAACAGCTTAAACATGGCACGAACAGGTGCAAGTAATGGCATGTCTGACTTTGGCAAAATCCATTGTGCAGTACGTTGAAAGATCGTCAGTTGTTTAACTTGAGGTTGAATCTGCGGTACAAACTGGATGGCCGAAGCACCTGTACCAATCACCGCAACTCGTTGAGCTGTTAAGTCCAAATCATGCCGCCATTGTGAAGAATGGAAAATTTCTCCTTTAAAGCTTTCAATACCTTTAACATCAGGCAATACAGGTTCATGCATAGGACCACAAGCAAGAATTGCAAATTGAGAGCGCAACTCGCCCTGTTCGGTTTGGATAATCCAGCAATTTTCCACATCGGACCACTGTGCTTGTAAAGCTTCACGATTCAAATGCACATGTGGCATGACCTTGTACTTATCGACCACATCAAATAAATATTGTTTAATTTCTTTTTGCTGTGCAAAGACCCGTGACCATGCTGGATTTTGTTCAAAAGAGTATGAATAGAGTGCCGATGGTACATCACAGGCACAACCCGGATAGGTATTTTCACGCCAGACCCCGCCCATTTCAGCAGCCTTTTCCAGCAATATAAAATCTTCAATCCCCGCTTGTTTTAATTTGATTGCAGCACCAAGACCAGCAAAACCACCACCCACGATAATCACTTTATAAAAGTTTTTATCTTTGGTACTTTTTTTCATTTGTTCCATGTTGAAAATCGCTTAGAATATAAACAATAGGAATACAATGTCAAAAACGGAATGACTTGTCAATTTCCATTGTTTAACAATTTTGAATATTTATTTGGTATTCTTTGCCTATGAATGAACCAACTTTAACTCGTGCAGAACGTCAACGTATCCAATTACAAGCTGATATTTTAGAAGCTGCGTTTTTAGAATTTTCTGAGCGTGGATACCATCAAACAGCGATTTCAGATATAGCCAAACGCTTAGGCATTGGTCATGGTACTTTTTATCGCCATTTTGAAAATAAACGTGATATCTTGCAGCATGTTATTTCTGATACCATGCAAAAAATCATGGCGTTACTTAGTGGTGAAAATGCACCTCAAGCAGTGAATAATATTGAAGAATATCGTGAACAATGTCAGCGAATTTCTGAACGCTTCCGTCTTTTTGCACAAGAGAATCCCCTAACTCTAAAATTATTATTACTTGAAGCAACCTCAATAGATGCTGAAATGACCAGATTTATTCAAAACTTGATGCAAATGGCGGGTATTTTTACTGCCAACTATTTAAAGCATGGGGTAGATTCTGGCTTTTTTCGTGAGAATTTAGATTGTGAAAATACGGGGCATAATATCATTGGGATGATTACCAATGGGGCTTTACGCTTTTTAGCCAACCCTGAAGATCTTAAAGGTTTAAAAAACTACGGCGATTCGATTATTGAATTAATCATTGGCGGAGTTGCTAAGCCATCAGCCTGATTTATAGCAATCAACAGAATATAAATTAAACTGTTTTCTTTACCTCATTCAATCCTACTGTTTATGGTTATGTTGTGAAGATGAATGTCTCCCTTGGATGAAGATATAGCCTCAACATAATTTTTTACTTTTCATCCTAAGATTGAAATAGTACTTAAATTTACTCAAAAACTGCCCATAACCAAAATTATGGGCAGTTTTTAATGAGATAAAATATTAGACTTCTTTCATAAGTCCTTTTTAAAACCATAAATCAATATAAAATCCCCCTCATCCTAGCCTTCTCCCAGAGGGCATAGGTATCTACACATCTTTTTGTAGAGACTCTAATGCAATTTCAGCAATCAGCTTAAGGTCATCAACCGAATGTTCAGATAATAATTGTAGTGTATTCAGTAATATTGACAGACCAGCCAAAATAAGACGTCCGTAGCGTTTAACTAATCGGTTATCTAAGTGTGGAATGTTAAATTGGAGAGCATGCTCTCCAATTTAACTTAAATAGATTTAATTGTGTAGATACCTATGCCCAGAGGGAGAAGGAACTTTCAATACCAATATGATTCACTCCACATGATCATTTTTTGATTTATGAAAGATCTTTATTGAAGATAAGTTTGCATTTTTAAATGCTATTTTTTATAACGAATACAATTACGCCCATCTTTCTTTGCCAGATATAAATATTCATCAGCAGCTTTAAACACCTTATGGATGTCGGTAGAAATTTCAGGCCAATGTGCTATTCCTATCGACACAGTAATCGCAGGTATTTCTCCAATTGGCGTTACTTCTAATGCCTGCCGAATCCGTTCTGCAATATTAATGGTTAAATTTTGGCTATCGATAGGGCTTAAAATTACAAATTCTTCCCCACCAATCCGACAACAAACATCAATACTTCTGACACAATCTTTAATATTTTGTGCAGTCTTGGTCAGGACCAAGTCGCCTTTTTCATGTCCATATTGATCATTAATTTTTTTAAAATAATCGATATCCACAGCAATAATTGCAAATGGTGCGTTATTTTTCATTAAGCGCTCAATATGTAACTCCATCCCTCTACGGTTATAAAATCCTGTTAACGGATCTGTATTTACATAATGATTGAGTGTAGATATTTTTTTCTTAAAATTTGAAGAGCTCTGTAACAGTGAGCGTTTAAAATTTCTCACCTCATAATATAAGGCATCTACATTTTTAATTTGAGTTGCGGTCTCTGGATTATTGAGATGGCTCGCCATGGTTGCTAAGCGGTTTAATGGTGCTGAGATATAATATGATATCTTCCAAATAATCAAAAAGATTAAAATATAAAAACCAAGCATATAAGCAATAATTTTATAAATCAGATATGGAACTTTTTCTAAAAGCTTATGGGTTGGTTGTTGTGAAACAATGATCCAGTTGGTATGACTTACTCTGGCAAAACCCGCTAAATTATCCACACCTTTACTATTGATCAGTCTTATTTTTCCAATCATATGAGTGGACATATAGTTAAGGCCGGTATTGTCTGTTGCAAGAGTACCGATTCGACTCGCATCGGGATGAAAAATAATTTTTCTATTGCTATCCAATACATACATATAACTGTCTTTATAGTTAAAGCTCAGTGTTAATAATTCGTTAATGATATTTTTTTCTTTTAAATAAATTGCCCCACCAATAAAGCCCAGATACTTTTTGTTTTTATCAAAAATAGGCTGTGAAATAAAAACAATTAAATTGTTTTTGATTGAGTAATATGGGCTTGTGATCACCGTGTTTTGCGTTTCAATGGATTGTTTAAACCCAAGTGTTGTATTCACCACATTTTTATTAATGGCAATTTTTGACGGTGAATAATTCAGTACATGCCCGTATTTATCTGAAATAATCACACTATCAAAGTAATTCGATTGAAATTTAAGTCGGTCTACTTCTGACTGTTTAAATTGCTCATCATTAAATGAATCCCCCAGCAAAGTGGCACTATAATTTAACTGCTTTAACACAGTCTGAATTTGAGAATCCGTTTTTTGAGCAATCTTAGTGGCATATTCCATATTTACTGAAAGAGAAGTATCTAATAGTTCTTTTTTTTGAATAGAATAATTCACGAAAAGTGAAGCAATAAATAGAATGGCGATGCTGAATATTGCTAAAAAAAGAATAAGTTTTCTCAGATTTAACTTTAAACAAAATATGAGTTTTTTCAGTTTCATGAGGTCATTTGCAAAACAGCATTTGATTGAATTTTATTCTTTTTTACTTAGTATTACTACAATATTTTTATCATTGTTTAATTTATTTTCATGATTTTTAAATAGTTTCCCTTCACATAATTTTTAAGAAAATTTCTTGAAGATAATCATCTGGCTTTGGTCAATGGTGTTTTAGCGACTTTAAATCAGTATATAAACCATGCGAAAGTGTGCAAATGACGAATATATTGTCCGATAAAAATAAACTGAATATGCTATAAATTAAACCAAAAAAATACCAGTATTATTTTATTTCCCCATGGCTATATGCCTTTACTATAGGCACTACAGATATCATGAGGCTAACTAAAAATTGCTTGAAGTTGCACATCATTTTAGAGTATTTCGGAAGTCATATTTTCTATTGAGTGAAATGCTTAAAATGATTTAAATCACACCATTATCTTTATTTTAACTGTTCCACCTTAGGAAAATTTAGGGAAAAATAAATAGAAAATGCACATGAATAAGAATTATTTTACTGAATTGATGTATGCGCCTTTGAACAGACTATTTTGATCATGTTGTCTTCTAAAAATGATACTCTCGCCAACCGTATCTGACAGTTATCCATTTTATCGTATATCTGTCAGATTAAAGCTATATTTGGCTTTTAAGGATCACAAACCATCTTTGCTCTGTTTACATCCGATCACCATAATACTCGTAATAATATCACCTGGACCCGTCAGTGCTGTGATATTACAAAGGTATTGAGCATGCTCTTGTACAGCATTTTGATAGTACCCTGTTGGACGATATTGATTTTCATAAATAGCGCCAACAACCCCTTGTCCGCCGGTTTGCCCCACGACACGCTGACCTGCATATTCAGTTCCCGTTTGTACAAATTGCTGTACGACACGTTGTGAAACAATCGAATTTTCCCACATTGCAGAGCCGCCTAATTTACTCGCTGGGACGCGATAAGTTGGTGAGCCAAAGATTCCGATTGCTTTATTTACATGTTGCCCAACCAATTTATCAGCAGCCTGTTGTACAGGATTAGGTGTTGAAACACAGCCTGTGAGTAACAAGCCGAATGTAAATACAGTCCAAATAGCTGCGGCTCTATGTTTACCCCCACTATTCAGGTGTTGTCGGCTATTGCTTGTACTGGTTGTCAATTGTTGTTTACTGATCATAAGAAAGTTTCCTTTTGCTTACGTTGGTGATTTATCTACACTAAAACCAATAAATTTTTTATAAAACACTTCGATGCTTTAGACATCATGAGCAATCATAAATTATGGATCAAGATAATATTCAGCCCGCACATTGCCTTGTTCCAACTCATAAGCGCGTTCAGTCACACGTTCAAGCGACTGTCGGTCACAATCCAATGCGGTTAAGTTTTTACCAGAAGGTTTAACTGCATTTTCATCATCAAATGCAGCTTGATCACATTGATTATCTTTAAAATTTTGCAAAGATCGCCACTCTGCTTGAGCATCAGTTAATCTGCTTTGTTGATATGCTGAGAGCTTAGGTGCTAGTTTTTTTACAGCCTGATTTAATCTTTCATTCTGACCTAAATGCTCTGCACTGATACACAGTTGCTTGTCCCCTGTGGTTTTTGCTGTATTTATACAGCTTTGGTAGGTTTTTGAGTATTGCAATGTTGGTGCAGCTGATAACAAAGTCGCAAAGCTACATAAGCTACCAATGCTCAAAATATAGATGTATTTTGAGTATATTTTATTCATATTCTTAACTACTTTCTAAAAAGGTTTATTGCAAAAGTGTCTATAATTTATTCACATACTAGCTATACTTTATAGTTTAATTCATGTGAAATTAAAACCATAAAAAGGCAAATACTTTACAAAATTTAAGACATTTTGTTCAGGCTATATTTAGGTTTATCCATACAATTCGACCTTGCTAAAATTAAGGCTATGAATTTTTATTACATTGCATGTTGAACGAGAACAAAGTTTTTCTTTGCTTAAAGCACAAGTAGTAGCTTAAGGTTAGAATGTGTTTCTATAGTCAACCTGTTAGAAAAACTCAGACGTATAAATATAATTTCTATTAATTAATTTTTTAATTAAATCAATTGTATGGAAAAATAAATTATTTGATTGTAAGAAGGCTTACAATGCCACACCTTACTTTCAAAGTTTAAATACCCTTGCGTAGGCGATGCCTCACTTTTCTTAGGAATGCCAAACCTTGCGCTGCAAACAAAGCTGTGCTTTTTTTTGCTCATGTTGGGCAGGGGTAGAATATCCATCTAGGATTCAAAATTACAAAAAAATGAATTGATAACCAACAGTTTCTAAAAGTTCACACAAAAACATAATCCTCTTTTATCAACAAAGGTTTGATAGAAATAATTTGTATGAACAATGAGGTGGTTTGACTACTCTATCTAATTAACAGCACAAATCTATATACAAAATAAGGCAGTACAAAGTTGATGCTAAGATGAACTCAGATTTTTGAAATGCTATTACTGTGCAATACAAGACGCTATATAAGATAACTATTATTCAATAGATTCTGTAAAATTCACTATTTAAATAGACCGTTAAAATACATTTTAAACAGATAAAAAATGACCTTAGCGAAGATACGCTAAGGTCACGTTTACAACAAATAAATTAGCCTGGGAAAATACCGCGTTCCATACGTGCTTTTAAGATACGCTCACAACCTAAAATAAAGGCAGCCGTTCTTAAACTACATACTTTGTCATTTGCAGTCTGCCATACGTCATTAATCGCTTGAACCATTAATT
The DNA here is from genome assembly GCF_025433935.1 of Acinetobacter sp. I-MWF. Taxonomy (NCBI): domain Bacteria; kingdom Pseudomonadati; phylum Pseudomonadota; class Gammaproteobacteria; order Moraxellales; family Moraxellaceae; genus Acinetobacter; species Acinetobacter sp. I-MWF. Next base: position 1,472,216 of record NZ_JAMBAR010000001.1, on the reverse strand, counting down.
TATCGAGTCTTTGGTTGATTTCTTCTTCCGACCAGAAGTAGCTCGACATATCTTGAACCCATTCAAAATAACTGACCGTTACACCACCAGCATTACAAATCACATCAGGTACAACCGTGATACCACGTTGGATTAAGATATCATCTGCTTCTGGATAAGTTGGACCGTTTGCACCTTCAAGTACCAATTTCGCTGTTAATTTCTGTGCGCGTTCAACCGTGATTTGACCTTCCAATGCGGCAGGAATCAAGATATCCATTTCAACATCCCAGAAATCCTCATCGCTAATCGCTTGAGCACCCGCAAAGCCACCCACACCTTGATTGCTTTCTAGATAGGTTTTTAAAGCTGCTAAATCAATACCTTGAGGGTTGTAAATCGTCCCTGTATGGTCTTGAATCGTTACAATAATAGATTTTGAATCGGCAAATAGATATGCAGCTTCACTACCAACGTTACCAAAACCTTGGACAGCAACTCGTGCACCCTCTAAAGGAAGTTTAATTTTTGCAGCAACTTGTTGACCAGTAATAAATACACCACGACCTGTTGCTTTAATGCGTCCTAAAGAACCACCTAAATGAATTGGCTTACCTGTAACAACACCTGTTACGGTATGGCCTTGACCCGAAGAATATGTATCCATAATCCAGCCCATAACGTTGGGATTGGTACCAACATCCGGCGCTGGAATATCTTTTTGTGGGCCAATGATATGGCTAATTTCACTGGTATAACGACGTGTTAAGCGCTCTAACTCACGAGGGGAAAGCTGACGAGGATCAACACGAACACCACCTTTTGCACCGCCAAAAGGTAGATTTAAAACCGCAGTTTTAATGGTCATCCATGCAGAAAGTGCCATCACTTCATTGAGATCTACATCTGGATGGTAACGAATACCGCCCTTACCTGGACCACGCGATAAGTTATGTTGAACGCGATAGCCTTCGAAATGACGGATTGTGCCATCATCCATCACAATCGGCACATCGACAATCAAAGCACGTTTTGGTCGCTTTAACGTGTCGACATAATCTTTCAGATGTTCTAAATATGGTGTAACTCGCTCGATTTGTTCGAGGTAGGTAGACCATGGACCGTTATTTTGAGAGATATAAGATAAATTAGACATACTTTGCTTATCCTTTTGATGAAGTCACTTGAATCATCAATCAAATATGTAGTTAAAAATGATATAAGCGGCTAATTTGGCAGTTCTGTTGTCCAAATCAAACCGCGGATTACATTCAGCCACATCAAAAACTTTGATCTTGCCAGTTTTTTTAATGGCTTCTAATAATGGGTCAAAAATAGATAAATCGATTCCTTTCACCGCAGGTGCGCTGACACCCGGCGCAATGCTAGCGTTAAATACATCAAGGTCAACCGTAATATACAAATAGTCTACTTTTTTAATAAAATTATTTATTCTTAAGATTAAATTTTCAACATTTTGCAGTTTTAATTCATAATCGTAAATATAATTACAGTTTAAACGCTCTGCTGTATCAAACAAAATTTTAGTATTTGAATGCTTGGCAACGCCGATACACATGTAGTTAAATTCTTGATGAAACTGTTCTGATAGTTTAGCTGCATTTAAAAAAGGTGTGCCTGAAGTGACCTGTTCAGCTTCACGCAAATCAAAGTGTGCATCGAAGTTAATAATGCCGATTTTCTTATTCAGATGATTATTTTGAATGTATTGAAATAAGCCAGAAAAACTGCCAAAGGCAACTTCATGCCCACCGCCTAACACAATCGGTTTCATATCGGAATTTAAACTACGTTCGACTTGATGCGCCAATTCTGCCTGTGCTATTTCAAGTTCAGCATGATCACAAAGCACAGTGCCTAAATCGATAATCGTCACAGGTTGATGTACAGGTAAATTTGCCAATTGCGCACGAATCATATCTGGTGCATCAGCTGCACCTAAGCGTCCATGATTGCGTTTAACACCTTCATCTGAACTAAAGCCAATAAAAGCAAAAGATGCCTGATGACTGGTATTGATCACTTGATGGAGACGAAGATGAGCATCACCTTCCCCATCTTGTCGTCCTTGCCACTTAAATGAATGATTCATTATTAATATCACTCTATAAAAATTAATCTCAAGCTGAGATCAAGATTTCATTTCCATGTTGGATGATTCGTTTTGATAAATCACCGCCAAGCCAATACACAATCTCTGAAGGATGCTCAATATCCCAAGCAATAAAATCCGCCACTTTACCCTGTTCTAATGTGCCATGCGTGTCTTGTAAGCCAAGTGCATAAGCGGCATGGGTTGTGACACCTGCGAGTGCTTGTTCTGGTGTTAAACGGAATAATGTACTGCCCATATTCAGCATTAAACGTAATGACAAGGCTGGTGATGTTCCTGGATTTAAATCACTGGATAATGCGATACGCACACCATGTTGCTGCAAACTGTCTAAAGGTGGATACTTGGTTTCTCTTAGAAAATAGAATGCCCCCGGCAATAACACAGCAACTGTGCCTGAAGCGGCCATGGCTTTGGCATCAGCTTCGGTCATGTATTCTAAATGATCTGCGGATAAAGCATGGTAACGCGCAGCAAGTGTTGAACCACCGAGAGATGAAAGTTGTTCTGCATGTAATTTAACTGGTAAGTTTAATGCCTGAGCTGTTTTAAAAACACGTTCAACTTGCGCAGGAGAAAATGCCAAATGTTCACAGAAAGCATCGACTGCATCGACTAAACCTTCTTGATGCAGTTTGGGTAACATCTCGGTACAGATATGCTCAATATAAGCATCACTTTGATCTTGATACTCAGGTGGCAAAGCATGCGCTGCCAAACACGTACTTTTTACGGTCATCGGTAAAGTTTGAGCGACTTGACGAATCACACGGAGCATTTTACGTTCATTGCTATAGTCCAGACCATATCCCGACTTGATTTCAATGGTGGTTACACCATCTTTAAGCATACAACGAATACGTTTAAGTGCCGAAGCAAGGAGCTGTTCCTCACTTGCTTCACGTGTTGCACGTACAGTGCTTGCAATACCACCGCCACTCGCTGCGATTTCCGCATAACTGACACCTTGCAAACGTTTTTCAAACTCAACACTGCGATTTCCACCAAATACACTATGCGTATGACAATCAATTAAACCGGGAGTCACCCATGCACCATTGAGGTCAATGATCTCAGCATAGTCATCTACAGGAACATCTTTTTCTGCGCCAATCCAGTGAATATGTTGTGCTAAAGTGACAATTGCAGCAGATTCAATACTGGAATATTGCCCATCTTGCATAGTTGCAATATGACAATTTGTCCAAAGTTTTTTCATTGACATTTCCTCTTGCTGCCCATGCGTTAATCACGCTTGGGCAGCTTCAGTATCAGCTTTCCATTTCGACGTTTTGTTGAAGATCTGGTTTATCTTTTACTAAGTTTTGCTTGGGCTTCACCCATATCGTATAAGCAATCCAAAGTAGAACTAACCATGTTATACCGACATAAAGTGCAGGTCGTGAGTCTGGGAAATATCCCATCATGGCTAAAATAAACAGCATAAATACAATGGCAAATGCAGGTGCATAAGGCCAGCCAATCACGGGGAAATCTAATGCTTTAATTTCTGATTTAGACAATTTACGACGCATACCCACTTGAGAAAGTAAGATCATCAACCACACCCAAACCGTTGCAAATGTTGCAATTGAGGCGATGATAATAAATACATTTTCAGGGATGAGATAGTTAAGCACGACGCCAACAAGTAACACACCAGCCATCACCACCACAGTCATCCAAGGAACACCATTACGTGAAATTTTCTGGAACACTTGAGGTGCTTGTTTATGCTTAGACATCCCATACAGCATACGACCTGCACCAAATACATCACTATTGATCGCGGAAATTGCAGCTGTAATGACCACAATATTTAAAACAGTTGCTGCAGATTTGATGCCTAAATTTTCAAAAATTTGTACAAATGGACTGCCTTGGCTACCAATTTGATTCCATGGGAAAATCGACATCAATACAAAAATTGTCAGAATATAAAAAAGTAAGATACGTACTGGAACCGCATTAATTGCACGTGGAATTGACGTTTTCGGATCTTGTGACTCACCCGCTGTGATCCCAATGATTTCGATGCCACCGAATGCAAATACCACAACAGATAAACAGGCAACTAAACCCATAATCCCATTGGGCATAAAACCCTCATGAATCCATAAGTTTTGAATACCAGGTACAAAGCCGGTGTGATCTGCATTAAAGCCATAGATCATTAGACCAAAACCACCCAAAATCATGGCGACAATAGCGCTGACCTTGACGATGGACAGCCAGAACTCGACTTCACCAAAGACTTTAACGTGGATCAGGTTAATTGCACCTAAGAACATAATCAGCGATAAAATCCAGATCCATCGTGGCACATCGGGGTACCAAAACCCCATATAGATACCAAAAGCAGTCACGTCAGCCAAGGCGACAATGATCATTTCAAAGACGTAGGTCCAGCCTGTAGTAAAACCAGCTAAAGGGCCAAGATAATTCGAGGCATATTCACTAAAAGAACCTGATACGGGGTTATGAACAGCCATTTCCCCTAATGCTCGCATCACAATATAAATTGCAATCCCTGCAACCATATAAGCAATTAAAACAGACGGACCTGCCATTTTAATTGCCGTTGCTGATCCATAGAAAAGCCCCGTGCCAATCGCTGAACCCAATGCCAAAAAACGGATATGACGGGTGTTTAACCCCCGCTGTAATGTGGAGTGTTGTGACATTATAATCTCCAATCCTTGAGGAAATTTAGTTAGATTCGGTCACTCCATGTGACCGTTTTATTGATCACACTTCAGACAAGCTCGGTAGTAGCTGCGCAATCAGCAGTTGGTTCAGACAACCACTTGCGAGCAATTCACTTGCTTGTTCGATATCTGGCGCGAAGAAACGATCTTCACTGTAATACGCCACTTGATCACGCAGAATTTTGCGGGCACGTTCAAGTTTAGGAGAGCTTTTCAATCCTTCACGGAAATCAAGTCCTTGACATGCACCTAACCACTCAACTGCGAGAATGCCGCGAACGTTATCAGCCATATACCACAAGCGTTTTCCTGCATTAGGCGCCATGGAAACATGGTCTTCCTGATTTGCAGAGGTCGGTAAACTATCAACACTGGCAGGATGTGCAAGTGCTTTATTGTCACTGGCCAACGCAGCGGCTGTTACTTGAGCAATCATAAAGCCCGAATTCACCCCACCATTGGCAACCAAAAATGGAGGAAGCTGTGACATATGGCGATCCATCATCATCGAAACACGACGTTCAGACAGTGAGCCAATCTCAGCAATCGCTAAGGCCAAATTATCAGCAGCCATTGCCACGGGTTCAGCATGGAAGTTACCTGCTGAGATGACGTCACCTTCTGCCGCAAACACCAATGGGTTATCTGAAACGGCATTCGACTCAATCGCTAATACTTCTGCCGCTTGGCGAATTTGCGTTAAACAAGCCCCCATCACTTGAGGTTGGCAACGCAGTGAGTACGGGTCTTGAACCTTGCTACAATCTTCATGTGAATGTGCGATTTCACTTGATTCAGTCAATAAGTCACGATATGCAGCGGCAACATCAATTTGACCACGCTGACCACGAACTTCATGGACACGTGCATCAAATGGTGCACGTGAACCGAGCATAGCTTCAACGCTTAATCCACCACAAACGGTCGCAGCAGCAAATAAATCTTCTGCTTCAAATAGACCACGTAATGCGTATGCTGTTGAAACTTGTGTACCATTTAAAAGTGCCAAACCTTCTTTAGCCGCTAAAGTAATCGGTTCTAAACCTGCAATTTTAAGTGCTTCAACTGCTGGTAACCATTCCCCTTTATAGCGTGCTTTACTTTCACCGAGTAAAACCAGAGACATATGTGCAAGGGGTGCCAAGTCACCTGAAGCGCCGACTGAACCTTTCAATGGAATATGCGGATAAACTTCTGCATTGATCAAAGCAAGGATTGCATCAATCACTTTAGGACGGATACCAGAAAAACCACGTGCCAAGCTATTGGCCTTTAACAACATAATTAAGCGAACCATCGCATCATCTAAAGGTTCACCCACACCAGCGGCATGAGAAAGTACCAATGAACGCTGTAATTGTTCTAAGTCTTCAGGGGCAATTTTACTTGAAGCGAGTAAGCCAAAGCCAGTATTGATACCGTATGCTGTACGTCCTTCATTCACAATTTTTTCGACACATGCAACACTTGCATTGATGCCAGCATAAGCACTGTCATCCAGTTTAACTTTGATTGGATTTAAATACGCTTGGCGAAGATCTGCGAGTGTGAGCTTGCCTGGTTGAATTAAGAGTTCCATTTTGACGTCCTGTTTTGCGCTATATTGTTCTCTTACGATGCTGTTTACACAATTGCAAAAAGCATCGTAATGTCCTTGTCTTTTATTTGGTGATCATTGGCAAGTTCAAACCTTGCGCCTTGGCACATTCAACAGCGATATCATAACCAGCATCTGCATGACGCATCACGCCTGTTGCTGGGTCATTGGTCAACACACGAGCAATACGTGCTGCTGCTTCATCCGTACCATCACAAACAATCACGACACCTGAGTGTTGAGAGAAGCCCATTCCTACACCACCACCGTGATGTAATGAAACCCAAGTCGCACCACCTGCTGTATTAAGTAAAGCATTCAGCAATGGCCAATCAGATACAGCATCAGAACCATCTTGCATTGCTTCAGTTTCACGGTTTGGACTGGAAACTGAGCCTGAGTCTAAATGATCACGACCAATGACGATTGGCGCTGAAAGCTCACCACTACGTACCATTTCGTTAAATGCCAGACCTAATTTTGCACGTAAGCCTAAACCAACCCAGCAAATACGTGCTGGTAAGCCTTGGAAGCTAATCCGTTCTCTTGCCATGTCTAACCAACGATGTAAATGTTCATCATCTGGAATCAATTCTTTAACTTTTGCATCTGTTTTATAGATATCTTCTGGATCACCTGAAAGTGCAACCCAACGGAATGGTCCAATACCACGACAGAATAATGGACGGATATAGGCAGGTACAAAACCTGGGAAATCAAATGCGTTTTCTACGCCTTCTTCCTGCGCCATTTGACGAATATTATTGCCATAGTCAAAGGTTGGAACACCCATTTTTTGGAAATCCAACATCGCTTGTACATGCTTTGCCATAGATTGTTTTGCAGCTTTTACCACTACTTCTGGCTCAGTTTTGGCACGTTGGCGATATTCTTCCCATGTCCAACCAATTGGTAAATAGCCATTGAGTGGATCATGTGCACTGGTTTGATCCGTCACCATGTCCGGATGAACGCCACGGCGAACCAATTCAGGTAAAATCTCAGCTGCATTGCCATGTAGCGCAATCGAAATCACCTTGCCTTCTTTGGTATAACGGTCGATACGCGCCAAAGCATCATCTAAATCTATAGCTTGTTCATCGACATAACGTGTACGTAAACGGAAATCAATACTGGCTTGCTGGCATTCAATATTAAGCGAGCAAGCGCCTGCCAATGTCGCGGCTAAAGGCTGAGCCCCTCCCATTCCACCTAAACCAGCAGTCAACACCCAACGACCTGTTAAGTCACCGTTGTAGTGCTGGCGACCAGCTTCAACAAAAGTTTCATAGGTGCCTTGTACAATGCCTTGGCTGCCGATATAGATCCAAGAACCTGCGGTCATTTGACCATACATTGCCAAGCCTTTAGCATCTAGCTCGTTGAAATGTTGCCAATTTGCCCAATGTGGAACTAAGTTTGAATTAGCAATAAGAACACGTGGTGCATCTTTATGTGTTTTGAACACACCGACGGGTTTACCTGATTGAACCAATAAAGTTTCGTCATTTTCTAAAGTTTTAAGTGTTTCAACGATCTTGTCATAACATTCCCAATTACGTGCAGCACGACCAATACCACCGTAAACAACAAGCTCTTTTGGATTCTCTGCGACATCAGGATCAAGATTATTCATCAGCATACGCAGTGGAGCTTCAGTCAACCAACTTTTTGCATTGAGCTTAGTACCACGAGGTGCGCGAATTTCTACATCACGAAATTTTGTTGTCATTGTTGTCACAATAGGACTCCTTCCTTTGAGTTTAAACCAGCAAATTAAACTGCATTCACTGTATAGCAATGTACTAACTTGTATATACATCTATATACTACACAAATCTTTAATATTGAAAAGATGCTTTTTAAATTATTTTTAAAAAAAATTATAAACATATAAAATAAATAGATTTATTTTTCATAAAAACAAAAAAACGCAGACAACTTCAGGTTGTATGCGTTTAAGTAAAATCAATAAAATTTAGATTTCTGTAAGTTGTATTAGACAAGTTTGCTTTAAAAATTGATGATTTAATGTGATAGCTTTCAATGATTTTTCATTTTCAAGTTTAAGGCTGTCTTGATGTTCCAAATGAAAAATCTGTTGATCAATTTCGATAACCAAAGCTTCAACACTCTGATTAAAAATAAACATCACGTCAGATAATATGGGTATTTCTAAGGCTTCTGGAGAGAAAATCCACTGATACTGTGCATCAAACTTTTTCGGATTATAAATCAAATTAAAATCTCGAATGTACCCTGCCAGCAATTCACAACTGACCACACTGTCTCCACGAAACTCGACAGACTGCAATGTTTTTAAGTGCTTAAAATCATCATCTATACGCAGTGAAAGACCTTGACCTTCCAATACCGTCAAAAAGCGATTCATCCCATTAAACTTGGAAAAATCACCCGATGTTTTCACATCAGCCATCGAAATCCGCCAATCAAACTCAGCTAAGCTTTCACCGACGCTACGGGCGATTTCAAGCGTATAGCCTTCCCCATTTTTCCATCGCATTTTTTTATAATGGCTGGCTTTTAAAAGCTCAATCATTGGGTAAATTTACCTTCCAAATAATAGCGACTGCCAGGATAAATCAGTCTTGCACTGGAGATCAGTTGTTTATTGGACCATGTTCTACGACGGATCAATAAACAAGGCTCTGTTTTATTGATTTTTAACCATTTACATTCTTGTGCTGAAGCAAGAATCGCAGTAACCACATGCTCACCTTCAGTAACAGGTGCTTTTGACATTAAATAGGCATTAGGCGTGATAGTTTTAAAATCTTGTGCCAAATAATCTGGAATCAGTACGGGATCAACTAAACGATCTTCGATCTGCACAGGCACATCATTTTCATAATGCACAATGATCGAGTGAAATAGTCGTTGTCCTTCTCGAATTTGCATTAATCGACTTTGTTCTTCATTGGCTTGAATTTGTTCAAGTACCAATACTTCAGCATGATGTTTATGATTTCTCGCAATAATTTCTTCTGCAATATTATTCACATGAAATAATGCTGTACGACCTTGCCCTTCAGCGACAAAAGAGCCAACACCTTGTATGCGCACCAATAAACCTTCACTGGTCAGTTCGCGCAATGCCCGATTGACCGTCATACGACTACAACCCAGTAAATTCACCAACTCACTTTCTGAAGGAATTTTTTTATTTACAGTCCATGTTCCTTCATAAATTTTTTGTGAAATCATTTGCTTCACGCGCAAATACAAAGGAACAGGACTATCTTCTTCTAGAGATAAGTCTAGATCATTGTGCTTTGACGCTCTTGACATTGGCTAAAACTCATACAAAATATTCTAACTCATTGTATCTTGAGTCGATGTTATTTGTATATACAAGCCTATACAAATAATCATGATAAAAATATCCATTACTCATCAATGGCATTCCAACTTATATCAATTTAATCATTTTGCTTTTGCATCATTTAATCATAGATGGTGTAGCGGTCACCCAATGAATATTAATCGGCTTTGTTTGCAGCACAAGGTTTGACTTCATCTACGCAAAAGAATTTAAACTTTAAATGTAAAGTGTGGCTGTGTAAGTTTTATTCTCACCAGCTAGGTTTTTAAATCCCCTTTGCTAAGTTTTTACTCAGATTGTAAATCTGCTCTCTTATGAAGTTTCGACACAGGTTGTTCAAATCCTCCTCCTTGCAAAGTTAATACTTCTCACCTTTTTAAAGGAGGGCGTTTTTCGTTACTCAAATAAATTGAGTTTAACCATACAGCGTGTTGCTATCGCGTGGCGACATAAATAAGGAGGCAAAAGCCTCCTTATTTATTCAATCAAATTAGAAAGTCTTTCTTAAACTCAACCAGTACTGGTGATTATCGCGGTCTTGCAACTGCTCTGGCGTATTTCCAATTGGAAAGGCAACTTCTGCATTGGCTTGAATATTCCACGCACTCGTCCAGTTCAGACCTAAACCTGCACTACTGATTTGAACTTGATTATCGCCTGTCACACCTGCCCAACGCTTAGCATTTAACGTGACTTCTGCTGTATCGATAAATACTTTCGCTGTTAGCTGATGCTTTGCATCGGCAAATAAACTTTGTCTCAGTTCTGCCGTGGCCAAATAACCTGTAGAGCCTGCAAATTGACTCGATTCATAACCACGAACATTAAATGGACCACCACCTAGATATTGCTCTGCACTGTCTAGATTATAAGGACTGTATTGTCCATAAATTCCCAAATAGCCTTGCGTGCCCTTATTGCTTAGGTTTTGTAAGCGTGACAGATTCAATGTAGCTGTATAATAGTCTCCAGCTGTCTTCGCTGTTTGCGCATCTAAAGCAGCGGCATCATCGTTTTTAAATTTCACACGACCATAACTGGTTGAGGCACCATATTGGGTTAAGCCTCCACCCAAGAATTGATCAAACTGCGAGCCATCCAGTCGGGCAGTCACCACGTCAATATTTCGATGTTTGTAATATTGATTGAGCTGAATATCATCTTTCAGTTGTTTATGATCGTATTGTAAGCTGAGAAGGACTTCTGCATTATTGGTCAGTAAGGCAGGTTGGCTAATGAATACGCTACTTTGTGCAGCACTCCCTTCTGCGCCAATGTTTTTTAGCTCTTTTCCAAGTTCATAATCTAGATAAGAATAACTTGCGCCTGCCCGAGTACCCATTCCTGTAAAGGTAAAGGCATAACCCACGCGCCCGTAGTTCATGCGTTTGCCTGCAGTCATTACATCTAAACTCAGTTCATCACCTAAGCCTGCTAGGTTGTTGGCAGAAATTCCAGCGGTTCCACGCACTTGACTGGTATAACGATTACCAAAGTTATCTGCGCCAATATAACCATTCAACATGGCTGCATTTTGTACTTCAACATTGAGTTGGCTACTTCCGACTGTTGCACCAGGGGTCAAAACATTTCGGGTATTGACTCCATTTAAACGATTGAGCAGTTTGAGTTGTTGTTGCATCTGGTCACCGTTGATCCGCTCACCTTGTTTAAGTGGCGCAACGGTTTGTTCAATCAGCCAGTTTTGCGTTCGACTTTGATTATCAATCTGGGTTTGATCATAATACGCTTCGAGTACATTGATACGTACTACGCCCTGACTTAGATTCTGCTGAGGCAGATAAGCTCGGCTATATGCATAGCCCTGTTGCTGGTAGTAAGTGGTAATCTTTTGGGCTACTTGCCAAAGTTGCTGAAGACTCAATTGTTTACCTTCGGCATCCGCCACTAAGTGATGCAATTGCGCTGTGCTAAAACGACTATTTCCAGTGATTTCAATTTTGCGTACAGAGATTTGGATATCAGGTGAATTAGGTACGTTATTGCTTGCTGAACTTTCTACCTGAACAGCAGCCTGTGGTTCAAGGTTTTGTCCTTGTTGCTGTTGTTGTAGCAGTTGACCCGCATTAGGTGCTGGCGCTGCATGGTTACTGCTGGTCAAAAGCATCAGACAAGCAGCCACAGATGTTGCCAATATATTGTGTTGTTGTTTCATCAATTAGTGCTCCCCTGCCAAAATTTGAATACCTGCAGTGTTAACTCCACCTTGGCGTACATCTAAATCAACTGTATTTAAGACGTTATTGGTTTCAGGCAAATAACGAGGTCGTTTGAATTGTATGGCTTGTAAATATGCTGCAGGGGTTAACAGATAAATATCAGCTGTGGTCACAGCAGTCGTATCCACAAGTTTGTAGTTTTGAGCATCTAAGCCACCTAGACTTAAACCTGTAATCGATACATTTTTTGCTTGCCCTGTGGTTGCACTGTCAAATTGTCCTGTTGCTGTTGCAACGTTTAAATTATCCCCAGCGTAGATGCCGTTGAATTGTGCGTTGCTGAGATTAAGCTCAGCGGCAGTTAATCCATTATAAGTACGATTGTTGGCCGTAATTCCAGCAATGTTTTGAATATTGGCTTGGCGAATATCTGCCGTAGTTTGTGCAGTGTTATTCACCAACTCGTAGTTGTGTGCATCTGCACCACTTAAACTGACACCCTGAATCGAGACTTGTTTTGCTATACCCACATTTTTATCACTGAATTGTCCAGTTGCTGAAGCAACTTTCAATTCATCGCCTGCAACCATACCAGTGAATTGTGCTGATCCAGTATTTAATGTTGCGTTGGTGGTTGCATCATAAATACGATTATTGGCGCTAATGCCTGTCACTTGGTTAATTTTAGCTTTCGCAATATCCAATGCACCATCAACAAAAGTTAGCTCATAATTTTTGTCTACACCCGTTGCGCTATTGGTGTATTTGCCAGCATCTTTGCCGGTAACCGTTGCGCTTACACCAGATAATACAGATTCTGTCTCTCCATTGACTAAACCAGAAGCACTAAAACCAGCAGCAGTTTGATCTTTACCGTTATAGACTGTATTTAAACTATTGGCAGTTACTGTGGCTTTCGCTTTGGCGATATCTAAAGCCCCATCAACAAAGCTTAACTCATAGTTTTTATCTAGACCCGTTGCAGTATTGGTGTATTTGCCAGCATCTTTGCCGGTAACCGTTGCACTGACACCTGAGAGTACAGATTCTGTCTCTCCATTGACTAAACCAGAAGCGCTAAAACCAGAAGCAGTTTGATTTTTACCGTTATAGGTGGTTGATACACTATTGGCTGTTACGGAGGCTTTGGCTTTAGCAATATCCAATGAGCCATCAACAAAACTTAACTCGTAGTTCTTGTCTAGACCCGTTGCAGTATTGGTGTATTTGCCAGCATCTTTAGCGGTAACCGTTGCAGTTACACCTGACAATACCGATTCGGTTTCACCATTGACCAAACCTGTCGCACTAAAGCCAGCAGCAGTTTGATTTTTACCATTATAGGTGGTTGATACGCTATTGGCGGTCACAGTCGCCTTAGCTTTCGCAATATCCAAAGAGCCATCAATAAGCGTCAGATCATAGTTCTTGTCTACACCTGTTACTGTGTTGTTGTATTTGCCTGCATCTTTAGCAGTCACCGTGGCAGTTACGCCTGATAATACTGATTCTGTTTCACCATTGACCAAACCTGTTGCAGTAAAGCCAGATGCGTTTTGGTCTTTGCCGTTATAAGTAGTTGATATGCTATTGGCTGTTACGGTGGCTTTGGCTTTAGCAATATCCAAGGAACCATCAACAAAACTTAACTCGTAGTTTTTATCTATGCCTGTTGCAGTATTAGTGTATTGACCTGCATCTTTAGCAGTCACCGTTGCACTGACACCTGAGAGTACTGATTCAGTTTCACCATTGACCAAACCTGTTGCACTAAAACCAGCAGCCGTTTGGTCTTTACCGTTATAAGTAGTTGATACACTATTAGCCGTAACAGTGGCTTTGGCTTTAGCAATATCTAATGAGCCATCGACAAAGCTTAGCTCGTAGTTTTTATCTAGCCCTGTTGCCGTGTTGGTGTATTGGCCTGCATCTTTAGCAGTCACCGTTGCAGTTACACCTGAGAGTACAGATTCTGATTCACCATTAACTAAGCCTGTCGCACTAAAACCAGATGCGTTTTGATCTTTACCGTTATAGGTGGTTGATACGCTATTGGCGGTCACAGTGGCTTTAGCCTTAGCAATATCCAAAGAGCCATCAATAAGCGTTAGATCATAATTCTTGTCTACACCTGTTACTTTGTTTTTGTATTTGCCAGCATCTTTAGCAGTCACCGTTGCCGAAACACCAGAAAGTACTGATTCTGTTTCACCATTGACCAAACCTGTCGCACTAAAACCAGCAGCTGTTTGGTCTTTGCCATTGTAGGTGGTTGATATGCTATTGGCGGTGACAGTCGCCTTAGCCTTAGCAATATCCAACGATCCATCAACAAAACTTAACTCGTAGTTCTTGTCTAGACCCGTTGCACTATTGGTATATTTGCCAGCATCTTTAGCAGTCACCGTTGCACTGACACCTGACAATACCGATTCGGTTTCGCCATTGACCAAACCAGTTGCAGTAAAGCCAGCAGCTGTTTGACCTTTACCGTTATAGGTGGTTGATACACTATTGGCAGTTACAGTGGCTTTAGCCTTAGCAATATCCAAAGAGCCATCAATAAGCGTTAGATCATAATTTTTGTCTACACCTGTTACTTTGTTGTTGTATTTGCCAGCATCTTTAGCAGTCACCGTTGCCGAAACACCAGAAAGTACTGATTCTGTTTCACCATTGACCAAACCTGTCGCACTAAAACCAGCAGCTGTTTGGTCTTTACCGTTATAGACTGTATTTAAACTATTGGCGGTCACAGTGGCTTTGGCTTTGGCGATATCTAAGGAACCATCAACAAAGCTTAACTCATAGTTCTTGTCTAGACCCGTTGCACTATTGATGTATTTGCCAGCATCTTTAGCAATCACCGTTGCCGAAACACCAGAAAGTACTGATTCTGTTTCACCATTGACCAAACCTGTTGCAGTAAAGCCAGCAGCTGTTTGGTCTTTACCGTTATAGACTGTATTTAAACTATTGGCGGTCACAGTGGCTTTGGCTTTAGCAATATCTAATGAGCCATCAACAAAGCTTAACTCATAGTTCTTGTCTAGACCCGTTGCAGTATTGGTGTATTTACCAGCATCTTTAGCAGTCACCGTTGCTGAAACACCTGATAAGACAGATTCAGTTTCACCATTAACTAAACCTGTCGCACTAAAACCAGCAGCTGTTTGGTCTTTACCGTTATAGACTGTATTTAAACTATTGGCGGTGACAGTGGCTTTGGCTTTAGCGATATCTAATGAGCCATCAACAAAGCTTAGCTCATAGTTTTTATCTAGACCCGTTGCCGTGTTGGTATATTGACCCGCATCTTTAGCAGTCACCGTTGCTGAAACACCTGACAATACCGATTCAGTTTCACCATTGACTAAGCCTGTTGCAGTAAAGCCAGCAGCCGTTTGGACTTTACCGTTATAGACTGTATTTAAACTATTGGCGGTCACAGTGGCTTTGGCTTTAGCAATATCTAATGAGCCATCAATAAAACTAAGCTCATAGTTCTTGTCTATACCTGTGGCGCTATTGGTGTATTTGCCAGCATCTTTAGCAGTCACCGTTGCTGAAACACCTGACAATACAGTTGTAGTTTCGCCATTGACCAAGCCTGTTGCACTAAAGCCAGCAGCTGTTTGACCTTTACCGTTATAGACTGTATTTAAACTATTGGCGGTGACAGTGGCTTTAGCCTTAGCAATATCCAAAGAGCCATCAATAAGCATCAGTTCATAGTTTTTGTCTAGACCCGTTACAGTATTGGTGTATTGACCTGCATCTTTAGCAGTCACGGTTGCTGAAACACCTGATAAGACAGATTCAGTTTCACCATTAACTAAACCAGTTGCAGTAAAGCCAGCAGCCGTTTGATCTTTACCGTTATATGTAGTTGATACACTATTGGCGGTTACGGTGACTTTCGCTTTCGCGATATCCAAAGAACCATCAACAAAACTTAACTCATAGTTCTTGTCTAGACCCGTTGCGGTATTGGTGTATTTGCCAGCATCTTTAGCAGTCACCGTTGCACTTACGCCTGAGAGTACTGATTCTGTTTCACCATTGACCAAACCTGTCGCGCTAAAGCCAGCAGCCGTTTGACCTTTACCGTTATAGACGGTATTTAAACTATTGGCGGTCACAGTGGCTTTGGCTTTGGCGATATCTAAGGAACCATCAACAAAACTTAACTCGTAGTTTTTATCTAGACCCGTTGCACTATTGGTGTATTTGCCAGCATCTTTAGCAGTAACCGTTGCACTGACCCCTGAGAGTACTGATTCTGTTTCACCATTGACCAAACCAGTCGCGCTAAAGCCAGCAGCCGATTGGTCTTTACCGTTATAGACTGTATTTAAACTATTGGCTGTCACTGTCGCTTTAGCTTTAGCAATATCTAATGAGCCATCGACAAAGCTTAACTCGTAGTTCTTGTCTAGACCCGTTGCGGTATTGGTGTATTGACCTGCATCTTTAGCAGTCACAGTGGCTGAAATACCTGATAAGACAGATTCAGTTTCACCATTGACCAAGCCTATTGCACTAAAGCCAGCAGCTGTTTGATCTTTACCGTTATAGGTCGTTGTTACACTATTGGCTGTTACAGTGGCTTTAGCTTTGGCGATATCCAAAGAGCCATTAACAAAACTTAGCTCATAGTTCTTGTCTATACCTGTGGCGGTATTGGTGTACTGACCTGCATCTTTACCTATGACAGTTGCAGAAACACCTGATAAGACAGATTCAGTTTCACCATTAACTAAACCAGTTGCAGTAAAGCCAGCAGCTGTTTGATCTTTACCATTATAGGTCGTTGTTACGCTATTGGCGGTGACGGTGGCTTTAGCTTTCGCAATATCCAAAGAGCCATTAACAAAACTTAACTCATAGTTCTTATCTGTACCTGTGGCTGTATTGGCATAACTACCGGCATCTTTACCTGTGACAGTTGCTGAAACACCTGACAATACAGTTGTAGTTTCGCCATTGACCAAGCCTGTTGCACTAAAGCCAACAGCCGTTTGATCTTTACCGTTATAGGTGGTTGATACGCTATTGGCGGTTACGGTGGCTTTAGCTTTGGCAATATCTAATGAGCCATCAATAAGTGTCAGATCATAGTTCTTGTCTACACCTGTTACTGTGTTGGTGTATTTGCCTGCATCTTTGCCTGTGACAGTTGCAGAAACACCTGACAATACACTTGTAGTTTCGCCATTGACCAAACCTGTCGCAGTAAAGCCAGTAGCCGTTTGATCTTTACCGTTATAGACCGTATTTAAACTATTGGCCGTTACAATGGCTTGTGCTTTATGAATTGTGGCGCTTAAACCTATAGGCTGACTAAAAGTATAATTTCCTGCATCCGCACCTGTTAAGTTATAGCCTGTTACGATCACAGACCTGATTCCTGCATTCTTATCTGTAAATGTTCCTATACCACTACCAGTCAATCCAACAAAATCTCCAGCAAATGGATTTATTGAAGCAGTACCATTTAAGGTCGCATTGAACAAGCCATCATACGTTTTATCTGCAACACTTATTCCATTAATGGTTAAAACTGCAGGCGTTATACTGGCTTTAAGATTTGTCGGCTGTAGCAAGTTGTAATTTAAAGCATCTGTTCCAGTCAGCGTATAACCCGACACAATCACATTTTTATTATTCCCCACATTTTTATCAGTAAATGATCCCAATCCAATACCCGAAAGTGTCACTGAATCACCTGACAACACTGTCACTCCAGCAGTACCCGATAATGTTGCTACTTTTGATGTATCATAGACTTTGTCAGCAGCGCTCAAGCCATTAATATTTAAATCTCTTTTCGCGATTGTTAATGAACCTGATCCACCATTTTCTTTATAAATTACATCATCGCCAAACTGTGTTGTATTTGCTGCGATTGGAACACCACTAATCAGAATTGAGCCATCATTTAAACTATAAATCCCTGCATTTTTACTGGTTGTTTTATAATTCAGTCCTGAAGCCAGCGTTCCAGAAGCTATCGATCCATCATAAATTTTGTCAGAAAAATTAGCGACAATTTCTGTGACCAAGGGTTTTAGGAAATGACGTAGTAACGGCGCAGATCGTCCTTCATAAATACGCCAAACTTTTCCTGTACCACCTGCATCATCAATATCCCAACCTGCAAAAGTAGAAATTTGCTGAAGTTCTGTTGTGGTTTTTCCTACACCACCAGCACTGCTTGTTCTTCCAGAAGTACTGGTGTTCCAGAAACTATTTGTGGTTGTACCATTACCACCACCAACAAGACCACCAACATACTGCCCACCAGTTACACTTCCAGAAGAATAATTTTTGTCAACACTACCGCCATTGAACCCAACCAACCCTCCAACATACTGACTTCCAATAACAGTACCTGTTGCATAAGAATTGTTAATTTGTCCTGATATAGCACCAATTAAACCGCCAACATAATTATTTCCTGTCACCGCGCCTGTTGCAAAAGAAGAATTTACAACACCATCACTATAACCAACCAGACCGCCAATATAATTATTATTCGAATATTTTCCTTTTACAGTCACATTGGCATAAGAATTTAAAATATTTCCTGAATTATAGTTCCAACCCACCAATCCGCCATACTGCTCGGTATTACCTGTGACTAAGCCTGCATTGACATAAACATTATTAATCGTGCCTAGATTAATCCCCACGATCCCGCCTGTTTTTCCATAACCCGAATAACTTATACTATTCAGTCCAACATTTTGTATAAGTGCACCCTGATGCGTAATCGCAAACAGTCCAATGCCCTGATACATAGAGTCAATACTTAATCCACTAATCGCATGACCTAATCCATCAAACCGTCCACGAAAAGCCTGCTGTGAGAGATCCGTTGGACTCAAATTTGCATTATAAAAGCCAATTGGGTCGAATCCGGTATAACCATTCCACAGCGCCGTACTGCTGGCATCTATGTCTGCACCCAACACATAATTACCACTCAGGTTCCCGTTGATCCCTTGTAAATCTTGACTTGTTGTCGAACCCTGTGCACCCAAAGCCGTAATGACTTGATAGTTAATAGTAGCAGCCGTGCCTTTTTGGGTACTAAAATTCTGCCCAGCCTTTAAGTTTATTTTTGCGCTATTGTTAATATAATAATTTGCGCTGGTATTGGCCGTGTTTTGTCCATATATCAAATTAAGTTTGCCACTATTATTGGTCGCTGTGATGTTGGCATTAATGTTGATGTCATTTTGTGCATTTAAAGTCAGGCTGTTCGCACTCCCCCAAGTCACATCAGCATTAACATTGATATCACCCTTTTGGTTACCCGTAGTGCTGGTTAGTAATATGACATTACTGGTTGCAAGACTGCTTGCTAAAGTGGTTGCGCCTATGCCGCTACTGCTTGCTGATGCATTACCCGAATTAATGCTGAAATCGGTAGGGTCGATCAACCAGTTTCCGATTTTCCCGCCCTCAGAATGAGAGGACACCACCGTACTATTCTCAATCTTTACTTGAGCTGCAGAGGTTTCAATAAACCCACCATCTTGACCATTTTTCCCTTCAGCTTTAAGCAGACCACTGACATTTGTTTCACCATTTTGCATATCACCTAACAGAATGATTTCACCTTTGGCATTTTGGCTTAAGCGATTGGCTTCAATAATCCCGCTATGATTGACCACAGCTTTACTTAAGCTGTCTTTGGCTTTTGCAGTTAAATATACAGCCCCATTATCGGCAAGGATTGCACCGCCATTGTCTACTAAACCTTTGAATACCCCTTGATCAACTTGGTACTGGGTGAGTGAACCATCCTGTAAAGCAAGAGTGACTTGACTGGCAGCGGTGAGATGAGTAACGCCATTCGGTGTCACAATAGAGCCGGTATTTTTAACATTGGGCGCAATCAGCGCAACAGTTCCACCTGATAAAGTTTGAATAGTGCCGTTATTTTCTATCGTTGCTGTGCTATTGGCATTGCCTTTTAAAGTATATTTCCCATTTTGAATATCCGCATCGTTCAAACTTAAAGTTGAAGCAACCAAACCGCCAACATTCACTTGAGCTGTCTTAGAAAAAACCACACCATTTGGATTGAGTAAAAACACCTGCCCATTGGCATTTAAACGCCCCATAATCTGCGATGCATTGCTATCCAAAACCCGATTAATGGCTATAGATGACTGGTTTTGCTGATTAAAATTAACCGTCGCATCTTTACCAATATTAAAAGTATTCCAGTTTGTCGAAAGGTTTTGACTATTTTGATGAATATTTAAAACGTTGCCATTTTGGGAAATGTTGGCTGAACCTTGAGTGATATTGGCGCCTGTAGGCAGTTCCGTATTAGAAATTGCGGCATAAATCGATAACGGCAATAAAGCCAGCCCCCAAAAAGCCAATCGGATTAAATTTATCCCTGATGCTCTGTGAACACCACCCTTCAGTGCGTTTTTATGGTCTACAGTACTTTGTGAAGTGCTATGATTTTTCGCCAATTCTGAAACGGCTTGCCAACACCTAAGTTGTGAATTCCAAATAACTTTATAAATTTTATTCATGATAATCCCCAAATCTACTTTTTGATCAAATATCAATCATTAGATCAAATGGGGAAATATAGAGATATACCTGAAATTGGGTATTTTGCATGTATTAATTCACGTTATATATAACACAATAAACACTGAATGAAATTATTCAGCGTTTATTGGAAAGAAAGCCCTATGCATCAGTTTTAAGCTAAACAAGCAATATAAAACCATGTTGCAATAAAAAAGCACCCGTAGGTGCTTATCTGATTATTTTCAATCAAAAGGTTAGTAATTGTGGATCAAACAAATCCTTGATCAGATCAGATTGCAATACAGGTATATCTTGCGCTGATAGATTTTCGGCTTTATTAAAAGCGACCAATTCAGTATTTTTAGCATCATCGACAATGGTTGTAGCACTTTGATCAATTGTTCGAGCAAGCACATTATCAATCTGATTTGTAGTTAAATCATTAACTGAAGTCTTTGCCAACAATTCATCGACTGAAATGGCCGTGCTGTCATAAGAATTGGTATTGGCTACCTTGATATCGTCAACTTTGGTATTCTCAAGTGCATCTTGCAGTACAGTCGCTATGCTTGTACTGAGAATAGCTGAACTGCCAGCTATAGCAGTATGATCTAAATCTGAAACATTTGAATGGAGCTGCGAAAATTGATTTTCTATTGGTGTCGATTGCCCTAATACTTGAGCGCTACTTTCTGGCTCAGAATTTAAAACACCTGACCCAATCGCATCAGCACTTTTAACTGAATCAATATTCGAATTAGCTAAATCAGCATGAAAAGCCAAGGCTTCATCAAAAACTGCCATTTTTGCGGCGATTTCGACTACAGTAAATGTTCGAGCATCACTCACTAAACTGGTATTCCCTGCTTTATCCGTTTGTACAGTAGTAATACTGTGACTCCCCAGAGTTAAATCATAAGCAAAACTAAATGACCATTTACTATCTGCACCGACTGTGACCTTTCCAATTGCCTGATTATTATCATAAATAATCAAAGTCGCCCCAGCTTCTCCTGTTCCTGAAATCACAGGGCGCTTGTCATCTGTCGTCCCATTTGCAGCAACAGAGCCTACAGTTGCCCCCACATCATCAACCACATCTGTGATTTTTGGACTTGCAGGCGCGGTTACATCTTTGGTACCTGTTACAGAGCTAAGCGCTGACTGATTTCCAGCTGCATCTGTTGCATATACACTGCCGACTTTTGCTTCAGTCAACGCTGTTGAAAGTGTGACAGAATAATTTCCGTTTGCGTCCGTTGTTGCTGTGCCTAATAATTTATTTGCACTGTCATAGACTGAAATTTTGGAGTTTGCTTCAGCGGTACCCGTGATCACAGTGCCTTCAGCATTCAAATTGGCCACGGGTTTATCTGGCGCTAAAACATCTTGTCCAGCTTTAATTTCTACAGCACTCGACTTATTTCCAGCAGCATCTTCAACAATAATTTTGCCAGTCTTGCTTGCATCTAAAGCAGGAGAAATGGTGATATTGAATTTACCATTGGCATCTACAGTACCCGTTGCAATCACCACACCTGTTGAATCTTGAATAATCACTTTAGCATTTGCTTCTGCGGTTCCGTGTATTGAAGTCCCTTCTTTAGATACCTCAAACTTAGGTTGATCAGGTGCGATAGTATCTTTACCCACTTCAATATTATGTTTTTCTGATTTATTTCCAGATGCATCAATCGCTTCGACTGTACCGATCTGGCCTGTGGTTAAAGCAGGAGAAATGGCAACAGAAAATTGTCCCTGTGCATTGGCTTTAGCAGTACCAATCAGGTGACCTGCTGGGTCATATACATTAATTGTGGCATTCGCCTCTGCTTTACCAGTAACAATATTTCCTTGCTCATTTAACTGCCCTTGAGGCTCATTAGGTGCAATGGTATCTTTCGTGCCAACAACCGAGGTATAGGTTGAGGCATTTCCAGCTTTGTCTTTTGCATTGATATAATAAGTATTGTTGTTTAGCAAAGCCTCTGGCAATGTCAAAGAATAATTTCCATCTTTATCGACCACTGCTGTGGCAATCACTTTCTGGTTTTTATCAATCACATAAATAGTCGCACCCGCTTCAGCGGTACCCTTAATTTCAGTACCCTCTGCATTCAAAGTTGCAGTCGGTGTTTTCGGTGCAATAATGTCGGTAATACCCTTTGATTGATTACTTCCCCCATCATCAATCAATGCCAAACCTAAACCAATTGCAGAAACAAGACCGACACCTGCTTTCACTGCACTTGAAGAAAATAGACTTGAAAATGAAAACTCAGGGGTTGAGTCTTCGTAGGCAGAGACTTGTTGAACAGCCGCAGTATTGGCGCCTTCATAGAGTAAAGTATCGAGTTTTTGCAAACCGCTATAGTCTGTAAATTTTCCATTGGCATCAAAGTGAGCAAGTGAGAAACTTCCATCTGCTTTGGGGAACGTTAAAGAATGCGTTGTGGTTGAATTGGCTTGAAAAAAGCCCTCTAAAACAATTTGCTCACCATTATTTAAACTAATAATCAGCTTATCGCCTAGTCGCTCTAGTGTTTTCACATCTTGTTGTGTGACACCAATTTGAATAATAGCGGGTTGATCTAAACTGACCGTTTTTGCTTGAGAATCCTGTAGTAATATTTTGTCTTGTTTTGCAGCGACGACTATTCTTGTCATTTATACCTTCTATTGATTTAAAGTGTATTTTTTTAAAATTATACAGAAGGTATTTATATATACAAATGACTTAAACTGATTTCTGAATTATTTATAAAAATATAAAATTCAGATACTTAAAAATAAGTAAGATAGCGCACAAAATCTTATTTAAACAATAAATATCCAGCATTCTTGTTGTTCACATATAACTTCACTCTTTAACAAAGCACTTGAGCAAATTGTGGGGCATCATCCAAAATTTCAAACCAAGCAGCTTTGTTATCAGTAAACGCATGTGAAACTATCTTGCCTTGAACAGGCTCATTTACAATGCCTACACGTAATCTCACGACCTCAGGTAGGTCTAAACGCGCACTAAATAATGGGGATGCACATCTTTTACAGAACGTTCGCTTTTTATTTTCAGTGGCATAATATTCTTGAAACAATGCCTGTCCTTGAACAATCTCTAAATCTTTAGTCTGAATAGGAGCAATCGCCACAAATGCTGAACCCTGGGCTTTTTGACATTGCTGACAATGACAGACAAATATTTGAGGGATTTCACTATGAATTCTCAGTTGAATACCACCACAAAGGCATGAAGCTGTATACATTTTTATTCCTCTATATTGTGAGTAAACTCATTTTATCAATCAATTGTAACGCTTATAACTTATAAATAATCAAATGGATAACGTGAAAAAAGTTCAGGATGGATACGGTTCACGGTATCTTGAAATTGCTCTAACTCAATCGTAGATAATGGATTTTTATCCAAGTGTTGTTCCAACGCTTGCAGAAGTAAAGCAAATTGTAAAAATTGAAAAAAGTTGATTTGCATCGACTGAAACTGATCACGTTTTAAATTCTCATCTAAGTCCATACCTAAATCATGATCATAGAATAAAATATCAAAACTATTCCGATCTAAAAACCATTCATCACCTTGACCTGTACGACCAATTTTCCATAGTTGTTGGGATAAATTTTCCACATGCTCTGCGAAATACTGGTTTTCCTTTATCGTAGTTTCATAGCCAAATAAATCAATATCAGGGGTAATTTCAGTATCGCTACACTGTCCTAAAAATTCGAGATAATAAGGATCTTGAAGAAAAGTCACAGTACTTTGAATGGGTTGAGTTCGCGGATTGAAGAGCTTAAGTATCTGTTTAAAATTGGTTTGCAGTTCAAACATTATGCGATCTCAAAAATTGTTTTTTGTTCTAAGCTTTTTGTTGTAAGTTTTTTGTTCCAAGTCATGTGCTCGATAGGACTTTAACGACTCAATTTCAGTATAAATGCTCGCTTGCAATTGATCACGAAATACAATCATATCGTCCATGTTTTCTATCTGGTCAATAGATAATCGTGGCATAAATTTAAAATAAAAAGGGATTCGCTTTGGAATAATATGCTTCGGAATCGAAGGAATAACTTCACCTTGTCTAAGCAATGAACCTATTTTGGGATTTGATAATATTTTATTAAACCACTTTTGTTTAAGCAGCACGTTTACATCAAAAGCTAAATCAAAAACTTCATCACCACCTAAAGCCACAAAAGGAGCAATTTCATAACCAAATTCCTGAGCCAACTTTAAGAAACCAAAGCGTTGCTTCCAGATCAGTTGATAGGCTTCACCTTTACGTTTAATGACTTCTCGACCGCCGCCTGGAAAAACCAGAATCGAATAACCTTGTCGCATCGCTTCTTTGGCATATTCTTGTACACCATCAACCCCACCGACACGTTTAACCACTTCTTTCCAAATCGGAATATGAAAATGCATATGATCAGCTAAACTGACCACTGCGATTTTATGTTCTGTAAATAAATAATCAATCAGAATCGGAGAATCTAAAACACCATAGATGGTGTGATTACCGACATACATGGCTGGTTTATTCGGCACTAAATTTTCAGTACCTAAAAATGTTGGACGAAAGTAAAAGCGCTGTAAGCTGCTTATTAATCGAATCAATTTAGCGTTGTGTCGTATTTTCAAGGTTTTTTCAGTCATGCTGTATCTCTACAAATACTTTTCAACATTATTTGATCTTGGCCTTAAGCGTATGACTCCTCCTTTTTCAGGGAAGAGCTTTACACAAATAAAATAACTTAAATCCTCGACAATCTCCCCCCCTTTTTTTCAAAGTAGCTGAACTGCGCTTTTCGCGGCACAAGGAGGGAGATTTTATAAAATTATGATTTAAGCAACATGCTTTTGCACAAGGATTGAACCCACAGAATAACCTGCACCAAATGAACACAGCACACCATATTCGCCATCATTCACCTGATCCGCACTACGATGTAATGCAATGATCACACCTGCTGAAGACGTATTGGCAAACTCATCTAAAATGATTGGTACCAAATCAGGATCCGCTTCTGCAACTTCTTTACCGACAATGAGTTTTAAAATTAATTCATTCATATTGGCATTGGCTTGATGCAACCAAAAACGTTTTACATTTTCAGGTTGAATACTGTTCTTTTCCAATTGTGTAGAAATAATTTTCGCAACCAATGGACACACTTCTTTAAATACTTTGCGGCCATCTTGACGGAATTGCTTATCATCACGAGAAGTTAATTCTGAACCATTTAAGAAACCAAAATTATTTCGGATGTTATTAGAGAATTGGGTAAACAAATGGGTATCTACGATTTCAAACCCTGTTTTGCTGTCCGTTTCTTCAATAATTGAAGCTGTTGCAACATCACCAAAAATAAAGTGACAGTCACGTGAACGATAGTCGGTATGGCCTGAGGTAATTTCCACATTAACCAATAACACACGACGTGCACCCGTTTTTACAGCATCATAGGCTTGTTTTAAACCAAATGTAGCAGCTGAACACGCCACATTCATGTCATAAGCATAGCCTTGAATACCCAATGCAGTTTGAATTTCAATTGCAACAGCAGGATAAGCACGTTGTAAATTTGAACAAGCCAAAATCACCACATCGATGTCTTCTGCAGTTACGCCTGCATTTTCCATCGCTTGTTTTGCTGCAATTACGCCCCATTCTGCTTGGATTGAAAGCTCTTCATCTGAACGTTCTTCTAAACGTGGACGCAAGCGATTAATGTCTAGGACACCTGATTTTTCAATGACATAACGACGCTTTACGCCTGAGGCTTTTTCAATAAATTCTGCACTAGAACCACGACGGGCAACAACTTCACCCGCTTCAATTTTTTCAGCATTTTCACTGTTAAATTGTTCCACATAAGCATTTAAACAATCCACCAATTCTTCATTGGTAATCACTTCTTCAGGATGGTACAAACCTGTACCTGTAATACGGATGCCCATGTAAAACTCCTTTTTAAATTCACAAATATTTCAAATTATTTCTATTCTAACCGATTCCAAGCTTTTCCCATACTTTTTGTATTCTGGTTGACGAAATCGGCATCTTGGTTTTCATTGGTTGAGAAAATAATGAAATACGTAGTTCCTCAACCATGAAGTAGACTTCTTTAACACGAACATCCGACTTAAACTTAAACAGTTTATCCATCCAAGGATCGACTTCTTTAATTGCAGCATCATCACGATTTAGATTATTCGGCAATCGATCTAAACGCAATAACAATGCTTTTAAATAACGTGGATATTCCTGCCAAATATCGGAAGATTTTGAATAAACAAAATTGGATAAGTTCATTAAATCCAGTTGATCTTCAATATCATTCATATTTTTAGCAAATACGTCTTGATCCAACATCAGCAATTGCTGACGTATTTCCTGCCATTGAATATAAATTTCACTGATCAGCTTTAATGCTTCCTGACCATGACTTAAAAATGACTTTTTCACATCTGCCAAGACTATCGCAAATTCTTCAGCATTAATGGGTAAATCTTGAATAGCCATTTGTAATGTTGCGTACACCAACATTTGCTCAAGTTGTGCTTTATCACCCAAAGGAGAATATGCCAATGCCAGTGGCTTGGAAATTTGCTTTTTCAATTGACGAATCAAATCACCCAATTGCATATGAATCAAACGAATTACGCCTTCACGGTGCTGCTTAATCGCTTCACTTTGATCATTAAAAGTCTGAATCACAATACCAGAGTCATCTTTCAACTCTAACTTAGCAAAGTCTTTGCTCGGGACCAGTGCCTGATATTGTTTAACTACAACTCCGGTTACTTTCTGAGAGGCCTCAAATACAAAGCTTTCAGGGAAAGTAGTAAACTCACCTTTTAACTGTTTGACGGGACTGTGTGTTTCAGTTCGACAACGTGCTTTGAGTTCGGCAAGATCACGGCCTTTTTCAATCACGCGGCCTTTTTCATCAATTACTTTGATAAATGGAATTAAGTACTGATCAATACGTTCAAAAGAAAAATCTTTACTGGTAATTTGTTCACCACGTAATTGAAATGCCAAAAACTCAAAAATATGCTGATGCAAATGTTGCGCATCGACTGCTTTGATCAATTTATTGGCTGTATCTGGGATCGGCACCAAATTACGACGTTTATCTTTTGGTAAGGCTTTTAATAACGCTTCGATTAAATCCAAACGCCAACCAGGAATTCCCCAAGACCAAATATTTTCATCAACTTGCGCTAAGGCTTGTAGCGGAATTTTTACTGTTGCGCCATCTTCATCATGACTTGGATCAAAACGATAGCTGGCAGCGAAACGTAATTGTCCATTATGTAAATAATCTGGAAATTGTTGCGTGGTTGGACGGTCATTCATCCATAAATCATCATCATCAACAAACAGATAACGAGGATTCTGCGGCTCTACTGTTGCTCGCCAATCTTCAAAACTACGCCGACTGGCAATTTCTGTAGGTACTTTTGCGGCATAAAACTGATAAATGGTTTCTTCATCGACAACCAAATCACGACGACGCAGTTTGTCTTCCACACGCTCAACTTCTTCAAGCTTTAATAGGTTGTGTTTTAAGAATGGTGGGGTTGTTCCCAAGTTTCCTGTGGTTAGTGCATCTCTTAAGAAAATTTCATGCGCAGCCAATTGGTCCACTTTTTCATAATTGGTGGCGCGTTTCGGTTCAATGATCAGCCCAAATAATGAAATCTGATCATAAGCATTGACCACACCCGGTTTTTTCGCCCAATGTGGCTCAAAATAATGATGTTTTAATAAGTTAGGCGCAGCTAAAAGAATCCACTCAGGCTCAATTTTTGCTAGTGTGCGTAAATACACCTGTGAGGTTTCGACCATTTCAAATGCCATCACCCATGGGGTATTGGTTTTATGTAAGGTCGATGCAGGAAAAATTCGGGCTTTTTGCTGACGAACTGCCATGAAAATATTACGTTCGTCAGTTTTATTGGCAATAAAAGACAATAATCCTGTCAATAAAGCACGATGTAAATTTTCATAACTGGCTGTCTTTTCATTGAATGAAAGTTTTAAGCCCTGTGCTAAATCCAGTAATTGTTCATGCGTTTTCTTCCACTCGCGTAAGCGCAACCAGCTAAGAAAATGCTGTTTGGCAAAATTACGTCTTTTGCTTTCACTTAAAGTTTCACGATTTTCAGTCAGTGTATTCCACAGTTTAATATAAAATAGAAAATCTGAATCTGCTTCTTTAAATAGCGCATGTTTTTGATCTGCCTGCATTTGCTTATCAGCAGGACGCTCTCGTGGGTCTTGTACTGCAAGCGCAGCAACAATAATCAAAACTTCTTTCAGTACTCCAAAATGAGCACCACCGAGAATCATCCGTGCAAGGCGTGGGTCTATAGGCATTTTTGCCATTTGTAGACCGATTTTGGTTAAACTGTTGTTTTGAAGTTCGGCTTTTTTAGTGACAGGTTGAGCAAGGTTTTTTGCTTTAGCACCAGCTACAGCTCCCTGTTGGGAAACCGCACTTTCACTTTGTGCAACCGCTTGAGGAAGATTATTTGAATTTTGCACTTCATGGATAGCACCTAATTCAATCAGCAATTTACGCCCATCATTGACCAAACGATGGTCTGGTGGCTCAATAAAATCAAAATCTTCTACAGCACCCAAACCGAGACTTTGCATCTGTAAAATAACCGATGCTAAATTGGTGCGTTTAATTTCGGGTTCAGTAAAATCTGGACGACTTTGAAAATCATCTTCACTGTATAAGCGAATGCAAACACCTGGTGCAATACGACCACATCGGCCTTTACGCTGATTTGCAGCAGCTTGAGAGATCGCTTCAATCGGTAAACGCTGTACCCGTGAACGATAGTTATAGCGAGAAATACGCGCAAAGCCACTGTCGATCACATAACGAATATTCGGTACAGTCAATGCTGTTTCAGCGACGTTGGTCGCGATGATAATACGTCGCCCACCACCAGAGGGATTAAAGATTTTCTGCTGTTCGGCTAAAGCTAAACGTGCATATAACGGTAAAATTTGCGTGTGTTTAGGACCAAATTTTTGTAAGGTCTCTTGTAGTTCTCGAATTTCTTGTTCAGTGCTTGAAAAAATAAGAATATCCGCATGTTCAGGATGTCCTTTAGATTCAGCATCCTTAAAACATTCTTCTACAGCTTGTACCACTGCACGTGGTAAATTTTCTTCAAAATCATCAAAGTCATCATCATCACTGCCGCTGATCGTCATCTCAGAAATCGGACGATAACGCAGTTCTACTGGAAAGCTACGTCCTTCCACTTCAAAAATCGGTGCGCCATTAAAATATTCGCTAAAGCGATTCACATCTAATGTCGCTGAAGTAATAATGATTTTTAAATCAGGGCGCTTTTTTACCAGTTGTTTTAGGTAACCCATGATGAAATCAATGTTTAATGAACGTTCATGCGCTTCATCAATAATAATCGTGTCATATTTATTTAAATAACGATCATTAGAAAGTTCAGCAAGAAGAATACCGTCCGTCATTAAGCGAACGATTGAATCATTTGATCCTTGTTCATTAAAACGCACTTTAAAACTGATGCTTTCACCCAGCTTCTCACCGACTTCTTCAGCAATACGTTGCGATACACTTCGTGCTGCCAAACGACGAGGCTGAGTATGAC
This sequence comes from Acinetobacter sp. I-MWF, assembly GCF_025433935.1. Lineage (NCBI taxonomy): Bacteria > Pseudomonadati > Pseudomonadota > Gammaproteobacteria > Moraxellales > Moraxellaceae > Acinetobacter > Acinetobacter sp. I-MWF. Next base: position 1,442,028 of record NZ_JAMBAR010000001.1, on the reverse strand, counting down.
CAATCATCCCAGTTAAGCCACGACCTGCAAGCATTGCGATCTGTGGCAATTGTGTGGTTTTACCAGAACCCGTCTCCCCTGCAACAATAATAATCTGATGCTTTTGAATCGCTTCAATCAGTTTATCTGCATACTGGGTAACCGGTAGATCCTGATTGAGTTTAATTGTCGGTAGGCTGGCTAATCTTTTTTTGACTTGATGGTTTGATTTCTCAAACAGTTCTTGGAATTTTTCAGGATGAGCATCTTTTCCTTTTTTCAGTCGATTTAAACGATGGCGATCTCGTACCATAACCCATTGATCGACATTTAACTGATTTGGCACAGATGCATTATCCTAATACTTAAAATTGAACGGAATATTTTACGCTGTAAAGCACAGGAGAGATAGTCCAATCAAAGTGAATTCATGTTTACGTTATGCATGTATTATAAAAATAATATTTAAAAGCTGCTAAAGTCCACTCAACTAGCAACTGTCTGTGGCTGCAAATACTCATATAGACCTAGATCTGTTGCGGTTGATCTACATCAATAAGGTAGCTTGGGGTGATGCTTAAGTACAAAACAGCAGCCCCCCCAAATCATTTGCACGCTATACAACATTGAAATGTGATGGAGTTAAAATTCAATTTATCTTATATGAACAAATTCTATACATTGAAATAAATTTTATATCTTTTTTAGAAATCGCCCTTGAAATATAGCCCCAGAAGCATCATGTTTGTAACAGATTAAAAAAGGATGCTTTGTCATTCAAACATCATCTTTATTTGCTTTAGTTGATGAAATACTGACAAAACAACGGTTTTTGGTGAAATGTATCTGGAGCACGCTAATTTGATTTTCCGATCTTAGCGATAAAAAAATACTATTTCCCCAATAATCTAAAATTCATTATTCTAGTTAAATATTAGATAAACACCTCAATCATGGAGATAATGATGAGCTTAATTAATACTGAAGTTAAACCTTTTAAAGCACAAGCTTTCCAAAACGGCCAATTCATCGAAGTTACAGAAGCCGATCTTAAAGGTAAATGGTCTGTAGTTTTCTTCTATCCAGCTGACTTCACTTTTGTTTGCCCAACAGAACTTGGTGACCTTGCTGACAACTATGCTGAATTCAAAAAATTAGGCGTTGAAATCTACTCTGTTTCTACAGATACACACTTCACGCACAAAGCTTGGCACGATTCTTCTGAAGAAATCAAAAAAATTGAATATGTAATGGTTGGCGACCCAACTTGGGTTCTTGCTAAAAACTTCGAAGTTTTAATTGAATCTGCTGGTCTTGCTGACCGTGGTACTTTCGTTATCGATCCTGAAGGTAAAATCCAAATCATCGAAATCAATGCTGGTGGTATTGGTCGTGATGCTTCTGAACTTCTTCGTAAAGTTAAAGCAGCTCAATATGTTCACGGTCATCCTGGTGAAGTTTGCCCAGCGAAATGGAAAGAAGGCGATGCAACTCTTGCTCCTTCAATCGACCTAGTTGGTAAAATCTAATTCTTGAATTAGATTAAACACATAAAAAACCACGCTTTTTAGCGTGGTTTTTTGCATTAGATTTTATGTACAGGTTTTTGTGTTTGTAGATTTTTATTTAATGCGACCAAATTGCAATTTCATATCCATCTAAATCTTTAAAATGAAAACGACGTCCACCAGGAAAACTAAAAATCTCTTGTACGATGGTTGCACCCGCCTCTTTCACACACGTTAAGCTTTGTTCTAATTGGGCACTATACAAAACAATTAATGCACCACCAGAACTTTGCACATCATCAGACTGAGCAAAGCCCCCTTTTATCTCTCCAGAATCAAATTCACAATATTCAGGGCCAAAGTCGGTAAAAGTCCAGCCTAAGTTTCGATAAAACCTTTTGCTTTGTACGACATCTTTCACCATAAATTCAATATAGTTAATGGAAATTTTTTGAAAAGCCGCTGACTGATCCATTGATGTTTCTCCTTAAATTTATAAAATATTGTTCTATAGAAAACAAAAAATGAGTCAATTGATAATACATTTAAACCACTGAATATAGGATAGCAAAAAATTATTTTTGCGTTGTTCTACTCAAACGATCAACTTGCTTGAGTAACTCTGGAATACGATATTTCCCGTACATGGACTGTACATTATGTTTTGCTTGCACTAATTCTATGCCGATGGCAGAGACATATAATGGCTTAACACTTTGTCCACGTAAAATTTCAAATTCCATTGGTGTTCCCCTAAATTCATTTTTAGCCACTCCAATCACAGGGATTTTATCAACTAAGGCAGCATATAAGTGCTGTCCTAAACCTGCTGTTTGTTCAGCGCCTAAATAGACATAGCCATCAATCACAATCATATCAATGGGCTCTTTCACCAAATCCAATAACGTCAAAATACACGGTAATTCACGTTTATAAAATTGACCTGACTCATAGTCAGCAATTGGGTTGATGGTGATAAGGTAATGATTCAATACAGCTGAACTCGCCCAAGATTCAAATACTACACCAGCAACTTGTGCAGAGTTATCTATATAGGCAACGTCTATTGCAAGAATCATGATCTACCTCTTAATGATTAGGGTCTGTTGACAATTCGTCTATGTTTGCGACTACGAGTGTTTTTTAGGCGATACTAAACGCGAAATACGAAATTTAGTCATTCTAAAAGAGTAGTTCGTAACGACGTAGCGGCAAAAAACACGCTAGTCCCCCGCTGCGCCTTGCGCTGCAAACAAAGCAGTGCTTTGTTCTTGCTCAGGGTTGTGGCTAAAATTATCTCAGGAAATACGAAATTTAGTCATTCTAAAAGAGTAGTTCGTAACGACGTAGCGGCAAAAAACACGCTAGTCCCCCGCTGCGCCTTGCGCTGCAAACAAAGCAGTGCTTTGTTCTTGCTCAGGGTTGTGGCTAAAATTATCTCAGCCTTCGTTATGAAACTCGAAAATAGTCTCGCTATTCTCATTCATGCTTTACGACGTATACGTCTCATGCTCAATTTTAACCTACAACGCAAGCCATTTATGAAATGTCAACAGACCCTAAAGTAAAATACCAATTTTCTCATTTACTGATGATTTTTTAAGTGTTTATCTTGCCCAGAATCTGTAATGTTAAAATATGAATATCTTTAGCAGAATATAAACAGCTTTATTTACAAAACCACTATACATTTCTTTAAGTGAATAGACTAATTTCAAAAGATACAGAATACATTTTTCTGTAAAACAATCAAAAGTTTAAGGGGTTGCTTATGGGATCAATGATTACCGTGACTTCTTGGAAGTACAATGCTTCTTCACGGTATTTAAAAATTTTTTATAACAATGGTTCTGGTGAACTTTACCATCCTGTCCCAGAATTTATATACAATAATTTACTACGATGTAGTGATAAAACAGCATTCGTGCATAAATATCTAGAATACGATTTACATTTTAAGCGACTTTCAATTTTATAGTTTTTTTTAGAACTGTGCTTTTAGAGCAAAGTCAGGGATATTTCTCCCTGATGTAAAAACTCGATTAGTTTTTAAATGTCACCACAAACAGACCAGATCCAATCGACAAAGTTGTGGTCATAAACCTTTCATCTCGTTTAACTTCCGTGATAAAGCTCTTTACTTCAGCAGCATGTGATATCACATTATCTACAATCAGAACCCCACCATGCTCTACAAGCATCTTCTGTAGATATACCCAGTAATTTAAATAAGCATTGCGTTCAGCGTCCAGTAGAATAAAGTCATATTGTTCCTGACACTGTTCCAAGTATTTTTGTGCATCCCCTACCCAAAAATCAATCACGTCATCAACCCGTAACTCTTGAGCATGCAGTTGCGCTTGCTGAGTTCTTTTTTTATCGATCTCTAGCGTTGTCACCTTGGCACCTGTGACTTTGGCTGCATCTGCAAGCCACAATGTAGAGTAACCTGTTGATGTCCCAATCTCTAAAATTTTCTTAGATTGCTGAATTCGCACTTGCATGGCTAAAAACAATGCTGATTCAGGTTCAATATTTCGATAGCGTTTAATACGATCACACTGTGTAGCATCAAACTTAATAAAGGATTGATATAGTTCATTCAATCGTTGCAAAAATGGGTTACTTAAACTCATGTTTAGATCTTCCTTTTTACTATCATTGTTATTATTTCAATCATTTACGTCATTGCTATGACAATACATAGCTTTTGACAAGTTACATCGTTACGGTTTATTTCGTGACTTTATCATTTGGTAAAATCTAGCAAGTACAACTCAAACCTCATGTAAAAATTCAAATCTCGCTTGGACTTGACCATTTTCTAATGTGACCTGCTCACAAAACATTTCATAAGGTCGAACCCAGATTGAATAATCATCATATAAACATTGGTAAACCACAACTTTTTCACGGGTTTCACTGTGTGTTGCGACATGAAAGACTTGGTATAAATTACCTTTATAATGTTTATAAATTCCAGCTTTTAACATCTACACTCAACACTCTAAATACGATATCTATGTTATACAGGATAGCCAAAGAAAAAACTCGTCCGTAGACGAGTTTTTTATGCTTTTCAATTTTTAAATTAAGAAAAGTCTAAGCCTTTTTCAAATGCTTTTAACTCGTGGCGAGCCATTGCTAAGTTTGATTTAGAACGATCTAAAACAAGATAAAGGAATAGGTTTTCATTTGAATCAAGTGGGCGAATCAAATGATACTGTTTACCTAATGTAATTAAAATATCTTCAATTACATCATCTAATTTCAGTGCTTTTGCTACTTTACGCTTAGCACGAACAACTTCAGTATTACCTGCTGCTGCTAATTCTAAGTCTAAACCTGCACCTGCAGTCGCTAAAGATAAACCACTTTCGCTGTCTACTAATGCAGCACAAACGAAACCATCGATATCAGTTAATTGATCTAGTGTAATACGAGCCATGAGCATCCCCGTTTCTTTCAACATTGTTGTTCGCTTTAGTAATTCAATTTTTATTTTGCTTTACTAAAACACTTTACTATTTAGTTAAAAATATTCATTTCTAACTAACATGGATAAATTAGTATTCTTTTTTTGAATACCCATTTAATTTTATTTGATAATCAATTTTAATTAATTATTTCCCACACTCATTTTAATAGCATAAAAAATATTAACTATTCAATAGAAATTTAAAAAATAAATGACTAATTTGACTATTTAAAACTTTCGAAAAAATCTAACAAACACCAGATAGAAAAAATCCAGTATAAATCTCATTTTTCAAAAAAAATGCAACTGAAGTTACATTTTTCACAATGGCTTATCTATATATTTCTCATCAGTAATTCTGAGGTGGATTTAAGCTCATAGAGCATTTGTCCCAATAAAATATCTTTGTTGGTCATCGCCACTAAAACCAGTGGATGCTTTGAATGAGGAATGGCTGTCAAAAGTGCTTTTCCGTTCTCAGCATCTAAGGTAATTGTTTGACATCCAACAAGATTGATTTCTGAAACAAATGCGGTTACTAGGGCTAAAATCGAACTACTCACTGCGGCAATCTTTCCAGAATTGCTAATATTTTTCTTGTTGACTAAAGCAATTTCAAACCCATCAGAAGTACACAACATGATGAACTCTACACCACTGACAGAGTTCAAAAGCTGCCTGATTTGTTTTTCAGCATATGCTACAAAATCATCAGGTACTTTTCGAGATGTGTTTAGGTCAAGCATATTCAAGAAAACCCCATAAATTAATTTGTAAATTCAGCATTTTCAAAAGCCGAAAACACAAGTTTTTCAGACTTTTTCCAGCAACAGAATTATTTGATATACTTCACATTTTACATTCAATTCTATCTGTTTTTATTGGCTTGTAAACATGTTTTTTCACTTTTAATTTAATTTTTTGAGCACTAATATTGTGCCACAAAGCTTCAAATTGTCAGATTTTTTTCAACAAGGTCACTTTCAAATAACTAATATCATAAATTGAGTGGATCTTAAACCTTATCTTGATTTAGTTTTAATGATACAGCATTAAAACAAGCTTAAATTTTACCATTGTTTATTTTATTGATATTGGCAGTTAAACTATAAAATCAGTTTATTGATATTATATTAAGCTTTTATTAAAACTAGATTTGTGCGCTATTATTCGATATAAGATAAATTGATCTTATAAAAACTTTACATTTTATTTTTTGATTTGGTTATTTTTTGTGTTTATATTTATTTCATCCAACTGCTGGATGCCAAAAATTAATTTAAAAAAGGTACAAGACAATGAATAAACTTCTACTCTCTCTTGGTCTGATTGCAACGATTGCACTTGTTGGTTGTAATAAAGATAAAGCACCAGAAACAGGAGCGACCACAGGTGAACATGCTGAAAATGCCGTAGAACAAGCAAAACATGATGCAGAACATGCCGCTCAAAATGCAGCTGATGCGACGGCGAAAGCTGCGGATAATGCAGCAAATGCAACTGCGACTGCTGTCGATCATGCCGCTGATGCAACTGCACATGCTGCCGATGCAACTGTTGATGCGGCTAAAGATGCCACTGCAACTGCAGCTGGTGCTGTTGAAAAAGGTGCTGCGGACGTTAAAGAAAAAGCAAGCCAATAGTTTTAATCTGAAAAAAAGCTCCTAAATATAGGAGCTTTTTTATATTTGTCATATATTTAGATTATCAATGAATCAGCTTTCAGTTACTCGGAGTTTTGTTTATGCCACATTCTCATCACCTAGAACAGCATTTTATACAACGTACAGGCTGGTTAAGAGCAGCGGTCTTGGGTGCAAATGATGGCATCATTTCTGTGACCAGTTTAGTGATGGGAATGGCAGCGAGTGGTGCGTCTAGTCACACGCTATTGATTACCTGTATTGCGGGATTGATTTCAGGTGCAACCTCAATGGCTGCCGGAGAATATATTTCCGTCAAATCTCAAGCAGATATTGAAGCAGCGGATTTAAAAATCGAAGCTCGCGAATTAGAAAAAAACCCACACTTAGAGCTTAAAGAACTGACTCACATTTATATTCAACGCGGTTTAGATCCCGAATTGGCGCATCAAGTTGCTGTTCAACTCACAGAAAAAGATGCCTTAGAAGCGCATGCACGGGATGAAATTGGGATCAATGAAGCAACTGCGGCAAGACCATTACAAGCTGCTGGTTCTTCAGCCTTATCATTTTCAATAGGCGCCTTATTTCCAACATTGTCGATTCTGTTTAGCCCCGAAGTGTATTTAGAAAAAATTGTTTTAGTAGTCGGTATCTTATCTCTGGTCATACTCGGTGCCTTATCCAGCTATTTTGCGGGTACATCAATACTCAAGGGTAGTTTCCGTGTGGGAGTATGGGGAATTATCGCAATGGCGTTCTCAAGCTGGATTGGTTCTCTGTTCCAAGTCACTCCGATGTAATCTAAGCCTGTATAAAATAAGCTACACTTATAAAGGTGTATTTGAATTATATTTTTATAATAAATACCGAACATAATTTGCTTATTGCAATTGGCTTGGGCAAAGTAACTTAAAACTCAAGGAGCTTAAGTATGTCTTTATTAGAACAATTAGGGATAAAACATCCCATCTTACTTGCACCAATGGCAGGCGTTTCTACCCCACTATTGGCAGCAGAAGTATCAAATCAAGGGGCTTTAGGCGCTTTAGGGCTCGGTGCAAATACCATAGATTCTGCACTTCAACAAATTCAAGAAACCCAGGCGTTAACACCACATCCTTTTCAATTAAATTTTTTCTGTCATGAATCAACAGCATTAAACACTGAATCTAATACGCTGTGGAGTCAACATTTAGCAGCTGAATTTAAAAAATTCGGCGTAAATCCACCCACAGAATTAAAATGCATCTACCCGAGCTTTAAAGACAATGATGATTTTTTAAACCTGTGTTTAGACACTCAACCCAAAGCGGTAAGTTTTCATTTTGGTATCCCGCATCAATATCAAATTCAAAAATTAAAACAAGCCGGTATCATCACTCTAGTTTCTGCAACCAATCTGGCTGAAGCGCTGGCTATTGAAGAAGCTGGGATTGATATTATTGTGGCTCAAGGTATCGAAGCAGGTGGGCATCGCGGTATTTTTAACGCTCAAATTGATGGTGCAATTAAAACCGCAGATCTAGTCACACTTATCAAAAAACATAGCTCACTGCCTGTCGTTGCAGCAGGGGGTATTATGAATGGGCAACAAGCCAAAGCCATGTTAAATCTTGGTGCTGATGCCGTACAATTGGGAACAGCTTTTGTGCAATGTAAAACATCAAACGCCAATGTAGCATATCGCAAGGCCTTATTTGATCATCCACTCACTCAAATTACCTCAAGCATTTCAGGTCGTCCAGCACGCGGCATCATCAATCATTGGCAAGCGAGGATTGATCAGCCCGACCGTCCACATGTAGCTGCCTACCCTTATGCCTATGATTTGGCAAAACAGCTAAATGCTTTCGCGGTGCAACATGGTGATACTGGCTTTGGTGCATTTTGGGCTGGAAGTAATGTTGGCCTGATTCGTGAATTAGAGGCTCAGGATCTAGTTAATCAATTGGTTGTGGAAATGAACCATTCTTAATACTCAACTCAGCTTTCAATAGAAGCTGAACTGCAACAGCTTCTATTTATATTGATTAGGCTTGGCTTTGTTCAACCAACATATATACCAAATCTAGTTCAGGACATGCATACCCCAATCCCGTCATTGCAGCGGTAATTTGCCCACGATGATGTGTGCCATGATTAAATACATGCATAAGTGTCGCAGCATAAGGCAAAGTCAGTTCTTGTCCAGAAACGCGTTTATAGGTTAAATCTGCATTTAAGGTTTTTTCATCTAACTGCTCTAGAAACTCAATCCAATTTTTCGACTTCTCTTGTAATTCATCCAGTAATGCTGTCTTTTTAGTTTGGATCATTGTATTTAATGCAATTGCAGGTGATATCCCCTGCTTAAAGCGTGAATACCAGAGATAATGTTCACCCAACAATAGATGATTCAAGGTGCCAACAATGCTTTTAAAGTAAAGACCAACATCTTTGTTAAAATCATCATCGGATACAGCTTTTAAACTTTCACAAAGACGCTGGGTTGCCCAGATATTGTATTGTGCCAGTATTCTGAAAGAGTCTTTATTCATGACTTAACTAAACCATCATTGTGGGTATATGAAATATAGGGTCTGTTGACAATTCGTCTACGTTTGCGACTACGTGTGTTTTTTAGGCGATACTAGGCGCGAGATACGAAATTTAGTCATTCTAAATGATGAGAAACATCGTTTCGCAAGGTAACGACGTAGCGGCAAAAAACACGCTAGTCCCCCGCTGCGCCTTGCGCTG
>NZ_JAMBAR010000001.1:1244564-1432578 GCF_025433935.1 Acinetobacter sp. I-MWF | reverse complement strand
GTTTGCGACTACGTGTGTTTTTTAGGCGATACTAGGCGCGAGATACGAAATTTAGTCATTCTAAATGATGAGAAACATCGTTTCGCAAGGTAACGACGTAGCGGCAAAAAACACGCTAGTCCCCCGCTGCGCCTTGCGCTGCAAACAAAGCAGTGCTTTGTTCTTGCTCAGGGTTGTGGCTAAAATTATCTCAGCCTTCGTTATGAAACTTGAAAATAGTCTCGCTATTCTCATTCATGCTTTACGACGTATACGTCTCATGCTCAATTTTAACCTACAACGCAAGCCATTTATGAAATGTCAACAGACCCTGATCAGCTTGATAAAAATACCATTTTGACTAGAATAGCGACAAAATCAATAAAGCTAGCTTGATACTCATGTTAAATCAAATTTTTTGCCAATCGGTGAATCATTTTCCACTTATTTGATTAAGTTTTAAAATTTTTAACAACTTATTCAAAATACAAGTGAGATTTATCATGTCTGCATATCATCAAATACGTGCGCTATATGACCGTGACACGATTACAGTTTATCAAGCCTATAACCAACAAATTGCACAATTGGCGGTACAACAACAAAAGTTTGTTTCGCCCTTTTCCTTTAACAGAATGACATGGATAAAACCTTCATTTTTATGGCTAATGGAAAGAAGTCATTGGGCAACAAAATCCAACCAAAATCATATTTTGGCAATCCGTATCAAACGTGATTTTTGGGAATATTTACTCCAGCAAAGTATCCATACCGACCCGACACTCTCTACGTATAAAAATGGCGAACACTGGTTTGAGTCTTTTGAAAATGCCAAGGTTCATATTCAGTGGGATCCTGAACGGAATTTAAAGGGAACTAAGCTTGAACAGCGTAGTATTCAAATTGGGATTAGTCGTTTTTTAATTCAAGCGTTTAACAACACGGCGATTCACTCAATCCAAGATATCACCCTTCTTGTAAATAAGATGGCGCAATTTCGACGTTTAGGACAGTATAAACACGCTGAAAAACTCTTGCCTAAACAACGTATTTATCCTTTAAACGATGCATTAAAAAAACATTTGGTGATTGGTTGATTCAGTATGGGAGTTCGCTTCCATACTCATTACACCTTATTGATTACACATCCAATAAATTTAGCGACTCAACCTGTACATCACTCATCGTATTGCCTTGTTCAAGCAAGTGATTAAAGTAAGCCTCAACAACTTTTGCTTGTTCTGTCGTGCTTTCCACTTTGTACATATTTTGACGGAATTCATTACTAGAATGTAAGCCTTTGGTGTACCAAGCAATATGCTTACGTGCAATTCGGCAACCCGAGTATTCACCATAGAACTGATAAAGTTCAGACAAATGACCCAGTAATACGTGTTTTACTTCTTGAATATCTGGTGCTGCTAAATATTCACCGGTTTTTAAATAATGGGCAATTTCACGAAAAATCCACGGACGCCCTTGGGCCGCGCGCCCAATCATAACGGCATCAGCACCAGTATAGTCCAATACATATTTGGCTTTCTCTGGACTGTCGATATCTCCATTGGCAATCACAGGAATAGAGAGCATCTGTTTGACTTCTTTAATCAAACTATAACGTGCCGTATTTAAATACATATCCTCACGGGTACGACCATGTAAGGCTAAGGCTGCAATTCCTGCTTCTTCTGCTCTTTTCGCCACACGGATAATATTCTCATGACCATTTAAAAAACCTAACCGTGTTTTTAACGTCACAGGCACATCAACCGCTTTTACCACCGCTTCTAAAATTCGGGCAACCAAATCTTCATCTTTCAGCAATGCCGAACCTGCCAGTTTATTACAGACTTTTTTTGCTGGGCATCCCATATTGATATCGACAATTTGCGCACCATTTGCAACTTGATAACGTGCTGCCTCAGCCAACTGATCTGGTTCAGATCCTGCAATTTGCGCTGAAATCGGCGCTAATTCACCATCAAAATTTGCCCGATATAGACTCTTTTTGGTCATACGTAAGGTCTGATCAGAGGTCATCATTTCACTTACCGCATGCCCAGCACCAAAGTATTTGCACAGTGTCCTAAACGGACGATCTGTAACTCCGGCCATAGGCGCAACGATTAAATTATTTGACAGTTGATAAGGACCAATATACATATATATTCATACATTTTTAGACCTTCATAGTATACTGCATCTGCCATAGTGGCTCATCATTTTCTGAGTATGTTTTCTTCGACATGAAAAAATTAGTTCGACATCACGCATTTCTTAAATCTTTCAGCGTGTTAGCTCTTTCTTTAAGCCTAGTTGCTTGTGGTAAAGGTTCATGGTTTGCCCATGAAGATGATGAACAATTAAAACAAGAGCAAATCAGAAAACTGATTCCAAACCGTGTCAATCAACGTGACTCGTGGGCAAAAGACATCTACGATATTTCCAATGAATTAAAAATCCCAACCAACAAAGAAAATATCTGTACCATCATCGCGGTGGTTGATCAGGAATCTAACTTTGTTGCCAATCCTGTTGTGCCAGGTTTGGGGGATAAAGCGGTAAAAGAAGTCACCACACGTTTAAATGAAAAATTTGAAGATAAACTTGGAACCACAATTGGTGGCACGGTTGCTTCATATTTTGAGAATGTTTTAAAAAATCAGCCCTCACCAGATGATAACTATTTAAAACAAATGAGTCGTGTCCGCACTGAAAAAGATTTAGACGTACTTTACCGTGAAATCTTTGATTATATGGCAAAGCATTATCATGTGAGTGCGCTGACGGGTGCGGCAAAATTTGTTGGTCAAGATATTGCTGAAAAAATGAACCCAATCACAACATTAGGTTCAATGCAGGTTCATATCAATTATGCCAAAGAGCATAAACGCACCAGTATGAACATCAATGAATTACGTGATGATCTATATACTCAATTTGGAGGTTTATACTATGGAATCCACCGTTTAATGATGTATCCAGCAGATTATGATAAACCGATTTATCGTTTTGCTGACTATAACTCAGGCATGTATTCGAGCCGAAATGCCGCTTTTCAAAAAATGATCGATAAGCTCACTGAAGCTAATCTGGCACTCGATGGTGATTTACTCTCGTATGATAAAAATGGCGCCCCGCGTCCGGCAATTACAGATACAGAAAAAGCCCTCACTGCCTTATTTTCAAAAAATAATATTTTAGTCACACCGAGACAACTACGTAGTGATTTAAAAGACGAGAAGCAGCAAGATTTTGAAAAAACTCAAACCTATATTGCAGTGACTAAACTTTATAAGAATAAAACAGGCAAAGATCCAATGTATGCGATAATGCCTGAAGTTGTCATTTCTGGGCCTAAATTGAGTCGTGATTATAATACTAACTGGTACGCAAGCCGCGTAAACGGACGATATGAAACATGTATGCACCGAGCAAAACGTTTAAAAATTTAGCATTATTTGATTTTGACGGAACCTTGTGTAAAAAAGACAGTTTCACAGGGTTTATTTTCTATGCTTTATCAAAAAGACATATCGTAAAGCAAGGCATCAAAATTTTACCGTGGATTCAGGCCTATTATTTAAACATCTACCCTGCCAACTCGATGCGTATCAAGTTATTTAATGCAATGTTTAAACAAGCCGATGCCAATGAAATTCAAGATATTGCAAACGAATACGCTCAACGCTTAGTTCGACAACTGGATCAAAATCTTTATCAGCAGTTATTAAAACATCAAACAAATGGCGATGATGTTGTTTTGGTTTCAGCATCTGTAGATATTTACCTCAAACTCATTTGCCAAATCTTAGATATCGATTTGATCTGTACTGGAACTGAAGTCATAGATGGCAAATTTACTGGCAACTATTCCACGCCAGATTGCAGTTGTGAACAAAAACGACTTCGTATCTTAGAAAGATATGATTTAGACCAATATGACAAAATATTTGCCTATGGAAACAGTGAAGAAGATTTGGATATGCTTCATTTGGCCGATTATCAATATATGGTTGGTAAGGATCAGGTTTTACCCTATTTAGAAGATGAAAAAAAATTTGCGTAATTCAGCACTGAGATTTTTTAATGTCCTATATCAATATCATCATGCCACTCTCTGAATTCTATCCCTATATTCAACACGAGTTAAAGAAATATCAAATTGAAATGGCAATGGAATATTTTGATTCAGATCATAAAATTCAAATGAAAATTGCCACGCCTGATAATTTACAAGAACAACTTCGCCAATATGATCATCCAAATCTTGGCTTCTATTTTCTCGATCAAGCTCAAAACATCAGTAAAGATAAAATCTATAAAGATGAATACTGTATATATGCCATTACAGGTGAAGGTGGTCGAGAAACAGAGGATACGTTAGAAAAAATAAGTTTAAGAATGATCTCAAAAACACCTCATAAAAATATTAAAAGCTTTTTTAATGCGATCAAACGTAAATTAAATAACGATGAAAATTTTGGCAAAGGTGTACAAGGAGGCTCTCGCTTCCATGATCAACATTTTTACTTAAAGTCATGGGTCGGCCATAAAGTTTTTAAATCTGATCTATACGACGAAAAAGCACCATTAATCACACCCAAATAAAAACCCCGCCAAAGCGAGGTTATATTTATTAGAAATCTTAAAACCAATCAATAAATCGACATGTGATTACGATGAATCATTTCTAAAGAACGTGCTTCACCTAAAACCTGATACACCTTATCCGAAGCCAAACCTTTGACAGTTTCAGCAGAACGCGAACTAAAGTTCACCCGTCCAACCGCGACTCGATGACCATACTGATCAACACATTCCACAACATCACCGCGATCAAAATGCCCTTCCACGGCTTTTACCCCTACAGGCAATAAACTACGATGGTTTTCTTTAATGGCTTTGACAGCACCATCATCTAAAACCAAACGCCCTGCAGTTTGAAGGTGTGCAGCTAACCACTGTTGATGTGCTGTAACACGATCATCATCAGTAATGAATAAAGTACCCAATAATTCACCCGCCATTAAACGAGCCAATACATTGTCACTTTCACCACTGGCAATCAGCGTTGGACAACCTGACTTGGCAGCCAGACGAGCAGCGCGAACTTTGGTCAACATACCACCACGACCAAACTTACCACCACCGCCTGCCATATCAAACAAGGTTTCATCCATTGCACGAACAGTATGGAACAATTTTGCATTTGGATTAGAACGCGGGTCTGAATCAAACATCCCTTGCTGATCAGTCAAAATGATCAGTAAGTCTGCATGAACTTGCCCTGCAACCATTGCTGCAAGCGTATCATTATCACCAAAGCGGATTTCATCAGTAGACACTGTGTCATTTTCATTGATTACAGGAATCACTTTCCAATCAATTAAATTCTGCAATGCATCACATGAGTTAAGGTAACGACGGCGATCTGCAAGATCATCATGAGTTAACAAGACTTGCGCAGTTTGGATCGAATGCTTTTCCAACACACTTGACCATGTGTGAATTAATCCCATCTGACCAATGGCAGCACAAGCTTGTAGACTGGGTAAATCGGTGGGTCGATTCTCTAGCTTCATACGAACCATCCCTTCAGCCACAGCACCTGAAGACACAAGAATGATCTCGTGCCCTGCATTGTGTAGATCTGCAATTTGTTTCGCCCAATGCGAAATTGCATCCAAATCTAAACCTTGCCCATTTGCTGTGAGTAAAGATGATCCGATTTTAACAACGATACGTTTTAAAGCCTTGAGCTGACGTTGCCCATCTACCACTTCTATCATCTTGTCCTCGGTCTTTCTTTTCTAAATGGGTATCCTTAGAGACTATAGATACCCTTAGAAATTAGCGTACGTAGTACACTTCCATTTCGCCATCATCCTCGCCATCGTCATCCTCATCATCTTCTTCCTCTGCCAAAATACCAGCAAGACGTTGTTGACGACGCATTTCACGATAAGCTTCTTTTGCAGCAATCGTTTGCTCACGTGTTTCAGCTTCAAGCTGATCACGGAATGCTTTCATTTTCGCTGCATACTCTGGATCTTCGTCTTCCAACTCACGTTGTTGCTCGATTTGATCCATGAGGTAATACACAACAGGTTTGGTACCTTCCTCAAGCAAGCCTGAAGTTTTAAATACAGGACCATCCCATTGTAATTCTTCAAGAATATGATTACACCATTCTTCTTGAGTATCATCAGTTAATTGATCAAGTTTGTTTAAAACAAGAACAATCGGTAATTGAGCCAATGTTGGTGAGAATTTTTTCAATTCTTCCACAATCGCTTTGGCATTGTAGGCAGGATCTGAACCATCAATCGGTTGTACATCGACAATATGCAAAAGAATACGTGTACGTGCCAAATGCTTAAGGAAGCGAATCCCTAAACCTGCACCTTCTGCTGCACCTTCAATCAATCCTGGAATATCCGCCATAACGAATGAACGATGACGATCCGCATCGACCACACCCAAGTTCGGTACCATTGTTGTAAATGGATAATCTGCAACTTTTGGTTTAGCTGCTGATACTGCACGGATAAAGGTAGATTTACCTGCATTCGGCATCCCCAATAAACCTACATCCGCTAGAACTTTTAACTCTAAACGAATTTCACGGTATTCACCTTTGATACCATGTGTACATTTACGCGGAGAACGGTTAGTCGATGATTTAAAATGAGTATTCCCCAAACCACCATCGCCACCATGTGCAACTAAAACCTTTTGGCCATCTTCAACCAAATCACCAATAATATCGCCAGACTCTGTATCTACAATGGTTGTTCCTACTGGAACTTTCAGAATAACTGATTCACCACCACGACCAGCACAGTTTGCGCCAGCACCGTTTTTACCACGTTCAGCGCGAAATTTACGGGTATAACGATAATCTACTAAGGTACTGGTATCGTCGTCAGCTTGAATATATACGCTGCCGCCACGACCACCATCACCACCATCTGGGCCACCAAATGGTACAAATTTTTCACGGCGAAAACTGGCTACGCCATTGCCACCGTCGCCAGCCTCTACGGTAATGACTGCTTCATCAACAAAGCGCATGCTGCCAATCCTCTAAAATCTTTAAAACCCCATATTCTGCCATATTTTCAAAAATTTCTCGAATAGTATTATTCAGCTAAGCATGAATTTTCTTAAACATTTATTGTGAGAGGCTTGATAATGCATATTTTTATTCGATTTCGATTGTTTTTTATTCACATATTTTTCTATAATCAGTTCGCTGAAAATCAATAATTCAAAATTAAATCACGCTTATTTTAATGAATCTCAAAATTTCTGTTTATTCGCATGCATTTTTTTGATTTTCGAACTTATACATTAATTTTAAGGAACACGCATATTGTCTATCGTCCAACTCAGTGCTGCGCTTGGACCCGCAGAATGTCAACTCGCTGTAAAATATACGCTTGAAGAAATACGCAAAGAAGCCAAAACAAAAAAGATCCATCTCCAAACAATTGAAAGCCATACGACTCAATATGGTTATTCCTCGGTACTGCTCAGTGTCGATGAGGATGCCCGAACATGGCTCAATACTTGGCTCGGTACAATTCAATGGACTTTTCAAAGTCCAATTCGTCCACAACATAAACGTAAAAACTGGTTTGTAGGCATTACGCTTTTCGATACACCGTTGCAACTCCCTGCGGATGACACCATCACTTTTCAGGCCTGCCGTGCTTCAGGTGCTGGTGGCCAGCATGTCAACACAACCGACTCTGCTGTCCATGCAACTCATGTTGCATCTGGGATAAGTGTAAAGGTCATGACTGAACGAAGCCAACATGCCAATAAACGTGTGGCAAAAGAATTGATTGCACTCAAACTACAACAACAGATGGAGAGCCAGCAAGCCCATCAGAAACACGCTCAACATTTACAACACGCGTTGATCGAGCGAGGCAATGCCGTCCGAGCATTTAAAAAGTGATGTTTTTACATCACTTCAATTAAACGATATGCAAATTGAAACGTTCTATTTTCTTTTTCAATTAGCTCAGCACTTAATGTTAAATCTGTCCATTTTTCTGTTTCATCATTTAACGTGGTTTCTAATTTGGCCTCTATTCCATAACCACCTTGATAATATTGAAAAACTTCAAAATTCTCATTTGAAATTGTTAGTTCAGGAATGTCTTGATCAAAATAGTAATGTAAAACGTCTTCTTGAATTTCATCCCAAACGGCTTGAGATATTCCAAATTTTAAATGAAGTTGTTTAAAATTTTTATGACAAACTGCTTGTATAAATTCTGCACATAATTGATATGCAATATCTTGAATATTTTTATCCATTGAATACCTAATTAAAGATAGTTTTGATTATAGAAATTGATTTCTAATCGAAACACGATTTTATCACAACAATAAAAAAGGAAGCCTGAGCTTCCTTGATTTACAACACAATAAAATTAAGACTTTTGCAAATCCAATTGGGGTTGATTTGATTCT
This sequence comes from Acinetobacter sp. I-MWF, assembly GCF_025433935.1. Taxonomy (NCBI): domain Bacteria; kingdom Pseudomonadati; phylum Pseudomonadota; class Gammaproteobacteria; order Moraxellales; family Moraxellaceae; genus Acinetobacter; species Acinetobacter sp. I-MWF. The sequence goes on along the minus strand of NZ_JAMBAR010000001.1, from coordinate 1,424,109 downwards.
TCAAGCATTTTACGATCCACTTCAGCTGGGTTATTTAAAGCATCATTGAGCTTCTCAACATCCAGCTTTCCGACCCACTTGGCAACTACAATCGTTGCCAAAGAGTTACCCACCAAGTTAGTCAATGCACGTGCTTCTGACATGAAACGGTCAATACCTAAAATCAAAGCCAAACCAGCGACTGGGATATTACCTACAGCAGCCAAAGTTGCTGCCATGACAATAAAGCCTGAACCAGTTACACCTGCTGCACCTTTTGATGAAATCAACAAGACTGCAAGTAAAGTAATTTCATGCCAAATATCCAGTTGAGTATTGGTTGCTTGCGCAATAAAGATCGCCGCCATAGTCAAATAAATAGAGGTACCATCAAGGTTAAATGAATAACCTGTTGGAATTACCAAACCAACCACAGACTTTTCACATCCAGCAATTTCAAGCTTTTTCAGCATACGCGGTAATACAGATTCTGAAGACGATGTACCCAATACAATCAACAATTCTTCACGAATCATACGAATCATTTTTAAAATACTAAATCCGCAGAAACGACTGATTGAACCTAAAATAATAAAGATAAACAACAAACACGTGATATAGAAACAAAGAATTAACTGTGCAAGTTGCGCTAAGCTACCAATCCCATACTTACCAATGGTAAATGCCATCGCACCAAAAGCACCGATTGGCGCAAGTTTCATAATCATATTCACAATGTTAAAGAACACATGCGAAATTTGATCAATCAATCTTAATACTGGTTTTCCAGCATCGCCAAGTTTATGTAATGCAAAACCAAACAATAAGGCAAATAAAAGAACTTGTAGAATTTCACCTTCTGCAAATGCGCCCACAACCGTATTTGGAATAATATGCAAAAAGAAATCAACAGTAGACTGTGATGCACCTGATTCCACATACTTACTGATACCCGTGGTATCTAAAGTCGCAGGATCAACATTCATACCAACGCCCGGCTTGGCGATATTGATGACAACCAAACCAATAATCAGGGCAATGGTAGACACGACTTCAAAGTATAAAAGTGCAATACCACCAGTCTTACCCACTGATTTCATGCTTTCCATGCCCGCAATCCCACTGACCACGGTACAGAAAATCACAGGGGCAATAATCATTTTAATGAGCTTAATAAAAGCATCACCTAAAGGTTTGAGTTGTTCGCCTAAACCAGGAACACTTTTCTCTACACCATTGATCAATTGAGTACCACTTGGAAAGTAGTGCCCTACAATCACACCCAAAATAATGGCAACAATCACTTGAAAATAGAGTGACTTATACAGCGGTTTCTTAGCCATGATAATTACTTCTTTCTATATTTCTGTTTGAAGAAATATCCAATGTTAATGCTACCATTTGCTGACACAGCCCAAAATCCCGATAAAAACTTCTGGGAAGTCGGTTTTTAGCAAATAAAAATCCCTTCAGAAAACGACAGTTTTCCAAAACAATGACAACGAATGACGATGTTTAAGATTTATTCTCGCTGGCACCTTGGCCAAAAGAATAAATACAGAACAGGAGATAAAAAATAAAACGCTCTTCAAGGCTATTTTAATTAATTTTTGATGATCAATCTCTATGCAAATGTTAATTTCGCCTAACATCTGTGCAATTTATGCTTAGACCTTAGTCTAATATCATCTATGTCTATACGATTCAGATCAATTTATGGCATAGTGTATTTCACTGTATCCTCTCCCTTGATCCATTTGACATGAATACAAAACGCAATCTTTATAAAGACTTTGAACATCCTTTTGCGCAGTTTGTGCGAATTGTTGGTAAAGGGAAAAATGGTGCACGATCATTAACTTATGATGAAGCTTATCAAGCTTTTTCAATGATTTTGAAAAATGAAGTCTTAGACGTACAACTTGGCGCGTTTTTAATGTTGCTTCGGGTCAAAGAAGAGTCTGTAGATGAACTGACAGGCTTTGTCCAAGCGACCAAAGACCAATTGAATTTTCAACCACTTGCTGTGGATTTAGATTGGTCATCTTATGCGGGTAAACGCAAACACTACCCGTGGTTTTTATTGGCAGCATTAACACTTTCAAAGCATGGTTATAAAATCGTGATGCATGGTGCATCAGGCCATACTATGAACCGTGTGTATACTGAACAAGTCTTAGAATACTTGGACTTTCCAATTTGCCAAAATGAAGCACAAGTCAAACAGCAACTAGACACCCAAAATTTTGCCTATTTGCCTTTAAATGTGATCTCTCCGATCTTGGCAGATTTGATCAATCTTAGAAATGTGATGGGGTTACGCTCCCCGATTCACACACTGGCTCGTTTGATTAATCCATTCAATGCCAAAGCAACCTTACAGGCAATTTTCCACCCTGCTTATCGTAGTTCACACCAACAAGCTGCCTTTCAATTAGGTTATAAAAATAGTGCTGTGATTAAAGGTGAAGGTGGCGAGTTTGAGCGTAATCCTGATGCAAAAACCCTCATCTGTGGCATTCAAGATGGTGAACTTTATGAACATGAATTGCCTAAATTAACCGATAACCGCAGCCCAACAGAAGAACAGCTTGATCTCGCTGTTTTTAAAGCGGTTTGGGAAGGCCAACAAGCACATGAATATGGAGAAATTGCCATCACTGAAACAATGGGCATTGCTTTATATACCATGGGTATTGTAAATAACTATCTAGAAGCCATGAGTAAAGCAAAGCACCTTTGGAACACGCGTTTCTAATTTCATCTTTAAACACAAGCGTGAACGTTATTGATCACGCTTTTGGATAAAATAAAAATCAGCCCAATAGGGATAACTTTTTCCTGAAGAATGAATATTGATAAGTTGCAACTGATCACCTATTTTGACATCGATATTATTGGATTGATAAGGACCAGATAAATAAGCATCTTTTTGCTTTCCAATCAGACTGGAACAATACAGATGATGGGTTTTTATCTTTTTTGATGCGTCGGCTGTATAAGCATTACGGATCTTGATACCAACTAACAGCATGGGATAACCATCATTTTTAATTGATGTATATTGTGTGACAGGCGTTTGGAAATTTTGACTTGCGGTTACGGTAACTTCTAATAAACATTGAATACGTTTAGCATCACTTGTTTGCTCAGCGAATGTACTGGTCGAAATTGCAGTGATACAGAATAAACTGAGTCGAGCAAGCTTTATTGTTTTGAGTAGCTTGAGCATTTTAACCTCTTTATCGTTTTAATATCATCATGATTGAAACAGTTTAAATATTATTGTTTTTTAAATTGTGTGTTTGAATCACAAAGTGAAACTACTCTGTGATTCAAGGGATCTTTTGCTCAGTTAGATAAAACGAATCGGTTTAAATTCTGGCTCAGGCACATGCGAATCACATTCCTCACCTTCTTCTTTATGCCCTTTATCGATATAACCTGTACGTTCTTTTTCAGGTATATTCTGATGTTCCCAAGCAATCACTGCTTGCATACAGGTTTGACGTTGCTCAGCAGTCAACGCCACACCATTTGGCCATTTACCAATTTCTACCGCAGTTTTTAAACGCTCAACAATGTCAGCATCTAAAATAGAAAGCATCTGTTCAATATTCATGGTCAATCCCGCTGAAAAGAATCAAAATCTTGATTCCAGCCAAGTTTAGTACGACAAGCCATATAGAAGTCATAACCTGGTGGATGTAAAAGTATTAGTTTGAAGGGATGTTTACGAATATGCAAACTATCACCGACATTTAATGAAACGCTATGCTGACCATCGGCACTGACCATCGGCAACACCCGGTTTTCACGGATCAATATCTTAATTTCGCTTTGCCCACCTACCACAATCGGTCTTGATGACAACGTATGTGGGTGCATTGGAACCAAAGCAATTGCATCCATACTTGGATGTAAAATCGGTCCCCCACCAGATAAGGCATATGCCGTTGAACCTGTCGGGGTCGATACAATTAAACCATCGCTGTGTTGGCGATAAACATATTGCCCATCAATATTCAGCTCAAAATCAATCATATGTACAGATTTACCTGAATGAAGTACCACATCATTCAAAGCAATTGCATCATAAATTATTTCATTTTTACTGCGAATTTCAATTTCCAATAAAAAGCGACGATCAAGCTGAAACTCACCTTTTAAAACTTGATCTAACTTAAACAGCACTTCAGTGGGTTTAATATCTGTTAAAAACCCTAAACGACCGCGGTTCACCCCAAGTACAGGAATATTGTATTTTACCAATGCACGTGCAGCATGTAATAAAGAACCATCACCACCGACGACAATAACCAAATCAACCACTTCACCGAGCAGATTCTTACTGACAGTTTGTGTATTGGTATAAGGTACAAGTTGTGCTGTAGCTGTATCAAAAACTGGATGCAGACCCAAACTTAATAAATGATCGTGTATAAGACAAAGCGTATCAACCACAGATGATTTATCTGGTCTTCCAATTAAACCGATATTACGAAAGGTCTTTGGTGAAATTTGCACAGATGCGGTAGCTCCACTGAAATTCTGAGATATAATAGCACTCTCAGTATATGTTTATAAAATCATTCATATACGAAAAATAACGAGAATGTTTAAAAAGCCTTTAAATTTGTGTATTTCACAGATTTATTATTGCAAAATTAAGAAAAGCTTCGCATGATTAGCGAAAATAAATTTGGGTATTATTATCTGTATATGAAGACCGAACGTGGTATAGGCTTAATTGCACTGATTTTTTGTGTATTAATTATTGCAGTATTTCTCGCATTTAGCGTCTACTTAATTCGCCTCGACAATGTTATTCGAGATAAGTTTGAAGGCAATCGCTGGGATATTCCTGCGAAAGTATTCGCTCGCCCATTAGAAATCTATGCAACTGCGCCAATTGCCCAAATAGAGTTTGAACAAGAGCTCAAATTACTCGGTTATAAAAACAGTGATAGCTATACCAAATCGGGAACCTATATTACCCAACCGAATACAATTTACGTGCATACACGTGGCTTTGACTTTGGTGACAGTGTAGATCCAGAACAAGTCCTACAAGTGACCTTTGCTGGCGATACAGTTACAGATGTAAAAGCCACCAAACCGACCAATACTGGAATCGCACGTTTAGAACCAATGTTAATTGGTGGTATCTACCCGCAACACAATGAAGACCGTGTCCTCATTAAATTAAATAAAGTTCCTAAACCTTTGATTGAAGCTTTAATTGCTACAGAGGATAGAAACTTTTATCGTCATCATGGTATTTCATTCCGTGGTACAGCGCGCGCGTTACTCAGTAACGTGACTGGTGGTAAACGTCAAGGTGGTTCAACACTGACGCAACAGTTGGTTAAGAACTTTTTCTTAACCCCTGAAAAGACCTTAAAACGTAAAGTGAATGAAGCCCTGATGTCACTGTTATTAGAGCTTCATTACAGCAAAGACGAAATTTTAGAAGCCTATTTGAATGAAGTGAATTTAGGTCAAAGTGGTAACTATTCTGTCAATGGTTATGGCTTAGCTTCACAATTCTATTTTGGTTTACCACTCAGTGAATTAAATATTTCACAACAAGCATTTTTGGTCGGTTTAGTTCAGGGTCCTACCCTATTTAACCCTTGGAAAAATCCTGAAGGCGCAAAAAAACGTCGCGATATTGTGCTGAACAATATGTTGGTGATGGGATACTTAGACCAAGCGCAATATGAAAAAGAAATTGCACGTCCGCTCAATGTGGTGCGTAAACCAACATTAGGTACAGCAAGCTTCCCAGACTTCTTAGATATTGTACGTCGTCAACTTAAAACCGAATACCAAGAATCAGATTTAACTAATCAAGGTTTAAGAATTTTTACGACACTTGATCCAATTGCACAAACTAGAGTGCAAAAGAGCTTTAGAGAAACGGTGAGCCGTTTAGCCAATGCGAACCCAGCAAGACTAAAAGACCTACAAGGCGCTGTTTTAGTTACCCGTCCTGAAAATGGCGAATTGATTGCCGCTGTTGGTTCTACCCAAGACTTTACTGGCTTTAACCGTACTGTAGATGCTAAACGTCAAGTGGGTTCTTTACTTAAACCTGTGATTTATTTAAGTGCGTTGGAATCAGGTCGTTATAACTGGGCATCACAAATTGAAGATGCGCCAATTAGTTTACCTGTCAGTGGTAATCAAACCTGGACACCAAAGAACTATAGTGGAACAGGTCATGGCTATGTTCCGATGTCTCAAGCCTTAGCGAACTCATATAACTTGTCTGCTGTGCGTTTAGGGAATGAATTTGGGATCTCTACATTTAGCAATAACTTGTCTAAATTTGGCGTGACCTCAAAGATTCCAAACTACCCGTCTATTTTCCTTGGTGCAGTTGATATGTCGCCAATGGAAGTGATGAGTATTTATGGTAACTTTGCAACAGGTGGATTTAAATACCCAACCAAAGCGATTCGTACTGTTGTAGATTCTAATGGTCGTTTATTAGAACGTTTTGGTTTAAATGTACAACAAACCATAGACCCTTCTGCTGCCTTCTTATTGAACTTTGGCTTACAACAAGTCATGTCTGCGGGTACAGGTAAAGCGGCTTACAACACATTACCTGCTGATCTCAAACTTGCGGGCAAATCAGGTACAACCAACGATACCCGTGATTCTTGGTTTGCTGGATATTCAGGCAGTAATTTAGCAGTGGTGTGGTTAGGCTTAGACAACAATAAAATCACTGGGCTTACAGGTTCATCAGGTGCATTACCTGTATGGATCAATGTCATGAAGCAATTACGCCAAAAACCAGTGAATTTACGTCAAACTGATGATATTTCATGGCAATGGATTGACTCTCGTACTGGGGAGCTTTCAGCACAAGGCTGTGAAGGCGCACTATATATTCCATTATTACGTCACACAGTCCCTAATCGTGCAACAGAGTGCGGCATGCCATATTATCAAGTTGATCCTCAATCCACGCCTGATACGCAACAAAACACTTCACAGCCGCATTCAAGTGATAGTATAGAAAACTATATTCGCGAAAGTGAAGACAGTTTAGATCAGGACTCAAGAGGTCATGTGATCTCAAGTGGTAGTTATAACAACTAATCTAAACGTGTTGGATATACCGGTAAATTGGCTTTTAAATAGGAATTTGTGATGAAACGAAATGTAAGCACAATCGCTTATATTCTAAGTTTAAGTGGAATATTAACTTTGGCCGGGTGTCAAACAACACCCCAACAAAATTCTAAACCAAGCAAATCTGTTGAAAAGCCAAAATCTGAACAGCCTGACCATCGGGTTGCGACACCAGATGGGGTAAAAATTACCCCTTATGAACGCCCTGAAATTAAACGTGAAAAAGTTCCTGTTGTGATTGCGCCACAATCCAAGCCTCAAACGCAAAAATTTGAGGATGGAGAAAATATCCCAGCCTTTAAACAGCTCATCCAACAAACTCAAACCGCATATCAAAAAGGCCAGTGGGATGAAGCTGAACGTTATGCAATCCATGCACAACGTATAGCACCACAATCAGCACAAGTGTTCTCTTATTTGGCTCAAATTGCCAATCAGAAGAAACAATATGCGAATGCTGAATCTTTAGCGCGACGTGGTTTAAGTTATGCGCAAAGTCCATCCCAGAAGAAAACCTTTTGGAATGTTATCTTGCAGGCTGCTCAGCAATTAAAAAATCAACAGACCATCGCAGAAGCGCAAAAACAGTTACAACGTTTATAACTGTTTAAGCCAATATCTCTGCTCGATTAAAAATTTCGAATCCCAGCAATCCCGTATGCATAATGCTGTTGTGCAATCGCTAAATCAGCTTGGCTTAATCCCCCCAATGCAAAGACGGGTAAATCACAGGTCTTGGCATATTCGGCAAATTTTTCCCATCCAAGTGCATTGGCTTCAGGATGAGTCTGGGTTGCAAATACTGGACTTAACATCACAGCATCAAAGCCTAAGCTCTGTGCTCGCTGTAAAGAGACCAAATCATGACATGCTGCTATACAACGTAGACCGATTGGTAACTGCCCGATGTGTAAATCCATCAATTGATGCTGTTTATAATGTACAGCAGCTATATTTTTTTGAAGATGTTCAGGCAACTGTTGCCATAGCTCTATATTGACGATCAAGCGAGATAAGGCATTTGCAGCTAACTGCGAAATTTGTGTTACAGCAACCTGATCTGCAGTCGTTCTAAAATAAAAAAATTGCGCGTTGTCATCTAGACTTTTTTCTATGCTCAATGCTGAAAGATTGTCGGAGATTTTAATTTGATGCGCCCAGTACAAGCGTTGAATAATCGCTTGATTGGCTTTAGGGAAATTCAGCGCGAATAGTTGATCACGTCCATACCATGTCCAAGGTTTCTGAATATCATGCAAATATTGTTCAGGAACCGTGGCATGAAAAAGATGGAGAAACACTTCAACATCATCATAAACATGATGAATCACATCAAAAGCATGCCATTGCTGGATGCCAATTCCCACTTCCTCAAAGATCTCTCGACGACATGCTTCAACAGGCGTTTCCCCTGCTTCAATTTTGCCACCAGGAAATTCATATTTATTGCCCTGATGCTGATCTGCATTGCGCCAACCGACCAGCACTTTCCCACGATAAAGTAATAAAGCGATAGCCACATGAATACTGGGTTTAGACATAAAAATCGACACCTGAATTTTTAATGAATTGTAAGCAATTATAGAAATTTTATAAATGATAAAAATTATCGTTGACAGACCTATTCGATAATGATTATCATTTAAATCACTTAGACAGCACCCCACACGGAGTAACAATAATGAACGCACCTTTTAGCCTATTCACACGTAACACTGAAGCTCACCAATCTCTTCCGATGTTACATTCAAATAACTTATTTGCATTAGGGCGCGAAATTCGCATCATGCATGCTGGAGAAGAATATCGCTTACGTTTAACACGTAACAATCGTCTAATTTTGACCAAATAACTATAAAAACATTAAGTTAAAACAAAAAACGTGGGAACAAGCAGTATGAATCAGCGCATACTGCTTTTTAATTTTGTCAGTTGATTTTTAATGCTTGTCTATTGATTTTTATACAACACCCAATCTCTATAAAACGATCCAATGAAATGTTAAACATTCAATAAAAATGCCCGATTCAATCGCACAGCTTTAACGTAAATAAACACAAACGCTCAAACCGCCATATTTGGAAGCAGCAAACTGAATCTGTCCATGATGTAAATCGATCACCTTTTTACAAATTGACAAACCTAAACCTGAACCTTGTGTTTTAGTCCCCAACGCTCGGTAAAAACGTTCACCTAAACGATCTAAGATGTCTTGAGGAATACCCTCCCCATCATTTTGAATTTCAAAGCTATTGCTATTGTTTAAAGGTCCAATCTGAATATAAATATTGCCCTGTACTGGCGTATAACGAATCGCATTATCTACAAGATTGCGAATACAAATAAACAGTAATTCTTCATTTACATAGACCTGAACATCTTCGCTTTGAATATGAATCTGAACCTGCTTTTCATCTATAAATGGATCTAAGCTACTTAACACATGCTGAGTCATTTGCTCTAGACTTATCCAAGTCTTCGGTAATTCACTGGCATCCGCTGGATCTAATCGTGCCAAAAGCAAAAGATTTTCAAGGACTAGCGTTCCTCGATTCACATCATTTTGAATACTATTGAGTTGCTGATAAATCTCAGGAACCTCTGCATATTTGCGTTGTAATAACTGCAAACGCATTTGTATCGCAGAAAGCGGCGAGCGCAATTCATGTGATGCATCTGCGGTAAAGCGTTGTTCAGCAATTAAAGCTTGATCCAGTCGCGCAAGCATTTGATTGAGCTGATTGACCATCGGCTCAAGTTCTTTAAATGCAGGCTGTTGCTGAATTAAGCTGAGATCATTGGCATTTTTCTCTGCAATTTCTGTCGAAAGCAGTTGAATAGATTTAAATTGTTTTTTAACTGAGAAATGTAAAATCAACCATTGCAGCAACCAGAGACTCAATAAAACCAATAAATAGCTGATAAAACTTTGCAATAAGTCTTTAAAACGGACACTTAAGGGCTGTATAACATAGACGCTTAACTGAGAATCCTGATCAATCGCTCGGTAGCTACGTAACAGCTTATTCTCTGCCCAAATAAATGCATATCCATTGTCTTCACCCTTCGCCAGAAGATTGTCATGCCCTTGTCGCAAATCAAATTCAGGTGATTGGGTCAACATCACCTCACCATTCATCAATCGGTACTGAATATCAAATTCATCACTTAACTCATCCAATTGAAAACCAGACGTCGCACTTAAATCTGAAATCAGAAGCATATCTGCAACTTCATCCATGATTTCATCTTGTACCTTCATGTTGTGATAAATCGAAAGACTGACCAAAAGTATCAGCGCAAAAACACCTGCCACAATTGAACTGAGCATGGAGGTCTTAATCAGCTTGGTTTGTAGTGATACTGCCTGGGTCATATTCATCCTATTGAAATCATTCAAAGTACTTGGTGAAATACTCAGTCTTGCTCTTTATTCATACGATAGCCCAAGCCACGGATTGTTTTAATCAAATGTCCGCCGATCTTCTTACGCAATTGATAGATATAAACTTCAATCGCATTACTTTCAATTTCATCCCCCCAAGCATAAAGAGATTCTTCCAATTGCTCTCGTGTCACAATATGTTCAGGCTTTTGCATCAATTTATATAAAATTTGAAATTCTTTTGCAGTGAGATGAACAACTTGCTGATCTTGAAATACTGTTTTTGCTTGAGTATCTAGCACTAAATTTTCATATTTTATTTCATGTAAATTTGTGACTTGGGTTTGTCTGAGTTGTGCCCGTACTCGGGCAGATAATTCTTCTAAACTAAAAGGCTTTACCAAATAATCATTTGCGCCGAGATCCAAACCTTGCACACGATCTTGAATGCTGTCTCTCGCTGTAAGAAAAATCACAGGAATTTCTGGAAATTGACGTTTTAACAGTTTAAGAATTTCATCGCCAGTGGCTTTCGGCAAACCACGATCTAGCAAGATGCAATCATATTGATGCTGTTCTATGGCTAAAATTGCATGATCACCACGTTCGACCCAATCTATATTGTAGCCATCCATTTCCAACCAAGATTTAATACTTTCAGCTTGTGAACTATCATCTTCAGCGAGCAAAATTCGCATAGACCATCTCTCTTTTAGGCAGATAAAGCCTTGATCAAAATAAAATGTTCAGTTTGTTGCTGTTCATACTTGTTAAACATTGCTAAAGACCACATGCATACACATGTAGTCTTAGCGAATATAACGAGAATCTGCTGTGACTTACTATTAATGGATAAAATAATTAAAAATTCACCGCATCCACATCAATTTCTACACGTTTCGTCGGCTTATAGTCGATATCGACCTCACCAAACAATGTCACTGTAGCATTTGCTGCGATCGGTTTACCTTGCCATAACTCATCATCAATATCGACAGTAATGCTACCAGTGCTATCACGGAATTGATATTTTTCATCACCGATTGCTTTAACCACGTTGCCACGAAGCTGCACTTTAGTATCGTCTTTTAATGTTAACGCTTGTTTTACTGTGGTTAAACTTGGTGTAAGCGCTGATTGATTTACCGCTGTGTTTGCAGTAGCAAAACTTGTTAAACCAATTAAGCTTGTGGTTAAAATTGTTTTCGCAATGACGTTCATTGTTGTGTCCTCATATCGGTTCATTGTTTCGATAGAAGCATTAAAACAAACCAACATGAGGTGAATCTTAGGATTTCTTCATTTGCTATTTTAAGTCAAAATTAATTTAAAGGCACAACTCTAAGGACTTCTTCCAGCGTTGTTACGCCTTCCAATACTTTACGTGCACCAGCAATTCTTAATGGTTCAATACCCTCTTTTTTTGCCTGCATTTTTAAATCATCTAAAGTCACGCCCGCACTAATTCGCTGCTTTGCTTCAAGGCTAATCGGCATAAACTCGTAAATCCCGACACGACCTTTATAACCTGTTTGACGGCATTCCTCACACCCAACTGCTTTATATACAAAATTAGGCATTTTGGTCTGATAGCCAAATGTCAAATGCTTCCACTCTTGTTCATTGATAAAGGTTTCTTGTTTGCAATGAGGGCAAAGCTTACGCACTAAACGCTGAGCCAATACTCCCAAAATCGTTGCAGCGGTTAAAAAAGGTTGCACGCCTAAATCATGCAAACGTGTCAAACTTGATGGTGCATCATTGGTATGCAGGGTTGAAAGTACTAAATGACCTGTTAATGCTGCCTGAATCGCCATGTTGGCAGTATCTTGGTCACGAATTTCCCCAACCATAATAATATCTGGATCTTGACGCATCAACGCACGGATACCATCAGCAAAACCGAGCTCAATCCCTTGATTGACCTGCATCTGGTTAAAACTTGGCTCCAACATCTCAATCGGATCTTCAATGGTACAGACGTTCACTTGTTCGGTTGCCAATTGTTTTAACGAAGAATAAAGCGTGGTGGTTTTACCTGAACCAGTGGGACCAGTCACCAAAATAATGCCATGACTATGTTGCGTTAAAGCATGCCACTGTGCCAATAAATGTTCATCAAAACCCAATTGTTGAAAACTTCGCACCAAAACTTCTGGGTCGAAAATACGCATCACCAACTTTTCGCCAAAAGCAGTCGGCAATGTTGAAAGACGTAACTCGGTTTCTTGCCCTTTCGGTGTACGTGTTTTTAAACGCCCATCCTGAGGTTTACGTTTTTCTGCAACATTCATACGACCTAAAATTTTAATCCGTGAAATAACTGCGGTTAATGTATTGGCTGGCATATTATAAATCGTATGCAGTACCCCATCGATACGAAAACGAATTTTGCCTTTTTCCTTACGCGGTTCTAAGTGAATATCACTCGCCCCTTGCTCAAAAGCAAACTGTAAAACCCAATCGACCAGTTTCACAATATGCTGATCATTGGCATCTGGATTCTGGGTATCACCCAATTGTAAAAGTGCTTCTACACCCTTATTTTCTTTATCATAGGCACTGGATTTTTGCGAATTGCTGACCGCTTTACTGACTTGATAGTACTCTGTTAAATAACGTTGTAATAACTCAGGATTTAACACTACTTTTTCAATTTTTTTGGGGCTTAAACTACGTTCTAAATTATGTACCCAATCCGTCATAAAAGGCTGTGCTGTACCAATCAGAATTTTATCGGCACTGACCTCAACTGCTAAAATTTTATTTCTTATTGCAAACTCTTGCGACATGACATTGGTCAGTGAAGTCACATCGGCCTTTAACGGATCAATCGTAAATGAATTGAGTTCGGCTTTTTCAGCTAACCATTCTGTCAGCGTGGTCAATGTCAGTCTTTTAACTGGATTTTTAGCATCGACGAGCTTAAAGCTGGCTATCCATTGTAAAGGATGCCACTTCAACTGATCGCGTTGTCGATGCGTGGTTTGTACCAATAGTTTTTCACGTTCTGTAATACGACCATCTTTTAATAATTGTTCTAAACACCAAGCTGTATCGATTTCAAAATTAAATTGCATTGTTATATCCCCGAAACTCAATCTACTATAACAAAATTAATTGTTGTATTTCTTGGATTTTCTAAATTCAACAATGTATTTAACGCATGGCTAAAAAATAAACTTTTGTTTTTCTAATACTTTGCGATACATTGAAATCATTCTATTAATTCATGGTCTTATTTGGAGAGCACTATGAATTTTATATCGCTATATCCATTTTCATTTGGCTCTTATACCGATTTCCTCACCATCATTGCGGCTGCATTGGGTTGTGGTCTACTTATCGGTCTTGAACGTGAACGGAGTCAGCAACGTGAAAATCAAAATAGTTTTGCCGGTTTAAGGTCATTTGCCATTTGCGCTTTACTTGGCGCTGTTTGCTTTTTGTTTGGTCCCTATTTTGGCATTGCAGGTGCATTCATTACAGGTGGTATCGTCATTTATTCTTTAAAGAATCAAACTGATGATCCCGGTGTAACCACTGAAATTGCATTTATCCTCACTTATTTTATCGGTGGAATGTGCGTTTGGAATATTTCTTTTGCCGCAGGTTTATCGGTCATCCTCACCGTCTTGTTGATGACTAAACATTCTATGCATGGCATTGCCGGGAAATGGATTACAGAATCTGAATTTAAAGATGGAATTTTCTTACTGGCATTGTTATTAATTGCATTGCCACTGACACCAAACGAAGCTTTATGGGGTGCTGTGCTTAACCCCTATGTTATTTTAAAATTACTCACCTTAATCTTGGCGGTGCAAGCACTTGCACATATTGCCAAACGATTATTGTCATCAAAAAATGCCATGCTGTTGTCTTCGCTTGCTTCAGGTTTTGTTTCCAGTACCGCAACCATTGCCAGCTTAGGATTAGAAGTCAGAAATGGACGTGCAGATGCCAAAGCCAATGCTGGGGCAGCATTAATGTCTTGCGTGGCAACCCTACTACAACTCATGATTATTGTAATTGGTGTCAGTATTACATGGTTCAAACTCATTGTACTGCCCAGTCTAATCGCTATTTCGATCCTGACTATTTTTGCCTTATGGTTTATGCGTCATACACAACCGATTGAAAATAATCAGCTTACAGATAGCCGTATGTTTAGTCTAAAAGAAGCAGCCATTATTGCAGTGTCTTTGACCTTGATTCAGGCGGGTGTATATGGGTTAAATCTTTTATTGGGCGATGCGGGTTTAATTGCAGGTACGCTTTTGGCCTCATTATTTGAAATTCATGGTGCTTTGGCCACGATTGTCATTCAGGGAGAACCGAGTAATCACATCTTATCTCTCGCCTTTGTTTTAGGTTTAGCTGCACATGCCATTGCGAAATCGATCAATGCATTTTTAAGTGGTGGCAGCCGCTATGCCTTGATCTTTGCTCCAATTCAAATTTTGCATATGACCATGTTTATCATCGTTTTTGTTTGGGTTCTTCAATATTAAAGCACTTTTTTGCACGGATGAAATTGAAAAGCAGCAAAATCATTTTAAGTTTTCGATCAATATAAAATTAAGAGAATTTTAAAATTTCATCAAAAAAACATTGAAAAAATAAAATGTTTAAATATGATGACAGCGAGAATTTTTATACTCATAAATTTTAATATTTTATAATTTGGAATAATTCATGAAAATTAAATTACTGTCTTTTACCATCATTTCTTCATTATTTTTAAGCGCATGTGGAGGTGATTCAGATGCTGGGGATTATACAACGAACAACGAATCTGAATGGTTTGGGTATGAAACTGGCGCTTCAACCCAAGACATTAACCTCTTTACTAAAGTAAAGTTTAGCTTTAACAATAAGCAGATGTACATCAATGGTGAATATAACGTTGATGGTTCAACACAGTTCCTTTCATCAGATCTTTTAAGTGATTATCTAGCAACAGATGGGCTCTATGATGCACCTAAAAGTAAAACTGATTTGGGCTATCAATATGCAACGTTGAAATCGAAAACAGCGACAGTTTGGACATTTACACCCTATTCATCTCGTAACTATAACCAATTGGAATTAACTGAAAAATTTGAAACAGTGAACTTAACAGGCAAAGCAATTAGTCCATACATCAATGGATTTGAGCATTATGCTGGTTCAAACATAGCACTTAGCTCAGTAGTTGGCGCTTATTCTTCATATTATGTGCAAAAACTAAAAGGCAAAACATTCCCGTCTGGATCAACGTGTTTACGATCAATTTCCTCTTCAACAAATACAAACTTTGCTGATTTTTATTCAGGCTATCGTCTGAATAATTACGACCCATCAAAATATTTTAAAGATGGTTATATTTCAACGACGCTAGGAAAGTTCAACTTAGATTTATCCAGAGACATGCAACTGAATACATCGGTTGATGCCGTAGCTAAAATCGGCTCTGACTATTACCCAGCAAGTTATTATACTGCGGGTGAATATGACATACTTGCAAACCAAATTAAGCAATATGAACGTGATTATCAAGATGCTGTTGCTGAGTTTGGTAAAAACAGTATAAATGCGCAGTTAGCAGAAGCTTATCTAAATGGCTTAAAGTCAGAATGTACGCTGTTTAACAAAACAGCAAGTGTTGCAATTGATGCTGTAAAATAAAAGATATTCTTTTATATAAAAGCACTGACTAAATCTTATTTTTAGTCAGTGCTTAAAATAATCTACTCGTTTCATTTTGTAGCTAGAAAAACAACAAAGTTAAAAATCACAGCCTATTTAACAAAATCTACAACCGTCTATTTCACAACAGCCTAACGATATTTGCCAAATACTTTCCAGAGATTGTTATCCGCTAAAGGATCAGCATAGCTATCATTACGTGGCTTGCGCGGCTTATCGCGGGCATCGACCAATTCAAAATCTTTTTCAGTACTCAGCACTAAACCATTCACATAAAATCGTGTTCTGGTATATTCACTTTGTCCAAACTGGAAAATATAGGTTCTTAAATCAATAAACTCACGATGCGCAACCAAGGCTGCGCTATCATCACTGTTTAACCACTGCGACATATTTTTAATTTGGCTGGGTTCAAATTGCCCACATTTCTCAACCAGTGAAGCAATCCCACGAAAAGTTTTTGATTCTTTGGCACGGGTTTTATTAATTCGAATTCGATCTACATGAAAAAAGAACAAAGGTAAATTTAAATGGCTGGGTAATTGAGCCACATCTAAAGCCTCATCCTGCATAAAAGGTTGATACAAGGTTTGTGCCCTTTCTAGCAACCCAAGCCACTGTTTATAGTAAGCCTCTACTGCGGATTGGGTTCCATAATAAATTGGCAAACCTTCAACATTGCTTAAGTCTACAGGCGGCCAAATATTTTGGCGTAATAATGCAATATCACTTTTCAAGCTTTGTATGGCAATCGCATCTTGCATTATCTACTCCTTGAGTATTTATTAAGCTTAGGCTATTTGAGTATGCTATAGTTATATCAATGAAACAAGTCTATGAAAAGGAATGATAATGTCCGAAAATAATGATTTTTTTGAAGAAACTGAAGAAGTTGAATCTGACGAATACTTTTATGAGCGTGCTGATGAATTTATTGCTCTCGCCAATCAATTTGCAGAACAAAATCATCAAGTTTCGCATTTGACAGCACATCCTGGAAAGATCAGTGCTTCATTTATGTATGCCAATGCTCGTTATAGTATTTGGCATGCGGCATGTGCCTACAATCAAGCGCCAGATTTTAAAGCGGATCGCCAAGTCATCTTAGACTATTATGTAGAACAATTTAAGCTCATGCTTGAAGATCATCTTGATGAATATCAAGAAAATTTTGACAGCTATTTTGCAAATTCAGATACAGAAGAAGTAAAGCGTTTCGTTTAACCCTTGGATTGCCTATAATAGCCCACCAATGAAATACGCTATGTGGAAAAGTCATGTCTCAAAAAATCGATGCTACTGATGTCACCGAAGAAGAAGCTTTAAATGCTGTTTTTTTTGAGCGTGCGGATGAGTTTATCAAACAAGCCAATGAGTTTTGCCGCCCAGCGAAAGGACAGCAACCTAAGCCAGAAGAACTTCGTGGACAAGTCAGCTCAGCAATGCTCTTCGCTACTGCACGTTTTAATACCTGGGTTGCTGCAAACACCTTTAAAGATGGTGATGAAATGCGTGACGCGAAAGAACAAGTCATGTCTTATATATTGCAACAATTCCAAATGATGCTTGAAGACAATTATGATGAGTATTGTGAGCAGTTTGAAAATTATCTCCGTTTCCGTAAAAACGAAGATTTTCATACCCACAAGCATGATCATGATGGCCATGATCATCAACACTGATTGAATTAATTCATCTTAGATCAATCAAAGCATTGATAAAATAGCCTCTTTAATGAGGCTATTTTTTATAACAATTTTTGGCAGTCATCCCAAAACAATAAAATCAACTGATCCTCCCAATGACCTTATCCCATAAATTTACCAAGTGACAATATTCACCTTTTATAAAATTCATGTATTGTATTTTGATAATAAATAACAATTTGGACGTTATATGCAAGATTTGAATTTTCCAATCATTGACCCACATATTCACCAGTGGGATCCCTACAACACCCCTCATGCAGCAGCATTTGCGGTAAAGCTTTTGGGCAAGCGTCCATTCCTACTCGATAAAATGGTGCGTTTAGTCAAAGCTAAAGATTTGATTGAAACGGTTGGACTAACTGAGCACATCACCCGCCCCTATTTACCACAAGACTATAAACATGATCTTGGCTCATATACAGTCGAACAAGTGGTGCATATTGAAGCCAGTTGGGCCAAACAGAAAGGCAAAGGCGTCGTGGGTGAAACAGAATTTATTGAATCCTTACCCTTTAATGAAAATACTGTAAAACTTGGTGGCATCGTGGCTAGCGCCGACCCGTGCGATCCTAATTTCAAAAAGATTTTAAAGTTACACCAAAAAGCATCTAAACGTTTGCGCGGTATACGCCGTATGGCTGCCTTTCATGAAGATAAAGGCGTGCATAATTGGACAGATATCCCGCACCTGTATACCGAGAAAAAATTCTTAAAAGGTTTTGAACAACTCGCGCAACATAACCTGAGTTTTGATGCTTGGGTGTATTCTCATCAAATTCCCGATGTAATTGAGCTGGCAAAAAAGTTCCCAGAAACCTCAATTGTTTTAGACCACTTTGGTACACCAGCAGGCTTGTTTGGTAAAATTGGACAAAATACAGGCTTGTCTAAAACAGCACGTGAAAATATTTTTTATCAATGGCAAGATGCTATTGCTGAATTATCCGCTTATCCAAATGTATATACCAAAATGTCAGGTCTATTTATGCCAGTACTTGGTCATCAATTTTATAAGAAAAAACAACTGGCCTCTAAGCAACAAATCACTGATCTAGTTGCACCACTGATTCTGCATGCTTTGGAAAGTTTTGGCACCTATCGGGTGATGTTTGCTTCCAATTTTCCAATGGATCGGGTTAATACCAGTCTGGTGAATATCATTGATGCGTTTAGTGATATCGTGATGCAATATGATGAAAATGCACTGGAAAATGTCTTCCATCATAATGCCAAACAATTCTATCGTTTGTAATTTTACAAGATAAAAGAGGTGTTTATTTAAACACCTCTTCAAACTTATTTACTGACTTTACCTATACGCATAATTTTTTAAGTATAGAAGTTTAATTACATTGAGCAAGAAAGGCTTGAATTGCATGTCGTGCAATTTCAGCATCTTCAAATGATTTCACTCCTGAAATACCCACTGCACCAACCAACTGACCTTGATACAAAATAGGCTCACCACCTTCCAACATCCCTGAGCCGCTCTGCATGGTTAAAAATCCCATTTGACCATTTTTGATAAGGGTCTCATATGATCCTGACGGTCTACGACTTAATGCAGAGCATCTGGCTTTGTCCAAACAGAATTTCGACGTCAATGCAGAAGCGCCGTCCATACGCTTCATTGCCAATAAATTGCCCGTTTCATCAACGATGGCAATACTGACATTAAAAGAATGATCAATTGCATATTGATGTGCTTTATTCAATAAAAACTCTGCATCAGATAAGGTTAAATAGTGTTTGGTTTGCATATTTTCTTCCTGAATTATAATGTCTAAAATCACAAAAAAGCCTGTAGTCCTTTAGACTACAGGCTTTTATTCTAAATCAAACTTGATGCAAAAAGACTGTCCATTCTGCTCATTTATTCAAGCAATCGAAGCGGCCTTAAATCCCCTTAAGCTTGCATTTCAGCAAAGACTTGTTTAGCCATATCAATGGTAAATTGAATATCTTCATCACTGTGTGCAGCTGAAATAAAGCCTGCCTCAAATGCAGATGGAGCAAGGTTTACACCACGATTTAACATCCCGTGGAAGAATTTACGGAATGCTTCAATATCGCATTTTAAAATATGGTCAAAACTACTAATTTCGGTCTGATCTGTAAAGTAAAGACCGAATAAACCACCAGCTTGTTGAGTAAAGAATGGGATTCCAGCTTCATCCGCAGCCGCTTGTAGCCCCTGTAATAATTGATCTAATTTTGCAGACAAATCAGTGTAGAAGTTAGGTTGGCGAAGGGTTTCAAACATTTTGATCCCTGCTCGCATAGCCAAAGGATTACCCGACAAGGTTCCTGCTTGGTAAACCCCACCTAAAGGCGCGATACATTCCATGATTTCACGTTTTCCACCAAATGCACCGACTGGTAATCCAGCACCAATAATTTTACCCAAAGTCGTTAAATCAGGTTTTACATTATAATATGCTTGCGCACCACCGAGTGCTACACGGAAACCGGTCATCACTTCATCAATAATAAATACTGATTTGTATTGATCACATTGCTCACGAATCGTTTCTAAGAAACCTTTGATTGGTTTAACCAGATTCATATTTCCAGCAACAGGTTCAACAATCACCCCTGCAATCTCTTGACCATATTTCGCAAAACAAGCTTTAACAGCTTCAATATCATTATATGGCAAGGTCACCGTATGCTTGGCAAAATCAGCAGGTACACCCTTTGATGTTGGCTCACCCATGGTCAACATGCCTGAACCCGCTTTAACCAATAAAGAATCTGAATGTCCGTGATAGCAACCTTCAAATTTCACAATCATGTCACGACCTGTATAACCACGCGCCAAACGAATAGCCGTCATGGTTGCTTCAGTACCTGAGTTGGTCATACGAACCAATTCAATTGATGGCATGATTTCACAGATCAAATCAGCCAGTGTGGTTTCATGTACTGTCGGTGCACCAAAGCTTAAACCATCAACTGCTGCTTCTTGTACTGCTTGGATAATATCAGGATGTGCATGACCTAAAATCATCGGCCCCCAAGAACCCACATAGTCCACATAGCGCTTGCCATCGACATCGTATAAATAAGCACCTTTGGCTTTTTCGATAAATACTGGCGTACCACCCACCCCATTAAACGCTCGTACTGGAGAATTCACTCCACCTGGAATATGTTTACTGGCTTGTTTAAACAATTGCTCTTGTTTTGGAGATAGGCTCATAAATCGACTCAATCCTGTAGAATACTAAAATTTCAAAATGATATAAAAAATCACGATACAAATTAAGATTTTGCAGTTTCTGCAAATAACTGTGCCCAAGCTGCGACACGGGCAGGAATATTTTCAACTGATAAAGCTAATATATCACTAATCACTGCGCAAAGGTCAGCACCAGCCTCAATCACAGCTTGAGAATTTTCAACTGTTAAACCGCCTATAGCACAAATAGGTAAATCAAACTTTTCAGATGCCTGCTGTAATGTCGCTAGGCCAATATTACCTGCTTCAGGTTTGGTCGATGTTGCATAAATTGCGCCAAAAGCCACATAGCTTGCTCCTTCAGCGATTGCTTTTTCAGCCAACTCAATTGAGTTTAAGCAAGTCCGCCCAATGATGACACCTTGTGGTAAACGTTGCACTGCATCTGAAATTTCACCATCAGACTGCCCAAGATGAACACCTAAACTAAATTGTTCAGCTAAATCTAAATCATCATTAATCAAAAATGGTGTCTGATACTTTTCACACAGTTGCTTGATCTGCTTCACTTCATTGGCTTGATCAGATTGAGCTACTTTTTTACGGCGATACTGAAGAATAGCGACTTGCTTAGTGCTTAAAGCAGCTTCGAGTTTTTCTAATAATAATTGGATTGGATCGTCGTTGGTAATCAGGTAAAGACCGCGCATTCAATATTCTCAAACAATCAAATAAATGGATTATAAGCAAGTTTTCTCAGCGAAGACGTGACAAAAACAAAAAAGCTTAGAAATCTCTAAGCTTTTTTGTTTAATTTATTACCATACTGGCAAGATTAGCTCTCAATTTTATCTAGACTACGGTCTTTTAAACTTAAATTGCCACGTACAATATCGGAAAGCATACGCCAGTCAGAAATAAAACTATAAAGAGGCTGCTTAAAGCTTGCTGGCTTATTTTTCTCAAATACAAAATGTCCCACCCAAGCACATGCATAGCCAGAAAGCAGTCCATAGGCCACATATTTTGCTTTACGTTGACGAATTGCTTTGCTAAAGAAATAAATACCGAGACTACTTCCAGCTGCATGCAAACGGCGACTCATCATGCTACGGTGTTCAGTTAAATAAAAACGATAAAATTCTGAATAGTTTTTAATTGGTAATTCAAACTTTGGGTTTTGCTCTAATTCCGATTTAGGCTCAACATACGCGTTCATGATCAATCATCCTGTTTTATTTTTAATCAGCTTAGTTTATTTTATGCTGCAATAACAGCCAAATTCAATATCAAGTCTGTTGACAATTCATCTATATTTGCGACTTCAAGTATTGCCCAGACCATACAAGTCACGGAATAGGAAATTTTGTCATTCTAAATATTTAATTAGTAACGATATAGCGGTAAAAAATACTCAAATGGCATGCTATACAAGTCTTCTGATGACACATTTTAAGTTACAATGCCAGATTAAACATTCAAGAATGTTTAACTCTCTAATAACCATGATTAACACTTAGGACCCTCACATGCTTGAAGTTGAATTAAAGTTTCAAATTCCGGAAGCCCGCCGCAATGCACTCCTCAAAGCATTAGATCCTAAAAAATCCCAAATTATTCAATTACAAGCAAAATACTACGACACACCTGATCGTCAGATGTCCCAACACGGCGCTGCACTACGTCAACGCTTAGAAGGAACGCGTTGGGTACAAACATTAAAAGCCGCCACCAAAAGCCATTTACAACGCTTTGAAGACAATATTGATTTAGGTGAGCTTGCTGAAGCCCCACATTTAGATATTGATATTTACCAGAATAAACCCGAAGCACTTGCTGTGTTAAAAAATGCATTGGGGGATAAATTTGATGAACTCCAATTACAATTTGAAACTGACATCCAACGTACCATCCGTGTGATTCAGTTTGAAGATGCTGAAATTGAAATCAGCCTCGATATTGGTGAAGTCAGAACTGAAACCTCCAAACAAGAAATTCATGAAGTAGAATTTGAATTAAAAAGTGGCTCAATTCAATCACTTTTAGCCTTTAGTTTTGAATGGGTTAAAAAGTATCATTTGTGGCTCGATGTACGTAGCAAAGCTGAATTTGGACACTTATTGACTGTAGGTCAAAAAGTCAGCCCGGCACAGCTCAGTAAAGAAACCATTTTAAATAAAAAAGACACTGCAGATAAAAATTTACGTGTGCTTATTGCCAGTCAATTACAACATTTATTGCCAAATATTGCCGCGATTTCTGCACAAGTTGCCCAGCCTGAACATATTATTCAAGCACAGACTGCCCTACACCACTTACATTTAAGTCTTTCTCTATTTAAAGATTGGACAGATACCAAAACGGATAAATGGTCACATCAACTTTCAGCGTTTGAGAGTCATTTTAAAAACTTACAGCATTTTGAACATATGCAACGCACATTAGGTGCGTTACTGCAAAATCCGAAAACAGCACAAAGTTTAGATCGGGATATTTTGTATGCCAATGAAAAACTCATCAATTTGGTCAAATCGACTCAAAATGTGCAGCACTATTTAGAATTACTCATGTTCAGTTTAGGACAGTCTGCGAAAGCGCCAACCCATGACTTAAAATGGTTTGCGCAAAATACATTGCAAAATCAGTATCGACAGTTACAAGAAAGTTTAAATGAAGCTGATCTATCCGACCTTGAAAGTTTAGAAGCGCTGGCTCAACATTTAAATGAATTAAAATTTAGCTTTCCGATCCTAACCAATATCTATGATGTTAAGAACTTACAAAAATATGCGAAATCTTTAAATGATGCTCAACAAGCATGTGAGCAATATCAAGTGCTTGCTTCATCATCATCTTACCTACAACAAACCGACCTAGAAGCCAGTGATTGGTTTGCTTTAGGCTGGCTTACCGCAAAACAAGAAGCTTATGCAGAAAAACTGCTTGAAGCGACGGAACAGTTCTTGGTTAGTCGTAAGTTTTTAAAATAAATCAGCAGCAAGAAGAGGTGGTTTTATTGATTAAAATTATTGAATAAAATCATCTCTTTAAATACTGCATAAAATTGAATATTTGTAGTCGCGTGAGTATTCACGTTGCGAATTTGTAATCATTCATTAAAAACTCAAAAAAAACAATTTATCGGATTAAAATCGAGAAAATAAGAATGGAACGATAAGCATGTTTGAAATTGAATTGAAATTCCAAATACCTGAAGAAAAGCAAGAAATGCTCATTAAAGCGTTTCAAAGAAAAGATACCAATATTCAGCACTTACAAGCCAAATACTATGATACGGCACAATTTATTTTGTCTGAACATTCAATTTCGCTTCGTCAACGGCTTGAAGATGATCAAGAAAATCAGCAATGGGTACAAACCCTCAAACTTCCAACAGAACAAAGGCTTAAACGTGCTGAATTTGAGGAAAATATCGGAAGCGCGGAAACAGGATTAGATCTAAAAAATTATCTCAGCAATAAGCATATTGCTAAAAATATTAAACGCTTATTAGAACAACATAAAGACGGATTAGAAGTTCAGTTTCAAACAGACATTGAAAGAAAACTCAGCTTATTTAAATTTCAAAATAGTGAAATTGAAGTCAGTTATGATCATGGTCATATCATCGCCCATCAACAGCGTCTCGCATTACGTGAATTAGAATTTGAACTGAAACAAGGCACTGTTCAAGATCTCATTTCTTTTATCTTACCTCGGATGAAACGCTATAACTTATGGCTTGATACCCGTAGCAAAGCACAGCAAGGTTTTCAGCTTGCACAAAACTCTCCAGACAATCCCGTACAGTTGCAAATGCCACTTGTTCTTAATTCAAAGGATCATCCTGAGAATGCATTAAAAAAGATCGTGAATAATTGCTTATCACATCTACTTCCCAACAGTACAGCAATTGCATCTGGAAACTTTAATTCCAAACATATTCATCAGGCACGTGTGGCAATTCGTCGCTTAAGAAGTGCTTTAAAAACCTTTTCCAATTGGTCTTTGCATATCGACCCCACTTGGCAAACCCAGTTAACCGAACTTTTTAGACAACTCGGTTCGGCTCGTGATTTAGATATGATTCGAGAGGAGTTATTACCTCAGCTTGAAGCTGCTGGTGCACCTAAGTTTAAACTTCCAGAACCACAAGATGTCGATTCGCAAAAATTAACCAAACTGTTTAGATCTTTTAATTTTAATTATTTGGTCCTATCCCTGATTCAATTTATTGCCCAAGAATCAAGTGAAAAATCTCAAATAGCTGTACATAAAGCAGCATTTAAAAAAGTTAGACAATTACATCGCAAAATTCAAACTGATGCGGAAAACTATTTAAATTTAGACATCGAAGCACGGCACCTTACTCGTAAAAACTTAAAGCGTTTACGTTATAGTATTGAGTTTGTTGCATCATTATCAGATAAAAGCCAAATCAAAAAATATTTAAAAGCCATAAAGCCTGCTCAAGAAAGTTTAGGTCTCTACAATGACCTGATTGTTGCTGAAGATGTGTTAAAAAAATTGGTCAAAGCAGAACCACAAGTCTGGTTTGCTTTAGGCTGGATTGCCGCAGAACAGCAGCGGCTTTTGCTGAAATCACAACAAGATTTGCTGCAATTTGCCAAGACAGCCGTTTTAGAGTAATTGTAGCTACTATCCTGCTCTTTAAACCGATATGCTCCGATCACAGCGGACAAAAGCGCATAAGTTTTAAGCAGGATATGGAATCACGTTTTCAATAACTGAACGACTCAATGCCCTGAATTAGGATCGCTTCTTCAGCACAACTAAATTTAATATTAAATTGCCCAAAACGCATCCCATAAATACGCGCATCATCATGCTGATAAGCTGGTCGAGGATCTAAAGCCAGTACCGACTCAAGTTCAGCGATATATTTTGGGTCTATATCAGCTGTTTGAAGAAATTTACTTTTTAATTGCTGTGCATGCTCAGACCAAATAACTTGTTTACGAACAGGCTCATACTGGGCATAACCACTTTGCGCCGCATCCACAGCATCAGAATAATGAATATAAGGTTTAATATCGACAATCGGCGTACCATCTAAAAGGTCACTGCCTGTCACATATACACGAACTGCATTCCCCTCTTTTTTGACAGCTTTAAGTTGTACTACAGATAAACCAATCGGTGCAGGGCGATACATACTGCGTGTTGCAAATACACCAATTTTTTTATTTCCACCTAAACGTGGAGGTCTCACTTGAGGACGGAATTTATCTTTATCTTGTTGATTTTTATTGTCATGAAACTGCCAGATCAACCATAAATGACTAAATTCCTCGATTCCCTCAAATGCTTCCAAGACATTGTAGGGTGCATGCATTTCGATAAAAGACTCCACCTGAACCAGATTTGGTTGTCGAGGAATACCAAATTTTTCAACATAAGGAGAACGCATAATCCCAATAATCGGGAGACTTAACTCAGTCATAATCATTTTTTCTGATAAGTTCAATTAAATATATTCAGTTTATCGAGAATGATTTTAGATTAGAATAGCAGGCTGTTCTAATTTGATAATTTATTGAGACCTTTAATGGCTGCTTTCAACGTCGAAAAGATTACTCACGTACACCACTGGAATGACACTCTATTCAGTTTTAAGACCACACGTGATACTGCATTACGTTTTAAAAATGGTCAATTTGTGATGATTGGTCTTGAAGTCAATGGTAAGCCTTTAATGCGAGCATATTCTATTGCAAGCGCTAACTACGAAGAAGAATTAGAGTTTTTCTCGATTAAAGTGCCTGATGGTCCTTTAACTTCTATTTTGCAAAAAGTAAAAGTTGGTGATGAAATTCTAATTTCTAAAAAACCTACAGGTACTTTAGTGCTTGATGATTTGAATCCGGGTAAAAACTTATACCTTCTTTCATCGGGTACAGGGCTAGCACCATTCTTATCAACGATTCGCGATCCAGAAACCTATGAGCGTTTTGAGAAAGTTATCGTGGTACATGGTACACGCTTTATTTCTGAATTGGCTTACCAAGACCTAATTCTCAACGAACTTCCAAACAATGAGTTTTTTGAAGAGCTGGGTATTAAAGACAAATTGGTTTACTACCCAACTGTGACCCGTGAAGATTTCCATACCCAAGGTCGTGTAACCACTGCGATTGAATCTGGTGCATTATTTGAAAAAATTGGCTTACCACGTTTTAATCCTGAAACTGACCGCGCAATGCTTTGTGGTAGCCCAGCATTCCTTGACGATGTTGTCGAGCTCCTTGACCAACACGGCCTGAAAGAATCCCCTAAAATGGGCGTTTTAGGCGACTACGTGATTGAACGCGCTTTTGTTGAAAAATAATTTATTTTTCAAGCAGTGTTAAATTGAAAGCCGAGGTTGAATACCTCGGTTTTTTTCCGTTTAATCAATATAAATCAATACAGCTTGATGGCTCATTTTTATTGATCTTGTATCGTTATAAAAAAGCCATACAAATGTATGGCTTTCCTTGCGTTAATGAGTCATTTAAATCATCAATTTAGATTTTTCTGAGCTTGACCATATTGGTCAGCCATTACTTCAACCAATTGATCAGGTTTAATGTACTTCTTAATCACAGCATCCACATCTGCTTTGGTCAATTGAGCAAACTCTTGATCTCTTAAAGCGCGACTATCCATTTTCTTATTGCGTTCAAGTTGGCTGTTTAACATACGATGAATCACACGCTCATCTTCTAAAGACGTCACACGTTGCTTCATGATATTGGCTTTAGCCGCTTCCAACTCCTGGCTGGTTACTCCAGTCGCTAATAACTCATTCAGCACTTTACGCACCACTTGCGATACTTCAGCAGATTTCCCTGCTGTGTAATTGGCTTCGATCGACAATGCACCTGCTTCATTAAAAGAGTCCAAGTTTAATTGACTACCAAAACCATAAACCAACGCATTTTTTTCACGAAGCTCTTGTCCTAAACGTGAAGACAATTGCGAGTCACCCAAAATATAACTAAAGACAATCAGTGCTGCGGCATCTTTATTGTCTACACCTACAGGCAAGGTCTGCAAAGCTTGATAACTACCAAACTCACGCTGCTCTGAAAGGGCATGCACTTTCTGCGCTTTATAAGTGGTAAATTCTGTTGATAGACGCTGATAAGGTTGTTTAGCTGACCAATTTCCAAATTGTTGCTCAAGTAATTTTTTGATCGGTTTTGCATCATACTGCCCAGTGATAGAAATAAAGGCATGATCCATTGCAAAGTATGTTTTATATAAATCAACAACTTGTTGGTTGGTTGCTGCTTGAATCTGTTGTTTAGCCAACTCTGGTTCAAAATGATAACGTAAATCACCCGGCTGATAGGTTTCAAGTAAGCGTGCAATGGTTAAAGAGGATACTGTTTCAGGCTCAGTATATGGTCGATCCAAACTAGATAAGCTTTGTAATTTAATTAAATCAAATTGTGATTGTTCAAATTTAGGGCTCTTCATCACCGACACGATATATTTAAAGAACTCTTCAAATTTTTCTTTTTTCGCTGAAATTTGAATAGTAATCCCGTTATCCAATGCTGTCGCAGTTGCTCCACCACTTGCTTCAATGGTTTTATCTGCAATGTTCTGTAAGCTATATTGCTCAGAAGCACGTAATAATAAATAAGCCGTAAAATCGAGGATTTGCGCCTTATTCATTAAAGATTCAGCTGTACCAAAATTAACCTCAATGGTTGCATAGGTTTTATCATCACGTGTCGAGGTTGGGAATAAAGCATATTTCATCCCATTTTTTAAAGTGCCACGTTGAATCTTTTTCTCTGTTGCAGTTAAATATTGTTTCGATTTTTCAACATATTGAGCAACTTCGGCTTGATAAACACTGACATCTTTTAACGGTTCTACAGCAGCAGCTTGTTGATCTAAAGTTTTTGGTTTTTCAGCAGCTTGCTTTTGCTCCAACGCCTTTTTCTGATCTTCAGGTGTCGGTTGAATATCACCATTAAAACGGTGCTGCTCAGTTAAAAATGCTTTTAAAGTTGCATTAGTTTCAGCCACACTTAACTTTTGAATGGCTTGTTGATCTTTAAAATATTGTGCCCAATTGCCATGCGATGACACCACATAATCACTTAACATACCACCGACAGCAGCAGCACTGGTCAATAAACTTTCATTGGCATTCTGGATCAGATTTTTAACCCGTTTTAATTCAACATCATCAAAACTTTTATTTTTTTCTACACCGGCAATCAACGCACTGTCAATTTTTTGAGCATCATGGTTTGGTGCATAAATTGCGCCCATAAACACCAAGTTAAAATCATCATCTAACCATGTTGTTGACTGGACATTGGTCGCGACGCCAGTTTCCACCATGCTGGAATATAGATGACCACTCGGTTGTAAGGTATATAAATATGGCGCAAGTGCTAATACTGGCTGAATTTTTTCATTCTTACCATTCATATAAATGTTGAATTTGGCAAGATCACTGCCCTTTTTCACCACAAAATTACGATTTTTTATGGTTGAAGAATCAAGTAAAGGTACTGTTGCTTGTTGAGGAATCTTACGTGCAGCTATCGCACTAAAGTTTTTATCAATTGCTTTTAAAACTTCTGCTTTATCAAATTTACCTGCAATCACCATCACTGCATTATTCGGTGCATACCAGTCTTTATAGAATTTGTTCAATTCATTCATTTTAATTGACTGTAGTTCAGCAAGATCACCAATCGGCAAACGACCTAATGACTTGTTGCCATAGGCTGCTTTCCACATTTGGTCCATCAGCACAGCAAAAGGCTGATCCATACGCACTTCGCGTTCACGCATCACAATATTGATTTCTGAAGGAACGAATTGTTCTTGAAGCACCAATTTGTCCATACGTTGTGACTCTAAATAAATTACTTCATTTAGGGTGTTTTGGTCTGGACGTACTATATTGGTATATTTAGTCGAATAATAATCGGTACTGGCATTGGTCATTAACGTATATTGATCTAAACGGCGTTGAAACTCATCGCCTTTTACATCTTGTGTGCCTTTAAACGCTAAATGTTCAAGTAAATGTGCGAGACCGCCTTTGCCTTGTGGATCATTTAATGAACCGGTCAAATAAACCGTATTCATAAAGACTTTACTTTCTTTGTCATTCGGTGCAAGTAAAACTCTAAAGCCATTCTCTAGCTTATATTCTTCGATATTATGTTCAGATTTAACCAGGATGGCTTGAGCAAAACTAGACGCACTAAAACCAAGAATACAAAGCGACAAGGTGAGTTTTTTCAACTGCATGAGCATAGGAGAATCCAGAATTTTTTAAATTTTAAACATTTATAAGCTAAACATCTTAAGAAATTCTGAACAAAATTTATAGTAAAGTTTTGAAAAAAGAGCCGTTTATTTCAACGGCTTTTGTAATGATTTGAACATCTTTATCTTAAAATCAATCTAAATAAAAATCTCAGCTTGCATAAATAACTGTGCATAGCCTGAAATTTCGATACGTTGATTGTCCTGAAGAGCACAAAACAATTTTCCACCGCGCGCTGATGCCTGATACCCGATAAGTTGTGTTTTACCCAGCTTTTCAGCCCATAGAGGCGCTAAACCTGTATGCATAGAACCTGTTACAGGATCTTCATCTATCCCTTTATGCGGGGCAAAATAGCGAGCCACATAATCATAATCGTTTGAAGCTGCGGTAATGGTCACATCATAGCCTGCAGACTCCGCAGTTAATGCGGTACTCACATGATATTGTTCTGCAATTTTTCGGATATTGGGTAAGTTTGGTTTTGCATTTATCACATCTTGTGCAGATTCACAAACTAAAATATACGCTTGCGCATTGAGATAGACTTCTTTAAAAGGCTGATCAATAACATGATTCAATAATTCTGGATAATCGATCACTTTTTGTGGCTGACGAATTGGGAAATTCATCTGGATCTTTCCATCCTCAGCTTGCTGGATGATAAAAATACCCAAATCTTTAACATGAAAATGAATCGTCTTCGCTTGGCTATAGTCTTTAAATAAAACAAAAGCTGAAGCTAAAGTTGCATGCCCACAAAAATCGACTTCAACCTGTGGTGTAAACCAGCGAATTTGATAATTTTCATCATCAATGCGTTTTACAAAAGCAGTTTCTGCCAAATTATTTTCTAAGGCAATATTTTGCATCAAAGCATCATCCAGCCAATCATCTAAGACCAATACAGCAGCAGGATTGCCCTTAAACAATTGTTGTGTAAAAGCATCAACTTGGTACATTTTCATTGTCAAAACTCCTCATTTTAATCTATTCTAAGTGATACTAAAAATGATTACAGATACAGTCTATGTTTTAAAATGGTTACAGTTAAAACTTGAGCTTGATCATATTGACCATTTTAAATACACGTGTTTTATAGATTCATTTGAAGTTTATAAGCTTTCCTAGATCAATAATTATGGAATAAACACGATGAAAATAAGCATAAAACTCCGAAACGTCGTTATAAGCAGCCTAATCCTATGCTCTCCACTGACTTTTGCAGCCGATACCATTTGGATTGCTGGAACCACACATAAAGGGACAGTGACCGTGCCTATAGAGAATGGCCCTAATGTAGTTTGGAAATGCGATGGTACTGTATGTCGAATGTCTGGTCCTTGGGGCAATCAACTTTCAATAGACTCATGCCAAAGTTTAGTCTCCCGAATTGGGAAAATCACCTTCTATAAAAATTCTGCTGGAAAAATTTGGACAAAAAATTCAAAAGAATTGGCTGAGTGTAATCAAGCAGCAAAATAGAACCTTTTAGCGCCAGCAGGCCATCATATTTATCAGCAATATGATCGTGATAAACTGCTATTTATAGTCGTGAATACTCTGACTTGTTTTAATAAATCAGCGTTTAATGAATAAACTTGAGTTGAAAAAAAACACCTAAATGTAATTTAGGTGCTTTTTATGGCGTTTAAATAATATATAAAAATAGGTTAACTATGTTTTAACTCTTCTCTCTCATCTGAAAGTAAAATGCTTTGATCTGTCTGTCCCATCAATTGACTGGTCACAACACCTGCAGTCATCGAACCATCAACATTTAGCGCAGTACGCCCCATATCAATCAAAGGCTCAATGGAAATCAGCAAAGCCACCAAAGTCACAGGTAAACCCATAATCGGTAAAACAATCAGTGCTGCAAAGGTTGCGCCACCACCGACACCTGCAACGCCAATTGAACTTAAAGTCACCACGCAAGCTAAAGTTAAAATCCAGATCGGATCAAGTGGATTAATCCCCACTGTTGGGGCAACCATCACCGCAAGCATCGCTGGATATAAACCCGCACAACCATTTTGCCCAATCGTTGTACCAAATGAAGCAGAAAAGCTGGCAATAGACTCAGGTACACCCAAACGGCGAGTTTGTGCTTCAATATTTAATGGAATACTTGCCGCACTCGAACGGCTGGTAAAAGCAAAGGTTAATACAGGTAAAACCTTTTTAAAGAATCGGATTGGATTAACGCCTGTCAGCAGCAATACAATTGCATGTACCGCAAACATGATGGCTAGACCCAGATAAGAGGCAACCAAGAAACCACCGAGATTAACAATGTCAGCGGCTTTAGAACTTGCCACGACTTTCGTAATCAAGGCAAATACACCATAAGGTGTAAGCGTCATCACCAATCGAACTAACTTCATCACCCACGCTTGCAATGTATCAATTGCAGTGACGATACGTTGGCCTTTTTCGGCATCATCTCTGATCAGGTTAAGCCCAGCCAAACCGAGCATCGTAGCAAAGATCACCACACTAATGATTGAGGTTGGATGTGCCCCAGTGAGTTCAGCAAATGGATTTGTCGGCAAAAAAGATAAAATAAAATCAGGTACATTTAAGTCTGTAACTTTACCAATATATTCAGATTGAATTGCTTCAAGACGTGCTGTTTCCTGTGTCCCTTGTACAAGACCAGCCGCACTTAATCCAAATAGATTGACCACGAACACGCCAACCAAAGCGGCAATAAACGTAGTGATTAATAATGTACCAATACTAAAAATACTAATCTTGCCTAATGAGGATGCATTATGTAACTTAATCACAGCACTCAGGATCGAGACCAGCACTAATGGCATCACCACCATTTGCAAAAGCTTAACATAACCATTTCCAACGATATTAAACCATTGAATAGACTCAGTTAAAATTTCAGAATTTGTACCATAAACCCAATGTAATCCTAGCCCAAATACCACACCTAAACATAAACCGGCAAACACTTTTTTAGCCAGACTCCAATCTGTCTTTCTGGTTTGCATCAGCAGTATGATCAAGGCAATGAATATGACAATATTCAAAATGAGCGTATAGTTCATTCGAGTTCCAATAGTTTTGATCGTTTTATTATAAGCTTATTGTGAAATATCCAATAGTCTTTAGCATTTTTTGATATTTAAGTGTTGTTTTCTCAACATGCACTATTAATAATAAAAACATCACTTTAGCGCACTCATGAATTTTTTGTATAAGCTTATACAAATAAAGACTAACACTCAGAATATAGGCCATCTCATGAATTCACACATCCAAACTGTTGAACTTTCTAAGGCTCATCGCCTGTTAAATCATGGTCCAACCGTGCTTGTCTCAGCCCAGTATGAAACCGAAAACAATGTCATGGCAGCAGCTTGGGCTTGTGCCTTAGAACTTGTGCCTGCCAAAGTGAGTGTGGTTTTAGACAAAAGTACAAAAACTCGTGAATTAGTTGAAAAGTCAGGTCATTTCATCCTACAGGTACCAACACTCAAACAACTTAAGCTGGTACAACAATTAGGCTCAATCAGTCAGTTTAATGATCCTGAAAAACTCTCACACTGCCATACGCCACTTTTCCAATTTGAGGGATTTCAGCTCCCTGCGGTTGAAGGCTGTGCTGCATGGTTGATCTGTGAACTGATTCCTGAACCGCATAATCAACAAAGCCATGATTTATTTATAGGCAAAGTCGTCGCTGCGTATGCAGATGATCGCGTATTTCGAAATGGTCACTGGTATTACCATGAAGTTGGCGCTGAATGGAAAAGCCTACATCATGTTGCAGGTGGGCATTACTATACGATCGGTGATCCTGTCGATGCTAATCTATAGGCTTAATCCTTACAAAATTTGCTTGTCGATGGGCCAATCTGTTCTAAATCACGTTTAATTCATACATTGTTCAATGATCTAAACAGACTTAGCCCTTGATATTAATCATACTTATCGCAGAGTAAGCTCCGATTTTACCAACTGGTTAAGTTATGTGAATAAGCCCTGATTATTCCCAAACTAAATACTGATTATTTATTGTCATTTTTTTAAATTCACCTTAAGGTGAATTAACGGAAAATGGATAATCTGCACAATGACCAAGATCGGATCGAATAAAATTCAGCTGAGTATCTTTCTATGCCTGTGTATGTGTTTAGGCATTGGCATTCTCCGATTTTCCTATACTGCATTATTGCCCTCTACCCGTCTTGCTTATCATTGGGACTCCAGTTTTGCCAGTATCTTAAGCAGTGCAAATTTGTTGGGGTATTTAATTGGTGCATTTTGGGCAATGAAACTGCCTCAAAACTTTACCATGCCTCGATATATCATTTTGGCGGCATTTTCTGGAACGGTGAGTTTACTCAGTTGTGCTTTTTCAGGTCTTCCCGAAAGCTGGTATGTCTTTTGGCGTGTCATTTCTGGCATCAGTGGTGGCTTATTGATGATTCTAGCACCCAGTATCGTTGCACATTGCAGCAAAGCTGAAGAACGTTTAACCATCAACTTCATTGGCTTTAGTGGTATTGGCATCGGAGTATTATTGGCAACCCTGTTTTTGCCTTATCTCGACAGAATCAACACACAATCTGCTTGGATGATTTTATTTGTATTCTCTGCTGTCATTTGTTTGATCATTGTTTATTTACTCAATCTGTTTAAAAATCATCTGGATCATATCAGCGTAGCAAACAATCAAACGGGGACAGTCAATGGCATGTATTTTAGTTTGCTGATTGTTTATGCTTCTAGCGCTTTTGCTTATGTTCCCCACTCATTGTTTTGGATTGATTATCTTAAAAATACCCTGCATCTTAATCTATATCTAATTAACTTGAATTGGATTTTGTATGGTTCAGGCAGTGCCTTAGGTGCAATCAGTGCTTACTTACTGGCACGAAAATTTGGCAATTTTACCGCATTAAAAATATTATATAGCCTGTATGTCTTGGCGATCTTTATTGCGATTTTTTCAACCCATCCAATCCTTACCTATACCTCATCCTTTTTTACAGGTTTGCTTAATCCTGCTGTGGTTTTCCTTACTTCATATACCATTTTACATCTTTATCATGTGGCCTATAAAAAACTATGGAGCATAGCAACATTAGCTTTTGCCGTAACCCAATTGGTTGGTGGAATCTGTTTTAGTAGCTTGCAACATTGGGGTGTCTCCTATCATCAGCAATTTATACTTGCCTCATGTGTACTCGCTGTAGGTACAGCACAATTTTTTATCTATTCTCAAACCCATCAAGCACAACTGCATAAAAGCTAAAATAAATGATCATGTTGTGTGAATCATATCGCTATTAAAAGCTTCTCCTCCCCTTTGAAGAAGATGAGGATGAGGGTGCTTTATCTTAATCTATGCTTAAAAAAAGGACAGATGAAAGAAGCCTAGTGCTTCGTTTTAGAATCGCGCCAATCTAAACACGCTAAGCCTTATCCATCGTAAAGTAACGGTTTTGCACAAAGAAATAATTTAAATATCAATCTCAAACACATAAGTTTTAGCTTTCACTTAAAGTACTTTGCTCACAGTTATTGACCATTTGGCATATAAATTGCTCTTTGTAATGCAGGGATGGCAAAGTCATAAAGGTTTTAAGATGAATACTGAAATTAAAAAAATTCAACCTGAAGATGAAGTTTTAAGTGCGGGAAAGAACCTGACATTTGGTTTACAGCATGTACTCACCATGTATGGTGGTCTGATTGCGGCACCTTTGGTCGTAGGTACGGCGATTGGTCTAAATGCAGCTGAAATTGCCTTATTAATTACGGCATCTATTCTTGTGGGTGGTTTGGCAACATTACTACAAACGCTTGGACTAAAGTGGTTTGGTGCAAAACTTCCAATTGTACAAGGCACTTCATTTGCTGCTGTCGCAAGCATGATTGCAATTGGTACAACTGGGGGAAATATTCAAACGATTTTCGGTGCTGTGATTGTCAGTTCTATTTTCGGGATATTGATTACCCCCTTTTTCTCAAAAATAGTACGTTTCTTTCCACCGATTGTGACGGGTTCAATTATTACCATTATTGGAATTTCACTTTTACCTGTTGCAATCCGCTGGATTATGGGCGGTAACCCTAAAGCACCCGAATGGGGCTCCCTAGAAAATATAGGGATTGCAGCCTTTACCCTCGGTGTACTACTTGTGGTGAGCCGCTTTGGTTCAGCTACAATGGCGCGCCTAGGCGTACTCATTTCAATTATTGTTGGTGCAATTTTTACCATCCTGCTTGGTGTTGCCGACTTTTCAAAAGTGGGCAATGGTGATTTATTTGCTTTCCCACATCTATTTGCTTTTGGTCTACCCAGCTTTGAAATGCCTGCGATCTTAACCATGTGTATTGTGACCATCGTAATCCTTACTGAAACAACAGCCAGCCTTTTAGCGATTGGTGAAATTGTTGATACAAAAATGGATAGTCATCGTTTGGCAGATGGTTTAAGAGCAGACATGCTATCTTCTGCGATTGCGCCATTATTTGGTTCATTTATGCAATGTGCTTTTGTTCAAAACGTAGGACTGGTTGCCATTTCAGGTGTTAAAAGTCGTTTTGTGGTAGCAACAGGTGGTGCTATTTTAGTTGTACTGGGTTTATTACCGATTTTCGGACGCTTAATTGCTGCGATTCCGATGCCTGTTTTAGGTGGCGCAGGTATTGTTTTATTTGGTAGCGTTGCAGCAAGCGGTATTCGTACATTATCTAAAGTGGATTATCAAACCCAATCCAATCTTATCATTGTTGCTGTGTCGATCTGTGTCGGCTTAATTCCTTTAATCAGCCCTGATTTCTTTCATGCCTTTCCCAAAGTATTCCAAACCTTATTTCATTCAGGAATAAGTGCGACGTGTATAGCAGCAGTATTACTCAATATTTTCTTTAACCACCTTTCATTTGGTAAAAAACCTGTTCGATCTTCGGTCAAAAAAATACAAACGGCCATACATTGAGATAAAAAAGCAGAGCTTGAATCGAAGCTCTGCTTTTATAGATTGTTAAATTCAGTAAATTGATAAGCATCTAACAAATGATCACTATTTCTATCTGACAACTGCACGTTTTATTGTGTCTATTAAATTAATTTTAAACGACGATTATATAAAGATATTAATTATCCTTATACGCCGATTTTCTACGATCTATATAAGAATTAATTAAATATTTATTAATAATAAAATCTTCATATGCCCTTACATCTTTGATCTGCTCATCAATCATGACCAATGTATAACTATAAGGTGATTCTAAATATTTAATAAAAACGATAGGCGTATTTATTAATTGAGAATCATAGAGATATGTAGAATCAAACCAACCTAAGCCATCTTCATACTCTTGAATAAATGGACTTCCCCACAGCTTACAAAATTCTTTGATGTTTAAATCAGTACAGATAATCGTTTGATCATTTCCACTTGGCCAAAATGATTCTGCCATATCAGCATCCTATTTTTGTGACTACACATCTAATTACAGCCTTATCTCCAACGTTTTTTACTCCAGAGTTCGGAGAAAACCATAAAGCTCTTCCATCCAACCCACCTCTATTTGGTTTTACAAAGAAATAGAACTCAAATCTACATCTTTAAGGTCTTCAATTAATACCAATAAGTCAGATTTTAATTGATCATAATCTAAGGTCTTAGGTATCTTAAACAATGGATTGTTTATACGCTCAATAAACAAGGAACAATAAAGATCTCTTAACTGGTTGATCGAAAGCTTCTCTATCTCTAAGGGGCTAATTAAAACATTAAAAATAAGAGTAATTTCAGGATTACCATCAATATCTTTCGTTCTCTCTAGGTTTTTTGCTTTATCAAATAAATTTTGATTTAATTCTTTCTCTTCATACACGCTGATAACTTTTAAAACCGATAGAATTAAATTTCCACCATAATTACTATGAAAGAGTGCTTTTTTATTTTCATTGTCAAAATAACGATTTATTTTATGAAGTTTTTCCAAATAAGGCTCAACGCCTGTCACAGATGTAGCAAATAATCTCATTCCCATTTTATCACCTACTTATAAAATTGATTAATTTTAGATTTTTTTTAAATTTAAGGTGAATTAAGATGTTCAACTGTTATTTTTTCAGGAATATTCCAGCTTTTCTTAGAAACGATAATTGAACAAGATTCCTGAAAATCAGTCCAGCTATACTCAACAACTAAATCATCATTAAAACATATAAATGTAGCAACTGCATGATCTCCATAATATGGGCCAATATAGATTAATTTAGATTTATTTAGACAGTTAATATTAGCTTTTGGAATATTTTCAAACGCTTTATGTAAATCATCCTGAATTGATATATCAGAACAGTTTCTCAATACCATGTTTTCGTTCTTCATTTTCTCTCCAAGATACAAAGCTTTGAAATACTTTTTGTATTTCAAGTATGTTTGAAAATCACCTTGTAAATCAAAAAAAAACAGCATTAACAATGAAAAAAAGCCACGATATAACTCATTTTCTTCATATTTCCACCATATTTAAAATAAACAAATAATTTTTAAATAGGTAACAATCTTATCTAAAAAATACTACCTTTTTACAATAAATCTTTTCCGTAAGAAAACTTTAAAAACATACATATTATACTTTACTATAATCTAGCTTTTATTTTACATAAATGTCAGAATCTTAATTTTAGACTACCTATTCTAATGACTAGAAAATGTCTACCTGCATTATTTACTATACAAATCTCGCTCTACTCTTAAGTACACTCATCCAGTAATTATTGTTATTAACAAATAACTCCTTAATTGGCCAATCAGGTGCCGTCTCTATTTTTTGCAATAAAGTTTGTGTTAAACCAAAGTAATCATCCTCATCGTTTCTTAATATCGAGCACAAGTCTATCGCATCATCATTGCTCACTGGTAACTTTATCCTATCAATTAATGCTTGAATATGATCAATATACTCAATACCTTTTGGATCATTCACCGCATCTTCGGACTTTGGAAATACACCAAGTTTTATTAAATTTTTAACAGCAATTTGCATAATCAAACCTCTCATTATTTAATTATATTCTTAGTCAAAAGTATATTGAGTTTCCCCTTATTTATTTTAATTTAAGTTTTACATACTCATATTAAAAGCAGAGCTTAAATGGAAGCTCTGCTTTTTTATTTACCACACTCTATTTAACCGCCAAGAAAAGCAAATGACTGGATGCTTTTCTTAAACAATTATTTTGTAGTTGGCATATGCTTTTTAATAAAGGCAACCAATTCAGGATTTTTTTCAACAATCGCTTGAGTATGACTCGCATCTTTCACAGGTAAAAACGTTACATCTGTACCCATATCTTTTAAACGTTGTTGCAATCCTTCTGTGACAGGATAAGGTACTGCCATATCAGCAGTTCCCTGAATAATCATTACTGGGCTATTAATTTTCTTGGTTGCAGGTTGGTTCTCAGCTAAGAATTTTTTTACCGTAGGATTTTCTTGGAAATTATCGACTAATCCAGGATAGTCTAAAACAGTTTTTCCGCCATTCTTAACAATATAATCACGGATATCATCAGCAAATTTATTATGCAATTCATCTAGACATAAACCATTTTCACCCGTTGAACCTTCCGCAAATTGTGCAATATTTTTTGAACGATCTTTGAAAACGTCTCGATAATTAAACTTAGGTTCATAAGCAGTCACACCAACTGTGGTATAAGCTGCATATGCCATTAATTCTGCATAAACTTCAACAGCAGTACCCACTGGAGCTGTTCCAGCTTGTTCTTTTTGAAGGATATCTCGAATTGCTTGTGGCGCAACGACAGAAATAATATAACCCAAACTTGAGGCAGGTGCGCCTGCGACAGCACCTTTATAATTGGCATCACTATTGGAAATCTCCGCCGTTCCTAAAGAAGCATGTCCACCCTGCGATTGACCAACAGACATCCACTGACCATTGATCTGATTACCATAACGTTCTTTATACGCTTTCACTGCATAAATCGCTGAATTTGCTTCACTCTTTAAATTTAAATACGGATGCATGCCTGGTGTACCCAAGCCTTCATAATCAGGGGCTATAATCACATAGCCTTCATTTAACAAGCTTTGCGCCATATTTTTAAATCGTGGGTTAAACTTATTTCTACTCGGTGCGCAACTATCACCAACGCCAACCGTGCCATGTTCCCACACCACAACTTTCCAACCATCAGCAGGTCGCGTTGTTTTGGGGATGAAAACCATTGCTGTAGCTTTCTTGGTTTCACCAAGTACATTCGGCATATTATAGGTCATAACTTTGACCGATGTAGCCTCATTGATTACATCAGAATTGTATGTATTTTCAGATACATAATTCTTATTTGAACCCCAATTATTCCAGTTATTATCGTCATCATTACATGCAGCCAAAAATAATGCTGAACCGCAGGTCATTGCCAATAATGTCTGTTTAAATAATGCTTTCATTTCTAAGTCCTCAGTTTTTATTTTTTGAACAACTCCGTGTTCAAGCTACTAATTAAACATAAAAAAAAGCATCTTGCTAGGATACTTTTAACCAAAGAGTAAAATAATACTTAGATACAAATGCTTAGCTTTAATTTAAATTCGCTTAAACCAAATTCATGCAATAGAAACGCCAGCACCAGTCCTTAAACCATTCCATGGATTACGCAGAAATACATAATTGTGAATCATAAAATATCTCAAGAAAATGTCAGCTCGAATGCCAGTTGAGACAAATAGCGATCATGCTATATAAATAGCCTTGATCAAAAGCCAATCAAATCTTCGATAAAACCTTACAAATGACCATACCTAAATATAAAAAAGCAGCGCTTTAATAAAAACGCTGCTTTTTTTTAATTGCTACTCTCTATTTAACTGCCAAGAAAAGCAAATGGTTGAATGTTTCTCTTAAAACAATTATTTGGTGGTTGGCATATGTTTTTTAATAAAAGCAACTAAATCAGCGTTCTTTTGAACGATAGCATCGGAATGTGCTGCACCTTCTGCAGCAACAAAAGTGACATCTGTTCCCATCGCTTTTAAGCCTTTTTGTAATCCATCTGTAACCACATAAGGCACTGAAGTATCAGCAGTTCCCTGAATAATCATCACAGGGCTATTGATTTTCTTGGTTGCAGGTTGGTTATCGAATAAGAATTTTTTCACCGTTGGATTCTCTTGGAAGTTATCAACTAAGCCCGGATAATCTAAAACGGTTTTACCACTGTTGTCCTTTAAATAGCCTTTAATATCGTCAATAAATTTCTTCTGCAAATCAAGAAAACATAAACCGTTTTCACCTGTTGAACCTTCAGCTAATGCTGCAATATCTCTTGAACGCTCTTTATACAACTCTCGATAGTTAAACTTAGGTTCATAAGCAGTCACACCAGCAGTAGTATAAGATGCATAGGTCAATAGTGTAGCCGTAACCTCAGTCGCGGCATCCACCTTCCCATCTTTAAGTAGTCCTTGAATCGCTTTAGGCGCAATCTCAGAAATAATCAGCCCCAAACTTGAGGCTGGCGCGCCTGCCACGGCACCTTTAAAATTGGTATCGCTATTAGCATACTCGGCCGTGCCTAAAGAAGCTTGCCCACCCTGAGATTGTCCCACAGACATCCATTGACCATTGATCTGATTACCATAGCGCTCTTTATACGCTTTCATGGCGTAAATTGCTGAAGTTGCTTCACTCTTTAAATTTAAATACGGATGCATACCTGGCGTGCCCAAACCTTCATAATCAGGCCCAATTACGACATAGCCTTCAGCTAAAAGGCTCTTTACCATCACCTTAAAACGTTCATTAATTACATTTCTACTCGGTGCACAACTATCACCATTACCAACCGTGCCATGCACCCAAACCACTACTTTCCAACCATCAGCAGGTTTTTTGGTTTTCGGCATAAAAATCAACGCTGATTCTTTTTTTATTTCTCCGAGCACGTTCGGCATATTATAGGTCATGACTTTGATCGATGCAGCTTCACTCAGCACCTCTAAATTATATGCACTTTCAGACACATAATTTTTATTCGAACCCCAGTTATCCTTGTTATCATCATCATTACATGCAGTTAAAAATAATGCTGAACCACAAGTCATTGCCAATAATGTTCGTTTAAATAATGTTTTCATTACAAAGTCCTCAATTTTTATTGTTTGAACAGCTCCCTGTTCACAGCATTAATTAAGCACAAAATAATGAGTCTTACTACAATATTTTTTAATAAAAAAGCAAAATATTTCACATTTAAAAAACTATTATTTTCTTGATATCGTGAAATTTCACCTATATTTTTTATTATTATAAATAGAGATGAAATTTCAACAGTGGTTTATTTTTATAATTTAAAATCAAAATAGTGCAATAAAAATGCCGACAAATATGATTAAACCGACCCAACGGTTATGTCTAAATGCCCAAAAGCATAATTGTGGATCGCGATCTTTGGTTTTTGACCACTGATAAATAAAATCAGCAACAACCAATAATAAAGCCATCAAGCCAAATGGAATCAAAATATTTTCTAAATACAATGCTGCACCAATCAACAATACACTGGTCAATTGCAATAAAGAGATGATCTGAATATCGTATTTTCCAAAAAGAATAGCAGTGGATTTCACCCCAATTTTTAAATCATATTCACGATCTGTAATTGCATATTGAGTATCGTAAGCCACTGTCCATGCTAAATTACCAAAATAAAGCAGCCAACAGGTCCAATCTAAGGGTTTTCCCATTGCGGTAAATGACATTGGAATTCCCCAAGAAAATGCCATCCCTAAGACCACTTGTGGTAAATGGGTATAACGCTTCATAAAGGGGTAAACAAAGGCGAGAACTAATCCTGCAAGCGCACAGTAAAAAGTTGCGATCGGCAAGAAAAATAAAGTACATGCACTGGCGGCCACCAAACCAATAAACACCCAAATGGCTTCTTTGGCTGAGATTACTCCTGTTGCCAAGGGTCTATTTTTAGTACGTTCTACATGTGCATCTACTTTACGATCAGCAAAATCATTGATCGCACAACCGGCTGCACGCATAAAAATTGTGCCTAAGACCATTGCAACCAGCGTCACAATATCAGGGATGCCTTCTGCTGCTATCCATAATGCCCACATGGTCGGCCATAAAACCAACTCTGTTCCAACTGGTTTATCAAAACGACACAGATAATAATAAGCTTCTAACCGTTGTTGCCAAGTGGTGTGTTGCGCGATCGACATGACAGTCCTTCAATACTCTATTTTGAAATATGCTGTTGTTGTAAAAATTGCTCAAAAGCAGGTAGAAAAGTCTCTTGAACAATAAATTTACAACCATGCCAAGTATAACAACTTTGACGTGTCCAACCCTCTGCTAATTTTAAAACACGCCGTTCACACAACGGATTGGTGCGTTGAAATAAAAACTTTCCAATCGGTTTAGTTCGAATGTGTTTAAACAAACGTGCTTTGCCATGAATACTAAGAATAGGAAAAATACTTTTTGCTTTGACCCATGGTTGCTCATCACAACCAAACAAATAGCTTTCACGTACCCAAGAGGTATGTTGATGTGGCATTAGCATCCATTGGCTATCTAGCAAGGTCATTCTCTGATAATGCTCTTGAATCGGCTGAACTTTAAATAGTCCGCCCGCAGCATCCGTCAGCTGCTGAGTCAGTGAACCTTGAGCATACAACCATGTTTTTAATTCAGGAGGAAACGTCTTATCCCGTATTGTGCATGATTGTTTCAATGTTCAGCCCTTTAAATTTTGGATAACTTAGTGTAACTGAAATTTTTTGTTTTGTTTAAATTGATCCACTAAATCCCAAAAATTCAATGAATAATCCATCAAAATAAAAATAAATAAACCACGAATTATGGTGAAAATTAATATTTTTATT
Organism: Acinetobacter sp. I-MWF; assembly: GCF_025433935.1. Lineage (NCBI taxonomy): Bacteria > Pseudomonadati > Pseudomonadota > Gammaproteobacteria > Moraxellales > Moraxellaceae > Acinetobacter > Acinetobacter sp. I-MWF. Next base: position 1,379,780 of record NZ_JAMBAR010000001.1, on the reverse strand, counting down.
CCTCCCATTTAAGCTCAACTAGCTTTCGCTTTCGATCACTATTTTGATTTGTATCACTTTCTGCTACATTTTAACTATTAAAATTGATTTCAGGTATTTTAGGGCCTCATATAATGAATATAAAAACAGCACTACAACTCAGCATTTTATGTATTCCTTCATCATATAGCTTTGCACTCAACTTATCTAACTCGCCAATTCAACAAGTCACGCTGTATCCTACATTGGCAAAAATTGAACGAACTATTCCTGTACAAGCAGGAGAACAACTCGTTACCCTGAACGGGCTTGCAGCAAACTTCAATATCGATCAACTGCAATATCAGAGTAGCAATATTGAAGTCAATGCGGTTTCTCATACAGATAGTGCACTGGATAAACCCGCAGGAAATGAATCCTCTCAATTGCGCAATAATATAGAGGATATTAAAAGGAAAATTTCTGAACAAAACTCAATTATTCAAGCAGCTGAATTACAAAATAAGTTTTTAGAAAATGTCATCAAGGGCTCTGCACCTAAAGTACGTAAACAAGCCTACGAGGCTTTTATTGCCATTGATCAAGCCAAAACAGAGAAAGAAAAATTAGAACAACGTTTACAAGAGCTTGAGCAAGACTTAAATGCTATTGGAGACAGTGAGTTTAACCAACGCACACTTAAATTTTATGTCAATGCGCCACAACGTGGTGAAATTAAAATTAGCTATATGGTGCCTTATGCACGTTGGCAACCGATATATAAAGCAGAATTAAACACCCAAACCAAGCAAATCAAACTGACGCGCATGGCGATGATTGCACAAAAAACTGGGGAAGACTGGAACAATGTTAAATTGGCATTGTCCACAGCAACACCGCAAAACTACGTTCAACAAGTGCAGCCACAACAATGGTGGGTCAACTATTATGAACCAGAACCTGTACGACCAATTTATCCCGTTGCACCAGCGCCTATGGCTTTGACTGAGATGAGTTATGATGAAAAGTCGACTGCTAAGGCCAAAAAAGCCCCGCCTCAATTTCCACAATTTCAAGCGGCTGATTTAAATTTTAGCACTGAATTCCGTTCAGAAACCAACGCCTCCATTCCCAGCAGCCAACAGCAAATCTTTTTACCTTTAAGTACTGAACAATATGCCGCAAAACTTTCAGTTTGGGCAATCCCTAAGCAAAGCACTCAAGCGACAATTAACGCTGAAATTTCAAAACTTGATCAAAATTGGCCTTCTGGAACAGTAAAACTTTATCGTGATGGCGACTATATTGGACAAAGAGCTTGGAGCAATAGCGCAGATGAAGCACTACAAATGAGCTTTGGTACAGATGATCAAATTCAAGTTAAAGTGACTGATTTAACTGATAAGAAAAATCCAGTCAAAGGTACTCAATCTGAAACCATCCGAAAACAGCAATATTCAGTGCAAAACTTACATAGCTACCCAATTCAAGTTACGATTTTTGAAGCGGAACCACAAAGCCAGAACGGTAAACTCAGCACACAGTCTAGTTATAGCTTTCCACCAACTGCAACACAATGGAACGGACAACCCAATATCAACCAATGGCAAATCGATTTAAATCCGAAACAGATTTATAAATTAGATATTCAGCACCAATTTAAGTATCCAAGCAAAGGAAGAACTTCAGGTTTCTAAGTCTTTATATACAAAATTTAGCCCAGTAATCACTGGGCTTTATTTAAACAGGTAAATTTTATCTCTTAAATTTTTATTAGAGATAATCACCCTCTCTTTCTGGCTGATACACGACTTTTTCAATTTTAACTTTCATTAAATGACCATCAGGCTGAGGCCATTCAATTTCCTGCCCTTCAGCCAAACCAAGAATTGCTGTGCCTACTGGTGCAACTACATTGACCTGCCCTGCCTCACCACGAAAATCATGCGGATAGACCAAGGTAATTTCGGTTGCTTCTGTCGAGGGTGCAACAGTGATTAGAACTTTTGCATTCATCGTCACTACATTAGGCGGCATATCTTGAGGGGCAACCACTTCTGCCCGTGCCAATTCCTCTTCTAAATGTTGCATCGTCACAGTCAACTTCGACTGATGTTCCAACATCGTTTCTAAACGATGTAAATCTTGTTCTGAAATAATAATATTTGGTTTACTAGCCATGTGCCTAATTCCTTCGATCTTTCACATCATTTGGGTATAGCAGCGATGTTTATAATGGATTTGTTGACATTTCATAAATGAATTAAGCTACAAGCCGTAAATTACAGCATGCAACCTATATGTCGAAAACGTAAAGCGAAGTATCAATAAACTCCAATAATCTACTTCTTTTATAACAGATATTTTCTTCCATGTTTAGGGTCTGTTGACATTCCATAAATGGCTTGCGTTGTAGGCTAAAATTGAGCAGGCAAGGCATGAAACGATGAGAATAGCGAGACTATTTTCAAGTTTCATAACACAGGCTGAGATAGTTTTAGCCACAACCCTTCGGGACTAGAGTGGTTTTTGCCGCTACATTGTTACGAACTATTCATTTAGAATGACTAAATTTCATATTTCGTGCCTTGTATCATCTAAAAACCACTCCTAGTCGCAAACGTAGACGAATTGTCAGCAGACCCGAAGCTTTTCAACTTATTGAACAACCATAAAAAAAGCCCCCTTGAGAGGAGGCCTTCTCAAGTTAATGCTTATTTAGCATAAACGGGGAATTTTGCACAAACTGTTTCAACTTTTGCTTTCACAGCATTAATAACAGCTTCATCACCTTTTGCATCGAGGATATCCGCAATCCAACCTGCCAAATCACGAACTTCAGCTTCACCAAAACCACGTGTTGTTACTGCTGGCGTACCGATACGGATACCAGAAGTGACAAATGGAGAACGTGGATCATTTGGTACGGCATTTTTGTTTACCGTAATATGAGCAGCACCTAACCAAGCATCAGCATCTTTACCAGTCACATCTTGCTTAATTAAAGACAACAAGAATAAATGGTTTTCTGTACCACCAGATACAACATCATAACCACGTGAAATCAACACTTCAGCCATTGCTTTAGCATTTACAACCACTTGTTTTTGATATTCTTTGTATTCAGGCATCATTGCTTCTTTAAAGCAAATTGCTTTTGCTGCTATCGCATGAACCAATGGACCACCTTGGTTACCAGGGAATACAGCAGATTGAAGTTTTTTCTCAATTTCTTCGTTTGCTTTTGCAAGGATTAAACCAGAACGTGGGCCACGCAAAGTTTTATGCGTAGTTGTCGTTGTTACATCAGCAATTTGAACAGGGCTTGGATATACACCTGCTGCAACGAGACCGGCAACATGAGCCATATCTACAAATAAATAAGCGCCAACTTTATCCGCAATTTCACGGAAACGTTGCCAATCTACAATTTGGCTATATGCAGAGAAACCCGCAACAATCATACGTGGTTTATGCTCTACAGCTAAACGCTCAACTTCTTCGTAATCAATTTCACCAGTTTCTGTATTTAAACCATATTGAACAGCATTATATGACTTACCAGAGAAGTTGACTTTAGCACCATGGGTTAAATGACCACCATGTGCCAAGCTCATACCTAAAACAGTATCACCTGGGTTAAGTAAAGCAAGATAAACTGCTGAATTTGCTTGAGAACCTGCGTGTGGCTGAACATTTGCATAGTCAGCACCAAATAATGCTTTAGCACGATCGATCGCCAATTGTTCGATCACATCAACATATTCACAACCGCCATAATAGCGTTTGCCAGGGTAACCTTCCGCATATTTGTTAGTGAGTTTTGACCCTTGTGCTTCCATAACAGCTGGTGAGCAATAGTTTTCAGATGCAATTAATTCAATATGAGCTTCTTGACGGGCATCTTCTTGAGTGATTGCTTGAGCAATTTCTGGATCAAATTCAGAAATAGAGATATTGGCGAACATTAGCGAGGTCCTATGAATTAGGGCTTTTAAGCCGTGCTAAGATTGCGCGTATTGTAGCATGAAGTTTGTAATTAAACAGAATGAAGTTTGTTCCGTTTTAAATAAAAATGGCTCATGTTGAAAACATAAGCCATTTGCTAAAATCTACAATTTAAAATAGTTATTGTGCTGCAAACATTCCTTTTACATCAGCCACAATATTATCGATATTCAAGGCATAAGCTGTACTATGATCCCAAGCTGGATTGGTAATGTAGTTCACCTGCGTCGTCAGTGCTTTAGCCGTACCATATAAAGTATCTGTTGCCACTTTCGGTACAGTTGTATCAGCGCCACCTTGATAAATAATCACCGGCGTTTTGATTTGCACTTGCAACGGTTGCGAATCTTTCTCTAGGAAAGTTTTAACCGCTGGCAAAGACATAAACGTATCAGTTGTTCTTGGATAATTTTTCAATGAGCCATTGACTGCAGCATATTGCCCCATTGCTACACCAAACTGTTGCCCCAGTGTATCGTAACAAACAGACTCAGCATTCTTTGCAATTGCATCAGTCGGCACTTTAAAGACTTGGCTATAGTCTAAAGTTGGATTTGAATTGCGTAGACCCGCTGCAATCAACGCTGTAAATGTATCCAATGATGCATAGACTGGAATTTGTTGAGCTGGCGTTCCATCTATAACTGATAATTGACCCGCATTTAAAATTAAACTCAATTGTGACGCAGGTGCGACAGCAACTGTACCTTTATAATCTAAATTTGCACGATCAGCATATTGCGCAGCACCTAAAGCCGCTTGTCCACCTTGAGAGTGTCCAACAGTCACCCATTTTTTCGAGACTTTATTGCCTAACCAATTACGTGTTGCGACTACAGCATCTGTAATCGAGTAACCTTCACTTTTTACATTTAAGAATGGATGGAGTTCAGTTCCACTTGGCTCCCCTAAACCTTCATAGTCTGGTGCAACAACCACATAGCCTTCAGCTAGGAATTTAGAAATCATCCCTTTAATATAAACATTCGTCGCATTGCGGCTTGGCGCACATACATCGGCAACGCCAGTTGTACCATGTGCCCACACCACGATAGGCCAGCCCGAAGCTGGTGGTGCTGTTTTAGGTGTAAATACCAATGAGGTTGCTTGTACTTCAGTCCCTTTAATCCCCTTCATCTTATAAGTCATCACCACACTATCAGCAGCGACAGCAGAAAAATCTGTCTTGGTATATGCTGTAGGTGTGCCAACAACAGGATTTGCAATATTATTTACATCCGTATTCGAAGGTGATTCATAAGAATTCCCCCCACTACCACCGTTATTACACGCGGATAAAACCAAACCAGAACTTAGAATTAAAATTGATAATAGATTTTTTTTCATGTGACTTATTCCTTAAAGCACAATTTTTTTAAAAGTAATTATATACGACTTAACGCGTATAATTCTTTCATAAATACGTCAAAAAAATCTGTTATACAAGCTTTTTTCTTATTATTTTTTAAACATTTTTCAATAGATTAAAATGTGCATCTTCTTCCAAAATCGAAACTAATGCAACAGCAATTTTTTAGCCTTTGATGCCAATATCAGAATTTAAACTTTTTAAAAATTAAAATTTTTCACAACCAAAATCAATTACATAGTAATTAATAAAATCTTTTTTCAGCCTGTTTCTTATCTTTATTTGCGTCTTATTTCTAGCTTATGTCTTATCGCAATGATAACCGTTCACTTCTACAAAAAATATTGAAGAATCATGCGAAGTATAAATAGCAAGATCAAATAATTATTTTTCTAGCAATCTTTTTTATGAGATTTAAACATAGGTCACAAAAATACCCTTATCAACCAGCAATAAGGGCATTTTTACATTGCTACAATGAAGTATTGAACACTCAAAATATTAATCAGCAAGTAAGGCTTTTATATCTTTTAACAAGTTTCCATTTTCAACATTAACCGTGTATACACTAAAGTGAGTCCAAGTTGGATCTGTTCTATAATCAATTTTGGTGGTTAAAGCCCGCGCCTGTGCCACCAAGGCATCGGTTGCCTGTGGTAATACAATAGTGTCGCTGCCACCCTGATAAATAATAATCGGGGTTTTCACCACTGTTTGTAGTGGTTGTGAGTCCTTTTCCAGAAATTGCTTCACAATCGGATCACTTTTAAAGCCTTCATTTTTACGCCATGAATAACCCTTCAAACTCCCTTCATTTGCATTTGTGTAGGTTGCAATCGGCCCCAGAAACTGTAGCCCCAACTCGATAAGGCACAGTGATTCTGCTTGCTCAGCAACTTTATCACTCGGCGACTTAAATATTTTACTATATACAGCCTCACTCGGATAAACACTTTTCATCCCCGCAGCCATATATGCCGTTAAAGTATCTAAAACCACATAGCCTAATGTTTGAGGGAGTGACAAATCCTCCATGTTTGCCAAAGCCATTTCCGACAGTTCTTCAATCAATTTTAGGTTATTTGCTGGTGCAAATGCGACCGCCCCCTTATAGTCCATATTGGCACGCGCCGCATATTGTGCTGCACCTAGCGCTGCATGACCACCTTGCGAGGTCCCAGCCACTGCCCATTTATTCGAGGCTTTATTGCCTAGCCAACTCTTGGTTGCCACCACAGCGTCTGTAATTGAATAGGCTTCACTTTTTAAATTTAAAAATGGATGAATTTCCTTATCGACAATTTCCTCCGGCACACTAGGTTCACCTAGTCCCTCATAATTTGGCGCGACCACCACATAGCCTTCTTTAACAAAGCTATCGATCATATTGTAGGTAGACTTATCTTCCACACCTGGAAGTAGACTCGTAATTAATTTCTGCTTACTCGGTGCACACTTATCGGCAACCCCCACTGCACCATGTGCCCAAACCACAATTGGCCAGCCTCCAGTCGGAGGTGCCGTTTTGGGAGTAAATACTAAGGTTGTTGCCTGAGTTTCTTGGCCCGTAATGCCTTTCATTTTATAAGTCATCACCACACTGTCTGCAGCATTTGGCGGAAGAGTATTACCTTCGATCTTATACGGTTCTGGTGTGCTCACTACAGGATTTTGAATATTGTTTATATCTGCATTTACATTTGTAGTGGTGGATGGACTATCACTATTTCCATCTCCTCCTCCACAAGCTGTTAGGAATAAAAAAGAGGATCCAGCCAACATGGCCGAGAGTAAATTTAATTTCATTTGATTCATCCTTGCCTATAATATTTTTTATTACCTCAGTGTCAGCAAATTCAATTTACCGACTCTAATCAACGAATCGCTAGCCTGATGCATAGTGAATGTTTGTTTTATTCGTCACATTGCATTGTGCAATATTTAAGCTAAGCTTCATTATATTTATATTGGAAATATAAATTTGCAAGTGAAATTTAACATTTACATTATTTGAATTATTTTTTAACTATTTAGCTTAAAGAAACTTTATTCACAGAAATATTGCATTATTTTATATAACCTTATATTTACCTTAAGTTCATTTTAAAATACAATTAAATTCACACAATCTACAAATATTGTGAATTATGGTTAATATAGGAATGTATCTTTCCTCACTTTACTTTAAATAAATTCTTCTCAATATTTATTTTTATTGCTTAATTTTCAATCAATTTTAAATACTTAATATTTCGACTTTTTAGTTAATGTATATTAAAAACTAACACTGATGATGAGTAAATCAAAAACCAATACTGATTTCAATAGAAATAATCAATAACTAGATTAAAACAAAAATTCTAAAGTCATTTTTTCAAAGAAAGATTGAAGGCTGATCTTAATGATATAAAAATACCCTTATTTTTAGTCATAAGGGCATTTCTACGCTGTTAGAATTAAAATGATCAAAAATTAATTAGCAAGCAAGGTCTTAATATCTTCTAGCAATTGTCCATTATCAACATTCGCTGTGAATGAGCCTGTATGGCTCCAACTCGAATTGGTTCTATAATCAATTTTAGTGGTTAAAGCTCGCGCTTGTGCCACCAGAGCATCCGTTGCCTGTGGCAATACAACAGTGTCTTTACCACCCTGATAAATAATAATCGGCGTATTAACTAAAGTTTGTAACGGCTGTGAATCTTTATCCAAAAATTGTCTTACGATTGGAACATTCTTATAACCCTCTTTTTTACGTGGATAACCTTTAAGACTGCCGTTCTTAATATTATAAACAGTCATCGGTAGTGCAAAAGCTGCTCCCATTCCCGCAATACATTCTTTTTCTGCTTTCTCAGCAATTTTATCAGTTGGTGTTTTAAATATAATACTGTATGCAGCTTCAGTTGGATTTACTGCCTTTATACCCGCTGCCATATAAGCTGTTAAAGTATCTAGTGCAGCATAACCGCCTATTTGAATTACCCCATCCTGATCTGCTAAAGCCATTTCTGAAAGGTTTTCGATCAATTCCAGATTATTTGCGGGTGCCATTGCAACTGCACCTTTATAATCCATATTGGCACGGGCTGCATACTGCGCTGCACCTAATGCTGCATGACCACCTTGTGAGAGTCCTGCAACAGCCCATTTGTTGGATGCTTTATTACCTAACCAACTTTTGGTTGCCACCACAGCATCAGTAATCGAATAAGCTTCGCTTTTTAAATTTAAAAACGGATGGATCTCTTTCTCGCTCGGCTCACCCATACCTTCATAATCGGGTGCAACCACCACATAACCTTGTTTAACAAAGTTATCGATCATTTTTTGAGTATGCTCATCTATTCCAGCCACAAATAATTTATTTTTACTCGGCGCACATGTGTCAGCAACACCTGTCGTTCCATGTGCCCAAGCCACAATTGGCCAACCTCCAGTAGGCGGTGCTGTTTTGGGGGTAAATACCAACGCAGTTGCCTGAGTTTCATGCCCTGTGATGCCTTTCATTTTATAGGTCATCACCACACTCTCATCCGCATTTGGCGGAAGAACATCATTTTTAATATTATAGGGGACTGGTGTATTTACTACTGGATTTTGAATATTGTTCACATCTGTATTCGCATCTGGACCAGTGGATGAATGATCACTTTTATCATCACCACCACACGCCGTTAGAAATAGAGTCGATCCAGCCAATAAGACTGAAACTAATTTAAATTTCATATAATTCTTCCTTTTTATCATTTTTTCTATCACTTCAGCAGGGTCAACCAATCGTTTGCCTACGCTGATCCAATAGATCACTCATCTTTGTTTAATGTTTGTGTAGTTATTACTTCATAATACCTTGCAATATTTAAGCTAGGCTTTACTACAATTATGATATAAATATAAATTTAGCAAGTGAAATTTAATCATTAAAATATATTAAATTATCTCATTAATTTAAGTTTTCATTATTTAATTAACTGAAGTTAAAACATTAAAAAAATATCAGCCTGCATGGACTGCTTATTAACACCCTATTTTTAATATATTTTTCGTAACCTTAACTATAAACAAATTCTTATCAATCTTTAGTTTTATTATTTAACTTTCAGTCAATTCTAAGGAATTAATTTTTTAGTATTTTTTGATATTTCACATTAAAAATGATCCTGAGTGTGATTTAAGCCAAAAGCAGTACCCATCTTAATTTTGTATCACCCAATCAAAGATCTGCCTTTTAGTAGAAGCAATGAATGAGATAGATCACAGGAATAGCCTAGAGATAGACCAAAAGTCTCCAATTGAGCTTTTTCTAAAATTAAATACCGATCTCCATGATATAAAAAATACCCTTATTCGTAGAAATAAGGGTATTTTTGCATTGTAAGGATTAAAACAAGAAATACTCAAAGATTAATCGGCGAGCAAGGTCTTAATATCTTTTAACAACTGACCATTTTCAACATTAACTGAGTATACGCTAGAGTGATCCCAAGTCGGATCCGTTCTATAATCAATTTTAGTAGTTAAAGCACGCGCCTGTGCCACTAAGGCATCTGTTGCCTGCGGCAATACAATCACATCTTTACCGCCCTGATAAATAATAATCGGCGTTTTAACCACAGTTTGTAGTGGTGGTGAGTCTTTATCAAGAAATTGTCTTACAATCGGATGCTGGGTATAACCCTCATTTTTACGTGGATAACCAACTAGACTTCCTTTATTTTTCCTACTATAACTTATCATTGGTATCCTAAACCCAAAAGCCATCGATTCAATACATTGCCTCTCGCCTTCTGCTTGCTCAGCAATTTTATCAGTCGGTGATTTAAATACGATACTGTATACAGGTTCAGTCGGATAAACACTTTTCATACCTGCTGCCATATAGGCTGTAAGCGTATCGAGCACCATATAGCCATTTATTTGAGTTTGCACATTCTTATTATTCGCCAAAGCCATTTCTGATAAGTTTTCAATCAACTCCAGATTGTTTGCTGGTGCGGTTGCGACTGCACCCCTATAGTCCATATTGGCACGTGCTGCATACTGTGCTGCACCCAATGCAGCATGACCACCTTGCGAATGCCCCAAGATAGCCCATTTGTTAGAGACTTTATTACCTAACCAACTTTTGGTTGCCACCACTGCATCGGTAATCGAATAAGCCTCACTTTTTAAATTTAAAAATGGATGAATCTCTTTCCCACTCGGCTCACCCAACCCCTCATAATCTGGTGCAACCACCACATAACCTTCTTTAACAAAGCTATCGATCATATTATAGATAGATCTATCTTCGCCAGTTAAAATCGAATTCGTAATTAATGCATTTCTACTTGGTGCACACTCGTCGCCCACACCTGTAGTCCCATGCGCCCAAACCACAATAGGCCAACCTCCAGCAGGCGGTACAGTTTTTGGGGTAAATACCAATGCAGTTGCCTGAGTTTCTTGCCCTTTAATGCCTTTCATCTTATAGGTCATCACCACACCTTTTTCTGCATTCGGCACAGTAAAATATTCTTCATCAAAATTTTCAATGACATAGGGTTTTGGTGTATTCACCACAGGATTTTTAATATTGTTTATATCAACGTTTACATTTGGACTTGTGGTCGAATTATCCCCCTTGTTGTCATCACCACCACAGGCCGTTAAAAATAAACCAGACCCAAGCAACATGATTGAGAGTAAATTTAATTTCATATGATTCATCCTATCCTTGTTTATCATTTTTTCGATCACTCCAGTGCTAACAAATCATTTGTCAACACTACCCCTTGATCATTTGCTCCATGACTTTTTATCATCTACGTCATATCGCAAAATATTTAAGCTAAGCTTTACTATGATTAAGCCATAAATATAAATTTGGCAAGTGAAATTTAATTCACAAATTTGCTTAACTATTTTAATAATTTAATTATTTATTAATTAATCAACTGAAATTAATATATTTTAAAATACACTCACCTCTCACAAATCACCTACACACCCCAACGCTCATTACATTTCAACAAGTTCAACTATAAACAATTTCTTACCAATATTTGATTTTATGATTTAACTTTCAACCAATTTAAAAGTATTAATTCTGAGTATTTTTTAGATATTTCACATTAAAAAAATGATACTGAATGCGATTTAAGCAAAAGTCAGCACTTATCTTGATTTTAGATGGGTTTCATTTGTATTTCGCACCTAAAAAAGTTAGTTTAATATGGCGCTCTTTCCTATCTATTTGTTGAGGAACAAAGGTATGCAAGCCATTATTTTAGATACTGAAACTCATACACTCAATGGATTGCCCATTGAAATTGCTTATGCACCAATTCAAATTCAACAAGGGAAATTAAGCTTAGATCGAGAACAAATGTTCGATCAACTTTATAGTATTGGCAATGAAAAAATTTCTTTTGGCTCAATGGCAGTTCATCACATCTTAGAATCTGATCTTGTAGGGCAACCTAATTTTTCCAGTTTTGAACTTCCTCAACAAACCATTTACATCATTGGGCACAATATTGATTACGATATTCGGGCTATACAGCAGTGTGGAATAGATACATCTCATATCAAAGCCATTTGTACGCTGGCACTTGCTCGTCTTGTTTGGCCTGATGCTGAAGCACACAATATATCCGCACTGATTTATATGATCAGTAAAGGCAGTGAGAAAGCACGTGAAATGTTAAAAGGTGCGCATCGTGCAGATGCAGATATTATTTTAACTGCAAATATTCTCATGCATATTGTTTACCAACTCAAAATTCAGACCATTGAAGAATTATATAAAGCCTCAGAAGATGCGCGTATCCCACGTAGTATTAACTTTGGTAAGCATCGTGGGACTGCGATTGCAGAGTTACCGAAAGACTATGTTCAATGGCTGCTTCGTCAAGATGAGCTAGACCCCTATTTACGTAAAGCTTTGGAGAATGCGAATATTGTCACACTTTAAGCTGGTGATTTGTAACAAAAAAGTCATATTAGTGTAATTTTCATTCTTTATTCTGGGGTCAATTTATTGGGGAATAATTTGACTCATGGATCACTATTTTAAAACTGATTTGGGAATTCAGACTTTAAAACACCGCTCAATTCAACTCACGGCTCGCCAAAGACAGTTACTGCTTCTTATCGGCACAGATGATTTTAAAATTTTGAATAGTGCACTAAAGCAACGGCTTGCAACACCAGAACTTATTCAGCAACTAGAAGAACTCGGTCTAATTTTTCAAAATCAGGTGAATGGTGCATCTCAAACAAAGTCAAAAATAACATCAGAATCACTAAAGCTAGAACAGTCAAATCATTTAACCCCTTCAAATCATACAACTGAAATTAGCTTTAAACCGTCGCCTAAAATAGTTGAAAATTCAACAATTATTAATGATACCCAGCTAAGTCAAAATACAAAATCAGCAGATCCAAACCCCATCCAGCAAAGTTTTAGCACGGTCACATCTACACACGTAGAGCATGCCGAAATTACGCCTGAACTGAATTATATAAATTTTGATGACATCAAATACAAAATGTCTACCCTGCTACAAACGCATTGCGGCTTGATGACCAAACAATTGGTCATGCAAATACAGCAGGCAAAATCAATTCGAGATATTAAATTTTGTCAAATGCAGTGGATTACCGCACTTCAAGAAAGTCGAATCTCCCCTCAAGAATTAAACCAGACCATGCAACAAATCAATTATTCACTCCAACATTTACAATCATCTTAAATCGCTCCTAAATATTTATTTCAATGTGCTTAGAATGACAAATGAAGTGCTTTTAAGGTCATTCTAAGTCTTTTTATTTAAGGGTATTTTTGATTTATTTTCGAATATCAAAATCTTAAAGCCAAATAAGCTACCGCCAATAAATCAAAGTTGTATGTATATTGAGATGATTTATTGGCACAACGTTATCCTAACTTTGAAAGTTTAAATAGGAGAAATACACATTAATTTTTAAAATAGCTCAAGCCTATTCCCATGCATTCATATCTCTTTACAAAATCGCATTGTCTGTTTTACAAGCATTCTGTAGAATCATAAGCCAATGATTTAAAATAATTAGACACTTATGACTCAATATCTTACAAAATCGACCAACCAAACAGCTTTAGAGCTTTCAAATTTTTACCCAACGTTTGAACAATGTTTAACTGCGGTGTCCAATATTAAATATCAAAAAGATCTACGCATCAAAAGCGATCCTATTTCATCTCAACATATTTTGGTTGAAAGCTATTCTCGAGGTACGCTTCAAGATAAGTTTAAAATTGAAAAAAATGCAATTGAGCATGCTAACAAAAATCGTTTAGCCTTATATCATCTTGTTGCCGTAACACTCGATCATTTTAAAGCTGCTTAATCTCTATTAAATAAGTTACAAATAAAACGTGTTGGGCTATTTACCCCAACACTTTTTTTAATTCATCCTAGAAATTAACTGACTTGTTCAATCACACGATAAATGCTGTCACTCTCTTTACTTTCAAAAAGCAACTCGATACTTGGTAAGATCTTCTCGCCATCAACAACGATATGATCAATTTTTTGGAACAATGATAAATTATCTGTGTCCTCATGCTCTTGCAGTTTATTTAACCAAGCCATCGCATTCAGCTCATTACTATATTGATCCTTGACCCTTACTGTAATCATTTCAGTCATTTTTCTGTCCTCTTTTTTATATACTGTTTTCTTATAGCATGCCCCAATCTAAAAATTAGCTGAAAGTTGTTAGATTTTATGGCAATGTTAAAATTCAGCTACAATACTGTTTTTTTTATTTATAAAATAAAGAGTTGCTTTGAATACTTTATGTAAATACAGCTTGATTGAATTATTTCATGACGTTTCAGAAAATCAGAAAAAGAAAAGCCCGCATTTCTGCGAGCTTTTTATGTTGGAAAGCTAGTGCTTATTTTTTATTTGAACTGGAGTCACAAATTCAATAAGCCGTCATTGATCTGTCCAACTACTTCGTAGCGTCTTGTCGACCTACTGTAGTTTTAATATAGTCAGATACATTTTGATCTGCAAGATGCAGTAACATTATTGAACGATATTGCAGCAATTTTGAAATTGAATATTTTTTTAATTGGTAGATAATAGATAAGTTTTGTTGATTTTATTTACTGTTTTATCAAACATCAAAAAATCTAAATAACATTAAAAAAGACAAGCCAGCAAAAATTATTTTATAAAAAAATGTATAACCCCATGACTCCAAACAACCTATTCTATTGATTATCATTAAGATTTATACATCCTCAGCATCTTTAGATGTCTTGTTCATAAATCAAAAGCAATCATACTGAATGGAGAATTTTGATATAAAAAATCCCAGCTCTCTTTTGAGAAAAATTAGGATCAGAGGATTTTATGTTGATTTATGCTTTTAAAAATGGGCTAGAACCAAGCCTATTTAATACCTATTCAGCTTCGATTTTTAGGTGTTTTTATTTTGACAAATATACAATTTTTACAGTGCCTTCAGCCCCAATTTATCTAAACACATTTTCTGAATGTCATTTCTATTGCTGTAATTCAATCGGCTTTTAAAGCACCTACAGTACAGCCTAGACTGGGTGTACTTTAAATTTTCAGGAATGATGATACCAAAGCATTCCGTCTCAATATGCCCTTTTTGCGATAAAGGAAGCTCTGATTTACTGAGCAGAATACCAAGACCAAATATAATAAGTATGGTAAAAATGATTAAAGCTTTATGGCAAATGATTTTCTTAATCACGGGTGATTCAACAAACCGGACATGATGAAATCAATCCTAACTTAAATTTCGGTGATTGAAGTATTTAATTTCTATACTTTAAAAATAATTCGAAATATAAAATAAAATTTAAGGCCAAATAAAATATTTTCGAACAGAAATATTTATACTTATTATCTTTACTTCTTCTTTGCTACAGATGATTGAGTTGAATATTCAACATTATGCTTATCTAAATATTCACGAATTAATTGACGAACAACTTGAGATGGCTTTAAATCTTGAAGATTACACAATTCTTCAAAAGCTTGCTTTTTGTTTGGATCAATCAGGATTGTTAATCTTGCAGTTTTATTTTCCACAGCGCATTTTCCTTAGATTTCTTTGCTATAGAATTGTAATAATATTTACAAGATTTCCAATGAAAACTTTTAATCCTATAACACTCGGAGCATTACCCCATACTATTGAATTTAAATAAATTATTCTATTTTCAATGAAAACAAGAAAACATTATAAATCACTGTAAATATTATCAAATATTTAAATTTAAAAGAAAATTATGAAAGGCTATCGCAACATTATTGATGCAATAGCCACCCCCTATTTTAAGAGAAATCTAATTCTTTTTCGAAAATTCTGAGTTCATGTCGTGCCATTGCTAGATTAGATTTTTGACGATCTAATACTAAATATAAAAATAAATTATTATTTTTATCCAACGGTCTCAATAAGTGATATTGCTTACCTAGTGTAATTAAAATGTCATCTATCGTATCGCGTAATTTTAAAGCTTCTGCTGTTTTCATTTTTGCTTTTAAAACCTCAGTATTTCCAGCAGCAGCGAGTTCTAAATCAATTCCTGTTCCGTATGCAGCCAATGATAACCCACTTGTACTATCAACAAGTGCTGCTGCTGTGAATCCGTCAATTTCGGTTAAAGGTGTTAAGTCAATTTTAGCCATTTATATATGCCTTTTATTAAGTAGAGATAATATGAGTAGGATTTAAAGCATACTCATATTTAAAAGTATCATAAAATTACCATAAAATATTATTTAATGATAATAATTTGTAAATTTATTTTAATAAAAACAATGGCTTATGTTAATATTATTCCATATTTAAAACATTTAATAAAAAATAAAACCAACAAATAAAATTAATAATGCAGATATAAGAATGAATAAAAACATGAATAAAAACTAAAAAATACCAAAAACTTAAAGATAAAAAATATTAAATATAGATACTTATGAAAATAATATATTTAATGACAATCAAATAATAACAACATATATTCAAATATAAGCTTTAATTATACTTTTATTTATTACCACACTTTTCATTAAAATATTTAACACACCAATTACAAGCAATTCTTCCCTACATATTCAAAAGAAGTTCTTTAAAACAACTAAAAGAAAAATAATATGTAAATCAGAAAGCGAATTCTGAAGACATCCTCTCTCGATCAGCCCAAAAGATAAGCTGAACAGTATTTCTGTGAATGTTCCTCAATGGAGAGGAAATGCTCAGGAAAATGTTAATATGTAAGTAAGTTTTGAATTAGCCGTATCGAGGCGGCAAAATTTATTTAAAGAAAACACGGTTAGATTTTTTATAAAAAAATGGTAATGAACAGTGCTATGAGATAAAGCCTCATTACATCTTTCCATCAACTATGAATTTTTAGAGCTAATGTGGCAGGATATTATTTTCCAAAGTGACTTGATGATTTACTTTAGAACTTACAGAGTGCAGGACATTTTTATTCTAGATAGTATTTCAATCTATAAAGAAATAGGATAGCGCCCATTTACTTGCTTTAAAGCTTATCAGGCTATAGAAACCTCTTTTATCACTAAATATCAGATCATGTTTTGTTAAACAATCAACCAAATTTTATAAAATTCCTGAATATCAGATTCTAAAAACTCGTCACAATCACTATCATATACAAAGGTTTTTTGTTCTAGTAAATATTCAGCTTGATGCTCTGTAAGGTATTCTTTTAAAAAAATTTTAAATTCATTAGCACGTTCTGGGAAAATATGTTCTCCATCATAACAAATCATCGTTATTACCTCTTTAAAATCACAAAACCACTGCTACAGTTTACACAAAAACGTATTATGATTCAAACTAAATAATATTTACGTGAAATATATCACACTAATATTATGTTTTATTACAAATCAGACTTCATACCGCATGCTTACTAGCGAGGAAATTGTCTAAATTTTTAATTATTTAAATGCTGAGTTGATCATTCAAAACATTCTTTAATTTCAAAATAAATCAATAACATAAATAATCAATAAAATAACACTTACACAATTCAATGTTTCTAATATTCTTATTTTCAGTTAAGTGATCTTAATTTTAGTTATATTAAAAAATTAAAAGGCATGTATATTGTATAAAATACACGCTAATTAAAGAGCCGATATGAAATTTGAGATAACAACAGAAATTTTGATCAACGCACCTATTGATATTGTTTGGAAAACCTTAACAAACTTTGAAGATTATAAAAATTGGAATCCGTTTATCATCAGCCTTTCAGGAGACATCCATCAAGGCGGTAAGATCAATGTCACCATACAAAATGATGCAACAAGTAAAATGTCTTTTAAAGCAGTTGTGCTTGAAAATCAGGAAAATAAACAATTTAGCTGGCGCGGAAAATTATTAGTGAAGGGAATATTTGATGGAGAACATAAATTTAGATTAGTACAAATAACCACCAATCAAACAAGGTTAATCCATAGTGAAGCTTTTAGTGGAATTTTAGTAAAACCATTCCTAGACAATTTACAGACAAAGACCAAACCAGGCTTTGAACGAATGAATAATGCACTTAAGCTAAAGTTAGAAAATCATTAGTACACTTCATCAGCTAAATTGGCATTAAGTAAAACCAGTGTCACTTCATCTTTATACTTAGTCTCAATATAGCTTGGCTCAATCTTGCATAAAACGCCATCATTGTTGATGGTCAATTTATTAGCTGGGAAGGACTACAATATGAAGATAGAGATAATGACTTAGCATTAGCACTACCCCCTCTGTATGGGGAATTGGTAAGTAAATTTTTGATAAAATTATAAATAAAGCATTTAAACCAATGAGCTTTGAATCAATCACAATTTTAGTACTCCCAACACCAAAAAGTTAAAAGGAGTCTATTCACTAGGATTTAAATTGAATGCTGAGGTCAGCATCAATAATGAACATTTTTTCAGAGATCGACTCAATGCTTAATAGCCCCTTATCAAATCAACATGACCCAACATAGGGCTTTCTAAAAATCTTATCAGCATACGTTGGGTACTCATCACTGCCCCCTACTCATGACTTTATGGCCTAGAGCATTGACACTATTCTGAACAAGATTTCCAAGATGCTGCTTATTTTGTTTTGTTGATTTTTTCTTTAGACAAGATAAATAAATCTTCATTTAGATGAGAAAATCTTTCTGCTAACCACTCATGGGTATCATTGAGCGCTTGATTATAAAAATGATGTCCAAACTCTTCTACGATAAAATCAAATAAAAATTGAGCTGGAAAGTTACCCAGATCCAAGTCTAGTTCCTTTAATGCATATTTTTTTAATGCGCTAATTAATTGTTCACGCGTAAACTCATCAAATGTAATTATTTGCTTCTTAGCCATAGTCTTCATTTTTGAAAATAACAAAAATTTATTACAATACTTATTTAAGATTTATTCAATCTTATCGCGTCTTAAAATGACGTTCATCATGAGTTTTAGTCATCATCTTCAGCGTTAAAAATTGCTTCAATCGATAAGCCAAACATTTTTGAAATTTTAAACGCCAAAGGTAAGCTAGGATCATAACGCTGTTTTTCAATCGCATTGATCGTCTGTCGAGAGACCCCCAAATATTCAGCTAGTTGCTGCTGAGACCAGCCTTGTTTTGCTCTTAATTCAGATAAGATATTTTTCATCGATAACGCCAAGTCCCAATTGCAATACCAACACCCCAAAGCGTTGCCATTAAGGGCCATACAAAAAACATAGAAAGATGAGGAAAGCCAATATTTTCAAGAAAACCATAGCTAAATGTAATGAGTGCTGTACCCACGAACGCAAGCGCAAAAGCTTGTAATTGGATGCGTTGTTGCATTTCATCTAAGCGAGCTAATTGTCTAATTACACTCCAGCCCACCAATATACAAGGGATTATAGGCAATAAAGTCAAAAAAATTTGTGTTGAATAGCGAATATCGTCATTCTTTAAATATTTTAATGAACAGATAAGCACAACAAGATAAAGCAGCATTGATGCGCTAAACTCAATCAGAGATCTATATTTTTTCATCAGGCACCCATGTAAAGTAAGCTTTACATTAATTTAGGTCAAACATCGCGTAATGTAAAGTACCCTTTACATATTATTTTTGTTTTAAGTTAGACATTGACCTCATAATTCGCTTTCAATTGCAAGTTTTTCACAGCATTTATCCGCGCTTTAATTATTAAGATCTAAAGCTAACTGATTTAAAAGCATAAAAAAAACCTAGTAAGCATGAAGCAAACTAGGCTATAAACTTTAAATCTTTTTTCGTTGGTAGCGGGAGCTGGATTTGAACCAACGACCTTCGGGTTATGAGCCCGACGAGCTACCAGACTGCTCCATCCCGCATCAACGAAGCACCTTTATACGCCTTAAATACAAGGAATACAACCTTTATTCTATATATGTTTAAAAGAATTATTGATAGGCGTCTAGAGCATTCAAATAGCACCCATTATTGGCTGATTATCTTATGGTCTTTTAGCTTCGAAAAGTGATGACTTAACCTTTTACTTAAGACCAAAAGTCTAATATTTCGATAAAGATCTATTATACTTTTATCCTCATCAAGGCATCTTTCGCACTTACCCAAATAACAATTTAATTAACTCAGTCATTGATATAGCATTAGAAAGCCCACTAAAAAGTGGGCTTATTTTTTGGAGGCGCATGAATGATGTGTGAGTCGCACAGCAATTCAAAAAAATTATATCAGTCTTTATTTATTAATTAAATTAAACTATGTAACAAAAATTACCCAAAGCCTGCTGTAATACAATGCTTAAAGAAATAGCGCCAGGTTGGAAATAATCTCTTTATAAATTTAAGCAATTAAAAAACCACCCGTAGGTGGCTCGATTTAAATCATAGGTTCTAGAATCTTATAAATTTTACCATTCTTGCTGCTTTCAAAAAGCATTTCAAAGTTAGGACGCAAAAGTTCATTTTCAACAATGATATATTTGATACGTTCATGAGTTTTATTTGGATTTATCACAACATCATCTAATGTTGCCTCAACTGCGTAACACTTTCCAAATTGATCCTTAACATTTATATCAAGTTTATTCATAAAAACACCTTAAAAATTAAATAAAAAACAGCTAAAACTGTCAACAAAACATTCAATGATTATTAAATTTATGCTTATACATCAAACGCACTTTAATATACTGCAAAAACAGTAAATTATTATATTTTTTTTTATTTGCTTACATTTTAAGTGCTTATCCAAAACATTGAATCAGTTACTACTCAAGTTTTTTTTAGCATCTATTGTGTTTATCTGCTTTAAATCATCAATATGAAGATCAAAAATACTTTCAATCATTTTGAGTTTAGAGTCGCTAGAATCTTTGGAATTTTCGATCAACTCTTTTTTTGTTTGCAAAGTAAATTGAAGATATTCTTCATAACTCACTGTTCCATTTTTTATTAGAAAACTGACTAAATTTCCGATGAGCAATCTAGTGACTTGATCACCCTCTAACGTCGCTTCAACCAACTTCCCTGCTAAAATTAACTTTTTCATATCGCGACCATCCATTGTATCTTTCACTTAATTTAACAAATTCATTTTTACTTGTCATATCAATAAAAATATTCATTGCTTAAGTTCGTTCAGATGTATGCTAGCTTTTGGCTTCCATTACTGCAAATGCTTCAATATTGATACTTCAACAATAACACTCAGTTACTTGAATACAATTAAACAATCCCCTTTCTTCGGTAATTGCAAGCCTGTTTTAAAAACCAATATCCACTCTTATATGTACACCAATCATCAACTTCAAAAATAGTTTATTCTAAATAGCTATTATCTAAAGAAAAAAGCCCTACATTTCTGTAAGGCCTTACCTTAATTTTGCGCTGACTAAGGATTTTTGTTATTTATTATTAGTAAAATAACAATTTAAATTTACTTTAAAATTAAATTATCGTCAACCTTTTCATTGCTTGTATAAAAAATACCCACCGATAGAGTAAGTGGGTATATAAACTTGTGATATATGTTTAGCTAAACTTAATTTACATAACAAGAGTCTCACTTTCAATACCATTCATCGGCTATTTAATTTTACAATAATACCAATATCAGAATTTATTCACTCAATGATCGAGACTTCGTATGCTCATAGATAAAGCCTCTATAAAAACAATGAAAAATGCCAGCCAATGCTACGCGCAAAGAAGGGCAAAATTAAATTCTATACAACTGGTTTTAAATATTTTTAAATTAATTCGTTTTAAAATATGGCGTAAAAGAAAAGTCTACTAGATTCTATTCAGTTATCTAAATTATTATGGTTTATCAATCATATTGAACCCAAAAGATACTATACATTTATCTCGACTATTTTACTGCGTTTTTATTATTAAAGAACAGATGTATAGTATCCGTGACCATTGGAGAGAGTGGTCTATAGACAATAAAGAAACGCCATACTAACCTGCATGATGCGGGTTTCTTTTTGTTTATTGATCTAGAAATAGCACAGCAGCTACACAGTACCCCGAATAGAAAAGACAAGCCTTGCGCAGAAATTGATTAGATTTGCTTAAATTTTTACTGATAGGCGAATGATGGATCTTTTAAACAGGTTCAGTGTTTCAGTATAAATATGAATTAAAATAAAAATTTAGAGTCAAAAAAAGCACGATATCGTGCTTTTTTTACAACTTACTCTGAATTATAGCGGAGTAATGTTTACAGCGTTAGGACCTTTAGGACCTTGAGTGATACTGAATTCAACTTGTTGACCTTCAGCAAGAGTTTTGAAGCCAGAGTTAGCGATTTCGCTGAAATGAGCAAAAACGTCTGGACCTGATTCTTGTTGAATGAAACCGAAACCTTTAGTTTCGTTGAACCATTTAACTGTACCTTTAACAACATTTGAGTTTGACATAATCAATCCTACTGAGATTTAAAAAATTTTAAGCCATTTTATGACTAGTGATAACGTCGAAAATAATAAAGAATTGAACTTAAAATCTGAATAAAACGAAGGATTATGACTAAAACTGCGATACTTAGAGAAGATTTACCAAAACATGACTTTTTTCTAGTTGGCTTTACTTTACAGGAAAAAAATAAATAATCAAGCCTTCTTATACATATTTAACTTTATTATGGATAAAGAATGACTTATCTATTTAGAACAGCCCTTTTGCAAGAGCTTGTTCAAATAAATTACTTTTCTCGTTCATTGATAAAAAGTCAATTAACTTTCTATTTCAGAACCAAATACACCAATGTTCCATACATCAATTTTGCTTATGTTTACTTTAGGGTTACTTTTTAAATGGCCAGCGGAGTTGAGCTAAATACTGGTTGGGTATTTGACTACGCACACCAACTTGATCATCTTTAATTCTCTGATCTTCATAGTAAAAACTTCTAAACAAGATATCCCAAAATATGAACACCTCTCCAAAATTCTTACGTCCAAATCCATGCTTGTGATGAATACGGTGTACCTCAGCTACAGCAAAAATATATTTGAAAGGACCAACACGATAATCAATATTTGCATGCTGAAAAAACAAATGCACGGCCATAAATATCATCCAACACCCAATCAGCAAACTTGGAGCACCCAAAAGCGCGAGGATGATCAAACTAGGCCCAGCAAGTACGATTGCACTCAGTGGATGCCGCTTTTCAGAATTTAACCAATATAAACGACGTGATTGATGGTGAATCGCATGCAATTTCCATAAAAACCGATACTTGTGGCTCATGTAGTGCATGAGCCATAGACCAAAATCAATCACCACAGCAACAATCAATATCTGCCAAAATACCGAAATATGGTCGGGCCATAATCGTGGAATAAATCGGAAAAGATCAAACCATTCGATAATTTTTGAGACAGAAACGATCAAAAATAAATTAAAAATTGCATGGATGATATCTGTAACAAAATCTTGATGTGTATCCAACCACTTTACTTGATAAGGCAAAGAATGCTCAACCCATGCAATCATTACACCACTTAGCAAGATGAACAATATTGAACTTGGCCAATACGGAACTTGCCCTGAGACGATGAACATCATCATCCATACGGTTAACAGCATACAAAGCGGATAAAATAAATATCGCAGAGATATTTTAACAAAAGCACTCATTTATAACTCCATTCAACAGAATACGTTTTAGGAGTATGCTGAATGGCTGGATAGAAAAATTGAACGAAACCGCTATATCACTTATAGCTTTTAATCTGACAAAAGTAATATTGGCATTTGCTCAATGGATGGAATAAATTTTAATAGTGAAGGTTGAATGCCAAACATTTGTTTGCAGGTTCGACTAAAATGCGCCTGATCAGAAAAATGAGCGTGGTGAGCGATGCTGGTTAAATTAATATCCTGATCTATGGCTTGAAAGCTTTGTAATAAGCGTAACCATTTCCGATAACTACGATAAGAAATACCAAAATTGTCACTAAACCAATGACTAAAACGACTTTCTGAAAGATTGAATTGTGAGGCGATTTGTTTCACTGTCAAATTCTGTTGATGGTTGAGAATAAGAAATTTTGCAAGACGCTCTTCTCTAACTGACTGAGCTTTGAAATTAGATTCACTGCAATAACTTAAAAGCTTTTGAAAAGATTCAAATGTTTGATTTTGTTCTATAAAATATACTCTAAGAATAGCCACCAAACTTTCAGGCAATATCGTAATCGACGAGTCTGGTTGTAAGTAAGCTTGTAAATAATGCTGAATGACATCAGCAAGAAAATGTGTTTGATCAATATAGATCGAACAGTAAGTTCCTGGTTGCAAATGATGTAAAGTATTTGCTGCGATATAGACTCCACTACTCCATATACAATAATCATCAGCAATAACTTGAATCCGTTCTCCCTGTTGTTTTGCAAAGCTTAACTGATGTGCGTGATGACGATGTGGAGAGTTATCACCCACAGCTCCCTCAAAATAGCCAATGCCATATCCAATTGCTATTCTGCCCATCCAATATTTAGCAGGTAAGTTATATAGATTAGATTGAGCCATAGAATACTTAAGCTAAAAGTGAAAACTCATTAAATAACACTATTCTACTTATCTTCAAATAACCAGCATAAATAAGCAGATGGATTGAGTCCGCTTTTTATATCATTGCTATTCTAAAGTGCTTAAATTCAATGCAATAAATTTTAAGCATAAAAAAACCTAGTAAGCATGAAGCAAACTAGGCTATAAACTTTGAATCTTTTTTCGTTGGTAGCGGGAGCTGGATTTGAACCAACGACCTTCGGGTTATGAGCCCGACGAGCTACCAGACTGCTCCATCCCGCATCAACGAAGTGACTTTATACGCCTTAAAGGCAAGTAATACAACCTTTATTCAATATATATCTCAAAAAGCCCTATTTAAGTATTCTATTGACACAATATTTATACTTTTATGCATTGTTTTCCATTTTTAGATAAATATAAGAGTAGAAAATTTCGAGTCGATTAGCTTGAGCCTCATTGGCTAACATCTACAGCGAAAAATTGAGTATAAGACACCACTAATTTTATATCTTTATCCAAGTTGCTCAATAGCAAAGCATCTCTAAGCACTTATCAATATAAAGATCAGTAGCATAATATTCAATACATTTCAGCATATCAAAGTTCATAAAAGCCCACCTTTTGATGAGCTTTTAGGTCCATTTGTATTTACTTATACACCCATATCCCTAAAGGGATATTACCAAATAAATGGATAAGTAAAGTAAGAACAATAAACATAGAAAAGAAGAATGCGATGTTTATAGATTTAGATATCATGTAATCACCCTTATTTTATTGTTGTTGATTTTTTATACACTAATAACGTGAAATTTTCAATCATTAATATGGATAAATAAATCACATTAAAATCTATCGCTTAGTAAGCTGCTTAAATAGTAAAACATTTTGCAATAATTACTTCTCTCTTTCCTTTTCTTATCGATACTTCCCTGTCTATAAATACCTGTTAAGTATCTATAACAATTTTTGCTATAAAAAAAGACGCTTTAAGCGCCTCACTATAAACTTCATTATTTACCACTCATTTCAACTTATATTGCTTATTCAGCTATTCAATCTCAAAAAAATGCTTTTCTGTGACTATTTTTATCTTTATTTCTTTATAATATCTAATCATTGGGTCATTTGCATCTTTGCTAATTTTATCTAAAAACTTATTCTCTTTCATTAATTTAGAATAAGTTTTATAACCGATCACTAATCTTTGTGGATCCTTACTTTCTTTAAAATCATCAATTTGCTTATTGAGTTCTTTTAGATCGATACCCATGCTGGCTCCCCTCAATTGTTTTAAGCAATATAACACTCATTTATGACATTTTTTTGGCGAGTTAAGAAAAATTAAGCGATTTAAAATGCCTCAAATTTCTGCAAGGCATTCTTCAATATTTTGCTCTACCTTTCATCAACCTTTAAAATAGCGGTGACGTCACTCTAGTGACTACATCAATTTATGATTCAGTGATAAATAAGGGATGATTCGCTTTATAAATCGCTAATTTTTTTATTTCATTCTCTAGATAGCCTTCTGGTTCTTCTTTCCATGTCACTTTTCCACTATCAAAATCAGAGTTACTTAAGGCCCAAGAAGAAATTAAACTGTAAATAAATGTGTTATCAGCAAAAATTAATTTTGTTTTATCACTCTTATCACTTGTAAACACTTTATGTGTGGGTAAGGACCCAAATATACCCACGTGGGTATACAAATATGTAAAGGTTTCATTCATCGTAATGATTACTCTTGTCGTTAATCACTATACTACCGCATTCAGCTCTATTTTATGAACTTTGAGCAAAATTCTAAATCCTTAACCGCTTAAGGATTTTATTAAAAAAGCAGCCAACTAAGGCTATGCTATGAATAATTTAAACATTAAGGCAAAAAAAACCTGCATCTTTGGGGAAAGAATGCAGGCAAAAACCGATTATTCGGTAATAGGAGGAATACCTACTATTTTACTAGGGTTTCATTTTATTTGTCAGTGGCAATATATAACAAGTGCTATAGCTTGCTTTTAATTGGTGAAAAATACTCAATATGAAGGTGAATAAGAGACTTAAAATCTATAGATATTTAGCTTAATCACAGTATTACAAATGATTTGATAGATACGTGTTTTACTTAAGTACTTTGTATTCTGCTACTAATTTATGCTTTTTAGAATCAATCTTATCGAGTGGTTGGCTATAAAAAACTTCACCAACAAAGTAACTCTATTTAAAGCATTTCCAAAAGATCATCCAATTTTTCATGTTCAAATTACTTTTATATTTTAAAAATTACGAATAGTCACCCATCAATGACTTATATTGATCAATCCATAACTTTATATGGTTATTTAGACTGAACCATTTTATGCTTTCTTCATCAATACTCTAAGTGATAATTAATTCATTGATAACTACATCAATAATTCAGCGTTCAAACACGCCTTCAATTAGTGGTGTATTCACTAAAAAATATCAGCTTATTGATTTAGAAAAACTGCTGAAAGATCTACCTCAATTTTGTTTGAATTAGCTTAAGCGTTTAATTAACCAATGTTTGATTTAGGCGTGTGCCTAACAAAAATCAGATTCAGGCATTTTACAAAGCTTTTAAAGTTCAGTGTTAACTTAATAATCACTTATGCCTTACAGTCGCATTAGCAATCTGCTGTGGAATTCAGCTTCTAGCTGTAGTAATGAATTGTGTGAAAAATTGCTATAAACTTGAGCACAATAATTTAACTTACAAAGATATTGCATACTAACTTTTATATAAGGTGTACATTTTGAAGCATTTATTTTATATCCCATTTTTGTTTTGTAGTTTATTAACAAATGCAGCAGAAGAATCTCTTGATCTAACAAAAAATAATGGAGTAAGCTGGCGAATAAATCCTAAAATACCAAAAATTATTAATCAGTTTGATACTCCAAATGTATTTGATACTGTGATTCGCTTTGAATCAGATGGAATGGGTAATGTGACATCTGCAAAAGTGATTAGTAGTACTGGAAATGCTAAAACAGATGAATTGATCAAAAATGCAGTTTTAAACGCTAAACTACGACCATACAAAGAAAATGGAGTACCTACTCGATTCTCAGCAGATCAGCCTTTTCATATAAATGCAACAAATACAAAAAAAGAAAAAATCTTTGAATGCAAATTGGTGATAAAGTCAAATGCATACCAAGTTCAACAAAAGTTCAAATCAATAAAAAAAGCCTTGAAGAAAATTGATTTTGTGTATTTAGATGAACCAACCTATCGAAAAAGCCCCTCCTACAGCAAATCGTCGAATACAACAGATTTTGGAGAATTTAAAGTTACCTTTGTTGCCCCTGATGGCGTGATAAAAAGAATTGATCAACGAGAACCAACGATAGAGCACGTTATAGTTCTTAATTCGATTATTGGAATGAAAATAACACCAAAAAAGGATATCTGGAATAAGGGGATGCATGAATATGAGGATACTTTCACAGTAATGAGGCAATGCACTACAGATCCGATTAATTAAAAAAGCACGGCGATTTAGCCGTGTGCTTTCGTGCATAGATAAATTACTGGAAAAGTTAAGTAGATTTACTGATTGGTTTGAATTTAACCAAAATTTTGTTAATACTTTTAATATAAAAGGTTTTGAGACAAATTGGAACAAGAACAAGGAGGAACAGCAAGATGGTACGCCCAGCGGGACTCGAACCCACTCCACAGGCTTCGGAAACCTGTACTCTATCCAGTTAAGCTATGGGCGCTTAAATTGAGATGGCACATCATAACAAAAAAAACCGCGAGGTAAAGCATTTATAAAACAACTCTTTTGATTGATGCTCATGCTTTAAACAATGTTGCATATTTGCAATGCAGAATTCCTCCTAACTTACTTGGTTTATTCAAAAAGATCGCTCACAATACACACTCCATAAACCAAGTGAGAATTTCATGACTGATGCTCTGACGTTAAGAGATTTATCTAAAACCTATAGAAATGGATTCCAAGCACTCAAAGGAATCAATTTGACTGTTCCAGAAGGAGAGTTTTATGCACTTTTAGGACCAAATGGCGCTGGTAAATCGACAACAATCAGTATTATCAGTTCCTTGGCCCGGAAAACCTCGGGTACTGTGGAAATTTTTGGTCATGATTTAGATACCCATCCTTCACATGCAAAGCAATGTCTAGGTGTTGTTCCTCAAGAATTTAACTTTGGTCAATTTGAAAAGATCTTTGACATCTTAGTCACTCAAGCGGGTTATTACGGCATTCCGCCTAAAATTGCACAACAACGTGCTGAAGAATATTTAGAAAAATTAGGTTTATGGGATAAGCGTAATACTCAAGGTCGTATGTTGTCTGGTGGTATGAAGCGCCGTTTAATGATTGCGCGTGCCATGATGCATGAACCTAAACTTTTGATCTTAGATGAACCCACTGCAGGTGTAGACATCGAGTTACGCCGTTCAATGTGGGATTTCCTTACAGAAATGAATGAAAAAGGCACTTCGATCATTTTAACCACGCATTACTTAGAAGAAGCAGAAATGCTTTGTCGTCAGATTGCGATTATTGACCGTGGTGTTATCAAAGAAGATACATCGATGAAAGCATTCTTAAACCAATTGAGTGAAGAATCTTTTATTTTCGATTTAGAAAATCCTATTGAACCGATCATGATTGATATCATTGGTGTGAAATTTAATTTGATTGACCCTATGACCTTAGAAGTCACGATGGATAAAGCGCATTCTTTAAATGATTTATTTCAGCTTTTAGAAGCGCAAGGCATTCGTGTTCGCAGTATGCGCAATAAATCAAATCGTCTTGAAGAGTTATTTGTGAAACTGGTTGAGAAAAATCTTGAAGGAGTTGCAGAATGAATTTTACTCAACTACGTATTGCGCTCTATACATTAGTTCAAAAAGAAATCCGCCGCTTTATGCGCATTTGGCCGCAGACCTTATTACCGCCTGCGATTACCATGAGCTTGTACTTTGTGATTTTTGGTAATTTGGTCGGTTCTCGTATTGGGCAAATGGGTGGATTTAGCTATATGCAATTCATCGTGCCAGGTCTCATCATGATGGCGGTGATTACAAATAGCTATGCCAATGTGTCTTCCAGTTTCTTTAGTGCTAAATTCCAAAAAAGCATCGAAGAACTGATCATGAGCCCAGTTCCATTACATATGGTCTTGTGTGGTTATGTGATTGGTGGTGTTGCCCGTGGTGTTCTTGTTGGGGCAATTGTCACAGCAATGAGTTTGTTCTTTACTGACCTTTATATCCATAATATTTTCGTCACGATATATACCGTTATTATTACCTCACTATTGTTCTCTTTAGGTGGTTTTATCAATGCTGTATATGCAAAATCGTTTGACGATATTTCAATTATCCCAACCTTTGTATTAACACCCCTCACCTACTTAGGCGGTGTGTTTTATTCGATTAGTGCTTTAAGTCCATTTTGGCAAAATCTGTCTTTAATTAACCCGATTGTATATATGGTCAATGCTTTCCGTTTCGGAATTTTAGGTCATAGTGATGTCAATGTTTCATTGTCTTTACTTATCGTGACTCTATTCTGTGGCGTACTGTATGCGATTGCCTACTATTTACTTTCTCGTGGTTCAGGAATGCGTGAATAATGTCTGTTGAAAAATCCTTATTGGGTAAAGAAACCGATTACCCAACTACCTATCAACCCGAAATTCTTTTCCCGATCGCGCGTACACAAGCGCGTGAGCAATATGCGGATGTAGCGGGTATATATAAAGGTCAAGATTGGTGGCATGTATTCGAAATTTCTTGGCTCAATAGTAAAGGGATCCCGCAAGTTGCCATTGGGCGTATTGCACTCCCAGCAACATCACCAAATTTGATTGAATCAAAGTCGTTAAAGCTCTACTTTAATAGTATGAACTTTACCCAGTTTGACTCTCATCAAGCTTTTATCAATACCGTTGAAAAAGACTTATCTGCTGCTGCACAAGCCCCAGTGACGCTAACTTTATTTCAAGTTGATGATTTAGAGATCAGCAAACCAACGGGTATTTGTATTGATGATCAAGAACCTGACCAGCTGGTCAATCATCCAGATGCAAGCCTTTTGGCCTTTGATCAAGAAAATGCACAACACGGTGAAAGCGTTGAAATTCAACTGTATTCACACTTATTAAGAAGCAATTGCCCTGTGACTGGACAACCCGATTGGGGCACTGTTTTTATCCGATACCAAGGCGAAAAACCTTGTTATCGCAGTATTTTAGCTTATATTATCTCGTATCGTCAGCATAACGGTTTTCACGAACAATGCGTGGAACAAATCTTTGCCGATATTTGGCAAAATTTAAAACCTGAAAAGCTGATGGTGTATGCAACATATACACGTCGTGGCGGTTTAGATATTAACCCATGTCGTGTATCTGATGAATCATGGATGCCAAGCCCAATTCGATTGGCGCGACAATAAACATTGAGGTTGAAAACATGCCTTTTTTTGGTTTTGTACCTTCTGAAGAACTATTAAAGAACATTCAGACCGGTATTGAGAAAAAAAACTCTAACGAACCACTTTATCCTTTACGTGATCAAACTGCCTTACTCATTAATGAAGAAATTATTGATACGCTTTTGATTGAACTTGTTCGTCGCTTCCCTGCAAGTGACAAACGAGATACTGCTGAAAAATTAGCAGGCTATGTCAAATCGACTGTTGCTGTATTACTTAAACAATTATTAAGTAAGGCAGACAATGATGTGGTTCGTCAGTCTGTAGAGTTTTCAGAACGTAGTCTATTTAAAGATCCACAAGGTCAATTCCGTGTCGGTGTGAATTTAGACGCAAGTTTAGTCACCAATCTCAAAAATAGCTTTGCTGAAGTTCAAGCAAATGAGGATGTAAATCGCGCTGTATTGTCTGAACAATTCAAACAATTCTCAGATGCGACGATTAACCATTTTATGCGTGATTTTAATAAAACGCTGGATTTGGGTATGATCAAACGTAAAGCTGCGGATATTGGCGCGTCTGCTGTAGGTAAAGCAGTGCATATGGCAATTGATAAGTTGATTCCAAATTTAAATAAAGATGAAATCACAGCTGTAGCAGAATATTACGATACTTTATTTTTTAATTGATCGTTAAAACTCAATTGGATTTTTAAATATAAAAAATGCCCTTCTTGATAAGGGCATTTTTTTAAATTTATCGAGCTATACTTTTAGCTGTAGTAATTAACCATTAAATTCATGAACTTAAAATCATGATAAAACGCTATTCCTAGATCTATCTAAGACCTATTCAAGTTCAAAACCATTTAATTCAATCTATTTAACCCACTATTTTCTAATTTAAATATTTCACCCTCAAAATAATCACAAAATTTAAGTCATAATTTTGTTGCAAAGTATTGATATTCATTGCCTTCGAGGGGGATTGTGATAGCATGCGCAAAACACATTTCCCGCACAAAATAGACCAATGGCACCAAGCTCTCAATATAAATTTTTACGTCAATCTCCTCGTGATGGTCTGAGTACTGCCATGATCCCCTCACGCTGGCAAAAACTCCATATTGACCCTTGGTTGAGCTTATTTCTAATTTTAAACGCGATGCTCGGTTTAACCGTCCTTTATAGTGCGTCTGCACAAGATATGGGGCTGGTTTCCAAACAAGCCATGAGCTTTGGTATCGGTTTTCTCGTCATGTGTGGTTTAGCCCAAATTCCCCCTAAAGTTTATCAAGCTTTTGCACCTTACTTTTATCTGTTTGGGCTGGTCTGCTTAGTCGCAGTTAAAGTGTTTGGTGAGGTTCGCATGGGTGCTCAACGCTGGATTGGGATTCCGGGTTTTGGCAGCGTACAACCCAGTGAGTTTTTAAAAATTGGTATGCCATTGATGATTGCATGGTTTTTATCTCGTAATCCTCTACCGCCTAGTTTTAAAAATGTGTTTTTATCACTGATCATGATTGGCATTCCTTTTATCCTGATTGCAGAACAACCCGATTTAGGTACATCACTGCTCATCTTAGCCAGTGGGATTTTTGTGCTATTTCTAAGTGGTCTTTCTTGGAAAATGATTTTAGGTGCAGTGAGTGCTGTTGCAGTGGTGATTCCAGTCGCTTGGGAATTTCTACTACATGACTATCAACGACAACGTGTTTTAACTTTATTTAATCCAGAAGCTGATGCCTTAGGCACAGGCTGGAACATCATTCAGTCTAAAACAGCGATTGGTTCGGGTGGCTTTATGGGTAAAGGTTATTTGGAAGGCACTCAATCGCACTTACATTTTTTACCTGAAGGCCATACTGACTTTATTATTGCCGCATTTTCTGAAGAATTCGGTCTGATTGGTATCCTACTTCTGATCATCATTTACTTTTGTATTATCTTTAGAACCTTTCAAATGAGTCTACAGTGCTTCCATAATTTTGGGCGCTTGGTTGCTGGTACTTTTGCTTTGTCATTTTTTGTTTATGTATTTGTAAATGCGGGCATGGTCAGTGGTATTTTACCTGTAGTCGGTGTGCCATTACCTTTTATGAGTTATGGTGGTACTGCAATTATTACTTTAATGGCCACTTTTGGCATTGTGATGTCTATACATACACATCGTTAATTTTTTATCATAAATAATTAGGAAATATAACCTATGTTTACTTTTGGGCTTTTACAGAAGGTTAAAAACATCACTTTTTGTGCAGCTGCATTTTCACTGACCAGTTTCTGCCAAGCCAATGATTTTGCCAGCAACCCTGAATACAATAACTTTAAAGCCAAAACCATGCAAACCTATGGTTTAAGTAGCGAACAAATTGATTGGGCAATGAACGGTTCACGCAATTTACCCAATATCATCAGCATTATGGAACGACCAGGTGAAAGTAAGCCTTGGTACCAATACAAAACTAATTTTTTAGCTGAAGGCACCATCCAACGTGGTGTGCGTTTTAAACAACAATATGCAGATACACTGAATCGCGCAGAACAGCAGTTTGGGGTGCCTCAAGCAATCATCCTAGGCATTCTAGGGGTGGAAACAGGTTATGGCTCAAATAAGGGCTCCTTTATCACCCGTGATGCACTTGCAACCCTCGGTTTTGGTTATCCCCGCCGTGCGCAATATTTCCAAGATGAGTTGGGTGCTTTAATTGCATGGTCATATAAAGATGGCGTTCCAACCAATTCGATTGTTGGGTCTTATGCAGGCGCAGTAGGTTATCCGCAATTTATGCCAAGTAATGTGTCTAAATTTGGCGTGGATTACGATGGAAATGGTCATGTTGACTTACGTAACTCTGCGGTCGATGCGATTGGTTCAATTGCCAACTATCTGGCTCAACATGGCTGGCAGCGTGATCGCCCTATTGCATTTTTAGCGCGTTATACAGAGAACAATCCTGAAGCAGTTATTGCAAAAGATTTAACTCAGCCTGTTCCCTATGGATCACTTAAAAATTTAGGGATTTCTCCATTAAATCCAATCGTCAAAATTGATGACTTAGATTTGGTTAATGTGATTCAATTACAGGACAGCAATGGCCCTATTTATTATATTACTTATCCTAATTTTCAAGTGATTACGACATATAATAGAAGCCGTATGTATGCCACCGCTTTATGGCTTTTAGGCACCGAAATTGTAAGTCGTTAAGACTTGCAATTTCCTAAACAATAAATAAGTCAAGATTTTTTTATGTTAATTTGATCACATTTAATACTTTTTTCATATCTTGTTACAATATTGATTATTTTTTAATCAAAACCTGTAAGAATTTGTCCTTTTTGTAACTGTTTCTTAAATAATGCTAGACACATTTATTCCAGCTTGAATATTATCCTTTCCGTTAAATGCAGTTGCACAAGTGAATTTACAGACCTCTATGGTTAATTTTCAGCGACTTAGAAAGTTAAAATTGAGGTTCCAAGGAGTTAAACGATGCATGCTTCACTAAAATATATGATGGCCCTGACCATGGGTCTGAGTATGACGCAGGTCAACTCAGAAATGGTTCAGTCATCATACTTAAACAATGATTCGGATAGTTCGAGTCTAGCTTCTCGTGTGATTAGCAAAGATTCAACAAATTTCAACTCTCATTTTTCAAACCTAAACAGTTTGTCAATTACTGAACGTTCTGGCGATCAAGTCCGTCGTCAAACTATTGCAGCAAAGATTCAAGTTCCTGAAGATGAGCCTTCAGTAATTGATAAACTTAATGAAGTTGCTTCAAACACAGTTCGCAAATTTAGCCAAACTGGTGTTGCATCTTGGTACGGTCGTCAGTTCCACGGTCGTAAAACCGCAAGCGGTGATACATTCGATATGAATGATTTGACTGCTGCACACCGTAGCTTGCCATTAAACTGCTTTATTCGTGTAACCAATAAAGACAATGGTAAAAGCGTAGTGGTTAAAGTCAACGATCGTGGTCCTTTCCATGGTAACCGTGTACTTGACCTCTCTTACGGCGCTGCTAAGCGTTTAGGTATTACAAATTCAGGAACAGCACGCGTTAATATTGAACGCGTAGATGGTCCAAACTCGTAAATCACTGCATGCATTTAACAAAAGCCACTTTCCAGTGGCTTTTTTATTGCAAAAATAAAAATACAGATGTCCGAATTGCCCCCTTAACTTTCCAGTTATGCCCCTTTTCTTTCAATGCATTCCAGATAAAATAAAATGCGAGTTGATACAGGATGTATCACTAGACAGTAAAACGAAAACCGAAGTTTAAACTCTAAAAGTAAAAAAGTGAGCCATGCATGGACGTGAACAGCAAAACGCCAAACTTCGCGTATACATCCCTCAGCACAACCCAAAAAGTAATCGCACTTGGTTTTGCCACGCAAGGCTTGGGTTATGCCAGCGTCATGACCGCGCTTCCCACAATCAAAAGCCGATTCAGACTTTCAGATGATCAACTGTCGATTATTATCCTTGGCGTCTGTATTGCAGCAGCACTGGGTTCTATTTTGGCAGATCGACTTGCCGTCAAACTAGGTTCAAGGCTGGCTATTGTTATCGGCTTGCTATTTGAAGCCATCGGTATTGCAATTGCAGCATTTAGTCCCAGTGTCATGATCATGGTCGCTAGTTTTTTACTTTATGGGCTTGGACTCGGATGTTTAGATGCGGCATTGAATATGCAAGCTGTCATGATGGAACAGAAACTTGGAAAAAGCGCCTTGGGCGGTTTCTTTGCCTGTTATACCGCTGCTGCTTTCCTTGGTGCGTTAATCATGTCCGCGACAGTCTCAACCACACTTGGGGCAACTGCGGCATTGTGCATTGCTGTCATGATGTGTTTGATTACATCGCAAGTGTCAAAACGTTGGTTATTTCAACAAAAAGAAAATGCTGCCCTACATCCTCAACAACGATCACCAATTCCGCATAAACAATTGCTTATTTTTGGTGTGATCATTCTCATCGCCTTTACTGTCGACTCAGCGATCAGCACGTGGAGTTCAATTTATCTTAAAGATATTTTAGCAAGCTCAGCCACAGTCGCCCCATTGGGTTATGCCGCATACCAAATGGGTATTTTACTCACCCGTTTAAGTCTGGATTATCTTTTAAAATTTAAAAGCGCTGCATGGGTTGCCTTCATCACAACGCTGATTGGTGCAACAGGCTGTGCCATAGCTGGCTTAGGACATTCATTGGCGATTGTTATTGCTGGTTTTGCACTGGCTGGTGTTGCGGTAGGCGCATTAGTCCCGCTGACATTTTCAGCAGCAGGTCGTTTAGATGAAAATCGACGCGATGAAATTATCGCACGGGTGAATATTTTTAATTATGGCGGGGCTGTAGCAGGAGCTGTAATTGTTGGCTTACTTGCTGCTCCTATCGGTTATGGTCCCTCATTTATTGGTTTAGCACTGGCGCTGTTATCTGTGATTTATTTTAGAAAAAGATTTATTTAGGCGGTATATAAATAAAAAATCGTTTAGGATAAATCAAGATCATTGTTCAAATGTAAAAACACTTATCATTTTTAAACACATATCAAACCTATACGCAGATCAAAATCTTTGCTAGTTTGAATAAAATAAACAATATTTAATAAAACAAATTTGGGGATTATTCATGTTTCAAATCAGTAGCCCATCAAAACTTGTCCGTGCAATTGCACCCATCATCTGCGTAATTGGCCTTGGCTCGCTTAGCGCATGTACCACAGTATCTCCAACAAACACGAATACACCCGCTGATCTTGCAACATTGACGCAAACAAACACGCTATTTTACGGTGGCTCAATTTTAACCATGCAAGGCATGTCACCCCATTATGTCGAAGCGCTACTGGTCAAGGATGGAAGAATTGTCTTTGCAGGTGATTTAAAACAAGCGCAAAAGTTAAAACAAAAAAATACCCAAGAGGTTAACTTAAACCATCATACCCTGCTGCCTGGTTTTATTGATGCACATAGCCATTTAAATAGTGTCGGTCTACAGCAAACTGTGGCAAATCTCTACCCTACGCCCGATGGTAACGTTTCAGATATTGCATCATTGATTCGTGAACTTTCATTATGGCAACAAAACAATCCTGACTTTATCAAAGCAACCTCAGGTTGGATTATTGGAAATGGTTATGATGATGCCCAAATTAAAGAAAAACGGCATCCTACAGCAGATGATTTAGATTTGGTTTCCACCAATCACCCGATTATTGTTTTACATCAGTCTGGACACTTAGGCTCTGTAAATCACAAGGCTCTTGAACTTTTAAACATCGATAAAAATACCCCAAATCCAACTGGCGGGATTATTCGTCGTAAAGCAAATTCTCAAGAGCCAAATGGTGTACTTGAAGAAGCTGCTGTTTTTTCAGCAATGACAACTGCATTTAGTAAAGTTCCACCTGAAATCATGCAAAATATGGCAAAAACAGCACTAAATACCTATATCAAAAATGGCTATACCACTGTACAAGAAGGTCGTGCAGATCATGGTACCACTGAATTATGGCGAAGTTTTGCGGCCATCAATCAATTGAATATTGATGTCGTGGTTTATCCAGATATTATCAATGAAAAAGATTATATGCTGAAAAATGGCAGTAGTCTCAATTATCAAAATCATTTTAGAATTGGTGGGGTTAAAATCAGCCTAGATGGCTCTCCACAAGGCAAAACCGCATGGCTAACGCAGCCTTACTTCATCCCGCCAGAGGGAAAACCTAAAGACTATCGTGGTTATCCAGCCTATCCAGATACAAAAATGGTTCAAGATGCAATTAATCTGGCTTATAAGAATCATTGGCAAATTCTTGCACATGCCAATGGTGATGCTGCAATTGACCAATATCTCGCAACTATTGAGACAGCCAATGCACAATATGGCCAAGCAGATCGCCGCAATGTGATTATTCATGCACAAACCATGCGTGAGGATCAATTAGATCAAGCCAAGAAATTAGGGCTTATTCCTTCGTTCTTCTCATTACATACTTACTACTGGGGCGATTGGCATAAACATGAAACGCTCGGCGCAGAACGAGCCAACCGAATTTCTCCAACAGGTTCTGCATTAAGAAAAAATATGATTTTTACTGAGCACCATGATGCCCCAGTCATCCCTCCTAAAAATATGATGGTGATTGATGCAACCGTCAATCGTACCACCCGTTCTGGAGATATATTAGGTGAGGATCAAAAAGTCAGTCCTTATATTGCATTAAAATCAGTCACAGATTGGGCTGCATACCAATACTTTGAAGAAAAAGACAAAGGTACCTTAGAAAAAGGCAAATTGGCGGATCTTGTGGTAATAGATCAAGACCCATTAAAAGTGCCCACTCAAAAGATTAAAGACATCAAAATATTGGCAACCTACAAAGAAGGTCAATTGATTTATCAAAGTCCCCAATAAGGATCAGTAGGGACTAGTCGGGATAGGACATGCTTAATTCGAAATTTTTAATCATACTATTGGGCCTAAGTGGTTTTGCTTATGGAGATATCGCGATTTTCAAAGCCACTTTTCCTGATCTAAAAACCAACCAAGCACCTCACCCACAACACCAACTTGAAAAACTTCCCGCAGCCACACTCAGCAATAATGTAACAGTGGATACCTATATTGCAGCAATTCCTAATCCTTTTAACGATACAGGATTCTACAAAGATGATGCCGTCTGTAAGATCAACAATACCCAGCAAGTAAAATGTCAGTTCCGTTATAAGATATCTGCGACTCAAGCAAAAAACTTTAAAATCATTTTACTGCCGGGTATTGGTCCTGTACTTGTCCCCCTATCATGGCAAGTGATCAGCACGGATATGGGACCTTCTGGCGTTGCATATGCTGTGCTGGCAAGCCGTAAAAAAGATGAAGCCATCACCATTTATAATTCTTCCGCGTGTGTTGGCTGTGCCATGCATAGCGCAAGTTTATATTTCCCCAATGTCAAAAAGCTCAGTTTAGACAATGAATTTGGTGCCATTGAAGATAAAAACCACCTGTTAAAAATCGTCAAAGCCAATAAAAATAAAGTCTATTTTAGCTATCAAATTCCCAACTATCCCAACAAAACACATGGGATCGCCTATTATGCCGATGAAAGTGATGGCAACAATGTCACCAATTTTCAGGAAATCAAAGTTACACTAAAACCAGAACATCAAACTTGGGCACGTGATATTTTAAATTTCTATCAGGCCACACATTGAAATCCCCCTGACCAGCACTTAGTTTTATTTAAAGCCGCTATTTTGACCAAAACATTATTCTGATTTATATTGTTTTCAGCAAAAATAAATATAGCCAACCACATGCATGGAGCGCCAAATGAAAACAATCACCGAATGGTTCGATGAATATAGCGAAAGCCATCAAAACAAAACCAATAAAGCCATCCATTGGGCTTGTGTTCCCGCGATTTTATTTGCCATCATTGGGATTCTTGCTCATTTTAGTGCTTTGCTTACGGCACTACTTCTGGTTCTTACCCTCGTTTTCTATGCCCGTTTAGATATT
Organism: Acinetobacter sp. I-MWF; assembly: GCF_025433935.1. Taxonomy (NCBI): domain Bacteria; kingdom Pseudomonadati; phylum Pseudomonadota; class Gammaproteobacteria; order Moraxellales; family Moraxellaceae; genus Acinetobacter; species Acinetobacter sp. I-MWF. Next base: position 1,340,351 of record NZ_JAMBAR010000001.1, on the reverse strand, counting down.
GTTCTTGCTGTAGCAATGACCGCATTAATTGCAGTCATGGCATGGATCATTTACTTACTTCCTGTTGGTGTTGGTTTCTATATTGGGGTGTTTATTTTGGCTTGGATTGGTCAATTTTATGGTCACAAAGTCGAGGGTAAAAAGCCTTCTTTCTTTAAAGACCTTCAATTCCTCCTCATTGGCCCTGTATGGTGTATGGATGCCTATCTTGGTAAAGTACTACCCAAATGGAAAACACGCCAGAAACTGGCTTTTTAGCGCAAATAAACCAGAGGGAAAATCCAATTCGGCTTTTCCCTCCATTTTTTTCAATTTAACAGATAAAATAACCCGTAAAAGCACAATAAACTTAAAGCTAAATTGACTAGAATTTTCTTAGAAATAAGCGCCAAAACAACACAGATCATTGCTGTTAAAAAATAGGCATCCAAAGGCAATGCACGGAATTGGTCTCCATTAAAAAATACAATTGGTGCACAAATTGCAGTCAGCAAACATGGCGCTGAATACTTCAACATATTTCCAATCACACGAGGTAATTTCAGGGCGATTTTAGGTTCTAAGAAAAAGTAGCGGTTAATCAAGATAATGGCTGCCAAAGTTAACAATAAAGTCCATGTCATTTTACTACGCCTATATTTTTTACTCCGACGATCTTTGCCGTACACATCGCACTAAACATCCCCAAAATCCCGGATAGCACAATGCCCCCTTCAAATTGAAAATATTTAAAAATACAGGCAGATAGCAAGGTACACATGACGCCTACCAAAGTTGCGCTATTTTTCACCATAGGCACAATAATCAAAATAAATACCGCAACAATTGAAAAATCTAAATGTAAGCTTTCTAAATTTGGAATTGATTTAGCCAGTACAATTCCTAACACACTAAATAGGCACCAAGCCAAATAAAAACACAGCCCAGCACCAAACAAATAAGCAAAGCTGCGCTGTTTATCTTTGCCAATGCCGACAGCAAACAGCTCATCTGTCAGCAAGAAGCCAATTAATATGCGTTGCTTAAACGGAAAGCGACTGACATCTTGACGAAAATTAAGCGCATAAATTAAATGCTGACTGGTTAAGAAAAATACCGTAATCATAATCGTCAAGGCAGATGCATGTGACATGACTAAACCTAAACTCACCAACTGTGCTGCACCTGCAAATACAACAGCGGACATTGAGAATGCTTGTGCAAAGCTTAATCCAGCATTGATTGCCATTGAGCCAGCCAGAATACCCCAAGGCAGTACGGCGATAGATAAAGGTAAAATATCGACCACACCCTGGAAAAAAGCCTTTTTATTTTGATTAGACTTCGGCTCAATCTCGGCAGTGTAAGATTCAAATTGATCACTCATTTGCAAAATCCAAATCTAAGAATTTAATCAGTATCTTATAAATGCTCAGTGATCGCTTGGATGAAATTGCTATTTGGTGAGGGGCTGTGAGCGTTTAAATGGTTATTTCCGAATACATTTATTAAATATTTAAGGTACTTAAATATTGAGAAGGCGTAACCCCGACTGCTTTTTTAAAATGTCGATTAAAATGACTTTGATCTGAAAAACCACTATTTTGGGCAGTCATTGCAATACTCTGACCTTGTTTTAATAATTGGCGCGCTTTCTGTAAACGGACCTGAACCAACCAACTATGCGGTGGTAAGCCCGTATATTTTTTAAATTCACGTAAAAAATGCCAAGGGCTTAATCCTACATATGTCGCCAAATCAGTGAGCGAATAATCATGCTCAGGGAAGCTGCTTAATAAATCTTTAACTATTTCAACTTTCCGTTGTGCTTCTGGTAATTCAGCAGGTGTTAATTTGGCACGACCATAGCGACTGATTAAGCGGGCTAAAGTGGATAAATACATACTCTCTTTCAGTAAAGTATTTTCTTTTTGTTCTAATAAATCAAAAAGTAAACAGAGTTGCTGTGCCAATCCAACATCTTGCACAACTGCTTGTGGGAACCACGGTACGCTATTTTTAACACTAAAAAAATCTTGCCCTGCATCTAACAACATTTCTGGCGTTGGATAAATTGCACGATATTTCCAGCCTGACTCGACAGCAGATGAACCTGTATGAATTTCATCAGCATTGACTAATATAATGTCACCCTTCGGTGCTGTATGTAACTGCCCAGTCCTATAAAAACTCTGTGCACCATCTTCAATCACACCAATACAATAACCTTCATGCACATGCTTTGAAAATTGCTTATGGTGATACTGTGCTTTTAACAATTCTAATCCACCCAATTCTTTTAGGTGAAAGTAGCTTGCCCACTCCTGCATTTTTTCTATTCAGACTTTTGATAATAATTTAAAAATAGCATGTTTATAAAAAGCGTATAGAACAAAATTGCTATCTATACATTTAAACAAGACCTAATCTTTTGTGCACCTAAGAAAATAACCAATAGATTACTGATAGGTTTTTCCATTATGTTTTAGCCAACCATCTTGATGACGACGCTTTGGATCATGGTGTGTCCAATGCATTACACCACCTTGATTGCTATATTCATATTCGCCAAAAAATTCGACAGTATCACCTTTGCGTAAATTATCGATACGGGGAGCTAAATCAATATTATGTGCAACCAATACAGTTAAGCCATTATCCAGTGCAAGAATAAATTTTTGATGGCGCGAACCTTCATTATCATCACGCAACACGGCTTTTACTCGACCGATGGATTGTACTTGAACATTACTGAGTTTTGCATCATAGGCTTTTCGAATAACCTCAAGGCCATTTTGATTTTGACTATTGGCAGACGGCTTATCGTTAAATTGGTTATCTTTACCCTGCTCATCCACATGCTGTGTATTGTCTTGTAAATGATTGTTTTGCTGATCGATCGATTCAACTTTAGAGGGTTCAGTTGTTTGATTTTTTTGTTGATTAAGATCAACACCCAGATAAGCTGCGACGATCACTGCAATTACAGCACCAATACCAAGTTGTGTTTTATTTGCCATAAAGTTTGAGTCTAATCAATGTTCATTGTGGAATTATAAAAGAATAATCTTTTAGATATGTATGAATTAATACTTCTAAATCTACTTCAATTAAATTACAGACAAAAAAACCCCTCTAAAGAGGGGTTTTCAATAATTATACTCAGTGAGTAAAAATTATTTAGCAGCCGCTTGAGCAGCAGCAACTTCTTCTGCAAAGCTCATTTCAGCTTTCTTCTCAATACCTTCACCCACTTCGAAGCGAACGAATTGAGCTACAGTTGTTGCAGTCGCTTTCAATACTTCAGCAACTTTTTTGTCGTTGTCGATTACGTATTGTTGACGCTCAAGAACAACTTCGTTCAAGTATTTTTCAACTGAACCAGTCACCATTTTTTCAACGATGTTCGCTGGCTTACCAGATTCAATCGCTTTAGCTTCTGCAATTTCTTTCTCTTTCGCGATAAGATCAGCAGAAACATCTTCAGCAGTTACAGCAACTGGGTTGAACGCAGCAACGTGCATTGCAATACCTTTACCAGTTTCAGCAGAACCTGTGTAAGAAACAACAACACCGATTTTTAAACCGTGTTTGTAAACTGCAAGGTTTTCACCTTCAACAATTGCAGCACGACGAACTTGAATGTTTTCACCGATTTTTTGAACAAGCGCAATACGAGCTTCTTCAACAGTTGAACCATCTTCAAGTTTCAATTCAGCAATTTGAGCAGCATCAGTTACACCAGCAGCAAGTGCAGCAGCAGCAACTTTAGCAGAGAAACCAGCAAAGTTTTCGTCTTTCGCAACGAAGTCAGTTTGACAGTTTACTTCTAAAAGAATTGCTTTGTTACCTTCTTGAGCAATTGTGATCGCGCCATCAGCAGCAATGTTACCAGCTTTTTTAGCTGCTTTTGCTTGACCTGATTTACGAAGATTATCAATCGCTAATTCGATGTCACCGTCTGCTTCTGTTAATGCTTTTTTGCATTCCATCATTGCAAGACCAGTACGGTCACGTAATTCTTTTACCATGCTCGCAGTAACTGCAGTCATGTTGTTCTCCTAAATACGGTAGAATATGAATCTGTTCAACAAAAACGGCCCAAAGGTTCCTCTGGGCCGCTTTGCTTTCTCGACGCTCAATTTGTCATCATTTTAAATCACAAAAATGACAAGCTTGCGTCAAAACGCATTAAGCCTCAGGAGCTTCTTTCGCAGCTTCTTCGCCTTTAGCTTGAGCATTCGCTTGAGTTTGAGCGTATTCTTTACCAGCAAGAATTGCATCAGCCATTGCAGAAGCATAAAGTGTAACAGCACGGATCGCATCGTCATTACCCGGAATAACGAAATCTACGTTATCTGGGTTAGAGTTTGTATCAACGATACCGATTACTGGAATACCAAGGTTTTTAGCTTCTTTAATCGCGATTGCTTCGTGATCAACGTCGATGATGAACAATGCGTCAGGTAAACCACCCATGTTCTTAACACCGCCTAAAGAGCGTTCAAGTTTTTCCATTTCACGAGCGCGTTCTAATGCTTCACGTTTAGTAAGTTTAGCAAAAGTACCATCTTGTGATTGAGTTTGAAGATCTTTCAAACGGTTGATTGACTGACGAAGAGTTTTCCAGTTAGTCAACATACCACCCAACCAACGGTGATCAACATAAGGCTGACCAGCGCGTTGAGCTTGTTCACGAATGATGTTAGAAGCAGCACGTTTTGTACCAACGAACAATACTTTGTTCTTTTTGCTTGCTAGATTGTTAACAAAATTCAAAGCATCATTTAACGCAGGAACAGTATGTTCAAGGTTGATGATGTGAATACGGTTACGCGCACCAAAAATGTATTGACGCATTTTTGGGTTCCAGAAGCGAGTTTGGTGACCAAAGTGCGCGCCAGCTTGAAGAAGGTCGCGCATGCTTACGTTGTAATCTGCCATTTTCTTTACCTTAAAAGTTTGGGTTAGGCCTCCATATGTCCGCATTCTCCACCCTTTCAGGCACCCAGAGTAATGTGACGACATATGTGCGGATTTTTAAATTACCCTTATCAATATTTCCATAAACCATTCACAAAGAAAGTCACAGAAAGCATTTGATAAATTGGGCGGCTATTTATACCATAGTCACATACAAATTTCCAAAAGTTTTTAAAGATCATGAACAGTACTTACGAAGCACCACGTCGATTAATCAAAACCGCAGATGAAATTGAAAAGATGCGTGTTGCAGGTCGATTGGCTGCAGAAGTTTTGGATATGATCAAACCGCATATCAAACCAGGTGTCAGTACACTTGAATTGGATACGATTTGTCATGACTATATTGTCAACAAACAAGACGCTATACCTGCATGTTTAGGTTATGGCGCTGCACCTGGTCGCCCTGCATTCCAACATGTGATTTGTACCTCTGTAAATCATGTGGTATGTCACGGTATTCCATCTGCAAGTAAAATTTTAAAGAAAGGCGATATTCTCAATATTGACGTGACTGTGATTAAAGATGGTTATCACGGCGATACCAATATGATGTATGTGGTTGGTGGTGAAACATCGATTATTGCTGAACGTTTATGTAAAGTTGCTCAAGAAGCAATGTACCGTGGTATGGAAACGGTGAAACCGGGCTCAACCATTGGTGATATTGGCGCAGCGATTCAAAAATATGTTGAATCAGAACGCTTTAGTGTGGTGCGTGAATATTGTGGTCATGGTATTGGTACAGTATTCCATGATGAGCCACAAGTCCTTCACTATGGTCAACCTAATTCAGGCATGGTTTTGGAAGAAGGTATGACCTTTACCATTGAACCAATGGTCAACGCGGGTGTTTGGCAAACACGTTTAATGGGTGATAAATGGACGGTGGTAACCAAAGACCATAGTCTTTCAGCTCAATATGAACATACCCTGCTGGTGACCAAAGACGGTGTAGAAGTTTTAACCGCACGCCCTGAAGAAGATCTATCTCGTTTTCAAAAATAACGAAAGTCATTGACTAAAATGACTTATTGCTGCTTAACAAAAGGTCATATTCATATGGCCTTTTGTTATGGCTTAAGTTTTTCTTTGTCGGCCAAGTCAATGTTTTAAGGTTACTTTTAACCGAGATCATGGCCTATTTTTAGCATGTAATATCATGACAACATGATTACAGTTGTATTACATTTATAAACTTATGATAAATAAAACATTAAAAAAAGAACATTCACTTAAAAAAAGCCTTTGTAAAGACTACATTAATTAACAGCAAAAACTTCTAATAATAAAAACGCATAAAAATTAGTATCAATTACGGACATGGAGTCCAAACCTATGAAAAAATCATTACTTTGCATTATGACCTCATGCATGACTTTACCGATGATGGCGCATGCAGATTCACCTTATTTTAGTCTGAAAGATGGTGATGGATTTAAACGCTTTTCTGTTTCAGCAGGTTGGCTACATGCAATGCCACAGGGTAACGCTAATCCTATCAAAGTGAATACTGCCGTTGCAGAAGGAACACAATCTAAAGTAGGTGATATTTCTAAAAAAGCAGTTTTAGACGCAGCAGTTAAAGAATCCAATCCTTTTCTTTATGGCGCAATCGGCCTTTTGGGTGACACGATTCCTGGCGCTTTAACAGGCACAGCCACAGTCAATGGTCTATCCAGTTGGACCTCTGAAGGCACTGGTCTAACAGCAAAAGATGTTGATACTTTTGGTCTGATGGGAAATTACTACTTCACTGATAATCTTTCATTAGAGTTTAAAGCAGGTGTTCCGCCTAAAGTTGAGATAGAAGGCAAAGGCCAAATCTATGCACCATTGACCGGTAAAGATTCTACACCACTTGGCAGTATTGACTTGAAAAAAGATATTGCAATTACTGATTTAACAAAACATTCAAAAGCAGCATCTGCAACTGCATGGTTGCCAGCGGCGGAACTACATTATCAATTTGGTAAATCTGGTGTAAATAAACTTCGGCCTTATGTTGGTGTCGGTGTCATGTATGCACATTTTACTCACCTAAAAGTCGATAATGGCGTAAAAGACGATCTGATTGCAGCAGGTCACATGATCCAGAACGTATTAGATGGACAGGCTGGAGCAGCATTAGATGGCAAAAAATCATCTGCAAATCCTGTAGTTAAAGTAGAAGCAGATGATGCTTGGGCACCTATGGCAACACTGGGTGCAACCTATGATTTTAATGATCGCTGGTTTGGAGTAGGCTCTGTCACTTATGCACCAATGAGTAGTGATGCGACCATTACCATTTCAGACTCAAACACCAACAAACAACTTGTCACAGCCAAAACCAAAATTGATATTGATCCTCTGATTACTTATGTTGGTGTGGGTTATCGTTTCTAAAAGCTAAATTTATTTTCATTAAAATGTGTTGATTGATCACTAAAATTTATCGATTGATAAATTTTTATTCTATCGCTAAGTCACATTGAATCATCTACAATTCTCATATGATGATTCAATGGATAGCTTATGTCAGTACAACAGGACGACACGCGTTTCTCTAAACCACTCATTTATATGCTTATTGGAAGTGCTTTTATCTTGGCACTCTCTTTAGGTGTACGTCACGGTTTTGGGCTTTATCTTGTGCCCATGAGCCATGAGTTTGGTTGGAGTCATCAGGTTTTTAGTTTAGCCATTGCCATACAAAATCTATTCTGGGGCGCAGTACAACCTTTTACTGGTGCGCTTGCAGACAGATATGGGAGTAAGACGATTGTTGCGATAGGCGGGGTGCTCTACACCATTGGCCTATTGTTAATGTCTATCAGTTCAAATGTGCTGTTACTGGATATCAGTGTTGGCTTAATTATCGGCTTAGCCCTCTCTGCAACATCATTCTCGGTATTACTTTCAGCCGTAGGACGAGCAGCGCATCCAAGCAAGCGTAGTATGGCAATGGGTATTGCCAGTGCAGCAGGTTCATTTGGGCAATTCATTATGTTGCCAACCACCCTGCTTCTCATTAAGAACTTCGGCTGGTCATCTGCGCTGGTCATTACAGCAATGCTGATCTTGTTGATTGTTCCATTGGCATGGATGCTTAAAGCACCTATGTATGTACCACCAAATGCAATTAAACAAGCGATAAAACCCAATTTAAGCTTTAAACAGATTCTTAAAATTGCCTTTCAGCATAAACCTTTTTTATGGTTGGCCTTTGGTTTTTCAGTGTGTGGGTTCCAAGTGGTTTTTTTAGGCATTCACCTGCCAGGTTATTTGATTGATCATGGTTTTGATGCCTCTACTGGAACGATCTTTCTCGCATTGGTTGGTCTATTTAATATTATCGGAACCTATACCGCAGGTTGGCTTGGTGGTAAGTATTCTAAACCGCATCTACTTATGGGTTTATATGGTTTACGTGGCGTTGCGATTGTTGCATTTCTGATGCTGCCATTGAGTATTTGGACTGTTTACGCCTTTGGTATCGTTATGGGGATCTTATGGCTTTCGACTGTACCTCTAACCAATGGCATTGTAGCCAATATGTTTGGTGTAAAATACTTAACCATGCTAAGCGGTCTAGTGTTTTTCACTCACCAAATCGGTTCATTTTTTGGTGGATGGCTAGGCGGTTTAAATCATGATATAACGGGTAACTACAACATCATTTGGGGATGCTCAATTGCCTTGTGTGTAGTCGGCGTTATTGTGCATTTCTTTGTCAATGAAGAGGCTGTGGTTAATGACTAACTCATTCTCGTGGTTCAAGCTTAGTATCTGGTTGGTTATTGTTGTTCTGTTCGGGCTGTCAAGTATACTGTGGTTGAACACGCCTGAATTATTTGAATATTTTAATATGGCTTTTTGTGCGCATTAATTTGAACTGAATTTCACGACCTAAACGTTTGAGCTGAATCTCAGTGCTATTGATTCAAAACGGTCAATAAAAGCTGCCAGACAATCGTACTTATGGTAGCTTTTTTAAAATTCACTATTCAGTCTTTATCTTTTTAAATAAAAAAGTTCACACATTAAAAAGACCATTTCACAATGGTCTTTTTAATGATCAATACTCGATGACCTTAAGCTGATTTTCGCGAGTTTACTCGTCCTTGAATCACCGCTTTGATATTATTTTTTGCATAATTAAAGAAAACCTTGAGTGGAGAAAGCTTAGGATTTGGCTTCTTCCCTTCACCAATTGCTTTAAACTGAGCGGCATACCACAGGATTTCCATGATCGCCATTTTATCAACAAAAGGAATACCCGTTTTGATCTGCTCTACTGCATATCGAACGTCCTGACCTGCAATCAAGTTGTTGCTGACTTCAGGTTCTACCGCAAGAGGACGTGCAATCCCAATAAATTCACACGCACCACTGTCTAAAGCCGCATTCATACCTTGTGCTGTACGGAAACCACCTGTCACCATAAGATGACATTTGACTTCTTTACGAATTTTTTCTGCAAAATCTAAGAAATATGCTTCACGTGCAATCGTACTTTGCTTACGTTTATCCGCTTTTGCGCCTGCCATTGCTGGTGCTTCATAGGTACCACCAGAAATTTCGATCAAATCGATCCCTGCTGTATCAATGGCTTTAAATACTTGAACCACTTCTTCTTCTGTGATTCCACCACGCTGGAAATCTGCAGAGTTCAGTTTGACTGAAATAATAAAGTTTTCTGAGGTTTTAGCACGCACTGCAGCATAAATTTCTAATAAGAAACGCATACGGTTTTCAATCGAACCGCCCCATTGATCTTGACGTTTATTGGTCAATGGTGAAAGAAATTGACTGATTAAATAACCATGTGCACCATGTAACTGTACACCTTCAAAACCTGCTTTTTCACAGATCCGCGCAGCTTCAGCAAATCGTTGAATGATATCTAAAATTTCTGCTTCATTGAGTGCACGTGGCGTACCAAATGTCGTTGCCAACATTGGACTAAAAGGCACTGCTGAAGGTGCAACTGTTTCTTTATTGAGTCCTTTTGGACACTGGCGACCTGGATGTGATAACTGAATCAGTTGTACCATCCCGTGCTTTTTACCCACATTTGCCCATTCAGTCAGTTTGGCAAGATCACGCTCAGTTTCAACGACAACAACACCCGGCTCATTCTTCGCACGGAAATCCACCATTACATTCCCAGTAATGGCACAACCCAAGCCGCCTTTCCCCCAAGCATCATATAAACCTAAATGCAATTGGTTCGGTTGCCCTGCATGATTGGCCAATGCTTCACTCATTGCACCTTTAATGATTCGGTTTTTAAATCTCGTGGTTTTTATTTCTAATGCTTGTGCAAGATGGCTCATGGTCAAATCTCTTTAGTGATTAGAGCTTTTACTCTAATTTAAATTTATAATAGTTCAAGCGTAAATCTGACAATGCGTTTTGTCAACTTTGTTAATGTGAATATTTTTTGAACCACAACCATCTATACAGCGTTAATACTGACTCGCTGCAATTAATCGCTTGGTATAGTCATTTAAAGGTTTATCAAATAAGGCTTGAGTGTCTTGAAACTCGATAACTTTAGCATCTTTTAATACCAAAACTTTCTGACAAAGTGCTTTTACAACCTGTAAATCATGACTAATAAACAAATAACTCATTTGATAATCCTGTTGCAACTGGCGCAGTAATTTTACAATCGCACGTTGTGTAGTCCGATCAAGAGCTGAAGTTGGTTCATCGAGAATCAGTAATTTAGGGCGCAATACCACTGCACGTGCTAAAGCCACACGTTGCCGTTGACCACCAGACAATTCATGCGGATAACGCTGTTTAACTGTTATTGGGAGCTCTACTTTATCTAAAATTTCATTGATACGAATCAGCATTTCAGCTTCTTTTAGATGTTGTAGTACCAAGCCCTCTCGAATAATCTGGTCGACAGTCATACGTGGATTTAAACTGCTTAACGGATCTTGGAATACAATTTGAAAATTGGATCGCAATGGGCGTAATTTACGCTGGCTTAATCGGTTCAAGTCTTGATTGAGTAGGAAGACATTGCCCGAGCACTGTATCAGTCGTGCGATTGCCAACGCCAAAGAGGTTTTACCTGAACCGCTTTCTCCGACAATGCCGATGGACTCAGCGCGATCTAAACGTAAATTGAGCGGTTGAACGGCAACAAAATAATCTTTAACTCGATTAAATATGCCCTTTCTTATTGGAAATTTCACCCCAACACGATGTAGAGATAAAACTAAATTACGTTTATGCGGTAAAGCGTTGGCTTCACCAAAATCATGATCCAATAAATATTGGGTATAGCTGGCTTTAGGGTTTTGAAAAATATTTCGAACTGTGCCTTTTTCTTCAACCTGCCCCTGATTCATCACAATCACTTGATTGGCATATTTACGTACCAAATTCAAATCATGACTAACCAAAATCATGGCCATTTTATGGTTTAAAATAAGCAGTTGTAATAAGTTTAAAACTTGCGATTGTAATGTGACATCTAAAGCTGTTGTCGGCTCATCCGCGATAATAATTTCAGGCTTTTGTGCCAAAACAGATGCAATCAAAACACGTTGTCGCTGACCACCCGATAACTCATGTGGATAACGATTCAACTTATCCTCAGGTTCGTCCATTCCGACATCACACAATAAGTCATAGACACGTTTTCTGACTTTTTCCTTGGACATCCCGTCTAAAAGTAAAGTCTCACCAATAATCCGCTCAACCTTGTGTAGCGGGTTGAGTGCAGTCATTGGTTCTTGAAAAATCATGGCAATTTTTTTACCACGGATCGCCAACTGCGCATTTTGATTAAGAGACAATAGATTTTGCTCATCATATAACGCTTGCCCAGTCACAGTTAAATTTTCAGGAAGCAAGCCAAGCAGCGCCAAACCACTGATTGATTTGCCTGAACCACTCTCCCCGACAATCGCAACAGTTTCCCCGACATGCAAGTCAAAGTTAAGATTATTGACCAGCACCTCTTTACGCTGATTTTCAATATGCAGATGTTGGACAGACAACAACAAAGATTGATCATTTTTGACGTCTTGGATCGAATGCATCGCGTGTCGCCTCCCCAATATAAATCAATAAAGATAGCACCAAGGCCAAAGTAAAAAATCCTGACAAAGCCAGCCACGGCGCATTTAAATTATTTTTACCTTGTAATAACAATTCACCGAGGGAGGCTGCATCTGGTGGAAGCCCATAACCTAAAAAATCCAATGCAGTAAGTGCGGTGATATTTGCAGTCAGCATAAATGGAAGTTGAGATAAACTTGAACTGATCACATTGGGCAAGATATGTCGGAACATAATCACCAAGTCACTCACCCCTAAGGCACGTGCTGCTTGAACATAATCTAAATGACGGGCGCGAAGAAATTCAGCACGCACTATACCGACCAACTCTGTCCAGCCAAAAATCAACATAATCAGAAATAGCCAATAGACACTCGGGGTAAATATACTGACCAAGATGATCACCATAAATAAAGTCGGCAAACCACCCCAAACTTCAAGCAGACGTTGCCCAATTAAATCCACCCATCCGCCATAATAGCCCTGTATCGCCCCAACAATAACTCCAATAAATGCAGCAAATAGTGTCAATGCCAAACCAAACAACAGTGATATGCGTAGACCATAAAGAATACGGGTAAATACATCACGCCCTTGATCATCTGTACCTAACCAGTTTTGTGCGGTGGGTGGTGATGGAACAGGAACGGCTAAATCTAAATTGGGAGTTTGGTAGGAATAACGAACCAGTGGCCAAATCGACCAGCCTTTTTCATCAATCAACTGCTGAACCACCGGATCACGATAATCGGCTTCTGTTTCAAAGACCCCACCAAAATGTGTTTCAGGATAAGCCTTTAAAACTGGCATGTAATAATGCTTGTCGTATTTGACCAATAAGGGCTTATCATTGGCAATAAATTCGGCAGAAATTGAAAGAATAAATAAAACAATAAATACGATGAAACAGACAAAACCTAAGCGATTTTTCTTAAATTTCTGTATTCGTGCTTGCATGATCGATGACATTATTTTGCACCTCTCGATTCAAAATCAATTCGAGGATCAATCACACGATAAGCCACATCACAGATTAAACGTAAAATCAGCCCAAATAAGGTCAGAAAAAACAAAGCACCAAAAATCACCGGATAATCACGCTGTTGCACGGCTTCAAAACCCAGCAAGCCTAAGCCATCCAAGTTAAAAATAATTTCAATCAGCAGATTTCCAACAAAGAACACCCCAACCAATACTTCAGGCAAGCCGGCAACAATCACCAACAATGCATTGCGAAACACGTGTTTATATAACACATCATTTTCAGTTAAGCCTTTTGCTCGTGCTGCAAGCACATACTGCTTATTGAGTTCTTCCATAAATGAATATTTTGTCAGATAGGTTAAACTTGCAAATCCGCCCAACACCATGGCCAACAAAGGTAAAGCCATGTGCCAAAAATAATCTGCTATTTTTTCAAATAGATTGAGACTGTGAAAGTTGTCTGAAACAAAGCCTTGTAACGGAAACCATTGTAAATAAGAACCACCAGCAAAAAATACGATCAACAATATTGCAAATACAAAAGCGGGAACGGCATAGCCCACAGCCAAAAGTAATGAGGTTGATTTATCAAAAAATAAGCCATGCTGCTTGGCTTTTTTAATCCCTAAAGGAATTGAGATTAAATAAATTAAAAAAGTGCTCCACGCACCCAAGGAAATGGTGACTGGCATTTTTTCCCATAACAGCTCAGTCACCGGTTTATCTTTAAAAAAACTCGTGCCAAAATCTAAAGCTAAATAGTTTTTTAACATCAACCAGAATCGTTCATGTGCAGGTCGATCAAAGCCATACTGCTGTTTGATTTTATCGACCATATCTTCGCTTAAACCCTGTGCACCACGATACTCATGGTTATTTACCGAAGATGATAGCCCTCCAGCAGTCATATTGACCCCTTGGAAGTTTTCCGCTTGTTGAATCGCTTGTTCAACAGGCCCACCAGGTGCAACTTGAACCACAACAAAATTGATCAAGAGAACAAAGAACAATGTCGGGATGATCAGTAACAGCCTTTTGAGTATATATGTGCCCATTGAAACGATGTTCCTTATGACCTCATGAGGGTAGATATGTCAATTTAAACATCACTTACGTTGAGCCACTGATGTTTTAACCATGAAGATTTGAAATTATGATTTTAAAATGCTCATTTTTTTAAATATTGCTCTACTTTTTTCGCTTGATCTGCATCTGCCCACCAATACTCTAAACCGAGGGATAATTTTGGTTTAACTTTGGGTTGCTGATACATATTCCAATAAGCATACCAGTTTTTATCATTGCCATAAGTCAGAATTTGATAATAGCCTGCACGTAATACCCGATCCAGTGCTCGGGTACGAAGCACCAATTGTTCACGGTTCGGTGCATAAATAATCTGTTGAATCAGCTGATCGACCACTGGACTTTTAACACCTGCATAATTGTAATTGCCCACTTCATCGGCAGCTTTACTGCCCCACATCTGTGCCTGTTCAGCACCTGGTGTTAATGATTGCGGCATATCGATAGCAGTCATCTGAAAATCTAAACGGCGCATACGCTCTGTATATTGCGGTAAATCGACTTGACGAATATTTGCCAGAATCCCAAGTTTTTTTAAATTACGAATATATGGCAACAAAGTCCGTAGCACGCCATCTTGATGAATCAGAAATTCAATTTGAATGGGACGACCTTGTCTATCCACCAATAGTCCATTGTGAAAACGATAACCCGCCTTTAATAGCATCGAACGTGCAATCAATAAATTCTGTCGGTTAAAACCACTGGCATCTGAAACTGGGTATTTCCAATCTGCCAATACACCTTGGCGTTGTAATGCGGGCAATTGCTTTAAATAAGGCGTTAAAATTTCAAGTTCTTTCGCGCTTGGTTTTCCAGTCGCAGCAAGCTCACTGTTTTGAAAGTGGCTTTGCAAGCGAATATTTTGACCATATAACAATGCTTTATTGATCCATTCAAAATCATAAGCATAGGTTAATGCTTGGCGAAAATTGAGATCATTGAATGGCGCCTTTCGGGTATTAAAAACCAAACTTTGCGTGAGTGCTGGTGTTTCAATCTTAGAAATATACTTTTTCACCAAACCTTGTTTTACCGCAGGAAAATTATATTCGGTGACCCAGTTACGGGCATTTTTTTCTTGATAAAAGCGATATTGTCCAGATTTAAACCCTTCAAAAGCGATTTCAGGGCTTCGATAATAAACATATTTCATGTGATCAAAGTTATAACGACCACGATTGATGGCTAAGTCCTTTGCCCAATAATTTGGATTGCGCTTATAGCTAATACTGCGCCCAGAATCAATACGTTCAATCAGATAAGGCCCCGATCCTAAAATCGGCTGCAAGGTCACTTTGCTATAGTCTTTATTTTTCCAATCTGCTTTTGAATAAATCGCAATTTTTGCCAAAATAAAGGGCATATCTGCATTGTGGTCTGATTTAAATGTCATTTTCACTTGGTATTTAGACAATACCTCAGTCTTGGCTAAATCAGACAAATACATTTGAAAGCCCAGATTGGCTTTGCTTTGAATGATATCAAAACTAAATTTAACATCCTCAGCCGTGACGGGTGAACCATCACTAAAACGGGCTTTAGGATTTAAATGGAAAATAACAAATTTGGTTTTAACAGGATCATAAGTGACTTTTTCAGCGAGAAGCGGATATAACACGCCCGGTTCATCCAATGAGCTATCCATTAAGCTATCAAACAGATAATTAATCCCTTCAGTTGAACTGCCTTTGCCATTCATACTGTTGAGATTATCAAAGGTGCCTATACTCGCTGTACTGATATAGCCACCTTTGGGTGCATTGCTATTGGCATAAGGCATCACCTGAGCTTTGTCATACTGTGGAGCATTATGTACAGCAATATAAGCTGTTGTCTGTAGAGCAGCATCAACATTTAAGCTTGCAACACATAATCCCAATGCCAGCCCGATCGGGCTGACACATGCAAAACTTAGGCGCATTCCCCTATTTTCCTTTATTCAAAAAAGTTTTTGAAATGTTAAGCTTTAAACGTCACTCCAATAAAATGGCGCTTAAAGATTCGGAACTTTAATAATGCTGCCAATGCGTAATGACGCGTTTGGTTTTAATTCATTCATCTCAGCAAGTGCACTGGTATCAATCCCAAACTTGCTGGCTAAACGAATCAATGAATCACCGCTTTTCACTTTGTATTCAGTCACTATTTTAGGAATACGAATAGATTGTCCACGTTGTAAACCCGCACGTGGGCTCAGATCATTCAATTCAGCCAGTTCTTGAACTGACATGCCAACACGATTTGCAATCGCATTTAACGACTCACCAGACTTCACCGCATAGCTTTCAGTATTCTTACTCGAAGCTTTTGCTTTCGCAGTCGCCTTTAGGTCTTCTTTTTCTTTAGATAGCGTGGATTTACTGGGTAATTCCCCATCAAGCTTTAAGCGTTGTCCAATATCCAAAGCCTGATTACGCGACAAACCATTTAACTCACTTAAATAAGACAATTGCAGTTTATATTTTTTTGCAACGCTTGCCAGTGTTTCACCTGATTTGACCACATGGATATCTTTACTGGCGCCTTCTGATTTCGACTCATTTCTCGCTTGTGCTTTCTCTTTACTGCTGGTTTCAGGCGTGCCAGTCAACTTCAATTTCTGCCCAACAAACAAACCAGATGTACTCTTTAAACCATTTAAATCGGCAATTTGGTTAACTTGCAAATTATATTTATTTGCCAGCGCAATCAGGCTATCACCAGATTGCACAGTATAGGTTTCTGGTGTTGTTGTTCCAGCAGGGATCTTAATGATTTGACCCACAAGCAAGTTTTTAGATGTCGAAATTTTGTTTAACTCGGCTAATTCTGCCAAACTTAATTTAGACTGAACTGCAATACTGGATAAACTGTCGCCACTTTGAACTTTATAGTTCTCAGTTTTATAGTTTGTTTCAGCTTTTACATTCTTAAACTTACTTTGATCAATCACTTTAGAGTCAAGTTTAGCTTCAGGCTCATTAACTTCATTGAGAGGCACATTGATCTTTTGCCCCACAAATAAGCTACCTGAAGTATCTAGTCCTGGAGTCAAATCAGCAAGTTCATGTACAGACAAAGCATAACGATCGGCAATCACTTTAAGATATTCGCCACGTTTAACTGCATAAGCCTTGGTCTTGATTTTTGCAACAGGCTTAGAGGTATCTGCGCGAACCACTGCTTTATTGATTTCAGATAATTTATCATCTGAAGCATCTTTAAGCTTTAATTTCTGACCGACAAATAAATTACTGTTGGTATTCAGATTATTATAATTTGCCAATTGTGAAACAGATAAATCAAACTGATTTGCCACACTGGTTAAACTGTCATTTGGTTTAACCACATAATTGGCTGGAACTGAATCCGTGGTTTTGCGAGAAACCACAGGGGTATCAATTTGTGGTTTGGCATCATATAAATACAAAGTCGCCCCAACAAATAAAGTTCCGTTTGGATCAACTTGGTTCCATTTGGCAATATCGCGCCAATTTACGCCATTCTTTAAAGCAATCGTTGCTAAAGTATCCCCTGCCAAAACGGTATAAGTACTGCGTTTACCTCTTGGTGGTTCAACCACAACTTCAGTTTCGGTTTTCTTAAAGTTCTTATCTTGATTCAGTTTGGCTTCTTCCGAGTTTGCAGGTGTGGTGTCTGCTAAACCTTTAGGATATGAGAATCCAACCGTATTTTCTTTACCTTGAACCTCTGCAACCGATTGACTGGTTTGAATTGCAGTCAGCTTAATTTTACCATCATACGGATCCAGCACTTCTGTCCCTTGTGGTGCAATCGCCTTAATCTCTTTAACCACTTCTTCTTTTTCAGCTTGGGTGGCTTGAGGTTCTAAAACTTGTTTAACCGTTTCCTTTTCACCTTCAGCTTTTACTGCGGCAAGAATTTGTGCTTTTTCATGTGCAGAAATTGGCGGCTCTGCGGCAACAGGTTTCACATTGGCTGCATTGGTCACAGCAACAGGAATACGTGGCGCACTTGGAATATCAGCATTGGCAGCAAATTGCGCTAATGCATCCGAGCCTTGTGGTGTATTTTTGAGCGTGCTCAATGAACCTGCAGTTGTCGTGGTGGTTTTTGCTGTTGTTAAAGCAGGTGGCGTCGCTTTACTTGGAGTAATCGATTGAGTCACTGTCGAGGTGACTGCTGTAGGCGTTAAAGTCCGTGTAGCTGTAGTTGGCGCAGTATTGCTTGCCCATAAACCGCTATCAGAACCCGGTTTTAACGCTCTTAGTTTTGCATCGATGGTCGGACTAAGATCCGCAGGAATCAAAATACGTAAGGTACTCGATGGATCAACAAATTCACCACGATGACCAGGGTTTAAAGCATATAGCTCAGCACGACTTAAATTGGTAATTGAAGCAATTTGATTGAGTTGTACGCCTGGTGGAACTGCAACTTCTCTAAAGTGCGGACGATTGGCAATCGGTGGTAAGCTCACCCCATATTTAGATGGGCTTTTAATAATCTGCGCCACAGCTAAAAAGCGTGGTACATAGTTCATGGTCTCTTGCGGTAAACGCAATGACCAATAGTCTGTTGGTAAGCCCGCAGCTTGGTTACGATTAATTGCTTGCTGGATACGCCCTGGGCCTGCGTTATAGGCAGCCAAAGCCAACTCCCAAGAACCGAATTGATTGTATAAACTACCTAAAAACTCATAAGCGGCACGTGTTGATTCAACCACATCACGACGCCCGTCGTATAAACTGGTTTGTCTTAAACCATAAATTTTCCCTGTACTTGGGATAAATTGCCACATCCCAGCTGCGGCGGCACTACTGGTTGCTGCTGGGTCATAAGAACTTTCAATAATCGGCAACAGTGCTAATTCAGTAGGTAAACCACGACGTTCAGCTTCTTTCACGGTATGGTAAAGATAGCGTGATGCACGTGCACTTAGACGGTCAATATAAGGTTGGCGTGAAACAAACCAGCTCCGTTGCGCATCGATACGAGGATCCCAATGGTTTTCATCCATTTTAAAACCGACTGACATCCGCTTCCATACGTCACCATGTTTTAAAATCAGTAGGCGATCGCCCTCTACCGCGCGTATATCAGTTGCAGAAAGTAGATCTTCTAGAGAATCCAGACTGCTGGCATCTAACATGCCTGCTGACTTTGATGTTTGAACCTTTGATGTTGTCGACGTCGAAGAACACCCTGCAGTCAACCCTAATGCTGCGAATGCAGATGTTAATAAGGATAATTTAAAGAAAACAGTCGCAGTAGGTTGCCACACCATTGTGGTAGGTTTAAACATAAGAGTTCCGAACAACATTTAGTAAATTATTTTATCATTGCCATTTTAGTAGAGCTAAACGCGCTTACAAGGCAAATTTTGAATGCGAATTGCATACAAATGTTACAAGAAATTAAAAAAATCTCAGTTCATGCGTAGAAAACGCCGATTTGCGTATACAATAAATTCTTAAACCACGATGTTCAACTCTTAATTCACTTTCATTGGTTATTACTATGTCACAAACAATCACACTTTATGTCGATGGTGCTTGTAAAGGCAACCCAGGTCCTGGTGGCTGGGGCGCTTATATCATCACTGAAACAGAAGAACATAAGTTGTGTGGTGGTGAACTTGATACAACCAATAATCGCATGGAACTTACCGCAGCCATTGAAGGGATCGCATTTTGCCCAACCGAAGCAAAATTAGTACTTTGGACCGATTCCAACTATGTAAAACGTGGTATTACCGAATGGATTGAAGGGTGGAAAAAGAAAAACTGGAAAGATGTAAAAAACCCAGATCTTTGGAAAAAACTCGATCAAACCTGCCAAGGTCGCGAAATTGAATGGAACTGGATTAAAGGACATGCAGGACATGCAGGCAATGAAATGGCAGATCAATTGGCGAATTTAGGTACACAGCAAATTCTCGACGCAAAAAAAAACACCACTGCGCCAACCAAACTGACTGAACCTATGGCAGTGGCTGACGATAAAAAAAAACATGAAAAAGACTGGCTGCTTGACGATCCCTTTGGATTTGACCTGATTGAATCAGATGAAATGATAGAATCGGAAATTAGCCCTCAGCAGGATGTCATGCCAGCTCATGAAATTGAGATGGAAGAACCATCTAACCAAGATATCAATGAAAATGATGAGCCAGCAATGAGCCAACCCGCAATGCGAGATATTCATCCACAAATTGTGATTACACCTGCGACGGTCCAGTTACATGGCCCTAAACAATTTATTCTGGATACCGAGACCACCGGTTTCTATTATCAGGACAGTGACAGAATTGTTGAAGTTGGCGCAATTGAAATGGTCAATCGTAAACTGACTGGCAGTTCGATTCATATCTATATAAATCCAGAAAAACCAGTTGGCGATTCAGAAGCCATCCATGGTATTACCGATGAATTTTTAAAAGATAAGCCAAAATATAGTGAAATTGCGCAAGTTTTATTTGACTACTTAAAAGGCAGTGAAATTATTGCGCATAATGCAAGCTTCGATATGAACTTCTTAGATATGGAGTTCAAGCGCAGTGGTCTACAGGCACTCTCAGAAGTATGTGAAGTGACTGATACCTTGGCGATGGCGAAAAGCAAACATCCCGGACAAAAGAACTCTTTGGATGCCTTAGTTCGCCGTTATGAAATTCCGCAACGAGATCGTACTTTCCATGGTGCCTTACTCGATGCTGAAATTTTATCTGATGTTTATCTTGCCATGACAGGCGGCCAAGTATCCTTTGACATGGATGCTCTTTCTGCACATACTGATCAGGCGCAAAGAAATACAACTCGGAAAAAAATTGAAATCAATGCCCCAATCATTTTGCCTTCAGATGAAGAATTAGAAGCACATGAGAACTGGGTCAAACAATTTCAAGAAAAACATGGGGAAGCCTGCATTTTTGCAAAATAAAATTTGAAATTGATGGCTATTTTTTCTGTAAAGATGGTCTTCTTCGGCTATATTAAAACTTAGAAAATTAGCCTCATTTTGAGGCTATGAAATAAAACATTCAGATACCCAGGATAGGTGCAGATCAATGTCTTACCAAACCTCTATACATTTTGATCCGACAGCATTACTTATTATTAAAAAAGAAGTCGATAATTCAATTTTACAGGTAGAATCTGCTGTCAGTAGTTTAGTTGAAGACCAAACTTTACCCTTCGGTATTGATGATGCTTTGCTTCAATTTGAACAATGTGTAAATGTGCTGATGCTGATTGATATGCCGCATGTTGCTAAAATTGCGCAACTCTCAGCAGCGGTGATGCGTAAAGTGATGCAAAACCCACATGAGATCAATACTCAAGAAGTCATCGCTTTGAGTGAAGGCACCACCATGCTCAAACGCTATATTGAGTTTATTTGCCTTCGTGAAGTCAGAGCACCACAATTTTTGCACGACACTTTAAATCGCTTAGAACTTTCTTTAGGTCTAGAGCTGACACCAGAGGGTCAAGCGATTATTCCACTGCTCGACTGTGTAACACCGAATTTTAACTTGCCGCAATCACCTGAGTTAGAGCATTCAGTGTCTGTACATAAGCTGTATAAATTGTGCTTACACAAGCTGCTCAAACAGCAAGAAACAGATTTAGATTTACAAGGTATCAAACTGGTTGGGTCTTATTTGGCAAATGCAGCCAAAGGCCAAGCAAGTGAGCAATATTGGGCTTTGGTTTCAGTTGCTTTAAATCACATTGAAAACATCATTCTCAATGACACACGCCTCAGAACGTTAATCAGTATTGAAACCAATATGTCTTTATTCTTTAAAGACCTAAGTGGATTCAATCCATCTTTATTAGATACAGCCAATATCCTAAGTATTTGTATCAGCCAAGAAGATGAAATATCACAACACATCCGCGAACAGATTAATGTTGGCGAAGATATTCTGACTGACACACAATTACAAATATTCAGCCGCCATTTATATGGCCCTGATTTTGAAACCATTCATAGTGTGAGCCAACTGATTACGGACGAAATGTCGCAAATCCGTAATGATATTGAGTTTAACTACAAAAATATGAGTGATGAAAAAACGCAAGAATTGAAAAGCAAACTGACCGATCTTGCACATGTATTTAAAGTCTTGAATCTTAATGAAGCCTATAGCGGACTGAAACAACAGGCTGACCTACTGTCTCAAGACAACATGCTCAAAGATGAAAATTATGCGCAACAATTGATGAATAGTATTTTATCAGCGATGAATTCGATTGGTATCTTAGAGCGTAATTACACATCGAGTCGTTTACAGTTAAAAGTGAATAACTTGCAGATTTCATTAGATCGTCTAGATGAAGCACATGCAGCATTATTGACTGAGACCAAAGCGCTGGTTGATTTAAGCTCACAAACATTGGTGCAATATTTACAAGATCCTCAAAGCACAAGTTTAGACCAACTTCCATCACAATTAAGTGAAATTGGTGGTGCGCTATTGTTCCTTGCAGCAAAAGATGGTCAAAAAGCATTGCTACTCTCTGCGGAGTTTATTCAAACGGGTCTTAACAAAGAACATGTGTTTAACCTTGCGCAAGTCAATAAGCTGCTGGATGTTTTAGCCAGTGCAGACATGATGATTGAAAATCTACAAAATAAACAACCTGTTTTACAAGCCATGTTTGATGTAGCATTAACAAGTAGTCAAAATTTAAAATCGGTAGCCTAATGTCAGAATTATCACTTGCATATATCTTTCACCATCAACAACTTTTAGTGGATGAAAATTTACAACTGCCTAAAGTTGAAAAGTTAGCAAGTGATATCAGCTTTAACTCGGGTGATCAGATTATTGCCCGAGATCTTTTTATCGAAGATCAAATTCCAGCGGGATATCAACTGATCCCGATTCGTCAATTGATTTCACAATGGACCAAATCTGAGTTTGAACAAGCCAGTCGTGCAGTACAGTTGCTAGAGTGGCGAAGAAATCATAAGTTTTGTAGCCACTGTGGTCACGAAACCGAGGTTCATCCCACTGAATATGCTATGGTCTGCCCTAGCTGTCGTTATCATCAATACCCACGTGTACAACCATGTATTATCACCGTGATTACTCGTGGCGATAACGAAATTCTATTGGCAAAAAATGCCAAGAATAAAAGCAAGATGTATGGTCTTATTGCGGGTTTTGTTGAAGTCGGTGAAACACTGGAAGAAGCGGTTAAAAGAGAAACATTGGAAGAAGTTGGCCTACATGTCAAAAATGTACAATATTTATCAAGCCAACCTTGGCCTTTTCCAAGTAATCTTATGCTGGCCTTTAAGGCAGAATATGAATCTGGTGAAATCGTCTTGCAAGAAGAAGAAATTAGTGAGGCTCAGTTCTTTAAGTTTGATCAGTTACCCGAAACACCTTTTAGTGGCAGTATCGCCCATGCCATGATTGAACATGTGATTCACAATAGACCAATGCATAAAGACTGATCTTGATTGAGACATGTTTAAATGAAAAATGCCTAGCGATTGCTAGGCATTTTTCATTGCTTCATTTAAAACCTTAATAATTTCAGGTCGGGTTTTATAAAATCGACTAAACAGACTTGAAACACTGCCCATAATTGAAATATGCCCAGTTTTAGGAATCGTGTAAATTTCACAATGATTGCCTTGTTCAAGTAATTGCTGTTTAAAATCTAAAGAGTTTTTAGCTTTAACAATCTGATCATTTTCTGCCAAGAACAAATAATGCTTTACCTCATTTTTTTCAACAAAATAATACGGCATTACTTGTTGATAAGGGATACTTTGATCAAAGGCATTTTCGGCTAAAGCATCGCCTTTATAATCGAAATGATAAGGTCCAGCGATTCCAATCAAAGCTTTAATATTTTGTTTGATGGCCAGTTGGTAGTGCTTAGGATGATAAAGCAAAGATGCAATATTAAATGCGCCTGCTGAATGCCCCATCAAGGCAATTTTATCCATTGAAATACCAAAACGTGCTTGTTGTTGCTCCAAATAATTCAATGCAACAGCAAGATCATCAATATAGCTTGGAAATTTATGTTCAGGTGCCAAATGATAGTTCAGCACTGCCACGTTATAGCCAAAACGGCTAAACGCCTCACCTACAAATTTATAAGCACTTTTATCCCCATGACTCCATGCCCCACCATGAACAAAAAGAATCAGCGCATTTTGTTGCTTTTTATTAGAAATATATAGATCTAAACGTTGTCTCGCCTTTAAGCCATAGGCAATATTATGCTGAATGGAATAACCCTTTTTAGGGGTCAAGCCATTAATGGTAATACTGCCTAAATCGTATAAACGAAAATCTTGATAGTGCGATTTAAATTGAGATTTTAGGTGTTCAAACTGCTTTCCAAATCTAACTTTTAAAACTTTTAACCTATTGTTGAATAACATTATTGTTTGGCTCTGTAGCATTAGGATCAATCGCAACAGGTGTCTGTACATCAGGTTGTTGCTGTACATTATTTACCACAGGTGCTGTGAAAGATGAAGTTTGGACTGAATTATTTGCTTGTTCGATGTTATCAATCAAGGTCACAATTTTAGTCACATTTCCAACTTTTTGTAAAACATCATTTAAATCTGCAATTTCAGCATTGTTTAAACGACCTAAAACATACAACACGCCGTCTTCTGTATGAATCAAGACTTTATTGTCTGAAACCACAGGCGCTTTCATCACTAAACCACGAGTATTCACAGTGACTGATGCATCTTGCATGATGGTGCTATAACCGATTTGATTGCCTACAGTCAGGTAATTATGGACTGCTTTTACATCGCTCATTGCTCGTAGATTATCTTCTGCCAACTGTTTTAAATGTGCATCTGGCACTTGCCCTGTCAGTAACACATTGCTATGAAAACTATTAATATTGACACGAGATTGCTTAAATCGAGCATCCAACTTATACAAGTTGATTTTCGCAGTTCGCTCAATAGAAGAATCAATAAACACTTGTCCTAAAGATCGAACACCACTATCTGTTCCCACTGGTGAAGAACCAGTACCACCTGAGATAAAACTCGCGCAACCAGACAAACTTGCTACACACATCATGGTGATGACAATACGTTTTAACACTCAGCAAGACTCCTATTAATTTCAGCCTGCTAAACAACCCATTTAAACGTCGTTAACATGCTGGAAAATATATTTATTTTTGAAATAACCGTACATAAATTTCAGTCACAGATTAATCAAGTCTGCATCTAAAGTAAATGCATTTTCAATCCAAGATTGATCATAAGAGATTTTACTGAGTTCTTGCTGTACGTTTTTTGCAATTTTATGATGTAAATCAAAACCAATCACATCGAAACGGCAATAATATTGTTCATATTGTGGATGTTCTTGTAAAAACTTAAACGCCGTTTTAATCATTTTTTGTTGTTTTGATTGATTTACCGTTTCAAAAGCATGCCCCATCTGTGTTGGAGTTCTTGCTTTCACTTCAACAAAAATTAACTCTTGTTTAGACTGCGCAATAATATCTATTTCACCAAAGCGCGAGAAATAATTCAATTTTACGATCTCGTAGCCATGTTGAAGCAGTAATTTCACTGCTTCTTGCTCCGCCCATTGTCCTAAATTATTTTTTGCCATGGGAAACCTGTCATCACAAAGGCACTAAATTATTTTTTGAGCGTTCAAAACATTGCGGAATACGTTCAACACGATTGCCATCAATTTTAATTTTTCCAGTGCGCCCATTAAAGGTTAAGCTTTTTACATTCGGATCCAAAACAAATTGCTCAGCAATATGCCAAGCATCTCCACCAAAGGCATATAAACGCTGATACGGTAACGAGGTCGGTTTATCTTTATAGGCTTTGACCACATCATCCCATTCGGCGATATATAAGGCTGGAACATCACAGAATTTCATCCCTTTAGGCAAGGCCTTTTTTTCATCAACGGCAATGGCTTGGGTATAAATTTTCTTCTTCTGCAATTTGGGAAAACTGGTCAACCATTGGTTTGAACCTAACAGTAAAATACCCTCTCGATCCGAAATCGACTTTGGCACATGCTCTACAGGATCAACTTCACCCATATAATTGGCAAATAATGCATTTAAAAAGTTAATAGATTCTGCTTCTGTGCCTTTTTCACGCACCACATAAAGTTTGCTGACTTTATCATGCTGGATATAGTCAAGCAGTGCCAAAGCATCGTCATTTTTAGAAAGGCTATATTGCCAAACACTTTTATAGCTTGGATAAACTTCATTAAGTGCCAATACAGGTACTTTAGGCTTTAAATTAATTAAAGCCTCAACATCAGGCCGAGCCAAAGGCCCAATAATCATTTTAGTCTTTTTATTGACGTGCTGTTTTAACAGCGCTTTGATGGTCTTTTGATCTGAATCGACAAATTTTAAGGGTATTTCATTCTTTGAGGCCTGCGCGGCACTTAATATTCCTTGTTTAATACTCAAACCCGCTCGCGACATAGGGCCTGTTTCAGGTAATATAACCAGAATTTCTGCGTGAACTTGGATTGTAAATCCAACCATTCCCAACACAACCACTCTTTTAATACTGTTCAACACTAACTTATTCTTCATGGAGACCTTTATGAGTGCTCAATTATTCGTCGTAGCGACCCCAATTGGGCACTTAGATGATATGACTTTTCGTTCTATTGAAGTTTTAAAGTCTGTTTCTGTTATTGCGGCAGAAGATACACGTCAATCTGCTCAATTATTAAAGCACTATAATATCTCAACTCCGCTCACAGCGTGTCATGATCACAATGAAAGTAACAAAATTGATATACTTATTGAAAAATTAAAAACTGGTCATAATATTGCACTGGTCAGTGATGCTGGTACACCATTGATTAGTGACCCGGGTTTTAAATTGGTCCGTGCCGCTCAGGAAAATGGTATCCGTGTCATTCCTGTACCGGGTGCATGTGCTGCTATTGCTGCGCTAAGTGCGGTGGGTTTACCCAGTGATCGTTTTAGCTTTGAAGGCTTTTTATCGTCAAAACAATCGCAACGATTGATTCAATTAGAAAAATTAAAACATGAATCACAAACCATGATTATCTATGAAGCACCTCATCGTATTTTAGATAGTGTCAAAGATATGGCTGATGTTTTTGGCGCAGATCGACCTGTTGGTTTTGCACGTGAAATTACCAAAACATTTGAAACGATTAAAAAGATGACTTTGGGCGAGTTGGTGACATTTATTGAAAATGATCGCAACCAGCAAAAAGGTGAAATTGTTTTAGTTATTGGTGGTGCACCAGATGCCAAAGATCAAGATGTGGAACAAGAGAAGTTAGATCAACTTTTAAATCGCTTATTACAAGATTTATCAGTCAAAGCGGCATCACAACTTGCTGCGGATCTAACTGGCATCAAAAAGAAAATCGCCTATCAACGTGCTTTAGAGCTGACTAATCAACAATAATTTTATTTCTTGAGTTGAGAAATGCTTATAAACGCATTTCTCAATCTGCTTTTCTACAAGTGACTGATTATTATGGTCGCTTTTTAACCACCTTAATCTTTTAAAACACAATAAATTTTAACCATGCACTGATCAATCTGACACGTATAAAAGCTGACATAGAAAAACAAATAATCAAAAGTACAACATTCCTAATAATTTAATCAGTCATACACTTAAAGCAAGCAGCAAGGATCCATAAAAATAAAATAGTTCATTAAAAGTTCAAGTAAAAAGTCATAAACACTAAAACTTTTTAAGATTGAGATTTAAACATCTAAAAATAGACAGTATTCCAACCAAATTTAAAAAAGCACCTTTCGGTGCTTTTAAAATCAATCTTTAGCAGATTCATCTGGTGGAACTTCGGTAATTCTCCCACCACGCGCTAAAAATGCAGCGACTTCATCTTCCAACGCTTCACGCTGTCTTTTTTTCGCTGTCACAGTGAGTGTTTCAGCTTCAGCTAAATCTGTATCTGAAACTGTAGAATCACTTGCCGCAGCGCCTTTTTCAGCCGCTTTAGCTTCATCATCGTCTACTGCATGATCTTCTGAATTATCATCATAATCATTTGTATCTGTCATCTTTAACTCCCCATCAATGACGTCAATGTACCATCCGAAAAATGGTGATGTTTTACAGAGAAATGTATCAAGCTCTTCGCCATTCGACTAGTATCTAGATACACAAAATCGTGTTTTTTTTCATCAAATTCGTAATGTTGTTTAAATGATTGGTTAAAAAATATCAGAAATCCAATTAAATGGTATATTGCGTGCTTTTTAAAGTTGCCAGCCCATTGGCTTGTGACATAAATTGATCTTTTAAAAATGGCATATTTTCAACTTGTTTTAAGCCAAAGTTACGCGCCCAAACCAATGGAAATATTTCCGCAGTTTCTAAAAAACCAATCATCGACATGCTATGCATCATGGCATCATTTTGCCCTTTGCGTTGGTGTTCATAACGCTTTAAGGTTTGTTCATGTGCCCATACGCCACGCTGTTTATCTTTAAGTAATACATCACATAGAATAGCAGCATCTAAACACCCGATATTTACGCCTTGCCCTGCCAAAGGATGAATTACATGTGCTGCATCGCCAATCAAGGCGAGCCCATCTTTTACATAACGTTGTGCCGCACGCGCCTTAAGTGGAAATTGAGCCCGAGGTGTCGCTTCAATGATCTTGCCCAACATATGGTGACTTTCACGTGTCAGTAATTCACAAAAATCAACATCATCTAAGCGCGCATATTCTTCTGCATAATCATCAGGTAAGGTCCAAACGATTGAAATCCAGTGTTCAGCTTGTTCTGGCTTTAAACTGGCCATCGGTAAAAAAGCCAACGGACCAGTCGAATGGAAAATCTGACGAGCCACATATTGGTGTGGTTGTGTGGTACGAATCGCGCAGGTCAAACCTGCCTGTTGATAATCTAAAACATCAAGATCGATAAATGCTTGATCACGAACAAATGAGTTTGCACCATCTGCACCAATCACTAACTTGGTCTTTAGCTCAGTCCCATCTGCAAGTTTAATGATCCAGCAGCCTACACCCTGCTCTACTCGCACAACTTTAACTTGAGTACGATAATCTTGCAGTTGCTCCAACATTTCCTGTTGGATGGCAAGGTTTAATAAACTTGGTTCAACCATTGAACCTAAGCTTTGCTCAGCTGTGGGAAAGTTTTCTGAGGCTTGCCCAAAGTTAATTTCACCATAGCCATTTTTATTCCAGACTTGCATGCCTGTATAAGGCATTTGGCGAGCGATTTTTTCCCACACATTCACCGTTTTTAACAAGTGAATCGTGGCTTGGCTCAGCGCTAAAACCCGCGGATTAGCAACAGCTAAAGTCTTTTCTGCATCTAAAATAGGGGCTGCATCTAAAACAGTGGCTTGTACACCACCTTTTGCTAAAAGTAATGCGGTTAAGCCACCCACCAAACCACCACCCACAATCACCACATCTAACATATCTTGCTGTGTCATGCTTTTAATCCCATCGCATAATTGGCAACCAAAGGCTTAATCCCCGGAATCACATCAAAAGCCACCAAGCCAGTATTACGCAATAATTTTAAAACTGGATTTTGATTACTAAATCCACGTACTACAGAATCACAGAATTTAATCACACGTTGCTGATCAGTTAAGCGAGATTGTTCATAGGCCTTTAACATCTCAGGTTGTCCAATATCATCAGATTGCGCAATTTGGGTTGTGATATAACGCATCAGCACATCTGCATCACGCATACACAAGTTAAAACCTTGTCCAGCGACAGGATGAATCGTATGTGCAGCATTACCCATCAAAATTACCCGACCCACCGCTTGTTTTTCAGCAAGCACTTGTGCCAATGGGAAGCTAAAACGTTTACCTGTTTTTTGGAATTTACCTGCACGATCACCATAAGTTTGCTGTAAAGCATCGAGGAAATGTTGGTCATTTTCATCACCTAACCATTCATCTTCTGTGCCTTTTTTCACTGGCCAAACCACTGAACGGCGACATTCCCCCGGCAATGGAAGCAATGCCAATGGACCTAAATGGCTAAAACGTTCAAAGCCCACTTGATGATGTGGTTTAGAGGTTTGTACTGTTGTGACAATTGCCACCTGATCATAATCATGTACATCCACACCAACACCTAAAGCTTGGCGGCAGAAAGAATCACGACCGTCTGCAGCAATCAACAGTTTGGCTTTAAGTGAATGGGTATATTCTTCACCACGATTGGCTTCAACATATACATAGTCACCCTCTTGTTTTAGTGAGGTGACTTGTACACCGTCAATCAATTCAATTAAAGCTTGCTGGCGAACTTGAGTCAGTAGTACACGGCCTAGCCATGCATTTTCAATCACTTGCCCAAAACTTTCGACTTTTTCTTGATCTGCAACTAAACGTGCTTTACCAAAACTGCCTTGTTCAGTGATATGTACTTCTAAAATAGGAGTCGCATGTTCTTGCAAAGCATCCCAAAGACCGAGTTTTTGATAAATTTGCACGGTACGACGTGATAGCGCGGTATTTCGTGCATCAAAACTGGAATGATAGGGTGCAAGATTGGCATCATCATAATTTGGATATTTCACAGCCTCTAAAAGCTTTACCGCAATATTGGCTTTTGCCAACATCAGAGCCAAGCTCAACCCAACCATTCCACCGCCGACGATGATGACTTCTTGTTGCATGCTTTTATCCTTTCTATATGTGATTCAGCGTACTGAATACTTATAATCTTGATTGATTTCATATTACATCAAGCAAAGTTATTTTTATATTGAAATAGGAAATTGTTGGCTGTATTTGTACTGAATCAATACGCTATTTTTAACATAGGTATGAAAATTAAAAATTCTAGCCAAGAATTAAGCATGTTATTTAGCTCGACCGATATGGCACCTTAAAGGTATTGTTTAAATATGCAGCATCAATAAAAGTACTGACTCATTACTTGAGTATTGTTATTTGTGAACTTACTTGACTAACATCTATTTTTTAATTTATTTCAATCATAAAACCCACACAATCTCTCTTATTATCTCCCAAAGCTGGAAATATAGCCCAATGCTTTAATAAGGTTGTTTCAGTAAATCCTGTTTCAATCAGAACGTTTCGTGATTTCACATTTTCTGCATCACAAAAAGTCTCAATTCGTTTAAGCCTACTGTTATTTTTTAAATAGACAATGACAGCAGTGATTGCCTCTCTCATAAAGCCTTGCCCTTGAAATTTACTTCCAAGCCCAAAATGAATTTCACCGTGATCTCCTTTGTGAATAAACATCACAAGCCCCATGGCTAAATTAGTTTTACGCTCGCCAATAATCCAAGCAAAATCGTTATCATTATTTTCCCATTTTGTACCACTCCAATTTTCAAACATACACTTGGTTTGCTCAATATTGACATGTGGTCGCCTTTGTAAGTATTTCGAAGACTCCCTGTCTCCGCAATACTCATGAAAAAGTGGAATTTCATCACCTTCAACAAACTTGCGTAGAATCAAACGACTTGTTTCTACTGGCTTAGCTAAAACGGTGTAAGTATCCATACATACTCACCTTTTCAAATTAAAAACTTATACTGACTTTGCCATCAACGCTTCAATGTCTTCAATCGACTTCACCACATTTTTGGTCAAGACCAATGGCCCCTGTTCAGTTGCAACCACATCATCTTCAATCCGGATACCAATACCACGCCATTTTGCATCCACTGTTTCATCATCAGGTGCGATATATAAACCTGGTTCTACAGTAACAACCATACCCTGCTCATAGCTACGCCATTGACCATTTTCATCTTTATATGCGCCAACATCATGCACATCCATACCAAGCCAATGCCCTGTACCATGCATATAAAACTGACGATAGCGTTCAGATTCAATAATTTGATCAACATCACCTTGCATAATACCAAGATTGACCAAACCTTCCACCATGATCCGTACTGCAACATTATGCGGTTCTTTATAAGAATGACCGATTTGAATTGCATCTATCGCAGCAATTTGTGCATCTAAAATAATTTGATATAGCGCTTTTTGTTCAGGGCTAAACTTACCATTTACAGGAAAAGTACGGGTGATGTCTGAGGCATAGCATTCATACTCAGCAGCCGCATCAATCAACACCAAATCACCATCTTTTAACGGTTGGTTGTTCTCAACATAATGTAAAATACAGCCATTTTTCCCACCACCCACAATGCTGTTATAGGCAGGAACACAACCACTCTGACCAAAGATATAATTCAACTCAGCTTCTAAAGCATACTCCATCATGTCAGGATGAACTTTTTGCATGGCACGCGTATGCGCATCTGCACTGATATTTGAGGCGATTTGCATCAATTCAATTTCTTGATCGGACTTATGCAAACGCATTTCATCTAAAATTTGATCAAGTTGAATCAACTGCGCTGGAACGCCAAAACCACGTCCAGATTCATTGGCTTTGGTGATCCAAGTACTGACCTTGGCATCAAAATCTGCACGTTGACCAATACGATAGAATAATTTTTCTTTATTTAAAATTTTAGCAATAATTTCTTCGTCAAGCAGATCAATCGCATAAGCTTCATCTGCTTCATAATCATCAACCGCACCATCAATTCCAGCGCGGTAACCATTCCAGATTTCCATTTCACGATTACGTTCACGACAGAACAAGCTATAGATATATTCCTCACCAGTTTCATCTGTCTCTATGACTGCAATTGCTTGTGGCTCTGCGAAACCGGTTAAATAGAAAAAGCTACTATCTGCACGAAACTTATAATCAGCATCTCGGTTACGCATGACTTCTGGACTGGTTGAGATAATTGCAATGCTATTGGGACCCATTTGTTCAGCGAGGCGGTCACGACGTTCCTGAAAATCTGCTTGAGTTAATTTCATTCTCTATTCAGCTTGTATTTCAGATGATTAATTTGGAAGAAGCTTTAACTTACAATTACGCTTAGATGAATGCAAATACTGATGACTCAATATTTGCATATTTTAAAATAATTTTATTATTTCTCTCGTTCTGCGCTCAGTTGCGACAACAGAACAAGCAAATTACTCCAAATTAAAAAAATTTAACCCTTTACATCACGACTTTATTCAACTTCGATGTTTTTAAAGTGAATAAAAAGCACGGTAAAGGGCGCTGTAAAACTGGCTGCTCATCAAACATAGATGTTCTTAAAGTTTAAGTTTCTTAGCTTTTTTTCTTAGTTTTAGCTTGGGCGATGTGGAGTAAACATCTCTACAACATTGTTACTTTCAGAAGCATCAATTGCTTGTTTCATTTTGCTATGAAAATTTTGCAATAAAGGGCTTTCAGATACTGGAACTTTTTTCCGTCCCATTGATAATGACACAGGGATCAAGCGTACAAATTCATACAACTCAAGATAGCTTGCTTCACCCTCATCATCGTCATCTGATTCATCAAACTCAACAGACGCGACATCTTGTAAACTTTCAATGAGTTCTTGCTCATCTGCGCGAATATGCCCAGAAGCCAAACCAAAGCCAAGCACAACCCCTGCACACCAATCTGCCAGTGATTGCACACGCTCAGCCAATGTATGCTCATCATCTGGAAGCATTGGAAGATAGTCTAAATCATCGTCTGAAAGTGCATGTGATACGTCCTCGGCTTCATCAGACAATAGTGCAAGCGCTTCATCGTCTAATTTTGGCACATCAAGCGTAGATAAAATTTGTAACCATTCATCTCGAGTCGGAACTTCAGTAACACAAACTATACCTGTCAGTAAGCCATGTAACTCACTCGGGCTTGAAATTTCCTCAATCCCCTCAAAATTTTGATT
Organism: Acinetobacter sp. I-MWF; assembly: GCF_025433935.1. Classification (NCBI taxonomy): domain Bacteria; kingdom Pseudomonadati; phylum Pseudomonadota; class Gammaproteobacteria; order Moraxellales; family Moraxellaceae; genus Acinetobacter; species Acinetobacter sp. I-MWF. The sequence continues at coordinate 1,306,455 of NZ_JAMBAR010000001.1, read as the reverse complement.
CCAATCTGACCAACCTGAAATATCGTCTTGCATTCGTTTATCCAATCTCTATACTTCTGTATATATTACCTTTGATTGCAAATCTGTGCGACCCGTTATGTTAGAACAATTACAGCGTCTACAGACGCATATTGGTGTTTTAAAAACACGAATTGAAACTGTTGAGAAAGAAAATGCATCGCTGTTAAAAGAAAAGGATAACAGCGAAGAGCAATCTCATGCTCAAATTAGCCATAAAAATAGCATTATCACCCAAAAACAAGATGAAATTGATACGCTCACTGAGCAACTCTCTCAGTTACAAAATCAGTTTCAACAGCTCAATACAGATGCCACATCTTTAGCAGAGCGTTATGGGCGTTTGGAAAAAAGCTGTACCGATTTAAAAAATCGTTTTCAGGAAATTTTGGCTGAACGTAATGAATTGCGTGTGGTTAAAGAAAAAATGGCAAATGAACAGCGCCATCACTTACAAGACATCAAAGGTCTTCAAGATGAGCGTGAACGTTTAATTCAAAAAAATGAACATGCCAAAACAAAAGTGGAAGCCATTATTCAACGCCTTTCGATTTTAGGGACTGAACAAGATCATCATGCGCAAGAAATCCAACAGCTTGCTCATCCATCAGAGTCGAATGAGGAAGTATGAGTATGACTGAACATGTGACTGTAGAATTACGCTTAATCGAGCAAAGTTTTCGTTTAGGCACCACAACAGATAAGCAACCAGAACTCGAACGTGCTGGTCGACTCTTAAATGAAAAGTTTCAAGAATTCCGCCGTAAAGCCCCCAATGTTGAACACAATAAATTGGTGATCATGGTGGCTTTAGAACTGATGCAAGAAGTTTTAGGCATGAATAAATCGTTACAAGAATATGCACAATGCGAACGTTTATTAGCGACCATGTTAGAAGATGTTGAAAAAGCGGGATAAACCGCTTTTTTTTCGTGCAATTGATTGGTTTTTTTATGCTGTATTTATAAATTATGAGCGTTGGTGATTTGCCACAATCTCCAAATTATGTATACTTAATACAACTCTAGGGTGTTCGCCAGTACGTCTATTCCCCTGCCGATACTTAAACTTATGGATGTGTTCTGTATATTTTGAGTGTATGCCCACCTTGAGTGGGAAACCCATTAAGTGTACGTCGCGTCCACCTTGAACTCATCGGGTTCAGGGTAACGACCATGCAGCGGCATCTCTGGAGTGTTTTATTTTCAAATTCTTATAAAATTATAAATATATGTTGAATATACCTTTAATTCCATTTTCAAAAATATAGCCCTATAGGTTATAGCGAAACAACAATATTATTCTCTTTGATCCACGCGATAAACTGATTAAGTCGGACCTGCACCATCATTCAAAAACTGAACTGATTCCAAACACAATTTTTTCCATTCAGCTGCAAATTCTTGTTCCGCTTTTTGTTTACCTAAATTTGTGGCGTACACGGGTTTTGATTCTGCATCAGCAATGATGACTTCTAAATTTTTTGCATTATTGCTTAGTTCGCCTTTTAAATTAAATGCCGTATTTAAATCAATACCAAACTGTCTTAACTGCATGATCATTCCAGCGCTTTCTGCAATAATTTTGCAATGATCTATTTGATTTGCATAAATTTCTGGGCTAAATGATAAAAGCAATAAAATTCTCAATTTCATTTTTATAGTCCTTAGAATTTTTCTAATTACATTGATTATATGCATAGAGATCATCTAGCGCCATGCTTCCAAACGATCTACTAAAATCACAAACATCATCGTTTATGCACGATATGAATTAGATATTTATTTTTATTGAAGAGCGTAATTTCTTTTCATTATTCCACTCAAATGCATAAATCTACATCACCTGCATTTCCCGTCCACTAGAGCTAAAATATCGCTATGCCCTATACAAGCTCGATACTTCAAACTTAGTTACTACCTCTGAATTGCTAAAAATCATCTAAGCCTAAGAAAAATATAGAAACAATACCAATCCAAGCGCAATCAAAGATATGATTAGCCATACATTTATACAATTAAAGCTTTTGATGAAATTCCACATTTTGCTATCCCATAGAAATGGCTAAGGAATTCTACTTTTTTAGGTTTAATTTAAAAATTATAAATTAGTCTGAGTTCCCCAAAAGACGACTAAGGAAAAAACCATTTAAGCACATAGAAATTAAACCAAAATATTGATATTAAAAGATAAAATCTATAAGCATTCTTTATAATTCATTATAAAACTTTTCAAAAACTCACCTTTAGCGTTATTTAATTGATAAACAATATTGCCTCGTGTTGTTTTTTTAAATACTTCAGACTCAAATAAATCACTTTTACTACAAATGTTGTTTTTGGTCAGATTTTTATACTTGTTTTCATCAAATTTCTCTCTTAGATCTTCTACAGACTCAATCCCCTTTAAATCAGATACAAGCAACAATCCATTGCTGGTCAATCTAATTCTAGAAATGTTTGTTAAGTCATCTGATTGATTCGGCTTAATGTTCGAAAAATTATGATTAATCACTTTGACTAAGCCATTGTACAATTCGAGATTAATGATATTGAATTGATCATCAACTGCACCAACTTGCAAAAAAGGTTCGTCTAATGGGCTTTGCGCTTTCAATTCAGCACATAGTAAAAAACTGAGTATAAACAATAAATATCGCAACTTGGTTCTCCTCATCAACAATCCAATCATTAAAGTAAAACACTGCAAATACACGTTTAAGCGAGTACATAACAATAACTAGACTCGCTATACAACCACAAAGTTGTCGGTACTTACTGCCTAGATCTCTCCTTTATCCATTAAAAGAAAAAGTGAGATAATGACATAGGTTCAAAATTAATTCTTTCATATACTAAAAAGCCCATCTTTCGATGAGCTTAGATTTAAAGTTATGAGTTGTTCCACTCATTAGATTGAACACCTAACTCATCATCACCAGTCATCAAAACTGCTGTTAAAATTGGAACCGCTAAAATCACTGGGAAAAAGACAATCCAAAGATCAATGGATAGCTTATTGGAAAAAACAAAATGAATCACGATCGCGATTAAAGCCAATATTCCAAATAAAATACTTGCGAATCGAGTGGCAAATTTTAAAAGCATTTTTTATTCCCCTTGTAATTAAAAATTTTTACTGTATTTACTCTCATAGTTATGTCCTATTTTTAGAAATTAAGCAAAGCACTTTGAGGTAAAACAGCCTCTATTTCGGGATATATTTACAAAAACCTTAAAAAATTTATGGATTTCTATAAAACATAGTACTTTTTGAAGTTTTTATCTTTTTCCTTATGTCTTCTGTGAATGAAAGTTCGCTTTTAAATGATTAAATTTTCTCTTTAAGATCGCTCGATATAGGCAAATAAGTTGAATTCTAAAATGAACTCTTTTTAGCCAAGCTTTTTTGCGACTTGTGGAAATGAAAATAATGAATATCAATCGCTTGATGAATCACGAATCATATTGATCAACGCCTTAAGTGTAGTTGATACATGACGATAGCCAGGATAATAAAGGCTAAGTCCACGATAGACTGGACTAAACTTTTCCAAAACGATACTTAATTGCTGATTTTCAACAGCATTCCTTACCAAATGGTCGGGTACAAATGCAATACCAATACCATCTATTGCAGCGTCAACCATTAATGTTTGATCTGTTAGTGTTAATCGCCCTTTGACATCTATCTTTTCAATAATGCCATTCATATCAAATTCCCAGCGAAAAATTAAGCCACTATCAAAACGAAAACGAATGCAATCATGTTCATAAAGATCATGCGGAACAAGTGGCGTAGAATTTTTTAATAAATAGTCTGGGGATGCGACAGCAACAAAACGTGCGGTTTCAGTTAAACGGATTGCAACCATTTCTTTAGGTATATCATCTGCAAGGCGTATGCCTGCATCAAAATTTTCTTCAACGATATTGGTTAATTTGCCATCGCAAACAATATCTAAATGAACCAATGGATAGTGTTGTAAGAACTTTTTAAGAATGGGTTTTAAAACCAACCTAACCGCCCCTTCACTGGCATTAATTCTAAGTACACCACTCGGCTGATCTCTAAAATCATCTAAATGATTTAGCGCATTTGAAATATTTTCCATGGATGGTCGAAGTGAATGAACCAATTGGATTCCGGCATCAGTCAAAGAAACACTGCGTGTGGTTCGATTAAAAAGCCGAACATTTAAGCGGCTTTCCAAACCTTTTATGGCATGACTAATTGCTGAAGGTGTGACGTTTAACTCAACCGAAGCTGCACGGAAGTTTCGATGAGAGGCCACAGATAAAAAAATTGTTAAAGCAAAGAGTTCACCGCTTTTCAATTGATGAGCCATTTTCACTATTCTATAAAGTTTTATGAGATTGTTCTCAATAATATATTTATATAGGCTGAATGGGTACTCAAAATTAATGACGATAAGGAAAATTACAATGCCCAAACATGGTAACTATGCTGTAGAAAAAATAACATTTAATTCACATGGTGATGCAGTGGTTGGCGATTTATATAAGCCAAATACCAATGGAAAACTCCCCGCTGTTATTATTCTTGGGCCATATTCTTTTCAAAAAGAACAGGCACCCACTCAGTATGCAACACGTTTAGCAGATGAAGGCTTTATCACCCTCGCATTTGATCCAAGAACTGTTGGTGAGAGCCAAGGCATGCCACGTCGCCTTGAAAATCCAAAAATGAAAAATGAAGATGTCATTGCTGCAATTGATTACATCTTTACCCGTAACGATGTCGATACCGATAAAATATTTCTATTAGGGGTTTGCCAAGGTGGACCTGAAATGCTGGATATCGCGTCTTATGAAAAGCGTGTCAAAGCCGTTGTTTCTGTTACTGGATATTATCGAGATAGAGAAACTGATTTATTTATGCTTGCGGCAGGTGTGACAGAAAATCCATTTGATCTTGAATCTGCCCCAACGATCAAAGAATTAGAAGCCTTATTAGCGATCCGTTTAAAGAAAGCACAGGATGCCAAAATTCTTTACGAAGCAACAGGTGAAGTAATCTATCAGCCACTCGTATCGCCAGACCTCGGTGATCGCGTCAAAGGCTCAAATGCAGGCTTACCTGGTCCAATTATATGGAGTTGGTATGGAGCATGGACGCTAAAAAACTGGGAGAATCGCTACGCAATTATGAGTGATCTTGATCATTTTTCTTATTCAACTGTAGCTGGCGTTGCAAAACTAAAGAAACCCGCGCTTATCATTCATTCAGATACCTGTATGAATCCAGCAGCGGCTCGTCGTCATTTCGATTCAATTCCAACATCAGATAAAAAGCTTATCTGGGAAAATGGAACCAACCATTTCCAGTATTATGAGCAACCCGATATTGTAGATAGAACAGTTGCACATGCGGCAGATTGGTTTTATCAACATCAAAATTAAGATCGAATACGCTATCGTTTAATATTATAAAAGTCCTTTAAAGAGCTTTTATCACTGTATCGACAATCAGTTGAGCATGATTAAGTTTTACGATTGCCATACCCATATTAAAAAACCACCGAATCGGTGGTTTTTCATTAAAATTTAATGTACTGCTTCTGCTGAGGACTCTTTATGATCATCATCTTTGGTTTTGGCTAAATTTTTACCCTTGGTTTTCTGAGGATTATTTTTATGTGACTGATAGTAGCAAGCAATTGCGATCCCAGTCCCTAATAATGCTACGGTCTTTAACATGATATACCTCATACTGAATTGAATAACGTCTATTAGGAATAACATCAAATTTCTAATAAAGTATTTCGATATGTGAGTTATGCAAGTTTATGTGAAACTTTATTACATTTGATTTCAAAGATTCAGATAAATCATCGAAATTTCAGTCTTATGGCTGATTTAATCTATTTCGCTATTTAACCAAACAGTCACATGGTAAGTTTTTATTATGAGATTTTAATTCCATTTAATCATTTTAAATTATCGAGTATTGATCAATCAACACAGATCAGAAATCATTCTTTAACTTTCGATACCTTTTATATTCGTTCACCCATATAAAAAGCCCATCTTACGATGAGCTTTTCTAAAACATTGATTACGATTTATATCGCAATACGATAAAGTTGATTTTGATTAAGATAGAAAGATGAACCATCAATATTAAATTGACGATCGTCACCAGATTCTAATTCAATCTTTTTCCCTACTTCGACCCAACTCATACCAGTACGGTTGCTTTGTTGTCTTTTTAAAGGAACGATCTTTACGCGAATTTCATCGCCATTTACTGCAGAGGCTATTGTCCAGCCATTTAAAATATTCATTTTTTCACTCAATTGTTTTGAGCTTTTGCAAACAGAGAAGTATTTAACTATTAAGACCAACAGATATATTTTTGGAACTAACGATAAGAAGGCATCTAACCTTAATTTAAACTTTTGATATTTACATCAGCTTGATATTGCAGAAGTCAGAGTTGAAGCCAACCTTCAAGTCTTGCTTATATATTAAGCACATCTGCTTTAGTATTTTTCATAATACGCTCATTCAGTAGATTATGCAACTTAAATAACATTTGATTATTTTAAATTAAAAGTTCTTCTTTATATAATGGCTTTGTGATGTTTATGTACAGGCCTAGATTTAAAGATTTCCTATATCATCATTTAAAAAAACACCATACAAATATTTGATATTTTTATAAATATATTTTGTCGATATAAACTCAGTTTAGCCAACATATCTCCACATATGGCTCTCACAACTACCTTAGTGTAAGTGGATTAAAAGGCTATTATCCAGACTCACTTCACAGTTAAGAAGATTATAATGTCATTTAAAAGTTTTTCGCAAAATTCAACTCAAGCAAATTCTGATACTAAAAATGCTGAGCAAACTCCTGCTAAAGATGCGCCACAAGCAACTCCTGGTGTGACACCGCCGAATCCAAATCAGGACAATAATGAAGTTAAACCAGCTGAAGAAAATAAAGCTAAATAATATTAAAGTTTGATTTATACAGCTTTATCTAAAAAAACTTACCGCTACTTGGTAAGTTTTTTATTGTGTGTCATATAAATTTAGATGTTATCTACTAAAATACTCAGTTTTTAATGATGTAAAAAAGCCCACAATAGTGCGGGCTTTTTAGATCGGCATGCTGCGATCTCATGCTCAGCGTTAACTGCTTAGGTTTTAAATCTATTTAGAGGGAATACGCAATTCCTGTAACAACCTAAACACTTCCGTTTCGCTTACGGATTCGATCAAAGCTAAGTTAACACAGATCAACAGATGAAAGCGGATAAAATATATTTGATTACGCTTTATTTATTCAATTCTCACAATTCTAAATTCAAATCATAAAGTCTTATCCATATAAGACCAAAATTCTTAGTGAAACTTAAAACACAGGTGCTCGTTCAAGTCTGAATAAATCAGTTAATTGTTTGATTTAATAAATAAACTATATTTATTGTCAGTATTTCGTTTTTTGTGCTTTTGAATCATAGATGGGTATCCTACCGTGGGGCGACATGGATGTCGCCGTTGGGCGGGGGTATATGAGCAAAAATAAAGCACTGCTTTGTTTGCAGCGCAAGAGCCCTGTTAAACGAAAGATTTTTGTTACTTTTGATCTTTCAAAAGTAAGGTATCGCCTACGCAAAGGTATTTAAACTTTAAATGTAAAGTGTGGCATTGCTAACTTTTTAATCAAATAACTTTTATATACTATTAATTTAATTAAAAATATTGATTAAGGATAATTATATTATTGTGTCTGAGTTTTTTGACAGGTTGACTATAAAAAGCCCCTTACTCTGCACTTTACAAAGAATCGTTTAGTTTAATTTTAACCATCTACTGTAAATACAGTAAGAGACCAATGATCTCAAAAAAGATTTAGCCATGCTTAGCCTACAAAGCGTAAGCCCACGCCTGGTTCAGTCACAATATATTTGGGTTGTACTGCATTATCATTCAGTTTTCCACGCAATTTGGCCACTAAAATTCTTAAATAATGGGTATCTTCCTGATGAGTAGGTCCCCATAAATCACTGAGAATTTGTGGCTGAGTAATCAACTGCCCTTTATGTTGCGCCAATAAAGTCAGCAATTGATATTCCTTACGTGTCAATGAAATCAGTTGTTGGTTAAGAAACACCTGTCTTTGGGCAAAATCAATTTTTAAAAATCCATCATCAAAAAAAGCGGACTCTACAGCAATATTTTGAAATTGTCTGAGCAATACACGGATCCGCGCCATAAGCTCCTGAACACTAAAAGGTTTCGTCACATAATCATTGGCGCCAGCGTCCAGTAGTTTAACTTTTTCTTCTTCATTGGAACGAACCGACAAAACAATCACAGGGACATGTGACCACGCTCGCAACTCAGACAAAACTTCTAAACCATCTAAATCAGGTAGCCCTAAATCTAAAATAATTAAATCAGCACCTTGCAAAGCCAAAAGCTCTAAGCCCTTTTGACCATTTTCAGCCAGTAGGGTTTTATACCCTTGTGCTCTAAGCGCAATATCAAGAAACTTACGAATTTGAGTTTCGTCATCAATAATCAATACATTGGTCATGGAACTTGTCGATACATTATGTTCTGGCATGCTATTTCCTAAAATCAATATGTGCGCTTATCCAATCTGCTGAATCGGCAATTGCATACGGATGCAGGTGCCTTGATTATTCTTGGCTGATGATGCCGAAATTTTACCCATATGTGCACCAATAATGGCTTTAACAATGGTTAAGCCCAATCCCGTACCATACTGCCCGCGATCACCACGTTCCATAGTATAGAACATATCAAAAATTCGCTCTCGCTCATCTTCTGGAATGCCTAAACCTTGATCGCTAATTGAGATTTCAAGTTCATTTTCATTGAGTTGTAAAACTTTAATCGTTACCGCTTTATTTTCTGGAGAAAACTTGGCTGCATTTTCCAATACATTAAAAATCGCTTGTTCGATCAAAGCTGCATGCACAAATAGGCTCAAAGTTTGCTCAGGTAAATCAACCTCAACAAGACTTTGCGGCATATAACGTTTTAAACGGCGTACCGCTGAACCAATCAACTCATCGACACCAATCCAATCTCGTTTAAGACTTAAACCTTCATGGCCTAAACGCGTCATATCCAATAAATTCTGAATATAGCGATCCAGTCGTTCGCCTTCTAAATGAATCGCCTCCAACAAACTGTCTTGATCTTGTTCATCCATAGAATGCCGATAATTGCTCAAAGTATCAGCTGCTCCAATCATAGAAGCTAAAGGTGAACGTAAATCATGAGAAACGGAGGATAACAAGGCCGAACGTAATCTCTCGGTTTCTGAACTGACATTGGCGATTTCCAGTGCTTTAGTAAGTTGGGTTCGAGAAATTGCTTGAGCAATATATTCAATCATGGTTTCAGTCAGTTGCTTTTGTTCAGTATTTAAAACCGATACATTTTTAAGAAACTTAACCCCGACCACACCAAAACACTGCTTAGATGCCAATAATGGTAAAAACCACCAATCATTTTCAGTCAAGGTTTGAGTAAACCGTCCCGATGGTTGATGGTTCTTAAATGTCCAATCTGCTGAAATTTTTTCTTTACTGTTAATCACCTCAAGTGATGACGTTGACGATTCTGGGAAATAAAACCAGATTTCGGCATTTAAGTTTTTACTTAAACTGTTTTCTGCAATCTCCTGCACTTGCTTTAAATCAATTGCGATAGACAGCTTTTGACCTAAATCCTGCATAATACTGTTATAGCTATTGGCAGCCTTTAAAGCTGTTACTTGTTCTCTCAGTCTTGATGCCAAACGGCTTGAAATCAACGCTGCGCCTAAAAAGGCAACCACGGTTATCACGCCTTGATGTGCAGAAATTTGCAAAGTGAATTTGGGTGAAATAAAGAAAAAGTTATAAGCCAAAAAGAACAACAGTGCCGAAAATACCGCAGCCAGCATCCGTGTCTTAGATGCCACAAAAACCACTGCGGTGATAAAAATTACCGAAAGCTCTTCGATTCCTAAATACTTTTCACCTAAGCTGGCAATCACAATACTGACCACCGTGGTCGATATAACGAATAATATTTCTCTAAGATTTAGAAATGAATGCGTGTCTTGAAAAAAAGATTGCTGACGATGTTCTGCAAGAATGGGGACGATACTCAATTCAAAACTTGGCTGGTACTTAAGTAATTGATCAACAAAATTTACACCCCATACCAAGGCTTTACGATGCGATTGTGTCAACACCAAGGTTGAAATCCCACGATCCATCACATAGTCAAACAACGTTTTTGCATGTTGTTGACCATAAAGGATTTCCGTCATTCCGCCCAATTGACGGGTGAGGTTTAAAGCGCGCTCAATTTCTCGACTGGATAAATTGTCTTGTTTTTCGGTTATTTTTGAATCTTTAGAAAAGACCACCACCGTCCAATTTGCCTGCCGATTTTCGGCAATACGACAACCTGCGCGGACCAAAGCCTCTGCCTGCCCATTGCCCTCAATCATAATTAAAATATGATTTTTTAAAGGAATGGGGGCAAGTCCTTGTATAGCAAAATTTTCTCGAACATCGGTATCGACATGACTGGCAACCGTTTGCATTGCCAATTCACGTAATGCGGTCAGATTTGAACTGTTGAAGAATCGTTGTAATGCCTGTTCAGCTTGCTCAGGTACATACACTTTACCCTGATTTAAACGTTCAAGTAATTCATTGACTGGTAAATCAATTAATCGAATATCACGGATCCGCTCAAAGACCCGATCAGGTACAGTTTCAGTCACCCGAATACCCGTAATTTGATAGACCACATCATTTAAACTTTCGAGATGCTGAATATTCATCGTGGTAAATACATCAATACCCGCATCCAACAATTCATTAATATCTTGCCAGCGTTTTTCATGACGACTATTTGGCATATTGCTATGCGCAAATTCATCCACTAAAACAATACTGGGTTTGCTTGCCAGCACAGCATCAAGATCCATTTCTTCAAGCGAATGCCCTTGATACTCAATCGTCTTTCTTGGAATAATCACCAAACCTGAGATGAGGTTTTCAGTTTCAATGCGACCATGGGTTTCAACATAGCCAATCACAATATTGATCCCTTGCAAGGCCAGTTCATGTGCACGCACTAACATTGCAAAAGTCTTCCCCACACCAGGTGCAGCACCTAAAAATATAGTGAGGCGCCCAGATTGATAACGCTGAGTGTGTTGCAGTAAAACATCTGCTTTATTATTTCTATAATCGCTCATCGCCGTCTGCTTGTTTAAAAATTACATCACTGTGGTGTTTCTTTGCGACCATTCAATACAGCAAAAAACACAGGCCAACAAAGAAACACAGAAAAAACCGTCGTTTGATTCAGCTTGAATCATCTACAATCGAAAAGAGGAAATATTGTAAATTTATACCAAAATAAAATCCCAATAATGCCCGCTTTTCAACAATCAGAGAGAATCAATTACATCAACTTATTGAGTTCCAATTTGATCCAAAGCCAAATTTAATTCAAGTACATTGACTCTGGCTTGCCCTAAAATTCCAAATGTAGGTTGTATACTATTTTCTTGCAGCAACCTTAGCACATCCTGTTCTGGCAAATGTCTTGCTTTGGCAATGCGTTTTACTTGAATCATTGCAGATTGCACACTGATTTCAGGATCAATTCCGCTGCCTGAAGCCGTGACCAAATCCGCAGGAATTGCGTTTTTTTCAATGTGATCCTGTATCGCAATTTTGTTTAAACGCTCCTCTACTGCTTTATGTAAATCAGGATTGGTTCGTGCCATATTACTTCCCGCCATGGCCATTGGATCATAATTGGCAGCAGAAGGTCGTGGATGGAAATATTGCGCTTGTACAAAAGGCTGTGCAACCAGTTTAGAACCGACAACTCGGTCATTTTCTACGATCAAACTGCCATTGGCCTGTTGATCAAAAAAAACTTGTCCTAGCCCTGTTGCCGCAGCACTGTAGACAAAGCCACAGAGACCCAATGCGACAATGGTTAATCCAAGCGACGCTCGTGTTAGTCCAACGAATGATGACTCAACCAATCGATTATTTTCAGTATTCATTTTAATCATCCTCAAAATTTCTAAAGCGCCAATAAAGGGTTGATCATCAGATCAATCAGCTTGATCGCAATAAACGGCAACAACACACCACCTACACCGTAGATCAGCATATTTCGACGTAACAATTGCGTTGATGTTGAAGGCTTAAACTTCACCCCATGTAAAGCAATTGGAATCAATAATGGAATAATGATGGCATTGAAAATCAATGCTGAGAGAATTGCACTTTCTGAACTTCCCAAGCGCATCACATTTAAAGCTTGCATTTGTGGAATGGCTGCGACAAATAAAGCAGGTAAAATTGCAAAGTATTTGGAAACGTCATTGGCCAATGAAAAAGTGGTCAATGCACCACGGGTAATTAACTGCTGTTTACCAATCTCAACGACAGACAATAATTTGGTTGGATCTGAATCCAAGTCCACCATATTGCCCGCTTCTTTTGCAGCCTGTGTCCCTGAGTTCATTGCCAAACCAATATCTGCTTGTGCCAAAGCAGGTGCATCATTGGTTCCATCGCCAACCATGGCAACCAAATGACCTTTATTCTGTTCTAGACGAATACAATTTAACTTATCTTCAGGTTTCGCTTCAGCGATGTAGTCATCAACACCTGCTTCAGCAGCTATGGCAGCAGCAGTCAGTGGGTTATCACCTGTGACCATGACAGTTTTTATACCCATTTCACGTAAGCGAGCAAATTTTTCCTTGATGCCTTGTTTAATCACATCTGAAAGTTCAATCACTCCCAAAATATTTTGATCTTTTGCCACCACTAACGGCGTTGCACCTTTTGAAGCAACTTGTTCTACCCGCGTTTTAAGCTCACTATGATGTTCAAGATTCTGTGAAGCGAATTTAACAATCGCATCTACTGCCCCTTTACGGATTTGCTGACCATTGAATAAATTTACACCTGAGATTCGCGTTGCGGCATTAAAGGCAATAAACTCGGCCTGTTCAGGTTCAACAATATGTTCACCTAGCTCTTTTGCCAAAACCACAATGGATTTACCCTCTGGTGTTGGATCTGCGAGTGAAGTCAAAATCGCAGCTTGACGCAGTTCCGACTCAGTCACCCCAGTCAGTGGGAAAAATGCTGTTGCCTGACGATCACCATAGGTGATGGTTCCTGTTTTATCGAGTAACAATACATCCACATCACCCGCCACTTCGACGGCTTTACCTGATTTGGCAATCACATTGGCTTTTAATGCCCGATTCATCCCCGCAATACCAATTGCAGGCAACAAGCCACCAATGGTGGTTGGAATCAAACACACCAACAATGCCACCAATAAAATCGGGTTAATTTCAATTTTTAAGAAATGCCCAATAAAAGGTAAACTCACCACCACTGCGATAAAGGTCACGGTCATCACAGTCAGTAAAATCCCTAGTGCGATTTCGTTTGGTGTTTTTTGACGATTGGAGCCCTCAACCAAAGCAATCATTCGGTCAAGAAAGCTATTACCCGCTTCGGCCGTCACCTGTACCACGATACGATCCGTTAAAACCTTCGTTCCCCCAATCACACCCGATTTATCGGTACCTGCTTCACGTAAAACTGGCGCTGACTCACCTGTTACCGCAGCTTCATTAATGGTCGCAAAACCATAAATAATCTCACCATCCGCAGGAATAAGTTCCCCTGCACGGACTTCAATCAGATCATTCATTTTTAATAAAGTTGCAGCGACTTGCACACCCTCTAAGTCATCCTTCGAACTGAGTCGACGTGCGGTTAAGTTTTGACGTGCTTGTCTTAAGGAGGAGGCTTGACCTCGACCTTTAGCTTCGGCAATGGCTTCAGCATAATTGGCAAATAATACGGTGATAAATAAAATCAAGGTCACCGCTAAACCAAATACAGTATCGGCTTGGCCCGTTAAAGTACTGACCAATGTGATGATGGTACCCAGCCATACGATCGCCATCACTGGATTTTTAATCGCATGTTGTGGTAACAACTTAATCAAGGCATTTTTCCAAGCTTCACCTTGGAATAAAGTTGATGATTTATTTTGAGTAGATTGTTTTGAATGATTCATGTTATTCACCCTAGCCTTGTACCAATAACAACTGATCAGCGATCGGTCCTAAAACAAGGACTGGCATAAATTGTAATAAGGTCAACATCACCACAATGGCAATCAGGGTGAAAGCAAAGGTTGGTGTTTCCACTTTTAAACTACCACTGCTTTCAGGAGCTTGACGCTTTGCAGCTAAACGAGCAGCAATCATTAAAGGAATGATCAATGTTGGAAAACGTCCAAGCAATAAAGCAATCACACAGCTCACGTTCCACCACACGGTATTGTCTGCTAAACCTTCGAAACCAGAACCATTATTGGCAAAGGCCGAAACATACTCATACAACACTTGCGAAATAGCATGGTATTGCGGATTGCTATTGCCTGTAAGTTCTGGGAAAAACAAAGCGATTGAGCTTAAACCGAGAATCGTAATGGGCTGAATCAAAATCACCACAGCAAGTAATTTGATTTCCCCTGCTTCGATTTTGCGGCCAAATAATTCAGGTGTACGCCCTGTCATCAGACCTGCAATAAATACAGCCAAAAACAAATAGATCATAAATTGTTGTAAGCCACAGCCAATCCCGCCCCAAATCGCGTTAATCAGCATATTCGCCAGCGCCACCAAGCCGGTTAATGGTGATGCGGAATCATGCATCATATTGACGGAACCATTGTTGACCTGTGTGGTTATGGCGGCCCAAAGTGCAGAAGATGCCTCACCAAAACGCACTTCCTTTCCTTCCATGGCATAAATTTGCATCGCTGTAGATGACAGACTTTCAGACCAAATTGCTGCCGTAGCTGAAACAATTGACATCAGCAACATTGAGCCAAAAACAAAACCAGCAAATTTTGCGCGTTTAGTTAAAAAACCCAACATAAAAATCACTGCGACAGGGATAAGTAGAATCGCGATCATTTCTAAGAAATTTGAAAATGGTGTTGGATTTTCCAATGGCACACTACTGTTAGGTCCATACCACCCCCCACCATTACTACCCAATTGCTTAATCGCAACCATGGGTGCAACAGGACCGAGTGGAATTTTTTGAGTTTTTAATTCAGCAGTTTGGTCAACGACCTGAACTTCGGGGCCACCTTGAAAGGTTGATGGCACACCTTGGCTATTGAGTAATAATGACCAAATCATGCATAACGGAATTAAAAACCGAAAGGTTGGACGAATCACATCGGCCCAATAGTTGCCTACATTGATTTTTTCAACTTTATTTTGAAAGCTTAGGTTTTGGTCTGCTTCTGACAAAGCATTCGATTGCGGATAAAACAACGCACGGACGGTTGCGACCACCATTGCCAAGCCCATCATTGGCGTAATGATTTGCAATCCAACAATACCAACCATCTGTGATAAATATGACAGTTGCACTTGACCTGAATAATGCTGTTGGTTGGTATTGGTCAGAAATGAAATCATAGTATGCAGGGCTAAATCCCATGACATATTCGGTGCATTATTTGGATTGAGTGGCAAACTTGCTTGGCACATAAACAACAACCAAGTGACCAATCCGATGACGATACAACTCGCGACAAAGCTGAGTGAATAGGTTTTTGCATTCATCCCTTGATCAGGATGTGTACCCAAAACACGATAAATCGGTTTTTCAATCCAGTTAAAAATTGGATCAATTTTCATCTCTCGGTTTTGCATAATACAGGCAAGATACTTCCCTAAAGGAAAAGCCAAAAGCACCACAATCACCAAGACTAAGATAAACTCTAACATGACATCCCCCCCCAACTTGATTGGCTCAAATTAAAAATGTCGATATTGCAATGATTTATATGTTTTTGAAGTACGCATAATTTTGGATGCTGTACTTGTTGATGCGCTATATATTTAGCACTCATCTTTTTCATCCTAAACGCTGGGATATTCCACAACTCAGTATCCGAAAATATCCCGTAAACTCTCTATTTACAGTCAGATCAGCCGCGTAAAAATTTCGTAAAATTTTGTCTTTTTTGATTTATAAACAGCGTTAAATACATTACAAAGGTTCAAATTTTAGAACGCTTGTTTATTTTATTTATGGAAAATTTTGAACTGCTTAAAGCATTGTTTTTGGGGTTAATCGAAGGTTTAACTGAATTTTTACCCATTTCAAGTACAGGACATTTGATCTTATTTGGCCATCTCATTGATTTTCACTCAGATTCGGGACGTGTATTTGAAGTGGTGATCCAATTGGGTGCAATCTTGGCCGTATGTTGGCTGTATCGACAAAAAATCATCGAATTAATTCGCGGCTTTTTCTCAGGCGATGTTGCAGCAAGACGCTTTGCGATTAATGTTTTAGTTGCATTTATTCCTGCGGTGGTGATCGGTGTCTTAGCAGTAGATTTTATTAAACAAGTGCTGTTTAGTCCTTTGGTTGTGGCTTTTGCTTTAATCATCGGAGGTTTCATTATTTTTGCAGTAGAAGCCAGAAAGTTTGAACCTAAAACCATTGAGGCAACTGACATTACCTTAAAGCAGGCTATTCTGGTTGGATTTGCCCAATGTCTTGCCATGATTCCAGGAACATCACGTTCAGGCGCCACCATTATTGGCGGGATGTTGTCTGGTTTATCTCGTAAAGCGGCAACCGAATTCTCTTTTTTCCTTGCAATGCCAACCATGTTAGGCGCAGCAACTTATGATTTAATTCGAAATGCAGATGTTTTGACCTCAGATAACCTGATTAATATTTCAGTGGGTTTTGTGGCTGCATTTATTGCTGCGCTATTGGTGGTCAAAGCTTTGGTAAAATTTGTTGAAAAACATACATTGAGAGTGTTTGCTTGGTACCGCGTGGTATTGGGTATAATTTTACTGTTTGTGTTTTTATAATCATGTGAATTGATGGAAAATAAATTTTAAGTTTGCTCTTTGTTCGTTTTATCGTATTGACCCACTTATCTTGTGGGTCTTTTTTTATCTCTTAAATATAGTCAACCTATCAAAAAACTCAAAAACAAGAATATAATTTCTCTTAATCAATATTTTTCAATTAAATTAATTACATAGAAAATTAAATTATTTGATTATAAAAAAGCTTGCAATGCCACACATTACGTTCAAAGTTTAAATAGCTTTGCGTAGGCGATGCCTCACTTTTCAGAGATGAAAAGTGACAAAAATCTTCTGCTAGGCGAGGGGTACGTCCTGTACCCCCGCCTAACGGTGACATCCCTGTCGCCCCACGATAGGATAACCATCTAGGATTCAAAAGTACAAAAACCGAAGGAATAATCAATAGTTTCTAAAAATTCATACAAAAACATGAGCTTCATTTATGATCAGTGATTTGATATAAATCACTTGTATGAATAATTAAGTGGTTTGACTATAAGATGAGGGCGATTTCATCTTGCTCTATGGATTTTAAAAGGCCTTATATAAAGAAGCCTAATATTTAACAGGAAATGTTAAAGACTGAAAAACCAGACTAAAATCCTCATACTGTCTATATAGACAAAGGATCACTGAGCTAAAACCACTAAATTCTGCATATTTTTGACTGAACCTATAACGACCTAGTTTTTAGATACTTTCATCTTCGGGAATATCGTCAAATTGTATTTCATCATTAGGGCCAACTTGATAACCAAAATCATTTTGGTTATTCAAACCATATTGACCACTATCATCATAGGTGTTGTTATAACTTTGCTGATCAAATCTTGCAAGAGAACCTTTGATATTTGAACGTGGGTGACGTGTAGGCAAAACTGTAGAAATTGAATGTTTATAGATAATTTGCATTTGACCTACACTGTTCCTTAATAGCACAACGTATGAGTCAAATGATTCAATATGTCCCTGTAATTTAATCCCATTGGTCAGAAAAATAAAAACTGGAATATGTTTTTTTCGAAGAGAATTTAACAATGGATCTTGTAAGGTTTGAATTTTAGACATATTAATCTCCCAAAACTTTCAAATACTAAAAAATATCGTTCTTAAATAAAATTTATAATTAGACGCATCCTACGAATTTTACTTTCGTTCCAGAATAGATGGATCAACGCTGCCATCTACCCCCCTAAGCTTTGAATTTCAAAGTAAATCTTTATTGTGTTACTTACTTGGTGTCACAGAGGTAGCAGGCTTTATCATTTTTGAATGATCCATTTTCATCACCACAT
This sequence comes from Acinetobacter sp. I-MWF, assembly GCF_025433935.1. NCBI lineage: Bacteria > Pseudomonadati > Pseudomonadota > Gammaproteobacteria > Moraxellales > Moraxellaceae > Acinetobacter > Acinetobacter sp. I-MWF. Next base: position 1,288,150 of record NZ_JAMBAR010000001.1, on the reverse strand, counting down.
GTGCCATATCGACCCCACTCGATTGTGCTTTTTGTGCCATCTCCAATGAATCTACATGTGCTTGTTTTGCAGATTCATTGTTGGTTTTTTTGGCTTCATGCTGCACATTACAAGGCTTTATAGAGCATTGCATTGCTACTGCTGCTTGAGGATCAGTTTTATTCGGTGTTTTGGAAGCTTCTGCCCAAGATTGATTAGCAATTATTAGCGTACCCATACAGATCACTTTTATTAAACTGCGCTGTAAAATCGCTCGCATTTGTACCTCTCCAAGCTTGAGATTGTTTAGTTGTACAATAAAGTGATCTATTGAACATTAAGATGACTTGAAAATGACATTTATGTAATCTATACCTTTCTTTAGCTTTATCACGCTATTATATTTTTAGAGGGTATTCTAGGAATCGAATATGAGAATATTATTGGTAGAAGATGAGCAAAAAACCGGTGACTACCTTAAACAAGGTCTATCTGAAGCAGGTTATATTACTGACTGGGTTACAGATGGACTCACAGGTAAACAATACGCACTTTCTGAAGATTATGATGTGATCATATTAGACGTCATGTTACCGGGGGTAGATGGTTGGCATATTATAGAAGCTGTTCGTAAGAACGGAAAAACCATGCCTATTTTATTCTTAACCGCACGAGATCAAATTGAAGACCGCGTAAAAGGCTTAGAATTAGGTGCCGATGATTATTTAGTAAAACCTTTCGCTTTTGCTGAACTTCTTGCAAGAATAAAAAGTTTACTTCGTCGAGGTCAGCAACGAGAAGACAGTAACTTAATTAGTATTGCCAATCTTGAACTCGATATCAGAAAACGGCGTGTAACGCGTGAGGGACAACGTATCGACCTGACTGCAAAAGAATTTGCTTTGATGGAATTATTTATGCGTAGACGTGGAGAAATTTTGCCACGAGCATTGATCGCCTCTCAAGTTTGGGATATGAACTTTGACAGTGACACCAATGTCGTCGAAGTTGCGATTAAACGTTTAAGAAATAAAATTGACAGTAACTTTACACCTAAACTGATTCAGAATATTCGAGGAATGGGGTACGTTTTAGAGGTAGAAGATGAGGCGTAAGCTGTTCAATGCGATCAGTTTTCGAATCGCCATTATTTTTTCACTCTCTACAGTAACAATTTTAATCATCATGGGCTTCGTGATACATCTCGGGGTATCACAGCACTTTGAAAGTGAGGATCGAGTATTACTTGAGGGAAAAATTCAGCTTATACAAAATCTATTAAAACAAAATCAAACCAACACACCTGAACTTAATGTTGCGTTAAAAGATTCACTGATCGGACATGATAATCTGATTGTGCAAGTTGAAAGACCATTGAATCAAATTGTATTTAATTCCGCGCAAATAGCCATTGCGCCGCAAGTTATTGCCAACCCAGATCTGAATCAATGGATAAGATGGAAAGTCCAAGATAAAAGTTATCGTGGGCTCGTCTATCAAAACATTTTTGAAGACGATGAAGAGGCTCAATCTACCCAAATTATTGTTGCGATTGATACTTCTGAGCATATGCTCTTTTTACATGAATTTAAACGCCAACTATTTTATATTTGCTTAATTGGCGCATTGTGTTTAATGTTTTTAGGATGGTTTGCGGTTTGGCGAGGATTGCGCCCAATCAAAAAAATAGCCAAAGTTGCAGAAAGTATTTCAGCACAAAATTTGTCTACACGTTTAGAAGTTGAAAATACCCCAACTGAACTAAAATCACTGACCATCGCCTTTAATGAAATGCTTGATCGTTTAGAGTCAGCTTTAGAAAAACTTTCCGACTTTTCTTCAGATCTTGCCCATGAAATTCGTACACCCATCAACAATTTAATGACGCAAACACAAGTATGTTTATCCCGTAGCCGCGACATCGATGCCTATAAAGAGGTATTATTTTCAAACTTAGAAGAGTTTGAACATCTGGCAAGAATCGTATCAGATATGCTGTTTTTAGCGAAAGCAGAAAATGGGCTTAACCTTAAGAACATACAAACCATTCATTTATATGAAGAATTCAATACCTTGTTTGAGTTTTATGATGCTTTAGCAGCTGAAAAACATATGACGTTTCACCTCGTCGGTACAGGAAAAGTCAATGCAAATATGGCTATGCTCCGCCGCGCGTTGAGTAATTTAATCTCCAATGCGATTAAATACGGTAAGCCGAATTCTGTCATTCAAATTAAATGCCAACAAACAGTAGAACACACCAGTTTTTCAATTGAAAATGAGGGGCCTACCTTATCCCCTGAACAATTGTCGAGGTTGTTTGACCGTTTCTATCGAACAGATGCTTCCAGACAACGTGTTGAAGATGGTACAGGTTTAGGGCTGGCAATCACTAAGTCTATCTTGACGCTACATGGTGCAACCATTCAAGCAGAATCACGAGATGGTTTAGTGATCTTCACCATTATTTTTAAAAATGAATACCTTCCAACATAATCCCATAGCAAAAGTATGATCAATAAAAAATATAACGCTCAAGTAGCTGATAAAAATACAGATGCTTGAGCGTTAAAGTCTAAATCTACGATTAAAAAATCTTAAAAACTTTCCGACTAATGCATATTCATTTTAATTCAAGAATATTTTAACATTTACAATTGTTTAGATTTTCTAAATAACAAAAGTGTAATCTTAAAGTCATTCTAATGTATATCATCCTCTTCAATAATCAAGGGCTCAACCCAACAGTAAAAGGAAAATTCAATGAAATCCTCCCAAAATTATATGATCAAACTACGTAATGCTCTTTTTGGTGTAGTGATACTCATTACAGCAACCAATGCTTTGGCTCATGTTGATTTAACCAGCAGTACACCAGCAATGAATGCATCCATTACAGCAGCACCTAAAAGTTTAGTGCTTAATTTTAGTGGAGAAGTCATGCTAATGAATATTAAGTTACTCGATGCACAACGAAGCAATATTCCACTTAACTATAAAGTGAATCATGATCTAAAAAAAATATTTAGTGTCCCTGTTCCTGCTCTAAAAAAAGGTAAATATTTCGTTGTTTGGACGACTATGGGCAAGGATGGTCATAACATGAACAATGAATATAGCTTCACGATTAAATAAAAACCAAAGAAATTAAAGATTGATGAACAATATTTCAAAAATTGACTGAAATGTTGTTCGGGTGTGCTGACAGCTTATAAATGACCTCCATCGTCGTAAACAAAGGCGAATTGTCAACAGGCTCGAATAAAGGAAAAACGATAATGTCCGAATTCTGGATCTGGTCAACTTGGCTGATAAAAGTTAGCTTATATTTAAGTACTGCATTTATGATTGGTGGTGCTTTTTGTTATTTTTTACTCTGGCGTTATACCAGCATCAAACCCACACTGCTTAAGTACATCCGGTTAGGTGCAGGACTAGGTCTGCTTGCAAGTACTTTAGGCTTTTTTATTTTGGTTGGTAGCTTCGCCAATACGGGTCTTTTCGGCATTTTTGATCAAACCTATATCAGCATCCTTTTAAATACTGCCACTGGACAAATACACATTGTCAGGATCATCAGCTTTGCTTTGATTTTACTGCTTTTAACGATCAAGTTAGCCAAAGAAACCACTCATATCACTAACTTTGAAAAAATGCTATTTGGCATATTACTGGTCCCGATTCTTTATAGCTTTTCACAAGTCGGACATGTCACCAATTTACCTTTTTTTGCTCAAATTATACTCAGCATTCATATTTTCTTTCTGTCCTTATGGATGGGTTCACTCTATCCATTATGGAAAATGAGTCATAAAATCAGTGGCCGATCGTTAAGAAAACTCATGGAAGCATTTGGACGAATTGCAGCTTATGTAGTCGGAATCTTAATCCTCTGTGGTATCACGATTGCAGTATTATTATTTAAAGATTTAAATACTTTAATCTATACCTCGTATGGTCACGGCTTTAGCCTCAAATTGCTCTTTGTAGGATGTATTTTATTACTTGCTGCTTTCAATAAATGGTTCCTGACTCCCCGACTTGAAGAACCGTTATTTGCGCAATATTTAAGTTGTGCCATTTTATTTGAAATGTATCTGGGATTGTTGATTCTACTTACTACCAGCTACATCACAACAGTGGTTGGGATTGATTAAAAATACGGATATGAGTCACTGAATTGAGAGCATTATCTTACGCTATAAACAAAACAATGCTTTGTTCTTACCTAGATAAAAAATGATCATGTTGAATGAATGATATGGGTATTGAAAGTCCCTTCTCCCTCTGGGAGAAGGCTAGGATGAGGGCGCTTTTATGTTGATTGATGCTTTTAAAAATGATTGATAAAAGAAGCCTTATATATCAGCAATAATGAACTAGGATTAAAAATAAAGGAGATCCGCAAACCATAAGTCAAAAAATATTTTATTGGTCTATGTTCACAAACTAAATTTATATTGACAACAAGGTGTTATAAAAACTTGAATTGTTTTACTTGACCTTAACATTATGTCAAAGTTTAGGATTTAGATCATGGAATAAGACTTATAGGTATGACTTATGAAAAATAGATCACATGATCCTGTTTCTGATTTGAAAATGAGTTTACAAATCAAAGGTATGAGCTGTGCAAGTTGTGTTAGTCGAATAGAAACAGCGCTTAAAAAAGTCAATGGTGTAACTAATGCATCTGTAAACTTAGCCACTGAACGTGCTGAGATCACATCTGGCACTCCTATCGACCGTGAGGCATTGATTAAAGCAGTTGAACATGCTGGATATGAAGTCGCTGATGCAGCCACAGAATTATCAATTGATGGAATGACCTGTGCCTCATGTGTCAGTCGTGTTGAAAAAGCGCTTAAAGCCGTTCCCGGTGTCAAAGAGGCAAATGTCAATCTTGCAACTGAACGTGCAACGATCACTGGCACTGCCGATGTTGCGGTTTTAATCGCAGCGATTGATAAAGCGGGTTACGATGCCAAAGAAATTCAAACTGCTATTCCAGATCAAACAGAACACCTAGAAAAAAAAGATCAAGAACGTGCTGAACTAAAACGAGACCTTATACTTGCCACTATTTTTGCGTTACCTGTTTTTATTTTAGAAATGGGATCGCACCTTATTCCAGGTATGCACCACCTGATTGCTCAGACCATCGGTATACAAAATAGCTGGTATTTACAGTTTATTCTGACCACACTGGTTTTGCTGATTCCAGGGCGAAGATTCTATATACACGGTTTACCTGCTTTATTGCGTTTAGCACCAGATATGAACTCGCTAGTTGCTGTAGGTACCTTAGCAGCCTATCTATTTTCCATCGTCGCGACATTTATGCCCAGCATCTTACCGGCTGGAACAGTCAATGTTTACTATGAAGCCGCGGCCGTTATCGTTGCCTTAATTTTACTTGGCCGTTTTCTTGAAGCAAAAGCCAAAGGACGTACTTCTGAAGCCATTCAGCGCTTAGTTAGTCTACAAGCCAAAGTGGCACATGTTTCTCGTGATCATCAAATCATCGATATTCCGATCGACCAAGTTGTCGTGGGTGACTTTATCATTGTCAAACCCGGTGAACGAGTTCCTGTTGATGGAAAAGTCGTTGAAGGTAAAAGCTTTGTTGATGAGTCAATGATTACTGGTGAACCGATCCCTGTCGAGAAAAAAATAGACAGCGATGTGGTCGGTGGTACCATCAATCAAAATGGAACATTCAGTTTTAAAGCTGTCGCTGTAGGTGGCGAAACCATGCTTGCACAAATCATTCGTTTGGTTGAGCAGGCACAAGGCTCGAAAATGCCGATTCAAGCTGTGGTTGATAAAATCACCTTATGGTTTGTACCTGCTGTGATGGCTGCTGCTGTACTGACTTTCTTGATTTGGTTGATTTTCGGCCCATCCCCTGCTTTAACTTTCGCTTTAGTCAATGCCGTTGCTGTGCTGATTATTGCTTGTCCTTGTGCGATGGGTTTAGCAACCCCAACCTCAATTATGGTGGGCACAGGTCGTGGTGCTGAACTCGGCGTATTGTTCCGTAAGGGTGAAGCATTACAACTACTTAAAGATGCCAAAGTTGTTGCTGTAGATAAAACCGGTACATTAACTGAAGGCCATCCTGTACTTACAGATTTTGAAGTTACTGAATTTTTTCAGCGTGATCATGTTTTAAGTATGGTGGCAGCCGTTGAATCTCGTTCTGAGCATCCGATTGCAAAAGCCATCGTAGATGCAGCAATCAAAGAAAACCTAACCTTACCCAAAGTGAATCAATTTGATTCTGTGACAGGTATGGGCGTCTATGCAGATATAGATGAAAATGGCGACATTCATATTGGAGCAGACCGCTATATGCTACAGCTCAATATTGATATTTCACCCTTTGCAAATGCGGCACAACGTTTAGGTGATGAGGGTAAGTCTCCACTCTATGTGGCAATTCAGGGCAAGTTGGCAGCAATCATCGCGGTTGCAGATCCGATTAAAGCAACCACGCCAAGTGCCATTAAAGCCTTGCATCAACTCGGTCTTAAAGTTGCGATGGTCACAGGTGATAATGCCCGAACTGCACAAGCGATTGCTCGCCAACTCGGTATTGACGAAGTGATTGCAGAAGTTCTACCTGAAGGAAAAGTAACAGCAGTACAAACCTTAAAAGCAAAATATGGCAATATTGCATTTGTCGGTGATGGAATCAATGATGCACCCGCTTTAGCTGAAGCGGATGTTGGTCTTGCGATTGGTACAGGTACGGATGTTGCGATTGAGTCGGCAGATGTTGTATTAATGTCTGGGAACTTGCAAGGTGTTGCCAATGCCATAGCATTATCTAAAGCCACTATTGGCAATATTCATCAGAATTTGTTTTGGGCATTTGCATACAATACCCTGCTCATTCCAGTTGCCGCTGGGCTACTCTATCCTGCTTATGGAATCCTGCTTTCGCCAATCTTTGCAGCAGGTGCAATGGCTTTATCTAGTGTATTCGTGTTGGCCAATGCCTTACGTTTACGTCGTTTTCAACCCGCTTCTACTTTCGAGTAGAAGCTTGTAGAGAGAATCGCCATGAATATTGGAAAACTGTCTCAAACTGTTGGAATATCTGCCAAAATGATTCGTTATTATGAGCAAATTGGTCTGATTCCAGCCGTGGGTCGAAGTAATGCAGGCTATCGTTCTTATTCCGACCAAGATGCTGAACGGCTTAAGTTTATTCGAAGCTCAAGGTCGCTCGGCTTCTCGGTTGCAGAAATCGCAGATCTTCTGGATTTATGGAACAATAAAAATCGACACAGTGCAGATGTAAAGCAACTCGCGCTCTCGCATATCGAAAAATTGGAAATCCGTATTACTGAATTGCAGAAGATGACCAATACTCTGCAAAACCTCATCAATTGTTGTGCTGGTGACCATAGACCAAATTGCCCAATTCTTGAGGGTTTGCAAAAGCAAGATATTCAACTTCAAGAGAGCTACCATCAAAATGATTCTCTCTCTGTTTCTCCACTTGCGCAGCAAAAAGTTAAATAAGATTTAAAGCTTTTTAAATCCTCTGCTGATCAGTTTAGGATTTAAAATCCTCCCCCCCTGCAAAGTAATACTTCTCACCTTTGTCAAAGGAGGGAGCTTTCCATTACTCAAATTAATTAAGTTTCACGTCACTCCATCGCCCCAACGTCAATAGCCATGTCGCCATACGATAGCCACACCATATAGGATTCAATGATGAAAAGGTACTTGCACAGCTTTAACTTAAATTGAGAAGTTTTAATTATTTCATGTAAGTTCTAGATCTTACATAAATCAAAAAATGATCTTAAAGCGTAAATTATATTGATATTGGAAGTTCCTTCTCCCGCTGGGCATAGGTATCTACACAATTAAATCTATTTAAGTTAAATTGGAGAGCATGCTCTCCAATTTAACATTCCACACTTAGATAACCGATTAGTTAAACGCTACGGACGTCTTGTAAAACTTAATATGAATCCACTTGCTTGTGCTCCTGCAATTTTGGCTGGTCTGTCAATATTACTGAATACACTACAATTATTATCTGAACATTCGGTTGATGACCTTAAGCTGATTGCTGAAATTGCATTAGAGTCTCTACAAAAAGATGTGTAGATACCTATGCCCGCTGGGAGAAGGCTAGGATGAGGGAGCTTTTATACTGAACTTTGGCTTTAAACATAACTTATGAAACCGTATCTTTGTTTAAGCACAAGGTGCTGTATTGAGGTTTGCACTGTCCCATCTTATAGTGAAAAGTTTGAATTCATTTATGTATGCAATATTGCTTTCATAAACCCAAAAATGGTCTTGTTCAATTTCTCAAATGAGTATTGAAAGTCCCTTCTCCCACTGGGAGAAGGCTAGGATGAGGGAGCTTTTACAATGATGTTAAAAGTAAGATTTGAACTGCCTCACCTTTAAAAAAGGAAGCAGTTTCCCATTGCTAGATTAATTTATATGAGGTGAAGAATGTTGATTGGTATTAGTAGATCCTATTGATAATCTAAAGTTACAGTAGCCTGAGTTTGTACATAACCTGGGGTCACGGTTGCTGCTGAACGGAAATATCTGGCTTTTAATGCTTTAATAAAATTAGTTGTAGTTGAACCCGCAGGTACGCTGTAAAAAGAAGCCTGTGTACCGATTGCCAATGGTGTATCACTTTCATTGGTTAACTGTATATCCACATTACTTCGGTTCGCCAAACTCGGACGATTTTTTAACACGCCATTGCTGTTAATATTGCCTGCGGTATAACTGTCTTTTAGTGTCGCCAAAAGTACTTTACTTGGCATAGATGTCGTGCAATCAATGCTGACATTAAAATTTTGTTCATTGGCACTTTGATTATTATTTAATGTACTGGTTGATACACTTGCCAAATTGACAGTTTGATTAGACATGGTACAAGTCGGGCGACTAAAACTTAATTTTAAATTTAAATACAGTTCCCCTACTACAACTTTCGGATTATTTGTTGGTGGTTTTGTAAAATAATTATCGAATTTAAAAGTCGTAGTTCCCAAATGTATGCGAATCGTTGCACCATTCAAAGCAGCAATAATATCACTAGAAGGTGTGGTCTGATTGATCAACGCAATTCCAGTATGGGGAACACTAAAACGTGCATTTACTAATCCAGAAGTAGCCCGAAGATACTCCTCACCATTAATCGTTACCCTACCTGGCTGAGAAGTATTCGGAAGAACATTATAATCTTTATTTAACTCTGTCACTGCGACGGGTGTCGTGTTGATATCGTCTCTTAAATTAAAAGAAAGTTTTAAATTTTCACTTAACCATGTCTTCGCCAAATTTTGTATCGCAACGGTGGCCGTCGAACCGTTCAGCACAATATTTGTGTCAACACCAAATGGGTAGCTACCTGAACCTGTTGCAGTTAAATTGGTATTGCCAGCAGTCACCCTAAAATCACCACGTGCAGCCATTACCTCACTACAATTAGTCAACCCGCCGACATTGGCTGTATTGGTCACTGTTTGCGTATAATTAAAATTATTAATCGTTGCAGAAGCTCGATCAAAATTGATGATTGAAGAAAAAGTACATGTTACTGTGGTCGCAAATACAGATTGAGAAAAAGATAAAATTAGTGGAGCAGAGAGCCAAACAAGTTTATTCATGATTTATTTACACTCCACATCAATAATATTAAAGTTTCCAGTAGTTTTACGTTGCAACTGCTGTTTAGCAATCGGTGCGATCTGACAACTTTCACTCTGATTGCTGCCCCATGTCACACGACTCACTTTCATGAGTGGAGTTTCCTGATTTACAATCACTTGATTGCCTGCACCAAGGATTCCGATCACTTGATTGTCACTATCTTTAAACTGACTGCCCATTGGTAAGTTTGGTTGCGCTGTTGCATGAATGCGCAATAACAAATTACTGGTTTTATTGGCTTTAAACTCCGCCAACTGCGAACTGTACTTACGTGGAATCACGTCAGTCTGATTGGACTCCAAGGTTACATTGGCTGGAAGATCCTTTGGATCTAGCGTGATAGTATTTTTGGTATAAGCTGAGTTAAATGGGTAAATCGCATTACCAAATCGATCCACTTTTACCCCCCACGCATTGGATACATTGGCTCCAGCACCATTTTCCGCATGAATAATCGTGTAAGTTTCTGGCAAACTATTTACAGGGGTAATCCCGTGACGATGCCCAACGATTGCACCCTGCGCTGACAATGAATATTGGGTATTATTTGAGTCCACTGAAACTGTTGAACCTAAATTCACCATCGGTAACAGATAATTTATATTGGCATTAAACATAGTGTTGTTTTCGGTATCTGAAACACCTACACCAAAATTGATTTCATTATTTGCACCAGCCGTACCTGTGACACTGGCATTCGAGGTAAATTGATCCTGTTCGTTACGTTGCACACTGGCATTTGCATACATCTTCTGATTGCGCCAATCCAATGGAACCGATACTGAAAAATAGACACTATCGCCACGTTCACGTTCAGCATTGGTATAATCAGTCCGGTTAAAACCAAGATTATAGCTAATCCTTTTCCATCTATTTCCGTAACTTAGGTTATATTGATAATAGTCCTGAGCATCATCCCAATAGTTATTTTTACGTGCACTGAGGTTTAGATTGCCAAATCGAGTATCACTAAATGATTTAGAAACACTAAAGCCCAAATTTTGTTTTAAATTATAGTTATATAAAAAGTTATCATGTTCACTTTCAGTCAGTACATCTCGGTTACGTTGATATAAATGAGAAGAAATACTCATATATTCACGATCGTACTTGGCATAATCTGCATAAAAATAGAAGCTTTGCGGAATCCATGCATAGCGATAGTTTAAGGCGTATTTTCCACCCTTATAATTTTTTCCAAATAAGTCTGAGTCAGTATACTCAATGGTACTGGTCACACCACCGATCGGGGTATTGAAAGCCAACAGTCCCAAACCACTGTTATAACCATCACTGACATTGAGACCTGCGCCGATGGTCATGTAATTGGTCAAACCATAGTTAAAACTACCTTGAAATAATTTATCATCGGTGGTTTCAGTTCGGGTACGGTACTTACCGCCCGCCACACTGTAGTTATAACGTCCTTGACGAACCAAGTCTTGATTACTTTGCAAAGGCACGATAAATGTTCTTTTTTCGCCGCCAGTTTCGGTGATTTCAACCGTTAAATCACCATTACCCGCATTTAGATCATTAATTTTAAAAGCACCACGAGGCACTGTGCGTTCATAAATCTTTTGCGCATTTTGGTATACCCGCACCACAGCATTGGTATAGGCAAAGTTTTCAATCACAGGTGCATACTGACGGTAAGACCATGGCAACATGTCTTGATCAGAACTGATTTGCGCACCAACAATGGATAAGTTATCCAGACGATACGTCGTGGTATTAAATTGTCCCAAACTCAAGCGTGAATGCATAGGAGTAATATCACGGTAGATCACATTTTGATCTGAGTAATATTTGCCTAGGCCTGAATCTTTTGACTCAAAAGAACCTGCATGACGATAGTACCAACCTGCAACATTTAAGCCCCCGTTGAGTCCTAAGTATTTACTTTCTCGGTCTTCATCACGGTTATAGTTAAACGCATAACCGATAAAGCCAGAATTCACACCATTGCTAAATAGATTCGGGTTGATATAGCCTTCTGGGCGGTCCATGCGTAAAGCTTGAGGAACAGACAAGGCCAGTTTTAACTCTGCAAGATCAAAATCATAATATGCATCAGGATCTAACTCTTTCATGGTTAAACAGGGTTTGTTTGGCAAAGTGCTGCGAACTTCTGGTTTTAAATCTAAACGATCCAGTAGTGATGCATCCAAACATAATACTGCGGATTTCTGACCATCCAAATGGTCAAATTTTACAGTGACATCATTCGATGCTTCGCTATTGTTGACTGACAATTGAACCAAATATTGACCCGGCGCAATAAAGTTGCGTGAGGTAAAACCACTCAAGTCGACGTTGGTTTGACCACCAAACAAAGAAGCTGCATTAAATGTGGTAATGTCATTATTACGTGCTGTGAGCTCACTGTTGCTCTGGGCATTGTTCTTCGCAACCAGTTGACTGTTGTCCTGTGCAATGAGATGCCCCACCTCACTCGCATCAGGTTGAATTAACTGCACTTCCTCGGCTGAAGTTTGCACAACAACTGCAGACATCAGCATTAAAAAAAGTTTTGATCTTTTAAAATTCAGCATCGTAATAACCCGTTTATCACCACTGTTTTATTGCGAGCCCCTGTAAAAAAGGCGACAAAGCTTCTAAGTTATTTTTACAATTTTTTAATCGCTTTGAATAACCTTCAATAACTTTTAATAGCTTTCAATAAAAACAGTAAAAACAATATTTTAGAAATAATTTTACTGTATTGTTGTTTCGTGTGTTTGCGCCGTACCTAAATCATTTAGGACTTCATATGTAATTTTTTTAGATGAACCATCAATTTTAAAATCCTTCAGACTTTCACTGCTAAACGGCGCTAACATCACAGCATTTTCAGCCGAACTCAATGCCTGATTTTTACCACTTGAAACCTGTATCACGGTTTGGTAGTAAGGGGTCGGGTTATTCATTTGTACTGTTTGAGTCGCTGGATCATATTTAAACTGTAAGCCTTGCTGTGCCGAATATGACGTCATGGCTAACTGAGGTCGATAAAAGAGTTTGAGTCGTGTTCTTACCGTAAACGATAAATAGTTTTTATCTTTTAAGGTTGGATCTTCTGGTGGAATATCCATCATATTGAACCAAAAAATAGACTCACGATCCTGCGGTAATTTAGAGGTATCCAAAGGAATAATTCGAATAATCTGACCTTTTTTTGCTTCCACTCGGGTTAAAGGAGGGTTAAGTACAAAAGGCACCTCATCCGCTTTGGGAATCTTTTCTGAATCACCCGTATCAATCCACACTTGTACCAGCGCAGGCGTGTCATAGGCATTCCTGAGCTGTACATTGACACTTTTAGACTTGGCGGGGAAAATAATGCGAGTACCATCGATTGAGACACCTGCATAGGCAAATGACATCATCAAGTACATGAATACCGCAATTTTCAGGTAACGCATTATTTTTCCCCTTGAGTAAGCCAAGCTATAAGATTAGTTATATTGCAATGTGTAGTTAACAACCGCAGAGACATTTTGCGCATCTACTGTTCCAGACTTTGTCGCATACTGTGCTTTATACGTCATGGTTGCGATGCCTGTACCATCTGCTGCAACTCCAGTCACCGCACTTTTCGCCTGAGTTCCCCACGGTGCAGCAAGATCAACTGTTGTATCTGTATCTGTTAAAACTTGAATAAATGCAGGATTTACAGTTGAAGCACCGGGTGCTTTATTGACCAATAAAGTTTTATCCGTTGTATCTAAATCAGCTGCCGCAATTGCACTTAAGTACAAACCTTTGAGTGCTTTATTGGTTGCTGCGTCACAGCCTGCTGTACCGCCCGCATTTTTTAACTCTAAGCTAAAGCTTTTTTTCGCTGCGACTTTATTTGCAGCAGTAAAAGTTGACTTAGGCACAGTATCCAGAGTCAGAATAAGATTTTTAGAACCAGAAGCCCCAGGGCCTGTTCCTGTTAAAGTACAGGTTTCGTCAGTCACCACACCGTTAATTGTGATTGTTCCATCTGCGGCAAACACACTTGCGCATGCCAAACTTAAAGTTACAGCACTCAGTGCTGATAAAGTTAGCTTCTTCATTTCATGACCTCATCAAGTTTTTAATAATGAATATGCTAGCGTTATTACTTTTATAGAATTACTGTTTAAAACAATATTCATGTAAATTAATAAGACTAAACATATGTAAATAGAGTTACTTTTTATTTTAAGCGCTGTTTTTTATTGAGGAGCTACCCACAGTTTAAAATAAAACTAACAAACTACACTCGGCATATAATGATGCATAAGTCACACTTGTTGATTGATTTTTTCTCATTGAAATTCATGACTTAAAATCATTAATATTTTTTAATCCATTAAAAACAAATACTTATTTTTCACTTATAAACAAACTATCAATATTATTTTTTATTTATCATTTCAACCAAACTCACCGTTTTATTTAGAAAAAAGCTCACTTCTAATAAAAACTCGCGATATCAAGCCCAATACACTTAAAATACACAGATAAAATGATTAAATATTCAAATTATTGGTAATCTAAATATACGATTGTCTAGATGATAAAGTTTCAAAAAAGTCATTTTTTATACTGAGAAGAATATCTCAATTTTATAACTTAGATAAAATAAGGTATGTGGTTAAACCTACGGGAAAGCTGTAAAAATTGTAATGTAAAAATCACGTTATATAATAAATTTGTATGGTGGTTGCTTATCTATATCGGTCTTATTGCGGCATGGTACAGCTACTGTGATTTTCCAAGCTGCCTATGCGGCAGTTGAATATGATTATTAGGTTTGCCTTGCTCCCATGTTTCAAGTGTGCGTTTTGAAATACCAGTTTGATGATTGACAGTTATCTATTCAAATTTTTTCTTTTTGTCGTGGCGATAATTTTTGCCCAAAAGCTTTGAAGTCATGATATGGGATATTGAACATTCTATAGATTGACGTAAGCCATGAAGTAGCTGAACCTCATTTGAAGATTTAAGATAGTCAGTAATATTGTCACTTAGACTTTCTATAATTTCTTTCGGATTTCTAATCTTAAATTGATTACTCTCAGCCAACTTAATCAAGTCTGATATGCTCGGAAATTCCTTGCTACCATCAAGCTTAAGTGCCATTTTATTATCAATCGTTTGATAAATGAGTGTATGCGTAATATCAAATGGTGGTGAAACAAAAATATTCTGCATATCAGGCGAATATTGCAGTGCAAAGTTCTTAAGATGTGCATCACCATTACCAATTAAACAGTTAAAAACAATATATCTATACATTTTCTCTACTTCGCTTGGATTGTTTGTATAGAGATATGTTGCTTTTAACAAAGCTTCATAGCTTCCTATATATTTTGCATCAGGATCATTGGACCTCTTCATTAAAGTAGTGAAGTCTTCATACCCAAGCCTTGTGCCATCATTACTTTTATCAAAACGCTCGACTACGTAAGTTTCTAAATTTTCAGATAGATACGTTTTTGGCGGTTCAAGTCCACAATAGTGGGCAGCGTTCATACAAACAAATTCATTTACTGTCAGTAATGGAAACTCTGAATCGTAGGACTTTACAATTAAATCTTTTTGCTGAACTGTTCTATCTGTCTGGATGGTCGCTGCATTCGGTATACTGACTTTAGGTTGCATACCTGCCAATGAATTTCTAAGATAATATTTCTCTAATAATTGTGGAAAAAGTGGTTCTTTGCTGTTATAAAACAAAATTTCAGCTAGGCTTAAAGATTCAGCTTCGGGTAAATTTAGCTCGCTTTTATAAGAGAGCATTCCTATACCTTGATCCCCTTGTAAAGCCAATAAATACATATCATTAACTTTGGCATATCGTGCCAGTTTTTCAGCAATAAATCGGCGATTAAAACCTTCAGGTAAATTTTGGGAAAATACTGGATGTAGCGAACCAGATGAATAGCCTTCCATACCTTTCTTGGTCATGGTAAGTGACACATGCTGTTTTTCTTGTGTTGGCTGATAGTTGTGTATGGACCCATAGGTCAAGACACCTAACTCAATTTGATCTATACAAATATGAATCGTATTAATTTTACTGGGTAAATATGGATGAGTATTCATTTATCATCCTCAGAAAACATTGCTTCAATTTCATCCCAGTCAGGTAGAGTATGTTTCTTTGGCGTGACTTCAAACTGTAGGTTAACAGCAGCCAAAACACGTTCGAATATATCAAAAGATCCAGTAAAACGGCCATTCTCAATCTCAGAAATTGTCGTTTTATTTATTCGTGTTAATTCGGACAGTTTTTGTTGTGTATAGCCTAGCGTTTTCCGCGCTATGCTCACTTTTTTACCAATTTCTACTCTACTTGCCATAGTGTTTACCAGTAAATTAGCTATATGGCTAATATCATATACTAAATGGATAATGTTAGCTATATAGATAATAAAAATGAGCTAGCCTATCATATAGGGTTAGCAATGCCCCATCTTACAGTGAAAAGTTTAAATTAATTTGTGTAAGTCATACCAATTTAGTTTAAGATTTTTAATCCTCTCCCTTGCGAAGTTAAGACTTCTCACCTTTAAAAGGAGGGAGTTTTTCATTACTAAAATGAATTGGGTTTATGGTTTAATTTGTATTTTTGTAGAATCTACACTGCCTCACCTTACATCGAAAGTTTAAATTTAATTTGCGTAGGCGATACTTTACTTTCAGCAGGGGGATGCCAAACCTTGCGCTATCACATCCTTGCGCTACAAATAAAGCAGTGCTTTATTCTTGCTCATGTCTGGCGAGGGGTACATCCTATACCCCCGCCAAACGGCAACATCCCTGTCGCCATACGATAGCTACACCTTTTAGGATTCAATGATGTTAAAAGTAAAAAGAAATATTTCTAAGCTGCCTATTTGGCAGTGAACTGTAATGATCCAAGCAAAAGAAAACATTTCTAAGCTACCTATGCGGCTGTGGACGTATGGAAATATAAAAAATGGATCGCTATTGCTTTCTAAGCTACCTAGATGGTAGTAAATCTTTATAATTTTACACGACAAAGATTTTTAGATTGATAAATTTCCTCATGTAAAATTTAATGATTTAAAAATCAAAACTAAATAGCATTACTTTTTGTTGGGTATAACACTTCATCATCCAGCTATTTATCACCTCACTACTGATAATCCAAGTACACCGTTGCCTGAGCCCGTACATAACCTACTGTGGCCCTAAGTGCTGAACGAAAATATCGTGCTTTCAAAGCCTTAATAAATTTAGTTGCGGTTGAACTTGCAGGAACATTGTAAAAAGAACGTTGTATACCAATCGCGATTGGAGTATTACTCTCATCAATTAACTGTACATCGACATTACTTTTGTTGGCTAAGCTGCGGAGATTTTTTAGAACACCATTGCTGTTGCTATTTTCTTCTGTAAAGCTGTCTGTCACTCTTGCCAACAATATGTTGCCAGGCATAGATGTAGTGCAGTTGATGGTGAGATTAAAATCTTGTTCACCGCCCGTTTGACCACTATTTAATATACCAGTAGGCAATGCTGCTAAGTTCACACTTTTATTGTCCATGGTACACGTAGGGCGAGTAAAGGCTAATTTTAGGTTTAAATAAACGTCAGTCGATGCACTCTTAGGATTACCTGTGATAGGTGCTGAAGCATAATTATCGTATTTATAGGTCATTGTCCCAAGATATATTCGAACCGTTGCCCCGTTTAATGTGTCGATAATACGGCTTGAGGGAATAGTGCTATTGATCAGAGAGAAACCAAAGTTTGGGACACTAAAACCTGCATTACGCAATCCAACGCTCGCCTTGAGATACTCCTCACCATTAATCGTGACTCTTGCTTCCTGCCCTCCCTGCGAGGTATTGGGATGAACATTATAATCTTTATTTAATTCTTTAATCGAGACAACCGAGGTACTGACATCATCACTCATATCAAAAGAAATTTTTAGATTCTCACTTAACCAGACTTTAGCCAAATTTTGTGCTGCAGTACCCTCACTCGAGTTGTTAATCACAATATTGCGATCCACACCAAATGGGAATGAGCCTGAGCCAGTTGCAGTTAAATTGGTTTTTCCAGAGGCTACCTTAAAATTACTCCGTGCAGCCATCTGGTCATCACAGCGTCCAAGTTTACCTACAGAAACTTTATCTGGCATCATTTGGCTATAACTAAAATTATTTATCCTTGCGGAAGTTCGCTCGGCATTAAACATAGGCGGAAGCGGACATGTGACCGTGACGTGTGAAGCCTGTGCATAATTAAATACAACAGAACCAGATAGCGCAAAAAACCAAGCTGACTTATTCATGATTTATTTACTCCCTCTACTGGCTCAATTTAAAACACTAGATAAAATCTGCCAGTTTATTGATAATCTAAAAACACTGTTGCCTGAGTGTGTACATAACCCGGCTTGGCTGTTGTTTCTGAACGGTAATATCTTGCCTTTAATATTTTAATAAAGCTGGTTGCTGTTGAGTCTGCAGGCACATTATAAAAAGAGCTTTGTATGCCAATAGCCAATGGTTGATCAGCTTCATCGAGTAACTGCACATCTACATTACTTTTGTTGGCTAAGCTCGGTTGGTTTTTTAAAATACCATTGCTGTTGTTATTATTTGGCGTATAGCTATCCGTCACTCTTGCCAGCA
The DNA here is from genome assembly GCF_025433935.1 of Acinetobacter sp. I-MWF. Taxonomy (NCBI): domain Bacteria; kingdom Pseudomonadati; phylum Pseudomonadota; class Gammaproteobacteria; order Moraxellales; family Moraxellaceae; genus Acinetobacter; species Acinetobacter sp. I-MWF. Next base: position 1,269,818 of record NZ_JAMBAR010000001.1, on the reverse strand, counting down.
CAGTATTCCCTGACATAGCGACGCTACAGTCGAAACTAATATTAAAACTCTGTTGGTTGGCGGTTTGATCCATGTTTAATATACTGGTAGAAGCAGGTGCCAAATTGACAGTTTGATTGGACATGGTACAAGTGGGACGAATAAAGCTTAACTTTAAATTTAAATAAACTTCTGTAGAGTCAATCTTAGGAATTCCTGTCGGAGACTCAAACCGATAACTATCATACTTATAGGTTAATGTTCCCAAATGTATACGAACAGTTGCACCATTTAAAGCATCTATAATACTGCTTGAGGGAGCAGTTTTATTGATGAGTGAGAAGCCAAAGTTTGGAATAGCAAAACCTGCATTACGTAATCCATTGCCTGCTTTAAGATACTCCTCACCATTTACTGTTACTCGACCAGACTGTGAAGTATTTGGATGAATATTATAATCCTTATTTAATTCTGTAATCTTGGCAACCGATGTACTAACATCATCACTCATCTCAAAAGAAATTTTTAGATTTTCACTTAACCAGATTTTGGCCAAATTTTGTGCCGCGCTACCAGAACCCGAATTATTAATCGTTATGTTTGTATTGACCCCCCAAGGAAAAGAACCCGAACCTGTTGTAGTTAAATTGGTTTTGCTAGAACCCACCTTAAAATTACTTCGTGCAATCATTTGGTTATCGCAAGGTCCAAGCCTACCGACGCGAGTCTTATCTGCTATCATTTGAGTATCACTAAAACTATTAATCGTTGCGGAAGTTCGCTCAGCATTGGATATAGACTCAAGTGGACAATCTACATTTGCGGCAAAAACAAGCTCTGAATATAGAAATAGGACAGTAAACCAAAGATGTTTATTCATAACTTCGTACACCTCTCAACAACCTTATTTAAATGGCTATTTATCTGCCCATTTATGCATCATTTATTTATGGATCATCTAAGCTCTTGATCAACCCTACTATTGATAATCAAAAAATACAGTCGCCTGAGCTTGTACATAGCCCGGCTTGGCTACTGCTTCTGAACGGTAATATCTGGCTTTTAAAGTTTTGGAAAATGTTGTTGCATTTGAACCCGCAGGGACTTTATAAAATGAACTTTGAGTACCGATGGTTAATGGCTTATTGGTGTCATCCATTAACTGCACATCGACATTACTTTTGTTGGCTAAAGTCGGTTGGTTTTTTAAAATACCATTGCTGTTGATATTGTCTGGGGTATAGCTGTCAGTAATCGTCGCGCGTAATTCTTTATTTGGCATTGTTCGAATACAGCTGAAACTGATATTAAAATTTTGCTGATTGGCAGTTTGACTGCTATTTAAAATACTTGCGGGAACTGTTGCCAAATTTACGGTTTGATTGGACATGGTACAAGTCAGCGGGCTAAAGTTAAGCTTTAAATTTAAATACAGCTCTGTCGTTGCAACATTTGGATCAGCCGTACCGCTGACCACTGGATAATTAATGTATTTATAGGTTAATGTCCCAAGGTGGATACGAACAGTCGCACCGCTTAAAGCATCGATAACACTATTCGATGGTGTGGTTTTATTGATCAGTGCAACCCCAGTATTGGGCACAGTAAACCGTGCATTACGTAATCCATTGCCTGCTTTAAGATATTCCTCACCATTAATTGTTACTCGACCTGGCTGTGAGGTCTCTGGATGTACATTATAATCTGTGTTTAATGCTTTTACTGCTACTGGTGTAGTTCTCGCATCATCTCTTAAATTAAATGAGATTTTTAAATTTTCACTTAACCAGATTTTTGCTAAATTTTGTGCTTCGCTACTGGCCGTTGAATTGTTAATCTCAACCTTAGCGTCTACACCAAAGGGGTAACTGCCTGAACCTGATCCAGTTAAATTACTACTTCCATCGGTTACCTTAAAATTACTCCTTGCAGCCATTTGGTCATCGCAACTAGTCAGCCCGCCGACATTCGTTGTGTTTGTAATTGTCTGGGTAAAATTAAAATTACTAATCGTTGCAGAAGCCCGCTCAAAATCAGATATGGGTGTAAGCGGGCAATTTACATCCGCTGCAAAAACCTGTGACCCCATTGCAAAAGTAGATAAGCTAAGAATCCAAACCGATTTTTTCATGATTTATTTACACTCCACATCAATAATATTAAAGTTTCCAGTGGTTTTACGCTGTAACTGTTGTTTAGCAATCGGTGCGATTTGACAGCTTTCATTTTGATTGCCGCCCCATGTCACAGTACTGACTTTCATCAGTGGAAGTTCTTGATTGACAATCACTTGATTGCCTGCACCAAAAATCCCGATCACTTGATTGTCACTGTCTTTAAACTGACTACCCATTGGTATATTTTGTTGTTGTGTGGCATGAATACGTAATAATAAATTGCTGGTTTTATTGGCTTTAAACTCAGCCAACTGCGAACTGTACTTTCGTGGGATCACATCCGTCTGGTTGGATTCTAAAGTCACGTTTGCTGGAAGATCTTTTGGATCTAAGCTGATGGTATTTTTGCTATAGGCGGAGTTAAATGGATAAATCGCATTGCCAAAGCGATCCACTTTTACCCCCCATGCATTGGATACATTGGCCCCTGCACCATTTTCTGCATGAATAATGGTATAGGTTTCTGGCAAACTATTAACTGGGGTAAACCCATAGCGATGTCCAACCACAGCGCCCTGAGCTGACAATGAATACTGGCTACTACTCGAATCTACTGAAACCGTTGAGCCCATGTTGACCATCGGCAACAAGTAATTAAAATTACCATTGAATCTGGTGTTGTTTTGGCTATCTGAAACACCCAAACCAAAGTTCATCTGATTATTGGCGCCTGCTGTACCTGACATACTGGCATTCGTAGTAAATTGATTCTGCTCGTTTAACTGCACACTGGCATTTGCATACATCTTCTTCTGCTTACGCCAATCCAATGGAACCGAGATAGAAAAATAAGCACTATCACCACGTTCACGCTCACGATTGGTATAATCAGTCCGGTTAAAACCAATGTTATAACTAACCTTTTTCCAGCTATTTGCGTAGCTTAGGCTATATTGATAATAGTCTTCACTGTCATTCCAATAGGTGTTTTTACGTGCGCTTAAATTTACATTTCCAAATCGAGTATCCGCCAATGATTTAGAAAGACTTACGCCAATACTGTCTTTTAAATTATAGTTATATAAGAAGTTATCATTTTCACTTTCAGTAAGTACGGTCCTATTGCGTTGATATAAATGAGAAGAAATACTCATGTAATCACGATTATATTTGGCATAATCTGCATAGAGATAGAAGTTTTTAGGCACCCATGCATAGCGATAATTTAAGCCGTATTTCTCACCTTTATATTTTTTTCCAAATAAGTCTGAGTCGGTAAACTCGATGGTACTGGTCACACCACCAATTGGGGTATTTAAAGCCAGCATCCCCAAAGCACTACTATAACCATCACTGACATTTAGACCAGCGCCTAGAGTCATTTGATTGGTTAAACCATAGTTAAAACTGCCTTGAAATAATTTATCGTTCGTGGTTTCGTTACGGGTCCGATAGCGACCACCTGCCACACTATAGTTATAACGTCCTTGGCGAATTAAGTCCTGATTACTTTGAAAAGGCACAATAAATGTTCTTTTTTCGCCACCCGTTTCAGTGATTTCGACGGTTAAATCACCATTACCCGTATTTAAGTCATTAATTTTAAAAGCGCCGCGTGGCACTGTACGTTCATAGATCTTTTGTGCATTTTGATAAACTCTCACCACGGCATTGGTATAGGCGAAATTTTCAATCACTGGCGCATATTGACGATACGACCATGGCAACATGTCTTGGTCAGAACTGATTTGTGCGCCAACAATCGGTAAATTATCCAGACGATAAGTCGTGGTATTAAATTGTCCCAAACTCAAGCGCGAATTCATTGGGGTAATATCACGGTAGATCACATTTTGATCTGAATAATATTGCCCCAACCCAGAGTCTTTTGATTCAAAAGCACCCGCATGACGGTAATACCAACCCGCAACATTTAAACCACCGTTGAGTCCTAAGTATTTACTTTCTCGATCTTCATCGCGATTGTAGTTAAATGCATAACCAATAAAACCAGAGTTAACACCATTACTAAATAATTTGGGATCGATATAACCTTCAGGACGTTCCACGCGCAAAGCTTGGGGAATGGATAAAGCCAGTTTTAGTTCTGCGAAATCAAAATCGTAATACGCATCTGGATCTAGCTCTTTCATAGTCAAACAGGGTTTGTTTGGCAAAGCCTCTCGGATTTCTGGTTTTAAGTCCAAACGATCCAGTAGCGCAGCATCTAAACATAACACTGCCGATCTCTGACCATCCAAATGGTCAAATTGCACTGTGATATCATTTGATAGATCATTACTGTTCACCGACAATTGCACCAAATAATGACCTGGTGAAATAAAATTCCGTGAGGTAAAACCACTTAAGTCAACGTTGGTTTGCCCCCCAAATAAAGAAGCCGCATTAAAGGTGGTAAAGTCGCTATTACGTGCAGTGAGTTCACTGTTGTTTTGCGCAATTAGTTGACTATTGTCTTGGGCGATGAGATGGTCATCATCTGATGTGATTAAATCACGTTGCTCTGGTTCAACAAGATCACTATTGCCTTGGGCAACTAAACGGTGACTGTTTTGTACAAGAAGATGACTGTTGTCTTTAGCAATTACACGACGATTGTCCTGTACAAGAAGATGAGCGTTGTCTAACGTCATTAAATCACGTTGCTCTGGTTCAATAAGATCATGATTGATTTGTGCTAATAAAGGTCGGCTGCCTTGTACAACAAGAGCATTGTCATCTTGTGTAATTGTAGAACGCCTGTCTCGTACAATAATATCGCGATTATCTAGCTTAACTAAAGGACGACTACTCCGTACAACAAGATCGCTATTGTCTGCTACAAAGAAATTTTGATTATTCTGTGCAAGAAGATTGTTATAGTCTTGTGCAGTGAAGGATCGACTACTCTGTATAACGAGGTCATCATCTTTGATTAAAACACGACTGTTCTGTCTACTATTGTCTTGTGCAAAGAAACGACGATTGTCCTGTGCAAGCAGATTGCTATTGTCTTGTGTAAATAAATAACGATTATTCTGTGTAATAAGATTGGTTTTGTCTTGTACAAATAATGGAAGATTCTGTTCCGTAATCAAATAACCATCATCATTTATATCAGTTTCAACAAGCTGCACTTCCTTTGCTGAGGTCTGTACAGCAACTGCAGACATCAGCATTAAAAAGAGTTTAGATCTTTTAAAATTCAGCATCGTAATAACCCATTTATCACCACTGTTTTATTGCTAGCCCCCTGTAAAAAGGCAATAGAACGTCAAAGCTATTTTCAAGCTTTAATAAAATTAGCAAAAACAAGATTTTTAAAAATAAATTTACTGTATTGTTGTTTCGTGTGTTTGCGATGTACCTAAATCATTGAGCACTTCATAAACAATTTTTTTAGTCGAACCGTCAATTTTAAAATCTTTTAGACTCGCACTGGTAAAAGGTGCCAGCATAATGGCATCTTCAGCCGAGCTAAATGCTTGCTTTTTACCACTTTGAACTTGAACCACGGTCAGGTAATAAGGCGTTGGATTATTGATCTGTATTGCCTCTGTGCCTTGGTTATATTTAAACTGCACGCTTTGTTGTGCCAAAAGTGGAGCCATAGCCAACTGACTTGGTCGGTAAAATAGTTTGATCCGTGTTCTTACGGTAAACGATAAATAATTTTTATCTTTTAATGTCGGATCTTCTGGTGGAATATCCATCATATTGAACCAAAAAATAGATTCACGATCCTGCGGTAATTTAGAGGTATCCAAAGGAATGATACGAATAATCTGCCCTTTTCGAGGTTCAACTCTAGTTAAAGATGGATTGAGTACAAAAGGAACTTCATTCGCTTTAGGAATCTTTTCTGCATCACCCGTATCGATCCATGCTTGTACCAGCGCAGGACTGTCATAGGCATTCCTGAGCTGTACATTGACACTTTTAGACTTGGCAGGGAAAATGATGCGAGTACCATCCAGTGATACACCTGCATAGGCAAATGACATCATCAAATAAATAAATACAACACTTTTCAAGTAACGCATTATTTTTCCCCTTGAGTAAGCCGAGCTATAAGATTAGTTATATTGCAGTGTGTAGTTGACGCTCGCAGAAACACTTTGCGCATCCACAGTTCCAGTCTTCGAGAAATACTGTGCTTTATAGCTCATGGTTGCGATACCAGTACCATCTGCTGCAAGTCCAGTGACTGCACTTTTCGCCTGAGTTCCCCATGCTGCAGCAAGATCAACAGCTACATCAGTATCTGTTAAAATTTGAACAAAGGCAGGATTAGTAACAGTTGCAGGATTTTCTGCTTTATTGACCAATAATGTTTTATTCGTTGCATCCAAATTATCCGCTGCAAGTGGACTCAAATACAAACCTTTCAGACTTTTGTTTGTTGCAGCATCACAACCGCCAGTCCCTGCTGCATTTTTTAACTGTATGCTAAAGCTTTTTTTCGCTGCGACTGCATTTGGAGCAGTAAAAGCTGATTTAGGCACAGTGTCCAAGGTCAAAATTAGATCTTTAGCACCCGCTGACCCAGCACTTTCACCTGTTAAGGTACAGGTTTCGTCAGTTACAACACCATTAATGGTAATTTTTCCATCTGCAGCAAATACACTTGAACTTGCTAAACCTAATGCCAAAGCACTCAATATTGGTAAAGTTAGCTTCTTCATTCGATAAACCTCATGAAATTTTAATAAATAATACGCTAGCGTTATTATTTTTATCACATTACTGTTTAGAGAAATGTTCACACAAATTAATAACACCAAAAACTTTTAAATTTAACCACTCTTTATTTTAAGCTTTGTTTCTTCATCTCCAAATCAACAATAGTTTAAAATAAAAATACATCGTGACAAAAATACACCGTTGCCACAATATTTTTTAGTTAACTTTTTATCATATGGTTTAATTACATATAGTAATGTTAAAAAATTAATGATTAAATTCAATACTATAAAAACAAAAAATGATAAAAACATAAGTTTTAAACACCGTTTAGATCACATAAAAAAGTGAATAAAAAAAATAATAAATTTGTTTTTAATAATATATTTAATCCGACCAAAATAATCTGAATTAATTTTAAATAAAATCCATAAAAAAAACCAAATAAAACCTAATGATATCAATTAGTATTCAAAAAACTATACAAAACATAATCAAGAAATATTACAAAAATGTAATTTATACAATTCATACATATTTCCTCTTTATTCCATGCAAGATATCTCTTCAATTTCCAACTTAATCAAGCTTAATAATTAAATATTTCGAATAATTTTAAAAAGTATAAAACCTATCTAAAGTATTATATTTTTTTAAAAATACCTTTAAATTAATACTGTTACTGATGGCTTAATTTGCACAAATTGAGATAAAATTCTCTCATTGGTATAAAAATTGAATTATATAAATTGATAAATATCATGAACTAAGTATCATTTTAATAATAAATTGAGACTTTTTATTAATATGGGCGCTATTTTTATTTTAAATCGTCAAAATAAAATTTTAACAAGAATGGTATATTGAGGGATAGGTCTACCCGCGCAGCAATTTGCTATGCGATAGATACGCCGTATATAACTCAATGATGTAAAAAGTAAATATGGTTTAATTTTATTATTTTAATCATGCTGTTGAGCATAAGGATTCATCATCTAACTACATGCTCATCTCATTGCATTCCATAAAATCAATTCTTATCACTATAGCAGCTTGCACTGCCCCAGCTTACTGTGAGAAGTTTAAATTTAGTTTGCGTAGGCGATGTCTTACTTTTCGTAGGGGATGACAAACCTTGCGCTATCACATCCTTGCGCTATCACATCCTTGCGCTACAAATAAAGCAGTGCTTTATTCTTGCTCAAGTGTTTTATTCTTGCTCATGTTTGGCGAGGGGTACCATCCTATCCCCCACACTCACACACGCAATGGGCGACATCCTTGTCGCTATGCGGTAATTAAACAATGTGTGGTTTTATGAAAAGCAAAAGCAGATCACTGTTGGATCGCACAAATTGAGTGTACACCCTATTGATAATCTAACATTACAGTCGCTTGAGTTTGTACAAAACCCGGTGACGCTGTTGGCGCTGAACGGAAATATCTCGCTTTTAATGCTTTAACAAATCTGGTTAAGGTGGAGCCCGCTGGAATCGAGTAAAAAGAACGTTGACGACCAATTGCCAAAGGAGCATCACTCTCATCTCTTAACTGGACATCCACATTACTGCGATTTTCCAAACTTGGAAGATTTTTTAAAATACCATCGCTATTGATATTAGTCGGCGTATAACTGTCGGTAATCGTTGCCAATAGCACTTTACTCGGCATTGCCACCGTACAATTGATATTGACAGTAAAATTCTGTTCACTGGCAGTTTGCTGACTGTTTAAAATACTGATAGGAACGGTTGCCAAATTGACAATTTGATTTGCCACAGTACAGGTCTGAAAATTAAAGTTGAGGGTTAAATCTTGATATAATTCCAAGGAACCTGCAACTTCAACATTTGCTGATAAATTATAATGAGTTGCATATTTATAGTGATAAGTGCCTAAATGAATACGAATGATTGCACCATTTAAAGCAGCGATAATTTCAGCGGAAGGTTTAACAGAATTGGGAAAACTTATTGTTAGCTTATCTATATAAGCTTCTGCTAGTGGCCTCCCTAAACCCGCACCATTAAAGAATGGTTCGCCTGCGCTATTATTTACAACCGCTCCTCTCGCTGTTTCAGGCAAAATATTATAGTTAGTATTTAAATTTAAAATACTTTTTGCAGGTCTTCCTTTATTGCTATCACCAAGATTAAAAGAGATTTTAAAATTATCCGCCAACCAGATTTTAGCATCATTCAATATTGCTGAGTCTGCGGTAGAACCCATGATTATAACTGTTGGCACAACACCAAATGGGCTACTTCCGGTTAAATCTGTATTACTGAATGCTGCATTAAAATAGCTATTGACCCGAACCGTTGGGTTACAACTGATCAGCATCGGTTTTGCTACTGAAGCTAAAAATGTCTGCTGATGGCTAAAATTAGTAATCGTACCGGTTGTATCTTGGAAAATTGCTGTTGCTGGCTGAGTACATGCCGCAAAAACAGTCTGTAAAAATGAAAATATGAGTGGAACAGACAACCACAGAAATTTATTCATGATTTATTATGCTCCAGATCCGATCATATTTAAGTTCGCAATGATTTCTGCTATTCAATCATTTTTGCAACAAACAACATCTCAATAGATGTAATTTAAATTACGCTTTATTTGAATGCTGTTTTGTTGCGGAATTATCACAGTTTAAAAACTTCATGAGAAATAATATTTTTACTACACTGATAGATACGTCACATTTTATTATTGATTTTTTTTCATTAGAATTTATTATATTTATGCACAAATAAAACATTATAAATACAACAAATTGATTAACATAAAATAAAAACACATAGTTATTATTTTGATTTATCATTTCAATTAAATTGATCATTTTGTTTTAATAAAAGCTACCCTAAATTTATAGAATTTTATAAAAGTGAATGAATATTGCATTACTTTATTTTACAGTGAAAATTTTAATTTAATTCAATTAGGTAATCAGAGAGATATCTACACTTTGATCAATAGTGATATTTATGTCACCATACGATAGAAAAAAACTGTGTGATTAAATGTGATGAAAAGGGCCTTACATAGCTACATATTACAGTGAAAGGTTTAATTTAATTTGCGTAGGCGTTGCCTTGTTTTTCGTAGGGGATGCCAAACTTTGCGCTGCAAACAAAGCCGTGCTTTATTTTTGCTTATGTAATTTGCTCTTACTTAGATATATAAATCCTTCCCGTTGCGAAGTTAATACTTCTCAGCTTTGCAAAGGAGGAAGTTTTCCATTGCTGATCTAGTACAGCCCCTTGTTTTATTTTAAATAATTTATTCACAAAACAGCGACATCACTGCCGCCATGCGATAGCACATCTCGCAGGATTCAATATAGAAAAGGTGCACACGGCCTTAGCATAAAATGAAAAGTTTGATTTATATTTGGTTAATTATAATGCAAAGTATAATTTATAAGTGTTGTCACACTTTGAGCATCTATCGCACCTTTATTTGAAAAATATTGCATGGTGTAATACACCTTTGCTGCGTCAAAATTTGAATCAATGGCACTTTTTGCCTGAGTTTCCCAAGGCGCAGAAAAATCAACTTTCTTGTTTTTGTCAGTTAACACTTGAATAAAAACAGGACTTTTTGTAGAAATCTCTGCTAGGGTATTGCTTACCAATAAAGTCGTATCCCTTGTATCTAAGTCCACGGCCACGTTTGGGCTCAAATGTATGCCCTTAAACGCTTTGGTTTTTGCAACATCACAAACTGCGGTTCCTGTAGTATCCGTTAATAGAAATGTCACCCCCATTGAGCTATATATTTGACTGTTAGGTACCGTCTTTAACCTAGCACTTAGCGCTTTAACATCACTTGCACTAAGCATATTCAGCTGTAATGTACATGTTTCATCGACGATACTTCCTTTGATGGTCAATGTTCCATCTTCAGCAAATAGGTTTGAACATACTAAACTTAAAGTTAAAACATTTGGTGCGAATAAAATTAGTCTCTTCATTTGACAGACCTCATAAAACTTTAATAAATGCTGCAATATCACAGTGATGTTTAGCTTCGGCTTATTTCACCAGTCTTTTTAAAACTATCAATCAACATCATATAAGCCCCCTCATCCTAGCCTTTTCCCAAAGGGAGAAGGAACTCCAATAACGATATAATTCACTCGATACAATCATTTTTAGATGAAAGTCATCTATTCATCATCGTAATAACAACAACATTAAATTCACTCATTTAATAACTTGTGATATTCATCACATATTTAAAATTTTATAATTTAAAGGTATTAATCATTTAGAATATATCAGCACCACAATATGTATTGATTAACTTTTTATCACAACAACATATTACCTATACAAATATAAATAAAACTCAATATCTTATATGAAATCCAAGGGTTTAAAATAACAAAAATGTAATTTAAATATATAAATAATTTATTTATTAAATCAATTTAAAAATATATCCAATTAAAAAGTATATTTTTATTTTAGAATAAATTGGCTATTATTTATCAATTTATTCTAAAATGAGAAAGCATTCAAATATTTATTATATACTGCGTAAAATTTCATTTTTATTATTAAAGTATCTGCGCTGCAATACCTTTTGTTAAGCGAGAGATACATCTTATACTCTCGTTCAATATCGACATTCATGTCGCCACACGCTAGAAAGCCCTTGTGTGATTCAATGATGTAAAAAGCAAAGCGACTTAATTGGAACCCGGCCAATTCAATTTTAAACCCATAAAAAAACTGCAATCGGGTAACGATTGCAGTTCCATTTTTTAAAAAGTTCTAGCTTATTTCAGACTATAGGCAATCACATAGTCACCATGGTCAGGAGATTGTCGAGCACCGCCCGCAGTCACCATCACATATTGCTTACCTGTTTTAGGTGAAACATAGCTGATTGGTGTACCTTGGCTACCGACAGGTAAGCGTGATTTCCACAACTCTTTACCTGAAGATGAATCCAAAGCACGTAAGTAGTAATCTTGCGTTGCAGCAAAGAACACTAAGCCACCTTGGGTTGCCATTGGACCACCAATGGTCGGCATACCAATCGGTGCTTTTAATCCCATTTTTATCCCCATAGGGCCAGTGTCTTCGACTGTTCCCATTGGTACTTGCCAAGCGATCTGGCGAGTTTTCATATCAATGGCAGTCATCGTGCCATAAGGCGGTTTTTGACATGGGATATTCAACTTCGACCAGAAGCGATCTTTATTGACTTTATATGGTGTACCTTTCATCGGTACAGCGCCCATACCGGTATTGACCTTTTCACCACCATTTGCCTGAATTGCCAAATCTTCTGGTGTTTGTTCGATCAACTGAATCCATAAACCTAAACGCATGTCGTTGACAAACATATATTGATGGCTTGGATCAAAGGCAATACTGCCCCAGTTCATGCCACCCAAAGAGCCAGGGAAGCTTAACGATTTATCTTTACCCGGTGCAGTATATAAGCCTTCATAACGCATAGATTTAAAACCGATACGACACATAAGCTGGTCAAACGGTGTTGCGCCCCACATATCCGACTCAGTCAAAGTTTGATTACCAATTTGTGGCATTTCAACAGAACGAGGTTGAGTTGGGCTATATTGTTCGCCCGGAATATCGGCAGGTTTAACGGGCTGTTCAATTACCTTGGTCAATGGTTTACCTGTTAAGCGATCCAATACAAAGAATTGCCCCGATTTGGTTCCAATCACCACAGCGGGTTGATTGGTGCCATTTCTCATAGGGAAATCAACCAAGCTTGGTTGCATCGGCAAATCAAAATCCCATAAATCATTGTGAACAGTTTGATAGACCCATTTTTCTTTACCTGTGCTTGCATCTAAAGCCAAGACAGATGAGTTGTATTTATGATCCAGAGGTTGACGATTGCCTCCCCAAACATCTACAGATGAGCTACCCATTGGTAAAAATACCGTATTCATTTTTGGGTCATACGACATTGCTGCCCAAGAGTTTGCTGAACTGCGTTTATAAGTTTCGCCTTCTTTTAACACATGGTTTGGATCAGGATTACGTGGATCAAATGCCCAGCGCAATTGACCTGTGATCACATCATAAGCACGAATCACCCCACCCGGCATATCTGCAGCAAGGTTGTCGGCAATACGGCTACCCACCACAATCACTGTGCCCGCAATGGTCGGTGCAGAGGTCACTTCAAAGCGTGGTGCGGTGGTTCCCTCACCCAAGCCTTTGAGTAAGTCAACCGTACCATCGACACCAAAATCTTTACAACGCTCACCCGTATCAGCATTGACCGCAATTAAGCGCCCATCTGGTGTATTGGTATACACACGGCGTAAACAAGCGGTATTATTGGCGACAGCCTGAACTGGTGTTGAACCTGCCAAAGTCGGTTGGGTTAATGCTTGGGTTGAATCGAAGTAAGCCACACCACGACAACGTTCCCATGCATCCGACTTAGAGTTTACTTCGGCTTTCCAAAGCTGTTTACCTGAGTCAGCCTCTAAAGCAAAAATATTGTTATGTGGTGTACATAAATAAATCTTGTTGCCCACCTGTAAAGGGGTCATTTGATCTTCTGCACCATTGCCTGAACCCGTGGTGAAATCACCTGTACGAAAACGCCATGCTTCTTTGAGTTGATGGACATTATCACGGGTGATTTGATCAAGGGCAGCAAAGCGACTACCGCCAGAATCCTGACCATAATGTTGCCAGTTGCTTTGTTTCATGTCCGTTTGAACAGGAACCAGTGGCAATGCCTGACCTGTTGCTGTAACTGTTGGATGTGGTTGGAACATTTGATAAAGCCCAATCAGCATGCCTAAAACGGTGAGTGCACCTAAGCCAAAAGCTGGCAAGCTGGCACTCGGTTGAAACTGGTAACGACGAATCGCGGGTAAAGTAAACATCAATGCAGCGAATAAACCTGCTGGAAACATCAGTCTTGAAAATAAAGGCCAAAATTCCCAACCTGCATCTAGCAATGACCATATGATTGTGCCCACAAAAACCAAACTAAATAGCCAGACACCAAGCGTTTTTTTCTTAAAAATAAATATCGCCGATGCCAATGTGAATACACCAGAAATCACGAAATACCATGATCCTCCCAGTGTTACCAGCTTAGCACCGCCAACGGTAAAGAATAGCCCTGTCACAAGTAAAGCCAAAGCTAATATAAAACACCATATTTTTAATACGGTATGTGTCCTTGTAGACTCAGTCATAGGTCATACTCCTAGATTAGAAATTCACACGCATGCTCAAACCAGCAACCCATGCATCATCCACTTCTTTTACACCCGCAGGCTGATGGATATATTGTAGGTTTGGTCGTAGCATGACCGCAGGTGACCATTGGTAGGTATAGTTCAGTTCAACATTGAGCTCATCGCGCTGCACGGGCACATAATCTGGTGCGAACCTATCGTATTGGTCATAGCCACGGCTGTTGTTGGTTGCAATTTGGCGATCTTTATAACGATCATTGACCATGTAATTTGCAATACCAAATCCGATTGAATCATTTGGACGACTGTCAAAAGGCCCTTTGTACCAGAGTGCAAGTTGTTGGGTACTTTGCACTGCTGTGGTGGCTTTATCATTGACCACAGCATTAAAGCTTATGAACAAACCACGTTTAGGATCTTGGTCTTTTTGACTCAATTGTTGTTGTGCATTGAGCCAAAAACTATGTTTGCTATCATGCACTTTGCCTGCGATCGCAATATCATTGGCTTCTGCTGTCGAGTACAGCGCGCCGACTTTATACTCGCCTGCTAAACCATCAAATACTGCTAGTTTTGGGCGCCATGCCAGTTCTACTGGAATAGTGGCACCTTTAACATTTCGCATATCCAAGTTAAAACCATCGTTTTTGCCAGTTTTAATGTTGTCAGGATTGACTTCATAAACACCGACACCGAGTGTCCACTCAGGTGCAAATTGGTACTTCACATTGGTTCCCCATAAACCTACGGGTAAGTTGTACCAAATTGAACCAATGGATTTGCCTAGTTGCCCACCACAAAGTAATAAGTTTTGGAACTCACATTGTGAACCATTAAAGTCATCCGACATGCCCATACGGCCAATCTTGAATTGAACTGTATTGTCAGCAAAGCCTTTTTTGACCCATGCTTGGGTCAGGCGCCAGATTTTGCCTCGTCCATAAATTTCTTGTGAATTGCCCAAAGCACCAGAACGTGGGTCTTTAATGCTTTCTAAAGTTAAAGCATTACCATCACGCTTGGTGATTAAGATATTGGCTGTAGTGTCTTTCCAGCCCGCGATTTTATTTAAATCAAAGTTAGCACCCAATGCCAATTGCGCTGCATTTTCAAAGCTGTTGTTGTCGTGATAGCCACCATCTAAATTGGTTGCAGCTTGGCTCATAATAGAGGCCGTAAATTTATAGCCGTCTTTTTCCAGTTGTTGGCGTTGTCCATTCCAATCGCCCAATAACCATTGACGATCTTGTGACCAAGCTTGCTCAGCAAAACTACTCTGAGCCATACACAGCGCAACGGCTAAACAACTCAGTTTGATCGATAATCCATTTGAACTCATATTAAGCATCCTTACTTTTATTTAAGTTTTACCGCTGAGCTAAGTTCAGATGTTGCACCTAGACGATCTGTGATATTTGCCGTGATCGATGCAACTTTCATTGTCGGTTTCCAAGTCACGCTTGCTGTGCCTTGGGCATTGGTTGCAACAGTGCTTGAGCCTAAATAAAACTCTGCTTCATTTGAGCTTGCTTGTGAGTTTCCAAAAAATTCAACTTGATAACGTTGATTTGGTTGTCCTTTTACTTCTACCGCAATTTGACCTTTTGCTAAGGTCAATTTAGGTGCTTGAATATTTTGATTTGGTTGTGGATTACAGCCTTGTTCATTGGGTTGCTGGCAGGTCTTTTGTAAGTTTGCTGGATCAATTTTTACACCATGACCACGTGAACCGACAAAGTGCGCATGTTCTAATCCTGGGATATCAAAAATGATTGCGCCTAATCGTTGATTTGGCACACAGCTTCCACCCGCTTCACAGCGTTTAATGTCTTTGCCATTATTCCAAATTTGATTTTTGGTTAATGTGATACGCGCATTGGCATCCTTTTCTGAACGAATCGCAACACCGATGCGGTTACCATGGACTTTATTGCTGTCAAAAATATTACCATCACCAGTCAGGTTAAAACCGTTGGAGTTATTGGTCAGTTCGTTATAGGCAATATAATTACGTTTGCCCCAGTTGATCTGTAAACCATCTGAATAGTTTTCAAACTTGTTACCAATCACTGCATTGTCATTGCCCCATAAAATTTCAATGCCTTGCGATGGTTCTGGATTTGCAGCGGTTGAGATAAAGTGGTTATTGGCAACCAAGTTAAATGCAGCACCACGGGTTAACTCAAGTCCATCACCATTGTCTTGGAAATAGTTATTCAGCACTTTGTTGTTATTGGTCGTTGTCGCAGTTGGATTACCTTTGCCATCATCCCCTGTCAACATCACCCCTGCACCACCATAGTTGTGCATAATACGGTTATTTTGGATCAGGTTATTGCTGGCACGGTTCATCAAGATCCCAATACAAAAACGACGAATCTCTAACCCTTGAATGCTGACCCCATTGATGTCACGTAATACAATTCCCGGCAAAGTTGTGGTACGAACATTGGTTCCGAATTGCCCTTCAACCGCACCCGGACAAGCTTCAACCCCTGTACCTTTGATATAATTTGAGCCATCAATCGCGATAAACTCACCTGTTTTTGCCCACTGTGTACCGATGATTTTTACTGGTGCTTTAATTTCTGGCAGTGGGCTGTTGACCTTAATGGCATAAGGCGCTTGCCCAACTGCTTGAATCAAAATCTCACTGGCTTCACTCGGCTTGCTATTGGCTTGCTCAATCGCCCAGCGTAGTGAACCTTTTTCATGATCATCTTGATAACGGTCTACCACATAGCTTTCCGCCATTGCCAAACCAGAAACCGCTAAGCCAAGTGCCAATGTCGTTAAACGTAATGAAATCATTTTCATGTCTAAAAAATCCTTTTAATTTATGGTGTTGGTTGAACGGTTTTTAATAACTGTTTGAGTTGGGTCACATCAATTTGACCGGGCGCAGAAGCCTCACCGATCATGCCGAAACTAAAGCTGCCGCCCATATTGGCTGTGGCAATTCGAGAAATCGTCCCAAGTTTCCCCATCGACATGGTGAGCAATGGTTTTTTAGATTGCTGGCTGACTTTTAAAGTGGCATTCATCAAAGTAAATACATCTTGTTTGCTTTGTGGCATCACTGCGATTTTAAGAATATCTGCGCCAAGCTGATCTTGTTTAAGCAAGCGTTGAACGATTTCTGCTTCATCAGGGGTCTTTTTAAAATCATGATTGGACATCACAATCAATACTTTTTGTTCATGTGCCAATTTAACGGTGTTTTTCACCACTTGCGGATCTCGGAACATTTCCACATCCAGCATGTCCATAAAGGGTTGGCGTAAATAGGCTTGATAAGTTTTGCCATAATCCGCATCGCTGATGGTCAGTTGCCCGCCTTCATTATGGGTACGAATGGTGGCGATCACGGGTTTAGACCCTAAAATCTGTTTAAGCTCATGTCCTAAAGCGATCACTTGCTTAGTGTCACTGGCAAAGTTGAGCAGATCTATGCGGAACTCGGCTAAATCTGCATCTGGATTATTGGCAATGATTTTTGCCTGTGCTAAAGCTTGTTCTTTGGTTTTTGCTGTAATCGGGACAATGGTTTTTACTGGGAGTTTTGCCAGTTCTGTGAGCTCAACTGGACTTTGTGAAACAGATTGTGCCTGTATCATTTGAAGGGGCAATATGGGGCTAAGTGCAAGCATCAATGCTGCAAATTTTTGTAGTTTCATTTTTCATCTTCCTTAATAAATTATCCGTTTGTATATCGCGATTTCATTTAAGTGCTTTTCATCGATCTTAATTCCTCCAAATCCCTCTCTTGCGGAACTTCAATCGTTCCTTACCTTTTAAAAAGAGCGAAGTATCGCGAATCTCAAGACTTAGATGATTTCAAAGCAAGACCTCTCTTTCAAAAAGAGAGATCTTGAGGATTGTTAAATATCAAAAAATACCGTTTCCTCTTCACCTTGAATGCGAATATCAAAGCGATATACGATTTCACCATCGACTTCACTGCGTTTTGCAATCAGGGTTTGGCGGCGGACTGCCCACTCAATACTGTTGAGTACAGGATCATTGGTATTTGCTTCGACTTCATCGTCAAAATAAATACGGGTATGCAAACCAATGTTGATTCCACGAGCAAATAGTGCGACTGCAATATGCGGTGCTTGAGTTGAGCCTTTACGCCCTGCTACAGTCCCCGGTTTAATGGTGTCAAAACTCCAAAAACCTGTTTCAAAATTTGCGCCTGTACGCCCCCAGCCCTGAAAATGAGCATCAGCAGTTTTGCCTTGGGTATCGGCCTGACTTGGATAAACTCCATTGGCATCGGCTTGCCAGATTTCCAACAATACATCTCTTAATGGTAAACCCAGTCCATCAAACACTTGACCTTCAATACGGATGCGTTGGCCTTGGGTGTGTTCCTTCACCAACTGGTTATCGAAGCTATGTTCAAATACTTCAATATTGGCTTGTTGTGGCAATAAACCGATATGTACATAAGGACCACCTGTTTGTGATGGGGTTTCCTTAATTTCCTGAAAATTCCATGCATTCATTGTCTGAGTTCCTTAAGTCAAATCATTTTCAAAATAAGTCGCACGACGACCACGCAGATGAATATCAAAGCGGTAACAACGACTATCTGATTCAATGAAATTGTTTTTATCTTCTAATGCGATCAAGGCACGACGCTGATCTTCAGATGGAATGGTTTTTAAAATCGGGCAAGTATCTATCAGGGTATCGCCCTCAAAATAGAACTGTGAAATCAAACGTTGTGCCCAACCATCTGCAATCAGTGAAAAATGGATATGTGCTGGACGCCATTCATTGATTCGGTTACGCCAAGGATATGGCCCCGGTTTAATGGTACGGAAAATATAAAAACCATTTTCATCAGTTAAGGTACGACCACAGCCACCAAAGTTAGGATCCATTGCGCCAATAAATTTGTCATTTGGATGGCGATAACGACCTGATGCGTTGGCTTGCCAAACTTCCAATAAGGCGTTTTTTACAGGGCGACCAAACTGGTCACGTACATAACCATGCACAATAATTCGCTCACCGACTGGGAGCCCTTCTTTGGCATAGTTCAAAATCAAATCATTGTCTTTTGCACCAAAAATTTCAGGTGAAAAATGCGGTGAGGTTACTTCAGTTAATGTTTCATTAATTGAGATCAATGCATTTTTGGGCGAGCGTAATACACTGGTTTTATAGCCTGGTGTATATGCTGGCGGGTGATCTTCTGTATTCCGTTGTGGATATGCACCCAATGTATGACTTAACATGCCTATCTCCTTAATCCTGTTGTTGTGCAGCGACAGGTTGCACTTCTATTCCGAGTTCTTTAAAAACATCTTCAGCCATGTGCATTGCTGCATTTGCGGCTGGTAGTCCTGCATACAATGAGCTGTGTAAAATCAGTTCTTTGAGTTCGTCCTTGGTAACACCATTGTTAAAGCAAGCACGTAGATGCATTCTGAGTTCATCTTCTCGTCCCAATGCCAATAAGATGGCAATGGTGACTAAACTGCGGGTATGCCGTGGTAAACCTTCACGTGACCACACCTCACCCCAAGCAAAACGACTAATAAAGTTTTGAAAATCTTGGTTAAAGTCATTCAAGTTTTCTAAAGAACGACCGACATGTTTTTCACCCAATACTTCGGTGCGGACCTGTAGTCCTTGTTGGTAACGTTGTTCATCATTCATGGAAATTGTCCCTCTTTATGATCTTATTTCTGATCTTGAGAAAGTTAGCTTGCATCGGTATGCGCCACTAAGGATTTAACAAAAATTGCCACAGCCGCAGCGGTTGCAGGAATCATCAATAAGCTTAAAATTGCGGTAAAAGACCAATCATTGCCGAGTAAAACAGCACCAATCCAAGCACCAAACACTGCACCAAAACGACCGATCCCTGTCATCCATGCCACACCTGTTGCACGACATTGAGTTGGGTAAAAACGGGCACTTAATGCTGGCATTGCAGATTGCGCACCATTAATTGCGACACCAGCACATAGCACCAAAATGGCCAATAATGTTGGGTTGCTAAGGCTTTGACCTACAGCAACAGCAAATAAGCCTGCGATAAAATAAAATGCTGAGATAATGCGGTTCGGGTTAAAACGATCCATTGCCCAACCAATAAATAACGCACTCAACACTCCACCAAACTGGAATAGACCACCAATAAATGCTGCGCGTTCCATGGTTGCGCCAGTTTCACGCATCAATGTTGGTAACCAGCTGGTCAGTAGATAAATCACCACCAAGCCCATAAAGTAGGTTGACCATAACAACACTGTGCCTTTGGCAAATTTTTGCGAAAACAACATGCCAAATACATTTTTCTTTTGTGCCACAGCAGACTGTTCTTCTGGGATATAAAAGCTGTCAGCAAGCTGTACTTTTTCAGGTGCAATATGGCTTAGAATTTTGCGAACTTTTGCAGCATCTCGACCTTTAACAATCAAGAAGCGATATGACTCAGGTAACAGTACAATCACCAATAGCATCAGGATCAACGGTGAAATACCGCCGAGCAAAAATAAGCTGTGCCATCCAAAGGTAGGAATCAGCCAACTACTGACAAAACCGCCTGTTGCCATACCCAAGTTATAGCCACAAAACATACAAGTCACGAGCAGTGAACGAACACGATTCGGGCAGTATTCTGAAAACAATGTGGTGGCATTTGGCATTGCTGCGCCTAGGCCAATACCGGTTAAAAAGCGCAGTACAACCAAACTGTCTAAGTTTGGCGCATAAGCTGATGCCAAGGTAAAGCCACCAAAGATCAACATTGAAATAGTTAATACAATCTTGCGTCCAAAACGATCCGCAGTAGGTCCTGAAACCAATGCACCAATGATCATTCCACCCAGTGCTGCACTCATCACAGGTCCAAGTTGAGAGCGATCAATCCCCCAATCCTGTGCCAAAGCTGGTGCAATAAAGCCCATTGCAGCCGTATCGATTCCATCAACAAATACAATCAGAAAACAAATGATTGCAATCATCCATTGATACTTGCTGATCGGTGCATCATTAATGAGTGCCTGAGCATCCATACTGTTTTTTGGGGCAGCAAATTCCTGTGCCATAGTTGCCTCCTTGTAGGCGAATTCCTTTCTAACCCTAGACGGTTATATGTTCTGAATAAACTTAGACAATGCCTGATTGAACACTTGTGGTTGTTCAATATTGGACAAATGAGACGCTGCCAAGATTTCAAGTTGACTGGTTGGAATGGATTGATGCATAAATTCTGCATCTTGAACCGTCGTTACAGGGTCATATTGACCTGCGATTATTAAAGTTGGGATTTGAATTTGATTGAGCTGATCTCGAACATCAGCATCTGCCAAAGCTCGACAGGCATTGGCATAGCCTTGTGCAGGTGTCACCGCTAAACTTTGTATGGTTTTTTGAGCAAGCACATCATGTGCATAATCAAAATGCCCACTAAACCAGCGTGTATGTGTAGTTTTAACAATTTCAGCCAACCCATCTTGCTCTACGCTATCGGCACGGGTATTCCATGCTTCAGCTGTACCAATTTTGGCGGCCGAGTTCGCCACGGTGATGCTATAAAAGCGTTCTGGGTATTCAATTGCCAATGTGAGTGCAGTGATGCCACCCATTGAAATTCCACAAAAATGTGCTTTTTCAATATGTAATGTATCTAAGATATCAATCACATCGTCGGCAAAGTTTTGTAGCGTGCTGTTGGCAATCACATCACTTACACCATGCCCACGGGTATCATAAGTAATGATTTGATAATGTTGCGCCAAAGTATCTACTTGTGCTTGCCACATACCATGATCTGTTCCGAGTGAGTTAGAAAACATAATCACGGGTGCATCTTTTACGCCTTGAACTTGTACAGCAAGTTGATGACCTTGACGATTGTTGATTTTCATACTGGCTTTCATGATTTAGACACTCCTTGTGCTGCTTGTAGTACGGCATCAATTTGTGCCTGAATATTGCCCAAGTAAGCGGCTGGTTTAAAAATCTCATCTAGTGCCTGTGTACTTAGATGGACATTCACTTCAGCCATTGCTGACAATACTGTTTTTAAATGCTGCTGCTGTGCGATGGCTTGCTGACAAGCTTGCTCAACCAAATGATGTGCATTTAAACGTCCAATTTTAGCTGCCAATGCCATCATTGCCGCTTCTGCCATGATCAAGCCCTGAGTACACTCAAGGTTGCGTTGCATGGCTTCTGGATCGACTTGCATATGTTCAAGCACATCTGTCGTGCGTTCTAAAGCGCCTGCGCACAACTGGAAAATTTCAGGAATCACTAACCATTCTGCATGCCAAGTGCCTAAAGCACGCTCATGTTCTTGCAACATGTTTTGGTAGACACTTGCCATTAATGCAGGCACACGGTTGGCTGCTGCAAGTACGCAAGCGGCTGCAACTGGATTACGTTTGTGTGGCATGGTGGATGAGCCACCACGACCTTTTGCAGTGGGTTCAAAGACTTCAGCAATTTCAGTTTGCATCAGCAAAGACCAATCTTTTGCCATCTTGCCAACATTGCCGACGATCAGGGCAAGTACGCTAGCGATTTCAACGATACGGTCACGCTCACCGTGCCATGTACACTCAGGAGAGGTTAAATTCAATGCCGCAGCATAGGCTTTAACCACAGCTGAACCTTGGTCTTGTAATGATGCTAATGAACCCACGGCCCCACCAAGTTGAGCAGTAAGCACGCGGCTTTTCATCTCGCCTAGACGATCGAGATCACGCTTAAATGCCGCAGCCCAACGTGCAAATTTATGCCCTAAAGTAATTGGTAAGGCTTGTTGCAACCAAGTGCGACCAATCATGACTTGAGCACGATACTGTTGTGCTTGGTCTAATGAAACTTGATAAGCCTGTTGTAATTGTTTTTCGATCAGCCCTAATGCATCACGGCATTGTAGAATCGTGGCTGTATCAATAATATCTTGGCTGGTTGCGCCCCAATGCACATAACGCGCTGTGTCTTCATCCTGTTGTTTTACTATCGCAGTAAATTGCTTTACGAAAGGAATCGCAATATTTCCCGCAAGTGCTGTGGCAGTTGCCAATGCTTCAAAATCAATTTTTGCTAAGGCCTGTTGTCCAACTTGTTCAATAATGCTGGCTGCAGATGGTGGAATCACACCCACTTGCGCCTGTGCTTTTGCCAAAGCCACTTCGGCTTGGATCATATAACCCAATAAGGCATGATCGCTAAAGATTGCTGTGACATCAGGCTGATAAAATAAGCTGGCGTATAACTGGCTCATCAGATACCTCACTCAACACGTTGAATAATTAATGCGATACCTTGTCCCACCCCAATACACATTGAACATAGAGCATATTCACCCTTGATTTGTTCAAGTTGATTTAAGGCTGTGGTCACCAGTCTGGCACCTGATGCACCCAAAGGATGACCTAAGGCAATCGCACCACCATTAGGATTGACACGTGCATCATCATCTGCCAAACCTAAATCACGGGTTACGGCCAAAGCTTGGGCTGCAAAAGCTTCATTCAGCTCAATCACATCCATTTGCGCTAAACTAAGATCAGCTTGTTTAAGCAGTTTCTTAATCGCAGGCGCTGGTGCAAAGCCCATAATTCGTGGTTCAACACCCACCGTGGTTGCTGCAATAATTTTGCCACGTGGTTTTAATTGGTATTTTTCTACGGCTTCGTCTGAAGCAATTAATAAGGCTGCTGCACCATCATTAATCCCAGACGCATTTCCCGCCGTGACCGTACCCTCAGCTTTGACCACACCTTTAAGTTTTGTCAGTGCAGATAAAGTGGTTGATGCACGTGGATGTTCATCGGTATCCACAAGCACAGCATCGCCTTTACGCTGTGGAATAGTGACAGGCACAATCTCATTTTGGAAAAAGCCTTGAGCTTGTGCTGCCGCAGTACGTTGTTGGCTATTCAGCGCAAACTGATCTTGATCCGCACGGTTAATATCGAATTGTTCTGCCACGTTTTCAGCAGTTTGTGGCATGCTGTCCACACCATACAATTCTTTGAGCTTTGGATTGATAAAGCGCCAGCCCATGGTGGTGTCTTCAATCTTTTGACTACGTCCAAAAGCACTATCCGACTTACCCATCACATAGGGCGCACGGCTCATGCTTTCTACACCGCCAGCAATAATTAAATCTGCTTCATTGGCTTTAATGGCACGAGCTGCCATGGCAATCGCATCCAGTGATGAACCACATAGACGGTTCACAGTGGTTGCTGGCACTTGATAGGGCACACCCGCCAATAAAGCTGACATACGCCCAACATTACGATTGTCTTCACCAGCCTGATTGGCACAGCCATAAATCACATCATCGACTTGCTGCCAATCTACCGTTGGATTACGTTGTATCAATGCTTGAATTGGAATTGCACCGAGGTCATCTGCACGGACTGGCGCAAGACCACCGGCATAACGACCAAATGGGGTACGGATGGCATCTATGATGTAAGCGTTTTTCATGTGTCTTTCCTTTTATATTGAATCCCCCCTTGCGAAGCAGTGCTTCTCACCTTTTTAAAGAGATACTTTCTCTCTTATCTTAATGAAAGATGAAGAACCCCTCCCTTTCTTAAAGGGAGGTAGGGAGGGATTTATTATCCCTGTGTCGCATCAATCAATTGAGCACCCGTCAAAGCCTGTAACTCTTCAAAGCTCAGACCTGCAACTTTTTCAAGCACTTTTAAGCCTTCTGCAGTCACATCAATCACGCATAAGTCGGTATAAATACGATCAACACAATGCTTACCTGTTACTGGATAAGTCAGTTCTTCAACAATCTTAGGTTCACCTTGCTTGGTCACATGATCTGTGGTGATAAAGACTTTCTTGGCCCCTACAGCCAAATCCATTGCACCACCCACCGCAGGAATCGCATCTGGTGCACCTGTATGCCAATTGGCAAGATCGCCATTGGCTGCCACTTGGAATGCACCCAATACAGCAATATCCAAATGTCCACCTCGCATCATGGCAAAAGAATCACCATGATGGAAAAACGAGCCACCCGTTAGCATGGTGACATATTCTTTGCCAGCATTAATCAGCTCAGGATCTTCTTCACCTTTGGCGGGTGGAGGACCAAAAGCCAATAAACCATTTTCAGAATGTAGAAATACATCTTTATCTGTTGGCAGATATTTTGAAATCTTGGTCGGTAAACCAATGCCTAAATTGACATAAGCCCCATCTGGAATATCTTGGGCAACACGTTCAGCAATTTGGTCACGGCTTAGTTTTTGGTAGCTCATT
>NZ_JAMBAR010000001.1:1243005-1244464 GCF_025433935.1 Acinetobacter sp. I-MWF | reverse complement strand
GGAATATCTTGGGCAACACGTTCAGCAATTTGGTCACGGCTTAGTTTTTGGTAGCTCATTATTATTCTCCATTACCATTGGCTGCATCAACTGCAACCACATGCTGAACAAAAATCCCTGGGGTAATAATATGCTCAGGATCGAGCTGACCCAGTTCAACCACCTCTGAAACCTGTGCAATGGTAACATCTGCAGCCATCGCCATGATTGGACCAAAGTTACGTGCTGATTTGTTATAAACCAAGTTGCCCCAACGGTCGCCTTGATGTGCTTTAATCAGTGCAAAGTCTGCTTTAATCGGATATTCAAGCACGTAGTCTTTGCCATCGATATGACGGGTTTCTTTACCATCTGCCAATAATGTGCCAAAGCCTGTTGGGGTAAACACTGCCCCTAAGCCCATTCCTGCGGCTTGAATACGACACGCAAGATTACCTTGAGGAACCAGTTCCAGTTCGATCTTGCCCGCATGATAGAGTTCGTCAAATACCCAAGAGTCAGACTGACGCGGGAAAGAACAAATGATTTTACGGACTGCACCTGATTTAAGCAGTTTAGCCAGACCATAATCGCCATTGCCTGCATTGTTATTGACAATCACCAGATCTTTAACGCCAAGTTCAATCAGCCCATCGATCAGCTCTGCGGGTTGTCCTGCTGTTCCAAAGCCACCAATCATAATGGTTGCAAGAAATACATCTTTATCTGTTGGCAGATATTTTGAAATCTTGGTCGGTAAACCAATGCCTAAATTGACATAAGCCCCATCTGGAATATCTTGGGCAACACGTTCAGCAATTTGGTCACGGCTTAGTTTTTGGTAGCTCATTGTTATTCTCCATTACCATTGGCTGCATCAACTGCAACCACATGCTGAACAAAAATCCCTGGGGTAATAATGTGTTCAGGATCGAGCTGACCCAGTTCAACCACCTCTGAAACCTGTGCAATGGTGACATCTGCAGCCATCGCCATGATTGGACCAAAGTTACGTGCTGATTTGTTATAAACCAAGTTGCCCCAACGGTCACCTTGATGCGCTTTAATCAGTGCAAAGTCTGCTTTAATCGGATATTCAAGCACGTAGTCTTTGCCATCGATATGACGAGTTTCTTTACCATCTGCCAATAATGTACCAAAGCCTGTTGGGGTAAACATTGCACCTAAACCCATTCCAGCAGCTTGAATACGACACGCAAGATTACCTTGTGGAACCAGTTCCAGTTCGATCTTACCCGCATGATAGAGTTCGTCAAATACCCAAGAGTCAGACTGACGTGGGAAAGAACAAATGATTTTACGGACCGCACCTGATTTGAGCAGTTTAGCCAGACCATAATCGCCATTGCCTGCATTGTTATTGACAATCACCAGATCTTTAACGCCAAGTTCAATCAGCCCATCGATCAGCTCTGCGGGTTGTCCTGCTGTTCCAAAGCCACCAATCATAATGGTTGCA
>NZ_JAMBAR010000001.1:1180967-1242905 GCF_025433935.1 Acinetobacter sp. I-MWF | reverse complement strand
AGCAGTTTAGCCAGACCATAATCGCCATTGCCTGCATTGTTATTGACAATCACCAGATCTTTAACGCCAAGTTCAATCAGCCCATCGATCAGCTCTGCGGGTTGTCCTGCTGTTCCAAAGCCACCAATCATAATGGTTGCACCATCTTTGATGTGGGACAGAACCTCGGTCAATGAGGTGGCGCTTTTATCAATCATCTGACTACTTCCTGTACTATGAATCACTCATTTGTTTCATCCTAGAAACCGATGAAACATAAGTTGAGTGTTTTGTTCGGATTTCTTATCTTTATTCTTGATAAATTTTGTATTTACTTCTAGGCTTAAAGTCAGATTTTGTTCGATCATCATTTTTTATGTTCGATGATCGAACATTATCCCACTAAAACAGTCTGATTTCGATTGAGCATAATTTTAATGTAATTGGCTTTAAAATAAGGAGCTGCGTTATGGATGATGAACACAATAAAACCACCCGATTAATCCATCACACTGAAAATAAAAAGATTATTCGTCATGAAGATTTTATTGCAGGGATTGCAAAAGGTTTGGCAATTTTAGAATGTTTTGGACCTGAACGACACCGCTTGAATATCAGCACTGCGGCTGAAAAAACAGGAATGACCCGTGCAGCAGCGCGCCGTCAATTACTCACATTAGAATACTTAGGCTATTTAGACTTTGATGGACATTACTATTATTTAACCCCGAAAATTCTCAAGTTCTCTGGTGCTTATTTAGATGGTTCTCCTTTACCTAAAATTTGCCAACCCTTATTAAATTTATTGACCAATCAAACCTCGCTGATTTATTCCGTCATGGTGCTAGATGGTTATGAAGCGATTACTATTGCACGAAGTGCTGCACACCAACAAACAGACCGAGTAAATCCCTATGGCTTACATTTAGGTAATCGCTTACCTGCGCATGCAACTTCTGCTGGGAAAATTTTATTGGCGCATTTAAATGTCGAAGAACAGAAGCAGTGGCTAACCCAGTATCCATTAAAGCGTCTCACTAAATATACCTATACAGACAGTGATGCCTTTATAGAATTACTACATGAGATTAAAGAACAAGACTGGTGTTATTCCTGTGAAGAACATGAATTGGGAGTGCATGCTGTGGCCGTTCCGATTTATGACTCAAATGCGGTTGTTGTTGCCGCACTCAATATTGTCTCCCCCACCATCCGTACTACCAAAGATTATTTAATTACGCATATCTTGCCGTTACTGCAAGAAACAGCGCGAGATTTACGCCAAGTGATTTAGCATCTGTTGAGATAACAAAATCTTTTACATGGCAAAATATATTTTGTGAAGAAGACACTTTGCCAAGTTTGCTAAATATGTTTTTTACATATGCCATTGATAAATTGTTTGTTCACACTGTTTGCTCAATAACACATGCTGTTCTCGTTCATGATCCTGTTGTTGACTGCTGGGTTCTAAATGCGTGTGGCCTAGATGTGCAGATGTGAAATGATGTACTAAAGCATGTTGAGAGTGATTGTGCTGAGATGAATGGTGATGAGAGGCGTCATGTTCACAGTCATGGTGGTGAAATGAATCTTTTTGTACTGAATGATCTTGTTCCACATCATCTTTTCGAATACAACAACCCGCAACATATTGGCTCGTGCCATCCAGATAAAATTCTTCTTTCCATACGGGAACCTCATGTTTTACCCGTTCTACGGCTTCTTCACAGGCTGAAAATGCTTCACGGCGATGCGCTGCATAAGCAATCGCAATAATGGCTTTTTCACCGATGTTTAAAGCACCAATACGATGAATAACCCGTACATAAGCCACCGCAAATTTTTGTTGAATCTCTTGTTCAATTTGACGAATCATTTTTTCTGAAACAGGTGCATAGGCAGTATATTTCAATGCTTTGACTGCTTTGCCTTCATGGTGATTACGTACTGTTCCAATAAAGATGCCAATCCCACCACATTCAGGAAAGTCTTGAATCGGATCAAAACTGTCTTGGCTTAAAGGAGTATCCTGAATTCTGTTGAATTGTTTAAACGTCTGTTCAAATGTATGCATATCAACCTCCCGCAACAGGTGACAGTAAAACCACGGTGCTGTCCGATGTTAATAAGGTCTGACGTGGAATAATGTCTTCGCCTATTGCACATGCACAACTTTCAAGCATGTTTCCTGCATGTGGATAAGCACGTACCACATAATCCAAAACATCCGAAATCCTCATTTCAGACTCACATTGCAGGGTTAAATCAGTCGGCAGTAAACGTTCAATTGCACCAAAGCATTCAATTTTTACAGTCATCTGCTGCTGAATATTTTTGAGTTGATTGGCAATATTTGCCAAGTCTTGTGTATTTAGAATGGTAAATTGATCTAACATATTAACCTCCAATCATGTACATACTGATTTTTCGAGATGATGAATGGTTTGATTTTGGCTGTTGATAAATCTCATCAAAGCCTTGTTTTTTCTGCCAAATATAATCAGACAAAGTATCTTGTAGTTGTTGATGCTGTAGCGAATCTAATGTTATTGGCGAATATACAGCTGCATTTGGTGAACTGATATGCGCTAATCGGAGAGGCTCTAAAACAGCTAAATCCTGATCCAATGCCTTAATTTGCGCTTTGAGGTTGATCCCCTTTGGCGCAAATAGACAATTATAAAAATCACCTTGTGCGGTTAAACGCACACGGTCACACGTGCCACAAAATGAATTGGTAATAGTCGAAATGATGCCAATCGGATAACCATCAATAAAATATTGTCGTGCAGGCTCGGAAGACTGTCCTTGCTGTAAAGTGACAACAAAGTCCTGCTTTAATTGAGTTAAGATTTCTTGTTCACTGACAATCTCGGCTTGTGACCAAAGACCAGCGCCATCCAAAGGCATAAACTCAATAAATCGCACAGTAAAATGGTGTTGAATCGACCAGTGTGCTAAGGGCAAAACCTGATCGTCATTGATGCCTTTGATCAATACAGCATTGATCTTGATCTTAAAGCCTGCTTGTTGTGCTGCGACAATACCCTCTAAGACGGGATGTAGTTCTTTTTGAGTCAGTGCCTTAAATTGTGCTGGATCTAGACTGTCCAGACTGATATTCAAGTCATCTAAACCCACTTGTTTTAATTGGCTTGCGTATTGTTTAAGATAGTGCGCATTGCTGGTCATTGAGATACGTTTGAGTCCCAGCTTTCTTAATTTTTGTAGTTGCTCAATAAAGTGCACCACACCTTGACGCATTAACGGCTCACCACCTGTGATCCGAATCTGTTCGATGCCATGCCGCACCATAAACTCACAAAACACATAAAGTTCTTCAAAACTGAGTAAATCCTGTTTTTTCATCCATTCAGGATGTTCGGGCATACAATAGACACACTTAAAATTACAGCGATCTGTCACTGAAATTCTGAGTTTACGCTTGCTACGACCATATTGATCGACAAAAGCCGTACCCACTTCGTATTGTGTCATTGCGTTCATTTACACATCCCAAGCACGATTTAGATTCAAGATTGTTTAAAACTTAAAATCTGCGCTATTTTATTGATATTGAAATTGCAAAAAATGTTCCAACTTTAATCATTCCCCATGCGCTTCAGCTAAAACCTGCTCGAATTCTCTCAAAAACAGAAATTTGCAAAAAACTAATCTAAACCAAGCCAATCAATGTAAAAACTTGAGCTGTTGATATTGCTGTAATTCATCCAAAGAATTAATGCTGTGAAAAAACAGTGCATGATTTTCAAATAACGCATCCTGAGCGTGCAAATCAGAAAAACATGCCTTTAAACTGCGTTGTCCTTGTTCAAGATGAGTGCAGATTTGATTTAAAGCACTGCGCTTTAACAAACAAAATGGATATAAGGCTTTGCCATTGATATTGACATAAGCCACTTGAGCTAAGGGATGACCCGCTAAAGCCTTATGTAAGCTTTCAATAACATCAGGTGGAATAAAGGTCACATCACAAGGCACAAAAAGTACATAGTCAGATGTCACATAAGACCAAGCACTCTTTATTCCCATCAGCGGGCCATAAAAGCCTTTTTCATCATCCTGATAGCAATACAAACTGGGAATAAGTTTTTGATAAATTGAATAATCACGGTGGCTATTGACCCAAATCTGCGCGACTCGATTTTTTAGTTGTTGATGGATCTTAATGAGTTGAATTTGATCATCAAACTTTTGTAACAGTTTATTGATTCCATTCATACGCCTTGCCTGACCACCTGCAAGAATGACTAGATCAGTTTGTGGATATTGGCTCGGTCTTCTCGGTTTTATGATTCTTTTCATTGTGTAAGCTCCGCTTGACAGGCTTTAATCAATCCGCGAATTTCAGGTAGACATGAACCACAATTACCACCTGCTTTTAAACATGCAGTCACTTGTTTTTCATGATTAATATTGTTTTCTTTAATGGTTTGAATAATTCGATTTTTACCCACTTTAAAGCAACTACACACCAACGGCCCATCACTATTGCCCATCGACATGGCTTGTCCAGCAAGTAAGGCTTTACGATGCATCGCACTTAAACGATCACGTTTAAATAAACTGGCAACCCAATCACGATCAGGCAACAAGGCTTTGGGTGCAATATATAAACTTGCAATAAGGCGACCTTCTTTTAACACCACACTATGGCTGATATGTGCAGTTTGATCTTCCAAGTTCAGCCACTCAAAACTTTCATCCTCAAAGGGTAAAAGTTGTTTGAGATGTTGAGTGGTTTGGGTAAAACGACGACGATCAGCCAATTCATAGCGCACTGCTTTGGCGGTCTGAATTTTTGTCCACCACACCGTATTTTCGATGCTATTTTTAACAATGTGTTCATACCCTTCACGGACATAAAACACCCCTTGCCACTGGGTATAAAATGGCTGAATCATCACAGGGGTATGTTTGAATTCTGGCTCGCCTGAAATCGCATCTACCACTGGATTGACCACTTTGCCAATACGGGCATCCGAAGCAAATTGATCATTCCAATGAATCGGGGCAAAAATCTGTCCACGGCGGATATTGTCACTGAGTACAGCACGTAAGACACAATTGCCCCAAGCCGATTTGATTTCGACCAATTCGCTTTCTTTCAAGCCATATTTCAATGCATCATTGGGGTGAATTTCACAAAAGGGTTCTGCTTTATGGGTGCTTAAATTGGCAGATAAACCTGTGCGGGTCATGGTGTGCCACTGATCTCGAATCCGCCCTGTATTGAGAATTAAAGGATATTCAGCAGTGCTTTGATGGACTGGATCTATCGCCATCGTGGCAATAAATTTAGCTTTGCCATCTGCATGGCTAAACTGCCCCTGTGAAAACAATTGTGCGAATGCATGCTCAGCCTGATTGCGTATGATCACAGGCCATTGAATGGGCGCCAATTGATCATATTCATCCAATGAAAGATCAGTTAAACCTTGTAAATTGAAGTAACGAAAGCTTTGGGTATTTGATCGCGCATTAATCTCTGCATTTTGATACGCAGATAACTGTGCATGTTCTTTAAAAATCTCGTGGCTATTTGCAAAATCAAAGCCAGTAAATCCAAGCTTTTTAGCCACTTGTGCCACAGCCCACCAATCCGCTTTGGACTGCTCAGGCGGGTCTAAAAAAGCACGTTGTCGTGAAATACGGCGTTCTGAATTAGTAACCGTGCCATCCTTTTCCCCCCAGCCCAATGCAGGTAAGAGCACATCGGCAAACTGAGTGGTATCGGTATCTTTGCAAATATCGGATACCACAACAAACTCGCAACTGTTTAAAGCACGTTTGACCTGATCGGCATTGGGTAGACTGACCACCGGATTGGTCGCCATAATCCAAATCGCTTTAATCTTGCCACTTTCCAATGCTTCAAAAAGATCAACGGCTTTTAATCCAACGTGTTTGGCAATGCTTGGACTGTTCCAAAAACTTTGCACAAGCTGTTGATGTTGTTGATTGTCTAAGTCCATGTGTGCTGCCAGCATATTGGCAAGTCCACCCACTTCACGCCCGCCCATTGCATTGGGTTGTCCTGTCATAGAGAACGGTGCTGCGCCCGACTTTCCAATTTTGCCCGTCAACAAATGACAATTAATGATGCTATTGGCTTTGTCCACGCCACGTGAAGACTGGTTTACCCCCATTGAAAATAGGGTCATGACTTTTTCAGTTTGGGCAAACTTTTCAAAAAAGAGCTGGAGTTTTTCTAGCGAAATTCCTGTTTTCACTGCAACATCTTGGATATCTGTTTCAGCTTGCGAGCTTTTTAGTGCCGTCTCTAGCCCTTGGGTATGTGCCTCAACAAATGCGCTATCGGCATAACCCTGTTGATGTAAATATTGTAATAGCCCATTAAACAAGCAAACATCTTGACCAATCAGAATAGGTAAATGTAAATCAGCTGCTTCACATGTAGCCGTAAAGCGTGGATCTATCACCACCACAAATAAATCACTTTGCTTTTGTTGTCTTAATTCTTTGGCTTTCATGATGCGTTGATACATCACGGGATGACACCATGCTGTATTTGAACCGACCAGAACCACCATGTCAGTATGTTCAAAATCATCATAACTTGCAGGTACTAGATCCTCACCAAAAGCACGCTTATGTGCAGCAACCGCCGAAGACATACACAATCTTGAATTGGTATCGATATTGGCTGTGCCCAAATAGCCTTTAACGAATTTATTCACCACATAATAGTCTTCCGTCAGCAACTGGCCAGAAACATAAAATGCGACACTGTCACGACCATATTGCTCGATATAGTGTTGGAATTTATTGGCAATTAAATCTGTTGCGCTATCCCAATCTGTAACTTGCTGATGGGAATGACGTCCAAGCATCGGATGTAAAACACGTGTGCCCAACCCCAGCGTATCGGCTAAATTACTGCCTTTAATACACAGTTTTCCGTAATTCGAGGGATGATTGACATCGCCAACCACAGACACTTTTTGTCCTAGCGTGGTGTCTTGCACTGTTGCTGTGACACCACAGCCTACACCACAGTAAGGACAAGTGGTGTGTGTGCTTATGATCTTTTGTTCTGTGGAGCTCGGCAGTTCCACTAAAGGGATACTATTCATTGCTGCTGTGCTCCTCAATGCTATACATTCACTTAAATATGGCTTTCATTTTTAATCTCCCCCTGCTGTTAAAATGAAGAGGGTTAAGCGATATAAATCAGCCTGCTTTTTTTAATGCAAAATCCCGACCAAATAACAATTTATTGCGAATCGAAGAAATTGGGGTTTGATCAGCAATCAATTCAGCGTACCAAGTACCATCCTCTGTATCACCAAACAGTACTGCACCCACGACTTTATCTTTTTGAATAATAATGCGTTTGTAGATTTGGCGTTTTTCATCATTCAGAATGATGTCTTCGAAATCTTCTAGCGGTTGACTGTTTTCTAAATCAATGCGGCCTGCTGAGAAAACATCACAACCACTAACTTTTAACTGGGTTGGAACAGTCGGTGCTTTAAAGGTTAAACTGCCATGTTCGGCCAAATGTGATGCACAGATAAAGGCTTGACCCCATAAAGGTTCTACCAAACCAAACGTTTGGTTACGATGCTCAATACATTCACCCACTGCATAAATACTTGGATCATAAGTTTGCATGGTGTCATTGACCAACACACCGCGATTACAGCGTAAACCCGCACTTTGTGCCAAAGCCATATTTGGGCGAATACCCACGGCAAAAACCACCAGATCTGCATCTAAAAGCGTGCCATCTTTTAACCGAACCTGAGTGACATGACCATTTTCACCGAGTAATTCTTCTGTATTGGCTTCGGTGATGATCGAAATGCCCTTTTGTTCAATTGCTGTTTTCAACATTTGACTGGCTTTGGCATCAAGTTGGCGATCCATAATGCGATCCATCAAATGCAAAACCGTCACATTCATACCACGTTGCTTTAAACCATATGCGGCTTCTAGCCCCAATAGACCACCACCAATCACCACGGCATTGTTTTTAGATTTGCAGTAGTCGAGCATATTATTGACATCATAAATATCACGAAAGCTCAACACGCCATCTAAATCTGAGCCTTTGACTGGTGGAATAAATGGTTTTGAACCCGTTGCTAAAATCAAACGGTCATAGCTCACCACCACACCTTTTTCGGTATAGACCTGCTTACGCGGACGGTCAATACGTACCGCAGCATCACCTGCAATAAAGCGAATATTTTTATCGGCATACCATGAATGGGGATGTAGCATAATGTCGTCAATGGTTTTATCCCCTGATAAGACAGGCGACAGCATAATCCGGTTATAATTCCCCCAAGGCTCCTCACCAATCACCGTCACCTCATAACGATCAGGTGCCATATCCAGCAAATCTTCCAAGCAACGCATTCCTGCCAATCCGTTCCCCACCAGAACTAAATTGATTTTTTCCTGAGCCGTACCATTATTGGTGATATAGGTTTTTTGTGGGGTTGGACTGACCCAAACACGACCATTTTCAATTTTACTTGGAAAAACCAATAATTTTTGATCTTTGTCTTCTAAACAACGGCCTGTTGCTAAACTAAAATGTTGCTTATAAATCGGTGATGCAACTACACGTTCACCTTGTAAATCACCAATAATTCCACGCGACATGACAAAGGCTTTACTGAATGGGTCTTGGTTGCTCAGCGCATATACACGCTTTTCACTGCCTACCCGAAAAATAGCCACTTGTTGTTGCCCGAGTAATGCGCCTACACCTGTATTGGGCGTAATGTCTTGCAATGCACAAATATCCAGCCAATCGAGTTCATTCATATCTTTTAAAATGGTCATTGTATTTATCCTTTTAACTACGTTGATCAGATTTTCCACCAGACTTGTTTTTAAGCTGTGGAATAAGGCCAATAAACCCAGTATTCATATGCTTATGCTTCAACCTTATGCTTCAACTACAGGAATACGGCTCTGATCACGTTCTGATTCAGTTTTTGGGCGAATTTGCCCACGGACTTTGGCAAACTGAATATGTGGATCTTGCTGTTGCTCAGCTTTGGCATTAATAAAGGTCACAAAACGTTTTCGTACTTCAGGATCTTCCACCGCAGTGCGCCATTCGTCCTGATAAGTGCCCACCACATGGCTCATTCGACGTTCAAGTTCAGCAGCAACCCCTAAGGAATCATGTACAACAACATCTTTAAGATAGTCCAAACCACCTTCCATATTGTCACGCCATACTGAAGTCCGTTGTAAACGATCCGCTGTTTGGATATAGAACATAAAAAAGCGGTCGATATATTGAATTAAAGTTTGCGTATCTAGGTCAGAAGCTAAAAGTTCTGCATGGCGAGGTTTCATTCCCCCATTGCCACAAACATATAAGTTCCAGCCTTTTTCAGTGGCAATCACCCCAACATCTTTGCTTTGTGCTTCGGCACACTCACGGGTACAGCCCGAAACTGCCATTTTTAATT
This sequence comes from Acinetobacter sp. I-MWF, assembly GCF_025433935.1. Classification (NCBI taxonomy): domain Bacteria; kingdom Pseudomonadati; phylum Pseudomonadota; class Gammaproteobacteria; order Moraxellales; family Moraxellaceae; genus Acinetobacter; species Acinetobacter sp. I-MWF. Next base: position 1,233,441 of record NZ_JAMBAR010000001.1, on the reverse strand, counting down.
TATGTGGGGAACGTAAACCTTTGTAGCGATTTTCAAGGAAGATGGCTAAACCGACCGAGTCATCGACACCATAACGACACCATGTGCTCCCAACACAAGATTTAACGGTACGTAATGACTTGCCATAGGCATGACCAGACTCAAAACCAGCATTAATCAGCTTTTCCCAAATTTCTGGCAATTGATGAACTTGTGCTCCAAACAAATCTACCCGTTGCCCACCAGTTAGCTTGGTATATAAACCATATTCTTTGGCAATCTGACCGACTGCAATCAAACCATCTGGCGTCACTTCACCGCCTGCCATACGTGGTACAACAGAATACGAACCATCTTTTTGAATATTGCCTAGATAGTAGTCATTACTGTCTTGCAACCCAGCATGATTTGCGGTGAGAACAAAGTCATTCCAGCAAGATGCCAAGATATTGGCCGCTGTCGGTTTGCAAATATCACAACCTAAACCATGCCCATGTTGTTGAATCAAATCATCAAAGGTTTTAATTTCATTGACCCGTACCAAGTGATACAACTCTTGGCGTGAGTAAGCAAAGTGTTCACAAAGATGATTATTGACTGTTACCCCTTGGCGTTGTAATTCAGATTTTAAAACTTGGGTCACTAAGGGTGCACATCCACCACATGCGGTTGCGGCTTTGGTACATTTTTTTAACGCACCTAATGAGGTCGAACCCTCTGCAATTGCACTACAAATATCTGCTTTAGACACGTTATTACATGAACAAATCGTGGCACTGTCTGGCAATAAATCAACACCACTACCTCCCGCTTTTGCTGAAGATTGTGCATAGCCCGGCATGATTAAACTCTCTGGATTTTCAGGTATAGCCAGTCCATTGAGCATCATTTGCAATAAGTCGTTATATTCTTTGGCGCAACCGACCAGTACCGCACCTAGTAATTGGGTTTTCTCTGCATTGACCACGATCTTTTTATAGACCATTGCATCTTCATCGGCATAGAAATAGCTCAATGCATTTGCAGTCATGGCATGCGCATCACCTACCGATGCCACATCGACACCCATCAGTTTTAACTTGGTGCTCATGTCTGCACCAGCAAATATAGGGCAACTTTGTTGCATCACATGCTTTGCCGCAATCCTTGCCATGTCATAACCGGGCGCCACTAAACCATAAATTTTATTGTTCCATAAGGCACATTCACCAATTGCATAAATGTCTGCATCTGAGGTTTGGCAATAATCATTGATCACGATACCACCACGCTCACCTAAAGCTAAACCACTTTGGCGCGCCAATTCATCACGTGGGCGAATCCCTGCGGAAAATAAAATAATATCTGTTTCAAGTTCGGAACCATCTGCAAACTTCATCACATGGGTGCTATTCACACCGTCTTCTATAGCCGAAGTGGCCTTTTGGGTATGGACTTTCACACCTAAATTTTCAATTTTGGCGCGTAAAACTTTTCCGCCCAAATCATCAATTTGTACTGCCATTAAACGGGGTGCAAATTCAACAACATGGGTTTCCAAGTCTAAATCACGAAGCGCTTTGGCAGCTTCCAAACCCAGCAAACCACCACCAATCACTACACCAGATTTTGCCGATAAACTCGCTGCCCGAATCGCATCCAAGTCATCAATGGTACGGTAAACAAAACAGTTGTTGCGGTCGTGACCTGAAATTGGTGGAACAAAAGCATAGGAACCTGTCGCAAGTACCAATTTGTCATAGCTGATTACATCACCATGATTGGTGGTAATGCATTTATTGCGGGTATCTATATCCGTGGCTTTGGTGTTTAAGCGCAGGTCGATACCATACGCATCAGCAAAGTCAGCACGACAGAGGGTTAAATCTTTGGCAGACTTGCCTGTAAAATATTCAGTCAAATGTACACGGTCATAAGCTAAACGCGGCTCTTCTGCCAAAATCGTGATTTCAACTTCATCACCAGCATGTTCCAGCACAGATTCAATAAATTTGTGCCCAACCATTCCATGACCAATCATCACTAATTTCATATCGATTCTCCTTAATTCTTGCTGTTGTTATTCAATTAAGTCGCACTGTTTTGTTTAAGACTTACAGCATTTTGTTCCATGCTATTTCGCTCAAGCACAGCAGCTTCAAATAACTTTTGCTCTTTCTCTTTATGTTCAACCGAGAAACGGATCATCAATACACAACTTGCAGCAATCACCACCAAACCACCTAAAACCATCAGTGTCGTTTGAATATCCAACATGCCTTTTAATAAGAAACCTGCTGCAACAGCACCGACATTACCGCCTGCACCGATAATGCCAGCCACACCACCCAAAGCATCGCGATCAATAAATGGAACCAGTGCATAGGTCGCACCGCAAGCCATATGGGTAAATAAAGCAAATACGGTCATGACCAGAATCGCTAGAATTGCGGTATTCATTTGTGAAAAGACAATCAGAAATACGCCTTCTAACAGGATCATGGCAAACAATACTTTAGTCCGGCCATCGAGTCCTTTTTTAGTCGCCACCTTGTCTGAAACAATACCGCCAAGTGCACGGGCAAACAGTGCCAGTAAACCAAAAATCCCTGCGGCCATACCCGCTTCTTTTAAACCAAATTTGAAATGATCCACGTAGTACATTGCGACAATGTTATGAATGAAAATTTCGATACCAAAACAGGCAGCATAAGCACCGAACAGAATCCAAACACGATAGTTTTTTGCAGCATGCATTAAAATTGCCATACCACCTTTTTTATCACTGCCCACATGCAGACCTTGCGCACGAAGCTCTTTAAAATCACCTTGTGGGCAATCTTGCGTAAACTTCCAGTACATTGCACCGACGATTAACATCAGCACACCAGGTACAATCAGCGCAATTCTCCAGCCCATGGCTTGTTCAACACCAAACATCACCAGTGCGGCAAGCATCAATGGCATCAAGGCTTGAGTTGCTCCACCACCCGCATTGCCCCAACCTGCAGTGGTTGCATTTGCAGTTCCCACCACATTTGGCGCAAACATAATACTGGTGTGATATTGCGTGATGACAAAGCTGGCACCAATTGCACCAATCAATAGACGGAAAAATAGAAAGGACTCATAACTATTGGCAGATGCCACACCAAATACAGGGATACTGCCGATAATCAATAATGCGGTATAGGTTTTACGAGGACCGTATTTATCGCATAAGGGACCGACGATCAGACGGACTAAAATCGTGATGGCCACCGCGGCAATATTGATATTGGCAATTTGATCTTTAGTCAGATGAAATTCACCTGCAATAACAGGCATTAACGGCGCACAGGCAAACCATGCAAAGAAGCAAACAAAAAAGGCGAGCCAACTCATATGGAAGGCCCGCATTGCTGCGCTGCTAAAATTGAAAAGATTAATCTTTGTTGCTTTTTTCGCATCTAAATTTGAAGACATAGCTTCGATCTCCTGAACTGAACGCATATAAGTTGCTGTTATGCACGGGGCATATCAGTAACGATCAGAACGGACGTCGTTGGCCGTCTTACAAATTTTGAAAGTCTTCTTTGACTTGATTAAATATAAGCATGGTTCATGCCAACTTTATATTTTTGACTATTTATGATTTTATTTTGCTTGAATACTCAGTACTTATGATTAAATGATCGTACCTAGATTGCACAATAAAATGTCACACTGTTGATCAGTGCGTCTAAAATGTAAGCCATAAAACTGCATGTTTAGGAAGCAAATTGCGTCAATAAAGTGCATCACTTTTCTTTAACATCATGCGGCTATGCTTTAAACAGCAATTTTAACCAGAGATATTGGCATCTAAATTGCTTATATGCTGAAAGTTCATGTCAGGACATACTTGAGTAGCGACATGCCAAAATTAAGAATTGCCCTGATCGATGATGATATAGAGCGGGCGTCTTTTATCAAATCCTCTTTGATCGAACATGGTTTCGAGGTGGTCGCATGCCTGATGATTGACCATTTAAACAGTACCGATCTTCAACACTTACATGCCGATGTGATTTTGCTGGATATGGATCATCCACACCGAGATATTATTGAAAGCTGTGTAAGTCAGTTTGATTTGCCCACTGTGCTTTTCACTAAAAACTCGCAAAAAGACACCATTAAAAGTGCCATTGAAGCGGGTGTAACCGCCTATATTGTCGATGGCATCGACCCTGAAAAACTGGAAAGTATTTTAGAAATTTCAATTGAACAATTTAAAAAACATAAAAAACTGTTAAAAGATCTCAATGAAACCAAATGCAAACTAGCAGACCGAAAAGATATTGAAAAAGCCAAAGTGATGCTGATGCAGATGCATCAAATTGAAGAAGAACAAGCCTTCAGTTTGTTACGGAAAAATGCCATGAGTCACCGTATCACCATGGGGGAAATGGCAAGAAAGTTAATCGACGCCCAAGCCTTGCTCCAAGCTAATTTCAAGGAATAAACAATGCATACACTTGAAACCACTGACATTCAACTAGGCTATATTCCTTTACTGGATTGCACTGCAATACTTTGGGCACAACATCGAGGCTATTTTACTGAGCAAGGTCTGAATGTTACGTTGGTAAAAGAGCCATCTTGGGCCAGCCTACGTGACCGTTTAGCTTTTGGTATTTTAGATGCCGCACATTGTCTTTCTGCCATGCTTCCCGCTGCTGCAACAGGTAATGATCAACTGGGTATTCCCTTACAAACCGCATTGGTGTTGAGTACCAATCGTGCATTTATCAGCTTGAGTCAAAAATTGTGTTATGAGTTAAAAATTCAGAAACAAGATAGCGCGCAAGCGTCAGCAGTGAAAGTGGTTCAAGCCTTAAAACAAGGCGATAAAATACAACTGGCCCATGTGTTTAAACAGTCCATTCACCATTATTGTTTAAGAGAATGGTTGGCTTTGGCAGATCAAGAGCTAGCCAAAAAATATCAACCATCCACACTGCCCCCTTCCTATATGGTGGATGCGATTTCATCACAACTCATCGATGGATTCTGTGTCGGTGAACCTTGGAATATCCAAGCGCAGATTGAAGGTTATAGTTATGTGATTGCCGAGAGTAAACAGATTATTCCTGAAGTCGCGGATAAAGTTTTGGCGACCACCCATGAATGGGCAAACAAGCATCCGAATACCTTAAACGCATTGCAGACAGCGATTCAGCAAGCACAGCATGATTTAAGCACCTTGCAATCACTGCAACCTATATGGCACATGTTAGAAGACAGCGAAATTATCCGCTTCAACTGTTCACATTTGGTGCATACCTATGCGTTTCATAAAATACAAAATATTATCCGCTCTTTTGGGACACAGGACCGACCTAAACCAGAGGATTTTGAATGGATTATTCAACAAATGTGCAAATGGGATAACTTAGAACTGGATACGGCACAAATCAAAAACATTTCGGCACAATGTACGGGGCATTTAAATGAATAGGCTAATGAAATTTTTAATCGTTAAATATTATTTTTAGAATAGGCTTGCTTCATAAGTCCTTTTAAACCAAGTCTTTTACTAGATTAAATCAATATAAAGCACCCTCATTCTAGCCTTCTCCCAAGGGGGAGAAAGAACTTTGAAGAGCAATATGATTCACTCAACATGATCATTTTTTAATTTATGCAAGAGATCTCATAAAAGCCAATACCCAAACATTGTTGTTAAATTGGATATTGGCTCATGTTTACCACTTAGAATTTAACGATATCGCCTTTTAAAGCCACGCTTGCAAGTGCTGTACCTTTATAACATTGATATGTTGTGGTGTTTTTTGATTCATTTGCTTTGAAATAGCTCACAATATTGGTCACTGCGTTGGCACCTTTGTCTTTTGCTGCGCTTTGCAATTGGATCAATGCTGAACGTAATACATGATCACAAGCCTTTTCCGCAGACTTTCCAAAACCATTGGTTTTTTTATTACTGACAACCGCTTTTTCTAAAACTTGACCGCCAGATTTAGTCCCAGCAAGATAAAATTTTACCGATCCATCTAAAAATCCATCAGCCACAGCTTGATCTACAGCTGCTTTAAAATTGAGATTATGGACAGTGTCCGCAGCTTGTGCAGAGACGATTCCAGCAAAGCATAAAGTTGAAACAACAACCAAGTGTTTAAATGACATCGTTTTTTTCCTCTTTTAAGTATGTTTTAAAATAATGGAGGTGTTGATCCCTCCGAATGCAAAATTATTGGTCATGATGGTTTTTGCATTCATCTCTCGTGGCTCTCGCACGATATAATCTAAATCACCACATAATGGGTCAATTTCATCCAAATTTAAAGTATGGATAAACTGTTGGCGTTGAAGCATTTCTATGCTCAGCCAAGCTTCGATTGCACCACATGCACCTAGGGTATGTCCAAAATAACTTTTTAATGAGCTGATCGGTTTTTTACCAAATATACGTGCAGTAGCTTGAGTTTCGGCAACATCGCCTTGATCTGTCGAAGTCCCATGCGCGTTAATATAATCAACCTCTTGCGCAGAAATTGCGGCATCTTTAAGTGCCATGCGCATGCATCTTTCCATCATTTCTGAATTTGGACGAGTGACATGCTCACCATCGGTATTGCTGGCATAACCGATGACTTCTGCATAGATCGTTGCACCACGGGCCAGTGCATGTTCATATTCTTCTAGCACTAAACAGCCAGCACCTTCACCAATCACCAAACCATCACGATTTTTATCAAATGGGCGTGGTGTTTTTTCAGGTGTGTCGTTCATCCCGCTGGTGGCTAATAACACATCGAATACTGCGGAACCTGTCGCACTGAGCTCCTCAGCGCCACCTGCAAGCATCAGCGTTTGTTTACCTAGTTTAATTGCTTCAAATGCCTGTCCGATGGCCATTGAACCTGAAGTACAGGCACTTGATGTGGGTAAGGTTAAACCTTTTAAACCAAAATAAACCGTCATATTCACAGCGCTGGTATGTGACATCATTCGGATATACGTGGTCGCATTTAAACGGCTCATGTCGTTGTCTATGAGCATTTTCCCAAACTCTTTGACCGCATCGACACTCCCCGCAGAAGAGCCAAAAGCAACACCAGCGTCGCCACTTTTCAAAATAGGATGATCGATCAAGCCTGCATCTGCCAATGCTTTTTCAGCACAAATCACCGACATCAATGCAACTCGTCCCATGCCTCGCGTCACTTTACGATTAAAATGTTTGGGTACCTCAAAGTGTTCTACTGGACCTGCAATTTTACAACGTAAATCGGTATAAATTTCCCAATCAGGCATCGTACGAATGCCATTTTTTGATGCTTGGAATTGGGCAAAAATTTCATCTGCCGTTTCACCCAGTGAGGTGATTCCCGACATTCCCGTCACAACAACCCGTTTCATTAAATCAATCCCCCATTCACCGAAATCACTTGCCGAGTAATATAGCTTGCGTGATCAGAGCAGAGAAAGTTCACTGTATGCGCCACTTCATCAACCTGCCCCATACGTTGTAAGGGAATCATTTTTAAAGCATGTTCTTTTACTTCTTCCGTGACCATTTCCGTTTCAATCAGCCCCGGCGCAACGCAATTTACGGTAATTTTTCTTTTTGCCAGTTCTAAAGCCAAAGCTTTGGTCGCACCAATTAATCCCGCTTTTGCCGCACTATAATTGACTTGACCACGATTACCCATAATGCCGGAAACAGAAGAAAGCGTGACAATACGCCCGCCTTGTTTTAGGCGAATCATCGGCATCACTAAAGGTTTTAATACATTATAAAAACCATCCAATGAGGTCGAAATTACTTCATCCCAGTCATTGTCGGTTAAAGCTGGAAATGCACCATCATGGGTTAAACCTGCATTTAGCACCACGCCATAAAATGCACCATGAAGCTCGATATCTTGTTCCAGTATCTGTCGGGTATTATCACGTTGGGTGACATCAAAAAGTAGCACATAACTGTTTTGCCCCAACGCTTGGATTTCAGCGACCACTTGCTCAGCATCTGCACGTCTAGAACGTGCATGCACCACCACATCAAAGCCAGATTTTGCTAAAGTTAAAGCAATTGCTTTACCAATTCCTCGACTAGATCCCGTCACTAATATTCTTCTCGACACACTTAATTCCTACTTATTGCTCAGCTTTCACAGGTGGTTCATAAACACTTAAAACTGCGCTAATTTTATGTTCTTCATAGCTTATTTCACAAGAGAATTGTGCCAAGCCTTCATGTAAATATTGTTGTTCAGCCCGAATGGTCAATGTTTTACCAAATTCAAAATAAGCCAAAGGTAAATTTAATTTGCGTGTTCCGAGCAAATAGCCAATTTGTGGCGTTTGCCCCATTCTTTGTCCTTTTGCACCAGCAAAGGCACTAATGGTTTGTGCCATGAGTTCAATACTACTCCAAGTCGGCAAACCATGTTCATCACTAAACATCAATTCAGGAGTAATGGTTAGATTGGCAAGTGCAAAATTTTCCCCTAGCTCAAGTAGTTGATCTACAAAAACCATCGGTTTTTCATGCGGAATAAATTGAATAGCATCTAAACTCATCTGATTTCAGTTCCAAAAATAAGGCTGACATTACTACCGCCAAAGGCAAATGAATTACTCATCACAAAACGCACAGGATCAGATTGAGCCGTTTGATTTAAATCATCCTGTTCAACGTAATGCTGATCATCCAATTCAGGATCAATCACACCATTTTGATGAAGGGGTAACCAGTTTTGATCTTTAAGCACTTGTGTACAAATATAGGCTTCCAATGCACCCGCAGCACCTAAACAGTGTCCAGTTTTATGCTTAGTACTACTCAATGGAACGGCATAGTCCTGAAAGACCTGTCGGACTGCTTTAATTTCCATATCATCATTATGCGTGGTTGCAGTGCCATGCAAATTAAGATACTGAATATCTGGAGCTTTTAATTGCGCCTGATCCAGTGCTTTTTGCATTGCAGTTGCTGCGCCTTTACCCTCTGGATGAGGAGCAGAAATATGCCATGCATCCATGGATTCCCCCGCAGAAATCAACATGATCGGCGCTGGTTCTTTACTGAGTAAAAATAAGCTTGCGGCCTCACCAATATTGATCCCATCCCGCTGATATCCACATGGGCTACAGATACCTGCACTCAAATTTTCCAGACTGTTAAAGCCGTTTAAGGTCAGTTTAGCGAGGGTATCTACGCCACCCACCAATACAGCATCGGCAAGCCCTGCATTAATTAAACGTTGCCCACTGGCAAAAGCTTTGGCACTTGAAGAACAGGCTGTAGAAATCGTATACGCAAGACCGTCCCAGCCCAAATAGATTTGCAAAGCTTTGGCGAGATTACCCATTTCCTGCTTTTGCTGTTGAATCACTGTTTCAGTTTGGCCTTGAAAGTAGGCTTTTAATAAGGGTTCATTGTCCGAAATACCTGACGTTGAGGTCCCCACAATGATTGCAAGCCGCTTTTTATCAAACTTAGCCACATAGTCACGTAACTGAGATTCACATTGTGCAAGCGCAGTTAAGGCAAAACGTAAATTACGCGAGTCATAGTTTTTTAGCGCCACGGGAATATCACTACATAACGGATGTGGATAAGCACCCACCCATACAGGCTGATCAAAAATCAAAGATTTATTCAGGGTTAAACTGTTTTCCAATGAGGTCAATTGTGCCTTGACCTGTTCAGGATGATCACCTAAAGCAGATAAACTGGCTGAACAATGAATGCCTACAGCGGGATGATTTAAATCAATCTTTTTTGTCATTTTTTTGTAGATCTTCCACTTCACTTTGCTCTAATGAATTGTCTTTTAAAGTATTTTCCACAGGGCTAAAGATCATTTGATAAGGAACTTGCAGGTTATCCAGCTCAATATGATCAGCATGCGTTTTTATCGTTAAAACATTTTTTTGATCGATCTCTATTTCAGTCTGATCAACGCCCTGTTTCACTTTAACATTTTCTAAATGATTTTTTGCAAAATCAGGATAAGTTGCAAACAGAATATCTCGAACCACAAAATCAAAGGGTAACAAACGCATCGGCCTTATCCTTTCATGCACCTGCACTTTTTGACCATCGAAATCCAGTCTAAACAATTGCTGTCCAGTTAAGCTTAAAGCAAACATTTGCAAGTTTTTCGCCTGTTGTTCTTGGTAGAGCAAAAAGCTAAAACTTTGATTTTTCCAGACAACTTCAACTTGATCTTGACGCTGATAATGCGCCAAGGCTGGATCAGCAGACCAAACCACAGGAACCAGACCTTGTGGCTGTGGATACATACTTTGACAGGCACCCAGCGCTAACAACAGACTGATGCTCATTGTTTTTAACCAAATTTGCATTATTCGCTCTCAAGTATTTTGCTCTGTTCCAGATCATGACGACAATACTCAGCTAAGGTATTTAAGCGTTGTCGTGCATTGCGATAGATTGGATTCGTTTCATCCCAAGCATAGCCTGCCAATAATGACGCAATCATACGACGGATTTTTTCATTTTGATTTTTTGAAAATACTACATCTTGAAACTCACCGTCGTACCATGCTTCTACATAAGCGCGAAATACTTTAATTCCTTTACGCAGAGGTTTTTCATATTCTTGCATCCAGTCTACTTGTCCACCTTGTAAGACTTGATCGACTAAAGGTACTGCCAAACTTGAAGACTTGAGTGCAATAGTCACCCCAGATGAAAACACAGGATCTAAAAACTCACCCGCATTGCCCAGCAAAGCAAAATTACGCTGTGCCAAGGTTTTAACATTTGCTGAATAGCCGACCAAAGTACGGATTGGCGTATCAAATTTCATATTGCGCAGAACATGCGACAAACTCGGTTCATCTGCAAGAATATCTTTAAATAAAGCCAATAAGGCTTCAGGCTCATCAGAGATATAACCATAATGATCAAAGAAATCCTGTTCAGCAACAATCCCAAATGAACAGCGACCATCCGCAAACGGAATTAACCAATACCATCCACGGTGATCTTTTTCATGTACCGTAATCAGGATTTTATTTCGGTCAAATTCAGGATCATCCAAGATCCCATCTTCAATATGACTAAACACCGCACGGCGTACTGGAAAATTTGAAGGACTTTCCAGATCAAGAAGTTTCGGTAAAATACGACCAAAGCCACTGGCATCCAGTAAAAATTTAGCCTGAATTTGATAGATATTTTGCTGCTCATCTTTAACCGTTAATAGAGGATGATCAAGCTCAACATCAACTGCAACAACCTCATGCCCAAAACGAATTTCAGCCCCATATTGTTCAGCTTGCTGTGCTAAAAGATGGTCAAAATTGGCACGTCTAATCTGCCATGTCGTTCCTGGGCCTTCACTAAATTTTTGAGTAAAATCGTAGTAGCTCCGTTGATGACCACGTAAGAATGCTGCCCCATTTTTAAATTGAAATGCATATTCTTCAACATGTTCACGAACTGTGTCTAATAAACCGGCCTCTTCTAAAAACACCATACATTGTGGCAAAAGTGATTCACCGATCGAAAAGCGAGGAAAATGCTGCTTTTCAATGATCACCACTTGATAACCTTTGTGTCGAAGCAGTGCTGCTGCGGAACTTCCCGATGGTCCTGCCCCGATGATCACCACATCTGTTTGTTGTAAATCTAAACCCTTCATGTACTCACCTTAATGTTCAGTTCTTTGACTGATTAATTGATTTTGATTTAATTTTGAGTCTGCCGGCGTAAACAGCGTGGCATAGATAAACGAAAAAATTACCCCAAAAAGAACCGTTAACCCAAAACAATGTATTGCATAGGTATGGCTTAACGCCAATAAACCGAATCCCAACAACGTCGACATCATACAGAGAAATAATGCCATCCCGACCACATGCGGATGATCGTGCCCTTGACGGTAGAAAATAGCGTAATCCACACCAATCCCCAAGATGAGAAAAACCCCCATTACACTAAATAGATTAATCTCAACGCCCATCCATGCCTGTAATGCAAAAGTGCTCATCAACGCCAAAGTCACAGGCACCATCAAAGCGAACACCGATTTAATCCCATAGATCAGCATTAAACCGATCGCTAAGGCAATTAATGCATAAACAAAAAGATATTCAGCTTGGATCCGATGGTCTTGGAATAAGCGCGATAAATTATGTACAGGACGAACCAGCTTATTCTGCTGATCTTGCAAAGCCTCTACGGCTGTTACATCTTTTATGCCTTGAATCAAAATCAATCTTTGCTGCGGATTAACCTGTAAAAATGCCAAAGGATGGGCAGCAAACTGATCTAAATTTAACAATGTTTGTTGAGACAATCTTGCTTGCCAACTCAGGACATCTTTCGGATCAAGTTGCATCGCGCTTGCATATTCCACCAGTACTGATTTTGGAATTTTCTGTAGCGCTTCAACATTCTGCTGTTGCTGTTCCAGCGAAGGAATCGTTTGCCCTATTGCTTGAAATCCGTCAATTTTGCCCTGTTGTTTTAACTGAGAAAGCACATGGATTAAGCGTTGTTCTTGCCTTGCAAGATCCTCTGCTGAATTGGCATAAATTGCAAAATAATCGCTGCCCTGCGCTTGCCCAAAACGAGAACGAATATATTGGTCTTCCTGCTTTAAATGTTGATCCATGCTTTGTAAATTACGTACATCATCATTACTTTTGATTAGCAGCAAACTTGATCCTGAAACCACAAAGATCACAAAAATCAGCAGATAACGCTTTGTTGCGTGCGCTAAAAAATAATTACGCCATGTGCCAATAAAGCTTAATCTGCGTATTGCGGGTTCAGCATTTAAGGCAGGTAAACGCGGTAGTAATAATAAACTGGTGATTCCAGCAGCAGTTAAGCCCACCATTGAAAATACGGCAATCTGCTTAAAGCCGGGAAAAGGGGTGAAACTTAAAAATAAATACGCCAGCAATGTGGTTGAAAGCCCGATCAACAAACTGGGTAAAATCGGCTTTAATACGGCAAATCCATTGAGATGTCGTTGCTGCGATTGCATTGCCATAAAGTAAAAGGAAAAATCGACACATACCCCAATCAGACTTGCACCAAAAACCAAAGTCATCAGATGTATTTCGGAAAATATCCAGTGGGTTACCGCAAAAGCCACCATTGAACCTGTGGCAACCGCAATAAACTCGGTCAACATCGGGCGAATAGAGCGGAAACCAAACCAGACCAAAAGTAAGACACCGATACTCGAACCCACGCCGATTGTAGAAATTTCGTTCTTTGCAGATTGGGTACCAAAATGCGAAAAAACAATTGTTCCAGTCCAGTGCGGTTTCACCCCGATCTTGCTCAATTGCTGATTAACATTAGCCATCCATTGGGCAGTTTGTTCTTGATACTCAATATCATAAGGACTTTTTAAAAGTTCTAAATTAAATAGTCGAGAATAGCCTTGCTCATCAGAAATTGTGGCAAAACCATCTTGTATTTCGATATTTGAATGCTGTTGCAGGCTTGCAAGCCCCATGGCATAACGTGGAAATAATAACAATGGATCTTGTTGAAGCAAGCTTTCAGTGATTGGCATACCCGGACTCATGATTTGCATCAAACTTTGTTCAGTCAGTGCCGCATAATCCTGTTGTTTTAAGATTGCTTGATCTTGCGAACTGATTAAGCCTGCATGATGTGCATATAAAGTCTTGGCAAAATCTTCAGTATCAACTTGCGCTTTTAATGGCTTAAACAAATTCGACTGTTGGACATCAGCCCTTAATATCTGTGTTGCTTGATCAATTTGTTCAGATGATTTTGCATCAATCACCAAGAACACTTTATTGTTCAATTGCTCACTAACATAGTGTTCAGTTTGCTCAAGCTGTTTGTCCTGCTTTACTTTTGGCAGTAAAGCAAAAATATTGGTCTGGATGTGAATGCCTTTTTGCATCCATGTAAATCCCAGCCCGATCGCAATGATGACTAAAAATATCAACCAAATTGCAGTGAGTTTATTTTGCCAATTGGAAAAGTGCATTCTCAGACGCCGATAAAGTTTGAGGTTGAGCCGTCTGCTGACTAAAATTAATAATCGTCATATTATTGGCTTGTTCAGTAATCACAATACGATTGACATAACGTCCACCTTGCGCATTCACTTTGACAAACAGTTTTTTAAACAACGCACTTTTCGGGGTCAATGTGACATCCCAAGCTGATGTTGTGTAATTGGCTGCAACCACATTAAAATTTTTGGCTAAGGCTGTTTCATCGCCTGCCATTAACTGTAAAAACATGGTCGCCACTGAACCATATTGACTGTTATTAATCTCAAGTTGACTCATAGTTCGCTGGGTTTTTTGTAGCAACTTTTTTGGGGTAACAATCAAATCCGCTTGAACAGGCTTTTGAATCTGCCAAATCACCCCTTGGCTTTTGGAAAATAAAACCTGCCCATTTGAGCTAAAAGTTTTATTTAACGAGGTGAGCTTTTTTTGCTGCTCAAAATGAGCACGAACTACAGGTGTTTGGGAAAGCTGTTGAAAAATTTGCCCAACTTTAGAACTTTCCGCATAACTTGCCAATGGAAGTGCCGTCACAACCATAAACATCATACTGGTGATGATCAGTTTGATTTTATTTTTAAAATTCAACATTTTTTATGCCCCCTATTTGGTCTTAAATTCAGACCATGCATATAGGCGGTCTAAAAATACTTGTGGTGACTGAAAGCACATTTCTCGAGTTTCTATCTCGACTGCCACCTGACTGGTAAAACCTTTGGTGAGGCGTTTACCTGATTCTGCATCAAAAATCTGGTACTCGATTTTCAAACGGTTTTCCCATTCTTTTAAAGTCGCACGTACTCGGATATGCTGCCCAAAAATAATACCTTGCGCATAACGGACATAACTTTCAATCACTGGCCATGCATAACCAGAATCTTTCATTTGATTATAGTTATAGTCAAATTGATCCAGCAATTTACAACGGGCAATTTCAAAATATTTGAGATAATGCCCATGCCAAACCACATTCATGGTATCTACATCATGAAATGGAACATCAATAATGACATCAGCATACATCAGCGTTCTCCTGCTTGTGCTGCAACAAATTGCAGTTTAACAGACTGAGATTTTCAAGATGATCCACTATCGCTTGTAGCTCTTTTTGCAATGGACGATCTTCTTCAACAAAATGAAATTCTTTCAGTACCCATTGTCTAAACAAACCCAACACTGGACTTAATTGTTGTGCCAATCCTCTCAGTTCAATTGCTTGAACCGCAGCACAGCTCAATGCAGCAATCACTTGTTCGGTCAATAAAATCACCCGACTGGCATCACGTGCGGCAATCGTGCCCATACTGACTTTATCTTGATTATGGCACTCGGTTGAACGTGAAAAAATTGAAGCTGCAAGCGTCTGTTTAAGCGCTTCGGCAGTCCAAGCTGACACGCCTATCTGTACGGCTTTAAAACCATGATTGAGCGGTAAGCGATCAGTTTTAGCACCAGTCAAATTGCGCGGTAAACCATGATTCATTTTATGATCGACCAACTGTGCAAGCTGACGATCCATCAAATCAGCAATATTGGCAATCATAATTTTTAAGCTATCCATAGCCTGTGCGATATGTCCACCATAGAAATGCCCACCATGTAACACGCGTAAATTGATCGGATCAATTAACGGATTATCATTGCTTGAGTTCAATTCATTTTCAATAAATTGTCTAAGCCAAGTTTTAGAATCTTCAAAGATTCCAATAACATGTGGTGCACAACGCAGTGAATAACGATCTTGCAAACGTGGACTTTGATGCTCTGTTTGTACTTTATCGTTTAACCATTCACGTAGTTGCTTGGCAATCTCTTGCTGTCCTGCATGCGGTTTCTGGGCAAATAACACTTCATCAAAATGGCTTGGATTGCCCTCTAATGCCAACACATTTAATGCTGTAATTAAAGTACTTGCTAAACTAATCTGCTCAGCTTTTTTATAATTTAAACAGGCCATTGCGGTCATTACCGCAGTACCATTCATAATGGCAAGTCCCTCTTTGGGTCTGAGTGCCAAAGGCTGTATCGCATATTCAGCATAAACATCCGCAACTGCAACGATATTACCTTGATAGTAAACATCCCGTTCACCGACCAATGCCCCTGCAATATAAGACAATGGGGTTAAATCACCACTGGCGCCGACTGAACCTTCTGAAGGAATCACTGGAATAATATTTTCATTAAGCATCCAAACCAAACGCTCAAGTAAAGCATGTGATACCCCTGAATAGCCACGCGCCAAAGAACATAATCGAGTCACCATCACAGCACGAGCAGTGATCAAGTCCAGATTTTGCCCTAAACCACAACCGTGAAAACGAGATAAATGCAAAGGCAATTCATTGACCTGATGTGCAGGCACTTCAACCAAACAAGAATCGCCATAACCTGTGGTTACCCCATAGATGACGCCTTCTTCTTGCAATAATTGATCGAGAAAATCAGCACCTCGTTGAATCAATGCCTGCCAACTTTCAGACTTAGGCAGCGCCACTTTGAGCTGTTGATTTGCGACAGCAACAACCTCTTCAATTGAAAGTGGTTTTTCTCCGATGACAAGTGACTGCATTTTTATTTGTTCCAAAAATTATAAAAATTAAACCATTGATAAGGTGCATCTACGCAATGCTGTTCGACCAGTTGAACATAGCGTTGCATGACTTCAGCTATGGCTTGGTTGCGGGTTTGCCGCGGAAAATTAAGTTTTTGAGCGATTAAGTGGATATGCACATGAAAGTTGTCTTGCTTGCGATAACAGAAAACCGCCAATATCGGAACTTTCAGTAAACTCGCTAAAATCCAAGGTCCTTGCGGCCAAGCGGACTCATCAGCTAAAAATTTAAGATTTTCGACACGTTGCGATTGAACCGGCACTCGATCTGCTGCCACGATGATCCACTCACCCTGATCCAGTTTCTCCTGCAAAAGAATCGCAGTATCAACGCCAAGTTCATCGACCGAAATCAGATGCACATCGGCTTTTTGATTGAGCTTTTTAAGAAATTCATTAAATTTACTGGCATGTTTTTGATAAACCAATACATTTATTTTTTGTTGGTGATCAGATTTGATCGCACGTAGCAATTCGATATTGCCAAAATGCGATACCACAATGATCGCACCTTTTTTATAATTTTCCTGAAAATGCACATGCCCATGCAAAATCAGCTTTTCTTCTGCGACTTTTCCCAGCCAACCTTCAATTTTATCCAAAATACACTCACCAAATGTCATCAAATGAATATACGAATGACTCATATTCGGTTGATGTGAAAATGGTGACTTTTCTTGAGCAAAATGATGCAACTTTTGTAAATAAAGCAATGAAGCCTGACGCGCCGTCCGAGAAAAAATCCAGTACCACATGATGATGAAATACAGCACCAGCTTACATAAAAAACGCCCACCAAAACGGTAGAAGCACAGCATTAACATCAAAGGCAACATTCCACCCTTTTCTTTAAGCTCACTCCATCGTTTTGTATGTGATTCAGTCATGTGCTGAACCTTTGGTTTTTTGTGCCAATAATTTAGGTAAGCGAATTAACATGCCTGCAAAAAGTCGCGCATGTGCTTTACTGAGTCCTAAATTATCTTTCCACACATTAAAATGTGAAATACCTTGTTCTGGATAAATCACGGCAGTAGGTACGTTGATAAACTGAACTTGTTCCCACTTTAGACGCACTAAAATTTCACTGTCAAAACCCATGCGTGGTTGGAATTTTGCTCGATTGAGGACGTGAATGGTTTGATCAAGTGGATAAATACGAAAACCGCACATACTGTCTTTGATTTCAAGTGACAAACTATTAATCCAAACCCAGACATGGGTGACATAACGGCCATACAAACGCTTTTTCGGTACCGTTTCATCAAAGATCGGCTGTCCCAAAATCATTGCTTGAGGATGCTGTTCTGAGATGGTGATGAATTTTTCAATATCCTGCCAGTCGTGCTGCCCATCTGCATCAATTTGTAAAGCATGTGTCCAGCCAAGATCTTGTGCCTGATATAAACCTGTCATCACGGCCTGACCTTTGCCCTGATTGGTCGCGTGCTCGACCAGATATACATTTTTATGCTGCTGCGCCAATTCTAGCAACAAGGTCGAACATTCAATATCGCTACCATCATTGACTAAAACCACTGGCAAACCATAAGAGTGAATATAGTCCAGTAATGCTTTGATATAATGTGGATGGTTATACACAGGAATCACAAAACCTAATCGATATTGCTGCATCATCTGTCTCCTAAGCTTTAACCGCAGTAGCAAAAACTAAACGTCCTGATGCTAAAGATTGTTCAGCCTGCTGCAATTGAAAACTGATTTTATCTGCTTTACGCTCAAGTTTAAGCAAAACCACGGCATGCGGTTGGATCAATTCCTGAAACTTAATTTGTTCTAATGCTGTACACCAATCTAGATCAGCCCAGATCTCTTTAGCGAACTTTTGAATAAAAGCAATTTGCCCAACACCAGGATAAATCGGGTGATCAGGAAAATGCCCATTAAAAGCAGCCAGTTCAGGAATAAATTCTAATTTAAATTCTGCGCTATTGGCATCAATATGCGATGCTAAAACCACGGGTAAATTTAAGTTTTCAAATAATGATTTCATATAATTTTTATTGAGCTTTGATTGGGCGTTTTTCGGCAATTGGCTTAAAAAACGCCACTGTCTCGGTATCGCAATATATTCCAATTTATCTGCAAGTTGTTGTTTTATTTTTGCGACAAATGCACGCTTATGACTGTGTTTAAGTTCTAATTGAGCTTGTTCAGACAATACCGCCACACATGCCAAAATTTGTCGATGATCCTTTTCAAAGATCAATGTATGACATTCACTGACTTCTGGTAATTCAATAATAGCACTTTCAATAGAATCAAGACTTAAACGCTTTTCTTCAAGCTTAACAATACGGTCTAAGCGACCTTGAAGCTGAAACTGACTTTTTTGATCATTAGGCACCGACACTTCGACTTTATCTGCGGTATAGATCCAATCATTGATATACGCATGTTGAGTCAAGACACCGAGCTCACCCGCATCTGTAACACTAATTTCGACATCTGCAAACGGCGTCCAAAGCGCCTCATCTTGTGTGCGATAAGCAATACCGCCCGTTTCGGAACTACCAAAAATTTCGGTGATACTGGCATTGAGCAGCGGACGCACTCCAGCATCTAATTTACCACCTGAAGAATAAACCACTGAATACTGTTCAAGTAATACATCAGAGGTCCAACGTTTTAAAAGTGCTGGGCTGGAAACCACATAATGATTTGAACCAAAGTTATCGTGACTTAAATGCTGTAATTTTTTTTGTGCTTCAACCACATCTTCAGGAAATGCCAATTGCGGATTATAAAAAGCTCTGCCACTGGCAAGTGGCCAAAGTAATTTAAACAATAGACCATAAATATGTTGATGACTGACTGTAGCAAGCGCCAGTGCATTTTCTGCTAGATCAAAACTTTGATCTAAACCCTGTACTTCATTAAGCAGCTGTTTTAGAGTACGCGGAATCTTTTTAGGTTGTCCTGTAGAACCCGAAGTATAAAAAAACACTGCTGCACGATTTAAAAAATCATCATTTAGATCAATGTGTTGAGTATTTTCAACTACAGGATTAATCTGTTTATATTGTCGTTCAATAAAATAAATATTCTGAGCCGCTAAGCTTTTTTCCAAATCACGCACACGATTTGGTGGGAGAATCACCTGTTTATCTGCCAGTAAAACTGCAAAAAATAACACTAAAAAATCATAACTGTCATTTTGCCACAAGGCCCATGCACTTTCAGCGGATTGTTCAATGTGTGTTTTTTCACTTAACACCTCCTGCCAAAATTGGGAGAATGTTTTGACACTAAAATCAGAGGTGATACACACACATTTTTCAGCATAAATGTGGCTTTGAAAATGACACAACATAAGCGTTTATTTTAACTCGTATGATTTTTAGCTTGATGAATTTTTCGCAGTACAAATTCACCTGCAAATAACAAACCCATCAAAAGATAAGAAATAAAACCATTATAAAGTACCCACATTTGAGTACTGCTAAATAACACTGTATAAAGCGCAATACAGGCATTTAAAATAAAAAAGCCACACCAAACAATCGTGACATTTTTGGTCCAGATCACCCCAGACTCGGGTAAATCAGGTTCAACCAAACGTGCAAAACGCTCAATCATTGAGGGTGGTTTGATTAAGGTGGTCGCAAAAATTATCAACGCGCCCACACTCATCAATACTGGGTACAGCTTTAACCAAGCATGATCTTTTAAAATCAAACTCAGCCCACCACAAATAATGGCAAACCAAGTTAATGGCCACATAAGATCACTTTTTTTAAAAAATAAGCGTGATCCACCGAGCAGAACCAACAAAGCACTCACCCAAATAAAATGACCATGCGCTAGGCTGTAGCCCACGATAAATGGGTAAAGTAGAAATAAGACGGTGACTCCACTGCGGATCAAATGCTTCATTCTGCAGACATATTTTGAATCACAACCACAACATCTTGCACTGTTCTAACATTTTTAAAATCTTCAGGTTTAACTTGCTTACCGGTTAATTCTTTAATTTTAACAACTAAATCAATAGCGTCGATGCTATCAACATCCAGATCAGAATACAGGTTTGACTCAAGCTGAATATCAGCAGGTTCAATTTCAAATAGTTCTTCCATCCACTCACGTAGATTTGTTAAGACGATTTCTTCAGATAACATAACGACCTCTTAAGCAGCACGTTGCGCTTCAACCAAGTCCACTAAACTTTGCACAGAGGCGAAATGTTGCTTGGTTTCCTGTGATTCAGCATTTAAATGAATGTTATAGCGTTTTTTCAAAGCTAAACCTAATTCTAGGGCATCAATAGAATCCAGCCCTAATCCATCACCAAAGAGTGGTGCATTGGTATCAATATCTTCAATTGAAATATCTTCCAATACCAGCACATCAATGATCATTTCTTTTAACTCATCAGCAAGATTGCTCATTTGTAGATAACTCTTGTTTAATTAACGCTTGATTAAATAAGTTGTGCAAAAAATGATTGAGCTGTTTCACCTGTTTTGAGTTCACAGCAGCATCATCCAATATATCCTGTACATGTACCGCATCTAACACTGTAATCTGAATGTGAAATGGTTCATTTGGAATGTGATACCACTTTTCATTTTTGGTCAGTGTCGAGGGCGTGCATTCTATCAAAATCGGACGAATTGGAACATTCGCTCGAATCGCAATATTTGACGCACCACGTTGGAATTCATTCAGTGATGCGCCTTTTTCTGTTCGTGTCCCTTCTGGAAATATCAATAATGAGGCTGCATCTTTTTCTTGGAGTTTTTTAACGCAGTCCAAAATGAATTGCTCAGATCCCTCATTTAAAATATAACCTGCACTACGTACCGGCCCCAATGTAAATGGATTACGCCAAAGTGCTTTTTTTACAATACAGTTGGCCTTTTCCATTAAGCCAATCAAAATCACCACATCAATCAAGGTTGGATGATTTGCAATGACTAACTCTTGACGGCTATGGGCCAGCTTTTCCAAGCCTTCGACCTCATAGGTCATGATGCCCAATTTAACCATCATTTCAGTAAAGCCTTTAAAGCTATATTTAATGGCTTTTTGCGCACGATCTTGTCTTTTTCTTGTATCAAATGTGCTGACTTTCACCAATGGTGCAACCACACCCCCAATCACAATTCCACCCAAGCCAAAACTTGCAAAACTAAAACCTGTAGCACCAACACGCCAAGCGTAATTTAACTTTTTCTTTACTTTATTGATATTTAACATTTGACCCAAACACCCTTTTCTATCAGGTTTTGATTGTGCCAAAACACATTAAAATCTTGAGCCTCTAAATATTTGCTCTGTTGCAGTTGCAGATTTTCTACAGCAATTTTTAAATTGGCATTTTCTAAACTGACCACTCCAGCCAATGAAAAAGCTTTAAAATTCTGATACTCATCATATATTTCTGGTAAGGCTTGGTCATAATAAATCACCAAGGCATTTTTGGCATTGTGATGGGTTTTTAAATAAGCATAAGCTTCGACTAAAGCTTCAGACCATGATGCGGCCAAACTGGTCGCAACCGTATCATCTTGACAAAATATAGAATACAAACCTGAAACTGCATTATGTACAGAGGTTGAAAAAAGTGTCGGAGATGGGGTTTGGTCTGACAGGACATCTTGTAAAATTTTAAGTGTTTTTTCTTCGTCGCCATATTGTGAGCTCCAAACAATATAGTCGACCTGAATCCCCTGCAAACTTTGAATTGCACTATTCAATGCAATTTTAGCAATACTTGATAGCCGTCTACGTTGCATCGCAGGAATTTTTTCAAGTGCTAAAAATGTATCACCATCTTCGCTCAAAGTGAGCCTAGAAATATTTAATTGAAGCATGTTTTATTCATCAACATCAGCTAATTTAATTGGCTTAAAAAGCCTTCTTTAGACAAATTATAACATTTGAATAACAATAAATACAAAAAATACAATTGAACTTTGTCTAATAATTAGTTTCTTAATTAAAAGATCCTCTTGCAACACTATTTTTACTGCAACAGTTTATTCAATCCCATTTCATCAAGTGGCGTATTATACTTATAAAACTTATTTTGAAAGCTTGTTTACTGTTAATTATCGCTAAGTAATGCTGTTTTTTTATATGACTGTGTTGATGACAGACTCAGGCTCTTATACAAAATGGTAACTCGAAATAACACAATATTTTGAACAGTCGATTGCTCTCTAACCAGCGTATCTTTGCTACAACAAACCTAAGCTTTTAACACAACTATTTATACAACTCCAGATTGTAATTTTCCTGTAATTGCTGATTTTAAATCACAATGAATATTTTAATTGGTTCTCAATTCTTTTTTTATACTTTTGAATCCTAGATGGTTAGTCCTACCGTGGGGGCGACATGGATGTCGCTGTTGGGCGGGGGTACAGGACGTACCCCTCGCCTAACGAAAGATTTTTGTCACCTTTTCATCTCTGAAAAGTGAGGCATCGCCTACGCAAAGATATTTAAACTTTGAAGGTAAGGTGTGGCATTGCAAGCTTTTTGATAATCAAACAATTTATTTCCCAATACAATTGATTTAATTAAAAATATTAATTAAAAGAAATTATTTTCTTGTATATGAGTTTTTTTACAGGTTGACTATAACAAATCAGCCTGCTGCACTTTCCGCAACCCATTGTGAAAATTTACTTGGAACACCTTTGGTATTTTCATCAAAGCCAAAGAATTTAACACCATCTTCAGTATCGGAATAAGCCGCCATGACTTTACCTGTTTTGGTATTGATCGCAATGACAGCCTTACTCGAACCCGCCCCACGTGGGTCATAACCACTGCCTACCAGCCAATCACCCTGACGCTGCATTGCACTGGATACCACTAAAGCTGAAGTGAGATTTGCATATGATTTGCCAACTAATTGCTGAAAACGAGCTTTCCAAGGTGCTGCCTGTATAACGTCATGCGGGTGTCTACCATCTGGTTTCGCCATACCCGTTGTTGGAACAGGACGTGTACCACACTTACTTTTGATTTCTGACTCATAGCCGATATTACCAACTTCTTGTACATCGATAGTACGCCCAACCTTATCGGCGCAGTCAGCCCATTGTTGTGGTGTTTTTGCCTGTGCAACAATTGGCGTGATCAGCATACCCGCCAGTAAAAAACTAACAATTTTCATGATTTATTTCCTTTAAACTTTAAATATGTATTTAATTTAACATTGCGATAAAAATGGTCTTTTAATAACCTGAGCTTTTAACTAGTTTTGGGGTATCTGCTTTTTGGACTGATACCAATTTTGCCAGATCAGTACCATCACTTTCGCCCTTATAAACCGCATATTCTCCAACTGTTACAGTTGCATGTCCGGTATAGCCAATATAACCTTCCTTGGGTCTTTTGTTGAGCTTCAATGCCTGAGCAACCTGTTGAGTATCACTAAAACAAAACCAGCGTGAACGGCGATCATCAGGCTTACGTGGTATCAACTGATCTGAAGGTGCACTGGGATGAAAACAGATAACATCACCCGCCACTTCATCATCAAAATAATATGAATATTCTCCATTCACTGTAATTTGTCCACGATAATGATCAAATTCTTGCGTGCTTTTTTGCAGTTTCAAGGTATCTGCATGTGCAAACAAGGGCAAAATTAAAATACTGCTCAGTAAAAAATTAACAGCTTTCATCATTTTTATCCTTTAAAAAAGATCCGATCTTTTATTTAAATATATATTTTACTTCAAACACTTATCTCGGGTTTATCACAATAGGCAATGTTACTTAAAGCAGAACCGCTATGTATTACCACCAATAAAATATACTGGCCCCCGGCTCGTAATAAGTACTACATGCTGAGTAAACCACTTTACACTCTTGCTTGTTTTTACTTTGACACTCATAAGCAGCTAATGCTTTGGCGCCTGCTGGCGTACGATCAATTCTAATCACAGACTCTTGACCACCTTGAGTCGGATCAGCCAAGGCAACACATTTATTGTTATAGGTAAAGATGACTTCACAATTTTTACCTCCCTTTTTTTGGCAATTTTCCAAGGCTACTTTTTTTGCCCCACGTTCGGTTCGTGTCGCTTGGGCATAACCTGTAGGTCGAGAAGGTGCTGCCTTATCTTCAGCAATCGCACCCCAACGCTTTTCCCAAAGTGAGGGTTCCCATTTATATGTGCCACCACCGCCACCACCATTACTACCGCCGCTTGGAATCGGTGCACACCCTTGCAGGCCTTGCCCACCAATTGGATAATAACCAGGAGGACAATTGCCCTCTGCGGCCACATGGCCTGACCACATCAAAACAACAAACGCCAACACAAGCGTGTTTGCGATCCCCATGAATTGTTTAAAATAGTGTTGCTCTGCGATCGTGAATGTTTTAAACATAATAAAAGCCCTCATGGTCAATAACCTTCGATAAATTGAATGATTTTTACCTATAAAAACAAACAATATATGATCAATTTTCTGATTGATGGAATGTTAATATTTTATCTAACGTTCAAACTTAGATTAAAACTTCTACAACTTTTTTCTGCAAGCCCTTTTTATTCATTAAATTTTCTCTAAGCATTCCCATTAAGATTAAATACAGAGCAGCTAAACACAAATAATTAAATCATGTGAAAAATCAATACAAAAACATATTTTAAAACAGCAAAATACAGATAAACTTAAACACATCATCCTTTATTAAATCGCCAGTAAACATGCAACACGATATGATGACCAGTCTAAGTTGTGAAAATAATTCA
Source organism: Acinetobacter sp. I-MWF (assembly GCF_025433935.1). Lineage (NCBI taxonomy): Bacteria > Pseudomonadati > Pseudomonadota > Gammaproteobacteria > Moraxellales > Moraxellaceae > Acinetobacter > Acinetobacter sp. I-MWF. The sequence goes on along the minus strand of NZ_JAMBAR010000001.1, from coordinate 1,208,091 downwards.
ACTGAATCATTCCGTGTATTGGCTAAAAGCAGACTGGCCGATTTGAATAAAGCGATAAAACAAAAATCGTAATGTATTTACATAGCAAGGAATAAAATGAAACTGACAAGGATATGTACTTTACTGATATTACCCATCGTATTAACAGCATGCCAATCCAGCACGGTAAATAAGCTGATAAGAGATCTGCCCTCTCCTGATGGACGTTTTCATGTGGAAGTTCTTCAGTGCCGAGCCAATGATGCAATGTTTGGTGCTGCAACCCAAGTTCAGGTTTCAGTTCTAAAAAAAGGTGAAACTGAAAAATGTCGTTCATTTATTCATGCTTTGGCGCAATTTGATGTAAGAACCATCGACTTTGGCGCAAAGGATAATGCTTTGCACATAGCGTGGCTGTCAGACACTGAACTTAGTGTGTGGCATCGTAGTTTTGCAACATCTCAAGGCAAGAATTATATAGGGCCTGATGTACAGCAAAGTCGGGCTAACTCTCCAATTAAAGTGATTTTCTCGCCTTTAGCTGCGCAAATTGGAATGCCATCTCAGATTAAAAAATAAAGCACTATACACAATCAAGCGTTGTATAAATCGTCTAGTTTTGATTGCTGTTGTTATGCAGCAGAAGCTTATAGGGTAAGTCTGGCTTCCAAACTATAGTCAAACCATCTAATTATTCATACAAGTGATTTGCATCAAGTCATTGAACATAAATGAAGCTTATGTTTTGAATGAACTTTGATAAACAGTTGGTTATCAATTCATTTTTTGTACTTTTGAATCCTAGATGGTGATCATATCGTGGGGCATTGAAAACTTGATCTTCATACATCTATTTCTATGCGATGGTAAAAGTTTCATAGTTGATAAAGCTTAACTACATTTAGAAATCACTCCAAAGCTTCATTTGCAAAACTCTATTAAAAAACAATGATCTTGACGGAGTCTTGCTGAATTTTATTCAATTCCAGAATCAGCCTACCTCAGACAGTTGAAGATGACATTTCCGAATATCCTTTTTCATCAAGAATTTTTATCAAACTCAGCTTAGATCTACTCATTCAATGAGCATTTTTGATCAAAAAACCGTACTCACTTATATCAATAATAAGCAACAACACTGTACACAGCACATCTAAACCAAGCTCTCAGATTAATCACATTAATTCATATACTTTTCATAAAAAAAGATAAGGGCGTCAAATACAAATTAATTATGCACAAAATACAAAGTTATCTATTGTGATGTAAGTCACTATAACCCTGCATTTATTTAAGTACATTACTATTTTATTAAACAGTGCGACTAAGTGTAATTTATTGAAATCATAAAAAATGATTTTAAATAAATATTAAAAATCAACCTTCTAAAATGAATGGGTTTTACTATGAAATTAGCTCTATTAAGTACTGCAACTTTATCTGCTTTAACGCTTTCTGTTTCAGCTTTCGCTGCTGATCCTGTAACTGTTAATGGTGGAACAGTACATTTTACTGGTGAAATCGTAAATGCAGCATGTGCTGTAAGTACAGAATCTTCAAATCAAACTGTTGATTTAGGTCAATACCGTACTGCACGTTTAGCTGTTGCTGGCGATAAAACAACTCCAGTACCGTTCCAAATCAAACTTGTTGACTGTGATCCAACAGTTCAAGCAACTGCTGCTGTTGCATTTTATGGTCAGTCTGTAACGTCTAATGCAAACTTACTTTCAGTTGCTGCTGGTGGTACAAACTCTACTGCTGCAACAAATGTAGGGATTGAGATTGCTGATGACACTTCAAAAATCTTAGGTGTTACTGGTGCTAGTTTCTCTACACCTAAAACATTGATCACTGGTGATAACACACTTCAATTCAGCGCTCGTTATGTAGCGACTGGTGCATCTACACCTGGTCAAGCAAATGCTGATGCAACTTTTGTAGTGAAATATGAATAATTTATCTGCCTAAGATAATTATTAAATATTTGATTACATGAGCTTATTTACCATGAAAAAGTATATAACCCTGATTGTTGGAATATTAGTAAGTACTCATATTTACGCAGAAAGTTATGTATTTGGTGGAAGAGCTCATTTTCAGGGAGTTTTGATAAATCAAAGCTGCTCAATCTTGATTGAGAATAATGCTGCTGTATCTATTAAAACTCCCAATTCTCCAATTCAAATCAATTTTTCATTATGCCCTGTAAGCATCTACGACAATCTCGCCATTGGTCTATCTGAACAAAATAAGCCAACCCATGAGATGTTTTATACAGATCCAAAAGCAAGAAATGATTTTGATATTCATCAAGAATTAAACATTCAAGATTTTGAACAGACCCGTCTGGATCAGAAATTTATTCGACAAATTGATCGACCTGAACGTTATGACAGTTTCGCTAAAAATAGGATTGGTATTCTCCTCAACCAAACTTCAGAGCAGTCATCCGCTCAAGCATCGAATATTTTAATTTCTGTTTTTTATCCATAAATGAATTCTAAGGACTTATATGAAACTGAACTTATTTAAAAATGGTGTTCTTAGTATAACCTTAGCCTGCTTAGCATCTACCAGCTTGGCCAATAACAATATTATTGGCGGTATATCACTTGGGGCAACTCGTGTTATTTACCCAACCGATGCCAAGCAAGTTTCATTAGCTATTGTCAACAGCAACAATAAAGAACGCTTTTTAATTAACTCATGGATTGAAAATAATCTAGATGAAAAATCAAAAGATTTTCTGATTACTCCGCCCTTATTTGTCGCAGAAGCAAATAGCGAAAATACTTTAAGAATTGTCAATGTTGCTACCAACTTACCCCAAGATAGAGAGTCGGTATTTTGGGTCAATGTCAAGGCAATTCCTTCGATTGATAAATCGACTTTGATTGACAAAAATATTTTGCAACTTGCTGTTTTATCTCGAATCAAACTGTTTGTAAGACCGATAAATCTAAAAACTAAACCTGAAGCCGCATTAGAAACACTTAAGTTTTCAAAATCAGCAGAAGGCATCATGGTGAATAATCCATCTCCTTATCACGTTTCTTTTGTGAACGTTTTTGTTGATAACCAAAAAGTGCCAAATGTGATGGCGAGTCCTTTTGCCCAAACAAAAATTTCAGCGACTTCAGGCAATAAGCTGAGTTATCAAACGGTCAATGATTACGGTGGTTTAACGGCTAAAGTTGATTTAGAACTGAAGTAATAATTATGAATAGTCTATTTTCAATGCCATACAGTGTTGTATGCGTAAGGAGAAATATCAAGCGATATCCAGTGGGTATCGCAGTGACTATGCTGATTTCAATCGTAGTCCCAAGAACCAGTCATGCAGAACAGGTATTTAACCCTGCATTTTTAACAGATAACTTATCCAATTCACAAATTTCTGATTTGAGCAGATTTGAGAAATCGACCCATCAATTGCCGGGCGTGTACCGGGTTGATGTATATGTCAACGATCAATATGCGTTTACCCGCGACATCAATTTTATTGAAAAATCAGGCATTCAAGATACAACAGGGTTATTTCCGTGTTTAGACAGCAAAACATTGCAGGGATTTGGGGTCAATATTGCCCAATACGAGCAATTGTCTAGCTCAAACCCACAATGTGTAGATTTTATTTCAATCATTGACGGTGCAAACAGCCACTTTCAATTTGATAAACAAAAATTATTGATCAGCTTGCCGCAAGCGTCTTTACGCAACCAAATTCGCGGCTATATTCCACCCGATCAATGGGATGAAGGGATCAACGGCTTTTATACCAACTATAATATTTCGGGTTATGATAACTCTAAAACAGATACCAACAGTTTATTTTTACGTCTGGATAATGGACTCAATATTGGCTCATGGCAGTTCCGACATTCAGGCAGTTTTAACGCCAATTCGCACAACGGTAAAACCACAAATCAATGGAATAATTTAAATACCTATGTACAAAAAACCATTATTCCTTTAAAAAGCCAGCTGGTAATTGGTGATGGTTCAACAAGTAGCGAAATTTTTGATAGCTTTGGTTTTCGTGGCGCACATTTGTCGACTTCTGAAGCAATGTATCCAGACAGTCAGCAAGGCTATGCCCCTACAGTTCGTGGGGTTGCAAAAACCAATGCAAAAGTGGTGATTAAACAAAATGGTTTTGTAATCCATCAGGTAAATGTCGCACCCGGACCATTCCTTATCCAAGATTTAAATCCAACCTCAATCAGTGGTGACCTTTTGGTTACGATTGAAGAAAATGACGGTTCGATTCAAAGCTTTCAAGTGCCCTATTCAAGCCTTCCGGTGCTACAACGTGAAGGACGTACAAAATATAGTGTGGTGGTGGGTGAGTACCGTAGCGGATTGGATTCTCAAGATAATCCGTCATTGCTACAGGCAACAGCAATTCACGGTTTAAAAAATGGTATATCCGTTTATGCGGGTACGCAATTATCAGAAAAATATAAGAGTGCACTGGTGGGTCTAGGCGCCAACCTCGGCGATTATGGTGCTCTGTCTTTTGACCTTACTCATGCGGACAGTGAATTGGCGGATCGATCCACGAGCAGTGGGCAGTCTCTGCGCTTTTTATATTCAAAATCATTATTAAGCTCTGGAACAACCTTCCAGTTATTGGGCTATCGTTATTCCACCAAAGGTTTCTATACCTTAAATGATGTTGCTTATAATCGTATGAGTGGCTATCACGTTTCCGAAACACAAGATGGAAATCAAGCCAATACCCCGATCATTACGGATTACTACAATTTATATAATTCTAAAAAAGGTCGCTTTGAAGTCAATATCTCGCATTCACTTGGCAACTATGGTTCTTTATTTGTCTCCGGAAATCAGCAAACCTATTGGGATACCAACAAAAAAAATGAATGGGTTCAAGCAGGTTATGCAAACTCATGGAAAGCATTGAATTATTCATTCTCCGTCAGCCGTAACAAATATTCTGAGATTAATCAAAGTGACACCATGTATGCCATGAATATCTCCTTCCCATTGGACAAGCTATGGCCGAAAGCGAATTTCCGCAATCATCCAATCCAAAATGCATACAGCACTTTTTCGACCACACAAAATTCAAATGGTAATGAGTCCTATATGGCAGGTTTAAGTGGCACCTTACTGAAAGATCGTAATTTAAGTTATAGCATCAATCAGGGACAAGTCAGTAAGCAAGGCGATATAGGTTCAGTCAGCCTAAATTACAATGGTAGTTACGGTACGGTAGGTGCAGGTTATAGCTATGAAAAGAACTCAAATCAGTTTACCTATAACGCATCTGGCGGTATTTTAGCGCACCGTGATGGGATTACCTTTGGTCAGCCTTTAGGCAGCACCTCAATTTTGGTCAAAGCACCCGGTGCTAAAGGTGTAAATATCGAAAATTATACTGGCGTTAAAACCGATTGGCGTGGTTATGCCATCGTTCCTTATGCCACTGAATATCGTGCCAATCGTGTTGCACTCAATTCAAATACTTTCAGTAATAATCTCGAAATCAGCAATAACGTTGAAAATGTCGTCCCAATCAAAGGGGCAATTGCCAGAGCGACGTTTAACACCAGTCTAGGTGTAAGAGCACTCATCACTTTATCCCATAACGGCAAGTTTATACCGTATGCAAGTAGTGTGATCGAAAAAGAAAGTTCAGCCACCAGTATCGTTGCAGATGATGGTCGAGTTTATTTAACTGGACTTCCGCTCAAAGGCACATTGGAAGTCAATTGGGGCGAATCTGCTGAAGGAAAATGTTTGGCAAACTACGATATTTCAGACATGGACCTCAGCAAACCCGTTATTCAATTTGATCTTGAATGTCAATAAGGAGAGATCATATGAAATTTAAACTTTTAATTTCCAGTATGTTGTTGCTTGCGTCTGCCCCATCTTTTGCAGTTGTCTGTTGGAACAGTAAAGGAAACGGTGTGGTGGATGAAGTTTTTTATGATCTGTCCAATAGCTTCAGCAGCTCGAATAACGCTGTAGGTAAAATTGTAGAGCTTAAAAAGAATTTTTCTTCGCAAGTTTATGGAACCTGCCCTGCTCATAATTCCAATATTAGTCGGAATAGAACCATGCGTAGTTATGTTTCCGACCTGTCTGTGGTAGAAACCATTGATCGCTATAAATACTTACCGATCAACGATTATTTGGTCGGTGCCATGAAAATTACCGATAGCTTTGCGGGAGATTTTTATCCTCCTGCAAATTATGTACAGATGGGTACAGATCCCAATGTAAGTAGAGGGCAACCCTTTGGTATTTGGGATTCAAACTTTACCTTCCGCCTCAAAGTGATTAAACCCTTTATTGATTTTGTGCCTATCCCGAAAAAAACTATGTTTACCGTATATGTCACAACGGGCTCAGCAGATCCTTTAAGTATCGCTGTATATAAGATCAGTTACAGCGGTTCTATTACGGTTCCACAAAGTTGCAAAATTGGCACAGGTGACTTTTTAGAAATTAAGTTTGGGGAAATTCCAGCCTATGCCTTTAGTCAGGCGGGTCCTGGCAATAAACCCAACAATGTCAATAAACAGAGTCATACCTTAGCGATTCAATGTACCAATATTGATGCCCAAGCAATGCTGACACTTCGGCTTGAGGCTGAAAAAGCCACTGGAGATATGATGATCTCAGATAATCCAGATATTGGCTTTAAGATGTCAGATCAAAATGACAATGTGTTATTGCCCAATAATATCAATAGCGTGATTCCGTTTAATCTCAATCAACAACCAGCAAATGTGACCATCAAAGCTTGGCCCGTCAGTATCACTGGGAATAAACCAGTCATTGGTCCGTTTAAATCTAGAGGATATCTCAGAGTGGATTTTGATTAGGAGACGATAATGCAAAATAGAGCAAGATATATGGCTGCTGCCACACTGCTATGTTGTTTAAATATTCATCAGATCACTCATGCTCAAAATAGTAATGTAGAGCTGGGTCGAGTGAATATTGAACTTTCAGGGATTGTGACGACAGCAACCTGTGGCGTGTTAAGTTCTGAACAAGATAAATATATTCAGCTTGGCAGTGTTGCAAGCAAAGACTTACCGAATGTTGGTAGTCAATCAAAACCAACCCCGATTCATTTTGAGATGAGTAACTGTCCGCCGAATGGATCTGTGACCATCACTTTTGAGGGACCTCGAAATACTGAAAATGCTGAACTTTTAGCGCTCGATGCCTTAGCCAATAAGGCTGAAAATATTGCGATAGAAATCCGAGATCAAGATAAAAAAAGATTGCCTTTAGGCAAGAAAAGCGAAGCCTTTAGCACAGACATCAATGGCAATGTTTCGGCACTCTTTTATGCAAATTATATCGTGACCAAAGCACAAGCCCTCGCAGGGATTGCAAATGCAAATGCTCAGTTTTCTATTCAATATGACTGAGCACATAACGCGATTTATTATTGACGGTTAATACGATTGAGTATTCAAACTTTTTAAAGCACAGGGTTAAGAACTCATCCTTCTCATTTGAATGGCATAAAAAATAGCGGAGAATTTTATCTATTTTCATCATTCAAATCCCCACATCGCTTTAAAGAAAAATGAAGACCTCACACATAACGACAAATCTTTGATTACTTTAAATAAAAAATAAATACACAGAAACATCGAATGAATATTGGGAGAATTCATGAAAACTTTTTTTAAAATAAAAAGTGTTAATAAAGGAATGGCACTTTTATTAGACGATTTCTGTAAAAAAAAAGGCTTAGATGTTTCAAACAATGCTGAATATCTAATCAATGATCACCTACCATTTGGCGAATGGCTCACGAAAATAAAAGAAATCAACAAACAATATCCTCAAGTGGGTATTGGGTTAGATATCGGTGCTTTGGTTCAGCCCAAACATATCGGCATTGTGGCTTATATGGCTCAGTCGAGTGATACATTATTTGACTATATCGAAATACTGGCTCAATATGAAAAGCTTTGGTTTAATTATATTCCCAAAAAAGTGCTTATTGAGGAAAACCACTTTTCAATCTCATGGGATAAACCTGCATATTTACAAGTGGGTTTATATCTAGAAGAAACCATCATCGTTGAAGAAATACAAGTGTCTAGCCTGTTTCACCACTTACAACAACTGACCGATTCAGATGCAAGTGTTTTTTATTGTCTAGAACTTGCCATTCCCAAACCCAATGACACAAAAAAATACCAACAACTGTTTAATTGCCCGATTAAATTTAATACAAAGCAAACTCGAATCGTCATACCGAATTCTTTATTGCAAACCAAATTAAAATACTATGACCCTATTCTTTTAGAAATATTATTGAATCATGCCAACATATTACTCAGTAAAATGCCTCAGGAGGATTCTTTCTTGGAATTGGTTAATCTAAGTATGCTACAAGCACTTGAAAATAATAATGTCCAGATTCACTCTATTGCCAAATCATTAAATATCTCTGCGAGAGCACTGCAAAAATATTTAAAAAATAGAGACCTTTCCTTTAAAGAAATCCTCAGTAATATTCGTCAAAATTTAGCCAAGAAATATCTCCAAAATCAAAACCTATCCATCACGAAAGTTGCCTTCTTACTTGCCTATAAAGACCAAACCTCATTTAATCGTGCGTTTAAAGCATGGAATGGTGTTTCTCCTTCTATGTGGAGAAAGCAAAATATCAATAAAACATTAGATGTAAATGAAAAGCATCATCTAAATGAAAACTTTGAAACAGAACTTATTAGACACGATGTTCAACTCAGCTAAAACAAGCTAAATTTCGCTAAAATAACCTAGAACATCCAACCTAAATTATTTTTTCTGCTTTGTAGACTGGCGTGATAAAAGCAAAAGCCCATACATAAAAAACAAACTTTGTCGTGCTGGCTTTACCCATAACCTACAAAGTTTGCTGGTTGTTCTGTACTGTTCAATGCTGATTTAATCCAAATGAACGGCCATACGCTTCGCGGTTTTATTCTTGCGTGTCACCATCAAGCCACAAATCACCACGATGGAAGTTACTCCTAAGGATAAAGTTGTTTCATAACTATATTGAGGCGATAAAAACATATAGCCCAATACACTCATAATCACCACAATGACAAACCATGTCAGCCATGGAAATAACCACATTTTAAAGGTCACTTGAGCACCTATTTTTTCCAGTTTAGCTCTTGAGCGTAGTTGTGACACAGCAATGACTAAATAAACCACTAAAGCAATTGAACCCGTTGTTGAAAGTAAAAATCCAAAAACTTGCCCGGGAAACATATAATTCACGGCGCAACAAATCAGTCCAACCAAGGTTGAAGCAAACACTGCGATCGTTGGTACACCTGCATCATTAATTTTAGTCACAACTTTCGGGGCTTCTTGACGTGCCCCCAATGCAAACAGCATCCGTGAAGAAGTATATACAGCCGCATTCATACAACTTGCCACCGCGATAAACACCACCATGTCCATAATCAATTTGGTTTGCGGCACATTGAGGCTGACCAAGACATACTGAAAGGTCCCCAATTTTTGTAAATCAGGCGAACGCCAATCGACTAAAGCCACTGCTAGAAAAATCGAAACAACAAAGAATAAAATGATGCGATACAGCACCAAATTGGTGGCACGTTTAATTTTTTCTTGTGGATTTTTAGACTCTGCCGCTGCAATCGACAGAATTTCAACACCAAAAAATGAAAATGCCGAAATTAAAATCGCCGAGAGAACACCACCCATGCCATGCGGCATAAAACCGCCATTTGAAAATAAATGCCCCACACCACTGACATCACGAGCCAAAGGCCAAAGACCGAATACAGCCGATGCACCAATCACAATAAACAGCAGTATCGCAACCACTTTAATTAAAGCAAACCAAAACTCAAACTCACCAAAACTTTTGGTACTAAAGAAATTGGCTAAACTGAGTAAAATAATAAAAGCAAAGGCATAAATTGCACTTGAAACTTGAGGAAACCATGCATGTAAAATTTCCGCACCAGCAATTGCTTCAATAGGGATCACCAAAACCCAAAACCACCAATATAACCAACCCACGGTAAAGCCAGCCCAAGGGCCAATTGCTTTACGCGCATAGGTGGAAAATGAACCTGTATCTGGTTGAGCAACGGCCATTTCACCGAGCATACGCATCACCAAAAAAACAATAATACTGGTAATAATATAAGCCAGTACAGCAGCAGGACCTGCTTTGGCAATTGCAGCTGAAGAGCCGACAAATAAACCTGCACCAATAACGCCACCGATACTAATCATCGTGATATGTCGGTTGGAAAGTCCTTCACCTAATTTTGTTGTTTTAACACCATTCATATTTTATTCCTTAAAAATACTTTTAAAATCGTGAATTACATTATTAAATCCTTATTCAAAAGAGAGAAAATCGATGATCTTCCCTCTATACAGCAAAAATTAATTTAAAGTCGGCATTGAAAACTGCTTGGCTTCACGAACGTGTGTAGCTGGCCAACGCTGGGTAATGGTTTTACGACGCGTATAGAAACGCACCCCATCTGGCCCATAAGCATACAAGTCACCAAATAACGAACGCTTCCAGCCACCAAAACTATGATATGCAACAGGTACAGGCAATGGCACATTTACCCCGACCATTCCCACTTGGATATGATGGGTAAAATAGCGCGCAGCTTCCCCATCACGGGTATAAATACAGGTACCATTTCCATACTCATGATCATTGATTAACTGCATCGCCTGTTGCATGGTTTCTACGCGAATCACCTGTAAAACAGGGCCAAAAATTTCTTGCTGATAACTGGTCATGTCTGTTGAAACTTGATCGATCAGCGTCGGGCCAACAAAAAATCCAGTTTCATAACCGACAGGTTTGGCATCACGACCATCAACAACGATTTTAGCACCTTGCTGTTCAGCACTTTGGATAAAAGCTTGAACTTTATCTTTATGTGCTTGCGAAATGAGCGGTCCAAAGTCATTTTGTTGATCTGCATAATGACCAAACTTGAGTTGTTGCATTTCGTGGCTAAGCTTTTCAATCACCAAATCAGCAATTTCATCGCCAATTGCCACTGCAACAGACAAAGCCATACAGCGTTCACCAGATGAGCCAAAAGCTGCCCCCAATAATGAGTTCACCACATTATCGATATCTGCATCAGGCATGATAATGGCATGATTTTTTGCGCCACCTAAAGCCTGACAGCGCTTGCCTGTCGAAGTTGCTGTACGATAAATATATTCAGCAATCGGGGTTGAACCAACAAAACTTATCGCTTGAATATTTGGATGATGTAATAAGGCATCCACTGCTTGTTTATCACCATTGATGACATTAAACACACCATCGGGTAAACCCGCCTGTTTAAGTAGTTCCGCCAAATATAATGCTACGGATGGGGTTTTTTCAGAAGGTTTTAAAATAAAGCAGTTTCCGCAAACAATCGCCATAGGGAACATCCACAATGGCACCATTGCTGGAAAATTAAATGGCGTAATCCCAGCAACCACACCTAAAGGTTGAAATTCACTCCATGAATCAATATCTGGGCCAACATTTTTTGAGTATTCACCTTTTAAAAACTCAGGTGCACCACATGCATATTCAACATTTTCAATTCCGCGTTGTAACTCGCCCTGTGCATCATGACAAATTTTTCCATGTTCTTGCCCAATCAACTCACAGAGTTTTTCAGCATTGTCTTCAAGCAGTTGTTTAAACTTAAACATCACTCGTGCACGTTTAATCACTGGTGTATCACGCCATGCTGGAAAAGCCTGTTGTGCAATGTCAACCACCTGATTGACTAAGTCGCTATCTGCAAGCGCAACTTCTTTGCTGATCGCACCAGTGGCTGGATGATATACAGCTTGTGTTCTTGAGGTCTTGCTTACAAGTCCCCCTTGAATAAAATGCCCAACCAGCGTGTTCGGTTGTACAGCTTCAACTGTTTCGCTATTAGACAGCTCGCCACCACTAAAATTTTCTAAATTGTTCATTACTTTTCCTTGTCTATTGTCTAGCTGTTCCATATTGATTTACTTAGAGGCACACTCTATTTATTTCACCTGATAAAGTACCTCACCTACTGCATTCATCAAGCTGCTTAATTGCGCTTCTGTACTGTTAAACATTGGACCAAACTGAAGGGTATCCCCACCAAAACGCACATAGAAACCGGCTTTCCACAGTTTCATTCCTATTTCAAAACCGCGAATCGTGGCATCACCATCACGTGGTGCCAATTGCAAGGCACCAATCAATCCGCAGTTACGGATGTCGACAATATGAGGTGAACCTTTTAATTCATGAACAAACTTTTCAAAGCTTGGTGCTAAGCCAGCGGATTGGGAAATTAAATTTTCATTTTCGAGTATATTTAACGTGGCGAGAGCAGCGGCACAAGCAACAGGATGAGCCGAATAGGTATAGCCATGAGTAAATTCAACGGCATGTTCAGGTAGGTCTTGCTGCATAAATGCATTGTAAATTTCACGGCTTGCCACCACACCACCTAACGGAATGGCGCCATTAGTAATCTGTTTAGCAAAGGTCAAAAGGTCTGGTGTAACCCCAAAATGTTCAGCCGCAGTCCATTTGCCGATACGCCCAAAGCCAGTGATCACCTCATCAAAAATCAGTAAAATATCATGTTGGTCACAAATTTCTCTTAGACGTTGTAAATAACCAACTGGTGGCACGATACAGCCTGCTGAACCTGAAACAGGCTCTACAATCACTGCTGCAATATTAGAAGCATCATGTAATTCAATCAGTTTGAGCATTTCATCGGCCAGCTCAACCCCACCCGTCTCTGCACAGCCTTTGGTAAAACTTAAATGCGCTTGTAAGGTATGAGGTAAATGATCCACATCCATCAATTGACCAAACATTTTACGATTTCCGCCAATGCCGCCTAGACTGGTTCCTGCCACGTTTACACCGTGATAGCCACGCGCTCGTCCAATCAATTTGGTTTTGCTTGGTTTGCCTTGAATGCGCCAATAGGCACGTGCCATCTTGATCGCAGTATCGGCAGACTCTGAACCAGAGTCGGTAAAAAAGACATGTTGCAGTTTTTCAGGCATTAGCTGAACAATTTTTTCAGCCAATTGAAAAGATAAAGGATGTCCAAATTGGAATGCAGGTGAATAATCCAATTTTGCCAATTGCTTACTTACAGCCTGTTGGATTTCAAGTCGTGTATGCCCTGCACCACACGTCCATAGCCCTGATAATGAGTCATAAATCTCACGTCCAGTACTGTCAATTAAATATGATCCTTTTGCACCCACGATCATGCGCGGATCTTTATGGAAATTACGATTTGCAGTAAATGGCATCCAATGAGCTTGATAATTTAAATTCATCTGCTCATTTGACTGACTGGCTTCCAATGCGTCATCGCGGTCATTTGATGTATCGATATCAAACATAAGTACTCTTCTTGTTTTGTGGTTATCTCTTGAGTGTACAAAGCAAGATAGTTTTGATAAATTCAAAATATCTTGAGTTTAGATATAAAAAAGCAAAACTAAATGAAACCCAAAAAATTAAATCAAGTTACTGATTTTGATATAAAATTACTTAAAATATTTAAAACAGTCTGTGATTGTCACAGCTTCACTGCTGCCGAAAGTATCCTTGGGATTAGCCGTTCTGCGATTAGTTTGCATATGAGTGATCTGGAAAATCGCTTAGGGATTCGACTCTGTCAACGTGGCCGAGCAGGCTTCTCCATCACCGATGAAGGTCGGGAAGTTTTAGAATATATTGAAGTACTGACTGCTTCGATTGAGGACTTTCGTGCCAAAATTAATCAAATGCATAATCAGCTCAAAGGTGAATTTAATATTGGGATTATTAATAACTTAGTCACGATGCCCAGTGCTTATATCACCAATACATTGGCGCAGCTTGCGGAAGAAAATACTGAGGTGGTTATTAATATTAGTATGAGCACACTGTCAGATATTGAGTGCCGTGTTTTAGACAACCGCTTACACGCTGGTGCGATTCCGTTGGTGAGTCCATTGTCAGGCCTCGATTATTTTCATTTATATAACGAAGAGTCTTCACTCTATTGTGGACAAAACCACCCACTCTTTCAGCATTTAGGTAAAATAAGTTTAGATGACTTAAAACGATGCAATACAGTTCTTCCAAATTACGCCATTACCCCCGATGCAATGAAGTTACATCAACGGTTGAACTGTTCAGCCACTGCCAGTGACCGAGAAGGTATTGCCTTTCTGATCCTTTCAGGAAAATTTATGGGGTTTTTACCCGATCATTATGCGAAAAAATGGGTTCAAGATGGTTTAATGCAACCGATTTTACAAGAGAGAATGCATTACAGTACGCCGATATGTCTAATTACCCACAAAGGAAAAAATTACAATATTATCTTAAAAACCTTTATGGATATATTAAATAAAACCGTTCAACCGATAAAATAATATACAAAGATTTAAAACAGTTTAAAATTCGATTATTTTTAATACAAATTAAAATATAATCCAACTAAAATAATCAGATTATATTTTAACTTATCACACAGCATAATTTTTAATTTATGTTATTTATATCACAAATTAATAGGCTTAATAATAATCTACCACCAGTATTTTATGCTGATCACTTTCTAAATCTTGAATTTTTAAATGCGCTACACCATTGGTCTTCTTATCAACTAAGTTGTTGAAATTAAAGCTATCTATTGTGGTGGTTTTTCTCAGCACATCAATCGTATTATCAATCGCTTTGCAATTAGAATTATTAGAATCCTTTTCACATGTAAATTCTACAATCTGCCCTTGAAAATGAATCTCCTCTGCATAAGTGGCTAAACTTAAACTCGATATCGTTGTAAATGTTATTAATAAAAAGGATAGTTTTTTATTTAACTCCATCTCATTCCCCTCTAAAGAAATGGTGTAGTTAATTAATTACATAACCTTATTATTAATACAAGATTTTCCAATCAATAAATAAAAAAATAATTTTAAAAAATATGATTCACGTCAATTAATCATATTCAATTGTGACGGTTGCCATAGCTCGTACTTTTCCAGGCATCACTTTGGTTGCAGTCTGATAGTAACGTGCAGTCATTGGCACATTGTATTGAATATTATCATTTGACTTTAATGTGCCTAATTCTAGCTTGTCATTTTTAGCAATCACTTTATTCGAATTTTTATATTGTGAAAGCAATTGTACGCCAACACCTGATGCATTACTTCCCGCAGCAGCATTATTGCTAATGACATTTGTGGTATTGGTTACAGCATCATAATCAAAGCTTAGACTGATTTTATTGCTTTCTTCATAGCCCGTTGGGTTTTTTCCACCATTGCACAAAATGTTGAGATCAAAGGCTTGCTCGCCTTGCGTTGAACCTACACCTTTAAAATCAACCTTGTTTACCGTTGGAAGTGTCACCGTTTTATTAATATTGCCTTGGATTTCACATGATGAAGAAGCAATGGTAATCGCATTACCATATACCGTACTGGTTAAAAAAGGCTGATTCGGATAACCAATCACGTTATAGCGACTATATTGTCCAGGGACCAATGCACCTGATCCTGTGGATGGTGCGGTTTTAACAATTTCTACAACGAAATATCCAGGTGATAAACGATAGGTGGTATTTCTAGATAAACTTCTGGTATAAGGGTAATAACCTGAAAAGTTAGAATTATCTGCCGCTTCTCGGTATAGACGAATACCAATCCCTTCAATATTGGTACTATAAATTGAGTTGCCTGATGGGCTTAAAGGATATCTTTGCTGCAATACGGCTTCAATTGTGCCTGCCGAATAATCACAATAATAAGTAGATCCATTTGATGAAATTGGAAATGTTGCTTTACGTAAAATGGTTCCAACAGCATCACTTGGTCTCACCACAACACGACCAACAGACATGCTCACATCTTGCGGGGTAAATCCACGCTGAGGTGCACAAGTTGCATATGCGCCTGAACTCACAGTCCCAGCAATGAGCAAGAGAATACGATTTAAAACTTTACCGTTCATTGACATACACCTTCCGCCATAATCATATTTTGCTTTTTGTCTGCTGCTTGCGCAGAAACATCATATTGAATGTGGCATTGCTCGTTGGCATTTTCGCCCCATTTCACTGTAACCGAGTCTGCTGTAGTATTGGTTCTTAAATAAACCATACTTCCTTGCGCAACCATTCCAATATTTTCACCTTTTGTATCAAATACTTCTGCTGCAAAAGGTAAAGTTTCACCATTTTGTTTTTTGCTGCGAATATAAATTGCTTTACCAATTTTCGTTGCAAAACTCACTTGTGATATTGAACCTGCATAGGGTGCAATACGCTGACTTGTACCATCTAACTCAACATCTGTCGACATTCCTTGAGGATCAAGGCTAATGTCATTTAAACGATATGGTGTTACATACGGAATCACCGCATAACCAGATTTATTGATACTTAAACCTGTCGCATTATTCACTTTTGCACCAGCAGCTTCAGGTGCATACACCAACACCATGGTTTGCCCCTGATCTGGTCCAAACAAGACACCGTCAGGATGAGCAACAATATTACCACGTGCAGTCAACATGGCTTGTTGATAACCGTCAGCAGCACTGAATGACCCACCAACAGTCGCGTAGTTAGTGCGATACTGAGCATTTAAATTGGCACTCGGATTATCACCATAGCGCGTCGATACAGATGTACCATAGTTAAAACGATCGCCAACCACACCACTCACACCAACGGTCGCATTATCTTGCGTCATAATCGAGTTAAGGTTCGCTGAGCTTTTCTTAAATGAAAGTGGTAAGGACATGGTCAACATATACTCAGTATCACTATTGCTGATACTTGTGGCATTGTTTTCAACAATACGTTTAATTGCAGACAAACCATAAGTCAAACCACGATAGTTATTGCTATAACCGACTTGATACTGACGGGTTGTTTCCTGACGATTCCAGTAATCTACCCACGAACCAGTTGCATAAATATTGCCAAAATCACGTGGTAACCCCTGATTCAGGGTAATCTGAAATTCACTGCGCTGTTTACCTACGTGAGCTGAGCTAATACCTTTATTGTCAAGGTCTTGTACCAATATCGCATCACGTAACTTGTAAAAGTTTTCTGTAGAATAACGATATGCAGCTAAGGTCAAATTAGTATCTGTTGGGGTAATTAATTTACTATAACTGATACGGAAACTTTGCCCACTTTCACTTTTACGACGTTCAAAATCTGCTTGTGAATGCGTTACATCAAGTGCAATTGCGCCAATCGGTGTTGCAAAAGCACTGCCTAATGTTACTGCTGAATAGTCTTCAGAGTACTGTACACCACCATAAGCCGTGATCGAGTTATTGATACCGCGTTGATATTTCCCTTGCACAATAAAAGGATCTAGATCGATATCTTTATCACGGAATTGCCCCATTGACACAGAATAACGACTCATTCCTGGACGGAGCATTTGTACAACAGATGCATAAGGAATTGAATAGCGTTGAATCTCACCATTGGCTTCTAAAATAGAAACTTCAAGTTCACCACCAAATCCTGTCGGATAAAGGTCATTGATTTCAAAACTACCTGGTGCAACCGTTGTTTGATAAATCAATTGACCTTGCTGACGTACTTCAACCTTGGCATTGGTTTTTGCATTACCGCGAATACGAGGTGCATAACCAATCATACTGTTGGGTAACATACGATCATCACTGGAAAAATCGAAACCACGATAACCAAATGAATCAAAGATTTCACCATCGGTAAAGCTTTCACCTAAAGTCAATACACCACGGTATTGCGGGAATGCACGTTGCACATAGGTGTTAATCGCGTCATAACTTGATTTAGATTGATTATCTGTGGTGGTGCGGTCTTGCCATTGCCATTGACCATTATGGCGCAATTGCCAACCAGCTAAATTTGCACCAGCCGTTATCGAAGTAAATGCATTGGTAGTTTCTTCGCCACCTTGGACTTTATTAAATGTTTTATATGCACTGGCATTATAGGAAAGAAATGCAGCATTGATCCCTCGATCCCAAACACTAGGGTCGACATAGCCTTGCGCATTTTTTTGCATCGCAACTTGTGGAATCGAAATATCGACACGTAAACGTGAAGTATCAAATTCATAAAACGAATCTTCAACCCACTGTTCGATTTTCTGACAACCAGTCAAAGCAAAACTTTCGCCTTTTTTTAACACGTCTGCTTTAACGCCGTATTCTAATAATTGGTTTGAGCTAAAGCAGGTAAAAGCGTTTTGATTATTTTCAGTCGCTTTAAACACCATACGGTGTTTACCAAACCAGTTACCATTGACATAAATATCCACATTATAGTCACCTGGTAACACAGGATTGCCATATTTAAAGCGATTTACATCTATCTTTTTGGCATCGCCAATTAAAAAAGCCGAATCAAATTCTGCTTCTGCAGCAGTCGGAGACTTTTCAGCCTCTTTTAAGTCAGTTTCAGATGCATTAACTAAAGCAGGAATGCTGAGCGTAATAACCCCACAAGCCACATAGTAACTAATATGTCGCTTGATCCACTTGTAGCTTTGTTCATTTTTTTGCATAAAGAAGTCTGCCTATCAACAAATGAATAGGTTTTTTTACTCGCTTACTCTCAGATAAATGAAATGATTAAATCATCATTGCGAAGGTGCTTTAAATTTCTTGCATTGAAGAAATTTAAAGACTTGTTCAATCTATTAAAATTTAATATTTCGCTCTACACGACCACCATAATCATTGATTGTGGTAAAGGTCATCTTAGCGACATTGGAATTTTTTAAACTCACCGTTCCATCTGAAAATGGTTTCAACATTAAACCTTGTGAAATCAAATCAACACGTTTGCCTGATTGATCTTGCATAATAGAAGTCAAAGTAATGTGAAATGGTGTTGGGTTTTTTACGGTTAACTGAGTACCGTTATTGCTCCACTGTAATTTTTCAGGTGCCAAAGCGACATCTTCTTTAAGTCCAGTTGGGCGATAAAAAAACTTAATACGCGATCGAATCGCAAGTTGTAAAAAGTTATCTGGTACAACATTCTGATCTTTCGCAGAAGGCTTTGGTGGGATATCGAGAATATTTAACCAAAAGAGCGTTTCTTGAGTTTTACTTAACTCATTTGCATTTGGCAAACTGGTAATACGTAAAGACTGCCCTTTTTTAGCTTCCACACGCGATATAGGCGGTGTAATCATAAAAGGCGCTTTCGATTGATCTGGCGTAGATTTCGCATCTCCCTCATCAATCCATGCTTGAACCAATGCAGGATTATTTCCGTTATTACTTACCTGTAAAGTAATTTCACGTGCATCAGATGGATAGATAACACGAGTACCATGAATGATGATTTCAGCATTCGCTGCACCAAACGGAATTAAAAATGCGAGTAAACCTTTTTTAAGAAAGGAATGATTCAAGAACATAACGATTATCTCTATATCTAAAATAAAGTAAAAGAGCTAGGTTGCTAGACAACCTAGCTCCGTACCATTCAATAAAAAATTATTGATAGATAATAGTATATTGAACAGACGTTGTTACTTTACCAGCAGCAGATGCATCAGTTGCATAATATTCAGCATAGTAATTAAGATCAGCTGCACCTTTGTCCGCAACATCTACCCATTGAGAGTTAGTTTGCGCGCCAGAAGCACCAGCAGCAAGTACAGGAATGAATTGATTATTTGAACCTAACAATTGAACTTGAACGTTTTTCGCGCCAGTTGCATCTGTGTTATTTAAACGACCAGTACCAAAATCAACTGTTGAACCTGGTTCAAAATAAGTTGCAACTTTGCCTTCAGAGCAGTTAGCCAAATTAATTGTGAATGGCGTACGGCCCGCGATATCACCAGTTTTAGCAAGAGTTTGCTTAGATACTGTAGGAAGCGTTACAGTGAAATCTTTACCTTGTGGAGTTACGATATCACAAGTTTTGTCAGTTACTAGACCATTGATTGTGATTGTGCCGTCTGCTGCAAAAGCACTAGACATTGCTAAAATTGAAACTGATGCTGCTAAAAAAGTATTTTTCATACCAAGTATCCTATACAGACAAAAAAATGATTCGTTTAGATCGATGGGTATTATGCACACTGAGATAAAAATGTAAACAAAGTCACACTTTATGTATTAAATAGATACAAGTGTATATAAATTTGTATTTTTTGAGAAAAATATTTTTATTATAAATTTCAATATATTAAATATTTATTACATTCATATTTCAGTTTTATTTAAAGTATTTTTTTTTGTAAATTTTTTACATAAAAACAAAATTCACGTTATTTCAGCGTAAATTTTGAATTAATCACATGAGAATAAATCATCGTTTTATGTCATTTGATTAAGTAAATTTGCTTTGAAATTCGCTGTGTGTGCTTCGAAATTCAGGCAAAAAAACAGCGATATCACAACTCACCTTCACCCTCTTACAATGTCCAAAGACCAAGGAACAGCAATGCTTTAACGACTATTTTACTGATTAATATTTCGCTTAAATTTAGAATTCCCACTGACCAATGTTTGAAAAATAACCCAGTTAAGATGCCCAATGATGATGTTTATATATGAGTTTAAGGAATGAATATTTTTATTTTTCTATACAATATTCAACTTTTTAATATTAAAAATCATATAAATATTTTTTCAAATTAAAATGTGAAATAGTTAACATATTAATATGTGTGTATTGTTGGCTTCTTTTAAGCTGCCTATGTGGCAGTGAACTAGCACGACTGTGGTGGTAGATACCGTCTACATTTCTAAGCTGCCTATGTGGCAGTGAACAGCCACTCGCTTGAGTGCCTAAGTTTGCATAATTTCTAAGCTGCCTATGCGGCAGTGAACTGTAACAGCGGCTTGAATGGTTTCAGGTGTTTTTTCTAAGCTGCCTGCTTGGCAGGGAACTTCATGATAATTCACCAGAGCAACATTATGCATTTCTAAGCTGCCTACTCGGCAGGGAACAATGGGATCGGTATGGCTGGAAAAGGCTATATTTTCTAAGCTGCCTATTATGGCAGTGAACCTTCCTTTCGAAAGCTCTATATCTTCCATAAATTTCTAAGCTGCCTATAAGGCAGTGAACAGTGATCTTTTTAAAAATGTTTTGCCTCTTGCTGAGTATTAGTTTTAATACTCATTCTCTTTTCTTTAAATATTCAGAAACCCACTCAATTGAGTGGGTCTTTTGGTTAGCTATGATGAAGCTTGCAATATTTTTTCGGCACCAGCTGCTAAAAATGCAGAACGGGATTTATACTGCTTATCTTTACCCACTTTATCATCTATGAGATAAATTAAGCGACTTGGTAAAGTGACATTAATTTTTTCAGCCTTACCTAAATAACGGTTCACATCAACATCTACAACTGCCCAGATAAAGCCTTTAAACTCTTCATCGTTAAGAAATTTACTCACTTCTGATGCCAAAGGAATATTTTTGCCATCTTCTGCAAGAATCTCCAAATGATCTGCAATTGCTTCTTTCGCATTGCTTAATGCTTCTTCAAAAGTATCACCCGCAGAGAAACATCCCTGAATATCAGGAACAATTACACCATAGGCTTCATCATTCAAGCCTTTTTCTACTGCAATTGGATATAACATACTCACCTCTTTTGGAGAAAATGAAGTTTGGATGCAGTGGGTCACTCAAGACCTGCTTGCTTTAAAATGCTTTTAACAGTTCCAGCTGGTAAATCTTTTTTAGGGTGAGGTACTGTGACCAGACCTTCTTTGGTCGGGTGTTTAAAATGGTGGTGACTACCTTTAACCCTAACCTCATACCAACCGTCTGCTTCAATCATCTTAATCAATTCCAGACTTTTCATTTCAACTCCATCTGTCTTGATGAGTAAAATATAACCCCAGAGTTATATTAATTCAATAATCCCATTGCTATTTTAAAAAATATTTCTAATTAACCTGTGATTCCAAACCTTTCCACAATCAACTAAACAAGATTTTTATTGCTGCCAATCTTTATTTTCTAAGCTGCCTATATGGCAGTAAACAAACCTATAAAGGAATACTTTATATTTCTAAGCTACTAATTTTGTAGAAAGTATTATCATCCTTTAGGAGGGAATGGATCATTTCCATGACTATCCTTCTGTGAAATTTTTCCATCTTTATTATGAATAACTAACTCAGTTTTTTGATTCTCACTAATAGTCCTAGCGCGATCAATAGCATCTTGTTTTGTATCAAAATGACCAGATGATCTTTCTCCTCCACTTTGTTTAATATCCCAACCACCTTTTGGATTTGGCACAACATGCGTTGATTTATTAGACATTTTTTACCTCTCCTTAGATAAATAGAACAAATATTGTTCTATTTATCCAAATATAAAATAAGCAAAAATATATTTCAACCTATAATGTATTTCTTTAATATCAGAATCATCTTTTCAACTGACCAAACATCCAATCCATACCTACGCAACAGTGAACCAATATATTTCGGTTTATAGAATTCTTACACATTCCTAAGCTGCCTATGTGGCAGTGAACCACGGCTACCATGCTTCATCATTAATGCTGCTTTTCTAAGCTGCCTATGTGGCAGTGAACCGTATGTGCATTTATGGCGTGAGATTGATGAATTTCTAAGCTGCCTATGTGGCAGTGAACTTCAAGGTCAAGGGGCAGAGTTGGGTAGTGAATTTCTAAGCTGCCTATGTGGCAGTGAACGAAGCACAATTACACTTGCCAATAGGGGTACATTTCTAAGCTGCCTATGTGGCAGTGAACCCTAGCCTTACCCTTACGTCCTGACTTTTTTTTTCTAAGCTGCCTATGTGGCAGTGAACCTAATGTGACGTATTGCTTTGATGTTTCAACATTTCTAAGCTGCCTATGTGGCAGTGAACGGCATGATCACGCTCAAGGTAATGATAGTGCTTTTCTAAGCTGCCTATGTGGCAGTGAACCGATGGATCAGCTCACCATGCAAACCGTCTTTTTTCTAAGCTGCCTATGTGGCAGTGAACTATGTTTTAAAAATGGTGGGATGGTCTGTAACTTTCTAAGCTGCCTATGTGGCAGTGAACCTTGAAGCGCAGTTATGTTTGCAATCCACTCATTTCTAAGCTGCCTATGTGGCAGTGAACGTGAAAAGACTGAATCAAAAGTCATCGTTGGTTTTCTAAGCTGCCTATGTGGCAGTGAACACATTGAGCTGGAATTTGAAAAACATTTTCTGTTTCTAAGCTGCCTTAGTGGCAGTGAACAATTTCTAAGATCAAGTGTGTCTTTAGAAATATTTCTAAGCTGCCTATGTGGTAGTGAACTTGGTGCAATTGAAGTTCAGCGAAGTTCAGATTTTCTAAGCTGCCTATGTGGCAGTGAACCTGCTGAGTCACAAGCGATTTGACCAACGATATTTCTAAGCTGCCTATGTGGCAGTGAACGCATGTATGACGTTTCTGACGCTATCTATATTTTTCTAAGCTGCCTATGTGGCAGTGAACTTCGCAAGCGCTGGTGTATACCACTCTGTATTTTTCTAAGCTGCCTATGTGGCAGTGAACTGAGTTTGAGATGGATGACGAAGGTCGAGTATTTTCTAAGCTGCCTATGTGGCAGTGAACGCCTTATTGGCTATCCCGTGCAAGACATTAAATTTCTAAGCTGCCTATGTGGCAGTGAACTTAACCCATGGCAAATATCTTTAAATAACTGTTTTCTAAGCTGCCTATGTGGCAGTGAACATGTTTTTTCATTGCAGCGACTATCTACATATTTTCTAAGCTGCCTATGTGGCAGTGAACCCTGCATTACTCCAAACTTGGATTGATGTAAATTTCTAAGCTGCCTATGTGGCAGTGAACCGGTTAGCTTTGCAACTGGTACGGCTTCAACTTTTCTAAGCTGCCTATGTGGCAGTGAACTTTTCTGTACTCATTAACATCTATTCCATGTATTTCTAAGCTGCCTATGTGGCAGTGAACTACACAAGAATATTAAGCGTTTGATTGATGAGTTTCTAAGCTGCCTATGTGGCAGTGAACGTGATGTAACCGATACCATTCTAATTTGTGAATTTCTAAGCTGCCTATGTGGCAGTGAACTAGATTCTTTTTGTGAATCTGTAGCGTCAACATTTCTAAGCTGCCTATGTGGCAGTGAACACGGTAATTTAGACAAGCTAGGTATTGCATGTTTTCTAAGCTGCCTATGTGGCAGTGAACTTAGATCTCTTGGCACCTGACATGGCTAACGATTTCTAAGCTGCCTATGTGGCAGTGAACGGTAACTTATATTTTGTTTTATTTGTTTTTTATTTCTAAGCTGCCTATGTGGCAGTGAACATTAGGGAAGAATCGACATTTAATCTCACCATTTTCTAAGCTGCCTATGTGGCAGTGAACGCTTAGCTGCATCAATTCTTGAAGCGGTAACATTTCTAAGCTGCCTATGTAAACACCTAAACACCTAAACACCTAAACACCTAAACACCTAAACACCTAAACACCTAAACACCTAAACACCTAAACACCTAAACACCTAAACACCTAAACACCTAAACACCTAAACACCTAAACACCTAAACACCAACCATATTAAAATATTCAAACCCCAACAAACAACCAAAATAAATATTAAAAAAATTACAAACAAAAACTTAAATTAAAAACTAACAAGATCGATCATGATTTATTTCTAAAATATAAGGAGTAAGACCATATAGAAAAGTAACCCTCTCCTCATCATATTCAATTTTCAGAATTTTATAATTTATTGTTCCACTCACGGAATTTATTTCAATTTCGTTCATTTTATCTAGAATCCTATATTTATTATTCAAACAATACTTAAGCTGAACAACCACAACTTTATCTAGATTACCTTTTTGTTTTGCGGCAACCAGCCGACTGATTTTAGTATTTGTATTCATTTTATTCCTCACCAATAATAGTGTCTGATGATTTAGCAAGTAGTCGTTGAATGACTGTTCTTGTAACTTCATACTCTTTCGCTAAAGAATAGACACTCTGTCCATTTTTAAATCTTTCTAAAACTTCATTTTTCTGAGTTTTAGTTAAAATTTCAGGGCGACCTACTTTACTTATCTTTTTATTTCCAGTTCTTTTCTCCGATTGTAGTTTTCCATCAAAATCAGAACATATTTTTAAAAAATGAAAGAAAATTTTTTTAATATCTCCTTTTATTTCCTTTTTTGAAAATTCTAAACATACTAACCTTATTCCTTTTTTAAAAATAAAATTGACAGTAGAATATATTTCTTTAAAATCACTACCTAAAGAATCTATTCCATCGATTAATAAGAGGTCTCCACTTTCCAGTGTATAATTAATTAAACTTATAAGCTTATGCCTAAACTCTAACGGTATACCCACTTTTACTTGTTCAAATACAAGCTTATTTTGTGGTATTTCATAACCATATCCAAGAATATAATCAGCATAATTAAATTCGTTCACTGAAAGTTCCTCAACTCTAAAATATGCATAAGCACGCACAATGAACCCTCTTCAATTCACAATAACATTTATATTAAATATTTTTTATAAAAATAAACATGTATAAAACACGTATAGAATTTAAAGCATGTAAGCAAATTATTCACACTTATAATAAATAATTATTTAAATCCATACTTTAATTAAAAATTAAAGCACAAATTACAACCACAAAAAATTGGTAAAAACACAAAAATAAAACAAATATTATGCCAATGCTAGTTTCCTTAAAAAAATCCTATACTCTTTTAAAATATGCTTAATTTATTTAAATTTCACATAACAAAGACACATCAAAGAAAATAAATACACTTGCATATTTATGATGTGTAATTTTAAGAAATGTTCTAAATAGAGAATAAATCGCTATATATTTTTATAAAAAACAATATATTTAATGATTTTTTATGTTAAGTATGAGCAAAAACAATCTATGAATTTACTCTTTAAATAAAACCATAATAAAATTTATTACTATGGCTTTAACTGATCAAAACTCAACATTTACCGTTACGGTATCTGAATAATTACCAGCCGGTAAATTGACTGGATTTGTATCCAGAATTTTTGTGGTGAAAGCAAACCCCTGCTGGTTGGTATGATGCTGACCTGGGTTGGTTGTCGCCTCGAGACTTGACCAGCGTTCATTGCCAATACTCCCCCAACGCTCAGTGCTTGCATTTTTATAAATCTCATAGTGTAGAAAATTATTACTATTGCTCGCCTTCATTGCACGCTGATTACCACTTTGTGGATAGAGACCATTATTTAAACCTACATGATAAGGCGTATATACTGAACAACGGACTCCTATAGAAGTTTGCACTGGTGTAAAGACATCAGCAAATGGAGCCGTTCCAAAGTTCACATCATTGGTCGTGATCCGGCAATCTGGTAAAACATCAATATATAAGTTCAATGTTGCATCATAGCCAGTACCCCAATTGAAAGCAGTAATTAGACCACCACGCCAAAAAGCTGGACTTTCAAAAAAGACTCCAATCCCGAGCGCTGCGACGGAAGGTACAGAGTAATACCATTTGACTTTAAAAGGTTTGTTCGCTGTATATCTCCCAGGTGATACAGTCTGTCCTGGGTTAATTTCAGCATAAAATGGTAAAGAGCCATCTACGCCAGAAAAGATTTTAAGGAGAGTAAACGTACTCATATCAATTTCTTTACCCAGACTAATTGCTTGATTATTAGTATCCAAATAATTGACAATCAAAGTTTCACCCGTCAGGCTATTTACATAATTGTCTGGTATTTGGTTAACACGATATTTCAAATAAGTCATATTCGCAAAAGCCAAACTAAACCCATCACACCTCAATCCTGCACTAAACTGATGGGATTTAGTTCCTTGCTCCGTCAGCGTCATAGATGAAATCGTACCCATAGAAACATTACCACTTGAGGTAATAAAACAATCAGCCTGACTCTGAGCAGTAATCAATATCAATCCAGAGAATAATAGACCTGCGGGTATTATTTTTTTTAAAGTAATCATGGTTGAGCCACCTCACGACAAACAACCGATTTAATCACTACAATCTGTTGTTGCGCTTGTTTTAAATCCAACGAAAAGTTTGCTTCACATA
>NZ_JAMBAR010000001.1:1179035-1180867 GCF_025433935.1 Acinetobacter sp. I-MWF | reverse complement strand
TTGTTGCGCTTGTTTTAAATCCAACGAAAAGTTTGCTTCACATACGCGCTGATCTGGCAGTTGCACCCGAATGGTATTTTCTGCACTCAGATCTTCAAGATAAGCAATCCCGTCCATCCCTACATAACTCGATTCTTGATCCGCACGATGTACCACCGCACCCACTGGAATCGCTTGCCCATTGCTTTGCACTAAATACACATTTGCTGCATAAGACTGTTTGATTGGGAAGCCAATCACCACACCTGAGCCTCGTTTTGCCGCAATTCGATTTTCAACTTGGGTTGCATTAAAGTTGGAAGGTAAATCGATCGGGTTAATACTGTATTTAGCCGCGTAATATGGGGTCACTGATGGTACAAAAACATAGCCCTTGGCGTTACTCCGCCCCACCAAACTGTTTTCATAATGTACGGGTACATCTGCAACTTTGTTGGTATCAATCAAAGCAAACGACTCGCCCAATCGATTGGCAGCAAAGACATTGCCTGACATCAACACCACTGAACCGGAAAGTCCAAACCAATAGTTGTAATCATGGCTACCCGACATGCCGACATCGGTATTAAAATATTGGTTACGGTAGCTCAAGCGTGCTTGATTGTAGTCATCGCTGTTTTCATTAAAACGTCGGCTTAAATCAACACCAACACCGCCTGCCAACGGTGCACTACGGTTATAGTTGACATAAGCATAATCACCACTGGATTGTTGGCTATAACCTAGACTGGCCGTGGATCTGCTCTTGGAAAATGGAACCGATAACTGAAATGTTGCACTCCACTCTTTTTCCACAAAATCCCGATTGGCACTTAACGACACTGTCGCACCACGCAGATAGGATGGTAATACGGGCGCCCAAGACAGGTTCATCAGTTTATTTTTAATGTCGCGGTTCTTGGTTCGGATATAGGCCACCCCAAAAGTACCCGACCGATCTGTGGCAAAATAAGTATTGGCAACCCAGCTTTTATGACTGTTGGCTGAAATCAAATTGCTATATTGCAAGCGTGAAAGATCATAATAATCCTGATCTCGCTGAGTATGATTAAGACTAAATCCAAAGCGTTGCTGGTTATAGCTATAACCTAGCGTGTATTGATTTCCCTTAAGGTTTTGACTATTGATTCGATTAAACTCACGATCTGCCCAGCTTTGAGTTGCTGAACCATTGAATACCCCAAACCGATTCAGCTTAAGCACTGAACCTAGTCCAGCCAACTGAATTGAATCTGAGAGTTCAACCCGCCCTTCAGCCGTGAGCCAATCGTTAATCCCGTAACGTGCATCCGCCGAACCAGCAAACTTGCCATATGCAAAGTTCTTAATCCCATAGTCTTCGCGGATTTGTCCCATAGACACGGAATAATCCAATAACCCCGGTTTAAGCAAAGTATTCGAAATATAAAATGGTACAGAGGTTGCCACCTGACGGCCAACACTATCTGTGGTGACAATCACCGCCTCGCCTTTACCATTGATAAATGGAACATTATTCAAAATGAAGGGACCTGATTGCACATCGGTTGAATTGGCTTTCTGTCCATTGATCAATAAGTCCACAGTGCTCGGTAAGGCCGCTTGTCCTTTAAACAATCCAGAGAATAATAGACCTGCGGGTATTATTTTTTTTAAAGTAATCATGGTTGAGCCACCTCACGACAAACAACCGATTTAATCACTACAATCTGTTGTTGCGCTTGTTTTAAATCCAACGAAAAGTTTGCTTCACATACGCGCTGATCTGGCAGTTGCACCCGAATGGTATTTTCTGCACTCAGATCTTCAAGATAAGCAATCCCGTCCATCCCTACATAACTCGATTCTTGATC
>NZ_JAMBAR010000001.1:687282-1178935 GCF_025433935.1 Acinetobacter sp. I-MWF | reverse complement strand
GCCTTTACCATTGATAAATGGAACATTATTCAAAATGAAGGGACCTGATTGCACATCGGTTGAATTGGCTTTCTGTCCATTGATCAATAAGTCCACAGTGCTCGGTAAGGCCGCTTGTCCTTTAAACTGAGGTAAAGGATAGGTAATCAAATCTGGACGGGTACCAAAATTACGTTGTAACTGTAATCCACCTAAACGCAGGGAACTTCCCCAAGCGTTTTTACTTCCCGTAATTACATCACCCGCTAAAAATGAGAGTACGCTGACGGGGTCATCATATTGCCAAGTCGTATCATAGCGGTGGTAGCCATCACCATTCTGAGTGGATGAGTCAAAATCAGTTTTGCTATAAACCCCTGAGTTTCTCAGTACGCCATAAGGCGAGAAAAAGCGTTGTTCTGTAAAGAGTGTACTGCTATAGCCACCATTCTCTGGGCGGTAGGTATAAAAGTCATAGTTATTTAATAGACCAATACCCGACTGTGCTGTTTCAGGTTGATACCAAGAATCCAAGCCGCGTATCTGCACTGGCATCCAGCTGGCAGGAAGATCTAGACTAAAATACTGTTGCGCTGAATTGTACTCATACTTCAATTCGGGGATCTGATTGAGGCTGACCCAATCCAAAGCTTTGCCCGAAAAGCCCAAAGTAAATACATCCAGATCAGTCAGGTTTTTTTCTGACTGTTGCTGTAGTGCATCCGCAGGCAGCTTAATCTGCAACTCATCCAGTTTCGACTGCTGGATAAAATAATGATCACCTTTGACAATGACCGGTATCACCTGTCGCGTCGAATATTGATTGATCACCAAGTCCAGATAGAGCTTAAATAAGCTATTTACTTCTAAAACATCTCGCGGTGGCGGGGGTAAACCATTTGCATACACGTTACAGCTCAGCAATGGGATATTCGCAACCAATATCAATGTCAGGCTTATACATAAAAAAGAAGGGGTGTGTAACCCTGATAAATAACCCATTTACCCCCCTCCTTCTTTTTTAATTTCAACCAATTCCTGTTTCACTCCTGAACTGTCAACCCCGTACAAACTGGTTTGACCACTCAGGCTATTGAGTAGTTTGTTGTCTAAATCAAACTTCATGGTGCTGTTTGCCAACACATAACCAAAGGCGGTTTTGCCAAAAGCCATTTGCTCTGAAGTCGGAGTTAATTTAATTCCCGAAAGTCGTGAAAATTTTGAACCGGTATTTTGTCAGTGAGTAAGTACTGCCACTGGCATATTCACCTTGCAAACTACTGTCCTGATAAAGCTGATAAGGTACAAACTCATTCTGCTGGGCATGTTTCATCCGTCGAAAGTTATTTGAAAAGTGATCACCACCATTCAACATGACCTGTACAGGCAAACGTGCAGTACACTGAATATTCCAGCTTTGCGCAGTATTGATGACGGATCCTTTTAATTGCCCCTGCGCCACAACAGGATGACGACCAAAATCAAGTCGCTGTTCGATATTGCTTAGCCCACATCCATTTGCAATGGTTGCTTGGACTTTAAAAGTTGCTTGTGTTTCAGCATAGACCCACTGCACAACCAACATCAGCAGAACACTTAAACCTATTCTTTTCATGATTTTGTTCTTTAAAATTCAATGGTAATTGGAATAGTGTCGGTATATTGCCCAAGCGAGACTGACCGACCATTATTAACAGTTTGCCCCATGAGATTAAGCGTTTGCGGCTGACCATTATTGGTCAAAGTAATGATTTGATTGGGCCTTAACGCTTCCCGAGCAGTTCCATATAAGATGTTGTAGGCAAGGAAATCTGTGCCATTACTGATTGCACGAAAATAATTTGCGCCAAAAGGTGCTGGAACCTTACTGTCATTCTGACCTGCACCAAAGGTAACTTTTATTGGGGCATTGCCAAGGCATTGGATGGTCAAACCTGATGTAGAACCCTGACTTAAGCTGGTCTCTATCACCTGATTAAATGCAGCTGTGGTTTCTCCGAAATTCAGTTGACCGAAATTCAAGCCATTTGTTCCATTACTCACAGATTGATTATTAATCTCACAGGATGACTCCAGTTCAATCTGTACATTTAATTTGGCTGCCAACTGTGCAGCTCCAACGAATGACGAAACAAGACTACAAGCCAACAATCCCACGCATTGTTTAAGCAACAAATGCATACGTTCCTCCTAAAAACAGGCTTGTTTAACAACAAGCCTGTTCACTGTTACGTATACTGATTAGAAATTAACGGTCACCAATAAAGTGTCTGCATAATCACCTTGTGCTTTTGCAGTGCCGCTATTTGCAGCAATTGCACCAAAGATTGGTACATCTTGAGCCACACCTACCGCAGCAGTGAAAGTCTGATTTGTATTAATGGCATATGGATTGGTACGTGCTGCATCACGATAAACGTTATAGTTGACCGTATCCGCAGCAGTTGTATGTTTTAGACTACGATCAGCGCGTAGACCACCATCAATTGCAACAGTAAAGTTAACAGGCGTTGTACCGTCACATTTTACGTTTAAATGGCCACTCGTTGCTGATGAAGCAACTTGAGCTGTAAGGGTATTGGTCCAAGTACCAGAAGTTTTACCGAAATCTAATTCACCAAACTTGTTGATATTTCCATTCACAGTAGAACCTTCAACAGTACAACCTGTTGAAACATTTAGCTTGACATCAACTTGACCAGTCACCGCTGCTTGTGTAGTCGCGATATACCCAATGCTTAACAATGTAGTAAGCGTTAGCTTTGTAAAAATATTCATATTAAATCCCATGATTATGTATTATTTATTAACTTTCACACGAGAAGTGTGAAAGCTTTTACATAATTGCATGTGATAAAGTCGGTGTTCAATAAACAGACTCAGAAATACTAAATCTTCAATATAATATTTTGTTTTTTAAAAATAAATTTATCAAATGGTGTGAATTAAATTATATTAAAGATTAAAACACATAAAAATACACGATAAAAACATGATAATTCTACTGATAATAAAAAATTATTTATTTATAAATCTTCCTTTTATAAAAATAATGTCAAAAAAAAAGCCCATTCAATTTCGGGGGGAAGAATGGGCTGACGATATAGCATTGTCGGATGCTAATCGAAAAATAATGAACGGGAGATTAAAATCTCACAATTTAAGTTTTACTAATTAAAATCAATTTATAAAAACTCATTTCCCTCTTGTAACTCCATTACATCTTGCTCCTCAACACTCAATGAAATATGCAAACCTAATGCAGCAACAGAATTATGAAGAAAATCATTTTCCATGATATCTAAATAAAAATGGCTTTCTCTACTCACCTCCTCATAGAGCCATGCAAGATCATTTTTATGATCTTCCATACAACTCTGTTTAAAACCATTCAGTTCGCCATCAATTTCTTTCCGAAGCATTCGAATAAAATGCTGACGTGATACCTGATTATTTACAGTATAAAAAAAATGAGAGTTTTCACCCATTCCTTTATGAAAAATCATTTCGTAGATCTTCATCATGCACACCCACTACTTATTCGTAGAGTTTTCCACAGCTCAATAGGTTGATGAAAATTTTTTCATTCGAAGTTCGTGTATATTTTTTATCATCAACTTTATAACATTTCAAAGTTAAGTATTTAATTACATTTAATTAAATACACAACCAGCATAAGCTAAATGCATGATTATCATTAAATTACATATTAAAGTCGACTTATTACCAACATTCGCTTTAATTAATATTTACTGTATTGCACCAAGCAAAAAATATGTTAATCTACGAAAAAAAATAAAACCAATTGTAATTTAAACAAAAAAATATCTTAATCATCTACATTTCAGATCAATAAGAATAAAAATACAAAATAATAGATTATTTTTATATTTTATGAGAAGTTAATCAAATAAAATTAAAACCAATTAACCAAATTAAATTTTATAAATAAAAAATCATTCAAAAAATACAAATCAAACAAAAACATAATATTTATTATGTGATAGTTATTTTTATAAAAATACAGATCTACAATTAATCTATTTAAAAATAATAATGCAATAAATTTTAAAAAAAATTTTATATATAAAATTATAACTATTAAAAAAAATTAACAAAAAATTGATAAAAACTAAAAAAATAAGCAAAAAAATTTTATAGCTAAAAATAAAATATCAACACAAGTTACAATTTCATGCCATGATTTTTGATAAAATATAATAATTATACAAATCCGATCTAAATATATAAAGATGGAATACTAGAATTAAAACAGGAAAACTATACTATTTTTACATTTGAAGAATTTCAAAAAGTTGGCTAATATGATCAACAACTCAATATAACCTAATAATAAATAGAAAATTAAAAAATTTTAATTTAAAAAAAGCATTAAATATAAATTTAATTTCAATTTTTTTATAACAATAATTCTTGGTTTTAATTTTGATTATAACCATTTGGGAACCCAAACAAATCTGATTGAGTAAAGTTAAAAAATGATGAATAAGCTAAGTTTATATTCGTTTAAAACTCAATAATAAACCTGAAATATAAGTAATTCTTAACAGGTTACTATACAGAATATAAAGAGATTTATCGTGTGAAGATTGACTCAAGTTGCCAGCTTAAGCATCTTCTATCCACACCTAAGTTGATTGGTTAAAACAAACACCTTAATACTGCTATTTTCATCAAAATATTTTTTGAAAAAAATTAAAGCGAGGCTTCCCTCTTGCTTTAGTAATTCAAATTCACCATAAGTAATGCCAATGCTGCTGGAACTGCTTGTATATAAATAATTTTCTTACTTGCTGTTAGGCCGCCATAAATTCCAGCAACCAATACACAGCCTAAAAAGAAATTCGCTAACGATAAGGCGTAAATTGTAGGTGCACATAAAGACCAAAATAAGCCAGCTGCTAAAAAGCCATTATATAAACCTTGATTTTGTGCCATGACTTTAGTGAGTTGTGCTTTTTCAGGCGTATTCCCAAATGCTTTTAAACCGTATGGTTTGTCCCATAAGAACATCTCTAAAACTAAAATATACACATGTAGTAGTGCAATTAAGGCAATTAAAATTTGTCCAATCATCGCTTTTTTCCTTATTTTAAAAACGCTGATAGATCAGTCTTGCAACTGATCTATGTCAAATACCTTTATGGTTTTAATAACACTTTGCCTTGACGTGCACCTTGGGTTGCTTTGGCAGCAGCTTGTTGAATTTGATCAAAACTAAATACGCCTTCAACAGGCAATATTAATTTTTTCTGAGCAGCTAAAGTCACCAATTCTACAATTAACTCTTTTTTTCGTTCCGCAGACAATTGTTTATTGACTACACTTGCCCAGAAGCCTTTAACTGTCGCTTGTTTAAAAATAAGATCGCCTGATGAAATTTGCATCAGTTCACCCGTCATACTACCAAATGATACCAAAACACTATTTTCACTAAGTAAGGCCAACATTTCACCACTGGCTTTACCGCCAATCGAATCTACCCCAGCGATTAAAGGTTGATCTGCATGTATCGCTTTTACTTGATCTTTCCAATCCGCTTGATCAGTCGCCACTACATTTTGAATACCTAAGCCATTCATTTCTGCAATTGCATCACTACGGCGAACTAAATGAATAACTTTTTGACCGCGAGCATGCGCAATCATTGCAACAGTTTTACCCACAGCACCATTGGCTGTATTTTGGATAAGCCACTGATCTTGTTTTAAATCAATGAAATCTAACAGCATCAGTGCACTAATCGGCATACCAATCAATTGAGCAGCAGTTTCATCATCTATTGCATCAATTAAAGGCACGACACCATGTGCAGGTGCAATAAAGTATTCAGCCCAACTGCCGTGAACTGCTGCAACTGCAACACGTTGCCCGACAGATACCGCATCAACACCTTCACCAACTGCATCAATCACACCAACCGCTTCACTTCCTCCGATCGCAGGAAGTGTTGGTTTATAACCATAATTGCCTCTCACCGTCCAAATGTCATGGTTATGCATCGGAGATAAAATCATTTTAATACGAACTTCACCTGCTTTAGGCTCGGGTTTTGGCATTTCTGCTGCTGCTAATACGTCGACAGGTTCGCCAAAAACTTGATGAATAATACTTTTCATTTGTTGTTCCTATATAGGTTTTAGTAATTGCTGTGTGGTTTCTAAAGCCAGATAAAGTGGCTGTTTGTTCTGTGCTAGTTTCGCCAATAAAGCTGCGCCTAACCAGAGTTGATACATGGTTTGTGCCATTTTCTCAGGCTCAATATGTTGTGGAATTGAGCCATCCTGTTGCCCATCACTGAGTAAATTTGCAATGCGTTCTGTCAGCTTGGTTACACCAAAATTTAAAATCTGACGCATATCTTCCGATAAGTCAGAGACCTCTGCGGCAAGTTTTACAATCAGACAATTCTCAGCCCAGCCACCATCGTTATGACATGGATCATCAATCCATGCTTGCCAAAGCGCAACTAAGCGCGCATAAGCACTCCGCTCTTCTTGTAGAATCAATTGATCGATTTTCACTTTATAATCAGCAAGATATTGCTGTAAAAGTGCACAACCAAATGCTTCTTTTGAAGAGAAGTAATAATAGAACGAACCTTTGGGTACACCACAAGTCGTTAAAATTTCCTGTAAGCCGACTCCAACAAAACCTTTATGTAATACCAGCTTAAAACTGGTATTTAAGATATGTTGGCGAGTCGCTTCACTTTTATCTGATCGTTTCATGTACACACTATAAATCAATAATAGACCAGTCGTCTATAAAATTATAAAAATTAATTCAGAAAATTTGTTGAGGTTTTGAGTACATTTTAGGGAGTGAATTGGGATTGTTATTTTAGCGAATGGCTGAAAATATCAGCCATCCTTCGATTGATTTAAAATTTTGCGCGTAAGGTGAGCGTCGCATTTCGAGGATTACCAAAGCGAATAGTTCCATCACTATAAATTTGTGAATAATATTCTTTGTCAAAAATATTATTGATATTTAATGCAATATTCACTTTATCACTTAGTGGATAGCTCGCCACCAAGTTAGCAATCGTATATCCAGGCTGACTATAAGGATGTTCGCTATAGCGACCCACTTTCCAAGTACTTTGATAATTTGCACCACCGCCTAGGATTAAATTATTAGCAAATTTATAGGTCGCAAATAAACGTGCAATATGTTCAGGCGTATCCTCATTAAAAACCAAACCTTGATTTGTAGGGTCGTTCGCATATTCCGTTGTATTGTATGTGTAGCCAAAACTCAAATTAAGATTGGGTATAATTTCACCACGAATCTCAGTTTCAATCCCTTTACTGATCACCTCACCCGATGCAACATTACAATAAGCCTCGCCACCATTAAATGGGCATTGGCCTTTGGTGCTTTCATCTCGTATTGAGCGATTAATTTGGTTGGTTTTAAATCCTGCAACTGATGCAATTAAACGATCATCCCAAAGCCCTGCTTTTAACCCAATTTCATAAACATTACCCTGTACTGGATCAAGTAATGTCTCATTACGATCTTTGACATTTTGCACAACAAAGGTATCGGTATAACTCGCATATGCAGTCAATGCATCATTGATAGCATAAGTAAGCCCAAAGTATGGTGTTAAAATATTTGATTTCTTATATTCATTGACACTTTCATAATTACTTTGGCGCACACCTGCAATAACTTTGAACGGATCAATAATATTTAAACGAGTGGTGAGGTAGTATCCTGTCTGGCGTACCTGATCAGCGCTGGTATTTTGATAACGTGGTGCGATATAAGGTAACTGATAAGGACTGTAATTTTTAATATTGACGTATAAATAGTCACGTGTCGGTGTTTCCCCTCCGCCAACTAAACTATAATCTTCAAGCACTTGGTCCCAACTTGTCCAAGCCCCAGTAATATTACTTTTACTGTGATTTGCACCAAATACCAAGTCATGCTCACGACCGAATAATTGATATGTCCCTTTTGCAAAAAAATCATAAATATCTAATTTTTGCTCATAGTTATATCCGTACTTATAAACAGTTGCTAAAGCATTATCAGCACTTGTGGTTTTTGGAGCCACGCTCAATGAAGTAAATGCCATATCCATGGCATAGTTTGCCTTCATATAGCTGGCTTTTACTTCCCATCCATTATTAAATTTATGGCTTATATCTAAGAAAGCTTGTGTATTGGTTTTATCCCAAAAATCTCTGTAATCGCAACCACAGTTGGAATTATCGATGCCTATTTTGGTTCCATTGAAATAGTTAGGAATTGTATTGACGGGAACAGCATGTTCACCTTGGCGTGAATATCCAATATTCAATAGCGTATTTTCAGTTAAATCACTGCTCACGATTCCATACAAAACATTAGAATCACGAGTAACAGATTTCATAAATGAATCACCATCTTGACCTGCCACCACTAAACGACCACGCACACTTCCAGATTGATTCAATGGACCAGACATATCCATTTCTCCACGTACAGTGTTCCATGAACCATAACTGACAGCGCCACTCGCCTGAAAAACTTCTGTTGGCTTTTTACGAATAAGATTAATTGCACCAGACGGTTCTCCTGAACCTTGCATTAACCCTGCTGCCCCTCGTAATACTTCAATACTTTCAATAGTTGCCATATCTGGTTTAGAGGAGGTGACATTACTTGCATTTACAGCAACACCATCATATTGCAATATATTTGAATTCCAGCCATCTCCAACATTAAAGCCTCGGATAGAAAAGTTGGTCCTCTCCGTATTATCCCCTGTTAGCAAAATCCCTGTTGTATTTAAAAGTGCATCACCCAAATTTGTCGCACCCATATCTTCGATTTGTTTGCGGGTAATCACTGAAACCGATTGAGGGGTTTCTTTTATACTCAAATCGAGTTTAGTCGATGTACTGGCATTCTTTTTAGTGTAGTTATTTTCTGAATTGTTTTCTGCTGTGACAACGATCATGGGTAAAGCATTTGTTTGTTCTGTTGTTGCTTCTGTCGCAGCATAAGCTGTCCCAATCCAACAACTATAAAGTGCAAGATAAATTGCACTTTTAGCAAAGATTCGATTTTGAGAAATCCATTTATTCACGAAACAAAACTCTTAATCTAAATAAAAATCATTATCGTTATATTTCACATAAAAACAACATATATCTCTACATTCCTCCATTATTTTCTAATTCAAATTCGTTTTGTTAGACAA
The DNA here is from genome assembly GCF_025433935.1 of Acinetobacter sp. I-MWF. Classification (NCBI taxonomy): domain Bacteria; kingdom Pseudomonadati; phylum Pseudomonadota; class Gammaproteobacteria; order Moraxellales; family Moraxellaceae; genus Acinetobacter; species Acinetobacter sp. I-MWF. The sequence goes on along the minus strand of NZ_JAMBAR010000001.1, from coordinate 1,169,733 downwards.
AGCTCTGAAATGCAAAGCCTTTCAATCTGAAAGGCTAAGACGAAGATTTCTCGATGATATTACTGAATAAACTTTGACATGGCCTGATGTGTATCCCTCACCTCAGCATAAATCATGTCACCATATTTATTTGATAATTACCTCAAAAAATGAATATAAACAAATTATTATTAATACTTTTCAAGCAAACCAATAACCCCAGTTGCGATCATATCAATTGCAATTGTGCCGATTAACAAGGCAGATAAACGTCCAACAATATCAAAATAGCGATCAATATATTTTGCATGGCTATAACGTAAATGGTCATGCCCATACTTCATGATCATTAAAATGCCACAGCTAATAAATAAGGTAAAAGCAATCAACACAGCGGATTCGAGTAAAGACATACTCGCTCCTGTTACGACAGCCGCACTGATTGTGCCAGGGCCAATCATAAATGGCATCGCCATGGTACTGGCCAAATGCGCAGGTGTTCCTCTCATTTCTCCAATGGTATCTGCGCCTTGAAATACAAAGCGATAGCCAATCACTAAGAATATTAATCCGCCAAAAATCTGAAATGACTCAAAACGAACATTTAAATAAGTACTAAAAATGGCTTCACCACCCCATGCAAAAAGCATAAAAACCACATAAGCAATCAAGGCACCTTGGGCTAAACCTTTATTGAATACATGGGTTTCAGTATGGCGAATCATCCCGATCATATAGATACTCATTAAAAACGGATTGAGTAATGAGAAAAACAAAACAAATGGATGGATATAATTTGAAAACATAATGGCTTTCCATAAAACAAAATCAGGAAACAAAATCAAAAAAAGGGCTTACTTTGCTAAAATTGTACTTCTCAACAAGGGGATACTTTGTCTAACTAATCATTAAAATTGTAAATTTTATTAAGATTCAGTCGCTTATTTTTACAAAAAATATAATCAGGACTTACACAAACGGGGTTCAGCAACGAGTCAAGGACTTGCATATATGAAACGAATAGAGATATTCAATAATTTTCAATGTCCATTTATAAATGGAATTTTTCTGCACAATGGAGAAATATTTGTTCTCGATTATAGAAACAAGAATAACGCAACTGTGGATATCGTAAGGAAATTAAATTTCTTTGATGACGAAGTGAAGAAAGCGGATCTTATTGATTTTGATTATATGGGGCAGATTAGTTATGCAGACTATCAGATAAGATATGGTGAGGGTAGTTTTGGTGGGGATGGTGTGGTCGGTCTGTTTTTAAAAAATGAGTTAGTGTGGTTTTTGTTTTTGGAGAATAGTAACCCTTTTTGTAAGACGATTATTAAAGACCATATTGTTTTTGTTCAAAGTACCAATGGAGTGATATTCTCAATTCCAATCGATAATCCTCAACTATTACAGGTTGTCAAAAATCCGGATTTTTTATAATTCGACTGTATAAGTAGAAGTTTTATGTAAAATAATTTTTTGATGTGTTTTGCTGAATTGTGAGGATCAATGCCTATCCATTGCTTTAGTCATCATACCTACACTTCTTCTTTAATCTCAAAATTTTTAATCATTCAATTTATTTTTAAGTATGGTTAAAACAAATTTAGCTACAGGAGACACAACTGTTATTCTCAAGCCTTTTGATTGATTTATATACGTTAAACTTATTACATAATTGCATCAGATCTCATACATTTTGTTCATGATTACCCAACACATAAAATTCACAAAAAAACTAAAATTATAATCAATTGATATTTATTAAAATTCTATGACATTGAAATCTTAAATGTAACCTAGCGTTATATTTTTTAATCATTTCTGCTCATGATGAATTTTTTTGATTGTGTTTTAAAGAGGTTTTTTAACACTGTCATTCATTAGGATTAAGCCATTTATGTATAAAAGAAAAATCAAACCACTTGAAATCGATGATGTCGAAATTATTGATTATGATAAGACTAAAAAAGCCATTAAAGCCGCAGCTTTAGGGAATGCCATCGAATGGTTTGATTTTGGTGTGTATGGCTATGTCGCTTATGTATTAGGTAAAGTCTTTTTCCCCAATTCATCACCCAGTATACAAATGATTGCGGCCCTTGCCACCTTTTCTATACCCTTTATATTTCGACCTTTGGGTGGATTATTTTTCGGGCATTTAGGCGATAAATACGGTCGTCAAAAAATTCTGGCCATCACCATTATTATCATGTCGGTCAGTACCTTTGGTATTGGTTTGATTCCATCTTATGAAAGTATAGGGATTTGGGCCCCTATTTTGCTGCTCATTGTAAAAATTGCTCAAGGCTTTTCGGTCGGAGGTGAATATGCTGGAGCAGCAATATTTGTAGCGGAATATTCTCCAGATCGAAAGCGCGGTTTCATGGGAAGCTGGCTGGATTTTGGTTCGATTTTAGGTTTTGTTGTTGGTGCGGGCGTCGTTTCAATGATCAGCTTTTCCATGGGCGAAGCTGCCTTTGTCGATTGGGGCTGGCGTATTCCTTTTTATTTAGCGCTACCGCTGGGACTGATTGGCTTATATTTACGTCACTCTTTAGATGAGACACCAACCTTTCAGGCACATGCTGAAGAACAGTCACAATCGAAAAAACCGCAAAAAGTCGGTTTTAAACAAATTTTCCGTGAACATAAACGCAGTCTACTGGTTTGTGTTGGACTCGTACTATGTACCAATGTCACCTACTACATGCTACTCACCTATTTACCAAGTTATTTCTCACATAACTTAGGCTATTCAGAAAATCACGGCGTTCTGATTATTATTGCCGTAATGGTTGGAATGCTCTTTGTACAGCCGTTTGTAGGTATGCTCAGTGACAAAATTGGCCGTCGCCCATTTGTCTTTGCAGGCAGCATTGCCCTGATTGTCTTGTCATACCCTGCCTTTATATTGCTTGCCACAAACAATGTTTACTTAATTTTCTTGGGTCTGTTGATGTTGGCACTTTCACTGAATATGTTGATTGGAATAATGGCTTCTACCCTACCCGCATTGTTTCCAACTGAAATTCGTTATAGTGCACTTGCAATCGCGTTTAATATTTCTGTGGTAATTGCAGGTTTAACCCCGACCATCACAGCAGCATTGGTTGAAACCACTCAGAATATTATGGTGCCTGCCTATTATCTGGTGATTTGTGGTTGCTTTGGGGTGATTACTGCGATTTATCTTAAAGAAACAGCCAACTTACCGCTCAAAGGTGCAAAACCAATGGCTGTTGATACAGAAGAGGCTGAAGAACTTCTCGAACAATATCATGGAAATATTGAGCAAAAAATCGAAAAAATTGATCAAAAAATCGAAGAGTTGCAAGAAAAGCGTGATCATCTCGCCAAGCAGCATCCTGATATTGATTAATGATTTTACATGGGCTTATTCAATAGAATTGTGTTGGATAAGCCTCAAGCTTAGATTGATTATTCTTTGTAGCAGGTAAAACATAAGGATGCTGGAGTGGATGATATAGATGTCACGAGAATATTAAAGTGCCCAATGAAATTGATTGAGCGTTTTATGACATAAGTATTGTTCTACTTATTTATTCCATTCAGCAATCGGTGTTGGCATATGTAGTGCCAACTGAGCATCTTTGATCACATCCATTCGTAAGATTTTTTTAGCACCGAGTTGATCCAATAATTGACTGACTGGGCCACCATAACGATTTAACTCAACATGTTTTGGAAATAATTTTTGAGCAAATTTTTGGTTATTTGACTGAACGTATGAACGATACCAAATACCATCAACCTGATTCAGCATGGTTTTCTTTTCTTGCTGTGATTGATTTTTTACAGTTTTAAGTTTTGGTGTTGGCGCAGAGAGGCTGATGTCGAGATTGCCTTGAGTATCATACAAATGCGCTTGGACCTGATCAGCTATTTTTAAATCAATTGCAGTGAGCCACTTGGGTAAATCATAACCGTAAACACCACGTACACGTGCAATTTCAGTATCGACAGGAAGCGCAAGGACATAACCATAATAATCGCGTGTACGTGCAGATTTGATTAACTCTGAAATATTGGCGCCTTTTGCATGAGGACTGCGAACCACAACAGCAACAGATACTTCATCATAAGGATCGTTATCACAGACATCATAGGCAAAAAAAGTAAGTGAGACCAATCCATAGCCAGGTATTGGGCTTAAGGGTTCAACTTTAGCAGGCAACTTTGCTGTTAACTTATCTAATGGTGCAAGCATCAACAGTTGAACATTGCTGGTTTTATAATAATAGTTTGGCGACCACACTTGACCTATACGTGTTTCAACCAGTTGCTTAGGAATCTTTCTAAAGAAATCTATATTGCCAACACCAGATTCTTTTGCGACCTCATCTAAATTTGGTTGCATATGGAATCGGTCATAAAAACCACCTTTAGGAACCTGTACCTTATGCGGTCCAAATTCAACCTCTACAAACGCTTTTGCATTTGGATATTGAGTGGTTGGATGCTTTGCATTAACTCGATTGGTCGTTACAGTATTTATATTTTGCATCGCTGTATACTCTTGTGAATGTGAGATGTTACTGAGCTGATTGTTTGGTGTAAGATCATTTGCTGCAAAAGCAGAATGTGCGAATGCAAAACCCATAAAAAGTGTTTGCGTTGTTCGATTTAAATTAAAAAATTTCAACATCGCTTTCACTCTAATTCAGCATTGAGTTCATGCTATGTTTAAAGTGGACTTTAAGGTCAATAGGGTTATTTGTTTTTTAATTCAAATTGAATTGTGATTAAAATTCATGCACAAAAAACCGCAACTCAAATTTAAAATGATGAATATAGATTTGATCGCACTTGCAAAAGATCTAATAAAAGCAAATGCTGAATGATGCCCAGAGTCAGCACTTTATGGGTAAAATGCCATTCATCTAAAATAGACAAAAGATTAAAAAACAGGCTTTACCTTAAAGCTTACTTCAACCTTATACTCACCATGAAACAACTCACAGGAAATCATGATGACAAATACTTGGGTTATTAAGCATCGTATAATTCAACAGTTATTGGTTATTTTAGCAGCATTATTTTCAGTGCCTTTTGCATCTGCGAATGATAACAGCAGTTCAAAATCAATTTCGAACCCATCTTCGTCAGGATCTAAAGGAAAAATATTGGTTGTGATGACCAATCATGACAAATACCCTTCACGTGAAGATACTACAGGGCTATGGGTAACTGAGCTCACACATTTCTATGACGTTGCGCATAAAGCGGGTTACCAAATGGATTTTATTAGCCCTAAAGGGGGTCCAGTGCCACTGGATGAGCGTAGTCAAAAATGGATCTATATGGATAAACAAGCACGCGCTTATTTAGCCGATCCTGCATTTATGTTGCGGTTAAATAACACCTTACAGCCAAGTGAGGTAAAAGCGTCTGACTATAAAGCAATTTATTTTACTGGTGGTCATGGCGTGATGTGGGACTTTCCAAATAATTCTGAATTAACCGCACTAGCTGAACAAATTTATCGTCAAGGTGGTGTGGTATCCGCGGTATGTCATGGTGTGGCAGGTATACTTTCCCTAAAAGATGAACAAGGCAAAGCGCTCATTGCAAACCGTAAAGTGACAGGATTTTCAAATCGTGAAGAATTGCTTTCAGGGATGAAAAAACAAGTGCCCTTTTTTCTTGAAAATCAGTTGAAATCAAAAGGTGCAAAATATTCTCAAGGATTTTTTCCATTTACCTCTTATGTCATTGTCGATGACCGTATTATTACAGGTCAAAATCCTCAATCACCACGTGAAGTAGGCGAAGAAGTAGTCAAAAAATTAGTGACTATACAATAATTTAAATTAGCTAAATTGGGCATATTTTGTGAGTGAAGGCTTGCGAAATATCGTCTCATCTTAAAGTACTTGTATGACGGCAATAAAAATTTTCCACGCTTAAAAAATTTGCACCATACGAATCTAATTAAAAGACATTTCATCAATTCACAATAAATATCAATATGCTAAACAGAATTATTATGTTGACTCTGTTTTTGTATTAGATTAGTATTTTAATGTAAATAATTATCATTATCATATAGCCAACAAAGCATTGTCCTTTCTAGCCACGATGATTGTCCATTTTTTTATCAAGCAAAGGATAAAGCAATGTTGTTATCTAAAATGAAAATAGGTCATAAAACCCTGATTGCCAGTTCAATCTGTACCATTCTTACAGGTTGTGGTGGCGGTGGTAGTGGTGGAGACAGCAAACCGACCAATACTGCACCCACAATTGATGCGATCAGCCCAGTGACCGTACAAACCCTAGACAGTAAAAAAATTAGCGTAACGGCAAAAGATGCTGAAAACAACGCGCTTACCTATAGCATTAAAACTGCGCCAAAATTAGGCACTGCAAGCATTGACAGTAAAACAGGTGTGATCACTTATATTGCAGGCAATGTGGTTGGTGCAGATACACTTGTAGTAAGTGTCAGTGATGGTTCACTTAGCACAGATCTGAGCATTACGATTAATACTCAAATTGAATCGGTGTTTGATTATCAATTCTACAAAGTCACCAACCCAGATACTGGTAACTCTCAAATTGTCCGTTATGACCCTAATAATGACAAACAGGACTCTTACAGCAGCATCAACAACGTGATTTTAGGTAATCGTGTCTTTGTGATGAGTGCTGCAAAAGATGGCGATAAAACGGTTTATAAAAAGCGTGAATATGGTATTTTCCTTGACCCAAATGCATCTAAAGAAAAACGAACTTACACACCAGCTGGTACAACAACAGCAACTGAATATACATTCTATACCGACAATATTCTAAAACGTTTTGATGCAAGCAATCCAAACAGTCAAGCCACCATTTTTAGTAGTGCAGCATTACCAGCAGCATTAAAAACTGCAGAAATGAAGGCGATTGGTGATACACAAACCATGTATCTCAATGAAACTGATATTAATAACTCCTATGTGCAATTGCGTACTTTTGCCAAACTACCCGATATTTTTAGAGGCGAGCTGTCTGACAATATTAAAAATGCCTACATCACTGTACGTTTATCAGATGGCAAAGTAACACAAGGTCGTACCATTAAGCCGGTTGTCAATAACACGACAGGTAAAACTGATTCGGTATTGGTCAACTATAGTGCTGCCTATGTTAAAGGAAGCTACCCAACCGCAAGTAATGAAGCTGCGCGTTTACAAAGCTGTACCGTTGATTTAATCACCTGTACTGATATTAGTGGCGGGACAGGTCAATACTACTTCTTAGCACAAAACGATACCCATATTTATTTGGCAAAAGAAGGTGTAAAAACACTTTATGCTTATGATAAGGCTGCAAAAAGTATAGTGAATGTAACAGGTGCCGAATATCCTGCCAATTATAATCCTGAACATCATCAAATTAAATTTGGTGGCGGACATGGTGGCGCAGGTATCTTTAGTAATTTCTTTAACATGCCAAATGTAGTCGATAATTTAGCAGAAGGTAATACTGGTTATTTATTGATTAATTATAACCTTGATACACAAAATGCCGTGTTCACCCATCAAGTATTTCGTGAAGCCTATGTCTATAAAAATGCCGAGATTCTTAAATTAACAGGCACCAGCGCAAGCAAAATTTATGATAATGGCACTGGTACGGATTTAGCCAATAATTCAGGCAATGTGGCTTTGTCATATAATCTGAACCTAACTGTGGTCAAAAATGGCTATTTATTTGTCGAAGCGGCCAAGCCATCTAAAGACAAGATGAACCTCAACTATCAACAAGGCTGGTTAAATACAGCAACCACAACCACAAAAACAGCATTGGATAATGCTGTCATTGATCAGGATATTCCATACTTTACTTCAATGCGGGTACCTGCGGTGGCCGTAGGTGATTATGTCTATGTCAATGAGACCAATCCAACTGCCACAGAAACCCGTGTTTATAACGTTTATAAATTACCACTCAATGCGCCAACAGCCAGCAAAACCAGCGTCACCCCAACGTTTGGCCGCATGTACTTTGAACGCACTGCATTCCGTGCCAATGGTGTTTATGAAGGCAATGTATTGTTATGGAATAAACGCGCCAATCAGGCAACGGATACAGCTGACACAGTCGGTAGCATTGTCAATGCCACCACGGGCAAACTCATGGGTAACATTAAGGATCTAGAGGGTGGAATTACCAATGTCACAGCCGACGCTTCAGGTAATAACACTTTGGCTGGGATTGGTGGTCTATTTGGCTTGCATATGACAGGTAGTCATGCTGGTGTTCCTATACTGACTAGTGGCTTCTCAGAAAAAGAAAAATCATTGAAAAAAGTTAATCATATTAATGGTTCTTGGATCACTGACTAATCTATACATAGCTTATTCAATCCGGTTGCTGTTTCTATTCTTAAGATGGGGCAGCAACCCTGCGTTTATTTTGACTGGATTTCTGTCATGCACACACCTCCCTTTCTCCCACGATATCTATTATTGACCATGTGTATTGCTAGTGGATACTCTCCTTTCTATCAACTCTATGCAGCAGAAAATAATAAAGATACCGACATAATTGATGAACAACCCACTAAACTGCCTGTCATTGAAGTCACAGCAGAAAAAGTCCTCAAGGCAGAGCGACAAAATCAACAAGAAATGTTTAACAAACCCTATTCCAAACAGATCATCAGTCAGGAAAAAATTCAGCAGGAAGGCTTAGCCGATGTCAAAGAAGCGATTCGGGATATTCCGGGTGTTTCCATTACCGAAACTGGGGCTTTCGGTAAAAATGTAAAAATTCGTGGTCTGACTGGGCAACGCGTGGTCAGTGTTGTTGATGGCATCAAAATCGCCAATCAAGGTTTAGACCATTCAGGTTCTGGTGAAATCAATCAGGTGGATATTAACAACGTTGAAATGATTGAAGTGGTAAAAGGTAGTCCTGCGGTGATTTACGACCCGGGTGCATCAGGTGGTGTCATTATCGTCAAGACCAAACCTGTACAAATGAGTCAAGGCATCGGGGTCAGTCAAAAATTCGCTTATGATGAGGGTTATGACAAAACCAGTTCCACCACCAGTCTAAACGCAGGCATGGATAATTTTGGTGCAAAGGTCACTTATACCAAAGAATCGTCCAATGACTATCGGGTCCGTGGTGATGCTGATAAAAAATATGCGATTAGTAAAACCAATGCATTAAATGCAGTGAATAGCACAGTAACCGTCAAAGATTTGGGTTATGACGCCGAATCACTGAGTGCCAAATTATCAGGAAAATTTGCTACAGATAGCCAAATTGATCTCGATTATGACCAATGGATCGGCAAAGATATTGCATCAGCACATGGGAGTACCATGCAAGATGCAATGGTGATGCTGCTGGCACGCAAAGAGCGTGAATCAAAATCCATCACTTATCGTAAAGACAATCTGGGTATTTTTAATAACTTCTCATTTAAATATAACAAACAGTCCTTATTAGAACGCCAACAAGAAGGCGGTTATACCGAAACCTTAGACAGTGATAATTTTAATGCCAATCTATTTTTAAACTGGCATCAATTACAAGCCAGTTTTGGTCTTGAAGCTGTTTTAGATAAAGCCGTCACTGCGGTGTATTCTGAACAAGATTATTATGCAGGTTTTACCAATCTAGAATATGACTTTGGCACATGGACAGGTTTTGCAGGAGTACGCGCCAATTATTGGGCAACCCGACAAAAATTACTGCCAGGCGCAAATGCTGAACTTGCCTCGCAACTCATCGGTATTTCGGGAATTACCCCTGAAAAAACCATATTCGAGCCAACATGGGCGCTTGGAGCACAATATCACCTCACCGATACTCAGAATATTTCCGCCAACATCAGCCGTACTTTTCGTGCACCTGATTTGTATGAACGCTATACATTTGGTGGCTTTTTGGGTGGAGGTTTAGCTTTACAACCTGAAGAAGGCTACCATGCCGAAGTTGCTTGGAAATACCTCAATGATCATTGGGCGTTAAATACCAGTGTGTTTTATAGCGACTTTGACCAATATATTTGGACAAAAACCAATCGTAGAGTTATTGATCGGGCTGGGTTGGAAAGTTGTATTCGCATCGGTAAATGCAATATCGCGACAGGCGATTTTAATGATCGTGAATCTGACTTTTTCCAAGATACCACTCAATATTATAATGCCAACCAAGTCAATAATTGGGGCATGGAATTCAGTGCCAATTATATGGATGAAGTGCATGATTTCGGGATTTCAGGCAGTTTTAATAAGATTGATTCTGAGGATGTTTTTGTGCAAGCTGCGGCACATCCAATTGATATTAACAGCCATTATAAATATACCTTTAGCCAATTGCCGTTACAGCCATGGGTGAAAGGCAAAATTCAGACCGTATTTAATGAACCTCAAGTCATACAAAAAGGCGGCTTTGATTCCTATACCATCGGTAGCCTGTATGCGGGTTTTAATCATAAATATGTCAATTTAAGTGCAGGGATCCGTAACCTGGGCAATACTACCTATAGAGCTGCGTATAGTGGTTTAAATGGTCTGGAACGTACTTATTTTATCAATGCTGAATTTAAATGGAATAATTATAAATGAATGTAAATTTTTGGGTTATTGCCCTCGCCTGTGAAAAGAGATTCAACATGATGATCATCTAAATCAATCTGATCTGTTCTATTTCAATCCAAAATTTATATAGGAGACGTGAAATAAAATCAAAGCAAAAAAAAAGACCCTTAACAATTTAAGGGTCTTTTAAATATTTGGCGGAAGCGGTGTTCTATAACAAATATTCGTGGTGCTGGAATGCTTTCAGACATGTCTCTGACTACTTTAATGTGGCAAAAATGATAATTTTTTATCCAACTTCACATCTCGTTCACACTGATTTATCTACAGTATTAAATAAAATTCAAAATGGATAATGATCATGAAAAACCCAAAAAAAATCTTTGCCTCTATGTTGGCACTGATGTGTTTATCAGGATGTAAAAGCATTCCAAGTTATTCCTCAGATTATAGTTCCGCCAGAAATAATATTACGGGTATGACATTGACAGAAACCCAAGCATTAGAGATTGGCACTCATTTCATATCTACCTTCAATACTTTAGGTACACCAGAATTCATAAATAAAGCCAGTTCTCTATATGCAGAGCACTTTTTTATCAATGACACACTTTCCCAGTTCTCATCACGACAAAATTTACTAGAACATTTCAAAGGTATGAATAAGCGTGTTAGCAATGTCAAAGTAAAATTATTAAATACTACCCATCAGCAAGACTCTGCATATATACATTGGTATATGGCTTATGAGTTCAAAATTTTTGGTGTGCAAAGAAAAATGGCGTCATATGGTATTAGTGAAATTAAAGTAAATAAAGATAATCAAATTATTTTTCAACAAGACTTTTGGGATCCTGCAAATGGCCTATATCGTCAATTGCCTTATGTAGGAGGTGCTTATTCATGGTTATTAGCATTCAAAAAATCATCTTAAGTGTTGCGTGTATGACTGGTTTATCCGTCAGCACGTCAACAATTCATGCTGCATCTGTACAACAATGTGCAACAGCTGCCCTTTTAATCGGGAAAAAACAAGTCGGTCAAGTAAGCTACTTTGCAGAGTCTTGTAAAAAAGCCTGGGATATGCAAAGTATTCAAATGAATTTTTCTTATACTCAAGATATCCCAGAATGGGCATTTAAACGTGCAGCCACACATTTTTTAAAGAAAAATATTCCTGATTTTAAAGAGACATCTCCCCTGAACCAAATTACACAGCTTTATAAACCAGTTAAAAATGGCGATTTATACACTTTAAGCTACGTCCATTCGTCCCACACATTGACACTTTTACTGAATCAGAAAACATTAGGTCATATCCAAAATGATCATGCCAATCAATATTTTAAAATTTGGTTAGGTTCACAGCCTTTTAATGCTAAATTGAAACAACAGCTCTTAAATTAACGACATAAAGTTATTGTAATGACAAAGCATTTTATCCTTATGGTCGAAGACCATTACGAATTAGCATCTACCCTCTGTGAGTTTTTAGAGACACATGGTTTTGTAATAGATCATGCCCGTAATTTAGACACAGCTCGAAATTTATTAAAACACAATCCTTATCACATTCTGTTATTGGATATTAATTTACCTGATGGCTCAGGTTACGATCTCTGTCATTGGTTAAGGAAAGAACAAGGCTTAGACATCCCTGTACTAATGCTCACAGCACGTGATACCTTAGATGACAAAATGAAAGGTTTTACTTCAGGTACCGATGATTATTTGGTCAAACCATTCGACTTTAACGAATTGGTTATGCGAGTTCGAGCTTTGATTAAAAGATCAATGGGTGAAGTTTCTAATAGCCAATTACAAATTCACGACCTAATTTTAGATAGTGCACGACAAACTATTAGCCGTGCTGGTCAAAATATTGAACTTCCACCAATTCAATTTAAGCTCTTGAAGTTATTGATGAGAAACTCACCTAAAGTCATTACTAAACAAGAAATTGTAATAGAATTATGGGGTGATACAGAGCCTGAAAGTGATGCACTGCGCAGCCATATTTATAATTTACGTAAAATGGTTGATAAGCCTTTTAATCAGAAATTGATTCATACAGTGTCAGGTGTTGGCTTAAAAATTTCGCTTGAACTAGACTCACTTAGTTAAGATAAACCACCACGACTAATCCCGTGGAAGGCATTAAAGTAATATCATTGTGAATAGTTAAATAATATTGACGATCAAACAACTCCACACGCCAACCCAATTGCTTAGACAATTTCTGTACTAATTGTAGTCCAATACCATGCCCTTTGGTTTGTAACTTTAATTGAGGGCAAGATAACTCGCGTACTTTAACGTTATTGGGTAAATTGATGCCTATACCATTATCGGCAATCAGGACCTTATTTTTTTGCACAATAATATCAATTTCTGAACCTTGAGAATAATTTAAGGCATTACGTAAAATATTACCAAAAACCATTTTTGTCATAGATGGATACAGTAGCCGTGTCTGTTCATTCGGATCTTGTTGAAGATTAATCTGTATTCCTTTGACCTGACCCACACTTTCTAAATCAACTTGTAATTCATGTAATATATTGAAGATTGATCTATATTCTGGAGTGAGCGTATTGGTGGTATTACGCGCAATTGCCAATAAGGTATCAACCAGTAACTGCATGTCTTCAATGGTATTACCCAGACGAATAAAGGCTTTGTTATCACCATAACGGGCTTGGCAAATTTGAACATTACCTTTTAGAACTGTTAAAGGTGTCCGTAGTTCATGACTGACATCACTGCTAAACTCACGTTCACGATTAATAAATTCATTCAAAACCTGATGATATTTCTCTAATGCTTGTTTTAAATATTCTGCTTCCATATTTGCATCAGTACTGATGTCCTTAAAAGGTGATGCTTCTTTGTTCTGATGTTCCCAATCGATGTTTTCTAAAGCATTGGCAAGTCGAGTGATCGGAGAAAAATAACGGCGCGCACGCCGATTCCACCACCACAACACACTATAAAGTACAAACAAACTCAGCATTAACGGTGCTAAACCAAACAACCATATCAGTTTATTGACATTACTTTCACCAAAAACCAAAAGAACATGCTGTCCATTACGCTCTCCATAGACGGTCATACGTTCTTTACCATCCACAAAATGACGGCCAACTCCTGGTTTTAAATGTATGTTTTGAAAGCTAGTGGGGGTCACATTATTCCAGCGATATCCATATAAATTTTTGGTGTCAGGCAAATCTGCATTTGGATTATGCTCTATACGCATCCAATAATGCTCCATTTCCTGTTCAAGCGCAGTTTTCAATAATGTGCCTTTAATCACCCATGCACTACATGCAATACCAATCACAATCGACAAAGCGATCAATCCAATTTGCAACCAGTAATAACGATTAAAGACTTCACCCAAGGGATGAGCACGGTTGCTCTTAAAAAGCCTCAGCATAAATATATCCCTTGTATGACCCACTGAACAACAGATTCAATTTAGATTATACGGCTTTCTTATGAAACAAAAAGTGACCAATGACCCATTCTTGGCCTTGTTCAAAACCAAACAGTTCAGCACAAGCCATAAAGAAGATTCGCCAACGTTGCCACCAAGCTGCTGCATCTTTGCCATAGGTCTTTTCAAATAATGGTTTTAAACGTTGTTGGTTCCGATCCATATTTTCAAGCCAGGCATTGGCCGTTCTTTCATACTGCATACCTGACCACTGCCAATGCTGTTCTAACTGCAAGTGATCTTGAAAATGTAAGAAAGTTGACGCAGACGGCATCAATCCACCACTAAAAAAGTATTTCGACATCCAATCATATTCATTTTTAATTTCAAATGGATAATGCAAAAATCGATGGCAAAAAATATGACACCACAATAATCCATCAGGTTTAAGCCACGTATTTATTTTTTCAAATAGCTTTTGATAATTACGCACATGCTCAAACATTTCCACCGACACCACGCGATCAAATGAGCCACCTTCAAGTTCTAACACATTGACATCGCAAGTGATGACCGTCAAATGATTGAACTGTCGTTGTTTGGCTTGTTGTTGAATATAGGCACGTTGCGTTGAAGAGTTCGATACAACAGTTATCTTTGCATTTGGATAATGCTCTGCCATCCATAAACTTAAAGATCCCCAACCACAACCAACTTCTAAAATGTGTTGACCATCTTTTAATTGTGCCCGTTCACAATAACCTGCTAAGGCTAACTCTTCAGCTTCGTCCAAACTCGTTTGAGCATCGCTAAATAAACTCGCACTATATTTTAAGCGTTTACCCAGTACTGCCTGAAAAAACTCAGTGGGAAGCTCATAATGCTGTTGGTTGGCTTTATCAGTTTCAATCGCAATTTCACTGCGCTTTAGCATACGGAGGACATCCATATAACGCTTGCTGCCCTGTTCAGGATCATAACGACCTTCTTGAATTAAGCGCTTTTTACTTAAGCTCCGTATCGCTGCACGTATCGCCTGATCTGGAACCAATCCACTTTCGACCAGTTTTAAAGACTGCTGAATAATAAAATCCATGTTGTGATCTACTCTTTAGGTTGCCACGGAATAAACATTGACGTTCGTTGTTGATAATCTCGGTAATTTTGACCACGATGACGTAATGCTTGTTGTTCGCTAAACGGAATACCTGTGATGTAATATAAAAATGCCCACATCAGTAATGGATAAATCCATAACAGATAAAGCCCTGCGGCCAAACCTAAAATGGGGTAAGCAAACCAATGTAACCATTCAAAAAAATAATTCGGATGCCGTGAATACTTCCATAAACCTTGATCCATGGTTTGACCGCGATGATCTGGGTTCTGTTTAAAATGATACAGCTGTTGATCAGCAGTGCTTTCACCAATGAAAGCCAGTAGCATAATGATTATCGCAACGATCAGCGCCCAATTCGTCCATTCATTCCACTGTATTGCGGGGAAACTCAGTAAGGACAGCATCGGGTAGGAAAACAAAAGCGCCAGTCCTGCTTGAAACATAAAAAAGCACAAAAAGCCTAAATGTTTAAATTGTCCCATTGCACGACGCATATTGGCATAACGACGGTCTTCTTCTATTTCATGCAAGTAACGGCGTAATAAATGCCAAGTCAGACGTAAGAACCAAATGCTACTAGCAAGCCCAATAAAGATACGTACAGCTAAGGGTGCTGTATTCAGCAAAAATGCTGCAATGATGACATTCAGCGTAATACAGAAACTCCATGCAACATCGACTAAACCAGCACGACTGTTATAGGTCACGATGAGCCAGCATATCAGCATAATCACGACATCAAGTAACAACAACTTGAGTAACATTTTGCTCACTCCTTGGCATTTGGATGCTTAAAAGTTAATAAACGTTGGCTTCAAACAACATATGCACATCACTAATCACTCCTTCTTTAAAACCACCCTCGCAATAGCACAAATAAAAATCCCACATCCGAATAAATTTTTCATCAAATCCAAGCGCTAGAACCTGTTCACGGGCAGCTAAAAAGTTTTTCCGCCAAAGATGTAGCGTTTGTGCATAACTTTGCCCAATATCTTCTAAATGTTTTAAACGCAATTTTTGTTCAGATGCAGTTTGAGTTAATACACTGATGCACGGAATAAAGCTGCCAGGGAAAATATAACGTTTAATATAATCCACAGTTTTTAAGGCTTTTTTATAACGCGCATCTTCAATGGTAATCGCTTGAATCAGTCCTAGCCCTTGCGGCTTCAACAAATTGCGACATTGTTTAAAATAGGTTGATAAATATTGCTCACCTACAGCTTCAATCATTTCAATGGAAACAAGTTTGTCGAATTTACCTTCCAGTAAGCGATAATCTTTTAATTGCACCTCTACCCGATGTGCTAAACCTGCTGCTTGAATCCGGGCTACTGCTTCATCATATTGCGCTTGTGAAATAGTAATCGTAGTCACTTTACAACCATAGTTTTGTGCAGCATAAAGGGCAAAACCGCCCCAACCACTCCCAATTTCGACCAAATGATCCATCGGCTTTAGTTGTAATTTTTGACAAATCAATTCTTTTTTATACTCAGAAGCCTGTTCCAAAGTCATTTCAGCATCTTTAAACACAGCACTGGAATACATCATTGATGGATCTAGAAATAATTTAAAGAAATCATTGCTCAGGTCATAATGATCTGCAATATTTTTACGGCTGCCGTCAATTGAGTTCCTGCGTTTTTTATACCAAGCTTTTAAAAAAAATTGACTCGCCTGAGCAATAATATTTTGATTTAGCGTATCCAAAAGATCACGATTACGTGCCAAAATTTGAACCATCTCAACCAAATGATCAGTACTCCAATAACCTCGAATATAGCCTTCGGCGGCACCTAATACGCCATGCTTAAAAATCAATTCCACCAGTTTTTTATCATGGACCTGAACAACCGCAATTAACTCCATATTGTCGCCGACAAAACCATTCCACACCCCTTGAAATATAATTTGACCATGACGTAGCTTTAATAAACTTTGTAAAACCAAAGGCAGTGAGTCTTGTTCAGTGGAAATAAGTGCTTTCATGGCATTGTTTTTCCTTTGTCTTTTTTAGGATGTCGATAAAATGGTACTTTTTTCTTCCATAAGCGAAAAGCATTCAGATAAATTCCTGCCATCATTTTGAAAGGTTCAAAGACACTATAAATAGCATATCGATGCTGCTGTGAAGAAACTGTGATGGGCACTAATATAAATCGCATAGTCGCGTCAAATTGCAGTACATCCTGTTGAAAAAGCTGCATATGAATGACATTTTGCTGAGTAGAAAAATTAAAATTCCACAGGTAATTCATGTCCATTGGCATAAAAGGCGAGACATGAAATGATTTTTTAAACTTGAATTGATAACTGCTAAACTGCGAATGTTGTACTACGTTGTTACGGCAATCATGCACATATACTTTACGTTCATCCCAAGGCGTATTGGTTATTTCACTCAGAATAAACAGCGGCTTTTCATTGGCATCAAAAATAAAATAAAATACCACTGAGTTAAAACGAAAACCTAAAGTCCGTGGTAACGCTAAAACTCGAATCTGCGTATCTAAAGCCACTAAACTATTGGCTTGTTTTAATATTATTTTTTGAATTTTTTGCCGAATTGAACCGTGTTCTTCGATTAAAAAATCATTTGGATCAAGTTTAAGCAGATTCCATCGGCTAGATGACCATAAATAAGATTGCTGGGTAATCGATAGGATTTGATCTGGATCAAACCATAAATAATTCAACTGAGCTTCAAATTTATGTGACTTAGGCAAATAGCGTCGATGCCGTATCACTACAGGGGCTACAGCGAGTTTAGTCATCAACATTGCCTACTCCTAAATCACATCAGCCATATGTTTTTCTAATTGCTCTACTACTTGAGCAGCACTGCGTACCCCATCCTCATGGAAACCCCAGCCCCAATAAGCACCGCAAAATGATGTTCGATTTTGGCCATTAATATCTGACCAGCGTTGTTGCGCTTCTATAGCTTGGGCATTAAATACAGGATGGCGATAATCACGTTCGACTAAAATTTGCTTTGGATCAATTTGAAAGTTAGGATTTAACGTGGCAAATATTTGTGTTTGACAGGATAAGTTTTGTAGTTTGTTCATCCAATAAGTAAACGCGTAATGAACCGTGGACTTCGAACTTCGCCTATCAAAGTTAGCTTGATCTGCAGTAACATGCACATGCCAACTCGCCCATTGAGATTTACACTTTGGCATAATAGTCAAATCACGATGTAGCACCATTTTGTTATCTTGATAAGTAAAATTAGACAACACCTCTTGCTCTTGTGCGGTAGGATCATTTAATAACTTTAGGCTATCATCGGCATGACTAGCCAAAACCACCCAGTCAAATTGCTGTGTATCACATTCTGTTTGCACAATCACTTGATCAGCTAAGCGAGACACACCGATTACCGCCAGTTTTTTAAACTCAATATTTGCTGACTGCTGCTGGATGGCTTGAACATAACGTGCAGAACCACCTTTGACGGTTTGCCATTGTGGACGATCTCTAAGCTGTAACATGCGATGATGTTGAAAAAAGCTCACAACGAATTTATAAGGAATTTTTCCCACTTGATCAATTGGACATGACCATAATGCCCCGCACATTGGATATAAATGCTCTCGGCGAAAAGCATCGGAATAAGCGTTTTGATTTAAATAGTCTTCAATACTCAATGTCGTATCATGCTCATCCACAATGACGTCTTTATTTGCGGCATAAAATTTAAAAAGATCAGAGAGCATGGCTCTAAAATTAGAATTTAAAAAGTTTTGTGGTCTACTCAGCAAAGAAATTTTTTTCGACGGATTATATTGTAACCCAGTGACCAGATTGTTGACTGAAAAACTCATATCACTGTTTTGTACTTTTACCCCTAACTCGGTGATCATTTGGCTAAACAATGGATAATTGTAATTATTGAATACGATAAAACCGCTATCGATAGCAAGTTTTTGCTCATCAATCATCAAGTCGTGAGTATCAGTATGTCCTCCAAAATAATTATTTTTCTCAAATACAGTTACCTGATGATGTTTTGAAAGTTTCCATGCGGCATACAATCCGGAAACACCTGAACCAATAATCGCAATTTTCATGAAGATTCCCCAGTTTAACTTTTCTTGGTCTTTGTTTTAATAAATATGTTTACTTTACTTGCTGATTGAGCAATTTTACTGACCTCATACACTCGTGCAGGAATTGGCTTTAATTCCCAGACCAAACCGACCCAAGACATAATTTTTAAAACATAGTAGGTAATATCAATTTGCCACCAATAAAAACCTTGGCGTGCGCTCCCCGCATAAAAATGGTGGTTGTTATGCCATCCCTCGCCCAAAGTAATAATGGATAAAAATAAGTTATTCCGACTTTGATCTTCTGTTTCAAAATCTCGACTTCCATATAAATGTGCCAGAGAGTTAATACATAACGTCGCGTGAATTAATAAAACGGTTGAAACGACGAATCCCCAAACCAACAGCTGTAAACCAGTTGTTGCAAGTGATGGATACACGACCGCGAGCCATTCACCTAAAGCATAAATTGCTAATGCAGTCAGAAGCACAATGATCAAACTAAAACGATCCAACCAAACTAGTTCAGGATATTTGAGCCAATCTTTAATCACTTCTTTACGCGTGGCAAAATTATAATCATTTAAAAACCACCCTACATGACTGTACCAAAAGCCATGTGTAGACGAGTGTGGATCCTGTGCTGTATCCGTAAATCGATGATGATAACGGTGATGCGCTGCCCACCACAAAGGCCCACGCTGGGCACTCATTGTTCCAATCAATACAAAAATAAATTGAACGACTCGATAAGTTTTAAAAGTCTTGTGGGATAAATATCGATGGAAAAATGCAGTAATTGAAAACATCCGAATCAGATAAAACATCAACATAAAAGCAAGGGCAAACCAGGATATCCCTACGTAAAAAACCGCCAGACATGCAAGATGCAGAAGGATAAAAGGAATAATACGCACCCATTGAATTTTTTTATTATCAGGTGAAATGGTCTGTGCCTGAACCGGTTTGGACCAACTGTCTATCCATTGCATAACACGATTCAACATAGACTGATCCTAATTTTCTAATCATCAGATTTTGTATGAAAGAGTTTAATCAATTCGAAATGAAATTTATGTGAAGTAAATAATTTTTTTTAATGGTACTGACAAGTGAATGGAGCTAGCAACATCAGTTTTTAGACCTTTTATATTCACTTTAATAAGATACCCTATAAGGCTGCGAACAAAACATCATGAACAAAAAACAATCAACTTGATATGATAAAATTATTAACTTAGCTGTAGATTCAAAGAATAAAACAAATTTTTAAACTGATGCTGATCATAAAAAAATAAATCAAATTTATGAAAGCTCGAAATAACGGCTTGTTTACCTTATTCACAGCACCTTGAGCGCAAGCAACTTTATATTAAAGAGTCTCGCTACCTACTTACCATCATCAATATTTTTAAATGCTTTAGAGAGCTGACTTAGTGTTTTAACTTGTTTTCCATAGCGGCGGCATGAACGGCAAAGCAATAAATGAATTTGTAAATTGCCCTGCTCTCGAAATTGAAGTGTTCGATCTAATCTTTCAGATAATAACTGGGTGGCTTGACGACAGGTTAACATGAGCAATCATCCTTCAATAACCATTTATTTTCTAAACATTCACGCAATCTTGTTCGACTTCTATACATGAGCACATTTAAATTAGTCACAGTCAGTCCTAGCTTTTCACAAATTTCATCTGAACTTAGTTCAATCATTTCTCTAAGCATGAAAACTTGTGCATATTTGGCTGGTAAATGATTCAAACAGGCATCAAAAATAATCCAAAAATCTTGTTGCTCCAATATTTCTTCTGGACTGGGCCATACTTGAGGTACTTCATATTTATTCCAATGCCCAGAAGCATCAAATAATGCATCTATACTTTGTTCACTGTCCTCATCATTAAACAATTCACTCATCGTCATTAAACGAGATTTTTGCCGAATTAAATCAAAAATCTTGTTTTTTAAAATCGCAAAAACCCACGTTTTAAAAGCTGCTCGGCCAGTAAAAGAATCAATATGTTGAAATGCGCTCATTAATGCTTCTTGAACAGCATCTTCAGCCTGCTGTAATGATGACAGTTGTAGAATTGCGAACTTCAGCATTTGTTGTCGTAACTCTATTACAAAGGCTGGATTTTGTAGTTGTTGTAATATTTCTTGATTCGCATTTTCAGGCTCTACGCTCATCCATTTTCCTCATCATTTGTATGGGGTAGATCTAACAATTTCAATCGAATTAATAGTACTTTTAACTCATCGATCTGGGTTTGAATCTGAACGCTAGAAAAATCAGGAAACGTCGCTTTTATTAAACTTCTAATATCTTGTTCAACTAACTCTTGTTGATTGAGTTGTTCAATCACCGCAGCGAATAAAACAGATAAGCTTTCTACGCAGATATTATCTTGATCATTTCGCCAAACCAATATAACACTAGGCATAGGCTCAACTTCAGCAATGATCGTGCTTGATGACCATTGGTAGACTGGATATTGATAAACGAGCACCCAGACTTGAGTATTTAACTGCCATTCACTCTGCCGAGTAAGGAGTTTTTTTTCAATTTGAAATGTATCTAGATAGAGTTCAAGCCATTCAAACTGTAATAGCTCAGCTAACCAGGGGTATTCATGTAAGCTGGGATGCTGACAATCTGTCAGATACTCTCTAAATTGTAGCGAAATATCATTATAAAACGGTGATTCACATTGCGCTTTTTGAAAAAACTCTGTTAATAACTTTTGCCACTGTATCGCAGGCAATATTGCACGAGTAATAGGAAAGACCAAGTCAATAAAAGAACAAACATTATTAAAAAGTAAATCTCGATAAATCTGCATTCGTTCCGCAGGAAGAGCTTTTGATAACTCAGATTGAGGAAAGCGAATCCAATTACAAAATTGCTGCTGCGTAGCTTGGAAAGATATTTGTGCTGTTTTCATCACTGCCCTCCTGCTGCTGAATTGTTTTAATTCTCGTCATTTCATCTTGTAACTCTTGCCATGACGGAATATTAAAATCACGCTCAAGTAATGTTGGTTTTACACCACACACTTGATAAGTATAATGTAATAATTGCCAGACGGAATCGCATACTTCAGTACCATGCGTATCAATCAATAGATTTTGTTCAACTTGTTCATGCCCAGCAATATGTATATAACGAATCCGTTCTTTTGGCATTGCTCGAATAAAGGCATACCCATCACTGCTATGGTTTATACTGTTTACATAGACGTTATTCACATCGAGTAATAACTCGCAGTCCGCCTGCTGAAGCACTTCAGATACAAAATCGGCCTCACTCATTTCAGCATTTGGCATCAAATAGGTTGAGACATTTTCGATCACCAGCCTTTTACCTAAAATATCTTGGACACGTAAAATACGTTCGGCTACATATTTAACTGCCGCCTCAGTCATTGGAATTGGCATCAAGTCGTATAAGTAGCCACGATCATGGGTATAACTTAAATGCTCGGAATAAATCGGGATATGATAATCTTCTAAAAACCCTTTAATTTTTTGAATAAATTCTAAATTGAGTGGATGTGGCCCACCAACGGATAAAGACAGCCCATGACAGATTAAAGGTGCTTTTTCTACACACCGAGCTAATAACTTTGCATGCCGACCACCAAAACCTATCCAATTTTCAGGCGCGATTTCAATAAAGTCTGGCACTTTTTTAGCACTTAGAAACTCATCAATAAAATCCCTTCTTAGCCCAAGCCCTACACCAGCCAAATTAACCATGGTGATACTCCAACTTTGGAAATGATGCCGTCTATGTGATTCATAGCGACATCATTCTTTAACTGATTGACTATTTACTACCACACTTGCCATCAGCAACTTTTTTATCAGCACCACATTTCGCATCCGTTGCTTTCTTCGTTGCACCACATTTACCATCTGCTACTTTTTTATCAGCACCACATTTTGCTTCAGCCGCTTTTTGTGATTTCGTCATTTTGTTCGATCCACACTTGGCTTCACCACATTTTGCATCACTGGCTTTCTTCGCATGGGTTTCTGTCGCATGCGTTGTTGGGGCTGCTGATACTTGAGTTACACCAGCTACAGATAAAGCTAGCAGTGCTGCAACTGATGTGATTGAGTTGAGTTTGTTCATTGTTCTATTCCTTTAAGATAATTTACCGTGTTGTACTCAGGTACATATAGTTAGACGACTTAAACTGCCATTTATTACAGTCCAAATTAAAAATTGTGTAAGAAACACAGTTATCACCCGACTAATTACTATTCAATCGCAGTCGGTGTGAAATTATCGTGAACAATTTTATTTATGCTTTATCAAAAAAATACCAAATATTTTGTAGTCTCATAAAACATGGTGATGGTATCGCAGCACTTACACTGAGACTTTATTTAGTCCCTATATTCTGGATGGCAGGTACAAACAAACTTGTGCATTTTCAACAAACAGTGGAATGGTTTGGTAATACAGATTGGGGCTTAGGTTTACCATTCCCGATGCTGTTAGCAACCCTTGCTACTTCAGTTGAAATTATAGGAGCAATTCTATTAGCCCTTGGTTTCTTGACCCGCTTAATTAGCATTCCACTCATTATCACCATGCTTGTTGCCATCGTTACAGTACATTTACCAAATGGATGGCAAGCAATTGCTGATTCCAATGCTCCATTTGCTAGTGCTCAAGTCCTCGCTTCAACTGAAAAGTTAGAAAAGGCGCGTCAAATCTTAGAAACGTGTGGAAATTATGATTGGTTAACCTCAAGTGGATCATTTGTCATCTTAAATAATGGTATTGAGTTTGCCGTAACCTACTTAGTCATGCTGTTAGCATTAATTGTGTTGGGCGGTGGGCGCTACCTAAGTCTAGATTATTGTGTGAAGCGTTTATTTTTAAAAGAAAAAGTGTAAAAAGAATTATAGCTAAATAATTAAGGTATCGAATATTGCTTTAATTTAACTCATCTCAAAACTTGCATTACTAAAGCAGCCTTACCATCTGATATTAAGCCATTTGATTAAGCCCAAATGAGACAAGCTATATGGAGATATTAAAATAAAAATAGAAGAAGCAATTTCAGTGATAAAAGTTCAGGAATTAGATTCAAAAAGTTAATTATAAAACAGAGAATTAAACTGGAGTCTAAATCTATCCAATCCATTCTAATTCTGCTCTATTCAATCCAAAATTTATATAGGAGACGTGAAATAAAATCAAAGCAAAAAAAAGACCCTTAACAATTTAAGGGTCTTTTTAAATATTTGGCGGAAGCGGTGCCAGTCAAATTTAAGACATAAATTACTAATATTTAATAATAAAAAATATTATACAAAATATTTTACTACTATTTTTACTACTTCATGTTTTCTTTGTTTCTAGTTGTTTCGACACTACATCCCATATATTTACACATCTTAGAGTTCGATTCCCGTTTTATAGAAAGCCTGTCTTTCGAACTCCTACTACAACAATAAGATGAAAATTAAAACCACTATACCGCGTCTTAACCAATATTAAAACGAAATGAATATATTAAAATATCAATACAGAGAAAGAACATCTTGTTTCACTTTCAGAACAGCAATTAAATCATTGGAGTCTATTCCCACAATATCACAAGGCTTCATCTTCCCTACATCTCGTGGTGATGGCATGCTTTCTGATATGTCTCTGACTGCATTAATCAACCGTATGCATGAGGAGCTATATAAAAAATGGCTTAGGCTATATTGATCCAAAACAAAATCGAGTGATTACCACACATGGTTTTCGTTTTACATTCCGTGACTGGGCTGCTGATAAGACAGATTATTCA
Organism: Acinetobacter sp. I-MWF; assembly: GCF_025433935.1. Lineage (NCBI taxonomy): Bacteria > Pseudomonadati > Pseudomonadota > Gammaproteobacteria > Moraxellales > Moraxellaceae > Acinetobacter > Acinetobacter sp. I-MWF. The sequence goes on along the minus strand of NZ_JAMBAR010000001.1, from coordinate 1,144,745 downwards.
CGAGAGGTTTGCGAGCATGTACTCGCTCACAAACTACCCGATGAAGTTAAAGCTGCATATTTACGTGGGGCTTATCTTGAAAAACGTAGAGGTTTAATGAGTGATTGGGCTAAATACTGTCATATAAATATATTAAGATACAATAATCAAGAGAAAAATTAGATATTAAAAACTGGTCTTTGCACTATAACTAATTTCCTCTAAATACTTGAGATTATAAGCTTCTGATTACCGTTCAAATCATTCTAATTAGCATTAAAACTATAATATTTTATTTTAAAAGTTCAGTTACTTAAGATCATTAGTAACTCTTTAACAACCTATGAGAGTACATCAACAATAGTCAAATTTACTAACTTTCATCTCATTGGAAACAGATTTCAAAGTTAAAATTAACTCTAAATTTAATTTTCACTATGAAAATTTCAACATATATAAATTTTAATGTATATAGTAATTTCTTACAGCTCCAACAATTTTAATAAGCTAAACTGTAATACATTAACACAAATATAATCTATATAAAATCCCACCTAAAAAGTAAAATTAGATATCTATGAAACAACTATAATTTCTTCAATTTTTAAAACTCTTCTCTGATAAGAAAACGAAAACCCACCACATTACTATTTTTCAATTCTAATTGTTCTTTCTTTAAAAAAAATCTAGAATCCACGTATAACTCATCCTGAATAGAATTATTCCCTCCCCCTTTACCTACAAGATTGCTTAGACTTAGAGATTTATTGAGATTCCTACTACCGATTGTTTTAAAACATAATTCAATTACATTACCATGCATTTGCCATAGCCCCCATGGATTAGGTTTAAAAGATTTAACAGGTAATAACTTTTGAAATTTAGACTTAGTACTGAAATTAGCATTCTTTTCATTTATATCATCACCCCACCAAAATAATGTTTGTGTACCTGCTCGGCATGCATAAATCCATTCTTCTTCATTTGGGAGTTCAGCACAAGCATCTGTATCAAAACTAAAATGCTCAATTAATAATTGATTTAAGTTTTGAAAAAAATATCTCATGTCTAATACTTTATATTTATCTATTGGGATAAGATCATCTTCGGCTTTTAAATGACGCTTTTCCCACCCCATAACAATATTCCATAAGTTTCTAGTACAAACAGTATCGGCAAGCCAAAACCCTTTTCTATTAATATTTTTCTGGGTAAGTAATTCAGATTCTATATTCATTTTTTTTCCAAAAGATTTTATTATTACAGTATCTTTTCTAGGTATCCAACGCATGCGCTGTACTATACCAAAAATATTTAAATCAGCCCAAATTCCATACCAATCATCTCCCCACGCTTTTGCCCATGATGGTGGAAAAATATTAGGCATTAATTGTGAAAAGCTTAGATTCTCATTACTTAAATACTCACTTAAACTATTATTTTTTTCAATCAAAAAAAATGAAATCTCTTTATTCATTTTTTCAAAATAACTATTTTCATCATCAATCCGACCTTGAATTTTAAATAGCTGTATCAATCTTAAATAAATTTTTTTAACAATTCTAACCGTACCTAACTCTCTTCTAATAATTAAGGCTTTTTCATACCAATCTTTGGAATGTTCATATTTTAAATTTTCTTTACAAAGGTCTCCTATTTCAACATATATATCTGAAACCTTTCTAAAATCATTACAAATCTCATAAAAATCTAATGCTTTAAAATAAAATTTCCGAGAAGTTTCAAAATTATCTTTACTCCTTTCTATCAGACCCAATTGATAATAAATATCGGCAACTTCTTTGTTATCCTTAAGTCGCATATATAAATCTAAAGCTTTATTAAAAAAATCAATAGATTTATCTATTTCTTTAGATAAAAAACAAACTCTACCTAACTCTTTATTAAGAAATGCACTCTCTTCCTCACCAATATTATCAAGCAACAATCTTTCATACCAATGTTTAGCTTCGACAAAATTATCAAGTTTTTCTGATATCTTTGCTAATTTTATACTTGTAAAATATTCAATTTTTTCATTCTCTAGATAATGGAATTTCCTAACTATCTTCTCAAACCAAAATCTAGATTTTTCAAAATTATCATTTTTAAACTCAAGCTCAGCAAGCAAGTTAATAAAATTAAAAATTTCATTTTCATTATAATAACTTTCTGTTAAATCCAAACCTTTTAAATACCAGTTTTTTGCATCCAAATATTTTTTATTTTTTTGAGCTATTTGACCTAGTTTCTCATATATTACAATTAGTTTATTAGATTCATTATTAATAAAATCTTGCTCTAACACTTTCTTAAAACAAAAATCCGCATATTCATATTTTTTATTATAAAATGAATCGAGGCCAATATTAAAATATTCTTCATAGCTAAACTCATCAATCACAAACACCTCCCATCAAAATATAAACTTAAAATTAATAATGAAATAAGTTATTGTTTACATGTAAACAATAAACGAAAACCTATAAAAGACTCTTTATTTTCTTTTGGCGCATAACCTCTATAAAAAGAAGTTAAATTCTCCCCCCTATCATTCCATCCTCCTCCCCGGATAATTCGATGTGTCACCTTTTCATTATTTGATATTGGATCTACTCTAGGTATTGTTACATTTTTATATGGTGTATAACTTGTGTCTAAACACCACTCCCAAACATTCCCATGCATTTGCCAGAGTCCCCATGGATTTTGTTGATAATATTTAACAACTCTTGTTTCTCTTAAAAAACTACCTTTTTCACCAGATCTAAATGGCTTTTCTCCATCATAATTAGCATTTAAAATATTTAGATCATCGCCCCAAGAAAAATTAGTATTTGTCATTGCTCGACAGGCGTATTCCCATTCAGCTTCTGATGGTAAATTAAAGAAATTAGAAAATCCGAATATATTATTAATTTTCTCTAAAAAACCTTGTACTTCTATCCAAGTAACTGACTCAACGGGATTATTTTTATTATGATTGAACTTACTTGGGTTATATCCCATTACTAATCCCCATAACTCTTGTGTACATGCGGTATCTGCAAGCCAATAGCCTTCTGTAAGAATTACTTCATGAGATAAGTGTTCAATGTTATGGGGGCTTTCTAAAGCACCCATTAAAAAACGCCCAGGTGTTATCCATCTCATACGCTGAATGACATTTTCAATGTATAAATCAACGTAAATACCGTATGTATCAATACCATGTTTTGCTTCTAATTTCATACCATGGAAAGAAAAGTTATTTTTCGGAAAAATTATATTAAACTTCCATTCCTCAATATTTTTCAAACTTAACTTTCTTCCTACATACTCACCAAAAATAGGTAAAATAGCATAAGTTTCATCATTATTTTGGCCAGTTTCAATACCTAACCATTTTGGACTAATATTTCCAATATCGACAATCTCACCAGCACTTGTAGTTAAAGTTAATTTTTCAAATTTTTTATTATAATCAAATTTAATTTTATTTGATGTTATATTAACTACTTCGGTATCATTTTCTGATTCAAACCTTACCCACCTGCATGGGGATAACGTAACTATTAGTAATTCTGATGTTTTAATATCAGGTGAATATGACTGTAAGCACAAATAATTTTTATTTTTTATTATCCAACAAAAATTTAGTTGAATGTTATTTTCTGAATAATTTACATCAGACTCATCTATTCCCTTTGGTAATATTTCCTTCTTTAATCGCTCGTTATCGAGTGACCACATTAAAACTAACAATTCTTTATTTAAAATATTAAATTTATCATCTTTCATTATAATAGATAGAGTAGAGTTAACAAAAAAATTTAAATTACTATCACTCTTATTAATATGCATATCTTTTTTAAGCTTTTCAAACCACTCTTTTGCCATTACAATTAATGCTCTTTCCTCCTTACCCCTTGCTTCTGAAAAACTATGTGCTTCCCATAATAGTATTTCAGTCATTTCAATAGATTGAGGGAGAATTTTATGGTGTTTAGTTAATATCATTAAAATATTTCTTTGTATATTTATATCTAATTTTGAAAAATCTCTTCGTAATTTTGCAACCACTCCTGGAGTTATTATTGGACTAATACTAGTTGCCACTTCATTATCTTGCAAATAAATTGCTTCTAACTCAGGTAATGACATACTATATGGTAAGGCTAAACGCAAGGATCTTAACAAATTAAAGTCCATAACAACTGATATAGAAGCTAAAACCTTCAAATACTTAAGACCAAGGACTAATAAACTTTTATTTAAATCATACTCAACTGACTTTAACCTAACAATACTTTCATCAAATATTAAATGTTGATTTACCTGCCACTTATTACTAGTATATTTTTGGGGAGACAATAACGATATTATATTATTTTTAATATTCAAATGATAAAAATAAAGTTTCCATTCATTTTTAATATGTGGATAATTTTTTTCAATCAACTCACCACAATCACTAAAAACTAATACATTAGCACCAGAAGGATATGATGAAAAATTAAACGAAGATGATCCTAAAATATTATTAGGTGTCCCATCCACAAAACACCACTTTACTTCATAACCAACTATACGCTTAATAATTTCAAATGCTTCCATAATATCCTTTTGATAAGGTTTTAAATGCTTGGCTCTATCAATAATAATTACTACAGATTTCGAAACAGTCTTTTTTTTAATGTAATTAAACTTAGTAACACATTCGCCTAGACCTATTTTTTTAATTAATTTATCAATATCAATATCCGAATAATAATCTTTTTCTATAATTTTTTTTAATGCTGGCCACAACAAACCCTTATTACACATTGATTTCCAGAGAATTATATTTTCTGGAGAACTACATCTTGGTTCACAATCTTTTTCTAATAAAACTGAATTTTTTGATTCATTTTTATGGCTTAATTTATAATTATTTACAATATTAGGTTTTTTATGTTCCAACACACCATAAATTGGAGCCCTCAATTTTTCTATCGTAATATTATTTTTCTTCACCCTTTCTAAATCAAAATCTATAATTGGAGTATCCACATTAAAGTCAACTGAAAAATTAACTTGATTTTTAAACGTAAAACCCAAAAAATCAGCACATCTTTTATGCTGATTTTCATCAGCGGTTAGACTTATTATTTCTAATAAATCTGCCCACCCAACTTTTCCTTTTTTCATTTTAATCAGTTTAACCTTATCAACTATCTTTAATTTCTATTTTGACTTCTCTGCTTTAACTCATGTGGTACATCAATTACATGCTTTCTAAAAGAATATTGACTTAATTTTTCGATCCATTTCAACTGTATATCCGTATTATTTATATCAGGTTCCAATTTTTTAATTCCATAGAGTAAATCTAGTAATTCAGCTGCAGTTGGAGGAGCCAGATGATTCTGTTTAAACCCAATACGATCATTCTTTAAAAGATCAAGGGCCTTATCAATGACTTCCTTTTTAAAACTAGGACCATTAGGGCATTTATCACCAAAATGTGAATTAGCAATTAAATAAAGTGCTTCACTATATGCTTCATCATCTTCAGGTAAATTCATATCTAAAACAATACAGCGTCTAACAAAAGGATCTGGAAGTTTACGATCTTCATTTGTTGTAATGATAATAATAGGAAAAGCTTTATTTGTTTCTACATTAATCAACTCATGAGAAAAAGGATGATGAAAACTACGGCTACCAAATATCTCTAATAAGGAATTAGCAAGATCAGTATCAGCCTTATCAATTTCATCAATTAAAACAATATGACCTTTAGGCTCATTATCTAAACTTGAAGAATTTAAAGCTTTTTTTAGTGTCAATGAGTTTTTCCAATTTAATGCTTTCCATAGTACGCCTGGTCTCATATAATTTTCATAAGATGGGAGTTCTTGACCCGTTTTAAGCATTTGAGCATCAGCTAATCGATTCAGTGCATCATAATGATAAAATAGATCAGCAGCTTCAGTTCTTGCATTAATTACTTGTATATGAAGCATCCATTCTAAAACTGTAGCTGCAGCACTTGCTAATTGTGTTTTACCTGTACCAGGCTCCCCTCTTACTAATAAGGGTCTTTCTGTGGCTAGTGCCAAAGTTATCGCATCTATCTCTCGTTGTGACCAATGATGATATGTTGGAATATTATCTTTAAAAACACTAGTAATATCTCCGTCCTTGACTAGATTAGTAAATTCAATTGCTATTTTTTCACTCATAATATTATCCTACCGACTGATCACGCTTATCGATTGTATATGCTCCTATAGCAACTTCAATCACATACTTTAGGAACGATGTTGCTTTATTAGCAGCTAACTTTTGATTTTGCTCTTTACTATCTTCTCCTTCTTTATTTTTGTCTTCTCCCCAATCACAAATTGCTTTAACAATTAACCAATCACATTTATGCTCATTTGCAGCTAAAACAATACCCCGTCCCTCCATCTCTCCACCAATAGCTTCAGGATAACGGTTCAACCATTCTTGTTTCACTTTAGAATTATCTATCAAAGTAGGCCTACTTAACATTTCACCCATATGAATCTTTAACTGATCTTTCCCATTCCTTTTCCATTCAACATGTGCAGCTTTTATATTTTGCCAAATATTTTTATCTATCTTATTTACTTCTCCTCTGGAGATTATTTGATTTGGTCCAATTTTCTCATGTGCTGCATCAATAAGAGTTTTAGATATTAAAATGTCACCTATATTCATTTTACTAGAATCCGCTCCCCAAGCAATTCCAACTCCTATCAATAGTATAGGATTTAAATTTTTAATAGCATGGTTACTTCCTTCAGCTGCTCCATGATCACCCATATCAGTAAGTGTATGAAATACTCTACACCCATTAATTTCCCCTAGATCCCAATATGTACGCCCCCTAATATTTATGGAACCTAATACATTAAATTCATTATGGACTGCCTCTGTTTCATTATCATTGACAGTTAACAATACAATATCGGCACTTAATTTATTATTACTCAAGGTAGACTCCTCTTGCTGTGGAAAAACAATTCTAACAATCCGTAACATTGAATCTGTTGCCCCAACAATAGATTCATCACTACGATGCCATTCTATGACTTGTATACCAAATATTTGAAAAATTTTTTCTTTATATTTAGTTAATAAATTAAAAACCTCTTTATCATGAATCGGGTCAACAAAATAAACCAATGGAGCACCCAACTCTGTATGGATCACTTCTAAGATTTCATTAATCATATCTTCATCTATATCTTCAAATTTATTGCGGGATATATCCGCCTTCATTTGATTAATGAATTTATTATGAAGATTCCTAGAACAATAATCACCTAGACAGTCGATATATTCTTGTGCTACTAAATATAAAGAACGCTTCACAACCACCCAACCTTGATCTGTATTCTTTTTTACGTAAGGAATAAAAGTTTGAGGAAGAGGTGCTGCAATTGAAGTCTGACCTGAGGCTATATCATTACCTTTAAAAACTACTTTTAAAATTTTTGCAGCAGAGGCTCTTAAAGCTGCAAATGCTAAATTTATGCCATTAATTTTTATTTTTTGAGCAGTTTTAAATTCACTTATTAGGAACCTCTCATACAATACTAATCCAGAATAAACTAGCATCCTCTTTGCTTCTAGAGGTAGATTTTCAAGTTTTGCACTAGGAATATGACTTAAATTAGCTCTAAATATAGTAATATTTTTTGTTTTTACTATATCATTAATAAATTTTTCTTTTGATTCTTCATATTTAGCACTGAATTCTGTATTAGCAAAGTACTTTTCCCAATATAAATTCACTAATCTAACAAACTCTTGTTCAAAAAATGTTTGATTATCTTGTTCCACAAAGCCCTCAACTATTAATTTTAAAACCCCAAGTATTATCTTTTGTACTGTTAATAAGATGATATGCAAAAACAGTCGATTTAAGTAAGTAAAATATTGACTTAAGATTTAGGCTTTTTCTATTGACTATGACCTGTCTCATAATACCACCACAGCTATAAGTAGGTCAGAATACTAAAATTTATGTAACATGTAAATTGATCATTAAATCAATATGATGTGGAAATTAGTAATGCTAAACTTTAATCTTGTTTATTCTTTTATGTCAAGTAATAACCTTCAAAAAGTTTCAAATTATTTCACTTGGTACAACTGATAAATAACCCGTACTTTCATTCTCGATTTTGCCGTATCCAACCACTCTTGATTATCCCCAATTTCAACATTTATATAGACTCAATCTAAATACAGTAGCTCCATCACTAGTCCCAATTCTCTGTTTTCGAAATTTTAGCGATTGCTGATAATTTATCTATTTCGTGTTGGCAAGTCGTCTCGCTACAGGTGTTTTGGTCTTTCGTAGCCGTTTGTTGGGGCGGTCTCATTGAGGAAATAAGGCTGTAGCGGTAGATGTTTTAAAGTGTTTTGAATTTGAGTATTGCTATTCGTTGCAAATATTCCTGTATGATAAAATCGTAAAAGCTGAATTTGAGCATAAAAAAAGCCACATCTGGAGAATGTGGCGAGAGCTTGAGTAACGGTATAGTGAAGCAAGGCTATTTTTTTATTTTTCACATATTGCAACTTTGATACTGTAACTTGTTAAATATTTTTATTATTGACTTAACATAAACTCAACTAAAAATTCCTCAAAAGATTTAAGCCCTAGATATAAATAAGAAATTTATGGATAAAAATCAGAAATTGAACGAAACCGATGTTCTTAATTTTCTTGTTATTCAAAATTTCTATTCATTTTTCATCTCATAGGTTTTAATCCATTTAGCCCAGCTATTTAGCTTATTACCTGAATGCTGCGTTGTAACATCCGTCCATTTCAGATCATATTTTTCTTTCAATAGAATACCTAAATTTTGCCCTGATAATTTGTCAGTTGAATACAAATCTTTTATTTCCAATATAGCTTGTATACTAAATTCTGAACTAGCCTTAGCATAAAGAATTGAATCAAAATCATCGATCTCTATCACCCGATCATTATCTACCAACTCAAACTTTCTCAAAATCTCTACTGTTTTATTTGTCTTACTATCATTCGGCAACTGTTGAAGACTTTTACCTACTATCTCACTATAAATTGAAATAAACAATTGAGGTGAAATTCTAGGAACAAAGAAATTAGAAGTACGTCTTCTATTCATAACGGAAGTTTTTGAACTGCCTAGATCTCGGTAAATCCATGTATTCGGTTCTGTTGTTGGTTGTAAAAAACCCGTTAATTCTAACCAACGTATAAGTCTAATAGCATATAATCGCCAAGTTTTATCAGCGTACTTATTCTCTGAATATGTTTCTTTCATTAAATCAATAATACTAGTAATTGTTAAAAAAGTTCCGCTAGGTAAATCTTTCAAATGTAAGGTAATAATATGTTTTTTAAATTTTTCTCTAATTATATTCAGTAGATTTTCTTGAGTATTTCCATCCTCTAATAAATCTTCAGATAGAACATATTGAGAGTTTTCTCGTGTAGCTAATCCAAAAAGTAAAATATCAGTTCCGACATTTTGAATTGTACCTTCAGAAAAATTTGTCTTTTCTTGTAAAGAATGAATAGTTACAGGTGACTTAGATAAATATTTCACAACATTCCAAATTGTTGAAAAATCATGTGATGGTAAATATCTAAGAGCGATAATTGGAACATTTCCTGTCAGAACAAATTCTCGGAAAATATCCCAATAGAGATTTAGCCTATTGCCACTTTTAACAATTAATCTTTTATGTAATAAACTTTGAACTATCTCATCAGTACAAATTTCAATAGTTTCTATCAAGTCTACAGGTGCTTTTGTTGCAACAAATCTTAGTGCTTTTTGTTCAGATATACTTAGTTCACTTAAATCATCCGAAAATAAACTAGCGATATCTAATTTATTTTCTAACAAATCTTCCTGTTTAGCACCTTGTTCTAATTTGTCATATAAATGGATGCATAATTTTTTTAATAGCCACGGATACCCTTGACTTGATACTGTTAAATTATGTTTTAAATCACCATCTAATTTTTGACCAATCACATCCTCAAACTTACTAATCACAGTATGAGATTCTCTATCAGAGAATGGGCTTAATTTCCTTACCATACGGTATTCGGAAAGTTTATGCCAGAAAAAATATGCAGGATTTTCCGTATGTGTAGTACTATCTGTCTTCCATGCAAAGCCAATACAAAAATTAAATTGTAAACTAGTAGCATCCATTAACATATTAGAAGTATTAGTAAATAGATCAGATAGATCTGGTTTACTAAACAATTCTTCAAACTGATCAAATACTAAGACTATTATTTGATTAGCCTTATCCACACTTTCTAAATATTCAGTAATCGACTCCGAATCTAACGGATGACTAGCATTTGTAATCAAAATATTAATTTCAGGATCACCAAATCCCTTTTTTTGAGCATTCTTTAACGTTTTAAGCAATGCAGCATAAATATATTCTGATGATTTAGCAGCTCGAACATCTACAGCACATATATAAACTTTGTGCTTTTGATGTCTATTTTCTGCTTTCTCAAGCAATTTTATGATTAATGAGCTTTTGCCTAACCCTGAATTTCCTGTAATAGCAAAACAACGTCTAGTTGTTTCCTTTTCTTTAATTTTTTTAAAAAAATCAAAGATATCATTAATATCTTTAGTTCTCCCTACAAAGTCTTCAGGTCTAGCAGGACGATAGTCGTTCCAATCATCACCTTTTTGGACTTCAACAACTTCAATTAGGCTCTCTTCTAAACTTAACTTTTTCTCCTTCTTTGTTAATAATATTATTTTCGAGAAATCTAATTTTGATAAGCTTGAGTCCGTCGAAGCAATATTATCTAAAAGAGCTTGGTCATCAACTAAACTTAAGGATTTAGCATGATAGCAAACTACTTTAGAAGGCATTCCTCCCTCCAGAATTGTAACAGCCCAGAACTTACCATAAGGTGTGATTAGTAAACTCCATTCTCCTATATTCTCTTCAGGCAAATATTGTATTAATTGTGCTTGAGGAGGAGGATTTATAATTTTTGAAGCTAATAGAGAATCAATAATTTTTCTAGGTGTATAAATGACTAACTTTCCAGCTAAGCCTTTTGATGCTAATTCATCCTCAATCCCTTTAGCTTCTTTACCCAATTCACTAGTACTAATTAACCAACCTTCTGAATATCCTTGTAAGACGATAGTACCCATTAGTTGCCTAATAATAGGAGCATCAATTTTCCCGTCTCGATAAGCTTTACATTCAACATAGATTGTTCTGTCCGCAACATTATGTTTACATAGCAAATCTAACTCCATTCCAGTCTTTTTAACTTCTTCTTCTACTTTGAAGTTTTGAATCTCAAGCATTTCTCTACTTAAAGTTTCTAGTAAATCCCCTCTCTCTTTAGTTGTGGCAGAACTTGGCACACATATTTCAATTTTCATCAAGAAATCTCTAATAGTATTTTTAAACAATTGAATTAAGTATAAAAAAAAAATCTTCTAATGTCTAAATTACGATCAATTTTTCTTTTAACATTTACGTAAAGAACAATCGGTAAACAGGTGCTTGGATTATCAACTTCAAGGTGTTTTTTCCAGAACCTTGGCACACCAATTGCTGTGATTAGATATCGTTCAAAAAATGGTTACAACTTTTCAAACTAGCCCATGAGCCACTTGGATTTTATCGTTATAAGGGTAAACTGAGAATCAAAAAGCTTTTTAGAGTCGAGATATTTCATACACAAATTATGCTTGAAAAGCAGAAATTTTACAGGATGAATAATGAACAAAAATATGAGCGTTTTTTGATTTATGAAAGAGGTTTAATGTATAAACTCTTGATTTAATGTTTACCAAATTCTAAATCTATCCACTTAATTTCCGAAAATTAACTTTTAAAAAAACCTCTAAAATTTTAGAGGTTTTTAACATTAATCATTAAAATCATCCATACATGACTGTATTTCATAAATAAACTGCGTTTTAGCTTTACCTTGCTCATCTACAGTTAATATAAACTTTCTCCAATCACCACCTGTATGTGATTGCATTTCATCATGAAGTTTCTTACTTAAATTTTCTAAAGTTGAAAAACCAAAGTCCTGTATACTAGCTAAATAACTCTGATTATCTTTGCAATAATCTAAGTGAAAATTTGCCCATCCCTCTTCAGGATTGAACTTATATTCAAAAATGAATGAATCATAATTCACGATACTATTGATATCTATATATTTAACAATATCATTTAAAATTTCAATCTGCTTGTTCATTTTATACCTCCACTAGCTTTATTCTCAAACATTACAAGATCTAGCTTTTTACCATCTATAACAAACTCTACGAAAACTTTGTCTAGTCTTAATGAGTTAGAATAATTTTTTATAAATTTAAATATTTATTATTTATCATCTTTAAATTAATTTTTATATTTTATTTCTCTACAGATTCAAATATGAGAGCTGTTAAGCGAATAACAGCCCTTTTTATTAATATCCACTACTCATGCAACAATTTTAAAAAATCATCAAAACTATCTGCTATTTTTATAACACGCATTTTATCATCGCCTTTTGCATCTTTAATATATTCATCATGATACATGATAACTATTGATGGATTATCAGTGGTTGGATTTTGGCGATAGTCAAAGGCTATATAATCCCCCCCCCCGTTTAGTCCAAAAGTTACAATATTTTCATATCCATAAATATCAAAATCCTGAAAATCATCTATATTTGTTGAAGAAACATTGCCGAAACAACAAAAACTGACACTGGATTCCTCAAAGTTTCCTTCTAGATCCGTATAATTGAAAGAATTATTTAAAAATTTAACACCATTATGTTTGGATAATAACTTCACAAAACTATTAGGTAAACTAATTTTCATCTTACGTTCAAAGTGATTAATTAGTTTTAAATCAGTATGCCCAAAATCATACTGAATACTCAAGTCATCCATATTATTTTCCACCGCTCAAAGCACCTTCACCGATATGATTAATTGCATTATGAATCTTTTCAGGCAACAACTGGAAGTTATTTGGAGCAGCTTGTGAATTGTGATGCCAAGTATAACCTTCAATTTTATCTGATCCTTTATAGATATCAGATAGTTGTGTACTTGTAAATTGATTACGATTAATCGTTCCTGATTCTATTTTAGATTTTAAATCTAAAGTAGCTAATTCCATTTCCTTTTTTCGCCGAGCTCTATTAGACATAGACTCGTAGCCAATAGGTTTTTCTATTTTTGTTGTATATTTTGCATAATCATCAAAAACAGGAAGCTTTCTATCATCGTATGCAGCATTTGCAAATTTGACTTCCCCAGTTAATGGATCTTTGTATTCAACTTTTACCGCTTTATTTCCATATGAGTCATATATAACTTCGATTCCTTTATCAATATTAGAATTCACACGCTGAATTGGATCATTTGCAACTGTAGTAGATTTAACATTATCAGTTCCATATGCAGCTTCTAAATCCGCACGTTGTCCTTGAGGATCATAAAAACCTTGAGGATTTTGAGGCTGATCATAACCCGCAGCCATAGTCGCCCCAATAACTTCAGATTTTCCTACACCTCCATTTGCATCAGGCTTTCCAGTCATGGTAGTTGCTCCACCATTGACATCTGGTGTCCCAGCTACAGTAGCTGGTTTTGGTGTTAAATGATCATCGACGCTTTTAACGACTTCTTGCAAGGCTTTACCCGTTTCAGTAGTCGCTTTCTTCCCAACTGCACCTATACCAGCACCACCTATCAACTCACCATATATTTGGGCTTCAAGTCTCGCTTTCTCATAGTCATCTTGTTGCATCTGGTGTATTTCATCCACTGTCCTCACCTGCACATCCTGAATGGGGTAAAGTAAAACCACTAAATCCCCAATCTTAAATTTGTACTCAATGCTGTCATCTGTCATCAAATTCTCAGCGTGATGGCGATATTGTTTAAATAAAATCTAGATATCTGTTTTAAGCAATCATCCTTAAGGCTTGTTCTAGCCCTCGTTGCTTTAAGCCTGCACCTGCACCAAACCATGCTGAGTCCAGACGATGATCTTGGCTCATGGCTCGACGTTCATGGTCAGCAAATTCCGTGATACTGCATAACAGACCGTAGGCAGTATCTTTGGCTGAGGATAGCTCTGCCCCTCGTCCATGCCCATTAAACATGGTCATGACTTTTGACATGGCTCGTCCATTCGGTTCAGTTTTATTGGCATCTGCGCTATTGGCAACTTGTCTGTAATATTGAATAAAACGTTCATCTTGTTCAGCGATACTCAGACTACTGTTATTAAACACGGCATCGAAATATACAGCTGCTTCTTGTTGAGTGACTTTTCGTTGACTCAGCTGTTTCATTTGATACATATGTTCATCCCATGCCCGTACAGAAATACTCAACTGTTGTTTGATCTTGTCTGCATCGAACTTGGTACTGTGTGGAACTTTGACCACACCTCGACATGCATCTTGACCTTTTAGTGCAATGGCTAAGGTGTTATTACACACCACACGAATTGAAGTAAATTGTGCAGTCGTGGCGAGCGTACCATCACAAGCCGTGGCTAAGAGAATATAACCATTGCTGACATCTTTACCTTTTAGTGCAGTACTTTGCCCTGTTCTCGCCAATGCCCAGAATTTCTTACCACCTTTGAGGACGCCTGCTGTTTCTAATTCAAAGCCGGATTGCTCAGTGAGGTCACGATAGAATTCTAAAATTTGTTTAGGCTGGACTTCTTGATAACGCTGACTGACCACCGATAAAGGTGCATGAGTATCTGATCGATATAGAACCCGTTGCTCATCGTGAGGAAGAATAAGATTTTGCCCTTTATGATTTTCTGCCATATAACTGACATTGGAACTTTCAATCTGCCAGTCCATACCAGCTTGTTTTGCCCAGACTTCCATGGGTTGATTTGGGCTAAGTTGATTACCTAAACCATGCCAAGGGGTTTGACCAACATAAGCCATTTGTTCAAGTTGATGTGCCATAATGTTTTTCCTTCATTTAAAGTGAATAATGAATTGAATCAATTCAATGTGAATATTTCAGAGTGAGATTGTTGTTGGCTGTTAGATTCATTCAGTGTGTTGAATTTCGAAGTGTTCCTGACATTGTTCACACTGGTAATGTAGGGTGATCAAATTGTCTTGCTGTTGGATGTAAAGTAAAAACATCCCTCCCGCGGCTAAACCAATAAAACCACCAACAAAGGGATTAATCCCCAGCCGTTTAGAGATTTGCATACCTACTGTCGCTAGGGACATAGGTGAACAGGATGAGAAAGTTAAATGGGGCTTGGGTTGTGATTGTTGACTTTGCCTGAGTAATTGCACATGCGGTGAATGGCAATAGGGGCATTGCTGCATGGTGTTTTTTCCTTGATTCATGAAGAAATAGACATAAAAAAACCACGAGCATCAGCTCGTGGTTTTTAGGGTTGATTTGATTTAGATTTAAACGTGTATAGCTTATCGATTGACTTTAGGTACAGCCAAAGCAGATGGACTTCTACATGGTCGGATATTCTGGATATATTGCCCATCCCCAGTATCTTTAAAGAATCCATATTGAGACTGGATTTCTAAACATTGTCCTTTTTTATAGGGCTTGATTTGATTGGCAACTGTTGCAGAAAGTGCATAACGATTAAGGATCACCTCACCTTTGGTGGTCGGAAAAATGACCGCTTCTTCACCAAATCCTAGATCTTTTTTTAAAGTGATTTGCTCTGTCTTTGCCATTACTGCTGTTGTTAAAAATAAGCTGATTAAAGCACAGCTGATGATTTTGAGATTTTTCATCGTGATATTCCTATTTCTAAATAGATATAAAGGTGTTTTAAAATTCAATTTCTAAAAAATCAAATTGTTTAAAAACAAGGTTGGTAGCCTTCACTTAAAACCTGATTGTTGCTTTGGTTCCAACTCACCACATACCAGGTACATTGATAACGATCTGAGTCCCATGCTGCATGATAAGTAATGTTGTTACCCTGCTGACTCCAACCTTCAACACGCTTAGCCACCTGATCTGGGCTAGATCGTCCCCAAACATCGATGAGATGTAATGCTAACATCTGATCAATACTTGAAACGGTTGCCTTAAGATCGGCTGGTGCAGTTTTGATTGGCTTTAAACCGTACTTTGCAGCATTCGAACTTAAGGTTTTTCCTTCATGATATTCAGAATCGATTTGCATGGTTAAATGCTCAGTCGCTGAGTTTTGCGAGGCTTTGGCCTCTTCCACTGCTGCGACCGCACCAGCAACGTCATCTTCACTAGGGCCTAAATGCTTAGTTTGTGTTGTTGCATCTTCAGGTAAAGCTTGTTCGGCGGGTTCAGATGAAGCTTGGGTCACATCAGCAGTTTGAGTTTTTTGGGCTTTGGTCTGTTCTATAGCCAGTTGCGCTAACTGTAGCTCTGCTTTACGTTGTAGATGTTGGTTCAATAGATAAGCACCGATTATGACCAAAACCAACAATACGCTGATGATTTTCCAGTAGGGTTTTGTCGCAATTGCTTGTGTTGTATTTGTCATTGTTATGCTTCTTGATAAGTTTTAAGAAAATAGCCATTCTAAAAAAGTAAAAGGCCAGACGAAGGCTCTGCCCAATAGATAGGCTTTGGAATAGCCCGCAGGTAAAGTCCAGATCAATTTGAACCAATAGCCCAACATGATCAGCAGATAAGTGATCATTAGATTTCTCATGTTTAACCCCTCCTAGTTCAATTCAGACATACAGGCTAAACCTGCTTGTTGTACTTGATCTTCCCAATCTTCAGGAAATTGCATGGGGTTCTTGATCTGCTTAAGTCGATCTTCACCATAATGTTGTTCTACATTGTTATAACTACATGAACAGAAACTACGATTGCCACCAAAGTTACGGCAGCCATCCTTAAATTCTGATTCAAAAGCACTGCTACAGGCGGTCAACAATACGCTGCCTGACAATGAAAAAATGAGTTTTAATTTCATTCTATCCTCCCATATATACTTGTGTTTTTAATGCCTGCGCTTAGAGCGTTGTGGCTTCAATGAGGTAATGTATATTTGAAATTTCTTTATTTGAGATTGGATTTAAATCAATCATTTTTTTAATAATGCACAGACGTGACTTATTCTGGGCAGTAGCCAAGTTCATGATTTATATTGATCGTCATCAAGTTTTTTAGAAAAATCAGCGAAAGAGGCTATGTGCTGGAATCAAACACAAGCAAATATTGAGATGAAAAAAAGAAATTTATAATTGAATTAGTAAGCATAGCGAACTCCTTTATCTATCGGAATTCTGCCAAAGCATTTTAGATTTATGGTGGCAGAACGAGAAAGGGTTCGCGGACTGGTCTTAGGGCCAGCACACCCGAAGGTGTCCCCCTCCCGTTCCACCGTAGAGAGGGGGCACGAGGGGCTGAGTACTAAAAGTAAAACTTTAATACTCCTAAGAATGGTCCGCGACGACCAACTGGCAATGTAGGCCAGCACGCAAAGAATAATCTGCGCGATTTAGCGTGTCAATATGTACAGATATAGATTGGTTACTCTACACGCCACAATGAAAGTGCAGATCAACTTTAAACTGTTTTAAATTTTACTAGTTTTAAAATATTGAAATGAGTGAATGCTATTTATTAAAATAGGCTCAATCGATTATAAAAATTTAGGAAGTAATCTGTGACAGAGCAATTTGATTTTATTTCAGTAAAAAAGAAAGCCAATGTCCATTTTAATGGCGCATCGATCAGCCATGTTATTGTTTTAAAAGATGGAACTAAAAAAACTTTAGGTGTAATTCTTCCATCCGAAAACCCCCTAACATTTAAGACTCATCTTACTAAACGTATTGAAATCATCGCTGGAGAATGTAGTGTGCAAATTGGTCATAAGCCTGACATAAAAATCTATAAATCTGGTGAGTCTTTTCAAATCCTAGCCCTTAGTCAATTTAAAATCCAAACCAATACAATCGTGGATTATATCAGTCATTTTAAATGACAAATAACCTAATTTATATTTTTTGCTTTTCCTCAACCACTTGATCATGAAGAATTTTCTGCTTCCTAAGATTTCTCGCTAATATTTCATCAAGGTAGTCATCTGATTTAAGCAAAAAAATACCTGAAAATTCAGAATATAATTTTTTATTTTTTAAAGCTTTAGTCCATTTATGTAAATCAGACTTAAACATTTCAACTCTTTTCTTAGACGATGCAGGTCGTCTTATAGGAAAAGCTGGAGACTTTGATATTTGAAACTTTTTAATGGCTTGTTCTTCTTCTTCAATTTTTCTCTTTATTTCAGTTATTCTTTCTAAAGCATAATGATCATCAAATTCTTTAAAGGCAAGCTCAACCCTATCTATCACATGTTCAACTGCCTGTTTAGTATTTTTAAACTTACCATGTACTTTAACTTCTTGTCTTAAGATTTCGTAAAAAATTTCATATTTTCTATTTAGATAATTAGACTTACGCTTATTGATTCCCTTTATCCCCTTCACTCGTTCTATAAAAACACTGGGTAATCCATATAATTCACTAAAGGCATCACTATATTGATTTAATAATAATTTTAATGTTCCAACCTCTTGATCTGAGTCAGTTGTTTTATCTATATTCTCTTGCAATTGATGAAGTGTATTCATTATTTCAGCTAATAGAATGCTATTGGTACATATTGCATATTTAGTAGCCTCCACTCCTTTACTCAACTTTTCTAAAATCTCTCGCTTTTCAATCTCAGTATAAATTTCCTGATCTACTCCAACACCAAAGCAATAAAATGCCTGAACATAGAGATGACGTTCTAATTGATTCAGTTCCTCTATGCTTGGAATAACTCTATCCACTTAAACACCTCATTCAAAGTTAGTACCCACAGCCAAATAAATAGCTTTTTTCAATTAATTTTCAATATCTTAATATAGAATTATCCTTGTGTAATAAAACACTCATCACATTTAGTATATTTATAATCTGACACATTTCAAACCTACGTCAATATTTTTGTAAACTCATACTTATCTACCATGAACAACATCAAATCACTGCCCATTTAGATTGTATGTAAATAAAAATATTCTTCATCTTTTTTATAATATTTATCTATTATAAATCAACAATAAAAATATGACGCTAGCCAAATTTTAATAGATTTTGCTAAAAGAAACATCAGTATTTTATCGCGGTATACTTGTGATCATAAGCTACATGCTCTTCATGATGATCTGCTGTGGAGAACTGATACTTGGACCTTCTAATCCCCGATCATCAAAAAGACACTTTTTATCTAAATGGAGTTACTAACTATTGAAGTGATCAATGCAACATATGAGTGAAAGCAAAATGGATATCCATATGGATTTTCGATTTATTGATATTTGAGAGTTCGGGTTATTATTCTAATTAGTAATATTTATATAAGTGTAATTAGTAATATTTATATAAGTGTATTATTAATAATATTTATATTTAATTAGAGAAAGAATTGAGTCAGTGAGATTCCAGTCGACCAGACTCATTCTTAATTTATTTATCTATCTTATGAATGAGTGATTCACGCAAATGAACTCAAACATTGTAGATTATATAAACTAGCCCAATCTCGCTAGAAAATCAATGACGCATTTATATGAATCGCGTCTAGTATTTTCTCGTACCCAATAACTCGAATCGTTGGATGTCCTCTTAAATTAATCGCGATTGAAGATTTTTGAAATCATCAATGCAGGCACTCTATTGCCTAAATTTCTGTTTAGAGGAAATTATATGAACCATCCCGTTAACCCGCTTTCTAAAGCCCTCTCAAGTGCAGGGTGTTTTGAGCTAGCAGATCATGAATTACTTGATGAGCGTGAGGTAGACTTATTCGAGCTTATGTCCTTCGATAATGTAGCCTGTCCTCTGAGGACGCCAGATGATCATCAATACTCTTCGATGATTGCTATTGCTCGCCTAGCGATCGATTGCGCTGAAAACGCAACGCCTGCAATTGTACTTCAGAAGAAAAAGACTGCTAAAGGTGAAGTTGTCACTCATCAATTTTCACTTTGGTTTGAAGCACATCAAAGCTCCTTTGATCAAGGTATGCTATTTGAGTCAGGACATTTTAAAGTGGGAAGTGAGATTTTCAGTTTTATCGCAGCTAGAACCGCTTATCCAGACACACCATTGTTGCAGTTCCTACCGCCTCTTGGTGTACCTTTAGAGCCTTATCATATCGAAATGATTCAACAGCTCAATCAATTCATCAATCGTATTCGAGAAAATATGTTGGGTTCTGAGACTAAAAGTGAGCTCAGAAAGCGTAGAAAGTCCTGCCGTAAGAATTACCGTAGCTGTATTAAATGGCTGGGTAAATATTTAAATACCTACAGCAAAGTGCTGGTGCTTCGTTTAGACCTCTACTATAAATTTGATATTTCCGAACTCATCAATACCTCTCCAGACTTTAATGGCTCTAGGCACAATGCACATTGCCTCATGACCATTAAAGCAGATGTAGAACGGTTGCTTGGTGATTTCCGTTCTGATCCTGTGCTGAAAGAAATCATTGGATATTGCCTGAAATTTGAGCATGGGTCGTACAAGGGGCAGCATGTGCATTGTATCCTTCTACTGGATGGGCACGTTCATCAAAAAGACGTGAAGTGGGCTGAGGATATCGGTCAACATTGGGTCAAGTTAACCAATGGCAGAGGTTCTTATCATAATTGCAATCGGAACAGTTCAGATTATAAATATCCTTGTACAGGAAAGATCTCTTATGACGATCATGAGAAAATTCATAATTTGTGTCGTTGTTTGGCCTATTTAACGAAGGCTGATCAATATTTTCTTTTTGGACCACTCGCCTGCTTTCGCACCATCCAAAAAAGTGTAGCTCCTAAAGAACAATCAGGGCTTGGTAGACCACGGGAGAAAAAGTGTGCATCCCTAACTTTTGATTCTGTCAAAAAGTTTTATAAGGGGAAGTGCTAATGGATAAATTCGAATTATTTTATGCCGAGCACTTCCTATCGACACTGAATCCACAACACCTACCTATGCCTGGCTCTTTATCCTTGGCAACACCCCATCAAGCTACACTGAGTGAGATTGATGCCCTAGGAGCAGAGATGGTAAGCAAAAAATCTAGCAAGATTTTCAAAGTGATGCGAAGTTTTGGTGATGCCCCGAATTTGCAATTACTTCCTTTTGGGCTCAGATTCTGTGCCGTCCTGAACGGAATGAAATCAAACCCATATACTCTTGGCACAGTTCCCTGTATTCAACTTGCTCCAAAGATTCAATTGCAAAAGGATCTTATAGAACAGCATCAGTTGCCGATGATCGATCATTTACATCCCAACTTTGAAGTTGCTGTTGATATGTATATGGCGCATTACAAAATGCTTACTTTGACTCAGAAACATAAAAGTCTAGAAAATGCTTGGACACGAGAGCAAAGAAAAGGACATTGGCTTTATGAAGACTTCATGACCAAGCTGTTGGGAATGGCACGCTCTTTTGATGTTTATCGTATGACTTTAATCAATGATGTTAGCAAAATTAGTCATGAGGATCTAAACAGAACTTATTTGCTATTTGATCATCATATTCAAGAGATCGTTGCAGTTGCTCATAACACTAAAAAGGCAAATATTCTGGCTATTGTTGGTAAATGGGAAGCCACTAATTTTCAACAGGTGAATCTTAACTTATTTTTATTTGTTGCCAGAAAAACAAGTGATTTCATTCCTTTTGAAGAAACCATAATTTATCAAAGTCTAAATCAATTCATCGACCAGACTGGATTTATTCATTCGGCATGGGCCTCCCTACCAAATGTGATGACGCCAATTTTTTACAACGTCAATCAAATCAATATTGGTAAACGGCTTCAGATTTTGAAGGCTTATTTTATTGGTACAGACCACTATGTTCGGATTTTTGATAGCAAACCTTCTTTTGAGGTGTTCTTTCGAGCCGAAGAGCCATTTATATACAGCAATACCCCAGCAGACAAAGGATCACCCGAATAACTTGATACCGTCGAGAAGGCAATAAATCTCAGCGGTATCTGTATCAGCAAAGAATGCTGATTGAATAGGTACAAAGATATGATTGAAAAGCGCTATCGTGTAAAAGACTTAGTCAACTATCCTGAGCGCCCAGCAAAGGATTACATTGATCGTAGTGGTCGCCATCGTCGATTATCGTATAAACCAGCAGCAAAGGGTTTGTTGAATATCGCAGAATCGACCTTTTGGAAGATGATCCGCCGTGGTGACTTCCCAGAACCGACCTATTTAACTGCAAGTATGCCCACTTGGGCTGAAAGCCAAATCATTGAATGGCTTGAACGGAAATAGATTAAAGCAACATAAACTGAAATAGCCTGTCTTGTGACAGGTTATTAAAGGCCTACCTTATTTGTGGTCAATCGTTTATCAATATCTATTTCTTAGGCAATTAGCGATAAATGTGATCTGGCACACTTAACACGCTGCTGTTCTCTCTACATCAACACAAAATATTATGTAGCCGAAACTGATTTCCGCTTATTCAGGTCAATGACCACAACCTTAATAGAATCTATACCTCCCCACTCTTGAGCTATGCTATACCAATAATTTTGAAGTGTTTGTTCTAGTTGATTTAAGCTTACGTTCTTTCCATTAATATCCCACGTTTTATTGGTTTTTTGGGAAACTAGTAAAAATATACCGCACCCTGCACTAACCTCCCGCAGATAATCCCCAACTAACTGATTTCTTAATCGCTCACAAAGATTTTTACCACTCCAACTTTTATCAAGAATTTTCAACTCTATAGGTACAGGACTTCTTACATTTGAGTTTTCTAATCGAATATCTGTACGTTGACTATTTGCCAATTCATTTTCTTGTGTAATCGTATATTTATTTTGAGCGTTGCCTCTTAAATGACCAGCAATTAAATTCCTCATCTCTGTTTCTTGCTCAGCTCTTTGCCATGTTTGCCATGGACTGTCATCCCCATTTTCTAGCCAATCTTTAAGCTCATTTATTCTTAGTATTGCTAGGTTGAAGAGTTCTTTATGGTTTTTTGGATATATTTCAGATGAGAATTCAAACTGTAAAATTTGTTCTTCACTCCAAGGCTCTATATCACCACATGATAAAGCAATACTATAGGATGTTTTACATAGCCAAATTTGGCGCTCTTCACTAGTATGTTCATCTATTAAGCCTTTAATTGCATAGTAACTCTCTGCGCAAGGCGTTTCTCTTAAATATTTAAAAAGTAGATCTCTGGCATCTTGTGCCTTATCCCTAAGTCCAGGGGAGTAAACTTCCATTCCAGCTCTATGTATGTCTTCCTTAAGTTTTATAAATTGATGCATCAATATATAAAGAGCCGTTAAATGCTTGACCTTTTTGATCTCATCCTGTCCAGCCTTACCATTAATAGAATTTCGGCCTCCTATCAGATGGCAAATAAATACTTGTGCTGCGTATGTAGCATCAATAGAATTTAACTGTTCAATCCATTCAGTAAAAAGAGGTATTCCTTCTTCAGGATCGCTATCTATCAATAGGGAAAACCACCACGCTTTATCCCCATTTTTTTTGCTTTCAGTAACTTTCTGTTGAGCTAATTTATAATAACTATCTTTTTTGATATCAGAATTTAATAATATATTTAACGCATATTTATTCGTATCACGATGTAAATCTTTGCTATTACTACTTAACCACTGAAAAATTGGAAGAGCTAAATCTGCATGTAGCCATGGCGCATGATAAAAAAGGTCATGTAAGATATAGCTATAGTATTGCTCAGCATCTGAGATAGAAGTCTCAAGTTCCCAAATAACCTCACTCATAATTTTATCAATAACGCTTTTAGGATCGATTTTATGCAGTTTTTCAAGCCAAATTGGAAATCCATTCAATTGCCAAGTGGTATATCGAAGTGCATGCTTAATCTCATCTTTATTTAACTCAGTAAATAGATCTTCATTTTCATTAAATTCAATTTCTAAACCAGCTAATCCCAAAATTACAGCATAAGAAGTACTGTTCTTTAATAAATTCTCTTCAGAATGTACTTGGGGCTTATAAATTTTCCAAAACTTAACAGCAGCATCACGATATGTCTTTGCTACAACTTCTCCGAAATCAGGAATTAAAAGTTCCCAATGTGAAAAATTTTCATGGTTGTCTGAAATTTTTCCTGATGCAAACTCTCGCATTAGCCAATAATGATTCTTTGTTAGTTCACCCTCCAAAAAATTAAGTGAATTAACTAATTGATTTGGATCTTTTTGTAACGATACAATCCATTTGAGCCTATCTTCCTCGTGTTTTAACATTTCCTTTTTGTATTCTAATTTCCTATGCTCTTCCTTTTTTTCATGCTGGATTTGAGTTTCGGTGAGTACAGGAGAGATTAAATCCTCTAATTGATTAGATAAAAACTCATAGTTTTTGCATGCATTACTAATTTTTCTAAATAAACAAAATTTTTCATTTTCAGAAGAATAAATAGCAAATGCTCGATTAAGAACAATTAATTTATCATCCATCAACTCTTTTGAATCTATATAATTTAATAACCTGTCGATACTACTTACATCAAATTTCCAAAAGTGTCCAAAATAACCTACAGACCAATCATTTGTTAGCGTTTCTTGCTTTTTTTCCCAATGATATTGCCTTGCCAATTTTATAGTTCGCCAATAGAGAGCATCATTTAACTCCTCCCACAAAGGAATTAATCCCCTTAGTTTTTTTCCTTCTTCTTTATTGTAACGTTCGGTATAACCATAGGTATCCATAGCTCCTGCATTTATCAAAATATCAATTACTATAGTTTTCAAGACTAATGGATTACGACTTTCTACCCATTTTTCAATAATTCGAAAGGCTATTTTTAATAGCCACGCGTATTTCTTAGAAATTTGACACAGTTTTTTCTCATAATAAGGCTCTACAGCGAATAACTCTGCAATCCCCTCTAAAAGTTGATAAGACAATTCATCATTACACTTTTCTGCAAACTTCTCTAGAGCTGAATCTAAACCACTATATTCATATTTTTCAGATTCTTTGGAATGTCTTATTGATATTAACAATAGTTTAATTAATTCTTGATCCGGATCAACATCGCTGATCAGTTCAGTAATAAGTTTTTTATTTAATATCTCATCGTTTTCATTTATTTTTGTCCAAAGTTCAATTTTTTCGTATTTAGTGGCACAAGACATGATTGCTCTGATGGAGACTTGTCGTGAATACATATTTCGGCTGAGATCTAAAGCAATAGGTTTTAATAGTGGAATACAACTTTTTAGATGACCTTGCCAGACCATTCTGCTAAGAAAAAAAATTACATCATCATTTTCAAAGTAGGTTTGAATGAGTGAATGAACATCACTTTCTAAATCTTTTGTTGTAATTTTTGCAATAGAATCATTGTCTCTAATTGAGCGATCATCCAAATTTTTTGAAATTCGTTTTATAAATTTATTAAAAATTTGTCTTTTGATACTTAAAGTTAACTTGGATGGATCTCCATTTTCGAATGTGATTTCAGGTTGAATATCCAATAAACTTTGACAAATCTTTTCATCATGTAAAATTAGCCAAGGTAATATACTTCGAAGTGCTGGCGTAACAATCTTTTCGCCAAATTGTTCACGAAAGAAAAGACTTTCTACTGCTAGACGATTATCACTTTTCAATAATTTCGCGAACCAACCTGCTGCAAGAAACTCACGAATATCACGATGCCTAAATCTTACAGCATCATAAATAATGTCATTAAAAATACCTGATTCTAATAATCTACATATCTCGCTTTCGGTCCATTCAGGTAGAATATTTGATGCTGATATACTTTCCTTATGTTGCTTAGATTGGGGAACTCTGATATTTGCTAAATGTGTCAACATCACTGCTGCCGCAAGACGTTGTGCACCTTCAAAAAGCTTTGAAAAAGGTACAGAAGCTAATTTTCTATCTTGTGTATGTGAATCTTTAAGACGTTGTTCAATATTATATTGAATAAGTTCTGAACGTGATCCTAATGCTCCTTGATTATTCCACTTTTCAATAATATTATCTAAATCAAAGGGTCTTTCAGCTAAATTCAGAAGATCAAATCTCTTAATTTCACCTACTAAATTAGCAATATTAGATACAGAACGGCATTGACAGAAATGATATAAATCATGTTCATCTAATGGACACAGAATAAGAACCTTTAGTGAGCTTTTCTTTTGATCACTTTGTAATCCTAGAAATAATTCTATATTTAAAAAATCCTCATCCTCTTTATATCTCCAACTATATGGTCTACTAGATATATAAATATGAGCTCTATGAGATGCTGACTGAATTTTTTTTGCAAATTTTTTTATTGCTTTGTGAAATTTACGCGGATCATCCAATCTTGCTTCATCGACCGAATCTAAAAAAAACCATGCTTCATCAGTAGAAGATAACCAAGACTCAAAAGAGTTTTCATCACCCACTTCAAATGATTCTATGAATTCACTATCAATATCTTCAATTCGAATAAAAAAAGAAAATTTACCCTCTCTTTTAAGGTTTTGAGCACATTCTTCAAATTCTTTAGTTTTACCTGCTCCAGCTTCAGCTAAAATTACGCATCGGTATTCAGATACTAAGCTCTTCCATGTTAGTCCTGTATCCATTCCCAAACTCAAGGAATAATCTGTATTTATTGAATTAGAGTCTGAGCCTGTGGAGAGTTCGGAAAATTTCCGATTAAGTTGGATATACTTCATCATAGTAAAGAATTTTTGATTTATATAGTTATCAATATCATATAGTTAATTCTATATCAAATATTGACTTTAAAGTGCTAAATCTAATACCGCCTTTTTATAAGCTGCTTATGTTAACCGAACAAAAACTTTCTCACCATCAGGTTGTGTAATAAGGCCGACTTTGAGACAAATCTCATCTAATAAATTAGCAATATGTTCAAAAAGGGTAAAATCATAATTTTTATTATCCATACTAATATAGATATTTTCCAAGATGATGAGGTCTAACTTTTGAAAATAAGGGAAAAACCAACTTTCTTTTAGAAGCGCAAAATAGGGAAACTCTCAATATTTAAATTTTGCCCTCTAAGAATTCCTATTACATAGCTTGAAAATTTCATAAGATCTGAACATAAAGTAAATGTAGTCTCCATTGATGCGCGCCGAGATAATTTAACAATTATTTTGAGATAATTAGGACTAAAAATCATTTCAGCCTGTGAAATGATTTTTCAATATTTAAGGGGTTATTAGATATCCAAAACAAACTAAACCAACTTGTCCACCAATGAGCCAATTACCAATTTTCTCAACGTTTTCGTGATTATTCCACCATCGTAATGATTGGGCACTAAATGGGATATATTCAATGGTTAGAACAATACCAGTTGACAAAATTACGAAGGCATTTTCGATTGCTGGATTGACTCTATAATAGCAATTCGGTTGAGCTGTTATTTTTGCAACGTTATTATAAAAATAGCTTCTAACGTAATATTCAGGATTTAAACTTATTATACTTTTAGAGGCATTAAGTACGATGGTTAGCTCACAACCACCTCTCATGTATGACATCCCATTTATTGCCGCAAACTCTAAATCAACTCGTCTTGATTGTAGCGTGGCATAAGGTATAAAACCTTCTGATAAAACCCCTACATGTTCTGCTTTAACCCACTCAATATCATTTGAGCCGTTACTCAAGATCTGAGCTTGTAATTTCCCCAACATTACTCCGAGCGAATCGGTTGCAGCAATAACAGAATTTGATCCTTCTGCATAAGCAGTGTGAACAACTTCAAATATCTTATTCTGACCTGTCAAACTGCTAAAGAAACCACTCAAGGCAACAGGAGCAACGTCTGTACTTTGAAGGGCTGTATCAGCCTTAGCGCCTTGGGCTGCAGTTGCTGCACCTATCTTTTGTGCAGTTATTTCGCTAATCAGTTGCTGTGCTGTGCCAAATTTTTCTGCACCTATATTCATACGAGCATTTTGTTTTTGAATTTCAGTTAAAGCTTGTGTTGCAACATCAAAACGAATTCGATTTGCTACAGATTGATTTAAGCCTTCAATTAATCCACTGTTATTCTGCAAGGCTGATGCAAGTTCATAAATTGTGTCTAGCGATTCAGGTGCAGAGCCAACTAAGTTTGCTATTTGTTGCTGTACATAAGATTGATCTGCTTTCGTATTTAAAAGTAATGTAAGTTGAGCCATTGCGTGGATATCAGCTTTGCTTAAAATTGCTAACCGATTTAGTTCTACTTGGTCTTGAGTAAATTCAAAGTCATTTATGTCTACTTTTTGTAGATAAATTAAGCTAGTTTATTTCTGTAAGTGCTTTGACTTGTTTTATCTCAATTGATAGCTGTTCTTTAACAGTAATTGATTACAACATGACCTATTTTTGAATTTACCGAACGAACGGGTGCATTCACTGTGCCAGTATTACTAATTAGAACATTACCAAAATGCATATCTAATATCACATCAGGTTTTTGAATCTTTTCCTGAATTGGCAGCGGACTATTTGTCCAAAAAACTCTAAGACCAATATTGTTCATGTGATACTCGCTTCAATCAAAAATTGAATGGTTTGAGAATGGCGAATTTGACTGTTTAAATCTAATTTAATATCTAGTTGTGCTGAACCAGCTTTCCAACTTTGTGTAAGAGCTGGTGCAACTTCTAATAGAATGAATCCTGCATTTTTAACTTGATCAAGATCAATAGTGACAATTGGCTCTGCAATGACTTGTTTTGATGAATTAATAATTTTGGCAGTTAGTAATGCATTATCAGGAATGGCAAAACCTTTACCCGTTTGCTTATCATAAAATTGAATTGGAACAGCAAAGCTATCGCCAATTTTAATCGTCATCCCATTCGGAATAATGCTGCCTGCATTCCGTCCGATCATCATGATCGCACGTAGCAATGTCATTTTTTCTTGATCTTTTGCACCCGCTGGATATTTACCGATTTTATTTGGCAAACCATAAGTCTCTAAAAACTCCATGACATCACGGATGTCATAATTTTTAAACAGAAACGGCCACGATAAAACGCTATGTTATCCCGAACGGGCAATATAGCCAGATTTGGCTTTATGGCGATATACAACCCAGCCAAAATCCAAAAAATCTGCGCCTTCAGTTGTGCCATCATCTAAACGCAAAACTTTCGGCTAGTTATTTGGTGTTAAAAAATGGCGAGGTAAAACATGATTAAAACTCTTAGGAATCCATATTTTGCCAAGTCGTTGTCAAATGATTTCTTGTGCACTAAAACCATGACCTACAGCATCCAACGCATCGAATAAAAACATTTCAAAGTCTTTAATGTCATCAAGCCACTCATTGACTTCAACTGCAATTTTACGCTCGACATCATTGGCATTGCGGGGCGGGACGACAGACCACGATAATCCATTGACACTTTTTTTCGTTTATCCATCTCACTGAAGATATGACCGTCTTGCTCTTCCATGTCACTAAACAAATCAGCTTGAGCTTGAAGATTGCCTTATTCTGCGCCTGTGAGTAGCTGGTGTAAACGTTGTGGTGTCATGCCTACAACGGGATGGGCTTGCCACTGATTTGTCAGCCAAGTGACTTCAGCAGTTTGAGTGGTTTCAAGTGCCGTTAAATCAGGTTTTTCAGAATTTGAGTTTTTCTTAGCCATGAGATGCAAATACAAAGTGGATTTTGCATCATCATGGGTTTATTTATTTGATATGATCAGGCGGAAGTCTTTCCATTCAATTACGTTGTGTAATTTCTCTATTTCTTTTTTTATCAATGCTATCTTTAGCTAAAGAGAAAAAAGCCGCTTCTGCAATACAACAAAATCCAATTAACCAAAAACTGATTAATTGATTTGTATAGCCTGCAACACAAATATGAATAATTGGATAAGAGATAAGTACACCCCCTCCAAGTCTTAAAAGGTTAATTCCTATATCAAATAAGCCATTAGATATTTTATTAAATAGTAATTTAGCATTGTGATTAAAAAAATAGTTAAATATCCAAAGGAAAACGCCAATCACTGAAAGTATTCCAATATTTATCAAATTTATTGGTTTAAATTGATCATCAATGCCATCAAACAAACGTATGAGGCCTTTTTCACCATCCACCAAGTAACTCAATGTCATAATGATCAAGCTACTAAGTACACTGAGAATTATTTCAATCACAAAATAAAGTGGATATTTTTTTAAATCTAATTTCATTTTAAACCTATTTCAACTTATTAGTTTAACATTTATCTATTATTCTTTTTATTGAGGCAAGCACAGAGCGACATCACCAGTCGTATTCCTTATTTTTTTGCGATTTAAGCCCATTTCCATCCAACCATGCTTCATTGTTGCAGAATCTGACTTAAACCACAGAAAAGGCTTTTATAAATCTATAAAAGCCACCGCTTTGTAATTTGTTATGATTAATTCCTGTTTTTGTTCCTGGCCAGGGCCAAAATTACCTACAGTGTAATTAATTTTTGTGGTACTGATTTTGAGACCAGCAAACGCATCTCGAATGTCGGGATGATCATTGATTGACAACATGACTTTGCTTTGACAGGTTTTCATTAATTTAGCCATCTTTAATTAATGATCCCATCCAAACTCAACACCATAGCCAGCCAATTTCCAATAAGGTGGATCAGCATACATAAAACTATGAGGTCGGTCATACTTCAACAAACATTCATCCCAACTTAGTTTTCAACCGTAACACCTGAGAGCCTGTAATATGCTTCGGTCAATTGATCTTCAATACGCATAAAACTGGGTTGCTTTGCTGTAGTTGCTGTACCAAATGACTGACCTGAATTTTTAGCTCCAAATGCTGTATGCTGAAGATAATAAAACCGCGCTGCACGTTGAATATCTGTCATTAAATCTGTACTGGCTACTTTCAACCATTCAAACATCTGACGGCTAACAATTGCCCATTTGAATTAACGTATAAATTCTTCAAGATGGTGTTGCACAACCCTATATAAATTCACCAACTCGCCATTTACATCATTAATAATCTCTACTTTTGAGGGTTGCTCACGCATAAAAAACAGTGCTGCACCACCAGCAAATAGCTCTACATAGCATTGGTGTTCAGGCATTTTTTGAATCAGTTGCAACACAAGACTACGTTTTCCATCCATCCAAGGAACAATTGGTTTGGTTTTCATTATTTCACCTACTGCAAAAGCTTTTCATTTTCTGATAGCCTCTATTCATCCTGTACAGGGTAACGAAGTTTTGCCTGCGGTAGTACAATTACCAAAGGGGCGAATTTTGCTCTAACAAGGTTCGTCGCCTCGTTTTATTATTTATTTTTATAACTTTCTAATAAGACGGAAATGATTCCATGTCAGAACCTAATCAAGAAAACGAAAATCCACCTTTCTACAAAGAATGGGCTTTTTGGTTTGTTGCAATTTACCTATTATTTATAGTCATTTATACAGGTTTTTTTATTTGTAGTGATGGTGAAAACTTTATGTTGTCATCAAATGAACTTGGTGATTTTTTAGCAGGAACATTTGCACCACTCGCTTTTTTATTTTTATACCTAGGTTATAAACAACAAGGTGTTGAGCTTAAACAGAATACTAAAGCATTAATAATGCAAGCGGAAGAGTTGCGTATTTCAAATGACACACTGAAGCAACAGGTTGATGAGATGCAGAAATCTGTACAAGCCCAGCAAAATATGTTTTCACTTGCTGAGAAACAGTTTGAAAGTGTACTTCAAGAGAAGGCGTATTTAGCATACCCACGATTAAGTTTAAGCGGCTCTGATCTTCGAAAAAATCTAAATAACTCATCTATCACAAACTACTTTCTTCTAGAATTTAGAAACTTAAACGTCCCAATTAAAAATATTACAATAATATCACCAGTATGGAATATCTTAAAAAATACCTATGAAACTCGCCATATTTTAAATATCAGTGATATGAGCTCTTCTGAAGTAACTCAAGTAAAATTCTATACTCTACCTAATCAAAGTGATGCAATATTTAGTAATGAGATTATAAAAATTGAGTTTAGTGATTTAGAAAATAATAAATATTGCTTTTCTTATAATTTAGAAGACAATGATCCATTTGTTATTTTCAAAAAAATTGAATAATACGTACTTAATACCTTTGAATATTTATGAGCAATATATATGCAATCTATTGAAAAAAAAGCTTTACTAAACCAAATTAACTTTGAGATAAGTAAACTACAAGATTACGATCCTACAATTCAGATTATTGATGTATCTGTAAACGCCAATGGAATTATTGATTATTTCCTATCCAATCAATATGAAAGTCAAAAGCTGTTTTTAGCCTTAGAATATATGGAACAAATTGATCATATATTCCAAGGTAAGTACAACAGAGTTTATTAAAAACACCCAACATCACTGACCCAATCAAAATCATCGGGGTTCATTTCTATTTGCTCATGGGAAGGAAGTGCAATAAATTCAATTGGCACACTTGGATTCTTGCTTGCATAATCTGCCAATAAATGTGCAATACCACTATCACTGTGACGGTCTTTATAATTGCTGTTTGATCCAGTTGCGGGAATACGAGCAACACCTTTGATCATGAAGAAAGCCCGATGATCTTCTATAATGTTCTGATCCGCTGGCATATTAACAATATCACCATCTTCAAGTGCTGCTTTAAAATGTGGTGTGTATTCTCTATACCACGAATCAGTCAGCATGATTGCTTAAATGCGGTCACCAAATATGACTTGCATTGCTTCACCTAAGAAACCACTATTACCGCCAGCATCATGTGCGCCTTTACTAAAGTTGGGTAACATTGTCACAATCAACTTTAAAAATTCTTCTTGTTGCTTATAAGGCGTTTTAAACATTTCAAAAATAAAAGGACAGGTCTTTTTCATGTTTTATTCTTAAGCTAAAAGCCAAAATGAACAGGCGTTTTTCTTACGGACAAAGTCTAGACCATAATAACTTTTAATCTTTGGATTTAATTTTTCTAGTAATGATTTAAGGTTTTCATTGAAGAATTCTAAAACTTCAGTATTACGAGTATCTTCACTGACTTGCTCGAAGTTATCCCACCCTTCAGGTGCAGTGAATCTAATGACAGGCACATCATCTTTTTTACGTTCATCCAGTAAAGCTTGGCTTAACCATTTGCCATCGCCTTTACTAGGTATGACATCTAATTCTTCAGCTGAGCCATCACCATAGAAACTATATATCAGCAACCCAAACTTTTTCTGCTTCAGGATAATATTCGATCCCTTTACGCATACATACACGTTTAGATAAGCCTTGCTCAACAGCTTCAGCAAATGTTGTTCGATGGACTTTACGTTTACCTGCTCGAATTTCCTTGATCAATTCATTAAATGGATTATCTTCACCATCATAAGTACTGATAATTCGAACCTTACCGCCCCAAATCAAGAATCCCATTGCAGCTTTGATCGATTCTCTTAAATCGTCGTGGAAGGCAGCTTCATCAAGAATTAAAACACCTTGTCTACCACGTAAGTTGCTTGGGCGACTGGTGAGTGCTTCAACACGCAAACCTGAGTTTGGGAAGCGAATGATAAATGTTTGAATATGTTTATCACCGTCCTCCCAAATTCCTTCTTCAATCTCAGCAGCTACAAAATCATAGGCTTTTGCCCACCTTGCAACAGCCTGAATAAATTCAACGGTCATGTCTT
The DNA here is from genome assembly GCF_025433935.1 of Acinetobacter sp. I-MWF. Classification (NCBI taxonomy): domain Bacteria; kingdom Pseudomonadati; phylum Pseudomonadota; class Gammaproteobacteria; order Moraxellales; family Moraxellaceae; genus Acinetobacter; species Acinetobacter sp. I-MWF. The sequence continues at coordinate 1,110,973 of NZ_JAMBAR010000001.1, read as the reverse complement.
TGTTGTATCCAACATAGTAGACATTTTGACCACCAGCTTCACGAGCTGAGGATGCAATTAATGCGGCATCTGCTGCTTCTGCCCATGTAATCCCGATATGACGTGATTTTATTGATTTTAAACAGCTTCAAACGCTTTCTGAGCAATTTGGCAACAACACAATTGAAGTTCCGATAGGTTCAGATGGTGAAAAACTTGGATTAACTTCTTTAATTGAATTCTTATATTGAATATCATCATATGCGATCGTCATTACAGAAAGTATCAATAAATCAATATTTTTTCCTAATTCCCTAGTTAGATCAAGTAAACCATAGCCAGCCCGATTTGCAGTATCATCGTCTAGAAATCCTTTACATGTAATAGTGACATTTAGGGGTAATGTTGTTTCAACATCCACCATTAAAATATCCTCATCAAATTTTGCATCGAATCTACTTATTCAATAAATTTCAGACCATAAATATAATACCAGGCTCACCTTGTTCACAAAGGAGTGATTTGATATAGAACATCGTTACTGGTCGCCTTGGTGTAATTTGAGTCTTATTCAATATAATAAGTGAAAACTATACTTATCTATATCTTAACGTTTATACTTCGAGCAAAGATTCTAAATAATTCGCCCATTCTTGCATCATATCCCGACGATTATTCAAGAACTTGGTACGGTTGTAAGCTGTACCATTATTGTCTTTTACCTTATGCGCCAATTGATGCTCAATAAAGTCCACACGCTGTTCTAAAATCTCATCAAGCATAGTTCGTGCTGTTGCTCTTAAACCATGCGCTGTTTGCTTGCCTCCATACCCTAAACGTTTCAATGCTGTATTAATAGTATTATCTGATAGATAGGTCTTTGCATCACGCCCTACAAATAGATATTCACTATGTGGGTACAGACCAATGATTGACTCGACTAATTCAAATGCTTGATCAGACAATGGAACTACATGCTGTTGCTTGGTTTTACTGGCTATAAATTTAAAGCATCGCTCTTCAGAGTAGTAATAAGACTTTTTAAGTTTTCGGATTTCTCCTGGTCGTTGGAAGGTTAATACAGAAAGCTTTAACGCAACCTGTGTTGTGATTAAGCAACGTGCATGTAATTTTGAATAGTTCCAAATTTTATTCAGCATTGGAGCTAAGTCTTGTTCCTCTGTCACCGCAGCAAAATTCCTACCCTGTGGATTAGGTAATTCAATATCTTCTATTGGGTTATATTGGATCAGCTTCTTTTTTCTGGCCGATTTAAAGATTTGGTTCAAATCTGACTTCAATCGTTTGGCAACCGATAACGCACCACGCTCTATAATACGCTGGAATACTTTGATTTCTAATACTTCTAATGTGAGCTGAGGAAAACTAATATCTCCAATGTATGGAAACGCATCATGATTTAATCGCCGAAGTGTTTCCTCGTCTTGCTTACCTTCTAATTCACGTTTTTTAAGCCATTCTGCACTAACTATACGAAACGTATGTTCAGCTTCTTTCAATTTTTGATTTTTAGTCTCGAAACGTACTGTTGCTGGATCAATCCCCTGTTTGATCAATTTCTTATATTCATCACGGACATTTCGTGCTTCTTCTAAGGTGACTTCTGGATACGTCCCTAGAGATAAATCATTGCGTTTACCAATATATGGACGGGTATAATTAAAAATCCAGTATTTGCTGCCACTAGAGTCAATACGTAAGTAAAGATTTCCTCCATCGGGAAGCTTATACATTTTATCAGGATTTGCTTTTGCTTTTTTTACCTGTAAAGCAGTCAGTTTATTGATTCCACGAGCAGTCATAACGTATAAACCAAAAAAAATGCAGTAAGAGATTATCTTACTGCATTTTTTACTACTTTATAACCGCTCATTGACGTACTGTGTCATAGCTTGCTATACCGCTTGTTTCCAACTTTAACCTTGTAAGTCAAATACTTATATGGTGTTAAACAGTGTCAGAAACTTCAATGTGGCGGAAGCGGTGAGATTCGAACTCACGGAGGACTCACACCCTCGTCGGTTTTCAAGACCGGTGCATTAAACCGCTCTGCCACGCTTCCAATGGCGGCTATCATATAAATAAAATTGCAACTTGGCAAATCTTTTTCAGTATTTCTTCAATCAAATGTACAAAATAAAGTCAAATCTCGCTAATTTGATGAATATTCAAGCTATTCATAACGAATTGAATTGATATACCAACGTTTTTTCCCTGATGGTGTATCCACTTCTGCCTCATCATCAACTTGTTTAGACAGTAAAGCTCTTGCCATCGGTGAATCAATTGAGACATGTTGCGGATGATGATCATAAATTTCATCTACCCCAACCAGACGTATGGTTTTTTGTTCACCTTCATCATTTTCAATTTCAACCCAAGCACCAAAATACACTTTACCTGCTTGTTCTGGAGAAAAATCGATAATTCGTAATTCTTCTAAACGCTTCCCTAAATAACGTACACGACGATCGATTTTTCGAAGTAGCTGCTTATTATACTGGTAATCAGCATTTTCAGAACGGTCACCCAGACTGGCAGCCCATGTCACTTTCTTGGTAATTTCAGGTCGCTCTTCGCGCCAGAGATGTTGTAACTCGGCAACCAACAGATCATGCCCTGAACGGGTAATTAAATTAGATTTCATGATTTAAAACCATTTAAAATACATATGCACTTGATACTTATTTTTTAAAAAATGTTGCTACAGTCTACAGCCAATAGCGTAAAGATGTCAGCTCAAAAATAGCGCATTTTAAGTTTTAAAAAGCAATAAAATCGTTTTTTTCCTATTTAAATTCAGACATAAAATTCAATCAGAAAACCTTTTAAAAGTGGTAATTCTTAACTTACATTTGGAACATTTGCTTACAGTTTTTGGCAGCGTATTTCAGTTTTAAAATTCCTACAATTTTTAAAAAAATATTCCTTTAAAAATCATTATCTTAAATATTTTAAATTGATCATTTTTCATACAAAGTTTGACAGATCCAAAAACCGCCTATATTATGCGCACATGTTTTATGAGTTTATTTTTTTAATTTTGTAGTTTTTCTGCAAAATCTTTCTATCCCACATGTCATTTTTTGAATGACGTTCATGACTGCCCACCCTTATTGAATTTACCAACTATAAGAAGTTTTTAAGCGTTTTTGTGCTTATTACTTTTTAGGGCAATAAATTACTTGTAGCGGAGACAACATGCACAGTAGTTCAACCTCTGGGTCGAGGCTTAGCCTTAACTCATTTTTTCGTGCGCTGCCAATCAAAACTTTAGTTTTATCCACTGCATTAATTCCTTTTAGTATTAATGCGAGTAAGAACAATCAATACAATGCTGTAGTTAATTCGAGTAAATTGACTGTAGTTGCGGTTTCCAATCCAAGCATCGTGTTTAAGGATGGAGACTATAAGCATGGCTTCGGCTATGACTTAGCCCATAACTATGCTGAAAGTTTAAACGTTAAACTTGAGCTTAAAACTGTTTCTGACAATGCAACAGCATTGAAAATGGTTGCTCAAGGTAAGGCGAATTTTGCGATTACCACCGCAAATATGCAAAGCATCGAAGCAGAACGTTTAACCTCATTTTCAGCAAGCTGTGGTGATTTTAACAGTTTAAAAAGTAATGGTTTAAACCCAGAATTAAATTGGGTATTTAAACAAGCTGAAGATCCATTAACAGCAACAGCAAGTGGTTTCATTTGCCAAAGCAAACAAAATGGTTCAACCCAGCAACTTGCCTCATTTTATAATCGTAATGTCGTCAAGAAAGACGATTGGAACGTGATTCAACGTGACTTAAGTTCTCGTCTACCGATTTATAAAGCCAGCTTTAAGCGCTCTGCACAGCAATATGGCTTAGATTGGCACCTGCTTGCTGCAATTGGTTATCAAGAATCATATTTAAAACCAGACTCTGTTTCTCCCACAGGTGTCCGTGGTTTGATGATGTTGACCAATACCACAGCCAAAGAAATGGGTGTTAGTAATCGTAGTGACCCCGCTCAGAGTATTCAAGGCGGCGCAAAATATTTTGATATGATGTTGAGTCGTTATTCTTATATTCGTAATCCAGATCGTCACTGGTATGCTTTGGTTGCATACAATATGGGCCCTGGTGCAGTTGAAGGTATTCAAAAGCGCATCAAAGCACAAGGTAAAGATCCCAATGACTGGATGAATCTTTATAATTATTTGACACGTAATCAAGCAAGTAATGGTCGTTATAAACAAGCGGTACAGTATGTCACACGTATTCGGGCTTATTTAGAACACATTAAGACCACACCTCGATTACTAGAAATTTAATCTGTATTTTAAATCGCTTGGATTTGTAAAAATCAGGCAATAAAAAAGCTTACTCTCGGGTAAGCTTTTTTATTTTAAAAGGATTAAGCAGTTTGCTCTAATACTTTCTTAAATAAATCTTTTTGCTCTTGGCTTGGCTTCGCTGTTTGTAAAGCCATCAATTGAGACATATCACCTTGAACTTTGATTTTGCCTGTCATAAATGCTTGCATTGCAGCAGCCATATCAAATTCTAAGAATACTTTACGAAGTGTTTCAGCATCCATGTTCAATGTTGTTTTCGCATTTGCAGAACTACCTTTGACGATTTTTCCGCCGTCTAAAGCAAGCTCTGTGTTGCCATCTGCATCTGCAACAACCAAATTAATTGCTAAACCTGAAAGTGCTGGTGGTAAGTTTAAATCACCTGCTTCAGCAGTTAATTTTTCAACATTTGCAAACCAATCATCAGTTAAAAATGCAGGCATGTTCATTCCTCAAATTATTTATTCAATTTATTGTGTTATCTATCCAGACAACATCAGGTTGAAGCAGTTTTGCTTGCCCAATGTTATAGCATGATAATTTCAATTTGGGCTAAAGTTTTTTGTACGGACTGTTCATGTTTTATCGGTTTTATCGTTTTATTTTTTTAAATCAGGCACTCATCTCAATATGAATGCCCGATTCGTTCATTTAATTGGCAAAAAAGATCAATCTGCTGCAAAACTAAGATTTACAACATCTAAACGTTTTTTCATTTCTTCCGTATCACATTTCATATCGAATTCACGTTCTTCATCCAATTTTTCAAAATCAAATAAATCACGATCAGCCAATTGTGATGGTGAAACATTCTGTAATGCACCAAAAATACTGTGCAAACGTTTTGGATATTGTTTATCCCAACCACGTAGCATGTCGTTTAACATGGCGCGTTGTAAGTTTTCCTGAGAACCACATAAGTTACATGGAATAATCGGGAATTTACGAATTTCAGCATATTTGATGATGTCTTTTTCTTCGACATAAGCCAAAGGGCGAATCAAAATGTTCTTTTTATCCGAAGACAATAATTTTGGCGGCATCGCTTTTAAGCTACCACCATGGAATAGATTTAAGAAGAACGTTGCAATGATATCATCGCGATGATGACCCAATGCCACTTTGGTCGCACCAATCTCTTGCGCAAAACCGTAGAGTGAACCACGGCGTAAACGTGAACACACTGCACAGTAAGTTTTCCCTTCAGGTGTCAAACGTTTGGTGATGCTATAGGTGTCTTTTTCCAAAATATAATAAGGAATATTATTTTCTTCCAAATATTTCGGTAACACATCCTCAGGAAAACCAGGTTGCTTTTGATCCAAGTTCACTGCGACAACATCAAAGTTGATCGGTGCAATACGTTTAAATTGCAACAAAATATCAAGCAAGGTGTAACTGTCTTTCCCACCAGAAACACAGACCATTACCTTATCGCCTTCCTCAATCATTTTAAAGTCACGAATTGCATGGCCGACTTGACGACGAAGTTTTTTCAAAAGACGATAATAAGCTGAACTTGTTGGAAGCTCTGGTTTAAAATTAAATCCTTGTTCGGACTCAACTGGCGAGTACATAGACGAGATAAACCCATAAAAAAATACTGGGCAATTTTATCTGATTTGAACGTTAACCGCATCTAAAGATTTTTTTATTTTGCATCAATTTTTATCTGGTCATCTTCCTGTCGTATTTCCACATTTAAAATAGACGGCTCAGTTCATTTTTTAGCCGAAGTGCTTATCTTTTGGACTTTTCCACAGTTTTCCACAAAACCTGTGGATAAAATTGTGGATTGTTTGGGGCTTGACAAAGTTTTCTCACGCAATGATGGGCATTCTCTTCAGATTGATCATTTTTTAACCATTATGTTTTATATATATTTTTCAATTGTTTAGCATAGTCAATAAATATATTTTAAAAAAAATATAAAATTTTTTTTGATTAATATGCCAACAAATAGCACTTGCTTTTTCGCGATTGTATTGTTAAAACTCAATTCATAGTTTTTCTTGTTCAATAACTTTGTTAAACTCCCAAAAATTGGGGAAATATTTTAATTACTACAAAATGAAAAAATTAATTACGGGTTCACTAGTGTCTATTTTAGGGTGTATGAGCTTTGCTTCATTTACATCGCAAACATTTGCAGGTCAAATTTATTTCTACAAAGACCAAAATGGGACAACCTTGCTGACCAATCGCAAAAATTCGGATCGTTCACTGCAAAAAGTCAAAGTGACTTATTATAAAGACAGTAATATTCACAGTTATAGCAACTGGGGCAGCTCAGAATCTGCAGTACTGCCAAGTTATAGTAAAAGTAAAAACTCTTTTGACAGTATTATCCGCCAAGCTGCGCAGACGCATGGTGTGTCTGAAGGCTTAATCAAAGCAGTAATGCATACTGAGTCTGGCTTTAATACCAATGCCCGTTCTCCTGTCGGTGCACAAGGCTTAATGCAACTGATGCCTGCAACGGCTCGTCGCTTCAATGTGTCTAATTCTTATGATCCACAGCAAAATATTTTTGGTGGTGCCAAATATCTCAGTTGGTTAATGAAACGCTTTAATGGCAATACCAGTTTAGCTTTAGCGGCTTATAATGCGGGTGAAGGGAATGTCGACAAATACGGCGGTATTCCTCCCTTCCGTGAAACCCAAGACTATGTCAAACGTGTCACCAGTCGTTTAAACAACCTATATGCTGGTGGTTTAAATTTATCTGCAAATAATCTTGGCACTTCAACCAGTACTGGACAGATCATTGCCCAATCAAATCAAAATGATTTCTCCAATCAAGTCGAGCCGACACCACAAATCAGCAACAGTTCAAATATTCAACCCGTAAAATATAGTTCTCGACCAATTATTATTGCTTCTGATGGGACTTACACAGATGCTCCTGCGGGTTCTTATTCAACAGCACATGCCAGTGCGACAGCACAAATCACCATTGGCAACTAATCACTTAAGCGCTTAATATCCCCAAAATTATGTTGCTAAAATAGAAAATAATGCACTTAATTTGTGCAATTACATATTTTCAACAAATTGCTGAAAAAAATAATGTTTTCTCTAATACAGAGAATCTTTTTTTAACTTGCCTATTTTTTTAAATAAATTGCTTATCCACTATCCATTTCATTTGAAGTTGTTATTTTTTGCCCGCTAGATTTTTCCCATTATTCTTGAATTTTAATCATCTAAACCTCATATTGAATTTCATGATTTATTTAATACGTCATATTATTTATTATTTATAAGAGGATTCTCTCCATGATGCGGATTGGTTTGTTTTTGCTAACCAACCTCGCGGTACTGGTTGTAGCTGGCATTATCCTATCATTATTAGGTGTTGGTAGTTACTACGGCGCTGGCGGTCTTAAATTAGGCAACCTGATGGTCATCTGTTTAGTGTTTGGTATGGTAGGTTCTTTAATCTCCCTATTTATGTCCAAATGGATGGCGCTAAAAACCACAGGTACTGAATTAATCGACCCGAATGCTCCTCGTAACCAAGCCGAAGTTTGGTTATTACAAGAGGTTGCTCAACTTTCACAACGTGCTGGTATTCAAATGCCAGATGTTGGTATTTTCCCATCTTATCAATCCAATGCATTTGCTACAGGTTGGAACAAAAACGATGCGCTGGTATCGGTTTCAACAGGTTTGCTCGAACGCATGAACAAAGATGAATTGCGTGCCGTACTTGCGCATGAGATTGGTCACGTTGCCAATGGTGACATGGTCACATTATCCCTTATTCAAGGTGTAGTGAACGCCTTTGTAATGTTCTTTGCCCGTGTGGTTGGTGATTTTATTGACCGTAATGTCTTTGGTCGTCAAGATGGTGAAGCGCCTGGATTGGCTTATTTTGCAATTACCATCGTGCTTGATATCGTCTTCGGTATATTGGCTTCGGCAATCGTAATGTGGTTCTCTCGCTATCGTGAATACCGTGCAGATGAAGCTGGTGCTCAACTTGCAGGTAAAGAAGCCATGATTTCCGCTTTATTGCGTCTACAGGCTGAATCTGAAATGCCAGATCAAATGCCAAAAGAAATGAAAGCTTTTGCGATCGCAGAAGGTAAAGAGCAAGGTTTTAGTTTGGCTGCTTTATTCCAAACTCACCCAAGCATCGAGCAACGTGTTGCCGCTTTACGTCAACTTAATTTGCCTTAATCTATACACGCTCGCTCAATCGCAGTGATCTAATAGAAAAACAAAGCCTCCAATATGGAGGCTTTGTTTATGGGTACATCATATTCTTAATTTTTGCTTGTTCGATATTTAACCTGCAATTGCTATCTTTCTTATTTATTTACTATCTTTCTTTCAATACCAATACCAATACCAATACCAATACCAATTTGAGGAATTAATCTAATTGGATACAACGGATTAAACTTCCATTCGGATCAATCACACAAAACATATCAATTTCTTCGAGATACTGGATTTCTGTTATTCGTGCTTCTGGGAATTGTGCCCAATCTAAGCCTTTCCAAAAATGAAACAGATCTTGTAAGACATGTGTTCTTAAGCAGGCACTAAACCATGATTCTTTTGGATTTAAATTGGGGTGATGGAAAAACTCAACCAGCAAACTGTCCTTACTTAAGATCATCCATTCTGCGGACTGATAATCACACTGAAAACCTAAGAATGCATAAAATTTACGAGTATGATCAAAATCAATAGCAGGAAGGTTTGCCGAAATATAATCTTGCATGATCACCTCTGTATTTTAATATCTACATTTCCAAATCAATTCAATGTTGGAATCTATGCACGATAGTTTTGATACCAATCCCATAACATATTTACGCCAAACCACATTGCAAGTCCAATCAGGATCAAAACAATCAAGCCTAAAATATCGGGAATATGAATCCAAATCCAAGCAATGACAGGATTACGCCAAAATGCTGAATGCTGTTGCTTTTGTTCTAGCTTCTCATGTAAAAATGGATGAACCACATGATCATCGCTATAAATTTGATATTCTTCTTGAATATGGTCATGTACAACGTCTAAAGCTCTACGACTGGGCCGAATAAAAATATCAAATAAAGTTCCAGCGATCGGTATACACCCCACAACGCCGTCAATCACAGCCAATTTTAATACCCCGTTGAGCTTTGCTTGAGGCACGCCAATCTGTTTGGCTTTATAAACCGCATAACAGGTCAACACAAAACCCGCGACATCACCAGCAATCGGTATGGTACTGAGTGCTGCATCTGCCCCTACCCCTTGTTTGGTAAATGGAATACGCACCACTGAATCCATCATATTGGCAAATTTAGCCAAATCTCGTTCAAGTCTAATGACTTCTTGAGTAGATAATTTTTTTTCTGTACCCATAAAGATTTCAATTTTTTTGACATGGTGAAGTTAAATTGATCATAACCAATAAATTCAGTATGTTGTGTATAAGTTTAATATTTACAGTAGCAAAATCTTATCAATACAATAAAAAAGGCTGAGCGCTCTTTTAAACTACTCAGCCTTTTCGGATATACAACGGGATTAATCTAAGAACTTAACCACAGTCCCCGGTTGAACCTTACGACCTAAATCATTGGCATCCCAATTGGTCAAACGAATACAACCATGAGAAGCGGTCTTTGAAATTAATGAAGGATTCGGCGTACCATGAATACCAAATGTCGGTTTACTTAAAGCAATCCACATATTGCCAACAGGACCATTTGGACCAGGCGGTAATGCCAGCTTTTGACGGTTGCTCCCTTGAACAAAGTTTTTCGGGTTATAACCATAGACAGGGTTTGCGGCAACTTTAATGACCTTGTGCGTCCCTTTCGGGGATGGTGTACCAGAACCCCCAATTGTGGCAGGAAAAGATGCAATCATTTGATTTGCACTATTGTATAAATAAAGTTGTCGAGCAGGCTTATGTGCAATAATTAAGGCCACACCTTCAGGCAAATCATTGCGTACAATCGGTACATTGATGGTTTCGCCTACTTTTTTAAAGTTAGCTTTTGGATTGAGTTGTTTAAGAAAGTCTTCATCAATATGAAACTTTTCACCTAACATTTCAGTCACACGGGTGTAATACAGACCCGGCATTTTTGCTTGTTGGGCATAATTTCGCGGAATTGATTTGGCATAAGGCCCTTTAATATCCGCTGCAGTAATTTGATAAGTTCCAAACGCAGCGGATTTTTGATTTTTTAACAAACTGTCCCAAGTCTGTTTATCCAGTTCACCACTAATCGGTAAACTTTTAATCTGTTGATACGCAGCAAGTGCTTTTAAAAAGTTCTTGCCACTTTTACCATCGATTGGCCCTGGCGAAGCATGTAAATTATTGAGCATCACTTGTGCACGGGCATAAACGGGGAATTGCCCTCTGCCAATATTTTCAGACCAATTGGCGGTATTGATACTATTGACTGACCAATCTTGTTTTAAGTCCGCTTTTATCGCTTCTTGACTTTTATCAGCTTTAACATTTTGTTTGGCAAAAATTTGACTTTGAATATTTAAACCCACAAGACACATGATGCAAATCAGGTTTGGCAGAAACTTGCCCATATAAAGCTCTCTATTAACTCAATATTATAATTGATGTACTTATCTAATAAACTATTGTATTACAGACACATAGTATACTGATCTCAAACAATAAAAGCGACGTCACACACACCTTGAACGATCATTTATATTCTCAAGGCTTTAAACACAATTGTATAAGATCAATAGCGTGTTTATTCATAAAATGAAAATTATGTATGCTGGAAGTTTATCTTTGTATGACTTTATTATCATTTTTTAAGAAAAATATGCAATAGTACATTTTGACTATTTAATCATTTAAAAACGGTAATTTTAAAATAAATTCAAATTAAGCAATTGAAAATCATTGCTATGTTATACAGTTGTAGATTTTCTATTCAGCATTAGCACTCAATCATGACACACACATGACCAATCCGAACAAAATATAAGCTTTAGATTTGTTTTTAATCATTTAATTTGAATTATTGATTAGAAATAGCTGTTATCATTTTAAAGTGTTATAGATTATCATCTCATTTATTTTGTCAGTAAGAATTGCCTTGAATACGATCACTTTGCTTCAGCCAGATGACTGGCATGCCCACCTGCGTGATGGTCTTGCCTTAAAACGTACAGTTCCAGATCTAGCCAAACAATTTGCCCGTGCGATTTGTATGCCGAACCTCGTTCCACCTGTGAAAACTGTAGATGAAGCGAATGCTTATCGTGACCGTATTATGGCACATGTCCCTGAAGGGGTTGATTTTGACCCACGTATGGTACTGTATTTTACCGACCATACTTCTCCAGATGAAGTTCGCAAAATCAAAGAGTCTCAATTCGTCAATGCAATTAAACTCTATCCTGCTGGTGCAACAACCAACTCGGATAATGGTGTCAGTGACATTCGTAAAGTCTATGCAGTGATTGAACAGCTTGAAGAACATCAAGTGCCATTACTATTACATGGTGAAGTTACTCATCAGCATGTAGATATTTTTGACCGTGAAAAACGCTTTTTAGACGAAGTACTTTCACCGTTACTTAAACAATTTCCGCAATTAAAATTGGTGTTAGAACATATTACCACCAGTGAAGCCGCGCATTTTGTGCTTGAACAAGATCGCAATGTTGCTGCGACGATCACACCACAACATTTACTGTTTAACCGTAATGATATGTTGGTCGGTGGTATAAAACCGCACTTTTATTGTTTACCGATTTTAAAGCGTCAAACTCATCAACAAACTCTACTTGAAGTTGCCACAAGCGGTAGCCCTAAGTTTTTCTTGGGTACTGACAGTGCGCCACATTCTAAAAATGCCAAAGAAAATGCATGTGGTTGTGCAGGTTGCTATAGTGCACCTACAGCAATTGAGCTTTATGCTCAGGCTTTTGATCAAGTCAACAAAATCGAACGCCTAGAAGGTTTTGCTAGTATGTTTGGTGCTGACTTCTATGGTTTGCCTCGCAACACAAATAAGATTACCCTTGTGAAAGAAGATCAGGTAATCCCTGAAAGTTTAGATTATTTGGATGGTGAACACATTATTCCACTTTATGCTGGAAAAACCATCCAATGGAGAAAGGTGTGACAACTGAAACATTACCTGTGATTGGACAACGCTTTCGTGGTTTTTTACCCGTTGTGGTTGACGTTGAAACAGCAGGTTTTAATGCAGATACCGATGCATTGCTTGAAATCGCATGCATCCCCATTGTGTATGATGCTGAAGGAAAATTTGTTCCAGGTGAAGCACATCATGCACACATCAATCCTTTTGAAGGTGCAAATTTAGATCGTCGTTCTTTGGATTTTATTGGTGTAGATCCATTTAATCCAATGCGTATGGCAATGGCTGAAGATGAGAAAACAGCATTAAAGCGTATTTTTAAGGCGGTTAATGAAGTGCGTCGTCAGCAACATTGTACCCATGCGGTCTTGGTCGGACACAATGCCCACTTTGATTTAGGCTTCCTAAGAGCTGCAATTGCGCGAACTGGCAGTAAAAATCAAAACCCTTTTCATAGTTTTTCTGTATTTGATACTGTGACTTTAAGTGCGGTCATGTTTGGTCAAACTGTTTTGGCTAAATCATGTATTCAAGCTGGAATCGAGTTCGATGGTAAAGAGGCTCACTCGGCCTTGTACGATACTCAAAAGACGGCTGAACTGTTTTGCTATATTTTGAACAAACTCGCACCTCACTTACTTGACAATTTGGTGGCGGATCAATAAGATATCGCCATCTTCTAAACGACCCTATCGTCTAGAGGCCTAGGACATCGCCCTTTCACGGCGGTAACCGGGGTTCGAATCCCCGTAGGGTCGCCATCTAATTATTTTTATAATTTCTTTCTCTTTTTTTGATCTTCTTGATTCAATTATTTTATTTCATCCCTTTTCTTTAGACTTTAGAAGCTGATGGTTTATTTTATTTTGTCAATTTTGGCATTTTAATCTAAAATATCTCTTTAAAGTTCAATGACATCAAATATGCAATCACCTGATCAATCGAATCAGCACACTGTCGCTGATGGGCAAACTATTGTCTTAAAAAGATCCATGACCAAACGCCACCTGATCATGTTGTCATTAGGCGGTGCGATTGGTACTGGCTTATTTTTAAGTTCAGGTGAAGTGATTGCACAAGCTGGGCCGATTGGTGCAGTGATTGCCTATATTATCGGTGGTTTAATTGCCTATATGGTAATGCTGTGCTTAGGCGAACTTGCGGTCAATCAACCTGTGACTGGATCTTTTGGTGCTTTTGCAGCTAAAAATATTGGACCGGGTACAGGTTACATGGTGTCGTGGATGTACTGGCTTGGCTGGTCTGCCACCTTGGGGACTGAATTTACAGCGGCAGCCATGCTGATGCAGGAATGGTTTCCAACAACCTCCATCTGGTTATGGACCTTGGTCTTTATTGTTGCCGTCTTGATTTCCAATCTAACCTCAACACGCTTTTTTGCAGAGTCAGAGTTTTGGTTGTCTTTTGTTAAAGTTGCAACGGTATTGGTATTTATCTTACTCGGCCTAACCGCAATATTTGGGTTAATCCCCTTTCATGGTCATGAAACTGCACCCTTATTCAGTAATTTAACCGCACATGGTTGGTTACCCAATGGTTTATTTCCTATTTTTGCCACCATGCTGATTGTAAATTTTGCCTTTAATGGTACTGAGATGATTGGGATTGCGGCTGGTGAAACTGAAAATCCTGAAAAAAATGTCCCAAAAGCAATTCATGCTGCGGTTTGGCGGTTAATGATTTTCTTTGTCGGCACCATTATTGTCATCAGTTCATTATTGCCCTATCAAGATGCTGGCCTAGCCGCGCATGGTGAAGGGATCAGTAATAGTCCCTTTGTTTCTGTTTTTAACTTGATTGGAATTCCTTACGCAGAAGACATCATGCGTTTTGTGATCATTACAGCACTTTTGTCCACTGCAAATTCAGGCCTATATGCTGCATCTCGTATGATGTGGGCGCTTTCAATTCAAAAACAATTACCTCGAGTTTTTTCCAAACTGACCAAATCAGGTACCCCTGTTGTTGCAATTTTTGTGACCATGATTGGGGGTTTACCCGGTTTACTGTCGGAGCAATTTGGCGCAGATGTCATCTTTAAAAACTTACTCGGTGTGGCAGCATTTACCATGGTTATCGTGTGGATGAGTATTTGCTGGAGTCAGTTTAATTTCCGTCGTAAATGGCTGGCCAGCGGTAAAACACTGGCTGATTTAAAATTTAAAACGCCATGGTATCCCGTTGTACCAATTCTTGGCTTTATCACTTGTACCGCAACCGGTTTAAGTATGGCAGCAGATCCGGAAATGCTTTCTGGCTTTATTGGTTGTTTAGTGTTTATGGCAGTATGTTATGCAACTTATTACTGGCTTTATCATCAGAAAAATTAAGTCGCATTGTAAATCACTGATCAGCCCGTATTCATATGGGCTTTTCTATTTTGGACTTTTAACCAACAGCATAATTTTTAAGTGATTCATATATGAATCAAGCCGTTTTTATTTGATTTGGATTCTTCTAAAAAACAAAAAATAGCTTTATGGCTAAATTAAAAACAAATACATGATGATTCGCTTATAGATTCATCAGTTAGACGCTTTTTCGATAAATCCATTTTGACAAAAATATCTTTTATCCTTAATATACGCATCACCTCATTACGACCCTATCGTCTAGAGGCCTAGGACATCGCCCTTTCACGGCGGTAACCGGGGTTCGAATCCCCGTAGGGTCGCCATATTTGAGATTGTTTCCAACATAAAACTTTCTCGTAAAAAAGCCTGAGCAATACGACTCAGGCTTTTTTATATCTATCATATTTTAAAGCAGTTAAAAACTACCACCCCCTCATATTTAAAAGATTGTTTTTTCATCAATAATCTGGATTTTTAATTTAAAATAATCAGAGCAGAGTTAAATATAAATAATTGATTTAAATATTCATTTATAAAAACCATAAAATCACGGTGATTTATAGTATTGCTTATTGAGCATTAGCAACACTCAATCATTGCACTATTTATGAATTGGGCTAAAATAGCGCGCTTCTTGTTTTATTTCCATCTGAAGCTTATGCAGTCATCACCAAATCAAAATGATGCTCAGGTATCATCTAATTCTTCACCACTCAAACGAGCAATGAGTACTCGTCACTTGGTGATGATTTCGCTTGGTGGTGCAATCGGTACAGGGCTTTTTTTAGGTTCTGGTGAAGTAATCTCACAAACCGGTCCGATTGGTGCCATTATCTCTTACATCCTCGGCGGTGTAATTGCCTATATGGTGATGCTGTGCTTAGGTGAACTTGCGGTTCATATGCCTGAGTCTGGTTCGTTTGGTACTTATGCACAACGATACATTGGTCCAGGTACAGGATACACCGTTACTTGGCTGTATTGGCTAACATGGTCAGCAACACTAGGCACTGAATTTACTGCTGCGGCTTTGTTAATGCAAGAATGGTTTCCGCATATCTCGATGTGGTTATGGACCCTGATTTTTGCAGCAATCGTGTTTGGCTTA
This sequence comes from Acinetobacter sp. I-MWF, assembly GCF_025433935.1. NCBI lineage: Bacteria > Pseudomonadati > Pseudomonadota > Gammaproteobacteria > Moraxellales > Moraxellaceae > Acinetobacter > Acinetobacter sp. I-MWF. The sequence goes on along the minus strand of NZ_JAMBAR010000001.1, from coordinate 1,095,050 downwards.
AATATGAGCTCAACCAAATGGTTTGCCGAATCTGAGTTCTGGCTCTCTTTGGTTAAAGTCATCACGGTAATCGCTTTTATTCTTTTTGGTCTCTTGGCAATTTTTGGGATTTTAAATTATCAGGGACATACTTCAGCACCATTATTTAGTAATTTGACCGATGAAGGCTGGTTCCCACAAGGTCTATTCCCAATCTTCACCACCATGTTAATCGTGAACTTTGCCTTCTCTGGTACGGAGTTGATTGGCGTTGCTGCGGGTGAAACTGAAGATCCTGCGAAAAATGTGCCTAAAGCCATCAATACTGCTATTTGGCGTTTATTGATTTTCTTTGTTGGTACGATCATTGTCATTAGTGCATTGCTACCTCACCAAATGGCAGGATTACATGCTGAAGGGGTCAGTAGCAGCCCATTTGTTACCGTATTTGATCATATTGGTATTCCATACGCAGAAGACATTATCCGTTTTGTGATCATCACTGCATTGTTGTCTGCGGCTAACTCAGGGCTATTTGCAGCGTCACGTATGATGTGGTCGCTCTCAGCCAAGAAACAGCTTCCAGCATTATTTTCTAGGGTCAATGCACGCGGTATTCCATATATTGCGGTGATTGTCACCATGTTCGGTGCATTACCTGGTCTGCTTTCAGAGCAATTTGCACCTGAAACTATTTTTAAAAACTTGTTGGGTGTGGCTGCGTTTACCATGGTTGTGGTGTGGATGAGTATTTGTCTGAGCCAGTTTAATTTTAGACGTCAATGGTACAAACAAGGTCATACCAAAGCTGAATTAGGCTTTGCTGCGCCATTGTTTCCAATTGTGCCGATCTTAGGTTTTATCTTCTGTTTAATTACCTGTATCAGTATGGTATTTGACCCTGAGATGGTGGTTGGCTTTATTTGTTGTTTAATCTTTATTGCCATTTGCTATATCAGCTACGCATTTTTATATAAAGATCAATCACAACCCTAAACAAGATCTAACTGATCATGCCTAAACAAAAAGTGTAGCCATTGGCTACACTTTTTGTACATTCATAGATAGTCAAAATCAGTTTAAACTCGTAATTTAATAGCTAAACATAACAATCTATAAAACCCCCAATGAAGATTATTTTTATTCATGGTATGAACCAGCAGAATTATAATGCTGAGAGTTTAAAGCAACATTGGGTTGATATTCTTCAACAGGGAATCGATGAACTTAAACTGCCTATTTCAACCGCACAATTAGATATTCGCTTGGCTTTTTATGGCGATTTAATCAGCAAACACCAATTAAGCAATCGCTTTGACTTAGAAAGCTTTCTGCCTAAATCATGGGTAAACTTCCACTTTCATAAACATACAACAACGCCAGCCACGACAACTTTAAATGTCGCTCCCGCAATTCCAATACTGCCCTACTTCATGCCTGAGCATGACTTAAAACTGTCTAAACGCTTGTATTTGGCTTCGCAATTGTTAAAAGATAAGGCGCTTAAAGAGTTCTCTTTAATTTTAAATAATTTTCCAAAACTTCATGAAAGTCTGATTCATAAATTTCTGATCGAAACTTATTTATACCTCGCCAATCCTCAGTTTATGGATGAAGTGCATCAACGGATACTGGCCAGCTTAGAACCCGATCAACCGCATATTATTGTTGCGCATTCGTTAGGAACCGTGATTGCCTATAATCTGTTACAACAGCTGCAAGCAAACTACCAGATACAACGCTTTATTACCTTAGGCTCACCACTCGCCTTTAAAGTGATTCAATCTAAACTAACACCACCAATCAAAAGACCAAATTGTCTAAATGGTGATTGGCATAATTTCTATTCACCAGATGATTTTTTAACCGCTTTTCCGTTGATCAATGCACCCTTTGACTTTCAACCCGCAATTTTAAATACCGCGATTTCAACGTTTATTCATACTCCTCATCAAATCGCAGGCTATTTACAACATCCTGCGGTGATTCAAAATATTTTAGATCCCATTCTGTACCCCAAGCCGTAATAATGGTCTTAATTTTAACCACTTTGCTCATATTGCTTTGTTTTTATCCATATAAACGCAATTTCAGTTTTTATTGTGGAAAAAAGTTTGACACCTGCCGGTATTCGCCCTAATATACGCCCACCTCTGAAACGACCCTATCGTCTAGAGGCCTAGGACATCGCCCTTTCACGGCGGTAACCGGGGTTCGAATCCCCGTAGGGTCGCCATTAATTTAATGGTTTAGTTTCAAGTGTCTGCCTCAATTTATTGACCCTATCGTCTAGAGGCCTAGGACATCGCCCTTTCACGGCGGTAACCGGGGTTCGAATCCCCGTAGGGTCGCCACATTCAAGAATGTATGTATATACCGCTTCTTATAAAAAACCTGAGCATCATGACTCAGGTTTTTTTATGTCTGCTATATTTTCAATCAATTCAAGCCAGCAACCGAGTCAACCATTTTCAATTTCTTTGAATTAAAAATTGCACTTGGCGCAATCACAGTTTCTCGCAATGGAATATGCTGTCCATAGCGTTGTTGCATAAGTGCTTTAACACTTCGATCTGTGAGATCAAAACTTTGTAATTTTTCCAAGGGCGCCAATTCTATTCCTAAAGCATATTGATAAGCTTTCCATACAATTTCAGAGCAATAAATTGCGTCATCATTCCATTCAAAATAAACATCATAGGGTTTATTTAAATAAGTCTCGGCCTGTTTGACTAACTTGTGTTGTTGCTCAGCAGTCAATTGAGGTTGATAACGCTTTACGACATAGGCTTTATTTACACCACGATTGATCCATTGTTGAAGCGGCGTATATTTCACAGGCTGAATCGCCTCCAAAACCAAAGCTTGACCTTGTTTCATTACGATCATTCCCATGTGGCTATATGGCGAATGGGTGGCTTTTTGGATCACAAGACTTTGTGTTGATTTAGAGCTATGAAAAATAATATCTCCTGTCTGATACTCTGCGGCATATATCGAATTAACGCAAAACAACACTGTCAGTAACAAGAGTTTGAATGGTTTTTTTAACATCATTTAAATCTTAATTTTAATCTTCTTTATCTTGGATTTAATCTAACAGAGTAGTAAAGCATTGCCTAAACTTTGCAATAAAAAAGGAGCAAAATAAACTATCATTTTGCTCCTTTAACTTTTAATTCAAATCAAAAACATCAGCTGTTTGTAATTTTGCTTTTGACTTAATCCATCATCAAAACAAGAGCAAAACCCAATCATTCATCATTTAAAGCACATTCAAAACTACTTGGGGTTTGACCACATCGAACCTTTTTCAAAATTTTCATCATTGTTGGGTCATAGAAGCCTTCTTTGGTCATCTGAATACGTGCTTCACGCATAATCTTGATATAGCCCGGTTTATCTGCTTCACGAATATCAAACCAATATTTATCCGGAACTTCTCGCTCTAGTTTATCGACAAACTGAAATGCGGGGCTGAGCTGTTTAGAAATCATTTCTCGTGCGATTGGTCCCATACCTGCGGGGAACTTATTCCGATGCATGATTAATGTGCCTGTCACCTGTATCAAAGGAAAGCGAATAATGCCACCGACCACATTGCCATTTTTATCGGTCATGCCCTTTTTCAATTCTAACGGCTTAAATAACAAAGCAGGCCCCGCCATAATATCGACTTCTTTGTTATTAAACTTTCCACCCACGGTTAATAAATCAACAGAAACAGGTTGTGCACCAACATTTTGCACCAACTTCTTTTGAGTACCGTCAAAGTTCATGACCGCCACTTTTTTCCCTGCTGCTTTTGATAAAGTATCAATACGACGATCATTGACCATGATATACGCAGCACCTAAAGGAACAATCCCCACCACTTCATAATCACGATTGACCATTTTTGCATCGTACTCAGGCCGTGCTAGTAACTGGATCACGGTGGTTAATTGCTTATAGTTTTGTACTGCCCCAATGGCATCAATACTGCCAACAAACGGATTAAACTGACGTGCACGAATGTTACTGATTCCAGCACCATCACAGCGTTTACTGCGGAAATCTTCAGTCAATACACGCTCATCGGTATAAACTCTTAAATTAATATCCGTAGATGCGGTTTTCTTTAATTTTGGATAATTTAAATCAATATGCATCGACAATTTGGTTGGACGGGTAATTTTCATATCCACCCCAAATTCCTTAGCAATCTGTGTAATTCGTGGCAATTCACTGATATAACTGGTCGCTTGTTCAAAAGCTTCACTATTGGCGCCATCAGGAGAATACACACACAGCGTGACTGTTTTGGGAATCTGTTGCCAAACTTTTGGATCATTCATTAAGGTCTTAATTTTATTTTTTGAATGTGCAGATAACTCAAGATCCAATTTTGGTGCTGCTGGAGCGGCATAGCTCATCAGCGGTAAACTGCTTGCCAATGCGAGCATTGAGATAACAAACCGTCGTGACAAGGTATGAGATTGTTGTTTTAGCTGACTTTGCATGGTGTTTTCCTGTTTATTTTCGTGCTTATCCATAATCATCACTCACGTGAATTTCTTCTCAGCCTAATTGAAGTGCTTTCATTTGCAATTGACTGAGCAAAATCCTACATTTGTCAGAATAGATACTCTGGAATTAAAATGTAGAACATCAATATTTAATCTTGTTTTATCAAACGATTAGAATAATAGCTTAAAACCACCCATTTATCGCAAACTCTGATGAATAAAAGATAATCAAAATAACATCTTGATCATTTCCTTATAAATGCTGTTTATCAATTCATTGTATACTGGCAACAGTTTAGTTTTAGCATTCAGAACATGGATCAAAATTCACAACTGCGTAGATCTTTAAGACAACAACGACAAAAGCTGACCCGTAATCAACACACAACGATTGAACGGCAATGCTTTAAACAGATGCTACGCCATCGCCATTTTTTGAATGCGCAGAAAATCGGATTATATTTAGATGCTTTTGGTGAAATTCAAACCAAATTGCTTATCGAATATTGCTGTGCGATTGGAAAAACCGTGTATTTGCCCATGATCTGCAATATGAACAAAAAACTGGTTTGGGTCAAAATATCAAATCGGCAGTTTCGCAATCGACGCTTTTCTTTACATCGTCTTGGGATGTTAGAACCTATGGCAAGTCGGGCTAAACATATTTCAATACTCGATCTGGTGGTCATGCCTTTATTGGCCTGTGATTTAAAAGGTAGCCGTATGGGCATGGGAGGCGGTTTCTATGATCGAACGCTTGCATCAGCTACACACCGCCCACATCGGCTTGGTTTAGCCCATGATTTCCAGTTACTCACCCACGAGCTTAAAAGAAATCCGTGGGATCAGCACTTAGACAGCCTAATTACCCCAGCAAAAACCTATTATTTTCGCCGTTAAATTGACCAATAAATACAAATAGGTTTATTTGTTAATCAAATAGTTGCGATTTTTTAAACTTTTTATTTGGCAAAGCCCTTGTAATTTTTGAAATACACATCACTATAAAAAACATGGCAACACCGTTGTCACTCATTAGGAGTGCCCATGTCTGAGATTATTATGAATCAAGAAAACTTAGAGCCACAGGTTCCAAGTGTATTACCGCTTTTAGCGTTGCGTGACGTGGTTGTGTACCCACATATGCAAATTGCGCTATTTGTGGGTCGTGAAAAATCGATCAATGCAGTTGATGTGGCTCGTAACAGTGACAATTTAGTATTTGTAGTTGCGCAAAAAGATTCGCTTACAGAAGAAATTGATCACGACAACTTATATCAATATGGTACCGTCGCAAAGATTGTACAAGTTGTGAATCATGAAAATGATGAAAACTGTATCAAGGTACTGATTGAAGGCTTACATCGTTCTAAGCTGGTTGAAATCATCGACAATGATGAATACTTATCGGCTGAACATGCATTAAGCCCAATGACCATATCTGTAGATAAAGATACTCAAGCAACACGTGTAGAAGAATTACGTGCACTGTTTTCACAGTATGCAGAAGCCAAATTACGTAATGCACGTGAATTGATTGCAGCAGCAAATAAAATCGACGATTTATTACAATTGTTGTTCTTTGTTGCAACCCGTGTACCTTTAAATATCGATGTAAAACAAAAATTCCTAGAGCACGATGAGTTTGAAGCACACTTACAAGAGCTAATGACTTATTTATTGCAACAATCTGAAGAACAACAGATTGAGCAAACATTGCATGACTCTGTAAAACGCCAAATGGAAAAGAACCAACGCGAATACTTCCTCAATGAGAAGATGAAAGTCATTCAGCGTGAACTTTCCGATATGAATGGTGGTGCGGAAGATGATGTTGCTGAAATTGAAAAACGTTTAGCGGAAGCTGATTTACCTGAACATGTACGTAAAAAAGCTGAAAATGAATTCCGTAAACTCAAAGCCATGCAACCTGCGTCAAGTGAGGCTGCTGTTGTACGCAACTATATCGAGGCGATTTTAGATACGCCTTGGAATAAAGCCAGCAAAGTCAGCATTAACTTAGCCAAGGCTCAGGAAATTTTAGATACAGACCACTATGGTTTGGATGAAGTTAAAGAACGTATTGTTGAATACCTTGCGGTGCAATCACGCGTGAAAAAACTTCGTGGTCCAATCCTTTGTTTAGTTGGTCCTCCTGGTGTTGGTAAAACCTCACTCGGGGAGTCAATTGCCAAAGCAACTGGTCGTGAATTTGTTCGTATGGCACTCGGTGGTGTCCGTGACGAAGCAGAAATTCGTGGTCATCGTCGTACCTATATTGGCGCGATGCCGGGTAAAATTGTGCAGTCGTTGACCAAAGTTGGCGTTAAAAACCCACTGTTCTTGCTCGACGAAGTGGACAAAATGGCACAGGATTATCGTGGTGATCCAGCTTCTGCCCTGCTTGAAGTACTTGATCCATCACAGAACAACAAGTTTAACGATCACTACTTAGATCTTGATCTTGACTTGTCTGAAGTGATGTTTATCTGTACTGCAAACAGCATGAATATTCCTGAGGCTTTATTAGACCGTATGGAAGTAATTCGTTTGCCGGGTTATACCGAAGATGAAAAAGTCAATATTGCAGATCGTTACCTTGTTCCAAAAGCAATCAAGAACAATGGTTTGCGTGGCAAAGAATTGACTGTTCATGAAGAAGCGATTCGTGACATTGTACGTCGTTATACCCGTGAAGCTGGTGTACGTAGCCTTGAACGTGAAGTATCGAAGATTGCACGTAAAGTGGTGAAAGAATCAGTCAGTAAGAAAGCGAAAAACTTACATATTGATGTCACTGCTGAAAACTTACCTGAATATTTAGGTGTGCATAAGTTTGATTACGGTATGGCGGAAGAAGAAGCTCAAGTGGGTCGTGTAAATGGCTTGGCATGGACTTCTGTCGGTGGTGAGTTACTAACCATTGAAGTTGCAGCTGTAAAAGGTAAAGGTAAATTTATTACCACGGGTTCACTCGGCGATGTAATGAAGGAATCGATTACTGCGGCAATGACTGTGGTTCGTACACGTGCTGATGAATTGGGTATTGAAGCTTCTCGTTTTGAAGAAACTGACGTACACGTTCACTTACCTGAAGGTGCGACACCAAAAGATGGACCATCTGCAGGTTTGGCATTAACCACTGCTCTGGTTTCGGCATTCACCGGGATTGCAATTCGTCCTGATATTGCAATGACAGGTGAAACCAGCTTAGGTGGCCGAGCAATGCGTATTGGTGGCTTAAAAGAGAAACTTTTAGCAGCTCATCGTGGTGGCGTTAAACTGGTGTTTATCCCACAAGAAAACGTTCGTGACTTAGCTGAAATTCCTCAGAACGTGAAAGATGGTTTGGAAATTAAAGCAGTGAAAAGCATCGATGAGATTCTTCCACTTGCTTTGGTTGAACAACCTACGCCATTGGTCAAAGCACCAATTGTTAAAGCGGTTGATGAAGGCAAAAAAGCTGCACGTCATTGATCCAATGATCGAAAAAGAGAACGCTTCGGCGTTCTTTTTTATCTTTATAATCTATTGTTTCTTTAAGTTTTTCTTGAAATGTTGATTAAAAAATAAACTTATTTACAAAATACAGCTGCTCTTGAGTTAAGTTTGTCATAAGCTAATCACAATAAAGTCTAAAAATAGAGTTTAAAGGCTCAACTGCCCTTAAGCTTATAAATACAGCCATATATGGTCATAAAACCGATAACAGCAAAATAAAAGGACACGTTTATGTCAAATCCAGTGTGTTGGTTCGAAATCTATGTCAATGATATGGCACGAGCTAAATTATTTTATCAAACGGTGATTGGTGTTGAGCTGAGTTTACTCAGTGATCCAAACGATTCATCGGTGGAAATGTGGACATTTCCATCGGATATGAGCCAATACGGTGCAACAGGCTCATTGGTTAAAATGGAAGGCATTTCTGCTGGTGGAAACAGTACAATTGTCTATTTCAGTAGTGAACATTGTGCCACTGAAGAAGCCCGAGTAGCAGCCGCTGGTGGTCAAGTTCATCAAACAAAAATGTCGATTGGGCCTCATGGGCATATTGTTTTAGCCATTGATACTGAAGGCAATATGTTTGGTATTCACTCAATGAATTAATCGTGAGTGAACTCAACGACTGCTGCTAATTTAAAATTGGCAACTAAACTGGTTGAAAATTATACGAACATCCTCATATATAAATTATACAAGTATGCACGCTGTAAGTGTGGTTACTTAACGTCGATTTGGTCTCCAGACAGATCAACGTTAAAACACAGTCCTACCCATTTTGGACTGTGTTTTTTTATGGGTAAATTAGGGCTGATTACAAAAGCTTATCCCAGAAAAACGATCTATTGACTTAAAGCGTATAGATTTATGACCGGTTCTGCTGCCATTGTGCATATTTTTGACTAATCACGACTGCCATCAAATCATAATTATCCCATGTATCATCCACAGCATAGGTATCTGTCAAACCTTTAGCATCAACTAAGATTTCATCATAATCTTTAAAATATTCATGACTCTCATAATAGGCTTGGGTAAATTCAAAGCCTTGTTCATTTAAATCTTCTTCCCAAAATTTTTCATCACACATATTGATCAAAAACTGTCGTCCAGTCATTTGACGTGTACGTACTTGTTCTAATTCATCGGCACTTTCTTCTTGGTGAAACTCACCTTCCAATTGGTTATTGATAATCCAAGCTAAATAAATTCCAATATGTGTCCCACCATTTTCATATGGAAAGCCTGCTTGCTCTGCGGATTCGCCATGCCAATCAATACGATCTATTGCCATTATTTATTTTTCCTTGTGATTATTTATTGAGATCTTTAAACAGTATAAACACTTATTTTATATTTTTTAATCCAAAAACTAAGCCGTTAGAGATAAAAAAGCCCTGAAATTAATTCAGGGCTTTGCGCTAAGCTGTAAAATAAAGCAGATCAACCTTGGAAATAACGTAAATCTAAACGACCTTCATAAACGGTTGCAGTCGGCCCTGTCATCCAAACCACATCGCCTTCCTTCCATTCAATTTGTAATTTACCACCAGCCAACTCAATTTCGACATTATTGGCAAGTAAGCCACGACGCATTCCAGAGACTGCGGCTGCACAAGCGCCTGTACCACATGCCATCGTTTCGCCCACACCACGTTCGAATACACGTAAGCGCGCATGCTTTTCATCAACAATTTGCATAAAGCCTGCATTTACTCGTTGCGGAAAACGTGCATGTGCTTCCACTTGAGGACCAATTTTGGCAACATCTGCAGTTAAAACATCGGGAACGATTGTCACTGCATGTGGATTGCCCATATTGACCACATCAATGGTCAGCAATTCATTATCTTGCAATGCAATGTCATACAATGCATCTGGTTCTTCTGCAAGAAATGGAATCTCATTGGGTAAAAATTTTGGATAGCCCATGTTGACACGCACCCAACCATTTTCACCCAACTCAGGTTCAACAATACCAGCGCTGGTTTGAACTTTAAAACGTTTTTTATTGGTCAACTGACGTTCATAAACAAACCGTGCAAAACAACGTACGCCATTGCCGCATTGCTCTACTTCTGAACCATCAGCATTGAAAATACGGTATTTAAAATCAACATTGGGAAAATCTGGTGGTTCAACAATTAACAGTTGATCAAAACCAATCCCGAAATGACGATCAGCCAAACGGCGAATGGTCATTGCATCAAAAAATGCACGCTGGCTGATTAAATCAACCACCATAAAGTCATTGCCCAGACCATGCATTTTGGTAAATTCTAATAACATTTAAAATGGCTCCTTAAGGCAATAAGCTTTCATTTTCCCAAAGTGATTCAATGGTTTCTCGCTTACGAATCACATACGATTGGTCAGCATCGACCATGACTTCAGCAGCACGACCACGGCTGTTATAATTTGAACTCATAACAAAACCATACGCACCTGCGCCTAAAACAGCAAGATTGTCATTTTCCTGAATGGCAAGTTCACGTTCTTTACCGAGAAAATCTCCTGTTTCACAAATGGCACCCACGATATCCCAAGTTTTCGCTTCAATATCTGTACGCGATACCACAGCTTGAATGTCCATCCACGCTTGGTAAAGTGATGGACGAATCAAGTCATTCATTGCAGCATCAATAATTGCGAAATTACGATGATTGGTTGGTTTTAACAAATCAACTTTCGTCACCAATACTCCAGCATTTGCTGAAATACTCCGCCCCGGTTCCATATAGACTTTTAAGCCTAATTTCTCTAAAGCTGGACGCATTGCGTTGGCATATTCTGCAACACTTGGCGGTGTTTCATCTTTATAGGTCACCCCTAAACCGCCACCAATATCGATGTGTTTCAGCTGGATGCCCAATTCTTTTAATTTTGCAATCATCATAATGACGCGGTCAAGCGCATCTACGAAAGGTTGTGTTTCTGTTAATTGCGAACCAATGTGACAATCGATCCCAATCACATCAAGGTTGGGTAAAGACGCCGCATATTGATAGGTTTCAAAAACTGAATCTGATGGAATACCAAATTTATTTTCTTTTAGACCTGTCGAAATATAAGGATGGGTTTTCGCATCTACATCTGGGTTTACCCGTAACGAAATCGGAGCTTTTTTACCTAAACCTGCCGCAACTTTCTGGATACGATCAAGCTCAGCATGAGATTCCACATTGAAGCATGCAATCCCCACTTCTAGTGCTTTTTGAATATCTGCTTCTTGTTTGCCTAAACCTGAGAATACGATTTTTGTAGCATCTCCACCTGCGGCAAGGACTCGCGCAAGCTCACCACCTGTGACAATATCAAAGCCTGAGCCTAATTTTGCCAATAAATTCAATACCGCAAGATTTGAGTTTGACTTCACCGCAAAACAAATTTGATGATCGATAAAGCTAAATGCCTGATCCATATCCAAATAATGCTTTTCAAAAGTTGCCTTTGAATAAACATAAAGCGGTGTGCCATATTGCTGCGCGAGTTGATCTAAAGAACATTGCTCTGCATGCAATACCCCATGAATGCGGGAGAAACTCATGAATCTATCCTTTCAATGAAAGTGTAATTAGGTTTAGTTTGAAGTGGCTTGAGACGCTGGCACAGATTGATCTGCAATGGCTGTCTGATCTTGCACTTTTGCCTTGCTTTGGGCAGCTTTATTGGCATCTTTTGAATAGAGCAAATATTTGGCACGTTTGTCATAGTCTTGACTGTTTGCCAACTGCAAATTGCCTGATTGACCACAACCCACCAACACCACACTTGCTAAAACTAAACCGATGCCACAAATTGCAAAACGCATTTGTTCACCTATTTCCAAAATTTTCGTCAGTATACCTTATACCTTGAATCTAAAATATAGACCAAAGCGGAAGCCTTAAAGCTTAAAATGAGAATAAAAAAAACGCCAGTAAATTACTGACGTTTTCTTATCAATATCATTGAAATCGTTAATGACTATTTTTTCTTATAAAAACAGAAATAACCAATCGCAAGGATAATGAGCCAGATCGGACTGACCATCAATGATTTCATTGTATCTGGTTCTAATGCAAGAATACCAATCGTACCAACAAAGAAAATGATCACGATATAACAAGTAATCGGTCCACCAGGTAATTTAAACACTGATTTTGCATGAAGTTCTGGGCGTGTTTTGTAGTACACCAAGTAACTCCACAAAATAATGATCCATACCAAGATAAACAAGATCGTGGACAGCGTAGTTGCTAAAGTAAATGCTTCGACTGTGTTTGGAACGAAATATTGTAATGCCGCACCACCCAATAGACATACACCAGAGAAATACAAAGCATTCGCTGGAACTGCGCGTTTATTTAACAGACCAAATGCTTTAGGACCTTGATCTTCGCGAGAAAGACCAAACAGCATACGACTTGTTGAGAATACACCACTGTTCATTGAAGACATTACAGAAGAAAGGACCACCAAGTTCATAATGATTGCAGCCGCAGCAATTCCCGCTTGACTAAACAAGTTCACAAATGGGCTAACTTTAGGATCAATCATATTCCATGGTGTAACTGACATAACAATCACTAACGCCAATACATAGAAGAAAATAATACGGATTGGAATTGAGTTAACTGCTTTAGGTAAGTTCTTCTCTGGATCTTTGGTTTCTGCTGCGGTGGTACCAACAAGCTCAACACCGACAAAAGCAAATATGGCAATTTGGAAGCCTGCTAAGAATCCCTCAAAGCCTTTCGGGAACATTCCCCCATGATCCCAAAGATGAGTAAATGACGCCACTTGACCTGTTGCCGCCGAAGTAAAGCCAGTAAAAATCATCCAGAAACCCACCAAAATTAACACCACAATGGCAATAATTTTGATCAGTGCAAACCAGAATTCCAATTCACCAAACAGTTTTACTGTGACTAAGTTCAACCCTAAAATAAAGAAGATTGCGGCAACACTGATCATTGCCCCTTCAGTTGGGGTAAAGGGCACCCCATTATTGAAGAACTGTAAGTAATAGATAATTGCAGATAAATCTGCGATACCAATAGTGATCCAGCACAGCCAATAAGTCCATCCGACAAAATAGCCGGCCCATGGTCCGATCAAATCTGTTGAAAAATCAATAAATGACTTGTATTGCAAGTTTGAAAGTAACAGTTCACCAAGCGCACGCATGACGAAAAAAACCATCAAACCAATGATCATGTAAATAAATAATATGGATGGTCCCGCAAGACTGATCGTCTTCCCTGAACCCATAAATAAGCCTGTACCAATCGCACCACCAATTGCAATTAATTGTAGATGACGATTCGATAAACTTCTTGCTAGTTCACCTGTTTCCGCAGAAGAACTGAGGTTTTCATTTGACATTGTTATATTCTTCTCTCAGATTTCGTTGTACAAAAGTAGCTTAAAACAAAAAAAATAAAAAAGCCTTTTTCAATGAATACTTAAAATATCTAAGTTTTTTCATCTTTTAGCTTATTTAATAGTCAAACGACTATCCCTTACCTTTCTTATTTTTACCGTTCCTTCGATTTGCAGTTTACGTGCCAAAATAGTTTTTGGCGAGATGTTAAGCAAAAAATTGTATTTCAATGGCGCTATTGGTACATTCAGCACATCATTCAAAAGGTGAACGCACTCAAAATGGGCAAAGTCAAAACTGTTTATCGTTGCGAACAATGTGGTACAGACCATCCAAAATGGGCAGGTCAATGTTCAGACTGTGGTGAATGGAATTCTCTGACTGAAGTGCGAATTGAACCTGTCGTATCACATCGTGCCAAACCTATGGGCGGTGGGTATGCAGGACAAGCGGCCAATGTCACCTTGCTTAACCAGATTACCGTGTCCAATGAAACACGTTTAGCTACGGGTATAGGCGAGTTTGACCGAGTACTTGGTGGTGGTTTAGTCACAGGTTCTGTCGTCCTAATCGGGGGTGACCCCGGTATTGGTAAATCAACGATTCTGTTGCAAACCGCAACACATATGGCTGCTGCGAAGAATTCAGCACTCTATGTCACAGGGGAAGAATCACTTTCACAAGTGGCTTTACGTGCCAATCGCCTTGACTTAGCTACCGATAAATTACAAGTTATGGCAGAGACGTGTGTAGAACGAATTTGTGATACCCTCGCACAATTGCGCCCTGCTGTTGCCATTCTTGACTCAATCCAAACCTTATATACCGAAACCTTACAATCTGCTCCCGGCGGTGTTTCGCAAATTCGTGAGTCAGCAGCACTATTGACTCGATTTGCAAAAAATAGTGGTACAGCGTTATTTCTTGTTGGTCATGTCACCAAAGAAGGTGCCTTGGCAGGTCCACGTGTGCTTGAACATATGGTCGATTGCGTACTGTATTTTGAAGGGCAATCTGACTCCCGTTACCGTATGATTCGTGCTGTCAAAAACCGTTTTGGTGCAGTCAATGAACTTGGTGTATTTGGCATGACAGATAAGGGCTTAAAAGAAGTCGCCAATCCGTCTGCCATCTTTTTAAGTCGTTATGATGAAGCGATTCCCGGTTCAGTGGTGATGATCAGTCGTGAAGGTACACGTCCATTATTGGTTGAAGTTCAAGCACTGGTTGATGACGCACATGGACAACCACGACGGGTCGCGCTGGGTTTAGAACAAAACCGCTTAAATATGTTGCTTGCGGTCATGCATCGTCATGGTGGTGTACAGACCTCTGGACAGGACGTTTATGTCAATGTCGTGGGTGGCTTAAAAATTACCGAAACAGGCTCTGATCTTGCGGTACTTTTGGCCTGTGCTTCAAGTTTACGCTCTAAAGCTTTACCACAACAATTGGCTGTGTTTGGTGAAGTGGGATTATCGGGTGAAATACGCCCTGTTCCCAATGGACAAGAACGCTTAAAAGAAGCCATAAAACATGGTTTTAAATACATCATCGTACCTAGAGGCAATGCACCACAAAAGCCTATTGCAGGTGTACAAATTATTGCAGTGGCTCGACTGCATGAAGCATTAACAGAAGCCATGCAATTGAGTGATGAAGTCTAAGCATCCCATTTATAAAATAGGACCAAGCTTTACAAGGAAGTAAGCTTGCTTTGTTAGATGGCTTAAATAAAATTTGCCTCTTCTCCCTCATTAAATGAACCCTCACAGATCCAATAAAAATTAAATCTCTGACTAAAGTTAAAACAACAGTTTTGCTTTAATCATTTTTATAACGGATTGATCGATCGATATTTATTCAAATAATTTAAAGGTAAAGGCTGGGTACTACACGCTATAAATTATCCATTAAATCATGAGAATTTTTAACATAAATTGCCACACTAAATTTATATATCACAGCACAATTCCACCGATATGATAAAAGCCTTTTTAAATTGATAGTTTTAATTATTTCAATAGATTAGAAAATCCGTATTGGACTTTAAAAGCCCAGCAATATATTCGTTATGTTTATGTGAATATATGTGCAAATAAATCTTAAAAACATTGAAATTCTCTTAAAAAGACTGCATAAAGAGAACTATGAAAAGCAATTACAGTAATGTGCTTGCACTCATATTCATCAACATATTTTTTAATATAGGTAGATTCAATGGAAGTTCGACAGCGCGGCTTGGTCGCAGGTATTTTAATGGCAACTTTGGCTGTAGCACCTTTGGCTGAAGCAAAACGTGCAGGTGGTGGTAAAAGCCATGGCATGAGCCGTTCTTCGAGTTCAAGTCAGTCTTATTCTCAACCTCGACAAGTTACGCCTGCTCAACAACCAACGCCTGCTCAACCTGGTCAACAAAAATCAGGTTCTGGTGTAGGTAAAATGGTTGCTGCTGGTGTTGCAGGTGCAGCAGTAGGTGCGATTGCGGCAAATGCAATGGCTGATGATCATAATGGTAATGCCCAAGCACAAACCAATGATGCTGAATTAGCGAAACAACAAGCAGCTGCTCAACAAGAAGAGAAAAAAGGTGGAATTCCAAGCTGGATCTGGTTAATCCTGATCGCAGGTGCTGCATTCTTCTTGTTCCGTAAATTCGGCGCAAAAAAAAAATTAGCCAGCAATAACCCATATGCACCAAATAGCACAGGTCCAACATCTGCGCCATTTGGGCAAAACAATACGGCACGTAGTTCAAACGACGCGACCAATATTTTTGGTCAGTCTGTCAATGGTGGTACTGCAACACAAGCATCGTTTGGCGCAGCGTCAATGCAAAGTGGCAATCAACTTCCAGATGGAACTGAACCTGCTGCTTTCTTACGTGTTGCTCGTCAACGCTTTAACCATATTCAGTCAATGAACTCAGTGAGCAATATTGCTGAAATTCAACGCTATTTAACAGCTGATCTTTATCAGTCAATGTACAGCGATATCATGGCAAACCAAGATCAAGATGTGGCTGAGTTTTCAAACTTAAATGCATTGGTATTGGATAGTGCAACAGAAAATGGACAATACGTGGTGAGTGTTCGTTTTACTGGCACTGTCAGCGAAGACTTAAATAGTCAACCTGTACCGTTCTCAGAAGTATGGCACTTTGTTAAACCAGCAGGGTCTACTCAAGATTGGTTAGTTGCTGGAATTCAACAAGAAAGTTAATTGAATAGCATTTTATTGCAATAAAAACAGTGCTTCGGCACTGTTTTTTTTGTTTTAAAAATACAGTAGATATTGATGATTTTCTATCGAATAGATTGAATCAAGACGGAAATAGTTTTGTTGAGATGCAACCATTCGTTTAAAATCACTTTGTCTTTATAATCAAAGCTAATTAAAAAAATGGGATAAAACAAATGAATAAAATAATCTATAGTCTAATTCTCAGTTGCAGCGCACTTTCAAGCTTTAGCTTTGCCTGTGATCCAGCTTCTTTAGACTGGGAGAAGTTTCATAAGACCTATGATTTAAATAAGAATGATACCTTTGAACTCAATGAGTTCTTAAAAGTCAAAGACTTTGATCCACTCCCATGGCCAGATGACAGACAGTTTCAAGGCAAAGATAAAAACATTAAATTATTTAAATTCTTAGATAAAAATAAAGATGCAAAGCTCTCAGATGAAGAAGTTGGTGCAATCCATAGCCTATTACCTAATCCTTGTGCCAATTGGCCTGATAAAGCTTGGTGGAAATTTTGGTAAGTGAACATTCAACATATATACCCTAAACTGTTTTTGCTTTTTTAATTCATTTAATCATACATGCAGTCGTTATCGCTTACCGATATGAATCAACAACTACGAACACTCTATTCGCCAACATTGATAAAGTCATTCAAATACGTAATCTCAAATAAAAAAGCCCTGATTCATCAGGGCTAAAATTTTCGCGATATTTAACGTCGTGGTAAAGGGATAAATTGTGAGTCAGCACTTTGAACTTTACGCTCACCCACTTTAACCGTGAGATTGACGGTTTGTTCGCCACGGATGACTTCAACTTGAATATCGGTATTCGGTGCTTGGAGCGCAACATAATTAATTAAATGTGAGGTTGAAGTAATATCTTCATTATTCACTTTAACAATACGATCGCCCACTTTAATCCCCGCTTCCGCCGCAGGACCTTTTTTCAATACATCAGCAACCACAACACCTGGTTGACGCGGTTGTAATACATCCGCTTGCGTTGGGGGAACTAAGCTAATGCCCATCCATCCACGAATCACACGACCATCTTTTAAAATCGAATTTAAAATTTGCTGACAGATTTTGGCAGGAATGGCAAAGCCAATCCCCAACGAACCACCTGACTGTGAGAAGATTGCAGTATTAACACCAATCAAATTCCCAGCCACATCAATCAATGCACCACCCGAATTACCTGGGTTAATGGCTGCATCAGTCTGAATAAAGTCTTCGTAAGTATTGATACCGAGATCAGAACGACCTGTCGCAGAGATAATCCCCTGCGTTACCGTTTGCCCGACACCAAAGGGGTTTCCTATTGCCAACACAACATCACCGACTTCATTGCCACTCAATTTAAATGGCAAGACAGGTAATTCTTTCAATTCAATTTTGATCACAGCCAAATCTGTATCAGGATCCGTTCCGATTACAGTGGCTTCTGCACGGCGACCATCTTGCAAGGCAACAACGATTTGATCTGCTTGAGCAATCACATGGTTATTTGTCAAAATATAACCATCTGGACGCACAATCACTCCAGAACCTAAACTGTTTTCATTCTGGTTTTGATTTTGTTCAGGGATCTGATTTCCAAAGAACTCTCTAAACGCAGGATCATTGAGCAATGGATGATTTTGTTTTACTTTTTGAGTGGTAAAAATATTGACCACTGCTGGTGCTGCAACCTTAACAGCAGCACTATAGGACACTACACCACCCGTTCGAGATGTATTGACCAAAGGCTCAACTTTCTCAGCAGGCATCTTCACACCATCAGCAGCAATCGGTGCTTTGGGCTGTTGAAGTTTTTGCCAAACCACAAAACAAATAATAACCAGTATCAGTAAAACCCAAGGGAGCCAAGTAAATGAACGCCGCACGTTTTTATTCCTCTAAGAATTTTTTAATTCATTGATGCAAAAGCAATTTGTATATTGTAAAGCAAATCAATCAAGAAACATAAAAAACACAAAGAGTTTTGTTCAGCTTTAGTTACAATTTAAAATATGTTTTGATGTTCTTAACACACTTCATTTAAATAAAGGTTATTCATGGCTTTACTCAAAGATATCATCCAGTGGTGTGATCAAACCTTAAAATCACATGAATTTAAAGATTACGCACCCAATGGATTACAAATCGAAGGACGATCTGAAGTAAAAAAAATCCTGTGTGCAGTCACCGCATCACAGGATGCGATTGACGCAGCGATTGCACAACAAGCAGATCTGCTCTTGGTTCATCATGGCTATTTCTGGAAAGGTGAACCCTATCCAATCACAGGCATGCGTGGCAAACGAATCAAAGCATTAATCCAAAATGATATTTCACTTGTTGGATACCACCTCCCCTTGGATTCGCATCCAACTCTGGGGAATAATGCAATGATTGCCAAAATCCTTGGGCTGGAAAACATTGAAGCTTTAGACCCAAGCGAACGCAATCCGATTGGTAATATTGGTTATTTAAAAAACCAGATCTCACCAGAAGATTTTAAACACATTCTTACTGAAAAATTAGGCTTTGATACTATTCATCTCAATGCAGAAAAATCATTGATTCAAAAAGTCGGCTTCTGTACAGGTGGAGCACAGGATTTTATTGGCAAAGCGGCAGCGATGAATTGTGATGCCTATATTTCAGGTGAAGTCAGCGAGCGTACTTTTTATGAAGCCAAAGAGTTAGATGTGCATTACTATGCATGTGGTCACCATGCAACAGAGCGCTATGGTGTTCAACAACTTGCTCAAGCGATCGCTGAACAGTTCAATATTGATGCTATTTATTTCGAACTCAACAACCCGATTTAAGCGCTATCCTAAAAAAAGTAGCGTATTTTTTGGCAAATATTGCTCTGCCGATTAGACACTTTTCCATAAAAATGCGATGTACTTTTTAGATTTTCTATATACGTATTAAATCGAAATAAATTGTGTATTGTTATTTAACATCTTGCACAATTGTTGAAAGAATCCATTACAATAAAGCCACTTAATGTTAAAACCCAGCTAAATGCAAGGAATTTAAAACATGACAACCATTACTTTACCTGCTTTACCATACGGCTATGAAGATCTTGCGCCGCACATCAGCAAAGAAACTTTAGAATTCCATCATGACAAGCACCACAATACTTATGTTGTAAACTTAAACAACTTAATCAAGGGTACTGATCTTGAAGGTAAAACTTTAGAAGAGATCATTATTGCTGTTGCTGGCGATGCTTCTAAAGCAGGTGTATTCAACAACGCTGCACAAGTTTGGAACCACACATTCTACTGGAACTGTATGGCTAAAAACGGTGGCGGTAAAGCAACTGGCGCTTTAGCTGCTAAAATTGATGAAGCTTTCGGTTCTTACGAAAAATTCGCTGAAGAATTCGCTGCTGCTGCAACAACTCAATTCGGTTCAGGTTGGGCTTGGTTAGTTGCTGATAAAGTAAATGGCGAGCTTTCTATTCTTAAAACTTCAAATGCAGATACTCCACTTGCACATGGCAAAGTAGCAGTACTTACAATTGACGTTTGGGAACATGCTTATTACATCGACTTCCGTAATGCTCGTCCTAAATACATTTCGACTTTCTTAGAAAGCCTTGTAAACTGGGACTATGCAAACGCGAAATATGCCGGTCAAGCAGCTGGTGTTGAAAAATAAGATCTCAGCATTTTATTTTTGTAAAAAGGCCATTCTTTTTAGAATGGCTTTTTTATGCGATTTAATTTTTTTCAATTCAAATATGATCAATCCTAGTTACACAGTAAAAGCAGATCCAATAAAAATTTTTTATAGTTATGCGATGCTTAGCGCCATTCAGATCCTATGCACTCTTCTGCAACTGCAATAAAATTTAACCACTTATAATCATTTGATCTCGATTAAAGAGCTGGAAAACTTTAAAAATAATCAATATATATACAAACTCTTTAAATTCGGACAATAAAAAAACATTTAAGCCTTTTTTCTTATCATTTCACTTGACCACTTTGGCTTTCATCCATAAAATGCGCATCAGATTCTCCAATAGCTCAGTCGGTAGAGCGACGGACTGTTAATCCGCAGGTCCCTGGTTCGAGCCCAGGTTGGAGAGCCATCTATTCTTCCATAGCTCAGTCGGTAGAGCGACGGACTGTTAATCCGCAGGTCCCTGGTTCGAGCCCAGGTGGAAGAGCCAGATTCTAAAAAGCCCACTCATAATGAAGTGGGCTTTTTTATATCTTTATTTTCTATAAAGAAAAGATTTAAGCGCTTTTCGGCTTACACCTAAATTTTAGAACGCTTAAAACAACTTTGCTTTTATTCAGATTTACTTTTATTCAGAATGATCAAATATTTAGCAAATAATGCTTTTTTATGATGAATTTAACAATTTTTCCTTGACCCATTCCCATTTCATCCCTAAAATGCGTTCCAGATTCTCCAATAGCTCAGTCGGTAGAGCGACGGACTGTTAATCCGCAGGTCCCTGGTTCGAGCCCAGGTTGGAGAGCCAAATTTTAAAAACCCACTCATGATTGAGTGGGTTTTTTCTTGTCTATACGATACCGATCGCTTATGTCTCTCGATTTACATCAAATTTTATTTTTATTGATTGGCAGTATCGCAACCATTGCTTTATTGCTTGCCAGCTTTGGTCAGTATTTATTTCGAAATAAACATTATTATGCAAAACGTGTGATCACCCCTTTTGAACAGAAAATGTTTTTCCGTTTAAATGAAGCCTTTCCACAACATCATGTACTTGCACAAGTCGCGTTTAGCGCATTAATTGATTGTAATCAATTTAAATTGCGTTCCAAATTCAATCGCAAAGTGACCGACTTTGTCCTACTCGACAAACAGCTTGAAGTGATTGCTATTATTGAACTTGATGATCCCAGTCACCTTGGCAAAGAACATATCGATGCACAACGTGACGAGATGTTAGAACAAGCAGGTTATCAGGTATATCGCTATACCGATATTCCCAGTTGTCGAGATTTAAGAAAAGACATTGCTGATTAAACATGATCAGTCAAGCATTTTTAAAGCTTACCATTCAGCCATGTCTTATAAAATAATCGATGCAATACATAAGTAAACGATAACGCCTGTTGCATCGCAAATCGAAGTTACTAAGGGTGCCGAAGCACTTGCTGGATCCAGTTTTAAACGATTCAGTATAAATGGCAGACTCATTCCTATTAAGCAACCCATCAATACTATACCCATCATACTTAAAGCTAAAACCAAAGCGACCATTGCATCGCCTCTAAAGTAGCCAAGAATGGACACAGCAATTGCCATTGTTCCGCCCAAACATAAACCGACCAAGCTTTCACGCCCAATCAGATACATCCAATCTTTTAAATGTACATCACCCGTTGCCAATGCCCGTACCATTAACGTGGCCGATTGTGAGCCAGCATTCCCGCCACTCCCGACCAAAAGCGGCAAAAAGAATACCAGCACAATATTCTTTGCGATAATATCTTCAAAATGCGCAATCCCGAATCCAGACAATAAGCTGCCAAAAACCAAAATCACCAACCAAAATACCCGTTTTTTATACAGGTAATGAATCGGCGCTGTCTTAATACTCATTTTAGGAGACGATGAGACTGCACTGGATTTTAAAAAGTCTTCTGTGGCTTCTTCTGTTACGACATCCATGGCATCATCATAAGTAACAATACCTAAAAGCCTTTGTTGCTCATCAACAATTGGCAGCGCAATAAAGTCATAATAATGCAGCTTCTCTGCAATGTTTTCTTGGTCTTCATTAACGTCCCCAACAATCAAATCCGTACTCATGACTTCAGCAATGGTTTGCTCGGGCTCAGCAAGAATAATTTCACGTAAGGACACAACCCCAAGTAACTTGCCTTGTGCATTGACCACATAAATCAAATAGACCGTTTCACGATCTGTGGCAATTGCCCTGATCTGCTTGATGGCTTGTGTCATGTTCAAATCAGGTGACAATGTCACATAATCTGAACTCATGATTGCACCAGCAGACTCTTCTGGGTATCTGGCTAAATGTTGGATCTGCTGTTGTATTTCAGGGCTTAAATCGGCATAAACAGCTTGCTGTAATGCATAAGGCAAGTACTTAAATAAATCTGTACGATCGTCCGAGTGCATCTCAGAAATGATATTGACCAGTATCTGTTTTGGTAAATGTTCAGAAATTTTAAGTTGTTGTTCGAGTGATAAAAACTCAAGAATATAGGCAGCATTGGGCAAATACTCCACCAATGTCAGCTGTTCATTTAAAGATAAGTCTGCCAAAATTTTTGCGATATCGGCGTCATTGATTTGTTCAAATTGTTTTTCAATGAGATCAAATTGATGGTTTTGAATGGCTTTTTCTATTTCTGAAACGAGCGCCAAAGAAAATTGCATAGGATGATCCAAATTCCATCAAACTTTTGCCACATGTTGGACTGCAATCCCACGAAAATAAAGATGTTTTTTGTTGTGAAACATATTTTAAAAATTCTGGATGACTTGAAGCTTGCTCAATCTTCATCAAAGAACATTGAGCAAGCAAAACTCATCAATCAACACCCTTACTCAGAGGGTACTTTTGATTTAAAAATTGAACGAACCAGCACATACATAAATGGGATAAACAGCAAAACTAAAACTGTTCCGAAGACCACCCCACCCAATACGCTTACCCCTATTTCTTGACGGCTGGCAGCACCTGCACCAAATGCAACAACCAATGGAATAATCCCCGCACCAAAGGCCAAGGATGTCATCAGAATTGGACGTAACCGCAACCCTGCGCCTTCTAATGCAGCAGCAATCGCTGTTTTACCTTTTTCCTGTGATAGTGCCGCAAACTCAACAATCAAAATCGCATTTTTACACGACAAACCAATTGTGGTCAGCAATGCAATTTGAAAGTAAATATCGTTTGGAAAACCCGCCAATTTACTAAAAATAATATTGCCTCCAATCCCCAAAGGAATTGCCGCAATCACAGCAGTTGGAATCGACCAGCTTTCATATAAGGCTGCGAGGCAAAGGAAAATAAAGCCGATCGAAATCAAATACAGTAACCCTGCTTGGCTACTTGATTTTTGTTCTTCAAATGACAAGCCACTCCATGCAACATCAATTCCATCTTGTTGACTGATCAAGGTCTGAATATCTTTCATGGCTTGACCCGAACTGGTATGTGCCGCTGCATTGGCTTCCATTTGCAAGGCGGTATAACCTTGGAAACGATTCACCACATCTGGCCCACCTTCCCAGCGCGTTGTTGCGAAATTGCTAAATGGCACCATTTGGTTTTGTGCATTACGCACCGTCCATACTTGTAGATCTTCAGGCTTAGAACGAAACTCTGCATCGCCCTGCATCATCACCCGTTTAATTCGTCCACGATCAATAAAGTCATTCACATAAGAGCCACCCCATGCTGCTGACAAAGTATTGTTAATCGCGGTTTGACTCAGCCCATTTGCCAATGCCAATTTTTGATTAACATCAACTTTTAACTTAGATTTATCGGGATTGGATTTTTTATCCAGATTTTCAAAGGATTGGAACTGTTTGGCTTGTGCCTGCAATGTTGTGAATTGTTGGTCTAAATATTTCCGTCCTTGACCGTTAATATCCTGAATCCAAAATTCTAAACTATCACTATCCCCCAAACCATTTACAGAAGCAGGCAAACTGACTGTAATCCGAGCATTGCGATCTTGACTAAAATACTTTGTCGCACGTTCACGAATTGCTTGCGCAGAATTTTGTGTACCTGAGCGATCATCCCAATGCTTTAACGCCACAAAGCCTGTTCCTAAATTTTGCCCTGTACCTGAAAAATTACGCCCATAACGAATCAAGACAATATCAACATTTTGTTTTTCATGCTCAAGGAAATATTTTCGAATATTTTCCCCAACCACCTGACTACTCGACATCGGTGCACCATCAGCTAAACGGAACTGTACACTCAACATGCCCTGATCTTCACTTGGAATAAAACTGGTGGGTAAAGCCCGATAGATCAGTGAAAATACAGCAATCAAAGCCACAAAAATCGTCAAAATTACCCATTTCAAATTTAAGGTCTTTTGAATCAGGCGAATATAACCTTGTCTTAGATTTTCGAGTTTAAGATTAAACCAAGTGGCCCAACGCATAGGTTTAGGATTGGGTTTTAAAATAATGGCACAGAGTGCTGGGGTTAGGATCAATGCAACCAACAATGACAAGGCCATTGCCGCTACTAAGGTGATGGAGAATTGACGATAAATTACACCTGTCGAACCTGTAAAGAACGCCATCGGAATAAATACCGCCGTCAAAACCACGGTAATCCCAATCAAAGCTCCTGTCATTTCCTGCATAGACTCGATAGATGCCTGTTTTGCAGTTAAGCCCTGCTCATGCATCAAACGTTCAACATTTTCCACCACCACAATAGCATCATCGACCAGTAGACCAATTGCCAACACCAAGGCAAATAAAGTCAATGTATTAATACTCATACCGAGCACATTGAGTACCGCAAAGGTCCCTAAAATCACAATTGGTACAGTAATGGTTGGAACCAGCGTAGCACGCCAGCTTTGTAGGAAAATAAACATGACCAGAACCACCAATACGATGGCTTCTAATAAAGTTTTGACCACCTCTTTAATCGATTCTTGTACAAACGGCGTGTTATCTCGTGGATAAACAATTTTATAGCCTTGTGGCAGTTTTTCAGAAATCTTTGCCAATTCGGCTTTAATTAATGCAGAGGTTGCTAAAGCGTTTGCACCTGAAGATAAAGAAATCCCCATGCCCGATGAAGGGTAACCATTAATGGTATTAAACGACTGATAATTTTCTGCACCCAATTCAATACGCGCCACATCTTTTAAATAGATATAGCTACCATCGGTATTGGATTTAACAATAATATTTTTAAATTCGTCGACTGTTCTTAAACGTGAACCTGCGGTAACTTTTGCATTTAAATATTGGTCAGCGGTTACAGGTAAATCCCCGACACCACCAGCAGCAACCTGTGTATTCTGTGCTTCTATTGCTGTACGAATATCACTCGGCATCAATTGATATTGACGCAGTAAATTCGGATTCAGCCAAATTCGCATGGCGTATTGAGAGCCGAAAACATCAACTTCACCAATCCCTTCAATCCGTGATATTTCTTGTTCTATATGATCAGATAAATAGTCACCTAATTCGATATTGTTACTTTTACCTGTTTCATCATACAAGCCCACCACCATAAAGGTATCGCCAAGTGATTTATTCACCGTTACACCTTGACGCTGTACATCATCTGGTAAGCGGTTGAGTACACCATTGATACTATTTTGGACTTGGACTTGTGCGGTATCTGGATCCGTTCCGTTTTCAAAACTGATACTAATTCTGGCACGACCCGATGAGTCACTGCTCGAACTAAAATACAGCAGGTTGTCGATCCCTTTAATTTGCTGCTCTAAAACCTGAGTAACACTCTCTTCAACAGTTTCAGCATCTGCACCTGTATAGGTTGTAGAAACTGTAATCCTTGGCGGAGCAATATCTGGATATCGCTCTATCGGTAAATTCAAGACTGAAAATACGCCTAAAGCCATGACAATAATTGCAAGTACACAGGCAAAAATAGGACGTTGAATAAAAAATTTTGAGAGCATCAGAGTAGGTTCTGCGTCAAAGGATTGAGGTAAAGTTGTTGTAGCAATTAAATCGACTTTATATGGATATTCTGTGACTTAAACTAAAAACTCAAGGAAAAATAACAGAAAAGCGAATGATAAGTTTAAATATGAAGAAACTATGAAGAATTTTTTTCTTCTAGGCATCAATCAACCAAAAGTATTTCATTAATTTTTCATCTTGATGTCATCACAGTGTCAATTTAATAACATAAGCTATGCACAGTTTCCATATAAGAATTTGAGAAAAATATGATTAAAAATACTGGGTTAATGATCAGTATTATGGCGCTATTAACCGCTTGTAATGATGACGATAAAAAATCAGAAAACGTCACACCAGAATATAAAGAACCTAAAATCATTATTGTTGGTCACCGAGGGGCGAGTGCTTTACGCCCTGAACATACCCTTGAGAGTTATCAAAAAGCCATTGATGATGGTGCTGATTTTATTGAGCCAGATTTGGTATCGACCAAAGATGGCGTATTGGTTGCACGTCATGAAAATGAAATTGGTGGCACAACCAATGTCAGCACATTCAGCCAATTTGCAGATCGCAAGAAAACAAAAATCATCGATGGGACATCATTAACGGGATGGTTTACAGAAGACTTTACTTTAAGTGAGTTAAATCAACTTAAAGCCCGCGAGCGTATTCCAGCATTACGCCCAAACAATACCCAATACAATGATCAGTTAAATATCCCTACCCTTGAGCAAATTATTGAACTGGCGGAAAAGAATTATAAAAAAACCGGTAAAGTGGTTGGGCTCTACATCGAAACCAAGCACCCAACATATTTTCAAAAATTAAATTTAGCCATGGAAGACCCATTGCTGAAGACTTTGGCAAAGTACCAATATAGCCGTGAAATTGCACCGATTTATCTACAGTCTTTTGAAGTCAATAATTTAAAGTATTTTAAGGAGCAATTGACAGCGCATAAAAGCTTAAAGCATGCCAAAATCATTCAGCTTTATGATGATAAGAAAATCAGTCCAGCAGATTATGCCGCTCAAGGGATTAAAACCACCTATGGCGATATGGCAACAGCACAAGGTTTAAAAGACGTCGCCAAATATGCCGATGGTGTTGGACCATGGAAACCGTATATTTTTAATGATAGCTATACTGCACCCTCTTCTTTCGTTACCGATGCGCATGCGGTGAATTTAAAAGTCCATCCATATACTTTCCGTCCTGAAAATAACTTCCTTGCCAGCAATTTAAAATGTAGTACAGCTGAAGCAGATGCAGCCAAGCGTTGTGAAGCTGGCGCAAACAAAGAATATGAGATGTATTTTAAAGCTGGTGTAGATGGTGTATTTACCGATGATCCTGGTTTAGGTCGTAAAGCTTTGGATGCGTACTGGAAAGCCAATCCAAATAGCAAGTAATACTCAGTTCATTAAAAAAATTAAGCAAACGATTCAAATGTTTGCTTAATTTTTTCTAAACTTGGTGTTTTTTGTTTAAAATTAATCCCAATTTAAGTTTAGAATAATACACTACTTAAAAACTTTAGCTGCTTTGATTTATGAGTGATTATTCTCCATTTAAGGGTACGACGGGTTTCAAACGCATTCTCAATGCAACAGGCTATTCTTTAGCAGGATTTAAAGCTGCATATCAAAATGAAGCTGCTTTCCGTCAAATTGTTTGGATTAATGTCGTTTTAATTCCAATTACTTTTTTCGTCGATGTCTCTTCTGTTGAACAGGCCGTGATGATTGCTGTGTGCTTATTGGCAATCATTGTAGAATTGTTTAATTCAGCATTAGAAGCTGTGGTTGATCGTGTTTCTTTAGAACGCCATCCACTGTCAAAAAATGCTAAAGATATGGGAAGTGCTGCACAGTTCGTAGCTCAAGCAATTATTTTCTTTACCTGGGTCATTATTCTTTTTAGATAAGTTATTATTTTTAGATCAAATAATCTTTTTAGCTAAGTATTCTTTTAAGAAAAATTAGAAAGAATATTGACATTCCACCGCAGGTAAAATGTCAATTCATAAAAATTGATAACAGCCTAATTTTGCTTTGCTGCGCTAATTCAGTCTAAGCACCGCAATATTTTAACTCGAACAACGCACTTTTAGCTTAAAATTATTTCTATAAAGAATTGATTAAAGAGAAGGTTTTGGAATTGGAATATTCTTGTCAATTTTGTCAGGTCGATTGAGTTGCATAGAACAATTACTATATCCCCATTTGGTGACCTTACCTTGTTCAAGCATAAATTTCCTTGTACACGCATTCCAGCCATCATTATATGAAATAATTTTTGCACCATTTGGGAGTGCATAGCTTCTATACGGTGGTCCCCATTTACTGATCAGTTTTTCTTCTGTACTCCCCACCCAAGACTGCATCAAATCATTTCTTGTTTCGAGTCTTTGCCCCATGATACTTAAACATCCTGTTAGCATCTGGCTGATTGCAATAATGAAGATTAATCTTTTCATTTTAGTTCTCCTCAGTTTTCGTGTTGTATTTATATTTACCGAACAGTACAAAAGCATAATAAAAAACACACAAAAAGACAAGAATGAAACAACTTGCATAAAAAATCCTCGCATAAAGCGAGGATTTTTTATGATCTAAGTTCGAAACGATATTACATCATTCCGCCCATACCACCCATGCCGCCCATATCAGGCATAGCAGGTTTGTCTTCTGGGATATCAGTAATCATACATTCAGTTGTTAACATCAAACCAGCAACAGATGCAGCGTGCTCAAGAGCAGAACGCGTTACTTTAGCAGGGTCAAGGATACCCATTTCTAACATATCGCCATATTGTGAAGTTGCAGCATTGTAACCAAAGTTACCTTCACCGCTCTTCACTGCATTGATCACAACTGATGGTTCATCGCCAGCGTTAGACACGATTTGACGAAGTGGCGCTTCAATCGCACGACGAAGGATGTTCACACCTACAGTTTGGTCATCATTTGCACCAACAAGGCCGTCAAGTACTTTAGCTGCACGTACCAACGCAACACCACCACCTGCAACAACACCTTCTTCAACCGCAGCACGCGTTGCATGAAGCGCATCGTCTACACGGTCTTTCTTCTCTTTCATTTCAACTTCAGTTGCAGCACCAATTTTGATTACGGCAACACCG
Source organism: Acinetobacter sp. I-MWF (assembly GCF_025433935.1). Lineage (NCBI taxonomy): Bacteria > Pseudomonadati > Pseudomonadota > Gammaproteobacteria > Moraxellales > Moraxellaceae > Acinetobacter > Acinetobacter sp. I-MWF. Next base: position 1,065,632 of record NZ_JAMBAR010000001.1, on the reverse strand, counting down.
CCAGCGAGTTTAGCTACGCGCTCTTGAAGTTTTTCTTTATCGTATTCAGATGTTGATTCTTCGATTTGAGCACGAATTTGAGTTACACGTTCAGCAATTTGATTTGCATCACCAGCACCATCAACAATCACAGTATTTTCTTTAGAAATCGTGATTTTATGTGCAGTACCTAAATCTTGAAGCGTTGCTTGTTCTAAAGACATGCCCACTTCTTCAGAAATCACAGTAGCGCCTGTCAAGATCGCGATATCTTGAAGCATTGCTTTACGACGATCACCAAAACCAGGTGCTTTAACCGCACATACTTTGATGATACCGCGCATGTTGTTTACAACCAGTGTTGCAAGTGCTTCACCCTCAACATCTTCAGCGATGATCAGTAATGGTTTACCTGTTTTTGCAACAGCTTCTAAAACTGTAATCAATTCACGGATATTACCAATTTTCTTATCAACAAGAAGAATGAATGGATTTTCAAGTTCAGCAGTCAAAGTATCTTGTTTATTTGCAAAGTATGGGCTGATATAACCACGATCAAACTGCATACCTTCTACAACATCAAGCGCATCTTCAAAGCCTGAACCTTCTTCAACAGTAATCACGCCTTCTTTACCAACGCGTTCCATTGCTTGCGCAATCAACTTACCAACTGTTTCATCAGAGTTTGCAGAAATCGAACCGACTTGTTCAATTGCTTTAGTATCAGAAGCTGGTTTAGCAGTTGCTTTGATATTTTCAACAACAGCTCTAACAGCAAGGTCGATACCACGTTTCAAATCCATTGGGTTCATACCCGCAGTAACTGATTTGATCCCTTCATTTAAAATCGCTTGAGCAAGTACAGTTGCAGTTGTTGTACCATCACCTGCGATATCATTGGTTTTTGAAGAAACTTCACGAACCAATTGCGCACCCATGTTTTCGAATTTGTCTTTTAAAGAAATTTCTTTAGCAACAGTTACACCATCTTTAGTGATGTGTGGTGCACCGAAAGAACGATCAATAACCACGTTACGACCTTTAGGGCCTAAAGTTACTTTTACTGCATCTGCAAGTACGTTTACACCCGCGATCATTTTTGAACGCGCTGAATCACCAAATTTTACGTCTTTAGCTGACATACTAAACTCCAGATATCTTTATAAATTTTAAATTTTGACCAATATGTTTGGATGAAAACCCATCTCAACAGCAGAAGATTAACCTTCCAATACCGCTAAAATGTCAGATTCTTTCATCACAAGAAGTTCTTCACCATCAACTTTAACTTTAGTACCTGCATAAGCACCAAACAGTACGTTATCGCCAACTTTAACGTCTAAAGCGCGTACACCGTTATCAGTGATTTTGCCATTACCTACAGCAAGAATTTCACCTTGAGCAGGCTGTTCAGCTGCAGAAGTACTTAAAATCAAACCACCTGCTGTTTTAGTTTCTTTTTCAACACGGCGGATCACAACGTTGTCATGTAAAGGACGAATCTTGCTCATTTCTAACTCCATAGACATTTTAAAATGTCATTGATTACTCAGCGAAGATGACTTCTTATTCCTAGGTCATCGACAAAATATTTGTATGTCACATTTGTGGGGATGGAAATAAACGCTTCAAGGGGAAAACGAAAAAAAATTTATTTAATTTGTATGTTTTTTCTTCTTTTGTATCAAATCATGTCTAATTCAGAATTTTTTACCGCAGTTTTGGCAATAAATTCCTGTAATTGTTCATCAAAAAAATAATGTTCAAAGCGCCCATCTTGGTGAATCACATTAAAGCTATTGGGTATATTTTTATGCAAACGTCGAGAAACTGCTGTACCCGCATGAACCTCATAAACTGGTTGTTTTAAATTTAGCGCAAAGGCTTGATTCAGGTCATAGACCGCAACTAAATGCAAATGACCGTGCAATAAAGCATACAGTTGATGTTGTCCCCATTCTTTAATGGCAAACTGCCCTAAAGCCGGACAATCTTTTAAGTGATGGTCTTCATTTGAGGTATAAAAAGGTTGATGACTAACGATTATTTTTAATTTATTTTTTGGTGCATTGGTCAACAACTGATTTACATTTTGAATTTGCTCAAATGAAATATGTCCGCGTGTATGATAACGGCGACGAATACTGTTCATGCCAATTAGATAAAACTGCTCTGTAAATAAGGTGCGTTCTAAACTGCCAAAGAACAGTTGATATAAGCCAAATGGTCTAAAGGCACGATTCCAAACATGATACAAAGGAATATCATGGTTGCCAGGCACCACAAAATAAGGGATGTTTAGTGATTCTAAAAACTGCTTACATGCATAGAATTCTTTAAATTTAGCACGTTGAGTTAAATCACCGCTCACCACAACCACTTCTGGTTTATGCACAGCACAAAACTTTTGAATCGCCCGTATACACTCTGGACGCTCAGTACCAAAATGTAGATCAGACAGATGCAATAACATGCGGCACCATAATTTTTAAAGCATTTTTTTCTACGTGTAAGGTTAACGGGGTCATCATTGAAACAATTTCTCCATCGACAGCAACGGTCAGTTTAGGCTTTTTTGAATAGACAATGACTTTTTGTGCACCAAAACTATACACATCGGAAGCGTTTTCCAATTTTCCACGAATGGTTTGAAACAAGGTTTTAAATAAAGTGGCTTTATCTCCTTTGGCGATCACCACACCGGCAATCTCCCCCACCTCTGCACATTTCGAAATTTTTAAATTTAATTCTTTTAATTGCAGTTGATTATTACCAAAAAAAATCAGTGGTGTTTTTACAGGATACTTTTGCCCATCTACTTCGATCTCTAATTTGAGTTCTTTACGATCACGAATCAGGACATCCAAACCAGACGTATACGCATTTAAAGGAAAGCGTCCAAACCGACGATTATATTCTTCGCGTTTTTTAATAAACAAAGGATATAGACCTAAACTGGCATTATTTAAATAAATTTGATCATTGATACAGGCCACATGTGAGGCGCGCGGCTCCCCTGTGGCAATCACATTGGCTGCCTCTAAAATATTCAAAGGAATATGTAGAACACGCGCCACATAATTAAAAGTACCCAAAGGTAGTATTCCCATAGGAATTTTTTGCTTTAACATTTGCGAGGCGACTGCATTCAACGTACCATCACCACCAGCAGCGACAATGACACCACAATCTGAGTATTGTGCATGACGTTGAAAGATTTTTTGCATCAGGGTTTTTATATCAGGCTCTGAACCAATATCAAAAACTTGAATTTCAAAACCATGTGAGGTCCAGATGGTCATGAGTTTTTCATAAATATCATCTTTCTGATTGGCATGAAAACCTGACTTTTCATTGTAAATCATTGAAAGAGGCTTGAGTTCTGTGTCCATAAGCTTGATTATTTTGAAGTATTTGCACTAATTTCGTCGATTTTCTAAACAAATAAAAGCACCTTTATGTAAAATTCGAATTATGCCCATTTATTAAATCAATAATTAATTTAGTAAATCTTATAATTTCAACTTATTGTAAACTATTATTATTTACAATTAAAATACCCTACATTCTATTTAAAAATACCAATAAAAATCAAACAATAATCCATGTTAGATAATACAAATCAAACACTTAGTGAAAATTCGAGCATTGGTATCTTTTAAGCCTTTAGTCTTATTTTTTTTATGAATATATGTTTTAATACCACCACTTTTTTTCATACTTAAATTTGAATGTAGTATCCCTTCATTCAGATTATTATTTGTACACAAAATTGTACATATTTTAGATAGGCCTCACCATGACCCAAGTGAACGCACCAGAATTCGTTCGTCATCCCAAGCTCATTGCATGGGTTGAAGAAATTGCTAAATTAACTAAACCTGCAAAAATTGAATGGTGTGACGGAAGCGAAGAAGAGAATCAACGTTATATCGACTTGATGATCGCTAACGGCACTATGCAAGCGTTGAACCAAGAAAAACATCCTGGTTCTTATTTAGCGAATTCTGATCCGTCTGACGTAGCGCGTGTTGAAGGTCGTACATACATCTGCTCTGAAAAACAAGAAGATGCTGGTGCGACAAACAACTGGGAAGCTCCTGCTGAGATGCGTACTCGCCTTAACGGTTTGTTTGATGGCGCAATGCAAGGACGTACCATGTACGTGGTTCCATTCTCTATGGGTCCATTAGGTTCTCACATTGCTCACATTGGTATCGAAATTACAGATTCTCCTTATGTTGCTGTAAGTATGCGTAAAATGGCTCGTATGGGTAAAGCTGTTTATGACGTACTAGGCACTGATGGCGATTATGTTCCTTGCGTACATACTGTTGGCGCTCCACTGGCTGAAGGTCAAAAAGATGTTGCATGGCCTTGTAACCCAGAAAAATATATCGTGCATTATCCAGAAACGCGTGAGATCTGGTCTTACGGTTCAGGATACGGCGGTAACGCATTATTGGGTAAAAAATGCCTTGCTTTACGTATTGCATCATCTATGGGTCGTCAACAAGGCTGGTTAGCTGAACACATGTTGATCCTTGGTGTAACCAATCCACAAGGTGAGAAACACTATATTGCAGCAGCATTCCCATCTGCATGTGGTAAAACTAACTTTGCGATGTTGATTCCACCTGCAGGTTATGAAGGTTGGAAAATTGAAACTGTAGGTGACGATATTGCTTGGATCAAACCAGGTGAAGATGGTCGCTTATATGCAATCAACCCTGAAGCTGGTTTCTTTGGTGTCGCACCTGGTACAAACATCAAAACAAATCCAAACTGTATGGCGACACTTCACAAAGATGTCATCTATACAAACGTTGCTGTAACAGAAGATGGCGACGTATGGTGGGAAGGTTTAACCAAAGAAGCGCCTGCTAACTTGACCAACTGGAAAGGCCAACCGCATGTTGCTGGTGAAAAAGCAGCACATCCAAATGCGCGTTTCACCGTTGCAGCGGGTCAATGCCCTTCTATTGATGCTGACTGGGAAAATCCAGCTGGCGTACCAATTTCTGCGTTCATCTTCGGTGGTCGTCGTGCAGATACAGTACCTTTAATCTCAGAAGCTTTTGACTGGGTTGATGGTGTTTATAAAGCAGCAACGATGGGTTCTGAAACAACTGCAGCTGCAGTAGGTCAACAAGGTGTTGTACGCCGTGACCCATTTGCAATGCTTCCATTTGCTGGCTATAACATGGCTGACTATTTCTCTCATTGGTTAGAAATGGGTGAAGAAGTTGGTGCGAAAGCGAAAGCTGCAGGCAATAAACTTCCTGGCATTTACAACGTAAACTGGTTCCGTCGCGATGCTGAAGGCAACTTTGTATGGCCAGGTTTTGGTCAAAACATGCGTGTGCTTGAGTGGATCATTGACCGTTGTGAAGGTCGTGCTGAAGCAGTGGAAACACCGATTGGTTTTGTTCCAACTTATGAGCAATTGAACTGGACAGGTTCTGACTTCACTAAAGATCAATTTAATCTTGTGACTTCTCAAAACAAAGATCAATGGATCAAAGAGATTGAGAGCCACACTGAGTTATTTGATAAACTTGGTGAGCGCTTACCAGCTGCACTTAAAACTCGTCAAAATGAGCTTTTAGAGGCTGTTAAAAAATCTGCTTAATCGCTAAAAATTAAGACATACAAAAAGACCGCTAAATAGCGGTCTTTTTTTTGCTTAGTGTGATACAGTTCACTTTATTGCTTTGATATTCATTACAATTATGTAATAAAAATACAAATGATTACTGTTTCCATGTACAAAATTCATATTTTCTCTATAATTCAAACATTACTTTATTTTATTGATTTTTTTTAATCATGTTAGAAAATATTATTTATTCGGCAAAAGTTATTAGAGCCAAATTTGTCTCAGATAGACGTTATCTCACCAAAAGATTTATTGCTAAATTGGGTTATACCCCGAACTTTGATCAGCCTAAAAGTTTCAATGAAAAAGTCACCGCCAGAATGATCTATGAAAGAGCACCTTTACATACGAAATTAGCAGATAAATTTGCTGTACGCGAAATGCTTGCAGAGAAAATTTGTTGTTCCCATTTTGTTCCACTGATTGGTGTATATAAGTGCTTTGAGGAAATTGACTTTAATCAACTTCCTAACAAGTTTGTTTTAAAATGCAATCATGACAGTGGCAGTGCAATTGTTTGTAATGATAAAGCGCAATTTGATATCAAAAAAGCGCAGCACAAACTCAATCACCACCTTAAACAAAATATGTATTTTAGAAAACGAGAATGGCATTACAAAGATATTGTTCCTCTAATTTTGGCCGAACAACATATTGATTTGTTAGTTGATCAAGACAATAAGCTGACCATTACAACATGCCGTGTTCATTGTTTTGAAGGTCAGCCTCGATATATTGAAGTCGATGTACAAGACAGCCAAGGCGTGGATTATTCAAATATGTATGACACATCTTGGGTGCTGCAACCCTTTACCGTTGATCTAAAAAGTAATACGCCAAGCTGTTTAGCACGACCACAAAAATTAAATACAATGCTTCAACTGTCAGAAGACCTTTGTTTTAAATATGGTTATAGCCGAATCGATTTCTTATTATCTCAAGACGATGTTTTCTTTAGTGAGATTACTTTAACCCCCAATGCAGGTCGTATGGTCATCACCCCAAGTGAGTGGGATGAAAAGTTAGGCGCTTTATGGCTGACTGACTAAGCCGAGCAAAAAGACCGACGTGTTCGGTCTTTTTTGTGATTTAATGCAATCATTCAATATCTAAAAATAAGCGCAATGACAGCAATTAAAAACATTACCACAACTCAACCTTATCTAACCCTGCTACCTGACCACGAAGTCGTCTTCGCCCCTTCAAGTCTATTTCTAGCTCAGCATTTACTTCCACTTATTTCAATTGATTTATCTGCAATCAATCCAGCATGGCAAGGAAAAATTCATTTGCTCAATCCGATTGAACCTTATGAATGCTATATCGGAAGTGATACCACAGAATTTTCTGATGCATTTGCCAATGAAAATTGGTTTATTATGCAATTAAATCAACAAAATCAATATGAATGGTTAGCAAACAAAAGATATTTTGCTTTAGAAAATCCTGATTGCGAGACCGATCTAAAAACCCATCATAAAGAAATGCATGAAGATTACTTGCAGCTTAAACAGCGCTTTGCCGAAACTGGAAAAGTCATTTCAACATCACGCATTGAATATCAAAATGATTCTGCAACAACCTTACTTGACCAATTAGGGGGTGAATGTGGCGGTGGAAACTGGACTTATCCAATTGATGAACATTTTGATTTACGCTACATCAACGCAGACCGCGATGATCAAGAAGTTCATATTTATGACCGTGATGGCAAGCGTTATTATTTTATTGCAGCTGTTGCTGGCTGGGAATATTGTTCACATGGGGCAGATTGGATTTTAATGTACTACCAACCTGAAACCCGACGCGTTTTATATACCTTTGATTGGTCATAACGACTCTTGTGCAAAGCTATATATTTTCCACTTTTGCTTAGGCAACATCTTTCTGTAAGCGGCGTTCATGCAATTCAAGTAAATATTCATCCAATGCTTGAATTTCAGCTTCGGTAAATTTTAAATATAACTTGCTACGGCGCTTTAAAATATCCTGACTGGTGATCGCCCACTCTTGGTCAACCAAATAATCGACCTCTTGGGCATATAAACCATGGCCAAAATCTTGACCAAGTTCATGAACAGATGTCGAATGATTTAAAAATTTCCATGTATAAGTTCCATAGGCATGTGCCCAACGGCTTGCAGTTTCATGATCAAGCCCTTTGATTTTATTTTGAATTTCTAAAACCAATCCATCAACCGAAACTAAATTTTCAGCACCCGGCAGTAAGGATTTTTCAGTCCAAGCTTTCCCAGTGTTAGGGAAGAACTTCTGCAAATGCTCCAGGGCAGATTCAGCCAAGCGTCGATAGGTGGTTAACTTGCCACCAAACACAGAAAGTAAGGGTGCATAATTTTCATGATCTTGCGATAAAGCCAAAGTATAGTCACGGGTGATTGCGGCTGGATTATCAGATTCATCATCACACAATGGGCGCACCCCTGAGAATGTCTGAATAATATCGGCTTGAGTCAGTTGCACTTTAAAATGATCATTGGATACATCAAGCAGATAATCAATCTCTTGCTGACTAATTTCAACATTATTCGGATCTGCTAAATATTCACGATCAGTTGTACCAATCATGGTGTATTGATTGAGATAAGGAATTGCAAACACGATACGTTGATCATCATTTTGCATAATAAAGGCTTTATCACCGTCATATATTTTCGGCACAATAATATGACTGCCTTGAATGAGGCGAATTCCATATTGCGATTTTAACTGAAGCTCTTGCTTAATAAATTGTGCAACCCAAGGCCCCGCAGCATTGACCAAAGCCTTCGCTTGTATCTGATAAATGCCCTGCTCATTTTCAAACTGGATACTCCATAAACCATCTTCACGCTGTGCTGAAATACAGCGTGTTTGCGTAACCACAGTGGCATTTTTTTCACGTGCTTGCATCGCATTTAAAATCACTAAGCGTGAATCATCTACAGCACAATCTGAGTATTCAAATCCGCGTGTGATCTCTGTTTTTAGTGGGCTAGTATAAGGATCAAATTCAACCAAATGTGAACCTGCAAGCTTCTCTCTTTTGCCCAAATGGTCATATAAAAACAGCCCCGTACGAATCAGCCAAGCAGGACGCAAATGAGGTTGATGTGGCATGATAAAACGCATAGGACGAATGATATGTGGTGCTTTTGCCAGTAAGACTTCTCGCTCAGCCAACGCTTCTCGCACTAAGCGAAATTCTTTATGTTCCAAATAACGCAGACCACCATGGATCAACTTACTGCTTGCAGACGAGGTATGACTAGCTAGATCATCTTTTTCACACAAGAACACAGATAAACCGCGCCCTGCAGCATCATTGGCAATACCAACACCATTTATTCCACCACCAATTACAGCAATATCATAATACGTTTGTTGCTCATTGATTTGTGTCATAAACGCCACCACCTTTGATCATTTGCATATATTCACAATCATTTTTGAAAATATATTTTCGTTTGTTTTCATTTAAGAAAATAATAGATAGTTTTTTAATCAATGTCTATCAAAAAATGATCAATTTCACGTTTATCATATTTTCACTATGGGTTTTTAAATTAGCCTAAACCACAGTTAAAGCCACTTCTGCTGCATGAATTTGTTTTAAATAATTTTCAGTGGGCTCTTTATTGGTAAAAAGCCGATCTATTTCAGAAAGATGGCCTAAGCGCATCATTGCATGACGACCAAACTTGCTCTCATCTGCTGCTAAAAATACCTGCCGAGCACCTAAAATAATTTCTTGCGAGACAGACACTTCTTGAAAATCGAAATCGAGCATGGTTCCATCTTCATCAATCCCACTGATACCAATCAGGGCATAATCAACTTTAAACTGTTTAAAAAATTCAGAGGTGGCTTGTCCTATCACACCACCATCGGGGCGTACTTTTCCGCTGGCAATCAGTACTTCAAAATCATCATTCATACTCAAAATTTTCGCCACATTTAAATTATTGGTAATCACTTTTAAACCGCGATGTTGCAATAGAGCATGGGCAATAGCTTCGGTTGTAGTACCAATATTGATAAACAAAGATGCATGGTCTGGAACTGCGTTTGCAACAGCTGTTGCAATGCGCTGTTTTGCCGCTAAATTATGGCTGACCCGTTGACTATATGCGGTATTGGTGACACTAGAGTCTACCGCAGCGCCACCATGATAACGACGTAATAGTCCGGCATCTGCCAATTGATTGATATCCCGCCGTACAGTTTGTGGGGTAACTGCAAAATGCTGTGCAATCTCATCAATACTGACGTAGCCCCGAGCCTTAACCAATGCTAATGTTTGCTGTTGTCGAATCATCAAGTCCATAGATGTGAAACCTTATTGTTTTATTTTCAAAAATGAACATTTAGCTGCTATAAATAGCATGACTGCTTACTGTACGACTAGATTAAATTTTTAAATTCATCCAACTCAGCTTATTAAATTGTGTACATTTCATACATTTAGATGCAAGCAAATATGCTTTAATTTTAAGCTAAATTCTTATAATTTATAAAATATTTCAAATTAAATAGCTGTTTTAAAAAAATTATTCATTTATTTCTAGAATTTCTCATTCTGGATCAACAATAAACCCTCAACACAGCTAAGACCAAAGTCTAATAAGGTCTGCTTTCATTCAAGCGTATAACGAGCATTGTAATTATTTGTATCTCCCTCGTCTTACTGACTGAAATTCTCTCTGTTTGATTTTTCTGCTTTGATTTTCATCCAAAATGAAAGTTAAACAGGCTGTATTTTGCATATTCTTTTGGAGAATTGCCTTGTCCAATTCATCTCCTCAAGTTGCCACTTCGCAACTTGATAGAAAAACTCGTTTCAAATCTATACTTGGTGGTTCAGCTGGTAATTTAGTCGAATGGTATGATTGGTATGTCTATGCCGCATTTACCCTCTATTTTGCCCCTGTGTTCTTTCCAGAAGGTAATGAAACGGTCAAACTTCTCCAAGCTGCTGCAGTTTTTGCTTTAGGTTTTTTAATGCGTCCGATCGGCGCATGGATCATGGGCGTTTATGCTGACCGTAAAGGTCGTAAAGCGGGTTTAACACTTTCTGTTTCATTGATGTGTATTGGCTCATTAATCATTGCTTGTGCGCCATCTTATGATTCAGTCGGAATGTTTGCTCCCGCACTACTTTTATTTGCACGCTTATTACAAGGTTTAAGTGTTGGTGGTGAGTATGGCTCAAGTGCCACTTATTTAACTGAAATGGCGGGTAAAAATCACCGCGGATTTTTCTCAAGTTTCCAATATGTCACCCTGATTTCAGGTCAATTACTGGCACTCTGTGTACTGATTATCCTGCAACATAATCTTTCTGAAGATGCCTTACATGCATGGGGATGGCGTGTTCCTTTCTTTATCGGTGCATTACTTGCAATTGTTGTGTTCTGGATTCGTCGTGGTCTGGTTGAAACAGAATCATCTAAACAAGCACAACAACAAGCTAAAAATGGCGGTGAAACATCTGGTGCTTTGGCCTTATTCACCAAGTATCCTAAACAAGCATTTACAGTCATTATGCTGACTGCGGGCGGTACCTTAGCCTTTAATACATTTACGACTTATTTACAAAAATACTTAGTCAACACTTCTGGCTTTGAAAAAACCACCGCAACTGAAATTACCACAGCCGCAATCTTTATTTTTATGTTGATTCAACCTGCAGTCGGTGCACTTTCAGACAAAATTGGCCGTAAACCAATTATGATCACTTTTGGTATACTCGGTGTGCTATTTACCGTTCCTATTTTCAATGGTTTAGGCTCGACAACGGACCCTAAAACGGCTTTCTTCTTATGTATGAGTGGTATGGTCATTGTGACTGGATATACAGCCATTAATGCGGTTGTAAAAGCTGAATTATTTCCACCGCATATTCGTGCTTTAGGTGTAGCCTTACCTTATGCACTTGCCAACACTGTATTTGGCGGTACGGCTGAATTAGTTGCACTAAGCTTTAAAAATGCTGGGCATGAAAACTATTTCTTCTATTACATTACCTTTATGATCGGTTTATCTCTAATCACCTATGTGTTTATGAAAGATACCAAAAAACATAGCCTGATTACGGATGATTAATTCAAAATAAACTTTGCAATCTAATTCATTTAAAACAGCTTTTTTATTTAAGCAATTCACTTATCGTGAAAATTGCAAAGCTATGGCATACTAAAAATAATTCAAAAAGCTAGGACTTTAAAAGATGAAAAAAATCACTTATGCAGGTTTAGGATTAATCGTTTTAGCTTTATCTGCATGTCAAACAACCCCTCGTCAATACAATGGCGTAACCGGTTATCAAATTGAAAATCAAACAGCAGATAGTGCGACACTGGCGTATACCCTTTCAGGTCGTGCAGATCGTGATTTGGATGTAGATAAATTACAGCGCGCATGTCAAAAAGTGTTGGGTGCAAACAAAAACTATAAAATTTCTGTATTAAGTACCAATGAAATTATCAATCCGCAAATAGCAAAAGGTCAGGCTGGTGTTCAACTTGGACATAGCCGTACATCTTTTGGGCTTTCCAACACGCCAAGCCTAAATAACAGTGAAGATTATGCAACACGCCAAGCCTTAGATACCCGTCCAAGCACTTTACATGTGGTACGTTATACCTGTTCTTGATTTTAGCTATGTGTATCGCAGAATAAAATAAGACGCTGTCATAGCGTCTTATAAAAACTCACATTTCTAAATTCTTTGGCTTCATCTAAATCAGGCCAAGTGGTTGCACTTCGTTCATCCAATTTTTGGTAATTTGGATGACTAAAGTTTTTCACTCGGCTATCTGCCACCCATACTTCTGGTGCAAATTTTAAAAACTCATCCAAGAAGAAACGGTTAGATTGATCATATAAAACATCTGCAGCCAATAAGACATCAACCTGTTCGGCTTTATATAAATCATCTAGATACTCAAGCTCTACATCATTGAGCAAGGCATTTTCACGACAAGCATCCAAACTTATCGGGTCGATATCACAACAGATGACACGTTTTGCACCTGCCATTTTGGCTGCAATTGCGACAACGCCTGACCCAGCACCAAAATCCAGTACCACTTTATCTTTTACATGCTGTGGCTCTGCAATCAACCATTGTGCCATTGCTAAACCTGAAGCCCAGCAAAAAATCCAATACGGTGTATCATTCCAAATACGACGAATTACCTCATCATCCAAACGATCTGTTGGAAAAACAGGTGGAATCAACCATAACGAAATTGGGCTTTCAGGCAACTGCTGTGCCAATAATTCGCATTGAGGAATTACTTCATGCAAAGCATCAAGTAAATGTTGTGGGGCTTTAGGAAATTGATAAGTACAGCTCATGCAAAATATGACCAAAATTATTATTTTGATATTGAGGAAATACAGCTTCTTCCTCATATTCGATAGACAGTAACATCATGTGCTAAGGTTCAAGACGATACTTCTTGTTAAGTCTCAGATACAGCTACTTAAAAGTACATCTTAAACGCGTTAAGCCAATGACCATTAAACTAATGACAATATTGCCTACTTTTACTGAAAATAAACATTGCTGTGTAAATATAGGCTGAATTTAAGCACAGTGAATGCATGGCTTTCACTGTGCCCAGAATAAAACAGGGCTCAAGCTAACGCTTTTTCAGCTGCTTCCACAGTTTGACGAATCAACGTTGTGATCGTCATCGGACCTACGCCACCTGGAACTGGTGTATAAGCGGAAGCGACATCTTCAATACCGACCAATTGGATATCACCTACACCACCACCGTCACGAGGATGGAATCCAGCATCAACCACAACAGCACCTTGCTTAATCCAGTCTTTTTGGATTAATTCAGCTTTACCGACTGCACCAACAACAATATCAGCCTGTTTTACCAATTCAGCAAGATTTTGTGTACGAGAATGGCAGATTGTCACTGTTGCATTGGCCTGAAGTAGCATCATTGCCATCGGCTTACCTAAAATAGCCGAACGCCCTACCACAACTGCATGCTTGCCAGCGATTTCAATCTTGTTTTCTTGAAGAATCGTCATGATACCTGCAGGTGTTGCCGAACCATAAGCAGCCTCACCCATTGCCATACGACCAAAACCTAAGCAAGTTACCCCATCTACATCTTTTTCAAGTGAAATGGCATCAAAGCAAGCACGTTCATCAATTTGTTCAGGCACAGGATGTTGGAGCAAAATACCGTGAACATCAGGATTGGCATTTAATTTTTCAATTTCAGCCAATAATTGTTCAGTTGTGGTTTCTTTACCTAACTCTACTTTTAAAGAATCCATACCAACACGACGGCAAGCATTTCCTTTCATGCGCACATACGTCGCAGATGCACCATCATCACCCACTAAAATAGTCGCTAAAATTGGGGTACGACCTGTTTTTGCTTTTATAGCTTCAACACGAGTCAACAAGTCTGCTTCAATTTGTTTCGCTAATGCGCGACCATCCAATACCAATGCCACGGCACATCTCCAAAGTAGATATGAATCAATTTTGCAAATAATACATGATTATTTAGACAATTTTCTTTCATATGCTGAATTTATGTGCATATGCATGAATTATAGTATTGTTTTTTTTTCAAAGATTGCTAATATGTGCATCACCAAGACATGGCGGGGTGGCAGAGTGGTCATGCAGCGGACTGCAACTCCGTGTACGCCGGTTCGATTCCGACCTCCGCCTCCAATCTTGTAAAGCCCGAGTGGTGAAATCGGTAGACACAGGGGATTTAAAATCCCCCGCCCACAAAGCGTGCCAGTTCGAGTCTGGCCTCGGGCACCATTTTAATTCTTGTTAAAATGGTGCAATAAAGAACCCAGCGATAAGCTGGTTTTTTTATGCCTAAAATTTTATATTGTTTTTTATGTTAATATCCAAAGTGAAATTTAGATAAGCGAAGCCTATATGATTCAAAACAAGCAAGTTTCCCTCTATTTAAATCAATTACAACAACAATACCCACAAGCATTTAAGCGCAACTTTCTATTTTATAGTCAAATTAAAACCAAAGGGCTTTTAGATGAAGCAAAGGAATTTATTCCTTGGATTTTGTCGATTATGATTTTTTGCAGCATCTATTTTAGTTTAGGTCAGTATATTGCAAATCATTTTCCTCAATTCGATAGCTTTCAAGCCAATGGCATTGCCGCTTTAGCGATTATGTTATTTTTTATGATTATTGTTCCGATCATTATCAAACAAATAAAACACAGTTCGACACATTTATACCAACAACTCAATAATATTCCGCTTAAGCTTGCGGTACTGATCGTCCTGCAAGCACTCAATCTTTATTTTATAGAAAGCACCCTGCTGCAAGGCCTGTTATTTTTCTTTGCAATGAGCTTTGGTTTTGTCAAATTTTATAAAGAAAATTTATTTAGAGATAGCACCAAAGACACTGAATATTACCAATTACAACAAATTCGAAAAAGCTGTTTATGGGCTTATAAACAAGCCAAGAAAGCCAAATTCAAAATGCGATTCTTAGGCAAAGATTCTGAGAAATATCAATTTTATCAAAAGCGCTTAGTCACCTTTTTAGAATTACATTTAGAACTATTAAAATATGAAAATGAAATGTGTAAAACCTATAAATATGAAGATTTAGATGCCTATATGGACAGCATGATGTAATCCATCTATAGCGTTAAAAAAGCCGAGTGATCTAAACTCGGCTTTTTTAGGCTTGAAAATTTATGCACTTTTCTGAACAGTCTTTACATCAACCAAATTGTTATTTAAAACCACTTGATGGGCACGAGCCGTATCCACCGTATAGGTTTTTTCCTTGATGCTATTTAAGAAAATCCAATCCGCTTGTACCTGTTGTACTGTAAAGCTGACTTTTAAATACCCTCGCTGATTTAAATTGGTGTAATTCAATTCATCAATGAGCGTGGTGAAGGCCATTTCAAATTGTTGTAACTGTGCCAAAGGAATACTTAAATACTTTTCCATCCCAGGTGAAGAGACCGAACTGGTTGCCAATTCAACCCCAACAAAATCACCCGCTTGAGTATGCAAGTCAGCAGACCATGCATTATGGGTATCCCCTGCCAACACCACAACTTTCTTATTTAATGTTTTAAGTGTGCCATATAAAATTTCACGTTCTGCATAGTAGCCATCCCAAGCATCTAAATTATAGGGTGCTACTGTAGTTACACGAGCTTTTTCTGCGGCGGTTAATGTTGGATCACCACTTTTCAAACGAACTTTTAAAGTAACTAACTCGATGATCTGCTGATTCATTTTTGCCAAAGTTTCGGCTGTGACATTTCCACTGGTAATTGCAGATAAAGACAATAGCAATTCAGCAGGGATTAACATTTTTGCCATCAACACTTGCTGACCCAATACATTCCAAGTCGCTGTAGATTGTGCCAGTTTCTTTTGTAGCCACTCACGTTGGGTATAACCCATCAGTGTACGCGTAGTACTGGTTAAATCTGCCTGAAACTTAGCAATATCCAAGCCCGAAGCCGTCATATAATTGGCATAATCGAGTTGCTTATCACGTGCCAAAATACGGGTATCTAACATGGTCAATTGTACCAATGAACCAAAGTCAAATTGGCGATAAATATTCAAATGATCTGTTGCAGATACAGGACGAATCGGCATCCATTCAAAATAGGCTTGTAAAGCTGCCAATTTACGGTCTAAGAAATTACCCTCATTGGCTTGATGGTTTTCTGCACCGTCTTTCCATGCGTCATTTGCCAGTTCATGGTCGTCCCAAATCACGATAAAAGGATGACGTGCATGTGCGGCCTGTAAATCGCTGTCAGTATGGTAAAGCGCATAACGCTTACGGTAATCATCCAACTTGATAATTTCTTTATCATTGTCAGCAGCGAGGGTACGACCCAGCTTTACTGCCTCTTCTGTGGCATATCCATCTTTACCATATTCATAGATGTAATCCCCCAAATGGATGATCGCATCGACCTCTTGTTTGGCCATTTCCTTATATACATAGAAATAGCCAGCAGGATAGTTTGAACATGAACACACCGCAAACTGCACCGAACTGGTGGTTTCAGGTAATGTTTTGGTACGCCCTACTGGCGAAATCACCGAACCAAATTTAAAACGATAATAATAAGTTTGCCCAGACTTAAGCTTGTCTGCATCAACTTTAACAGTAAAATCCTGAGCTGATGCTGTTTGTACTTTTCCAGTATTGATCACTTGCGTAAATTTATCATCTGTGGCAATTTCCCAAACCACTTCTAAACGCAAAGACGTATCCTGCGGCGTAATACGCGTCCACAAAATCACACGATCTTTTAATGGGTCGCCACTGGCAACACCATGTAAAAATTCAACTTTTGTTGTAGGAGATGTTGAATCGTTGTTATCACTCCCACAAGCAGTCAACGACACTGGTATAGATAATGCCCCAAAACTGGCTAATGACTTTTGAATAAGTTCACGGCGTGAAATTGAGTTTGGCATTGAAGTTGGTTTCCTCTAAGTTTTTTTATCCAATTAATTTAAAGGCTTAATATTTCGCTTTAATCTCAAATTGATGAAAAAATCATGACAAAATACCCATTCAACGGCTTAAAATGCTTTATTTTCAAACATAAGCACATGAATTGATTGAAAAGAAAGCAAATCGACATAAATACGCTTGCCAAGAGAAAAACTGTCCTTTATTATTGCGCACATGCCCGAGTGGTGAAATCGGTAGACACAGGGGATTTAAAATCCCCCGCCCACAAAGCGTGCCAGTTCGAGTCTGGCCTCGGGCACCATTTTAAGTCTTATTAAAATGGTGCAATAAAGAACCCAGCGATAAGCTGGTTTTTTATGCCTAAAATTTATAAATCATCTATAAATCGCCAATTTATAAATAACTCAAAGTTCAATACATCTTGCTAAAAAGCGTGATAGCTCAACTATATTTTTCTGGTTATTTTTCATTAAAAAAATTATAATATATTGGATTTACATTAATTATTAATATTTTCATAAACTTAATTAAACCAAAACCATGTCTGAAATTACTATTGAAACTCAAAAAGCCGCCCCTATATTTCCTCGAATATTTGCATTTATCATCGACTGTATTACCGTCGGCGTAGCCTGTTTAGTGATGGGCAAAATACTCTACCCATATTTTGAAAATTCTCCTTTTATTTTCCAATGTATCGGTACGCTCCTCTGTCTATTTTATTTTGCTGCTTTTAACAGCCAGATAGGTAATGGTAAAACCATTGGGAAAATCCTGGGTAAAATTAGGGTAAAAGACTTAAATGGTGCTTCAATTCCATTTATACATTCTCTGGTTAGATCAAGTATTTTTATCATTCCATTTTGCTTTGCTGGTTATTTACAAACATATTCAACTCAGCATCTTTCACTCAGTCTGCTTGTGGCATTTTTTCAAAGTATCGTCTTTGCCTGTTTCTACTTGGCTATTTTTAATGGAAATAGCCAACAATCTCTGCACGATCTGCTCAGTGAAACTCAAATCCTCAGAAACGCTCAATCCAATATTCCACACCAATCTGTATGGCGTATTCATTACTACATCATTGCGCTATTAACGATTGTGATTTTTTCTGTCAATTTATGGGGGTATTTCCAAAGCAAAGCAATGTCAGCCAATGATTTTCGTTTGATTTCCGATGACATTAAAAATGCTCAAGTTGAAAGTCGCCATACGTATATCGGAGAAGCGGAATCCACAAATCAGGTTTTAATTTTAAATGTGAATCATCCAGATTATCTGGATGACCTTGATCGTGCCGAAACATTGCTAGAAAAGATTAATCAACAACACGCTGAGATGTTAACGCAATACCACATCACTCAGGTGCAATTTAACTTTTCTTATCAATTTGGCTTGGCTAAATTATCAAAAACAACGCTTTATGATTATAAAAAGACGCCTAAAAGTAGCTTAAGTTATATTGGGGAGAGTACAGCGCTGAACCTTGGTTTTTAAACAAGACCAAGTCTCGCTGTTAAAGTTTAAATCCTGTAGATAAAAAAAGACCACGTTTTTGGAAACGTGGTCTATAAAAATGGTGGCTATGACGGGACTTGAACCTGTGACCCCCGCATTATGAGTGCGGTGCTCTAACCAACTGAGCTACATAGCCTAAAACTGTGCGCGCATTATCTGCTGTAAACAATGTTACGTCAAGCACTAATTAAAATAAAATTCATCGAAGTGAGCCGATAAGCCGGGTTCTGTCTAGAACGATCATTCCTCTAGGCGCATGATCACTCATACGCTCAAGCGACCTACCCGGATCCAGCATGGGCCATGCCTATAGGATCCCTATTTGGTCTTGCTTCCGGTGGGGTTTACCATGCCATGAACTGTTACCAGCCATGCGGTGCGCTCTTACCGCACCCTTTCACCCTTACCTTCCATTTCTCCGAAAAGAAACGTTATTGAAGGCGGTCTACTCTCTGCTGCACTTTCCGTCGGTTCACACCGCCCAGGCGTTACCTGGCACCTTGCCCTATGAAGCCCGGACTTTCCTCCCCTGCTTCAATCACGGAGATCTCCACAGCAGCGATCGTCTGGCTCACTTCGGGGCGTATCCTAACAAATTTCTCGGCTAATTGCTTGCGCTTTTTTGAGCAATTAGTTTTTTATACTTTTCCATCAAGTCGTCTTGGCTCTCTACATGGTTCGGATCGAGCGGAATACAGTCGACTGGACAGAAAAGCGCACACTGTGGCTGATCAAAATGCCCGACGCATTCTGTACATAGGTTAGGACGGATTTCATAAATCTCCTCCCCCATAAAAATGGCATCATTTGGACATACAGGCTCGCATACATCACAATTGATACATTCATCAGTGATAATTAAAGACACGCTACCAACCTTGTTGATGTTTACGATGGAAGGCTTCGACAACGCATTGAGGAACAAACTTTGCCACATCGCCTTTCAATCGTGCTATTTCTCGAACCATCGTCGAAGAAATAAATGAAAATTGCTCTGATGGTGTTAAAAATACTGTTTCAAAATCATGATCAAGCTGACGATTCATATTCGCAAGCTGAAATTCATATTCAAAATCTGAAACAGCTCTTAAGCCACGTAACACTGCTGTAGCATGTTGTTCACGTGCAAAATTGACCAATAACCCATCAAAACCGACAAACTCTACATTGGGTAAATGTTTGAGTGATATCTTTGCTAACTCTACACGCTCTTCCAAACTAAAGACTGGATTTTTATGATGCCCAATTGCAATTGCGACCACAACTTCATCAAACATTCGTGAAGCACGTGCGACTAAATCAACATGACCATTGGTAATTGGATCAAAAGTTCCTGGATAGATGACACGAGTTTTAGACATCCATTTGTACTCTAGTTTGTTATGTAGGGCTATAGTTTAACAAAAACTTAAATATTAGCGAATAACCTCTTTTGATTTAGCTTTGGCTTTAATTGTGAAATGACTTCACCTGAAGCCAAGTTTGAGGCAAAATAAGGCTATTCTTGGAATATTTGTATTATGTCGAAAAACATTGTCGTTAAAAAAAATAATAGTGGGACGATTGCACAAAATAAACGTGCACGCCACGATTATTTTATTGAAGAAAAATTTGAAGCTGGGCTTTCTTTACAAGGTTGGGAAGTCAAGTCATTACGTGCTGGGCGGATGACCATTACTGAAAGCTATATCACCTTTAAAAATAATGAAGCATTTCTCTTCGGTGCTCAAATTCAACCTTTACTTTCAGCATCTACTCACGTAGTCCCTGAAGCGACACGTACCCGTAAACTGTTGCTCTCGCGCCGTGAACTTGAAAAGCTACTGGGTGCTGTCAATCAAAAAGGTTATACCTGCGTACCTTTAGCCTGTTACTGGAAAGGCCATTTGGCTAAACTCGAGATTGCTTTGGTAAAAGGTAAGCAGTTACATGACAAACGTGCCACTGAAAAAGATCGCGACTGGCAACGTGATAAATCACGAATCATGCATAAATAATCTGTTTGATATACGAAAAACCTCCGAAATGGAGGCTTTTTCTTTTAGACATCTTTTTAACAGAATTTTAACGAACCATAGCAGTTGGGAGCAAAGTCTTGGGTTGCTAATGGTAGATCCTTAATTGGGAAATACAGGGGGTTTGCCGATGATAAATTTACTTCACCAATATTCAGCCCAGCAATTAAACAAGATGCTAATGGGCAATTCGGTGGCTTGTTCGTCAAATAATTACTAATATTTGGTACAACTTGTTTAAGAATATCATTGGTTACATCAATCTGATTTTTAGGTGTAATTTTCCCAATATCAATTTCATCTTCTATGGCTAACCACCATCCCCGATTCGCAGCATATTCAGCTCCAGGCCAGTGAACCTTGGTTGATTGTAGGGACAAAGAAAATGGATTGTTTAAAGGGAGTTTATGAATATATCCAAGATCTTCTTCAATATCCAAATTAGCCCTTAAGCCTGATATATAGCCGTTTGCATTGATACTCAAAGGAATCCACGAAATTATTGGCAGATTCACTCTTGCATTAATATTTCCACCAAAGTTTAAATTATCGATAAGCGCGGTTCCTGTTAGTTTTGCAGAAGTTAAACGCGTTCCAGTTAAAGTTGTACCATTGATCAATAAATTTGCTTTGGTTGATTGCAACTGAAGATTATAGTCATTTGTATTAAAACTTGGTTGGACAAGTGCACCTAAAAGCTGAATTCGGCCATTAATTCCCATTCCAGTATCATTAGAAGTCATTGATCTTGCTGCTGTAACGCCAGTTCCAGTTGTTGACTTAATTTTTATTGCACCACTTAAACTATTTATTCCATTGGGTGTATCAGAATTCTCTATCCCTGTTGTTAACAAACCCAAAACTTTTTCAGCACTTAAACGTAGGCCAACAACCTCTCTTGTCGATGCAGAATTGGGATCCTTTATCGCAAACTCTACAAATGGGTTGGTTAATTTTGCACTTGAACCCACACGCCCTTCACGCGTATTAGCCAAACCAGAAAGACTCAAATTATCAATATCAATGTCGCAACCACCCGCCCCGTTTACCCCACCACAACCGAGCTGTAACTTTTTAATGTTAGCATTCAATTCAAGTTCGGCCTCTAGTCCTAGTTTATAAAAACCAACGCCTTGCCCCTGCATCTTATTGACTGAGTCATTTGGGGCAATATAACCCAAGCTCATCAGTGCCTGACCATGAACATCAGAAAGCTCAGAGTCATTCAATTGAGTTAAACTCTCCAAGTAAAGAGAATTTGCAAAACAATGCATTGAAGAAAACAATCCAGCATAAATTACGACATTTTTTACGACTTTAATGATTTTCTTATCAATCATTCTATTATAGTTGATATCCATATCAGCTTATCTCATTTTATTATGCATAAAAAATATACTAAAATATACTAAAATATAAATAAAGCAAATAAAAAAGTGAATTAAATATCTCAAAACTCTAACAATTATGCAAACCAAGATTACTTTCTTAATGATTCTAAAGACTTTTTATTGATATTTACTTATGTAACTAATTTTAACAATTATATATTTATACTTAATAATATAACAATAATCCGTCCAAAGCAGATCAGAAGTCACCAATGCATAATACGTTTTCAACAAGTGGATTATTGACTCTTGCGATATAACGCATATCAAGCTATACCCAATAAAAAAACCTCCATCTGGAGGCTTTCTTTAGTCTCAAAGATTTAACAGAATTTTAAATTGCCATAACAGTTAGGCGCAAAATCTTGAGTCGCCAATTTCAAATCATTAATCGGGAAATATAGTGGATTTGAACCTGATAAATTAATTTGCCCAATTGCCACCTCACTCGCAATACAAGATAAGCCAATTAAACCTGGACATTTCACAGTATTCTCAGATTTAGCAAGATATTCATTTAAACTTGGTACAACTTGTTTTAAAACATCATTGGTTACATCAATCGTATTTGATGGCGTGACTTTACCAATATCAATTTCATCTTCAATCGCTAACCACCACCCTCTTTGAGCAGCAATTTCAGCATTTGGCCACCACACAGACTGTTGTTGTAATGATAAAGAAAATGGATTATTCAATTGTAGCTTATGAATATATCCCAAGCTTTGATTAATATCTAAATTTGCAGTTAAACCCGATATGCTACCACTCGCATTCAATGTTAAAAATGATAAATCTATACCTGCAAGAATTGGTTTGATTGAACCTCTAAAAAATAGTTCATCAATTTTAGCTGTTCCAGTCAAAAGAGCACTCGTCATACGATTGCCGTATAAAGTTTTCCCATTAACAGCCAATGTAGCGCCAGTCGATTGCAATCCTAGATTATAGTCATTTGTCTGAAAACTTGCTGTCGGAAGAATACCTAATTTAATGTTCCCTTTAATCGACATATTTGTATCAGCATATTGTAAATTCCGTGCAGTCGTATTTGCACTGCCTGTTGTTGCTTTAATTTTTAAAGCACCACTCAGGCTATTAATACCATTTGGCAAATCTGAGTTTTCAGTACCTGCTGTTAACAAACCTAATGCTTTTTCAGCACTTAATCGTAGGCCAACTACTTCTCGTGTTGACGCAGAATTGGGATTTTTTATCGCAAACTCTATAAATGGATTGGTCAATTTTGCACTTGAACCTACACGTCCTTCTCGGGTATCTGCTATACCTGAAAGACTCAAATTATCAATATCAATGTCACAACCGCCCGCCCCATTTACCCCACCACAACCGAGCTGCAATTTTTTAATATTGGCATTTAATTCAAGATCAGCTTCGAGTCCAAGTTTATAAAAACCGATACCTTGCCCTTGCATTTTATTAACGGAATCATTAGGTGCAATATAGCTTAAACTCATCAGAGCTTGACCACTAACTTTAGAAAGCTCTGCGTCATTTAATTCAGTTAATCCTTCAGATTGAAAAGAGTTTGCAAAACAATAAACTGGAGAAAACAACAGACCATAAGTTAAAAACATCCTTATGATTTTAATTGTTTTTCTATCTTTAATATCCATATCATCTTCTCAGATTTTTTCTTATTGGTAAAAATTATATGAAAACGACAATAAAAAAAAGGCAAAACACAGTTTAGCCTTCAATTAACAAAACATTTCACTCAATAATTCAACTTTTACAATGATTCTAAAGGCTTTTTATTTATGATGTTTTTTGTTTTTTTATGTAATTACATCGAACAACTACGGCGTAATTTTATTTATGAGTAACGCAATATACTCTCCAAACCATATTGCGGTTTGCAAGTCACCAGAAGGCGGTGTAATTTCAACAGGTGCATTATCTGATTGTGTCATTAACCCTAAATAACCCGCCATACGGTTTAAATCTGTGGGTTTAACACCTGTAGGCATTAAAGGGAGTCCAGACCATAACATACCATGCTGCATTGCAAAGATATTAATCTGTTGCAGTACAGATAGCTTATCGCCACTTAAACCACCTGAATTGGTAAATGCAGCAGCTAGTTTGCCCTGCCAATCACGATTTTTCCAACGTTTAGATGTAGAGTCCATAAACATTTTAAATGGACCTGTAACACTTCCCATATAGGTCGGTGAGCCAAAAATTATGGCATTCGCTTGATCTAAAATATCCCAATCAATATGCTCAATATCCATTTGATGAACAGTTACACCGATCTTCTCTGCACCTTGTGCAATATAATTCGCAACTTTTGCAGTATGACCAAATGGACTGTGGTAAACGATCGCGATAGATTTAGCAGATAAAGACATATCAATTGAAAACAAACAAATTTGGTCAAGTTTAACATCAATTCATTTTTAAACAATTCTTGTAATCTTCAGAAAACCTATGACATAACGCTTAAAACAACGATAAATCTATTTAAAAATAAAGATTTAATTTCGAATAAATACAAAAGTAGCCATACGCCCTGTTTTTGCATGGCGACGATAAGAATAGAAATCCTGATCTTGACGATAAGAACACTGATCTCCTCCTGTAACCACATTCACCCCATGTTGTTTAAGAATATAACGCGCAATCGCATACAAATCCGCATAGTGCTTACCTGCTTGCTCACCCTCTATAAATGCAGTGTCTAGTTCAGCATATTTAGAACAAAAAGCAGCTTTGACTTCTGCACCAATTTCAAAACAAGGCTGGCTGATTGCTGCACCCAACCAAGCCCAAGTAGGTGGAGACTTCATATTGGCAATGGTATTTTCAATTATTCCCCCTGCTAAACCGCGCCAACCTGCATGTAGATTGGCAACCTCTGTGCCTGCGGCATTGCCTAATACAACGGGTAAACAATCAGCGGTCATCATCATCAAAGCATGCCCCTGAGTCTGTGTGACCAAACCATCCCCCTCCAATGCGCTAAAAGTCATTTCTTCATTGATGGTATGGCATATTGTGCTGTGGGTTTGCGTCATCCATGTGATTTTACTAACACCTAATTCTGCGAATTCATCCAATAAAATCATACGGTGTTGTTGTACCCGTTGAGGATCGTCATTTACATGCAATGCCAAATTAAAACCTTCAAGCTCAGGCTGTACAGATGGCAAAGTCTTTGGGTGAAATATATGTGTCTGACCTGCATATACACCTTGAGGTAATCCTTGAACAAATTGCATATGACTCATTTTCCTATTCAAATCATTTTCACGACTCAATAACTATAACAAATTTACTCAATCCAAAACCAATCTTCTCGTCCATTTTATTGATTAACAAAACTAAACATTTCAACTTAATATAGTGTTGTTTTTTTAATCAAATTCAATAGTATTAATTAAAACTTAAAAATAAGGATAAACCATAAAAAAATTAAAGCTTGCTGTTTTATTGAGTCTGAGTGTTATCAGCACGCAAGGATTTGCACTCTGTCGTTATGATTTAGAAGGATTTTTGCCTGAACCTGCTAATCCAGCAGCACAAAAATTTCCTACTGTATCAGGTCAAAAAGTTGCTTATAAAATACTGAATGCACCCAACCAAATCACATATTCAGCAACCCATAGTAATTTCAGCTCCAGCAATAATATTGCGACAGGAACACTCCCGATTGCAAATACGGGGATTGTTGGATTGGAATTTAATATTGATACGATTTCAAATGAATTAACAGGAACTAATAATATCGGCAAAGGGATGAATTTATTAATGTTTGATCAAAACAATCAAACCATGGGTGTTATCGCCATTATGTATGGAAATAATTCAGCAATACAGAATTATAAGAAACCGTTATTGATTTGGGTGATGCAAAAGAATCCTATCACAAATCAAAATGATATTACCTATGCTTATCTACAACCTTACGATGCTTCAGCTACACAAAATGTAGGGGTGTATATCAATCAAAATGCCAATCAAATTGGATTTATTTTAAATAAACAAAATTTAGGTTATGTGGCTACGATTAATTCAAAAATTAAGTCATTAACTTTTCAACCTCAAGCACTATTCAGTGGTTTTGAAGCCAACTCTCCATACCTAAATAAAACCATGTCATTAGAATTGGTCACGGATAAATCAAAATTTACCAATACTTTTCCTACAGGTACAAAAGATGCTTGTGCTAACTAAATCAATGGATAAAACTGCTCTCATTGAGCAGTTTTATCATGTAAATCAATTAATAGGCTTTGTTTTCAGAGCGTAAAACTTCAACCAACTCAACAAAATCGTCTGACCAAGGCGCCTCAAACATCATTTCTTCTTGTGTACGTGGGTGAACTAGGCCCAATTTAGAGGCATGTAAAGCTTGGCGTTTAAAGTTACGCAATGCACCACTCAACTTTTCAGAAGCACCTGCTGGAACTTTAACTCGGCTAACATAGACTGGATCACCCACTAATGGATAACCAATATAGGTGAAATGAATCCGGATTTGATGAGTACGCCCTGTTTCAAGTTGCGCTTGTACACGGGTGAAATGTTGAAAACGTTCTTTAACATTGTAATGCGTCACAGCATCACGACCACCGGGTAAAATAGCCATTTTTACACGATCAACAGGATGACGTTTAATCGGCTCATCAATCGTTCCACCTGCAATAATATGACCATAACAAATCAAGTCATATACACGGTAAACTGTTTTTTTAGCCAATTGTTTACTTAAAGAAAATTGCGCTTCTAAATTTTTAGCAACAACCAATAAACCGCTGGTATCTTTATCAATACGATGTACTAAACCTGCACGGGTTAATTCGGCAGATTTTGGGTAATGATAAAGTAAGGCGTTCACCAAAGTACCATTTGGATTACCCGCACCAGGATGAACAACCATGCCAACAGGTTTATTGATGACCATAATATCGTCATCTTCATAAACAATGTTTAAAGGGATATTTTCAGGTTGTGCAGAGGTTTGTGCTTCCAATTCAACATCTAAACATAGAAGTTCATTGCCTTCGCATTTATACTTAGGCTTGACAATGTTACCATTTACCAACAAATGACCTTCTTTCATCCACTGCTTGAGTTTTTCACGAGAAAACTCGTTCCAAACCAGTGCTGCGACTTGGTCAATACGTTGCCCTAAATAGCTTTCATCCAGTTGAAATTGCAACGATAAACGTGTTGCAGTTGGCGCAGAATTATGATTATCTGCATCCTCAGAATCTTCAAGTAAATTGAAATCATTTTCTGGGAAATTAGAATTAGAAGAGTGTGCTGAAGTCATTTGCTCATTCGGACAAAAGTGGTTTAATAGCGCAATTGTAGCCTATTGCCCGTATAAACAGAGGAATTTTTATGTCGCTACCACGTTATAAAGTCACAATGCTTGCTTTAACTGTAGGCTTAGCAACTGCATTTGTCGGCTGTAGCAGCAATCCGAAGAAGGATGTTGTTGATACAGGCCCGAAATCAAATGAGCAGACTTATTACAATAATGCGATAAAATCATTAGACCGTGGGCAATATGGCGATGCTGCAAAAGCGTTAGAAGCAATGGATACTTATTTCCCGACTGGGCAATATGCACAACAAGCTCAGCTTGAATTGCTTTACACAAAATTTAAGCAAAAAGATTATGAAGGCACAATTGCACTGGCAGATCGTTTTATTCGTTTAAATCCTCAACATCCGAATTTAGATTATGCCTACTATGTCCGTGGCGTAGCCAATATGGAGCAAAATTATGACAGTTTGCTTCGCTATACCTCATTAAAACAAGCACATCGTGATGTAGGTTATTTAAAAATTGCCTATCAAAATTTTGTCGACTTAATTCGTCGCTATCCTTCAAGCCAATATTCAGTTGATGCTGCACAACGGATGAAATACATCGGGCAAGAATTGGCTGAAAGTGAAATGAATACTGCACGTTTCAATATTAAACGTAAAGCGTATTTGGCTGCGATTGAACGTTCACAATGGGTCATTGAACATTATCCTCAAACACCTCAAGTTCCTGAAGCCTTAGCAACAATGGCATATGGTTATGACAAGTTGGGCGATAAAGAAACCTCACAACAGTACATTGGCGTGCTTAAGCAAAACTATCCGAACCTTGTTAAATCCAATGGCGAAGTGAATATCCGCGCAGCACGCAAAGAAGCGAGCTGGTGGAACCGTGCAACATTAGGTATTTTAGGTCGCGGTGATAAAGCAGAAGTATCGCAAGAAGCGAGTTCTGAAACGTCTGATCAAGCAGAACAAAAATCAAGCCTGTTAAATAAAGTGAGTTTTGGCTTACTTGATCGTCCAAATCGTGAAGTGTCTAAAGAGCCAGCACGTGCAGATGAAAGTTTGTATGATGGACAACGTAAATAAATATTGATTGCGACAAATCAAGACGGGTTTTTACCCGTCTTTTTTATTCATAGATATTTTTAGACTCAAAACTACGTTAAACTTTAAATTGGTTTAAACGATACATGACATTAAATTTATGGCTATTCCTCAGCACACGATAGATCAAATTTTGGATCGCACAGATATTGTCGATCTGATTGGTCAACGTGTGAAATTGAAAAAAACTGGTCGCACCTATTCAGGCTGTTGCCCTTTTCATCAGGAAAAGTCACCCTCTTTTCATGTCTACCGTGATAAACAGTATTATCACTGCTTTGGCTGTCAGGCAAATGGCAATGCCATTCGCTTCTTAATGGATATTGATAATCGAAATTTTGTCGATGTCATGAAAGAACTCTCCAGCCATGCAGGTGTCGAACTTCCCAAAGACAATCATGACAATAAAAAACTGTCGTATAAACGTGAAGTATCCAAACCTAAACCAGCAGTGAAAGCTGTAGAAGACAAAGTAGTCGATTCTAAACCCGTTGAGCAAAAAACAGATTCTGTTCAGCCCCTTGAAATTGATCCTTTTGAAGCCTTTAGCCAATATCCAGATCCTGAGCATTTCGATCCAACCCAGTTTGACTCAGTAGGTTTTGATCAGCTCCCTCAAGATGGCAACCTTTATGATCTGTTAGAAAATATTGCGCAGTTTTATGAACGCCAATTACCAAACAGTAAAGTGGCGCAGAATTATTTTAAACATCGTGGTTTAAGCGCCGAAACAATCCAATATTGGCGCTTAGGCTATGCGCCAGAAGATTGGCAACATTTAGAAAAAGCTTTCCCACAAGATATTGAAGGTTTAAAATTACTGGGTTTGATTCGTACCAGTGATAGTGGTCGTGACTTCGATTTGTTGCGTGATCGGGTGATTTTCCCGATTCGAGACAACAAAGGTCGTGTCGTCGGTTTCGGTGGTCGTGCATTGAATGACGAAATCAA
Source organism: Acinetobacter sp. I-MWF (assembly GCF_025433935.1). Taxonomy (NCBI): domain Bacteria; kingdom Pseudomonadati; phylum Pseudomonadota; class Gammaproteobacteria; order Moraxellales; family Moraxellaceae; genus Acinetobacter; species Acinetobacter sp. I-MWF. The sequence continues at coordinate 1,036,210 of NZ_JAMBAR010000001.1, read as the reverse complement.
ACCGAAATATATTAACTCACCTGATTCTGAAGTCTTCCATAAAAACCAACTGCTTTACGGCTTGTATGAAGGTCGGAAAGACCGTGCGCAAAATTGGCTCATGGTTGAAGGCTATATGGATGTGATCGCCTTACAACAAAACGGGATTTCTGGTGCAACAGCAACATTAGGTACGGCAAGTAATGCAGATCATTTAACTATTTTATTTAAGCAGAACAATCAAATCACGATTGCGTTTGATGGTGATGCCGCTGGACAAAAAGCAGCACGCCGAACCTTAGAAATTGCTCTGCCTTTATTGAATGATGGTCGTGAACTTAAATTCTTTGTTCTACCCAAAGAACATGACCCAGATTCGTTGATTCGTAAAGAAGGTTTTGAAACGTTTCAACGGATATGGCAACAATCCCCTTTATTATCGGATTTTGTCTTTGCTTTATTGAGTCAAAACTATGATGTTGCTACACCTGAAGGTAAAAGTCAGGTGATGGCTGAACTCAATCAACTGACTGAATTATTACCTAAACAAGGTTCTTACCGCTATTTATTAAGACAGTTTTTTAAAGAAAAGTTAGGTTTTAATCGAAAATGGCAACCTCAAGTCAGCTTAGATGCCTCGTTGTCATTTAATATTCGCACCAAAGATGAAGACTTTGCTGTGGCGATTTTGATGCAACATCCGTTTTTATATATTCACTTTGAAGTATTACGTGCATTGATTCATCCAGATGAATTATTGGCGCAAATCTTAGCGGTATTTGATCGTGTCTTTGACGATCTACCAGATGATCAGGAACTTGCAACCTATTATATTTTAGGTGCATGTGGTGCTTATCATTTGGAACTCTCTGAAATCATACAACGCACCAATATTCAGGCTTTGGCTGAGGCGCCTGAAATGGCAGATAAATTGGCTTCAGATTACTCTTTGGCCTTGCAAGAGAAATATTTAAAATTAAAGCTTAAAGCACCAACCTCATTGAGTGAATCACGTAATTTACGAAAACAACTCAATGAACTGACTAAACAAATTAGTTTAAAGTTGGTACATCATTAATTTTCCATAAACGCTTCATTGAGCTTATCGATTATTTTGTAATACAAAAAATTCATATGGCTATTGGCCTCTTCCATTGAGGAATCATAAGGCTTATATAGGTTTATAAATATACGTTTTTTAAAGTTTTCATCACTAAAAAACGCGTTGGTGGGGTAATTAGAATCTGAGTGTGCATTTATACTCTCGACCATAAGTGCATCAAATATCCGCCCTGAATAATCTAGATAAAAGCAATATAGTTTAGGTTTTTTGGGATTCTTATAGCATCGATCAACTGAATCAATTACCCCCATAATTCCACCCTGCGTAGAGAGGCTATGTAGATCCTTGATGGCTTGGTTCAATAATACATCACTGTCTTTTACAGGCTTTGCAAAGCATTCTACTGACAAACACAATAATATGAATATATAAAGTTTTAAGCATTTTAATTGCCTTCATTTCATTATTCTAATTTAATCGCACTAGTATATACACCAATAATAGCTAGTGAAGCAAAAACATTAAATCACATTCGTTTTAAAAAATAATCACTTCGCTTTTGGTTTTCTTTCTTGTTCAAAAATATCCTGAATATTTTCTTTCATCCATTCAAAATGTGAAGGATCTTCATCCTGTGCTGCTTGGCGTAGCAAAATTGAAGATGGGTGCAATAATTTTTGCGTCAAACGATGTGCAAAATCCTCAAGTACATGTTGCGTATCCTCACCTGCCTGAATACGCTCTAAGGCATGCGACAACTCCATCTGGCGTTGTTCCTCACCGTGCTCACGAAACTGTTGAATCGTCCCACCAGCATCTTTTACTTTTTGCTGTGTCACCAACTGAGTTACCAGTTGATTGACCATAACCTCTGCTTCAACCGCAGCTTGACGTCGTTGTGCTAAATTTTCATCAATTACACTTTGTAGATCATCCACACCGTATAAATACACACCATCCAAACTTTCAACTTTTGGATCTATATCACGAGGTACAGCTAAATCGACCATAAGCATTTGTTGATAACGACGTTTTTTTAAAGCGAATTTCACATCTGCATAAGCAATGACTTGATGCAAACTGCCTGTACAACTGGAAATTACATCTGCACGATAAAGCTGAGTGGTGAGTTCATCAAATGGAATAATCTCCACTTCAACACGATGCGCTATTTCTTGTGCTAATTTCTCTGCCCGTTCACGGCTTCGATTACAAATCAGGATTTTTGCAACGCCCATTTCAGCCAAGTGTTTTGCCACCAAGCTGTTCATTTCACCTGCAGCAACCACCATGACGGTAAGCTGTTCAGGCTTACTAAACACTTGCAATGCGAGTTGAGCAACAGCATATCCCATCGAGACAGCATGACTGCCGACTGCCGTTTCAGAACGTACACGTTTGGCTGCATAAAAAGCATATTCAAATATTTGATTCAGATTTTGCGAGACAATTTCAGCATCTTTTGCGATTGATAGTGCTGTTTTAACTTGACCAAGAATTTGCGGTTCACCCAGCATCAACGAGTCTAAACCACTGGCAACCCGCATTAAGTGCGAAACTGCATCGGTATTTTCATAACGATATACATGATTTGACAATTGCTTTACATCAATACCATTGGTTTGGGCGAGCCAATTTAATACCATATCGGCATTTTCAGCCATGGCATAGACTTCAGTGCGGTTACATGTTGACACCACCACCATATCATTCAAATTCTGGCGAAGGCTTTCTACGGCAAATAAATCTTTTAATCGTTCTGGATTAAAAGCGATTTGCTCACGTAGCTCAACAGAAGCAGTTTGATGGTTGACACCCAATGCAAAGAAAGACATATCAGATCATCATTTCGCTAAATTTGTGCTATTGTGCAATAACGGTGTCATAAAAAGCATACTTGGATTCGGAAAAATTGCGTCAAATAAACAACCGCTTAAGCGGCATGACAATTAAGCAATATTCTACCACATTCTTACTGGTTGGTAGCATGGCTTCTAGTGCTCATATTAGAGCATCTGGAGAATTTTATCATGCTAAATATAATACTAATGCATTAAAACAAAGTATTATTGCTGAATTTTCATTGGCTTATAATGATACTGCAACTGCTTTACACAATTATACTGTGCTCGCAATTCGTAGTAATTCAACCACCATTAAGCAACGTGCCTTGAATGTTGCAATTGAACAAAACGATTTAAAAGCAGCTTTAGACATTGCCACCCATTGGGTTGTACAAGAACCTGAGGACGTTCCTGCAAAATTTTATTTGGCGCATATCGCGCTCAAATCACATGAATATGAGCTTGCAGCAGAGACTCTGGACAGTATTCTCAATATTGACCCCAACGCTGATTTAGAAAAGATTTTAGAAGGAATTGCACCAGAATCAGAAGTAGATCGTCAAAATCTGCTCAATACGCTCAGAGCAAGTAAAGAAAAAAACAATCCTTCTGTTTTAATTCTAATAGCTGGTTTGGAAGCGCAAAACGATGAAATCGAGCAAGCCTTAAAAACCGTCAATAAAGCGTTAAAAAAACGTTCAAAAGTGACTGGCTTTATTCTGATGAAAGCCAACTTATTAGAGGCTTTGGGTGACCAAGAAGCGACTTTAAATTGGTATGATCGAAGCAGCCGTAAAAACAAGTACAACTATGATATCCGTCTGGCAGAAGTCAAATATCTGATCAAGATTCATCAATCTGAATTGGCCTTAAGCAAATTAGAATCGATTATTCAAGCTTGGCCAGATGCTGAAGAAGCCCTATTTATTGCAGGTTTAACTGCGATTGATTTAAAAAAGCTGGATCAAGCTGAACAATATTTAGTGGAGTTACGCTACTCGTCACGTTATCAAAACGAAGCATATTTTTATTTGGCAGTAAATGCTGAACGAAAGCAAAATGATGAAACGGCAAAAGCCTATTATCGGCTGGTTGATGGAAACTTATATACGGTTTCACGCCGTAATCTGGTCTCGATTTTTGAAAGACAAGACAAGATGAATGATGCTTTGCGGTTTTTAACCCAAGAACGTGTCAATTATCCACAACATGCAAGTTTCTTATATCAGGCTCAAGCCGAGATTTTAAAACGCATGGGCAATAAAAAAGCAGCGCTGAGATTACTCACTGAAGCAGTGAAGAACTTGCCTGATGATCCTGAAATTCTCTATTCAGAAATTCTGCTTCTTGATCCATTTGAAGATCGTGATTTACTTGATAAAGCATTGAAACAACTCTTAACTTTAGAGCCAAATAATCCTGCTTATTTAAATGCTTATGCCTATACGCTTGCACTACAAAATAGACGTTTAGATGAAGCGCGAAAGTATGCTGAACATGCCTTAGATTCTGCACCAGATCAGGCCTCGATTTTAGATACACTGGGATATATCACATTCTTGCAAAATGATTTTGATGCCGCCTCGAACATTTTATCGAAAGCTTATAATTTGAGTCATAGTGTAAACATCGGTATTCGATATGCAAAATCGTTGTATATGCAAGGTGCCTTAGCTCAATTTAATGAAGTGTTACAACAACTCAAACAAAATCACCCAAATGATCCTCAATTAAATCAATTAGATTCATTAATATTACCGCAACATATTAAAAAGAGTTAATGACTTGTATGCGTCACATTCCACAGATCTTTTGTACCCTAACTGCTGTAACCGCTTTTACCCTCACAGGTTGTCAACAAGTCGTAAAACCAGCACAAACCACACCAACGCTTACAGCACCCACTGATGCCACAGCACCCCCACAAAAACCGTCAAATCAATTTAATCTTGAAGGGAAAATTGGGGTAAAAACACCAAAACAGTCTGGCAGTGCGTTCTACACATGGACACAAGACCAACAAGATTTTAATATCCAGTTGAATGGGATCTTAGGTATTGGCAAAACCATTATTGAAGGAAAATCTGGGGAAGTTACTCTAAACAGCGCTAAAACAGGTTCAATTTCGGCTGAAACACCAGAAGAACTGCTTGAAAAAGCCACAGGCTGGACTGCACCTATTACCCATATTGTCGATTGGGTTCAAGCTTACCCTGCCACTGAAAATGCACAAATCACCCGAGATAATACTCAACGTATTGCTCAAATCATTGAAGATGGCTGGACTGTAGATTTTAGTTATAACAATCAAGCGAGCTTGCCCAATAAGCTGATTTTAAAACAAGAACTTGAATCTGGTCAGGAAAACCGTATTACAATGGTGATTCAAAATCGCTAAATCTATACCTTAGACAATGAAATCTATGATTCGTGTTCCCTCTCCAGCAAAATTAAATTTGTTTTTGCATATCACAGGTCGTCGTGAAAATGGCTATCACGAGTTGCAAAGTATTTTTCAGCTGATTGATTTGTATGACTGGTTAGAATTCACCCAAACAGAACATTCTCAAGCAGAAATCAGTCTTGAAGGTTTGAGTAACGTCGATTTGGAACATAATCTGATCTATAAAGCGATTCAAATTTTAAAACCTTATGCTACACAGCCGACTGGTTTAAAAATTCGTATCGAAAAGAATATTCCCATGGGTGCAGGTCTAGGTGGTGGTTCTTCCAATGCTGCCACCACATTGATTGTAGTCAATCAACTTTGGCAGTGCGGTTTAAATACTGAACAACTGGCTGAGCTTGGGGTTAAATTGGGTGCAGATGTTCCAATCTTTGTTCATGGTCGTAATGCTTGGGCAGAAGGTATAGGTGAACACTTAACATTCATAGACTTAGATCAAAAACAATACATTGTGTTAAAACCTGATTGTTTTATCAGCACTCAACGACTTTTTTCGCAAAAAACATTGACAAGAGATACGAAGCCTACTAAATTTTGCGCCTATCAGCTAAAGCCATCCAATTTTAGAAATGATTTTGAGCCACTGGCAAGAAATTTATATCCTGAAGTTGATGAAGCAATGCAGTATTTAGATCAGTTCGGTACAGCAAAGCTTACAGGTACAGGTGCTTGTGTTTTTGTTGAAGTCACTGAACAAATGAAGATTGATGATGTTTTAAATCATTCACCCTGCAAAGCCTATTTGGTCAACAGTTTGAATGAATCACCACTCACTCATTTTACAGTGTAATGATAGGGGCGTCGCCAAGTGGTAAGGCACCGGGTTTTGATCTCGGCATCCGTTGGTTCGAATCCAGCCGCCCCTGCCATCATTTTTCATCTGTAGATCGTTGTATTTTAGGGGCGTCGCCAAGTGGTAAGGCACCGGGTTTTGATCTCGGCATCCGTTGGTTCGAATCCAGCCGCCCCTGCCATTAAATACAACATCAAATTAGGGGCGTCGCCAAGTGGTAAGGCACCGGGTTTTGATCTCGGCATCCGTTGGTTCGAATCCAGCCGCCCCTGCCATTTTCTCAAAAAAGACAGAACGTAGTAATTTGTATTTAATGTTGATTTACCTTGACAGAGACATGCAAAAACACTAAAATTCTGCCGCATTAGGGGCGTCGCCAAGTGGTAAGGCACCGGGTTTTGATCTCGGCATCCGTTGGTTCGAATCCAGCCGCCCCTGCCATCTAATTCAAATCTGCCAACCGCCAAGGGTGCTTCATGCCCAATCTTGTCGTTTTTAGTGGAACTGCGCATCCACAATTCGCCCAAAAAGTCGTTAGCCATTTGCACATCCCTCTGGGAGCTGCTGCTGTAGGTAAATTTTCTGATGGTGAAATCACTGTCGAAATTACTGAAAATGTGCGTGGTAAAGACGTGTTTATCGTACAGCCCACTTGTGCCCCTACGAATGATAACCTTATGGAAATCTTAGTAATGGCAGATGCTTTGCGTCGTGCAAGTGCTGGTCGTATTACTGCTGTAATTCCATACTTCGGTTATGCACGCCAAGACCGTCGTCCTCGTTCAACTCGTGTTCCAATTACTGCAAAAGTTGTAGCAGACATGCTCACCACTGTGGGGATTGACCGTGTTGTAATGATCGACTTGCATGCTGACCAAATCCAAGGTTTCTTTGATATTCCTGTAGATAACATCTACGGTACACCTGCTTTGCTTGCTGACTTACGTCAACAACAACATCATAACTTGATGGTGGTTTCACCTGACGTTGGTGGTGTTGTTCGTGCACGTGCTGTTGCAAAACAAATGGGTGATATCGACCTTGCAATCATTGATAAACGTCGTCAAAAAGCCAATGAATCACAAGTGATGCATTTGATTGGTGATGTACGTGATCGTGACTGTGTGATTGTTGATGACATGGTTGATACAGCTGGTACTTTGTGTAAAGCTGCCGACGCACTAAAAACTTTTGGTGCTCGTAAAGTGGTTGCTTATGCAACGCACCCTGTACTATCAGGTAAAGCACTCGAAAATTTAAGCAAATCTGTAATTGATGAATTGGTTGTTACTGACACAATTCCACTTTCAGATGAAGCATTAAAACTTGGTAAGATTCGCCAAGTTTCAGTAGCAAGTATGGTTGCTGAAACAATTCGTCGTATTAACAACGAAGAATCTATTAGCGCAATGTTCGATTCTTATCTATAATAGCGCCAAATTTTCAAAGCCCTACTCTTTGGTAGGGCTTTATATCACTGGGCTGGTCGAAAGTTCAGTCAATTACACTCAATGAGGAAATGTCATCATGGCAAACTTCGTATTAAATGCAGTAGCACGTGAAGAAGCAGTTCAAGGGAAAGGTTCGAGCCGCCGCCTTCGTCTTCAAAATAAAGTTCCAGCAATCATCTATGGTGGTTCTGCTGAACCTGTAGCGGTTACTTTAGAACTTCGCGAGCTTGTTAAAGCTTTAGAAAACAACTCTTTCTTTGAAGAAGTTATCGATCTTAACATCGAAGGTAAAGTTGAAAGCGTTAAAATTCAAGCTTTACAACGTCACCCAGCTAAAAACACACCAATGCACGCTGACTTTAAACGCGCATAAGTGTTAAATGGTGTAAATGAGTGAGTAAACTTTCACTGATTATTGGTTTGGGTAATCCAGGTTCTGAATATGCCCAAACCCGCCATAATGCAGGCTTTTGGTTCGTCGAACGCCTTGCAGAACAATATGGTATTACATTAAAAACTGATTCAAAGTATAAAGGAATCAGTGGTCGCGGTAATATTGAAGGACAAGATGTTCGTCTACTATTGCCCACAACATTTATGAACCTTTCTGGTCAAAGTGTTGTTCCCTTTGCAAAATTCTACCAAATTAAACCAGAAGAAATTCTCATCGCTCATGATGAACTGGATATGAATCCGGGCGTCATTCGTTTAAAAACTGGCGGTGGACATGGTGGTCACAATGGTCTACGTGACATTGTTCCTCATATTGGTTCTAATTTTCATCGCTTACGTATTGGTATTGGTCATCCCGGCGCTAAAGAAAAAGTTTCAGGACATGTACTTGGTAAAGCACCAAGCAGTGAACAGACTTTAATGGATGATGCAATACACCATGCTTTAGGCAAAACAAAATTATTGGTTAATGGTGAGATTCAGCAAGCAATGAATCAAATCAATGCTTATAAAGCATAATTTAAACCTAAATTTTATGTTCTTTGTTCAACAATTTTTCTTGCCATGATTCATTTTTAAGAGCAAAATGCGCTTTCAAATGCATCCCCCTATTGAAAATTGTTGATTCAACACAAGATAACAATTGTAAGGGCTACTCTGGAGACGCAAATCATGCTATCTCGTTTATTAAAAGCAAAAATCCATCGTTGTGTTGTTACACAAGCAGAATTACATTATGAAGGTTCTTGTGCAATCGACGGTATTCTTTTGGATTTAGCTGGTATCCGTGAATATGAAGAAATTCATATGTGGAACGTGACTAATGGTAAGCGCTTTACAACCTATGCGATTCGTGGCGAAGAAGGTTCAGGCATCATTTCAGTCAATGGTGGCGCTGCACTTCAAGCTGATGTTGGTGATTTAATGATTATTGCCACATTTGGTGATTTTACCAATGCTGAAGCTGATGCGCATAAACCACGTCTTGTATATGCAAATCCAGACAATACAGTAAATCACACAGCAAACTGTATCCCTGTTCAAGTTGCATAATTGCACGCAGATGATTCAAGACCCGCAATGTTGCGGGTTTTTTTATGCTTACTCTACATATGACGATTTATCTACAGAACGAAATCCATCACGCCAACGTTGTTTATTCTCACACTCCAGATCTTGTAAATGCTCTCCTCGTAAAGATGCAAGAATCGCATTGCCCTGCTGATCCACCTTAAACTCAGCATATTTTGCTTGCTGATAACATTCAGCTAAACCTTCTGCAAATAAAAAGCTATTGGATGCAGGATAAAGTGATCTATGCCGATTATCAGGGTTTTTCAAAATCAATTTTACAGTTTGCGCATCTTTAGGTTTTTCAAAATAAGTATGTGCCACCTTTTTCTGTTGATCCAATTCAACATAAGCCGTAACCGAAGGCTTATTTTCAATCACTTGATCAAAATAATGCCCCGAAAAAATATGATTTTCATCACTATCACTTGGATCTACATTGTTCTGATCGCCCCGATTTTGCTTTTGCGGTGCAAAGTAAAGTTGATAACTCAGCACCATATAATCACCTTGTATTAATGAACGTGGATCAACAGGTTGTAAGTCGACATATATACTCTGACTATTCTTCAGATGCTGTTCATTCTTAAAAATGATGCCTAGAAAAAGAACAATACAGCTTAAAGCAAGACAAAGAGGAATGAATTTTTTCATGTATTTATCCCCTCTTTTGATTGGAATTTATGCAGCACCCAAGTCAGTACTAACAAAATTAATCCTGAGCTAAAAATATTTAGACTTTTAACAAGGAAGCTGACATTCAACGCGTAGTAAATAAAGCATAAGGTTAACGCCAAAGTCACTAAAGCAAAACCATAGACAATCTTATCGTGCTGTGACAATGCCCATGAAAGTATGGTGATACAAATAAAAATTTCAAAATAGCCATAAAATATCAGTACTGCAGCAAAAGCCAATAAAATCAATTGAGCAATCAAGCTAAATTGATTGCGAATCCTCAACACCATAAACAAAGCCAACCACAAAATAGGTAGCCCCAAGCTGAGAATAGGAAGGTATCTAATTTTCTCTAATTCATATTGTCCAAATAGTGTATAAAAACCCAAAGATGAAAGGATAATCAATAAATTAGCCAATGCTAAACTGCGTTGATATTGACTGGGTTGAATACGATGCACCCAAATCATTACGAGATAAAACCCATAACTTAGCAAGAGCAGAAATGAAAAGCTTTCAACAAAACGATGTAATCCAAGCAGAACGTTTAAATCCCAAATCAACGCAATACCTGATAAATATAAGGCAAATAGTTGGATAAAAATAAAGAACCAATGGCTGCGAATAAAATAACTGAGACACAGCATGGCAAATTGAATAAAGAAAATTGGAAAGAATTGGTCAGTTAATTCAAACGTGTGGAAAATCACAGCATTTTGCCCTGCGACCCATATACAATAAGCAAACTGCCTTAAAAATAAAGCTTGTTTGCTTCTTAAAATAAAGGCAGCCAATACCACAAAAATGGCCCCCATGATCAAGGAAAAATTGCCCCAAAATGTCAGCATCAATGATGCCAATAAAACACCTGCAATCCATGCACCCACTGCAATAGGAATATTGTTAAATTTGTTTTGTGGGATAAACTTAATCAATAAAAAAGTAATCAATGCAAACCAAGCGAAAACCACTAGTGCAATTGAAAATAATCCGAGCACTTCGGATTCACGAAACAGACTATTCATCCATTTGAAAATCACCAGCGTAAACGTAATCCCTAAACCTACTGCTGAAAGCACACTACATAACTGATCTCTTTTTCGATAAAAATAAGTTAATGCGACAGAAAGTAGAAAAAATGATGATATTAAATAAGCGATCTTAAGGTCTATCCATGTAAAAACCATGGCTGTGGCGAATGCTAAATTACTGTCGCCATATAAAAATAGCACCATATGCCAAATTGAAAGAATGCCAAACCATAAAACAAAGAGATAACGCAGCTTTTGATAACAACGAAGACAAAAATAAAACTGAAATAATGAAAGGAGATTTAAGCTAAATAAAAATGTGACAGGATATTCATCAGCCCAAAATGTTTGTTTAAAAAACAAAAATAAAGTGAGTTGGCTGACAATACAGAGCAATGTAAAAACACCAATATTCGGACGATACAACCACGGCAGTAATAAAATAGACCAGATTAAAAATAGTAAATAACTATCTGCTCCTGTTTGATAAATTTGACCAATGACAGCCAAACTTAAACCAATCATCAAGCCACTTATTGTATGCAAACACTGGACTAAATAATCATGCTGAACTAAAAAAATACTGGCTACAGCACTGAGTAACAAAAAAAGTTGTGGAATTGCCAATTGAAAAAACTGAGGCAACATAAACCAATTTGCAGCGGTCAGATATAAAATACTAACTGCAATTAGAGCAAATCCTAAAACCTGTAAGTGTTTAACAAAGTCATCATTACGCCATGAATAGACATCTTGCTGAATCGTGATCAAGCTGAGTCTCCTTATTTTATGCTTTGCTATTTGTTGATCACTATGACCACAAATATTCTTTTAAATGTAAAAGTTTAATTATTTTCTATAGCAACTATTGTTCTATCTATAGTACTGATCATTCTAAAAAAAAGCATCCATTTAGTAAAAAAGTGTCTATAATAAATGCACATCGCTTCAGGGCGGGGTGTAATTCCCCACCGGTGGTAAATTGGACGGATTTTCAATCCTGAGCCAACAGCCCACGAGCTTATCACGCTTAATTGTGATTCGCAGATTTGGTGAAATGCCAAAGCCGACGGTATAGTCCGGATGAAAGAAGACGACGTCACAGCTTAAAAAATTCAATATTCGCTATTGGAAAAGGTTTTGTAACGCCACTATTTCAAATGTCCTGAAATGTTCAACCGTATTTTAACTTTACGAGAGCGTTTCAATGTCTAGTTTAATTCAACCCGAAATTTTCTTTTCTGCACTATCCCCTGCAGACCAACGTATCGAACAAGCAATCGAAGATATGCGCCAAGGCAAACCTGTTTTGGTCATGGACGATTTTGATCGTGAAAATGAAGCAGATTTAATTGTTGCAGCAGAAACCCTCAATGTTGAAACCATGGCACGTATGATTCGTGATGGTTCAGGTATTGTCTGCTTAACCATTACCGATGATCTAGCAGATCACCTTGAACTCCCACCGATGGTTCAGGACAATTCAAGTCAATTTAAAACGGCTTTTACCATTACCATCGAAGCAGCACAAGGTGTAACAACAGGCGTTTCTGCAAAAGACCGTACCACCACTATTCATGCTGCAATTAAAACAGGTGCTGTCGCAAGTGATCTGAATCGCCCTGGTCATGTTTTTCCATTGCGTGGTCGTAATGGTGGTGTATTAACCCGTCGTGGACATACAGAAGGTTCTATTGATTTGGCACGTTTAGCCGGTTTAAAACCCGCTGGTGTGTTATGTGAAGTGACCAATCCTGATGGAACAATGGCTTCAGGCATTCAAGTTTTAGCATATGCACAAACGCATCATTTAACGCTGATTACCATTGAAGAATTGGTTCAGTATCGTTTAAAACACAATGTCTAAGAAAATATTTTAAGTCATTAATATTTAGACAGAGTTAAAAAGCCAGTTCAAATCTATGGACTGGCTTTTTAATATTGATTAGATGTTTTGGTTAACGTGCAATGAAATGACAGCGTCAGTTTTTGTTTTAATTTTTTATAAGTGACACTGATTAAAATTAAATAGCCAAAAGTATCAAGCTGATGAATAATAAATCATTGAAGAAACTGAGTTTAAACATCTTCCAAATGTAAAATACTTTGACGAATACCGTCTGCACGTAACCATGCGAAATCATAACTGGCATTGGCCAATGCCAATACACGACGTTCAAACTCATCCCAAAGCGGTTTTACCTGTTTCGCTTGAATTCCCAAACCACTCTCTTCTGCGAGATGTTTATTTTTTTCACAAATTTTTAATGCATGATACAACTTGCGCCCTTTAGAAGCAGAATCCATCACTCGTATACGTTTACCCAAAATAAAACCTTCAATATGTCTTAAATCAGCAAAAGGTAGCATCGGAATTAAAATTTGATCGAGCTGTGCATCCAGCCTCTTCCAAACGGCTAAACGTTGCGCTGAATCATATGTATTCCATTGGATCACTTCATGATTAAAACGACGGCAACCACGACAAACAGAATCACCAAATACCGTTGAACAACGACCAGCGCATGGCGTTAAGGTGGGTATCCGACGTTCGTTACTCAAAATTTACTCCTTACATCAACGATGTGACACACTTTTTCGGCACGAAATAATCATTTCGCAATACTATATATGGTATATAAAATATTTTAAAGCACTATATTTAGTATAAAAACCCATATTTTTTTCAGGGAATAAAAAAACACTACAAAGACTAGGGTTTTCTCGCATATTCATGTAAATCACGCTAAAATATGCGCCTTAAATTTTATTCTATCTTAAATATTTGGAGTACTCCATGAACGCTACTGTAGAACAGCTTGCACCTGTAGAACAGCAAGCGACCTCTGGTTGGGTTGTTGCAGCACTTTATCAATTCAAAGAAGTTCAAGATCCTGCTGATCTTCAACAACGTCTTTTAGACTTGGTAAAAACCATCAACCTTTGCGGTACTCTCATTATTGCAGGTGAAGGAATTAACGGAACTGTTGCTGGCGATCGTCAAGCGGTTGATGTCATTCATCAATTCTTATTGAATGAAGGCTTTAATAGCATGGAATATAAAGAATCACATAGTGATGAAAAGCCATTCCGTAAAATGAAGATTAAGCTAAAGAACGAAATCGTAACTTTAGGTGTAGAAGTCAAACCTCGTGATCTTGTTGGGCATTATCTTGATCCAAAACAATGGAACGAACTGATTGCGCGTGATGACGTGATTTTGATTGATACACGTAATGATTATGAATATAAAGCGGGTACTTTTAAAGGCGCGATTGATCCTAAAACAGAAACCTTTCGTGAATTTCCAGAATACGTAAAAAAAGAACTTGAACAGCATAAAGATAAGAAAATTGCGATGTTCTGTACAGGCGGTATTCGTTGTGAAAAGTCAACATCGCTACTGCTTCAAGAAGGTTTTAACGAGGTGTATCATCTTAAAGGCGGTATTTTAAAATACCTTGAAGAAACCCCTGCTGATGAAAGTATGTGGGAAGGTGAATGTTTCGTATTTGATGGTCGTACTGCGGTGACCCATGGTATGGAAGAAGGCGAAAATATTAAATGTCATGCATGTGGTTGGCCACTTGTTCCTGAAGAAGCCGAGTTGCCAAGTTATGAACATGGTGTTTCTTGCAAATATTGTATTGATAAAACATCTGAGAAACAAAAAGAAGGTTTCCGTATGCGTCAATCACAAATTACTGCAGCAAAACGCAAACGTCTTTAATCACAATCAATTTTAAAATGCTTCACTCAACCGCAGCTTATTGGCTGCGGTTTTTATTTAGATATTTTAACAACACAACAAATTCTCACTATATTTTGATAAATGAAAACCATACCATGTTTATAACGCCCTATTTTTATATATAAAATGACTGATTGGATTATTTCGATCATGGAGCAACTTGGTTACTTTGGTATTGCTCTTTTGATGTTTTTAGACAATGTTTTCCCGCCGATTCCCTCAGAAGTGATTATGCCATCAGCTGGGTTTGCTGCATCTAAAGGTCAATTATTATTATCGGGTGTGATTATCGCAGGCAGCATCGGTTCATTGGTTGCAGCAGCGTTGTTGTATTGGGTGGGTCGAAAAATCCCAAATCAAAGCATTTTTAATTGGGTTGACCGCTATGGTAAATACCTTTTTATCAAATCAGAAGATGTCAAAAAAGCTTTAGATTGGTTTGAAAAATATGGACATCGCGTGGTTTTCTTTGGGCGAATGGTTCCCGCAGTTCGTTCTTTGATTAGTATCCCTGCAGGCATGAGTCATATGCCCTTTTGGAAATTTATGCTGTATAGCAGCGTAGGGACAATTATCTGGACCACTTTTCTTGCATGTGTCGGTTATTATTTTGGAAACAATATAGAACTCATGCAACAAATTTTTAGTCGCGTGGGCTATGTGATCATTATCATTGTTTTAATTTTAGTTGCTTATTTTTTCTATAAAAAATCAAAAGCACGCTAAAAATTATTATGCTCCCAGCATTCAATTAAAACACACTATTTGTGTACATTGAGATTTGTGTGCATTGAGTCAAGCAGACAAATTTGTATTTGCTTGGCCAAGCTCTATGTTCTTAACATTAGCTGTCTGGCAAATAATCAGCGAATTCCAAAAATAACCACAAAGACATTAGAGCTTTCATAAATCAAAATGATCATGCGAAATGAAGCTTGATAGTTCTTTCTCGCTGAGGAAAAGCTAGGATGAGAGGCACTATCTGTTGATTTATGGGTTTTAACAGGATTTATAAAAGAAGCCTATTGTTTATATTTTCTTATACTCCCCGTTTCACTAATGCCGACCAATTGAAACACGATCACCATATATAAATAGCATCATTGTATAAAAATCACCCAACCGTAAACAATACACCACAGCGATCATAAAAAATCACCACACATTCGATGTGAGCAAAACTTCCGAGTGATTGAGAAATTTGAGTGAATTCAACGGCAAGCACTATACATTCCAAAAAATCATGCATTTCATCAAAATATTATCGCTTTAACCCAATACAAATATATGAAAAATATAAAAATAATTAAAACTGTGTAAAAAAGGATACATGAGTGAATGAAATGATTGCTGTGATCTTAATCACCTGCTTGGCAGTAATAAGTCCTGGCGCTGATTTTGCTATCGTGACACGAAACAGTTATTTATATGGTCGAAATATTGGATTAAGCACTGCTTTAGGTATTGCTTGCGGTGTTTGGATACATGTGGGTTATAGCCTACTTGGCCTGGGTTTTTTAAAAAATCATATGCCCTATCTTTTACAAACAATTCAATATATTGGCGCTGCTTATTTAATTTATCTTGGCTATAAAACATTTACTCAGGCAAAAATAAAACTGGATGAAATTGGTGTTGGTATCAGTAGCTGGCAAGCGTTTAAACATGGTTTTTTAACCAATAGCCTAAATCCCAAAACAACTTTATTTGTAATCAGTTTATTTGCTCAGCTGATGACTTCTACAGGAAATTCGACCATTCAGCTTTTTGCTTATGGTGCGTTTATTTCGCTGAGTCATTTTGTTTGGTTTGGCTTGATTGCCTTATTTTGTGCACATCCCAGCATACGAAATAAAATTTTAGATCGCCAAGTGGTGACCAATCGTGTGATTGGCCTTTTACTGTTTATTTTAGGTTGTAGCCTATTATTTGCACGGTTTTAACTATTGGCGTAAA
The DNA here is from genome assembly GCF_025433935.1 of Acinetobacter sp. I-MWF. Lineage (NCBI taxonomy): Bacteria > Pseudomonadati > Pseudomonadota > Gammaproteobacteria > Moraxellales > Moraxellaceae > Acinetobacter > Acinetobacter sp. I-MWF. The sequence continues at coordinate 1,019,673 of NZ_JAMBAR010000001.1, read as the reverse complement.
TCACCAACAAAAAAAGCATGCCACTTTTCAGTGAGCATGCTTTTTTTTATACGCGCAAATTAATTTGGTGTGTGGTACATCAAATAAATTTCATTTAGATTTTCAGGAATTTCTTCAGCAATCTCGTCCATTAACTGGCCGTTGCGGCGGAAAGATTCCATTTGAGGATCTTCATCATCAATACCACTGAACACCATCATTGGTAGTGTGAGATCAACAACTTGATCTTCATATTCTGGTGCAAACCAAGCTTCTTCATTCAGGAACATTGCATCGACAAAGCCAACACTCCAGTCGCCTAAGCTTGATTCAACATCAGCTTCTTCAATTTCAAAAGGAAATGTAATTCCTTCTTCATTGGCTAAGTTTTGACGAATCGCTTCAAGCCATGCTTTGATTTGTACAATGATTTCTGCTGGAACTTTCTTTTGATTATTATCAAATAGCTCATCAAGCCATTTATCAAAAGTAGGACCAACCGCAATTGCGCACAAGAAACCATGAGTCGCTGCGAAATCTAGACCAAATTCATTTTGGTCACCATCTAGATAATCACTCAGTAGGTCTAAATCTAAAGCACTCATTTTGTTTCCAGTAAATTTGTATCAGATTTAAGCATAGCATTTTCCCACGCCATGCCCAATGAATTTTTAATCTTCGTCATCAAAATCATCGTCATCATCAATGTCATAATCAAAATCTTTTAAATCTTTTTCTAAACGACGTTGAGCAAGTAAATCATCGATCAAACGTCGCTTTTCTAAAGATTCTTTGGCGCTAATTTTGCTTGATGACTCATCGAAACTAACATCATCATCACCGTAGTTATCATCTAGTTCAAAATCTGTAGAAGACACTAAAACTACCTCATAATGAAAAAAAGTGAATGGGTCTAGGCGCTATTTATCTGTCTTCAGAAAACTTGTCAAGTTTTTTCCGTTTTTTTTACATTTAAATGCGAATTTGGGCTTTTTTCGAGCCCTATTTTATGTAATGATATAATCCACCCTGCGTCTTACTATTTTATGACATTTTCTGAATAGAAATCGCACGGGATGATCTTGAAAATAACAATTTCACCCCCACCTATTTGATTGAATTTAAATTCTGAATATTTTATCGGACAGTTTTATGCTGATTTCTTCCGATGGAATATGCGAGCTATTCAAAGATATATTTTAACAGATTGTGCGATTACGCACGGTTTTTCATTGCCACAGATTCAACGAGAAGAGAGTAAAGATGAGCGAAATGCATTCCCCTACTTCCCAAGTAGCGGCTCTTATTAGCCGAGGCAAAGAACAAGGTTACTTAACCTACGCTGAGGTTAACGATCATCTCCCAGACTCGATCACCGAAAGCGAACAGATTGAAGACATTATCCAAATGCTTCAAGACGTTGGTATTCCAGTTCATGAACGTGCACCTGAAACTGACGATGCAATGTTCGAAGGGAATAGCGAAGCTGGCGATGAAGTTGCAGAAGAAGAAGCTGCTGCAGTACTTGCCTCTGTAGAAAATGAGCCAGGTCGTACCACTGACCCAGTACGTATGTATATGCGTGAAATGGGTACCGTTGAACTTTTAACACGTGAAGGCGAAATTAGTATTGCCAAACGTATTGAAGAAGGTATTCGTGACGTTTTGCATTCAATTGCATACTGGCCAAATGCTGTAGAAGTTGTTTTACAAGAATATAAAGATTATGAAACTGGCGAACGTCGCCTTGCTGATATTTTATCAGGCTATTTAGATCCTGAATCTGACGAAGTGATTCCAGAAGTTTTAGAAGACGAAGCTGAAGTAATCGTTGAAGAAGAAGATAGTTCTGCAAAACCGACTAAAGAAGTGAAGTTGGATGATGAAGACGAAGAAGAAGAGTCTGAAAGTGATGACGATTCTGAAGGTGAATCTGGTCCAGATCCTGAAATCGCAAAAGCGCGTTTTGAAGAGCTAGAAGCAGTTTGGAACAGTGCAAAAGTTGCAATTGCGCAACATGGCCGTAACAGTACTCAAGGTACTGAGGCAATGGAAGCACTGGCAACTGTGTTTATGATGTTTAAATTTACGCCGCGTTTATTTGACATCATTTCAGAGATGATTCGTGGCACGCACGAACAAATTCGTACCTCTGAACGTGAAGTGATGCGTTATGCAGTTCGTCGTGGTCGTATGGATCGTACACAGTTCCGTACATCGTTCCCGGGTCAGGAATCAAATCCTGCTTGGTTAGATGAACAAATTGCAAAAGCACCTGCTGAATTAAAAGGCTATTTAGAAAAAGTTCGTCCAGATGTATTGGCATTCCAACAAAAGATTGCTGATATTGAAAGAGACCTTGATCTAAACGTTAAAGAAATTAAAGACATTTCTAAACGTATGGCGATTGGTGAAGCCAAAGCTCGTCGTGCCAAGAAAGAAATGGTTGAAGCCAACTTACGTTTGGTAATTTCAATTGCGAAAAAATACACAAACCGTGGTTTACAATTCTTGGATTTAATTCAAGAAGGTAACATTGGTTTGATGAAAGCGGTAGACAAGTTTGAATACCGTCGTGGTTATAAGTTCTCGACCTATGCAACATGGTGGATTCGTCAGGCGATTACCCGTTCAATCGCGGACCAAGCACGTACAATTCGTATCCCTGTACATATGATCGAAACGATTAACAAGATCAACCGTGTATCTCGCCAATTACTTCAAGAAATGGGTCGTGAACCGACTCCTGAAGAATTAGGTGAACGTCTAGAAATGGACGAAGTTAAAGTTCGTAAGGTGCTTAAGATTGCTAAAGAGCCAATTTCTATGGAAACGCCAATTGGTGATGATGAAGATTCTCATCTTGGCGATTTCATTGAAGATAGCAACATCACTTCACCAGTCGATGCTGCGACTTCAGAAGGCTTAAAAGAAGCAACACGTGAAGTACTTGAAAACTTAACTGAACGTGAAGCAAAAGTCTTAAAAATGCGTTTTGGTATCGACATGCCGACTGACCACACTTTGGAAGAAGTAGGTAAACAGTTTGATGTAACACGTGAACGTATTCGTCAGATTGAAGCCAAAGCTTTACGTAAACTTCGTCATCCTTCTCGTTCAGAACACTTACGTTCGTTCCTTGAAAATGACTAAGTTGAATTTGTTTAATCTATGAATACTTTCGGGACTTGAAAATCAATCGAGTAACCCCATTAAGTATTTAAGAGAAACTCAATGCCTGCACTTATGCAGGCATTGTTGATAAATTAGAGGTGAAAAAATGTTAGACCGCACTCCATCTCGCGAATTACAAGAAGATCTTTGGGTTTTTCCAATGGATTACCCAATTAAATTGATTGGTAATGCGGGTGAAGAATTACGTGGTGCTGTAGTTGAAATTTTGGTAAAACATTTCCCTGAATTTAATGAAGCGACACTTGTTGTACAACCATCACGTACTGGTAAATATCATTCGATTACAGCTCAATTACGTTTTGAAGAGCTTGAGCAAGTGCATGCCTTGTATGCTGACCTTGCTGCTTGCGAACATATTCGTACTGCCTTGTAATGCTGAAATGAATTAAAAAACACGCCACAATGGCGTGTTTTTTTTCACCCTGATTTTATCGGGGAATATGCCCTGCTGGCTTATTTGCAAATGATCAGCAATTGCTTTCACTTTTCCAAACTAAATTTCTTTATAATTAAAGCGATTTCTATATTTTAAGGGCACTTGTCTGTGAACGATGCTGTTCTAAAACCACATCTGATTATTCGTCAATATCAAGACTTAACGCCTTATGCCGAGCGTTTTCAGGAAATGAAATCTTTTACTGAACAACGTGATGAAAATTCTCCAGATCAGCTTTGGATCTTGCAACATCCTGACGTACTGACTCAGGGACAAGCAGGCAAACCTGAACATATTTTAATGCACAGTGATATCCCTGTTGTTCAATCAGATCGTGGTGGACAAGTTACCTGGCATGGTCCTGGTCAAATGGTGATTTATTTCATGTTTGATTTAAATCGCTTGAAATGGAATGTGCGTACATTGGTCACTTATGCAGAGCACTTAATGATCAATCTGCTCAAGAAATATGATGTCGATGCCTATGCCAAAGCTGATGCACCAGGTGTTTATGTCAACGAACGTAAAATTGGTTCACTGGGCTTTAAAATCCGCAGAGGACGTAGTTATCACGGGTTAGCATTAAATATTGATTGTAACTTAGATGGCTTCCATACCATTAACCCATGTGGTTATGCTGGTTTGGAAATGGTCCGTGTTTGCGATTTGATTAAAAATTATCCTGATTACAAGCAACTATCAAAAGATGTGATTGAGTATTTTCAACAGAGTGGTAACTTTAGTGATATTGAAGTTATCGACAAAAAATCAAATGACCATGAAGTCATTCACAAATAAATCGCTTTATTTTTATCTGAAAACAAATTAGAGTAATTACTCTAAAACAAAAGTACAATTTTATATAAGGGACTAACGAGTGATTTCAAGTAAATCTATCAAACCCGCTTTAGAACAAGCCTATGTCAAACTCATGATGGATGTGATTGGCAGAGGTTTGGTCATGGCGAGTCAAGTTGATGATGAAATTAAACATGAAGTATCTGTACTCCCTGTTGGTTTTACATTATCAATGAAAGTTTTTCCAAACGGCGCTTCATTTATTGCCAGAGTCAATCAAAACAAGCAGCTTGAACTGGTTAAATCTTTAGATGTTAAGCCTGATCTATCGATTATTTTCAAACATGTTCATCATGCTTTTTTAGTCTTTTCATTTCAGGAAAGTACAGCTCAAGCTTTTGCAAATGACCGTATGATCGCTGATGGAGATGTGGCACATGCCATCCGTTTAGTGCGTTGTCTGAATAAAATGGAAGCATTAATTTTACCTAAACTGGTTGCTGAACTCGCGGTAAAAGAATATCCATCAGAATTAAGCTTAAAAGAAAAATTAGCGGGCGCTGCAAATATCTATCTTAAAGTTGCCCAATCATATTTAAAAGGGAGTGCTTAACACATGGCTAAACCATATTACGAATTTTTCTGTCCTGTAAAAGTGATTGCTGGTCATGCTGCACTCGAACATATTCCTTTCGAACTTGCATCATTAGGCGCTAAACGCCCAATGATCATCACCGATAAAGGTGTGCGTGCCAATCACCTTTTAGCACCTCTTGAAGCTGCATTTGAATCTACTGACATTGAAATTGGCATTATTTTTGATGATGTTCCACCTGATTCAAGCCTTGAAACAGTTCGTGCTGCAGCACAAGCGTATCGTGAAAATAACTGTGATGCGATTATTGCTGTGGGTGGCGGTTCGGTTATTGATACCTCTAAAACAGCCAATATTTTAGTCTCCGAGGGTGGCGATGATTTACTTAAGTATTCAGGTGCACACAACCTCCCTCGCCCACTTAAACCTTTTTTTGTGATTCCTACGACATCAGGTACAGGCTCAGAAGTGACCTTGGCTGCGGTCGTATCAGACAATCAAAAAAATGTGAAAATGGCATTTGCCTCAAATTACCTAATGCCGCATGCGGCGATTCTTGATCCACGTATGACCCAAACATTGCCGCCACATCTGACAGCAATGACAGCGATGGATGCCATGACACATGCTGTAGAAGCTTATACCTGTATTGCAGCCAATCCAATTTCCGATGCGTATGCAACTGCTGCCATCAAAAAGATCAGTACAAGTTTATTTGATGTACTGGATCATCCTAGTGATGCAACAGGCCGCTTAGAACTTGCTCAAGCTTCAACAATGGCTGGCATTGCATTTTCTAATTCAATGGTTGGTATTGTGCATTCTCTTGGTCATGCTTTAGGTGCAGTAGCGCATTTGCCTCATGGCTTATGTATGAATCTCTTTCTTCCTTATGTTTTGGAATACAACAAGGAAGTGAATGGTGACAAGATTGCCGATCTATTATTGCCACTTGCTGGTGCTGATATTTACGCACAGACCCCTGCAAACCAGCGTGCGGATAAGGCCATAGAAACGTTAAATACCATGCGTGATCGTCTCTATCATTTGACTAAGCTTCCACGTACCTTGAGTGAAACAGGTAAAGTTACTCAAGCACAGCTGGATGAAGTTGCCGAAAAAGCGCTCAATGACGGCTCAATTATTTTCAATCCGAAAGAAGCAACCTTTAAAGATTTAAAGTCAATCTTAGAAAAAGCTTGGTAATTGTCTAAAATTGCGACAATATAGAGCGAGCTATTGGCACTAAGTCTATGTTTGCAGTGATGTAGTCTACAGATGAAATGTTGACAGCCCCCGATAGTAAATAGCCTGATGTTTATCTAAACATCGGGCTTTTATCTTGCAGAATGGGCAGTCACTTATTTTTTGATCAAGATGGCACGTTTTCTGCTAAAAAAGCCAACAAAGTTACTGACAAATGTGACCTTTTAGAGTAGATTGGCGCACTTTTGTTTTATTCTTAGGGGGGATCGTTCGTCTCAAACGATCCTTATAAATATGACTGATCCTTGATCAACGATTAAGAGGATAACGCCGTTGACAGATATCTCTGGGACTCAATCCACAGCAAAACTGAAAAAAAATCTTGTGCTGTGGCATATTATCATTATTGGTCTAGCGTATATTCAGCCACTTACCTTATTTGATACCTTTGGTTTAGTGTCAGACGGAAGCCATGGACATGTTCCAACTTCTTATATTTTTGCGCTTGTTGCCATCCTTCTGACCTCTATCAGTTATGGTCATATGATCAAGCGCTACCCTTCGTCAGGGTCTGCTTATACCTATGCGCAAAAATCGATTCACCCGAATGTCGGCTTTATGGTTGGCTGGTCTTCTTGGTTAGATTATTTATTATCTCCACTCGTCAACATCATTTTGGCTGATATTTACTTAAGAGCCTTATTCCCAGATGTGAATAACTGGATCTGGGTCATTGCACTGACGGCAATTATGACTGTGATCAACTTGTTTGGTTCACGTTTTGTTGCTCGATTTAACAGTACCATTGTAGTGGTGCAACTTGCGATCATCTTCTACTTTGTTTATGAAGTTTACTTACTATTAACTCAGGGTATTTACGCAGATGGCACCTTAAACCCAGATAAAGCTGAATTATGGTCACTTGCTCCATTCTGGAGTGAAATGACTGCAATTGGTGCATTAATCGGTGGTGCAACGATTCTTTGTTTCTCTTTCACAGGTTTTGATGCGTTATCATCCCTTGCAGAAGAAACCAAAGATGCTGAAAAAACCTTACCAAAAGCAATTTTCTCTACAGCGTTGATCGCGGGTATTATCTTTATTTTTAGTACCTATTTTATTCAGTTATTTTTCCCAAGTAATGCCAATCTTTACTTTAATCCGCTGGATGAATCTCAACCTGTGATGCTTGAAGCACTTGGCAATGCAACCATTTTAACGGCAATTACAGGTATCGCATTTAAAAAGTTAGTATTGTATTTTGCGGTCATTGCTGTACTGGCTTCTGGTATTTCTGCACACGCTGGGGTATCCCGTTTGATGTATGTAATGGGTCGTGATGGCGTCATTAACAAAAAGATTTTTGGTCATATTAGTCCAAAATTACATACCCCGACTTATAATATTTTGATTGTTGGTGTTGTTGCGTTATCAGCGGGTTTTCTTGACCTTGAACATATTGTCAACTTAATTAGCTTTGGTGCTTTAACTGCATTTAGTTTTGTTAATTTCTCTGTGATTTCACGTTACGCCTTACGTGACGGCAGAACAAAATCACTGAAAGAAATCATCAATTATGTGGTGATTCCATCTCTTGGTTTTGCCAGCGTGTTCTTGATGTGGTTAGAAATTGATGAAATGGCATTAAAACTCGGGCTTGCATGGGCTGTATTAGGTGTTGCCTATTTAGCCTATAAAACTCGTGGTTTCCGCTACCCTGCACCACAACACAATGAACATGAATAATTGATTATTGTGGGTGTAATCAAATAAGAAAGGCGCTTTATGCGCCTTTCTTATTTTAGTCATATCAACTGCAATTATGCTGCAATAAATTTTTCCGTTATCGCTTTGATTCGTTTTGCATATTGTTTTGCAGTCTCTAAATCACCGCTTGGAATCTCATCTGTACTGGCATCAGCAGGTGATTGAACCAATAAGCCGACAGAACCGCCTAAGCTGTTCACATCCTGACGTGTAGCGCTTTTAGTGTTTGATGGTGCCAAACCAAGACTGACCCAAATACCACCATGTTGTGAAGCCAAGGTATGTAAAGAAATTAACGTGACTTGCTTATCACCATTCAAACTTGCACTGTTGGTAAAACCACCGAAAACTTTATTTGCCCATGCACGAGTAAACCAACGCTTAGAAGATGCATCTGCAAATTTTTTAAATTGCCAAGGCACACCGCCCATGTAAGTTGGCGCACCAAATACGATTGCATCTGCAGTATCTAAAGTGTCCCAATCCTGATCTTGAATATTGCCCTCTTGATCCACTTCGATGAGCGTTGCCTGAATTTCATAGGCAAAAGTTTCTGCAATGACTTTGGTATGACCATAACCTGAATGATAAACAACAGCGATTTTTGACATGATAAGTCCTCTGATTGAGATGATAGGTATATTAATGTTTGATATAACTTGGAGGGGTTGCAGTTAGACCTTGTTTGAGTTGTTGGGTAGATTCCCCAACCAACACTTCAAAGGCATTTTGTTGAATTCCATCAAATACATGTTGCGCCACTGTATGTGGAGAAATTTTGGCAATATCCAGTGATTGGGTTAAATCTGTGTCGATAAAACCAACATGTACCCCCATCACATGAACATTGGCTTTTGCTAACCATTGCCGAGTTGAATTGGTAAATGACCATGCTGCCGCTTTAGAAATCGCATAACTAGCTAACATCGTGCTGGGTTCCCAAGACACATCCGATAAAATATTAACGATATAACTTTCAGCATGGCTTGCTAAAATTGGAGAGAATTGCTGAGTTGTATTGATCACACCATAAAGATTGGTTTCTAAAACCGCCCGTGTCACTGCTGCAATATTTGCATCTACAGGGCTTTCATTTAAGCGTGCAATACCTGCATTGTTGATTAATAGATTGACATCACCACATTCTGCAACAGCTTTTTGAATAGATACGGAATCTGTGACATCTACAACAATCGGAATAATACCCTGTTGATTAAAATCTTGAAGATTACGCATTCCTGCATAAACTTTCTTGGCGCCACGTTGTATCGCTTGCTGGGCAAGTGCTAAACCTAGACCACGATTTGCACCCGTAATAAAAACGACCGCATCTGTTATTTTCATTAAAACCACGCTCATAAATATAAAAGGGTCGATCAATGCTATCAATCAGCAGAAGTTGTATTGACCTGATTAATTTATGATATACTTTTGAAATCTAGTATCAATTAGTTACTACATGGTAACTGGTCATTTCTTGGTTATAACTTTCCAAATTGAGGTATAGATTGATGACTAATGCATTCAATTTTAATATTTTTCATCCAAACTGCCCGGCAAGATCTTTTTTTGAAAAATTTGCAGATAAGTGGGTTTTGATGATTATTTATCGACTTCATCAGCACTCTCAACACTTCAACGAACTGAAAAAAAACTTAACTGGCATCTCACCTAAAGTACTTTCTCAGAAATTAAAAATTCTAGAAAGAGATGGATTTATCACCCGTACAATTCATGAGAACAATGTAATTCGTGTTGAATATGCATTAACCTCTCTAGGCTTTGAGTTTGCTCAAACTGCTTTATCATTTAAGCTCTGGGCTGAAGGCAATGTGCAACATGTTATTCGTGCTCAAAAACAATTTGATGCCATTCAAGCAAAAAATGAGCCAGCACTGTTGCAGGAAGCCTAGACCTCAACACTCTAAATATCACTTATACTCAGCTCGCTATGTTGTAAGCATGATATCAACTCAGCGTCATTTGAATAAAAACATAGCAAAGAGGACAAAATAATGAAAATTCCACTGCTCTTTATCCTAGCAATCCTCAGCCATAGTGCGTTTGCATCCTATGAAAATTCTTGTGACTTAGAGGTTAAACTTTTAGAAAACGCGTCTACACGTACGCTATATATCAATAAAGATGGCTTAGGTGAAGTTGAGGAAGCAACACTCAACATCAAAGGTATTGTAAAAAAAGCGCAAGCCGCTGGCCGAGCAGATAGTGGTTGTCAACACTATATCGGCAGAGTCTTAGTAGAAAATTTAAGCGATTTCCCGAATCGCTCTGAATTTAAAAAAGGACAAAAAATTAAACTGAATATCTTAATCACAGATTATAAAGGTATACCGAAATCTGAAACGGTGACCTATTTAGAAGCAAACAAATAGTTAAAATCTGATTTTTTAAGGTCTGAATAAGAAAGTACAAGCATTGGGGTGCAGCCTGATACAGGCTGTCAACACTATTTAGGAACGTTATATAGGCAACCTGTCAAAAAACTCAGACACAAGAATATAATTGCTCTTAATTAATATTTTTAATTAAATCAATTGTATGGAAAAATAAATTATTTGATTATAAAAAAGCTTGCCTTGCATTGCCACACCTTACATTCAAAGTTTAAATAGCTTTGCGTAGGCGGTGCCTCACTTTTCAGAGATGAAAAGTGACAAAAATCTTCTATTGGGCGAGGGGTACGTCCTGTACCCCCGCCCAACGGCGACATCCCTGTCGCCCCGCGATAGGATAAACATCTAGAATTCAAAAGTATAAAAAATGAATCGATAATCAACAGTTTCTAAAAGTTAATACAAAAACTTATGATCAATGACTTGATGTAAATCACTTGTATGAATAATTAGGCGGTTTGACTATAGTTATAGAAGAAAGAATCACTCAAATATTTGGTATATTGCAAAGAAAGGACAAAAAATTAAGATAAATATTCGGATTACTGATTTTAAAGGCAAATCCCAATCTGATGAGATCGCTTATACAACCATAACCACACTGCTCCTTCCCAAAAGGCAATCATAAATGAATATGAATAAAAACCCATCTATGCGATGGGTTATGATTTTTATTTTAACTCTTTAAACCCTTGCTGACGCCATGCTTCATATAGAATTACTGCGGTGGCATTCGATAAATTCAGACTACGTGAATTCGGTGCCATAGGTAAACGAATCCAATGCGACTGAGGGAACATCATACGAACATCTTCTGGTAAACCACGTGTTTCTGGCCCCATCAATAAAGCCACAGGTCGGTTTAAATCTGAGGTATGTGGTGTTTCAGTGCCTTTGGTGGTTAAAGGATAAATCGCATCAAGATCAATTCCCTGCACCTTTAAATGTGCCAAACATTCAGCAAAGTTTTCCCAAACTTTCATATGTGCCCATTCATGATAATCCAATCCTGCACGGCGCAACTTTTTATCATCCAGTTCAAAACCTAGAGGCTTGACTAAATGTAATTGTGCACCTGTATTGGCACATAAACGAATGATATTCCCTGTATTTGCAGGAATTTCAGGCTCGTATAAAACAACATGAATCACGGGAGATCTCTACTTATCAGAATACAACCTAAGTCCTTTAAAAAAGACCATGTCTGTTTTTTAAAGAAAAATTTAGGCAGATATTATTGCCACTGTAACTGTTCGCGTAAACTCACCACTTCACCAATAATGGTCAAAGTAGGCGCTTGAATATGGTTTTCTTCAACTTTTGATGCAATATCTGCCAATGTTCCAACCACCACCTTTTGATCAGGGGTTGTCCCTTTGGAGATCAAAGCCACTGGCATATTTGGACGTTGACCATGTGATATTAGATTTTCACAAATTTTTTCTAGTCCCACCAAGCCCATATATAAAACCAATGTCTGATTTTCATAAACCAGCTCCTTCCAGGGTAGCTCTGGTGAACCTTCTTTTAAATGTCCCGTCAAAAAACGGACGCTTTGTGCATAATCACGATGTGTAAGCGGAATCCCAGCATAAGCTGAGCACCCTGATGCGGCGGTAATGCCCGGAACAACTTGGAACGTAATATTGGCCGCAAAAAGCTCTTGAATTTCTTCACCACCGCGACCAAATATAAACGGATCACCACCTTTTAGACGGCAGACACGTTTACCTTCGGTGGCATATTTGACCAGTAATGCATTAATCCCATCTTGTGGCACAGAATGATTTGAACGTGCTTTACCCACATAGATTTTTTCAGCATCACGACGACACAATTCTAAAATCGCGGGGGACACTAAGCGATCATAAATCACCACATCCGCTTGCTGCATCAATCTAAGTGCTTTTAAGGTTAACAGCTCTGGATCACCTGGTCCTGCACCCACCAAATAAACTTCACCTTTTGGTTTTTGCCATTTTGTTAAAGCTTGTTCAATTAGACAATCTGCCTCTATGAGATTGTCATTAAACACCTGCTCTTTTAAAGGGCTGGCATATAAATCTTCCCAAAAGATTCGACGTTCATCAGGATTAGTAATCTGTTCTTTAACAGCTTTACGCCATTTCCCAGAAAAATCAGCAAGTTTACCCATTCCATGAGGAATAGACGCTTCAAGCTGAGTACGAATCTGGCGAGATAAAACAGGAGAGGCACCATTGGTGGCAATTGAAACCACCAGTGGTGAACGATCAATGATCGCAGGCACCATAAAGCGACAATGTGGAGGATCATCAACACTGTTGACTAACACATTTAAATCTTCACAAGCTTCAAAAACAGCTTGATTGACAGCTTTATCATTGGTTGCAGCAATCACCAAACGATAGCTACTTAGGCTAATTTGACGGTCAAATTTATCTGCATGATATTGCCCATGGGTTGAATGGACAATATCTAAAAGATTTTGCTCTATATCAGGTGCAACCACATGAATCACTGCACCAGCTTTTGCAAGTAATACTGCTTTGCGGTAAGCAATATGCCCACCACCCACAATCAGACAAGGTTGCCCTTGTAGTTTTAATGAAATTGGGAAAATTTCCACAGTGTTCCTCAAAAGTTCAAATCTGATTGTACTAAGCAATATTTATGCACAAAACTGAACCAAATATCGAGTTTTCGATATTTAGTCGATAAATGTTGCACCAGCCATGTACGGGCGTAACACTTCTGGCACTTCAATAGAGCCATCGGCACGTTGGTAGTTTTCCATCACAGCCAATAAAGTACGACCGACAGCCAAACCAGAACCATTCAAAGTATGTACCAGCTCAGTTTTCTTTTGGTCTGCACGATAACGCGCCATCATACGGCGTGCTTGGAAATCGCCCATATTTGAACAAGAAGAAATCTCACGATATGTATCTTGGCTTGGTACCCAAACTTCTAAATCATAAGTTTTACACGCACCAAAGCCCATATCACCACCACATAAAACGATTTTACGATATGGTAAGCCTAAAGCTTGTAAGATCCCTTCTGCATGACCTGTCAATGCTTCCAAAGCATCCATTGAGTCTTCAGGTTTTACGATTTGGACCATTTCAACTTTGTCGAATTGGTGTTGACGAATCAAACCGCGCGTATCACGACCATAAGAACCTGCCTCACTACGGAAACATGGTGTATGCGCAGCATATTTCAACGGTAAACGGTCAGCATCAATGATTTCATTACGGACAAAGTTCGTCACTGGAACTTCGGCGGTTGGAATCAAATAGTATTCTTTTTCGCCTTGTAATTTAAACAAATCTTCTTCAAATTTAGGCAGTTGACCTGTACCACGCAATGAGTCTGCATTAACAAGATAAGGGACATAAGCTTCGGTATAACCATTTTTCAAGGTATGGGTATCCAGCATGAACTGGGTCAATGCACGTTGTAAACGCGCCAATGGACCTTTCAATACGCTGAAACGTGTGCCCGTTAACTTGGTTGCAGTTTCAAACTCCAACCCACCCATCATTTCGCCAAGGTCAGTATGGTCTTTGATTTCGAAATCAAATTGACGTGGTGTGCCCCACTTTAAAACTTCAACATTATCACTTTCATCTTTCCCTTCTGGCACAGACTCATGTGGCATGTTTGGGATTGAGAGTAGTTTTGCTTCTAATTCAGCTTGAAGTTCATTCAATTCAACTTCAGCGGCTTTAATTTCATCACCAATCGCACCCATACGTGCCATGATTTCTGAAGCATCGCCACCAGATTTTTTGATTTGACCAACTTGTTTCGCACCCGAATTACGCTCTGCCTGTAAGTTTTCAGTTCTAGACTGAATTTCTTTACGGCGAGCTTCTAGTGATGCCCATTCTTCAACGTTGAGTTGTACACCACGTTTGGCTAAGGCTAAGTTTACAGCCTCGATATTATTTCTGATTAATTTCGGGTCGATCATAGTCAATCTAAAGGGTAAGAAAAAAACTGACTATAGTGTAAGCTCTTCACTGTAAAAAATACAGTGACAGAGCATTAGACATACATGAATTGTATGATTTGAAGACAATTAAGGTGTAACAGGTTTTTCTACAGTCGCTTCGACTTGAGGTAGACTTGGTAAATACTCGGCTTTAATCAAATCTTTTGCCACTTGATACGGCAGCTTTAACTCAGGCATACCTTCTGCATAAGAAGTAAGTTCATATAATGGATAAACAAAAACCAGACCATTTACACCGTAATAATAGTTATCACTTAACTGCAATTTATCACGCGTAATATCCTTTTGAATCAACCAGTTCGCATTGGCATCATAAAGCTGTTCAGCAACTTTTGCTTCGACGTTTGGTTTTAAAATATCTGTTAGGGCGAGGCGCTTTTGCGTGCTTAAATCGAATGTCACATATTCATTGTGATACATCCCATGAGCAGCACCGGCTGCATAGGTATAAGTCTGGATCACAAAAGTGGCTAAATTATTTTGTTGTGAAATAAAACGAACATAAATTGAATTTTGATTTAAGCCTTTAGGTGAAGATTGCGCTTCACTTTCAGCTTGGGCATGATTTTGATCTTTCTCAAATGCGCCAGGTACATCTTTTTTAATACGATTTAGAAAATAGTCATCTAGCCAAGGCACATTACTTTTTACAGTTTGCAAATCATATTGCGTACAACCATCTTCATCACAAAACTGTTTTTTTACCACATTGACGCGTTCAACCTTAGCTTGAATCAATGGTATTTGCGCGTGTTGAGTTGCTGTTGCAGCTTGTTCTGCTTGAGGTGCTGGCTTTTCTTGGCATGCGCTAACCATGAGCATACTGGATAAAAGAGATAAAAAAATCAGACCACTTTTAAAATTTACTTTCATTTCTATATCTTTAAAGCATATTTAGTAATAGCCCTATCATAAAACCAGAACCTTTAAATTAATATTCATAATTGTTAATTATTGAAATTTTGTTGTTTAAGCCTATGTGCTAACTCTTTTATTCAAATTAGCGCCAACATTGTCATTTTGATTGAAATCTACATTTGCATGGTTCTCAACCCAATTACAATGAAATCCCAGTGGTATATGTACGCCCAAATCAATTTCAGCCTGCTCAGCTATTTCTAGTCCATTTACTTTTAAAATAACAGCTTTGGCTGCTTCCCCCTCTACATGATGCAAATAGGCCATCAGATATCCATGCCCTTCTGCACTGTGTTCATGCTTAGCCACAAAAGTAACTTCACCAATTGCCCACTGTATACCAAAATCATAACTCACAAATGTTTGCATTTCTAAATCATGAATATATAAACAATTGAACAATGTAGTTTCAGCAAAACCCAAAGTGTATAAATAGCGATATGGGACCCCAGTAAAACGCGCATCAATTTTCGGAAATTCTTGAATTCGAGAGTCGAGTACAGTTCTATGTAGCGTTTGTAAGCTTAAATCAATGCGCCAACGTTCTAACTGTGCATGTTGCAATTCATAAGCTGCGTGTTGGGAATGTTCAAAATCGTCCTGATGTACCAAAACATCTAAAATAATTCTATTTTCATGATCACGAAAAGCATTTGCTGCATGAAAAACAAAACATGGTTCAAGCTCAATCCACTGAATCTGTTCAGCATTTGCATATTTAGGCAATATTCCAATACGTGCTTGATGCTGTTTATTCCATTGATAGGGAACACTTGCACCATGCAATAATCGCGTCATTGAAAAAGTAAGCGGAAAATCAAAAACCAAAACTTCTTGTTGTGTAATGAGACAATCATGAATCATGGGACCATGTTGTAATAAAATTTGCGTGACATGAATTAAATCGCCATGCTGATCAATCACTTGGTAATAGGCATTTTTACGATCTAAAGCATCATAACTAATCGCATGTAAGTGCCCTGTTTTAGCATCTTTACGAGGATGTGCGGTAAACGGTAAATCAGCATCACTATTAAACAACTGATAACGTTCTGCATTTAACTCATCATCTAAGCAGATTGGAAACGCGCCAGCTTCAATCACCGCCCAAAGTTTTCCTGCATGTTTAAAAATGTTGGTATTTACAACATCATGTGCACCACGGCGAAAGCCGCCTATTGCTGGTTGTTGTTTATATTGCTGCACCGTATCTGTGGCCAGCATACTGCTTTTAAACCAGATTGCTTTACCCGCTTGTAATTTGAGCGCGTGAATCATTCCATGACCAAGATACCATTCAAATAATGTCGGCTTTGCGACATCAATCGGATTTGAGCCAATTCTTAACAATAAACCATTTAAATGCGGTGGGATAATTCCTGATATTTTTAAGTTGGTTGTGATAATTTCTTCAACTGGCTGGTAAAGCTTCTGCTGATAAAGATTGACTTCTGCGTCACGACGATGCCGTCTTAAAAATCGCCCAATCATGCAGATTAACTTTTGCCTCAAAACATTCAAAAATGACTTTTGCGCAGTCATCTTTGGGTAATGTTTGAGTTTCAATTGTGTCTTGCGATACATACAGCATCTCAGTTTTTATATTCAAACCCTTGTTTGAGCATAGAATAATCTTGTATTGAAAGCCACTTTATTTGCTCGTAGCTAGTATTACATGGCTAAGTCTATTGCTCTGTTCTGTTTAATCGGCATAAAAAAAGCAACCTTACGGTTGCTCTTCTATTCAATCAAAATCGTTTATTGATCAATAATGTCTGTGCCTTTAGGCGGCACAAAATTAAAGGTAGATGCAGGGATAGCGGCATTGACCTGTACATTGTTAAAACGCACAGTGGTTGTTTGACCCAAAGAATCTTGCAAGATCATTAAAGTCGGTGCATTTTTCGCCCCAAAACTAATCGTCAAGCTTTGGAAAGCACCATCTTTTTGTTTTGGATACAAGGTATAGTAAGTTTTACCTGCATTCGGCTGAGTAATACGATAAGCCTTTTGAATTTGCTCAGTATTACCACTGAGTAGTAATGCTGGTGTATTGGCAACCTGCTCATCTAAACTTTGGCGTACAGCCTGCTGTAAGTCAGGATCATAAATCCACACTGTACGACCTGCGGTCACAATAGTCTGTTTTGCGGGCGTGGTGGTTTCCCAATAGAATTTACCAGGACGCTCAACCTTCATTGTACCTTTAAAGGTTTGATTCATATGCTGAGCGGTTAAACCCTTTTTCTGTGCAACTTTACCTGTTTGAGTCGCTTTTGTGGTTTGCTCAAAATTTGCAGTAAAGCTTTTTACACCACTGAGTTGTTTAACCAAATTTGCGGTTGCTTGTTGCTCCGAAGCAGCAGTTGCTGCAAAAACTGTTGTGCTCATTACAGGTGCAAACAGCGCTGCACTTATAGCCACTGCACCCATCGTTTTACGAAGCATATTCATATGTTCACCTTTTCTATGTCTGTACCTCAATTAAAATATTCAAATAATATTTGGCACAGAATGTAATTTATTAGATTGCTTATCTTAAACCAAATTGAGTCAGTAATAATTGAGAAAATAAGAAGTTTTGTATTGTTATTGGTGCAATATGTTGAAAATTATTCATCATGATGAAGATGGTTTTTTCTTTAATGCTAAAAAAAACTGATAAAAAAACCCGCAATAAAGCGGGCTTTTTTGCACTCTTAAAGCTTACGCTTCAACAGATACATAGCGACGGCCAAATTGACCTTTCACTTCAAATTTGATTACGCCGTCAGCAGTAGCAAATAAAGTATGGTCACGACCCATACCAACATTTGTACCAGCGTGGAATTCTGTACCACGTTGACGAACGATAATGTTACCAGCAGTCACAGCTTGACCACCGTACATTTTAACACCTAACATTTTAGGATTCGAATCACGACCGTTTTTGGTCGAACCACCGGCTTTTTTAGTTGCCATGTCTATATACTCCTAGTGATTAACCTGCGATCGTAGTAATTTTCAACTCGGTAAACCATTGACGGTGACCTTGTTGTTTACGGTAGTGCTTACGACGACGCATTTTAACAATACGAATTTTGTCATGACGACCGTGACCAACCACTTCTGCAGTTACTTTTGCGCCAGCTACAACTGGAGCACCGATTTGAATGCTTTCGCCATTCACAACCATTAATACATCATCAAATGTAATAGTCGCGCCAGTTTCAGCTTTCAACAATTCTACTTTAAGGGTTTCACCCTCAACAACACGGTGCTGTTTACCACCGCTTTGGATTACTGCGTACATAATGTACTCCAACTTACCCGTGTCGTCGTGCCGATAAAGGAATATATCGATCTTAAGACGAACGCCACTGGGGGTTATTCAAGGGCAAAGATTTTAAGTGATAATGAATTAAACAACAAGTCATTTCCAGCAAATATTATCATTGTATAGAAAATAATCTACATATAATGGTTTTTTTAAGATTTCCCCTTTGATAATATGAATTTTTTTTTAAGATACAGCTAAAATTGAAATAGATTTTTAAAACAAATCCGCTACTATGTAGCTCAAAAGAATGATCGATTGAATGTTCAATGCTTTATTCATCTTTGGACAAAGAAAGAACAAATCATTAAGATTCAGGCACGATGTCTGCTTGCAAAAGCAACATTCAGACATGTTAATTGTTACACTAGCAACTTATAACGCATTTGCATGAGGCTCCCACCCGATGACCATCGACTTTAAGCAAGATATTCTCGCTCCAGTTGCAACCGACTTTGCTGCAATGGACAAGTTTATTAATGAAGGGATTACCTCAAAAGTTGCTTTAGTGATGGCCGTCAGTAAACATGTTGTTGAAGCTGGCGGTAAACGCATGCGTCCAATCATGTGCCTACTTGCAGCAAAAGCATGTGGTGCAACAGATCTACAGATGGACCCTTATCGTAAACTGGCAGCAATCATTGAAATGCTGCATACCGCAACATTGGTACATGATGATGTTGTAGATGAATCTGGTTTACGTCGTGGTCGTCCAACTGCGAACGCAACTTGGAACAACCAAACTGCGGTGTTGGTGGGTGATTTTCTGATTTCTCGAGCTTTTGATCTTCTGGTTGATCTCGACAATATGATCTTGCTCAAAGACTTTTCGACTGGCACTTGTGAAATTGCCGAAGGTGAAGTATTACAGCTTCAAGCACAGCACCAACCCGAAACAACTGAACAAACTTATTTAGATATTATTCACGGTAAAACTTCTCGTTTATTTGAACTTGCAACTGAAGGTGCTGCCATCATTGCAGGGAAACCTGAGTATCGTGAACCATTACGTTTATTTGCAGGTCATTTTGGCAATGCCTTTCAAATTATTGATGATATTTTAGACTATACCTCTGATGCTGAAACATTAGGTAAAAATATTGGTGATGATTTAATGGAAGGTAAACCCACTTTACCTTTAATCTCTGCCTTAGCAAATACTCAGGGTGAAGAGCACGAAATTATCCGTAAAAGTATCGCAACTGGTGGAACAAGCGATTTAAATCGTGTGATTGAAATTGTTCAGAGCTCAGGTGCTTTAGATTATTGTAGTCGCCGTGCCACAGAAGAAACTCAAGCTGCGATTCAAGCTTTGAATCATTTGCCTGAATCTGAGTATCGCCAGGCATTGTATAATTTAGCGCAACTTGCCTTACATCGAATTCAATAAAATTTAACAAGGCTTATGCATATACAATTTAATGATCTTTTCCTCCTTATGCAGGAACAACTTGACGGCATAAAAGTTGTTCCCAATCCTGATATATTAATTGAGTTAATCAATCGTATCAGACCCAGTGACAGCCACAATTTAGAAGAAAGTCAAAATAAATTTGATGCTTTAATTCAAGCACTGCTCACTACACCCAATGCATCTTCTGCATTTCAAGGTTACTTACTCAAGCTGGTCAATCACTATAAACAAGCAGGATTGTATGCAGATAGTGGGATTTTATCTTTAGACGGCTTTTGGAATCAGCTTGGGCAACGGATTGGCGCACATTTTCTACCTTTATTGACAGACGAATCAGATCTCAAAGATTTGGTTGGCAAAGTGTTTCACCAACGTAGTGATAAATATTGGCTGGAAAATATCAGTGAAAAGAAATGGGAACAATTGTTCCGATTACTCAATCAAGGTCATCGTTATAAAAACGATAAATTGGGAATTAAACGCGATATTGTCAAAGCCATTACTGTGCTTTCCTATCGAATCAGTGGTATTGGCTTATATCCTGAATTTATCAATGCCTACCCTGAGCTTCAAGAATATGAATCGCCTTTTTTAGTTCAAAACCGTGAAATTGTTGAGTTTATAGAAGCGTATAAAAAACAACATCGCGATGAAGATGAGCTTGCTGTGGGTATTCCTCCTGATGCAGACCAAGCGTTGGTCATGATTGAACAATGTCGTGATGTGGTACAAAAAATCCGTCGAGCAATCAAACGGATTGGGGTGAGTTTAAGTCTGACTTATCTACTCTCGTTACTAGAACAATGTATTGATCGAATCGAACTCTTACTCAATCTTCTTGTAGAAGATGATCAGATCCGTTATCAGCTCTGTGGTGAATTGCTCACTGACTTAGTCAATGCTCACTATAGTGAAACCAGTGTGCGTGATTTGCTTAAAACCAACAGTGAGTTAATCGCACTACAAGTCACTGAAAATGCCAGTAAGACAGGCGAACATTATGTAAGTACCGATAAAAAAGGTTTCTTTGGCATGTATAAAGCAGCTGCAGGCGCAGGTGCGATTATTGCAACCATGGCAACCCTGAAAATACTGACTGCACGTTTAGTCCTTGCGCCATTTTTGCATGCCTTTCTCTACAGTATGAATTATTCATTGGGCTTTATCCTGATCCATGTTTTGCACTTTACTGTAGCAACCAAACAGCCTGCGATGACGGCGGCTGCACTTGCATCAACAGTTCAGCACCAAAAGGGTTCAAAAACAGCGCAAATTGCTGAACTTGCTGGACTGATTATTAATATTATCCGGACCCAGTTTATTGCAATTCTGGGAAATATTTCGATTGCGATTCCAACTGCCGCCTTAATTACCTATCTATGGCAACTGTCAATGCATGAACCACTTTTGACGCATGCTAAAGCCACAACCTTACTCGCCAGCCTAAATCCATTTACCTCATTGGCAATTCCTCATGCAGCAATTGCAGGTGTTTGTTTATTTTTATCGGGATTAATCGCTGGATATTTTGACAATATGTCAGTCTATCGAAAAGTCGGGCCTCGCTTAAAAGCTCACATAAAATTGAAAAAAATGATGGGACAAGCCAGACTGGACAAGTTTGCAGACTATATCGAGCGAAACTTAGGCGCTTTAGCGGGTAATTTTATCTTTGGGATCATGCTTGGAAGTATGGGAACCATTGGTTTTATCTTAGGTTTACCATTAGATATTCGCCATATTGCGTTTGCTGCTGCCAACTTTATTCAAGGCTTAATGACCATCAATGGTTCACCTGATATTGGCCTCATCATTGTGTCTTTCCTTGGCGTGTTGTGTATTGGTTTGACCAACTTATTTGTCAGCTTCACGCTCACCATTATTGTAGCACTCAGAGCAAGACAAGTTCGTTTTTCGCAATGGAAACCATTGGCAAAACTCATATTTACCCATTTTTCTACCCGTCCTTTAGATTTCTTCTGGCCGCCAAAACAACCCTTACAACTTGAAGATGAGGCAAACTCACAAAGCAAACTAAATCACTAGGATTTTTGTTATTTTTTGTGCAAATTGTTAATTATTTCACAAAAAGAAATTAGTATAAATTACCTAAATTTACTCACTTGAAAAAAAGTGTACTGGCTAGTACACTTCGGTTGATTAAATAAACTTAACGTACGCAATTATATACTCTAGGTTAACTTATGCCTTACGTATTGCTCCTTATTGGCTGTATAGGTTTACTTATTGGGAGTGTTGGTTTAAACATTAACCAGGTACAACAGTTTGATTTTTCAAGCGTTGTATGGATGAGTTCACACCGTTTAGAGGTCTTGAATGGTCTAGCACTCACCCTATCCTATCTGGGCGGCTTACCGTCAATGATCGTGATTGCAGGGCTATGTAATTTATATTTCATACGCCTAAAACAATATGCAAATGTGCTGATGATCAGTATTGGACTGCTCGGTGCTGCGGCGATTGGTTGGATACTCAAATATCTGGTTAATCGTCCTAGACCCGATGAAATCTACCAAATGGTGCAAACCTATGGTGCTTCATTTCCTAGTGCTCACAGCATTTATGCAGCGATTGTATGCTGTTCGATTATGTTTATATTTCAAAAGCATCGCCAAGTTAAATGGATTAGCTTGGGGGGCTTTTTATGGTTTCTAAGCATGGGGGGCTCTAGAATTTATCTAGGGGCACATTTCCCAACTGATGTACTCACTGGATGGAGTATAGGTGTCATATGGGCTGCAATTTTATGGCTCATACTGTCACGAGAAACGTTAAGACAGAACAAATTATTTTTAGATAAGAATCTAAACGAGGTGGAATAATGATGTCGGCAAAGCTTTGGGCTCCTGCCCTTACTGCTTGTGCTCTCGCAACAAGTATTGCACTTGTAGGCTGCAGCAAAGATCCTAAATCAGCACAACAAGCTGGTGGTGCTGCCCAAAAAATGCCGCCGACTGAAGTTGGTGTCATTGTTGCTCAGCCACAAAGCGTAGAACAAAGTGTTGAACTTTCGGGTCGTACTTCAGCGTATCAAATCTCTGACGTTCGCCCACAAACAAATGGTGTGATTTTAAAACGTTTGTTTACGGAAGGTAGTTTTGTTCGTGAAGGCCAACCTCTTTATGAGATTGACTCGAGCATCAATCGTGCAAACTTAGACAGTGCAAAAGCAGCTTTAGTACGTCAGCAAGCAAACTTAAATGCCTTGCAGGTTAAAGCAAATCGTTATCGTCAACTTGTCGGCATCAATGCTGTTTCTAAGCAAGAGTTTGATGATTTGCTTGCACAAATCAAACTTGCTGAAGCAGATATTGCAGCATCAAATGCTGCTGTTAAAAATGCACAAATTGACCTAGGTTATTCGACTGTTCGTTCACCTATTTCAGGTCAATCTGGTCGTTCTTCAGTCACTGCTGGTGCTTTGGTGACTGCAAACCAAGCCAATGCTTTGGTTACGATTCAGCAACTTGACCCAATTTATGTAGACATCAGCCAATCAAGTGCTGAGTTATTACGTCTACGCCAACAGTTAAGTCAAGGTAGTATTGATCGTAGCAATAACACCAAAGTTCGTTTAAAACTTGAAGATGGTAGCTACTACGGTGTGGAAGGAAACCTTGCATTCTCTGATGCGAGTGTAGATCCAAGCACTGGTTCTGTGACTTTACGCGCAGTCTTCTCAAATCCTAATCATTTATTATTGCCAGGTATGTTTGCCAATGCGCAGATCGTACAAGGCGTAATTCCAAATGCTTACTTAGTTCCACAAGCAGCAATTACACGCACACCCACTGGCCAAGCAATCGCGATGCTTGTAAATGCAAAAGGTGTCGTTGAAAGCCGTCCTGTAACAACTGTAGGTGTTCAAGGTAAAGATTGGATCGTCACTCAAGGCCTAAATACTGGCGATAAAGTGATTGTTGATGGTATTGCCAAAGTAAAACCAGAACAAGCTGTGGTTGCTAAACCTTATCAGCCTCAAGCGGCTGCACCACAAGCAGGTGCTAAACCAGGTACAGCAGCACAACCTGTTCAACAAAATAAATCCAGTGAACAAAAAGCTACTTCAAATGCATAAGGGGTAGACGAATATGGCTCAATTTTTTATTCATCGCCCCATTTTTGCGTGGGTGATTGCACTGGTAATTATGTTGGCGGGTATCCTGACGCTGACAAAAATGCCTGTTGCTCAGTATCCAACAATTGCTCCTCCTGTAGTGACAATTGCTGCAACTTATCCTGGTGCTTCTGCACAAACTGTTGAGAACACCGTAACGCAGATCATTGAACAACAAATGAATGGTCTAGATGGTTTACGTTACATCTCATCGAACAGTGCGGGTAATGGTCAGGCATCAATCAACCTGAATTTTGAACAAGGTATTGATCCAGACATTGCACAGGTTCAAGTACAGAACAAATTGCAGTCAGCGACTGCACTTTTACCTGAAGATGTACAACGTCAAGGCGTAAAAGTGACCAAATCTGGCGCGAGCTTTATGCAAGTACTTGCATTTTATTCGCCAGATGGCAGCCTTTCTGGCGCTGACATTAAAGACTATGTAAACTCAAATATTTCTGAACCACTGAGTCGTGTTGCAGGCGTAGGTGAAATTCAAGTCTTTGGTGGTCAATATGCAATGCGTATCTGGCTAGACCCAGCTAAAATGACCAGTTTGCAAGTTACACCAAGTGATATTGCTGCTGCCATTCGTGCACAAAACTCACAAGTGGCTGTAGGTCAATTGGGTGGTGCTCCAGCTGTACAAGGTCAGATCCTCAATGCGACTGTCAATGCGCAAAGCATGTTGCAAACACCTGAACAATTTAAAAACATCTTCCTAAAAAACACGTCTTCTGGTGCTCAAGTTCGTTTGGGTGATGTTGCACGTGTAGAATTAGGTTCAGACAGTTATCAATTCGATTCTAAATTTAATGGTAACCCTGCGGGCGGTGTAGCAATTAAATTGGCAACAGGTGCAAATGCACTTGATACAGCTGCTGCTGTAGAAAAACGCTTAACTGAATTGCGTAAAAACTACCCTGAAGGCTTAAAAGATAAAATTGCTTATGACACCACACCGTTTATTAAGCTTTCAATTGAAAGTGTGGTACATACATTAATTGAAGCAATCGTTCTTGTATTCTTCGTGATGTTCTTGTTCTTACAGAACTGGCGTGCAACGATTATCCCAACAATGGCAGTTCCTGTGGTTGTACTTGGGACATTTGCAGTTATTAATATTTTCGGCTTCTCGATCAATACTTTAACCATGTTCGCCATGGTGCTGGCAATTGGTCTATTGGTCGATGATGCCATCGTTGTGGTTGAGAACGTCGAACGGGTAATGCAAGAAGAACATGCTGGTCCAGTTGAAGCCACTGAAAAATCGATGAAACAAATTTCAGGTGCTTTGGTGGGTATTACCAGCGTATTGACTGCTGTATTTGTACCTATGGCATTCTTTGGTGGTACTACAGGTGTAATTTACCGTCAGTTTTCGATCACGCTCGTTACAGCAATGGTTTTGTCTTTAATCGTTGCTTTAACTTTTACCCCTGCGCTTTGTGCGACATTGTTAAAACAGCATGATCCAAATCAAGAACCAAGCAATAACATTTTTGCGCGTTTCTTCCGTTGGTTTAACCGCAGTTTTGAAAAAGTAGCGGAGAAATACCAAGGTGGTGTCAATCGTATGACCCATCATAAGATCTTCTCTGGTGCGATCTATATTGCTGTGATTGTTGCCTTAGTTGGACTGTACAAAATGCTCCCCTCTTCTTTCTTACCAGAAGAAGACCAAGGCGTAGTTATGACACTTGTTCAGTTACCACCAAGTGCCAGCCTTGAACGGACAGATAAAGTCATCACAACAATGACCGATTACTTCTTAAATAAGGAAAAAGCAAATGTAGATACTATTTTTACAGTTTCTGGTTTCTCATTTACAGGTGTCGGGCAAAATGCTGGTTTAGCTTTCATTAAATTGAAAGACTGGAGTGAACGTACTACACCTGAATCACAAATTGGCGCCATTATTCAACGCGGTATGGCACTGAATATGATCGTCAAAGATGCATCCTACATCATGCCATTGCAATTACCAGCAATGCCAGAATTAGGTGTTTCATCAGGTTTTGACATCCAATTAAAAGATGCCAGTGGTCAAGGTCACGATAAACTTATTGCTGCACGTAATGCTATTTTAGGTATGGCTTCTCAAGACAAACGTCTTGCTGGTGTTCGTCCAAATGGTCAAGAAGATACCCCTCAATATCAAATCAACATTGATCAAGCACAAGCTGGTGCAATGGGAGTCAGTATTGCGGATATTAATTCGACCATGAGCATGGCATGGGGTGGTTCTTATATCAATGACTTCGTTGATCGTGGTCGTGTGAAAAAAGTTTATGTTCAAGGTGAATCAAGCGCTCGCATGATGCCTGAAGATTTAAACAAGTGGTATGTCCGTAACAATAGCGGCACCATGGTTCCATTCTCTGCATTTGCAACAGGCCAATGGACTTATGGTTCACCTCGTCTCGAGCGTTATAACGGTGTAGCTTCTGCAAACATTCAAGGTACA
Source organism: Acinetobacter sp. I-MWF (assembly GCF_025433935.1). Lineage (NCBI taxonomy): Bacteria > Pseudomonadati > Pseudomonadota > Gammaproteobacteria > Moraxellales > Moraxellaceae > Acinetobacter > Acinetobacter sp. I-MWF. Next base: position 993,024 of record NZ_JAMBAR010000001.1, on the reverse strand, counting down.
CCAGCACCGGGCGTAAGTTCGGGAGATGCGATGCTTGCTATGGAAGAAATTATTGGTAAGTTACCGTCTATGGGCTTAACAGGTTTCGACTATGAATGGACGGGTCTGTCTTTAGAAGAACGTGAATCTGGCAGTCAAACTGTTCCGCTTTTAATTCTTTCATTGCTTATCGTGTTCCTTTGCCTTTCAGCTTTATATGAAAGTTGGTCAATTCCAGTTTCAGTATTGCTAGTCGTGCCATTAGGTGTTATTGGTGCATTTACCTTAACTTGGTTGGGCATGGTCATCAAAGGTGATCCTAACTTATCATTTAACATCTACTTCCAAGTGGCGATCGTTGCAGTCATCGGTTTGTCTGCAAAAAATGCGATTTTGATTGTAGAGTTTGCAAAAGAGTTGCAAGAACAAGGCGAAGAATTGTTTGAAGCGACATTGCATGCTGCAAAAATGCGTTTACGTCCAATTATCATGACAACCTTAGCGTTCGGTTTCGGTGTATTGCCACTTGCTTTATCAAGCGGCGCTGGTGCTGGTAGCCAACACTCAGTCGGTTATGGTGTATTGGGTGGTGTAATTAGCTCAACACTTTTAGGTATCTTCTTTATTCCTGTGTTCTTCGTATGGATTCGTAGTATCTTTAAGTACAAACCTAAAAATCAAAATATTCAGGAGCATAAATCGTGATGCAAAAAGTATGGTCTATTTCAGGTCGTAGCATTGCGGTATCTGCACTTGCGCTTGCTTTGACAGCGTGTCAAAGCATGCGTGGCCCAGAACCCGTAGCTCAGGCGAACATACCAACAGGTTATATTCAAAATAACGGTGGTACATCTATTGCTGAACAAGGTTATAAAGAGTTTTTTGCAGATCAACGCTTACTTCAAGTACTTGATCTTGCTTTAGCCAATAACCGTGATTTACGTACAGCAACATTGAACATTCAACGTGCTCAACAAGCCTATCAAATCACTGAAAACAATCAACTACCAACGATTGGTGCAAGTGGTGGTCTGTTACGTCAGGATCAAGGTGTAGGTGCTCAAACACGTTATAATGTTGGCCTTGGTGTGACTGCTTATGAGTTAGACTTCTGGGGTCGAGTAAAAAGTTTAAAAGACAATGCGCTTGATACTTATTTATCGACTGCAAGTGCGCGTGATGCAACGCAAATCAGCTTAATTAGTCAAGTTGCGCAAGCTTGGCTAAATTACTCTTTTGCCAGTGCACAACTTAAGCTCGCTGACCAAACATTAAAAGCGCAGCTTGACTCTTATAACCTCAACAAAAAACGTTTTGATGTCGGTATTGACAGTGAAGTGCCTGTTCGTCAGGCTCAGATTTCTGTTGAAACTGCACGTAATGATGTTGCCAATTATAAGACTCAAATTGCACAAGCTCAGAACTTGCTAAATCTGCTTGTTGGACAATCAGTTCCAGACAACTTATTGCCAACACAACGTGTAACGCGTATTACTTCAAATGCTGCGTTCGCATCAGGTTTACCAAGTGACTTGCTGAACAACCGTCCAGACGTCAAAGCGGCTGAATACCAACTTTCTGCTGCTGGTGCAAATATCGGTGCTGCGAAAGCGCGCTTATTCCCAACCATCAGTTTGACGGGTACTGCAGGTTATGCATCTACTGATTTAAGTGATTTATTTAAATCAGGTGCTTTCGTTTGGTCTTTAGGTCCTAGTCTTGATATTCCGTTATGGGATTGGGGCACACGTAAAGCGAACATTAAGATTTCAGAAACAGATCAACAAATTGCGTTATCTGACTATGAAAAATCAATTCAATCAGCTTTCCGTGAAGTGAATGACGCATTAGCGACTCGCCAAAATATTGGTGATCGTCTTTCTGCTCAAAAACGTTTAGTTGATGCAACCAATACAACCTATAAACTTTCAAATGCCCGCTTCCGTGCTGGTATTGATAGTTACTTAACTGTTTTAGATGCTCAACGTACGTCTTACTCTGCTGAACAAGGTTTATTGCTATTAGAGCAAGCGAACTTAAACAATCAGGTAGAGGTTTATAAAACCCTTGGTGGTGGTCTAAAAGCCAACACTGCGGATCAAATTGCACAACCGGCCTCTTCATCTGAATTGAAATATCATTCAAAAGATAAAAAAGTCAGTTAATCTCAGTTTGATGATCAAAGCTCACTTCGGTGGGCTTTTTTTATTGCTTTTTGATGGATAATTTCCTATGTTTGAAGCAAGACATCATCAATGAATATTTAAAATGAAACTCAGTAATTTAGAAACTGTTCCAGCACATGTCATAAAGCAACAGCTTGATGTCGTTTATGGAAGTACCGTCCGTAGTAAACATGTTGGACGTGACTTTATGGCTGGTCTAAAAAATATTGTCGGTGGTGAACTCAAAGGCTATACCGAGTTACTAGAAGAATCGCGCCAAGAAGCCATGAATCGTATGATTGAAAAAGCACATGGTTTAGGTGCCAATGCAATTGTTGGAATCCGTTTTTCCACCTCTAATATTGCGCAAGGTGCATCAGAACTTTTTGTCTATGGTACTGCGGTCATTGTTGAACCGACCACAACTCAACTTCCTGATCCATTTTCAAAATAGGCGAAACAGATGGATGGTTTAATTTTTAAAATTGGGCTCACACTGGTTCTGTTTTTTATTGGTTGGGGTTTTGGACGTTTTATCGAACAAAAGCATTTAAAAGAATTGACAGACAATGAACAACGGCTTGCTCATATTCGTATTGATACCAATAAGTTCCAAGTCTCTGAAAAGCAAGGGCAACTTATCAGTAGTAATGTGGTGATTTCGCATGATTATTTTAAATATATTATTGCGCAAATTCAGAACTTCTTTGGTGGTCGTTTAACCACCTATGAGAGTGTCGTCGATCGCGCACGTCGAGAGGCGATTGTTAGATTAAAACAGGAAGCTGAAAATATTGGAGCTACGCATATTATGGGCTTACGTTTAAGTACCACAGAACTCGGTATGCAAGGTGGAATGGTTGAAGTATTTGCCTATGGAACAGCAACTTAATCTCCCTCCTCTTTTTAAATAATCATCATGATTTTTTCATTAGAATACACAATCTTTGTTGGACGGTTTGATTTTGTATTCTGGTGATGTAAAAATCATGAAATACATTGATCATAACAAAAATGAAAGAATCTTAACTTCATGAACAGGTTAGATATCATGAAAGCTTTAGCACTTAAAATAAGTATTGGATTACTGTCTATGCTTCCATTCACAATAAATGCGGAATTGATTGTATTGGCTTCGCCACAAAGTCAGGATAAATACTATGCAGAAAAAATCGATGACATTTTTGATTTTCATGTCGATTATGCAAAGAAAATTATCCAAAATGGTGACAATGTGATGATCTTAACCGATCAACAACTTTACCCTGATTATGTCAAAGCACTGGGTAAACAGCATGTCACCATCGCGCCTATGCAAGATATTTGGATGCGTGATTTTAGCAGCGCCAATCCAAATCAACCTGTTCTTTTTCGTTATACCGCAGCAGGACAAGGTGGAACCAAAAAAGCTCAAGCCATTTCTGATGATGTTCAAGCAGACTTTAAAGCCTATAGCCAAAAGGCTGGTTTAAAATTTACCCAGACCCAACTGCTCAATGATGGTGGTAATTGGGTTGAAGATGGTTATGGTAATGTTGTGTTAAGTACCAAATTCTTAGCTGATAATCATTTAACCGAAACTCAAGCTAGAGCACAACTGATCCGTTTGACAGGTGCTAAACATATTGCATTTATTGAAGCAGATGAACAAGGTGGTTTAGAACATGCGGATGGTGTCGTAAGCTTTATAGATCAGAATACGTTAGTGATTAACACCTATCCTGAAGACCCCGACTACGCCAAACAGTTAAAAATTGATTTAAAACGCGGTATTCCAGATATCAAAATTCATGAAATCACCACACCTTATGATGGTAGTGAAATTTATGATGAGAAATTTGGTTCAGCTTGTGGTTTATATACCAATATGCTGGTTACGCCTGAGCGTATTTATTTTCCGCAATTTGGTATTAAACAAGATGCACTGGCATTACAGCAAATTCGTCGTCTAACCAAACGAACTGTCATTCCAATTCACTCCGCACAGGTCTGTCATATGGGCGGTGGAGTACGCTGTATGTCATGGCAATTAAGGGGCAAAAATGCTGAATTGTTATTAAACTACTTCAATAAAACACATTAAATATTTCATTTATCGCCATTAAATACCCTGTTATTTTAAAAGCATTCATCTTTTAGTTCACGACTAACTTTTAGCTCGCTAACCAGAAGATGAATGTTTAATCGTCAGCTTTACGCTGCAATGACATAATCTTATTGATATTCTTAACAGTATTGCCTATCAGTACTGATATTCATCTTTAAAACTTTTAGGAAATTGATATTTTTTCCCATCAAATTTTAAAACAAACCGTTGTTGCGATGAGTGATGATTAACTTCTTGGCAATCTTCGTTTATCACTTGCATCTGGTAGCGTTTAATTTTGCTATTGACCAAAATATCCGTATATTTCTTGGTTTGGGTTGACTGCATGACTAAGGTTGAAGCACGTTCTTCAATATCTGCATTACACTGCATATCCGTTTCTGCCCGATCACGTTCAACTATCAGACTATCTAAGATTTGCTTTTTATTTTTTAAGTCATATAAATTTAACACTTGCATAGAAAAAGGAAAGGGTTGTGAGTGACCTGAGTAGTTTAATCTTAAACCCAAAGCTCGATTTGAATCAGTGACTTTATAATTTGCTGTATCGAGCTGGATTGAATTTAAGCTAATTGCATCCGAAACCATACGTTCTGCAACAACATAGTGATAAACAAGCTTTAAATTTTTTGGATTAAACTTAAATAAATTTAAAGCATAATCCCCTTCTTCTGGATGACCTTTTACAGGAATCCATTGCGCATAAGCCATGATCATATTTGAATTATCGATAGGATCGAGTTTACAGTCGATTAAAGCTTGTTCAACCTTTACAATTTTTGCCTGCTTTAATATTTGCGCAACAACTTGAGTATCATCACAAATATTTGCATAAGCTGCACTGATCAATATAAATTGTAGACTGATGATTTTAAAAATTATTTTCATTAGGTTTAACATGGTTTTTTGTGCTTTTATAGATAGAGACGGAACATATTAAGAAAAAGCGCTTATACAATATATAAACGCCTTATCAATACATACAAAAGTTATTAATTTTTAATCACTTTACTTTCATCTTACGAATCATTTTATAAAGTGTCGATGGTGATAGACGAGAAACCAACACACCCAATTTTTCTTTACGCCCACCCACGACAATATATTCTTGACCTTTTAATAACGCGGAAACCGTTTTTTGCGCAAAATCATCAGCTTCTAAACCATTTTCAATGGCTTCATCCTGATGCGCCTGTGCTTTCCCTGCACCATTTAAGGCATTGAAAGATACATTGGTTTTCACAAAACCAGGGAAAATAACAGAAACATTAACACCATCTTGTGCCACTTCTGCGCGTAAACTGTTTGCCCACATATGGATCGCTGCTTTTGCAGCAGAGTAAGATGCACGATATTGCGTTCCCAATAAGCCTGCAACGCTAGAAATATACGCAATTCGCCCAGATTTTTGAGCTAAAAAAGTTGGTAAAACCAATTTGGTCAAAAACACTTGAGAAAAGTAATCAATTTCCATAATTGCACGTTCAGTTTGCATACTGGTATCTGCAATCAATGCTCTTTGGCTTAAGCCCGCATTGTTGATCAACCAATCAATACGCCCTTTTTCATCTAAGACCTGTTCATAAGCATGACGTACTTGCGCTTCATCAGTAATATCCATTGCCACGGAAATATGATGATCTGGGTTAAGAAGACTTATACGAACTTTTTCAAGTTCATCTAAACGCCTTGCGCTTAAAACCACTTGTGCACCTTGTAAAGCACATTCAGCAGCCAAGGCTTTACCAATCCCTGAAGATGCACCTGTAATCCAAACCACCTTTCCTTCTAAGCTTTCCATTTTATTATGCTCTTGAATATGGTGAATAAATATTAGACCACGTGGCGCACCAAATCAATCAAACCTCCCTTTTAGAGATTAAGCCTCAACTAAAAACTTTTTAAAGTGCGCTGCATAATGTTGCGCCTTTTCGACATTGCGAGGATTGTATTCATCACCAACTTTTTCTAAGCGCTTATAGCCTGTACTGGTGATCATATTGATCACACCATTTAAGGTTTTATCGACCACAAAGTTAAATTTTAACAAAGTCTTAGGATCCCGAATAAACTCTGAGACACCGAGGTCAATAATTTTAACCAAATTTTTTAGTGTCACAGGCAAAGCACTAGTATCCCCTTGAATGACCTTTTGAATATTGCTGGTCGCTTCTTTACCTAGATGACTGTCTAATTGATAGTACATCACCACTTGGCTTGCATCAGAATCTTCAAACTTTTTAAGAATATGATTTGCCACAGGTTTTAAACGATCATTACTAAACAACGAAATCGACCAAGGCATATATTTTTTAAAAGCCCCTTCAATCTGCGTAAAAATTTGTTCTGCTTCTTTCAGTTTCTTCTGACCATTCGCATCTAGCGCAGAGTTATTCCGTTGCTCTTCAAGCAAAGCACCAAATACTTGATCCAGCACTTGGCATGACATTTCCGTAAAGACATTACCTAATTGTTTTGCCAAATCACTTTTTTCGCCATGATTTAAACTTTGGGTAATGCTTTTTAACTCTTGGTACGTCTGCTGTTTAATCAATAAATCGATTTTATACTGCATTGTTATCGGTCCTTTTGTTGTTTTGTCCTATTCAATTTTGATCTTAGCAAAACTTGAAATATCTTGCATTGTCTTTAACTCCTACTATTTATTGAATATCAATCACAAATACTCTCAATAAATCAAATATCTAAAACACGTATTTGTAAATATGACTCTGTTAAAACCCCATAATATCCAACATTTGTCATATTTAAGATTAATAACAACAACAAATGTAGTTTGTATTTTCATGTTTTGATTGCTGCATTTAATTCAAGGTAAATATGCCATAACAGGAATCAACATTCCTAATGAATATTTGCTACAATGAATGCAATTTTTTACTTACTTTTGATCTGTTTTTACTATGACTGATTCAGCGCAAAATATTGCTACAACCTACGATCCTACCGAGATCGAGAAAAAATGGTACAAGACTTGGGAAGAGAAAGGTTATTTCCAACCGTCTCGTAAAGGCGATTCATTCTGTATCATGATTCCGCCACCGAACGTCACGGGTAGCTTGCACATGGGTCATGGTTTTAACAATGCCATCATGGATGCCTTGACGCGTTACAACCGTATGTCTGGTAAAAATACCTTATGGCAACCAGGTACTGACCATGCGGGTATTGCAACGCAAATGGTGGTTGAACGTCAATTAGCAGCTCAAGACATTAGTCGTCATGACTTAGGTCGTGAAAAGTTCATCGACAAAATTTGGGAATGGAAAGAACAATCTGGCGGCACAATTACCCGTCAAATTCGTCGTCTTGGCTCGTCTGTAGATTGGTCACGTGAACGTTTCACCATGGATGATGGCCTTTCAAATGCTGTTAAAGAAGTATTTGTAAAACTGCATGAACAAGGTTTGATTTACCGTGGCAAACGCTTGGTAAACTGGGACCCTAAACTACAAACCGCACTTTCTGACCTAGAAGTTGAATCAGATAAAGAAGAACAAGGTTCATTGTGGCACTTCAAATACTTCTTTGAAGATAAATCACTACGTACTCAAGACGGTCATGATTATTTAGTGGTTGCAACCACACGTCCAGAAACATTACTGGGGGATACTGCTGTTGCAGTTGCGCCAGATGACGAACGTTATGCACACCTTGTTGGTAAAAATATTATCCTACCAATTACGGGTCGTGCAGTTGCGATTGTTAAAGATGAATATGTTGATAAAGAATTCGGTACAGGTTGTGTAAAAATCACCCCTGCACATGACTTCAATGATTATGAAGTGGGCAAACGTTGTGAACTCGCAATCATCAACATTTTCAACAAAAATGCCGAAGTTTTAGCTGATTTTGAGTTTATCGCAAAAGCTGGCGAAGCGATTTCTAAAACCATCCCAGCACCAGCTGATTATATTGGTTTAGAGCGCTTTGCTGCACGTAAAAAATTGGTTGCACAAGCTGAAGCTGAAGGTTGGTTAGACCAAATTCAACCCTATACGCTGAAACCACCACGTGGTGACCGTTCAGGTGTGATCATTGAACCATTATTGACCGACCAATGGTATGTCAAGATTGCGCCTCTTGCAGAGCCTGCAATCAAAGCAGTAAAAGATGGCGATATTAAGTTTGTGCCTGAACAATACAGCAATATGTATATGGCTTGGATGAACAACATTCAAGACTGGTGTATTTCTCGTCAATTGTGGTGGGGTCACCGTATCCCAGCTTGGTACGATGCAGAAGGCAACATATATGTTGGTCGTTCTGAAGAAGAAGTTCGTGAAAAAAACAATATCGCTGCTGATATTGAATTAAACCAAGATGAAGATGTACTGGATACATGGTTCTCTTCAGGTCTTTGGACCTTCTCTACACTGGGTTGGACCGGTGATGAAGCAAAAGATAAAGAAAACTATTTCTTAAATACATTCCACCCAACGGATGTATTGGTTACTGGTTTTGACATCATTTTCTTCTGGGTTGCCCGAATGATCATGATGACCATGCACTTCATGAAAAATGAAGATGGTACACCGCAAGTTCCATTTAAAACTGTGTATGTACATGGTTTGGTTCGTGACGGTGAAGGTCAAAAAATGTCTAAATCTAAAGGCAACGTACTTGACCCATTAGATTTAATTGATGGTGTAGATCTTGAAACCTTAGTACAAAAACGTACCACTGGTTTAATGAATCCTAAAGATGCACCAAAAATTGAGAAATCTACACGTAAAGAATTCCCTGAAGGTATTCAAGCTTACGGTACAGATGCGGTTCGTTTTACTTTCTGCGCACTTGCCAATACAGGCCGTGACATTAAGTTCGATATGAAACGTGTTGAAGGCTATCGTAACTTTGCCAACAAAATCTGGAACGCAACCCGTTTCGTGATGATGAACTGTGAACAACAGCCAATTGGTCAGGAAATCCGTCAAGATCTTTGGGAACTGCCTGAACAGTGGATTGTCAGCCGTTTACAAAAAGCGGAAGCTGCCGTTCAACAAGCATTTGCAACTTACCGTTTAGATTTGGCTGCTCAAGCGATTTATGAGTTCATCTGGAATGAATACTGTGACTGGTATGTAGAACTGACCAAACCAGTCCTGAATGATGAAAACATATCAACTGAGCGTAAAGCAGAAGTTCGTCGTGTCCTTCTTTCTGTAATGGAAGCATCTTTACGTCTTGCGCATCCAATCATGCCATTCTTAACTGAAGAAATTTGGCAAACCCTTGCACCAATGATTGGTATTGGTGGTGAAACCATCATGCTTGCGCCATACCCTGTTCCGAACCCTGAACGCATCAATGAACAGGCAGAAGCAGATATGCTTGGGCTACAAGGCTTGATTGGTGCTGTACGTAATATTCGTGGCGAAATGGGCTTAGGTAATGCACGTTTATTGCCTGTATTGCTTCAAAACGCGACTGATGCTGAAAAAGCACAGATTGCACGTATTGAACCATTGTTTAAAGCATTGGCTAAAGTTGAAAGTATTACCTTCTTAACTGATGCTGAGCAACCACCGTTGTCTTCATCTTCTGTTGTGGGTCATGTGTCTGTATTTGTACCAATGAAAGGCTTGATTGATCCAAAAGCAGAACTGGGTCGTTTGCAAAAAGACTTAGATAAGGTTCAAAAACAGCATGACCAAATTGCTTCTAAACTTGCAAATGAGGGCTTTGTGGCTAAAGCACCTGCTGCGGTAGTTGAAGGTGAAAAGGTTAAACTTGCTGAATTTGTGGATCAGTTAGCCAAGATTAAAGCCAATATGGAGCAGATTGCAGCGCTTTAAGCGAAGCTTGCAATTTTGCCTCTAAAGAAGGAAGCTTAATTAAGCTTCCTTCTTTTTTGAGTAGAATAATTATGGTTATTCAAAAATTAAAACAACACTTCATCAATCAAACTTTTCAGAATTCTTACTCTGGATGACTGCATATGCAGTAAAACTAGATGAACATGGCAATGAATTCGGCATTTATGAAATTTGTAATATGCATAATAAAGTTTGTAATAGTTTTGAAGGGTTTATTTTGCTCATAATGAAAGGTGATTTAGAAATATTCGATTGATGATGTTTTTCCGACCAACATTCAACAATTTCATATCCATTTTACTTAAAGACTAGTTAGCAAAATAAAGCGAATTGATACACTCTAATTTTTCAAGAATTACCCTCATCCTAGCCCTCTCCCACGGGTAGAGGGGACTTTCATTACTAATTTTATCGTTATTTGATACACAATAGGTTTCTCTCCTTTCAACAGAGAATTAAAGAGAAATGACTTAAAATATTTGCATAAACTCCACCACCTCAATCTTCCCAAAAATGTGGCAGAGACACTCTTTGAGAGTTTAATAATTATTCGATACACAATGAAGCTCCCTCTCCTTTCAGCAGCGGGTTAAAGAGAAGTAACTAAAAATGTGTGCATAAATTCCACAACCTCAATCTTCCCTAAAATGTGGAAGAAACACTCTTTGAGAATTGAATAGTTATTCGATACACAAAGAGGTTCCCTCTCCTTTCAGGAGAGGGTTAGGGAGAGGTGTCCTTCAATTCAATACAGATATTCCACAAACTCACCAGTACCCCCCACTCCGATTCAACACATCATCATTTCAATAACGAATAACTTTAAAACCAGAAAATAAAAAGAATTTTTCTGAGAAAGTGCCACAAAAATAATCAAAAAAGTAGATCAAAAGATCTACTTTTCACCCTGAATTACTCCAAAATCAACCGCGCGCCAATCGGTTGTATTGGGCGATTATTTGGATGTCCCATTAACTCCATAAAAGACTCAATTTGCTGATTCGACGCTTGCTGAATTTCCTTAAGCACCACCCATCGGACTCCTTCTGAACACGGTGGCGTTGTTAAAGAACCATTAAAACGGTAATACTCTAAGTTATTGGGTAAATAGCTGCCTGCTTTATTTTCTGAATATAGCTGATTACTTTCACCCACTTTTTTAGGCAAGGAATTCCAGATATGTTTTAGTTTTTTATTCTCCGATCCATGTTGAAACATTAATGCAACAACTGCCAATTCACCTTTATCTGAAGCATGCACTAAATGCAATTCCATGGGATAGCTTTGACCATTAATATTGTTTTCACTTGGACTATGTACATGAAATTGTTCCAGTAAAAAAGTCTGCCCATCTAAGACTAAACTGGCACCTTGGTTAAACTCGATCTGCATCGTATGACCAATATTTTGCACAGACTTTGCTGTAGTGTGATAATTAAATTCCAATGGTGGTAAATTCGCAGTCACCGTATCTCGAATATCAATTGGAGATTGATTTATTCCTGCACACGCTTGGTATTGTTGATTTGCACTTGCCCAATCTTTAGGGTTTTGATAATCCCAATCTGATCCTGCCCAAAGTATTGTTGTAGCGCATAGACTAATTATTGTTAAACCGTTTTTAATAAACATAAGAGCCCCTTAATTATTCAAATATTTTCAGAACTGAATGCTCTATTTATAAATGCTCTAGTTACTGGTTATATGAAAGGCTGTTGAACTGAAGAGCATGATGTGATATTGGTAAAATTTTTATTAAGATTTTCTACCAAATCTTATTAGATTATAAGAAATATACTTATCCAAGTTCAAGTCCTATATTTTTTCCTAAAACAGATACATGCACTATTCTGTATTTTATAAATGCGTCATACTGAATTAAGCTTTTTCATTGTTATTTTTCTATTCAAACTCCAAATTTAAATCCAAACCACTATTCCTTAAGCTGATCCAAAGCCGTCCCCTGTACAGGATTCCTTTTCCAATAATAAGGTTGGAAAAATCGAAGCAACAAACGCCATGGTGTCATCCAGACAATACGCGCATTGCTCTTCTTATTCTTACTGATGCGTTGCGCCAAATAACCACACACTTGCTCAGGTGGGTCAATTACAAACATAAATAACCATTTCATTTTATGCCAGTTTTTAACTTCACCTTGTTGCCAAGAAGAAATCAATAAATCTGTTGCCACCATTCCGGGGCTGAGTGTCCCAATCAAAATATTACTATTCTTGGTTTCTTTATTTAAAGCATGATTCAGATAAGCAACTGCTCGTTTACTGGTTGCATAAGGCGTCATCCCTGCACTCCACTCGCCACGACTGCCCCAACCTTCCATATTAAAAATTTGCCCAAAACCTTGCTGCATCATTCCTTTTAAAGCCACTTGCGAACCCAACATTGTTCCAAGTACATTGGTTTTGATTACACTTTCCAAATCTGAGCTAGCAATCTCGGTAAATGCCCTTGCTGCATTACAGGTACCCGCATTGTTAATCCAAACATCGACCTGACCAAACCTTAAAACTGTTTCTTCCCATAAATTGTGTAAATCTTCATATAGAGCCACATCACAGGCCACCCCATAAATTCTATTCGGTGCATAGCGTTGCGCAAAATCTGCAACAACTTGATTTAACTGCTGTGCATTTCGTGCCGAAATCATCACAGACCAACCTAACTTTAAAAAAGCTTCTGCCAAAGCAAAACCAATTCCTCGTGTACCCCCTGTAATCACGACAGACAAAGCTTGATCAGAATTTGATGTGTTCAAAATATTCCCCATTGTGGTGATGAATCAGTATAAACAGCAAACTGGCACGCGATAAAGCACACGACTATATCTCCAATTTAGGACATTGAGCATCAAAAAATCAATTTTTAAGATAGAATATTCAACATTCAAAATGATTGAATGATTAAAATTCTATGAAAAACAAAATTTTATTATGCATCACCCTTATTTTTCTCATTGGATGTGATGAGAAACCCAACACTTCAACTGAAACTAAGCCAGTCAAACAAGAAACGTCACAACAAACACATAGCAAAGCAGAATCTATTGTGATTCCTGCTCAGCCAGAGCCAGACCACCTCGTCAATAATCCAACACCACTCCCTCAAGGTTATTCAACCGATACGACATATCTCAAAAAGCCATTACTCATCGATTTTGATGGAGATGGAAAACGAGATGCTTTCCAAGTCTTAAAGAATCCCAATAAAAAGGGCATGAAATATCTGTTTGAATTCCGTATTTCGGACAGTGATAAAGTTTATTACTATCAAAATAATGAAGAAGGTGATGATTTAGATATTTTTGCTAAGTTCGAAGTCGCACCTAAAACAAATATCTATGTCGATGAAGAATATCGCTTTGGCGAAAATGGCGATATTCTTGCTAACGAACAAATTGACCCTAAACATTATTTAAAGTTTAAAGGTGATGGTGTTTCAGTCAATGTCCTCGAAGAAACCTGTGCTGCATCTGCCTTTTTCTTAACAGATGACAAAATTAATCGGATTTATCTCTGTTAAATCTATTTTTCATCCGCAAAAATTGCATTTGCACCAATCACTTTAAAAATCTTCACTTGATCTTGCTTTAACAAAGCATAGATTTTTGCTTTAAGTGTTTCACTGGTAAAAGTCCCGTTTAAATTCAGTAAAACGGGTTCATCACTCAATGAACCTTTGCCGTGATATTCGTGATTAATATCGTTGGTGGTTGCCTGATTAATCACCACAAAATGCCCCGAAATACCAGCCGCTTGACCACAAGCTAAACTCTGTGGCGACCAATCCCCTACTTTGATCTCAGGTTTTAAAACATAGCCTTTGCTTGCTGATATTTTCTTCTGCTGTGTTGTTGCCATGGGAAAATTCAGTATCTTTTGCTGACCTTTCCAGTTTACCGCTAATTGACTAGATAAACATGATGCTCGAAAAGGACCTGCACTACCTGACTCTGTACCCTCATTAGAATCATCACATTGTGAAATAACTTGAAAATTTGCTTCACCACACTGCAACAGTTTAGATTTATAGATTTTATATTGGTTTGATTGTGCACTCACTGATTCAGTAAAAAGACAGAAACCAAAGAACGCCATCAAATACATTAAAAAATTGCAATATGTTTTAGACACCATCATTTTTATACACTTCATTGATCGTTTAATCGTAAATTGATTTTATATTAAACATTTATTTACAACTCATTAATTCACACAATAACATACCAACCATTTGAAATTTATAATGATATAAGTTAAATATCCCTAAGATGCTGAATAAACCAGAAGATGAATACAATAGCATGACAACAAAAACTTGATAAAAATACATATTTTTAAAATAATGTCAATTCAATCACAAAACAATCAATATGATGATGAAAAATATAATAATATTCAGCAGTGGTGTTCTATCACTATTTTTGGCCTCGCTTAATTATGCTGCAGATCCGCAAGTGCCTGAAGAAACGGCAACACAAATTTTTAAAAGTGCAAAGTTTCAAAAAACTAATCTTGGCTGGGAAAGCCGCTGTAGCCTTGGCAATATCTCCTATTATGGTGACCTCAATAAAGATGGTCGTCCTGATGCTGTTGTAGTCGATGGTGGTGTTGGTTGCTATGCAAACACAGGCATTGGATTTTATATTGTTACCCAACAGACCAATAAACAATGGGTGAGAATATTTAACAGCCATGGGACGCCTGAGTTTCTATCAACTTTAGGAAAGCATGGCTGGCCAGATATTGCCATCAATGACTCAACTAAATGCTTTGCTGTGTATAAATGGAACGGTCAAAAATTTCAAAGAAATCATTTCGAATACAAAAATCAAGCTTGCAGTCTGGGTATTTCCAAAAATTGATCATTAAGTTATTTTTTAATTTTAGTTAAAACATTTTATCGGTTTATTTTTAGACTAAAATTTGACAACCTAGGTTTAAGATGAATTCAAATAAATAAAAATCAATAATTATCAATATCTTAAAAATAAGTCAGAATATCTTATTGCATCAAGTTAGTGCACAAATTCCAATTTAGTGCATACTTTTGCTTTATATCGAGTCTTAATAATATTTTGAATTTGTTGATCTATTTTTTCATACAGCCAAACACTTCACGGATTCAAATCGTTGGTTATACTTGAACCAATTTGTGACAAATAGCACCAAAAAGAATCGTATATGCAAAACGTTGATCTACTCTTTCTCTTGCTTGGCGCAGTGCTTGTACTCGCTATGCATGCAGGCTTTGCTTTTTTAGAGCTGGGAACAGTTCGCCATAAAAATCAAGTCAATGCACTTAGTAAAATCATTACTGACTTTTCAATCTCAGCAATCGCCTACTTCTTTGTCGGTTATTATATTGCCTATGGCCAACACTTTTTCCATACAGGCGCTACGCTTTCAACTGAGCATGGCTACAATTTGATGCGTTGTTTTTTCCTTTTGACCTTTGCTGCAGCAATTCCCGCCATTGTTTCTGGCGGCATTGCAGAACGTGCCAAAATGCGTTCTCAAGCCATTGCAACCCTGTTTATAGTAGCGCTGGTTTATCCTTTTTTTGAAGGGATCGCATGGAATGGTAACCTCGGCCTACAAAAGTGGTTAGCGGATACGTTTGGTGCAAGCTTCCATGATTTTGCCGGTTCTGTTGTGGTGCATGCGATGGGCGGCTGGATTGCGCTTGCAGCAGTATTACTACTTGGTGCGCGTAATGGCCGCTATAAAAAGGATGGTCGCGTCAGTGCACATCCACCCTCTTCTATTCCTTTTTTAGCGCTCGGTTCTTGGATCTTAATTGTGGGCTGGTTTGGCTTTAATGTCATGAGTGCTCAACGCTTAGATGCAATCTCAGGTTTAGTTGCCATGAACTCACTCATGGCAATGGTCGGTGGCACACTCTCAGCAAATTTCTTTGGAAAAGAAGACCCTGGTTTTTTACATAATGGTCCCTTAGCAGGTTTAGTGGCAATTTGTGCGGGTTCTGATGTGGTTCATCCGATTGGCGCTTTATTTATCGGGATCTGTGCAGGTTTTCTGTTTGTTAAACTGTTTACCTATACACAAAATAAACTCAAGATTGATGATGTACTCGGAGTTTGGCCATTACATGGGGTTTGTGGTGCGTTTGGTGGTATTGCTGTGGGTCTATTTGGTCAGCAGTGGTTGGGGGGAATCGGTGGAGTATCTTTGATATCTCAGCTGATAGGTACGCTACTTGCCATTTTACTGGCTTTAGCAGGTGGATTTGCCGTATATGGTATGCTTAAAGCCACTATGGGGATTCGTTTAACACAAGAAGAAGAGTTTCGTGGTGCAGATTTATCGATTCACAAGATTTCTGCAAACTCTGAAGATGCAATGTTTTAAGCTTTTACAAGGTCTGGTTTTAATTTTATACATTTTGCGGCTGAAAAGCCGCTTTTTTATAGCCTAGAAATGACAATAAAATAATTTTCACCATAAAATTTTAAAATAGAATAACTCGACCTTTAAAACAATAATTCAAATTAGCTATCTTAAAATAATCATAGATATTTTCTTCTGTATTGCCACCCAATAATAAGACTACTCATTACTCAACAATTAAGTCTAATTTAAGGTTGTTTTTTTTTAATAAGCGCAGATTAAAATGATTATATTGAGTGGCTCGCCTCATGCCGTATTCCGACATAAATACATTCTTCCTAAAAAAAAGTTTATTGCTAGGAATACTATTTTTAATACTGTTCTTTGTATTTCCTGTTGGTGGTGCAATCGATATGTATTTTATCCAGCCATGGATAGATAGCACTGGTCATTTTCCACTCAAGAACAATTGGTTTCTTATTGAAATTAATCACAAGCTACTTAAACATATTGTCATTACCTTTTATATTGCAGTTTTGATTTCATGGATTGCGTCTTTTAAAGTTGCAAAATTAAAAACCTATCAATGGCAATTGGGCTATTTATTTTTTATTAGTGTTTTATCCACTGCACTGATTGGCATTTTCAAATCCCATTCAGCACATGCCTGTCCTTGGTCAATGACAGAACAAACTACTTTAGGCTATGTATGGGATTTTTCTGCAAGCAATGGAGGTTGTTTTCCGGGTGGCCATGCCAGCACAGGTTTTTCACTGCTTACTGGCTTTTTTGTATTTAGAAAATCAAATTCTAAAATTGCTTATCTTTTCTTAGTCTTAGGTCTGGTGCTTGGTTTGATTACAGGTTGGGGGCAAATGATGCGTGGTGCGCATTTTCTTAGCCATAACCTTTGGACAGGCTGGATTATTTTTACTTTTAACTTAATTGTGTATCGTATATTTTATAAAAAATTGACCAGATAACAATCCTAAAACTATAGAAAATATATCGCACAACATTATTTTATTATAAATGCATCTCTAAAAATACATCAGATATTTAAAAGCAAATTACTGGTTATTCTTGTTTATTTGATCACTCATCTATTTTTATTCCAATCTAAAACGCCAAACCAAGTGATGCTCAGCTATAAGCATCACTCAAAGAATTACATTTTTGTCATAATTTAAATATTAAATTATTAAACCAATCTTAATTTTTACAAATTATTATATTTTGTTTATACTTGTGCCAATTTAGTAATCTTATACGTGCAAAATATGAGTAATTTTTCTAAATTTCTCCGCAATTCGCTTAAAATTCAAGACCAGAATATTCAGTCTTATCAGTTGGGTGATGGTAAAGTATGGCTTAAAAAAGCCTCTGAACGCCACTCGGCTTGGATTTATATCCCATTAAAATGGGTTGCACGTATACTCAATATTGAAGCACTCACTCCTATTCCAAATTATGGCGGTAGTAAATCGATTTATTGTGAAGTTCATCGTCTGACAGAATTAAATTCCCTTGGTATTCCAACGCCACAAATTTTAGCCAATTGTTCACAAGGCCTATTGATTGAAGATGCTGCTGATCATGGCGAAGATGTTATGCAACTTGATCAGGCATTGGCAGAAATGGAAGGAAATACGGCTAAAAAACTAGAATTTTATCGCGAAGCAATCTTTGCCATTCAATCTGTACATCACAAAGACAGTTATTTGAGTGAAGCCTTTGCACGGAATATTTTGGTCAATAAAGACAAAGCATTTACTTTTATTGATTTTGAAACCGATCCTGGGGAAGTACTGGACTTAGAAACCTGTCAAATTCGAGATTGGTTATGCTTTATTTTCTCAACAGCATTCCGTTTTAATGATGATGAGCTTGCTCAAGCTTGCGATATTTTTATTGGGGAAATTTATCCAAGTAAATCAAAATACAACGAAATTTGCCGTATAGGCAATAAACTCAACTGGGTTGCAAACTTTAATTTGGGTAAACTTGGCAGTGATGGTCGTAAAATGCAAAAATGTTTAGAATTTTTTCAATATATGAAGAAAAATGAACCACTTCCATTAATGTAGAAATGGAATCATTCATTTTCCAAGCATTTTACTTCTCAGTTTTGATATTACATTGAATCGGGATTTTGACCAAGACACTGAGTCCACCCAATTCTTCACTACGGGATAAAGACAGTTCACCACCTAAATGTTGAATCGCTTTATCCACAATCGACAATCCCAAACCACTACCCACTTCTAAGTGATGATGTACGCGATAAAAACGTTTTAAGACTTTATCGTACATCTCTGGGTCAATTCCTAAACCACTGTCTTCAATCAAAACATAAGCAAAATCATGAACATCTTCAAACACTGATATATTAATCATGCCTGAAACAGGGGTATATTTTATTGCGTTATCAATTAAATTAAAAATGATTGAATGAATACTATGTTCTACACTTTTTAAAATCACTGTTTCATTACGGACAAAACCAAGATCGATATCTTTTTCCATCGCAAGATTCATCAACTGTTCTACACAATTAAGTGCCACATCATTCAATTTAAATTGGGTCACCTGAACTTCATGACTTAATGACGAATCTTGCTTTGCTAAGGCAAGAAGTTGCGTAACCAAATGCTGCATCCGTGCCAAACCTTTGCTTAAATTTTGTAGATTTTCCTCTTCAGGAAACTGACTCATCAAAATTTTAGTTTGCAGATTCAATGCAGTGATGGGTGTGCGTAACTCATGTGCAGCATCTGCTACAAATTGTCGCTGTTCTTGTTGAGCAACAGAAATTCGCTCAAACAAATGATTCATTTCATGGATCGTCGGCAGTAATTCTTCTGGATAGTGGGCATTTTGAATTGCGATCAAGGAGTTTGAATCACGTTTTGCCAATTCGGATTTAAAGTCCTCGAGTGGTTTTAAACTGCGGCGTATAATATATACCAAGCCCAACAAAGCAAATGGAATGATCAGTAAATATGGAAGAAACATACTGCCTGCAAGCTCTAAAGCCAAATGCTCTCTGACTTTTTCTTGCTGGCTGATCTGAATCTGATAATTAGCTGTGGGTAAGATATAAGTAATCCAAGTGCCATGCGTTGTATCTTGACTATAGAAACCAGCCTTTTGTTTAGGTTCAACAATGACATGATGTGGCGTATTTTGTGTTTGACTAGGATCAGCATATGCCCAAACATCTATGAATAAATCTTCTTCATGGTAGCGTTTGTGTATATCGAAATGGCTTTGAATGGGACCTGGATTTAATTCCACCCGCTCGGCTAGATAAACCATTTGTGCATCTAAAATTTCATTGATTTCTTCTAAAGAAATTTTATATGCTGAAAAAACCAATACGCAACCGAGTAAAATACTAAAAATAGAGGTATAACGAATTAAACGCTTTCTTAAGGAAAATGCAGTTTCCATATCATTCCGCTTTTTGTGGTTGCCCCAAACGATAACCTAAC
Organism: Acinetobacter sp. I-MWF; assembly: GCF_025433935.1. Lineage (NCBI taxonomy): Bacteria > Pseudomonadati > Pseudomonadota > Gammaproteobacteria > Moraxellales > Moraxellaceae > Acinetobacter > Acinetobacter sp. I-MWF. Next base: position 973,071 of record NZ_JAMBAR010000001.1, on the reverse strand, counting down.
CCACGAATTGTACGAATAATATCTTTACCCAATTTCGATCGGATATGGTGTACATAGACTTCAATTGTATTGCTGTTGATTTCGCTATCAAAAGCATACAATTTATCTTCTAAATTAGACTTAGAAAATATTTTATTGGGATGGGTCATTAACGGAATGAGAATCGCCCATTCACGATTTGAAAGCTCCACCGTTTCACCTTTTAGTGTTGCGATATGCTGTTCAACATCTAAAACAATTTCACCATTTTTTAACAGATTTGAAGCACTTCCAGTTACTTCTTTCGCTGTATCACCTGTACGACGTAATAAAGCATGGATACGAGCCACCAGTTCATCGAACTCATAAGGCTTAATCAAATAATCATCTGCTCCTTGATTTAAACCTTCAACACGATTTTGTAATTGGTCACGTGCTGAAATAATCAGCACAGGTAAGCTTGAACGTTGACGAATTTGCTTTAAGACCTGCATCCCATCCATCATGGGCAAGCCTAAATCAAGTAAGACCAAATCAAATTGTTTCTCAGAAATAAGCTTTAGGCCATCCAAACCATTATTTACCCATTCCACATCAAAGCCTTGATATTTCAATAACGTTTTAGATGATTCTGCAATCATAAAATCATCTTCTATCATCAAAATTTTGGTCATGGTTTATATCCTTTCAATCAGCTTCGTACAGCACACTGGTGCAACATATTATTTTTTTGATCTATAACTTGAGTTTGGACATTTAGCAAACTCAAAAGACTTGGAAATAAATTATCTTGACTCAATGTTGCCCCTTTTTGTTGATTTAAACAATTGATTTGTTTTGCAGCAACAGATTTCCACGCATCTGAGAACCACATCAGCATAGGTACATGGGTTTGTTGAGTAGGCGCAATCGCATAAGGTGCACCATGTAAATACATACCACGTTCACCAGTAGACTCACCATGGTCAGATAAATACCAAAACCCTGCACGATAGTTTTCTTGTTGTTTTAAAGTTTCAATCAATTGATTCAAAATATGATCTGTATAGACAATCGAATTATCATAGGTATTAATCAATTCAGTCGATGAACACCCTTGTATTGCATTGGTTTCACAAGTTGGTTTGAACTTTTTAAATTCATCTGGTGCGCGTTTATAATATGCAGGCCCATGACTTCCCATTTGATGTAATACGATCAAATGTGGTTGCTTATCATCTTTTGGTAATCGATTTAAATATAGGTTTAAGCTGTCTACCAAAATACCATCTTGACATTCGCCACCTTGACACCATTTTTTCTCTAAATCTTGAGGGATAACAAATTTCTCAACACGATCACAAGTCCCTTTGCAACCCGAGTTATTATCAATCCATGTCACCTTATAGCCTGCTCGTTGTGCGATATCCAGCAAACCTTCTCGATGACTGGCAAGTTGCTCATCATAATCTTTACGCGGCATGCCTGAGAACATACATGGAACTGAAACTGCTGTTGCAGTACCACAAGAGCTGACTTGAGAAAAATTAATTAGCCCGATCTGTTTTGACAATTCAGGATTGGTATTCTTTGTATAACCATTTAATGAAAAGCTTTCTGCACGTGCGGTTTCACCGACCACCAAAACCATCAGTTTAGGTTTATGTTGTAAAGCAACATCATCGACTAAATGTGCATCTTCACCATAACGAATCAAAGGTAAATTCTTTTTCGGTGCTTTTTTATGGAAATAAGACAGTGTTGAAGCCACTGTATTTTGCGGAGAAATCATACCTTTTAAATCACGATGCTCACGAAATATAGCAGCATAATCCACATAGAAAACAAATAATAATGCTGCTATAACAGCGAAAGAGCCTGCGATATTTAAGCTTTTAAATAACAGTATTTTGCCAATTTTTTCTGGTTTAATTTTTATCCATAGAATAAGAATGATGGGTAAAACAACAAATCCCAATGTCCAGATAAAAAATTGCAAAGAAAGTAAGTCTGACACTTCACTAGGATCTGTTTGCACCATATTCTGAATTTGATCAGGCGAAATCACCACACCCAATGAATTGACAAAATAAGCACTAAAACCACCAATAAAGACCAAGACAATTGCAAAAAATTTTGCTGTCCATTTCCAGTCTAAAATTTGTAATAACAGATTATATAAAGCAATCAGTACAAAACCTGTCGCAATCAGAAAGAGTTGTGCTTTGATTCCCTGATAAGGCGTTAGAGACTGAACCTTATTTAAAAAACTAAAATTTAGGCACAAGCCTAACCACACTGCGACAATAAAATTAAAAGCAGTCAGGGAAATGGAGACTTCACGTCGTTTTATACGCTGTATTAAATTAGACATTACTTTGGCAATACTCTTTTCAATGGTGTTAAGTTAAAAAATGAAGCTTAAACTGAACTTAAAAAGCACTTTCCCAAGCGTATTGCACCACTGATCTTAATTGTAATCGCCTTTCTATTTCTCATAATCTGAGAAAATTAAAATCAAATAAAGCATCCACAAAAAAAATGAGTATTATTTTATAGCCCGTAGATTATAATACTGCTTATTCCATTCAAAACAATTCATTTAAAGTTAATAATTTGGAGCTAAAGTTATTCTAAATCCAACAAAAGAATAATACACGAATTGATTTCTATACGTAAAAAAATGACGAAAAAGTAATTTATTATTTTCCAATCAATGTAAAACATATCAAACTTTTATTAAAAAATAAGGGCGAAATCACATTAAATCAAAGAGATTCATGTATTAAGTCAAACCGCACTAATCAAACAATTTATTTTACATCATGACAATATATTATAATCTTAACTATCCCTAAGAAAAATTATTTAATCTATTTCATTCGATCAAAAAACTTCTAATTATCGCACCACATACTCAATAGTAATTATACTCATTATCAAACCCAAGCTCACAATATTATGTATACTGTATATTTTTAATCCAATACATAATCGGGATTAGGCAAAAAACACCAATCACTAAAATCAAACTAAAAAAATTCAAATATCCCAATTGATCGCCAATCACGCCACTTAATGTATACAGTAACCCACTGATTGTTGCCATAACAGAGACCTGAAAAGTGAAATCTGTACCTGCATGTTCATGACGACTATATTGCATCACTAAAGTTAAGATCACGACTAGAAGCATTGCAGCACACATATCTTCTAAAGCGTTGATCAAATAAATTAACCACGGCGCTACAAAGTACGATTGTTCATATTGAGCTGCTAACCATACAAATCCAGCTAAACTGATCAATTTCAAAATAGAAAATAAGATTAAGGCTTGGTGGCGCTTTAGTTTTTTTAGCAATAAACTGGCCAAACCTGCACCGAATAATGCAGAAAATGCTCCCAACATAGTGATATAAATGCCGATTTGAGAAAGACTTAAGTTAAGATCAACCAACAAAGGCTTGGTAATGGGACCGGTAAAGCCATCGGTTATTTTGATGGTACAAAGCACAAAGAACCATGTTCTTAGTTTTTTATTGACAAAGAAATAAGTTAAATAAGTTTTAAATTTTTCAATAAAGTGCTTTGCAGCTTCATTCCGTAGATGTGGTGAAGCAGTGTTTTTCAAGTGTTCTGGTTCTTGATAAAACCAAATAGGAATTGTATTTAAAGCCACAATGCCTGCCAAAATCAAAAATGTATTTTGCCAACTTAGCCAGTCCATTGCCCATAAAATTGCCCCGCCTCCGACAATAAATCCTAAACGAGAACCAATGACTTGAAACATATTCCCGATATGTTGCTGATCTCCTTTTAAAATACTCACCGCCAAACCATCAGTCGCGATATCTTGGGTTGCACCAATACTGTTCATACAGAGCAACGCCATAAAAAACAATAATAAATAAATCGGTTCATTCAGGGATTGAATCGGTAAAAAAGATAAGATGCTCAGGATAGCGATGGTTAAAACTTGGGTTGGAATAATCCAACTTCGATAATGCCCTTTGGAACGATGTCCAAAGCTATCCACAAAAGGCGCCCATAAAATTTTAATTGCCCAAGGCGCCATGAGTAATCCAAAGCCACCAATATGTGCCAAAGACACCCCTTGTGAACGTAAAATCACTGGTAAAGCATGGGTCATAAAACCTACAGGTAAACCTTGCGCCCAATACAGTGAAAATAACAACAAATAGGTGTTTCGCATGTAATCTAAGCTCGAACGATGTCAATATAAATGGGCCTAATTAGATCTTGTATGTATTGCTTTAATCTACGAATTTTGTAATATTTGCATTTTGCAGATAGTTACTATTAAGCAAAAAACTAAAATCAATACAAGAGCAGTCATATAAAAACACAATGTCACAAAACTTTCCGATCATACCAGATCAAGTACCCCAACGTGGTACAAGCACCAGTCGTAACATCTTTAAAAACCTTTACTTAGTTCAAGGCTGGGGATTTGAAGGTGAATTTCCCAACTTACCCAAAGCAGTGGTATTTATTGCACCACACACTTCGAATTATGATGGTTTATATGCTTTCCTGGCCATGTTAGGTATTGGTGTTAAAGTCACAATTTTTGGCAAAGATAGCTTGTTTAAACCACCACTCAAAGCACTTTTTGAATGGATTGGCGTGATTCCTGTGCATCGTGATTCACCGCATGGACTCACTCAACAGATTGTTAAGGTTATACAACAACAAGATAAAATTTGGATTGCAATCGCACCTGAAGGTACTCGGAAAAAAGCTGAAAAAATTAAAAGTGGTTTTTATCATATTGCAATGGGCGCCAATATACCGATTGTAATTTTTTCATTCGATTATGAGAAAAAGCGAATTCACTGTTTGGGCACTTTGCAACCTACAGGAGATTATGAGCAAGATTTAACAGAAATTTTATCGCGTTTTAAAGGTAACTTTTCACCTAAAAGGCCTAAATTATTATCGATCCCTTTACAAAAACTATTGAAAAATGGCTAGAAAAAACAGAGACAATCTGTTCAGATGTGCAACATATATTTTGATCAAAAGTAATACCCCCATGCGTTTTAAACAACTCGGTTTTATAGGCTTATTGGGTCTAGCCCTTGTTGGCTGTGACAAAACCACTAAAACACCAACTCAGACCACGGTAATTAAAGCACGTGAGCCTGTTATTGCGATTGCTTTAGGTGGCGGTGGTGCAAAAGGTTTCGCTCATATTGGTGTACTCAAGGTTTTAGAATCCCATGGAATCAAACCTAAAATTGTGACTGGAACCAGTGCTGGAAGTTTTGTCGGCAGTATCTATGCCAGCGGTAAAACACCCTATCAAATGCAGCAAATTGCGCAGCAACTAAAAGAATCTGATCTGCGTGATTTAACCTTAAATAGCCAAGGTATTGTTCTTGGTCAAAAACTACAAGATTATGTCAACCGCAATGTTGCCAATAAACCGATTGAACAATTTCCAATCCGTTTTGCAGCAGTTGCCACACGCTTAGACAATGGTAAAAAAGCAGAATTTATTAAAGGGAATGCAGGACAAGCAGTTCGCGCTTCTTGCAGCATTCCCAATGTCTTTGTACCCGCAACCATTGGCAATACCAAATATGTTGATGGCGGTTTAGTTAGCCCAATTCCAGTACAGACTGCACGTGATATGGGGGCAGATATCGTGATTGCAGTCGATATTTCTGCACGTCCAAGTGGTAGTCAACCGATGAATATGTGGGGCTTATTGGATCAAACCATTAATATCATGGGACAACAAAGTATTAACAATGAGTTGGCTCAGGCTAATATCGTGATTCAACCTAAAGTTGGGCACTTAGGTACACTCGATCTTAAGTCCAGTAACCAAGCGATTTTAGAAGGTGAAAAAGCAGCCCAAGGCAAAATCATCGCCATTCAAACCGCAATCAATAACTTTAAGAAAACACCTGCTGCATTAAAACCTGCACCACGAGCAAAATTTTAATAGCGCAATAGGGTTCATATCATCAAGCATGATTGAAAACGAGAATAATCACGTTTTTATATGCATCACTTAAATGATCTGCTACATTGATATAGATGATCCGTCATCTATATCAATGATAATCACTAGAGTAGATGTATGAACTTTATTTTTGAACCGTGGCATTGGTTTGTACTTGGCATATTGCTGATTCTATCTGAACTGGTGCTACCAGCGTTTGCTGCTTTATGGTTTGGTATCGCTGCAGTTGTGGTCAGTATTTTGTTGTGGTTATTTCCAAGTATGAGTTTCACCCTGCAAGTCATATGCTGGATTATCTTATCCATCATTTGTACTGTGGCGTGGTTTAAATTCATTAAACCTCTATCTGTAGATAAAACCAAAGCTGGGCTTTCTCGTGAAGCAACCATTGGTCAAACGGGTATGGTCATTCAAATTGGGCTTAGCCATGATCAAATTCGTGTTCGTTTTCCAATGCCTGTTTTGGGTTCTGATGAATGGAATTGCCGTACTTTATCGCCTGTACAAGTAGGTGACCGTGTACGTGTGACTGATATTTTAGGTAATGATTTAGTGGTACAACTACATTCATCATCTTAATAATGAAGAATAAAGAGGAAAATTAAATGGGTTTTGGTTCTATTGTTGTTTTAGTCTTATTTCTGTTTGTGGCTGTGACCATTTTCAAAGGCGTACGTATTGTTCCTCAGGGTTATAAATGGATCGTACAACGTTTAGGTAAATATCACACCACACTAAGTCCAGGTTTAAACTTCGTCATTCCTTATGTGGATGAAGTGGCTTATAAAGTCACCACCAAAGATATTGTTTTAGATATCCCATCACAAGAAGTCATCACCCGTGATAACGCGGTATTGGTGATGAATGCTGTGGCTTATATCAATTTAACCACACCAGAAAAAGCGGTGTATGGTATTGAAAACTACACTTGGGCAATTCAAAATTTGGTACAAACTTCACTCCGTTCAATCGTCGGTGAAATGGATCTAGATGATGCATTGTCATCACGTGATCATATCAAAGCAAAATTAAAAGCGGCGATTTCTGATGATATCTCAGACTGGGGTATCACACTAAAAACCGTGGAAATTCAAGACATTCAACCATCACACACCATGCAATCAGCGATGGAAGCCCAAGCTGCTGCGGAACGTCAACGTCGTGCAACTGTGACCAAAGCAGATGGTGAAAAACAGGCTGCTATTTTAGAAGCGGATGGACGTTTAGAAGCCTCTCGCCGTGATGCGGAAGCTCAGGTTGTATTGGCTGAATCTTCACAGCGTGCCATTGAAATGGTGACCTCTGCTGTGGGTGATAAAGAAATCCCTGTTGCCTACTTACTCGGTGAGCAATATGTCAAAGCAATGCAAGACATGGCCAAATCAAATAATGCCAAAACTGTTGTGCTCCCAGCAGATATTATGAATACTATTCGTGGTGTGATGGGTAGAAACTAATTTTTGCAATTTTAAAAACGTTCAAAAATAGGCAGCCGATCGGTTGCCTATTTTTTATTTTAAAAATGCCGCTTAAGTTTTAAGGCTGAACAATTGTCCGTTTTTCCGTCATCTATAGTTAAATTTCGCGCTACTTAAAATTCACTCTTTGCATCAGCATTCGAGATTTAAAGATCGATATTAAAATGAAATTATATAAACTACAGATAGATGAAGATTTTGAAGATGATGGGCTTTGCTCTATTACCTTTTGGTTTGAGGATGACCCACCGAGATATAGCACTATGTCGGGATGAACTAGAATGTCCAAACAGTATTTATATTGAATATACTGATCAAATATATGGATTTGAAACCAGAGACATCGAATATTCATTTGAGAATGGACGATTAACTCTAAAGCTGTTGGTTAATTCGTTCAGATGGAATAATTCCAGTGATGTTGAAATTTATATTCCCGAGACAGAAATTGACTCAGTGACATTCATCATGAAAAAAATATTTGATCTCAATTAAATTAACTTTTTCTTGCCAACAAAAATTGCGAAATTTGGTTCAATTCCTGTGCATCCTCACCAAAATACGCTAAAGCTTTAAATGCCTGGTCATGTAATTGTTGCGCATAAATTTTGGCATTTTCTAAGCCCATTAAGGCAGGATAGGTTGACTTATCTACTTGTTGGTCTTTGCCCGCAGTTTTGCCCAAAGATTCAGTATCAGACACCACATCTAAAATATCATCTTGCACTTGAAATGCTAAACCAATCGCTTGACCATATTGACGCAATTGTGGAATGGCTTGATCTGTACCCGAAAAAACTGTCACGGCAGACAACATAATTGCAGCTTGGATTAAAGCCCCTGTTTTATTGCGATGGATATTTTCTAACTGTGCTTGATCAACATGTTTGCCTTCAGCCTGTAAATCTAAAACCTGACCACATACCATTTTTGAACTTGCTGTGGCTAAAATTTGCATCTGTTTAAGAATAATACCCTGTTCAACAGCTTGACCCTGATCGAATAGACGGCTTCCTAATACCTCAAATGCCATCGATTGCAAAATATCACCAGCTAATAGCGCTGTATCTTCACCAAAAGCCACATGACAGGTTGGCTGACCGCGACGTAACAAGTCATTGTCCATACATGGCAAGTCATCATGTGCCAATGAATAGCAATGAATAAACTCAATCGCAACCGCAGCTCTACGCACGGCTGCAAAATTCGGATTATTTTGTTTTAATTGTGCAGTTGCATAACTTAAAGCAGGTCTAACTCGTTTTCCACCTAACATCACCGTATGATGCACTGCAGATTTTAATGGCTCTGGCAATGAAAAAGCATCTAAAGCAGCTTGTAAATCTTGCTGAATTTGCACTTGCGCTCGTTTTAAAATTTCTGCATTAACATTGGGAATAGAAGTCACATCTGCCTCGGTTTGTACGAATCGCTAAAACTAAAATCAGTAGTTTTAGATACATTGGTAAATTGGGTGAGTCAGAACATTCTACTATGAGTCACTATAATTCTCATCCTTTAATTCCAATCCAATCATTTGAATAAGTGTAAGACATCTATATTTCATTTTTTAATAGAAACAATGAGTTTCGGCCTTTTTCCTTAGCAGAACGTACTGCAAACTCTAATTTTTGTAAGACATCCACCTCAGTTGGCTGGTTGTGTGGATCTAAATGATAAATTCCTATAGATGCAGTAAGATATTCATTATTACTACCAAACAATATCTTTTCATTGGTGACTGCAAATTTAAGCCGTTCTGCAAGCGTCACCACTGCCCACTCGGTCAGATGTTCAATCACAATAACAAAGCTTGCTGAATTTAAGCGAAAAATTTCTGCTTCTTCAGTTTGAGCAATCGCTTCATTTAATACAGAACCTAGCTGTATTAGAACCTCATCACCTGCAGTATAGCTATTGAGTTGATTAAATCGCTTAAAGTTATCTAAATCAATTTTAAGAAAAGACAAATGCGAGTCACGACTTTTTTGCCAGACTTTATTTAAGTAATGCTCAAAAGCAAAAGCATTCTGCAAACCTGTGACAAAATCTAAATAGAGATGATCGTGCAATTTTTTATTATTTTGCAAAAGCACATTTTCACGACGCTTCAAACGCGTTATATCCGAGCATACGACTACGACTGTTTCAATCTCATCATACTGGTTACGTATTGCTTTAAAATAAGAAAGGTAAAATTTTCCTTTGACGTAGAATTCTTGTTCAAAATAATTCTTATTTTTTGAGAAATAACGCATTGCCTCATTAAAATGTGCATAAACAACGGTCGAAAATGTATTGAGTAACTTATCAAACAAGTACAGCGCATCACTTTCATAAATATCAGCAAATTTTTGATTTACCCCTAAAAACCGCGCTTCCTGATCAAATAAAGCGATGGGTAAAGGAATTTGTGAAATAAAAGAAACCAGATGCAATTTATCGATATCTTGTAAATATTCAAAAACATTGATGTCTTCAAGGCTATCTCGTAGTTTTTTAGACTCTTGTTCCATACGCCACCTCGAAGCCAATAAATTTTTAATCTATTGAAATCAGCATTCAATGTATTAATTTTTACAACAGCAAATTATCAGAATTGCTATCACATAAAGTAAGTATGATAAAATACTGTAACTATTTTGCCACACACAATACAAAATTAGTACTTTTATTGATGCAAATCACAAAAAAATAAACCTTGCAGATGCAAGGTTCTAAAAATTTCAACGATCAAATCACTTAAATGCTATTTGAAAGCAGATAAAAACGATTAAAAACTATCGGCTGGCACTCGAACCCAACCCTCCATCAATACGCGTGCACTACGACTCATGATGGCTTTCTTAACAACCCATTGCCCTTTTTCATTTAGCGCTTGTGCACCCACGCGAAGTGTTCCAGAAGGATGTCCAAAGCGTACTGCTTCCCGTTCACCGCCTCCAGCAGCCAAATTCACCAAGGTATTTGGAATTGCTGCAGCTGTTCCAATCGCGACCGCAGCTGTTCCCATCATGGCATGATGTAATTTACCCATCGATAATGCACGCACCAATAAATCTGTATCGGTCTCGCTCACCTGTTTACCACTAGAAGAGGTATAGCTTTTAGGTTTGGATACAAATGCCACTTTTGGGGTATGTTGACGATTAGCCGCTTCACTAATGTCTTGGATTAAACCCATTTTTACCGCACCATAAGCACGGATTTTTTCAAAACGCGCTAATGCTGCTACATCACTATTAATATCGTCTTGTAATTCAGTTCCGTTGTATCCAATCTCTTCGGCATTTAAGAAAATTGTAGGAATACCTGCATTGATCAAAGTTGCTTGAAATGTACCAATTTCAGGAACCTCTAAGTTGTCTACAACATTTCCTGTAGGGAACATTGCTCCACCATCTTCCCCGTCATCAGCAGGATCTAAAAATTCAATTTGGACTTCTGCCGCTGGAAAAGTGACACCATCCAATTCAAAATCACCCGTTTCTTGAACTTGTCCCTGAGTAATAGGCACATGGGCAATAATTGTTTTATGAATATTGGCTTGCCAAATACGAACTGTACAAATACCATTTTCCGGAATCCGATCAGCTGTAACCAAACCATTACTGATTGCAAATGAACCGACAGCAGCTGTTAAATTACCGCAGTTGCCACTCCAGTCTACAAATGCTTTATCAATAGACACTTGCCCAAACAGATAGTCAACATCATGCTTTGGTTGTGAACTCTTGGCTAAAATAACTGTTTTACTGGTACTTGAAGTCGCCCCGCCCATCCCATCAATCTGTTTTCCATAAGGATCTGGACTACCGATCACACGGAGTAATAACTGATCACGGGCTTGTCCTGCTATTTGTGCACGTTCAGGCAAATCATCGAGTTTAAAGAAGACACCTTTACTGGTACCACCACGCATATAGGTTGCTGGGATTTTGATTTGAGGTGCAGCGCTCATTTTATCGTATTCCTTTCAATTCTCTTTGTTGTATCAAATAATGAATCTTCATTCAGTTTTATACTACCCTTTTTTTGAGTAAAATACTGACGGATTGACTTAAGTATTAAATAAATCTTGTCATAAAGCTTAAATATTAGACAGATTCAGCTTGCTGTTAAAATTTATAATTAAGCTTATTTCATTGAAAATGAATAAAAAAATTAAATGTATTATTTTTTGACTTCACAGTTCCATTCCATACATCTATCGCATACTAGGCTAAAAGTAACCAATCTATTACAATAATTAAATTCGCATAAACAGAGTTGTACACATTGAGCAACGAGTCTACACAATTACAGCGTGGGCTTAAGAATCGTCATATCCAATTGATTGCCATGGGCGGTGCAATTGGTACAGGATTATTCTTAGGTTCAGCACATGTGATCGAAAAAGCTGGGCCATCCATTATTTTGGGTTATGCCATTGGTGGTTTGATCGTTTTTTTAATTATGCGTCAGCTTGGGGAAATGATAGTACATGAACCCGTGGCTGGTTCTTTTAGCCATTTTGCCAATAAATATTGGGGTAAATTTCCTGGTTTTTTAACTGGTTGGAACTATTGGATGTTGTACATCCTAGTTGCAATGACAGAATTAACTGCGGTCGGCAAATACATCAATTATTGGTGGCCTGAAATTCCAAACTGGGTGTCTGTACTGTTTTTCTTCGTTGTGATTACACTGGTCAACTTAGGAAATGTGAAATTTTACGGTGAATCCGAATTTTGGTTATCTATCATTAAAGTCACTGCTATTGTTGCAATGATTGTATTTGGTATTTATTTGGTTCTGACCGCAGATGTAAGTTCAGGGATCGCTTTTTCAAACTTATGGTCTCATGGTGGCTTTTTTCCAAATGGATTTGACGGCTTATTCTATATGCTGGCTTTCCTTATGTTTGGTTTTGGCGGTATTGAATTAGTTGGTATGGCCGCGGCCGAAGCCAAAGACCCAGAAAAAACCATTCCTAAAGCGATTAATCAAGTTGTGCCACGTATTCTTATTTTTTACGTAGGTTCGATGATTATTCTGTTGTCTTTGGTGCCTTGGAACCAGTTAAATTTTGGTGGTTTAGATAAAAGTCCATTCGTTATGGTCTTTAGTATGATTGGGATTGCATGGGCAGCTCATCTGGTTAACTTTATTATCTTAACTGCTGCATTATCTGTTTATAACAGTGGGATGTATGCCAATAGCCGTATGCTTTATGGCTTAGCAAAACAAGGCAATGCACCTAAAATTTTTACCAAAACCAATAAGCATGGTGTACCAATTCCATCAGTATTACTTTCTGCATTTTTAATTTTGGGTTGTGTACCTTTAAATTATTATTTACCAGAAGATGCTTTAAGTCATTTGATGTATGTGGTGGTTGGTGCTTTAGTTTTAAACTGGTTAATGATTACACTCACGCATTTGAAGTTTAAGCGTGCTCTACGTTTGACCAATCAAACCAGTAAATACCCTGCACTTTGGGCGCCTGTTAGTAATTTTGTGGTGATTATTTTTATTGGTATTGTTTTATATATCATGTGGGATCAAGGATTTAAAGAATCCGTGTTGATGATTCCTGTATGGATTACCTTGATGTTAGTCCTGTTTGATATTTTAAATCCAAATGAAATAAAGACTGAAGAAAAATAAATCTAACACAAAGCTATTATTTCGATAATAGCTTTTTTTTCATATGCATATACGGTAAATTATTTGCTTATTGTGCCCTTAGCTTAACTGGATAGAGCAGTTGCCTCCTAAGCGACAGACGTGGGTTCAAGTCCCGCAGGGCGCACAATTGAACAAGAATAAAAAATGAATTTCTCTCTTTACAAAAATTTAATATTGAGCCACTTCTATTGCCGAATAAACTCAGCTTTATTTTGACCATCTGGTTATATTTTGCGCATCCCATCAAGTCCCCCCAATATCTATATTTTATTATTTTCAGTTTAATTTTTTCAATATCTCTATAAATAATCTCATCTTTATATTTTTTTCTAAATTCTCTCTCTGCAAACTAAACTACATAGTTCATTTTTTTTTCACTAATTCACCCTCTAGAGTATTTACTCTTATTTTTTATATGTTATTTTGTAAATAGAAGTAACTTTGAGTTGTATATTTAAGTATCAAAATTATTTCTCATTCAAAACTTAAGTACTTCAAAGTATTCATTTTATTATATTAGGGAAAAATTAAAATGAAATTAAAACATTTATCAATCGCGATAATTGCTGCAAGTTTGCCAATGACTGGTGTTTTTGCCGCAGCAATGGATCGCTCAGGCCAATCTATTTCGGCATTCCTTCAACCTAATAATTATTTTGAAGCTGGTATTTCAGTTTTAGATCCAACTGTTGAAGGTCGAGAAGCAGGAGATACGCCTAAACCATATCGTGAAATCAATGATATGGGAGATGATTATTATTTTCCATCTGCTGCTATTAAATTACAACTAACAGATCAAGTTTCATTTGGTCTTTTATATGACCAACCCTTTGGCGCAGATGCAGCATATTCAGGTCAAAACGCTTTCGTTTCAACTGATCACGATACTGTATTACCTCCAGAAAGATTAACTGCACTTCGTAACAGTACAATCGACTCTACATTTGCTGGAATGAATTCACAACAACGTGTTGGCTTAGTATTACAAGGACAAGGTGTTGACTTAACCACACCAGCTGGTCAAGAGGCACTGCGACAATCCTTAACTAAATATAGCACTGACGCTACCTATAAAGCGGGTATTGATGCTGTAGTGAAAAACGGTATTACAGGTAGAGTTGATCAAGGCATTAAGGCCGCGAATGACACACTGGGTAAAGGTAATACCAAAGTTGAAGTAGATACCCAAAATATTTCAATGATTTTTGGTTTTCAACCCATCGCTAACTTAAACTTCTATGGTGGTGGTGTTTATCAAACCATTAAAGGGAATGTTAGTCTGCGTGGTCAAGCATATAGTTTATATAATGGCTATGATGCAAACATCAAAGAAACTGGCGGTGTGGGCTGGTTAGCGGGTGCTGCGTATCAGATTCCAGAAATTGCATTAAAAGCATCAGTAACTTATCGTTCTGAAATCGATCATGATGTGAATATCAATGAATCGATTCCTACACTTGGTGCATTGACATTACTTGGTGAATCTGGCGCTGCTGCGGCAAAAGCAATTGCGGCTGCCAATGGTAAAACGACGATTACAACGCCACAGTCTGTTAACATCGATTTACAAACGGGAATCATGGCAAATACAGTCGCTTTTGCGAATCTTCGTTGGGTAAATTGGAAAGACTTTTCAATCCAACCATTAAAATTCGGTAAAGTTTCTCAAACGATTGGTGGTTTAGTTGGCCGTCCAAATGGATTTAATTTGGTTGAATACTCGGACGATCAATATACAGTGACTGCAGGTGTTGGTCGTAAAATCAATGACCAATGGGCAGGTAACGTTTCAGTAGGTTGGGACTCAGGTGCTGGTAATCCAGTTTCAACTTTAGGTCCAACAGAAGGTTATTGGAATGTGGGCTTAGGTGTTCAATATAGCCCTACACCAGCAACATTTATCGCTGGTGGTGTTAAATACTTCTGGTTAGGTGATGCAAAAGCACAAACAGGTGCTCAAGCAGGTGGTGACAGTTATGTCGCAGAGTTTAAAGATAACAACGCTATCGCTTATGGTTTAAAAATTGGTTATAGATTCTAAGAATCTATACTGATAAAAAAATCCCACTTTAAGTGGGATTTTTTTATGTTGGCAATTTCAAACATTAAAAATCATAAAAAGAAACTTCACCCGTCTCCAAAGAATATTCAGCACCAACGACTTTTAATTTACCTTTGGCAATCAAGTTTTCTAATACAGCTGAACCATGGCGTAATTGATTAACTGAAGCAAAAACATTTGATTTTACTGCATGCATTGATAGCTTTTCTAAGTCATCTTTCAACTCAGTTTGCATTAAAATTTCAACTGAAGGACGAACACGATTTACAATTGACATAAGATTTGCAGAAGGTGGTGTATTCGGGTTCTTCAGCGCTTCAATCGTTGAATGAATCGCACCACAATGACTATGACCTAAAACAACAACCAAGGGACAGCCAAAACTATCTGCGGCAAATTCAACACTTCCCACTTGCGACGGCGCAACAATATTACCTGCAACACGAATCACAAATAAATCACCGAAACCTTGGTCAAAAACCATTTCTGCTGGAACACGAGAGTCTGAACAACCTAAAATAATGGCAAATGGCTCTTGGCTGTCCATCATTTCAGATCGTTGCTGATGCGTCAAAAATTTAGTCAGATTGGTTTCACCATGTGCAAAACGTTCATTACCCTGTTTTAATCGTTCTAAAGCTTCTTGAGCAGTTAGCATGTCCTTTGTTCCATTGTGTGGAGAGTGTGATTATTTTAATGCCGCAAAATGTGAAAGTCACTGACTAAAAATAAACTCTGTTACAATTTTTGTTATGAAGCGGTTAATGGCCTAAATTTTAAAAATACATAGATATAATTCACAGTTTAATTAAAATTGTTTAACCAAAATACAAAATAATCTCTATATTAGTTGAGTTGAACACTGAAACTATGGCAAAAAACTTACAAATAAGACTTTCTCGGCAAATGTTGAAAAAATTATGATCATGAATAATATTTTTACTTTATATAATGCCTAGTCTTTTACTCGGAACCCTCTGCATGTCTGAACTGGCCCATAAAAAAATTCTTCATTTTTTAAACAGCATATTGTTAAGTTTGACTGCGATCGGTGTATTGTTTTTAGGTAGTCATAACAATGCAACTGCTGCCACACCAGAATATGTGGATTATTTAAAAATTGTACAAGAAGAACGTGCTTGGGCAGGATTAACGTCTAAAACATTGCGTGTGGGTGATGTTATTTGGTCTTATAGTGAAGGCGGTTCTAAAGATAAGCCAACTGTTTTACTGATTCACGGTTTAGCCAGCAGCCGTGATACATGGAATGATATCGCACAGTCATTGACCCCATATTACCATGTAATTATTCCAGACTTGCCTTCAGCAGGAAGTACTCAGGTTCCAGCCAATTTTGATTTATCTGTACCCAATGTAACTGAGCAACTTAGACGCTTTATTGAAGCTGCACATATTCAAGATAATTTAAATATTGCAGGACATTCATTGGGTGGAACCATTGCAATGTTTTATGCTTCACAGTATCCATTTGATACGAAAAGCTTGTTCCTGATGAGTACAGGGGGTATTTTTAAATCAACAAATACCAATTATTTAAGAAACCCGATCTATCTCAAACAATTATTAATCACACAAAAGGGTGATTTAGATTTTGTTATGAAAAAGGTGATGTTTAATCCCCCTTTTACTGCTCGTGTAATTAAAGATGAACAAGAAAAATTATTCATTGCTAAATCTCAAGACACAGCCAAAATCATCAATCAAATTGACGCACTCAATCGGCTTTATACCCCTTCAACTTTTACCACGATGTTAAAAAACATTGAAGCACCCACCCTGATCCTTTGGGGTGAACAAGATCAGATTGTAAATGTGGATGTTGCAAATGAATTAAAATCGGTATTAAAACGCCCTGAAACACCGATTATTCTACAACGTGTTGGGCACATGCCATTACTTGAAGCACCTGAACGAGTTGCGGATTACTATTTAAGCTTTTTAAACAAAGTACAACCTTTGCAAAACCCATTGTCTGATCAAACACATGGACAAATTGAGTTCAAAAAATGAAAAATCAACTTATTGAACAATTGATCGAAGCCCAACTTGACTTTTTAGATCAAGAATTTTCACAGGCTGATACGATTAAAATTGAGTTTACTGAATTTTATCACTGGTTTAGAAAACAGCCTTTAAAACAAATTTGGTCTTTTGCACAAATTCATGATTTATTGTCAAAGCAAATTTTAGCAACACCTGCAAACAACTTTCTCATCGAGCAAATCGCTGAACATATTCGTTTTGCCTTGATTCATCCAAGTAACGATGAAACGTTAATTGAAGATATTATTCCAGTCACCACGATTGATAAAATTGCCCAATATGTCGCAAGCAAATCGGGGCATCGCCAAGCTTTGATCAAACGTGTTGTCAATAATCCTGCCTTTTCAAGCATGTTAACCCAACTAATCCATCACTCTATCCAAGACTATATTGATAATTCGGTCATGAATAAAAAAGTCCCTGGTGTGGGACGTTTTATGAAGATGGGAAAATCAGTTTTAGAATCGGTTACCGACACGAATTTAGATGATACAGTTAAGCATTATCTGCAAAAAAATATTATTAAAATTAGTCAATTGAGTGAACAAGTCATTAACCAACAGTTTGATGACAATAAGCTTTATCATTTTCAAGCCAATTTATGGCATAAAATTAAAAAAATACCGATTGCTGTATTGCATAATTATGTTGAAATTAACGACCTGCCTAAAACTGTAGGTATGGGTCATGAAATATGGGAACATATTCGCCAAACAGATTATTTAAAAAAACAAGTGCATGATGGTGTACTGACTTGGTATGTACGTAATGAAGAACGCCCTTTTGATTTAATTTTAAGTGATATCAATATTGATGAAGCGTTGATTCAAAATCAATTACACCAGTTACTTGAACCTGTTATTCAACAAATGGTTGCTTCTCAACACTTAAAGAGTCGTGCACGGATCTATCTGGAAAAATTTTATTATTCAGATAAAACTTTAAAGATTCTCAATATTGAAAAAGGCGCATAAAGCGCCTTTTTCATGACTAAACAGATTTAATACAATTTAATTGAGCTTTAGAACTTATAAATTAAACCCAAATTGTAACGGCGACCATCCAATACATAATTATAAGTCGCAGTATCTATGCTTTTATCAAATAAGTTATAAATACCAGCATTAAACTGTAAGACATTGGAAGGTTTATAGTTTAGACCGACATCAATCATTGCATACGCTGGTCTACCTTTCCCCATAGATGTACGACTTAAATAGTCAGAAGTTTTACTTCTTACATTTAAACGGCTCCACATCCCGACTTGATCATTTGTTTGCCAATCGAATGTTGTATTAAACATATGTTTCGGCATTTCATTTAAAGGTTGGCCTTTAAATGCTCCACTCTTTTGTTCAGTATCCGTAAATGTATAATTTGTTGCCCAACGAACATCTGGAGTGATTGCCCAACCTAGAGTTGCCTCTATACCACGCATATTTGCTTTATCGACATTAATACGTTGACTGACAAAGTCGAATTGTTGTCCTAACCAAGAACACCCCATAGTTCCAGAGTCTCCTTGACAGGTACGAATTTCAGTAATTTTATCTTTAAATTCACTATTAAATACGGTAAAACCTGCATCTAAATTGTCATTATTATCCCAGTTAATCGATGCTTCATAATTGATACTTGTTTCTGGTTTTAAATCTGGATTCCCCACAATCATACCACTCGACTGACCACCACCTGTTGCTTGTCCCCATCCTGCAACAGTGGCACGTAATGCCGGAGTTTTATAACCTGTTGATACCCCACCTTTAACAATCCAGTTATCATTCAAGGTCCAAACACCATAGACTTTCGGGCTAAAATGATCACCAAATTTTTCATCTTTATCATAGCGTAATGAAGCAGTTACCGTAAATGGCTCTACAATATTCCACGCATCCTCAGCAAATAATGCCCAACTATAGCGATCTAAGTTGGTTAATTTTGATCCACCAATAACTAACTGATTGCCAAAGTCCTCAAGCTCTTCTTTTAAATAACTTCCCCCGAAGCTCAAAGCATGAGAACCTAAATTGATTTGGTTCAAAGTATTAAACGTTGTATTGATTGCTTCCATACTACGGGATGGATTTTCATTTTCCTCACGTTGAATATAAGAATGTGTCTTTAAATCGCCAATTTCACCACGATGAGTCAAACTATATTCGGTACGATAATAATCTGTATATGAGTCTGTTGGGAGCTTACCATTTCGCCCTGGTACATTCGCGATTGTTTTACCTACCGTTTGATCACGGTTTTGAATGGATCGCTGATATTCTAAATCAATGGTATGTTCAGAACTTGGCGTCAAGCTCAGTGTTGCGCCACCTGCACGTATACGTTGCTTATTATAGCCACCAATAATGTCATCTTCATTGCGTTGTGAGAATGTTCCATTCGCCTTTAAGCCAAGTAAATTACGGATTAAAGGACCAGAAACATATAAGTTTGCTTGATGGATATCCCCAGAATCTCTATTTTCTTGTAGTGTCGTATCCAATTTAACCGAGCTTGTCCAAGTATCTGCGACTTTTTTGGTAATAATATTAATCACACCGCCCATGGCATCTGAACCATATAAGCCTGACATCGGACCACGGATCACTTCAATACGTTCAATACTTTCAATACTTGGCATCCAACCTTGCTCAATACCCGAGTTATCACTATTTGGTCGAACTGAACGTGTATTCACCTTCTTGCCATCAATCAAAAAAACTGTATAAGCACTTCCCATACCACGGATACTAATATCACTTGAACTTCCACCACCTGTGACGACGACCCCAGGAACATCTTTAAGTGCATCCGTTATATCTCTATATGCTTTTTTATTAATGTCTTCTTGCGTTAAAACTGAAATAGATGCTGCTGCTTGTTTCACCTCTTGCTCAAAGCCACTTGCAGTGACAACAATCGTCTCTAATTTGGTTGACTCTGTAGACTGTGGATTGGTTTTGTTCGAGTTTTCTGGTGATTCTGCGGCATAGGCAGTTCCCATCATAACGGTGATAATGGAGAGAGATAACGCAGATTGGATGATACGGTTAGTTGACATAAGGTATTCCAAAGAGGCTAAGAAAGAATAGATAATGAAGATTTAGATACAATGTGTAATAAAAACACCACAGCATTATAAACAATATTAAGAATTATTCTCATTTTTATTAACCATTCGTTTAATATTTAGTCACTTTTAAGTATATCTTTAAGTTTTTATTCTATTTTTTAAGCTTCATTTAAGCTTATTAATATTTAAAATATAAAATTTACGTTTAGCTATGCGATATCCATAAAAAAACCTCCGAAATTCGGAGGTTTTAAACAACAATCAAATATCTACATTGATATACAGATTATTTGAAGTAAGCACCTTCTGCTTGACTATGGTCAGTCTGATCGACCACACGTCCGAGTTCAGGAATATGCTCTTTAAGTGTAGTTTCTACACCTTGTTTTAACGTTACATCAATTGCGGAACAGCCTTGACAGCCACCACCGAATTTTAATACCGCAGTTAAACCATGTTCTTCATCTTCGACCACTTCTACCAATGCACAGTTTCCGCCATGCCCTGCTAATCCTGGATTGATCTCTGCCTGAAGAATATAAGTAATTCGTTCTTCCATAGACGCATCTGGACCAACACGTGGTACTTTCGAGTTAGGTGCACGGAAAGTAAGCTGTCCACCAAAACGGTCTTTATTGTAATCAATTACAGCATCTTTCAAATATGGAATCGACGGTGTATCAATAAATGCTGGAAAATCAGGATAATCTTGTTTGTAATCTGTTGGAGCAATTTCATCAGGTGCACTATATGCCATACAACATTCAGCACGTGGAGTACCTGGATTTTCAACAAATACACGAACGCCAATTCCTGGAGTATTTTGCTTCTCCAAAAGATCTTTTAAATACTCTTGCGCATTGGGAGTAATCAATAAATTTGGAATTTCTTCTGCAACCGCAGTATTGGTGTTCTCAGTCGACATAACTCTATCCTCAAGCTGAAGTCGGTATTTTAACTGAAGATGAGGCTGAATGAGTGAAAATCAACTAAAATTGTCGGAATTAACTTAAAAAGATGTAAAAATATAATCTACGCAAATTTCAACATAAAATATTCGCGTAATAAATGAATATAAATCATACACAAATTGATATTTACTGCATTTTAGCTTATCAACAAATCGCGCTTTAAAACGCACAAAATGACACCAATGAAACTTTTTATAAATGAAATACTAAGCATAATTTAAGACATTTTTAGCACTAATTTATTCAATTTATACGACCAATTTATCTAAATTTTGTCAGAAAATGCCACCCAAATATTGAATATGGCATGGATAATGTATACATCTGTATATTAATGATGAAATAAAACGAGATATTTTGCATGTCCAGTTCAATTGACGGTTTACAGTTTCCAGTTCATCCAAAGACTCAAAAAAGTAGCAGCTCGCAAGTCGGTAAAGAAATCATTGCGGAAGCACTTTCCTTGGTTGATCATCTCAGCGCACAGCAAGCTTTAGATGAAAAAAACTGGCGTAAAAATTATCCAGTTTATTTTAAGGCATTGGTCGAACATGGGATTCGTTCAAGTCATAACGCCATCACTATTGCCAAACAAGGTTTGCACAAAGCCCAACATAGCTTTGATTTCTTTAGAGATGGACAACGCTATTCTTTAAAAGATATTGGTACAGTTCCTGTACTAGACAAGATTCAAAGCATTAGTTTTAAAGGTCATTCAAAAGATGACGTTGAATGGTTTGTACCCTATCATGGGCAAAAACTACAAGGCGAAGCGCTATATCAGCAAATTCAAAAGTGGCAAGATACTGGCATTATTGAAGCCAGCCATGCTGATGCACTCAGAGAAGTGATTTCACATCCTGAATGGTTTGATTTATCGGATCGTACCTTAGTTTTATTTGGCGCAGCTTCAGAGGCTGGCCCATTAACATGGTTATCGAAATGGAAAGCCAATATTGTTGCCGTTGATCTACCCAATGAACGCGTTTGGGAGCGAATTCTTAAAACCATTGAAAATGGCAATGCTACACTGTACGCACCTAGTTTTCAAAAAATCGTCAACAGCCATGATATTGACGAATTAAAAAGCAAACTTGGTGCAAATTTACTGACCCAAATTCCAGAAATTACACAATGGCTTTGTGATAATCCGCACAAGTTAGATTTGGCCTCAATTGCTTATTTGGATGGTGAAAAACATGTGCGTGTGTCGATGGCAATGGACACGATTATGAGCCATGTCAGTGAACACAAGAATGATTCATCACTGATGTATATGTGTACGCCTACAGATGTTTATGCAGTACCTGAAGAAGTGATTGAAGGTTCAAACAAAAAGTTCAAACATAGATCAAAATTTGAAACTGTACTCAGCAAAGGGATTGCAACCCTTTCCTTAAAGCAATTCTTTAAGCACCATGATCAACAATTGATTAGCTCTGACAATGGTAAATTCTATGGGATTGCTGATTGTCTGGTGGTTGAACAAGGCCCTAATTATGCCTTGGCAAAACGTATCCAACAGTGGCGTGCAACTTTAGCACGACATCAAGGGCAACACGTCAGTATCAATATTGCACCATCCACGACGACACATTCGGTTACCAAGAATCCGTTGCTTAAAGCTGCGTTTAACGGTGCAAGTTTGTTTGATGTAGAAGCGTTCCGCCCTGAAACCACTAATTCAATTATGGCAGCGCTTTGGATTCATGACTTAAGAAATCCTAAGTCTGTTGCAAATCCAGAAACTGAGATGGGGCATCCATTAGAATTGATGATGGAAGGCGCAAATCATGGTGGTTTATGGCGTGTCGCCTATCTTGCTCGCACAGCCTTACCTTTTGCTGCAATTTATGGATATGCCAGTGATAAATTACCGATGCAAAAGCTTTTAACCAAATTTAAAAAGTAATTCTTCAAGTTTAAATCTCTTTAAATTAAATGCCCAGTGATAAATTTAGCTGGGCATTTAAGTGTACGAGCACATTTTTAAATCTTATTAAATTCATAATAAAAAGCATAAGCATTTCCCCATAGCACCAAATAACATACACAATGCAGCGATCCTTTAATGCCTTAAATATGCTATACCCATGTAAACGGTTCAGTCATTCTAAAATGATTGACAGTTTTCTAACGATCGTTTAAAAACTTATAAAACAACCAATGAGAGAACAACAAATGTCAAATCTACAAGGAAAAGTCAGTCGTGAAATTCGTGGTCATATTTTTTTAATTGGCTTAGATCGTGCAGATAAACGCAATGCTTTTGATAGTCATATGATTCACGACCTATCACTGGCTTTAACTGAATATGAAAATAATCCACAACTACGCTGTGCGGTGGTCTTTGCACATGGTGATCATTTTACCGCAGGATTGGACTTGGTTGAGTTACAACCAAAATTAGCCGATGGTGTTTTTAATTTTAGCGATGATATTGTGAATCCTTGGGGAACTGTTGGGCGTCAAAGAACTAAACCATTGGTAACCGCAGTACAAGGCTATTGTTATACCGCTGGTATTGAATTGATGTTGAATTCTGACATCGTTGTCGCCAATGAAAATACTCAATTTACCCAAATTGAAGTACAGCGCGGTATCTTACCGTTTGGTGGTGCAACAGTACGTTTCGTCCAAGCTGCTGGCTGGGCAAAAGCCATGAAATATGTGTTAACTGGTGATTTATTTTATGCACAAACAGCCTATGAAATGAACTTAGTCACTGAGGTTGTTGAGGATAACCAACAGTTAACACGTGCCATAGAGCTGGCTGAACGTATTGCCAAGGCTGCACCACTTGCCGTCCAAGCGGCACTGCATTCGGCACATCAAGCCTTTTTACAAAGCCCTGAAGTCGCATTTGCAAACCTACAAAATCTACTTAACCCTTTACTTGCCTCAGAAGATGCACAAGAAGGTGTAAGAGCAATGATTGAACGTCGAGCACCACAGTTTAAAGGCAAATAAACCAATCATAGCAATATACGGCGATAATCTATAACTGTGGGAACAATCATGCAAAATTTAAAGTACTCAACTGAAGTCCAACACTTGAATGGCAATAGTTTTACCAGCCAAGCCATCAGCTTTAAGGCACTGGATGGTTATGTATTGGCTGGCGTACTTTACACGCCAGTCAATACAATCAAAGCAACTATAGTTGTCTCCAGTGCAACAGGTGTCCCACAAGCATTTTATCGCCGCTTCTCTGAATATGCCGCACAATTGGGTTATCAAGTACTCACTTTTGATTATCGTGGCGTGGCCAAATCTGCGCCACGGCAATTAAAAGGTTTTAAAATGTCATATCTGGATTGGGGAACATTAGATTTAGCAGGTGCAATTGACTACAGTTTTAAACGAGATATGCCCTTATTTTTAGTTGGACATTCTTACGGCGGACAAGCTTTAGGCTTGACACCGAATCACGACAAGGTAAGTGCAATGTATTGTTTTGGCACAGGTGCTGGCTGGCATGGCTATATGCCATTGAAAGAAAAAATTAAAGTTCAGGTAATTTGGAACATTATCTTTCCACCTATGGTGGCAATTACAGGTTACTTACCTTGGAGTAAACTCAATATGGGTGCAGATTTACCTAAAGGGGTCTACCAGCAATGGCGTAGATGGTGTAAAAATCCCACTTACTTTTTTGCAGATCCTGAGCAACAAAATTTGCATGAACAATATGCCCAGATTAAAACGCCGATTTATGCAGTGGCCGCTTTAGATGATGATTGGGCATTGCCAAATTCTCGTTATGCTTTTATGCAACATTATAAAAATGCGCCCATGCACTTTATCAACATATCTGCCGACGAATTTGGTTTAAAACAGATTGGACATATGGGCTATTTTCGTCAAGGTTCGGAGCCAATTTGGGATAAAATGTTTAATACTTTCGAGACATTCATCCACAATTAATTTTAAGCCCATAAGCAGCAAGGTCATCTATGCGCCCACAAAAACTTACACCTGAACAGATGTTAAATACCTGTGCTTTGCAATTTAAAGCACATGGTTATGCAGGGACAAGTATGGAGATGTTGGCAAAAGCATGTGGACTCAGTAAAGCATCGTTTTATTATTATTATCCCAACAAACAAGCCTTGCTGATGCAGATCTTAGCGCACACTCATCTTTATTTAAATCAATCGTTGTTTAAACTCGAAGATTTTGCTGTAGTGGATGCAAATCAACAATTTCAAATCATCCATGATAAAGCTGTTCATTTTTTTAGTTATGAAATAAAAGGCTGTTTAGTTGGGATACTGTCCTTAGAGGCAAGCCATATTTCTTTAGAAGTCTTGGAAAAAATCCGTGAAATTTTCCAAGATTGGCAAAATGCCTTGTATCAATTATTTCAACAAAAAATGGATCAAGCCGATGCAAAAATTTTGGCAAAAATAAGTGTGGCCGATTATGAGGGTGCGATTTTAATGTATCGACTGAATAATGATCTGTTCTATTTAAATCAAGTCAAAGCGCGAATTTCTCAACAACTCGCTCTATAATACTTGACTGATTTGCAATTTCTTGGTGAATATTAAATGATAAAAAAGATCAAATATAGTTTTTTAGCTTTGCTTTTTATGAGCCTATTCAATACCGCTTATGCGCAATGTAATCAACAAGATCAACGACAAGCTTATCAATGTATGCAGTAGCAATTAAAAATAAATAAAGCGAAAATAAATAAGCTATATGATCGCATTTATCTGCAATACGATGATAACAATAAATTATTACTGGAAAAATCACAAAAAGCTTGGCTTAATTATCGTGATGCTCAATGTAATGAACTCATGGGAAGTCTTACTTATGGGGCTTTGGGATTAGCATCAGGATTTGCGCATTTAGATTGTGAAATCAATTCCACAACATTTCGACTAAAAGAGTTAAACAGTCTAATAGAAAATCAATAACAATCTTTAAATTCAGCTTTATGTTCTACGCCTTGATGATCAACATGCGCATAGAACACCCCATAACGTCCGACATAGTATTCAAGTGATTGTTCATGATAGCTCCAAAAAACAGACCATTCGCCAAAATCAAAAGAACCGATCTGACTTTGGGTATTCATCGGCATTTTACTGAGTACATCATGTTGAATATGCCCGGCTTGAGAAAAATCTTTGGTCTGTAAAGCTTGTTCAAAAAACAGTTGTGCCGCTGCATCAAATAAACGTTGGTCTTCATCAGTGATCGGCTTGGCGGGGGCATGTTGCTCCTCAAGTACGGTCGACTGCTCTACTTGAACTGTAGGACTTAATGGTGCTGTTACTGGCGCTGAACCCGTCTTTTGTCGCTCTTCTGCAATCATCTGTTTAATCAGCTTCGTTTTTTCGGGCAGTTCATGCTCTTCTTGAGGATTTTGAACCAATTGAGATAACGCTTGTCGTTGTTCTTCAAAAGCTGCATTAATTTTTTGTTTAGCAACCCATCGCCATAACAAATATAACGTGATCAGAAATAATAGGACAATGATAAATTTCAACATAGCGTAATCTCAAGCATATAATACGCCCCAGTTCAGACTCATAAGCTAAGTTTAAAGCTGAGTATTTTGATTGTTTTTTTAATAGTTTACCCAGTAAATTGTATAACTATCTCACTAGAGATACCCAGCTTAAACGTAACAATTGTTTTCTTTATACAGATAAACCAGATCTCTTATTTTAATTTTGTAATGCTTTTAGATCATCTGAAGCAAATACGATCCCTTTGCCTGGCACCTTTTTGAGTATTACGGGTTTTCCTATATTTTTATATATCGGTTGATCATCTTTAAGCGCTTTTAAAGCAATTTTTTGAATAAAAATCTGATCATTTTTACGATACAGCTTTACCCCACCTTCATCTGAAGCCATATAATGAACTTTCACATGATAGATATTTTGTAGATCTGGCATCCACACAATCACTAAATCGCCGCCACGTTCATACATATTGTCAAACACAATGGTATCTGCATCCACTTGTTCAGATTTAACACCAACATAACCACTGGCATCCGCCAGTTGATCGACTAAATATAATGATTTTTTAGCGCCCAATTGTATCCCATAGGCCGAATAATATTGTTCTCGGTCTTGCTTTTTACTGGTACATGAATAAGTTTTTAATACGACTTTTGTCGAGCGCAATTGATAAGTTTGAGGTGAAAATATGTCTTCATCATCTTGATGGCATTGTTTTGCAAGCTGCGTTTGAATATTGAGTTGTTGAAATTCTTGTGCATATATAGATGACGTGATCACGACACTACAAATGAATAATAACTGTTTGATATATTGTATTTTCATTTCAATTTTCTATATTTTAAGATAAGCCGTTATCTGTTATATATCATTTAAAAATAAATGATCAGTTTTGTCTGAATTCTACTAGGGTCTGTTGACAATTCGTCTACGTTTGCGACTACGTGTGTTTTTTAGGCGATACTAGGCAGGAAATATGAAATTTAGTCATTCTAAATAATGAGAAACATCGTTTCGCAAGGTAACACGTAGCGGCAAAAAACACACTAGTCCCCCACTGCGCCTTGCGCTGCAAACAAAGCAGTGCTTTGTTCTTGCTCAGGGTTGTGGCTAAAATTATCTCAGCCTTCGTTATGAAACTCGAAAATAGTCTCGCTATTCTTTTCGTTTCATGCCTTGCCTGCTCAATTTTAACCTACAACGCAAGCCATTTATGAAATGTCAACAAACCCTAATATTTAAAATAAAACACGCTATATAACGCATATAGCATGTTTTATTTTAAAGTAATTATTGCAATGTTTTAAACTGCGCTAAGCGTTGTTGCTGCTGTATTTGTTGTTCAAATTCAACTCTCCCCTTCGCTACATAGTTTTGTAAACCTGTCTGATCAATAAATGCTTTTTTATCACCCGCATTCAATTTGGCTAATTTCTGCTTCATATGGAAACGATCCGCTTTATTGGCAAGAAAAATATCTGCATGGATTGCATCCAAAGTTTTAAATGTGTGACGTATGTCTGAAACTAGATTTGGATAATTGTCATTGTTTAACAAATAATAACCGCCCGTAAATAAACTGTCGGCATAGATGACTTTATAGGTTTTAAAGTGATAACGGATATCTGTCGTCCAAGAGGTTGCACCTGGTAAATGGCCTGGCGTCGCATGTGCTGTAAAAATTTGACGACCGAGCTTTAACTGTTGCCCATCTTTGATGATGATATCTACAGCTACAGATGGAAAAGGCAATTGCTTACCTAAAGCGAAATCAGTCACGCCGCCATTTTCTAGCATTTCGGCATTGGCAGCACTTGCGACCAATTGAGCACCACTCCATTGTTTTAATTTGGCAAAACCACCAGCTTGATCTAGACGCGCATGACTATTGAGTAGATATTTTACATCTGTGATTTTAAATCCCAATTTTTCAATATTGGCTTTAA
Organism: Acinetobacter sp. I-MWF; assembly: GCF_025433935.1. NCBI lineage: Bacteria > Pseudomonadati > Pseudomonadota > Gammaproteobacteria > Moraxellales > Moraxellaceae > Acinetobacter > Acinetobacter sp. I-MWF. The sequence continues at coordinate 944,374 of NZ_JAMBAR010000001.1, read as the reverse complement.
TCTGCACTGCCGACTGATCAATCCCACTATCAATTAAAACCAAACCATCACCCGTATCAAACAGTACCGAAGATAAATTTTCAGTACCGACATAATAGACATGATTAAAAATTTTAAAGGGCTCAATGGGTGTATTCCACGATTCAAACAAACTCATTGGCGGTGCATCAGTCAATGCTTGCTGAGCATTTAGTGGGGCTGCTTGGGTAAATTGAACGCTCATTGCGATCAATGAAATAACAATGGATTTGAACAGATGCATATAAGCGATCCATGCTAAAAATGAGTCGCCCATACTTGATTAAATCACCATATTTATCAATTTTTTAATGCCTAAAAAACAACTCAATACATCTTAAATTGTAAATAATATTTGCAAATTGTATGCGAGTTTTTAAAGGACTAATTTAAAACCTTGTCGGCAATTTTATTACTGACCTTAATAGCCAACTGATCGACATAATCACTATAAAAATTTGCAGCAATCAAAGTGACTGCAATTGCAGTTAACCCTGAGCAGATTACAGCGACAGAATAACTCCAATGCCAACTTAAAAATAAGTTAAATAGTGGAATACAGATTAAATACAACATCATTAGATGTAATAGATAAATAGAAAAAGATAACTTTCCTAACCAGACTAAAATCGGGTGATCTAAGCCTTTAGACAGTAATGGACTCATCAACACACTATAAACAATTAAAATCCCAGCGATGAAATTACTATAATCATAAGTATTCTCCCCTAAAATATGATGAACCCAGCTATAGGCCGCACTGGTATTATGTGCACCCGCCAAATATAGGCCCATCAATAGCATAGGAATAGCTACAACATTTGAAAGTGGCTTGGCATATAAATAAATATAGATACCAATGATAAAACTGGAAATCCCAAAACTAAAGCCTTGCCCTCGCCAAAGAAATGCAAGACAAGGAATTAAAAGTGAGCCTAGCCAAAAAGCAATATGTTTATAATGATACAAATAGAGTAGAAAAAATAATGCGAATGACCCCATAAGCTCAATCGTCATGGTCCATAACACCCAATTTATATCACTTTCTGAGAATAAAAATGCACCAATAGTTCCCTCATATAATGCATGTTTAAAACTAAAATCTTGTATCGCAAATGCATGTAACCAAGCACCCACATGACTACTATCAATATGGATAACTTTAAAGACCAACCAAATGATGACACATGAAGTCAGTGCTGGAATCATTAAACGCGGATAACGTTTAATCATCATATTTTTAATCTTTGTATGAAATTGTTGAGGGCTTTTTAAGATCGCATAACTGAGCACAAAGCCACTTAAAACAAAAAATACAAAAACAGCAGCATCACCTGAGTAAAGAAAACCAAAAGGCAAATGATGTATAGCATACACCCAAGCCAAATCTGTTTTCTCATTAGGATCAAAATGATGTAAAAATGGAAAAAAACTCATTGCAAGATGAGAAAATACGACAGCTAAACAAGCTAAACCTCGAATACTTTCTGCCGAGTTTATTTTTGCGGACATCTATGTTTCCCTGTGAAAACAAAAGCCCCAACCTGTGGGACTTTTGCTGACTAAGCCATTAGTCAATATATGTGATGCGACCATCAGCATCATGATGAACTGTAGCGATTTTTTGCTGACGAGAATGTATAAGATCATCCACATTCAGGTTGAAATGTTCGGCATATTCTTGTGTGGATTTAGCTTCTGCTTCCTTTTTGGTCTTCGCTGGAACAAAGTTACTCCATAACCACAAAGAAATCGCACAAGCAATCAACGCAAATAATCCGCTTTCTAATGCTTTTGCAAAAGCATTAAAGAAATAATGTACCAGTTGCGGTTTCTCAAGTGAAAGATATCCCACTAAGATGATAATAGGTCTCCAAAGCAGTAACCAAAATGCCCACAGCATAGCCGTCATTGTCGTGGAGAAATAACGACGATGCCACGGTAACTGCTTACGTACATCAATAATTAAAGAGTTTGTTTTCATATTCGTATCTCAAAACTTATTCTGACTAAAATGTTAGTCATCATGTCGCATACCACGATCTGGGCTAACCCAACGTGCTCTTTTACTTTCTCCACGTAAAAGAACTTTTGGGAATGCAACAATGCTTGCCGTTACTGTAATCAACCAAAATACAAAGGGATACCAAATCATCCAATAGTAGTTTTTCACTAAACTCGATTCGTAACGACTATCCATCCACTTACTGATTGCGAACTGCAGTAAACAAGTTGTACCGAGTAAAATACCTGTTCCCATCGGTAATAATGGAGAACTCATTGCAGGGAATCCTGCATACGGTAGCAGCAAATGCAAAATCCAGAAAATCACCATAATCAGCATTAAATATGACCAGACTAAGGTGAGGATCAGCTCAATAATCAAGGGCCATAGAAAATTCAGCTTCGGTTTAAATAATACATCAAAATTCTTAATTAAAACTTGAGCGCCACCCATGGCCCAACGTAAGCGTTGCTTCCATAGACCATCAAAGGTTTCTGGCATTAAAATCCAAACCAAGGCATTCGGTTCAAACTTTACTTCCCAACCCGCGCGATGCAATTTCCAAGTAATATCAATATCTTCTGTCAACATGTTTGGTGACCAATAGCCCACCTCATGTACAGCACTTTTACGAAATGCAGTAATCACACCAGAAACTGTAAATAAACGACCAAAAGTACGTTGTGCACGTTTAATCATACCGACAATTGAAGAAAATTCGCCAACTTGAATCCGTCCAAGCAAAGTCGAACGAGTACGAATACGTGGATTACCTGTCACCGCTGCAACAGTAGGATTATTGAGAAAATGACGAATCATCCATTGTGCAGCATATGGGTCAAGTAACGCATCACCGTCAATACCAATTAAAAACTCAGCATCGGTAAGCAAACTGCCCGCTTGTAAAGCCATGGCTTTACCTTGGTTTTCAGCCAAATGTACAACGCGAAGCTTGTCATACTTCAATGCCAACGCATTTAAGATTTCTGCAGTATTGTCAGAACTCCCATCATTAATCGCAATGACTTCAAAGTTTGGATAATTCAACTTCAATGCATGACTAATGGTCTCATCCGCATTGTCTTGTTCGTTAAAACACGGCACAAGCACAGCAACTAAAGGATATTCTTCCAATGTTGGCGGTTGAGTATATGGCGGCTCTTTACGTTCTTTCCAATAGAAAATTAAAGCGCCTATCATCCATAGATACGACATAAATAATGGATAATAGAAGATAAAGTTTAATACGGATTGCCACAGGTGTTGAAATGCACTCATATCAGACCTTAAGGAACCAATCGTTGTGGTTTAGAATCAAATACTTTACGCATTTCAGCAGTATTTGGATGATCTTCAATTGGATCATCTGGGTAGTAACCTACATGCATCACACCTTGTTGATACAAAGACTGAATCGTTTGAGCAATTTCCGAAGTTGGAATCTTTTGATTATTACGCCAGTTCACTGCTTGTAACTCAAAAATCGTCTTTTTAATCCCATTGGGCTGTTTCTTCACGTTTTGTACTAAATCTTTATAAAACTTAGTTGCATCTGGCGCCTGTTCCATATACGGCATTGCCATAATTGCAGTAAAGTCATAATTTTTAATCGATTGTTCTAAAGACTGGGCATACCAGTTTTCCGAATATGCTGAAAGTGCAACTTGAGCATATAAGTTACGTGCAGTCAGTAAGAATGGTTGGTAATAACGCGCCTTTTGTGCCAAATCCATTGCAAAGTTATCAATGGTCTTGGTTTTAAAATCAGTCCATTTTTGCAATTTTGCATCATCATTACGAATTTCTTCTAAATCGGCTGGTAAACCAATTTTTTGATAGGCTTTAATCGCTTCTGGACTAGCATCTTCATAATCTGAAAGTGTTGCATCATCATGGAACAAGATGCCATCAAACGTCGTCGATTTTGCTAAATCCTGATATAAGCCTTCAATTACTTTGCGTGCTTCTGGTGAATATGGGCTTAAACGATGATATCCCATATTTAAATGATCGCTGTCTTTGGCTTGCTGAGTCACTACCACATCTTTAGATGCAGGATTTGAAGCAGGTAAGTCCCAAGCCAACAAAGGCATCCACGCATATAAACGACTCACATGGGTACGCGTTTGAATCTGCCATGCAACACGGTTAAACAAATCTGCACGCATTGGCAGATAACGATTTGGGAAATACACCATATCGGCTGACCCATTCGCATCTGGATCAGCGAACGCCTGTAAGAATACCGTGGTGACATTCATTTCACGAATACGGTCTAACAGATGCCCTAAGTTTTTCTCTTGCTGCGCTTCATCAGGATCATAGATATAGTCTAAATCCACATGCATGACTTTTTGTGGGCGGTTATTGTCAGTAAAGTTCATCTGACGGCTTTGGATTTCTTGTGCCAAAGAATCCGTGGTCATATTGCCTTCGACAAGAATACGGTTCAAATGACCTAAGGATTTTTCAATATGGTCTGGACCATCATCTAAGCTAATGGTAATCGGCATACCGACTTTTTTAGCCAAAGCAACCGCTTCCATATTATAACGACCATATGGCCACACCATCACACGTGGTGCTTTTAAACCATGTGATTGCAATAATTTATTATTTTTTTTCAAATCACTAAAAATGCGATCTGCATAGACTTTGTCAGATTCATAGGTTTTACTTTTTGGATCGTATTCGCGTGTGACTGCGGCAGGCTCAGAGTTGCCCTGCGGGTTGCCTAAAATACCACGATGTAAGTTATAACTGTGGCTACCAATTTCTACATAGCCACTCTTTTGCATGGTTTTAAGTTCATCCCAAGTCAAAAGTTTTTTACGTGCTAATTTTTCATCCCCAAATTGAACCATTTCGTTAGCTTTAGGTTCTAACCATGAGCCAACGACAGCGAGTACAACAGGAATTTTACGTTGTTTAATGACTGGATATGCATATTGATAAAAAGATTGATAACCATCATCTACAGTCAACAATACAGGTTTGGTGGGTAGTTTATATTTACCTTCGTTGGCTTTAATAATTTGGTCTACATTGACAAAATTATAGCCATTTTTTTGTAGCCAATCTAAATGCAGCTCAAACTGTTTCGTGGTCACAGCATAATCTGGAATCACAGCATCATGATTCGGCGTAATTTCATGATAACCAATAATCGTCAGCGTATTTAAATCAATTTTAGGTAATTCATGCTCGATTGGAGTTTCAGTAGCAACTTGGTCTACTTCTGCCATTGCACTATTATAAAAGGACGAAAACAATAGTGTTACGCATATCATCGCTGAAGGAGAAAAGTAACGGCTTAGCATATATTTAAATACTCGATCATCATTGTTTTAAATCTGAATCCGTCCGTAGTACATCAATATTGAAATACTAAAATCCTTTTTCAAGACGAATTGAACCAGAGGTTTTACAACGATGATTTAAAAGAATAAAACTGAAACGAACCTTAAAAAATAACTCTGAGCAGAATTATTTATTTATGACATTTAAACACTTTTAAGACAAAAGTATTGTAGATGATTGTTAAGTATTGAGCAAATAACAAACAAAAAAATAAAACTATTGTGTTTAAAATCACACTATTAGCTAAATTATAAGCGCATAAAGTCGGATTCGAATGATATTTTTATCTGAGTAATATATACAGAAATCAAAAAGACTCTTTCAACATCACTAACATAAGACAGTGTAGTCAATAGATGCTTCATTAGACATAAAAAAATAGAGATCAATTGATCTCTATTTTTGCGTCCATGTTGAGGACTAAATTAGCTCAGACATTTCGCAGATTTAATCACGCGTTTTTACATCAAAAAGTTCAATTTCAAAAATCAGATTAGAGTTTGCTGGAATAATTTTTCCCATTTTACGCTCGCCATACGCCAAGTGTGCAGGAACGATCAATTTACGTTTACCGCCCACTTTCATCCCCATAATGCCTTGATCCCAGCCCTTGATTACACGCCCTGTTCCAATCACTGTTTCAAAGTAATTGCCACGATCAATTGAAGAATCGAACTTGGTTCCATCTTCCAACCAGCCAGTATAATGAGTTGTAATCAAAGCACCTTTTACCGCTTCTTTACCTTCACCAACTTTTAAGTCGATAATTTTTAATTCATTTGACATATATTATTCCTATTCATCATTCGGGTTTGTGCAAAGCTTTACTTATCACTGTCTTTTGTTCAGTACGATATTCAGCATAACTTTTACAAAAACGTTGATAATCTTGCTCAACTTGTTGGGCGTAATTATACGTGTATTTCAACAATTGCGTTTTCCAAAGTTCTGCTTGTTGTGCAAAATTGATTAATTCATCTGCTGTTGAAGAACCTTTACGCCCTGCCGAACGCAATTGAGCATAAGCAATTAATCGGGCCATGTTATAGCAGGCATCGGTAAATTTTTTAGGTTTATCTACACACTGTTTAAAATCAATTTTATCTTGTTCGGGTTGTAATGCTTTGACAATATACGCTTGTCCTTGAAAGTCTAGCCGTGATAACTGAGCCGGGATTTGGTACTGCATGAGTGTTTGGATGAATTGAATGCGTTGCGCTTGATCATCCCATTCTGGTTGCTCTATTTTTAGAAATGGTGACAAGCTTAGAGAGGAAGCTTGGGCCTGTTTCATATCGAATAACGTATAAGTTTTATTTTCACGATCATAAACTAAAAATACATAGCGATTTAAACCGATACTTCCTGTTCCCGCAATGCGTACTGCGACATCTAATACTTGAAAATTTGATTGATTTTTCGTATTGAGTTTTTGTAAATTCTCAGAAAATGTTTTTATCAGCGACGTATATAAGCTTTTGGATTCTATTTTAAAATATTTTTTCTGATCAATCACCAAATAGCGTCGATCACTTGTTTTATCTAAAGAACAACGCGCTTCAATAAATGCCACAGGATCACGTTCAGAAACGGCTGCAATATATTTCTTTAAAATGCCATCGACGGTTTCTTTTTCTACTGCATAAGCTTTTCCTATACGAAGTGCATTTAAATACTCATCTAGCAGTTGTGCTGCAATCGTTTTTAAATCATCGTCGCCGATATTCAGCTCTTTGCCAGCTAAAAATATGCTACAAATAAAACGCGACACATCCCACGTTGGATGGGCCAAAATTGCCTCGTCAAAATCATTTAAATCAAAATAAACCACCTGATGCCGACTACGATAACTGCCAAAATTTTCGACATGCAAATCACCACAAATCCAAGTGATGGTTTGATCTTTCCATGTTTGTTGGCTTGCCAAATCTTCATAATATAAATGACATGAACCACGGAAAAAACGGAAAGCACTACTCGCCATTAATTTATATTTAATTGCTAAAAATCGCTCATCTCGCGACTGATTAAAATGGATAACACGTTCATAAGGATCTCGCATCGGTTTACTCCAATACTTTATGCAATTGCTTAGATTAAATCGCTAAGCTGAAAATTTGATGAATTAAGGATTGAATAAATCAACCACACTTTTTTCTTATTTTAGAAACTTAACTCTTTAATTTCTTGATTTAAAAGCAAATAGTTTGTGAGTTTTTTATGATTCTGTGCAGATCCAATTAACACCCAGCGCCCAACAATCTGTTTTTCAGTTTTATTTTGTACGCCACGTAAAATTTTCATATTATATTGCTTAAACAATTCTTCATATTTATCTAAGGTCTCTTGTTGATAATCACATAAAATCCTGTAATTACGAGCTTGATGAATCGCTTCAATTTTTTCTTGAAAATAGACGAGAAATACTAAAACAACCAGCACCAGTAGCGTTCCAACAAATGCTAAATATTCATAACCTGCACCAGCGGCCATACCTAATGCAGCCACCATCCAAATTGTTGTTGCAGTGGTAATCCCTGAAATTCGGTTATCATCTTTAAAAATAACCCCAGCACCTAAAAACCCCAAACCCGTCAGAATATTTGCTGCCAAACGGTCAGGATTTTGTACCCCAATTTTAATTGAAAGTATGGTGAATAAGCAGGATGCTAAACTCACCATAATCATGGTACGTAACCCTGCTGACTTGCTGCGATACTCACGCTCTGCACCAATAATCGCACCAATCGCCAAAGCCATCAGTAAATGGTAGATGTCATTATTCATTGATTTTCTACATAACTATTTTTATCCCTCTAGGTATACGAAATTTGAGCAAAAAAAAGCAAGCGATTCGCTTGCTTTTCTTGTCAATTTTTTATTGAAGAACAATCATTACTGTAACTGAGTCCATTCAATCACAGCTTGAGCATCATCCCCAATCAAGGTCCACTCACCATCCATAACATTTAATTGCAATTGCATGGTGCGTTGACATAAAGCTTGAATTGCAGTTGTCGTCGCCTCAGACAATTGCCATACCTGAACATTTGACAAGGTTTTGAGTTTAGAACTTCTTTTATACCATTCTGCAACGGCTGAACCATAGGCGATGACAGCCACTTCTTTACAACGTGCTGCCGCTTTTTTAACTTTGTCTTCGTCAGGCAAACCAACTTCAATCCATTTAATCAACTGTCCGGTTAAATCCTTTTCCCATAAAGCAGGTTCATCAGTTTCAAATAAATCTTTGGTAAATTCCAAACGTTCATCTGCAAAACGAGCATATGCCAATACACGCACCATTAAGCGTTCAATCGTTTCAGACGGATGTAATGCCATCGTGAACTGATAATCACCATATTGATGCACATCCATATTGGCAATATTGAGATCAGCCTTATAAATTGTTGCTTTTAATGCCATGAAAGTTCCAAAAAGTTCTTAAATATGGCGCACAGTCTATAAGATTTTCAAAAGGATTACTGCGTTTTTTCCGCCTGATCAATTCGACAATTCAACAAAGCCGTTTCTAAACTTTCCCAATCACGATTGTGCTGGCTAATGAGTTCAATCCGATTATCCAAGCTTTCTTCACCCGATTTATAATTCAAATTTTCGGGATTAAAATTAAATGTCATCCAACCTTGATTGGTATTGAATATCCCTTTGATCCTCAACCAGTCTTTTTGCTCACACAAGACATCTAACAAGTCATAAAAATCGAATTGCCAACGCTTTGAAAATTTCCAACCTGCAACAGTATATCCATTAGACGTTTCAACATAGTGATAAGGCAATTGTTTAACCACAGGCAGTACTTCATCGGGGTTAAATTGCTTTTGCACTTGAATCAGCGGTACAACTTTTCTCTCAACCCCTTGATGGGATAGATCCAGCTGTTGAATATCAAGTTTGCCCTGCTCTGCCAATACCCAAGTTTGAATATAAGCAAAGTAATCATTTTTAAACTGGTTTAATACCTCATGATCAGACGCAGACATGCTATCTGCATGTGAAACCACAACAATTTGTGCAGCTTTTAACTGGTCTTGATAAAGCTCTTGATTCACCCATTCAGAATCATGTAAGCGACTCCCATCAATTACTGTCACCAATGCACGCATATCAATTTGCGCTTGCCATTGTGGTTCAGTCAATTGTGCCAAAAGTTGAGCGGGATGACCTAAGCCTGTGGGTTCTATAAATAGTCGATCGGGTTGTTTATCATAAATCAATCGAGACAAGGCAATTTGCATAGGCAATTGTCCTGCACAACATAAACAACCACCGAGTAATTCTTTTACTTCATAGCCTGAGTCTTGTGGTAACAATTGCTGATCTACACCAATCTGCCCAAACTCATTCATCAGAACCGCCCACGTTTCATTTTCTGGCTTCTGTTGAAGCAAATGCTGTAATAAGGTGGTCTTTCCAGCCCCTAAAAAACCAGAAATAATATGAGTTTTGACTGTTTTTTGGCTTAAAATCTTCAAAGGATCGACTCAGCAGATTAAATGAAAGAAATTGACGGGTATCGCGGCGCTTCTTATTATTACTGAAAATGTGCCAATAGTTTCAGGTTTTAAATCTATTTTTTAAATTAAAATTACAAAAACAATCCAAAACTCCAATACCCCATTCATAAAAATTGCATCGTGAATGTTAATTGTAAGTAACCGCGCAGTCTATTTTTTAATCAACTTTTCATATTTACATACATTTTTACCTATTGGTAAAAGTCAATGAGTCACAAAAAAACAACATAATACAATGATTTGTTTTAAACATGTAAACCTGTCTGTTACGCTTTGTTGCTTAGGTTGCCCATTTTTTCATCTGCACTTAGCATGACACTACTCCCTGTGATCAGCAACGCATTTAACAACTGACGCTCTCACAGGTCGTTATACGATCAATTCAATGAATTAAGGATGCCAAAATGAAACTCGTTAAAACACTTTTAGCTACTACACTTGCTTTCACTGCTTTCTCAACTTTTGCTGCTACTGATACAGCTGCAACTGAAGCTGAACAAGTTGTTGTATCAACTCAAGAACAACCAGCTGCAGCTGAAGATACTCAAGCTGCTGGTCAACCTACAGCTCAACCTGCGACTGAAAGCGCTGCTGAAGCTCCAGCGACTTCTGCTCCTCAAGCAGGTCAATAAGATTTAATACTCCTCCCGAGTTAGCAATTGGGTTGTCTGAAAAGACGATCTGAATAAAAAGACTAGATCATGCTGCGATTTAGTCTTTTTATTTTTTCTGATGTTATTCACTTAAGCTGATGATCATAAATGTATTTTCAGCAGCTACTTTATCTGTAAAACAACCGATAATATTTAAATTGTCACTATTCCGAATCATCCAGATAAATTTAAAATCCATTTTTAAAACCATATTCATCCCTGAACAAACTCCGCTAAACGGCCTGAATCCAAGCTACATCTTTTACCGTATCACGCTGTTGAATCAACTGTATAAACGGCTTAAATTCGTCTAGATATGGCACAATTTTAAAAGAAATGGCGAAGATCAGCCAGTATGCTAAAAACAAATCAGCCGCAGAGATTTGATGCCCCAGCAAATAAGGATTTGCTTGCTTTAGCCCAATTTTAATAAAGTTATACATTGTTTCTTCTGTACCAAAGCCTAGACTTCTTCTCCGTTCCTGAATTTGTTCTGTTGAAATACCTAAGCTTTTAATATCCATAAACTCAGTCAAAGGTCCGTGGCAAAAGAATAACCATTTTAAATATTCTCCACGCTTGGGATCATTCAATGCGGGTGCGAAACCTTTCTCAATATATTTGTCTGCTAAATATGCAAAGATTGCAGGCGTCTCAGAAATGACAGAACCTTGATCCACTAAAAAAGGAATCTTAGCCATCGGATTCAATGCCAAATATTCAGGCTGATTCAAGTCTTTATAATCCACTTGAAAAATTTCGACTTGATCTTCGATATCTAATTCTTTTAATAAAGGCAAAATGGTATTTCCACGAGAATGTGCATTGGTATAAAGTTTCATTGTTTTTAAATCCATTTTTTCGTGCTTTGAGTATAATCAAAATATCGCTAACTATGATTAATTTATATGCAAAAGCAAAGTGCTTCCTTTCTAAAAAATAAATAAAATAATTATCAATACCTTATGAAAAAATAAATTCCATCCTTTCATAAGGACTCTAAACTACAGAAAAGATTAAATGTGGTTTACCCACAGTATCGCGATTGATTCAAACCAATAATTTAGAATATTTTTTATATAAATTGCACTTTTAAAAAAATTTAAAGTCACCCAATAACTTCATTTTTCTGATCTTTAATCTTTAAGATAACTCGTACATACGCCCATTATGCCTCCTGAGTGCTTTTCTAATTCGAATTATTGAATAATTCAGCTATACTATTTTGCACTTAAATCAGTTTGTAAAATTGATAAATTTATAATTAAAACCTGACATATCAAGACTAACGAGGAATTTAAAATGTTAAAAAAACTGATCGGTTTAGGCATCATCAGCACCCTACTTGTTGCATGTAGCAAACCGTTACCGACAGATAAGCAAAACTACTCAGGCACGTGGCAAAGTGAGGATGGCAGTGTAAATTTGATGATTACACCTGAAGGCCGCGTTGAATATAGCAATAAACAACCTAATTCAAGTTCATCTGTATCTGCCCCAATTTCTAAATTTGAAGGCAATAACTTTAGTGCTGGCATTGGACCACTTTCAACTGAGTTTAAAGTTTCTCAAGCACCGCAACAAACTGCCAATGGGACATGGACCATGACTGTAGATGGACGTGTTCTTAACAAAGTCAATTAAAAGTACTGCTCTGTCTTTATCAAATTTTTATGGTTTGAATTTATGTTTAAGCGTCTATACCTTAAGCTTAGTGCTGTCAAAAAGGTCGTATCACGCTGACTACATTTCATTTAAATTTTGAGACTATCTAATATTAATATCTAAAACTCCCCCTCATTGGCAACGAGGGGGCAATGCGATCAATTAACCATTTGAAGCTTTTTTATAGATACTGCAAGAAGGATGATGATTTTCTTGTAAACGTGCCACTTTACGTTGCTCAGCCGCTTCAAAACGACAGCGTTTCCAATCATTATCCAGATTTAAAGCTGGAATTTGCTGTGGCTTACCATTTTCATCTACGGCCACCATGGTGAAATAGCAACTGTTGGTATGACGTACTGTACGTTTTTGAATATTTTGTGCTTCAACACGAATCCCGATTTCCATGGAGGTACGACCAACATGGTTGACACTGGCAAGGAAGCTGACCATTTCACCCACATGAATAGGCTCTTTGAAATTCACTTTATCGACTGAAAGTGTCACAACATAGCTACCAGAATAACGACTTGCACATGCATAAGCGACTTGATCAAGCAACTTAAGGATGGTTCCACCGTGTACATTACCTGAAAAGTTTGCCATATCTGGGGTCATCAAAACGGACATGGTTAATTCTGACTGGTCATCTGTAGCTGGGATCATTTGATCTAATGGAGACATCGTATTCTAGACTCTATTTTGGCAGGAGATTTAAGTCTATTATTATATATCTTTTCAGCTAAAAAACATGTTTAATTCGGCAATTGACCATTCTCTCAATTTATGATTATGACTATAGTCATTTATTTGAGGTATATCTTATTGGTTTATCAATCATTTTCTATTTTTTTCAATATTCGTGCTGCAATCTTGCCATATCTAAGTCTTTGCTGATCCGATAATTGGTGTTGAATTTGATAACAATGATCAATGTTTACAGGGATGATTCCAAGAATACTGTGGGATAGTGTCACAATTCTTACTTTTTACCCATAACAAATTTAATCATCATAGATTTAAATAAACAGATGACCGCTATAGCACATCATCCTTATTCAAATAATCATACAGTGATAAAAGTATAATATTTTTAAATCGATCTATTACGATTGATCTTAGTTTTGAACTTGATATTGCTGCTGAGCAGTTTCAAGACTTTTCTTACTGGCAATAACCACATCTAGATCATGCATACGTTGATTGGCAGCATCGATTCCGGCTTGCATGGTATCCTGACGGCCTTTTACATCAAAAATATGCGCTTTTTCGCGTAAATCTGGCTGAATCACAATATCTGCATTTTTTAATTCTTCTGCTGCTAATCGATTTTGCATGATATTGATATTTTGGTTAAACAGCCCCCAGACATTCGTGGTTTCAGTATTAACAGGTTGTGCCAATATATCCACTGCAATCACGATATCTGCACCTAATTCTTTGGCGATATTCACGGGTACTGGACTAACCAAACCACCGTCAACATATTCCTTACCTTTAATTTTGGTGGGAATAAACATGCTTGGAATAGATACAGAAGCTCTCACGGCTTGCCCAGTATTGCCATAATTAAAAATTGTTTTTTCACCATTTTGTAATTCTGTAGCAACCACATACATCGGGATTTTCATCTTTTCCAAAGGCATTTGATCGATTTGCTTATTGACATAATCCTCAACTTTTTGCCCGTCAAAAAAACCTTTCATCCCAATTTTAAAATCGCGTACATCACCCACTTTCATATTGAGTGCAATTTGACGTAATTGTTCAGGCGATTTCCCACTGGCATAAATTGAACCAACGATACTTCCCGCACTTGTTCCAACAATAAAATCAGGTTTAATACCATGTTGTTCCAGCACTTCGATTACACCAATGTGGGCATAACCACGCGCGCCGCCACTGCCTAAAACCAAAGCAATCACAGGCTTTTTCTTTGACAATTGTTTGTATTGATAAAAAGTATTGTCCAATCGTGAAGTGGCTTCTAAAACCTGTTGGGTTGCTAAGCTACTGGCTTGAGATTTTTTTTCGGGTGAATGTGCGCATGCAGTTAGCAATAAACCACAAAACAAAGTAGCTAAGGTTTTATTTAACAATGACATATACTCTCAGATCATGGCACAATCTAAATTCGCATGTATCTAAGCATAATTTGCAATGATTTGCTGTTGTATTTATTTATTCTGTCATGATTTTCGATTAGATTATAAAAAATCAGTGTCTAAAATCATCCTAAAAATATGCCCACACTTTTTGAAATTTTTTGGATTTTTTTAAAATTAGGCTGTAGTAGCTTTGGTGGTCCAGCCGCACATTTAGTGTACTTTAAACAGGCTTTTGTAGAGAAAAAGCATTGGTTAAATGAGCAGCAATATGCTCAACTGCTTGCACTCACCCAATTACTCCCAGGCCCAAGTAGTAGTCAAATGGGTATGGCTATCGGCTATTTACAACATCGACATTTAGGCGCAATTGTGGCTTGGATTGGGTTTACCCTTCCTTCAGCATTGCTAATGTTTGGCTTAGCACGATTCATTCAGCAGCATCCAGTTTTTAATTTAGCCTTATTTTCAACAATCCACTCGATCATCTTGGCGATTATTGTCTTTGCTTTTTTGCAGATGTTTAAAAGCTATTGTAAAACCAAACTGCATTTTTCCTTAATGCTTGTTAGTACAGGGTTGCTACTGCTGTTTTCCAATGCTTGGATACAACTTGTGATTATTCTCGGTACTGGTTGTTTAGCCGTTTTAATGACGCGATTTGCATATATTCAAAAGGATTCAAATGATCTTGCTATCGAAAAACAGCATATAAATTTTAATACCTTACCAACCGCTCATCGTCTTCATTCAATCTGGTTGATTGGCTTTATTTCAATCTTTTTAGCCTTGTGCTTGGCAATGCTTTTTTCCAACAAGCTGCTCTTTCAAGCCAGTTTTAGTTTTTATAAAACAGGCGCTTTGGTCTTTGGTGGTGGCCATGTGGTTCTTCCTATGCTTCACCAAGACCTTGTCAATACAGGGCTAATCAGTAAACAAGATTTTGAATTAGGTTACACACTTGCGCAATTTATGCCAGGACCACTGTTTAGCTTTGCCAGTTATCTTGGTGCATATTTACCCCTTACCACTTTTCCCATTGTTAATGCGGCCATAACAACACTATTGATATTTCTACCTTCTTTTTTCTTTGTTTTTTTAGCTTTGCCTTACTGGTCTAAGCAACTTGAGAATCGTTATATTGAAAATTCTGTAATGCTCATCAATGCCGCAGTTGTCGGATTTATCCTGTCTGTGATTGTCCCCATGCTACAAAAAACCATGGGCAATCCATTAGATATCCTCACAACCAGTTTAATGCTATTGAGTTTAAAACTTAAAATTTCAATTTTTATCAGTATTCCTAGCCTTTTATTTATTCATTATGCCTTGCTGAATTTCATTTAAAAAGCCAGTGATATCACTGGCTTTTTAAATCTAAAAATTAAGCGATAAATTTTAGAATTAATTGAATCACTGTTGCATTAATTAAGTCGACAAAAAAAGCACCACAAAGCGGAACAATCAAAAATGCTTTATGTGAAGGACCGTACATATTGGTAATAGCCTGCATATTTGCAACAGCTGTTGGTGTTGCACCCATACCAAAACCACAATGCCCTGCAGCCAATACCGCTGCATCGTAATTTTTCCCCATTACACGGAATGTCACGAAAGCAGCATATAAAGCCATCGTTAATGTTTGTGCACTCAGAATAATCACCAATGGGCCGGCTAAATCTGCTAACTGCCAAAGTTTTAATGAAAGTAAAGCCATCGCTAGATAAAGTGACAGTGCTGCATTACCAAACACATCGATCGCACGATCAAACATTTTAACTCTTAAAATGCCTTCAAGCACATTTCGAAGAATAACACCGCCAGCGAGCGCCCAAACAAATGTTGGCAGCTCAAACCATTGTCCTTTACTGTAACCTGTCATAAATTCAGCAAAAGCCAAACATGCTGCAAAAAGTCCCAATGTAGTAATCGCATTATCTGCAGTAATCAAACGGACTTGATGTGGATATTCAAAGGGAACATATTCACCAAGATCAGAAACGGCTTGCTGATTGGTCTCATCCACTTCTTTTTGTGTCTTTGGATTAGATAACTGATAACGGTTAATCAGGAGCTTGGCCAATGGACCACCAATGATTCCGCCAATGATTAATCCAAAGGTTGCACTTGCCATACCTAATGCTAATGCACCTTGAATACCATGCTGGGTTTCTAGAATCTCACCCCAAGCACCTGCTGTACCATGTCCACCTGTGAGGGTAATTGAACCCGCAATCAAACCAATCAGCGGGTCTAGACCCATGGCCGTTGCCAATCCAATCCCAACAAAGTCTTGTACGACAATAAATGAGGCAACACAAATTAAAAAAACGACTAAACCAAAACCGCCTTCTTTTAATTTTGCAAAATTTGCACTTAAACCAATTGAAGCGAAAAATACCAACATGAAACTGGTTTGTAATTCACTACTCGTGGTAATGCTATAGCCCCAGAAATTATGGATGAGTAAAGATAAAATTGCGGCAACAAGTCCCCCAGCAACAGGTTCTGGAATATTATATTTACGGAGAAAATCAATCTTATTGACCAGGAAACGACCCAATAACAATACGATGACCGCTGCAATCAACGTATAGAAGGCATTAAAAGAAAATTCCATAAGTAATTGTCCATTCTTTGGCTAGATTTTTTTGTTGTATAGATATAGAAATGCTATTCCATAGTAACAGACTTAAAATCACTCAGATTTAGTGATTACCTAATTGCCTGATATATACAACAAAAAATTAAAATAAAACGCAGATTTTCAACATTGAAAATCAAAAAGGCTTATCGCGATAAATACATTAGCGATTAGATATAAACAGAATTGCAATGCTGCAAAAATTTAGAAAAGAAAATGGTCATGATGTTACTCCTATTATTGATAAAAGATCATTTCATCAAACAATGAGAAATACAGTCCTCATAAGTCATTCGCTTTACAAGAACAGGCCAAAACATGTCATTTATCTATACGATAATATGAACATACAAAAAAAGTGGGTTAATTATGCATTTTTTTAAGCAAATGTCTTAAGTTTTTACAATATTATTCATTATTTGAAATGATATTGATTTGATGATTATTTTTGACATGAATACTCAGGCATTAAAAAACCGAGGATCATTCCTCGGCTTTTTGGATCAATAAATTTCTAAGTTGGAATTAGAAATTGTATTTCGCCATTAAACCTACACGGTTATCTTTATAAGATTGACCCGCGAAAGTTTCACGCTTACCGTTGATATACTCGATACCTAAATCAATCGGTTTCGCTGGAGAATAGATCACGTTTAACCAAGCTTGTTGAATTTTTTCATTTGCAGTTTGGTTTGCTTTGGCAAAATCTGTACCGTTGTCAGCAAATAATGCACCATACGCTAAAGTTGAACGTAAGTTAGGTAAGATTTTATATGTCCCACCCACTTGAAGCGCAGTGAATTCATTCTGTTCAATATCACCATTTACCACAGAATATGCATTGTTACTTCCGTATAAGTAGTTGCTATTACCAACCACATAAGATGCATCAGCAAAAAGTTTTAAAGGGTCAGCAACTTTAAAGTCTGTACCAACTGCAACACCCCAACCAGTCTTGTCTTTGCCAACATTGTTATCTTTATAGTTTTCCACTAAAACACGTGCAGATGCATTACCGTTGCCATCAGCATATGATTGTGTAATTTTACCTGTTAACACAGGAAGACTATATTTAACTGCTGTACCTGTAACTCCAGTACTATTACCCTCTTCAGCAGCAACTAATAATTTTGTAGTCGGTGCCAAATTGTATGCATAACGTACTTGTGGAATACGTGTAGTACCGCCACCTGCGTTAGTTGCAAAGTCAATCATTTCTGGCGCATGGCTAGATAGGAAGTTAGATGTTGTTTGACCAAATAACCAGTTGTTATAGGTTAAATAAGCATGACGAATACGAAGGTTTTCATTTACGCCATTACCTGCAAAGTCAACTTCAACTTTACCACCAACTTTAGCATCGCCTACTGGTGTATTAAAATCTAAACCGATTCGTGTTGTTTTTGCTGTAGCACGGAGTTTATCTTTCGCTTCGCCATTGGTTGAACTGATTTTGTTGAAGTCGTCATCACCGCCTTCAATGATATAGTTCGCATCACCACGAACAAAACCATAAATATTGATATCTGCACCAGACTTAGACTTTAAGCCAACTGAAGAAGAAGATGGTGCTGCTTGAACTTTAGATTCAACTAATCTTACTTGCTGCTGTTGCTGTTGAAGAAGTGCTTTTAATTCTTGAACTTCATTACGTAATTGTTGAATCTCTTGACTGTCAGTAGCAGCTTGAGCTGTATTTACCATCAAAGCTGTTACTGTTAATGCTAAACTTTTGACGATCAATGACTTGCGATTTGTGAATAGACTCATGAAATACTCCTAGCCTTATTTATGATGTGCATCCGTACAATTTGATCTTTTAACCCCAATACTTTGCTAAAAAATCAATTTTTCTTGTTTTCTTCAGTAGTTTCTCAAACACCACATAAAAAAAACTTTGCACATATATGCTTGCTATTAAATTATGAAAGCGTTGAAACTAAGTTAAAACCCAAAAGTAACAATTTGTGTATAATTCTTACACCTTTGTAATCTAGCGTAACTCAACCCCTTTATTAAATCAGTTTTATCGAATAATACTTTAATTTCAATTCTTTTTTCAGATTAGTATTTCTATAATCATTATATAATCTAAGGCTTAGCTAAAATTTCAAAAAATGAATATAACGCCTCTACGACTATCGTATATAGTCTATTTGATGAAAAATTAGACCAATAAAGGACTTTTATGCTTTTAGAACAGGTTCAAGTGATAGATCAAGCAATTACAAGCCGTCATTCAGTACGTGCATTTTTGGATAAACCTATCGATTTATCTATTATTAAAGATATTTTAAAAGTTGCCTGTCGTGCGCCATCAGGAGCAAATACCCAACCGTGGAAAGTATATGTCGTCACTGGTAACAAACGGCAAGAAATGATTGACCGTGTATGTGCTGCTCAAATCGAATTATTTACCCGACCAGAACTTGCCGAACAGCATACTGCGAGCTTTTCATACTACCCAACCACTTGGATTTCACCATTTATTGATCGTCGTCGTGAAAATGGTTGGGGGCTGTATGGGCTTTTGGCGATTCAAAAAAGCGAAAAAGAAAAAATGGCGGCACAACATTTAAGAAATTATCAGCTTTTTGATGCACCTGTTGTGCTGTATTTTACTGTAAATAAAATCATGGGAACTGGCGCTAAAATGGATATTTCCATGATGGTGCAAAATGTCATGATTGCAGCCAAAGCTCGCGGTATAGACAGTTGTCCTCAAGCTGCTTGGAATCATTTTCATCGTATTGTCTTAGAGGTACTCAATGCGCCTGATGATGAGGAGTTAGTCTGTGCTGTTGTATTGGGCTATGCCGATCCAGATCATATTGTAAATACATTTATTACCCCGCGTGAACCTATAGAAAACTTTACCGTGTTCTTGGATTAGAGCGACTTTATTTAACTGCCTTCAATAATTTAAATCATTTTAAAATATTTTTATTCGGCTTCTTTCAAAAGCCCTTTTTAAAACTGAGTTCAACATAAAAGTTCCTCATCCTAAACTTCCCTAAAGGTGGAGAAGGAACTTTCAATACCAATATGATTTACTCCACATAAGCATTTTTTGATTTTTAAAAAATCTCTTGTTCTCTATCTGTTGAACAAGAATATTTCAACGACTGAATCATATCCCCTAACTTGTTAAAGTGCATATTTCTTATAGTAAGGACTTTTTATCGTAGCTGTCTTTATATAGCTATCGTCTTTTAGTGATCCCCTGCTTTTTCTTACATAATAAATGTCTAGGGATTTAAACCTGTTAAATCTGGAATGATAGACAGCATTAAAAATCAGCACGCTCTCACACACTAAATATTACAATACAAAACAATTACTTAAATAAAAATCCATTCAAAAAGCATCTAAAACTCAGATTTGTAAACTTTTGTGAAGTAATATTGATAATTAAATAGGCTTTATGACACTATATATGTATTGGCTATAAGCCACTTTATAGGTATAAGCAACATGTCTATCCAAGTCAAAGATTCAAACAACAATATTATCCCTATTCAAAATATTCAGTTTGCGGGTGGTGAACGACATGTTCAAATTTCAGCAGATACGTTAAAAACGTTGAAAGGGCAAATTCAGATTCAAGCCAAAATCAGTAATACGCAAGATTTGATGGATTACTTGTTAATTGAAAATGTATTACTCAATCAAGGTTTAGAAATTGATTTAGAAATCCCCTATTTTCCATACGCACGCCAAGATCGAATCTGTGCGATGGGACAGGCATTCTCATTAGAACTGATGACAAAATTATTAAATATCAATACTGAACAATTTCCACAACAACGTAAATCAATCAAAGTTTGGGATGCACATAGTTGTGTTACTGAAAAGCTTTTAAATGAAAACACCCATTTTTTTGAAATTGAGAATGTTCAACCAAGTGAAATCATTCTGCAAAATTCAAAGTTACAAGACATTTTAATTGCTCAAGACACCGTTTTAATCTGTCCAGATGCAGGTGCAAAACAACGGACTAAAACGATTGCCAAGGTCATCAATAGCTTAAGAGATCACGAAATCGAAATGGTCTACTGTGAAAAAAACCGTGATGCCGTCACAGGAAAAATTCAGAATGCTCAAGTCAATGCAACTGATTTAACGGGCAAAACAGCTGTGATCACAGACGATATTTGTGATGGTGGTGCAACTTTTATTGGTATTGCACAAGAGTTAAAAAAATTAAATTGCCAACATGTGATTTTGTATGTAACTCACGGGATCTTTAGTAAAGGTATGCACGTATTTGAAGGATTGGTTGATCAAATTTTTACTACGACGAGCTTTCCACAAACTGAACATCCAAATCTAAACGTCATTTCATTTAGTCGTTTCAATTCATTTTAATTATTTTGGAGAATAAGAATGAGCTTAAAAATCAATCCACTGAATGCAATTGACTTTTATAAAGCAGATCACAGACGTCAGTATCCTGTTGGCACAGAATATGTTTATGCCAATTTCACGCCACGCTCTTCTCGTTTAGCAAAAATGTTGCCTGATTTCGACGATAAAATCGTGTTCTTTGGCCTACAAGGCTTTATCAAACACTTTTTGATTGAGACTTGGAATGAAGGTTTTTTCCAACAAGATAAGGCAAAAGTGATTGCTAGATATAAACGTAGAATGGATAACGCATTGGGTGACGGCGTAGTACCAGTCGATCATATCGAAGCTTTATATGACTTAGGCTATTTACCAATCCGAATCAAGGCGCTAGAAGAAGGCAGTCGTGTCAATATAAAAGTACCTGTACTCACTATTGTAAATACCCTACCTGAGTTCTTTTGGTTAACCAACTACTTAGAAACAGTACTCAGTGCTGAATTATGGAAAAGTTGTACGACAGCAACGATTGCATTTGAATACAAACGCTTACTGACAGCATATGCGATTAAAACAGGTGCACCTTTAGACTTCGTTGCTGTACAAGGCCATGATTTTAGTAGTCGCGGCATGAGTGGGATTTATGATGCCACACAAAATGGTGTAGGACATTTAACCAGCTTTATCGGTACAGACGCAGTTTCAGCGATTGATTATGCAGAAGAATATTACGATGCAGACGGCATTGTAGGTGTTTCAGTTCCAGCAACCGAACATAGTGTGATGTGTATGGGCAGTGAAGACAACGAAATTGAAACTTTTAGACGTTTAATCACTGAGCTTTATCCATCAGGTGTGGTCAGTATCGTATCGGATACTTGGGATTTTTGGCGAGTGATTACAGAATTTACTGTGGAGCTAAAAGATGAAATTCTAGCTCGTCAGCCAAATGCTTTAGGTTTGGCTAAATTGGTTTTTCGTCCTGACTCTGGTGATCCTGTAAAAATCATTTGCGGTGACCCTGAAGCTGAAATGGGAAGTCCAGCTTATAAAGGCGCTGTGCAATGTTTATGGGAAATCTTTGGCGGAACCGAAACAGATCAAGGCTATAAAGTTTTAAATGAGCGTGTTGGTTTGATTTATGGTGACTCGATTACTTTGGAACGTGCTTTAAATATTGTTCAAGGGCTGGAAGCGAAGGGCTATGCTTCAAATAATCTGGTCTTTGGCATCGGTAGTTATACTTATAACTATTTAACACGTGACACATTTGGTTTTGCAGTTAAAGCCACTTGGGGACAAGTCAACGGTGTTCCACGTGAATTGTTTAAAGATCCGATCACTGATTCTGGTATAAAGAAATCTGCCAAAGGTTTACTTCGTGTAGAAAAAACTGAAGACGGATTTGTGTTATTTGATCAGCAAACCATGGAACAAGAGCAACAAGGTGAGTTAAAAACGGTGTTTGAAAATGGGCAATTGATTCGAGCGTGTCGTTTGAATGAAATTCGGGAGCGATTGGCAAATCAGTTATAACAACCATTTGTAGAAACCTTGCTTTTATAGCAAGGTTTCTACGCTTAGGCTGCGCCATTGTCCATCTCATTCTTGCTAAACATATTTTCTACTTGGCGAATCTCTTCCACCCTGCAATAATCCAACACAATCCGTTACTTTAATAAAATTAAGCGAGCCTTACAGTGACCTTTAACTCTGAACAGGAATTTCTCTCTAACTATAATAAAAAGGATTATGAATCTCCATTACTTACAGTGGATATGGCAATTTTTTCTGTTGATGCGGGTCAACTACAGGTTTTATTGATTAAACGTTCTAATTTCCCACAAAAAGATAAATGGGCACTCCCAGGTGGTTTTGTCGATTTGTCTAAAGATCAAGATTTGATGACAACAGCACATCGTAAATTGGTTGAAAAAACTGGACTTCAATCACCGCATTTGGAACAAGTTGCAACGGTTGGCAATGCAACACGTGATCCTCGTGGATGGGCTGTAACAGCTTTATATTTTGCCCTGATTGATTTCAAAGCATTCCAACAGATTGCCACTGAACAAAATGAATATAGCGAGTGGGTTTCAATTGCTAAGGCAAAAAAATTAGACTTGGCTTTTGATCATTTACAGCTTTTAGATATGGCTGTTGACCGTTTAAGCAGTAAGGCACGTTATACTGCCTTACCCGTCAGTTTGATGCCTCAACTGTTTACTTTGACTGAGCTACAGCAGATTTATGAAATTATTTTAGGGCAAAGCCTAGAAAAGAAATCATTTAGACGGCGTATGATTGAAGCTGGTGCAGTTGAGGAAACAAACCAAACTAAAATTGCGGGCAAACGTCCTGCTCAATTGTATAAGTTTGCACTACAAAGTTATGATTTCCATTTTCCTCGAATTTTAGAGTACCCGAGGGAAACCACTTAAGCGCTTTGTATTATTTGGATAACAGCAAACAATGAAAACTTTAGAACAATTAATCAATATTGAAGATTCAGGCTGGATATTGGTACAAGAATGGATGACTCAAGCCACCAACCATATTGAAGTTTTACCCAAGAACAAATTAAGAGCTGAACAAGAGTTACTGAACATTCAAGTCACAACACGTTCACCTATGGGTTCAATTATTTATGAAACAGGTGGAATACTGATTGATCATGGATGGTTGAGAATTTTAGCTTCAGGACATCCAAAATTAGATCGTGGTATTACTGAATGGAATCATCATAAAACGTTTCATCAATCTGATCAGGAGCTAACCTATCTACTGATTGCTGATGATGTTTTAGGGGGTTACTTTGCTATCAATAATGGAAAATTAGGTGAAGCAATTGGAAAGATTTACTATTTTGCCCCAGATACATTGGTATGGGAAAATCTTGATGTGAGCTATTCAGAATTTTTGACTTGGGCATTCAATGGAGATATTGCTCAGTTTTATAAAGTATTCCGTTGGCAAAACTGGCAGACAGATCTTCAAAGTCTCAATGGCAACCAAGTCTTTAGTTTTATGCCCATGTTATTTACCAAAGAAGGTAAGGATATCGAACAAGTGGATAAAAAAATTATTCCTATTTCTGAGAGTTATGATTTTCATTTTGCACCGACTTTAAAATAACTGAGAGCAGCAAATCTGTGAGCAATCATCTAAAGTTAATCCGAGCTTTTCCTAAAGCTCTATTAGATGATGTTTTAGTAATATCAAAATACTTAGAAAGTAAAAAAATAAAAATTCATGAAAGCGCTCAATGCGAAGTGTTGATTCATCACGAACATATCGTTGTACCATCAAAGATCTATATAACTCAGTTACAATGTATTGAGTTTCATAATTTTTCTTTAACACAACGTCAAATTCTATGGTGTATTCTTACTCGCCATCACAATGGTTTTGTTCGGCAAAGAGCGCTCGAAAGACTCCTTAAAACTGACCTTACAAGTTTTATGATCCCTTTCATTTTTCAGTTATTGGGTGAATATGTTCAAGAAATTTTAGAGCCCATTGAACCGATTCTAGATGCAAATAATCAAGGACTTTTTGCAGCATTTATGCTGCAAAATCCCAAATATGACCAAACGACTCAAAGTAGAATTGTCAGCTATTGGAATGAGTATTATCGAATTAAATATCCAAATTTTAACGATTTTATTGGTTATAAAATTTTAAATAAGCTTAAAAGTTTTGTCTTAACTTATCGACATCACTAAATCACTTCACATCGACTTCTAACTACCGTTTCGATTTCATTTATTGATTTCCAAAAATAACGACATAAGTCCCTATTTGTGTTTTTTCCTCTAAACAACAAACCAGTTTTTCTAAAAAACTCATCACTTTGCTATCGTTAAAATGCAGATCTTTAATTTTTAAGATAATGTCTTGTATGGCATTTTGATCAAAATAGTTATCTGAACAAGGATCAAAACTACACTCAAATTCATTTCTCAGTGGGCTAAACAATGGAAATAAAGATCTAAATATTTTAATGACATAAGCAAAATCATCTTGCGGAATAAAATAAGTTCTATTGCGTTTATTTTGTATGCTCTCTAAGTTTTCATCTTCTGCCCAAATAAAGAAACCCACTTTATCAACATATTTTGGATTTTCATCTATGCTTAATTTGATTGTTCGCTGATTAAATTCATTAATTTTTTGAATGATTTTTTCAAGATTGTGATGATATCTCGGATCATCATAATATTCTTGTGCAAGCTCCGCCTCACAATCTGTTGCTGCACAAATTTTTTCAATATTCTGCTGATGATAAACTTGTATGCAATGTGCTAGCTCATCATATTGTTTTAATAAAGCGCAAGCATCTGCGATTGAAATGGTAATTTTTGCGCGTAATTCATGTAATTTTTCTTTATCCATAACACATCACTTTTAATTGCCTCATTCTTTCATTTTCAATATTTATACATCACAACTTTGCAAACTCTATTATCTTAATCAAAACATTTAAAATTGGACAATAACAATGAACGCACTAAGCTACTTTGAAATTCAGTCTTCAAACCCTGAACGTGAAGTTAAATTTTATCATGAAGTTTTCGGTTGGAAATTTAGCAAAATTGAAGGTCTACCCATTCAATATTTTCAAATTGAAACAGCCAACATACATGGTGGCTTATTGGAGCGTCCAGCTCAAACACCACCTACCCATTGCGGAACCAATGCCTTTACCTGTTCCTTTGAAGTTGAAGATTTTGATACAACTGCTGAAAAAATTTTAGCTTTAGGTGGACAAGTAGCAATGGAGAAATTTGCTATTCCCAATAAATGTTGGCAAGGTTATTTTTTAGATGCAGATCATAATACCTTTGGATTAGTCCAAGTTGATCCCAATGCAAAATAAGCTTGATTGATTAAAAATCTAAATGAATGTTTGAGAAAACCAGTCTATTTTCGGCTGCATGAAACAGTTGAGATTAAAAGATAGCGGATATTTTTTAAGAATTTTTATAAAAAATACAGATCATATTAAGTGATTAAGGCCTTACAGCTGATTTAAGCATTCAATTTGTGCTACCTTAATTTTAAATTCTGTAAGGCTTATCCAACTAATGACTGTACGCTTTCTTCATACTTCAGACTGGCATCTGGGACAATTCTTCTATAACCATTCTCGCCAGTATGAACATGAGCAATTTTTAGCGTGGTTATTAGCTCAAATCAAAGAAAAGCAACCCCATGCCCTATTAATTGCAGGCGATATATTCGATGTCATCAATCCTGCATCTGCTGCGCAAAAACAGCTCTATCAATTCCTAGCCAATGCACATCAGCTAGCTCCACATATGCAAACCTTAATGATTGCAGGTAATCATGATTCAGGTTATCGCATTGAACAAGTTGAGCCCCTGCTTGAAAAATATCACGCTAAAACAGTCGGTGTGATTCATAAAAACGAGCTTGGTCAAATTGATTTAGATCGTTTACTGATTCCAATTTATGATGAACAAAAAAATATTATTGCTTGGTGTCTAAGTTTACCATTTCTGCGCCCAGCCGAAATCACTGGCTTTAATGAACAAACCAATAACAGTCAAAATGCCATTGCCTATTTACATCAACAGGTGATTTCTGAAGCACGAAAAAGAAAGACAGATAATCAAGCACTCATTCTAATGTCACATGCCCATATGCAAGGTGGAGAAACCTCTGATTCTGAACGGCCTATTATCATTGGCAATGAGGAAGCACTTTCTACCACATTGTTTGAAGATAGCATTGATTATGTTGCACTCGGGCATTTACATAAACCGCAAAAAGTTGGTCAGGAACATATCCGTTATAGTGGTTCACCTATTCCCTTATCCTTTAGTGAAATCAACTATAAACACCAAATTGTCGATGTTAATATTGACCCGCTTAAAACAGATGAGTCACGGGTTTCATTTGAAAGTATATTTATTCCCCGTAGTGTACAACTGCATAAAATTAAAGGGGAATTGAATGAAGTTTTAGCCAAATTAAAGGCCTTAGCAAGCGGTGAAATTGAAAATATTGATCAGCGTGAATATGTCGATATTGAATACCACACCGATGTTCCACCTCCGCCCAATTTGCGTCAACAATTTGAAGATGCCTTACCCAAAAGCCGTTACCGCTTAGTTCGCATATCAAGACAATACTTCGCATCAGAAAAAAATAGCGATGAAATTACTTCAATCAATTTAGAACCACCGACACCAGAAAAACTCTTTCAACAACTTTGGGAAAAAAATGGCTATGCCAATGATGATGCGGTCTTGAAAGATTTTTTAAGCTTATTACAAGAAGCCGAAAAAACGCTTGAAAATGAACATGACGCATAGGAGTTTGCCGTGAAAATTTTATCTATACGACTCAAAAATCTCGCATCTCTTTCTGGTGAACATTTTATAGATTTTGAATCTGAACCTTTAGCTTCAGCAGGTTTAGTGGCGATTGTTGGAAAAACAGGGGCAGGAAAATCAACTATTTTGGATGCCATGTGCCTTGCTCTGTTTAATAAAATCCCACGTTTAAAAGACAGTGATGGTAAATTACAGGATGTTGATGGCTCTGAACTTTTAACCAACTCACCACTGACTGTACTACGCCGCGTGACCGCACACGGCTTTGCTGAATTATGTTTTGTGGCACAAGACCAAAAGCATTATTTGGCACGCTGGGAACTTAAACGTTCCCGTGAAAAAGCAGATGGAAAACTACAAAGTGTCCAACGCTATTTAAAATGCTTAACCGATGGGACAGTAGTAGCAGATAAAGCCAAAGCCGTTGAATCAGCGATTTATAAAATTACCCAACTGAGTTTTGAGCAATTTACCCGTGCAGTTCTTTTGGCACAATCCGAAGTCACAGCCTTTTTAAAAGCACGTGACAATGAACGTGGTGAATTACTTGAGTATTTAACCAATTCATCCATTTTTGGAAAAGTCGGCCAATTGGCCTATGAAAAAACCAAATTGGTGGCATCAAAACGTAAGGAATTAGAAAATCTTCTCGGCCATATTGAACTTCTCTCTGAGGAAGATGCCGCTGAATTACACATACAATTCCAACACATCAATCAAGACTATAAAAAACTTGAAGATGAAAAATCGCAACTTGAAAAACATCAGCAATGGTTTGAGCGTAAACAAAAACTGAATGATGAAATTGTCGTTAAGCAACAGTTGCTTGATACACAATTACAAACGCAACAAGGCTTAATCCCTGAGCGTGAACGTTTAAATCGTTTAGAAATATTCTCAGAGATCCGCTCTAGTATATTTCAAAAGCAACAACTGATAAAAACAGAACAGCAACTCGCACCACAAATTCAAAAACAACAACAGCTTTTTGATGCATTACAGGTTCAATTTGACACTGAACAGACCCGTTTTATCCAAACTGAAAGTGCTTTAACTGTTCAGCAGAATTTTGAAAACACCCATCGTGAGTCTTTGAGTGAAGTACGGAAATGTATTCAGGAACGGGATTTTATTGGAGTCGAATTTAAGAAAATTCAGACCAGATTAAATGATTTAGAATCGTCTAAAACCCCATTACTCAATCAACAACAACAACTTGAACATCATATTCAGCAGATTACAGAAAAACGAAATATTTTAGATCAGCAACTTGCAGACACTCAGCAGTTCTCAAGTTTAGATAAAGGTTTAACTGCACATGTGCAACAGTTAACTCAATTTATTCAGCACTATCAATCTATTGAAAATCAATTAGGAAATGTATCTCAGGCTGAAACGAGGTTAATTGAGCAAAAAACACAATTACAAGACTCAATTCATCAATTTGGAACTGCGGAGCAACTTGAAACTCAGCTTGAACAAACGCGCCAACAACGTGAATTTAAACTGAGCCAACTCAACCAATTGGCGACGTTACAACAAAAATTAGCCCAGTTTTTTGAATTAAAGATTGAATCTCAGCAGCTTAATGACCGATTGAAACGTTGCTCAGTGCAATTTCAACAACTTGAAAAAACCACAATACAGACTGAACAAGATTTCCAAACGGCGAAACAAGCCCGTTTAAAACTGCAAGAGATTTTACAACAGCAACGCTTATTACATGCTGAAAATGTAGAACATTTAAGAGCTGAATTAGTAGATGGTCAAGCTTGTGTTGTTTGTGGAAGCACAACTCATCCCTATCACCGTGATGATTCTGCTGTATCTAAAGTACTGTTTGAACTACAACAGCAACAGGAACAACAAGCCACGCTCAAAGAACAAGAAACCTTTAACCTTTGGCAAGCGGCTCAACAAAACTTGACCAAATTGAGTGTCGAACAGCAACAGCTTAAGACCACTCTTCAAAATGTGACTGAAAAAATAACCGTCATACAACAGCTGTGTATTGAACAAGGTCAATCAGCCCAAATCGCGCTGAACTTAACTCAGACACAATCTGAAATTAAGCAACAATTGGAGCAACTTACCCAGCAATATCAGTTTGATATTCAACAATTGGAAGCACAATCTAAGCAATGGATTCAAAGCATCAAAATTCAGCAACAATTAAGTCAAGGCATTCAACACACTGAACATCTATTGCAAAATGCCAATAACCTACACAATCAAGTGCAGCATATTGTCCGTTGCTTAGCTGATCGTGAAAAAAATGCATGGCAACAGTACAGTATCACCACAGCACAACATATCTTGAGCCAATTAAATACGCGTACACAACAGCTTGAACAGCTTGAGTTATTGTCGAAACAGCATGATCAATATCTACAGCAACTCAATACAGCTCAACTCAATATAGCGAATGCAACCAAACAAATTTCTGAAACTGCCCATAGCTTGAACGAGATAAAACTGAAAGGGCAACAAAACACAGAATTGGCAAATCAACTCATTCAAAATATGACAGGATTAACCGAAGTTAAACCGAATGAATGGTTAACGCAGTATGACCATGACTACCAGAAAATTCAGACACTTTACCAACAACAGAAGCAAAGCTTTAATCAATTACGTAATCAATTTGAGCAAGAAAAAAGTCAGCTCGAACAACTCACAGCCCAGCAACAACACAATCAGAATAACCTCAATCTAGTGAATCAGGATATTCAGCAATGGCTCACTCAACATCCAGCTTTTCAGCCTGATGATTTTGAGCACTTGGCTCAAATCACGGCGGTACAAGAACAACAGATTCGCCAACAACTGCAACACGCTGAACGAATGTTAAATGAGGCCAACTCAGCACTTAACACCATACAAGAGCAATTAATCGAACATAAGCTCCATCAACCCGATATTGATTTTGAACAGCTACAACAATTGATTTTGGATAATGTGAATGCTTTAAAAACCCAATTTGAAATCCGCGATCAGTTAAAACTCAAACTTGAATTGCATCAGCAAAATGTTGCTAAGCAAAAGCAATTTGCTGATCAGATTCAACAAGTACAACAGGAAGAACATCGCTGGGGCAAAATTTCAGGCTTAATGGGAGATGCAACTGGTAAGAAATTCCGTGATTATGCACAACAGTATAATCTGGATATTTTACTCGAACACGCCAACCAACAATTGGCGATGTTGTCTCAACGTTATACCTTAAAGCGGTTAGATAACTCACTTAGTCTTGCCATCATTGACCATGATATGGACGGTGAAACCCGTTCTGTTGCCTCACTTTCAGGGGGTGAGTCATTCTTGACTGCCCTTGCCTTGTCTTTGGCAATTGCCAATATGGCATCAGGTTCGATGAAAATTGAATCTCTCTTTATCGATGAAGGTTTTGGAACATTGGATGCATCTTCTTTACATATGGTCATGAATGCATTAGATCAATTGCAGAATCAAGGGCGTAAAGTTGTATTGATTTCACATATACAGGAAATGCATGAACGTATTCCTGTGCAAATTCAGGTACGTCCTTTAGGGGCGGGTGCAAGTATGATTGAAGTGGTGAGTTAGTGTTTAACTCACACTTCTTAATTTAAATTTTTATCGTATTCTGCTTGTATCTTATCGCAATAAGGTTTCATTGCAGTCACTGAATTTTTAAAACCATTCAAAGCTTCATCAAATGTACGCTGATCTTCAGCAAACTCTTGATCGAATTGCTCTTTATACTTTTGATTATTCAACAGCATTTTAACGATTTGCTGTTGATGAACACATCTCCTATGTGCGCTCATTATATTATCATCTTGAGCCGTATTCGCAATTGGATCCATGAGAGATGCAACAAGGGATTCAAAAACCTCCTTAAACGCTTGATAAGTCTTTTGCTCTGAAACAATCGCTTTGTTCAGCTCAGGATTTGCACTTGTATTTTCATGAATTAAAGATGTAACCAATAAACATAGAATCGATAGTAAATATTTAATATTTTTCATTATTCTTCCAAACAATTAAAAAAGAAGTGCTTATAAGCACTTCTTTACTTTATTCTTTATCGATCTGCGGGAAATGCATTTGGTGGAGGTGCATATTTATTCACAGGTTTAGCCTCATCTTCTGGTGCTTCCAACTCATATAAAACCGTACCAATTACACCAGCATTCTGAATGGAACCATTCTCTGAGTTCGCAGCATACGCATCTTTAGGCTTACTAAAAGTAAAGGAAGCAACAGCAGATTCACTCTTACGGAAACCTTCAATTTTCAAAGAATCATGTGCATGTAAGACATAACCAGAATTACTTCGAGACGCCTCACTACCATCAATAACATCTACACCATCAACACTGGCAACCACTTCAAAAGTTTTCGCTGTGTTATTTTCATACTGAAGTTGATAGCTTTGCCCTTCACGCCCTGACAAATAATAGCTTTGTCCAACACGATACATGGGAATTCGGTTTCCACGATCATCTACAACAGAAAAACTCACTTTTCCTGCAGCAATAGAAATTGAATTGACCGTTTTACCTTTGTAGTTCTTATCTGCATATTGCACGATTGTTTCAGTAAGAGGTGAATCAGATTTACGCTTTAACTGCACCTCAGTCACATGGGAATCAATTTCATCGCCCCACTTTGTGCCTAACTTTTCATCAGCTGCAACTTGATTGTTGGCTGCTTCAGCAGCATCTGCACTGGTCGCTTCGGTTTGGGATTGTGATGCGCTTTCATCTGATTTTTTCGAACATGCAGCTAGAAAAATACACAACAAAAGGCAGAGAAATATATTTATATTTTTCATTATAAAACCTATTTTAAAGTTTATAAGTAACGTTAAGGGGGGCTGTTGACACTTCTTCTATGTCTGCGACAACGAGTGTTTTTTAGGCGATACTAGGCACGAAATACGAAATTTAGCCACTCTAAATGAGTAGTTCGTAACAACGTAGTGGCAAAAAACACTCTAGTCCCAAAGGGTTGTGGCTAAAATTATCTCAGTCTGCGTTATGAAACTTGAAAATAGTCTTGTTATTCTCTTCTTTTCATGCCTTGCCTGCTCAATTTTAGCCTACAACGCAAACTATTTATGAAGTGTCAGCAGCCCCCTATTATCAAAGTCATAATATCGTAGCTGTTTTGACTGCGCTATTTTTAAATTATTGCAATTGTGTAACATTATAACATCTCAAAAAATGAGAGGGATAATGTGATCCCTCTCACTTCTTAATATTTTTAATTAATCCGCAGGAAAGGCATTTGGTGCAGGCGCATAAGTATCCTTAGATTTTTTGGGTAGATCGTATTTAGGGGCTTTTAACTCATACACCACTGTACCAATCACACCAGTATTTTGAATAGAACCACTGGCAGAGTTAGCAGCATAGGCATCATTTGGTTTACTAAAAATAAATGAAGCTACAGATGAATTACTCTTTCTAAAACCTTCAATCGCAAATGAGCTATATGGTCTTAACACATAACCACTATTTGAACGTGATGCTTTACTTCCATTTAAAACATCTAGGCCATCGACACTTGCAACAACTTCAAAGGTTTGGCTACTGGTATTGGCATAACGCAATTGATAGCTTTGTCCATCACGGGCAGAAAGATAATAACGCTCGCCATCGCGATATAGCGGTAAAATTCGCCCACGATCATCCACAACAGAAAAGCTAACTTTTCCAGCAGCTAAAGAAATGCTATTAATACTGCGTCCTGAAAATTGCTTACTGGCATAACGAATTTGAGTTTCATCAATAGGGCTACTACTCAAACGTTTTAAATCAACTTGAGTCACATATGAACTTACGTCATCTCCCCATTTCGTCCCCAAACGCTCTTCTGACTTTACTCGATTTTGGTTGGAAATAGGCGCTGGTGCAGCTTTAGCTGTTGCTGAGCTAGGTGATGGTGCAGATTCGATTTCTTGTGAAGTAGCATCCTGCGTTGAAGAATATTTTGCAGTACTACAAGCGCTGATTAAAGCACAAAGACATAACCATAATAATAGCTTGGATTTATACATATTCTATTTCCAGTTTTTAAATCTTATTCAAATCAGTATAGTCAAATTGACGATCATATTACATCTAGAATTGTTGAGTATATTTTAAAAAAGTAAACCGAATAGTTTGCCTTAAAGTAAATTCCAAATGCTTAAACGGATACTCATCAGCTTCATTTTACCTGCACATAGAATTGTTTTTTATAGTGATTTATCTTAGCCAATGTAAAAAATATACTTATTTCTTAAAAGAATAAATATCAACACAAATCAAAAACTGTATGTAGAAATACAGTTTTTGATTTCATACTAGCAACTACTCAGCGTGTACAGGTCTTAGAGTTAAAATCTGTTCACTACGTCCGAATGGTCCATAAATATCATGTAAGACGGAACTGGTTAAACCAATACCATCTTCACCATACTGTTGTACGGTTTCTAAACCTAACCATTGACCTTGGGGCAAACGATATAAATGAATTTGTAAATCTAAGTTTGGAAAGCCCCAATTAAAAGGAGGTGTTTGTCTCGCCACGACACCATTTGCAGTATCGACCATTCCCATTAACTTCACAAATGACGATGTCGGTTGACCTTCAACCATATCCAAAGTATTGCTAAGCCATACAATACCTGCTCCCTGTCGACGTTGCTCAGTCCTTGCTTCAATCGAATGAATATATCCACCAGGCCACTGACGTATTTCATGCCAAATCGGTAACTGTTCAGGCGTTCCAATAGATTGATCCTCTAAACCTGCAACACTTTGACTATTGCTGGTCATCATGCGCCAAGTTCTCGCCACAATACTTATTTTACCTTGTGTGACCATTTCGGATTCAATCAGTTCAATGGTCTTGCCAGCTCGAATTACTTTTGTCCGAATATAAAATTCGCCACCCGCAATTAATCCAAGAATATCTAAACTTATTCGACCAATTCGAACATCATTTCGAGGTGAAAACTGCTCTAATTCAGCACAAATAACCCCTGTCGCTGGTGCCATATGTTGCTCATGCGCATTCCAAGCCCCTTGAGCATGATGTGTCGATTGATAATGTGCAGTCACTACACCCTGTTTATCGATTTGACGCTGAATCAATTGATAATATGCAGACATAAACTTCCCTATCACTCTTAAAAATCATTCGCTATACATATAATCCCGCATTATTTTTGTACTCGACTTAAACAAAGAAGTCTAATACTAATAGGAAAAATGACCCATAGCGTTCAATATTTTCATACTGGATTGAACGCTTAGATTTAACCAATGAGTAAAACGACACCAGAGAAAATCAGACAATAAATACCAAAGAAATGCCAACGACCATGTTCAAGCCAACTCGATAGCCATTTTAAAGCAACAAGACCTGCAATAAAGCTAAACAGCATCCCAAACATACTGGGTAAAAGCAGTTGAGCTAAATGGATATTTTGAAAATTCTCGGCATGTAGCAATCGATAAAGCTCTTTTACAATCACCGCTGGGGTTAACACCACTGCCAAGGCAAAACTAAACTCTTCCGCTTTTTGGCGAGCAACACCTAAAAATAATCCTGTTGAAATTGTTGCACCTGAACGTGAAAAACCACGAAACGGCAAGCATAAAGCCTGAACAGCGCCAATCCATGCCGCACTTTTCATCGTCACATCACCAACCTGTCCACGATCTAATCGAGAGGATAAAATAATCAATACACCAGCAGAAGCTAAAGCAGCAGCCATTAATTTTGAGTTGCTAAACAATTGCTCAATTTCAAAGTGGCTTGCCCCAGCAAAAAAAACATGTTTGATCATCGATTGCAGTGCCAATCCGAGTACGCCCGTGATGCCTGTTGCAACAATCACAAACCATGCTTGTTTTTTAAAGCGATCCCATGACGAAAAATAGGTTGTGCGCCAAGACTTCCAAAAATACACAATGACCGCAAACATGGTTCCTGTATGTAGCATCACCAATAAAAACGTCATATCAGCCGCTGATGGGTCAAAACCCATCAATTTTTCAGCCACAATTACATGTGCTGAACTGGATACAGGCAGCAGTTCTGCAAACCCTTGTATGATGGCAAGAATAAGCACATGAAAAATAGTCATCAACAATCTCAATGGATTAGAATTATTGATGTCTTATACGTTTACAGCATTAAATCTAAATTAAAATAAACTTAAACCCAGCGAAAATTAACTCAGCCTTCGCGCCGATTTCGCTATAACCTTTAACGCTGATTTGAATAATCTCGCGCACCAAACAAAGCTGTCCCAATACGTACCATGGTTGACCCTGCGGCAATGGCTTCCACCATATCTCCAGACATCCCCATGCTTAACGTATCCCAATCTTCAGCATGCGCATGATGAACTTTAACCTGATCAAACAATTGCTTTGCATCACTAAATGCTTGCGGATGATCAGGTGCAGGAATCACCATTAAACCACGTAACTTTAAATTCTTTAATTGACTGATTTGTTTCACCAGATCTGCAACTTCATCCGGCTGACAACCGTCTTTACTGTCTTGTGCATCAATATTGACTTGCAAGCAAATATTTAATGGCGCTTGAGTCGCTTCTCGTTGATTTGAGAGACGCTCTGCAATGATAAAACGATCAACACCATGCACCCACGCAAATTTTTCAGCAAGATGCTTGGTTTTATTGCGCTGCACATGACCAATAAAATGCCATTCGATCTCTAAATCTTTTAAATCTTCAATTTTTTCGAGCGCTTCTTGTAAATAATTCTCGCCAAAAGCACGCTGCCCCGTAGCATACATTTCTTTTAATAACGTACTTGGATGTGTTTTGGAAACTGCCAACAACTGTACCTGACTCACATCTCGATTTGCAGCCAAACAGGCCTGCTGAATTTGCGCGAGTACATGATTTCGGGCTTGATTTAGATCATTCATTGACAAGGTTCTCATTTCATAAAAATTTCAGCTTCCAAGCAATGAAATTGTTGGTTATGCTGAGTGAAAGGCCTTATTATTCTACAAAATAATTAAGCAAATAGGTTTTTATTCGGGGACATTATGGATATTACAGAATTATTGGCGTTTTCCGTCAAAAACGGTGCATCTGACTTACACCTTTCAGCAGGTATGCCACCGATGATTCGTGTCGATGGTGAGGTCCGTCGTATCAATTTACCAGCACTGGAACATAAAGAAGTTCACAGACTGGTTTATGACATCATGAATGATAAGCAACGTCGTGATTTTGAAGAACAATTAGAAACTGACTTCTCATTTGAAGTTCCAGGTATAGCCCGTTTCCGTGTCAATGCATTCAACCAAAACCGTGGTGCGGGTGCTGTATTTCGTACCATTCCTTCCAAAGTATTGACCATGGAGGATTTAGGTTTAGGACAAATCTTTAAAGATCTTTGTGAATTACCCCGTGGTTTAATCCTTGTAACAGGTCCAACAGGTTCTGGTAAATCAACCACATTGGCCTCTATGATTGACTTTATTAACGACAGTCGCTATGACCATATTTTAACGGTCGAAGATCCAATCGAATTTGTACACCAATCTAAAAAGTGTCTCATCAACCAACGTGAAGTGCATCGTGATACACATGGCTTTAATGAAGCGCTACGTTCTGCGTTACGTGAAGACCCTGACATTATCTTAGTTGGTGAGATGCGTGACCTTGAAACCATTCGCCTTGCTTTAACAGCAGCAGAAACAGGTCACTTGGTTTTCGGCACACTACACACCACATCAGCGGCAAAAACCATTGACCGTGTGATTGACGTATTCCCTGCTGAAGAAAAAGACATGGTCCGTGCCATGTTATCAGAATCATTACAAGCGGTTATTTCACAAACCCTACTGAAAAAGAATGGTGGCGGACGAGTTGCAGCACATGAAATCATGATCGGTATTCCTGCAATTCGTAACTTGATTCGTGAAAACAAAGTTGCACAGATGTATTCAGCAATTCAAACCGGTGCAAACTATGGTATGACCACATTGGATCAGAGTTTAAAAACACTGGTCGCTAAAGGTGTTATTAGTCCTCAAGTTGCAAGAAATGTAGCAAAACAACCAGAATCATTCTTATAAAATGGATTATTGAGGTTTAAAAAAGATGGACTTTAATGACTTGCTCAACATGATGATTGAGCAAAAAGCATCAGACTTATTTATTACCGCTGATGTTGAACCATCAATGAAAATTAATGGTCAAATTGTTCCTGTGGTAAAAACCAAGTTAAACGGCGAAATTATTATGCAATTGCTTAACTCTATTATGAGTGAAAAGCAGCGTAAAGAATTTGCTGAGACGCGTGAATGTAACTTTGCCATTACCAATCGTGATAAAACTGCGCGTTTCCGTGTCAGCGCTTTTCAACAACGTGATATGCCTGGAATGGTTTTGCGTCGTATTGAAACTCAAATTCCGACCATGGATGAGCTTAAATTACCACCTATCCTTAAAGATCTCGCAATGACCAAACGTGGGATCATTATCTTTGTTGGTGCAACAGGGACAGGTAAATCAACTTCGCTTGCATCCATCATTGGTTATCGTAATCAAAATTCTAAAGGTCATATCATCACCATTGAAGACCCAATTGAATTTGTACACGAACATGCAGGATGTATTATTACTCAACGTGAAGTCGGAATTGATACAGATTCTTTTGAAATTGCGCTTAAGAATACTTTGCGTCAAGCACCAGATGTGATCTTAATTGGTGAGATCCGCTCTCGTGAAACCATGGACTATGCCATCGCTTTTGCTGAAACAGGTCACTTAGTCTTTGCCACACTGCATGCCAACAACGCCAACCAAGCAATTGACCGGATTATTCACTTCTTTGAGTCTGACCGTCATAGCCAGTTGTTTATGGATCTATCACTTAACCTCAAAGCCATGGTTGCACAGCAATTGATTCCAACACCAGACGGTAATTCTCGTCGTGCTGCAATTGAAATTCTTATTAACTCACCCTTAGTTTCAGACTTAATCCGTAAAGGTGATGTACATGAAATTAAGGATTTGATGAAGCGCTCTCGTGAATTGGGTATGCAGACGTTTGACCAAGCTTTATTTGACCTCTATAAAGCAGGACAAATTACCTATAAAGACGCACTTAAACATGCCGACTCTCCGAATGATTTACGTCTACAAATCAAATTGGATGAAGAAGGTGGTGCACAGCTACTCAATTCAAATAGCAAACTCACCTTTGATGGACAGTAGTTCAAAAGTAAAAAATAAGCTGATATAAAAAGAGGGGGCTTGGTTAAGCCCCCTCTTCATTTGTTGTATTTATGTGATTCTAGCGCTTACGATAAGCTTCCTGACATGCAGGTTCATCACAATAACCGTACAGATTCAAAGAATGTCCAGTCAATTGAAAGCCGTGTTTCTCAGCTACCGAATGTTGCTCATGCTCGATGGTTTCATTAGTAAATTCAACGACTTTGTTACAATTTTGACAAACCAAATGATCATGATGATCTTCTTGCATAATTTCAAAAACAGAATGATTGTTTTCGAAATGATGGCGCTGGATAATTCCAGCAGCTTCAAATTGTGTTAACACACGATATACGGTCGCTAGACCGACATCTTCACCTTGTTCGAGTAATGTTTTATAAATGTCTTCCGCGCTCAAGTGGTGTTGTCTTGAATTTTCTAATAATTCCAAAATCTTGATTCGTGGTAGGGTAACTTTAAGTCCAGCTTTGCGTAAATCTTGATTTGAAATAGGCATATAAAAAGGTCTCTCAACAAATTTTAAGTTGGAATATGCAACAGAGTTGAGATGCAGTATGATCTATCCTTGGATCAATTGCATCATAATTAATTTGGGATAGTGTAGCAAAATGCAAAAAATCATGCTGACGTTATTCGTCGCTTCTTTACTTGGTGGTTGTTCTGTATTTGGAGTATACAAAGTCGATATTCCTCAGGGAACACCGTTAACCCAAGCTCAAGCTTCAAAAATTCAAGTCGGTATGACCTACCAACAAGTACAATTCTTGTTGGGTAGCCCAACAGTCTCAGATCCATTGAATCCAGGACG
This sequence comes from Acinetobacter sp. I-MWF, assembly GCF_025433935.1. Classification (NCBI taxonomy): domain Bacteria; kingdom Pseudomonadati; phylum Pseudomonadota; class Gammaproteobacteria; order Moraxellales; family Moraxellaceae; genus Acinetobacter; species Acinetobacter sp. I-MWF. The sequence continues at coordinate 904,603 of NZ_JAMBAR010000001.1, read as the reverse complement.
ATGGGATTACATTTACAACTATATCCCAGGAACTTACGCGAAAAAAGCGAAGATTCCCGCAGCACATGGCCAACATTTAAAGGTTTATTTTGATCAATCAGGTGTCGTAAACAAAATTGAAGGTTTAGAAACCATTCCTGAGTCTCAACCTGGTTTACCTGCTTCTAAAGAAGCAATATTGAATGCGCCCCCACTATAGACACTTTGCGATAAAAAGAAACCCCTCAATGAGGGGTTTTTCATATGCATTCAATTGTTTAAAGCGATTATTGTAAATAACGCCTTATTTAAATAACAATTGTTGATAGCGATTGCCACGGCAGTAACGTCCGACAGGATTTGCTTTTGCACGATTGCGACGGATATCTTTTGGATTAATCGTTAAAGCTCTATAAATTTCAACACGATCACCTGCTTGTAGCAAATGCGATTGTGCTTTTATTTTCACTCCGAAAATACCAAAACTAAAATTTTCAGGCAATTCTACTTGTTGCGCCAATCCACTTTGCGCAATTGCATCGGCAATCGTCATGCCTTGAGAAAATTGTAACTCAATGTGAAATTGTTGCTTTTCGGCAGCATATGCCACCCAAATCTTTGCCACGAGAATCACCTGACCCTTAAATTAACTGTCCAATATAGGATACCAATGCCAACACAATACTCAAAGGTAAAACAATTCGTACCGCAATACGCCAAATATTATAAAACGCTTCTGAGCTAAAATTGATTGCTTTACGCAGATGGCTGATTTTCATAATCCAACCCACAAAGATTGAATAAATCAAGCAAATGACCAAGCCCCAAATCATCAGCAATGGATTAAACAGCACTGCAATGTTAGGAATTGCCCAAATGAACAATGCCACCAACAACACCACAAATTGAATAAGTATTGCGACTTGGCGTTGAGCTAACTGTTCTTTGCCTAGTTGTAATAATAACGCGGCTGAAATGACAGCAGTAAATAATAAAGTATAGGCAGGGATTTGTGCTGAAGCTGCAAAAAAACCAAAGGCAATCACAGCAACCAATTGCGCAATCCAAATCGGGAAAGCTGTTTTAGATGCCTCATTATTCTGTTGAACATTCAACAAGCTGGTTTGCCAATACAAGCCTAAACCGAGACCTGTGGCTACAAGGGCTAAAATCGTTGCATTGCCCCACTCTTTAAACTCTACAGGAGTAACATGCCAAGCGGATAAGTGTGTACCGAAAACCTGTGCAAGGATTAAAGAAAGCAGCACGCCTAGCGTGATCAAGCCCACTAAAATTTGACGAGGTGCAAAAGACAAAGCAAAAGCCACTACAGCGGCACCTGCAAATAACAAATGACCTTCTATCGGTAAATTCGCAATCTGCACAGTACTTTGACTAATATTGAATAAAATCCCGCCCGCTAAGAATGGAATAAAGATAACAGCCAGCCAACCCACAATACGCCACGATTGAGATGCGTCAGCATCACGAGTTAAGCTAGACAAGGCATTGAGTGCAGTTGTTTTAGAACGCTTTGCTAAAGCAACTTCTAAATAAGTAATCGGCAATGCCAACACCAGCATTGACACTAACCACAATATCCAAAAATCAATTTGTCGATCAATTTGAATACCCAGACTTGGAGCTAAGCCTGCGATAATTATAAATGATAAACAAAATGCCATGAGCGGCGATAACCATCGTGACATAGAATAATCCTGCATGAGGTGTTTCGTAAAAAGTTCTGCTATTTTGCCTTTGTCGATGCTGAAAATCAAAGCTTAAAAGAAAAAAGCAAATCACCCCTCGATGATTTGCTGCGCTAGATATTGTTATAATCTTTGTTATTTCTTTTTATCCCCTCTGAATTTTTTTAGTTAGAGAGCTGGTGATTCCCATAATTTCACAATCATAAAATGCCTGTAAATTATGAAAAAAATCTTGCAAACCAATTTTTGCCTTTTTTCTTCTCGTTTTCTTTAATGATCCCCATCATATTTAATTTTACAGCCCCCACATAATCTGCATCATCATGTTGAATATGATTAATTAACCATTTAGACAACACCTCATGCAATTCTTTTTCTATAGAATGCCCTTCTTCAAAACTGGTACGATAACTTTCGATACGTTTAATAAATAAGTCATGTACACGTTTATGAGGAACACGGTATTTATAACCCGCTTCTTCTTGTAAGCTTTCTTCAAAGGTAAAATGAGATTGTGTATAGTCAATAATATTATCAAGAATTTGCTTAATACGAGCGCGATCCGTTGCCATACCGATTTCATCAATTTCATTGATGTAATCCAAAATCCGTTTATGTTGATCGTCGATCACATCGATACCCGTATTATATTCTGGAATCCATCTCATCTTCATACGATCACCTTAAAATAATGTCTTGACCTTCAGCAACCATATTAACGGCTATCTCTCTAAATAAAAATGAACTGTATTAGTCGGGATTCATTAAAAAAAATATGAAATAAATTAAGTTATTGTTTATACTTGGATAATATTTTAATCCGCACTAAAAGAGTAAGATATTTTTTAACCAATTATTAAGTTTAAATAATTTTATTGATTGTCTATATTTATTATTTAGCATGATTAAATGATTATACCTGTGTAATCAAAAAAAATTTAAAAAACTACCTCAAATGATATTTTTATTTGCTCTTTTTCATACGATTACTCGTGATAAAATTACTTAATCATTTTTGCAAAATAAGAAAAAATATTCTTTTGTGATTTTTTTATATTTTTAAATAATTTCTTTATTCAAGTGAAAATTATTTAATATGTGCTATTTTAATTTCACTTATTTCATGATCCACTTTTAAAAGAGTTGAAATATAAATTTTATCATGACAATTTTATATAATAGACTTCTTTCATAAGTCCTTTTTAAAACCATAAATCAACCTAAAAGTGCCCTCATCCTAGCCTTCTCCCAAAGCGAGAAGGAACTTTCAATACCAATATGATTCACTCTACATCATCATTTTTTGATTTATGAAAGATCTTTAATATTTAAAAAATTATAACGATATTATTACTCATTTTTTTCAATAAAATATAATTAAACATTATTATTTCATTATCTTCTCTTTGCTTTAACAACATCAAAATATTCCGTTAAGTCTCAAAGATGACCTGATCCTAGACAATTGAATATGAGACTTTGATCATTCAAAATAATGCGATTTACAATAAATAATCCGAAGTAATTTTTACAGGATATCGTGAAAAAGCCTGCAAATGAATGATAAAGAAATTACTATCGATCTAAGATAATTCTTGCATCTATAGTTGGTGCAAAAGCACCTATAAAAACCTGAATGGGCTAGATAAATTGAATTATTTTTTATTTTTACAATGATTTATATTTAAAAAAACATGGAGTTAGCGAATAATACCTCCCCCAATCATCACATGAATTCATTCAGATCAAACTAATATTGATCTGCCTTGGTGACTCTAACCAAACTTGGATCAGCAGCCTCACGAGCAAGTCTTTCGACATGTGTTGTTGCTGTTTTTATCACTTGACCATCTTTAAATAAAATCATCTCACCAGGCTGGTATGCGGTCCAAACTTCATTTTGAGTTAACGGCTCTGTGGTAATCACGGCAACACGATCTTCTTTTGTTGTAAATTGACTAAAATCAATATCAACATCAATATCAACTAAGCGTGCATATGTAAATGGATACTCACGTACAATCCAATGCAGCTTCGTTGTCGCATAACTAAACAATGCTTGTCCATTGGAGAGGCAAAAATTAAAAGTGCCATATTCTGCAATTTTAGGTGAAATTTCTTCAAGCAAGGCAAATACATCATTTAAACTCGGTTCAAAATAACCAAATCTTAAAACCAGTTGTTCAAGCAAATAACAAAATGCCAGCTCACTGTCGGTACTGCCTACAGGGGTAAAACGCCCCGACAAATGTGGATGAAAGTTATGTAAATCACCATTGTGTGCAAAAATCCACTGTCTGCCCCATAACTCACGAATAAAGGGGTGAGAGTTTTCTAAGGTAATTTTACCTTGAGTTGCTTTGCGAATATGCGCAATGACATTCCGTGATTTGATTGGATAGTTACGTACCAGTTCAGCAATCGGTGACAAGACTGCAGATTGATTGTCGACAAATAAACGACATGCTTTATCTTCAAAAAAGGCAATACCAAACCCATCAGAATGATCAGAGGTTATTCCTGCACGTTGAGAAAACCCACGAAATGAGAAAGTAATATCAGTGGGAGCAGCGCAGTTCATTCCAAGCAATTGGCACATAGTGTATTCATACAGCATTTTATTTATAAGAATATTGTGCATGACTACGCATCTGCTTGCAAATCTCAATAACTGAAAATAACTGCAAACAGATGCATATTAGACCAATCACTTAACATAGATCAGCAGAATAATTGGGTACTTATTCGCGGATCAAACTCTAAATCCCCTTATTTTTCGGGCACTCAGCGATTAACCATTTTGTTTAAAACAAAATTTTTGGCAATTTCATTGACATCTAAAAAGACAAAATAATCTAAACAATTAAATGCTTCATCGTGATATGCCTGTTTCGATAAACGCGCATTCATTTTCAAATAGACATCAAACAACTTTGGAATTCGTTCATCTTGTGGAAAGCTATACTCTGGATGACTTGGTTCAAAAGCGAGATTTGCCTTTATATCAATCGACTGTTTGGCAGTCATTTTCTTCAAATGCTGATGTGTATAGTAAGCACGTGCTTTATTGTCTTCCAAACGAATGCTGACACATCCCATTAAGTGTTTTGCCTTCATTTTCCACAGTACTGTCGGAACCAAATTTAACCACAACATCGACAATGCACGTCCATTACGATAACGCGGATGTACACAAGTACGGCCTATTTCCACAATATTAGATAGATGTGAAAGTTGAGAAACATCAAATTCTTGTGCGCTATAACTACGTGCAAGCTCATGCCCCTGAATCAACTTCAGGCGTGTATAGGCAACAATCTCATTGCTCCATTTATCACGTAATACCGCATGCTCACAATCAAGGTCATATAAATCTTGATCTAATCCATTTTCAAATGTAATGCCAAACTGATCTGCGAATTGTACTGCACGAAATTTTTGTACTTCTTTGAGTTGTTTCAGGTCTTCAACCCATTCAAATTTATATTGTGATTGTGCTTTTTTAGGTTTTGGTAAGGGTAAATTTAAGTTCTGGAAGTTCTGACGATACTGATTTAATTTTGCGAACATATTTTCGACTCCTTGAGCTTTTACTTACACTAGGCAATCCCGATGACACTTATATGACGAAAAAATGACCGTTTAAAAACACGCTATGAATGGTGAATTTGAAATAAAATCGGTAAAACAAAAAAGCCAATGTTTTCACACTGGCATTTAAAAAAAATAATGTACTGATTAAAAATTATTTCTGAGGCTTGGCACGATTGGTAATTAAGGTTCCTACACCATGATCGGTAAAGATTTCTAAGAGTGTTGCATGAGGTACCCGTCCATCTACAATGTGCGCACTCACAACCCCACCTTTAACCGCATCTAAGGCACAACCCACTTTAGGAATCATTCCCCCATAAATCACCCCAGTTTCAATGAGACGATCGACTTCTTGAGTACTAAGACCCGTTAGGAGGTTTTTATTTTCATCTAAAACACCTGATATATTGGTCAATAGAATCAATTTTTCCGCACCTAAAGCTTCTGCCACTTTACCTGCGACTAAGTCTGCATTGATATTATAAGTTTGACCGTCTTCATCTACACCTAAAGGCGCAATCACTGGAATAAAATCACTTTGGGTAAACATTTCTAAAACGTCAGTTTTAACCCCAGTCACTTCCCCGACCAAACCTAAGTCAATTTGCGTGACTGTACCATCTGCAAGTGTCTTTTCCATCAAGAGCTTTTGAGCACGCAATAAATTACCGTCTTTACCCGTTAAACCAATGGCACGTCCACCATGCTGATTAATCAGATTAACGATAGATTTATTTACACTGCCGCCTAAAACCATCTCGACCACTTCCATGGTTGCAGGATCCGTTACCCGCATTCCATCAATACGATCAGACTCACGGCCCAACTGTTTAAGCAATGAATCTACTTGTGGACCACCACCATGTACGACAATCGGATTTAAACCTACAGTTTTGAGTAAAACGATATCGCGAGCAAATGAGCTTTCCAACTCTGGATCAGTCATTGCATTGCCGCCATATTTTACAACGAGTGTTTTACCTGAAAATCGTTGAATATATGGCAAAGCCTCTGTCAATATTTGCGCTTTGTCGATGCCAGTATGCTGATGTGGCATTCGCCTCTCCTTAGTGAGCTGTAGGAATTAGACTGATGAATATGGATGATGCAAGAAATCAGTGTGCCTGTAGAATATCTTGGGCGATCATAGGATAACGATCACTGAGCATAGACGCAAATGTCTGACGAATTTCATTTAAACAATTTGGACAATCTGCATCAAAACGTACGGTAAAATATTCACCTGTATTTGATGCCCGAATAATGCCAAAACCATGCTCAAAATCAAGGCGAACACCATCAATTTTACTCAGCTCAGCACCAAATTGTTGACTGAGCTGTTCAATCTCATTCAAAACAATTTTCGGATCAGTACGATGGGTACTGATATAAGTATCTTCAGTATAAAAACGGTCAGGATAACAGGCTAAAATTTCAGACAATGTTGCTTGAGGAAAACAACATAAGTATTCCATCACACGTAAAGCCGCATACAAACCATCGTCATAACCAAGTCCACGCCCATCATTAAATACATAATGACCTGCGTACTCACCACCAAAGACAGCTTGGCCTTTTGATTGCGACATGTATTTGCGTAAAAAACTACTCCCAGTCCGAATCATCTTGGCTTGACCGCCCAAGCGTTCAACCACTTGACGTACCATAGATGAACATTTCACATCAAATACAATTTCATGCTGTGGATGATCTTTTAAACACATTTGGGCAAACAATGCTAAAAGCCGATCCGCTGAAATAATATGGGCATTTTCATCCAACAAAACCACACGATCGCCATCACCATCTAAAGCAATACCAATGTCTGCCTGATGATTAAGTACATTTTGTCGTAATAATTCTAAATGCGTGGCTTGTGAAGGATCCGGTGCATGGTCGGGGAAGTTTCCATCAGCATTACAACGTAATGCAATCACCTCACAACCCAATTTTTTTAAAACAAGATTGGCACAAAATCCTGCTGAACCGTTTAAGCCATCAATCACGACTTTGAGCGGTCGGGTTAAATGAATATCTTTTAATAATGCAGACTGATAGGACAGACAAAATTCAGATTTAATTTGATGAGTCGTAGTTAGAATCACAGATTTTGCATCAATCCATGGCAACTGATGACTTTGCAGATAATTTTTTGCTTGAATGCCTATGTTTTGAATCATTTCAGGAGACGGTGGCTCAAACTGCATAATCCATTTAATACCATTGTCAGTTTTTGGATTATGACTGGCTGTGACCATGATGCCATTGCCCTGCGTATTTCTTGCAGCAAAGTACAATTGTGGGGTAGCACAACAACCTATTTCAGTCACTTCAATGTCTTTATTTTGAAATACTTGTTTGATAATTTGAGCATACGCAGGACTACTTAATCGAGCATCGTATCCCAAGGTAATTTTTGATTGACCCTTTTCAATCAGTTGATCAACTAAAGCATATGCGATTGCCTGAATCAATTCAGGTGGCATCATTTCAACTTTTCCACGAATATCATAAGCGCGGAAAATCTGAAAAGGAAAATCATTCATCTTTTTCATAAGCAAAACTTCTATTTGCTTAACCCTTTATTTCGTCAGCTTTATCGCTCTAATGATAAGCAAGCAATTCATTTATATGAGAATATTTATATCGGGTCAAATGCAATATACTAAAAAACTCTTGATAATATATTCAATTTTATATACAGCGTTATACATACTTTTTGTTACAATTCAATATTACATTAAAAAAGCCTGATAAATCAGGCTTTAAAATAATGAGAAAAATCTAGTTCTTCCCAGTGTGACCAAAACCACCAGCACCACGTTCAGTCGCTTCAAATTCATTTACAATATCAAATTGCGCTTGAACTACAGGCACCAAAACATACTGTGCTAAACGCTCACCTGGTTCTAAAGTAAAGGTGGTTTGACCTCGATTCCAAACAGAAACCATCAATTCGCCTTGATAATCTGAATCAATTAAGCCCACCAAGTTGCCCAATACGATCCCATGCTTATGGCCCAAGCCCGACCGTGGTAAAACCAGACCAGCAAAATTAGTATCTTCAATATAAATGGCCATACCTGTTTTAACTAGCACAGTTTGACCAGGTTCAATTTGAATCGCTTCCTCTACACATGCACGTAAGTCCAAACCCGCTGAACCTGTTGTTGCGTATGTTGGCATTGGCCATTCTTGACCTAAACGTTGATCAAGTACTTTTACTTGAACTTTCATATTGAAATCCTTGGTTAAATAAAGCTGTTAAAGGTTCTTCAATGTCTTCCGATCTGTTTAAAAGCAAATCGAAAGAAAAATAAAAGAACTGATTTAAAAAATTAACGTTTTAATAACGCTTTTAAGTTTTGTAAATATTGCTGTGCCTGTTGTTTAGGATCAACATTTTCAGCTAATTTTTTCTTACGTCCTAACCAATCCAACTCATCTTGTGGTAATTCATCTAAGAAGCGGCTCGGGGTCATTTGTTTCATTTGCCCACCATTTTTACGCTGCTCAGCCAAAGTTAAGGTTAAACCTTGTTGTGCACGGGTAATACCCACGTACATTAAACGGCGTTCCTCTTCAATCGTTTCCGCGGCAATGGAGTTCTTATGTGGCAGAAGCTCTTCTTCTAAGCCCATAATATAAACAAATGGAAATTCCAGACCTTTAGATGCATGTAATGTCAGCAGGTTAACTTTATCGGTGTCTTCATCTTCCTGTTGTTGCTCAAGCATATCTAGCAACACCATTTTACGAATCACACTTTCAATGTTCTTTTCATCTACATCTTCAGCACGGTTGATTAAGCTTTGAATACTGGTATAGAGCATCTCCACATTATCAATCTTGGTTTTTTCTTGTGCAGGCGTTGCAGCAGTTTCACGTAAATAATCGATATAGCCTGCATCATTCATCATTTGACGAATTTTAGGAACAGGTTCATCGTCATCTAACAATTCACGAGTGAAATCATTGATAAAGCCAGCAAACTCAGCCAATTGTGTAGTGGCCTTTTTCGGCATTACCATAGTTAAGCGTTGATCACTTGCCGCAGCCAACAGTGATAAATGATTTTCTTGGGCAAAAAGACCTAACTTTTCAAGTGTTACTGGGCCAATCGCACGTTTAGGCGTATTGATAATACGAAGGAAAGCACTGTCATCTTCAGGGTTGATGATGATACGCAAGTAGCTCATCACATCTTTAATTTCTGCACGACCAAAGAAAGATTGACCACCAGAGAGCTTGTATGGAATCTGCATTTGACGTAGCTGAGTTTCCAATACACGTGCTTGGAAATTTCCGCGATACAACACCGCATAATCTTTCCAGTTTTTGCCATTCATCAATTTATGCGTGAGCAGGTCTTTTACTACGCGTTCAGATTCATCATCATCATTACGACAGGTGATGATTCGAATGACTTCACCATGGCCTTTATCACTCCACAACTTTTTATCAAAAATGTGTGGGTTATTTTCAATGACATGGTTCGCGGCTTTTAAAATACGACTGGTAGAGCGATAGTTTTGCTCCAGCTTAATCACTTTTAAATTGCGGAAATCTTCTTTGAGCAATGCCATATTTTCAGGCTTTGCACCACGCCATGCATAAATGGATTGGTCATCATCACCTACAGCGGTGAACTGCCCCATCACACCGACCAATAATTTTACCAAAATATATTGCGCGGTATTGGTGTCTTGATACTCATCCACAAGTAGATAGCGAACTCGGTTTTGCCAACGATCACGAACTTCTGCATTGTCTTGTAAGAGGCGTGTTGGCATCACGATCAGATCATCAAAATCTACGGCATTATAAGCACGTAAATTTCGTTCATATAATTGATACAAGTGGGCAAATTGCACATCTTCTGGTGTTTCACAAGTCGTATGTGCTTGTTCAGGCACAATCAAATCATTTTTCCAATCTGAAATCTTTTTCATGGCTTTAGCAATTAATTCTTTGCTTTCAGCGCCCGATAAATTATCACGATGCATCAAATCCATAAGAATACGCTTACAGTCATCGGCATCAAGGATTGAGAAGTTATTTTTCAGTGGAGTATTTTTCAGCTCAATTCGTAATAAATTTAAACCAAAGGTATGGAAGGTTGAAACCGAAAGCCCTTTGCCCTCTTCTTTGCCCAACAACTTACCAACACGTTCTTTCATTTCACGTGCAGCTTTATTGGTAAAGGTCATTGCGGTAATTCGATGTGCAGGAATCCCACACTGTTGAACCAAATACGCAATTTTTCTTGTAATTACTGAGGTTTTACCTGAACCCGCCCCTGCAAGTACTAACAAGGGTCCTTGAGTATATTTCATGGCTTCAAGTTGCTTGTCATTCAGTTGACTTGCTTTCGACATTGTTCATCCTCTAAAAACTTCGAGCTCGATTATAGTCATCTAAAGTAGAGTTGCAAAATGCTTAATTTGAATTTTTCCAATATAAAAACCAGATAAAAATAATTTCAGTTAAATTCTGCTTTAGTTTCAAACCTTCTTGTTTCAATACTCTATTTTGTTATGAGTTGTTGTTATTCAGTTGACTGGTGATCAAGTGGCGAAAGCATAACCAAAAGCCAGCATAACGGCTAGCAAATAGCAGCAAGAAGAAAGACCTTTATAGCATCAACGCTGGTTTTAATAATAAAAAATCTGAATCGTAACCTTAAACAGATTGATGCGGTTTAAATAAAAATTTGGAGCATAAAAAAAGGAATCATAGCGAACCATGACTCCTTTTCAATGCTTTCAACTCAATGCCTTCAACTAAAAAATACGTTACTGTTGTTACGATTTCTTAGTTTGTCAGATATTAGTTTGCTGCATAAATGCTGATTTCAACACGACGGTTCTGTTCACGACCCGCAGCAGTTGAGTTATCTGCGATTGGGTTTTGTGAGCCATAACCTTGAGTATCAATACGGCTCGCTACACCTTTACCTTTAAGGTAGTTTGCAACTGAATACGCACGGTTTTGAGACAATGGAATATTGATTGAATCATTACCCGTATTATCTGTATAACCCGTAACAAGAATTACACTCTTGTTATCTTCCATTAAAGTTTGAGCAACTTTATTTAAAGTACCGTAGAAGTTCGGCTTAATTGTTGATTTGTTGGTATCAAACGTGATGCTACCAGGCATAATTAACGCAACAGAACCATCTGGATTACGGTTAACTTCTACACCAGTACCCTGCATTTGTTGGCGTAATTTCTTCTCTTTATTGTCTAAATAAAGACCAGTACCCGCACCTAAAAGCGCACCAATTGCTGCTGCACGATTGTTTTGTGCAGATGAGTTTGCATTACCACGAGACAAACCATAGCCCGCTGCTGCACCGATCAAACCACCAATAGCAGATTTGTCGTACTCCATACCACCGATGTTATTACCAGTTGTTTGACAGCCAGAAAGTACTAAAGCCCCTGCTGTAAGTGTTGTAATTAATAGTGCACGCATTGCATGCCTCCAAGTTGTGTTTTTTGTTAGCTTAATTTTGGTATAAAAAACAAAGCACCACTATAGGCGTTTTGTTAACAATCACGTATTTTTTTACATTTTGTAATATTTACAATGAAATTTACAAATGTGATCATCATAATTTATACATAGTCATTAAATGTGTCTTTTTTAATTGCATTGTAACGACTATATTTAGAGTCTGTGGACAATTCGTCTATGTTTACAACGATGTATATTTTTGAGCGAATACGAAGCAGCAAATCCGAAATCTAGTTATGCTAAATCAAGACTAACATGATTTTCCAAGGCCGCAACGTGATAGTAAAAAATATCCTAGTCGCTTGAACTGGCACTCACAATAAATCATTAGGACTGTTCTATGTCATCTCAACAGCAGAAGCAACCTATTTTAAAAAAAATTACGAAAGGTTTAACCGTTGGCTCAGTGATTACTGGTAGTACTTTTTTTCACGGCCCGCCTGTTTTAGCTTTAGGCTTGACCAAATTATTTAAAAAGTCAAAAAAGGTGGATGAAACCAATATCAACATCACCAATAGTTGGTTAAGCGTCAATAATTGGTTGATTGATCATGTTCTTCCTGAAACACAATGGGACATTACCGTTGATGAAAACTTGGATTTAAATATGCAAGGTCGTTATTTGATGACCTGTAATCATCAAAGTTGGGTCGATACCACCGTAAACCAATATTTTGGTCTAACACGCATGCCACTCACCCGCTTTTTCACCAAATGGGAACTTATTTTCATACCATTTGTCGGGCAAGCCTTTAAAATTCTCGGCTTTCCGATGATGAAACGCCATACAAAAGAACAGATTGCAAAAAATCCTGAACTGAAAACACGTGATATGGAAGAAGCACGTAAAGCCTGTGAACAGTTATTAAGCCAGCCTTTTACGCTGCTCAACTATCTTGAAGGAACACGCTTTACCCCAGAAAAACATGCTCAACAACAATCGCCTTTTACCAATTTACTTAAACCTAAGGCTGGTGGACTTGCACTCGCTTTAAGTATCTTAGGTGATAAGATTGATGCATTGGTGGATATGACCATTGTGTATCCAGATGGTGCACCCGGTTATGGCGAGTTTTGGTTAGGCGAAGTCCCTCGAATTGCAGTCAATATGCGTAAAATTGAGATTCCTGAATGGGTACTAGGCGGCAATTATGAAGATGATGCAGAATATCGCGAACGCTTTCAAAACTGGGTTGATGATTTATGGACTGAAAAAGATCAACTGATTAGCACCATAAAACAAAAATATAACCACTAACTTTCAATTGAAGAAAAACCACAGAATAGGATGGATATGACAGAGCAAGTTCCACCACTCGAAAATAGTACAGAAACGAAAAACGATATGTCACGAGGATGGTGGATCGCTTTTGGTTATGACATCTTTATGATGTTTATTATCATCTTTAATTTATTCTGTTTATGTGCCAATGCTTTTTTAATGAGTAATTTTGGTGACTGGCTTTTCAATGAAATTCATTTACCGCAAGTTTTACAGTATTACAAAACAGATCTGCACCCATGGGTGATTAAAACGGAAAGCTGGTTTATTACCTTTTTGATTATTGAATTAGGCATTCGCTGGCTCATCGCAATCATCAACAAACACCATGCGCGTTGGTTTTTCTTTCCATTTATTCATTGGTATGAAATTTTAGCAATTATTCCTTATTTACGTTTTTTACGTTTAATTCGCGTCGGTATTATTGCTTATCATTTTCATGAGTTAGGTTATAAGGTTATTCCCGATAACATTCTAAAACGTGTGCTGTTTTATTATCGAGTGCTGATGGAAGAATTATCTGATCGTGTTGTGATTACAGTCATTGATGGAATTAAACAAGAATTAGATACAAGTTCCAGTCATAAGAAAATCATTCATGATTTGATTGACCATCATAGAGAGCGTTTTGCACAAACCTTAGCGGAAGTCTTACAAGAGTCTTTAGCCACTGAATTAAAAGCACAAAGTCATGTAATTAGCCATAATGTTGGACAGATTGTACGTCAAGCCATTGAAGACACTCCGCAATTGACTCAATTATTGCGCATGATCCCAATTGCCGGCAGTATGATTGAAAATCAGATTCAAAATATTGGGCAACAGTTAGGTGAGAATATTACTCAAGGATTGGTAGAACCTTTTACAGAAGGCAATTTACACAATCCAAACGCGACCTATCAACTGATTTCAACCAAATTAAGCCAGTTAAATATTGAAAATCAGAAGCTTGAAGAACTAGTTGAATCTGTAGTCTATGAAAGTTTAGAATCGTTAAGGAAGCAAGTGAAAGTAAAACAATGGCAGCTTGAATTAGAAAAAAATGATCAAGTAAAAGATGAGTGATTCAAAGAATAAGCAATTCATTGAAAATATTTGTATCTTTGCTAGAGAAATCATTCAATATGTTCTAGCATTTGCCCTATTTCACAATTTTTGACGCTTAGATAGAAAATTTAGGTCACACGCCTTTTAAGGAATAATTATGGCTGATATACGGATTACAGGCAGAATGGTTAATTTTACCCGATTAACCTTCGATACTAATGATCATGATGCCATCCGCCAGCAATTAACTTCAATGATGAGTGAAACCTCTTATCAAGGGGCTTTGGTCATTATTGATACTACAGTTGAACAAGAGCTTATTGCCCTGATTCAACTTATTATCAGTCTAGATTTACAGCCTATGGCTGTGATTGATGGTTTATTGGGTGATCAAGCACGTGCAATTCAATTCCCAGTCTTGCCTGCCGATCGTCCATTGCAACGGATTAAACCGACGAAAGAACAAGTGGTTGAAACTCCAGTAAAAGCACCTACTGTAGCAACACCAAATACAAGCGTAGATGCACCTAAAACATTGAGTCATGTAACCTCATACCATGATGAAATTTTAAGAACTGGACAATGTCTGGTTCAAGATCATGGGGACATCATACTGAATGCTGGTATTAACAGTGGTTCGGAAGTGATTGCTTCAGGAAATATACATATCTATGGCAGTGTTCGTGGTAGAGTCATTGCAGGTGCAGGTGGTAACACCATTGCAAGAATTTTTTGTCATTCACTAGAAGCCGAATTGGTTTCTATTGCAGGAACATATTGTGTAGCAGATGACATTCCTCAAGATGTCATTAAAAAGGCTGTACATATTTACTTGAATGACCAGCAAGAGCTAGTGTTTGAAGCTTTGCAATTTTAAGGTATAAATTAACACCATATAAAACTCGTTTAATCGGGTAAAATGACCATAACAGGAGTGGATTCGGTGGCCAAAATTGTTGTCGTTACATCAGGCAAAGGTGGCGTAGGTAAAACTACGACGAGTGCATCTTTTGCAACAGGATTAGCCCTACGTGGTCATAAAACTGTTGTGATTGATTTCGATGTGGGTTTGCGTAATTTAGATTTGATCATGGGCTGTGAACGCCGCGTGGTGTATGATTTTGTTAATGTCATTAATAACGAAGCACGCTTACAACAAGCATTGATTCGTGATAAAGATATTGAAAATCTTTATATTTTACCTGCATCACAAACCCGTGATAAAGATGCGTTGAGCGATGATGGTGTTGCTCGTGTAATCGATGAGCTTTCGCAAGAGTTCGATTATATTATTTGTGACTCACCTGCGGGGATCGAGCGTGGCGCGATTTTAGCCATGTATCATGCAGATGAGGCAATTATTGTAACAAACCCAGAAATCTCTTCTGTTCGAGATTCAGACCGTATTATTGGTATGCTCGACAGCAAGACGAAAAAAGTAGAAAACAACGAAGGGCGTGTTCGTAAGCATTTATGTATTACGCGTTTTAACCCTGAACGTGCCGATAAACAAGAAATGTTGACCATTGATGATATCTCAAAAGATATCTTACGTGTACCAACTTTAGGCGTCATTCCAGAGTGCCCTAGCGTACTTCAGGCATCGAATGAAGGTAAACCCGTCATTCTTTACCAAGAAGCATCTGCTGGGCAAGCATATGATGATTTAGTTGCGCGTTTCTTGGGTGAGGAACGTCCTTATCGACATATTACAGTGAAACCTAAGGGTTGGTTAGCACGGTTATTTGGAGCGTAGAAATGGCAGGATTTTGGAGTAAACTTTTTAGCAATGATGACAAACCATCTAGCGCCCAAACTGCTAAAGATCGCTTAAAAGTTATTGTTGCTTCTGAAAACGGTTTGGGCAAACGTTTAAGCCAAGACAAGATTGACCAAATGAAGAAAGAAATCATGCAAGTGGTTAATCGTTATGTCCGTGGTGTGGATGAACAGCATATTCAAATGCAAGTTCGTTCTGAAGCCAACATTGAAATGTTGGAAATGAATATCAATTTACCTGAAGAACGATAATTTCATTATTGATTAGTCAAGTGAATTGATTCAGGGCAAAATATAGGGCAGAGTCAAAAAGCATTGCTTTTACTCATGCAATATATTTTGCCCTTTTTATTTTAGATTTTTTTCAGCTAAATATTGTATTTATCCTTATTAAACAAAAGATCAGTAAGGTTTATATAATGCTGCAAATCAATCATTTGATTTAGAATTATTTTATTTTGAGGAGATGCTGTTATGGCACTTTCACAGCCAGCAACGTTCAATGAAGAATGGTCAGACGAGCGTGTATTTGCCTATTTAGATCAACTTCCTCCTGAAGGTACCAATACAGATTTTCATGTACTTTATCATGCATTTAAACATATGCGCCCATTTGACTATGAGCGTTTGTTGACCAAGTTTGTTGCTGATGGTCGAGACATCAATGCAACCAATCCTGAAGGTCAACGTATTCATGATGTGATCGCAGAATATCCGCGTCAAAAAGAAGGTTTCTTAGAAGTATTGGCAAAGTTTGCTTAACGACTAAAATACGCGAATAACACAATACAACTCAATATTGTTAATCAATAAATGCCTGATGAATTTCATTGGGCATTTTTATTTTATACAGCCCTCTTTTTCTCAATGTATATCACAAAGCGCTCTAACGTATCGTCATCACTATTGAATACAATAATTTAAATACTTATACACATCAACATGAATAAACTTTGCTAAAATCCGCTATTTGATTCAGTCTTTAACGATGTTTTAACATCATCGACCTCTATTTAATTCAAACAACAATATGCTGTGTAAACTAAATCCTACAGTTAACTTAATCAGCTGCCATAAAAAAACCCAGCTTACGCTGGGTTCTTCGAATCAAGTCAGTGCTTAGTGAGCAGCGAATTGGTTCATTGTGTTTTTAGCATCGTCATGCGCTTTAAGTGCATTGTCACCAGAGAAGATTTCTTTGTGATCATCACCGATGTCAGAACCCGCCATTGCTTGGTGTTTAACACAAGCGATACCACCACGGATTTCTTTACGTTGTACGCCAGCAACATAAGCCAACATACCTTCAGTACCGAAGTAACCTTGTGCAAGCTCATGAGTAGAAAGCGCAGCAGTATGGTAAGTCGGAAGTGTAATCAAGTGATGGAATACACCAGCTTCACGAGAAGCATCTGCTTGGAATGTACGGATTTTCGAGTCAGCATCAGCAGCCAATTCAGAAGCATCGTACTCAGCGCTCATTAATTTAGCACGGTCATAAGCAGAAACGTCTTTACCTTCAGCAACCCAACGATCGTAAGCTTGTTGACGGAAGTTTAAAGTCCAGTTGAATGATGGGCTGTTGTTATAAACAAGCTTCGCATTTGGAACTGTTTCACGTACACGGTTAACCATGTGTGCAATTTCTTCAACGTTTGGAGTCGCAGTTTCGATCCAAAGAAGATCTGCACCGTTTTGTAAGCTAGACACACAGTCAAGTACAACACGGTCAATTTGAGTACCTTCACGGAACTGATATAAGCCAGAAGCTAAACGCTTAGGACGGTGTAATTTACCATCACGTTTAATCAAGATTTCATCTTCTTGAGCATCAGCAATGTCAATTTCAGTTGTGTCTAAGTAGCTGATATATTGAGAAGCAATATCACCTGGCTCTTTAACCACTGGGATTTTTTGAGTCAAGTCAGCGCCTTCAGAGTCAGTACGCGCAACGATGATACCGTCATCAAGACCCATTTCTAAGAATGCATAACGTAATGCATGGATTTTAGAGATAAAGTCTTCATGTGGAACTGTTACTTTACCAGCTTGGTGACCACATTGTTTAGCATCAGATACTTGGTTTTCGATTTGTAGTGCACAAGCACCAGCTTCGATCATCTTACGTGCAAGTAAATAAGTCGCTTCTTCGTTACCGAAACCAGCATCGATGTCCGCAATAATTGGCACAACGTGAGTTTGGAAACCGTCGATTTGAGCAGTGATTTCAGCAGCTTTAGCAGTATCACCAGCTTCGTTTGCTTTTTTAAGTGCACGGAATAAATCGTTAAGTTCTTTCGCATCAGCTTGACGTAAGAATGTATAGATTTCAGCGATTAAAGCAGGTACAGAAGTTTTTTCGTGCATAGATTGGTCAGGAAGTGGACCGAATTCTGAACGAAGTGCAGCAACCATCCAACCAGAAAGGTAGATATAACGTTTGCTTGTAGTACCGAAATATTTTTTGTTCGCAATCATTTTTTGTTGTGCAATGAAACCATGCCAGCAACCTAAAGATTGAGTGTATTTGCTAGAGTCAGCATCATATTCAGCCATATCACGACGCATGATCGCAGCTGTATATTTAGCGATATCTAAACCAGTTTTGAATTGGTTTTGCATTTGCATACGCGCAGCATCTTCTGGGCTAATATCGCGCCATGTGCTTCCGAATTTTGCTTTTAATTCACGGATTGCATCAATCGCTGTTTGGTATGTAGTCATGATATGTTCCTGTAATAATATTAGGATTTCATCAATCGAAGAGCTAAATCCACTCGGTATTTGTTTGTACAGATTTAGAACACTTCGTTGTTATGGTCTTAGCTTAGATTGACTCCTCAAATTAATCCAATATTCTGAGTTAATTTTCAGTATTTATTTAAAAAATATGTAGATCAAAGTCGTATTATAATTATATAAAAAATCTCTAACTCTTTAATTTATAAAACCTTATATAAAACCCAATCATCTATTTTTTGCTTAAATAGCAGACAATTTACTGATTTTATCGCTATTAGACTTAAGTCTGAGCTTGTAACAAAAAAACCAGAACTGGATTTTTTTGATATAAAAATACCCTGAATGATCAATAATCACACAAAGCATAATCGCCGAATTCATCCATTGAGAAACAATGCTGTTGCTCAAAAATCTGCTGGTCTTGATGTATAATGAGGAGATTAGGATTTATTCAAGCATGCATCTCAATTTTAAACCAAGACAATAAATCTTGATCCTTCTACAACAATAAATCGCCTGCTGTTTTTTTATCTACTTTTTACACAAAAGCATTTCCTTATGGCATAATCCCCTGTGATTTCTAAATTTTATTTTCGGTATTTTTTTTATGAATCTGGAGCGGGTCGATCTCAACCTCTTAATTTACCTTGACGTTCTTTTACGTGAAAAAAATGTGACTCGTGCTGCTGAACAGCTTGGTGTTACCCAACCCGCAATGAGTAATATTTTACGTCGTCTTCGTAATTTATTTAATGACCCTCTTTTAATTCGTTCTTCTGAAGGTATGACACCAACAGAACGTGCTTTAGAATTACAACCCCGCATCCGTGACGCACTGTCTGATTTATCGATGATTTTGGAACCTCGTACTGAGTTCCGACCTTATACTTCAAACCGTGTATTCCGTATTATGACCTCTGATTATGCCGAAGCGACACTTGTTCCTCGTCTAGTCAAAGCCTTGCGCTCAGAAGCACCGAATGTTGTACTCGACTTTTTAACACCAAGTGACGTGTCATATCGTGACATGGAACAAGGTAAAGTTGATTTAGCCATTAACCGTTTTAATGAAATCCCACAAAGCTTTCACCAAGTTTTAGTATGGCGTGACAGTTTCTCTTGCCTACTCAATAACAAACATCCCGCTTCGAGTAATTTAAATCTTAAAAGTTATTTAGATGCGCAACATATCTGGGTATCAAAAACAGGTATGGGGGTCGGTTTTGGTGTGAATCCTGAGAAACAAGCAGGATTGGGTTGGATTGATCAAGCTTTAGAGCGAATTGGTCAAAAGCGTAAAATTTCAGTCTTTACTCGTCATTATCAAATGCCGGCATTGTTGGCTTCAAATGTCGATTTGATTGCAACATTACCAACCCGTATCGCCCGTTTACAAGCCAAAAGCCAAAATTTACTCATTAAAGATCCGCCTTTTTATATTCCAGAATTTGAATTAAAAATGGCATGGTGCCCGTTACTTCATCATCATCCTGCACATCGTTGGTTACGCCAATTGATTCTTTATGTTGCACGTCAAATGATTGAAGAAGAAAATCGTGAATTTATGCAAAATAATTCGCATTTTTCTCAATATTAATAGGAATTTTCTTAAATTCTTATCATTTCAAGCTTATACTAATTCCAGATCGGTAGTGTGTTACTCACTACCACCCCCTTTTATGTGTTAAAAATATCTCATAATAATGATGATCCATAGGTGGATTCGTGAGCCTGTTCCAGAATATCCTAATCATCGCTGTCCTCATCGCAGGAGCTGGTTTTTTATCTTTAACTGAAATCGCCCTTGCAGGTGCGCGTAAAGTTAAACTCAAAATTCTTGCCGAATCTGGCGATGAGAGAGCACAAAAAGTCCTAGACTTACAGCAAAACTCTGCCGATTTCTTTGCCGCATCCCAAATCGGTTTAAATGCTGTTGCTATTCTTGGCGGTATTTTAGGTGAAGGTGCCTTTCGCCCTTATTTTCTTGAATTTGTCTCGCGTTTCTATGTTGGAAATTGGACAGAAACCATTAGCTTTGTCCTCTCATTTACTTTAGTCACTTCACTATTTATTCTTTTTGCCGATTTAATGCCAAAACGTATGGCAATGATTGCACCGGAAAAAATTGCGGTTTCAGTCATTAATCCCATCCAGATCTTCATCGTGGTCTGTAAACCCTTAGCGTGGTTTATCAATGCGGTGGCTAATTTGTTGTTCCGCTTGTTTAAAGTCAATACAACACGTGAAGACAACATTACCTTTGATGATATTTCAGCGGTGATGGATGCAGGTGCTCAGGCAGGTGTTTTACAAAAGCAAGAACATCATTTTATTGAAAATGTATTTGAACTTGAAGAACGTAATGTTCCATCTAGTATGACCCCACGTGAAAACGTGGTGTTTTTTACTTTAAAAGAACCAGAAGAAAGTATCCGCCAAAAGCTAGCTGAATACCCTTATTCAAAGTTCCTGGTTTGTAACGAAACCATTGACCAAGTGATTGGCTATGTAGATGCTAAAGATATTTTAGTACGTATTCTGAATAATCAGAAAATTAATCAATTACATGAATCAACCATTCGTACAGTATTAACCATTCCTGACTCATTGACCCTTTCTGAACTTCTTGACCGCTTCCGCTCAAGCAAAGAAAAATTTGCGGTAGTATTTAATGAATACGCGCTTGTGGTTGGTGTTATTACCCTGTCAGATATCATGATCACTGTGATGGGCGACTGGGTTACACCAATGGATGAAGAGCTACAAATCATTAAACGGGATAACAACTCATGGTTGATCGATGGGAGTACTCCAATTGAAGACATGAAGCATGCCTTAGCCATTGATGAAATGCCAGATGAAGAAAACTATGAAACACTGGCAGGTTTTATGATGTATCAGTTAAGAAAAATTCCTAAACCAGCTGACACGGTGATTTTTGGTGGTTATAAATTTGAAGTGGTCGATGTAGATCATTTTAAAATTGACCAGCTACTGGTCACTCGATTACTTGAAAAAGCAGAACCATCAAGCTCAGAAGATTCTTCACAGTAAGTTTCTTTAGCGTATTTAAAGCTTAGCAATCACCTTGCTAAGCTTTTTTTATGCAAAGTAGTGCTTCAATATTAAAACTTTCAGAGCGTCTTTGATTAGATTATGGGCTTTTGATTTATAAATTTTAAAAATATGAAAATTAACATGAACTCAATTATTAAAAAGAAAAAATATAATAAACATATAAATCAATAATATATAATTTATAACCATTTTGGTGCAAAAATAATATTCATTTTTAAATATCTGTTTTGAATACTCTATTTATTTAAAAAATAGTACTGAATTCAGTATTTCTACAAGGATATTTTAATTTAATCAAATAACTATTAGCATGCTTCTGCTTAAAAAACTAAAAGACTTCTGTTAAAAAAGTCTCATTCAAGGATCGAACTATGCTAACCGTATTAGGTTTGGGCATGATTTTGTGCTTTATGTACTTAATCATGTCTAGACGAATGACTGCGCTTGCAGCACTCACACTTATTCCAATTTTATTTGCATTAATCGCTTACGGTCTTAGCTTCTATTTCGACAGCCTTGGGCATTTAGAAATCAAACAGCTCGGTGAAATGATGCTTGATGGTGTGAAAAAACTTGCACCAACAGGCGTAATGCTACTTTTTGCAATTCTCTATTTTGCCATCATGATTGACACGGGATTGTTTGATCCTTCTGTAAAGTTCATCTTAAAGCTGGTCAAAGGTGATCCCCTTAAAGTCGTTATTGGTACTATTACCCTGACACTCATCGTCTCTCTTGATGGTGATGGTTCAACCACCTACATGATTTGTGTGGCAGCAATGCTTCCGCTCTATAAAAAATTAGGTATGAGCCCGCTGATTATGGCGTGTTTAATGATGCTGGCAAGCGGAATCATGAACCTTACCCCTTGGGGTGGACCAACGGCACGTGCTGCAAGTGCGCTGCATGTAGAGGCGAGTGAAATCTTTGTGCCTATGGTTTTACCAATGCTGGCTGCAATTCTTTGGCTCTATTTTGTCGGTTTTATGTATGGTCGCATGGAACGTAAACGCTTAGGTATTATTGAACTTGATGTTAGTCATGGTGATGACATTCAAATTTCAAGTAATCCAGAAGCGAATCGTGCACACTTAAGATGGTTCAATGGCTTATTAACCGTCGTACTGATGATCTGTTTGGTGAAAGGTGTGTTGCCTTTACCGATCTTATTTATGATCGCACTTTGTATTGCATTGGTGGTGAACTATAAAGACGTCGATATGCAAAAATCTTTGGTTGCTCATCATGCAGGTAGTGCCCTAAACGTTGTGGGTATTATTTTTGCTGCAGGGATTTTTACTGGGATTCTTTCAGGGACAGGCATGGTTGATGCGATGTCGAAAGAATTGGTGGCGATTATCCCACAAAGTATGGGGCCTTTCTTAGCACCAATTACTGCTGTGATTAGTATGCCTTTGACCTTCTTTATGTCGAATGATGCTTTCTATTATGGGGTGTTACCGATCCTTTCAGAAGCAGCAAGTCATTATGGTATTACACCTGTAGAAATGGCACGTGCTTCAATTGTCGGCCAACCTGTGCACTTACTGTCACCATTGGTTCCTTCTACCTATTTATTATGTGGATTGGCTGGTATCGAATTTGGACAGCATCAGAAGTTCACCATTAAATGGGCGATTCTGACCTGCTTGGTAATGCTGGTTGCAGCCATGCTGCTCGGTGTATTCCCACTCTATTCAACACTCCACTAATGGACAAAAGCCGATATTTATATCGGCTTTTTTTCATTTTAAATAGATTATTTTCATCATCATCTATTTAAAATAATGATTTATTTACAATCAAATCCAATTAAGGATGAATCAAGACATCGAGCAACGCTTGATAATGAATTGAAATGTCATCTTCTAAAATTTTATAGGCGCTATCGAACTGTACCATTGGCCAGCCTTCTTTCCAGAAAGGGAAAATATTATGTAGGTCACGCGTCACGGTGGCATCTTCACGAATAATCGCTTGAGCAACTTGCGATAGCACTTGAGCAGTTTCTGCACCATCAATGGCTAAATAATCGATACCTTTTGCTTTTAAAATACGAACACGATCTTTCTTATAACGAATTTTCTTGGCTTGTGCTTCATTTAAATTTAAAGCCAAAGTCACTGCTTCAACAAGTTTGTCTTCAAAGCTTTGATGTAAAGCAACCAATGCCTGTTTATGTGCTTCTTGACGCCCTGCTTTTCCACCATCACGAATGATTTTTTGTGCTTCAACATTCAGTTCATCCGATTTCATCGACTGAAGAATGTCTAAAATTTCAATATCACTTAATGAAGCAGAAGAATCTGTCATGGGAGTCCTAAAACAAAAATAAATAGAAACTCTATTTTCGCACAATTTTAAAATTAAGTCAGAGATAATGTTAATCTGCTGCGATGTATCTCGAACTGATCAAATAACAATAAAGGATGATAGTTTAATGTCTGTTTTAGCCTTACTGGCCTGTACCAGTTTTTATTCCGCCTTGTATCTTATCTATTTTTATTTTGCTCAACAACCACAACCTCTTTTCCTTATATTGGCAGTGAGTTTACTCATATTTGCTTACCGAATTACTCCAGCGTCTTATCAAAAGGGACGACAACCATTTAACCGCACCTTGAATCATGAAAATTGGCTGACTTTGCCGCTTTACACATGCTGGCAATTGTTTATCTTACCTATACGCTTGTTGCTGTCCAAATTTCTTGATTAAGACCATTCGATAAAATCTTATCAATAAGCATAAACTGACAATTTTTTGCTTTCTTAATTGGGATTTTTTTGCTATTGATTTGATATGCCAATAAAAAGTGAAACCTTATGAAAGCTGTTGCTTATAAAAAACCATTCGCAATTTCAGAAGCCAATGTTTTTTCCGAAATCGAAATCGAACAGCCAGTTGCAACAGGTCATGACTTACTGATTGAGGTCAAAGCCATTTCAATCAATCCAGTCGATATCAAAATGCGACAGCGCACTTCGCCAGACAATGATACTTGGAAAATTTTGGGTCATGATGCGGTTGGGATCGTGAAAGCAATCGGAGAAAAAGTTCAAAATTTTAAAGTGGGTGATGAAGTTTTTTATGCGGGTTCAAACCAAAGACAAGGTTCTTATGCTGAATTCCAATTGGTCGATGAACGTATCGTTGGACTAAAACCTAAATCATTGAGTGATGCAGAAGCCGCAGCCTTACCTTTAACGTCACTCACCGCATATGAAATGTTATTTGACCGTTTAAAAATCCAAGACACAAAAGTTGAAAAACCTGTGATTTTAGTCATTGGTGCTGCAGGTGGTGTAGGGTCTATTACGGTTCAATTGTTAAAAGTACTAACTGAATTTACTGTTATTGCCACAGCTTCCCGCCCTGAATCTAAAGCATGGCTGACTGAAATTGGTGCAGATTATATTGTGGATCATAGCCAACCTTTAGAACAGCAAATCCTAGACTTGAATATTGGGCTACCTCATTATATTTTTTCAATTAATGGTACAGGGCGATATACACAAGCCATTGCCAACTTGATTGCACCCCAAGGTCATTTTGGTTTAATTGATGATCCTGAAAACTTTATCATTAACCCGTTTAAAGTTAAGTCTGTTTCTGTTCATTGGGAATCGATGTTTACCCGCTCTACATTCCAAACCAAAGATCTCAGCCGACAAGGTGATATTTTAAATAAAGTTTCAAAATTAGTAGATGATCAAAGAATCAAAACCACTTTGGGACAAAACCTCGGTCAAATCAATGTTGAGCATATAACCCAAGCTCATACACTGATTGAGTCAGGTA
The DNA here is from genome assembly GCF_025433935.1 of Acinetobacter sp. I-MWF. Taxonomy (NCBI): domain Bacteria; kingdom Pseudomonadati; phylum Pseudomonadota; class Gammaproteobacteria; order Moraxellales; family Moraxellaceae; genus Acinetobacter; species Acinetobacter sp. I-MWF. Next base: position 879,072 of record NZ_JAMBAR010000001.1, on the reverse strand, counting down.
AAAGCATTGGTAAGATCGTATTAGCAGGCTTTTAACCACCCGAATAAAATTTAATTTTAGAAGTCGCTTAAATTTTTATAAGAGGATTTAAACGGCCCTGTGAATACTAATCAATGTAATGAACTAAATATAAATTGAACCTTTTTGTATCATTCAATCATACATGGTGTATCTATCGCGTGGCGACATGGATGTCGCGGTTGAGCGGGGGTACAGGACGTACCCCTCGCTCAACAAAGGATTTTTGTCACTTTTCATCCTTGAAAAGTGAGGCATTGCCTACACAAATTAATTTAAACTTTTCGACCTAAGATGAGGCAGTGCTAATTCTTTAATAATATGAATCAAGTTTTAGAGAAATAGTATAATTACAAAGTTAAATAGAAAAAACTTATCTTAAATCACTTCCACCACAACTTTACCAACATGCTCACCAGTATCCATACATGCATGCGCAGCTTGGATCTGATCAAACTTAAATGTTTTATAAATCATGGGTAAACATTCACCTTTTGCCCACAGTGGAACGACTTGTTCCATCAAACCTTTAGCAATTTCAGCTTTTTCAGCAGTTGTACGCGCACGCATGGTTGAACCCGTAATAGTAAGGCGTTTCATCATAATCTGCCCTAATTTTACTTCTTTGGCCTTTGCGCCACCCAAAAATGCGATATAAACCAAACGCCCATCTCTACGGAGTAGGTTTAGATTTTGATCTAGATAAGGCGCCCCAACCATGTCAAGAATAATATCAACCCCCTCATTTTGAGTCTTTTCATGAATGACCTGTTCAAAGTCTTGAGTCTTATAATTAATCGCGTCGGTCAAATGGCGAATGGCTTGAATCTTCTCATCAGAACCTACAGTTGCAAAGCTTTTCAAACCTAATGATTGCGCTAACATTAACGCGGTTGTACCAATACCACTTGAGCCACCATGTACCAATAATGTTTCACCTGCTTTGGCATGCGCCATTTGAAAAACATTGGCCCATACGGTAAAGAAGGTTTCAGGTATTGCTGCAGCTTGGACAAAACTTACAGCTTCTGGAATATTAATGGTTTGAGATTCTGGCACGACACAATATTCTGCATAACCACCGCCGTTGGTCAGTCCACAAACCTTATCCCCCACTGTGAATAAAGTGACTTTTTCTCCTACTGCAATCACTTCTCCAGCAACTTCCAAACCGGGAACAGGTGTCACCCCTTTTGGCATAGGATATAAGCCTTGACGCTGTAAAATATCGGGCCGATTAATCCCAAATGCATGGACTTTAACCAAAACTTCATCTGCTTTGGGTTGAGGAATTTCTACCGTTTCATAAGCCAGTTTTTCTATACCACCGGGTTCTGTAATAATGACCTGTTGCATGTTATTTGTAGACATACTTTCTTTCCTATTCCATTCATTACTTTTCATGTTTTCTGTATTTGAACATAAACCAGTGCATGTGCAAATATTTCGCCACCAATGTCTACAAAATAGAGTGAGTATCCTTACAAAAATATAGTTTTCAATTGTTTATACAAATTGCACCAAACGGATAAAGACGTAAGAACAAATATCAAAAAACCAACTATTTGTTAATTACACATAACCATGCACTCGCTTATGGTTTAAAAATAGATTATCGCCTTTAACTCATTATATTTTTTGCAAGTAAGCATTTAATTTTTAAAGATTTACATGCTTTTTTATTGCTATTTTTAAGCATCAAAGACCATATTGATCATTTTTTGTTTGCTAATCCAATTTTACCCTGATAATATTAAAACACAAATTAGTTTTACCCTGATAAAAATATTCAAAGGTTTTAAAATGAATACTAAAAACACCTACACTGCCTTTGTTGGCAATGAGCGTTTAATCACTGATTCTTTGTTAAACGTAGCATTAACCATTAAGACTCAACAAAACACCTCCACACCTGTGTTGATTTTTAATGATCAAACGGGTCAAGCCATTGATGTCAATATCATGGGCTCTACAGCCGATATTCAGCAACGTTATGCTGAACCTGAAGCGGTTAAAAAAGTTGGACGTCCTAAATTGGGGGTGATTTCTCGTGAAATCACTTTGCAGCAAAAGCATTGGGATTGGTTAGATCAACAAAGTTCTAGCGCATCTGCCGTGATTCGAAAATTGATTGACCAAGAGTTAAATAACCCCGATTCAGCAAGTAATAAAATGTTGGCAAAACAGGCAACTGATCGTTTTATGTCAGCAATGTCAGGCAATATGCCAAATTATGAGGAAGCCACTCGTGCTTTATATCAAGGTAATCAAGCGCTGTTTTTAGAATTGATTCACGGCTATCCAAACGATTTACGGGCGTATTTGACTTTAAAAACGCAACATGCTTTTTAAGTTAAACTTTATTAATTATACTACTAAGGAAATTTAAATTATCAATCAAATTTCCTTACCTAATCATAGTTTTATGATCTTCAACTTCTATCCCAACCACTTAATATATTGATTTTTTTTAGTAAGATTTATTTAGTTTATAGCAACACAAAATAACCTTAAAAAAGAAATTTTTTTAATAAATCTATTTCGATATCCTACTTGAATTCTGAATAAAGGACCAAATATATCAGATAATTAATAATTTAGGGGGTATGTTTAATGTCTTGTCATAATCTTTTTATTAGCCATAGTTGGAGCTATGATAAAAACTATGAAGCAGTAGTTAATTTACTACGTAATCAAGTAAATTCTGAATTTTCTTTTAAAGATTTTAGCGTTCCTAAAAATGATCCCATCCACAATGCCAAAAATGATACAGAATTATATCTAGCTATAGAAAATAAGATAAGATATTGTAAAAACGTAATTATTTTAGCTGGAGTCTATGCTTCATATAGTAAGTGGATTCAGATTGAAATTCAAATTGCAAAAAAGTTAGGAAAAAAAATTATCGCTATAGAGGTTTGGGGTTCAGAAAAAACATCTAAAGTAGTTAAGGATAATGCAGACTATATTGTACCATGGCGTGGCGATAGTCTTGTAAAAGCAATTAAAGCTATATAAAAATATTATTTAATTTTTTTTGCTTCCAAAAGCATAGTTAAAATAATGCTTTTGGACTTTTTAACTTGGTTGTCATCACTCTCTCTTTCTTCTAAACTTAAATCTTCATAAGCTGTTTTAATTTGTCTCTCCCAATGTTCAACGAGTTCTTTCGGGATAGTAAGTGAACCATCATCATTAAGCACACATTGTGAATGAAGATAACTTTGCCAATGAGCCCAAACGTCATGTTGTATTGATGCTAATCTACTGATATTACTATCATAAATTTTTTCAATTTCTTCAAAACCTTTTTCCATAGCTACCTCATGAAAATATTTATTGCTTGCAGCCATGCAGATGAACTCCTAATAAATCTCAAATTAAATGAATTTGAAGCGATTTCTGATAAAAAAATATTTGAAATATATCGCGAAAATACATTATCTAATGATTGGAAAAATAATGTTATAAAAAAAGTAGAGTTTTGTGATTTTTTTCTTATTATTCTTGGTCCAACTGATGTTTTTTCTAATCTTAATATTCAATGGGAAATCAGCCAAGCCCAACTTCTTGATACTCCAATTTATGGTCTTGAATTAGGCAATGTTTGTCAAAGTGATGACTATAAAAAATTTATTAACAACTATCCTTGTTTCAAACTTACCAAAAATTTGCTTGATACGCTTAGTTATGAGAATGAGCTTAATGCTAAAAATAAACTCGAAAGTTACAAAATTTTAGTAACCTCTTCTGAAAAAGTCACAGAACAACGATCTAAAGTTCACACACTTTTTCTAGCTCTATTAACTGCTATAATTTCTTTATCAATAGCATTTATTCAAAAACAAGGTGTTGATAAGTATTCGATTATATTAATGTTTTTTGTAAATATCATCATTATTTTGATTACAGTTTTGTGGGAAAAAATGATTGAATCCTATGGAAAATTGAATAGTGCAAAATTTAAAATTATTAATAGTTTAGAAAAAAAACTGAGAGTTAATAATTTTGATAAAGAGTGGATTCTTCTTCAAAAGAATAACTATTTAACAACCACATCTTTAGAAAAAAAATTAGTTAATTCTATTCGTATAATTACGTATGGAATTATTATATTTACTTATTTTTTATTATTCTTACTATAAAAAACCCACCTTATGGTGGGCTTCTCTCAACCAATCCAATCTCTTAAAGACGAACCAATTCCACAATTTTTTCAGCCAATTCTTCAACTGCTTCTTGAGCAAATGCTACATCAGCACCCTGTTCAACATCCGTCACCACCACAACACCAGTTTGACGAAGCAATGCAACTTGATCGCTTGATAAACCTGTTTTTGCAATCGCAACAACACCTTGTTGAATCAATAAGCTTTCAAGAGATTGTGCATGTTTAAGTACTTGAGCAGATACAGCAACCACAGCCGGTTTTTGACCTAAACGTGCAGCACGTGCTTCAGCAGTGACAGGTTCATTGTGTGCAGTCCATTCAACCGCAGCTTCAACCATACCCGCACCAACAGTCACATTACTTAAACGGTCAATAAAGATAAAAGAACCCGTATAACGACTATCATGATAACGGTCAAATACCACTGGTGCATCAAACTCAATCGTTACATCTGCAATTGCATTTAAATCAAGCTGTTCAACTTGCATTTTTTCCAATGTGTTGACATTGGTACGATAGTTAATCTTCGCAACCTTAGCCGGAATGGTTTGTGTACCAAACTTCACATTATAAAGTTTGCCCAACACTAAAGGCTGATCAGTCATCCATACGACTGTCGCACGAGCAGAACGTGAAATGAGCGGTTGCTCACCTGCTTTGACCAAGACATTACCACGCGAAATATCAATTTCATCATTCAAGGTCAAAGTCACTGCTTGACCAGCAATTGCATGTGCTAAATTGCCATCAAAAGTGACTATTTCTTTCACTGTTGATTTCTTGCCTGAAGGTAAAGCCACAATTTCATCGCCAACTTTCACTTCACCTAAAGCAATCGTACCGCAGAAACCACGGAAATCGAGGTTAGGACGGTTCACATATTGCACAGGAAAACGGAATTCATGTTTGCTTACATCATGTGTAATTTCAACAGTTTCCAATGTTTCCATCAAGGTTTTACCTTGATACCACGGCGTATTTGCGGATTTATTTACAACGTTATCGCCATTCAATGCAGAAATTGGCGAGAAGATGATATTGGCAGGTTTACGCTCAGCCAATTGATTGACAAAATTATTATACTCAACTTGAATTTCATTGAAACGCGCTTCAGAGAATTCAACCAAGTCCATTTTGTTAATCGCAACTACGATATTACGAATACCCAATAGGCTCGCAATAAAAGTATGACGGCGAGTTTGTGTTTGTACGCCATAACGAGCATCAATCAAGATGATTGCAAGATCTGCGGTAGATGCGCCTGTGGCCATGTTACGGGTATATTGCTCATGCCCTGGGGTATCAGCAATGATAAACTTACGCTTTTCAGTAGAAAAATAACGATAAGCCACATCAATGGTAATACCTTGCTCACGTTCAGCTTGTAAACCATCGACAAGCAAGGCCAAGTCAGGTGCATCACCTGTGGTGCCCACTTTTTTCGAATCACGGGTTACTGCTTGTAATTGATCTTCATAAATCAATTTTGAATCGTAAAGTAAACGACCAATTAACGTTGATTTACCATCATCCACATTACCGCAAGTCAAAAATCTTAACAGGTCTTTATTTTCGTGCTGTTTTAAATATGCCAAGATATCTTGGCTAATTAATTCTGATTGATGAGACATTGCTCAAAGCTCCACAATATTTTGAAATCGGTTGCTATATCTTTAAATCCTCCTAAGTCCTCCGTTTTCTTGCTGGAGTTCCCCCCTCTTTTATAAAGAGGGGTTAGGGGAAGATTCATATAAAAAATACTTAGAAATAGCCTTCTTGCTTTTTCTTTTCCATCGAACCTGCTTCATCGTGGTCAATCATACGACCTTGACGTTCAGAGCTGGTGGCTAAAAGCATTTCTTGGATAATTTCAGGCAATGTTGTTGCCGTTGATTCAACTGCACCTGTCAACGGGTAACAGCCCAAAGTACGGAAACGTACCGATTTCATTTGTGGAACTTCACCTTCTTTTAAACGCATACGTTCATCATCCACCATGATCAACGTACCACTACGCTCAACAACTGGACGTTCAGCTGCTAAATACAAAGGTACCAAAGGAATACTTTCTTGGTAGATATATTGCCAAATGTCTAACTCAGTCCAGTTTGACAATGGGAATACACGGATACTCTCGCCTTTATTGACTTTACCGTTATAAAGATTCCAAAGCTCTGGACGTTGGTTTTTAGGATCCCAACGATGTTTAGCATCACGGAAAGAATAAACACGTTCTTTTGCACGTGACTTTTCTTCATCACGGCGTGCACCACCAAATGCAGCATCAAACTGATATTTATCCAATGCCTGTTTTAAGCCTTGGGTTTTCATAATATCGGTATATTTTGAGCTACCATAATCAAATGGATTTACACCAGCATCTTTACCTTCTTTGTTTTGATGCACGATCAGATCAAAACCATGTTCTTTTGCCATGTTGTCACGGAATTTAATCATGTCCTTAAACTTCCAGCCTGTGTCGACATGCAACAGTGGGAAAGGAAGTTTAGCAGGATAAAATGCTTTTAAAGCAAGATGCAGCATGACAGCTGAGTCTTTCCCGATTGAGTAAAGCATCACTGGATTTTCAAACTCAGCAGCAACTTCACGGATGATATGAATACTCTCAGCTTCAAGCTGTTTTAGATGAGTAAGTCTTTCCTCAGATATAGGCATTGACAGCACCAGCTCACAAAAACGTGTACTTATTACACATATTAAAATTTATATTCATTATAGTGATTTACACCTCAACCCTTTTGCTTGTTTTTTTATATTCATATATAAAAACATCATAAGCAACAACAAGAGATTGGCATGACCACACAAATTATTGCACTAGAACAGATTGATTTTGAGCAATGGCTTCCACTTTGGCACGGCTATTTAACATTTTATAAATCACAACTCAGTGATGAACAAATAAGATTATCTTGGAAGCGAATCACAAATCCTGAACAAACTGATATGTTTGGTTTTGCCATCAAAGTAAATGGTCAGGTGGTTGGCTTTGTACATTTGATTACACATATGAGCATGTGGACAGATTTACCCTACTGTTATCTACAAGATTTATTTGTGGATGAAGCTTTTAGGAATCGAGGTTTAGCTCGGCAATTAATTGAGCATTGTTATCATTTCTGCGCAACAAAGTTTGACCGTGTTTATTGGCTCACTCAAGAATCCAATATTAGCGCCCAACACCTTTATGATCGTATTGCGAATAAAACTGGATTTATCCAATATAAAAAGGTATTAACATAACTTATTAGATGTAATTCATTTAAAAAATTGAAGATCTGCATATCAAATAATTCAACCAACAATCAAAAACTAAAAATCGCTTCTTTTGTAAAAATTTTAAAGAAGCGATTTTAGCTTAGTCCCAGCTCATCAAACTGTATATGCCTAAAATTAGATATGTACAGTCTGACAACTCAGGGCTTAATGGCCGAATAATGCTTTATCTAAAGGAATTTCGATTCCTACAGAAGCACCTGCATCATTGCCATGTACATCAGAATCACTGACCCAACCATTAATTTTTAATGGCATAGTCGGTTTAATATAATGTGTCCAAGTTAAATCTAACGCTTTAATTTTGTCTTTTTCAGGGAATGCTAAGTTGATTTGCTTATCACCAAATAGAGCAGCAGATTGGTTGACTTTGGCATACAGTGCACGGCCAGATAAACGATTCATCACATCAAAACGAATATCACCACCAACAGAAATCATTTCACCATCACCACCCATTGCATGTCCCAATGGGAAACCTTGTTGGTAATAACCATCTTTATAAACATGGTGACTATAAGAAACACCTAATGGATCGCCATTTGTTTCTGTATTCGCCCATTCAACATACAGCTGGTATGGCAAATTTTTAAAACTTGAGGAATAGTCAGCACCAGCTAAATACATTTTTTTAGATGGTAGTAAACCCGCTTCATCTTCACCAATATATTGCCCATAAAAACTCATAGGAACATTCAGCAAAGATTGAAGATTTAAACGCGCATCAAATCCAGCAAGCTGGTTGGATGGATTACCCACCCCTGTACAAGTGCTATCTGCACACTCATTGTCTTTCCCAATAAAAGCATTCCAATAAGCTTTTGCACTTCCTGGTTGACCTTCTCCATCAATTTGGAAAGCACGTGATGCACCGATTTCTAAATAAGGTAAAGGTTGAGCAGTTAAGCGCAATCCCATTAAACGCGCATCAGGCACAGCCGTATAATCATTCAACTGCCCAGCAAATGCTTGATATTGCCAAGGGCCAATCCAAGACAACCATTTAGATTCAAAAGCTTTTTGTTCAGCACGTTGCGCCGTAAAACCATAAACAGGACGGCTGGCATCACCACGAATCAAACTACCATCATGTCCTGGCCCCCAATATGTTGGGATTTGACCCGCAATAACCCACTGATTCCATAACTTCCCTGCAATGTATGAGCCCTCTACATTGACATCTTGACCATTGTCAATTTGCGGATCTTTTTCACCATTCACACGAAGCTTTGCATCCCAGTTTTCACCGCCTGCATTAAATTCTAATGAACCCACATACTGTGCTTTTGCGCTGTCCCCAAAAGCTTGAGGAATATTTTTTTGATCAGTTTCGGCAAACAAACCTAATTTTGCGGTTTGATTATCTGCTTTTAGTGCATTTTGAATTGAATCAATAACTTTTTGTTGAGTATTGTTTAAAACTTTTGCTTGAGATAAGGCACGTTGAATTTCATCCCCACTCATTGGCCAAGTCGATGTACTGATTTGAATCACACCTTGTTGATTTAACCAGTTCAAATCTGTGCGAAGATCTTCATTATTTAATACAATTCCCTGTGCAAATACAGGTAAGGACATTCCAAGTAATACAGCAGCACAAAGTGATTTTCTTAAATACATGCTCATTTTTCTCAAGTTTGATTTACAACCACACCTTAATTTTTTTATAAGTTTTTTTCAATGGTGAAATTGTGTTATTCATAATTTAAAATTTCATTATCCAAATAAAAAAAGTGCACCAGAGTGCACTCATTTTCTTTTTAATTCAAGCAACAACGATCATTCAAATTTTAAAACAATCGCCATCTCTAGCTTTTAAATTAAAATACTTTTAAAAATAACCAGAATAAACCGCCTGATAAACAAATCGTTGCAGGTAAGGTAAAAATCCATGCAGAAAGAATCGTTTTGACTGTTGCAAAATTCAATCCAGTTTTGTTGGCAACCATGGTTCCCGCAACCGCACTGTTCAGTACATGTGTGGTTGAAACAGGTAAACCAAAACCATCTGCAGCAGCAATTGTAGACATTGCTACAAGTTCAGCAGACATCCCTTGACCATAGGTCATATGATGTTTACCAATACGCTCACCCACAGTAACCACAATACGTTTCCATCCCACCATTGTTCCTAAACCTAGTGCCAATGCCACAGCAACTTTTACCCAGTTTGGAATATATTGAAGGAAAGAATCTAAGTTTTTGCGATACTCTTTTACCACTTTGCCTTGAGCTTCATCCATTTTTGGAAGTTGATCCGCTTTATCCAAGCGTTTAAAAGCTGTGGTGCTTAAGTACATATCATTACGTAATGAAGATACTTCAGCCTCGGGGATATCTTTGAGATCACCGAATTTACCAACACGCTCGCCCAAATGATCAGTCAAACTGGCCAATGCAGGAACAACTTCGGGATTCATTTCTTTGGTTTGGATAAATTTAGTAATGGTTACACGCGCTTGTTCATCTGGAATATCAGCATGCTGTGCATAAATTGCCGTCGCAGTTTGACCAGACAATTGTGAGAATGACTGTAAATGCTGTTGGTCTAATCCTCTATTCAACGAATAAGCCAAAGGCACAATACCAATCAAAATCAGCATGATTAAACCCATACCTTTTTGACCGTCATTTGAACCATGTGCAAAGCTTACACCGGTACAAGTGAAAATCAAAATCGCACGAATCAAAGGTGGTGGTGGCTTATTGCCTTCAGGGGGTTGGAACAACTCAAGTTGTTTTTTAAATATTTTTTTAACAATCAAAAATACAATTGCTGCAAATGCAAAACCAATCAAAGGAGAAAACAGTAATGCTTTACCCACTTTAAGCACTTGATCCATGTCTACTCCACTTGCACCCGTTGAAGCGTGCAAAATGTAGTTCATGATGCCTACACCCAAAATGGAGCCAATCAAGGTATGAGAGCTCGATGCCGGAATACCTAAGAACCAAGTCCCTAAATTCCACAAAATCGCCGCAATCAGCATGGCAAAAACCATAGCAAAACCAGCGCCACTGCCTACATTCATGATCAATTCAACAGGAAGTAAGGCAATAATTCCATACGCAACTGCACCACTGGCAACCATTACCCCAAGGAAGTTACAAAAGCCTGCCCACATCACTGCTACAGGTGCAGGCAATGCATTGGTATAGATCACAGTTGCTACAGCATTGGCTGTATCATGAAAACCATTTACAAACTCAAACCCCAAAGCGATAAATAACGCTGTCGCTAAAAGAATCACTGAATAAAGGCTTAACGGTGGAACATGTGCTAAATCTGCACTAACTTGCACCCCAATATAAATCAAGGTAGCAATAATGATCGTCAGAAACACCGGCATAAAAAATTTCGGTGTAGGTACATGGACATTCGTCGATTTAGTAGCTTGAGACGATTGTGCAGAATCTGAGACGGGAGGTAAATTCGAATTCATGCAGAAAGTTAGCGAATATTAGAATGCGCTTATTGTTCAATTAAATTGTGACAATTATATGACAAATAGAGGTCATATGAAGTGAAATTTATAATTATTTCACTTCAGTATTTCGCTACATAAGCGACAAAATTAATATCTTTATTATTTATAATTAGTATCTTACACCAATAAAATCAAAACATTTTTTACAAAATATTATATTTCAGGCTGAAATAATATTTGTAATATTTCAGACCAATTTAAGCTATTCATCATTTGGCATTGCTATTTTTCATGAAATTTATGACAAATTGATGAAAAAACAAACATGCTTTTAAGTTTATTTTTAAATGTTTTCCCATAACCCCAATTTATCAAATCTATGCAAGTTTAGCGCCAACAATATGCCTTTCGCCAAAGTACCCAACATCAGCAATAAATCGCTGTGAATTGTATGTGTTAGACAAATAATGTGCAAAAAATAAAGAGATTATCCAAGCAATTTTTCTTACATTTTTTTAAAGACTTGCTTTAAAAAGCCAATCCACCATTTAGTTTTCAATCAATACATAAAATGATTACAAAAAACTCAGTGTTCTGTAAACACTGAGTTTTTGACTTAAGATCATCTCGAAAGCTGATCCTGAATGTAAATTGAATACTTATGTTTAATTAAAATTATTTCCACTGATAGCCCATAGACACTGCACCACCAATATTGCTACGGCTGTCAGCAGAAGCACCCATTTTCCAGACGATCTTATTGCTGTCAGTAATGGCACTCACCCCGATTGCTACTGCAGTTTCACCTCGGTAACCGGAGACACCCGCACTAACCATACTCATACCCGCTTCAGTGGGTTGTGGTAAGTTACCTACCGCCATCGCACCTGCGATACCCGCATAAGTATCGTTACGCAAGTCATCCATATTTTTATTGGTGTCATAGAAAGCTTGTTCCAGATTACTTACCCGAGTATCTATAGCGCCCAAGGCATCCCCTACATTATGGAAGGTTCCCCCTGCAACGTTATAGGTAGGTGCACCAATCGAACCATCTTTGTTCAGTGTTGAGCCGCCACCTAAATGTTGCGCCACACTGCTATTGGTTTGGTGTAATTGTGAACCGTTAATGGCATCCGTAGAGGTTGAGGTAATTTCACCATTTGCTAAACCACTGACTTTATTGGTTGTCCCATCAATCGTGACTTTACCCACATTGACCTTATTCGCTGTAACTTGCTTTGCTGTGACTTGATTCGCAGTAACAGAATTTAACTGAATATCCTCTGCTAAAGCCACTTGATAGTTATTTGAACCATCTGCATTGGTACTACTGTTTACAACAGTGTTCTTACCTGCAGACACGCTGGTTTTAGCACCGGCAACCTGTCCATGTATTGAAGCAATTGCATCATGCACATTGTCTTTACCTGTATTTCCAATATTACTGGTTTTGATCGTTCCATCTGGATTAACTTTTGCATTTCCGCCCAATGCATTTGCAACGCTTTCAGCGGTATCATGTAATTGACTACCATTAATGGCTTGATCAGAATCAGCACTCACCTTACCGTCAGCCAAACCACTGATGGTATTGTTTTGTGAATCAGCTTTAATATTACCCACCGTGACCGAATCAAAACTGACATCATCTTTGGTTGCAACTTGATAATCGGTTGAGCCATCTGCCTTAGTGGTTTTCGTTACTTCAGTATTTTTACCTGCACTTACAGTTTCTGTAGAACCCTTAGCTTCATTGGCTTTAGATATTGCAGCCTTTAATTGTGCAACATTGACCGCGTCTGTATCTGCAGTACCCGCTGCTACCCCAGTAATTTGACGAGTGATTCCCCTTGAGACATCCCCCACGGAAAATGCTGCTGCACTACTTCGCCATGTACTCCCAGTATTGCTAGAACCAAAACCTGTCAATGGATCAAAGCCAGCGATACCCGCTGCAGTATTAGCAACTGAGCCTTTACCAAGTGCAACACTACCTTCCAACTCGGCATGCGCATCCGTTCCAAGCGCAACCGCATCTTTACTCTTGGCAGAGGAATTAAGGCCAAGCGCAGTAGCACCATCACCAGTTGCACTCGCACCCACACCTACTGCTACAGCATTTTTACCTATTGCCCCATCATTATTATAATTCCCGCCTTGGGTACCACCATCATTGATACTGACATAATGAGTCGTATCCCCTGCACCAGCATAAAGTTTTTCAATTGCTTGGTTTGTCGCATACAATTGTGAACCGTTAATGGCATCTGTACTACTTGCACTAATTTCACCTGCAGCTACATTGATGATTTGACGTTCACCACCGACTTTACCCACACTGACAACACCATTGGCTGTTGATCCTACACCTGCAAATGCATAATCATCGCCATTAATAGTGACTTTATCTACAACACTCGCTGCACGATCTGTGGATGCGTTACCTAAGACCACACTGTTGGCTTGAGTTGTTGTGACATTGTTACCTAGGACTTGAGTATTATCTTGAGCAACTGTATTTTTATTGCCTAATACAGTCGTATTCTTAGCATTATTCAGTGTATTTTCGTTCCCGAGAACACTATTTTTATCACCACCAGTCACCGTATTACGAAAACCCGCAGTCAAAGACTTCGTGCTATCAGTGATTTTATTAAATGCGCCAACAGCTGAACTATATTCACTTGCACTTGAAATCTCGTTGGCGACGCCCATACCTAGCGCACGAGTACCTTGGATTGTATTATTGGCACCTAAAACTGTAGCTCGCTCTCCCTCGGCTATATTCCAAACACCAAATGCAGAAGACCATTGACCTTTTGTTTTATTCTCCGCACCGACCGCAATAGAACGATACCCCTCTGCATTGTTATAACTGCCGACTGCAACACCGGAGAAATCTTTTACAGTATTGTTAGCACCTAAAGCTATAGCCTCATTACCTGTAACATTGTTATTGTGACCAATTGCCGTACTAGAACTTGCGCTATTACTTAGGGAATTATTATTCCCAATCGCAATACTATTTGCAGCATCACTAGTGACATTGCCAATGGCAATTGCGTTCTCACCAACCGCCTTAGCACCTACACCCACAGCTAAAGCATTTTTTCCAGTTGCACCATCATTATTGTAGTTATTACCTTGAGTACCGCCATCATTAACACTGAAATAATGAGTAGAAGCCGCAGCCTGAGCTGCTTTAAGTTGTGATAGGTTTACTGCATCAGTATCTTGGCTTGCCGCTGCAACATTGGTAATACGGCGTTCTTTTCCAACCGTCCCCACTGACACTTCACCACCCGCCGCATTGGCTGCAACAATCGTAGTACCTAGTGGTACATAAGCAACTTCACTGTTTACATCACGGATCGCCTCACTATTTGCACCCAAAGCAACACTGTTACTAACAGCAGCCTTAGCCCCACTGCCCAAACTAGTGGCATCATCTACATTGTTTAGACCTTGACCCGCTGCTCGCCCCAAAGCGACATTCCGACTACCCGTAACGTTATTACCCGCAGTATCACCAAGAGCAAGATTACTGTTACCTTGGACATTACGCCCCGCATTAATACCCAAAGCACTGTTATAATTACTATCGTTTGTCTTGGTACCCACACTAGAACCAGCTCCTGCACCTACTGCTGTATTTTGGTGACCAAATATATCTTGGCCTGCCACCCGACCTTGAGCAGTGTTTTGGTTACCTATAACTCTTTGTCCTGCTGAATCACCTACTGCACTATTGGAATCACCGTTGACTTCACTACCCGCTGTAAAGCCTAAAGCAGTGTTAAGATTTCCCACACCGTTGTTACCTGCTCCATAAGCTAATGCAGCATTGTAGTTGCCTGAAATATTGCTGCCTGAACTTACACCAATAGCCACATTTCTATCGCCAGTAACACTGCGCCCAGACATTTGACCATAAGCTGAGTTACTACTTCCCCTAACCATACTGCCAGAGTCCAGTCCAGTCGCAGTATTTGAGTTACCAATTACATCAACACCTGATGTTCTACCCAAAGCGGTATTATGGCTTCCCTCTACATTACCTCCAGCCGACGCACCCGCAGCAAGATTAGTTTCACCTGTAACTTTTACGCCCGCACTTGCGCCCAATCCGATGTTGCCATTCCCTGTGACATCACGACCAGCATAGTCACCTAAAGCTGTATTTCTTTGTCCTTTGGTGTTATCCCCACTATTCGAACCAACGCTCGTATTCCAGCGACCATCATTGTTAGTGCCAGCATTCAGACCAATCAATACATTGGCATCTCCATCTGAAATATTTCCACTTCCCGCATTGAGGCCGATTACCACGGCACGACCACCCATTGCTTGCGCACCAGAACCGATAGCAATATCATTTTCACCAACCGCCTTAGCGCCTACACCCACAGCGATCGCATTAAGACCTGTTGCTCCATCATTATTGTAGTTATTACCTTGAGTGCCACCATCGTTGACACTGACATAATGGGTTTGACTATCAGCAATGGCTTTGTGAGTTGCATATAACTGCGAACCGTTCACTACATCTGTACTGCTGGCGCTAATTTCACCAGCAGCAACATTGATGATTTGACGCTCACCACCAACTTTACCCACACTCACTACACCATTTGCTGCAGAACCAGCACCTGCAACTGTGTAGTCTTCACCGTTAATGGCGACTTGATTTACTGTCGTTGCTACACGATCTGTAGATTCATTTCCTAAAACCACACTGTTGGCTTGATTACTTGTGACATTGTTCCCCAAAACTAAAGTATTACTTTGTGTCGCTGTATTTTTATTCCCCAATACAGTCGTATTTTGGGTATTGGGGAGCGTATTATTATTTCCCAAAACATTGTTATTCTGTAGATCCGTCACATTATTACTGAGCCCCACGACTATCGCCCCTGCCATACTCGACATAGTCAATGCTGAAACTGCCAATAACGCACCTGCAACAGTTGTTTTAGCAGAAGATCGTTTACCCCGTGTCTTGGATACCTCTGAAATCGCACACCAAGTGCCTAAAGCTTCATTCCAAACGATTTTATAGACCTTATTCATGTTCTTATCTCACATTTATAATAAATTATGTGATTAAATTAACACTTAAACTTAAGGTTTCAACATTTTTTTACGCTTGTGCAAAAAAATCATGTATGCCTCTAAATGCATGATTTTTTAGAATGAATTATTTGAATTTTTTTAAATTTTCTAAATCAAAAATCTGTCATCAGGAAGTGTGTCAAGATTGGTACCTTGAAAGTCTACATTCTGATAACATATCGGCTATTTTTAAAATCCGATTTTATTGAGAGTTTTAATGTCCACGCTTACCACGTTAAAAGAGCTTCTTGCCAAACGCATCCTAATTATTGATGGTGCAATGGGAACTATGATCCAACGCCATAAACTGGAAGAAGCTGATTACCGTGGTGAGCGTTTTGCTGACTGGGCATCTGATTTAAAAGGCAACAATGACCTTCTGGTGTTAACTCAGCCACAAATTATTCAAGGCATCCATGAAGCTTACCTAGATGCTGGTGCTGACATTATTGAAACCAATAGCTTTAACGGCACACGGGTTTCAATGTCTGACTATCACATGGAAGATTTAGTCCATGAGATTAACTTTGAAGCAGCCCGCCTTGCCAAAGCTGCTTGTGAAAAATACTCAACCCCTGACAAACCACGTTTTGTTGCTGGGGTATTGGGGCCAACATCACGTACCTGTTCTATCTCACCAAATGTGAATGATCCCGCGTTTCGTAACATTACCTTTGATGAACTCAAAGAAAATTATATTGAAGCCACGCATGCTTTAATTGAAGGTGGCGCAGACATCCTTCTCATTGAAACGGTGTTTGATACACTAAACTGTAAAGCAGCAATTTTTGCGGTAAAAGAAGTCTTTAAACAGCTTGGCCGTGAATTACCGCTGATGATTTCAGGCACAATTACTGATGCTTCTGGTCGTACCTTAACAGGACAAACTGCAGAAGCATTCTGGAACTCTGTTCGTCACGGCGATTTATTGTCGATTGGATTTAACTGCGCCTTGGGTGCAGATGCCATGCGTCCACATGTCAAAACTGTATCAGATGTTGCCGATGTTTTTGTTTCAGCGCATCCAAACGCTGGCTTACCGAACGCATTTGGTGGCTATGATGAAACACCAGAAGAAACAGCAGCCTTCTTAAAAGAATTTGCTGAAAGTGGTTTGATCAATATCACTGGTGGCTGTTGTGGTACAACACCTGACCATATTCGTGCCATTTATAATGCGGTCAAAGACATACCACCACGTAAAATTCCTAACATCAAGCCTGCATGTCGCCTCAGTGGTTTAGAGCCATTTAATATTTATGACGATTCATTGTTCGTCAATGTCGGTGAACGTACCAATGTCACGGGTTCTAAAAAATTTCTCCGTTTAATCCGTGAAGAAAACTTTGCTGAAGCACTTGATGTTGCATTACAACAAGTCGTTTCAGGCGCGCAAATCATTGACATCAATATGGATGAAGGAATGCTCGATTCGCAAAATGCGATGGTACATTTCTTAAATCTGGTTGCATCTGAGCCTGAAATTTCTAAAGTGCCAATCATGATTGACTCCTCTAAATGGGAAATCATTGAAGCAGGTTTAAAATGTGTACAAGGTAAACCTGTTGTTAACTCGATTTCCTTAAAAGAAGGTTATGACGAGTTTGTCCATAAAGCACGTTTATGCCGTCAATATGGTGCAGCAGTCATTGTGATGGCATTTGATGAAACCGGTCAGGCAGATACTGCCACACGTAAACGTGAAATCTGTAAGCGTTCTTATGATGTGCTCGTGAATGAAATCGGTTTTCCTGCGGAAGACATTATTTTTGACCCGAACGTTTTTGCTGTCGCAACAGGGATTGAAGAGCACAATAACTATGCGGTGGACTTTATTGAAGCAACAGGCTGGATTAAACAAAACTTACCACATGCCATGATTTCTGGTGGTGTGTCGAACGTATCATTCTCTTTCCGTGGCAATGAACCTGTGCGTGAAGCCATTCACTCTGTATTCCTTTACTATGCCATCAAACAAGGCATGACCATGGGGATTGTCAATGCGGGGCAGATGGCCATCTATGATGATATTCCGAAAGAGCTGAAAGCCGCTGTTGAAGATGTCATTCTCAATCAGAATCAAGGTGAAAGCGGTCAAGATGCAACTGAAAAATTGCTTGAAGTTGCTGAACAGTACCGTGGTCAAAGTGCTGCTCAAAAACAGGTTGAAAACCTTGAATGGCGTAATGAACCTGTTGAAAAGCGTCTTGAATATGCATTGGTCAAAGGGATTACTAGCTTTATCGATGAAGATACTGAAGAAGCCCGTTTAAAGTCCAAACGTCCACTTGATGTGATTGAAGGTCCATTGATGGATGGTATGAATGTGGTCGGTGACTTATTTGGTTCAGGTAAAATGTTCTTACCTCAAGTGGTCAAATCTGCACGCGTGATGAAACAAGCTGTAGCATGGTTAAACCCGTACATTGAAGCTGAAAAAACAGGCAGCCAATCCAAAGGTAAAGTGTTGATGGCGACTGTAAAAGGCGATGTACACGATATTGGTAAAAACATTGTCGGTGTTGTACTTGGGTGTAATGGTTATGACATTGTTGACCTTGGTGTCATGGTGTCTTGCGAGAAAATTTTACAAACTGCGATTGATGAAAAAGTCGATATTATCGGTTTATCAGGTTTGATTACCCCATCGCTTGATGAAATGGTGTTTGTCGCAAAAGAAATGCAACGCAAGGGCTTTAAAATCCCACTGTTGATTGGTGGTGCAACCACATCGAAAGCACATACTGCAGTAAAAATTGATCCGCAATACTCAAATGATGCAGTGATCTATGTTGCTGATGCTTCTCGTGCGGTGGGTGTTGCAACCACCCTGCTGTCTCCTGAAATGAAGCCTAAATTTGTCGATGAGCATCGTGCTGAATATGAAAAAGTACGTGAACGTATTGCCAATAAGCAACCAAAAGCAGCTAAATTGTCGTATACAGAATCCATTGAAAATGGTCTAAAAATTGACTTTGCCGCCAATCCACCAGTAAAACCTAACTTTATTGGTTTGCAAACCTTAACCGATTATCCTCTTGATACATTGGTGGAATATTTTGACTGGACCCCATTCTTTATTTCTTGGAGTCTGGCAGGTAAATTCCCGAAAATTTTACACGATGAGATTGTCGGTGAAGCTGCAACTGATTTATATAATCAAGCTCAGGCGATGCTAAAAGACATTATTGACAATAAACGTTTCGATGCGCGTGCCGTTTTTGGGATTTATCCTGCAAACCGTTCAGCCGCAGACTCTGTTGAGGTCTTTAGCGAAGATGGTCAATCTGTAACTCATACCTTCCATCATATTCGTCAGCAATCGGATAAAGTCACAGGTAAACCGAATTTGTCTTTGGCTGATTTTGTTGCAACAAAAGCACAAGCCGAAGACTACTTGGGTGGTTTTACCGTTTCAATTTTTGGTGCGGAAGAAATGGCGCATGAGTATAAAGCCAAAGGGGATGATTACTCCGCCATTCTTGCTCAGTCTTTGGGTGATCGTTTTGCTGAAGCGTTTGCAGAACACTTGCATGAACGTATTCGTAAAGAGTTCTGGGGATATCAAGCAGATGAACAACTCTCTAATGAAGAATTAATCAAAGAGAAGTATGTCGGTATTCGTCCTGCACCGGGCTACCCAGCTTGCCCTGAGCATTCTGAAAAGGCGTCTTTGTTTGATTGGCTAGGCACCACAGATAAGATTGGTACCCAATTAACCAGCAGTTTTGCAATGTGGCCACCATCAAGTGTCAGTGGTTTCTACTATGCCAACCCACAGTCTGAATATTTTAACGTGGGTAAAATTGCGTTGGATCAGCTAGAAGATTATGCAAAGCGGAAGAATTGGACTTTGGATGAAGCGAAGCGTTGGTTAGCACCAAATTTGGATGATTCGGTTTCTTAATCCGAAACCCTTTTATAAAATACGAGCCAGTCCCTTTTTATTAAAGAGGGACTTGTGCATAAATTGAGAGGCTTGATAGATGCCTCCGTTCAGGAAAAAGTTGATCTTAAATCCTTAGCACTTTATTAAAAAAATATTAAACAATTGAATTTTATAATGATTAAATGACCCAAAGCATACTTTAATTAACGACTCTAATGCCTACAATAGCTCTCCTCGCCATACAGCGAATGATAGAGGTAGCGGTTAGATTTTATTGCAATCATTTTTTCATGTATGATCATTTTATTTCGTCTGTAGAGATAAAACATGTTTGAGATCATTGATGATTTAAAAGCTAAATTAGATCAGCATCGACCTCTTTCATCTACAATTGTCAAAAATCTACACGAAGACCTCATATTACGTTGGACTTATCACTCCAATGCCATTGAAGGCAATACTTTAACCTTGTTAGAAACCAAGGTTGTCCTTGAAGGAATTACGATAGGTGGTAAAGCATTAAGAGAGCATTTTGAAGCGATCAATCATCGTGATGCAATTTTGTATGTTGAAGATATTATCAAAAGGCAAGAACCCTTTTCAGAATGGCAAATTCGTAATATTCATCAATTCATCTTAAAAAATATTGATGATGAAAATGCTGGGCGATACCGTCAACAAAATGTCTTAATCTCAGGTGCTACGACTACCCCACCAGACCACACATTGCTCAATGACAAAATGGCTCAGTTTATTGATTGGTATAATCGTGATGCTCATAAATTACACCCAGTTGAACGAGCAGCCAAAGTTCATGCAGATTTCGTAGCGATCCATCCCTTTGTTGATGGAAATGGTCGCACATCTCGGTTATTGATGAACCTTGAATTGCTTAAAGCGGGTTATCCACCAAGTGTAATTACTGTAGAAAATCGATTAGCTTACTATGAAGCGTTAGATCAATGGATGGCGAATGATAATACTGGACCATTTATTGATTTGATTGCTAATGTCGTATTGGATGGGTTTAAACCCTATCAGATGATTTTAGGAATTTAAGGGGAAATCCCTATCCACAATAATCCCTAGGATCATTCAAAATGGGATGGCCCAATTATTTACTCTGATCCTGTTCATACACAAATGCCAATAGATAGCTGGCAAAACATTAAATTTAATTGGTCTTTTAGAGATACAAGGCATTTAAATCAAATGCCCTCAATTCTCAACATTGATTACTTTCTAAAATTAGACAACAAATTATTGGTAATGGACTTATTGTTTTCAACAATTCTGGTCTTTTTGGCTTTTGCTGATTGATCTTCAACACGCTCAATTTTGGTTGCTTTTAACTTGCCGTTATTTTCAACAACGATAAATTTAACTCTTTCATTTCGCTTTGGCTCACCCTCTGCAAGCGGAAAATCCGAAATATGAAAGAAAATATCTTGTTCAAGTCCACCAATAAAGCCAAAGCCTCTATCGGCATCGTATTGTTTAATTTTTCCTTGCTGGAATTCAGGCTTCATACATATTACTCATCGCGGTACACAATCGCTGTATTATACCCTGATCTTGATCAATAGATAAAATAGCAAAAAATAGTCTTGATCTGTTGTCATTGTAGCGATAAAAAAGCCCACTTTTCAGTAGGCTTCTATACAACTTAAATTCTAATGTGCATGCCCTGCGCCGACATTCCCTTTCGGTTTTGGACATAACCAAATAATCAATCCTGCAAAAATAAAGATCATCGCAAAGATCAAAAATACATGATTAACCGAAAGCGTTAAAGCCTCTTTATCCACCAAGTTAGAAATGGTACCCAACGCCATTTCAGGACTAAAGCCACTGTTGACCAAGTTACGTTGAGTTTCCTCAACATGCATGGTCGACACGATTTCACTGCGTGCCAGCTTGGTATGATCATCCCAAATGGTCACCGCAATAGATGCACCAATTGCGCCTGCCATGGTTCGCATAAAGTTCATCAAACCCGCAGCAGAAGCCACTTCATCTGGACGTACCACACCTAAAGCAATATTAGACAGTGGGATAAAGAAGAACGGTACCGCAAAACCTTGAATAATCTGTGGTAACGCCAGCGCCATAAAGTCAGCATCATTGGTCCAAAATGAACGCATTAATGTGACACCACCCAAAATCATCAGCCCAAAACTCGACAAAGCTCTCGGGTCGTATTTAGTCGCAAGTTTGGCAACCACAGGCGACATCATCAAGCTACCAAAGCCCATTGTCGCAGTCAGATAACCTGCCCAAGATGCGGTATAGCCCAAGTTAATCTGTAACCATTGTGGAATGAGTACAATACTGCCAAAGAATGCGGCAAAGGCAAAGGCCAATGAGATTGTTGCTATAGTAAAACCACGGTATCGGAAAATTTGTATATTGACGATAGGATGTTTTTCATAATATTCCCAGATGAAAAAGGCAATAAATCCAACCACCAAAATCACAGCCAAAATACAAATAAAGCTGTTATTAAACCAATCCCGCTCATGCCCCAAATCGAGCATTAACTGTAATGCACCAATCCAAACGATCAGCAGCGTTAGACCAATGGTATCAATCGGGAGTTTAGCAATCGGTGTTTCAGCAACTTTTAATAGGCGCATCACCCCAACAGCACAAATCACACCCACTGGAATATTGATAAAGAAAATCCAATGCCATGACCAATTATCACTGATCGTACCACCTAAAATAGGGCCTAGAATCGGCCCAACAACCGTCGTCATTGCCCACATCCCCATTGCTTGGGAATGCTTTTCGGGTGGGAAAATACGCATCAACAAAGTTTGACTGAGTGGCATGATTGGACCACCAAATAAACCCTGTCCGATACGGCAGATCACTAACATCGCCAAGCTATTGGATAAGCCACAAAGAATTGAAAATGTGGTAAAGCCAATCAGACTGATGGTAAATACCCGAACAGCACCAAAACGTCCTGCAAGCCAACCAGTTAAAGGTACACAGATGGCTTCAGCAACGGCATAGGAGGTAATCACCCAAGTCCCTTGAGAACTTGATACTGCTAAACTTCCGGTAATATGGGGCACAGAAACATTGGCAATGGTCATATCCAGTACGACCATAAAATTGGCAAGTGCTAAAAAGAAGGCGGCAAGAAGTAAACGCCCACCTTTAAGCTCACTTTGAAACGTTGCTGTATTCATAAGTGATTACTTCGCTGAAGAGGTATCAACCTCAGCATTCATGGATAAACCCACACGTAATGGATGCTCAGCCAACTCTTTAGGATCGAGTTTGATACGTACAGGTAGACGTTGAACCACTTTAATCCAGTTACCTGTCGCATTTTGTGCAGGAATCAACGCAAATGCTGAACCTGTACCACCAGAAAAGCCGATCACCGTACCGTGATACTCTACTTTCTTGCCATAGAGGTCTGAAGTGAGGGTTGCCTTCTGACCAACTTTCACGTTTTGCAACTGACTTTCTTTAAAGTTTGCATCCACATAAAGTTCAGCCAAAGGCACCACTTTCATCAAACTTGTCCCAGGTGCAATACGTTGCCCCACTTGAATACTACGACGGGCAATCACACCATCTAACGGGGCTTTAATTTCTGTACGTTGTAAATCTAAAAGTGCTTGATCAAGTTTGGCTTGAGCCACCAATACGTCAGGGGTTGAACTTTGTGAGGTCCCCCGAATTAAAGCTTCATTGGCATCTAAATTACTTTGTGCAGCTTTACGCTTAGATTCTGTTTGCGCCAATGCTGCTTTTGCCACATCGACATTTGCTTTGGCATTGTTTAAAGCACTTTGTGCTTTGCTAAATTCTTCTTTAGAGATTGCACCTGTCGCGCTTAACTGCTGACGGCGTGCAAATTCTTGCTGTGCTTGTTGATACGCCACATCGGCTTGCGCCACTTGTGCTTTGGCACTGTTAATATCATCTGCACTGACTAAAATCTGTGAGGACAATGAACTGCTATTTGCCGAGCTTTGTGTATATTGACGCTTGGCTTTGGTCAACGCCGCTTCAGCTTCTGCAACAGCGATTTTTGCATCACGATTATCAATAATCGCAAGTACATCGCCTTTTCTCACTTGTTGAGTATCACTGACCAAAACCTCAGCAACTTGTCCGCTGACCATTGAGGTGATTTCAGCAGTTTCAGCACCGACATAGGCGTTGTCCGTTTCAACAATATTGCCAAAAATAAAAGCCCAAATTGCATATAGAATTGCAGCTACAACAACAATAATGGCAAAAATCTTCAGCATTTTTTTACGTTTTTGTTTGGCTTCCAAATCTGCTTGCGCTTGATTTTCATCATTTGGAGAGGCATTCGTCGTTTGCGCGTCAGTCATCGCATGTTCCTAGCTTACTTGGACTTGTCAAAACATCTTTGCATTTTGGAGATATAAACTGAAAAACTGCTTAATCATATCTATATGACGTTGCTTGATGGTTGAATAAGTCAACTTCTTAAAATTGTGGTGCCCAATTTTACAGGTAAAAATCATATTATGAGAATAAAAATATTACTCTATAGTTTATCTTTACAAAAGAGGTCAATCTTATTGATATTCATATTTTTTTAAGAAAAAATAAGCCAGCAAAATATGTATTTTACTGGCTTATATTGACACAATGAATACAAAAGTGTACTGATTAGTACACTTAGTCAGCTTGATCAATAGGCATAAGAAGCAATGGCTGTTGCAATCGCCTTACCTTCATTGTTGAACATCGTCATACGCATGGTGCAACCTTTACGCCCCATTCTCAAGGTTTCAGCTTTGGCAATAAAGTATTCACCGCGCCCAGGTGCAAGATAATCCACACGCATATCAACTGTTGCTAAACGAGAAACTTTCTTTAACGTGTCTGGCAATTGGTCTGGTTCTGCACGTTTATACAGCTCCCCCATTGCCACAATTCCACCAATACTATCCAGCAATGTCGCGGCCACACCACCATGTAAAATTTGAAATGCGACATTGCCAATCAAATACGGTTTCATTTCGATATAGCCTTCAATCTCATCATTAACAACACGCATTTGCATATTGTTATGTGAAAAATAAGGCGAACCATTAAACGCTTTAGTGAGTTGGTTAAGCACCACATTTAGATCTGCTTTCGCGCCTAAATGTAAATTACCAGTCCACTTTTTTTGCGATTCGCTAGGCGCAGAATCAGTTTTAGAAGAATCACTCATCATCATTTCGAAACCAATATTGAGAAAAATTTTCAGCTTTTTCCCAAAAAATATATGAAAGGGCTACAATATATGCCTAGTTTAATACTGAACATCGAGATTGTTATGACTTATACGTTCAATCGTCCTGCTTTTCCAGCTACTCGTATGCGCCGTATCCGTAAAAACGATAAGCTTCGAGCAATGGTAAGAGAGACTCAACTCACGGCAGATCATCTCATTTATCCAGTATTTGTACTTCCGGGACAAAACCAAAGCCAAGATGTACCAAGTATGCCAAATGTTCAACGATTGTCAGCAGACTTATTGTTGAAAAAAGCAGAAACCCTATTAGAACTTGGTGTATCAAAACTTGCCTTATTTCCGGTTACACCACAACAAGACAAAAGTTTAACAGCTGAAGCTGCATGGCATGAAGACGGGTTAGTTCAAAATACTTTACGTTTGTTAAAAAAAGAACTGCCTGAGATGGTACTCATCACGGATGGTGCATTAGATCCTTATACCACACATGGTCAGGACGGCATTATTGACGATACAGGTTATGTATTAAATGATGAAACGGTTCAATGCCTGATCAAACAAGCCTTAAGCCATGCTGAAGCAGGTGCAGATGTGATCGCGCCAAGTGACATGATGGACGGCCGTATTGGTGCAATCCGCCAAGCTTTAGAAAGTAATGATTTTATTTATACCAGCATCATGGCGTACTCTGCAAAATACGCATCTAGTTTCTACGGCCCTTTCCGCGATGCAGTTGGCTCATCATCCAACCTAAAAGGTGGTAATAAGTATAACTACCAAATGGATGTCGGTAATCGTGCTGAAGCACTGCATGAAATCGCCCTTGATATTCAAGAAGGTGCGGACATGGTGATTGTCAAACCGGGTATGCCGTATCTGGATGTGGTACGTGAAGTTAAAGATACCTTTGGTGTCCCGACCTTTGTTTATCAAGTCAGTGGTGAATATGCCATGCTTGCAGCAGCCATCCAAAATGGCTGGTTATCTGAAAGCGTGATTATGGAATCCTTAATGTGCTTCCGTCGTGCAGGTGCAGATGGTATTTGGACCTATTATGCAGAAGATGCAGCACGTCAATTAAAAGAGATGAAGTAAATCATCCCTCCCTTACTGAACTCATGGTTCCTCACCTTTTAAAAAGGGAGGAGCCCATTACTGATTCAGTCGTGAATGGAAAGTCTCCTCTTTCAAAAGATAAGCAGTATTGCTTTTGCAGGTGGGGATTAAAAATCTAAATTGGTACAGAATACACAATGCATATCGCCATTATTGGTGCTGGAGTAAGTGGCTTACTCAGCGCGCTTGAGCTTGTTGAACAAGGCTGCACCATCACCCTGTTCGATCAACAACATGCTGGACATGCTGCTTCATGGGCGGGTGGCGGTATTCTGTCACCCATGTATCCGTGGAGATATCCCAATGAAGTCAATCATCTGGCACAACACGGCAAACAACTTTACCAACAATGGAATGAGAAACTACAACCTAAAACAGGGATAGACTTTCAAATCCATGACACGGGAATGTTAATTTTTGACGAAGCAGATTTTGAGCTTGGATTGAATTATAAAGACCAACATCAAGAACCGATGCAGCATTGTGAATACCTGCAAAGAGAGCAGCTTGAAACCGTCAACCCCCATATTTCAGCACAGTTTCAACATGCAATTTATTTTCCACATTTAGCCAATGTTAGAAATCCGCGACTTCTTAAATCACTGATCAGCTATCTCAAACAACACCCTCAAGTTGAAGTGTATGAAAATACATGGATCGAAAAATTTAATATTCAAAATCAAAAAATTCAGTCTGTTGAAAGTGCCAATGGACAACGTTTTGTCGCAGACCAATTTGTGATTGCAACGGGTGCATGGTCACATTGCTGGGCAGAACAATTACAGCTTTCGATCCCAGTAGAACCCGTTCAGGGACAAATGATGTTATTTAAAACCCCTGAAAACTGGCTACCCACCATGTGTATGAACAATGTGATGTATTTGATCCCACGCCGAGATGGTCATATCGTATGCGGTTCAAGCATGGACCATATCGGATTTGATAAACGTCCAAATGTACAAACACAACAAAATATTTATAAAGCCTGTATCGAAATGGTGCCTGAATTGGCAAACTTCCCCATCGTTAAGCAATGGGCAGGATTACGTCCAAGTTCACCAACAGGCATTCCATATATTGGAAAAATGCCTGAACTGAATAATTTATGGGCAAATTTTGGACATTACCGTAATGGCTTATGTATGGGACCTGCTTCAGCACAGTTATTAAGACAATTGATGCTCAATCAAGATACACGTGTTGATGCAAAAGCTTATTCAACCGAGCGATTAACAGCATACGCACCACTCACTCAGCAATCATCTTTAAGCTAAAAAGTATTTGGTTCTGACATGAAAGAATTTAAGAGAAGACGCTTAGCCGCTTCTCTCATCTAAAATGATTGATAAAATTGCTGATGCCTATCCAGTGATTTACCAATAATTCTCTACAGCAATATTGCCTTCACCGCGACGATTCATCGTTAAACCACGGGCTTTTAATGCGGCTTTGGTGTCATCTACCATTTGTGGATTCCCACATAGCATGACATGGGTGGTATCTGCATTGAATTTTAAATCAGCGGCTTTTTCCAATTCACCATTTTCAATCAAAATCGGTAAACGATCATGTAAGGCTGCATTGGGATCACGCGTAACAATCGGGATAAATTTAAAGCCTGTATGCCCCTCACCAAAAAGCTGGGCAATCTCTTGGATCCGATCAACATAAGCCAATTCAGATTCAGTTCTTACGCTATACACCAAATTAATTTTTTCGTACTTTGACCAAGTTTCAAAATCTTGTAGCATCGAAATAAAGGGTGCTAAACCTGTACCTGTTGCCAACAACCACAAATCTTTAGGCAGCGGCAATTGATAACGTGCTAAAGTTAAGAATCCATAGGGGATTTTTTCTAAATAAAGCGCATCACCGACTTGTAGATGCTGTAAATTTGAGGTAAATGCACCGTCAGGAACAACGATTGAAAAAAATTCGAGTGTTTCATCAAATGGGGATGAAACCACGGAATATGCCCGTACCACCAAATCATCACCCACTTTTAAACCAATGCGAGCAAATTGCCCTGCGGTAAACTTAAAATGGGCAGGTCGAGTCATGGTGAAACTGAAAAGTGTATTGGTCCAACGCTGAACAGACAAAACCTTTTCTATGCTAAATTTTTCAATTGACATGATTTCTTCGTGGCATGAAACATAGTCCTCATGGTAGCATGACTATATAATCTATGAATATTAAAATGTTAAGGCTCTACTTATGCGAATGACTTTACGCCAGTTGGCGGTTTTTGTTGCTGTCGCTCAAGAAGGTACCGTGACCAAAGCAAGTGATGCGGTTCGGTTGACTCAAAGTGCGGCAAGTATGGCTTTGGCAGATTTAGAAGATGGACTGGGTGCTCCGCTTTTCGATCGTCTTGGTAAGCGCTTACAGCTTAATGATCTTGGTCGTTTCTTACTTCCTCAAGCTTTAGAAATCTTAGGTCGCTGTGAAGCCTTTGAACAAGCAGCCAAAGGTGAACTACAAAGTATTGATTTACGGATTGGTGCAACACTGACCATCAGTGATTATTTAATGCCCGACTTAATGGCAAACTTTTTACAAGTTCAACCTCAAGCGCATTTACAGCTCCAAGTGGGTAATACCCGCCAAATGATTGAAGCGGTCAACCAATTCCAACTCGATTTGGCATTGATTGAAGGTTCATGCTTCCTACCACAACTTCAATGTATTCACTGGCGCGATGACGAACTCGCAGTATGTTGTTCGCCTAATCATCCACTGGCAAATTTACATCGTGAATTAAAGCAGTCTGACTTCCAGCATGTTGAATGGATTTTACGTGAAGAAGGTTCTGGAACACGTGAAGTCTTTGACAATGCCATTCTAAAAGATCTTGAAGATGCCAATATCCGCTTAACCCTTGGTCATAATGAAGCGATTTTAAAAATCGTTGCTGGTGGTCTAGGAATGTCCTGTATTTCTAAATTGGCAATTCAGCCTTTGCTCGACAAAGGGCAATTGGTGATTTTAAATACCCCATTCTGGCAACTTGCTCGCCCACTATATATGCTGGTACATCGTCAAAAGTACCAAGGACCGGGCTTAAGAGCCTTTCTAAAATTTTGTGAAAATGGTTAAAATCAAAGCTCCTCTTGGAGCTTTTTTTATAATTATTCGATTCGCACAGCTACTTACCAAATTGCCGTTCACATGGTCGACCATCATGGTTACCATCCATTTGTGTATTGGGGCAATTTTTAATAAAAAATACCGCCTCATCATAAGATGTCATTTGGCTGCAACGGGTACGACCATCGCATTGATAAGGTGATTTTTCCGTTGATGCTGTTGTCAATACAGTGGTGTTGCTTTGTACCGATTCTGCTTCATTCTGTTTTTGCACTGAATGATGATGACTGTTTAAAGCATTTTGGGATTTTTCACTAAACTTTACCGGTTTGACATAACCAATCTCTTTGCGCTGTTGCTCAACGATTTGCTTCTGCTGTTGTTCTAACAGTGCAAATTTAGCATGTTGTTCTTCCTGATAGGTTTGGTATTGATTCCATGTCGCAAAACTAAAATAAACGAAGCCAAAAACAATCACCAAAATCACCACAGACATAAAACCGAATTTCTGCCCTTCATTTTTACTTCGTCTTAAAATATTTTTTTGCTTATCAATATTGATCTTTTTATTTTTTAAGTCATTACTCATCGCAACATCTAAACGAATCATTTGATGTGCTTTCAATGTTCCATGTGCATTGATGATTACATATTTTATGGTTTCCCCTTTTTTCGGTTGACCACCTTCTTTTGGAAAATCAGCGATGTAAAATATTACAGATTGCGCTGAATTATGATCCAATAAAAGTCCGTAACCTTTATCATGATGATATTCAATGATTTGCCCCAAATAAAACATATAACTTCTCTTTTAAAATAAGTATGAATCGTAAAATATATTCAACTCGTTTCAGATGTTTAGTGTGAATATGCCTTTCGTTTCTGCTGTTTAATCTTGTCCTTTTGTTCTTGTTGATATTGTTGAAGTCTCATTTCAGCCTCAACTTTGTACTGCTTATAACGATCCATTGCATACATCACAGAACTTACCGCAATGAATATCACCACCGCGACGATCACCACCCAAGGGTTCAACGTCTTGCGCTTTTCAGATCGAATTTTCTTGACAGCTTGTTTGCGTTTGGAATATAAAAATTTAACTTTCAACTTTTGAATTAAATGTTGAAATGCAGTTAAATCCATATGCTTTTCAAGCAACTGCCGATCAATTTGGCTGTTAAAATATAAATCATCCCCTTTAAAATTTTGACTATCTTCTATCACCCCTAAGGATCTAAGCAACACTGCGCTCTGATTGCCCTCAGCGATTTCAATATTTCGACCCACTCCCCCCACATCAACAACAGTATCAGCAACACTTTCTTCAATAGGTTTAATGTTAGCAACTGTATGAGTTTGGTCTTGCAATTCAGTATTCTGGATAACTTTAATGGAAAGGTCAACTTGTGTTTGCGCTACAGGTTCAATCTCTTTGGCTTGATTTAAATCTCCGTCCGATTCTTCAAGCACTGGGTCATTGATTGTTGTTTGAATGGGCTCCACAAAGATGTCTTGTTGTTGTGCAACCAAGTCAATATCTGAAATAGCGTCAGGTAAAATGCCTTGTTCGGTGTGAATTTTCGTTTGAGGGTTTTGTAAGCCATCAGCTAATCCCCTTCTCTTTTTCAGCGCTTTGCGAACATTTCTAATATGCTCATAGGTATTTTCTGAATAAAGATGTGGAACGGAGGGCTTGTTTTGATCATTCACATAATTTTTATGATCTAAACGTACGATAAACTTGGCGAATAAACCACCATCTTGCTCTAAAACGACACATTTAATCCGCTCACCAATTTGAGGAAGAAGCAACTGATTTGAAAAATCTTCTAATTTAAAAACAATTTGTTGATGATCATTTAATTCAATTAGACCTTGCCTTAAATCATTATCGAAAAAGGTAACAGTCCCTTTTCTAAACATTTTTTATTCTCTTATCATTAAAAAGGAGGCCCCTATAGCCTCCTTCGATGATACTAAATTTTAATCTTTTTGCACACTGCCAAAAATTTTATCTCCAGCATCACCCAAACCTGGCACGATATAACCTTGTTCATTTAAACCTTGATCAATTGAAGCAGTAAAAATCGTCACATCAGGGTGTGCGGCTTCAACACGTTTAATCCCTTCAGGCGCAGCAACCAAAACCATAACACGGATATCTTTACAGCCACTTGCTTTCAACACGTCAATCGCAGCAACCAAAGATGAACCTGTCGCCAACATTGGGTCAATAATCATGGCTAAACGATTTTGTACATCTGGAACCAATTTTTTATAATAAGTACGTGCTTCCAAAGTTTCTTCATCACGTTCTAAGCCGAGAACTGAAACTTTAGCACTTGGGATAAGATTTAAAAAACCTTCTAACATGCCAATACCAGCACGTAAAATTGGCACTACAGTGATTTTTTTACCCGCAATTCTGTCTACTGTGACTTTACCATTCCAGCCATCAATCTCATGATCACACACAGGTAAATCTTTGGTTGCTTCATAAGTTAAAAGCATGGTTACTTCTTGAGCGAGTTCACGGAAATTCTTAGTACTAATGTCAGCACGGCGTAATAAACCTAATTTATGACGAATAAGTGGATGACGAATTTCTTGAATAGACACGGGAGGACACCTAAAAGGATAAAAGTAAATTTCCATTATTATAAATGTTTTTTATATCAGAGATAAGAAAAGCCCTCAATGAATGAGGGCTTTTTTTGTTAATAGCAGGATTTTATTGCGATTAGTGTTGTTGGCTCATCAAGAAATGTAAAGGAGATAAAATTTCTGATTTCAACGCCAAGTTGATGATTGGATCTGGATAAACACCAATAATCAATACCAAAGCAGCAGCGCCGAGCACCATCAAACCACCCACTTTTTGTCCCCAATGATCAACCGCATCAATACGAGGATTATCTGGTGGAGTCATATACATCACGATCATCACACGTAAGTAGTAATACAAACCAATACCACTACCCACCACGACCATAGCAGCCAAGAACCAATGTTCTGTGGTTACAGCAGCAATCACCACCATAAACTTACCGATAAAACCAGCGGTTAATGGAATCCCTGCAAGAGAAAGCATCATCACTGTTAACGTCGCAGTCAGTACTGGACGACGCCAGAATAAACCACGGTAATCTGCAAGCGACTCAGCTTCATCAACATTGTTATATGGGCTCGACATTAACGCGACAGCACCAAAAGCACCAATCGTAGTTAAGGTATAAGTCACCACATAGACACTTACACTGCCTAAACTTGCATAACCTAAACTAATCAAAGCAATCAATAAATAACCGAAATGGGCGATCGATGAATAACCCAAAATTCGTTTTAAGTTGACTTGACGTAATGCAAGGAAGTTACCGACTAAAATCGAAAGTACAGCGATCACAGTTAATACAGTCACGATAGACGGTACAAGAATGAAACCTGAACTTAAAATAAATCGTACTAATAAACCAATGGTTGCAACTTTAGCAACAGTTGCAAGATAGGTCGCGATTGGCGCAGGCGCACCTTGATAAACATCTGGTGTCCATTTATGAAATGGTGCCAACGATAATTTAAACGCAATCGCAATCACGATTAATCCTGAACCCAACAAAATCATTGGTTGAGCAAGGAAACCTTTTAACTGTTCAATAAAGTCAGCCAAAGACGCAATTTGTTGCACTTGTGCTAACTGATTTCCATACAAACCAGGGAAATCAGTAAATGACAATGTACCTGTATAAGCATAAACGTATGCCATACCCATCAACAAGATTGCTGAAGCGGTTGCAGAAAGTACCAAATACTTTACGCCTGCTTCTAGCGATTTTCCACGCTGATGCGTATATGCCAATAAGCCATACACAGGAATTGACAAAAGCTCTAAGCTAATAAAGAACGACGCATAGTGAGAACTTGCCACCATTAACATTGCCCCTGTTACAGAGATCAACATCAAGATATAAAGCTCTTCACGATTATCTTTATACGTTTCAATATAAGCGTGAGATAACGTACAGCATGCGAGTGCAGCAACTACTGCAATAAATTGATAAAACAATGTAAATGGATCAACCACAAACATGTTCATCACATTTGATGGTGCAAATGAACCACCAAACATCATGAATAAAATATCAATTGCAGCAAGGTTTAAACCCACCACCGATGCAGTCGCAATCAAATTATGATTACGCTTGATCGAGGTTAGGATCATCACCACTACAGCGGTTAAAGCAACAATAAAAACTGGTGCTAAAGGCATGAGACCCGAAAATGACATAGTGAAGTTCATGACTATTGGATCTCCACATTTTGTTGAGATACGACTTGTTGTGCCGCATCAACAACTTCTTGAACTGGAATATAGCTATTTGATAACCACGCCATACTTGAGTGAGAAATATCAAGGAAGCTTTGTGGATACACACCTAACCATAATAAGCCAAATGCACAGATCAATAGAATTACTGTTTCACGTACATTCAAGTCTTTTAATGGACTTTCATAATGCTTTTTCTGTTCTTCATTTGGCGTACCAAATAAAGCTTTGTGGATCAGGATCAGACCATAAAGACCAGCAAAGACCAAGCTAATCGCCGCAATGATGGTAAATGTTGGGAACTTAGCGAATGAACCCATTAAGATCAAGAATTCACCAATAAAGTTACCTAGACCTGGAATACCCACAAGCGCAGAGACAAAGAACATCAAGAAGAATGGTAAATACTGGAATTGACCACGAATACCACCCATCAAACGTAAGTCACGGGTATGTAAGCGTTCATACACTTGACCACACATAATGAACAATGCAGCAGATGACAAGCCATGTGCCAACATCATGATCATTAAGCCTTGGAATGTCAGAATATTACCGGCATAAAGTGCAAGTAA
This sequence comes from Acinetobacter sp. I-MWF, assembly GCF_025433935.1. Taxonomy (NCBI): domain Bacteria; kingdom Pseudomonadati; phylum Pseudomonadota; class Gammaproteobacteria; order Moraxellales; family Moraxellaceae; genus Acinetobacter; species Acinetobacter sp. I-MWF. The sequence goes on along the minus strand of NZ_JAMBAR010000001.1, from coordinate 844,807 downwards.
TACGAAACCCATATGCGAAATAGAAGTATAAGCAAGCAGGCGTTTCATATCTGTTTGCTGGAAAGCACACCAAGCGCCGTAGAAAATACCAATCAAACCTAAAATAATCGCAATATCGGCAAATTGTGCAGATGCTGCTGGGAAGAATGGCAATACAAAGCGCAGTAAACCGTACGCAGCAGTTTTAATCAAGATACCCGCTAAGTCTACAGAACCTGCTGTAGGTGCTTGCGCATGCGCATCTGGTAACCAACCGTGTAATGGAAATACTGGAAGCTTGACCGCAAAACCAATAAAGAAACAGATCATCAATGCATAGGCAATATGTGGTGCCTGAGCATCTAAAGTGTTTGCAACAGCAAGTAAGTAGTTATAGTCGAAGCTAATCGTACCTGACATCTGAGAACCGTAGACCACTAAGCCTAAGATTCCAATGAGCATGATCAAGCCAGCGACTTGGGTATAGATAAAGAACTTGGTTGCAGCATAAACACGTGATTTACCGTCTGCGCCTTTATGACCCCAAAGTGCGATCAAGAAGTAGATAGGGACTAGCATCATCTCCCAGAAGAAGAAGAACAAGAACATATCAATTGCAAGGAAAACCCCGATTACCCCACCCAAAGACCATAACAGGTTTAAGTGGAAGAAGCCGACATTCTTTTGAATTTCACCCCATGAACAGCCCACTGCAAGTACACCCAGTAATGCAGTCAAGCCCACCATCAGCAATGAAAGACCATCTACAGCCAAATGAATGTTAATACCAAGTGTTTTAATCCAAGGTAAATAAAATTCTGCTGCCCAAGTTGGAGTCTTCGCCCCCAACTCATAGCTAAAGCCACCTTGTTTCCACAAAATCAGTGTTAAGCCCAATGTAACGAGCATACCGACTAATGCGATATAACGTGGCAAATGTTTATCAAGTTTATCGACCAACCAACACGCGAAACCTGCAATAAAAGGTACAAGAATCAGTGCGGGTAAAATCCAATTGTTTGTGATTTCCATCTTATTTCCCCACTACCTGAATCACGATCAAGATCATCAGCAATACCACTACACCGAGTGACATACTTGATGCATATTCACGTAATGAACCTGTTTGACGGGTACTTGTAAATTTATTCCCACTATTTACGATTGCAGGTAATACCAGCCATAAACCATCAATTGGGTCACGACCTAAAATTTTCGCAATGAGTAAATAAGGTTGAACAAATACAAGGTTGTATAAAGAATCGAAACCAAATGCATTACGGCAGATATTTGCAAGTCCAGCACCAAATGAAGTGGCTGCAAAACCTTGCACCGCTTTATAAGCGAAAGCAAATAACACCACGCCTACAGCTAAACCGACCAATGCGATACCGACTGCAAGATGTTCTGCACCATGCATCCCTTCTTCAATCGCTTGAGAAACTTCAAATGCAGGGATATGTGCTGCATTTAAAATGTTCATCACTGGCGCTTTTAAGAAGTAAGCCAAACCTGTTGAAAGAACAGCCAAGATACCTAAAGGCGCCCAATACGTTGCACCTTTGATTTCGTGATAATGTGTTTTTTCTTCACCGAAGAATACAACCCAAATTAAACGGAATGTATAAATCGAAGTTAAGAATGCACCCGCAACACCAACCCAATACAATGAGTTATACAATGCGACAGATTGACCTTGCGCCCAAACAGCACCCAAGATTGCATCTTTTGAGAAGAAGCCGATCGTGATAAATGGGATTGCAGCAAGTGCACCACCACCAATCGCGAAGCAAGCAAATAAGAATTTGTTTTTGTAGAACAAACCACCCATTTTAAAGATGTTTTGTTCATGATGGTAAGCCAAGATCACAGCACCAGAAGACAAGAACAATAATGCCTTAAAGAATGCATGTGCAAGCATATGGAACAGACCTGCTTGATACGCTTCTGCACCCACAGCCATAAACATATAACCGAGCTGACTCATGGTAGAGTAAGCCAGAATACGTTTGATATCTGTTTGAACCAAAGCCGCAAAGCCAGCAACCAACAATGTTACAGCACCCGTAATCGAAATGAACTGCATCACTTCTGGTGTCATTTCAAACACAGAGAACATACGGCAACATAAGTAGATACCAGCGGTAACCATTGTTGCAGCATGGATCAATGCAGATACTGGTGTCGGACCAGCCATTGCATCTGCCAACCATGTTTGTAATGGGATTTGCGCAGATTTACCTGCTGCACCCAAGAACAACATCAATGACGTGATCAATGCCAAGTTATGATCAAGTGCGAGAACTTGTGAAGCATTGGCAACAATCGTGCCGATGTGTAAAGTACCAAATTGTTGGTAAAGCAAGAACAATGCGATCAGTAAGAATACATCACCAACACGCGTTACTGTAAATGCTTTAATTGCCGCAAAACCATTTGCAGGGTTTTGGTAGTAATAACCAATCAACAGGTAAGAACACAGACCTACGCCTTCCCAACCTAAGAATAACAACGCTAAGTTGTCACCCAATACAAGCACCAACATGCTTGCAACGAATAAATTGAAGTATGAGAAGAAACGTGCGAAGTCTTCTTCACCACGCATGTACCAAGTTGCAAAGATGTGAATCAGGAAACCTACACCTGTCACCATGCCCATCATTAACAATGACAAGCCGTCAAGATGCAAACTTACACCCGGTGCAAAACCGCCTACATTGAACCAAGTCCATAAATGCTGTGCTTGCGCAACTGAACCCTGCTTAACAAAGTCCATGCCTGCAATCAATGCAAATAAAGCAGAAAGGCCAACAGAACCCGCACCAATAATTGCTGCTACATTTTCAGGAAGTTTATTACGTCCTGCCGCTAAAAGTACAAAGCCAATCAGCGGAAATAAAATCGTTAAATATAAATAACTCATCCGCGCATCTCACTAGCAGCATCTACATCCAGATGATGGAAGCGATGATAGAACTGGAGGACGATCGCTAGACCGATACAAGCCTCTGCCGCAGCAAGTGTGAGGATCAAAATAAACATAATTTGACCATCAGGTTGTGCCCATGCACTTCCTGCCACAACGAATGCCAATGCTGCTGCATTCATCATGATCTCAAGGCTCATTAACATAAATAATAGGTTGCGTCGCACCATTACACCGTAAAAACCCAGTGCAAAAAGGATAGTTGCGACGATCAAACCATGTTCTAAAGGAATGTTGCCCATTACTGTTTATCCTCTGCTGCACTCGGTTCACGTTTGCCTAAGTGGAATGCTGCAACCAATGCTGCAAGCAATAACATTGCGGCAACTTCAACCAATAATAAATAGTGGGTAAAGAGTGCTTGACCAATTGCTTTAGGTCCAATCACTTGAGTTCCAAGTACTGCACCATGTTGGGTATAGTCTGAACCTAATACCCAAACCAAACATAAGCCCACTAAGAAGCTCATGAGTGCTGGATAAGCCCAAGCATCTGAAGTCAACCATTTACGTTCTTGATCAACTGTATGTTGACCAAGGTTGAGCATCATGACCACGAATACGAACAACACCATGATCGCACCCGCATAAACAATCACTTCAAGCGCAGCTGCAAATGGCGCACCAATGATCAAGAAGATCCCAGCAACAGCAAGTAGAGAAACGATCAAACTTAATAAAGCATGTACTGGATTGGTGTTGGTCACAACACGAATCGTCGAAACAATGGCCACGAGAGCCATTAAATAAAATGGCCACATCATGGTAATAAGCTCCGTACATCTACAGGCGCACTTTCACGTTGCGCTTGACCTTTTTCTTTACCATCAATTGCCATACCACTTACACGGTAGAAATTGTAGTCTGGGTATTTACCTGGTCCTGAAATGAGTAAGTTTTCTTTCTCATAAACAAGATCCTGACGGACATATTCGCCTAACTCAAAATCTGGTGTTAACTGAATAGCAGTTGTTGGACATGCTTCTTCACACATACCGCAGAAAATGCAGCGTGAGAAGTTAATGCGGAAAAATTCTGGATACCAACGTCCATCATCTTTTTCAGCTTTCTGCAATGAAATACAACCAACAGGACATGCAACCGCACATAAGTTACACGCAACGCAACGCTCTTCACCGTCTGGGTCACGTGTTAATACGATACGACCACGGTAGCGTGGAGGTACGATTTGTTCGGCTGGCACTTCTGGATATAAAATCGTATCGCGTTTGCGTGTGACATGGCTAAACACCATCCACAACGAACGAACAATTGATCCTACGCCAGCTAGAATTTTATACATTTTGTACTCCCTGCTGTCCTAGGCCTGATTCATCAGAATCACAGCACCAGTCACCAAAAGGTTGACCAATGCAAGTGGTAAACACACTTTCCAACCAAAATTCATCACTTGGTCATAACGTGGACGCATTAAAGAACCACGTGCCAAGACAAACATCATTACAAAGAATGCTGTTTTCGCAATGAACCAGAACGCATCTGGAATGAATGGAATATTTAAATTAAATGGTGCTAACCAACCGCCAAAGAATAAAGTCACGATCAGTGCAGAAATTAGAATGATGTTGACGTATTCAGCAACGAAGAACATCCCCCATTTCATACCACCATATTCGACATGGTAACCTTCTGCCAATTCTTGTTCAGCTTCTGGTTGGTCAAATGGATGACGATGTGTTACCGCAACACCCGCAACCACGAAGATCATGAAACCAATGAATTGCGGAATCACAAACCATACATCACGTTGTGCTTCTACGATGTCACGCAAGTTAAATGAACCTGCAATTGCCACCACACCCATCAATGAAATCCCTAAAAAGACTTCATAAGAAATGGTTTGTGCTGCTGAACGTAGACCACCCAATAACGCATATTTGTTGTTAGATGCCCAACCACCAAATAACACCGCATATACTGCAATACCTGCCATTGCCATAAAGAACAATAGACCGATACTCATGTCTGAAACACCTAAGTAAGGTGAAACAGGAATAACCATGAATGACAGTACTGCAGTCGCCATTGCCACTGCTGGTGCTAAACGGAAGGTTAACTTATCTACAAACTTTGGTGTCCAGTCTTCTTTGAACATGATTTTCAACATGTCGGCAACGATCTGGAACATCCCGCCAGGACCAACACGGTTTGGTCCATAACGGTCTTGCCATAAGCCCAGCAAACGACGTTCAATAAATGACATCAAAGCGGCCAGTAAAACCACAACCAACAAAATTACGATGGCTTGAATCACTGAATAAGCGATTGGCCAGTCTTGTGCCCATGTCGGTAGTGCGCGTAAAGATTCATTCATGATTACACTCCTACCGTTACAGATACAGGTTCAGCAAGTGAAACTGTTGGTGCTTGGCCGACTGGATAACCGATATAACCTGTTGGTAAATATTCAATCACATGCACAGGAAGACTAATCGTCGTTTCGCCTGCTTTCACTGTCAGTTGTTGACCATCTTGAACATTTAAACGTGCTGCATCTTGCTCGCCCACGGCAAAAGTCGCTTCTGGAATACGCGATTCCATCACCGGCGTTTTAATCGTAAATTCACCTGAAGCGAAAATATGATGCATTGGAACCAGACGGAAACTCTCAGGATTTGCCACAACCGCAGTTGGCGCCACATAGCTACGTGCAGGACGTTTTACTAAGCGATCAAATAAACGAACGCCTGAATCACCACCTTTAAGATGACCACCCACTTCATCTTGGTATTTGTTCCAAGCTTGTGGTGAGTTCCAACCCGGTGCCCATGCAAATGGAACCAATGACGATGCATTTTGCGGTCCAACATAACCTTCCATAGAGAATGTTAATGCGGAATCGACATCAACAGGTTGTTTCGGCTCATGTACGTTTAATGGTGCACGCATTGCAGTACGACCTGAGTAACGACGTGGTTCACGGGCAATTTTCAAGCCATGAACACGGTAGCCCGCATCAGGTGCGACATCTTGAATTGCTTCAAGAACTGGAACATTTTTGACCACAGACTCAATTACGTCATCCAACAATGTCCACGAGATCGCTTTACCTTTCACACCCGTTTCAATGGCATGTAACCAGCGCCAAGATTCTTTGATGGCATATTCTGGTTTGTAATAGCTTGGGTCATAAACTTGATAGAAGCGTTGCGCACGACCTTCTTGGCTGACCACTGTCCCATCGCCTTCTGCAAAGCTTGCAGCAGACAAGACAACATCCGCCGCTTTTACGGTTTCAGTTTCAGAATGATCAAGCACAATCACGCTTTGCGCTTTGTCTAGAGCAGCCTGAACTTGTACAGCAGGTAAACGACGGAACAAATCATTTTCAACGATAATGATTGACTCATAATCTTGAGCAAATGCTTGTTCTAGGCTTAAACCACCAAACAAAGCCATACCCATTGAGTTCACTTCTGGAACTGTCAATGTTAAGCCTGCATTTTCACCTAGGTTTTGTGCAACTTGTGCAGCAGCTTCCATGATGGCAGCATCTTGTAAGCTAGTACCCGAGATGATTAATGGTTTTTTCGCAGCTTTTAATGTATCCGCAATGGTTTGTGCAAATGCTTTAGCATCATCATCTAAACCAAGAATCGCATCACCATTTACACCGGCAGCAATCGCAAAACCTAAACGTGCAATATCGTTTGGAGAAGCAACAACTTCACCCTCAGCAATATCAGCTAAACGTGTTTGTGTTGCAGCCAAGATATAGATTGGAGAATTTGCATCCTGACCAATACGTTTTACAGGTTCAGCTAACCAATCTTGGGTACGGCGGTCTGCAGCCATTTGTTTGGCTTTGTTTTTCGCAGCTTGGCGAACAGACAATGCCATACGTGGTGCAGTTTGCGTTAAGTCTTCACCCAAGATCAAGACTGCATCATAGCTTTCGATTTCTCGCATACTTGGGTTATAAACACCCTCAGCTTGCATAATCGATGCAGCAAGTTCAACCAAGTTCTGTTCTTTTTGAGAAAGACCTGTTGAATAATTTTCTTGGCCAACCAACTCACGCAACGCGTAGTTTGATTCTAATGATGCACGTGGAGAACCAATACCCAAGACCTTTTTGCCTTGAACATTTTCAATCACTGAATCCAGCGCCACATCAACAGAAACAGTTTTAACTTCTGTTGCAGCACGGAATTGCGGCTGACGTGGACGATCTTCACGGTTCACATAACCCGTACCAAAACGACCTTTATCGCAAAGGAAATATTGGTTAACGTCACCATTGAAACGGTTTTCTACACGACGTAATTCGCCATAACGCTCACCCGGAGAGATGTTACAACCAGAAGAACAGCCTTGGCATACGCTTGGCGCATACTGCATGTCCCACTTACGGTTATAACGTGCCGAATGGGTTTTATCGGTAAATACACCTGTTGGGCACACTTCAGTCAAGTTACCAGAGAATTCAGACTCTAAAGTGCCTGATTCTGGACGACCGAAGTAGACGCGTGATGCATTGGCATAAACACCAAAGTCTGTACCACCGGCATAATCGTTGTAGTAACGAACACAACGGTAACATGCGATACAACGGTTCATCTCATGTGCAATGAAAGAACCCAACTCTTGGTTGTGATGCGTACGTTTGGTAAAACGATAACGACGACGATCATGTTGCGTCATTACTGTCATATCTTGTAAATGACAGTGACCACCCTCTTCACAGACTGGACAGTCGTGTGGGTGGTTGGTCATTAAGAATTCCACAATCGATTCACGGAAATCTTTTGCTTCTTTGTCTTCAATCGAAATAAAGGTATTGTCAGATGCAGGAGTCATACATGACATTACTAAGCGACCACGAGTATCTTCTGGATTCGCATATTGAGTAACAGCACATTGACGGCAAGAACCGACAGAACCTAAAGCTGGATGCCAACAAAAATATGGGATGTCGATGCCAAGACTCAAACATGCTTGTAGCAAGTTTTCCGAGCCATTGACTTCATACGATTTTCCATCGACATGAATTGTAGCCATAGTCGAATTCCTTAAACTTGTTCTACGTGGCTGGCTTGGGCTACAGGACGATCTGTCACTTTAGCTTCAAACTCGCTACGGAAATATTTGAGTGCACCCATCAATGGTTCCATCGCACCTGGTGCGTGAGCACAGAATGTTTTACCAATCCACAATTTGCGAGTCAGTTCTTGAAGATGTTGAATGTCTTCCATCTTCCCTTCACCTTTCTCAATTGCGACAAGTGCTTTGACCGCCCAAGGTAAACCATCACGGCATGGCGTACAGAATCCACATGATTCACGTGCAAAGAATTCTTCTAAGTTACGCGTTGCAGAAACCATACACTGGGTTTCATCAACGACCATTAACAAACATGTACCTAGACGAGAACCTGCTTTCATAATGCTTTCTGAATCCATTGGAAGATCAATGTGTTCAGCAGCCAAGAAGTCAGTCGATGCCCCACCCGGTAACCATGCTTTCAGTTTAAGACCATCGCGCATACCGCCAGCATAGTCTTCAATCACTTCACGTGCAGTCGTACCAAACGGTAATTCCCAAAGACCAGGGAAAGTCACTTTACCTGATGCACCATAAATTTTAGTGCCTGGATCTTTAGATTTACCCGCAGACAAACCGATATACCACTCAGGCCCACGCAACATAATTGCTGGCAAGTTGTTATAGGTTTCTACGTTGTTTACGATGGTCGGACGGCCCCATGCACCTGCAACTTGCGGGAATGGCGGCTTAGTACGTGGGTTTGCACGACGACCTTCGAGTGAGTTAATCAATGCAGTTTCTTCACCACAGATATAACGCCCCGCACCAGTATGCACATGCAGGTCAAAGTTCCAACCTGTGCCTAAGATGTTGTCACCCAAATAACCTTTAGCACGCACTTGTTCTAAAGCTTCATTTAAGTATTGTGCAGCTTCAATGTATTCACCGCGAATGAAGATATAACCCTGAGTTGCTTCGAGGGTATAACCTGCAATCAACATCCCTTCGATCAATTGATGTGGAAGTTTTTCCATCAACAAACGGTCTTTGAATGTTCCCGGTTCCATTTCATCGGCATTACAGATTAGGTAACGAGGACCACCATCATTGGGTGCCATCAATGACCATTTAATCCCTGCTGGGAAACCTGCACCACCACGACCTTTTACAGTCGCTGCTTTGATGACTTCAAGAACATCTTTAGGTGGCATAGAAAGCGCTTTTTTAAAGCCTGCATAGCCTTCTAAAGCTTCATAGTCATCAGCACTACGAACAAATTCCTGCTTACTCAAACGCCATGTTAATGGGTGAGTTTCAGGGTTTCCTTCGCCATAAATTGGTCTTGGTTCGGTATTCATACATACTTCTCCAATAACTGTTTCACAGAAGTCACTTCAACCAAACCGTGTGTATCTTCATCAATCATTAGGGTTGGACCTTTGTCACAGTTCCCTAAACAGCAGATCGGCAATAAAGTAAAACGACCATCAGCTGTCGTTTGACCAAATTGGATACCCAGTTCACGTTGGAAAGCTTCTGCTAAAGTTTCCGCACCCATCAAGAAACATGCAATCGAATCACATAATAAAATTACGTGACGACCTACAGGCTGACGGTATATACGGTTATAGAATGTTGCAACACCTTCTAAATCCGCAGTTGTAATTGTCAATAATTGAGCAATTGCATGTAACTGCGCGTCATCCACCCAACCATTACGGCGTTGTACACACTTTAAAGCATCCAAAGACGCTGCGCGTGGGTATGGGTAGTGACCCATGTGATGTTCAATTTCATGGATTTCTTCGCTGGTCAGAATCCCTTCAACATTCACACGTGGCTTTTTATCAGTCAAAATCATCATAATGCGTTTACCCCTTAGCGATCCACGTCAGCCATAACGACGTCAATTGTCGCTAAATAAATGATCAAGTCAGATACAAGACTGCCGTTAATCACGGAAGGAATTTGCTGCAAGTGGGTGAAAGTAGGCGTACGAATACGGGTACGGTAACTCATGGTTGACTTATCTGAAGTCAAGTAATAGTTAGACGCACCTTTCACCACTTCTGCCATTACAGAGGCTTCACCAGCTGGCATTACAGGACCCCATGACACGCTCAAGAAGTGCGTAATCAAAGTTTCAATATCTTGTAAAGTCTTATCTTTTGGTGGTGGAACTGCCAATGGATGATCCGCTTTATAAGGACCAGAAGGCATATTATCCAAACACTGTTTGACGATTTTTAACGACTCTTCGATTTCGCGATAGTGAACCATTACACGCGCGTAAGCATCGCCTTCATACTCTAACGGCACTTCAAAGTCGTAATTTTCATAACCACTGTATGGACGATATTTACGAACATCAAAATCAATACCTGTCGCGCGTAAACCTGTACCTGTTACACCCCAAGCCAATGCTGATTTAGCATCGTATTGCGCAACATTACGGGTACGACCCACAAATACTGAGTTTTTCAGTGCAGCAGTATGATATTCCTTCAAACGTTTTGGCATCCATTCGAGAATTTCACGAATCAGTTTTTGCCAGTTGTTTGGAAGGTCATGTGCTGTCCCGCCGATACGGAACCATGCTGGGTGCATACGGAAACCTGTGATCGCTTCAATTGCGTCATAGATTTTTTGACGATCCGCAAACATATAGAATACGGGTGTCATACCACCGGCATCCTGAATCGCAGTACCGATATACAACAAGTGGTTATTGATACGGAATAATTCAGACATCATGACACGGATACATTGTGCACGATCAGGAACGGTAATCCCTGCAAGTTGCTCCACACCCATGACATAAGGCATGTTTTGCGCACAACCACCTAAGTAGTCAACACGGTCTGTATATGGAATAAATGAATGCCAAGTTTGACGTTCAGCCATCTTTTCCACACCACGGTGGTGATAGCCAATATCAGGCACACAATCTTTCACTTCTTCGCCATCAAGCTGCAAAATTACACGGAATGCACCATGCGCAGATGGATGGTTAGGCCCTAAGTTCAAGAACATAAAGTCTTCATCGGCGTTACCGCGTGTTAGACCCCAATCTTCTGGAACGAAACGAAGATGTTCTTGTTCGAAATCTTGTTTAGCCTTGTCTTGCATGTACGGTGTATATTCAGTCGCACGTGCAGAATATTCTTTACGTAGTGGATGACCTTCCCAATAGGTTGGCAACAAGATACGACGAAGCATTGGATGCCCTTCGAAATTGATCCCAAACATATCGTAAGCTTCACGCTCGTACCAATTGGCATTTGGCCAAATATTGGTCGCTGTTGGAACGTTAATATCGTTCTCACTCAACGCCACTTTGATACGAATATCACTATTACGTTCTAATGAAAGTAAGTGATAGAACACTGTGAAATCAGATGCAGGTAAACCATCACGGTTGTTACGCAAACGTTCATCGACCGCAGATAAGTCAAACAGCATCACATAAGGACGTGGTACTGTACGCAAGTACATTAGAACTTCTTGTACACGTGCGCGCTCAACCCAGACCGTCGGAAAATCTTCAAACGTCGGTTGCACGTAAAAGTTCTCGCCAAATTTGGCTTTGAGATCTTCTACAATTGCAAATGCTGGGCGGGAATCAACTGGAGTCGATTCTGGCATAGCAATTTCAGTTTCAGCCATTGGCTTGGCTTCCTATTTAATACAAATTCTGTCAAATTCCCTGATGACCATATCCATCAGATATGTCAAATACTCATCAGAAAAAATTACTCAATTTCATCCATAGAGCGTAAGTTTTTCACTGCAATACGTTCAGCGTTCTTACGGTCGCGTTCTGGCATCATCTTTGGCTTATACACTGGCTGAAGATCATCACCGATTACCGCAGAGAGCGGACGACGTTCTAATTGAATTTGGTCTTGCAATAACATCAAGGCTTGAATCAATGCTTCTGGACGTGGTGGGCAACCTGGAACGTACACGTCAACAGGAATGATTTTATCCACACCTTGTACAACAGAATAGATGTCGTACATACCACCAGAGTTTGCACAAGCACCCATTGAAATCACCCATTTAGGCTCAAGCATTTGTTCATACAAACGTTGAATTACAGGTGCCATTTTAACAAAGCAAGTCCCTGCAACGATCATCAAATCTGCCTGACGTGGCGAAGCACGAATAACCTCGGCACCAAAGCGCGACAAGTCATGCACACCGGTTAACGTGGTTGCATATTCAACGTAGCAGCAAGATGTACCAAAGTTAAAAGGCCATATTGAGTTTTTACGGCCCCAGTTTACAGCTGTGTGTACCACATCCTCTAAGCGAGTCATGAACACATTTTTATTCACTTCTTCTTCAAGTGGATCTGTCACAATTTGACGATCTTGAAGCGGATATTGTTCAGCTTCTGGATTCGCACGGGTTAAAGTATATTTCATTCCCGAGTTACTCCTTGTTCAGAGACATGGTCGGTGTTTTATCTTTCACACGACCAGAAGATTGAGCTGGAATAGTTCCAGTAGGATCCATCACCAACTCTTCAATTGAATTGAAGCGAGTAATTTCTGCAAGGTCCATATTTGGTGAACCAATTTTAGGTTTAATCCCTGCGATTTTACGTTTATCTGAAGGTGACCAGTTCAATGCACCTGTGGATAATTCATAAATCAAACCAACGAGTAAAACTAAAATAAATACAGCTGCAGCTGAAAACCCAACCCAACCTACTTCACGTACAGATGTCGCCCATGCATATAAATAAAGGGCTTCCAAATCGAATACAACAAAGAAGATTGCAACAAGGTAGAACTTCGCAGACAAGCGGATACGTGCACCACCAGCACTAACCACACCTGATTCAAATTGCTCTTGCTTCGCACGTCCCCATGATTTACCCCCAAGGAGCAAAGGAACGGTGAGCATAAAGACACATAAAAATGTCACGCCGATCACGAAGGCAATGATTGCCCAATCGTATGGAGTAATGGCACTCATGCGGGGATAACTCCTGGCAGGCCTATTATTTAACAAAGAATGTATGTATTGGCCTTGCAAATACACCAAACACAAAATAAATCTGGTCAATTGTACCCGATTGATGTCATCTGTTGCTAGTTAATAGCTCTAAGTCTTTCGGATGATTTTTTAGACAAAAGCTATAATTTTTCCTGATTCACAGCGATACAGCGCTGACTTATCGTTTTATCAAATTTCTATTCCTATTCTTATTAGTTTTTCCGAAGTTTATTTTTTAATCATGAATTAAAAATGACAAATCAGTAGCTTAATCTGATTCAGTCCAAATAAAAGCTTCGATTTATCCATGCTTTTCTGCGATTTAATTGGCTAATTTCTACAAATATAAGGATTTACCATCTAAAATATTTTGTTACATTCTATGTGGTAAAATAGTCACATTAGATCAATCAAGTGATAAAAATTATCTTATTGTGATAATTTTTAAATATTACAAAGTTATTTATAATTTTTTATACTTTACTATTATCAAAACCAACTTGTTTCAGTGAAATAACCCGCTTTAAACCATCCAGCGCCAAATGTTCAATGCCTACTTTTGACCTACCTTGTACCCTCTTATGATTTTCTGATTTAAATTTTCGAAATAGTCCGCACCGTCAATCATGTCATTTTTCGCACATACCACAGCCAAGCTCACCTAAACTGGCCCAAACTAAAGCCGTTTGAAAGATGAGTAACTTATCGCCACTTAAATCAGCAAATTGTATATTTAACACCCAATTGCAGTAAAAGGTGTTCGTTGTCGTAAACTTAGACGAATTGTCTACAGAGCCTATACACATTGAACTACTTTTATGTATATGCTATTCAATATGAACAACTTTAAATCAATAATTTAGGGGTAAAACAAGATGGAATTCAGCAGCAAGCCAAACTATTTTTTATTTGCACAATTACTGATTCGTCATATTGAAAATTACGTCAAAAAACACGCTGATGCACAAAATGCAATTTTTGATCTAAGAGATGTTTATGAGCTTTTCCGCCAAGATCTTGCCGCAACCACGACAAATCTAGAAGGGATTTTAAATATCGCAGATGAATATCGTATTGATACCATTCAAGGTGACCAAAAAATCATTAGCAGTTATAAAATTGACGCTGAACAAAATAGCTTATTGATTGACTTTAATCATGATGCATTACAAGCATTGCGAGACAGCAAGCCAATCATTGCTCCTGATGCGACGCTTCAACAATAAGACCCACACTGAGCAACACCCAGACATAAAAAACCACCGAAAATTTTCGGTGGTTTTTTTATTTGAAACCAAGCCTTCAGTCCACAATCGCATTGTTCTTATTCATCCAGTATTCCACACTACACGAAACCCAACAGGATCGCTGTCCCATGGTGTCGTGCTCGAAGCTGATGACTTGAACCCAGTATCCCGTACTAGGTTGATGGTATGGATCAGTTTACTGACTACAGTATCGACCAACACTGCCAATGGCCTTTGAAAACGAAGACGCAAAAATAAACCCTGATCATTCGTAGTGACTTCAAAACCTTCTAAAAAACTCAATTTTATATAAGATCATTAATACCTGTGATAATGTCTGCAATTAAATCAATGCTGATGGTTAATACGATATCCCAAGATTCACAATCCTCCCCGATCAAAATATAAATCTCGCCATCATCTCCTTTTTTCCAATGAACTGGGCTGTTGGCAGATTCTCCTGCCTGTATATAAGCAACAGAATCTGTTTTTATTTTTTTCAATTCTTCCACTTGGTCAATTGAAATATAAATATTAATTTCAATAAATTGGTTGGCAATTTTTATTATAAATGCAGGATGCCCATTTCCATTAAATGCATGATCAATAGTAATATCAAAATTAGCGTTCACCATTCAAATTTCCTTAATGGATATGATTAACATCAATGCTCAAGCTATTCAGTTTGGTCTGCGTAATTATGCTTAGAAAGGTCAACAATAGAGTACGTTTTGATGTTCCGATAGATATCGTTATTTTTACATAACGCGAATATCATACAAATGTAATAGTTTACCTGCATTTATTGGCGCACAAAAAACAGCATATAAATCTGATTCAAAATCATCAAACCATAATTGGACCTCAATTATATGTTTATTAACACGATCTCCTTTGAGGGAAAAAACCTCTGTATCCTCCAGTACATCGTCAGGGATTTGTGTCATTTTCACAAATCCACTTAAATGCGCAAATTCATTTACAGCAACTCTATATTCATTTGCCGTTGATGGATAGGCCAGTTTATTTTTTACCAATTCCTCATAGTCATCAGAAATCATAAGCGTCAATATTTTTATCATTGATTCTTTATATATTGGAAATGCTCTTAGAAAAATATTTTCATTTGTCATTTTCTGATCCCAACTTCTCGCATTGTCGTGGATGGAGTAATTCCAATCTTCTAAAAATATAGATCAAAAGGCATCATCATTAAGCACTTTGTTTCTATGTATAAGACTTGAGACTGCCAATTCATATTTTAATCAAGCTTTTTATTAGATCAAGATCAATGTCTTTTGGAGAAACTCCTGAGTTATTTTGTAAATATGGATCTGCTCCATTATCTATAAGAATCTTTGCTAATTCTAAATTCTCTGTTGCATTTTGGGCAAGCAACCTTAGAAGCGGAGTTGCTCCAGTATTATTTTTCTCGTTTACAGAAGCTCCAGATTGGATGAGGAGTTCTATATTTTTCTTGCATTTGTACTCGCAACTAAAATGCAGTGCTGTCCAGTCGGCACTATCTTTTTGATTAATATTGGCCCCGTTTTTTATAAGCCATTTCAGAAAATTATTATTCTCATCACTCATGGAAGCTCGCATCAATGGAGTGGTCAAATAATTTCTCCTAGGATCGACAGAATTTACGCTTACCAGACCTGATGATATCAATTTTTTCATTGCCTCAAAATCATCCAAAATAAAGGCATCCAACATTTTTGAGTGAATTTTTGTATTGTTTTTCATAGCAATTCGTATTTGTCGCTCATGTTAAGTGAGTGTCTTCTATTTAATAGAAGCTAGTGTTATCCATGTGATCATTAAATTAGGCTTGACTCAAAAAGTGCGAACTGGGATTTGAAAAAAAAAGCTATTTTATCAATCAATGGTGTTTCTATATATGCTGAATTTTTTATCCATCCATTTTAGCCAAGTCATTCACTGATCAATCTAATCCGATGTGCAGTAATAGCCTAATTTCATTAGACTATTATACTCCATTTACAGAGTCTCTTTCGGGCTTGATATCTCCAATCTCAGCCTTTGTTGTCAATTTGAGTTTGTGTGATGGCTGCCTGACTAAGCCTATATCCTTTATATAAAAAATGAGAGAGGTTAATTACGCACTTTACATTTTCTTAAGCTTTTTTCTTTTTAAAACGCTCTACAGGCCAAGACATGGTAAATCTTGCACCACCCAAATCTGAGCTTTGATCGACTTCAATCGTCCCGCCAAACCAATACGCAATACGACTAACAATTGAAAGCCCTAAACCATAACCACCCGAAGCACGGGTACGGCTATCATCTAAACGTGCAAATGCCTCAAACACACGTTTACGGTCTTCTTCTGGAATTCCGGGGCCATCATCTTCCACACAGACATAGGCCATGTTGGTCTGGTGATTGACGCCACCACTAATATTGACCTGATGATCGCAGTAACGTATCGCATTTCCCACCAAGTTTTGCACAACTCGATGTAAATAACGACGTTCTGCATCCACAATCACATCAGATGAAAGTGGATTGAGATGGATAATCTTTTGGGTTTTTAATGCTTCAGTTTCTACCGCAACTTGCTTTAATACATCAATCAATACAATTTTTTCAAAATCTAATGAAGGTGTACCTTGCTCTAATTTCGCATAAGTCATGATTTCATCAATCAGCGTATTTAACGCTTCGATGTCTTTATCAATCATCTCGACCTGTTGCAAACGATATTCATGGTCATCTTCATCTGCCAGCATTTCCATACCAAAACGGATTCGCGCCACAGGTGTACGTAACTCATGTGATACCGCACGCATTAACTCACGCTGTGCTTCAATCAAACGCTGTATATGGTCAGACATACTGTTATAACTGGTGGCTAGACTGGCCATTTCGTCATAACCCTCAACAGGTACACGTTGCGACATATCCCCTGTTCTCATCACATCCAAGGCTTCATTCACCTGTTTCAACTTACGTTGCATCGGCACAATCAAGCCATATACCCCCAAACAGAGTAAGAACATACTCAGCAATGTAATTCCGGCCGCCAATTTGACTGGCATCCAGTTAAACATTGGAACGGGGCCAAGCACCAACACATCTGTAGGTGAGTTTGGTAAGGGTGAAACAATCGAAATGGTGGTACCACGTACAGTTGCACTGTCACGCCATAAAATCACACTTTGATCTGACCTTAAACGACCAATTTGCTCGGAATCAAGATTGAGCTGAGAAATTTTTTCCACACCAACATGATAAGAGAAATGTTGTTGAATTTTCTTAAGATATTCTTGTTCTTGACCGGGATAATAGACCAAATAATCCAGAATAAATACCGGAAGCGCCTTCATTTGGCGTTCGCCAATTTGATCGACTTTGATATATAAATAGTGTTTAGGGTCATTTCTGATCCCTATCACCAGATAGGCAATCCCTTGTTCTGCATCATAACGCACCACCGCTTTTTGACTTTCTATACGTTTTTCTTCAGTACGAGATAAGTCAACTTTGCGTGCTTCGAGATAATAAATGGGAAGTTCTAATAGATCAGACGCATCTGAAATCCAATCTAGGCGCTGCTGTTCAGTTTGCTGACGTGCCACACCTTCACTGATCACAAATGAAATTCCATCTGTGAGAGACTCACGATATTCCTGCGCACGTTGATAATTAATTATTTGGACAAGTAAATATCCAAACAAGGCAACCAACACAACAAGAATGACTAATCCTGCATAGATGCGCAAAAATATACTGTGTTTAGACACGCAAACTAACCTTCTTTATGCCTGTCCTGTGATGGACAAGCATCTTAGATGACTGACCCATCGTTTATAGACCAGTCTCTTTAACAAACAAATAACCTTTACTACGTACAGTTTTAATACGTTTCGGATTTTCAGGATCATCACCAATTTTTGGACGAATACGTGAAATACGTACATCAATCGAACGGTCTTGACCGTCATATTCAATACCACGGAGACGTTCAAAGATGTCTTCACGCGATAAGATACGGCCTGCATTCGATGCCAATAACCAGAGTAGATCATATTCAGCACTGGTGAAGTCAACCAACTCACCATTCAGTGTCACTGAACGACCGCCATTGTCGATCACAAGATCGTCAAATTCAATACGTTGTGCAACTTCATCTTCAGGCGCTTTGTCTGTACGACGTAATAATGCACGAATACGCGCAAGCAATACACGTGGTTGAACAGGTTTAGCAACATAGTCGTCTGCACCCATTTCTAGACCAAGAACTTGGTCCATATCTTCAGTACGTGCAGTCAACATCAAAATCGGTTGATGATAATGTGGACGAACTTCACGACAAACGGTTAAACCATCTGCACCCGGCAACATCACATCCAACACAACCAAGTCTGGTTGTTCAGCAATGATGCGGCGAATCGCACGGTTACCATCTGGCTCTACCCCAACTTCCAATCCATTGCGAATTAAGTATTCCTGAGTTAAGCGAGCTAGGCGCTCGTCATCTTCAACAATCAGAATCTTTGGTAACTTTTCTTCTTGGCTCATCTATTTGCCCCTATATTTGATTTTGGAGTCTGCTACAAATCTCGCAGATTCAACACACTATGTTTTGCAATATACACACGTTTACAATGTAAACAAGACCTCATTCACCAAACTGATACATGAGCGTATCAATTTGTTATATTTTTATTAACTATTGAATTGTAGGCAGTTTTATAAAATCAATACACATCATTTTTAAATTTCTTCAAGACAATCAATAGCTGGACTAATTTTTATACAAAATATTTCATTGTTCATATTCTGTCTCATCAGTTTATCGTTTTTTGAGTTATCCACACACTTATCTATAAGCACTCTGCGGAGTATTTGCTATGCTATGTGCTTGTCTCATAAGGCATATAACAAAAATGACGCTTTGAGGTAAAAAGATGCAAATAAAAATTTACTTTCCAGGGATAAAATATTCTTGAAATGTCAATATTGATCTACCCTTAAAATTACCGTATCTTGTGTTCTAAATTAAATTAAACCACTAAGTATTGTGTTTAGTCCTCAAACATCGTGACAACAAATTTTGCAGTTTGTCCGATTCAAATGGTCCATAAACATAACAATGATGACAATGGAGCTACGCTGACAATGAACGCCATTACAACCCCTGGTCAACTACAAGTGATTAAACGCACTGGTGATGTTGCCGCTTTTGATGCAGATAAAATCTCTGTAGCAATTGGTAAAGCTTTTTTGGCTGTAGAAGGTCAACAAAGTGCAGATTCAAGCCGTATTCATGATCGCATCACTCAGCTCACAGAGATGGTGATGAATACTTTTAATCGTCGTTTACCTTCTGGCGGAACAATTCACATTGAAGAAATTCAAGACCAAGTTGAATTGGCGCTTATGCGTACAGGCGAACAAAAAGTTGCACGTGCATATGTAATCTATCGTGAACAACGTTCTGATGCACGTAAACAAACTGGTGCTCATCATCACCCAACCTTACAAATCACAGATGCGAACGGTCAGCTTCAGCCTCTAGATTTGGGCAAACTTCAAGCCACGATTGAAAAAGCAAGTGAAGGCTTAGAAGGCATCAATGTTCAAGCCATTGTCGATGAAACAGTTAAAAACTTATATAACGGTGTAAAACAGTCAGACATCTCAACCACGATGATGATGGCAACACGTACCCGTATCGAACAAGAACCAAACTATACTTATGTAACTGCACGTTTATTACGTGATGACTTGGTTGCGACAGGTTTAAAATTCTTAGGTTTAGCTACAGATACTATTGAAGGCGATGCACTCGAAACTTACTTAAATAAAGGTATCGAGCTTGAGCTTCTCTCTCCTGAGCTTTTAAACTTTGACCTTGCGAAATTGGCAGCAGCGATCAAACCAGAACGCTCAAACCAATTTACCTATTTAGGTTTACAGACTTTATTTGACCGTTACTTCATTCATTCAAATGATGTACGTTTCGAACTTCCGCAATTGTTCTTTATGCGTGTTTCAATGGGACTTGCATTGAATGAAGAACAGCGTGAAGACCGTGCAATCGAATTCTATGACTTATTGTCTAGCTTCGATTATATGGCGTCTACACCGACACTGTTTAACTCAGGTACGTTACGCCCACAATTGTCGAGCTGTTACTTAACCACCATTCAAGATGATCTATACGACATCTATGGTGCGATGCGTGACAATGCCCTTCTTTCTAAATGGGCAGGTGGTTTAGGCAATGACTGGACACCAGTACGTGCCTTGAACTCATATATCAAAGGTACCAATGGTAAGTCACAAGGTGTTGTACCTTTCCTTAAAGTTGCCAACGATACTGCGGTTGCAGTAAACCAAGGTGGTAAACGTAAAGGTGCAGTATGTGCATACCTTGAAACTTGGCACTTGGACATTGAAGAATTCCTAGAGCTTCGTAAAAACACTGGTGATGACCGTCGTCGTACCCATGATATGAACACGGCTAACTGGGTTCCAGATTTGTTTATGCAACGTGTAATTGAAGATGCTGAGTGGACATTGTTCACGCCATCTGAAACACCTGATCTGCATGATTTAACTGGCGGTGAATTTGCTGAGCGCTATGCTTACTACGAAGGCATTGCAAAAGAAAACAACATGCTGCATAAGAAAATCCGTGCGAAAGACTTATGGCGCAAAATGTTATCAATGTTGTTTGAAACAGGTCATCCTTGGATCACATTCAAAGACGTATGTAACTTACGTTCACCACAACAACACGTAGGTGTAGTGCATTCATCTAACTTATGTACTGAAATCACTTTAAATACCAATAAAGATGAAATCGCAGTATGTAACTTAGGTTCAATCAACCTTGTACAACACGTTCAAGGTGGCGCATTAGACCGTGAAAAATTAGCGCGTACAGTTAAAACTGCTGTTCGTATGCTCGACAACGTAATTGACATCAACTACTACGCAGTTGAACAAGCACGTAATTCAAATATGAAACACCGCCCTGTCGGTATGGGTATCATGGGCTTCCAAGATGCTTTATATGAATTGGGTATGGGTTATGGTTCTGATGCAGCGGTAGATTTTGCTGATGAATCAATGGAAGTGATCAGCTACTACGCGATTCAAACATCAAGCGACCTTGCTGTTGAACGTGGTGTGTATTCAACATTCAAAGGTTCATTGTGGGATCAAGGTATCTTGCCAATCGACTCTTTAGATATCGTTGCAAAATCACGTCCAGAGCGTATGTTTGAAGTTGACCGTACTCAACGTTTGGACTGGGATACATTACGTACTAAAGTTCAAAAAGACGGTATGCGTAACTCAAATGTGATGGCGATTGCACCTACAGCAACCATTTCAAACATTTGTGGCGTTTCACAGTCTATCGAACCGACATTCCAAAACCTTTATGTAAAATCTAACCTTTCTGGTGAATTTACAGTGATCAACCCGTACTTGGTACGTGCGTTAAAAGATCGTGGTCTTTGGGACTCTGTGATGGTTAACGACTTGAAACACTTCGAGGGTTCAGTACAAAAAATTGCACGTATCCCTGAAGAGTTAAAAGCAATTTTTGCGACAGCATTTGAAGTCGATACACGTTGGATCGTAGATGCTGCATCACGTCGTCAAAAATGGATCGACCAAGCACAGTCATTGAACCTTTATATCGCTGGTGCAAATGGTAAGAAACTAGACATCACTTATAAGATGGCTTGGTTACGTGGTCTTAAAACCACTTATTACCTCCGTGCATTAGGTGCAACCTCTGCGGAAAAATCAACCATTAACACGGGTGCTTTAAACGCAGTAAAAGCAACAACTGTTGCTGCACCAGTGGCTGCGGTTGCTCAAGAAACTAAACCTGAAGCGCCTGCTGAAGAAGATGGTTTCGCTCAAGCAGCACCAGTACCACAAGCATGTTCAATCGACAATCCAGATTGTGAAGCTTGTCAGTAAGTAATCCTCCCCAATCCTCAAGGGGAATAAAGTCCCCCCTTTAAAAAAAGGGGGATTTAGGGGGATTCAAAAAATC
The DNA here is from genome assembly GCF_025433935.1 of Acinetobacter sp. I-MWF. Taxonomy (NCBI): domain Bacteria; kingdom Pseudomonadati; phylum Pseudomonadota; class Gammaproteobacteria; order Moraxellales; family Moraxellaceae; genus Acinetobacter; species Acinetobacter sp. I-MWF. The sequence continues at coordinate 822,532 of NZ_JAMBAR010000001.1, read as the reverse complement.
TGAAATTATAAAAGGCGAAGAAATGTTCCATTTAAGTCATAACTATGAGTTAGGCGTAATCGTGCTGATCTTAGCCTTTTTAGTTTTTTACGTGCCTGCGGTCTATGCATTCTTTGCCATCCGTAAGCAGCAAAAGCGTAAGCAAAATAAGTAGTGTGGATATCTGTTCTTTCGAACAAGAACAAAACAACTATCGGCAAAACTTAATTTTGCTTGCACAGAATAAGCGTATAGTAGTGACATCTTCCATTGTGAGATGTCGAACATAGATATTAACAACGAAGAGAGAACAACGATGTCTATCCTAAGTTGGGACGATTTTGAAGATGATGAACAGAAACAAGCTGCACAAGCTCACCAGCCTGCGCCCGTCGAACAGAAAAAAACGACTGATTCGCAAGTGGTATCTGATACAAAGCAGTCATCGCAGAATGTGGCAACTACACAATCCGCTGGAACCTATACAGCAAGATCAACAAATCCAACCGATTCGTTGGCAAGAGCATCTCACGCCTTAGAAAAGTTAGATGTTGCACCTGGCTTAGAAGAGCTTGAAATGGGTGCGCAACGTGTACAAGTTGATGATAAAGCCATGATCAACTGTCGCGCTGACTTAAACCAACTTGTACCGTTCAAATACGAGTGGGCTTGGCAAAAGTATCTAGACGGGTGTGCAAACCACTGGATGCCGCAAGAAGTCAACATGAACCACGATATCGCACTTTGGAAGTCTGAAAATGGCTTAACTGAAGATGAGCGTACCATCGTGATGCGTTCATTAGGTTTCTTCTCTACTGCGGATTCTTTGGTTGCAAACAACTTGGTGTTGGCGATTTACCGTCACATTACCAATCCTGAATGCCGTCAATATATCTTGCGTCAAGCATTTGAAGAAGCGATTCACACGCATGCTTACCAATACTGTATCGAATCTTTAGGTATGGATGAAGGTGAAGTCTTCAACATGTACCGTGAAGTTCCGTCAGTTGCTCGTAAAGCGGCTTGGGGCTTGAAATATACTCAGTCTTTATGTGATCCAACCTTCCAAACAGGTACACCTGAAAACGATCAAATCTTATTGCGTAACTTGATTGCATTCTATTGCGTACTTGAAGGGATCTTCTTCTACTGTGGTTTCAGTCAGATCTTGTCTATGGGCCGTCGTAACAAGATGAATGGTGTTGCTGAGCAATTCCAGTACATCTTACGTGATGAGTCTATGCACTTGAACTTTGGTATCGACATGATTAACCAAATCAAGATCGAAAATCCAAACTTGTGGACTGCTGAATTCCAAGAAGAAATCATTCAGATGATTCTTGAAGGTACTATGCTTGAAATCGAATATGCGCGTGACACAATGCCACGTGGTGTATTGGGTATGAATGCAGCGATGATGGAAGAGTATTTGAAATTCATCTGTAACCGTCGTTTGGCACAGTTAGGTTTACCTGAGCAGTTTGCTGGTGTAAATAACCCATTCCAGTGGATGTCTGAAATGATGGACTTGCGTAAAGAGAAGAACTTCTTTGAAACGCGTGTAACTGATTATCAAACTGGTGGTGCGTTGAGCTGGTAAGTTTAATACCCGACTCAGTAAAGAAAACCGCCTTTTTATGGCGGTTTTTTACTGGCGTGATAGGTATAAATTCAAAAATATCTTATATAATTATTTTATATTATTTTAAAAAAAGAAATACAATCGTTACTAATAGCATAATTTTCATAGTTATATTCTTCTGCATCAGCATAACAAATTTGCAAATCTTGATTTTTCAACGCAGCAAGAGCAACACCCAATGTAGATATCTTATTGTTTAGAGGTGCGATAATAATATTATACTCCTCTCGATCATCTAAACTATTTATATAATTTAATAATTGATCCCGAGTTAAACCTGGATCTAAACAAGAAAAATCAATATTTTCAATATTTTCAATATCTAATCCTGAGGAAAATATCAAATTCTCGATTTCCTTTTTCGTTTTACTATTTATATCAAATATCTCATCTGAAATGGATTGCTCACGCTGCCCAATACCTAAAGTTAACTTAGCTGGTTCATAAGATTTAATTACAGATTCAGCTCTTTCCAATTCAAAACCAAGTAATACTATTAAATGCAATTTTTTAGAAGGGTACATTAAACCTGAAAACCCTAAAATAGAGCGTATCTGGTTGACTCCTTTACTAAGCCATTCTCCATATTGGTTCGCTTGAGTATATAAAAAATTGGTGTTTTTCAATAGATCTAATTCATTCAATAAACCAACTATTACAACTAGAATCTCATGTGAAAGAGAAGTAATATCAAAAAAAATTTCTTTATCAATTAAATCCAGTTTAGAAAACTGATCTGATAAATCATCAACTATATCGATTACATTTTTACTGTTATCACCAATTAGTAGTGCTTTTGCACCTGCTAATTTTGAAAATTTAGATTCATGCTCTAAATTTTTTGATTTTGAATGTAAATTTTGTATGCCAATGATCGTACTAAATTGAGAGATAATAATATTTTGCAATATTGTTAAACAACGTTTATCAAAACCTATACCTTGTATAAATATACCTTGATTAGTTTTCAATCTAGTATGCAACTCATGTAATGGTATTTTATTCAAAATTTTCACCTTCAAAAAAAGAAATTTGACCATTTTCTTCTAGCGCATCTATACCTACCTTTCTAAGTCTGGAAGTATATGTTTTAGGATTAACACATAACTCCAATAACTTATTTGCAGATAAGGACTTATCACCCGAAAACCCTATGGGATCTAAATTAAAAGCTGCTGCTAATCTTCTAGTTAAAACATACTTAACTTCAGTACCTAAACCATCCCTAGAACCACGTACATCTGTATAGAAATATCCATGTTCTACACCTAACTTTAGAATGGGTTTTAAGCTAGTCGAGTCCCCACTTATGGTAAAAGAAAATAATCTTCTTTGCGATGCATTAGCATCCATGATATGAGCTTTAAATATTTCTCCCAACCCCCAAATCAAATTTTGAAGTTTTTTTACTTTCACTAAGTGATCTTCATTGTCTGTCAATGAATGATTATCACTAGCAATTTCATCCATACTATCAAAAGCTAATTTTTTAGCCTCTTTTCTAATAACTTCATCTTGAATAGACGGCTCGATAAAACTAACAAGATTATTATCACCGTTTTTTTCAATCTGCTCGGCAAACATATAAGCAGCTGGCTCTAGGAAAAATCTTATGATTCCAGAAGATATATGTACAAGTTGTTCAAATCCAGAATAACTATATCTATGCCCCTGTTTGGAGTTACCAGATAATTGCCTTATATATTCAGGTCGAGCATATCTATAAACATCATCATTTGCTCTAAAACCTCGTCCCTCAGTATTCCATTCAGCCTTTAATTTCTCTCCGATTTCTCTAACACCTTTTTCTTGCTTTTCATCAACAGGGAAAAACTCCTCAGCACTTATACCTTTTAAACCATACAAATCAAGTCTCTTTTCAACTATTCTTTTTATTAACTCAGGATAACGAACTTTTTTAGAGCCTGTAAGTATTGATGTAAATTGAATTTTTGAAAAATCATGAGGTGATTGAATAGATATACCAGATACTGTTGTATAAGTTTTATAATTTAATTGAGTAGATATTTTTAGAGAAATATAATCAGTTGACCTATAAGAAACCCATGTATTTAAAATTTGTGTTTGTTGAAGAGTTAAATTATCTGCATCATCTATTAGGAAATATATTTTCTCATTTGGCAATATATTATAGTTTCTTAATAATTTAATTAACGGAAGTAAAGTATCTTGAAAACCAAATAAAACACCGGTATAAGGAATATCATCTTTTACAAAAGCCCTCCTTTTTATATATTGCATAGTCTTAGCATAGATACGATCTAAAACACTAATAGACTCATTGTAAATTTCTTGTGCAGGTAAATTACAATTAACTTTTATCTCTCCTTCCCATCCTGACATAAGTAATATTTGATTAAAATCTTTGTTTATAAAATTAATTAAGTTTTCTTTTTGATTGTCTTCTGAATTTATTTGAGAGGTAAAGCTTCTCAAGCTTAAAAATAACTCAGAAATAAAGATTAAACTAAGTAGATGTTCAGAAATAACTATTCCACCCAATTCATTTTCAATTCTTACGTATTCAGGATTATTGATATTTGTTTTTTTAATGGAAATATAAATTGAAAAATAAGGAATATTATCTATTCCATTATGAATAATTGCCTGACAATCAGGGCACATCATTCGTAACATCATACTTTTCCCACTACCTCGATGACCATCAAGGAATTGATGACCACTATTTTGTAATGTCTCAAACTCTGGATAGGGAACAAATAACCTCACAATTTCCTGAGCCGATAAATTTTCTGGAGTTGAAACTGAAAATGGGTTTTTCTCAATTTCTGATATTTTCTTATTCATCTTTAATTAATAACTCCTGAGAAATAGTTTGGCCATTAAATTTTTCTCGATAAGATTTTAATATTTCCTCTTCATCTGGATAACCTTGTTCTGTTAGCTCAATAGGATTTAAAGATTTAATAATATCAAAATGCTCATCTACTATTACGATTTTCGCCCTAATACCTTCAATATATACAACATCCTTCATAAAACGATTACAATATTTTCTTTCTCTGTCCATTTTTTCTAATCTATCGAAAATTATATCCAATAAATATACTTTTATTATTTCTTCTTCTTTACAATCTTTCCCTTCAGTATCTTTAAAAAAATTATATTTATAAAAATTTAAAGTTTCAGTCGCTAGTTTTTGTGGAATCATAAACTCAAGATTCACCCATTTTCCATCAAAACTATTTGCAGTAATTGTCCCTGCATACGCATGATAGATTTTACTTTGTTCTGGTATAGCAGCTAAATCTGTAGATCGACTACTATTTTCACATACTTCATCAGCAAAGCGAACCAAAGCAGCAAGTAAACGAGGCCTAATAGTAATAGTGCCTATAGAATTTTTTTCGTCCAATGCTCCTATAGTATCCTTATCTCCTACTGCACTTCTGCCACCATGAGCTTGAGCAATACTGGCAATTTTCTTCTTTTCAACATCATTATTACCTCCAGCATTACAGGTTCTTAGTACATGAAAACATTTTTTTTCATGTTCTTCCCTTCCAAAAATATTACCAGCATCATGTACTCTTATTGCAACTAATAATGCATATATTTCATAAGGTTGTAATTTGAGATTTTCAGGAGTATTGCTTTTAAATACAAGCTCGCCAGCATATCGAACAACTTCATCAAAATGTTCAGAATTATGTGCTGTATAGAAACTATGATCAGGGGAGTTTGAAGATAATCCAGCATCGATTTTTGGGTAATAATTCAATTTTAGTTGATTTACAAGTTCGTTATATTGAGTGAAGTAATTCCCTGGCATTCTTGGAAAAGAATCACTCTTATTAGTTGCTAGTTCTTGTAACTCTTTTTCTAAAGGTAATAAGATATTCGACATTATTGATACTCAGATTTCATCACTTGTTCAAAGATTGCTTTTGCTAATAGTGGGGGGACTGCATTACCCACCTGTTGCTGTTGAGACCCGATAGTTCCACTAAATATAAAACTATCTGGAAATGACTGTAATCTTGCAGCCTCTCTAACAGACAATCCCCGATCAAACCAAGGATGAATTAACATATTTTTTCTAAAGTTCCCAATTACGACAGATGGTTCTGAATCTTTAAGTCTTCTATAAATACCAGTATGACATCGAGAAACATCTTTATAATTGCCCATCAATTTTTTTGGAATATTTTCCCAATTTCCACCTTGAGGAATAAATTTATAACGTTCAATTATATGTTGTGCATTTCTAGTTACTAAATTATTAAAACAGATTTCACTATTTCCTCTCATCAATTGTGCATAAGATGAAATAGCTACATCTGAATACCTTTGCTCACAAATTGTATTTCCATTAAATAAAATTGGTAAATCAGCTAATGCCTCTGCCACTGTTATTATTTGGGATTGGGGTTCTGGAATTTTTATTTCTTTTTTTTGTAAAGATGCGACTAAAAAAAGTCTATTCCTAATCTGAGGAACACCAAAATTTGCAGAGTTAAGTACGAAATGCTGAACTCCGTAACCTAAACTTTCAAAACCTTGAATAATAGAATTTAAAAAAAGCCCTTTTTCAGTTTCTAAAATACCTTTCACATTTTCAAATATTACCCACTCAGGCATTAAGGCCTTAACTAACCGTAAGTACTCTAAAAAAAGCCAATTTTTACTATTATCGCTATTTCTATTTCTTTGATTAGACGTCGAGAATCCTTGACATGGAGGACCACCAAAAATAATTAGAGGCTCATTCCTTAAAATCAAATCTGAAAAATATTTATGATCTACATCCCCTATATCAGCTCTTAGAACATCAACTTCTGGATGATTATTTTTAAATGTTGTTGCTGTCTCTAGATCAATCTCTACAGCATATTTGACTTTCACACCACACTGCATAGCGCCTAGGGACATTCCACCAGCACCTGAAAATAGGTCAAGGCCAATCATCATATAAATAAAGTAAACTAAATAGCATAAATTTTATCATGTAAAATTCTTAAAATATATAAAGACTTACTATTATTTTACTCCATTAATAAATTCAATACATTATATAAAATACTAAAAAACAATAAGTTAAAAAACAAATCAAACTTAATACTCTATCAACTTGTATATAAATAAACGTTTATAGACATACATCTATGTAAAACATTTTTTATGAGAACGCTAGATTAATTAAAAAAACATTATAAATCAAATTATTACATATTAATAAATAAACTAGAGAAAATATTTTTCTCCAAAGCAAGTATATCAAGTTCTTAATGCCAAGCATAAGCCCACCCGTAGCAAAAGCCATCAAATATCAGTCAAACTTGGTCTAAAGGATGGAATTATAGAACCTGATTTACTTTCGAAAAAATTAAGGAGACGCTGTGACAAGAATTTAATAAAGCACATATAAGAACGGACCACGAAGGATCCACTAGCTCTACACAATACAAGATTATTTAGAGATCCCTATCGCCAAGCCCCCCAAACAACACTACCCCAACCCATCCAAAAAACACCCCACCAACCTCTCCCGATCATTCACACTGTTTTCACCCTGAAGCTGAACCATTGCCCCATCAATCACAAACAAGAACATATGTGCATCTTGTTTTGAGGCATTTATATTACTGGTTAAAAGCAATTTATAAATTTCATCAATCAGCCAGTGCCGATACTCAACCACGATCTGATAGGCATTCGGATAACACCTTTTTATTTCAAAAATTGCCTTAAATAACAAATGGTACAGCCCTTCTACATTGGCGTGTAGAAAGAAAATTCGCTTAAGCTTTTCATAAACAGTAAAGTCTCTCTGTCTATAAATCAACGCAAATACTTCTTCTTTCAATGCGTCTTTTTGAAAGGTTAAACTCCTTTCAATCAAACGTTCTTTAGAATGAAAGTATTTATAAAACGTGGCTTTAGTGATTTTGGCAGACTCACTAATACGGTTAACCCCAACATGATGAAAACCGTATGTGTTGAAGAGGTTTCGTGAGGTGTCGAGCACCCTTAAAGCCCGAAATGAAATATATAAATTTGACATATATTTTCCATATAAAATATTTTTTGTTCTAATGAAATAAAACCACTCTCAATCTTGTTATAAACAAAGAAGCATCAAAGGCTTCAAAAGGTAAGCAGAGTGTATCTCAAGTTTTATTGTTGATATTTTTTAGGTATAACCAACCAATGCCTAAAAGCCCAAAGGCTGTTAAACCGTGCTAAATACTAATCTGAAGGTGTACGAATAAAATACATGGCCAACTCCTGAACAATTCAAAATTCTGCCAATGTATAAAAATTATGGTGGCAGAACGAAAGAAGGTTGACAGACTGGTTCGACCCCAGCACACCCGAAGGTGTCCCTCTCCCGCCCTACCGCAACGAGAGGGGACGAGAAGTTTACATGCAAAACTATCCCTCAGATGGAATAATTCTGATGCAGTCGAAAAACGGTCTGTCAAAACCGACTGGCAATGTAGGCCAGCCAGCAAAGAATAATCGGAGATTTTTCGGGTGTCAATGTTGTATTTTGCGTAAAACATTAAAATTATTATTATTTTTCAAGCAATTAATAATTGATTATGATTATATTAAACCAGCGTATTTGATCAATTCAACCGATCAACACGCCTTATTATTTTTAGTTCTGGCATAAGATGCAAAGCCAAAAGCAAACTGGCTTTAAGCAACCTCGGTCTGCCCAACATGATGATAAGAACGATTAAAATAAACCAAGCTTTGATCATGTTCACTTTTTTGAATTGCCACAATACGACAAATAAAAATCGTATGTGTTCCAACTTCTTGAATTTGCTCAATTTCGCAATCAAAATTCACCAAAGCATCATCTAAAACCGGTGCGCCAGTTTCTAATTCTGTCCAAACGCCATGTTTAAATCGTTCTTCTGGGCTTAATTTAGACGAAAACGCTTTAGAAATATGCTGATGATGTGCGCTTAAAACATTTACAGTTAAAATTTTATTTTCAACAAAATGCACATGCGAACTCGCCGCTTTATTCATACAGACCAATAAAGTCGGAGGCGAATCCGTCACACTACATACGGCAGACGCAGTAAATCCGTAACGACCAGACAAACCTGTCGTGGTAATGACACTGACTGCACTGGTCAACAAAGACATTGCATTTCTAAAGTCTGTTGCTTCAATCATTTCATTGTTCCTAAATTGAACCGTACTTTTTTAGATTTAGCATTACCCTGCTATTCCGTCATGTAGGCACTGCATCTGGATGAGTTTCTCAGTAGAACTGATGTTCTCTAAATTGTGATTAGGGTTTCCCGTTGAGTCTTGGATATCCATTCACCCAAACAGGTCACCCTTTTTACACCACAATATCGTTGAATACTAGCGGCTAAGTTCTTTACGAACGATTTCTGCACCAGCACTTAAGGCATTAAGTTTGCCTCTTGCAACTTCACGAGATAAAGGAGCCATACCACAGTTAGTCGATGGATAAAGCTTATCTGCATCTACAAACTGAAGTGCTTTTCGTAATGTGTTGGCAACTTCTTCTGCTGTCTCAATGGTATTGGTTGCCACATCAATAGCACCAACCATTACTTTCTTACCACGGATCAATTCGATCAGATCCATTGGCACACGAGAGTTTTGGCATTCTAAAGACACGATATCAATTTTAGATTGTTGAAGTTTAGGGAATGCTTCTTCATATTGACGCCATTCTGAACCTAAAGTCTTTTTCCAATCTGTATTGGCTTTGATGCCGTAGCCATAGCAAATATGCACCGCAGTTTCACATTTAAGCCCTTCAAGCGCTCTTTCTAAAGTCGCAACCCCCCAGTCGTTGACTTCATCAAAAAACACATTAAATGCAGGTTCATCAAATTGGATAATATCCACACCCGCAGCTTCTAACTCTTTGGCTTCTTCATTGAGGATTTTGGCAAATTCCCAAGCAAGTTTTTCACGGCTTTTATAGTGCGCATCATACAGCGTATCAATCATGGTCATTGGACCAGGCAACGCCCATTTAATCGGCTGATTGGTTTGTTGACGTAAAAACTTGGCATCATCAACAAAAACAGGCTTTTGACGAGACACAGCACCGACAACAGTTGGTACGCTTGCATCATAGCGATTACGAATGCGTACAGTCTCACGTTTCTCAAAATCAACACCGTTGAGATGTTCAATAAACGTGGTGACAAAGTGTTGGCGGGTTTGTTCGCCATCACTGACAATATCGATCCCAGCGTGTTGTTGCTCTTGCAATGACAAGCGTAAAGCATCTTGTTTGCCTTCAATTAATTGCTCATCTTGTAATTTCCAAGGTGACCAAAGTTTTTCAGGCTCGGCAAGCCAAGAAGGTTTTGGTAGGCTGCCAGCAGTTGAAGTCGGTAATAATATTTTCATAATCAATAATCTTGTCTATCTAGGTAAATTAAGCAACGTAATTTGCAGACCACTGCTCAAGGATATGTTTGTATGGCTTGATGAACTGCTCTTCAGTAAATTTGCCTTGCTTAATCGCCAACTGACCACGCTCTTCTCGGTCATACACAATACGAGTAAGTGAATAATCCTGATGCTTTAAACTTGGTTGGTAAGATTTACCTGCCACAGAATTCGCGTTGTAAATCTCAGGGCGGTAAATCTTTTGGAAAGTTTCCATGGTACTGATAGTCCCGATCAACTCAAGGTTAGTGTAATCACTCAACAAATCACCACGGAAGTAAAATGCTAAAGGCGCAACACTATTTGGCGGCATAAAATAGCGAACCTGCAAACCCATTTTTCCGAAGTATTCATCTGTTAATGAGTATTCATCTTGTAGATATTCAACACCCAATACTGGATGCACATTTGCAGTACGGTGATACACCTTGCTACTTGAAACACTAAGACAAATCACAGGTGACTTTTTAAAGTTTTCTTTATACGCATTTGAATTTACAAATGCGTTGAAAATCTTCCCATGAAGCTCACCATAGTTTTCTGGTAGGCTAAATTGATCTTTATTTTTATTATGTTCTAACAGCAATACACTAAAATCATAATCACGCACATAAGAAGAAAAATTGTTGCCCACAATACCTTCAATACGTTGATTATTTTTGTGATCAACAATATTGGTTTTCAATATTTCAATCGTAGGGAAAGTCTCACCGTTGCCTTCGATATCAATATCAACTGAAATGATTTCTAGCTCAACAGAATAACGATCTGCTTCAGGATTATCCCAATGCGCTAAGGCATTAAAACGATTGTCAATCATCGTTAGGGTATTACGCAAATTGTCATGGCGACTCTCACCTCTTGCTAAATTGGCAAAGTTGGTTGTGATACGCGTATTATTAGAGGGATGATAGTTTTCGTCGAAACTAATGCTCTTAATCGTAAATGTAAAATCTTTACTCATGATGATCTGATACCCTAATTTCTGAAATAAACCTGAATTTTTTTCATGCTCTTTCTGAACCATCCAATTTATCTTTGGATCTATCCAGTCAATAGTATTTCCCGTATTTTCTGACTTGTACTTGGTCGCTCAATTCAGAATCAACGATAATCTTGTCTATCGTGAAGCGCTTGGTGTAATTTATACCGCAATCCGTACATGAATAAAAATGATATAATTTCACAAAAAAGTGAACCAAATTCATGTTTAGGGATGAGTAACATGAATAAATGGATTGTGAGGCTGGGATGTTTGATCAAAACTCAATAGATGAGTGACCAAAAATGCTGTTAAAAGTGTATATAAACAAATTGATGTGATTGCTAATATGTTGCGCCGTATTGTGTTGGTTGCTATTTGGCTTTTTTCTTGGCTTAGTGAATTAAGAAGAAATGAAGATCGAAAGTATTATTTTGATTGATCATTTAACTTTTTCTATTGTGGGGCTGTTGGGTAAAAGTCACCTATTCAAAGATTTTAATAACTTCAAATTTTCATATGCTGTCACACATTTTTTTATTAATTTTACAGTTAACTATAATGATAGCGACACATCGCAATGATAATTGAATCTGATGTAACCTTATAAACGATGCGATTTTCTTGATCAATACGCCTTGACCAATAGCCTGCTAAATCATGTTTGAGCGGTTCAGGTTTACCAATTCCATCAAAGGGTGAACGTTTAATGTCTTTAATCAATGCATTAATTCTTTTTAGTGTTTGCTTATCTGTAGATTGCCAGTATAGGTAATCATCCCAAGCTTGATCACTCCAACTTAGAATCATTCTTCAATCAGCTCTCGATTCATTGTTTTACCTGCTTCAATCTGGGCAATTGAGTCACGCAATCTCTTTGCATTCGCAGGGCTTTTAAGAAGATGTGCTGTTTCTTCATAGGCATTAAAATCATCTAAGCTAATCAATACAGCCGTTTGATTGTTCTGTCTAGTAATCAATACAGGAGAATGATCATCGATGACCCCATCCAGTACAGTTGCTAAGTTCTTTCGGAGATCAGAATAAGTTACAACTTTCATTGCCGCCCCTTTTATTTTGAGTACAATTTATTGTACTTATTTTAGTATGTGGTTATAAATTATTCAATCTATTCAGCAACTACTTTATTTGTATTTTGAACAAATTCACCACACAGTCCAAACAAAAATAAGAGGGGAGGTTTATATAAGACTATGCAACTTATCTTTGGTTAATTTATTTCATATTTATAGTCTTAAACGCTTTCGCTGAGATGTTTATACGCCATCCATTTATATCCAAAATCAACTAAATAACATCGTAATATTTTGGGCAAAATTATAATTTTAAGCATGTAATAATAGAGTCAGTATCATTTTGCAAAGAATCGATTGAAAGTAAAAAAATCTAACAATTCAAACCCACCCAGTATATAAAGTTGATCCACTTCACATTATGCGATTAAAAAATGGATAAATCTTTCCTTAAAAATATATAAAAATTTACAATAAAAATGAGTAACTTAGTCGAGTTCAATCATTACAAAACGAAATATTCCCTATTTATTTTCAGGTTTTTTTATGGTTTTTATAATTAAACAATGTATTCCTCTTAACTTTTCCATTAAAATAAGCCAAATATCTTTTTGTAATTCGTCACCACCCTCTCCTATTGTACCTATTGAGTGGTAACACGAATAAAACATGCCTTTGAAAATTCGCGTGGCTAATAAACTGTAATGACTCAAGCAACTCAGCATCCTATGGAATCCATTTCCAACATCCGTGTATTGGATGAATGGCAAGAAGAAATTCCAGAGGATTTATATATTCCTCCTGCTGCATTCGAAATTCTGCTTGAACATTTCGAAGGACCACTCGACTTTTTAATTTATCTGATTCAAAAAAATGGTTTCGATCTTTTACAGTTAGATATTGCCCCGATTGCAACACAATACTTGTCTTATATGGACGGTATGAAATCGTTAAATATCGAGTTAACCGCTGACTATATGGTAATGGCAGCATTATTGGCAGATTTAAAATCTCGCTTGTTATTGCCAAAACCCAAAACCATTCATATTGAAAAAGATCCAAAACAGGAATTAATCGATCGCTTAGAAACCTATTTACGGATTAAAAAAGCAGCTGAACGTTTAGGCCAGATGCCTGTTTTAGACCGAGATACTTTTGCGACCCATGTTGCGATTGGTCATATTCCAAAAGTGTATGAAGGTTATGACGTTGAGATGCTAAAAGATGCCTTGTATTGCATTTTTAACCGCCCTGAACCCATAACCCATAAGATTGAACAAGAACCTGTATTACTTGAAGAACGCATTGCTTATATCGAATATATGATTGAATCTGGAGAAGTTCTCAGTTTCCAAGAATTACTCAAGCCAAACCAAGGTCGAATGGGCATGGTGGTTACATTTATGGCAATCTTGGAGCTGTCCCGTCAGCAAAAAGTCCAAATTATTTCTTCTGGTGTTGAGGCCCCGCTTGCAATTCAAGGAGCAACGGCATGACCATTGATCAAAATAATGCCTTTAATGTTGATGAATTACATCACGAAGTTCTGATGCAACTTGAAGCGATTATCTTTGCAAGTGATGCCCCTGTATCGCTTGCTCGCTTAAAAGAAGCATTTCAAAATCAGTATTCTAAACAACAGTTGCAACAGTATTTACAGCAATTGTCTGTGTTACAACATGGTCGTTCAATCGAACTTGTCGAAACAGCTCAAGGTTATCGTTTTCAAGTGCGGGCAAAATACCGCAACGTGATTGCGCAAGTTTGGCCAGATCGACCAACTCGATTATCGCCGTCACTGTTAGAAACAGTTGCAGTGATCGCTTATCATCAGCCAGTAACCCGTGCTGATATTGAGCAAATACGAGGGGTTACAAATAATAGTCAAATACTCAGGACTTTGTTTGATTGGAACTGGATTAAAGAATCTGGTTACCGAGAACTCCCAGGTAGACCCGCGTTGTTAGTGACAACGCCACAATTTTTAAATGCTTTTGGTCTAGTGTCTTTAGATCAATTGCCTCCCCTACAGGATGCCAAGGAAGCTTTTATGATTTTGGATGCGCAAGCTGCCAAGTCTTAAATAGGTGCACTGTTGATGATTATTTCTAAGGTTATGCTGTCATGAGTGAAAAATTGCAAAAGGTACTCGCACGAGTGGGTTTGGGCTCTCGCCGTTATATGGAAGAGGTCATTGCCGCTGGTCGTGTAAGTGTCAATGGGCAGGTTGCTCAAGTGGGCGAACGTATTGAACCAGGTGATGAGCTTCGCATCGATGGTCGTAAAGTTCAGTTCCAAATTGAAGACGAAATTCGTCGTCGTGTATTGATTTACTACAAACCTGAAGGTGAAATCTGTTCTCGTAATGATCCAGAATCTCGCCCGACTGTGTTTGATCACTTACCCCCGATTTCCAATGACCGTTGGGTGATGGTGGGTCGTCTAGATATCAACTCAACAGGTTTATTACTTTTTACAAATGATGGTGAACTTGCCAATCGTTTAATGCATCCCTCAAATGAAATCGAACGTGAATATGCAGTTCGAGTCATGGGTGAAGTAACGCCTCAACTCAAAAACAACATGACAAATGGCGTTGTTTTAGATGATGGTCCAGCAAAATTTGAATCTTTCTCTGAAATTGGTGGTGAAGGGATCAATCGCTGGTACCAAGTCGTTGTAAAAGAAGGTCGTAACCGTGAGGTTCGCCGTATTTTTGAATCACAAGGTCTAAAAGTAAGTCGCTTGCTCCGTACTCGTTACGGTACTGTGATTTTGCCTCGTGAACTTCGTACAGGTCGTTGGATGGAACTTGATAAAACTGATATCGATAATTTAACCAAAGCTGTTGAACTGAAACCACGTCAAGGTACAGGTTTATTTGGTATGGCAAAACGTCGTACTGAACGTATGCAAGACAAACCTATGGCTGCGCGTCGTGGTGGATTCCTGCGTCAACAACGTCGTGATAGTGAAGGTGAAGAAGCTCACAACCATCAAAATGATCGTCGTGATGCTCAGCCAAGTGCAAACCAATATGGTCAAAACCGTACTGACAATCGCAATGAACGCTCTGAAAACCGCTTTAATAAAGCACGTTCTGGTGGCAACAGCTACAACAATGACCGTACGGACAACCGTGGTAATAGTTTTAATAGCAACCGTTCTGAAAACCGTTATGGCAATCAACAAAACCGTAATCGTTCAGAAGGCCGTTATAATCCAAACGAGCGTCTAGATCGTTCAGATCGCCAAGAACGTAGTGAACAACCTGAAAAGAAAAAACCGTTTGTTGTGACAAAAGGTTTTAAAAAGTTCTGAGTTCTAAATAGACTTAAAGAGCAAAAGCCACTATTTTTAAATAGTGGCTTTTTTTTGTTTAAACTATGCGCTACATCATGCATTAAGGTTTAAATATATTACTGTAGGCTATGCCTCAGCTTGTGCTGTAAACAAAACAGTGTAAAACCCTTTAAGCAATATGATCTTAATATGGTAATAACAATATGAATAAAAAATACCTGATCCTCATTCCCTTATTTCTTATCTGGTTTATTGCGTCTATATCGATAGCATATCAAGGGCTGTTTTATTCAGAGTATCTGATCAATTTTCTTAGAAAGAAACCACAGGATTATGGTTACCCACTTTTTCAGGTTGTCATTTTATGCTCAATTTATGGCCTATGGATGTGGAGCTATGCCTATTTACTTTGCTCAGAAACAGCCATTCGCAGACCATTTCTTAGCTATACAGTCTGTTCAATCTTACCGATTGTTATTCCAGTCTATGGTGTAATAATACTGATTTACTCACCACCTGATATAATCACTTTTATTCTAATCAGTTGTGCAACCAGCCTATTTCATTTTTTATTACTGCCTATTCTTATGCCTATCTATCGCAAGTATATTTATCCTAAACAAAACGCATCAGTTTAATCTTGTTATATATCAATAAAAATACTCCTTACGCTACTACAACAGTAGCTCTCCCACTTAGAAAAAGAGGGAGAGCTAGCTGAGACTAAATTAATTAACTTTAGTAATACAAAACCCCCTCCTTTTTCAAAGGTGAGAAGTATCAACTTCGCAAAGAGGAAGATTTAAAATCCTTAACGGACTGGCAGCAACTAAATCCAGCAGCTCTCACATAGCAAAAATCTAGACAACCTGTCTGGTTCCTTGTGGAATTGAACTCAGTAAGCGTTTGGTATAGTCATGTTGTGGTGATTGATATAACTCATCCGAATTGGCGATTTCAACAATATCACCATGGTTCATCACCATAATTTGATCCGAAATATATTTCACCACAGATAAATCATGTGAAATAAAAATATAACTTAAGCCAAATTCATCTTGCAGATCTTGAAGTAAGTTTAGGACTTGTGCTTGAACCGATACATCAAGTGCCGATACCGATTCATCACAGATTAAAATTTCAGGTTTTAAGGTTAAACAGCGTGCTATTGCAATACGTTGACGTTGCCCCCCAGAAAACTCATGCGGATAACGATCAAAGGCTTGCGCAGGTAAGCTTACTCTTTCCAGTAATTCTAAAGCCATCTTTTTACGTTCATTATCATTTACACCAATTTTATGAACTTGCATCGGCTCCATCAAAATTTGCCCCACGGTAAAACGCGGATTAAGTGAAGCATAGGGATTCTGAAAGATGATCTGAATCTTACGTTGATACTGGGCAAACTCTTTTTCAGACATTGCCAAAATATCTTTACCTTGAAATAAAGCTTGGCCGCCAGAAGCTTGCTGCAAACGCATCAACAATAAACCAATGGTGGTTTTACCTGAGCCAGACTCCCCAACGAGCCCTAAAGTCTTCCCTTTCGCCAGTTGGAAAGATGCCCCTTTGACTGCCTGAAATTCATCTTTGCCAAATAGCCCTTTACGGCTAAAAAATGATTTTTTTAAATCACGCACATCTAAAATAATTTCTTCACCGCCAACTAGGCCGCGCTTGCGCTCCGCAAAATCCACCTCAGGCAAACTCACTGCCTCAGTCACTGGCACATCTTGGGCTTGCATAAAATCACTAATGACTGGTAAGCGATATGGACGATGCGAAAGTTGCGGACGGCATAATAATAATGCTTTGGTATAGGCATCTTGTGGCTGTTCTAAAACAGCTTTTGCTAAACCTTGTTCACGAATTTCACCATGACGCATCACAATCACTTCATCGGCAATTTCACTCACCAATGCCAAGTCATGGGTAATAAACAACATCGACATTTGACGGCGCTTACGTAAAGCCTCCAACAAATCCAATATTTGTTTTTGGATGGTGACATCTAATGCTGTGGTCGGCTCATCAGCAATCAGTAATTTGGGTTCACAGGCGATTGCCATGGCAATCATGACCCGTTGCTGTTGACCACCAGACAGTTGACTGGGGTAAGCATCAATCTTGCTTTCAGGGGATGGAATCCCCACTTCAGTGAGCAATTCTAAAGTACGTTGTCGTGCTTGTTTACGCCCCATATTTAAATGAATACGCATAATTTCAGCAATTTGATCACCCACTGTAAACACAGGATTAAGTGATGACATCGGTTCCTGAAAAATCATAGCAATGTCTTTACCACACATTGCACGCATTTGTTTACTGCTTAAACTGAGTAAGTCTTTGCCTTCAAAAATAATTTTACTGTTTTCAGCAATACGAGATTGACCTTTGGGTAATAAACCCATGGTTGCCAATGAAGTTACGGATTTGCCACTGCCAGATTCGCCAACCAAGGCCACAGTGGTATTGGCAGGAATCTGAAATGAAATACCTTTTACGGTTTCAATAAATTGCTTATTTTCACCCTTAAAACTCACACTCAGATTTTCAACACTGAGTAGCACAGGAGGTGTCGCTTGTTGTTCTGACATCTTTAAGCTCCTTATTTTAGTTTAGGGTCTAATGCATCACGCAATGCATCTGTAAACATTGAAAATGCGGTCACAAGCACGGCCATGGCTACTGAGGCTGCCACCAATTGCCACCATTTACCTAAAATCAGCTCACTTTGCGCTTCATTCAACATACTGCCCCATGACACCACCCCCACAGGTACACCAAAGCCCAAGAAGCTTAAAATCACTTCAGACTTAATAAATGCAACCACCAAGATCGACATCTGAACCAAAGCAATATGGCTTACATTAGGGAAAATATGCACAAACATCCGTCGGGTATTACTGACACCAATTGCTTTGGCTGCCAGCACATACTCGCGTGAATTATGTTTCATATATTCAGCACGAATTAAACGAAATACCCCAGTCCAACCTGTTAATCCAAGAATTAAAACAATGGAAAGAATGCCTTTTTGTTGCAATACAGCGGCAATCGCCAATACCAACAATAGATAAGGTATCGAGGTAAAAATGTTATAAAACCAGTTTAGAACATCATCAACCCAACCACCAAAGTAACCAGCAATTGCCCCTAAGAATGTGCCGATTACCACGGCCAATAACGCCGAGACCAAGCCCACAATAATTGACGTTTCTGCGCCTTTAATGGTTTTTAGTACAACATCCTGTCCCCATTTATCCGCACCAAAAGGCAAGGTTTGTTTGAGTTCACTTTGCTGATCAAGTAAGTGCCCACCCAATTGCTGATCAATGGCTTTCATATCTTCTGCAAGCGGATCTTGAATACCGTAGTAGTCAATCGCGCCACCTGAAGCTTGTTCTGTTGCAATTTCAGTATTTAACTCCTTGATCACATCTTTTAAAGGGTCAACAGGATTTTCAGGTAAAGCTTCTACAGTTGCGGCTTTTTTTGCAGAATCTTGCGTATTCTGATCTGCCCCGATAAATGTAGGTGGCGCATAACTCACGGCTACTTCTTTATTCCAATTTGATGCAATCACACCCGTCATGGAGAGTACCAATATGATGAAATAACACAGCAACACCAATAACGACAGCATAGCAATACGATCTGCTTTTAAACGTCGCATCGCCAATCGCCATAAACCGGGAGAAGTCTGTTGTTCTTGGGCGTCTACTTTTTTCGATAAAATTCCGAGCATCATCCCACCTACTTCAACTGTACGCGTGGATCAACCACTTTATAAATCAAATCAGCGATCAGGTTAAAAATCATGGTCGCAGCGGCAACATAGACCGTGATTGCCTTAATCACTGGAAAGTCGCTTCGTTCTACTGCAATAATGACTTCTCGCCCAATCCCCGGAATACCAAAAAATCGCTCAATTAAAAATGCCCCAATCAATAACGCTGGCAGGCTCGACATCACATCGGTAATAATCGGAATAGATGCATTACGCAGCACATGTACGCCTAAAATACGTCCCTCACCGACCCCTTTTGCCCGTGCAGTACGGACATAGTCCTGATTGACTTCATCCAAGACAAAGCTACGGTATAGACGTAAAGTCGGTGCAATACTCACCACCAACATGATTAAGATTGGCAGCAGTGCGTATTGCAATAGGTTTTCACTGAGACTATCGCTCCAACCTTGTACAGGGAACCATCCCAGCTTATAGGCAAGACCGTACTGAAATACGATGATATAGACCAAAATACTGATCGACATCCCAATGGTACATAACAACATCACCATACGATCCGTCAACGAACCACGTACTGAAGCAACAGCCAAAGCCAGAATGATTGAAATCACGGTTTGTAAAATTGTCAGTGGAATGATGATGGTCAGCGATGGACCTAAACGGGTCAGGATAATGTTTGAAACTGATTCCCCGGTACTCCAGCTATTGCCATAATCAAAAGTCAGGATTTGCTTAATAAAAATCCACAATTGAACGTAATATGGTTGATCTACCCCAAGTTGCTGACGAATATTTTCAATCTGTTCAGGGTTTGCCATTTTTCCAGCAAGGATATAAGCAGGATCTCCGCCCACCCAGTTAAATAGAAAGAAAATCAGCAACACGACTCCCAACATGGTCGGAATCATTTGCCATATACGGCGCGTGATATATGCCAGCATAGTTCTAATTCCTTTTAATCACGTTGACCGGTAATTTCTTGAAAGAATGCCTTGTTATCCGGTTCTCTGCCCAAGAAATCAACCACCAGCTGCTCTGCTTTCTTTTGTCCACCTTGTGACAAAATCGCTTTACGATAACGTGCTCCAACCTCTGGATTATTTAAGTTATCGCCAAAAGCAGAAAGCATGTCTAAGGCCATCACTTCAGACCACATATAGCCATAATAGCCGACTTGGTATCCGCCCATAATATGACCAAATTGCCCTGGGAATTCTGTGGTTGGTACATACCCTAAGGCGGTTTGATTTTCGAGTTTTTTCCATACTTCTAAAGGCTGGGTTTTTAAAGCATCTGCGGTATGCAGTGCCATATCGTATTGTGCATATAAGGTTTGACGAGAATAGAACAAGCCACGACCGTAGTTTTTCACGGCTTTTAATTTGCCAATCAATTCATCATCGACACGTGGACAGGCTGGTTTGCAATAATCGGCTAAGGTCGACAGCGTTTCTTTACGGCGTGCCCATTCTTCATACATCTGTGACGGTGCTTCAACAAAATCTCGCTCGACTGAAGTACCAGATTGCGAGGCATAACGGGTGTTTGACAAAATTCCATGTAAGGCATGTCCAAACTCATGCACAAAAGTTTCCAGTTCATCACTGTTTAAACCTTTGCGGTTAAAGTTGGTGACTAAGGCTGAAATCGGTTTACGCTGGGTCAGGGTACTGCCACCCTTAACTCCCCACACCGCTGCATGACCATACTTTCCTTCACGTGGAAATTTATCGATATATAAACCACCTAAAAGCTGACCTGTTTTCCGATCTGTGACATCGTAATATTCAACTTCATCTTGCCAGACATCAACTTTGGCAGGCTTAAATTCAATCCCATATAGATTTGATGAAATTGCAAATAACCAATCTTGTGATGCTTGGGTTGGGAAATATTCACGCATTTTTTCTTGGTCAATTTTGTATTTTTCTTGGCGTAATTTTTCGCTCCAATAGCCCTCACTCCAACGGTTAATTTCCGCTTTTTCCACTGGGATATTTAAGGTCTTGGCTTTAAATTCACGCAGTGTTTGCACTTCTTTTTTCTCTAATGGCGCAACCGTACTATGTACCTCATTGAGGAATTTATTGACCGTTTCAGGATTCTTGGCCATACGATTTTTCAATGCCCAATCGGCATAACTGGCTTTGCCGAATAATTGTGCAAGTTCATGCCGTAAATCAATCGCTTGTTTAAGCAACACTAAATTCTTTTCAGTACCACGGCGGGTATAAGCAATTTGATAACGTTTACGCGCATCATCACTGTCTGCCAACTCCATAAAAGGACGGTATTCTGGGTAGTCAAAACCCAACAGGTAATTGCCTTTTTCATTTTTCTTTAGATTGGCAATATAGCTTTCTGGTAAGCCTTTTAATTCGGCTGGGGTAAATTCTAATTTTTCAGGATTATCTCGAATATTGCGGGCATATTCTTGTTGAATCTTGGTCAATTCATCTAAAATCACTTTTAAACGTGCTTGTTTTTCTGCGGGAAGTTGTACCCCTGTATCTTCAAAACCATCTAAAATATCTTGGCGATATTTACGGTCAATCTCATCACTGGCTTTGGTTTTTTTAATTTGCTGATAAAGCTTTCCATCTTGATACACTTCAGTTTGAAACTGACTGATTTTAACTTCGCAATCTTCTGCGGCTTTACGTAAATCTGCGCTTGGGTCAACATTACTGGCTAAATTAATTGGCCCATAAAAATCTTCAAACTCTGCAAAAATTTGATCCCACTTTGCCAATACTGCTCCAGCAGGCGCATTATTTTTGAGTTTAACTTTGGCAAATTCAGCCAACTTGGTTTTAACGTCTGCAATTTTTGCATCACATTGGGCCGGGATATCTTTGGCCTGAAACTTGGGTAAAGTACTGCGTTCGGTTTCTGCAAAGGCCCATTGCCCCATACCCATGGATAACATACAGAGTGTGGTTAATTTAAATCGCTTCATTTTCATTTTCTCCAATCTTTCATTTATTCATTTTCAAATTTCAATCTGTTTATTTTTAAGCTTTTGATAGAGGTTATTTTTTCATATCAAAATACATCCATTCCGATGGAATAATCGGATGCTTTTTAAAGCCGATGACACGCGGTTGCGCCAAAGCATTGCGATAACGCGTCGATGCCATTTGTACAGGCATATACACTTCTAATATTCGCGCCATCTTATGATATAAAGCATCACGCTCAGGACCCGGTTTCAATTTTTGGGTTTGTTCATATAAGCGATCATATTCAGGAATTTTCATACATGCACTATTGGTTGCATGGATATTCTTTCCATAAAACAGCTGCATAAAGTTATCGGCATCGGGATAGTCGGCAATCCAAGCTGATCCCTTAAACATGGTTTTGCATTGTTTTTCAGCTTTTAAACCTTCCGCAAAAGGCAAGGATTTGGTGGTCATTTTGACCTTGATATTGTCTAAAGTCTTTTTCCAAAATTCAGCACTTTGCTGACTACGTGTACTATTTCCATAAACAGTTAATTCAATCAGCAAGGGTTTGCCATTCGGCAAGGTACGCCAGCCATCGGCAGCAACCTTATAGTGATAACGATCTAACAGTAGATTGGCCGCTTTAACGGAATAAGGAATACTGGTTTTATAGTTTGGATCATGCCCAATCACCCCATAAGGAATGGGGTATTGTAAGCGTTGTGCATCACCCTTCATCAAAATCTTAATTTGATTATCAGGTGAAAAGGCCATTGCCATGGCACGGCGTAAAGCAATTTTTTCTTTACTCAAACCACCAACAACAGGGTTTTGCATATTCCAGTAATAATAATCAATTGAAGGATCGGCAATACGGGAAAGTTGAATACCTTTTTTAGCAAGTTCGGGTTTAAGCTGACCATCTTGGATGGCTTGAACACTGAGATCACCATCCAACACAAATAAGTCAGTTTCATCTTTACTAAATGATAACCAGCGTGATTGTGATTCTTCCATCACTTGAATATCGACCACACCGATTTGCGGCATTTTTTTGCCTTTCATCGCATCGACAATTTTTTGATCTTCTGGCGTGGATGCTTTGAAATCCCAAACATAACCACGATAATCTGGATTGGCTTTCAAGATAATCCGTGAGCCAGGTGTCCATTTTGCCAAGACATAGGGACCTGTTCCGACAGGATGGGCCATGGCAAAACCAGACCGATCTCGATAGTGTTCAATCACTTCTCGTGCCACGGCACCAGCTGGTTGATGTGCCAGCAGCATTGGGAAGTTTTGATCAACTTGTTTTAATTTAATCACCAAAGTATAACGATCTGTGGCCTGAAGCCCTGCAACAGGTAGATCATAATTAAACTTGCCTGTTTTTTTTGCTTGCTCAAGCACTTTGTCCATGCCTAGAATTTTGTCATCAAACAACCAACTATTGGGCGAATGCAAACTTGGGTCTAACAACCGTTTATAAGAATAAACATAGTCTTGCGCGGTTAATTCACGGGCTTTGCCTTTAAATACAGGATCTTTGGCAAAATAAATTCCTTTTTGAATTTTAAAAGTATAGGTTAAACCATCAGCACTGACTTCAGGCAAACTCACCGCGGTACGGGGTACTAATTTGGCAGGTGTTGCTAAATAATCGTAGGTATATAAACCTTCAAATATTGAATTATGCACATGCGCAGAATAAAGATCTTGGGTGCCTGCTGGATCAAAACCCGTTTCTGCAACGGGGAAAACATAACGTAAAACTTTATTTGGATCCGCCGGGCTTTTGGCAAATACATTCAGCGTGCCTGTCATGAGCATGCCGCCCAAGAATGCACTGACCCCAATCTGCTTTAACTTTTGCTTTAAATCATCCTTCATCATTTTATTCAACTTCATCTGGTTATTTTTTAACTGGCTGAACATCAAGGTATTGCCAAACGGTATTGATCATTGGATGTGCTTTATAGCCTTGAACTTGTGGTTGCAACAGCCAATTGCGAATACGGGTACTATGAATAATCCAAGGGTTATCTGCCTCTATCTGCCGACTGATTTTTTCATAAAATGGCGTTCGTTGTTGTGGCGGTAAAGTTAACGCTTGCTGATACAGTGCATCATAAGCTTTGGATTGATAGCAACTTAAATTTCCTTTGCCTGAGTTTGGACCATAAAGCAATTGGGCAAAATTTTCTCCTTCAGGAAAATCAGCAATCCATGCCCCACCCCAAATCATATGTTTACACTGCATGGCCTCTTTTAAATTATCGGCAAAATTACTGACCTTAAATTCAACACGCACCCCAATAGCATCTAAGTTTTTCTTCCACAACTCAGAATGAATGACTGAGCTTGAGCTATTTTCAGTATTATATTTCAGCGTAAACGGCTGCCCGTTGGGTAAAGTTCGATAACCATCTTTGCCTTTCTTATAACCAAATCGATCCAGTAACTTATTGGCCAATAACGGGTTATAGGCAACACTACTTCTATATTGAGCATTGTGCCCTTGCACCCCATCTGGTACCAGCATTTCAGCTCTAACCGCTTGACCTTTATATAGTTGCTTAATCGCTTCCTGTTGGTTATATGCCAAGGTAATAGCACGGCGTAGTGCAATTTTATCTAGACTATACCCCCCCACAATCGGATCTTTCATATTGAACATGGTATAGGTGATTTCAGGGTCTTTATTGGGAAAATGTTGAATGCCCTGCTGTTTAAGTTCTGGTTTTAATTGTGTGCCGTTTAAAGCCTGTGGAACCGCATTTGAAGTTAATTTGTCAAAATCCAATTGACCTGACTTAAATGCCAACCACCTTGACTGTTCTTCCTCAATAATACTCACGACAACCTTACCGACTTGGGGCATTTTTTTACCCGACATCTCTTTGACAAGTTGGTTATCCCATACCGTACCTGTCGATTTATAATTCCAAATAAAGCCACGATAATCAGGGTTTGCCACCAGCTCAATTTTACTGCGTGGTACGTATTTACTCAGTTGATAAGCGCCTGTGCCTACAGGATGCTGCCCGATACGATCACCATAAAACTCAACAACTTCACGCGCTGTTCCGCTAAAAGTGACATAGGCCAAAATATAAGGGAAATTATAATCTGCACGGGTTAAGGTGAATTGTAGGGTGTATTTGTCTAAAGCTTTAAGCCCTGAAATGGGCGCATCATAATTAAACTTGCCTGTCTTTTTCGCATTGGCAACCACTTGCTCTAAGCCTTGGATTTTGCCATCAATAAAAGAATAGGTAGGCGAATGATTTTTCGGATCACTCACACGTTGAATCGAATAAATGTAATCTTGGGCAGTCAGCTCACGTCGTTTGCCTTTGAACGCAGGATCATCGGTAAAATAAATACCGGGTTGTATTTTAAAAGTATAGACCTTGCCCTCTTGTTCTATTTTTGGCAAGGCTTGTGCCGTATTGGGCACCAATACCACGGGACGAGCCAGATAATCATATTTGAGTAAGGGTTCAAATATCGCCTCTGCAATATTTCCACTGTAGAAATTATAGGTTTTCACCATATCAAAACCATCATCTGGTGCTTCAAAAGCCAAATTCAGGATTTTATTCGGTTGTGCAGGCGTTTTCGCAATCGCCATTTCCCCACAACCCATTGCACCGACCAACAACGCAAATTGTAAAAGCTTGGATTCCAAATTCACACCTATGTATTTTTATTCATCAAATTATTTAAACAGAATACTGGCAGCACCATCATCCTGTCGATTGCTGCTTTGGTGCCGAACCAGAACGTTAAATTAACAATAGTGAAAAATTGAACGATATAACAGTATTAAATACAAAGCGAATATCATGCCACTACACTTATCCCTTCTAAATTTTGTTTATTTTTACCGTAATAAAATCACATTTATTCAATGATTATCTGTGACTGACATCCTATCGTCATCTTCAGCACCAATCTAAATATTAAATTCAGATATCATTTATCAGAACTACTCATAATGCACAATTTAAGTACACGCACGTTCCAAAATTGATCACTTATTTTATCAAACACTATAAATACTCATTTAATCTTTTGATTTAAAATAATTAATAGCAAAAATAAAGCCATAATTAATAGTTATACCACTCATTAAATATAGTTAAACTCTTTAATTAACAACCAAATATAAAGAAAAACTAAAGTCTATTGAGTGCTTTTTAATCACATCTTCATATTGTATTAACATTAATCAGGGCGACTTCCAAACTTATTTTTCTACTATCAAGTCACGGATGAATAAGGAGATTAAACACTAGTCACGTAAATTCTTATCATTTTTTTGTATATTTTTAAAACATATAATTAGATAGTTGGCACTTGAATTGCTAGAAAGCAATGCAGCAATATCGCTAAGTACAAAAAAAAACGGATGTCTGAAAATATGAAAGTAAACAAAAATGTTTGCACTTTGGGATCGCCAACGATGGGGAAAACGTTACTAAAATTAAGTACGCTTAGTCTAAGTATGATGTGCCTATCGCTAGCGCATGCAGCAGAAACTGAAGAAACAACACAGCCAATAAAAGTAGCCAAAGTCACCGTTACAGGGTCTTCAATTAAAGGGGTTGCAGCTCAAAGTGCTTCCCCCATTACGATTATTAAAGGTGAAGATCTAGCCAAACAAGGGGTAACCACTGTCGAAGAAGCACTGACCAAAGTCAGTTCCAACCAAGCTGGTTTTTCTACCTCTCAAAATGTGGGGGCAAGTAATACCGAGGGTTCATCAGCCAATTTACGTGGATTAGGCACAGATAAAACCCTGGTCTTATTGAATGGTCGTCGTCTGGCTTATAGCCCGTTTAGTACATCAACCACCAACCTCAATATTATTCCAATGGCAATGGTTGAACGTATCGAAGTTCTCCGTGACGGTGCATCTGCGGTTTATGGCGCCGATGCAATTGGTGGTGTCATCAATTTTATAACCAAAAAATCTTTTGAAGGTCTCAACATCAGTGTGGGTGCAACTCAGCCCGAAGCCAGTGGTGGTGATAAACAAGATATTTCCATCTTTGGGGGTTATGGCAATCTAGATGAACAAGGCTTTAACATTTACGGTGTAGTCGATTATCGCAAAACCAACAATATCATGGCAAAAGACCGCAAGATCAGTCGCCGTGGTGGTGTAATTCCTGAACTCGGTTTAGATGCCAGCTCAGCAAATGCCTTCCCAGCAAATATTTTTGATCCCAAAAACAATATTTTGGCAAATCCATATGGCAATACAAATTGTAATAACACGCCTAATGTCGCTGCCGATGGCGGATTATGTTATCTCAATACCCAAGCACTGATTGGGATTACCCCAGAAGTTGAAACAATTTCAGCACTTGGCCGTGGAACCTTTAAACTTTCAGATAAATTTAATCTGATTGGAGAATATATCTTCTCGCGTAACGAAGTTACCACTTCGATCGCGCCTGATGTATATAGCCGTTCAGTCACATTACCCTCGACAAGTCAATATTATCCTGGCAAAGGCATTGTCCCCGCAGTAACTGGACTCAGCGATGGAGATTTACAACTCTATCTGCGTTCGCAAGGTGGAAACCGTTCAGGCAAAACAACCAATGACTCACATCGTGCATTTGCAGGAATTGAGGGTGAAGCTTATGGTTGGGATATCAATGCAGGTTTAACCTATGCAAAAAGTGAAGCAACCGATAGCTTTAATGCGGGTTACCTCAATCAAAGTAAAGTTCAAGCTGCTTTAAATGACGGTTCACTCAATCCATTTGGCCCTTCCGCTGATGCTAATATTTGGAAATCTTTTGAAGTCAATGGGGATACTAATAAAGCCAGCTTAGACTCAACCTCTTTTGATGTCACTGTATCTCGTCCAATCTATACACTACCCGCGGGTGAGGTTGGATTTGCCTTAGGTGGTAGTTTTACCAAACAAAATTGGGATCAAAAAATTAATGCTGAGATCGTCAGACAAGTACCTAGTAGCGGTATAGATCCAGATAAACCTGTGAGTAAGGGTGATCGAGATATCTCTGCAGTATTCACTGAATTACATATCCCGATTTTAGCCAATTTAGAAGCGCAGCTTGCAGCACGTTATGATGACTATAGTGATTTTGGCGATACCTTCAATCCAAAAGTCGCTTTACGTTGGGAACCGTTAAAGCAATTAATGTTCCGTACCTCATACAGCACAGGTTTCCGTGCACCAAGCTTATATGACATCAACTCACCTCAAAGTCAGACCTTTACAGGTTCAAAATACAATGACCCTGTGCTCTGCCCCGGTGGTACTGCAACTTCACCACAATACCAAACTGAATGTAATGTTCAATTTAAACGTATGCAAGGTGGAAATCCCGACTTAAAAGCTGAAGAGTCAACATCTTATACTGCTGGACTTGTGTTTGAGCCAATCAAAAATCTGGTATTTACAGCAGATTACTACAACATCAAAGTAGACAATCTGATTGATACGATTACCGATTCAATTATTTTTGCTGACCCAAGTAAATATTCAAGCTTATTTGTCCGAGATGCAGATGGACGAATCAAATATGTGAGTACCACTTTGATCAATATGGGTGGAATTAAAACTCAAGGGGTTGATTTAAGTTTGAACTATCTTACGCCTGTGACTAAAACAGGACGTTTTGGTTTTGGTATTGATGGGACCTATGTCATTAAATATGACAAACAAGAAGAGAAAGGCGGTGAATGGATCAGCCGTGCAGGTAGCTATTATAACCAACAAGTCTATTCCCGCTGGAAACATGTTGCCAATGTCAATTGGAGTTACGACAACTGGAAAATGATCTTTGAGCAACAGTTTAGCCGTGGTTATAAAGACTCAAATTCTATTGGTGAAGCCAAATATGATAACCATCGAGTTAGCGACTATATCCTCTATAACATTGCGGGCACTTATAGCGGATTCAAGAACTTAGAACTCACTGGTGGGATCAAAAATATCTTTGACCAAGATCCGCCTGCGTCCAACGTGACTGATAACTTCCAATACGGTTATGACTCTAGTTATGCAGACCCAACTGGTCGCGCATATTACGTCAGAGCAACTTATAAATTCTAATTGGGCATTTCGCAAACATTGTCTAGGCCTAATCAAGTCATGGTGTTTGCGAAATTGATTCATTCACTTAGCCAAACAAAAGAATTGAACAGAATTTTTTTATCGTCTCTCTTTTACTATTTATTGTTTGTCTCTCATTTCAGGAGTAGCAATGGGCAAGAATTTTTCAGAATTAGAAAATAATTCTTCCAAACGCCTGATCGGGATTGGAGCAGTCATCTTACTGCATCTAATCATTCTCTATGGCTTGATTACGGGTTTATCCAAGACAGTTGAAAAACCAGCGGATGAACCTGTTGAATTACTGATTATTCAGGACAAAAAACCTGAACCAGAAAAACCTAAACCCATTGAAAAGCCACCAGAACTGCCAAAGTTGGTGCAGAAAGTGTTGAAAACACCAGAGCCAAAGCCGACTGAAAAACCAATGGAAAAACCTACAGCAACACCAAAGCAGACGGCTACACCGACACCCACAGCAACGCCAAAAACCTCAGAAAGTCCTGAGCCGACACCGACGCCAAAGCCAGAAACGACAGCAAAACCTGAACCTGCAAAACCCAAACCTGCAGGTGAAACACGCGGTGTATTGAGTGGAGAAGCGGGTTGTAAAGCACCAGGGTACACGCGTGAAGCCTTACAAAATGAAGAGCAAGGTGAAGTGCTTATTTCGGTATTTGTGGGTAGTGATGGAAAAGTTAAAGAGGCCAAAGTTAAAAAATCGAGTGGGAGTAAAAGCTTAGATAAAGCGGCTGCGAAAGCTTATAGCTTATGTACTTTTAAACCTGCGTTAAAGAATGGTGAACCTCAAGATTCTTGGTACGACATACCTTATGAATTTGTATTGCAGTAATCAATTAAATAAAAATTTGGAGATAAATGATGAATAAAACGCTGAAATCTGTACGACTATTTGCTTCTGTTGGGATTTTGACTGCAAGCACCCTACTGCCTGTATCTAGTGTATTTGCAGAAGAAACCACTACAACGCCTGCGACTGTAACGGCAACCAATACAACAACCAGTGAAACACATACACCACCACCTAAACCAGCAACAACACAAGCTGTTCACAACCCTTACGGTTTAGAAGCACTATGGCGCGAAGGTGATATTGTGGCTAAATCAACCTTATTTATCTTGGTCCTGATGTCGATTGGAACGTGGTACATCATGGTGACCAAGTTTATTCAGCAGGCAAAAATTAAGCGTCAAGGTAAAGAAGTTGAAGCCAAATTTTGGGATGCTGCATCAATTGACGGCGCTGCGGGAACACTAGGCGAAGCAAGTGCCTACCGTTTTATTGCTGAAAAAGGCATTAACTCAACCAAAAAACATGGCGGAAACCTACTTGAACGTATCGACTTTAACACTTGGGTCACAATGTCGATTCAACGTGCAATTGATAAAATCCAAAGTCATTTAAGTGGTGGTTTAGCATTTCTTGCAACTGTCGGTTCTACCGCACCATTCGTTGGTTTGTTCGGTACAGTTTGGGGAATCTATCATGCACTTACTGCAATTGGCATTTCGGGTCAGGCCTCTATTGATAAAGTTGCTGGACCTGTCGGCGAAGCACTGATCATGACTGCAATCGGTCTTGCTGTAGCCGTGCCTGCGGTACTTGGTTATAACTGGCTCACCCGCCGTAATAAAGCAGTATTGGATAATGTACGTACTTTTGGTTCTGACTTACATACTGTTCTACTCAGTGGCGAGATCAAAAACAGTGGTGATGCGAAATAAATGAGGTATCTATTATGAGCATGACAGTCAATTCAGGCAATGACGAAGATGATGTAATTTCTGCGATTAACACCACACCTTTGGTGGATATTATGCTGGTTCTGCTGATTATATTTTTAATCACCGTCCCCGTTGCCATTCACACGGTTCCAGTCAAGTTGCCTGAGGAAAAAAATACACCATATGTCACCAAGCCGATTAATGTACAAATCGCCGTCAATAAAGCGGGGGATATTTTTTGGAACGAAAAGTATATCGCAGATAAAAATACACTGATCAACCGTTTACAGGCTGAGGCAGCAAAACGCCCACAGCCAGAGGTACATATTCGTGGTGATCAAGTGACAAAATTTGAAGCGATTGATGAAGTCATTAGTGCTACTAAGCAAGCAGGTATCGGCAAAATCGCTTTTGTCACGACACCTGTTGCCGCACCATAATCGGGAGAAGGAACAGTTTATGGGTATGAATGTAGGTGCCAATAAAGACGATGATGATGTGATGTTAGATGTCAATATGACACCACTTATTGATGTGATGTTGGTGTTGTTGATTATGTTTATTATCACCATCCCAATTCCAAATAATGCGATCAATATTGACTTGCCGAATGGCGCACCACCACCGACCAATGAGAAGCCACCTGAGCCAGTCACCTTACGTATTGACCCTCAAGGTAAAATCTTTTGGAATGATCAAGCTGTAGAAAATAAACAAGCGCTAGAAGTTTTATTTGCGGGTGTTGCACAGAAATCAGATCAAGATCCGATTAAAGTGCAGCCCGATAAACTGACTGAATATAAGGATGTGGCAATGGTGATGGCAGCCGCACAACGATTAAATGTTAAAAAAATCGGAATTGCAGCAAGCCAATAATATTTAAAGGATGAACAAAGCTGCACAGTGCAATCGACTTGCAGCTTTGAGGCCTTGATCTATGCAATGTTTCTAAATTGTTTATTCATAGCGCAACATTATAAAGAACACAACACTCAATATATCTCACTTTCACTCACAGCTAAAAAAGCCAGCATCTGCTGGCTAATCATCGAAATGGAATCAATTAGGTGATTTTAAATGCCAAAGAAATGGCTTGATCTTGTTGTTCAGGATCAGGCCATTTTTGTGAAACAGATTTTAACTTGGTATAGAAACGAGCGGCATCTGGACCATATAAATGCGACTCACCAAATTTTGAACGTCGCAAACCACCAAAGTTAAAATAACTCACTGGGAGTGGTACAGGCACATTAACACCAATCATGCCGGACTCAACCTCCATAAAGAAGCGGTGTGCTGACTTTCCATCACGGGTAAAAATCACCGAACCATTGCCATATTCATGGCTATTGGTCACAGCAATTGCCTCATCTAAACTATTGACGCGTAAAATTCCTCGCGCTGGGCCAAAAACTTCTTGTTGATAAAAATCCATATCCATAGATAGATAATCAAATAAAGTCGGACCAATATAATAGCCGTTGGCATACTCTGAATGTTTAAAATCACGACCATCCACCACCAACTCAGCACCATCTGCGATACATTGATCAATTGCCTTTAAAACAGATTGTTGCGATTGCGCACTAATCACCGCACCAAAATCTGCAGTCGGATCATTGTATGCTCCAACTTTCAATGCTTTGATTTTTTCTACGATACGTTGGCGTAAGTGATCTGCCGTTTCAGCACCTACGGGAATCAACAATGATACCGCCATACAACGCTGACTGGCTGAACCAAACCCTGCTGAAACAAAGGCATTTGCAGCCGCTTCAAGATCGGCATCAGGCATCACCACCATGTGATTTTTCCCACCAGTAAATGCTGCAACACGTTTGTTATGTGAGGTACCTTTTTGATAAACATATTCACCAATCTGGGTAGAACCCACAAAGCTCACAGCTGCGATTTCAGGGTGTTCAAGTAATGCATCGACTGCTGTTTTATCCCCTTGTACAACATTAAATACATCGTCTGGAAGACCGGCTTCTTTCCATAACTCTGCAAAAAATAATGCAGCCGAAGGCACTTTTTCAGACGGTTTCCAAACTATTGAATTCCCCACAGAAACAGCCATGGCCATCATGACAGCAGGAATCATGATGGGAAAATTAAACGGGGTAATACAGCCCACCACACCCACAGGAACCCGTACAGAGAACACATCGATGTCGCCTGCAACATTACGTGCATATTCACCCTTTGTAATCTGCGGTGCATTACAGGCAAATTCAATTCCTTCAATCGCACGGCCAATTTCACCGATTGCATCGGCAATGGTTTTGCCATGTTCACGACCAATGATTTCTGCCAATTCAGCTGTTTTGGCAATCATTAATTCACGTAATTTAAACAGAACTTGCAAGCGTGTAGCATGTGAAGCTTTTGCCCATTTTTTTGCATTTGCTGATGTCGCAGCTTTTACGGCAGTATCAATCACGGTTGCATCGCCATAAGCACAACGCGCAATTTCTTCACCTGTAGAGGGATTAAATACTGGGCCTGAATGTTGAGTTTCTGTGATATGACGACCTGAAATATAATGTCCGATCAAAGTGTTCATCCTGATTTTTCCTTCACATTGCGACTGAAACTAAATTTAAAATGCTACTGAAGTCGGTCTTTCCATGACCGCTTTAGCGAGGAAGCCCCATATTCCCAAGACCGATAAAGGAAATATTCATATTCATTCCTGAAAATTAAGCGTGGTAAATTGAATGATTGATTGCAATGCTTTGCTTTGAATCACTACTTTGCATTAAACAGACAATTTGCTTTTCACTGATTTACGCTGTCTCGCGGGGCTAAGATCATCACGCTTCATAAAGAAGCTACAGAAGATTGCGAAAATCGCCATACTCATGATGTAGGTAATAATCAAATGCGGACTACCATTACCAATACTTAGTAATTTGGTGGCAATCAATGGTGCCAGTCCACCGCCTAATACACCTGCGAATTGAACTGAAATCGAGATGCCACTGTAGCGAATTTCGGCAGGAAACTGTCGAGCAAATAACTGAGACTGTGGCGCATACATGATCGGGAACACCACACCGATTGCTAAAACAATTGCGGTCCATACCAAGACTGGGTCCTTGGTATCCAACATGCTAAAGAACGGATAGCAATACAATGCAAGGACCACTAGACCAAACATAAACATATTACGCTGCCCAACTTTGTCGGATAGATGTCCACATAATGGCGTCATCACCATGATTAAGCCTGCACCACAAATCGTTGCAAACAAAATGTCTTGGCGAGGAATACCCAACTTGGTTGTGGTGTAGGCTAAGGCAAAAGTAGAGGCAATATAGAACCATGCATTTTCAGCAGCACGGGCAAAGATAATCGTGAGTAATTCGCGCGGATGATTTTTAAAGACCTGCATTGCTGGAACTTTAACTTCTTGTGCTTGTTGTTTTACTTTTTCAAAATCTGGTGACTCAGGCACTTTGACACGGATATACCAACCCACACCTAATAATAAAATGCTGGCAAGGAAAGGCAGACGCCAGCCCCAACTAAATAGACTTGCTTCGGGTAAAAGTGAAACTAAACCCAATGCGATCGAGGCCAACATTAAACCACCACCAGCACTTGCTTGTGGTAAACTTCCCCAAAAGCCTTTACCGCCTTCAGGTGCATGCTCCACAGCCATCAACACGGCACCGCCCCACTCGCCGCCCATTGCCATACCTTGAACAAAACGCAAAATCACCAGAAAAAATGTCGCCCAATATCCAATACTTTCATAGGTTGGCAATAGACCAATTAAAACGGTAGGAATCCCCATCATAATCAGTGTGGTTAGTAGCATGGTTTTTCGTCCAATTTTGTCCCCAAAATGACCAAAGATAATGCCTCCCAACGGACGTCCAATAAAGCCAACAGCGTAGGTGGCAAACGCAGCCAAGACACCTGTTAATGGATCAAGGTTGGGGAAAAACAGTTTATTGAAAATTAATGCTGCGGCTGCACCGTAAATAAAAAAGTCGTACCACTCGATTGTCGTTCCAACCATGCTGGAGATACCCGCCAGACGGTGTGAAGACTTTTTCGGTTGTTGAGGACCTGATCCTTGTATATGCTCCATCGCTACCTCGCCCAATTCTTAGTATTGTCATCCATTCATCACCTTAGAGATAATCCATCCTGATTATATTTATTAAGGTGATCTAATTCTTTTTACACAAATAACTTAAAATAAGAAGCCAAGATTAATATTGATTTATCCTGATAAAAAATTCTAAATAACCTGAGTGCTTCTCATCATCAATGTGAATCAATTGCTTTTTTCAGTCAACACCCTTAATTACTTAAGTAGTTTTTAAAATCCAATAAATAAATTAAATACAATCACTTATACAAAAACCTACCAATATAGACTAAAGTTAAATATAAAAAATGTGATCCATTACAAACTATTAAAAACACTAAATTTATATGTATAACAACACAAAAATAATCTATTTAGTTTTCATCCTATTATAAAAAATCAACGGTCGAATACTTGTTATTTCTCGCTATCGCGTTATATTCATTATTATACTAAGTAAGGATGCTTATTATGAACTATAATAAAATCGCATTTGATTTTAGCCCTGCACCGATTGTTGTATTAAGTTATCGACACATGATGGAAATGAATGCTGCATTTGCCAATCTGTTTGGCTATGAGCGTGGCGAATTAATTGAGCAATCCATAGTCAAAATTTTTCCTAGCCTTGAAGATTATGAAAAGGTCGGGAATGATGCATTGCAAAGCTTATTGTTAAAAAAAAGCCATTACTATTCTGATCAGCGCTTTATGCAGCACAAAAATGGCGAAATCTTTTGGACACATACCCATGGGCAAACCTTAACACCTGAAGACCCCTTTAAATTGATGGTCTGGCATTTTGAACGTAAAGATCAGGTGTTGTCTTCTAAGCAAAAACTGACTAAACGTGAATCAGAAATTACTCAATTGATTGTCAATGGATTTACTTGTAAAGAAATTGCACGAAAATTAGAGCTGTCGCATCGGACCATAGAAGTGCATAAAGCAAATTTAATGAAAAAGTTGGGCGTTCGCTCCAAAGCAGAACTAACCTCAAAAATTATTATTCGAGAAAAATGATATAGACAAAAAAATGATCACAGTTGAATTGCTGTGATCATTGATGAACCTCAAAAAAATTAAGCTTTTTTCACAAATTCTGACTTTAATTTCATGGGACCAATACCATCAATTTTACAATCAATATCATGCCCATCATTACTGTCTACCAGTAAACGAATACTTTTGACTTTGGTTCCTACCTTAACCACTGCAGAAGAACCTTTAATTTTTAAGTCTTTAATCACTGTCACTGAATCGCCATCTGCCAAGATATTGCCAACAGCATCTTTAATCGTCACGCTGTCATCTGCTGTTACTTGCTCGCCATCTTTCCATTCATAGCTACATTCTGGGCAAATCAATAAATCGCTATCTTGGTAGGTATATTCTGAATTACATTTTGGACAATGTGGCAAAGACATAATAAGCTCAACTTCGGTTCAAATCACAATCATAGCATTTTAAGATTTTTCATCAACTTAAAAACCATAATAAATATAAGGAATAATTTAAAATCAACCGTGATCATTAAAACTAGGCTTTATGATTTAACACATCCAGCAAAACACTGACATGATTTCGCCCTTGATTTTTGGCCGCCGTTAATAAGGTTATAGGACCGTGTGCTATAAGTTTCCGAAGTTCTTCTAACTGTACTGTAACCTGTGATAATTCAACGCGATAACGTTGTTGAAACTCATCCCAACGGTTTTCGCTATCTTCGTGATACCATTTTCTGAGTTCATTTGACGGGGTAATTTCTTTCGGCCATAAATCAATCTTAGCATCGTCTTTTTTAATACCACGTGGCCACAAGCGATCAACCAGAATTCGTTGACCATCTGTTTCTGAAACCGCATCATAAATTCGTTTGCTATAAATCGTCATTGTTATTCCGAACTGAAGTTATTCTAAAATTATTCCAAATGATGAGAAATATGGTTGTGTAAAGTGACAATGGGGTCATAAAAACACCTTGTCCCCCATCATAGCTTAGTCTGCGTCTGCAAACATAGGCGAGGCTTGGTGCTTACTCAGGCAATCAATGATTGAATTGTATTGCCCGTTTAATGGATGATAGATGAATGATATAAATACCAAAGAGATCTATAGCGATAGTTTATAGGTCACTCACACGAGTTTATTGATCTGGAATTGTTGGATTGACCAAGAGACCAAGTAATTGCAAAGACTCTTGCCAACCCAAATAACAAGCCTCAACAGGAATCACTTTCGGGATACCTGATTGGGTAATATTGACTTCCGTTCCGACAAGCACACCTTTTATTTCAATGATTACTTCAATTTCGCCAGCGAGTTCAGGATTATCAAATCGATCAAAATATCGTATGCGTTGGTTGGGAATCA
The DNA here is from genome assembly GCF_025433935.1 of Acinetobacter sp. I-MWF. NCBI lineage: Bacteria > Pseudomonadati > Pseudomonadota > Gammaproteobacteria > Moraxellales > Moraxellaceae > Acinetobacter > Acinetobacter sp. I-MWF. Next base: position 785,119 of record NZ_JAMBAR010000001.1, on the reverse strand, counting down.
GCTCTGCATAAGTTCCACCAAATGAATGGATTGTACCTGTAGAGAAATTGGTAAATGACATTCGATAAGAACCACCAACCGTTGCATCCATTTGATGAAGTTTTGCTGTAAAACCATGCGGAGGCATCCACTTTACAATTGCATCTGGGTCTAAGAAAGCTTTATAGACTCGCTCTGGTGGTGCACTAAAAACGCGATGCAACTTTACCGTATTACTCATACTCATATCCTTGACTATTATTGTTGTTGAAAAGCAAGTTTAGCGCTGTACAAAGCTTTCATTTGTATGGTTTGAGTAGTCTGAAACTTAAAAAAAAAGCACATCAACAAGGATATGCTTTTAAAACAATATGCGTCATCTAAAGACCGTTATTCTTCATCATCTTCATCATCAAATATATAGGTTGTACATCCCCAACCATCATATTCACCTTCAAACTGCTCAGCAATTTTACTAAACCATTGCTCTAAATCAACAACATCTTCGTAGTCTGGAATCAGATGAACATAAACTGTAATCACCCATTCATTGGGTTGCACTTCTTCATCCAAATACAGTGAAATTTTTTGCTCTTCGTGTAAAAGATAGATTGCACATTTTTCAGCGAGTTCTTGTGTTTTAAAATACACAGAAAACTCGATTTCATGTACCTCTTCTAAATCATCACCATCTTCGTGCATTTGCCAAAGTAGATTACCGTTATCATCTTCTGGGAATTTTTCAAAATCACGAGTCATGGCCAAGCCCTCTTTTAAGGTTATAAATATTATGACTTTTACAATAGCAAAGTTTTATGACAGTTTTAAAATATTGCCTATTCGCACACAAATTACTACTTTTATTTGGCATCAATTTGTAATAAAAATTGAATTAATTCTATGATTAGGGTCTGTTGTTGATCAATATTCATTGATGATTAAACCAATAATGAAAGGTGCATGATGCCAAACTTTAACCCACAACAACGACAAGAAATTCTGTTACTGATTCAACAAGGTCGTAAAGTTGAAGCAGTTAAATGGGTCAAAGACCATTCAGATTTAGGCTTGAAAGAAGCCAAGGATTATGTAGAAAATCTGACAGAAAACGCATACAACTTCGCATTTGCAGATACTGCTCAAAGTGATAGTTCCCGTGATATACACTTGCAAATTCCTCAACAAGACATTCTTGCCCTGATCCAACAAAATCGTAAAATTGAAGCGATTAAACTGGTCATGGAAAATTCAAACCTTGGGCTAAAAGATGCCAAAGATTTTGTAGAACAGCTCACTGAAAATCCCAATTTAGCAATCAATCAGTTTCAGTTTGATAATGATTTTTATGACAGTCAGCATCCTCGCTATAAAGCAATTCAGTCGAATTTTGAAACTAGTGAAATCTATGTGTTATACCAAGATCATCAAAAAGTGTTGATTGATGAACATCATCCTGACTGGGATGAAATTATGCGTCATTTTACTCAAGGTGAAACATATGATTCGGCTGCTGCCTACATTGCTGCAATGAAAGCCAAAGCACGTGATAGCGCTGTCAATTCGACACATAATATTCAGTCAATTCCCCGCCCATCCAGCGCAACAACCCAACCTGTCGGTATTGAAGATCAAACCAAGAAAAAAGGCTTACCTATTGTTATGCTTGTTGTGATTGCGATTGTTGCTGTGATTGCCTATCAATTTTTTATCAAGCAATAAGATGCAACACCGCGATAAAATTTAACATGGCAATAAAATTGAATGTGCAATGCAGGATGACGAATAAAGTTTAAAACAGCCAAAAGAAAGCCATTCAACTAAACGCTATTGTCCTCATCATTTAAATTATTCGAGGTGCGTATGTACCAATTGAATCAAACACAATTACAAACATTGCTTGATCTGCTTGAACACCATCGAACAGAACAAGCAGAACAATTCCTTATTGCACAACTTCAACTAGATCCAACCGCAGCAAAAAAATTAGTCCGCATCCTATACGAATCATCAGATGCGCTTCAGGCTTTTAAAGCAAACCCTCAAATTTTATCAGGCGAAATGCCGAATATAAAAAATGAAAGCAACTCCTTCGAATTCAACTTTTCATCAAGTACGGTGAAAATGACCAATCAGGATGGTAAAACCATTGAAATCAATGATCAACATCCCGACTGGCAAGAGATCAAAAAACAATTCCAAATCGATTTGACTCAACCAGATGCTTTATCCAAATTTGCCGAAAATTTTATGCAAGGACAGACGCAAAATACCTCATCACAAGCAAAGTCTTCATCTTATGATTCAACAAACCCTACTCACGCTTCGGTTCAAACCTCAGGGGTGGAAGACTTGAGTCATCAGAATAAGTCCAGCAGCATGCTGCTATTGATTGGGTTTCTTGTTTTGATTGGGATTGCAGCCTTTTACTATTTTAAAACATGATTGATTAGTACGAAAATTAACTCAGCTCAATAATATCAATGGTTGGTGGTACTCTAAACCGAAAAGGCACACCCACCATACCAGTACCGACACTGACAAATACATCGGCATTTTCATGCTGATACAAGCCTCGTTTATGACCGAGAATAGAAACTTTTTTCATCACATAACTGGTCAACCACGGCAATTCAACTTGCCCACCATGAGTATGCCCTGACAGCATCAACGGACGTGTAGGCAACTGTGGCACCATATCTACCGTATCGGGGTTATGTGACAAAATTAACCACGGCTTGTCTTGAGGTAAATCGGGCATATAACGCATATCAGCCTTGCCTGCCCATAAGTCACCGACACCGATTAAGCGAAAATCATCAAATTCAACAATTTTACCTTCAATATCCATGACGTTATTGGCCTCTAAGGCACTGGCCAATAAGGCTTGAATCGGTGGTCCTGGATACTGCTCATCATGATTACCATTTACTGAATAAACCGGGGCTTCGATCTGTTTTAAAATCGCCAGTTCTTCAACCAATTTATTTTCAGGTTCATAGGTCCAATCCCCTGCAACCACGACAAAATCGGGTTGAGCCAAATTAATTTTTTTGACAATTGTTTTAAGCTGACGCTCATGTCCAGAAAACAGACCAATGTGTAAATCTGCAAGCAACGCAACTTTAATCGGTTGAGTGAAGATTTTCTCCTGCCCCAACGAATATTGTATATGCTGAACATGAACTCGATGTGGTTCAATAAAGCGTGCATAAATCAGCAATGCACTGAGCAAGAAAATAAAAATACTTTCATGTAATGAGAATTTTCCGATATATCCTGCATAAATGCTAAAAAATAACAACGGAATTAATAAATAAGACAGGTAGAATGCCAGTAAATGGACGAAAGACTTAAAAGGATGGATCGTTTCAGTTCTAGATTGACTTAACCATGCTTGGCTTATTCCCCATATCGCAAGCACAATGAAGCAGAGATAAAAAATTGATGTAACAGTTAGGGTTGGAAACATATTCAATCTCGCAAGTCGCGTGTACTTGTCATCTCTTTATTTATCTTTTGAAAAGGCTACATTGGCATTTCATAAATGGATTGCATTTCGGCAAACATCGACGAATTGTCAATATATCCTCAGGCAATTATACTCTAGCTCTGAGAAATCTTAGAAAATATTATGCAAAGAACGATCAATCGTAATACCCAATTACAGCAAAAAGCTCACAATCACCATGTGTCAAAATTTTGGGTGATGATTGGTTCTTGCCTATTACTCAGCCTTTCTGCCTGTTCAACCCTTCCTCGACAAGAAAATATTACACCCGAATATGCCTATGATATAGAAACCAAAGACACCCCTTTGGCGCAAATTATTTCTCCATTAAAAGCGCAAAACCCAGAGTTAACCGGTTATCACGTGCTGTATGATCCGCTAGAAGCGATCGCAGCACGCATCAATTTGATTGAAAAAGCACAAAAAACGTTAGATTTGCAATATTACATTTGGGACAATGACAAAATTGGCTCATTGGCTTTATACAAAATTATTGAAGCCGCAGATCGCGGTGTTAAAGTTCGTTTACTGATTGATGATAATAATGCCAAACAAATGGAAGGGGTTTATCTCGCCTTAGATCAACACCCAAACATTGAAGTAAAACTTTTTAACCCTTATCGTTTTAGAAGTATTCGCCCCATCGACATGGTGCTGGATTTAAAACGTATCAATCGTCGCATGCATAACAAGACCTTTACTGCTGACAATCAAATTTCATTAATTGGTGGACGTAATATGAGTAATCAATATTATAACGTCAGTGACAATTACCAATTTTCAGATGTAGATGTGATGTTGGTGGGGCAAGCGGTAGATGATATTACCCACTCCTTTGATGAATACTGGAATCATAGCTACGCTTATCCGGTGAGAAATATTGTCAATCACAGTACCTACACCTTACGTTATGACAGTCTAAAAGAACAATTGACCCACCATTACCAAGAAATTACGGTTCAAAATTATTTGAATTTAAGTAATCGTACCCATGCTTTTGATCAGTGGCTCAATCAGAATATTCAACTGGATTGGGTCAAAGCAGAGGTGGTCAAAGATGCTCCTGATAAAATTCAGGCCAAGGCCAAAAAAGAACAGCATCTTAACTTCCAAATGGTGAAACGCTTAGATATCCCGACTCAAAATGTTGATCTGATTTCTGCTTATTTTGTTCCGCAAAAAAAAGGCGCAAAGAAACTGGTCGAGTTAGCAGATGAGGGCGTCAAGGTACGTGTCCTGACCAATTCATTTAAAGCCAATGATGTCGCGTTGGTGCATGCATTTTATGCAAAATATCGAGATAACTTATTAAAAAATGGGGTCGAGCTTTATGAGTTTCTGCCCGCCGTTTCTGAAGAAAATCTCTATGCCAATTCAGAAGAAATCTCAAAGAAAGCCAAAGTTAGCTTAAAAGGCTTAAGCCGTTCTAGCTTGCATGCCAAACTGATGGCTGTAGATAATAAACAAGTGTTTATTGGCTCATTTAATTTCGACCCGCGTTCAGCCAACTTAAATACTGAGATTGGGGTCATTATCAACAGTCCACCGTTGGCAATTGCCGTACATAAAACTATGGACGATAATTTAAAAAAATATGCTTATAAGCTGGTTTTAGATTCACAGAATAAAATCAACTGGCTCAAAGAAACGCCTCAAGGTATTGTCACTTTAAGAAAAGAGCCAAAAATGAAGTGGTGGCAAAAAGCAGGAATTAAGGTGATTTCTTGGTTGCCGATTGAGGGCTTTATGTAATCCTGAATAGTTTCACATATATGGTATAAGCACTCAATAAGCAAAGTAAGACCATTCATGAAAATTTGCATAATACATGGTGTTTTCACTGCCTTATATTTTAAGAAAAGTTTAGATCGATTTGCGTAGGCGATGCTATACTTTTCTCGGGCAATGCCAAAACTTGCGCTGCAAACAAAGCCGTACTTTGTTTTTGCTCATGTTGGTCAAAGGGGATATCCTTATCACCCTTGACCAACGGCGGCATCCATGCCGCCAAACGCGATAGCGATGTCAGGTAAAATCGACTGATGGAAAAAGCAAAAACCATTTTATTTATGTCAAGTTAATAATATTGATCGGTATAATATCTAAAAAACGTTGAGCATGAGTGAGGCAATATCGTTGAGAAAAAATAATGCCTTCACTGTATTTTTGAATCTGGAATCAGGCGTCCTAACTTTTTCTTTTTCGAACAATCCTCGTTATGACTATGCTCCAGTGACAAATATTCTGTCTGCTGAGTAAAGACGTTTTATAAACCTACACACTCTCGCAGACAGCTTCCCTTGGCCTATTCAAAACAGTCAGAGACATCATTTTGAATAGATCGTTAATCTGTTAGGACTTCTTTCTGTAGATCTTCCAAACCTTTTTGCATCATCACTTGCACTTGTTGCGTCAAACTTTCAACCGTATGCCCTTCTGTTGCAATCGCAGGAAAGGTTTTGAGATGCGCCACAACCTTTGGCATTTCCAGCACAGCTTGAACATGTTCAACAAATGTGGTTTCGCCAATAAAAGGTACCACGGTATCTAACTTCCCTTGTTGATTTACATAGCAAATCACACATACTTGTACGGGTTTCTTGGCTTCGATTGCTGCACCTAAGATCCGACCATGTACTTTTTTGACTTTTGAACCATCAGTGGTGGTTGCTTCAGGAAAGAACAACACTGGAATATCTTTACTCAAGAACTCAGCGATTTGCTCTCGGATACGCACCGAATCCCCTGAACCACGTTTAATAAATAAGGTTCCACCACCTTTAGCCAAATTGCCAAAAACTGGCCATTTTTCAATTTCAGCTTTCGCTAAAAAGAATACCCGCGCCCCTGAACCTAAAACAGCAATATCCAACCATGAAATATGATTACTCACCCACAATGCTGGTTCACGCGGAATATCGCCATGTACACGCACGTCGACATTAAATACTTCACTTAAACGGCGACAAAAATACTGAACATAACGGGTATTTTTAGGATTATTGGGATCTTTATAGAGTTGATGGCGGTAAACCAGATAAAAGCCTTCTGCAACAGCAGATGTTCCTGATGCCAGTTTTTTACTGTACAAAAAGACTTTAGATAAAGCACTTAATTTCGATGATTTTGACTTTTTGATTGCTTGTTGTTGAGTCATAGATATTCACTAAACAAAATGTATGTCATATTAAACTGACACTATTGTATACATATCTAAATCAACTTGCATTCATCATTAAAGACAACAAGATTGATTTACTGTGCGAAATGAATAGCCAAATCAGCTCAACGCTAAATTGTGGCAAAAATTACGCGCCATCAAGCAGCTATGGATTTTTACTAAATTTTAACTCCCCGTTAAAACAACAGGAAAACTCAAATTAAGATTTCACTATAAATTCATATATTTATAATTTTATTGCAATACTTTGCATATGGCTTAGGATTTCACACAGAATATCCTTTAGAATGATTTTTCTAATCTAATGTCTGAGTTTTACAATCTGTGGAATACTTTGATCAAAATCAAGGTGGTGAAAAAACCATTTTAGTCAGTGTGAATGTTCAAATCTTAGAAGATCTTGATGCAGAAGAATTTCGATTACTGGCTAAATCTGCGGGCGCGGATATATTAGAGCATTTAAGCGTACAACGGATTAAACCCGATCCTAAATTCTTTATTGGTTCAGGTAAAGCAGAAGAAATTGCAGAACAAGTTGAGGCAGATGAAGTCGAGTTGGTTATTTTCGACCAAGCACTGTCACCCGCTCAGGAACGTAATTTAGAACGTATTTTAAAATGTCGTGTGATTGACCGTACTGGTTTGATTCTGGATATTTTTGCGCAGCGTGCCCGTACCCATGAAGGTAAGCTGCAAGTTGAATTGGCTCAGTTAGATCACCTTTCATCACGTTTAGTCCGCAGCCGTAGCAATTTGGACAGTCAAAAAGGAGGTATTGGTCTACGTGGACCTGGTGAAACCTTACTTGAAACAGATCGACGGCTATTACGCATCCGCATGGAACAGCTTAAAGATCGTCTGGAAAAAGTCCGAAAAACACGAATTCAAGGCCGTGCTGCACGCCAAAAAGCCAATATTCCAACCGTATCTTTGGTCGGTTATACCAACGCAGGCAAATCAACACTTTTTAATATTTTGGCAAATAGTGATGTTTATGCAGCGGATCAATTATTTGCCACACTCGACCCAACCTTACGCCGTTTAGATTGGGATGGTATTGGTACGCTTGTTCTTGCAGACACTGTTGGTTTTGTGCGCAATCTCGCTCATTCTTTAGTCGAATCCTTTAAAGCAACTTTGGAAGAAACTTTAGAAGCCACTTTACTGTTACATATCATCGATTCGAGTAGCCCAGATGTTATGGAACAGATTGATGCTGTAGAAACGGTGTTAAATGAAATTGGCGCAGATGTTCCAATATTAAGAGTTTATAACAAGATCGATCAAAGCGGCGAAGAAGCCAAAATCGTTTATGCCAAACCGCACCAACCTGAGCGTGTTTATGTTTCAGCCCATACACAACAAGGTTTAGACCTGTTACGTAAAGCGGTACATGAATGTTTGATGGGTCAAATTCAACGTTTTGAACTGCAATTAAAACCCGCTTATGGCAAGTTAAAAAATCAACTTTACGATCTTAACGTCATCGAATCTGAGCATTATGATGATCAAGGCAACTTACAATTGGTGGTTGCCATGGCACCACAAAAACTGGAACAGCTCATCAATCAGGCACATTTACCGCTCGTTGAAATCCTTGGAAATAAGGCAGAACAATTTAAAAGGCCGTTAGAAGAGTTTGAAATAAAGCGCTAAATCGGTTAAAACGTGAAAGATCAATTTTTATAAATAAACACACATGGATCAGTTAAAAGGTATCGATTGGCAAGCATGGATCTTCACAATAGGACTTATCATCTTCTTTCGTGAAGCTTCTGTGTTGGTGATGTCACAATTTAATCATCCTGAATTGGGCAATTTAACAGGTCTACTCAGCTTACTGTTTGTGTTGGTTTTATGGCGTAGATTCAAAAAAATCCCTGCCCGTCTAGTCGATACCAATAATAAATTAATGAGAGAAAGTGGCTTTGCTTTCCTACCGATATGTGCGGGTTCATTAATCATGCTGGTCAGTATGGGAAAAGAGATCCCCTTATTTCTGGTTGTGATGTTTGTCAGCACACTGATTCCACTCTGGATTTATGCAAAAATGGCGAAGAAGTGGCTATAGGAGGCTTATATGTTAAGTGTACTCACTGGATTCTTAATCACGCTAATTGCCTATTTGGCAGCGAAACCAATTAATAAACGCTTTCCTCAAATTCCACTTCTGGTCATTGGCATGTTTTTTGTGATTGGAATTTTAATGATCTTTAAAATTCCTTATGAAAAATACAATACCGATATGAATGGTCTATTTAGCCACCTACTCGGTTATGTCACTGTGGCATTGGCTATTCCATTAGCCGCAATGCGTTATGATGATTTACCACTGAAATCTGTTGTCGGGATCTTGGTGTTTGCCAGTATCAGCGCTGTTGCATTACCCATGAGTTTGGCTTATTTACTGCATATGTCAGAACCGACCATCATGGCCTTTGCCACACGTGCTGTGACTACGCCAATTGCAATCAATATTGCAACTTTATTGCACTCACCAGTCACATTAGTGATTTTGATCGTCATTTTATCAGGAGTGATTGGAGCCGCATTTTCATCAATTATTTTACGCAATATTAATGATGAACGTGCGTCTGGCTTGGCTTTAGGACTGGCTGCACATGCCATCGGAACGGCCCAAGCTTGGCAACGTGGCGCGGTTGCAGGTCGTTATGCAGCCTTTGGAATGGCAGTAAATGCGGTGTTCACAGCCATCTGGTTGCCAACATTTATACTTTTTATAAAATAAATGTGAATTAGTTTACTTTTCACATGATTGCCTAGAGTAATTATTCAGCTTAAGATGAACTATTCTTTCCCCCATTTTGATAAGGAATCAATAAATGAGGTTTAATAAGTTCATCTTAGGGACATTATTTTCTATTTTAAGCTGTAGCAGTATGGCAAAAGATATCACTGGTACTTGGAAAAATATCGATGATAAAACTGGCTCATCTAAAGCTGTGCTTGAAATACGCAAAGAAGCCAATGGCACATATACCGGTAAAATCATCAAAATTACCCCACGTCCTGGTTATACTCCAAAAGAAACCTGTATAGACTGTCCAGCGCCTTATACCAATAAGCCCATTTTAGGTATGGATGTTCTTAAAAATCTCAAACAAACCAGTGAAGAAGATTATGTCGGTGGAAAAATTATTGACCCACTTACAGGTAAGATTTATTCCATGAAAGCCAAACTCAACTCAAACGGTAATCGCTTGATGTTAAGAGGTTATGTGGGAGTGTCTGCACTCGGTCGTAGTCAAACTTGGATTCGTGAATAAGGTTTTATTCACTGATCACAACATTTAAACTTAAAAGAAAATAGGTATGCTTATGAAAAAAGGAATTTTCAGTTGTATGCTACTGGGAATGATCAGCTGGACACATGCAGCTGACATCACTGGCACATGGCGCACTGTTGATGATAAAACAGGTTATGTTCGTGCACATATTCAAATCGAGAAACTAAAAGATGATACTTATGTCGGTAAAATCATTAAAGATTTTCCTGCACCAGGCGAAACTGCTTTAACACAATGTCGCAATTGCCCAGCACCCTTTACCAATAAACCCATTATTGGCTTAACTATTTTACAAAAGTTAAAAGCTGATCCAAACAATCCAAACAACTATATTGGTGGTGAAGTTCTGGATCCTCGCGGAGGAAAAATTTATCATGGCAAAGCCCGCTTAAATGCAAGTGGAAACCGCCTGACCTTACGTGGCTATCTTGGTATTTCGCTGATTGGTCGAAGTCAGACATGGATTCGACAAGAATAATTTGCTTTTTAATTGATAGATAAATTCGCCATTTAAAAGATTAAAATCATTGAAAATGGTGCATTGACACTATGCTTGAATCTTGTGATATTGCCCAAAATAAAAGCCACATGTTGTGGCTTTTATTCATATCAAAAAACAGGATTATCGACACTAAAAAGTTTTTGATCTTCTAGTCGATAAGCCAGCAGTTGATGCCCCCAAACACAACCACCATCGACATTTTGGATTTGCGCATTGATGCGCTCACCTTGCAACGCTGCCCAATGTCCAAAAACGATCTGATGAGTTTTTGCTGTCTGAGATTCAAATTTAAACCATGGCTGAAAACCTGCTGGCATCGGCTCATCTAAAGCATCTTTAAAGCTAAACTCTAAACGACCTTGTGCATCAGTCAGGCGCATACGGGTTAAATAATTGGTAATACAGCGTAAGCGAGCATGACCTTGTAAATCATCAACCCATAAATCTGGCTCAGTGCCATACATCTCTTTTAGAAATGAATCCAGCACAGCAAAGTCATCATGCGCTAAGACTGCTTCTACTTCTTTGGCCAACGCGGCAGTCTTTTCCGCATCCCAAATATTCGGGATACCCGCATGGGTCAAAATCGTCTTTTCATTGGGAAATAAACACAAAGGCTGTTTACGCAACCAATCAATCAACTCATCACTTTCTAAAGCATGGATAACATCATCAATATGGTCTTTTTCTTTGAGTTTTTTGATCCCACGTGCAACCGCCAGCAGATTTAAATCATGATTGCCAAGGACTGTCGCAGCATTGCATTGTTCGCATAATTTTTTGATAAAGCGTAATGCGCCCACTGAATTTTCACCACGCGCGATTAAATCGCCCGCAAACCAAATAAAATCTTGATCAGCATCGAACTGAATTTCTTTGAGCAGTGCTTTCAGTGCTTCAAAACACCCTTGTACATCACCAATCACATAATTATATCTGACTTTTTCCAGCGCCATTTAAGCCACCATTTGGTCAGATAATGCAACAAACTGAGCTAATGTTAAGGTTTCTGGGCGTGCCATTGGATCTACACCAGCATTTTCAAAACCATCTTCAACCAACATACCTTTTAAGCTATTACGTAATGTTTTTCGGCGTTGGGTAAACACATGCGATACCAAACGAGCCAAGGCTTTTTCACTTTTAGCAACAATTGGTTTAGTCGCATAAGGTTCTAAACGGAATACCGCAGATGTTACTTTTGGTGGTGGATTGAATGATCCCGGTGGCACTTCAAACAAGAAAGTAGGTTTGCAGAAGTATTGAATCATCACCGACAAACGCCCATATTCTTTAGTGTTTGGAGATGCGGTAATACGATCAACCACTTCTTTTTGCAACATAAAATGCATGTCTTTGACTTTGTCACCAAATTCCAAGAGATGGAAAAGCAAAGGCGTTGAAATATTATAAGGTAGGTTTCCGACCACACGTAAAGGACGGCCTTCCTGAAATAATTCAGTAAAATCATATTTTAACGCATCAGTTTCAATGATGGTTAGGCGTTCAGGATGTGGTACTCGACCCGGCAAGCCTGCTGCCAAGTCACGATCCAGTTCTAGCACAGTCAAAGCGTCACATTCACCATTTAAAGGTGAAGTTAAAGCGGCTAAACCCGGTCCAATTTCAACAATATTTTCCCCTGATCGCGGGGCAACAGAACGAACAATTTTGGCAATCACACGTTGGTCATGTAAGAAGTTTTGTCCAAAACGCTTACGCGTATGATGCCCTTCATCTTTAGGGTTTAAGGCATTAATTTGATACATAAAAAAAATCCAACGTGATAAATAAGGTTGTTTACAAATTAATTCGAGCGAGCGAGATCAAGCGCTAAATCGACAGCGACATGCAAACTTGAACTTTTTGCAAGGCCTGTACCTGCAAGGGAGAGCGCAGTACCGTGATCAACTGAGGTCCGAATAAAAGGTAAACCCAAAGTAATATTAATGGCTTCGCCAAATCCCTGCGATTTTAACACAGGTAAACCCTGATCGTGATACATCGCCAAAACAGCATCAGTGCCTTTTAAATGATCCACAGTAAATAAAGTATCAGCAGGCATACTTAAACTCATGTCTATGCCTTGCCCTCGATAACTTTCAAGTACAGGATTAATCGTATCAATTTCTTCATGACCTAAGTAACCACCCTCTCCAGCATGCGGGTTTAAGCCACACACTAAAATACGCGGATGATTAATTTTAAATTTTGTTTTTAAATCATGAATAAGAATATCAATTACCTGATGGAGACGCTGTTTGGTAATCGCATCTGCAACATCCCGCAGTGGTAAATGCGTGGTCACTAAAGCAACTCTTAATGTTTTTGTTGCAAGCATCATGACCACACGTTCCACACCAGCAAACTCTTGGTAATATTCCGTATGACCGCTGAAGTGGATCCCTGCGTCATTGATAATTGACTTTTGTACTGGCGCTGTAGCAACCCCAACACTGAGTCCTTGCATGGCATAGTATGCAGTTCGGCGTAATTGTTCGATCACATATGCAGAGTTTTGCGAGTTTAACATCCCTAAAACAACATCCACGGCTAAAGGAACATGTTCCACATAGAGCTGACCTTGAGCCAAACACTCCCTCTGCCCTTGATACTCAATAAGCTGAACGCTTTTGTTTAAAATTTTGGCACGATCCCTCAACATATTGATATCAGCCAATACAACAACTGGACGATCATCAATACGATCTGCCAAATCTAAACAAATATCTGGGCCAATGCCAGCAGGCTCACCACTGGTTATATATAAAGGAAGCATCTAGAACTCTTTTAACAGACCTTGCATAGACAGTATACATCGGTTCTAAATTATCATTTCTAATTCAAATTCATTTTTATATTGAATTTAACTAAATCATGTAAAAAAACCAAAAACAATGTCTCAAACCACCTATATAAGACCATTGTAAATAATTTTTGTATTTCATCAGACTTAGATGATTGAAACTTAGAATCCTTTAGAGCTGACTTTTAGTCGCTGGACGAGTTTCTGGTTGATCTTGATCTTGATCTTGATCTTGATCAATCTCAGAGAAATCAAACTTCGATTCAACCTCTTTCCCACACTTGGCAGGGTCAATATGTTGATCAAAGATTATTCTAACCCGTTGGTCAGGTTCAACTTTTCCATAGACTGTATATTCGCCACTTCGGCTTTTATCGTCATCATCCTTCCATTGCACGACCGCATCGACTTCTTCACCAATAGGGATATGTTGCGTTTGAATAAGTAGTCCAATCGCTTGGCAAGGATATGCGGATTGAATTTCTTCACTAAAATCGACCGTCATCCATTTGGCATCTATAATCGTATCCAGTTCTTCTCGCTGTTGTTTTCTTGCTGCTTTTCCTTCCTTAGTGTTGCCGATTTGTTTTATTTTTTCATTTCCCAATGTTTTTTCATTTTCTAGTATGTTCTTTGAATTCAATTGATTGAACTGGGCTTGCTGATCCTGCAAATCAGCTTGAGCAAAACTCAGGTTTAAGTTACCTATACCGAATAGCAGTAGAACGAATTTTATTGAATTTATTATTTTCATTTTTGCCTGACTTATTTTCTTTATATCAGTTTAATTATTCATGAATCCTGTCACAATTCCAATATAAATCAGAAAACCTTACAACATTTTATCCAAACTAAGCTTTGCTTTTGGGTACGTTTATCCATATAATGATGCGCTTGAAATTCAATATTTCAATTGCGACTCTAACTCTTTTCAGATAGAATTCGCACTCCTTTTTGTTTGGACAGATTCCATAGTCCAAACCAACTATAATAGGTAGTGGTTTAATGAAAACTCTCAGCGCTAAGCCAGCTGAAGTTCAACACGACTGGTATGTTGTTGATGCTTCTGGCAAAACTTTAGGTCGCCTTGCGACTGAAATCGCTCGTCGTTTACGCGGTAAACACAAAACTTCTTATACGCCTCACGTTGACACTGGTGACTACATCGTTGTGATCAATGCTGAACAAGTACAAGTGACTGGTAAAAAATCACTTGATAAGAAATACTATCGCCACACTGGTTTCCCTGGTGGTATTCGTGAAACTAATTTCGAAAAATTAGTTGCTCACAAACCAGAAGAAATCTTCGAACGTGCTGTAAAAGGCATGTTGCCAAAAGGTCCTCTTGGTTACGCGATGATCAAGAAAATGAAAGTGTACGCTGGTACTGAGCATCCTCATACTGCTCAACAGCCACAAGTTTTGGACATCTAAGGGATACAGCACATGGCTACTAACTATGGTACAGGTCGCCGTAAGACCGCAACTGCACGTGTTTTCCTATCAGCTGGTACTGGTAAACTCGTAATCAACAACCGCACTCTTGAACAGTATTTCGGTCGTGAAACTGCTCGTATGGTTGTTCGTCAACCACTTGAGCTTTTAGAAGTTACTGAAAAATTTGACCTTTACATCACTGTTGCTGGTGGTGGTATCGGTGGTCAAGCAGGCGCTATCCGTCACGGTATTACTCGTGCATTGATCGCTTCTGACGAGACTTTAAAACCTGCTCTTCGTCAAGCTGGTTTCGTTACTCGTGATGCTCGTGAAGTTGAACGTAAGAAACTTGGTTTACGTAAAGCTCGTAAACGTCCTCAATTCTCTAAACGTTAATTCGTTTACCGAATCGGACAAAAAACCTCGGCATTTGCCGAGGTTTTTTTATGTGGTAACTATTCGAAGTTATTTTGTTTTATCTCGCTTAGAACAGTCCATGACAGCGTCAGAAATCCCATCAGCAGCTTTTGATTCTGTAATCGTACAGCCATTTTCCTGATAAGTTCGAGTTTCCTTAGAAAACTTATGATCTTTCGGGATCGGTGCATTACACGGCTCATCGGTCTTTACATTGACCATTTTCACGGGTCCATCGTTATAGATCGTCACCTTACAACCCTTTACAACGTATTCTTGTTTGATCCCACCATACATTTCATCTTCAGAAGCAGCAGATGCAACATCACAGGCCTCATCTGCACGACATAAGGCCCCTGCTCCAGCCACTTCCGCTCCAGCGGCTTCGGTTGCTTCAGCAGCAGCCTCTTGTATTTGCGCATCTACAGATTGCTTCTTTGCATATGTATTTGAAATACCCATCATCAACAGCAATACCAACGCCAATTTACTGTGCTTATTTATTAAATTCATAGGTTTATCCTTGTTTTCTATCTACTTGATAGCAATACCCACCATAAGCTTATTAAAGTTAAGATGATTTTATTGTCTATTTTTAGTATTCTACTCTATTCACTTCACTTAGTTTTTGGAATATGCCTGTCGAAAATGCACCTCAACAAGGGATTACGTTGTATAGCCACGAGGATGACTTTCGTTCACATTGGATTAGATTTCTTCTTGCAGAAAAACAAATTAAACACACCTTAATCATTGTCGAAGAAGATGATGAAGATTTAGCCAGTTTAAATCCATATAATCAACTACCTATGCTGATTGAAAATGATTTAAAGCTGTTTAATACCAGTATTATTTCTGAATACTTAGATGACCGTTATCGACAAAACAAACTCTATGCGGATGCCCCAGCACCACGCGCAGAGCAAAGACAGTATATTTGGCGCTTTGAACAAGATTGGCTTAAACTTGCAGATATTATGCTACGCCACCCAGACACACTTAATGAAACTGCAAAAAAGAATGCACAAAAACAATTAAAAGATACTTTGGTATCCCTTACCCCACTTTTTCAACATTATCCTTATTTTATGTCTGAAAACTTTACAATTTTAGATTGCATGTTAGCGCCAATTTTCATACGGTTAAAACATATGGGAATTGAACTACCGAAACAACAATCTCGTCCAATTTTATTATATTGCCAACGGATTTTTAGCCGCCCTGCTTTTTTAAAGTCGATGACTTTTAAAGAGAAAAGCAGATATAGTGAATTTTTGGCAAAATTCTAGATCGCAAATCAATAGAGTATTTTTTAATGTCTGAACAAGAATTGAACTTAACCCCAACTCGACCATACCTTGCACGCGCAATATATGAATGGATTTGCGACAACAATTTAACGCCATACTTACTTGTTGACGCAACCAAACCCTACACCGATGTACCACAACAATTTGTACAAGATGGGCAAATTGTATTGAACATCGCACCACATTCTGTGCATATGTTAAATATGACCAATGAAGCAATTACCTTCTCTGCTCGTTTTAGTGGTGCATCTAAAGATATCTATGTGCCTATAAATGCCGTATTAGGCTTGTATGCACGCGAAAATGGACAAGGATTATTCTTTGATCCAGATGAATATGCCAATGTGCAAATAGATGAAGATGTTTTAGAATCAAATACTAGTGAAGAAGTAGAAACTAAAACTGAGACACCAAAGAAAAAACCAAGTTTAAGAATTTTAGAATAGAACAAGGAGAACTGAATGGCTTTTGATCTCGTACAATACTTTGCTGAGCAGATAAAGATTCAAAAGCCTCAGCTATTATCTCAATTAGAGCCTGCTCAACGTATAGCACATATTGAAGAACTCAATGCTTTAACGTTGGGTAAACTCATTACGCTATGGCGTAAAGATGATGATGCGTTGTATCAAGAAATTCTTTCGCAAGATCAGTTGTACAGCCAAGAAATTTCTCGACACCTCACCACCTCTACTCAGAATAAATCCAGTTTAGATAAATCTATACTTGAACCAGCAACAACGGAAATTCTTGAACTACAGCTTGCTGAATTAAAGCAACTTGAAACAGCTGGAAGTTTAGGTAAGCGAGGGCTTCGAGAATTGGTGATTGGGCAAATTGAGCACCTATCAGGTCAGGCGAAAGATTGGGTTTGGTCAACAAACGAACTAACCGAACTGATTGGCTCTCAACCTGTACCCGAGGAAGAGATATCATTAGATGAAACGATGAAGGAGTTTAATCAAATGGTCAATGTTCAAAAAGCAGATCTTCATACAGATCATCAAGACGTCGTAGTAACCGAAACGGCAAACCCAACTTGGGCTAAAATTGCAGAACCTGTGGTAGCACTTGTGGTTTTGTATATTCTTTTTGAAGCAGCGACGAAGCTTTTTGCTTAATTTAGTTTGATAATTAAAAATTATAAAAAGCGATCAAAATGATCGCTTTTTTTCATGTAAAAAATACTTAAGTAATTTTAATCATTTCACGTGATTAAAATCACAGTAATAATATTATAAATGATAAAATATGCATAATCATAATAAATATTCAAATCACTATTAAGTTAAGCTTTTATTGATAAAAATAACTAAGCAATTTATTTAACTTTAAGATAGATTTTTTATAATAACTAATGTTAATTTAAAGCTATGAAACTCTCTAAACTTTAAGAAAAATTAACAGTTTACACAGGAGGATAATAATGTAAGAAATATACTGATTAAATGCCAAGCAATTAAACATTAAAAAAATGATTTTACTGGAAAAAGAACAAATCTAGCGTTAACTTAAACTAACTACGACCGTTAAAAAACAGTTTACACTTTAATTTTTTAATATTAGATAAGTGATATTATGAACAATCAATGTATCAATATCGCAATTTCAGGCTTAGGTTTAACCACCTCTGACGATCTTAAAATAAGACTTAGAAAAATTTTACCAACCAATATTGGTATAAATTGGACAAGTGTTTCAGATCAAAATATAAATTGTATTTTGATCAATGAGCAGTTTTTTGAAAATAATAATATCCAGAATATTATCCAAAATAAAAATATTCCTTATTTAAAAATTTCAAAACATAGTGAGCATAAAGAAAGTGCAGAAGACAATTTACTCTGCATCCCGATTTATGACGAATTCACATTGAAAAACTGGGTCAATATCAAATTACTGCATAAGACCGAAACAGAACAGCTGGAACTTAGCCAAGTTCCCGATGATGAAGCCGAGGATCAACTTGAAATCAAAGAAATTGATTTTTTTGCAGCGCTTTTCCATCACGACAGTCGCAAAGTCATTTTAAATGATCATCTCGGCACGATTGCGATTATCGACCATCATGCACATTTGGCATGGCTAGAAGCCACCCGTGAAGAATACCAAACAGATCGCTCGATACACTACACTGCGGCAGTCACTGCGGACTTTATAAAAGTTTCTCGTAAACGACAATTCAACTTAGAAAATTGGTTATTTAACCTAATTTGGAAAAACCCCAATTTAATCACCGTACCTGCGGCTGATAAATATTATCGTCTCAAATTCTGGATTCAGCCCAATGAGTTGGATAAGAAATTACTGTTACAACTAAGTGCATGCTTTATTTCTGGAGCTGAGATTCAACACGTCTCAGACAAACTCAACATTCCAGTCACAACCGTCCAGCACTTTGTTGCTGCGAATTTAGCCATCCATAACGCTGAACTGATTTCAGCAAAAGAAAGTCTATTTGATAAAACACCAAGTAATACTGAGCAAACGGAAGAAAAAGGGATTTTAAAAAGCTTTTTTAACAAATTAAAAAGTCGATTTAAATTTTAAGGGATAAATACACGATGATTATTCAAAAGTATAAAATTGTTTTTGCAGGCTCAATGGGGGCAGGTAAAACTGAAGCAATTAAATCATTATCAGAAGTACCTGTATTAGCAACAGAAGCATTTAACACCGATGATCGTAGCCATAAAAAACTAAACACAACCGTGGGAATCGATTATGGCGAAGTAACCCTAGATGATGGCAGTAAAGTTGGGCTGTATGGCACACCAGGACAAGGTCGCTTTGACTTTATGTGGGGCGTGATATGCAAAGGCGCGATTGGTACGATTCTGTTGATTGATCATAGCTTAGCAACCCCCTTAGATGAACTCGAATATTACCTCAATATTTTTAAACAATATGGTGAAAACATTGTGATTGGAGTCACCCATATCGATGATGATATGAATAAGCCAACGCACCAATACCGTCAATGGTTGATGGAACGTAATCTAAATTTACCTGTATTTTTTATTGATGCACGCAAAAAAGCCGATGTGTTATTGCTCTTAGAAACCTTGATCACCACATTAGAAGTAAAATATTTATAGACTATTGATACGTATCCGCTTACTGGAAGTGTATTCGGATACTCAAAAGTCACTATATTTAAACCATTTAATTATTCATATAAGTGATATCTATAAAGTCATTGATCAGAAATTAAGCTTATGTTTTGTATGAACTTTTAGAAACTGTTGGTTAACAATTCATTTTTTGTACTTTTGAATCCTAGATGGTTATCCTACCGCGGGGCGACATGGATGTCGCCGTTGGGCGGGGGTACAGGACGTACCCCTCGCCAAACAAAAGATTTTTGTCACTTTTCATCTCTGAAAAGTGAGGCATCGCCTACGCAAAGGGATTTAAACGTTGAATTTAAGGTGTGGCATTGCAAGCTTTTTTATAATTAAACAATTGATTTTTTCATATAATTTATTTAATTAATTAATAAAAATTATATTCTTGTGTATGCGTTTTTTGACAGGTTAACTATATTGAAAGCCGTTATTTAAGCAATGGGGAAATAAAACCGAATCCACTTGATAGCATAAAGGAATAAAATCTTTAGCCTTATTACTGCTTGTAAGGCTACTGTTTATAAGATTGCATGAATTGTTGTTTGTGACTTACCTTGTGCTTTAGACTGATACATCAATAAATCTGCCTGATGTGTTGAATCATCAACATTGTCAGGTAATTCATTGTAAATACGGATTCCCATACTAAAATCGATACCGAATTTATGCTTCAAGCCACTAAATAAGAAACTATTTCTAAGCCGTTTTGCGTAGTCCTCGATTCCTTTTAAATCAGTATCTTGTAAGATCACTACAAATTCATCACCTCCCATACGAGCAACCACATCAGAATGGCGTGTCGCAGCTTGCAATACATGAGCGAACTCGACTAAAACATCATCACCTTTGCTATGTCCATAGGTATCATTTACCGCTTTAAAGCCATCTAAATCTATAATAGCGACAGCTAAGGTATGTTCTTTTTTGCAATATCGCTTTTTTAGTGCCTGATACTCTAAATTAAAGGCACGAGTATTATTCAGCGATGTCAGAGAATCTTTCATTGCCATTAAAGTCATTTCATTCAAATTATTTTTTATTCTCAACAATAAAAAAGCCACAACACTAAAGAAGCCAAGCCTTACACAAGCATTCCAGAAAGGGATAATCGAATTTGTATACTGGTGCCCTGCACTATAGTCAGCATATAACCAAGTAATCCCCGATAAAATAACCGTAATCATCGCGATATGCCTGTTGTCATACCAAGCAGCAATAGAAACAGGAATCAGATAAAACACTGCAAATGAGTATTCATAGCCAGTCGCCAGATCAATTGCACCTAAAATGATGATGATAAAAAGCAAACTAATACGACGTACAACCATCGAACTCATCAACAGATAGGTCTCCAATTGTTTAATCATTTAGACATCATCCTTTGTCCAATAGTAGCAAGCTTTTACAACAGCTTGAATTGCAGAACCCAAAACAACAACACTTCAAAAATCCAATTAAATCGATGTTTTAATTAATTTTAATAATCGAATTTAGACGTCAATGAGTCACTTATAGTTAAAATATGCAATAAAGTAAAGTTTTGAATATGATGATTTTTAGCTTCTTATAGGTAATTTGTTAATTGCTTTGTCGGTAAGTTAATGAGATCAAATAAATGGAATTGTAAAATATAGTTTTTATCGAATTTTTCAGGATGAGCGGGAAAACAACTCTGGTTTACTTCAACTATTAAAACTTTGTAAGTTTTAATCCTATTGCCTATAAACTTTTGATTTATAGCGTCCTAAGCCGAATCGAGACCTTGTGGGTAAGTACTACACTCACGTTGTACGTAACTGGTAGCAATCTACTCTTTTCGATCCCTTACATCCTTGAGATAAATATTAACGAAATCGGCTCGGGATTATTTTCCTAAGATTAAGATTTTCTCGTGAAATTTAGAATTATTTCCCGCAATCAAACACAATCTCAGGATTTTTTATCTTTTATATTTCTAAAATGATTTTTTATTGCAAACTAATTTAAAAAATCGAGAATATATTTCTGTTCTTATCAACAAAGATGCAAACCCCAAAGAGCCGTAACGCTCAAAAGCTTTTTCTGTATTTTTAATCTTTCACTCGTCTTTTTTTATTTCTCTTTTATTCATTTCCGATAATAAATCCAATTGAATTTCCTGAATTTTTGCCAGTTTATCCCACTGGTGAATGAGTAAATGATCTATTTTTTCATGCAAATGACGGATTTCTAATTCAGCTTTCAAATTGACTTGATAATCATTTTGGGAGCGTAAGCGGTCTTTGGCTTCTTGACGGTTTTGGCTCATCATAATAATTGGTGCTTGTACTGCAGCAAGACAAGATAAAATAAGATTTAATAGAATAAAAGGATAAGGATCAGCAGGTTGTTTTACGATCACAACTGTGTTTAATAAAATCCAAACAACTAAAAAAAGCATAAAACAAATTAAAAACGTCCAACTTCCGCCAAAAGTCGCAATTTTATCTGCGAGCCTTTCCCCAATGGTCCATTTTTTTTCGAGTTGTGTTTCAGTATTTTTTGTTATTAATTCATGCTGTTGCATACTATTAAGCACTTCATACTCTAGGTTTGACACCTCCCCCTGCTCCGATTGAAGCAAAGATTGCACATACTGCATACGATATTTGGTTAAATCTGCTTTACAAATATAATCCTGCGCAGACCAATTGGGAAAATCTCGTGCAATTTCTTCAGTAATAACCTTACGTATAGCCCCGAGCGGAACAACATTCGCATGTGAAAAAGTTTGATTACATATCAAGCAAATATGATTTTCATTTTTATCATTCATTGCAATACTCTTTATCATTGTTTGGTTTCAATATCTGTCATTATTTGAATAAAGTATAGAACTTATTTTAATGTGATGCTGTGATGAAATCATTTTGCTTTGATGTATTTTTCTGATGTTTTGAATACTTTTGAATAGGCTTAATTGATGAGTCTTATTTGAGATTTTCACATTATTTTTATCGAATTTTTCAGGATGAGTGGGAAAACAACTCTGGTTTACTTCAACTATTAAAACTTGGTAAGTTTTAATCCTATTGCCTACAAACTTATGGTTTATAGCGTCCTAAGCCGAATCGAGACCTTGTGGGTAAGTACTGCACTCACGCTGTACGCAACTGGCAGCAATCTACTCTTTTCGATCCCTTACATCCTTGAGATAAATATTAGCCAAATCGACTCGGGATTATTTTCCTAAGATAGATTAATTTTTTTATTTTTTAGGAAAATTTTCCTTTAAAAGTTACTTAATAAAGAAAATTTTTCAACAAAGCTTATTTAATGATTTTTTATTGCATAAATTCTAAAAAAAATGCAAATTTAATTTATAAATTTGCATTTTAGTCATTCTATTTAAATGATCACACGCTTTAATCTACTAACTTAAGACGCATCTTTTAGCGAGGTTGTTTTACTATCACGCAAAATATCTTCCAAGCCTTGGGTATCCTGATTTAAAAATGCGGTTAAACTCGCTTTTACCTGTTCAAGCGTACTGTGTTTGATTGCAAATACTTCTTTATTTTTCCGTGTCATCAAGCCAAATAATTCACGTTGTTGAAAAATCAATTTGATATTGCTTTCTATCTTAAATTCAAAATCCTCACTTTTTGCATAAGCATTTAATGTAATTTTTAAAAATGCTTCTGACACTGAGTTCAACACTGTAAAAATAGTGTTTCGACCATCCAATTGTAATTGCAAAACGCGTTGACGGCGCCAACTGATACTTTCAAATTTCGCCAATATCTCAGCAATGTCTAAATCGCTCTCTTGCTCCATCTCACGCTCATCGGTGTGATTAGGATACTGAATTTGAATTTCAAACTTGTTCATTATTTT
Organism: Acinetobacter sp. I-MWF; assembly: GCF_025433935.1. NCBI lineage: Bacteria > Pseudomonadati > Pseudomonadota > Gammaproteobacteria > Moraxellales > Moraxellaceae > Acinetobacter > Acinetobacter sp. I-MWF. The sequence goes on along the minus strand of NZ_JAMBAR010000001.1, from coordinate 761,688 downwards.
ATAACGCATACCCTTAAAATCTATTTGTAGTGTAACAACACTCTTTAAAATTAATAACGACTCCAATCAAAAAATTATAAATTAATCATTGATTTTAAATTACAAATTGTAAAATTTATCACTATATTTAATTTTTATATGCACTAGGTGTATTTTATCTTTTGGGCAAACAATCAAACCCGTTTATTCTTTTTTTTACAGATCAATAAGGAAGCTCAAGCTTCCTTACTTTTTATAAAAGATGTCGATCTCTAGTCATTATGCCAAACGATGCTCTTGCAGCATTTTTTTATGCATCAATTGTCGATATTGTTCTGTCATCTCTTCGATTTGCCCATTTAGGAATAAGCTGAGCTGATCTGAAACTTGCGCTTGGTTTAAGTTTTTATACACCACATCATATTTCTTTTTGCGCGTTAAAAATCCCAAAAATTCTTTACTTTCAACAACCAGTTGGATATTGCTATCGATCTGAAAAACAGGGTCTGCTTTACTCGAGTGTGTATTTAACTGGATATGTAAATAAAGTTCTGTCTCCGTGTCCTGTACAGCAAAGGAAATATCAGAATTTTCAACTTGTCCCTGTGTCAGGAATAAACGGCGCCAATTGATCGCATAAAATTTTGCACGAATTTGCTCAATGTCCTCTGCCTCAAATGATACGATATCTTGTGCAGGCAAATTGATCTCGACCTCGAACTTTCTCATTGTTCTCACCTATCCATGTGATGTTTATATTATGAGCTATTAATAGCATTTATATCTTTGTTTTAAAACAAATATTTATGTTAAATCATTAAAATTTATTACTTTTTATCAAACACTCATCACAAAAATCAGATTATTTATTGATGAAGTTTTTATTAATTTTTCTATTTTTATATCAACCAGTAAAAAGTATCAGCATCTTTCAATTCTCAAGTTATTTAAAAAAATGAGTCAGCATAAGCTTTCGTCGTGACTTCAAACAATTGACGTTTAAAATTTACATTTCAATTGAATAGATATACGTTCTATCCCTTTTAATGTTATGCAGTTCCACCACATAAAGATGGAACAGCAGGTAAAATTGGTGCTGGTTAAAGGCTATGAGCTTCTTAACAACAGCAAACACATCCCTTAATTTTTTCACGAGGCCAATTCATCTTTGCTCGTTTAATTGCCAACTCACTTGTCGCAAAAAAACCCAGTAGATTTTGATTTTCCGCCTTAGGTAAATGCTCACAAGCTTTGCTTGCATTATGTACTTCATATACACCATTGGCTTGCGCATTTACATTGATAATAAATTTGTCCATCATAAAAGTTTCCCCCAATACTCTTAAAAAGACCTTGAGATTAAATCCGTAAAAACGATGTTTTTATTAATCCCATAATAAAAGTATGCCTTTATGATGCAAAAATCAATCTCTCTTTTATTGATTTATTGTTGGGGAAATTTGTCTTTGTATTCGATTTAGAGTGAATCAACTTCCTATGTCAAAAAACAGAAAACACTTAATCCAATTTAATGACTCAACCCAATTGAATTGAGTCATTATCCTCTTTGAATCTTGATAAACACTTGTTTCACAAATGCTAAAACACACTAACTACAATGGATGAACAACGCTTTCTTGTTTTTTCTTTCTTAACCAGCGAACCGCTAGCACCATCAAAATAATACCAACAATCACCACCAATACAGGAACGATAAGTGATAATACCGATACCACGATTGCCCCAATCCATTCACCTGTAGACACCAAAGGATTGGCTATTCCACCTGTCGTTGCAGTAGATACACCACGAACCGCAACCGTGCCCATTTGTACAGCTGTTGCTGTACCACCACCAACGATAATCGCAGCCGCCCAGCTCGCAAACTGTGACATTTCACCTGTACTGACCGCCATGGTGGTCAATGTTCCAGCCACCATCGCTGCTGGCGTTGCAATGGTATCTAAAGCATTGTCTACCCAAGGAATATAGTACGCACCAATTTCACAAATGGTTGCGACAGCTAAGCCAATACATACCGATGGTATCGCTAACCACTCAAAACCTTTCATTGGCTCAAACCAGCCCATCAGTGATGCAACACTCATCACCAATAACGGTACAAATACACGAAAACCGCAGGCGGCACTTAAACCAATGCCAATACATAGACTCAGGATTGTTTCCATAATGATTTATCTGCCTTTTTCTCATTATCTTTTCAACTATTATTAAATTAACAAAAAGCCCTATCACTGGATAGGGCTTTTGCTTAAAACAGGGAGTATCTGTTTTATCTGTGCGGCTTAGCAATCTTATTTTTTAAATTGATTGCCAAGGCATTTGGTACACTGGGGTAAACGATCTGTACCAATTTCTAAGTAAGTGCGATGTCCGCATTGGACACAAAAATAGAAGCCTGTTCCGGGTTTTTCGCCAGCAGTAACCATTTTTGTTCTCCATAGGTTTTAGAAATGGTGAATAAAGTATAACCATATTTTGATGTATGTCTACTGTCTATTTCCAAAAATGATGGTGTCATTTTTGCAAGAAATGATTTCAAGGAAGAGTTTCATAAACTTTATATTGTTTTTGTGACCCAATTTTCAACTTTAAGTCCAGTAACTCGTAAGAATTCTTTTCCATAAAAGCTTTTCTTATACTTATTCTACTTTTGCTTAGACTCTTACATGTCATTAGATCCATTTTCGCCTAATTTTGAGTCATATATTATTACAATCGAAGCCTTATTAATTGACTAAACTTTTATTAAAAGCGGCATATGAATATTTTAAAATCTACGACATACAAAATCTCACTATCTAATTTATTTCTAATCATTCTCAAACTGAGCCAGTTCTATTCTTCATAGGATTTAGAAATCGTATTTATACTATGATTTGATAATATTGATTATTTATCACTTTATTAATGACGGTTCTATTAAAAGAAAATAACTTAGCGTTTAAGTATGACTTTCATTTTCTCCTTCACACCATTTAATTATTTAACCTTGCATCAATTATTATTTTTTTTAGGTCATCTATTTTAAATAACGGCTTTCCTTTATGTAACATTCTATGACAATTTGAACAAACAATAGCTAAGTCCTCTAATTTAGTTTCAACTATACCACCTGTTTGACCTAGTGGTATTAAATGATGAACTTCACAAAACTCCTCTCCTATTTCTCCATATTCTTTTTTGAAATCAAAATGACACACTTCACATTCTAATCTTCCCAAAATAGATAATACTTTCTGCTTCTTCTGTTTAATAATATTTGAGTTTCTCTCTCGGATTAAATGTTTTCTCATCCTAAAATTACCTTCATTAGCTCCTAGATCATCGATATCAAGCAATTCTTCTAATGAAGAACGTTCTTCAATGTATTTTTGAACTTTTCTTAATAAAGGTCGTGCTTCCAATGTTTTTGCATACCAAACATTACTTTGCCCAATGCCTCCTTTTACTCTCCTAGGAATTGGAAATTTTCTTTCATTAACTGGTAAAAGATAAGCATCTTCAAAATCAGCTTTAATTCGATAGAATTCTATTTTATTTTTCTTATGTAATCCGGAGGTAGACTCAAAATAAGTTTCATCTCTATATACTGTAGCATTTATATACCACCCAACGATAACTGTTCCACCACTCTCAGGACCTGCTGTCCAAATAACTGTTACTCCTTCAATATACTGGTTATCCTTACTAGCACCAAGATTGGTAATATTAATTTTTCCAGATGAACGTACATACCCATAAACATAGCCTTTCATGTTAGTAAAATTACAAACTTCATGACCTGTTTTACTATCATTATAAGCTCCTCCCCTTTCTAAGGAATCTCCATCTATTCCATTATACTTTTTCATCCAACCAATATTACAAAATAAAACTTTCATTTTAATACCATTTATTAATAAAAACCCCACTTAACAGTAGGGTCTTTTTTCAACAATTTCAATTCCTTTTTTCCTTAATCGCCCCCCCTTGCGAAGTAATACTTCTCATCTTTAAAAAGAGAAGAACTTCCTCCTTTTTCAAAGGAGGGTTGGGGAGGATTTAAAGAATAGAATTCAATTAAGCCACTTGCCCTTCCAAGAAATCCTGTGCAAAGCGTTGTAATACCCCACCCGCTTCATACACATGCACTTCTTCTTCAGTATCCAAACGACAAGTTACAGGAACTTCAATCACTTCACTCTTACCATCAACCGTGGCACGCTCAATCACCAAAGTTAAGTCTGTACGTGGTGCAATATTACCAATCACGCTATACAGCTCAGTACCATCAAGCTTTAAGGTTTTACGGTCAGTACCCGCTTTAAACTCAAGTGGTAAAACACCCATACCAACAAGGTTAGTACGGTGGATACGCTCAAAGCCTTCAGCCACAATCGCTTCAACCCCAGCAAGACGAACACCTTTCGCAGCCCAGTCACGGCTAGAGCCTTGACCATAATCCTTACCAGCAATGATGATTAGTGGTTGCTTACGATTCATATAAATCTCAATCGCTTCCCACATACGCATCACTTCGCCTTCTGGCTCAACACGCGCTTTAGAACCTTGTTTGATGGTACCGTCTGAACGAACCACCATTTCATTAAACAGTTTTGGGTTGGCAAAAGTTGCACGTTGCGCGGTCAAATGGTCACCACGATGCGTTGCATACGAGTTAAAGTCTTCTTCAGGAACACCCATTTTATGCAGATATTCGCCTGCTGCCGAATCCATCATAATTGCATTCGATGGTGATAAATGATCCGTGGTAATGTTGTCAGGCAAGATCGCAAGTGGACGCATATTTGACAATGTACGTGGTGCAGCCAAAGCCCCTTCCCAATACGGCGGACGGCGGATATAAGTACTTTGCGGGCGCCAATCGTATAATGGGCTTTCTGATTTTTCCGTCACACCCAAATCAAACATCGGGATATATACTTTACGGAACTGTTCAGGTTTTACAGATTGTTTAACCAATGCATCAATTTCAGCATCCGATGGCCAAACGTCTTTTAGGTAAATTGGATTACCGTCTTTGTCATTGCCCAATGAATCCGTTTCAATATCAAAACGAATTGTGCCCGCAATTGCATAAGCCACCACCAATGGCGGTGAAGCCAAAAATGCTTGTTTTGCATAAGGATGGATACGACCATCAAAGTTACGGTTACCTGAAAGTACCGCAGTGGCATATAAATCACGGTCAATAATTTCTTGCTGAATCTTTGGATCTAAAGCACCAGACATACCGTTACACGTCGTACATGCATAAGCCACAATACCAAAACCAAGCTTTTCTAAATCTTCGAGTACGCCAGCTTCTTCAAGATAAAGTGCAGCAGCTTTAGAACCTGGTGCAAATGACGATTTCACCCAAGGTTTACGTACTAAGCCCAATTCATTTGCTTTACGTGCCAACAACCCCGCAGCAACGGTATTACGAGGGTTTGAGGTATTGGTACAAGAGGTAATCGCAGCAATAATGATTGCACCATCAGGCATTAAACCATCAGTACGGTTTTCAACTACGCCTGCAATGCCTTTCTCTTTTAAATCTGCTGTTGATACACGTGCATGTGGGTTTGATGGACCTGCAATATTACGTGTTACCGTTGAAAGATCGAAACGAAGTACGCGAGGATATTCTGCTTGTTGCATATCCGATGCCCAAAGACCAATTTCTTTGGCATAACTTTCCACCAATTTGATTTGGTCAGATTCACGACCAGTCAAGGTTAAATAATCAATGGTGTTCTGGTCGATATAGAACATTGCCGCAGTTGCGCCATATTCTGGAGTCATATTGGAAATCGTTGCGCGATCCCCCACAGACATACTGTCCGCGCCTTCACCAAAGAATTCTAAATATGCACCCACTACACGTTCTTTACGCAAGAATTCTGTCAGCGCTAAAACGATATCTGTGGCAGTGATGCCAGCTTTGCGCTGTCCCACCAATTCCACACCGATAATGTCTGGAAGGCGCATCCAAGATGCACGACCAAGCATGACATTTTCAGCTTCCAAACCACCAACACCAATAGAAATTACACCCAATGCATCTGTATGTGGCGTATGTGAATCCGTACCAACGCAAGTATCTGGAAATGCAACACCTTCACGATTTTGAATCACTGGAGACATTTTCTCCAAGTTGATTTGGTGCATGATGCCGTTGCCTGCTGGGATCACATCAACATTTTCAAATGCTGTTTTGGTCCATTCAATAAAGTGAAAACGATCTTCATTACGACGGTCTTCTACAGCACGGTTTTTTTCAAATGCATCTGGGTCAAAGCCACCGTATTCCACTGCTAGAGAGTGGTCAACGATCAACTGCGTTGGTACAACAGGATTAACTTTAGCAGGGTCACCGCCTTGGTCTGCAATCGCATCACGCAAACCTGCAAGGTCGACTAATGCTGTTTGTCCTAGGATGTCGTGACATACCACACGTGCTGGATACCAAGGGAAATCATGGTCTTGTTTACGGTTAATCAGCTCTTTTAAAGACTGTTCGAGAATGGCTGGATCACAACGGCGTACCAGCTGTTCAGCCAATACTTTTGAAGTGTATGGAAGTTTTGCATATGCGCCTTGCTGGATATCTTCTACGGCTTGACGCACATCGAAGTATTCGAGCTGGGTACCTTGCAGTGGTTTACGATAGTTGTTATTCATTAGTTTTGTGCCTCTTGCATCATTTTGTACTGCGTGTCTAATGATTGGCATAGTACACTGTCGAAAACCCATTTCCCAAATCGTTTATATTTCATAAGCTTAGATATAAAAACAGGGGTTTTAGAAATATTTAGTAACAACTTCATTAAAATATTTGCACTAAATCTGCTTTTTTTTGAAAAATAGCGGAAAATAAGATTAATTCTTTAGTATTAGATTTAAGATAAGCGAGCAATTCATGAGCGATCTAGCTTTCTCCTCATTTACCTTGATTGGTGTTGATGCAATCAAATTTCTACAAGGTCAAGTGACTGTAAACGTTGAAGCTTTGGCTGAAAATATCACCCAATACACTGCGATTTGTGATCTTAAAGGCCGTATCCATTTTGGCTTATGGCTTAAAAAAATTAATCCTGAACATTTAGAGATTGTTACGACTCAAGATCAAGCCGAAGAATTTGCCAAACATATTAAAAAATACGGCGCTTTTTCTAAAATGAAGCTTGAAGAAACTGGACAAGTTTTTCCAACATTGAACGGCTCAACGACAGATTTTTCTGCTACAGAAACCGATATTTCAGTATGGGAAATTGCTGCAATTCAAACTGGTCAGGCTTATATAAATCAAGCAATTGAACATGTATTTCAACCACAAGAATTACGCTTACACCAACGTGAAGGAATCAATTATGACAAAGGCTGTTACCTTGGTCAGGAAGTGATTGCACGCCTCTGGTTTAAGGCAAAACCAAAAGCATGGTTACATGTCATTCAAGGTACAGGTCCTGCCCCTGCTCAAGCTGAACAATTGAATAAAGGTGTTCAAGTAGTAAACAGTGCAGCATTTGAAAATGGTTATATTGCGCTTGTGGTTGCCCGTCCTGATGCTTTAGAAGAGTTAGATGTGACTGTTTTAGCATTACCTGAAAGCTTAAGTGGTGATGTGGCGAGACCGCAATAATTTCTCAAAATTGTCTACAATAATAAACCTACAACCTTGTAGGTTTATTTAGAGAATTAAATGATTAAGTCAATTACAACAAATTTAACAATAACAATTTTTTAGCTTCATTTTCATAGATGAATACTTTCTGATCTAGTACTGCTTCCAAAGATTTATCGACAATTTATATTTTTACTTTCACCTGAATTTTGTATCCTCAGCCATGCTCTTTTTACTAACTCCTAAATTTTTAGAAAAGTTGAAAATTTAGGAAGATGCTTTTTGCCGAACATAATAAATCACACCACTCTTATCATCAGAGAAATAAAATGAATTTTCATCTACTCGATAAATATCACAAGGGCGACCATAGACATTTTTGCCCACTAAAAAACCATCCATAAACGTCTGTAGTTTTTGCCCTTTACGCATAATCACAATTTTATAGCCATGACCAATTGTGGCATCGGTAGAACCATGTAAAGCAACTAAAAAAGAATTTTTGATGGTGTCGTCTGTATTGGGATGATCAAAATAGTCAAAACCAAGTGCAGATGAATGCGCAGGGAAATAGGCATAAGGAGGCAATACATTTTTGCAACCTGACGGACGTTTAAATTTTGGATCTGCCAAAATTTTACCATTCGACGAATAACATGAAGCCCAACCATAATCTGCATCACGTTTGAGTGCATAAAAAGTTTCATCAGGCTTATTTTTACCCAAATGATCCACACCTTGATTGGTGGCAAATAAAAAATTACCAACCCATTTCAAACCGACTGCGTTGCGTAAACCTGTAGCAAAAATCTTTTGTTGCGAACCATCGGGATTCATTTCTAATACTGTTGCCCGAACTTTTTCTTTCTCGGTACAAGCATTGCAACTTGAGCCGACAGAAACGTAAATTTTCCCGTTCCCACCCACAGCAATTGTTCGCGTTAGATGCCAACCACCATATTTATAACTTAAACCATAGTCAGGAAAAGTCACTAAAACTTCGGCTTTATCGGTTGGTTTAATTTCACCTTTGGTAAATTTTCTTCGGGTAAGTTGATTGGTTTCCGCTAAATACAACCAATCTTGCCCGGAAGAATCTGTATAAAATTGAACTGAATTAGGGTTCTTCAACCCCGTCATATAAGGAATAATTTTGCCAAACTTTCCCGTTTCAGGGTTCCATTCATCCAAAATATAAACAATGCCTTTTTTATTATCAGTCAAATCGTGCATATCTGTTACAAACATTCTGCCATCGGGAGCTTTACTAAAAAAACGAACTCGCTTTAAGCCCTCAGCCGCCGGAATAATTTCGTAATTTGCGGGAAGATTTAAAGAAAAGCGTTTCCCATTTTTTAAGTTTACCTGATGAGGCACAAGATTTGGCTGTTGGGCTAAAATCCCCATTGAACAAACTAAACTTATGAATAAGATTGACAGTACTTTAATCATAGATACGTCTCGATTAATCTTAGGAAAAACAGCCTTCTTTTTTATATTATATAACTTGAAGCACGAGTATATAGTCAAATAATTTTGTTAGAAAAACACAAAACCATCTAGATACAAACCATTGTTTTATATTGTTTTTAGCCAAACGCCGAAAGTATTGTTGTAGTGGATTAATGCATTCACTCTCATTCTACGGCACACAGTGCATCAAAAAACCAAACTTAAAAAAATAAACAATGACAACATCAAAAGTTATTACTTTAGAAAGCCCTAACCACCATCAATACATCGATAGAGGGCTAATCCAAGTGCTTAAAGCATTTTTATAGCCCAATTGAACAGTTCACTAATTTTCAAGGAGTATCAAAACCCATGAAATAATTTATTCATGTCTTTACACAAATAATCTTTAAAGTGAAATGCCCGTGCATGTTTTGCATCAAACTTGGCCGTTTGACCATCTTTTTCAAAAATATAAACACGGTCATCCTTACTGACAAGAAACTCACCACCCAGTTTGATCAACAAGGCATCTATCTTATCTTCATCAGCAATACTGTCATCTTGGCTGACTTTGTCATAATTACGTCTAATGCCTTTAATAAACATCGTCTACTCACACGTTCTATTTAGCCAGAATTATACCCTTTTCATTGCCTTTAAAATGGCCCTAAATAAACATTATCAAAATCATTCGGCTTGTTTACCCCGATAAATACTTATAAAATAGCCCAATCATGTGTTATCGCGGCTGCTGAACCCGATCAACTCATGAGTTTTATCTATGGACATTACACAACAATATTTTGAAAATGAATTAAACCGCAATCGCGCTTGGAGACGTAAGGTAAATTATTTACACCGTGGTCGAGATTGCAGAAATACTTCAACCCTTTGGAAACCAGAAAAAGACTGGAAATTACTTTGGAACAGATCGTTAAAAAGATCTCGCTCGAAACAATTAAGAATTGAATATCCACGTATTTCTTCTGCCAAAAGACGAAAACAAGCACAATATGATTTTTGGAAGACTGCTGATTGAACACCCTTTTTATTTGTAGTCGTAACCAATGGCGTAGTCCCACTGCCGAGCGTGTCTTTGCAGTGGGCTATGGCATTTCCACACGTTCCGCGGGAACAAGTAAACACGCCAAACATGGTATTTCTGCCAAAGATATTGCGTGGGCAGATATGATTTTTGTCATGGAGCAAAAACATAAACAAAATATCAAAGAGAAATTCCCCAACCAGTTACAGCATAAAAAAGTCATGGTATTGGATATTCCAGACGATTATCACTATATGGATGAAGAATTAATTGAAATTTTAACAGAGACCATGCAACCCTATTTGCCTTAAATGATAAAGACCTTGTCATCAATCAACACGAACAATTCATCACTAAAATGATGACAAAATAACCTTAAATTGCCATAGCTCAATCCAATCAATATTTAACAATAAAATAAATGATGCAGAATCCACTAAAAGTATTTTCTATCATTAAAACCTTTACGCTTATCTTGGTGATATGCGCGTTTCTATTCAGCTTTAGTTTTATATTTAGATTTTCTGACTCAAATTCAGATGAGATTCCTTTTACGGCGACTACAGAAAAACTTGGGATATTTGAAAAATATAACAACCAAATCTATGCCGCTGTACCCAGCAATGGTGATTATTTGATCCCAGAAGCAGATGTTCAAAGTTTTTATTTACCCAATGATGATTACCAATACCGACAACTAGGTGCAGATAAACTGCATGTCTATTGTGGCAATATCATCCTAAAAGGTGTGCAACCTCAACAGGTGAAAACTATTGGGGATGGTTATTTTACTGCTGGAAAAAACACTTGGTATTGCTCCCCCTCCACCGAACGAAATAAGGATTTAAGTGCGCTTCGAGAAGTGTGGCAAATCATGCAACAAAATTTTGCCATAGGTTCAAAACCACAAAGTTATCTCTACCCCTATTTTAAACTTGGATCAGGCAATCTGCCTTATTGTGTCAATTCCGAAAATGATACGGCAAGTAATGGGACATTCACCTATTTTCAAGGGAAATTACTTTCAGGAGCCAATCCAGACCAACTCAAACTTGTCTTAGGTGAACATAACTATGCCTATCGAGCGGATGGAAAAAACGTCTATTACAACAACACCCTGCTCGATTTAAAAGACAATGGAAAGCTTTATAGTATTGAAATAGACGGTTTAAATAACCAATATTATTTGCTCAATCCTGTCGATGGTATGGTCTATGTCAACGAATTTGCCTTTGATCCGCAATACGCGCCTTATCATCTCTTAAGCGAACATGGCGCTCACATTAACCATGCTTTGTTTTACAACGACACAGGGATTTATTATTTTGATCTGAACAAGAAAAAAATGCGTCGCGTAGGTGATAGTCCATTTTTAGGCAAAGCATTTAAAGAAATCGCACCGCTGATTTTTTCTGATGGCACACAGCTTCTCTATCTACAAGCCAGTGAATATCGCAGCAATAAAGGATCAGCCTCTTCCAAATCCACCCATATTCTAAAATTAGCTGAACAACTTCATTCCTCATGGCAAAAACTTGGGGATGTAAATTACAACTATGGCAGTGTATGGAAAAATGGCAATGCGTTTTACTATTTTGATCAGTTAGGAAATAGCCAACTGGTTAAGGCCACGATTTATCATATTCGCGACCCACAAACGATTCAAAATTTACTGAGAACGCAACCACGCACTGACGATATTCGACAATGGATTGATGAGCAAAAGATGGTTGAAGCCAAACACACAGAATTGCTCGAAGTAGAGACAACTAACCACTCAGACAAATATTGGGGCTTGTTTGTTCCGATCATTTTCGTAACTTTTTTGAGTATGCTGATGTGGATATTTAAACGGTTTAATTTAAGTTTTGCCCCATTTTATATACGCAATCATAAACTGATCGTCAGTAATTTGATGATGACCTCTTACCCTTTAGATCAGGTCACATGCGTTGAATTTAGTACCCATAGGACAACAGCAAATGGCGGTTATATTGGGCACTTTCAAATTTTACAGCGCAATGGAAAACGTAGCAGAATCTTTAATTTTAGTACGCAATTACGCTTACGGAGTGACTCACAAGTAGAATTAAATCAATATATCCAACAACTCAGAAATAAGTTAACACGCCATGGTATCCAGAATACAATACGAAATTAAGCGTGGTATCAACTGAATATCACATTGGCAATTACATGATCTCAATATATTTTTGATCATTATTGAGTGCACAATATCCACATTATTATTTTGAGCTTTAACATGAAAATCTGGTTATCTCTTCTGACTTTGGGTCTTTTTAGCTTTTCTTCTGCACATGCAGATATTCAAACTTTGCAGCAAAACTTAAAAAACAAATATCCTGAGATTCAGGTGAAATCGGTACAAAACTCACCAATTAAAGATGTTTATGAAGTCTATATGGGTGGGCGTATTGTTTATACCAATGAAGAAGCAAAATATTTCTTTGTCGGCAATTTAATTGATCTTAAAGAACAAAAAAATCTGACCGAAGAACGTATGCAAGCGCTAAAAAGTATTGATGTAAAATCATTACCGTTGAAACAAGCCATTAAGCATGTCAAAGGTAAAGGTGAACGTGTAATCTACGTATTTAGTGATCCTGACTGTCCATATTGCCAACATCTTGAAAAAGAATTAAAAAATATCGACAACTTAACCGTTTACTTATTTTTATACCCAATTACCCGTTTACATCCAAATGCTGAAAGTATTTCACAGCAAATCTGGTGCTCTAAAAACCAGTACCAAGCGTGGGAAGACTATTTAATTGATAAGAAACAACCGACTTCAAACAAGTCATGTACGAACCCAATTGAGAAAAATATTGCTTTAGCAAAATCACTCGAAGTCGATGGTACACCAACATTCTTCTTACAAGATGGCACCCGTATTTCAGGCGCACGTGAAGCAGGCGAAATTGAATTACTCCTCAAAGCAGTAAAATAACAGCCCACAGCCTAGAGAATAAAAAATTTCTCTAGGCTTTAATGTTGTTAAAATACCCTTAATTCTTTCTTATTTATAAATAAATTAAAATTTAAATACACTAACTTATACAATAGGCATGTTTACATTTATAATTTTCAAATTATGATAAAAACGTCCTCAACAATGTTCTCACACCATAAATGGAATTATGTTGAAATTAAAACAAGGTATATCGTCAAAATGAAAAAAATTCTATTCGCTACACTACTCAGCTTTTCATGTATTTCTGCATTTGCAGCAGATACAGCTAAAAGTAACGTTGACCCTGCATTTGTCAAAGCACAAGAGCTGATTCAAGCAAAAAACTATCCTGCAGCGTATCAAGAACTTGAGCGTCTTGCAAAAGCTGGCAATGCGCAAGCCTTATATAACTTAGGCTATTTAACCCAAACGGGACAAGGCACAACCAAAGACGATAAGAAAGCTTTGAAATATTATCAAGATGCTTCAGCAAAAGGCTATCCTGTTGCAAGTTATGTCTTGGCGCAAAGCTATGCGGTAGGTCAATTGGGCTTAGCCAAAGACGAAAAGAAAGTTCGTGAATACTTAGAAAAGTCCTCTGCTCAAGGATTTGATGATGCTACAGTGGAACTTGCGGTTTTACTATTTGCTGAAGGCACACCCGCATCTGACAAGCTTGGCTTACAAAAACTTGATCCTTTAGTCAAAAAAGATTTTGCACCTGCAATTCATGCGAAAGCGCTGTATGACATCACCGATGGTTTAAAGAAGAAGAATGCAGCAGCAGTTAATCAAGGTTTAAAATCAATCCAAGATTTAGCTAAAAAGGGATATATCCCAGCATTAATGGCTGTCGGAAATATGCTGACCAATGGCAATATCATTGATCAAAATCTACCAGAAGCACAAAAGATTTTCTCAGAACTTGCTAAAAATAATGTGCCTAAGGCAAAAGAGTCTTTGGATGTTGTAAACAAACTGATTGCTGAAAAAGGCAAAACACCTGCTCCAGCAGCACCAGCAAAAAAATAAGCAGCTCTTAAAAAAATACTCTCGCAAGAGAGTATTTTTTTACCACCAAACACCAATCAAAACACTCACCACAATAAAACTCAATAAAGTACTAATCATCAATGGTGTCAGTGCTTTTTCATTTAAACCATAGACTTGCCCAAAAATTCCAAATATAGAAGGCATAGGCAAAGCGGCAATCAAGGTACCTGCATAAATCATCTTTTGATCCAAATCGGTTAAATGAGTCAAGCCTAAATAAACCAATATCGGCATACAGATATTTTTAGAAACCACCAAATAAATAGTTTGCAGATTAAGTGATTGAATCGTAATCCCAACCATCCCGCCACCAATAATAAATAACGCTAAAGGTGAGGCAGTCTGACCTAACAAGGCAAATACTTGGTCTAATACATGTGGAATTTGAATTTCGAAGATCGCACAGCTCATGCCAATCATCACTGACAAGAATAATGGGTTTTTTAATAAAGTCAGAAATGTTGTTTTTAAAATAGCGGCTAAATTGGCTTGTCTTTGTCGCCCTATTTCTGCCAAGGTTAACATCAGCGGTACAAGAAATACGCTTTCAATGATCACAATCAGTGAAATATAAATCATGGCTTCACTACCCATCAGCAAAGTCAAAATTGCTGCGCCCAGTAACCCAGTATTGGACATTGATGCGCCTAGTGAAAATACAGAAGCATGGGTAAAATGGTTGTTAAAAAGCTTTTGCCCTAAAATAAAGGCCAAAATAAATAGACTAAAAGTGACGCCTGCATAAACAAAGAAATAAGCAGGATACCAAATCTCATGTAAATCTTTTGCAGCCAGTGCATGAAGTAATAAAGCAGGCAATGCAATTTTGATTACAAAAGCACCAATTGCAGTAATTTGCTCTTTAGAGATCAATTGGATTTTGACAGATATAAAACCCAAAAATAGCAGGAAAAATACTGGAA
This sequence comes from Acinetobacter sp. I-MWF, assembly GCF_025433935.1. Taxonomy (NCBI): domain Bacteria; kingdom Pseudomonadati; phylum Pseudomonadota; class Gammaproteobacteria; order Moraxellales; family Moraxellaceae; genus Acinetobacter; species Acinetobacter sp. I-MWF. The sequence continues at coordinate 746,626 of NZ_JAMBAR010000001.1, read as the reverse complement.
AAATTACCGAAAAAATCATTCAAGCCGTTCCTTTTCCAGATCATACAAATAAAGATATATCCTAGAATATATCTTTATTCAGTTTAAATACGTTTAAAGAATAATGAGTGAATCAAAACTGTTATGCCATCAATATGCTGAGAACAAATCTTTGATTCCATGCGGCTGACAACGTAAATATTGTGGTGCAATCGAGATTTTCGCACCCAATTTTGCTGCAGCATGCCAAGGCCAGCGTGGGTCATATAAAATCGCTCTTGCCAATGCAATTGCATCTGCTTCGCCTTGTTGAAGGATCTGTTCAGCTTGCTCAGCTTCGGTAATTAAGCCTACTGCAATTACAGGAATATTCACCTGTTTTTTAATCGCATTTGCAAAAGGCACTTGGTAATTTGCACCCACTTTAATATCTTGTTGAATATGTAATCCCGCAGAGGATACATGGATATAAACAGCACCAAGTTGCGCTAAAGCTTTTGATAAGCCAATACTTGATTCAACATTCCAGCTATTTTCTGCATCCATCCAGTCAGTTGCAGAAATACGTACACCTACAGGGTAGTCAGTTGGTACAACTGCTCGAATCGCTTGAAAAACTTCTAGTGTAAAACGAATACGATTTTCAAAACTTCCACCATATTCATCAGTTCGGTGGTTAGACAACGGCGACATAAATTGATGCAGTAAATACCCATGCGCTGCATGAATTTCAATCAGTGAAAAACCAGCGTCTACAGCACGAATCGCCGCTTGTGCAAAGTCTTGAATAATTATTTTAATTTCATCAATGGTTAATTCATGCGGGGCAATATCATTCGGGCTAAAAGCAATATCACTGGCTGATACAGTTTGCCATCCATGTTCATGATCTGGCGCAATCTGACCTTTCCCCTGCTTGACCAACCAAGGCTTTTCAGTCGAAGCTTTACGGCCTGCATGCGCAAGCTGAATAGCAAAAGGTGTTGGAGCAATACTTTTTACCTTATTGAGTAAAGCTTTGATTTGATCCCGTTGCGTATCATTCCAAAGTCCTACATCGGCATAACTGATCCGCCCTTCGGCTTGAACCGCTGTTGCTTCAATAATACATAAGCTCGCACCTGACAAAGCGTAATTTGCCCATTGCTGTTCATGCCAATAGGTCACTTCACCTTGATCTGTTGCCGAATATTGACACATTGGCGCAATAATAATTTTATTGCTGAGTGAGAGTGAACCAAATTGAATAGATTCAAATAACTTTGGTTGAGCAGACATAAATTATTTTCCCAATGAATTAGAACTGTTTGGTGACACTGAGTCCTGCACTCCAGTTAATACCATCAGCAGGTTCAAAGAATCGACTATTACCATCATTCACAATGACTGAACCGACGTAATTTTTATCGAATAAATTATCAACTCGAGCAAAACTACGCACTTTCCAATCGTTGTTTTTCCAGATATAACCGACATTCATACTGGTTACTGTATAACTTGGTGCAGTATCTGTATTGAGATCGTCTACATAGATTTTATCCATATATCGAACATCGACACCTGCATTAAAGCCCTGCTCAGGCAACCAGCCGAAAGATACAAAGGCTTGGTTTTTTGCAATTCCGGGAATGTAATTGCCACTTTGGATAACTTTTTTAGGATCTGTGTTGGGAATGTCTGCATCAAATGTTGCATCAAGGAAACTATAACTGGCTTGAGCTGTTAAATTCTTCCACAACTTTTTATTCCAAGACAGCTCTACCCCTTGGCGTAGTGTTTTATCTGCATTTTGATAGGTTGCACGTCCATTGAGTGTTCCCGCAGAAACGATATCATCTTGAGTATTACTTTGGAAAACTGCGGCGGTAAAATTACCTAGACGATTTTGTGCTTTTAAACCAAGCTCATAGTTATCACTGGTTGATGGTTTAAGCGCAAAGTTAATCCCTGCCGTTCCTTCTGTTGGATAGGCCATTTCAGTAAAGGTTGGTGTTTCAAAGCCTTTGGCATAACTGATATAAGTACTAAGGTCTGGAGTAACTTCCCAAGTAAAGGCAGCTGATGGGAGCAGTTTTTGATAATCGGTTTGACCGCTGTCATCGCCATTCAAACCAATGATGTAGTGATCTTTCGACTCATAATGAACATTACTATAACGCAATCCGGTATCTAGACGTACAGTCGGCAAAAATTGCCAAGCTGCCTGTAAATATGGATCTAAATTCCATAAAGTATTTCGTTCATCACGGCGTAAGTTGCCTTTTACCCCATATTCGCCCTTGGCATTAAAATTCTCATACCCTTGACGATCTTCATTCATCGCATCATAAGCCAAGCCTGCACTGATCCGTGTATTCGGTAATAAGTCTTTGCCAGTCCAACGTAAATCAGCACCATAAAAATCTCGTTCGAAATCAATCACTCCACCTGCATGGCGTGGATTCTTTTGAGCAGAACTTGGAATAGACTGGTATTGAGTCACTTCACGATGACCAATATAAGCCATACTATAAAGCTCTTGTTGATCATTCAGGGGCTTAATCCAATTGATACCTGTCTGTGTTTGGTTAATATCTTTACGAACATCATAGATATTTTTACTGTCATTGACCTGTTTAGGATTTTGCTTCCATTGCTCACGAGTCAAACCTTGTGGATCATCAGCGGAAATATCTACATGATTGATCAGCCAATTGATCTTAGAACCATCATCTAAGTCCCACGTGAGTTTGGCATTGCTCAACACTTTTCTTGCCGCACTATGGTCACGATAACCATCGGTATCAAAATAAGAAGAACTGATCACATAGCTCGGTTCATTGGCCTTATCTGCACCACCTTGTAAGGTGATGTCAGCGCGGCCTTTATTATTACTGCCACCTGAATATCCTAACTCTACCGAATCACGCCCTGTTCCTTCTTTGGTCGTGGTGAGAACAGTCCCCCCAGAGGAGTTTCCATACAGTGATGAAAAGGGCCCACCAAGCACTTCAATATGATCTAAGCTCGTTAAATCAATATTTGAAGTTTGGCCTTGTCCGTCTGGCATCGTCGCAGGAATCCCATCGACATAAAGACGAATTCCACGGACCCCAAAAGTTGAACGTGCGCCAAATCCGCGCATAGACAGTTGTAAGTCTTGGGCATAATTTTCACGATTATTGAGCTGTAAACCCGGAATACCTTTGAGTGTTTCAGTGAGGTTTACCCCAATATTATTTTGACTTTGTTGTTGATCGACTCTATATACCGATGCTGGGGTGTTTAATATGCTGGTATCTGAACGTGTTGCTTCAATTTTGATGGTTGGAAGTTGCTGAGTAGAATCTTGCTGAATGGAATCTTGAGATTCCACTTCAGCATATAAACTCTGTGTGATACATACCGTTAAGCAAAGTAGTGTTGTATTAATTTTTAGATGTTTCACTCTTTGCATAAAGGTGTCCTCGGGTGGTATTAAAAAATAATTTTAGACCCCAAGCCAACGACAAACGCATTGTCCACCTGATTGGTTGCACCAGGATGTACCACATACTGCACTAAAGGACGAAGCATGAACCATTTGGCAGGGTAATATGAGTAATTCAACTCAACATTATACTCTGCATCTTCATTCAACTGTCTTAAATTTGTTCCTAAGCGAGCACTATTCACATAATTAGTATACCGATCATTCAAATGTACCCGATTTACCGCCAAACCAAGAATATCGTTTGGTTGAGCATCAAACAGACCATAGTATTTTAGGCCAAGTTGCTGTGAATCATTTACGGCTGTCGTCGTACGATCATGAATGGTGAAATTACCAAAACTGTGTAAACCACGTTTCCCCTCTCCAGTTGAAGTCAATTGCTGTTCAAATGCAATCCAACCGCCATATGTTCGATCTTCAGCCTTAGTTCCTGCTTTATAAGCAACATCGTACTGATTTTTAGCCTCATCAGCAGTATTGTAAAGCGTACCAATACGATAACTGCCTGGTAAATTATTCACACCCTGCTTAGGTGACCACACCACTTCAGAAAGAATATTGACACCATCGGCATGCTTTGTATCCAAATTCCAGCCTTGACGCTCTAAAGCATTATCAGGGTTGTATTCAAACACCCCCACTTGTGCAAATAGTTCAGGATTGATGTGATATTTTAAGCGTGCGCCCCATTGTGAGACTGGTGTGTTATACCAAAGCTTACCTTGCCATTTCCCCATCTGTGCTGCACAAAATGCATTGCCTTGGAAATCACAAGCCATGGTATTGAATTCAGTACCTAAACCCATACGACCTAAACGCAAGCTTAGTCCTTGATCCTTAAAATTCTTTTCTATATATAATTCGCTGAGACGGCTCCCTGAATTACCACGTCCCCAATTGGCTTGCGAGTTTGCCCATTGTGGTGCATCTGGTGCTTGAATGCCTCTGAGTGAAGTACTTTCACCTTGACGTGCTGTAACTAAAGCACGAATAGTCACATCATTCCAACCCGCCAGTTTCCCCATATCCAAGGTTGTACCCAGTCCGAATTGTGTCGCAAATGTTGGCGCTTGGTGCGCATCATAACCACCATCAGCGAGATATGAACTGTCCATGGCAATGGTGCCATCAAATTTGATTCCCTTTTCTGCAAGTTCAGTCCGACTCCCATTCCAATCACCCGTCATGGTTGAACCGTGTAAATTAAACGCATCTTCAGCTGATGCAAAAGACATCATGCTACATGCAGAGATTGCCAATAAAGGATAAGCAATTTTTTTCATGGGAAAGCCTAATCAGGAACAAAACGAATAAAGATAAACCAGTCAACACTCAATCACTTTAGCCGTCTAAATTTAATAGAAAGTTCCAGCTTTAAAATGACTATTTTTCCTGAAATATCGAGATAAAAAGAATTATTTCAGTAAACAATTCACTAGAAATTTACACATTTTTTTACATATAACTATCAGATATTTTTTATCAATTGGAAAACTTTATTTTATTAATAAACTTTATTTTAAATAACAATCACTTAAAAACAATAATTCAATCTTATTCAACGATCATATCCATAATTTTAACCTAAAGTCGTAGGCTCAACGCAACCGCCCTTTAACGCAATGCAATTCTTGCATACAATATTCAGTCCTCACACCAATGTGACAAGTGCATGCCTGAATTACCAGAAGTTGAAACAACAAAAGCCAGTTTACTCCCCCTGATCGACCAGAAAGTTCTTCATGTTCAAGTGCGTGAGTCACGGTTACGCTGGCCTATACCCGAAGATATTCAACAACTTCAAGGTCAAAAACTCGTTCGCTTAACGCGTCGTTCAAAATACATTTTGGCAGAGTTTGAAACCCATAGCATGTTATGGCATTTGGGTATGTCAGGTAGTTTTAGAATCTGTGATGAACATGAAGCACTTAGAAAGCATGACCATCTGATCATTCAGTTTGAAGACACACAGCTGCGCTATCATGATCCTCGACGTTTTGGTTGTATCATTTGGCTGAATGAGGAAAGCCAAACAAAATTGATTGATACTTTAGGGCCTGAACCATTGAGTGATGAATTTCATGCCGAATATTTAGCAGAAAAGTTTAAAAATAAAAATGTCGGCACAAAAGTTGCAATCATGGATAATCATATTGTTGTGGGTGTAGGCAATATTTATGCAACCGAAAGCTTATTTAATTTAGGGATTCATCCGGCACAGCCTGCTTCGAGTTTGACGAAAGCACAAATTCAAAAATTGGTTATCGAAATTAAACGTATTTTAAAGCAAGCGATTGATTTGGGTGGTTCAACCTTAAGAGACTATAGCAACGCCATGGGTGAGAATGGCTACTTTCAGCAGACCTTATTGGCTTATGGTCGTGCGGGTGAGATGTGTATTAACTGTGAAACCACTTTAGAAAATCTAAAGTTAGGACAAAGAGCCAGTGTGTTTTGCCCACAATGCCAGCCATTAAAGATCGCGAAGAGCATCCCACAAAAACCACGAGGAAAAAGTAAATGAAAACTGCAATCGTTCGACATATTCTCGTCAAAGATAAGGACTTGGCTGAACAACTTAAGAAGAAGATCCATGATGGCGCTGATTTTGCCAAAGTGGCTAAACAGCATTCCACATGTAATTCAGCAAAACGTGGTGGTGAACTGGGTGAAGTAAAAAAAGGACAGCTTGTTCCTGTGATTGATAAACTGGTATTTACCGCTGCTGAACGTGTACTTCATGGTCCAGTAAAAAGCCAATTCGGCTTTCACTTGGTTGAAATTAAATTTCGCATGGATTTTTAGTTTAAAGATTTACATTCTTGGTATGAAGTTGAAAGGATCTCTCCCTATTCGGTGACGCTCAAATTAGAGTCATACCAACAACTATCATTACTGAAGCTAAATTAAAATACTTTTGCTTTTCGATCATTCAGGCTTTCAAAGTGTGTCTATCACGTAGCGCAATGACAAGGATGTTAATATTTGCTTTAAACCTTATTGTTTATTAAGACAACAAAACAATAAAAATCTGAGCTGTTCTCGTTAATTCAAACCCTCCTATATTTTTGAATCAATTTGCTCAGGTTTAAATTCATGGATAAACTTCGCATAATCATCAATATATGATCTAAATGCTTCCTCCCGAGTGGTAAAGTAAAATATTTCATTGCCATTTCTAACGATGGTTTCAGGAGATTTACCATTACAGTACCCTCCTGCTGAATAGACAGCAGACTTAAGCATTTGAAAGCTTTGTTCAGCAAGCTGTTCATCCTTAAAAGCAAAAACCAGCAAAACAAAATCTGGGCGATATTGTTTTTCATCACCTAACTTAACTTTACTGATTGCCTTATAAGAGCGGATGCCCTCACCTTTTACTTGAATCACTTTATTCAGAGAACAATCATTTTCAGACCAAGAGCTACCACTGTCTTTTTCTATAAACTCAAAATTGGCTTTTAATAAACGTGTTTGTAGGGCCAACAGTAATGTTTCATTTTCATCTACCGAGTCGGTTTCTATAGTGACGTAGCGGGTATCTTCATTTGGCATTTCATTAAAAGTTAAACCACTAGCAGGTCGGCTTTGGTCCGCTTGCGTAGATGTTGGAGTATCAGCGGATTGCTGCTCTTTTGGATGCTCTGAACATGCATACAAACTGATAAGTATTGCCATAATCCCTATGTTTTTTTTCATCAGCCCCATCTCTATTTTCTTGCTTGCATAAAAAACGGTACTTGATCGTACCGTTTCATTCAACTCTTTTACAATGATTTAATAGCTTTATCAGGCTTTAGACATATTAAAATACTGTAATTTGAATCAATTTGATGAAGATTAAGCTTCAGGGCGTTTCTTTAATTCATCACGAATTTCACGCAGTAATGCAATATCTTCTGGTGTAGCAGCTGGAGCTTCTTCAGCAGGTTTACGGATTTTATTGAGGAATTTAACCAACAAGAAAACCACCCACATTAAGATCAGAAAGTTCAATACAATTGTGATGAAATTACCATAGGTTAGTACGTTAATCCCAGCTTTGGTCAATTCATCCAATGATGAAAGGTTATTTGGGTTATCGCCAAGTACGACAAATTTTTGAGTAAAATCAACACCACCACCTGTAATCACTGTGATTAAAGGCATAATCACGTCTTTCACTAATGAGTCGATAATTTTATTGAAAGCACCACCAATGATGACACCAATTGCCAAATCCATCATATTGCCTTTAATGGCAAATTCTCTGAACTCTGAAAGAATACTCATACTTTAACTCCACGCCGATTTTGCGTATTTTTTATGTGACGAAGTATACATTATGTTTCAACATATATTTCCGCCTAATTTACTCGCTTTTTATTAAAAACCAATATCCTTTTACATTTATATAAAAAAACCGCAATTTATTAAAAAATTGCGGTTTTTTTTCTAGAAATTAAATTATTTCCAGTTTGAACGCTTAGCCACGTGAAGCACGTTTACGTTCATTTTCAGTTAAGAATTTTTTACGAATACGAACTGATTTAGGTGTTACTTCAACTAATTCGTCATCTTCAATAAATTCTAATGCTTGTTCAAGCGTGAATTTAATTGCAGGTGTTAACGTTAACGCTTCATCTGTACCAGATGCACGCATGTTAGTTAACTGTTTCGCTTTGGTTGGGTTCACAGTCATGTCGTCTGAACGAGAGTTCATACCTACGATCATACCTTCATAAACTTCTAACTGTGGTTCAGCAAATAGACGACCACGGTCTTGTAAAGTGAACAATGCAAACGCTAAGCAAGTACCGTTAACCATAGAGATCAACACACCGTTTTGACGTTTCGCAACTGCACCTTGTTTAGCTGTACCGTAATGCGAGAAGCTTGAAGTCATGATACCAGTACCAGAGGTAATGGTTAAGAATTCAGAACGGAAACCAATCAAACCACGTGATGGAACAGTCGCTTCAATACGGATACGGCCTTTACCGTCAACTTCCATATTGGTCAACTCACCTTTACGGTTACCCATTTGTTCCATTACAGAACCCTGATGTTGTTCTTCAACATCAAAAGTAACGTTTTCGTATGGTTCTTGAGTTTCGCCATCAACTTCTTTCATGATCACTTGCGGACGAGAAACACCCATCTCGAAGCCTTCACGACGCATTGTTTCAATCAATACTGAGAGGTGAAGTTCACCACGACCAGAAACTTTGAAACGGTCTGGACTGTCAGTATCTTCAACACGTAAAGCAACGTTATGGATCAATTCGCGATCTAAACGCTCACGGATATTACGTGAAGTTACAAATTTACCTTCTTTACCAGCAAACGGTGAGTTGTTTACTTGGAACGTCATCGAAACTGTAGGTTCATCTACAGACAATGCAGGTAATGCTTCAACATTTTTAGGATCACAGATTGTGTCAGAAATGTTCAATGCATCTAAACCAGTGATACATACGATATCACCCGCTTGAGCAGAATCTACATCTACACGCTCTAAACCATGGTAACCCATAATTTTTAAGATACGACCGTTACGTGTCTTGCCATCTTTATCGATCACAGTCACTGGTGTATTGGTTTTTACTGAACCACGTTGAATACGGCCAACACCAATTACACCCACGAAACTATTATAGTCAAGTGATGAAATTTGCATTTGGAATGGACCATCAATATCAACTGCTGGTGGTTCAACGATATCTACGATTGTTTCGAACAACGGTGTCATATCTTCCGCTAATTCTTCAGGAGAAGGACCAGCAACACCACGTAAGCCTGAAGCATATACGATTGGGAAGTCTAACTGTTCGTCACTACCGCCTAAGTTATCGAACAAATCAAATACTTGATCAATTACCCAGTCTGGACGAGCACTTGGCTTATCTACTTTGTTGATGATAACAATTGGCTTCAAACCACGAGCAAACGCTTTTTGTGTTACAAAGCGAGTTTGTGGCATTGGGCCTTCTTGTGAATCGACAAGAAGAAGTACGCAGTCAACCATAGACATTACACGTTCAACTTCACCACCAAAGTCAGCATGTCCTGGGGTGTCGACGATGTTGATGCGGTATTCAGTATTTGTACGCTTGTCTAACCATTTGATTGCAGTGTTTTTTGCAAGAATGGTAATACCGCGTTCAGACTCAAGCGCATTCGAATCCATAACACGCTCAATCTCACCCGCGCGGTCACCGAGTGCACCTGATTGTTGTAAAAGTTTGTCGACAAGAGTCGTTTTACCATGGTCGACGTGCGCGATGATGGCAATATTACGGAGAGTTTTAATATCAGACATGTAAATTCGATACGCTTTAAATTTGAGGGCAAATTATACAGAAAAATCTTAACTTTTAGTAGTGACAGTTTATTGACAGTTACAAGTTTTTTTCACAACAGCAGGCTTTTTATTTTGTAATAGTGTGTAAAGCGATTAGAATAGCGCCATCTTGCCACTTCCAATTGCTGTGCCATGTCCAATTCTAACCCCTCTCCCAATCAGAAACAGGCTCAAATTGATCTTGTTTATGGTCTAGATGATCGCCCAAAACCACTCATCGCTTTTTTTGCGGCTTTGCAACATTTGCTTGCGATTATTGTTCCAATTGTAACACCCGGTTTACTAATTTGTTTAGCTTTAGGTGTTTCTCCTCAAGATACCAATATGATTCTTTCCATGTCATTGGTGATTTCTGGGGTGGCAACATTCTTACAATGTAAAAAAATTGGACCCTTTGGTGCAGGCCTCCTGATTGTCCAAGGCACAAGCTTTAACTTTATAGGTCCAATGATTGGGATTGGTTCTGCCATGGTTGCTGCGGGCACACCGGTAGAAGCGGTTATGGCATCTATTTTTGGTGTGGTCATTGCTGGCTCATTTATTGAAATGGGTGTTTCGCGTATTTTACCTTGGGTAAAAAAACTGATCACACCCTTGGTTACAGGGATTGTGGTGCTATTGATTGGTTTAACCTTAATTAAAGAAGGTTTAATCAGCATGGGTGGCGGTTACCAAGCCATGGAAAGTCATACGTTTGCCAGTGCCGACAATCTCATTATGTCATGTACAGTGTTGGCAATTATCGTTCTTCTCAATCGCTTCAAAGTGGTTTGGGTGAAAAGTTCTGCAATTCTGATTGCTTTAGTCATTGGCTATATTCTTGCTGGCTTTATGGGCTATTTGGATTTTTCTGGTTTAAAAGATGCCCCATTGATTCAAATTCCGACACCAATGCATTTTGGAATTAGCTTCTCATGGAGCTTATTTATTCCTATGGCGTTTATTTATCTTGTCACGTCTTTAGAAGCAATTGGCGATGTCACCGCAACCTCTAAAATTTCAAATCAGCCTGTAGATGGCCCAGTTTGGATGGAACGAATTAAAGGTGGTGTATTGGTCAATGGTGCCAACTCTTTCCTTGCAGGGATCTTCAACACATTCCCAAGTTCTGTCTTTGCACAAAATAATGGTGTAATTCAGTTGACGGGTGTTGCAAGTCGTTTTGTTGGGATTTGGATTGCAATCCTGCTTATCATTCTGGGGTTATTCCCTGCTGTTGCTGGTATCATTCAGGCGGTACCGCAAGCGGTACTGGGCGGGGCGGTTATGGTAATGTTTGGTGCAGTTGCTGCTTCAGGCATTAACATTTTATCGGGAATTCAACTAGACCGTCGTGCATTATTGATTATTGCTATCTCTTTGGGTCTCGGCCTAGGGGTTGCACAAGTTCCTCAAATTTTGGAACATTTGCCAGAATTACCGCGTAATATTTTTAGTTCTGGTGTCGCAACTGGCGGGCTAGCTGCATTAATTTTGAATTTAGTTTTACCCGAAACTAAAAAATAATAAATCTATTCTTTATAATGCCCAGCTTAGACTGGGCATTGCGCTAATTTTTATTGATGGATGGTGAATATGGAGCCAAAAAGCGAAGTTGTCATTCGACAGCATGACTACCTTTCTGGACGCGTGCTATTTGTAAATGCAGCAACGGATGATCTACTTTCTAATTTAGCTCATAACATCGAAGCAAGCATTTGGACTTGGAATTACAATGAGTTTCAATATTTTCAGAATCAGCAGGCAACGGTACATTTTGGTACTGACCTGCCAGAAGCTGAATTTGATCAGGCTGTTGTTTTTGTTCCAAAATCAAAAGAGCTACTCAACTATATCTTGCACAATTTAGTCAGTCGTTTAGCTGTTGGCGCTTCGATTTTCTTGGTTGGAGAGAAAAAAGGTGGGGTAGAACGTGCTGCAAAACAACTCCAGCCTTATGGTCGAGCCATCAAGCTTGATAGCGCACGTCATTGTCAAATGTGGCAACTCACCACAGATAAAACCGTAACAGCAAAGCCATTAGCAGAATGGGCGCAAGTCTATAATGTTCCAACACCTGCTGGAGAACTTAGCATTTGTGCACTCCCTGGTGTATTTAGCCAAAATCGTCTAGATATTGGAACTGCAGTGCTTTTACCTTATCTCAAACAAGTGACGTCTGGAAAGATTGCGGACTTTGGTTGTGGTGCAGGTGTCATCAGTGCTTATCTGAGTAAACTTAATCCGAAAAATCGTATTTTTGCTTTAGATGTCGATGCTTTTGCTTTAGCATCAACGCAAATGACTTTTGAAAAAAATAATTTACCTTTAGAACAACTTGAAATAAAAGCAGTCACAGGGATTGAAGATGCGCCATTGTTCTTACACGCCATTGTGAGTAACCCTCCATTTCACCAAGGTATTCAAACAGATTACAATGCCAGTGAAACGTTATGTAAAACTGCGAGACGACATTTAAAATCAGGTGGTGAATTATGGATTGTGGCAAACCGCTTCCTAAATTACCCATTACTCATTGAGCAGAGTTTTAGTCAATGTACGACTAAAGCAGATCAACAAGGCTTTAAAGTGCTGTTCGCCAACACTCAAAAAAGTAGTAAGGAATAACGATGAGCGAAACAGATCATCCTCAACTCCAGCGTAAGCTTGGAGCACGACATTTAAACATGATCGCCATTGGCGGTTCTATTGGTACAGGGTTATTCCTTGCTTCGGGTCAAACGATTGCCACCGCTGGACCTGGTGGTGCATTACTTGCTTATGTTCTGATTGGTATCATGATTTATTTCTTGATGACCAGTTTAGGTGAACTTGCAACCCACAATCCAACATCAGGCGCATTCTTTACCTATGGTAATAAGTATGTAGAAGAAGGTTTTGGTTTCGCACTCGGTTGGAACTACTGGTATAACTGGGCCATTACCGTTGCATTTGAATTGGTTGCCGTTCAATTCATCATGAAGTTTTGGTTTCCAGACATCCCCGGCTTTTGGTGGAGTGCGCTATTCCTTGCGATTATCTTCTGTATCAATGCCTTAACTGTAAAAGGCTTTGGTGAAAGTGAATTTTTATTTTCACTGGTTAAAGTGATTGCCATCATCTTCTTTATTGTCATTGGCTTATTCATGATTGGTAAAATCATGTTAGATCCAACAGATTCAATTACCAAGAATTGGACCGTTGGTGAAGCGCCATTTGTTGGTGGCTTTCAAGCCTTAGTCGGTGTGGCCATGATCGCTGGATTCTCGTTCCAAGGGACAGAGATGGTCGGTGTTGCAGCAGGTGAATCTAAAGATCCGAAAAAAACCATTCCAATCGCTATTAAACAAATTTTTTGGCGTATTCTCTTATTTTATATCTTGTGTATCTTTATCATTGGTACATTGGTTGCGTATACAGATCCAAACCTTGCACTTGCTGCGGAAGGTGATGGAAACATTACCCTGTCACCATTTACCCTGTTATATGAAAAAGCAGGTTTAGCATTTGCAGCAGGCTTAATGAATGCGGTGATTTTGACTGCAATTATGTCTGCAGGTAATTCAGGTATGTATTCATCAACACGTATGTTGTTTGATATGGCACGTGAAGGTAAAGCACCACGAGTTTTCTCTAAACTCGATCTTCGCGGTGTACCCATGAATGCACTATATGCAACAACGGCAATTGCGGCACTGTGTTTCTTAACCACCTTTATTGGTGAAAGTGTCGTGTTTACGTGGCTGCTAAACATGTCAGGTATGTGCGGTTTTATTGTCTGGTTAGGTATCGCAATCTCACATTATCGTTTCCGTAAAGGTTATTTGGCTCAAGGCTATAAACTTGAAGATCTTGCGTATCGTGCAAAATTCTTCCCTTTTGGTCCATGGTTTGCCTTTATTCTTTGTGCCATCATTATACTTGGCCAAAATGCAGAAGCTGTGCTTGATGGAAAATGGATGAGTGTGTTGTCTACGTATATTAGTATTCCGCTGTTCCTTGTTATCTGGCTTGGCTATAAGTGGAAACACAAATCTAAATTGATCGCTTATGATCAGATGGATGTACAACCCATTCAAGTCGAAAAAGAGTAAATCACTTGATGTAAATAAAGCAGCTTTTTAGCTGCTTTATTGTTTTTTATAACAGCAATTCAACGTGAATTAAAAATTAATTTGCTATGTTTCATTGACAAAGTTTTTTTTCTTTATAGAATAACGCCCATTGGATCATTTCCAACCAGAATTTTCACCTTTGATTTTAAATCAAAAAGTAGAGGAGTACGACATGCACCAACTTGAGAAAACTTTAAATTAAGATTAAGCAGTCGTCTACTCACGGGCACTGAATTAATCAAAGTGTCCGAATGTCAGTCAAACCTAGCATTCGCTAGGTTTTTTATTGTCTTTAAAATTTGAATCGATCATTGCTTTGACAATAGTGTTGTAACCGCCTTCGGACAATAAAAAATTTGCTTCGAGAAAAAAAATGAGCATACAAATGATTTTAAACGCCAAAGCAGAATATGGCGTTCCTGTAAAAATTTATACAAAAGATGTGGATGAAGAAAGCCTAACGCAACTGCGAAAAATGGCACAATTACAATTTATTCATTCACATATCGCAGTGATGCCAGATGTACATTTGGGTAAAGGCGCAACTGTAGGAAGTGTTATTCCCACCAAGAATGCCATCATTCCTGCTACGGTTGGCGTGGATATCGGTTGTGGTATGAATGCATTAAGACTTAGTTTAAAAGCATCTCAACTACCTGATAATTTAAGTACTTTACGCAATGCCATTGAAAGAAAAGTACCCGTCGGCTTTGAAATGCACAAACAAATCAAAGCTAAGTCTTCAACACTTTCACCCTTAGATAAAAAGCTCCAGCGTATTACAGACAAACACCCTGCTTTAAAACGCATGTTACGCAGTTTTGATGTTACATGGCAAAAGCAACTCGGGACTTTAGGTGGTGGTAATCACTTTATTGAACTGTGTATTGATGAAAATGATGATATCTGGGTCATGCTGCATTCAGGTAGTCGTGGTTTAGGTAATGTGATTGGCACTTACTTTATCGAACGTGCCAAGAAAGAAGCACAACATCGTTTTGGTCACGTGCCTGATAAAGACTTGAGCTACTTTGCAGAAGGATCGACAAATTTCGATGATTATGTGGAAGCTGTAGAATGGGCTCAAGAATATGCTTTTGAAAACCGACGTGAGATGATGCGTTTAATTTTAGAAGCAATTCGCCCTTTATTACCAAGTTTTCAAATGACCAAAGAAGCGATTAATTGTCATCATAATTATGTGCAGAAAGAACTTCACTTTGGTGAAGATGTCTTTGTTACACGTAAAGGTGCAATTCGTGCAGGGCTTGATGAATATGGGATTATCCCTGGTTCAATGGGCGCGCAATCTTTTATCGTTAAAGGCAAAGGTAATCCAGATTCGTTTTGTTCATGTTCACATGGTGCAGGACGTAAAATGAGTCGCTCTAAAGCCAAACACTTGTTTAATCAGCAAGATTTGATTGCACAAACTGCGGGCATTGAGTGTCGTAAAGATAAAGGAGTGGTTGATGAGATTCCAAGTGCCTACAAGGATATTCATCAAGTTATGGCCAATCAAAATGATTTGATTGATGTGGTTCATACACTAAAACAAGTATTGTGTATTAAAGGCTAAAGCTAAAATAACCCTCAATTTTGATCATAAATCTCAGTAAATTTCGATTTACTGAGATTTACATTTGCAATTGAATTAACAATAACGTACAGATGGAATATCGGGATAAATCACAATTGCTTGCTGACAAATTCCCTCAGCTAACCGTTGTTGCTCAAAGACTGCTTTCGGCATGGCATCAAAATTATCATAAAAACAAATTTCCTGATCATTTATCGAATAAACCAACGAATGATTTCCAATGCCTTCTAAAGTGTCATAAAAAACAATAACATTACACCCTTGTTCAATATAGGCTTGGATTTCTTGATAGCTTAACGCTGGACTAATCTGCACTCCTAACCTCTTCGCATCTTGATAACGGAGGATTTCTTTTTCATGAATATTTAAGTCTTCATCTGTATAAAAAGACAGATCAAAACCTAATTTTTTCAGCCCAATCGCTAAACCAATTGTAAAAGTACCATCCTCTGCATCGTGATGACAAAGTTTAACCAACTGTTGAATATCTAACTGAATTGAGTAATTTTGCAATAACATCCAAACAGCAAAAATACCGCAATTTGATTCGAGGTCTAATAAGGCTTTAGGCAGTTGCACGCTCATTCAATTTTCAAACTTGTAGAAATCACAATCAACAATTATAACGCTGTAAGATCAAATTGAGAGGCTTTATCGAAATTACTTAATTTTTAAAGTCACCATTACTCGTCTATTTTTCACTCTACCTTCAGCTGTTTTATTATCAGCAATTGGCTTGGTTGGTCCTAAACCGAGCGTAATCAATTGCTCTGGATTGACCTGATATTCGTTTAAGAGAAAATCTTTGACAATATTCGCGCGTGTTAAGGAGACTTTATTATTTGCAGCCAAAGAGCCTGTACTGTCTGTATGGCCTTCAATGTAAAGAACAAAATTTTTATTGTCTTTCAATAATTGTGAGGCAACAGATAAAGCAGGTTTATACTCAGCTTCAATGTCTGTCGATTTCGGTTGAAAATATATGGACAGCCCATTTTTCAATGACTTCACTTCGTTTGGATATTGTTTTTGGATTGAAACACGATTTGAATCTATTGGTGTCGACGTACAGGCATTCAATGCCATGAGTACCAGTCCTAAAATGATATATTTCATCGTTAACCTGTAATTATTAATTTCTGATTCAATTTTATTTAGATATTCTAGAATTATAAGGACTTTAAATAAAAAAGCGACTCAATTGAGTCGCCTTTTTATTCACTAAATAAAGGATTATTTAGTTACAGTACGGCTACCAGTGATTGTCGCGAATACACGACGGTTCATAGCACGACCTTCTTTAGTTTTGTTGTCAGCAATCGGTTGATCCCAAGCGAAACCTTGAGTAGACAAACGAGATGCATCGATGTTGTACTCGCTTACAAGCGCTGATTTAACAGAGTTAGCACGAGCTAAAGATAAACGTTCGTTTAACTTACGTGGACCAGTGTTATCTGTATGACCTTCAATACGAGCAGTCGCATTCGGGAATGTAGTTAACGCATCAGCAACTTTAGCAACTTCTGGCTTGTATTGATCTTTGATGTTCGATTTGTTTGTATCAAAGAACACACGAAGTTCCATGTTCAAATCTTCAGTAAGAACTTGTGGAGCTGGTTCAACTGGAGTTGGAGCAACTGGAACCACTGGAGCAACTTCTACTACAGGAGCAGCAGGCTTCAAGTGACCACCAAGAACTACGTTAAGACCTGCAAGAGCAGTATAGTTCCAGAATTTTTCGTCAAAGTTATAAGTACCACGAGCTTCTGTACGAAGAGATAAAGCATCGTTTAAGCGCCAGAAAGCACCAACACCAGCATTACCTAAAGTACCTTCTTCGTTGTTATGGTAAGACATGTCATCAAGTTTATACTTGTAATGACCAGCACCTAACAATACATACGGTTTGATTTTGCTGTCATAGTTTTTAGTGATCAAATCAGAAGTAGCATAAAAGTTACCGTTGATTTGAGTTTGCTTGTATTCAGAACCAGCTACGCCAGTACCGTCAAGATCACCTTTAACTTGGTTATATTCAGCTTCAAAACCTAACCATGGAGTAAGTTCTACACCAAGTGCAGCACCAACGAATAAATCGTCTTGTAATTCAGGACCGTTTGTTAACTCGCCTTTATCACCACCATTGTTGTGTTGAGAGTCTTGGAAAGTGTAACCAAGTAGTAAAGGTGTAATAGTTACACCAGCATTAGCAGCAGCGAATGGAGCGGCAACAAGCATAGCAAGTGCGATACGACTCAATTTCATGGATATCCTCCAGAGATAACAATTGTTGTTCAAGCTTAGCCTAAAATTTATTGGCTATCCTGAGATAAATTTTAATACCCCAGTATTATTTTTAAGCTACTCACGTTGAATCATACAAACACTTGAGGCTTTTTCCAAGTGCTTGATAACTTTAATCAAGTAAATTATTGACAAAATTACTTACAATTTCCGTTGTAATTCGGTAACTTTTTACTCAATTTTTTTGCGTGGATCGCTTATCTTTTTGCTACGTGCATTTTAGCAGTAAAAGAAACTGATAGTAATAAATATTTTACTACGTTAACATTTCAATTAAATTTAATAGAAAAATCATTATTTTTCAAATAAAAAACAAGACTTAACAGAAGACCCAAAGATGTATTTTTATTGTAAAGCACGAGGTCTTACCTTGTTCGAGCTTATCGCCACTATTTGTATCCTTACAATTATCTGCTTAATCTGTTTGCCCCATTATCATAATTGGATGCAAAAACAAGAGATTAGAATCATTTCCACACATATTCAACAGCATGTTTCTTATGCAAGAAGTCAAGCTTTAGTTCGACATACCACTGTAGTGATTTGCTCATCTGAAGATTTAATTCGATGTGAAAAAGATAAATGGAACAAAGGATTACTTATTTTTACAGACAAAAATAAAAACAAGCAGATTGATGACGATGACCTCATACTCCTCAAAACTGAAAATAAAATTAAATATGGCAAGCTGACTTGGGTGGGAAGTGCCAGTAGTAGAGATGTATTGACTTTACAAGGTGATACAGGTTTACCCAGAGGTTCACCTGGAAGTTTCTATTATTGTAGCCAATATGATGCAGAAAATAATAAGCGCTACAAAATCGGACGAATGGGTGCGATAAATTTAGGGCCACCACCTGAATGTTAAAAACTGTTCTCTACGGTCAGCATATATTCAATCGCTAGACTTTATTCTTATACTATTTTTTATATACTGCTTAGGTTTTGGATATATTCACAGAATAATCATTTGGAGATTAAAACAATGACTGACATCGTAATTGTGAATGGTGCACGTACAGCTATGGGTGGTTTTCAAGGAAGCCTGACCAGTTTGACTGCACCAGAACTAGGTGCTGCGACGATTAAAGAAGCCATTGCCCGTGCGGGCTTACAACCAAATGATGTACAAGAAGTCATTATGGGATGTGTTTTACCTGCGGGTTTAAAACAAGGCCCGGCCCGCCAAGCAATGCGCAAAGCTGGCTTACCTGATTCAACCGGTGCTGTAACCATTAACAAATTGTGTGGTTCAGGCATGAAAGCAGTTATGCAGGCTGCGGATGCAATCAAAGCAGGTTCAGCAGATGTGATTGTTGCTGGCGGTATGGAATCGATGACTAACGCACCTTATCTTTTGCCAAAAGCACGTAGCGGATATCGCATGGGCCATGGCGAAGTAAAAGACCATATGTTCTTTGATGGCCTAGAAGATGCTGAAACAGGTCGTTTAATGGGCTCTTTTGCCCAAGATATGGCAAATAGCAAAGGCTATACCCGTCAACAGATGGATGATTTTGCGATTCGTTCTTTACAACGCGCACAAAAAGCCATTACTGAAGGTTGGTTTAAAGATGAAATCGTTTCTGTCACAGTTTCAAGCCGTAAAGGCGATGTTGTTATCGATCAAGATGAACAACCATTTAATGCCAATATCGACAAAATTCCTAGCTTACGCCCTGCGTTTGCCAAAGATGGAACGATCACTGCAGCCAATGCCAGTTCAATTTCAGATGGTGCATCTGCGCTGGTTTTAACCTCTGTGGATCATGCTAATGCAAAAGGTCTTCAACCTTTAGCAAAAATTGTTGCCTATGCTTCAAACTCACAACACCCCTCTGAATTTACCATTGCCCCTGTAGGTGCAATCCAAAAGGTATTGGATAAAACCGGTTGGGATGTTCAAGATGTTGACTTATGGGAAATCAATGAAGCATTTGCTATGGTTACCATGTGCCCTATCGATGAATTTAAATTGGACGCTGAAAAAGTTAATATTCATGGTGGTGCATGTGCCCTCGGCCATCCTGTTGGTTCTACAGGCTCACGCATCATCCTGACCTTGATTCATGCTTTAAAACGTACGGGTGGGAAAAAAGGTATTGCTGCGCTTTGTATTGGTGGTGGTGAGGCAACTGCTGTAGCGATTGAAATTCTTTAAGCATTTCAATCCTTGAATTAAAAAGAGGCGTCTACGAGTTGGTAGACGCCTCTTTTATTGTGTCTTCAACTACATCACGCACTTCAATAGACATCAGATAAGTGACTATTTATAAAGAATCGAAAATTATAAGACTCCTCAGAATAGAGTAAGTCATCGCCAAGTTATTAAAAATACTAAAGGACTTAGATGTTTTCAAATCGATGTTTTCAAATCCACATTTTCAAGCTGACATTGCTTCATATACAAAAATAGAGGAAGCCCCACAGAAGCTCCCCCAATAAATGATGCAACAATGGGAATCCATATTTTTTTCATTCTAAGTTGTTTACCCTCGTTAAAAACCATAAATACAATAACAATGACGGTCACAACAACATCTAACCAAGCAAAAGCAGCTAATGGATTCTCTATGATTTGTTGTAGGAATAAAGCAACATCAAATCCATATTCGACCAGCCAAAGTGTAAATTGTGAAAATGGTAGTGCTATTCCTATTAAGGTTAATAATGCATATATTCTTTTCATAATTATTTCTATATATCAGCTCATACTTGTTTTAAAACAAGAAAAAATATCTACGAATACCAAAGTTATAGCTCAACCTTGCTCCCTTTACCAAGCACAAAATGCTTATTTTACAACCATAATAGTTCATTTTTTAAGAGGCCCAATACTGGTTGTCAGTATTCGATATTATCTAACTCTTTTCTTCATAAATTTTATTCCTGTATCTGTTGATCATTTGCAAATCGAAAGCAATACACGAAGGATCTTGCAGAAATAAAAAATGATCATATAAAGTTAATCATATGGGTATTGAAAGTTCCTTCTTCCGTTGGGAGATAAGACTTGGATGAGGGGCTACTACATAGTAGCCCCCTCTTTTATTTTGCTTTCACTTTAACAACTTAAATATCGCTCAATTCATAATTAAGGATTTAAATTTTTCTGCTCTGGGATCGGGGCAATATAAGCAATAATCAGCATCACAAAACCCGCGCCCAAGAAAGAAATCACGCGTGTTAACGTTCCAATATGAGATAAATCAAACAGTACCAATTTTAAGGTGACAATCACTAAAATGCTTCCCCCTAAAATCCATAAAGGACGTAATAACTTACGGCTAGCAAAGCTCATCGCAATAAAGGCTAAGCTCACCCAAAGTAAGGTTAGGCTCAGTTGCGCAGTGGCATCTTGCCAAAGACTCAGTTGGTTATAAGGTGTAGCAAAATACACATGTAAGGCTCTTAGAATGATATAGCTACTCAGCCATAACAAACTTAAAACACACAGCACAGCAAGTATTCCATGGTCAATACCCTGCTTTAAACCGTGTTTAAATTGAAGATTTAGCATCCAGAAAAAACCAATTAACATGGCGATACTGACCAAATCAAATGGGTTTAAGACTGGCAATAAATATCCTTGAAATGCTTGTTGTGAAAATAGCTGAGAACAAATCATCCAAATCAACATCAGCAACAAACTGCTTCGCGTTTGCCAAAACATCGTCCATTCTGAGTTTTTCTGAAAGAAGCACCATCCACAAAACACTAAAGGTAAAATTACCACGCTGATATAAGGCATCGTTGCAATTAAACTAAGACTGCTTAGACTTAAACTGATTAAAACACCTAAACTGAGCCATTCACTTTCAAACTGTAGCCCTTTTGCAGGTCTTAACCAGATTGCCGCTAGCACTAAACCTGAAACTGCGATACCCCATCGTTCAATATCACTGGTCCATAGCAACATGCCATTTTTACTGATATCCAGCAATAAAATGAGTGTAAATACATAGACGGGAATTACCCCAATCCATTTTGGAATCAACCATGTTGATCTGGCCTTTAGCCATAACATCAACTCATTCATCAACAGATAAGCAATAACCACAATCAATACACTGTAAATGTATCGATTTTCTCCCTCTAAGTGATCAAGCAATAATGCAAGAATCATCGTGGTTGCAGAAATCATCAGCAGGCTTAAAAACAAGGTCGTTACTGAACTGATCTGTTTGCGAAAATCATCACGGCTATTTGCCAATAACACCACGGCGATATAGCTTAAACTTAAGCACCAATACATCGTGGTTGGAAAATCAGGCAATTCAAACAAGTAATAAAGGCTTGAACAGCCTGCAACAATCAACAAGGCAATCGCCATATAACGACTGATCACCGATTGTCGATATAAAGCAAAGCCAAAAATACAGAGGCCTTCAACAGCCCAACCCACTACACTCCACTGACCATGCAGAAGAATTGGTGGAATTAAAGCAATAAAAATCAATGCTAAACTAAAATAACTTTGAGAAATCAGTTGAATAGATTGGTTACGTTTTGAGAGCTGATAAATCCCTGCAAACACCACAGCAAAACCCAAGCTAAAGCCAGCAAGAATCAGTTCTTGGTGAAAATACATTAAATATAAGAATAAATAGCCAATAATCGGTGCACCAAAAATCAACGCAACATCTAAACTGGGTTTCAGTTTAAATTGCTCAAGATCCTGTTTGGCGATCAATTGACTAAATCGAAAACCAAGCCAAATGAATACTGCAAGATGTGCAAGAATAAGTATCGTGAGTGATTGTTTTTCTTGACTATAGCCATGATAGAACGCATAACCACCACCAATGATTACGGTCACTAAAAAACCGACCTGATTTAAATATTTCCAAGGTCTTAAGGTACTCAGTACAGCAATCGCAATGTTAATCACTAAATAATAAGCCATCAGTTCTGCTACCGTTGCATTTCGCACAGGCAATGTAAATGGCGCAATATAAGCAATAAGCACGGCCATCAATGCCAATTCCACGCTTTGCTGCTTTAAGCTTAAACTCAATGTCAGCGCCATAATTACAGCAAAACACAAACTTGCCAGATAAAGACTCGGAATCACCTGATTGTAATAGGCAAAGAATAAGGTTAAAAATAATCCCGCAAGCCCCAAACCCTCTATTGCTAAAGCAAAACTACGATTTTTATTTTGTAGTACGACACCCAACGCAGTGATTGCACCACTGGACAAAGCAACAATTGAAAGTTTGACTGCTAAACTTAATTGCCAATGCTCTGTCGCAAAACGCAGCAATAACACAATACCAATCACCAAAACCAAGATCGCAACTTTCAAAACAGGGTTGCCTTGAAAAATCCATTGGCGAATTTGCCCCATTAAGTTTAGAGACGAATCTTGTGGCGTGCCGATGTTGTGTTGTATAGATGATGGATTGTTTAAATCTGGAGATTGTTGTTCTGACAAATTCAAGTGTTGAATTTGCAATTGAACTTGGCTCAAATAGCGCTCTAAACGGCGTAGCCAGCGTAAGAAAAAGAAAATCCAAGCAGTTAGACCTAAACCCACCATCCAGCTCAAATGCAGTGTTAAACCTACAACAGCAATAATCGAAGAGACATATAATGGCACTTTCGAGGTGCTTTGCAGTGGAACCCGTGTCTGTTGCGCGATCTGTTGCAATGGATCTTGAATCGCATCCACATACTGCATCACACTCATGACAAATGCCAAACCACAGATGTAGGTCAATATCCGTGCATCTAAAAACCATGCACTGACTGCGATAATGATTAGCATCATTAACCAAATGATGCGGATTTCACGCTGCCCTTTGAGCATATTTCATCTTTCTCGATCCTGAGTAACTCGATGATACAACAACCTTGCCTGATGATTATGTGAATTCATCAGATATTCAGTAACACAAGGATGACTGTTGCATCTTCGCAAGCGCAAAAAATCACGTACAATAAAGCGGTTATTTGAATTAGGAAAATATCAATGCCACCATTTGTATTGGTCGATGGGTCATACTTTTTATTTCGTGCTTTTCATGCACTCCCACCTTTAACCACATCAACTGGATTACAGACCAATGCGATTCGCGGGGCAATTTCTGCAATTCAAAAACTGATGCGTCGTGTGCAACCAACACATATGGCGGTTATTTTTGACACACCTGAACCCACTTTCCGCCATGTACTGTCACCGATATATAAAGGTGACCGCCCAAGCATGCCAGAAGAATTATCACAACAAATCCCTTATTTGCATGCCTTGATTCGTGCTTTAGGTATTCCATTACATACGCTTCCGGGTGCTGAAGCGGATGACATCATTGGAACCTTGGCAAAACGTGCTGAAAAAGCCGGTCATCAAGTTTTGATTTCTACGGGTGATAAAGACATGGCGCAGTTGGTCACGGATAAAGTGACCCTCGAAGACAGTTTTAAAGACAAACCGATGGATGTCGATGGTGTAATCGAAAAATTTGGCGTCCGTCCAGATCAAATTATTGATTATTTAACCTTGATGGGTGATGCCTCTGATGGTATTCGTGGTGTACCTGGTGTTGGTGCAAAAACGGCTGCTAAGCTGTTAAATGAATATGGTACGATTGCTGGCATTTTAGAAAATGTTGACAATATCAAAGGTAAAGTTGGACAAAGTTTAAAAGACAATGTTGAAGGGATTGCACTTGATCATCAATTGGCAAGTATTGTTATCGATCTCGATTTAAGCTTGAGCTATGATGATTTAAAGCTGTGTGAACCTGATGTTGAAGCATTACGCAACTTGTATACGGAACTTGAATTCCGTAATCAATTACAATCGCTAGATCATCCCAATAATCCAAATAGCCCTGCCTATAAACAAACAACACAAAGCATTAGCAAAACTGAGCAGCCTGTTGAAAATGAAATTACAGATCAAGCAACAAGTTCGAGTGTTGATGACCGCCTTGGTGAAGCCACTTATCATACTGTTTTAAGTCAAGAAGCATGGGATAAGCTCTTCCAGCGCTTAAGCACAGAAAAACGTTTTGCAATTGACACTGAAACCACAAGTTTAGATTACCGTATCGCTGAAATGGTCGGTTTTTCAGTGGCTTTTGATGCCAATGATGCTTATTACATCCCTTTGGCACATGATTATGAAGGTGCACCTGAGCAACTCAATCGCGATGCGATTATTCAGCAAATCAAACCGATTCTTGAAGATCCAAGTGTTGAAAAAATTGGACATCATTTAAAATATGATGCGCATATTTTTGAAAATCACGGTATCCATTTACAAGGCTGGTATTTTGACACCATGCTGGCCTCTTATGTCTTGAATGCAGTAACAACACGCCATGGTATGGATGATGTTGCGCGCGTTTATCTGAGCCATTTGACCACGACTTTTGAACAAGTTGCTGGTAAAGGTGCAAAACAAAAGACCTTTAATCAAATCGAGATTGAAACCGCTGGACATTATGCAGCAGAAGATGCGCATGTCACCTACCGCCTTTATGAAGTTTTGGAACGTAAGCTAAAAGAAATTCCTGAACTGATCAATATTTTACATCACATTGAAATGCCAGTAGCCAGTGTTTTGGCGACCATGGAAGAAAATGGGATTGAACTTGATCTAAGCTTCTTAGATCAACTCAGTGTGGACTTTGCCAATACTATTCAAAATCTTGAAAATCAAATTATCGAAATCGCTGGTGAATCTTTTAATGTCGGTTCCCCCAAACAAGTCGGTGAAGTTTTATTTGAAAAATTAGGTTTAAAAGGTGGCAAAAAAACTGCAACGGGACAATACAGTACCTCTGAAGCGGTTTTAGAAAAAATCGATCATCCAATTACTGAACTGATCATTGAGTATCGTGGTTTAACCAAGCTTAGAAGTACCTATACCGAAGCCTTAGTCAAACAAGCCAATCCCGATACCCATCGCGTACATACCAGTTACCATCAAGCCTTAACAGCAACGGGACGCTTGTCTTCAACCGATCCAAATCTACAGAACATTCCGATACGTGAAGAAATTGGTCGTCAGATTCGTAAAGCCTTTATTGCACCTCAAGGGCGTGTACTATTGGCAGCCGATTATTCACAAATTGAATTACGGTTAATGGCGCATTTCTCACAAGATGATGCTTTGGTTGACGCCTTTCAAAATGGGCAAGATGTACACCGTCGTACAGCATCTGAGGTCTTGGGTGTAGCGCTGGAAAATGTGACCTCTGATCAACGCCGCCAAGCCAAAGCCGTTAACTTTGGTTTATTGTACGGTATGTCTGAGTTTGGTTTGATTCGTCAACTGGGCTTTACTCGCGAAGAATCACAAAACTATATTAAGCAATACTTCCATCGTTATCCGGGTATTTATGAGTATATGCAACGTACCCGCCAAGTGGCATTGGAACAAGGTTTTGTAGAAACCATTACAGGTCGTCGTTTATATACACCAGATATTGATGCTCGAAATATGATGGTGCGTAAAGGTGCTGAACGTGCTGCGATTAATGCGCCACTTCAAGGCTCTGCGGCTGAAATCATTAAAATGGCGATGATTGAAGTGAATAAAACCTTACCCCAAGATCAGGCCAAACTTTTACTTCAAGTACACGATGAATTGGTGTTTGAAGTTGATGAGACTATTGCAGATCAATTGGCTGCACAGATTAAAGATGTGATGCAAAAAGTCGTCACCTTATCAGTACCTTTAGTTGTTGAAGTCGGTCAAGGCAAGAATTGGGGTGAAGCACATTAAGCCTTTGAAACGCTCCCTAACTTTCTAGAACAGGGTTAGGGAGCGGTCATCTTTTGTTGAAAACATACTCAATGTTATATTTTTTAACATGCATAAAAAAAGGACTCTATTGAGTCCTTTTACTATTTAAACTGGTGAATTAAAGACCTGTTAGTAATGCAATCGCAGCATAATCCATAACTTTTTCAGCAATGATCAATGCCAAAATCGCTAAAATTGGAGAAAGATCAATCATTCCCATATTTGGCATGATACGGCGGAACGGTGCCAATAACGGTTCAGCAAGCTCTTGAATCACTTCAATATAAGGTGATCTTGACTGAGTAAACATCACCACCCAACTGAGAATAATGGTCGCAAAAATTAAATAGCGACAAAAACGAATCAAATCTTGGATCATGGTCACAAAAGTTAAAATGATCAAATGTACAGGACTATTGGGTATTGCACCTTGCAAGTACATCATTCCAAAAATTTTAAGCAGATATAACACCACTAGCAAAACCAATGCAGCTGTATTTACTCGCCCTTTTGCCAAAGGCGGAAAAATTCGCCCAAACATATCCACAATTTTTGTCGCTTTAACTGTCGACATCACCACTGGATTGTATGGACTCACCATGGCCAATTGCATTAAAAAACGAAAGAATACGAGCAAAATCGCTACGTTAATAATAATGCCAAAAATTTGCGCAGAATTTGCACCCATACTGGAACGTTCCTAAAAATCAATAATTATTTAATGCTGTCACTTAATTCTTGAGCCAGTTCCTGACTACGCTTCTGCGCAGCAGCTAAAGCTGTCTGAATATTTTGAGAAATTTGAGCACGATCAAATACTTCTAAAGCAGCTTGTGTAGTGCCGTTTGGAGAAGTCACATTTTTACGCAATTCTGAAGGTGCATTTGAGCTGGTAATTGCCATTTGTGCTGCACCAAGTGCTGTCTGTAAAGTTAAAGCAGTCGCAACCTTTTCATCTAAACCCATATTTTTTCCAGCACGAATCATACTTTCCATCATATAGAAGAAATATGCAGGACCAGAACCAGAAACAGCAGTTACAGCATCAATCTGTGCTTCAGAACTCACCCAAAGCGTTAAACCTGTCGCAGCAAGTACTTGAGTTGCCAGTTCACGGTCTTTAGCACTGACCTCTGGTTTCGCAAACATACCATGTGCACCAGTTTGAACCAAAGCAGGGGTATTCGGCATAACACGAACAATACGCTCACTGCCGGTTAAGTCTGAAATCGTTTTAATTTCAGCACCAGCAACGATCGAAATCAATAATTTATCTTCGAGTAAACCTTTTAAAGGTTTAAGCACCCCACCCAAAACTTGAGGTTTTACAGCAAAAACAACAATATCGGCATTTTTAATTGCTGCGATATTATCATCAGTCACATGAACATCTTTTTCTTGTAGCAATTGTCGAATGTTTTCAAAGGGGTCAGAAACTGTAATACGTGTTGCAGGTAATCCACGACTCAACAAGCCACCGATTAGGGCTTGTGCCATATTCCCACCACCAATGAAAGTAATATTACAATTTAACGCTGCACTCATGAATCACGCTCGACCTTAGTTTTTAACTCAGAGATTAAATTTGGTTGCCATCCACCCACTTCACAATATTCAGATTGCGCCAACCAAAAACCATTTGGTGTAAACACCCCAAGCATAACATTATCTACACTTAATATTTGAATTGTATGACGCATCCACGGAAAAATATGTGCCTCTTGAATGGCTTTTTTTAAAGGCCAAGCACCTACTCTGCCATAAAGGTGAATTTTTTCACCGCCCAAACGCGGCTTTAATGTTAGCTTATGATTGAATAATGCAAAAGCCAGGCCCATTTTAGAGCTTTCGATCTGAAACACACCAGATGTGAATTGTAGTTGTTGATGAAGCTGAAATTGAACTTCCTGTTCTTGAGGCAATTGTTTAGATTTTGATGCTAAATATTGGTTTTGTTCAATTCGATACAACTGATTTTGATAACGTAAATAATAAAAATGATTCCAATGTAAAGCAGCTTGCGCATCTGTTTTAGACTCAATTACTTCATCTTGTAGCCTTTGCACCATGTCCAAGGCTGGGCGGTATGTCCCTTCACCTTTCATCCATACCGATAAAAGTTGCCGCTGTCTAGCAGG
The DNA here is from genome assembly GCF_025433935.1 of Acinetobacter sp. I-MWF. Lineage (NCBI taxonomy): Bacteria > Pseudomonadati > Pseudomonadota > Gammaproteobacteria > Moraxellales > Moraxellaceae > Acinetobacter > Acinetobacter sp. I-MWF. Next base: position 717,938 of record NZ_JAMBAR010000001.1, on the reverse strand, counting down.
GGAAAGAGAGGCCAATTTGGCTAAATCCAATTGTGCAGGATGACTACAAAAGCTTAAATCCTGCTGTACCACCTCATTGAGAATTTCATCAGCATCTTGCATTAAATAGCTGGTACGTGCCAATGCTTGCTGCATTTTAGGATAACGACTTTGCAAAATATGCCAAAGTTCATGTCTACACCATGCACGGTCATAATGTGTATCTAAATTGGAAGGATCGTCCACATAATCGATTTGCAGTTGCTCAACCCATTGGCAAATCTGCTCACGGGAAGTATCGAGTAAAGGTCGCCAAATCAGCAATTGATCGCGCTGATCGATGGATTGCATCGCAGATAGACCTGTAACCCCAGCACCTGACAACAAACGCAACATTAACGTTTCAGCCTGATCTTGCTGATGATGTGCAAGAACCAATACCTCATTTTCATCGATATGCTGTAAATAGGCTTGATAACGCGCTTGACGTGCTTGATTCTCAAGATTGCCTTGAGTGACTTGAACCGACTGAAGAATATAAGGAATATTCAGCGCTGTGCATTGTTCAGCAACAAAATCAGCCCACACATCACTGACTTTTTGCAGGTGATGATTAACATAAATTGCACGAATTTGCTTGGGGAAAAGTTGTGCCATCAGATGTAGCAACAGCATGGAATCCATACCACCACTACATCCGATTAAGAAACGGGTATTTTCAGGAAATTGAGAATACTGTTTTAAGAAGCAAGACCTAAATTGTCGCTGCCAAACTTCATTAAACGTTGATAACGTGCTTCGCATCGTTCTTCCGCAGTCATTGGCTGTAATTCATCAAGCGCTTGTTTTAACACATCCTTGAGTTTTTCCATAACCTCAAAAGGATGTAAATGAGCACCCTCACCTTCATCAACCACATATTCAACAATACCAATTTCTTTGAGCTTGTCGGCAGTTAATGCAAGTGCTTCACTGGCTTGCTCTGCTTTATCTGCAGTTTTCCAGAGAATAGAAGCACAACCTTCAGGTGAAATCACAGAGTAAATACTGTGTGAAAGCATAATAACGCGATCAGCAACACCGATGCCCAAAGCACCACCAGAACCACCTTCACCTAAAACTGTTGCAATGACTGGCACTTTAAGGCTTGAAAGTTGCGCCAAGCTGGTTGCAATTGCTTCTGCTTGTCCACGCTCTTCAGCACCAATACCCGGGTATGCGCCCATGGTGTCAACAAAGGTAAACACCGGAAGATTAAAGCGTTCCGCCATATCGAGTAAGCGTTGCGACTTTCGGTATCCTTCAGGATTACACATCCCAAAGTTATGCTGTAATTTTTCACGCGTGCTACGACCACGGTGTTGACCCACAACCATTACGGGCTGACCGTTAAAACGAGCCAATCCACCCACCATTGCACCATCATCACCGTATAAACGATCACCATGCAAGGTATCAAATTCAGTAAAGATTTCGCCTACGTAATCCAAAAATTGCGGACGCTCAGGGTGACGTGCAATTTGAACCGTTTTCCAAGCTTGAGATTGAGCAGCTTTATTTTTCATAAGTCGAGTATTATCCCTAATTCACCGATGGATTACGCATCGGAAGTTTAGGTTTAAGTGATATAAAATGATTGATCACTCCATCATCACCAAACCTTTAAGTTAATCGATAAACTGTTCCGACTGAATATTCAATTCAATGTCCCAATGCTTAAATTGCACTTGCTCATCATGCAAATCTGCAACCAGCAATGGCCATTGTTTGGCATCACCAGAAACGCTGAGTTGCCATTGTTGCTCATTCTCTACCGTCAATTCAATGGCAGGAAGCATCTCATCGCTACGACTATGATTTAGTAAAATTGCAAGACGAAGCAACAAACACAAGTACACAAGCTTGTTGCCGCCCACTTTTAACACGTCTAGTTTGGCATCTACGCGTAATTTACGACGGTGATGAGCGACCAAATGTGACAAATGATTTTGATCAATTTGTGAAAAACCGGGTATGTCTGAATGTTGTAATAAGTAAGCACTGTGCTTTTGATAACCACTATGGCTAATGGCTAAACCGATCTCATGCAAATAAGCAGCTCGACGCAACAGATCGCTATCATCACTGTTTAAGTTGAGTGTATTAGCAACAGCATTAAACAAATGTTGTGCTGTTTCAACCACGCGCTCAGCCTGTTTTGTATCTGCGCCATAGCGTCCCATCATCGCCTGTACACTGCGATCGCGAATATCTTCATGTTGGAAACGGCCGAGCAAGTCATACATTACACCTTCACGTAATGCTCCATCTGAATACACCAATTTATCAATATTCAAGACTTCAAACACAGCATAAAGGATCGCTAAACCTGCAGGTAATACTGCTCGGCGATCTTCTTTTAAACCATCAAATTCCATATCTGAAATATTTTTAAATTTCAGCAATTTATCTTTTAATTTTTCTAAACCTTCACGAGTCAGATTCTCTTGCTCATCACTCCAGCCCATATTGACTGCAATTTGACGACACGCTTTGATGGTTCCACTAGAACCCACCACAGTATCCCAGCCTGCAGCTTTATAGGTATTTGCAATCGAAGATAATTCTTTTCGTGCCGCAACCACAGCTTTATCAAAAGCTTTGTTGTTAATATCACCATCGGCAAAATAGGCTTTAGTAAAGGCCACACAGCCCATCTGTAAAGATTCGGTATGAATCGGCTCGAACTCTTCACCAATAATCAGTTCAGTAGATCCACCACCAATATCAATCACCAGACGACGACCACTATTGGCCATGGTATGGGAAACCCCCAAGTAAATGAGTCTGGCTTCTTCTCGTCCCGCAATAATTTCAATTGGCTTTGGCAAGATCTCTGCAGCTTTTTGAATAAATTCATGCCCATTTTTCGCTTGACGCAGCGCATTTGTCGCTACAATTCTGAGTCGAGTCGGCTGTACTGAACTTAAACGTCCAACAAAACGCGCTAAGCAAGCCAAGCCCCGTTGCTGTGCAGCTTCAGTTAAGTTTTTATTTTCATCTAATCCAGCCGCAAGCTGAACCTTTTCTGACATAGAAGCAACTTTCTTAACTTCACCATGATCCACACGAGCAATTGCCAAATGGAAACTATTTGACCCCATATCAATCGCAGCAAGTAATTCTTCATCAATCAAAAAATCAGACATTATGTATACAAACTCATACTGAATTGCTGCTTAGATTAATTCACATACACGCTTTTTAAAAGCCATTTATTTAGACAATTTGATGAGTCATTACTTTTTCAGCATATATGACAATTATGTGACAGTTTCACTGGTTTTTCTAAAGATCCGATTGTAAATATCGTGAGCATCAATTGGACAAACTCACAAATTAGAATGAAAATTTAAACATCCCCCTACATTGTTAAAGATGACTATGTAATACTTATATCCATAGATAGATTCATCTTTAAAATATTTTGGAGCAAAATCCATGTCTGGCAATATCGTAAATACCACTGATGACAACTTTGATGCAGATGTACTTCAATCTGATATCCCTGTAATCGTAGATTTCTGGGCAGGCTGGTGTGCACCGTGTAAAGCGATTGCACCAGTCCTTGAAGTACTTTCAACTGAATTTGAAGGTAAAGTTAAAATCGTTAAGGTTGATGTAACTGCGTGTGAAGCAACTGCGGTCAACTACAACATTCGTAACATTCCAGCATTATTGATGTTTAAAAATGGTGAAGTTGTTGCTCAACAAATTGGTGCAGTGCCAAAATCTAAATTAACTGCATTCATTGAAGAAAATATTTAATTTGCTGAATTTATACATTATTTGTATAAATCTAGGAAAATGAGAAATACGCTTGATTTTCTAGCGTATTTTTTTTCGACTATAATTTGACAAACTTGTTGATCTAACTTATATTCCATGCTCAAGGAACATTAGGATTCTCTTCCTGTTTCTTAAAGGACAACACATAAGATCGCCGTTCGGCAACAGAAATTGTTTTACATATTTCTCCTCGAAAGAACTACATAGATTCTGAGTTTGTTTTTGTGTCTATACAATTTCAACTCACCTATTACACTGCTGGCGACTTTTGCTTCTTTTCTCTTTATCTGTGTTCCACACATCCTTATTCAATCTGACCATTTATGAATTTAACTGAACTCAAGAAAAAACCGATCGGCGAACTCATTAAAATTGCTGAGTTTATGGGCCTTGAAGGAATGGCTCGTAACCGTAAGCAAGACATCATTTTTGCCATCCTCAAACGCCATGCAATGAATGGCGAAGAAATTTTTGGTGATGGTGTTCTTGAAATTTTGTCTGATGGTTTCGGCTTTTTACGCTCCGCTGCAGGTTCTTATCTTGCAGGTCCGGATGATATCTATGTTAGTCCTTCACAAATTCGTCGTTTTAATCTACGAACTGGTGATACGATTACAGGTACGATTCGCCCACCTAAAGAAGGTGAACGTTACTTTGCATTATTAAAAGTTAATCAAATTAACTATGACACCCCTGAAAACTCACGCAATAAGATTCTATTTGAAAACCTCACACCACTTTTCCCAACTGAGCAATTGGTTATGGAGCTGGGTAATGGTTCTTCTGAAGATTTGACAGCGCGTGTCGTTGACTTGGTTGCACCCATCGGTAAAGGTCAACGTTCAATTATCGTAGCACCGCCAAAAGCGGGTAAAACGATGTTATTACAGAACATTGCCCAATCTATTGTGCGTAACAATCCTGAATGTTTCTTGATTGTTCTTCTGATCGACGAGCGTCCTGAAGAAGTGACAGAAATGGAACGTACTGTGCGTGGTGAAGTTGTTGCTTCAACCTTTGATGAATCTCCAGCTCGCCATGTACAAGTTGCTGAAATGGTGATTGAAAAAGCCAAACGTCTGGTAGAGCACAAAAAAGATGTTGTGATCTTACTTGACTCAATCACGCGTTTAGCACGTGCTTATAACACTGTTGTTCCTTCATCAGGCAAGGTACTTACTGGTGGTGTTGATGCACATGCTTTAGAACGCCCTAAACGTTTCTTTGGTGCTGCACGTAATATTGAAGAAGGTGGTTCTCTCACCATTATTTCTACTGCATTGATTGAAACAGGCAGTAAAATGGATGAAGTGATCTACGAAGAATTCAAAGGTACAGGTAACCAAGAAATCATCCTTGATCGCCGTATTGCTGAAAAACGCGTCTTCCCAGCAATGAATATCAAAAAATCAGGTACGCGTCGTGAAGAGCGTCTCATGAGCGAAGAAAACCTACGTAAAGTATGGATTCTTCGTAAACTTCTTCATCCTATGGATGAATTAGTGGCGATGGAATTCTTGTTGGATCGTATGAAAGAAACCAAAACCAATGATGATTTCTTTGATCAAATGAAGCGCAAAGCTGCCAACTAATTCCATAAATACTTAAAAAGGCTACTCTATAGAGTAGCCTTTTTATTTGGTTGACATTATTTACATAAATATACAATCATCGAGTTTCAACGTTACACGATATTGCAAATATTTGAATATAAAAATTATTCATTAAGATTTTTTATATTTATTAATAACTTATTTATCAATAAACCAATCTAAAAACGCAACTTGATTGTAAAATACTGTTAAAAAAACATCATTTTTTCATCAATTTGGTCAGTTTTTTTAAGATAAACAGTAGCAATTCAAAATGCGCAGTGATAGCATATTCGCATACCAGTTAGACTGCTCATGCAAAAAGCAAAAAACAGGCTAACTTGGGTTTTTTGTCTCTATTAAATTTATGAGAGTGATGCCATGTTATTCAAAAAAATCGCTATTGCTGCTGCAGTTGCTACTACTTTAGCTTTCGTTGGTTGTGCTAAAAAAACTGAAGAAGCTGCTGCTGATGCAAACGCTGCTGCTTCTCAAGCTGTAGAAGCTGCTTCTGAAGCTACTGCTGCTGTTGACGCTGCTGCTGCATCTGCTACTGATGCTGCTGCTGACGCTACTGCTGCTGCATCTGATGCTACTGCTGCTGCTGCAGACGCTTCTGCTGCTGCTTCAGCTGCTCAATAATAATCGCTTAGATTATTATCAAGAAAAGAGAACCTTTTAGGTTCTCTTTTTTTTGCTCTCTTTTTACCTTAAAGTTTAAATCATCATAAATAAGCTGTATCGCCCTTCACTACAGAACCCGTAAATCCAACAAGTACAAAAAACTACACCACTCTATTTTACTTTGCTTATTGCCCTTTAAAATTGCAAGCGTATTCAGATCAACTTAACCAATACTAGAATAGGTTTACTTATTTGCATTTTTATAAAGATGCTAAGAACTTTCTTAAATAAATTTATCCCGCATAAGAGCCCCACTTTTACCCAACAATTACAAAATCTCCCCCTACTCTGTTTTTAAACAAACCTCACCCACGTAAACCCATTTGATCTTTGGAAATTGGGATAAAAACGATATTCCAGTCTTACCACAGTGATTACAGCAAAAATTAGTTGATCGAATTCAAATGATGTTTCTTTTTTACAATAAAAAACCCCAAGCAGATTACTCAGGGTTTTTATCTTACAAAACTTTTAGATTACAGAGCTTTCATCTTACGACACACAAATTGCCGATTAATCTTCTTGTTCTGTACCCACACGTTGTCTAAATTTTTGACCTGCACGGAATGTTACAACTCGACGTGCTGAGATTGGAATCTCTTCTCCAGTTTTAGGATTTCGACCTGGACGTTGACGTTTGTCACGTAGTTCAAAATTTCCGAAACCTGAGAGTTTGACTTGTTCGCCTGCAATTAATGCTTGGCTAATCTCGTCAAAGAACAACTCGACCATTTGTTTTGCTTCACGACGGTTTAAACTCGTAAGCTCACTTAAATGATCAGCCATTTCTGCTTTTGTTAATGCTGTCATGAGGCCCTCAATGTCGCTTGATAAGTGTCTTCTAACACTTGAATAATATGATCCATACCGGATTTAATCTCAGCATCTTCGAGTGTACGTGATGGATGTTGCCATAACAATGCAAATGCTAAAGAGCGCTTACCTTGTTCAACACCTTGCCCTGTATACACATCAAATAACCAAGTAGAGTCTAAAAGCTCTCCACCCGTTTTTTCGATAAGTTGCTGAATTTCACTAACATTAATCTTATCACTAATTACAAGCGCAATATCACGTCTAACCGATGGAAATCGTGATAATTCTGTAAAATTAGATACATAAGTTTGCAAAACAGCCGATTGGTCGAGCTCTGCGATCCAAGTTGTGCTCAAATCCAGTGCATTTTCCAAAGATGGATGTAGACGACCTAAATAACCTACTGATTTCCCATCCACGAGAATTTCCGCAGACTGACCTGGATGTAACCATTCACGATCAGAACGAACATATTCAACTTGAACACGTCCAGCTGCTAAAATCTCTTCGACCTCGCCCTTGAGATCAAAGAAATCCATAACTTGAGCTTTTCCATGCCAAGATTCAATTTGTTTTGATCCTACAGCAATCATAGCCAAAGTTGGAATCTGTTTCAAATCTTCTATACTTTTCGCATTTTGATAATCAAAACGTAGTCCTAGCTCAAAGAAACGTACACGACTTTGTTGACGATTAATATTGTACTGAACACATGGAATTAAGCTTGAAAGTAAAGTTGAACGCATGACTGCCAAATCACTTGAAATCGGATTTGCAAGCGCCAATGGATTTACTTGTGAATTCAATTGTTTCTCAAGTTTTAAATCTGCAAAACTAAAACTGATCGCCTCTTGATAACCCAGTGTTACTAAAGTTTGACGTAACTGAGTCAGTTCAAATTGATCCTGATGTTTAGCAAGTTTTACATCAATCACTGGCAGACTAATTTGAATATTGTCATAACCATGTATACGCGCAACTTCTTCAATTAAATCTTGATAAATTGCCATATCATAACGATGCGATGGTGGTACAACAGTCCATTCACCTTCAGCTTTTACAGTCACTTTACAACCTAAACGTTGCAGCACATCTGTAATAAATGCAGTAGGAACTTGATAACCCAGCAATTGATCCACTTGCGCTTGATTCAACTCAATTGCTTCGCGTTTAGGCAACAATTCAGTTTTTTCAGATACGGTAATTGGACCGAAATCACCACCCGCAAGGGTCTGAATCAATTGTGAAGCGCGTTGCATTGCGATCATAGGCAATTCAAAGTCCACACCACGTTCATAGCGTTGTGATGCATCTGTATGCAAACCATAACGGCGTGCGCGGCCTGCGATATGCAATGGTGCAAAGAATGCAGATTCAAGGAAAATCTCAGTGGTCTCATCTGTTACAGATGAGGATAAACCACCCATGATACCTGCGATCGCCAATGCTTTTACATCATCTGCAATCACCATAACATCTTCAGTCAATTCAATTTCTTGTTCATTTAACAAAACAAGCTTTTCATTTGCGCTTGCCTGACGCACATGCACTGAACCTTGAACCTGACCACCATCAAACGCATGCAACGGTTGACCAAGTTCCATAAGCACATAGTTGGTAATATCAACAAGAATACTGTGTTGACGAATACCTGAACGTGCTAGAGCTTGCTCCATCCATGCAGGCGTAGCTGCTTTGGTATTTACATTTTTAATCACACGACCTAAGTAACGAGGGCAACCATCCGTTGTCACAACAACTTGCTTCTGATCAGCAATCGTAGCCGCAACCTCTTGAATTTCAGGTGCTGTTACAGGCAATTTGTTAATTACCCCAATTTCACGTGCCACCCCACGAATACTGAAACAGTCACCACGGTTTGGCGTGATGCTGATATCAATCACATGATCATCAAGATTTAAATATTCTCGAATATTTGCGCCTACAGGTGCATCTGCAGGAAGTTCTAACAGGCCATCAATTTTATCTTCAAGGTCAATTTCTGAAGCACCACACAGCATTCCTTGTGATTCAACACCACGAAGTTTGCCTTTTTTAATTTTAAAATCACCTGGGAGCACTGCACCAATGGTTGCAACTGGCACTTTCATTCCAGCACGTACATTTGGTGCACCACATACAATTTGCAAAGGTTCACCCGAACCAATATTCACCGTAGTGACACGTAGACGATCTGCATCAGGATGCTGTACAACAGTTAAAACCTCACCGATCACCACACCTGTAAATGGTTTAGCTGCGGGAACCAGTTCATCAACCTCAAGTCCCAACATGGTCAGTTGATCAGACAAAGTATCGCTATCAATTGCAGGGTTGACCCATGTGCGAAGCCAATTTTCGCTAATTTTCATTTCTAAAACCTATATTCAATATCTATGAATTCCTCTCTGACTCCCCTTTAAAAAGAGGCAGAACCCTTCGTCTCATTATCTTGGACATCCCCTCTCCTTTTAGGAGAGGTCAGGGAGAGGTATAAATTTGTTAAGCAAATTGGCGTAAAAAACGCACATCGTTTTGGTAGAACATACGCAAATCATTGATGCCATAACGCAACATTGCGAAACGCTCTACACCGAGACCAAATGCAAAGCCTTTATATTTTTCAGGATCAATACCCGCAGCTTGTAGAACATTTGGATGCACCATACCGCAACCCAAAACCTCTAGCCAACGACCACGCTCATCCATAATATCCACTTCAGCACTTGGCTCAGTGAATGGGAAATAAGACGGACGGAAGCGTACTTTTAAATCTTTCTCAAAAAATTCATTTAGCAGATTAATCAACAAACCTTTTAATTCTGCGAAGCTGGTATTTTCAGCAACGTATAAACCTTCGATTTGATGGAACATTGGAGAATGGGTTTGATCTGAGTCACAACGATAGACACGCCCCGGACAAACGATACGAATCGGTGGTTGCGAGTTTTCCATTGTGCGTACTTGTACACCTGAAGTATGGGTACGTAATAAATGGTTTGCATCAAAATAAAACGTATCATGCATCGCACGTGCTGGATGATGTCCTGGAATATTCAATGCTTCAAAGTTGTGATAATCATCTTCAACTTCTGGCCCTGTCGCAACAGTAAAACCCGCTTTGGTAAAGAATTGGCAAATACGTTCTTGAACCTGAGTAACGGGATGAATACTTCCTACAGCTTGCCCACGTCCTGGCAAAGTAATATCAATTGTTTCACTTGCTAGCTTTAATTCTAATTCAGCTTTCTGTAATTCAGTTTGGCGTTCAATCAATGCTGCACTAATCGCTTCACGTACTGCATGAATTGCAGCGCCCTGAACTTTACGCTCTTCAGGGTCCATTTTGCCAAGTGCCTTAGATTGTTCCGCAAGCTGGCTTTTTTTCCCTGTAAATTGCACTCGTACTTGGTCGAGTGTAGTCAGGTCTTGAGCTGCTGCAATCGCAGCGAGCGCTTCAGTGGTCAGGGCTTCCAGTGACATAGTAACTCTCAAAGCAATATTTTAGAAAAATAATATAACTCTATATTCTAACAGTTTTTATGCAGTTGAATGAAGTTTCCGCTTTACAAAAAATACGATTAGTCACAACTTATTCTAAATAATTTGTATATTTCCCTGTTTGATTCCTGTTGAAATGCTAGAACTTTGATTTATAAAAAGTATAAAATGGATTTAATGTCGCTGAGATCTATAAAAAATGGCACTCGATCAAATCTGGAAACGTCAACTTACACTCGTCACTTATGGCAATGAGTATCTCACTCAAGGGATCAGTTTTTCTCGTTGGGTCAATCATGCCATTTTTAATCAGCATGCTTTTGGCTTCCGTGATTTAACCAACCAGCACCTATTGGCACAGCATTTTCAGATTTGGCTTGAAGGGCTAAAAAAACAAGGCGTGCATCGACTCAGCTTACATAGCGCGAGCATTTTAAATGATGAACAAAATCCAAATGCCAATGTTGAACTGTTAGCGATCCCCCATTTTATTGTTAGCCATGATCAACAAAAGAAAACTGCATGGATTTTTGGTAAAGAATTGGCAGAATGGTATAGCGCAGACAATGATTATGAAGCGCCTGAACAACAACACCCCAATTTACGTACCGAGATTTTTTGGCGCTATGATCTCAATGCAAAATTGATTAAACGGATTGAACAAGATTTAGTTCAACCGAATTGGGATGATATTCAAGTTTATACAGACAATGAATTGTTCGATACTCAATATGCCAAAGGTTTTCCAGAACCTGTAAATAAAGATTTACCTTATTATGGATTAGATGAAACGCTATACACGACCGAGGATTCAAGCCTTAAACTTGCGCTGTTACCCACTGACTATCAAGCTGATTACGCACATGAAACCTTCTGTCGTATCGATGCATTAGAAAGCTTTATTTCTACAAAATTAAAGCATCCCTATGATGAGAATGAGCAAATCATGAGCCCTGAAGAACAAATGAATTTGCGCCATTTCCTCCAAAAAGTTGAAGATTTAAAATCAAAATTTATTGTTAAAGTTGCAAATCATTATAAATCTGCACGCTTAACACCGAAACAAATTGCTTCACCCTTCGACGCGCATGACAATATCAAAACCGAGCAGCGTCAAGCGCTTAACAGCAAGGCAAATCCTGAGCATAAACCAGGTAAAACAGGTGTTTTTGCATTAATTATTGTGACCATATTAATCTGCCTTGCCGCTTATTATTTTGGACTATAATGTCTTATCTATCTGATAAAATTAATACTAAAAAGAAAGCAACTTTAAAGTTGCTTTCTCACTTCCATTAAGGCAAAACCCAAAAGATTTAAACCTTGCCATGCGTTTGGATTTGTCGCATTAACATGATCTGCTGCAAGTCCAATCCCCCAAATTTGATCTACAGGCGAGGCTTCAACAATGATTTGATCTGAGGTACTCAGTAGAAATGCTTTAAGATCACTGTCTTGAGAAAACTTAGCCAAATTACCTTGAACCACAATTTCATAACGATGAGCAACCCAAATCTCATCTTGATAATTTTTAACCAAACGACCTAATGCTTTTATTTTCTTGGGATCATCTGTTTGTAAAATTTTCTGAAAGATATCTTCGTCATTAAATAGTTTGGCTTTCTGAGCCATCATGTATTGTTCTGTACTTTGATAATTGACACCATCAATTTCAAATTTTGCGGGAAACCATTGACTTAAACAGCTCTTATCTATTTTTCCAGAAATCTTTTGACTATGCCCCCAAAAACACAAATAACTATGCTTTTGCCCGTTCTTTACTTGTTCTTGTAAAGTTGTTAAAAAATGAGAGTCACTCATTTTATTTCCCTATGATTAATATCCCACTGATACGATACTTCTGTTATGCCATCACCATAATCAGAAAGAATCTCTTCTCCAAGTACATTTCCCCCTAATTTCTCATAGAAATGACGACTTGGATTTTTATTGATCACGCCCAAGCGAATAAATTGATAATGCTTAGCATGTACATATTGATAAAAGCGCTCAAACATCTCACGACCAATACCTTGTTTTTGAATTTTCTTTAATAAATAAAAAGCTTTAATTTCAGCAACATTATACGAAGTATTTAAATAACCACTTAAAAAACCAACAATTTGACCATCTTGTTCATACACCAATACATGATAATCTTGATGCGAAAAAATCTGTTGCCAAAGCTGTATTCGTTTTTCAATATTTTCGCGCTCTATAATTTCTTGCTTAATCATACCTGTATAGGTTTCATTCCAGCTTTGCACATGTATTTCAGCAATCTGCTGAACATCACCAGAAACAGCTAATCGAATCATATCATCCTCATTTATTGGGATTTACCTCGAAAGCAAACTTTATACCCTTCAAAAAATTAGGTAAAAAACTTTTTTATATTGTTTAATCTTATATGTTTGTATCTATCGCGCGATGTCATGGATATCAGCAACAGGGGAAAGTACTGCACATACCCCACCCAATCCAAGATTTTTATCACTTTGCATGCCAAGTAAAAACACAGCTGTCTGTAGCGTAACTTAAGATATCAGCTACACAAATATATTCAATCAATACAAGGTATAGCAGGATAAGTTAACTTTTAGGGGGGGCTAAATTATAACGCGTCAAATAGACGCTAAAAATTCATCAATATCCTTTCGCGATTTTAAATGGATAAATCGAATATGTGAATATTGAGGATCATTTATCATTGTTATATATTGCTGACGATTTTTTTGATGCGTTTTAATCATCCACCAAATAATCGAATCACGACTAAACATTTTACTAAAACTTTCACGATTATTTGAACTCTCCCAAAGTCTGTGTCTAAAAATAGCACGACGAACAGCTCTCTGTATGGATTGGTAAAGATTGATATAAAAAGGAATATCCAACCAAATTACAGTATCAATATCTCGCCATTTGATCTGCGTAGTTCGCGTATAATTACCATCTATGACAAAACCAGATTTAGCTTGATCTAGTTTGGCCTGAATTTTCTGAAAAAATGCAGTATCGGTAGACTCTTGCCAATCATCCAGCCAGAATAAATCATCCAATTCAATGTAGGTGAGCTTTAATTTTTGAGCTAATCTTATTGAAAATGTTGTTTTTCCTGATGCAGAAGTCCCCACAACATTGATGCGTTTCATAAATTTAAGAACTCTCTAAAAATAAAAAGTAGCCAAATAAGCTACTTTAAATCACGTAACAACCCAATCATCATTCAATCATTTTAGCTGATCTATATCAAAATACGGGTCGTATGCTGAGTATCACTTTATGTTCATTTGCATGCTGATTAATATAGTGCTCAACTGCTGTTACTTCACCTTTAACTTCAGCATCTGCACCATACATCACTTTTAAAACTTCCCCAACTCTGGGTAGTAGTTGCAATTCAACTTCAATTGCACCTTGTTGTAAACCTTCAATCTCAACACGCATACCCACTCCATCATTTTCTATTATTCGTTGTTCTACTCTATGCGAGCTATTTCTAAAACAATAATGTTTTCACGTTGATATTGTGTAATGTGTATGCAAAGTTATTTGAATGTTTAAATCATTCGGATGGCCTGCTCAATCAGCATAATCCAAATCATCCTCGTCAATATTGATAAAATTTGCTGGTGGCGTAATTTCAAACCTGACGGCTTTAATCGTGAGATGATCGAGTAATTTTGCTTTTGCCACACGATGCATACCATCCATCACTCTGCCATCAGCAGATAGAATAATTGGATAACTTAGATCTGCCTGTTGTATCAGTTGAAAATGTTCAATCATTTGCTGTGTTGTTGGATGTGTATCTGGAAACCAATACGCTTCATTGAGTTCTTGTATATCGGATAATAGAACTTCATGGATTGGGAACTCTTGGCTTAGTTCAACCAGATGATGCACATCCCAAATATAAGTGTCTTCACCAACTTGGCGAAAGTGATATTGTTTGCGCATAAGACTAGAGATTTCTATAGTTTGGTCAATTCGATGCCATAACAAATAGTTAGAGCATCCGTAATGACAGATTTTACATCAACACAAATTTTACTGATTAGCGCTGTATTCGAACAATCAAACTCAATGAAAACTCATCTTAAAAATTCCTGCAAGAGTTTGAAAATAAATTTTTAGGCATAAAAAAGACCGCTAAAAAGCGGTCTTTTTTAATCATCAAAGATGATTAAGCAGCTAATGCGCCTTTAGCTTTTTCAGCTAAAGCAGCAAATGCAACTGAGTCATGCATAGCAATGTCAGCAAGTACGCGACGGTCGATGATCACTTGAGCTTTTTTCAAGCCATCGATCATACGGCTGTACGACAAACCATTTTGACGAGCACCAGCATTGATACGCGCAATCCATAAAGCACGGAATTGACGTTTCTTTTGACGACGGTCACGGTAAGCGTATTGACCTGCTTTAATTACTGCTTGGAACGCTACACGATAAACACGTGAACGCGCGCCATAGTAACCTTTAGCACGAGCAAGAATTTTTTTATGACGGCGATGAGCCTGTACACCACGTTTTACACGAGCCATTTATAATCTCCTTAGATGTATGGGCACATACGACGAACTGAATTCATGTCACTTACGTGAACCATGACACAACCGCGCAATTGACGAATACGTTTAGCAGATTTTTTGGTCAAAATGTGGCGTTTGAACGCTTGTTTACGCTTGAAACCGTTAGCAGTCGCTTTGAAACGCTTAGCTGCACCACGGCGAGTTTTTAACTTAGCCATAACAACCTCTTTAAACACCTGTTCGGTACGTTCGCACCATTGCGACAACGACCTGCAGGTAAGGGAGGCAGTATTCTAAATCATCTCTGTACAAAACAAAAGCAAAACATCCAACAATTTCACAATTCCCCAATGTAATTTTCGATGTAAATTTCACCTAGTTTTATAAGAAAAATCAGGATGAAATCTTTATAATCATCACATCATGATAAAACTGGACAGTTATGACCCCTGCACAGGATGCTTTTGCTGCGCTTCGCTATCGAGATTTCTCAATTGTTACCATCAATCAATTTTGTTTAACACTCGCAATTCTAATTCAAGAAATTATTGTTGCCTATTCACTCTATCAAATTACCAAAGACCCGCTTACCTTGGGTCTGATTGGACTAGCAGAAGCAATCCCGTTTATTGCACTGTCGCTTTGGGGTGGTTATTTTGCTGATAAGTTGAATAAACAAACCATTATGAAAGTTTGCTTATTCTTCTCCTTCCCTTTGCCATTGGTGCTTTGGTGGTTATTTCACAGTTATGATCATGGCCAAATTGGTGTGACTACACTGTCTTGGGGGATTTATGCGGTTATTTTTGGTTTGGGTACCATCCGAGGTTTCTATAATCCATCAGCAACCTCATTAAAACCATTTTTAATTCCTCGTGAACTGTATGCCAATGGTGCAACATGGACCACGATTGGATGGCAAAGTGGTGTCATTATTGGCCCAATGCTGGGTGGTTTTATGCTGGCAGGAATCGGTCGTGAAAATAGCTTACTCTCGGTAGCAGTACTTTTATTTATTTGCTTCTGTCTGATTAACTTATTAAAGAAGCGTACTTTTCCAACTATGGAACAAGACAATCTTTGGGACAGTTTAAGTGAAGGTTTTCGCTTTATTTGGAAAACCAAAATTGTACTGTGGGCCATATCTTTAGATTTGGTTTCAGTGCTGTTTGGTGGTGTGATTGCCCTACTGCCAATTTTTGCAGAAGATATTCTAAAAGTTGGACCTGAAGGTTTAGGTTATTTACGTGCAGCTCCCTCTATTGGCGCATTAATAACCATGATCGCTTTAACCAAATTTCCACCTACACATCATGCATGGCGAAATATGCTGATTGCTGTTGCTGGTTTTGGGGTGTTTACCATTATCTTTGCATTCTCAAACAACGTCTGGCTCTCTTTATTTGCTTTGGCTATGACTGGTGCTTGTGACAGTATCTCAGTGGTTGTACGCCAAACCATTTTACAAGTTTACCCACCTGAAAATATGCGTGGCCGTGTCGCTGCGGTGAATGGGATGTTTGTTTCATCGAGTAATGAATTGGGCGCATTTGAATCTGGGCTGGCTGCAAAATATTTAGGAACAATCACAGCCACTGTATTTGGTGGATGTATGACCTTGGCTGTCGTCGCAATAAGTTGGGTAAAAACTTCTGATTTATTCAAAGTAGACATCACCAAAGGCCAAGAATAATGTGTTTGGCTGAATAAAAAACAGTAAAAAAATGCACCTTCGGGTGCATTTTCTATTGCGAGAATACAAAATTCGATAAATACTTTGCGCAATTAAACTACTCTCATGCGTATTAAACTGCATGGATTGCCAAACCTATGAATAAAGCTCTTTTTACCACTTGTTTATTGTGCCTTTCAACCTATAGCTATAGTGCGGATAAACTTCCTACAATAAAAGTCAAAGGGGAGCAATCTGAACAAAATGATCCTCAGCATTTGACTACACGTATACAATGGGTCAAATTTCCTCAAATTCACTATCAAATCGCTGAATTAAAAGATCAAGATCGTTCAGCGATCATTCGCGTAAAAGCCAATAATGCTGGTGAAGTCACAGATGCCGATATCCAAGAGAGTACAGGCATCCGTGCATTGGATCAGAAACTTGTAGATGCTGTGGAAAATGCAAAAGTAAAACCCTATTCCAAAAATGGAAAAGCCATTGCTTTAGTCGGTTATCAAACATTTACCTTAACGCTAGAGAATGCAACGGATCATGTTCAGCGCGCTAAGCAATGTACATATAGCTTTAATTCAAAAAATTGGAACAAACAACAACTCGATAAGTCGGTTGCCTTTGTTTATTTAAAACAACCACAACTTGCACTGGATCAATCACTATTAAAAAATAAAGATCGCACAGTAAAGTTTAAATTTAAAGCCAATAAGCAAGGCGAAATTACCCAAGTTAAGCTAACTCAACGTTCTGGTATTAATGCACTTGATCAACAAGTACTTGCAGCCGTTGAGCATGCATCAATCAATGTAAAACGTTCTTATCGTACTTTATGGATCTATAAACAATCCAGCTTCAATGATGCGATTCAATTTAAAATCAATGAATGTAAATAAATTCATCAAGATGCGTCTTTCAAGGTTAAAGATAGTTTGTGTTTTTAACCTTTTTATTAAAATAATCCGATATACACCAAATAAATAAAAACATAGCGACCACCTTTTGCAATGGTCACGATCAAAAGAAAACGCCAAAAGTTCTCTTTCATTAGCCCTGCAATAAGTGTGATTGGATCTCCAATAATTGGAGTCCAGCTTAATAACAAAGACCAAAAGCCATACTTTTGATATATTTCTTCCGCTTTAAGCATATTTTTTTCAGAAACGGGAAACCATTTCTTATCTTTAAACTGCTCGATTTTGAGTCCCAAATACCAATTCACGCATGAACCTAAAACATTGCCAATCGTTGCAACAGCAAGCAGTAAATACGCAGAATATTGTGTTTGTACCAGTAGCCCAACCAATACTGCTTCAGACTGCAACGGGAGTAAAGTAGCAGCGCCAAATGCAGAGAGAAATAATAGAAAATAAGCCATAAAATTAGCTAATATTGGGTTTAGGTTTTAAGGTATAAGTCAAGAATGACAGTATAAATGGAGCAAAAAAAGCCAACCAAAATGAAATATCTGATTTAAAAAATTTCTGCAACAATGTGAGTTGAGCTTTACCCTCTGAAATCGCTTGCCAATCGATTTTGATATGAATAAAGCCGTAGAATAAAACAATAAAATAAAGCGAAAGCAAAACGAGTAAGATAGTGGTATTCAAAAGACTTTGCTGTAATTTACTTTGAAAAATACCAAAGACCATAGCAAAAACCAAGCCTGAAACACTCACGATGCTAAAAATAATAAACCAGAAATAATCATATGCAGAGTGATACTGCAAGATACTACAAAGCATTGCTGTGATCAGCATCACACCAAAAGAGATAAGGAAATGCCAAACAAAGTTTTGCTTCATACTCTCCCCTGTTGAATGCACTACTTACAGTTCAATTATCCTAAATTTAGCATTTTTTTGGTTTTACGATACTGAAAATGCGCCCAAATGATCGCCAATAACATAAAGATAATCCGAGACCATTGATAGCGTTGCGCAATCGGGTCGATCACGCTTCTAATCAGGGCTGACGCTTGACCATTTAATTGCTCTAAAATATTTTGGATATGCACAATTTCCGCAATATAGAGCATTAAACAACCGGCAATACCGACAATAATACTCCAGTAGATTTTTGGATTTGTTTCTAATATTTTCGTAAAGTTCAAAAAGAAATCTTTCATGACTAAAGCCCGCCAACCATCCAAAAATCGATTATTTAAAAAATAAAAAACCACGTCACGTGGTTTCTCATCTTAACATAAAATACATTTTACACTTTGATTGATAGCGCTCTTTGTATCGCTGGGCGCGCAGTTAAACGCTCAATATATTCTTTAACATAAGGATAATCATCTAGCGCTATTTGCTGCCACTCATAGCGTAATACCCACGGTAAAATGGCCATATCTGCAATCGAATATTCACCAGCCACATATTTTTGTCCAATGAGCTGCTTATTCAAAACACCATACAAACGTTGAGTTTCAGTAACATAACGATCAATTGCATAAGGAATTTTTTCTTTAGCAAATTTACCAAAATGATGGTTTTGCCCTAACATCGGTCCTAACCCGCCCATTTGCCACATTAACCACTGTTCAACTTCAACACGATCTTGCTCATCGCTTGGATAATACAGTCCTGTTTTACGGCCAAGATATTGCAAGATTGCACCTGATTCAAACACTGAAATCGGCTCACCATTTGGACCATTTTGATCGACAATCGCGGGGATTTTGTTGTTGGGTGAGATACGAAGAAAATCGGGCTGGAACTGGTCATTCTCTAAGATGTTGATGGGAAAAATCTGATAATCCAAACCCATTTCTTCAAGTGCAATGGTAATTTTATGACCATTGGGAGTACCCCAATAATAGAGATCAATCATATTTCATCCTTCTTCGTTTTCACGTATTTTCTGAATTTTATTGCGTTAATCGTTTACTTTTATAACATGAATTGGCTTGATTCAGTATGCTATAAAAAGAGATTATTCTAATAATCTATTCTAAAATTATGTTATTGCATTTTATTAAACACAGTACGTTCTCATATTATGATATTGATTTCAAATATCTACTTCAGCAATTGCATCTATATATGCTTTGGCCTTCTCACCCACAAATTTACGACCTGCATTGTTTCCCAATATCCACTCATCTGGATTAAATAAGTCAAATAAACCAACTTTCACTAAGGTGGGGATCGCGAGGATCAGTTCTTGTTCAATCTCGCCTCTTAAACCTGAGTTATACAGATTGATATTATGCAACATGGTTGCCACTGTGCCCGTTTGTACAGCACTACCATCCTTTAATTTAACCACAGGCAAGACCTCACCTGCTTGAATAATTTTTTTGGTTAATACTCGATAGCGCATTTGAATTTTGAGTAGATGACATATCAACTCCGCTCGATTCAGATTAATTCACCTACATTTTAACGTAAAAAAGCACTGCTTAATGCAGTGCTTTTTTAACAGATGAATAATTACTTTTTCTTTTTAGGTCCAAGTAACATACCCATTTGACGGCCTTCCATTTTTGGTGCTTGTTCAACAATACCAAACTCTGCTACGTCTGCTTCAATTTTTTGCAATTGTGCAAGACCCAACTGTTGGTGAGCCATTTCACGACCACGGAAACGTAGAGTAATTTTGACTTTGTTGCCTTCTTCAAGAAACTTCAGAATAGCACGCAACTTAACATTGTAATCACCAACGTCTGTACCAGGGCGCAACTTAATTTCTTTCACTTGAACTTGATGCTGTTTCTTTTTCGCATCTTTTTGCTTTTGCTTCAAGTCAAATAAATGTTTGTTGAAATCCATGATTTTACAAACAGGTGGCTCTGCATTCGCCACGATCTCAACAAGATCAAGATCAACTTCTTCAGCAGCACGCAAAGCTTCAGCAAGTGAAACGATGCCTTTTTGCTCTCCATCTGCAGCAACGAGACGCACATCTTTCGCTTTGATCTCATCATTTAATGCAGGACGATTACTTTTAGCACCTTGTTGTTGGTTACGGTCAGGCTGTTTAATCTTTCTTACTCCACAATATACCGGCCGCGTTCGGCTACGGCTGCTTTCACTAGGTCAATAAATGCGTCTATTGACATAGTACCTAAATTTTTTCCAGAGCGAGTACGAACATTCACAGTCCCTTCCTCTACTTCTCGATCTCCAAGTACCAATAGGTATGGAATACGCTCTAGTGTACGCTCACGAATCTTAAAGCCGATTTTCTCATTTCTCAAGTCTGAAATTGCTCGAATTCCATTTTCTTTGAGTTTTGCGACGACTTGCTCACAAGCTTCCGCTTGAGAATCCGTAATATTCATGACACATGTTTGGATTGGAGCCAACCATGGTGGCATAAAGCCTGCGTAGTGTTCAATTAGTATACCAATAAAACGTTCAAAACTGCCAAGAATTGCACGATGTAACATCACAGGATGGTCACGATCGTTATCTTCTGTTACATATGAAGCGTCTAAACGTAACGGTAAGTTAAAATCACACTGAATTGTACCGCACTGCCAGATACGTCCTAAACAGTCTTTTAATGAAAATTCAATCTTCGGACCGTAGAAAGCACCTTCTCCAGGTTGTTCTTCCCATTTAAGATTTGCAGCATCTAAAGCATCTGCTAAAGATTTTTCTGCAACATCCCAAAGTTCATCAGCACCCACACGTTTTTCAGGACGTGTAGACAATTTCATTTGAACTTCTTCAAAACCAAAATCTTTATAAACATCTAAAGTCAGTTTAATAAAGTCTGCAACTTCTTTACCAATTTGTTCAGTTGTACAGAAAATATGTGCATCATCTTGAGTAAAGCCACGTACACGCATAATCCCGTGTAACGAACCTGATGGCTCATTACGATGGCATGAACCAAACTCTGCCAAACGAATTGGAAGATCACGGTAAGATTTTAAACCTTGGTTAAACACTTGAACGTGACATGGGCAGTTCATTGGTTTTACCGCATAGTTACGACTTTCTGAATGTGTCGTAAACATATTTTCTGCATAGTTGGCAGCATGACCCGATTTTTCCCACAAAGTGAAGTCTACAATTTGTGGTGTTTTAATCTCTTGGTAGCCGTTGTCCTGTTGAACTTTACGCATGTATTGTTCAAGCACTTGGTAGATCGTCCAACCATTGGCATGCCAAAACACCATACCTGGTGCTTCTTCTTGCATATGGAACAAATCTAAAGCTTTACCAATTTTACGATGGTCACGCTTTTCAGCTTCTTCAATACGCTTGATATATGCTGCTAATTCTTTTTTGTCTGCCCAAGCAGTACCATAAATACGCTGTAATTGTTCATTCTTAGCATCACCACGCCAGTAAGCGCCAGAGATTTTAGTCAATTTGAATGACTTTAAAAATTTAGTATTCGGTACGTGTGGACCACGACACATATCTAAATAATCTTGATGATAGTACAAGCCCATTTGAGTTTCTTCAGGCATGTCAGCAATCAAACGTAACTTATAATCTTCACCACGTGCAGTGAACTCTGCAATCACATCATCACGAGGTGTCATTTTTTTAATGACGTCATAATCTTGATCGATGAGCTTTTTCATGCGCGCTTCGATTGCAGCCATATCATCTAAAGTAAATGGACGAGGCATCCAGATGTCATAGTAGAAACCTTCTTCAATGACCGGACCAATCACCATTTTTGCTTCAGGGAAGAGTTGTTTTACCGCATGACCCACCAAGTGTGCACAAGAGTGACGAATAATTTCTACACCGTCTTGATCTTTTGGAGTGATGATTTGTAAGGTTGAGTCTTCGGTAATTAAATCACTTGCATCGACTAAGCGACCATTTACTTTCCCAGCAACTGTATTTTTAGCCAGTCCAGGTCCAATACTTTGAGCAACTTCCATAACGGAAACAGCTTGATCAAAACTTTTTTGATCGCCATTTGGCAATGTGATAATAGGCATATTTAAAAATCCTTAAGGAGTGATGCCCCGTACAATGGAGCATGTCACCGCGAGATTATGATCGAGGAAGATCCTCAAGATAAAATCGGTGGAACAAAATAAAAGTGTGTCGAATTTTACACCTTTACAGCATATTTATAAACCTTTGTCTTAAAATTATTCTTTATTCTGATTTAAATTGTACTTTTGATTATCCACCAACTTCCTCTTTTTGGAACATTACTCTCTAAAGGTTTCCCACGCTTCAAAATCTCGATTTTTATAACAATATAATTTATGAAATTGAGGAATAATCGCTTCGCTTTGTGTGGGTCTTAAAAATACAAAATCATCAACAGCTATTTCAGTGCTTTTAGGCACATTAACCATTTCCTGATTGGTACTCCGCCCATAAAGTGCATGCGGATGAATCCCTCGCGGATAAACATAATGCGCCATCCAATATCCACCATAAACAAATAAGGCTTTAGAGCTATGTGGTAATTTATCTAAAACCTCTAATCCAGGTAACTGGGTAAATGGCAGTACTTTTAAAACAGGGGTTGAAATCCATAATGCAGCTTGTAAAACACTTAAACCATCGCTGTCAAAGTCGCTTGGTTTAAGTAACATAGAGCCAAAAGAAAGATCATTGCACACACTTTGCTCCACATGGAGATAAAATGTAGGACTACCACCACCATTAAAACAAAGATCAGCTCGCCATAAATGCGGAAATTGCTGTTGAATAATATTTTTATAATTTTGATAAATGTCTTGTGACTCTCGATACGCGACATCAATCTTTTTAATCACTGGAGGTAGCTTCGTCACATGGGCATCATAGCCCATCAAGCCAGCAAGTACTAAATGCTCAGGATTTTGTTCAATCAATCTTAATATTTCGATGAGTGCAAAATCGGAACGAATACCACCGCGATGCAAACCCACATCAATTTCAATATTGATTTTAAGCGTTAAGCTAAACTGTTTTGCAACCTCAAGATACTGTAATAAACGTGCTTTGGAATCAATTAACCATTGTATATCGGCTTGTCTGCAATTTTGATTCATCGCATAAAAATGCTGAATAGTGCTTACAGGCATCGGTTTCCCAAACAACACATCTACATCCGAAAAGTTCTCAAGGATTGGTAAAAGCTGTGGCATATGAAACACCATAAACCGTTGAGTCGAAAGCTTTAGACTAATGGTTTTTAATAATGCTAAGCATGCCAAAGACTTTACCACGATACGTGGTTGCAAATGGCTTCCGTATTGAAGCTTTTTGGCAATGTATTGTAGATTTTGTTCAAGCGCCTGATCATCAACAATTAACCGAGGTAATGCACCATTTGACTGTTTTAAATCACGATTTAATTGCTCAAAAAAGTTGTTCATAGTCTACCTTTATGGTCTATTTTAGTTTTACCCATTCACTTAATTTTATCCATTATTCAGATAAGAATAGCTTTTCTAAATAAGGATTTAAAAACTTTCTGCTTGGATCAAGTCGTTCTCGCAACTGCATAAACGCATCCCACTTAGGGTATAAAGTTTTAAGTTGTGTTGCTGTCATACTATGCATTTTCCCCCAATGTGGTCGCCCTTGATAATGTTGCAAAATCGACTCAACTTCATTAAATAATTGTCTAGGTGCTTGCTTATGATATTGGTGTACTGAGATGGAAATAGAGTCCCGCTGATAAAACGGACTCAACCAAATATCATCACCTTTGACAAATCGAAACTCCACAGGGAAAAAGGTTTGTGCTTTTGAGTTTTTTAGCGCTGCTAGAACAGCTTGCAAACATTCCACCCCCAATTCAACTGGAACCTGATATTCCATTTCATTAAATTTCGTTTCACGCGGTGTCGGGAAAATCTTGCCTGACCAATCAACAAATGTGCTTGGCTTAATAAAAACGCCTAAGAGCTTTTGTAGTTTTGGATTCAATGCTGGAAAAGATTTGGTTAACTCGCAACATAAGGTTAATAACGTATCCTCAGATGGCCATGATTCAGTGCGTGGTTGAACCTCATCTTCAGTAATATCTAAGGTTTTTAAAATCAATTTATCTGCATGAGAAAATGCAAAACACTCGATATGCCGATGTTGTGCTTTCCATTGGTCAATATTTTGAATAAAGTCTTTGACCGCACACAGTCTAACTTGCTCTTTAAGTTTATAGCGTGGTTTATTCTGCATGGTGATTTTAGTCAAAATCCCTAAACTCCCTAAAGACACTCGTCCTGCTGCAAAAATATCTGGATTTTCATGGCGATTACAATGAAGAATTTCTCCTGATGCTGTGAGTAATTCAAATGCTTGCACATAACCTGAAAGACAATGTAAGCCCACGCCTGTACCATGTGTTCCCGTTGAAACAGCACCAGCTAAACTTTGCTGGTCAATATCACCCTGTTGCATTAAAGACTGCTGCATCGGTTCTAAATATTGCCCTAAATTAAATAATCGTGTTCCAGCCCAAATACTGGCTTGGGCAAATTCAGTATTGACTTGATCCACACCAGAAAGACTATCCAAAGACAGCAATGTTGCATCGGTACTCACCAAAGGTGTAAATGAATGCCCTGCTCCCACCACTCGAATCTTTGCTTGGGTTTGGACAATGTGTTTTAACTCATCAAGACTGTCAGGCTTTAAAATCTGCTCAGGGTGAGACTGTTGATAGCCAGACCAATTGTTCCATTTTTGCTGATTTAATTTGTGCTTGTTCGGTGCTTGATTAATCAATTGATTCATAATGCTCATCCTTTAGCGTACAGCCGTTTTTAAATTGCCGTGATTTGTTCTTTTTTCTATTTCGTGTGGTGGAATCGCTGCGGGGCGTGTGATTTGGTCATATTCTCGTTGAGATTTATCTAGACTCAACTGCGTTGCCAATTGCTGAAATTTGTACTGAATTGCCGCATGTGTCCATTGACCATATAAAGTATGTGCACCTTCATAAGCTTGTTGCTGGTATTCTTCATTGGTGGTGATATAGCCCATATAATCATTGCAATAAGACACCAAACCAACCTTTGAAATACCATGCTGCTTTGAGAACTGTTTTGCCACAGTCTGAATCACACGTTGTCCTGCTGTTGTGGTAATTTCTCCGGGGCAACAAATCAAAGCCAATTGACCAATTTGGATAATCTGTAGCGGAACAACACTTGGAACCAATGGGCTGTCTTGAATGGCACCGGCTTTAACTTGGCGATTCATTTCTGCAATTAAAGGGTCAAAAATACTTGGGGGAAAATCTAAACCTTTACCCAGCAACTGATTGTCTGGACTTTCTAAAACAATCTCTTTCGGAAATTGTGAGTCATAGAGCGCTTTATATTTGCTGTACCGCAGAGAATTCGAGTTTGCTAAACGTTGCTTACGTACTCGCTTAGCGAGTAATGACATTACTTTAAGAATTGCTGTAGGTGTTCCTTTACCATCTATTGGCGTTCCCCCGAAGAAACCGACACCATGACAAGCGGCACTGGTTTTAGCGCCTTGTATCCCCTGACTAAATTCACTTGGCACATCGACTTGACTCAGATCTATATAGGATAAAACAGCATCGACACTGCCTTGGAGTAAACATGCTTCCATCGCATTGTTGGTGTTTTTTTCAAGCGGTGTAGTCAGTGCTTTAATCGCAATTTCACTTTGATAACGCCCATTTTGCTCAGCATATTGATATTCTTTTTCGCCCTTAATTTTATTGCGAATCGCATCTTGTTTGGGGCCATGAAAATGTGGCGATACATCTCCTGCTGTTGCTTGTGCAAAAATGGCAACTGGGTGTGGAATACCTTGTGTTAATAGATAATGTTCACTTATCGCCGCAGCATAGCCTTTATTGTCACCATCATGGGCTTTGAGTTGACTACTCAAACAGGTTGCATGTACTCCAAATAATGAAATAAAGGAACATAATTGATCATCACGGTAAAACCCGATTAATTGCATTTCACGATTTAAGGCGAGATGGGTTTCTGCTTCGGTTCTTTGAATCACATCGGGGTTACGATTATATGCCTGCAATGATCGATTCCATGCCACTGGAATATCATGAGGAAATTGGCAACTTTGATAACGAAGTTCGGTTTCTTTTTCAGTGTCTAAGGCATTGGAAATACTGAGCATGACCGCATTTACTACCGCTTCAACATGCTCTGGAACAAACCCTGGGGTCGGCATATTGTATAAAGCTTCATAAGCACAACCGCCAGGGCCAGAATGAGTATGGGTTGCCATCAAGACCAAATGCTGTTCATTAAATTGCTCAGCTAGTTGTTGTTTTAAGCGCTCAACAACACCACTGCGGATCGCATAAGTAATACAACCAAAATCCAGACAACAAAAAATAATGGGCTGTTCTAAAGCTAAACGACGGATAGTGAATGTACGAGCAAACAACGCTGTACGTTTTTGATAAGCACGATGCGACCACATACCATAACCAAACATGGCATAACCTTGCGGCTGAATGTCTATTTCTTGTTTATCCCAACCCACCATAAACATATGCGGTCATCCTTTATCTTTTTTATGTCAGCGAATTTATATCTGCGAATACCAGAAGTAGATTGAATCTTAATCAAAAATATGCGATACCAACTAGGGTAAAAGCAACAATAATATGGGGGGCTAAGCGGACTTTATGAGCTTGCAGCAAAAGGAAATTGCCAATTCTCAATTTTATATTCCACCAATGATACTGACGAGTTTGGTTCATTATGCAGAACAACAACACTGGCAATATGACAATTGGTTCGCAGCACAAAATTTAGACTTGGAACAAATTCGCCAAGGGCATGGTTTTGTTGGTTTTTCAGAACTCTGTGAGGTTATTCATCTCGCAGTTAAAGATACCCAGCAACAAAATTTAGGTTTATTGCTGGGCAGTAGTGAAGGTCAGATTTCAATTGGTATTTTGGGCTTTGCCATGCAAGCCTGTAAAACAGTAGCTGAAGCATTGGAGACCGCACTGCACTATCATCCCATTTCAGGCAGTGTCTTAGATTTAACCGTCAATCTTGTTGATGATTATTGTGAAATTGAACTTTTTGAGCGAAGTAACTGTGATGAGCTAAAAGCATTTTTCTGTGATGAAGTTTTTGCCAGTATTATTACCTGTGTCAATATGATGCTAGACGAGAGCTATGAGTTGGTGAGCCTGGAACTCAGCTATGATCACTCAGCATATATCAATGATTATCAAAGAATTTTCAATTGTCCAATTTATTTTAAAACAGCTAAAAATATCATCCGATTTAACAAAACACTCTTGTCGAGAAGTCTTAAAAACTATAGCCCTGTCAATTATCAAAGTGCAATTCTGATTTGTGATCAAGCTTTAAAACAATTTGATCAAATGAATCAACACAGTTTGGCAAAGGTATTAGCACATTTGATTGAAAGCCATCTACCTGAACGCTTTGATATGCAACAAGCAGCACAATATTTTCATTTTAGCGAACGCCATTTACGGCGTTTACTACTCAATGAGGGGCTAAATTTTCAGTTTTTAAAGCAACAGGTGTTAGAAAAAAAAGCCAAACAATGGATTGAAGAAAATCAATCGATGAGTGAAATCAGTTTCAACCTTGGTTTTAGTGAGTTAAGGGAATTTCGTCGTGCGTTTAAAAAATGGACTGGATCTTCGCCAACGGAATACAAAAAAGCGAAACTGCTGAGTTCAGTTATTCATATTTGAATAACGGGATTTTAAATAAGATTCTGCATAAAATCAGGATTAACATTACATCAATCTTCCAAAATATTAATTTAATTCAATAAATTAAATATTCCAAAAAATATTTAAATAAGGGTAAAGATGTCTAACGATGCATATTTAGCTGGAATACTCGACTAAAGCCTAAATGAATTCTGACAGGCTTATGCATATCTTTTAAACACGGAAATTAGAACAAATATAGATGGAGCTAAACATGGTCAGTGCCTATGATCAATTACCACGAACCCCTGCAAACTTTGTAGCATTATCACCTTTACGTTACCTAGAGCGTGCAGCCTACATTTATCCAAATCAAGATGCGATTGTACATGGTGCTCGTCATATCTCTTGGCGTGACACCTATACACGTTGTCGTCAATTTGCCCATCAATTACAAAATCTTGGGATTCAAAAAAACGATACTGTTTCAGTTCTTTTACCCAATATCCCTGCGATGGTCGAAGCGCATTTTGCAGTCCCTATGGCTGGTGCTGTTTTAAATACCCTGAATACTCGTTTAGATGCCAAAACCATTGCGTTTATGTTAGAGCATGCTGAAACCAAAGTTCTTTTGGTTGACCCTGAGTTTGCGGCTTTGGCTAAAGAAGCGGTAGCGCTTATTGCTCAACAGATCTATATCATTGATGTTGCAGATGAGGAATACGAAAACAATGATGCTACTGCACGTATTGGTCAAATTGAATATGAGGAATGGCTAAAAGGTGGCGATGTAGATTTTGAGTGGCATTTACCTCAGGATGAATGGGATGCGATTAGTCTAAATTATACCTCTGGCACTACAGGCAATCCGAAAGGTGTGGTTTATCACCATCGTGGTGCTTATATCAATGCGGCCAGTAATATCATCGCCTGTGGTATGACACCACGTTGTAAATATTTATGGACACTTCCCCTATTCCATTGCAATGGCTGGTGTTTTGCTTGGACTGTTGCAGCCAATGGCGGTACCAATATCTGCTTACGTAAAATTGATCCTGAGTTAGTTTATCAACTCATTGATCAATACAAAGTTGACTATTTCTGTGGTGCACCGATTGTCTTGTCGATGTTGATCAACACCCCGAAAGAACAACAAATTAAATTTGAACATCATGTAGAAGTAATGGTGGCTGGTGCTGCACCGCCTGCGGCAATTATTGAAGGAATGCATCATATTGGTATTCAAGTCAATCATGTCTATGGTCTCACTGAAACTTATGGCCCTTCTGCATTATGTGCAGCTCAAGCAGGTTGGAGTGACCTGTCTATTCAAGAGCAAGCACAATTACATTCGCGCCAAGGTGTACCGTATCCATTACAAGATGGTATGCGTGTGTTAGATGCTGAAACGATGCAACCTGTGCCTAATGACGGTAAGACCATGGGAGAAATTATGTTCCGTGGCAACATTGTTATGAAAGGCTATTTAAAAAATACCAAAGCCACAGAAGAAGCCTTTAAAGGTGGCTGGTTTCATACGGGTGATTTAGCGGTTTGCCAGCCCGATGGTTATGCAAAAATTATGGACCGTTCAAAAGACATCATTATTTCAGGTGGTGAAAATATCTCATCTTTAGAAGTTGAAGAGGTTCTTTATACTCACCCCGCAATTATGACTGCGGCAGTGGTTGCGCAACCTGATCCGCGTTGGCAAGAAGTTCCTTGTGCCTTTATAGAACTTAAACAAGGTGCAGAAACCACACCTGAAGAGGTGATTGAATTCTGCAAACAGCATTTGGCACGCTTTAAAGTCCCTAAAAATGTGGTGATTTGTGAGATTCCAAAAACATCGACAGGTAAATTGCAAAAATTTATCTTACGCGACTGGGCAAAAGAGCGCTCAGTGGGTGAGTTTAATTAGCCTACCCGTTTAAATTATCCAATTTACCTTCCTCTTCTCAGTAAAAATAAACGACTGTTTTTATTTAAAAGGTCATACTGTCGAGTAAGGTAAATTGATGAAAGGGTGAGATAAATTATTGAAATAGAACGGTAAATCTGTGAAAATGGGCTTAAAACTTTCATTTCTCATTTCTCGACT
Source organism: Acinetobacter sp. I-MWF (assembly GCF_025433935.1). NCBI lineage: Bacteria > Pseudomonadati > Pseudomonadota > Gammaproteobacteria > Moraxellales > Moraxellaceae > Acinetobacter > Acinetobacter sp. I-MWF. The sequence goes on along the minus strand of NZ_JAMBAR010000001.1, from coordinate 687,627 downwards.
TCATTTTAGAAATTATGCTTTTCTTGTCGCTTATTGATAGCACCATTAAAACTTTTTGATCGTTTAAATATAGCAAATGATGAATAGACTTCGTACAGAAATAGAACCCAATTTTGAAACAGCACAACAACATTACCCGCTCGTACTCAAATTGATTGCTAATTGCCTAGGGTCTATTGACAATTCGTCTATGTTTGCGACTACGTGTGTTTTTTAGGCGATACTAGGCGCGAAATACGAAATTTAGTCATTCTAAATGATGAGAAACATCGTTTCGCAAGGTAACACGTAGCGGCAAAAAACACGCTAGTCCCCCGCTGCGCCTTGCGCTGCAAACAAAGCAGT
>NZ_JAMBAR010000001.1:506840-687182 GCF_025433935.1 Acinetobacter sp. I-MWF | reverse complement strand
GCAGTGCTTTGTTCTTGCTCAGGGTTGTGGCTAAAATTATCTCAGCCTTCGTTATGAAACTCGAAAATAGTCTCGCTATTCTCTTCGTTTCATGCCTTGCCTGCTCAATTTTAACCTACAACGCAAGCCATTTATGAAATGGCAACAGACCCTAAACTATTGCGATGAGTTTGGCGATGAAGACTCGCTTGAATATCAAAAACTCAGTGAAAAGCTCACAGAAATTACCAGTAAAGACATTTCTCAATACGATCTTTGGGAGTGGTGGGAAGCCGAAGGCATCGAAAATTTAAGCTTTGATATTTGCCTACCTGAGCCTAAAATCATTCATAATATTTCAAAACAAGAGCTTACTGAAATCGTCCAGCGGATTAAAAGCTCAGACTTTAACACTCAACATGCAAATGAATTCATCAATGCTTTTTACCTCCGCACCATATTCTCTGGGGGCTATTTCTACAATTTTTTAAAAATCAATTTTAAAGCATTTAAGCCTCAATTGTTTCAACGCAATAAAGATCAAACAGGGCGATATTTTGAATACTCGGTAGAAGACATTGTGGATCGACTTTGGGGCGAGTGATTGCCATAAAAATATCACCCTTAAAAAAGTATGCAGTGCGTCTATTGGTTTAAATCATTTAGAGTCATATTGCGTAAAAAAACTAAAAACGTTCTCAATATCTATAGTTTTAACCACACATTCAATCACGCCTCATCCAAGATCAAGTATGCACTTCAATCTTTTCGCTACATTTTAAAAATATGAATGACATTTTCATCATATTTTGACTGGCATTTTATTGGACACAAGTTTTTACGATTTTGACTATTTGTATCCTTATTTTTCAATGAAAAGTGTTTACACTCAATGCACTTACAGCTTTCAAGCCTTTTTTCTTTGACTTTACAGTCACAGAGAAATAACCATGAAATACTTGTACGTCACTATAAGATGTTGCACGATGTAGCGGAACAAATATGTGTCATAGAAGACACACGTCGTATTTATGAAGATTATAAATCTGGTTTAACCAGTATTGAGGAAACCGATATGCCACAATACAAAGCACCCTTACGTGATATGCACTTCGTTTTGCATGAATTATTAAATGCTGAAGAACATTACGCGAAACTCCCTGCATTCCAAGAAACCGTAAGCCGTGAATTGATTGATCAATATTTAGAAGCTGGCGCGGATTTCTGTGAAAATGAATTATCTCCACTTAACCAAATCGGTGACAGTGAAGGCTGTAAATGGAATGATGGTGTAGTGACTACACCTACAGGCTTTAAAGCAGCCTATGACAAATATGTAGAACTAGGCTTCCCTTCTCTTTCAGTTCCAGAAGAACATGGTGGTCAAGGTTTACCTGGTTCTTTAGCAACAGCTATTTCTGAAATGGTAGGTGCAGCAAACTGGGCGTGGGGTATGTACCCTGGTCTTTCACATGGTGCGGTTCGTACAATCGAGCATCATGGTTCTGCTGAGCAAAAAGCAACATATTTACCTAAACTTGTTTCAGGTGAATGGACTGGTACTATGTGCCTAACAGAATCTCATGCAGGTTCTGACTTAGGGATTATCCGTTCTAAAGCTGAACCACAAGCAGATGGTAGCTATGCAATCTCTGGCGAGAAAATCTTTATCTCTGCTGGTGAACACGATATGGCGGAGAACATCGTTCACATCGTGTTGGCGCGTTTACCCGGTGCTCCTAAAGGCACTAAAGGTATCTCGTTATTCATCGTACCTAAGTTCAACGTAAATGCAGATGGCTCTATTGCAGACCGTAATGCAGTTCGTTGTGGTTCAATCGAACACAAAATGGGTATCCACGGTAACGCAACTTGTGTGATCAATTTTGATAACGCAAAAGGTTTCTTGATTGGACCTGAAAACCGTGGTTTACATGCAATGTTTACCTTCATGAACACTGCACGTATTGGTACTGCTGTTCAAGGTTTAACAGCATCTGAATCTTCTTTCCAAGGTGCACTTGCATATGCGAAAGATCGTTTGGCAATGCGTTCACTTTCTGGTCCTAAAGCACCAGAGAAAGAAGCTGATCCAATCATTGTTCACCCAGCTGTACGTAACATGTTGATGACACAAAAAGCCTTTGCTGAAGGTGGTCGTGCATTGGTTTACTTCTTATCTCAATATGCAGATATCGTAGAGCAAGGTGTTACTGAAGAAGATCGTAAATTTGCCGACAATATCTTGTCATTATTAACACCGATTGCAAAAGCATTCTTAACTGAGACAGGTTCTGAATCAGCGAAGCATGGTGTACAAGTATTTGGTGGTCACGGCTTTATTTCTGAACACGGTATGGAGCAAATTGTACGTGATACACGTATCTCTTGCTTATACGAAGGTACAACTGAAATCCAAGCACTTGATTTGTTAGGCCGTAAAGTATTGGGTACGCAAGGTGCGATGTTGAAAGACTTCACCAAGATCATCCATAAATTTGCAGAAGCAAACAAAGACAATGCTGACCTAAAAGAATTTGTTGAACCACTTGCTGCTCTTAACAAAGAGTGGGGTGATTTAACCATGCAAATCGGTATGAAAGCTATGCAAAATCCAGATGAAGTAGGCGCAGCTGCGGTTGACTACCTATACTTCTCTGGTTATGTAACGCTTGCATTCTTATGGGCTCGCATGGCGCTTGTTGCTCAACAAAAACTTGCTGAAGGCTCTACTGAAACTGGCTTCTATAATGCAAAAATTAAGACTGCTCGTTTCTACTTCAAGAAAATCTTACCACGCGTTCGTTCACATGTTGACGTGATCGCTGGTGGCTTAGATCCATTGATGTCACTAGATGCTGAAGACTTTGCATTCTAAGTAGAATGCCGAGCTAGGTATTTAGAAAACTGTACTCAAGAGTGCAGAAATTGAGAAAGGACGGTCATAGCTTTGGCAGTCCTTTTTCTTTATAAATAGAGCGTTATTTACTTAGACCATCTAACAACATACATGCTTGTTGGTTAAACTGATCTAAGTCTACAGATTCAAACAATAAACAGGTGAACGAACATGCCAATTTATAATGCGCCACTTGCAGATATGAAATTCATTCTGAATGACGTTTTCAATGCAGAGCAATTCTGGCAAGCCAACGAAAAGCTTGCACATGTTGATGCGGCAACGGCTGAAGCAATTTTAGAAGAAATGGCTAAATTTGCACAAAATGTTACGCTTCCTTTAAACCGCACAGGTGATGAAGAAGGCGCTCATTATGAAAATGGCAAAGTCACTACACCTGCTGGTTTTAAAGAAGCATTCCAACAATACGCTGAAGGCGGTTGGATTGGCCTAGGTGCTGAAGAGGAATGGGGCGGTCAGGCAATGCCAAAAATGCTGACTGTACTTGCAGATGAAATGTTATTTGCTACCAATCCATCATTCATGCTCTACCCGCTTCTCTCTGTTGGTGCTGGTATGGCGTTAAACAGCTATGCATCTCAAGAACAGAAAGAAACCTATTTACCTAAAATCTATTCAGGTGAATGGTCTGGTACGATGTGTTTAACTGAACCTCATGCAGGTACAGATTTAGGGATCATCAAAACTAAAGCTGAACCTAACCAAGATGGTACATATAACATTACTGGTACTAAAATCTTCATTACTGGTGGTGACCACGATCTTGCTGACAACATCATTCACCTTGTTTTAGCAAAAACACCTGATGCACCTGCTGGTTCACGTGGTATCTCACTCTTTATCGTGCCTAAATTCCTCGTCAATGCTGACGGTTCATTGGGCGAACGTAATACAGCGGGTCCTGGTTCAATTGAACACAAAATGGGGATCAAAGCGTCTGCAACATGTGTCATGAACTTTGATGCAGCCAAAGGTTTCCTTGTTGGTAAAGAAAATGAAGGGCTTGCAGCTATGTTCGTGATGATGAATTACGAACGTTTGTCTATGGGTATTCAAGGCCTAGGCGCTTCTGAATATGCATACCAAAATGCAGCACAATATGCGACTGATCGCGTACAAGGCCGTAGTGCAACAGGCGTTAAATCTCCAAACAAACCTGCGGACAGCATCCTTGTACATGGTGATGTACGTCGTATGTTACTCAATGCACGTGCCAACAATGAAGCTTCTCGTGCATTTGCTGTTTACGTTGGTCAACAACTCGACATTACGAAATTTTCAACCGATCCTGAAGCTGTAGCGAAGGCAAATAATCGTGTTGCATTATTAACGCCAATTGCCAAAGCCTATTTAACAGATACTGCGTTTAATGCTGCAATCGATGCACAAATGGTGTTTGGTGGCCATGGCTATATTCGTGAATGGGGTATGGAACAGTGTGTTCGTGACTTACGTATCGCACAAATCTATGAAGGCACCAACGGCGTTCAGTCACAAGATTTAATTGGTCGTAAAACAATTAAATGTAATGGTGAATTCATTGCTGAATATATTGAAGAAATCCGTGATTTTGCCAATGGTCTAGATACCGACTTAAACTTCATTAAAGATGCGACTTTAGATATTGCAACTGAAGTCGATATGATTACGCAGCATATTTTAGAACGTGCAAAAGAAAATGCTGATTTCGCAAATGCTGCGGCAGTAGAGTATCTGCATGTTGTTGGCTTATTAAGCTTCTCTTATATGTTTGCTCGTATTGCCAATGCTGCAAAAAATAAGCAAGGTCAATTCTACCAAGACAAACTTGCATTGACTCATTACTTCATCCAACGCCTCTTGCCTGATTTAAATGCACGTGTTGCTAAAATCAAAGCAGGTGCAGAAGTTATTATGAATTTCAGCGAAGATTATTTTACCAATCAGGCTTAATTTCATCATCAACTGAAATAAGACATTAAAACGCCCGATGATTCGGGCGTTTTTTATTTGCAACTGATGTTATTTTTAAGACGTCTGCTGATCTATATCTCTTGGACGTCATAAAGCAGCTATGTTTGCTTTTCTATGCATCTTAAAATCAATGATGGTAATTATTATCGTGCGGCTATAAAAGTTGCTCACAATATAAATCAAGTAGCATCGTAGAGTATTACCTTGGATAAAACTTCCGAATCGATTCAGCCATCTCTGGAGATTGGTTTTGTAAAGCATTTGCCGCACTTGCGGCATCCAAAGCGCTGCGATTTTGACTGACTTTAAATTTCCCTACGATTGAATCTATTTCGATTTCAATCGCCACAATTTTTTCTAATTGCGCTTCGATATAATCATTGGGCGCATCTCCCATTTTCCAAGGTAGCGCCTGCGGTGCTTCATGTTGTCGAGTCAATCGCGCCAAAACACCCCGCAAATATTTTTCATCATCTATTTTTCGAATTGTTCCCTTCACATGCACAACACGATAGTTCCATGTCGGTACTTCCCGATGATGCTCAAATTTTCCTGGATACCAATTCGGTGAAATATAACTTTGTTCAGCATGGAAAATCACATAGGCCGATTGACTCTGTTCTAACACGTTCAATAAAGGATTGGCTTTAGCAATATGCCCACGTAACAATCCAGACTTGCCCGCTGAACGATCCAATTCAAAAGGAATATGATTCGCTTCAATTTCACCATCATAGATAACCATCAAACTTCCCAATGGATTCTTTTCAATTAAATCGAAAAGTTCAGGAAGATTCTCTTGTTTAAAATGAGTAGGAAGATACATGTTTTATTTCCTAATACTCTTTCGAGCCATCTGGGCTGGTTTTAAATATTTCAGGTAATTCAGCATTTTCAGTAAAAGCTTCACCTTTGAAAATATTAACCACTTCAATGTTGCCTATAATTTGCTGATTAAACTCATCTAATCGCTCAGCGGGAATCCATAACTCCTGACAAAAGTCATCCCCAACCGTATGTACTTCAAACTGAGCCAGATACTCATCACTCAGTTCAAACCGTGTGACATAGCCAATATAACCACTCGCTTGATCTTTGGTATTCCAGTCCAAAGCAATTTTTTCAGCATATTTCTGATTTAAAACAGGATAGAAAATAGGCTGCCAATACAATCTTGGTGGGAAATTTTTAAAGCCACTCTTTTCAATCAATTGATATTCAAAAAGCCCAATTGGTCGATACAAATTCATCGTTATTCCTTTAATTGTATTGAAAATAATCTATCTATAGCCTATTCAAATGAAATGATCAATTTCTTAATTAAATCATTGTGATTTATTCAATATAAACATTTCGCCACGCTTTTCATGTGCATAAAATTTGCATAGTGTTTAATCATAAATAGCACACGAATAAGCCAGTATTGGGTTTATTGTTATTGCTCTATTTAGAATTAGGGGTGATAGAGGCTTCTCTATTTTTAGACCAATCAGATGTCTGTGAATATCCAAAATAGATCCTTCAGTTATTCGTGATAACTATACTGAATAAATCATTGTCCTGTACAAAAGAGCATAACTAGAAAATTAGACCTACTACTTCATCCAACATCTCTTACCTGATTTAAATGCCCCTATTGCTAAAATCAAAACTGGTAAGAAGTAATTATGAATGCAGTTAAGATTAGCTTACCAATCAAGTTTAATTTCATCATCAACTCAAAATAAGTGATCAATCGTCCGATTTATCGGGCATTTTTTGTGGATCAATGATTAATGTAGTTTTGGATCTGGAAATGGTAAGTTATCTTGAGATTCACTAGGTATAGCAACCCATTTACCCTTATCTTGATAAAAATCAGACTGCGTTTCATTTGTTGCGGCACCCAACTTGACCGAAACAGTGCATGCAACTTGCCCTGAGTGTGTAGCGTTTATGGCAGGAATACATGTTCCCAATTTAACTTCTGAAATCATTGCACCGATTTTTGCTCCTAACAACTCAGCTGTTGCTTGTTTTGCTTCAGCTACCGTGGGAGTTTTGATCACATCAGCATTCGAGAATTGTGTAAATAACAGAATATTGAAACATAAAATTATGGGGTTTATTTTCATCTTTTCTATCCATTCATAATTAAAGTTAAATTTAAAAATTATCCTAATGACAATTTAACATGGTTTATAGTTTATGACTTTACACTATTCGTTCATCCTGCATTTAGACAATACAAAAATATGTTCACATATTCCAATATAGGGAGAGCATGTTTTGCTTTAACCAAAATTATGGTGAAACACTATTTGATGAGCAACCAAATTCATGAATTTTCTTTTGAAAAATGTGATCATAAGCACTCCCCGCTCCACTGTTAAAAGCAACATAAACACTAGTTTCATGTGCATGAAATTTGCATAGTGTTTAATCATAAATAACACACGCAAATGGAGGATGTTATGAATAAAGATCCACGTATAGAAAAAATAGAAAACCTCCTCGATAAATTGGGCAATATTGCAGTAGAAGCATTTCATTATATTGCGCTGTTTATCATTGGCTGTATGATCGCTTGGTCAGCGGTACATACAATTATTGAAATCTTAACCGTAAAACAATATGCCAGTATTGACGATATTTTATTGTTATTTATCTATTTGGAATTAGGTGCAATGGTGGGGATCTATTTTAAGACCAACCACATGCCTGTACGTTTCTTAATTTATATCGCAATCACCGCACTTACGCGGTTACTAATTTCAGATATACAGCATAACCATAAAGCAGATATGGATTTAGTGATTATCACAGGATCGGTTTTAATTTTAGCCATTGCAATTTTGATCGTGAGATATGCATCTTGGACATATCCTTCCGTCATTCGCGATAAGCATACTGAAAAATCATTGCCTCATGGCAAAACACCACGACCAGAAGACGATGAACTGGCCTAGTCCCTTGTCTTGATTCATACGCGTGCCCTTCTCCCTAAACAAAATTAAAGAAATTCCTTATGCAAGCGCAAGACATAGAGGAGAAGGGACTTTTTTAATGTGTTGAAAATTTAATACATTGCTATTGATCATGATGATGCTTTTAAATCACGTTCAGCGATCATTGGGTACTTGTAAATAACGACCATCCTGGAAAATCCAATGCATGCCAACCTGTGGATCAGGTAAACCATAACGGCGCCAATCACTGATCAACGAGTATTGCGAACTTTCTATATGACCGCCCTCGCCATTTACATACCCATAACTGCTACCTGAATACTCCGTCTGGGTTGGAAACTGGTGATTATAAATAATCGTCACACCATTTTGTGGTGGGTAACTTGGGTATGGACCATTGGGATGTGGATAGGGTCGATTCGGATAACTTGGGTACGTTGGATAGGGATGATGCTGGTATTGAGGTCGAACAGGAATTTCCTGTAACATTTGGCGGCCATATTGATCTGTATATTTATAGGTCGTTGTCGGATATTTCTTTTGAGGCCGCTCAACACTGCGATAATTCGCCCAATCTTTAGCGTCTGCCCATGTCATTGTTGAAGTTGCTGAAAGCATCAACATTAAGACACTTAAACTGAGTATCTGTTTCATTTCAACCTCCAAACTTGAACGTATACACAACAGCTTAATACATCATTCAAGATAAATAATGAATGAATTACAGTCAAAATTTAATCTTCTTTATTGTTTATACATCAACTTGGGTAAATTCTGACATCAATCTGATAAAATATAATTTTAATCTGATGAGTGCTGTATTGTGGCTGAACTGAGCTTTGACCGTTTACATCAATTTTTTTGCAAAATCCCAAGTGTGCAAGAGGCATTTATTGATAGCTATGGTTCAGATGGCAAACAAGCATGGTGGTTTAAGTTTCAAATCAATATTGACCATCCTTTAGCGTGGCAAACTGTACAAGAACTTGGTCACGTTCTAAATTATATTTCTAAAAATGAACGCCTTCCGACTCAGTTTTTACCCGTTTCTCCTCCTCCGTATATGAATGGTGAAGCGAAACAATTTTTAGCTTGGGTGATTCAATGTAACCATGCAGATTTTTCGCCCGATGTGGTGTGTGACTGGTTAGAGGCACGTTTACCAAAACCCGTAGATGATGAAAGCAAATGGAAAATCAAAACTGATTTACATGAGTTAGATCATATTTCAAATAAAGATTTGGATGAGTTAGTTCCACCAAATCCCAAAAACTAAATAGAAAGCGACAGCTAAGCACACATTTCAATTCGTTAACCTCCCCCTTCGCAGCTACAAGCATAGCTTACTCTGAAGGGGGGAGGTTTTAAAAATGTTTAACTGATCAACACTAAGGTTGAAGAACTGAGTTTATCTTTTTCGGTTCTTAGATTCAGTTTCAGTACGCTCAGTATCATTATTGATACTTTCAATCAAGCCACCTAAATTATTGTTGAACTGGGCTCGCATTTGAATATATGTTTTTAGATTTCTCGCTTTGATCGGATCTTTAGTTGTGCCCTTGCCTGTTTGATACGCTTCTAGGGCTTTACTTTGCGTATCTTCTTCAGATGATCCATTTTCATAAGCCAAAACAGCCCAACGATAATCTTCTGGTTCATCTTCGATGCGTGCCAAATTATCCATTGCATTGACAGATCCTAGTTGAGCAGCTTGTTTAAAATATTTTTGCGCAAGTGCTTCATCATAGCCTTCATTTTCTTCGTTATAGTACCAAACACCGAGATAATTTATTGCATCAGGATCGTTTTGTGCTGCAGCTTTTTTTAAATAAATTAGACCTTTATTAATATCTATTTGTTTTTCATCATCTGACCATAAATAGTCAGATCCAAGTTCTGTTAATGCCACATGATTATTTAATTGCGCAGCTTTTAGATACAAATTCTGCTTATCTTTATCAGCATCTTTTTTTAATGCAAGCATCAAATACGCATCACTCGCACCTTGAGATGCTTGTTTTTGATAATGCGTTAAAACCTCATTTTCGAGCTGTTTAATATCCTTTTCTGACAAGTATGAGTCAGCAACATAATCTTCAAGTAATTTTATTTTTGCTCCAATATCACCTTGATTCGAACGTTGCTGAAGCATTTGAAAATGAGCTAAATCACTATCTTTATGATCTTTTTCATAAGCAGCTTTCGTCTTGGCACCCAGTTTTTTTAGAATGTTTTCTGGACAATTCTGGATACTAGATCCCGCCCACAATAAATCCCCTTGCTGTACTGCTTTATATAACCATTGACACTGTTCATCACTATAATTCTCAGTACCTTGGTCTAATGCAAGCACGAATGTACGTATGGCTTCAACATCACCTTGTTCAGCAAGTTTTAAAATTTGTGGGCGAATTTTTATTAGTTTTTGCCTGATATCATTAGAAATACCGAAACCTTCAGCAATACCCGCTTCTAAATCTAATGATAAATATGCGTCAAAATTACCACGTTGAGCAGCTTCCAAACGCAGCTGTTTATATAAATGACTATTTTCAGGTAAAAAACGATAATCTGCTGAATTAGAATAATATTTTGAAAGTAGAAAATAAGCCTCTGCATCACCTTGTTCTGCAGCTTGTTTGAATAATTGAATGGCTTTGTCAATATTGATTGAGACAGTGGGACTACCTGTTTGCAATGTTTTTGCTTGAACTACTAAAGCACTCTCTGCAAAACTAAGTGGTGAAATAAACAGACTCAGTGTAAGTAATGATTTTAAAAATGATGTTTGTAATGTTTTCATTTAAAGCTCAGCTTTGTTATTAAAAAATCTACCAAGCTTTAAATTATGTACCGAAATCTATTCATTTCGATACATATTTTTTGAATAAATCAAAACGTCGACAAACCACTCCATTCCATAAAACGGTAAACCCCGTATTTAAGTTTTGATTCATCGGCATACTTGCTGTAATCCACACTCATTTGACGACCATTTAAGTTTGACCAAGCCGTATTAAAATACTGTTCAGCATCGATAAAGACTTGTTGTTGTGGATTGCCAACCACGCGTAAATCTGTTTCCAAATTATAATTTTTTAAATTACGTGCGGTAAAGTTGGCAGAACCTAAAATCATTTCCGCAGATTGCGCATTATGCTTTACGATCATCTTACTGTGGCATTGCTCACCTTGGGTATTACACCAACGCACATCAATTCCTGCGTCATTTAACTCTGAAGCCACTTGACGGTTTGGAATACCATTTTTTTGACGACCAAATGCATCTTTATTGGGATCAAGCAAAATACGTAATTTCACTCCACGTTGCTTGGCAGCAACTAAACCTTTAACAATTTGGCGTTCTGACAAATAGAACATGGCTAAATCAATTTGATCATTGGCTTTTGCTGACGCCAACATATTTAAGACCGCATCATAAATTGCTTTTTCAGTCAGTACTTGAACCTGAGGATCATTTGGATTTTCAGGTAGTTTGCCGAAAGCAACAAAAGGCGTATCACCTCCCGACATATGCGCGACGGTTTGTTCAGTATTTAAAATATCTGTCGCAGTTGCACCGTCAACCATTAATGCGATATTGGAGTGACGTGAACTACCATCATGAGGATTAGCGGATGTGACGATAGTTTTCCAACCTTCCGCGGTATCAACCACGATGGTTTTACGATGATTGGCTTTAAAATTAAATAAATTTAAATAGCTACGAACTGTAATTTTTTCTTTACCAAATGGATTATTCAGCCAGCCTTTATTTGGGTTATTGCCAATATCCTGACAGCATAAATACCATATCCCAGACCAAGTAGGATTAGATGCACGGAGTGGTGTTAAATTCGTTTCAATCACGTCAATACCACCTAAACGTAATTGGCGATATTGTTCAGGCTGAATTCCACCATAAACAGAATTGATTGGATCGGTAATAAACTTAATTTCTAAGCTTGGGTTTACAATTTTTTCATTAATCAAGGCTTGGGTTAATTGCTTAGTTAATTCTCGTTGCTGGACTTTAGAATCGCCGACTTCACTGTTAAATAGAAACATATCAATCACAATGGTGGTCTTGGCTTGCTTAATCAGCTGTAACACCTGATCAAAGATTTGCTGATCAAGTTGCTGCTTCCCTTGCACATCAATATAGGTTTCATCGGCAATAAATTTTACATTGGCGTGACGCAATGGTCCGGTAAAATTCAGCCCTTTAGGAAGTGGTTTATAAACATGATAAATCGCAGAGGAAAGATATCCTAAGGCCAATATGCCGATAATAATGCCGAAATAGCGACGTTTTGACCAATTCAGTTTGTTTTGAATTTTATTGAAGATACGCATAAGAAAAGACCTAGACCAATTTAGGGTCTGTCAACATTTCATATATAACTTGCGTTGTCGGCTAAAATTGAGCAAACGAGGCATGAAATGAAGAGAATAGCGAGACTATTTTCAAGTTTCATAACGATGTTTGAGATAATTTTAACCACAACCCTGAGCAAAAAACAAAGCACTGCTTTGTTTGCAGCGCAAGGCGCAGCAGAGACGACTAGAGTGTTTTTTGATGCTACATCGTTATGACCTACTCATTTAGATCACTAAATTTCATAGCTCATGCCTTGTATCCTCTAAAAAAACACTCGTTGTCGCAAATACAGATGAAGTATTGGCAGACCCTTAGAGCCTAGGTCGAATTCCTTTATTTTTCAATAACGATTTGGTGAATGATTGCAAATAATTAGAACTTATAGTCCATACCTATGACAAAGTTACGTCCAATTTGTGGAATATTCGATAAGAAAGAAGTGTGTTCATAAATCTTCTCGTCCAACAGGTTGTTGGCTTTAAAGAATACTTTCGCTTCTTGTTTGTTGGCCAAAGGATATTGATAAGCAACGCCTAGGTTCACCATGTTATAACCTTTGGTTTCTTGTTCATAAGACGCAAATTTATCTTGATTAAACACATGTGAATATTCTGCTGAACCAGACCAACGCTCATCAAACTCAGCATTTACACGAGCGCCTAAACGACCAGCAGGAACACGCGGTGCATTTTCATCTTCAATTTTACCGCGTACATAGTCACCAAACAGACTGGTTTTATACACATCATTCCACTGATAAGCGACTTCACCTTCTGTACCATAGAACTTGGCTTTATCTTGACTATATTTGATCAAACGGAAGTTTTCGTATTGATCCAAAGTTTTGGCATAAATGTAGTTATCAAACCAATTTTGATAGACATGTACATGATAGCTCAACTTGTCATTGTCATAATGAAGACCTAATTCCACATTATTTGACTTCTCTTTATTTAAGTCTTGATTGCCCAATTCATAGGTGTTGGTTGCATAATGCTTTCCATCAGCATAAAGTTCTTGTGCTAAAGGCAATCGCTCTTGATGAGAACCCATTAAAGAGAGCGTGTAATTTGGTGCAAATGCCCAATTCACAGCACCAGAATATGAGAATGCATTGCCATCAAAGTCTTTTTGAGCTGAATCGACATCCACTGTTTGATGATCAAAACGAGTCCCTAATTCCACATGAAAATCACCAAATTGGCGATGCTCTAAGCCAAATACACTATATTTTTGGGTTTTATTTGGTGCAAGAACCGCTTCTTCACCTGTGATATCTAATTTTTGCTGGCTGGCTTGGACACCCCACACCCCTTCCCAAGCAGCAATCGGATTGTGTAACAACTCAACACGACCTTCATAACCTTTGCTCTTGAAGGTTGTCATTGCTGTACTTCCTTCAATTTCATCATGTTGATAGTCAGTATAACTTGCTTGTGCACGAAGTTTTTTAAAGCCAGCAAAAGGTTCATTGAGCTCAGAACGGAAATCATAACGTTCTGTTTTCATATCAATCCATGGCCCTGCTTCAGCGTGATCATGCTCTTCTTCACCATGATCATGACCAGAGTGATCGTCATCATCGTGCCCACCACAATGCAGTGATAAGCCATGTAAATGACATGACTCATATTCATGGCTATGCCCAGGTAAACCGTATTGATCTTGGCGATTGCTATAAGACACACCCGCAAAACCACGCTCACCGATCCAAGATAAGCCCACATTTACATTTTCAGACTCTGAAAATGTATTGCCAACTCGACGCTCTTTCGTACTATGTGCATGATCACCATGCTCTTCAGTTACAATATAGTTCGGGGTAATATAATCATTGGCGTCACGTTTTAAGCCTTCTACACGTAATGCAACATTTGAACCTAATCCAACAGTCACTCCAGCATGTGCCATTTTTTCGTCGTTGCCCGTGTTATAACGCAGACCAACATTGCCTTCATAACCATTTTCAGGCATCGCTGTCGGAATCTTGCTGTCAACTACATTGACTAAACCACCCACAGATCCAGCCCCATATAATAATGTTGATGGTCCACGAATGACTTCAATTTTTTGTGCAAGTTGCGGATCTACAGTGACTGCATGATCTGGTGACAAACTTGAAACATCCATCGTCTCTGTTGCATTCTGAGTCACTTTAACCCGTGCCCCCTCTTGCCCACGAATTACAGGGCGACTAGAACCCGCCCCAAAGGTATTGGAATAGACCCCTAATTCATCTTTGAGTGCCTCACCTAAAGTCGTGCCCGCCTGTTGTAGTTTTTCACGTGAAACAGTTTCATCTGCAACGCCAAAATCTTGACTTGAACGGACCAAGGGATGTCCAACAACGGTAATGGTTTCTAATTGTTGTGGATTTTTTTCAGTATTGGTTTGATCTTCAGCCCAAATAGAAGTTGAAATAACTGCAGAAATGGAAAGTGTTAGGGCACTTTTGGTAAAGGACATGCGATTGCTCTCAAAGCTCAATATTTTTGAATAATGTTATATTATAACATTTCAATATTTTTGCAATAAAAAACATTTGCACTTTGGCTTTTTATATAGAATCAGCTCAAAACCATTGCTTAACTTTTTAATATTCTAATGCCCTTTACACTTTCACATGCTGTTTTAGCACCACCTTTGTCCAAACTTTCAGGAAATCGCTTGCCGATTGCAGCACTCGCGATTGGCACAATGACACCAGATTTGTATAGAGTGTTGGTTAAAACTGAAATTTATTTAAATCATCAGTTTAAAGGAATCATCTATCCAGATTTATTGGTGGGATTACTGTTCTGCTTACTTTGGTATAGCTTATATCGCCCATTATTATTTAAGTTTTTAGGCATTCAAAAACCATTAAACATCGTTTCATTTTCAACTTTTTTTAAATTTCTAATTTGGACGATATTGGCGATTATCTTAGGTACAGCAACCCATATTATTTGGGATGGTTTAACTCATTTAGATTTTCGAACTTTCGCTTTTAAAGCGTTTTTAGCGCAACCCGTCAGTATGTTTGATCGTATTTATCCGATGCATAAAGTCCTACAAATCGGCTGTTCTGCTGCTGCTTTACCGTTTTTAATATGGATGGGCTTGCATTACTTTTTTAAATATAGAGCCAGTCAAATACGAAATCCTAAAGTAAATTTTTTCTGTATAAGTTTATTTGTAACTGCGTTTTTTAGTGGTTGCTTGTATTATGTTTATATTGCCAAAAGTACAGGCTTCGTTCCTCAAGACACTGACCTATATGTACTGATTGGCTTCTTTATGAAAGCCTTTACCCAAGGTTCAATCCTTTGTTTTACTTTAGGTTGCCTATTGTTTCATTATTTAAATTATAAAAAATATCTTAAATAATGCTCTATTTGCCGATTGAGTCACTGAAAGTTTTTAGAAATTAGCTTAAATTTATTTGGCTATACAGTAGTTTTTGCCCCAAGTCCTTGTGACTCACCGCTCAAAGAGGCATAATCTCACATTACATTTTTAGGCGATGCGCTGTTTACGTACTCGCTTCCTTAACCCATATAGTTGGATTTTTAACGCTATGATGCGAACTCATTATTGCGGTTCTTTAACCGAAGCTCAAATTGACCAGACTGTAACGCTTTGCGGCTGGGTACATCGTCGCCGTGACCACGGTGGGGTGATTTTCCTTGATATGCGTGATCGTGATGGTCTCGTTCAAGTCGTCATCGATCCAGATACTCCTGAAGCATTTGCAACTGCGGATAAAGCACGTTCAGAATATGTATTAAAAATTGTAGGACGTGTACGTCGTCGCTATGAAGGCACAGAAAATGCCAATATGGTGAGCGGTCAAATCGAAGTTTTAGGTAAAGAAATCGAAGTTCTTGCTGCATCTGAAACTCCACCATTCCCATTGAATGATGAAAATGCCAATATTTCTGAAGAAATCCGTCTGAAATATCGTTTCCTTGATATTCGTCGTCCAGAAATGATTGATCGTTTACGTTTCCGTTCTAAAGTAACGACGTTAATTCGTAACTACTTAGATGAACATGGTTTCTTGGATGTTGAAACACCAATTTTGACACGTGCAACACCTGAAGGTGCACGTGACTATTTAGTACCTAGCCGTGTTTCAAATGGTAGCTTTTACGCGCTTCCGCAATCACCACAATTGTTTAAACAATTGTTGATGGTTGGTGGTGTAGACCGTTATTACCAAATCGCAAAATGTTTCCGTGATGAAGATTTACGTGCAGATCGTCAACCAGAATTCACTCAAATCGACATCGAAACATCGTTCTTAAACGATGACGATATTATGGATTTGATGGAAGGTATGACCGTTAAGATGTTCAATGAACTTCTTGGTGTGAAATTCGACAAATTCCAACGTATGACTTATGCAGACGCTATGCGTGATTATGCATCTGACAAACCAGACTTACGTATTCCTTTGAAACTTGTAGACGTTGCCGACATGATGCAAGACGTTGAGTTCAAAGTATTTGCAGGTCCAGCAAAAGATCCTAAAGGTCGTATTGTTGCACTTCGTGTACCTGGTGCAGGTTCACTGCCACGTAGCCAAATCGATGAATACACTAAATTCGTTGGAATTTATGGCGCGAAAGGCTTGGCTTATATTAAAGTCAATGAACTTGAAAAAGGTATCGAAGGTCTTCAATCACCTATCGTTAAATTCATCGAACCAATCGTGCTTGATTTGTTAAAGCGCGTTGGTGCTGAAAATGGTGACATCGTATTCTTTGGTGCAGATAAGGCCAAAGTTGTAAATGATGCAATGGGTGCTTTACGTATCAAGATCGGTCATGACATGAACATGTCAACAACCGAGTGGGCGCCACTTTGGGTCGTTGACTTCCCAATGTTCGAAGAAACTGATGATGGTAAATGGACGTCTGTTCACCACCCATTCACACTTCCAAAATCAAGCGTTGAAGAAGTGAAAAGCAATCCTGGCGCAGCACTTTCTGTTGCTTACGATATGGTATTGAATGGTACTGAAATCGGTGGTGGTTCATTGCGTATCTACACTTTAGAAATGCAAAAAGCAATTTTTGAAGCTTTAGGTATTGGCGAAGAAGAAGCTGAAGAAAAATTCAGTTTCTTATTAAATGCTTTAAAATTCGGTGCGCCTCCTCATGGTGGTTTAGCATTTGGTTTAGACCGTTTAGTGATGTTGATGACAGGCTCATCATCTATCCGTGATGTGATTGCTTTCCCAAAAACTAAAACTGCTGAGTGTCCACTAACTCAAGCACCTGCACCAGTTGAACCAAATCAATTGCGTGACTTAGGTATTCGTTTACGCGAAAAACCGAAAGCGGAAGAAGCTAAATAATTTTTGGCGGTTGCGTCGAAAACCCTGCGCTATGCAGGGTTTTCTGTTTTCGTATGTATTTTATTTCGATAGGTTCTAATTGAGATAAGTTCTCATAAATGGCATACTATCGCTGTTAACTTTTGAGGTGAAAACCTATGGCTATGCGACCTAATGTGCTTCGTCATACAATTATTATCATTGTATTTTCAGTGGTTCAATGGGGATTTATGCGTTATATCCTAAGCCATCAGTTGTTTAATTTAGATACTTATCAGCGTATTTTATATTTCAGCATGAGCAGTTTTATTGCTGGTTTCTTTATTATTTCAGCGCTGATTTACTTGGTGTTGAAAGGCAATGCTGACCGCGACTAATATTAATTAAATGTATAAGCTACTTAAAACTTTCTCTCGATTACCTCTAGCGATGATACAAAGTATTGCCAGAGGTGTCGGGAATTTATTGTTTATGAGTAATTCTTCAGCAAAACGCACCACTGAATTGAATTTAACTGCGGCATATCCTGAGCTTGATGAACAACAACGTAATCAACTAATTAAAGCCAGTTTAAAAAGTCAATGTATGACTTATGCAGAGTCAATTAAAGTTTGGGGATCTTCTCCAGAGTTCGCCTTAGCACAAATTAAACAGGTCTATAATGCTGAGATTTTTCTCAATGCCTTGAAGAATCCCAATGGTTGTATTGGTGTAGTCCCTCATTTTGGAGCGTGGGAACTCATGAATGCGTGGATCAATCAACATACTCATCCCGTTATCATGTATAAGCCGAGTCGAAATAAAGACTTAGATCGATTTATGCTAGAGTCTCGCCAACGCTTAAATGCAACATTGGTACCCACTGATGATACTGGTGTACGTGCCTTATTTAAACATTTAAAACAAGGTGGGTTTACCGCTATCCTTCCCGACCATATTCCCAAAGAGTCTGGAGGTATTTATTCTGACTTTTATGGGCAAAAAGCATTTTCTTCAACTTTGCTTTCGAAGCTTGCAGCAAAAACCCAATGTTCAGTCGTGGGTTTAACCTGTGTCCGTCGCCCTGATTTCTCAGGTTTTGATTTACATTTTACTGCACTATCTCAAGATATTAATTCTAAAGACTTACAACTCTCAGTTGATACATTGAATAAAGAGATGGAGCGAATGATTAATATCGCTCCTGAACAGTATTTATGGGGTTATAAACGATTTAGGAAGTTAGAGGGTGGCAGGAACTTGTATAAATAAGCAAATTCCTTCCTAGCAATCAACACTTCAAAACATATATCTAAAGCATTAACGTTCAACGAAATTTTATTTTCACGGTCCGAATACCTTGTCTAAACTTTGCCAGTTTAATCATCATTTTTTGAATTTGCCTAACAATTCGTGAACATTCTTTTTTCAATTTAGCGCTAAATTTCAATTTTTCCTTTTTCAAATACTTCCCTTTTCTAATATTCCTAACTTCTTCCAAGGCACTTGGGAACTGTGTATTACCATTCGTCAATATCATATCCTGAATACACAATGCGGGGCTAAGCTGATACACGGCAAGCTCTGGACACTCTCTAAACAAAAAATGATCCACTGGGATTAATACTTTCGATTCAACAATAAAATTCAGCAATTTTTTTGCTACATCTTGCGATATGATATATCCGCCACATCCCATATGTGCTTCACGTAATAACAATAGTTTACGGGCATCGGGAGCCGAAAGATTATGTTGTTTTAACGCCACCCCAATTTTTTTATAAAAGATTTCTAATTTGATTACTGAACATTCTTTTGGAATCCATACATCATCCAATAAAAAATCTTTTGCATGATCACCTAAATAAATATCATCTTCAAATATTACAATATAATCGAGCTGCTCATCTATTGCTTTCTTCCACAACAGCATGTGGCTTAGTAAGCAACCGACTTCGTTCTGGTGTAAAGCAGTTGTATACCCGACCAGACCAAGTTTAGATGTCGCCATATCTATATTTGCAGGCGTGATCGCATCAAAAAATTCAAAATCTACTTCTTGTTTTTCAAATTCAGCAATAATATGCTTACGGCGCTCTTGAGCAGTTGATAAACTAATGACAACTTTTTTCATAAAAACTCTTACAACAATTACTTATAAATTTAATTTTGAGATCGACCTACGATAAAGATTAATGTTCATTTAAATTAATCGCATTTAGCGATATACTATATGGCACCACTCTAATAAATGTGATTTTAGGGGCTATAAATAATGATTAGTGAAAACATTAAAATTTTTGTAGGTTGTGATCCAAATAACTGTGACCTTGAACAACTCATGGTATTAGAACATAGTGTTCGTAAACATACACAGCATAATGTTGAATTTATTTGGATGCAACTTAGTCATGACATAAATAGTCCATGGTATAGCGATCAAGAAACAGGTAAAGGATGGTCTACAGAAAAATGGGCAACCCCTTTTTCTGGTTTCCGTTGGGCAATACCTGAGTTATGTGATTTCACAGGTCGTGCAATTTATATGGATGCAGATGTCGTCGTGCTCTGTGATATTGCAGAACTTTGGTCACATCCTATGAATAATGATGCAATTGTTATTGCTAAAGGCGGAAAAAGTACAGCGCGTTTATGTACTTGTGTATGGGATTGTGAGAAAGCCAAACAATACCTGCCACCACTTAATGAAATCCGTACCAATCCAGACAGTCATAAAAATTTAATGCGTCTTATCAAAGACAAGCCTCAATTGGTTGAACCTTATCAAGATTCTTATAACAATATTGATGGTGAAGACTTAGCTATCGAACAAATCAAAGTATTACACTACTCAGACATGGGAACTCAATTTAGCCATAAATATGCAATTCCACGTCTTGCCGAAGTGAATCAAAAACATTGGTTTGATGGCAAAATAATGCCTCATCCTCGCCAAGATTTGATTGAATTATTTGATCAATATTATGCAGAAGCGCTGGAACTTGGTTATAAACCTGAAAATTATTTAATTGAACCTTTTGGAACTTTTTCAAAAGCAACTCAAATTAACTACCAAGGGAATAAAGTGACTCGCCCAGATCAAGAAACCAATTGGTTGAGCAAGCAAATCCGAAAAATTAAAGCTAAATTTAAAAAGCCTACATTTACGTTAGATGGATAAATTGTCGAATAGACAATTTTCCATCTTCACTCATTTTCTCATTACGACACTATATGAACCATAAAACACCAAAATCGATTCAATTATTCTTTTCAAATTTTGTTTTAAGAAATATCTATAAATTTATTTATAAACATAGCCATCCTAAAACACATCGACATAATCGCAAATACTGGCCTTATTATTCTGTCAAAAGAAATGAACTTGGTGGAATTGATCAGGTGTATTTTCGTAAGAAGCTCATTGCTGACAATTCCGTTATGCCAACACGCACTTGTAAAAAAAGCATGCTGGTTGCAACTGGTCCTTCCGTTCAGAAATGCCCCGAAGATGTTTTTAAAAGACAAGATATAGATTATATTGGAATTAATGGTTCAATATCATTGGACTACGTTCATTTTAAATATTATGTCATTATTGACTTCAATTTTACTAAAAATCGTTTTGACTTAGTGCTTAAAGTACTCCAAAGCCAATGTACTTTTTTCACCACCCATCGCTGTCTTGACATAATTCTAAGAAGAATCAGTCCTGACCAAATAAAATGTCAGATCAAAATTATTGAAACGATTACTGAAGGAATCGTTGAGCGATTTTTAGGTCCACGTATCGCCATTGATCCCCATCAAGACTATTTTTATCTAGAGGGTGGTAAAGGGTTTTCCTTGCATATTCGTGACTCCCTTTTTGATTATTTCACAGTATCCTATGTCGCTTTACAAATTATTTATTCTCTGTCTTATGAAGAAATTTATTTGGCAGGTTTAGATATGAATAACTTTAATCAGCCACGTTTTTATGAAAAAAGTAGCAATAAGCAACCGACGATGCTCGACCAATATTTAACTGAAATATTTCCAGCATTTGAGGCCGCCTCTCACTTTTTAAACAAGCAGAATATTAAAGTTTACAATCTTTCACTGAAAAGTGCGATAGAGTCTTTTGAGAAATTAGATCCAAAGCTTTTATAACGCTTTGGATTCACCTTAGCTCTTAATTTGTCTTCAATATGCAAACCAAAACTTTTCGTGATGATATCAACGGGCTTCGCGCCTATGCTGTAATACTTGTTGTTCTGTTCCATTTCGGCGTTTCAGGATTTTCTGCTGGATTCTTAGGCGTCGATGTTTTCTTTGTCATTTCTGGTTATCTAATGACAAAGATTATTATTGAGAACCTTGAAAAAAATAGCTTTTCTTTTATAAATTTTTATTTAGCACGAATCACACGAATTTTTCCTGCACTTTTCTTTGTCGTCTTAATCATGACAATTTGTGGATGGTTTTTTTTCATCCCAGAAGACTTCAAGCTATTTGCTAAAGATGCAAAATATAGTCTAAGTTTTTTATCCAATGACCTATATTATCGTCAAGCAGGCGATTATTTTGCTGTAAGCTCTCATGATAAAGCCTTACTTCATACCTGGTCTTTATCAGTAGAATGGCAATTTTATATATTATTTCCTATTCTTGTTTATTTATATTTTAAAATTATTCAAAATAAAAAATTCTTAGGGATATTTTTAATCTTATTATGTATTTCATCTTTAAGCTTTTCGATTTATATCTCATCTAAAGATTCTATCTATGCCTTTTTTAAGCTCACCTCTCGTGCTTGGGAGTTGCTTGCTGGTGGCTTGGCTTACTACTATTTTAGAACATATACGCCTACTCAACCGATAAAGCATTGTCTTGAAATTATTGGTTTTGCAAGTATTGCACTAAGTTTAGTTCTATTTGGTCAAGATACAATATGGCCAAGCTATAATGCATTAGTTCCTGTGGTTGGAACGATGCTTATTCTTATTGCCAACCAACAAAATTCAATCTTTACCAAATTTAAATTGATTCAAAATATAGGTAGTGCTTCGTACTCCATTTATTTATGGCATTGGCCTGTTGCCTTCTTACTCGGATATTTTTTCTTTGAAAAAAATTTAGTCAATATTAGTTTAGCGATTCTAATTTCTTTTATTTTAGGTTGGTTAAGTTATAAATATATTGAAAGTTCAAGAAAATATTTAGTCAATATTAAGGTATATTACTGTTATTTACTATTCTTTATCATTCTTATCTCTTCGTCTATGCTCTATTCATACATCAATAAGGATGGTTTAAAGAATCGTGCAGATTCACTGTATTTACAACACAATGAAAAGCTAGAAATGCCAAAAGTTTCCAATGGCTGGTGTTTTTATAACATTAAAGATGATCATAGTTTGAAGGTGGGGCAACAGGGACTTGAATGTCATATCGGATCGAAGCAAGCAGATGCTCAACCCGTGCTTTTATTTGGTGATTCTTTTGCTGGTCATAATATTCCCTTCTGGCATTATTTAGGGAAAGAACTCAACTTAAATATCCACGCAATTACTACCAATTGGTGTTATCCAAGTACAGATAAACAATTTACCGGGGATAAAAACTCTACTGCCTATCAGCAATGTATGCTGAACAGAGACCACTTAAAAAACAATATAAATCAATATAATGCATTAATTTTTGCAGGTCGCTGGTCCGATATTGTACAACAACATCAAGAACAGAGCTTTGAGAATTTGCTAAAACTCGCCAATCAATCTCATAAGAAAGTTATTGTGATGTCTGAACCTTATGCTTTTGACGCAAACATTAGCATTTTATACAAACGATCATTGTGGTTACATCGAAATTTCAATCTTAATGGTTATTTCGATAATGTTAAAGCTAAACAGCAAAAAACCGCATCGCGCCTCATTACAGACATGACCCAACGCTATCCAAATACGTTATTGCTCACACAAACTGATTTGTTTAAACCAAATCATATGGCAAAAGAAAGTATTCCCTATTCTTTGGATGGCCGCCATTTATCTGTTTTTGGTTCATTGTCATCTGAAGAGTACTTTACCCAACAAGCTAAATATAAAGTACTTAAACAGTTTTTATCTAAGCAGGAATAGTTAATTTTTATGTTGGGAAAATTCTAATCTAACTAAGCTTTGATTTCCTAGATAAGATCAAAGCTTAGTTTTCAAACATGATTAAATAAACTTTAAAGTTAAAAATCAATAAAGGAGCCTTTAAAATACATTCCTTTATCATAATATTGACATAAATAATTACGCTCTTTTCCCGCAAGTTTTATTAACTTAGGATATTCTTCCGCTGGATAATTAATTGCCATATCAATCAAAATCTTTTCTTTTACCCAGCGATTTTTCACTTGGTAGTAAAATGCATTTTCATCACAATCAATCAAAGTAATACTTGGAAAAGATCGTCTTAGTACTTTTTGACATGCAACATAGGCGACTAAATATTCAAGATTACTAATTCTTTGAAAAAAATCTTTGCTATTTTTTTCTGTATTTCGAATATTTTGTACATAACTTTTAGGCGTTTGCTGAATTGCTAAATATAATTCATCATACCAATGTTTAAAGAAAACATTATTTTTAACACTTGCCAATAGCCAATTTTCCAATACAGGATAATCGATATTTGTGGTATTTTTTTTTCGATAATAAGAAAAACATTCTGTCTGATTTTTTTGCATCAGTTCAGGAATCCAGTCCAAATTATCATAAACAATAATACTGGCATCCAACCAAATCCCACCGTGCTGGTATAATAGATCAAATCTGAGTAAATCAGCCTTTTGTTGAGGTGTTGCATCCTTCAATAAGGAGAAATCAATATCGCTGTACTCACTTACATTTTCTGGATTAAGTACATATACATGATAAGACGGGTTTTTTTCTTGAATATTTTGAACACACTTCTCTACAAACTCAGGAAAATTACCTTCCCAATATATCCATATTTTTTTTGGCAATTCGATAGAGCTAGCAACAGGATTAAAAACCAGTTGTCCTGCATAGTTATCAATTTTTTTATTGGTATGTCTAATTTTGTAATAGTACATCATATGAAATTTAGCTAAATAAAATAGTTTTTTAAAAATTTTCATATAATAAATCCACAACGTTTACCTAAAGCAATCCCAATAAAAATACATTTTACACAGTATATTTAACTAACAATTATCCACTTACATCTTAATACAATTAAAAATAAAGATGTTTAAATGCATACATCCGATCACGCCACATACGTTTTTGCTTCTTAAAACCATAAGAGTGATCACGATTTTCTTTCTCTTTACGAGATATTCCTTGTGTTGCAACTGTACCTAAAATATCGCTATCTAGACCTGCTGGACGAACAAAAGCAGGCCAAACACCCAATCCTTTCCCATTCTTACTCAGCCAAGTTTGGAAAAAGATATCAACAGGCATGGCAATTGTTTTGCCTTGCGCAATAAATGCTTCAGCACCTTTGCGTGACCAGATTAAGCCCAAACCACGAATAGGAAAATAATAAGCATGCCACAATGAATAGTCACCTAACTGAGTAATATCTTTGGCTAACTTTTTCTTCTTTGCCGCTAAATTCACCAAATACCAATCTAGCGCTTGATGGCGATCTAAATAAGCTAAAACTTGATCTATAGATTGTTTGAAATCAGCTGTAATTTTCATATCATCTTCTAAGACAACAAGATAATCCGCATCACTTGCTAAAAATTTCTGAGCGCAGCGATAATGACTGAGATAACAACCCAGTTCTGAATTGAGTAAACGTCTTCCTAAAGTTTGCTGCGTCAACGCATCATCATAATCCTGAAAAGATGACAGTTCTTTGCCGCGGCCATCATAAGCAGAAAAACGCTCAAACTCCCAGTTTACCGCCTGTAACTGTTCTGTTGCGCGAGCAAGCCGCTCATCACTACCATCTAAATTGATCAGATATGTTTTAACTTTCATGATTGGCTTCCTACGATAAAGCTTTGGCTGAAATCACTGATTTAGGCAAATAATCATATAATTTATCGATCATTTTACGACGTACCTGTGCAGCATTCTCAGAATTCAGTTGATCTAAACTTTGGATACAACCATATTTAATATTGTCTTGATTCAATGCTTCTACAAACGCAGCTAAGCTTTCAGCATTTTTCAAATAAGCCAAAGCTAAATCAGGCTTTAAAACAGCTTCATTTTTTTGAATCTTTAAATGATTCATCAATGAAATCGGATTTAATTGTTCGACACTTCTAAATTTATATTTAATCTGTGTTTCTAGTAGATCTGGATGATGCAATAAGTATTCACTTAAAATTTTACGATCGACACAGTGTGGATAATGATGGATTTCAAAAAATTCTTTAAATCCTAAAATATCAGCACCCAGCATTTGTGCTATCACATGACCGGGTTGAATCGGTTTATTAAAATTACGATTTAAAAATTGACGATATTTCAGCTTGGTCTTGTAACTAAAGCAACTTTTCCAGTGTCCATAGGTGACGATTTTATCGCTCTCAAGAAAATCTTCAATTTGAGCGGGTGAATTAAAAAAGAAGTCATCATTTAAGTAGATAAAATAATCTGAAAGCCCGTTGATATTCCATAACATGCTTTCAATTGACCGGGTATTAAACGTGGGTAGAAATTGCGTATAACCGGCAAAAATCTCACGATGATCAACAACACGAATTTTATTTGCATCACAAAGACCTTGCGCTACAAATTCATTTAAAAATTCAGGCTGCTGATTATCTGTAACAATGAAAATATGACGGCAAAAAGGCACATACTTCAATATAGATGCAATGTTGTAATAGATCTCATCATTACTGGCAAAACGTGTATCGCTCACAGCATCTGAGGCATCACCACCTGTGAGGTATTGCTGACGTTTACGTTTTAACTCAACATCATTGCCATCGACCCAAGCAATCACGATATCAAGGTTTTGCATCTATATTGTTCTCAAATGTTCTAATCATCTAAATAAAATTATTGCCAAGCGTCTTTAATCCAGTCTGAAGGCAACACATAGCGGTACCATTTACCTCCACCGCCAGTCACGGCATCAGGTGGATTAATTTCCCCATGGAAAATAATAATTTTGGCATCTTGTGGCTTGACTGGTGGCTTAAAATAAGCAAGTGGTAACTTTTGCAAACAATGGTATTTATAACTCTTACACCAATCTTTTGGCCAGTAGCTGAGTTTTTGCTGCTGGTCGACATACCAAGACAGATATTCTTGTTCATTTCGAAATTTATGACTAATTTCTTTAAAGTTTTCACGAAAATAAGGCAAGATGTCAGGAAAAGTACCCAACTTAAAACGATAAACTGAACTATTGCCAGTCACACGCCAAGGACGTTTCCAGTCGTGAATAATGAGGAATTCACCCGGATAGCTAAAGAAGTCATCAATGTTGTCTACAATGACCACATCAAGATCTAAAAATAATAAATTGCCTTTTAAACCATATAAGTCAGGTTCAAAAGTTGATAACTTATTCCATCCACGTTCAGGACTTCCTTCAGGCAATGCTAACGGCGGAATTGGAAAGCATTGAACCTCTGGATTAATACCTTCTGTACGGTCAGTCAAACACACCATTTGGAAATCAATTGTGGTATGTCGTTTGACCATGTTATATAGGCGATTGACATAATCAGCACCATATTTGCTGCCCCACTTCATACACAAAACGATATTCTGTTCTGATTCAACTAAATTCGACTGTAAATTTGATTCATTGACCTGCATGCATCAATCTTCCACCTGAGCAATCCCCATATCATACCATTACCGTCGCCAAGTTACTGTATTCGATTGCATATGCTGAACAATTTGTTTCACGAGAATATGCTATGATGCGCTAACAATTTACATTGAGCATAGTCATTTTTTAATTGTTCGATATTTTATTGAACAATCTTTGAATGAACGCTCTGTGAAATTGAATACAACTTTTGCAAGCACATTTTCTATATTAGGTTTTTATGAAAATAGCAGTCGCTGGAACAGGTTACGTTGGCTTATCCAATTCAATGATATTTGCACAACATCATGAAGTTGTTGCAGTAGATATTTTAGAATCTAAGGTTAACTTGCTCAACAATAAAATATCGCCCATTCAAGATGCAGATATTTCATTATTTTTAAAAGAAAAATCATTAAATTTTACAGCCACGACAAATTACCAAGCCGCTTATCGCAATGCGGATTTTGTGATTATTGCGACCCCAACGGATTACGACACTAAAACCAATTATTTTAATACGCAAAGTGTCGAAAGCGTGGTCCAGCAAGTCTTAGAGGTCAACCCCAATGCAGTGATGGTGATTAAATCAACTGTCCCTGTCGGCTTTACCAAGGGCTTAAAAGAAAAACTCCACACTGAAAATATTATCTTTTCTCCAGAATTTTTACGTGAAGGAAAAGCATTGCATGACAATTTGTACCCTTCCCGTATTATTGTTGGAGAAAAATCTGACCGGGCAAAACTGTTTGCTGACTTATTGATCGAAGGGGCCATCAAAAAGGACAGCCCTGTTTTATTTACCGACGCAACTGAAGCTGAAGCAATTAAGTTATTTGCCAATACCTATCTCGCTATGCGCGTTGCCTATTTCAATGAACTGGATACCTATGCGCAAATTTTTGGTTTAGATACTCATCAAATTATTGATGGTGTTTGTCTAGATCAACGTATTGGTAATCACTATAACAATCCATCATTTGGTTATGGCGGCTATTGTCTACCGAAAGACACCAAACAACTTTTAGCCAACTATAATCACGTTCCAAGTAATTTGATTCAAGCCATTGTTGACTCAAACAGTACGCGTAAAGACTTTATCGCAGACTCGGTGATTGCACGTAATCCCAATAAAGTTGGTATTTATCGCCTAGTGATGAAAAGTGGTTCAGATAATTTTAGAGCGTCGGCAATCCAAGGTGTGATGAAACGCATCAAAGCCAAGGGAATTGAAGTGATTGTCTATGAACCAACTTTACAAGAAGATGAGTTCTTTAAGTCCAAAGTCGTCAATGATTTAGAACAATTTAAACAGCAAAGTGACGTGATTATTGCCAATCGGGTCTCTAATGACTTAAGTGATGTATTAGATAAAGTCTATACACGAGATATTTTCGGAGCAGATGAATGAAAGTCCTCGTCACAGGTGCAGCAGGTTTTATTGGCTTCAATGTTGCAAAAAAACTTTTAGAGCGTGGTGATGATGTTGTCGGCTTTGACAATATGAATGATTACTATGATCCCGCATTAAAACAAGCCCGATTAGCAGTTCTTAGGGATACAGCAGCACAAACCCAGCAAACGTTCACTTTTATTCATGCCAACCTTGCTGATAAAGCAATTGTTGATCAATGTTTTCAAGATCATCAATTTGATCGGGTGATTCATTTGGCTGCACAAGCTGGTGTCCGTTACTCATTAGAAAATCCATTGAGCTATGTCGAAAGTAATTTAATTGGCTTTACCAATATTATTGAAGCATGCCGTTATGCCAAAACGCCACATTTAACCTATGCCAGTACCAGTAGTGTTTATGGTGCGAATACCACCATGCCATTTAGTGAAAAACATGGCGTTAACCATCCTGTACAGTTCTATGCGGCAACCAAACGTGCCAATGAACTCATGGCGCACAGTTATAGCCATCTTTTCAATCTACCGACAACAGGCTTACGCTTTTTTACTGTCTATGGTCCTTGGGGACGCCCAGACATGGCTTTGTTTAAGTTCACCAAGAACATTATTGAAAACAAGTCTATTCCTGTGTTTAATCACGGCAACCATACCCGCGACTTCACTTTTATTTCAGATATTGTGGAAGGTGTGATTCGTTCAAGTGATCAAATTGCGCAGCCTGATCCAAATTGGGATAGCAAAAATCCTGATCCATCGACCAGTTATGCGCCTTTCCGTATTTTCAATATCGGCAATAACAATCCAGTAAAATTGATTGAATATATTCATGCTATTGAAAAAGCCTTAGGCAAAGAAGCAATTTTAGAATTACTTCCATTACAACCGGGCGATGTGCCGGATACTTTTGCGGATAGTAGTGCTTTAGAACAGATGGTCGGATACAAACCATCGATATCTGTTGACGATGGTGTTAAGCAATTCGTAGATTGGTATCGAGATTTTTATCAGGTTTAATCAATAGTATTGTTCAGTTTAAAGCTTAATTTTAACATTTGAATTTTTCTTTCAATACTCAAATCTAAGCACAAAAAAAGGATTCCTCTAGGAATCCTTTTTTAGCATTCAGCCACTTATTTTACATAAGTCAGCCAATGTGCATATTTTGGATCTTTACCTTGAACAGCATCAAAGAATGCTTTTTGAATCTTCTCAGTAATCGGACCACGTGCACCTGAACCAATTTCACGATCATCATATTCACGGATCGGCGTCACTTCAGCAGCAGTCCCAGTAAAGAATGCTTCATCACCAATATAAAATTCATCACGGGTAATACGACGTTCAACAACTTCAATACCCATATCTTTCGCAATGGTGATAATCGTTTGACGCGTAATCCCATCCAATGCACCGCCAGCAATATCTGGTGTATGTAATACACCATCTTTGACTAAGAATACATTTTCACCTGAACCTTGGCATACATACCCTTGAGGGTCCATAAGCATTGCTTCATCATAACCAGAATGTGCCACTTCTTGGTGTGCAAGAATAGACAAAGTATAGTTACCTGAAGCCTTGGCTTTACACATGGTCACGTTAGGGTGATGATGGGTAAATGATGAGGTTTTAACACGAATACCTTTCGCCATTGCTTCATCGCCAAGGTAAGCACCCCAGCTCCATGCAGCAACTGTCGCATGAATGGTATTATCAGTTGCAGCGATACCTAATTTTTCCGAACCAATGAAAATAATTGGGCGTAAATAGCATGACGCCAATTTATTTTCACGGACAACATCAATTTGAGCTTGTTCAAGAGTTGCTTGATCAAATGGAACTTTCATTTGATAAATTTTTGCAGAATTTAACAAACGTTTTGTATGGTCTTGGAGACGGAAAATCGCAGTACCGTTAGGTGTTTCATAAGCACGGACACCCTCAAAAACACCCATACTATAATGTAATGTATGAGTTAAGACGTGAATTTTAGCTTCACGCCAATCAACCATTTGTCCATCTTGCCAAATAAAACCATCACGATCAGCCAAATTCATGGCGCACACTCCAAATTTTTACACAATTATTCACTTTCCAAAGCGAAACTCGCTGTTGGATCAATTAATCTTTGCCATAACTTGCAAACGACCTCTCGGGTATCGTGCCAATCCGCAGCACTCACTTGCATATTATGATTTGCAAGTGCCAAACGGTGGCTCTCGGCGCGTTCACTGAGATAAGCTTGAATCAATGCGGATACATCGTCGCTGGATAAGCAACCTGCCTTTGCGGCATCTTCAAGGATTCGTACGTTGTCGGAATAATGGGCGAGATCAGGATTCGTCCCACTCCAGGCTAATACGACATACTGTGCCATAAATTCGATGTCAACGATACCACCTGCATCCTGTTTTAGATGAAAAATTCCATCTTTTTTCTGATCTTTTGAGGAACCCAAATGATCTTTCATCTTCTGACGCATGTTCAAGACTTCTTTGCGAACTGTCTCTTCTTCTCTCGGTAATGTGAGAACCCTGCAACGTAATTCTTCAAATTTTGCTCTTAGGCTTTGCTCACCCGCAATTGAGCGTGCGCGAACAATTGCTTGATGCTCCCACAACCAGGCACTTTTGAGTTGATACTGTTCAAATGCTTTTAAACTGGTGACCAATAAGCCTGCTTCACCAGAGGGGCGCAAACGGGTATCAATTTCATAGACTCGACCATCTAAAGTTTGTGTGGTCATCAGAGACATAAACTTCTGCGCAACACGCATGGCAAATTCAAAACCACTAATGGCCTTTTGACCATCGGTATCTGCTTGCTCATCCATATAATGAATAAAAACCAGATCAAGGTCTGAACCATAGCCCAGTTCAATGCCCCCTACTTTGCCATAACCAATCACAGCATAGGCCATATGGTCTAATGAACAACGTAGGCCTTCTGCATCAACAGGATAACCATGACGCTTGGCAACCGTCTGATAAGCCAAATTTAATGTCGCAATCACAGAAACTTCTGCAATATCCGTTAAAGCATCCGAAACTTTCATCAACGGGCTTTCTGCTAGTACATCGCTTGCGGCAACAGTAAGCACATTGGATTTTTTAAATAAGCGCAATACTCGCATTTGATCTTCAACTTGATCGATTTCAATGCGTAATAATTGCTGACGGAGCGAATCTTCCAAATAATCTCGTCGAGGCAGTTCAAAATCCATGGATAAAAACTCATCCAGCAGAACTGGATAATGTGTCAATTCCTCACAAATCCATGGACTGACTGTGGCCATTTTGACCAAACGTTGCAGCGCCCCTTTGCTTTCAATCAGCATCACCAAATATACAGTACGGCGCATTACAGATTCGACCAACGGCATCAATCGCATTAAAGCCACTTGCGGACTATTCGACTGTAAAACTGCTTCAACCAAATGCGGCCAAAATTCTTTTAAACGCTGTACAGCTTTAGCAGGCAGTTTCTTGATTGCATGACCATACCAAAACTCATGAATCAGATTTTGAGCATTACTGTCTAAGATTTCATTGAGCTGGCTTTCCAACTGACTAAAGCTTTCAATTGGAGAATCTAGCCCTTTTTCTTTAATCAAATGCTCAAATTGAAAAGTTACTTTGCTGCGCTTTTGGTTGAGAAAATCAATAAAAGCATCCCAATCATCAAAACCCAAGGTATCAATTATTCGCTGACGAAGTTCAGGTTCTGTCGGTAAAGATTGTGTTTGCTGGTCATTCAAGGCTTGAATAGCGTGCTCTACACGTCGTAAGAATAGATAGGCATCTTCAAGATCCTCAACGGATTGATGATCGAGTAATCCAGCCTCACCCAAATGTTTTAGGCTAACAAGGCATTGGCGGTCTTGTAACTCTAATTTTGCTCCGCCATAAATCAGCTGAAAAACCTGCACAATAAATTCAACTTCACGAATACCACCAGCACCCAGCTTAATATCATCTGCAATGTTACGCCGAGCCACCTCTCGTTCAATCATGGCTTTCATTTCACGCATGGCTTCAAAAGCGGTGTAATCTACATATTTACGAAAAACGAATGGGCGGGTCATGTCCAATAAACTATCACCGTCTTGTCCACCTGTGATAATACGTGCCTTAATCCATGCATAACGTTCCCACTCTCGCCCATGCTGACTTAAATATTTTTCTAAAGCCACATGACTTATTGCCAGTGCTGAACCATCCCCCCAAGGACGTAAACGCATATCCACACGGAATACAAAACCATCTGCAGTAATATGATCCAATAAATAGATCAGTTTTTGCCCCCACAAGATGCAAAATTGCTGTACATCAATACACTTACGACCATTACTTTCACCTTGTTCATCAAAGGCAAAAATCAGGTCAATATCACTAGATAAGTTCAGCTCTTGTGCCCCAAGCTTGCCCATCCCAATGACGATCAAATCTTGAAGCTTGCCGTTATACCCCATCGGTTCGCCATGTTTTGCCAGCAAAGGAATTCGGGCAAAATCTTTTGCTGCAACGATACAGGCATCTGCAAAATCAGACAGTTCTCGTGTTAACTTCACCACATTGGTCAGTTGGTTGGCATCTTGCCAAATCCAACGAAACATTAAGCGTGCACGAAGAATACGTAAGACTTTCATCCATGTATTTTCATCTTGAATATTGACTAAATGATCGTAAACGAGTTGTTGAATTTGTGCTGTACTGAGCGATTGTTGAAATTGATCAATTGCATAATCATGTTCTAAAGTGGCTTGATGTAGACTTAATACTTGTTCTGCATACTGACTTGCATGTAATGTTTTTTGCAATTGCTCAATGTTCATTGAAAAGCCTGTACTTATGTTTTATCAGCTTATTTATAGCAGTTTGCTTTACATTTAGGGAGGTTTTTGTACTTTTCTTAAAAAACAAAGCTCAAAAAACCACCACCTTCAATCAATATAAATTGTTCAAACATAAAATTATGAAATTTTTATTTTATCTTGCTTGATTTCAGGACAGACCAAAGTTTGATGGGTGTTTTTTGCAGCGGGTAACGCAACAATAAAAGTCGTTCCCTCACCTGTTTTAGAGCTTACAGAGATTTTTCCATGATTGAGATCCACAAATCGTTTACATAGAACCAGCCCTAAACCTGTTCCTCGCTCCCCAATGGTACCTTTTATACTGGCTTTGATCTGTGGTTCAAATAGTTGCTCAATTTGCGACTGTGTCATTCCCAAACCAGTATCATGAATAATAATTTCTATATTTTTCCCTACGGGGTGCGCAACAATGGAAACTTTTCCAGAACCATCAGTACGGGTAAATTTTAAGGCATTTGAAACCAAATTTTGAATTACCGAGGTCACCATATTCATATCAGCAAAAACACTTAAATCCTCAGCAACATTTTCAATCAGTTGTATATTTTTATTTACTGCCAAAGGCTTAAGCACATCGTAAACGATTTTTGTGGTCTGTTTTAATTTAAAATTAATCGGGTGATAAACAAAGCGTCCACCTTCTGCCATCGCCCAATTGAGCAAATTTTCAAGTAGGGAATAAGTCGATTGCAAGGTATCATGTAGATAGTCTGCAATATCCTGTATACCGTCATCACTCAATGTTTCTCGTTCATTTGCTAAAACATCCGAGAAGCCAATTAACCCATGAAACGGCGCACGTAAATCATGTGCAATGACTTGGAAAAACTTGGTCTTACTAAAATTTAAAGCACGTTCTTGTTCATATAGCTCATAATAATCTTGAGATTCAGATTTACGCGCTAAAATCGTCACCAAACCTGAGCTAAGTTCTTCTAATAAAGCCTGCTGTTTGCTTGTAAATCTTGTATCTTTATCATCATAAAAATAAACATGTGCAATAGAATCATCATCTTCTAACTTAAAGTCATAGCACAATAAGCGTTGGTGTTTTATTCCAATTTCAGCCATGTATTGCGAGAATTTTTCATAATTTTTATGGGTTTCTGAAACGATGAGCTGATTGCCAAAATACGGCGATAAACTTAGTTTATGCGGAACTGACGCGGCTTTGAAATCACCGTCTTCATTTGCAACCCAAATATAAGGCTCATTATGAAAAGTAAAAAAAGCATTTTCTACATTGAGAACGGCACGCGCTACACGTAAATAGCGTTCAATTTTATTATTTGAGGTATAGACCCCTAAAATCAGCGATAGTCGACAAGCACTGAGCTGTTCGGTCTGATGAGCTTCTAAGAATTCTAATTTCATGTTTACCTCATTTGCACTTTCAGTTAACACGTTAGCTATTTAAATCGCCCACTTTTAAATATCAATTGCTTCCAAACACATCAAAACTTAAGACAGATTGCAAAACACAGCTTTGGAAGAGCACTTACAAATGTTCACATAAAACAATATAACAGCAATACAATCAAATAAAAACAATGGGGTGAAAATTTCGATAAATTTCACATTTTTTTCAATATGAGCAATCAGTTAGAGCCTTATATATTTTTATGATTTGAATAGAAAAAACGAAGCATTTTATAAAAGCCAATGGTTTAAAACATGGTGATCAAATCAATAAATCAGATATCAACCTATTGGCGTCTATAGCCAAGCTTAAGGATGTAGAAGCCGCTGTAAAATACACAATAGTAAAATTCGGCATCAACCAGAGCAAGGATATACCTTAAATGAGTGAGAAAATACGTTATTTTTAATTCATTAAAAAGAGCATTTCAAATAAATAAACCACACCATACAAGATCATAAAAATCAGAGATAGCAGCGTTAAATTTAAAATGAATTTGAGTATTTTATACGTCTTGAAATGCTTTTCACGAAATTGTATTGAATACTGTCTAAATGGCGCAAAAAATTTAAAAATCGCACTATACACCCCTCTTTTATCTTCAGGCGTGTTTGGAACAACTGTACCTTTGACAAGAATACGATAAGCACTGTTAAAAATTCGTCCAAATATGTTCATCGGACGATCAACATCACACATCAGAATTAAACGCGCTGAATTAGCTGTGTTATATGCAAAATGTGGATAGGTTTCATCAAAGACAAAATCTTTACCATCAAACCAAGTACTGGTTTGCCCATCAATATTAATTTGGCAATTTTCAGCGTTAGGTGTCAGCAAACCGAGATGGTATCTAAAACTACTACCAATAGGATCAGCGTGTAAACTCAGTTCAGAATCTGCTGGTAACAGTGAAAACATGGCACCGCGAATAGCAGGGACTTGATTAAGTAATGCCAATGTCTTGGGACATAATCTTTGCGCAGAAACATGCGTTGTTCCATACCATTTTAAGTAAAATTTACTCCAACCACGTTTGTAAAAAGTGCGAAAACCAACATCATAATAACCGTCTGCTCCAGGTGTCTTGATCACTTCAAACACACCCGATGACACTAATGCTATTGCCTCATCTCTAATAATTGTCCAATTGGCTCTAAGTACTTCAATATTTTCCAAAAAATCAGCATCTAATATTGGCTTTTTTGCAAAGCTGCGTGTCGTCATATAAAGAACACAATTAAATGGTGCAAATATTGGCCAGCTTTTTCTTAAATATTGTGAAAGTGACTCATAACGTGCTTTTCCTCGCCAACGGTATACATAAGTCATGGCTGCTATCGAATACACGATTAAACCAATGATGATCATAATACTTAGATTCATTATAATTTTACTCCGATTATGATTTCTGTATCTCCATGGTGTGTCCTTGATTTTCCTTAAATAAAACCAATCTTCTTTACTGGATAAGCCGCACTGAGATCATTTAGTTATTTTTCAAAATAGCGGGAAAAATAAAATATTTTCAAATTATTTAAAACACTTTTAACTATAACTAATTAATTTTCCTATAGGCAAGAAATATGTACACCTTTGGTTAAGTTTTAAATGATTGAAATTAAAAATTTTAACTGTCATTGTTAAATGATCAGGTACTATTTATCGCATACTGATATTTATTATAAAAATGCGTCATTAAAGAGGGATCGAAGGAACACTAGAAATTACGTAATTTTAATTAAACATCGAAACCATCATTTAAATGCCAATCTATTAATTGATCCATAGTGATCAGAATCAGTTTTTTCTTTTTAAGCATTCGCGTTCTTATTTCATTTCTTAGTTTTTGATAGCACTAATTTCAGGCAATAAAAAAGCCCTCAAGTCTAAATATGCTTGAAGGCTTTCCATAATATATGGTCCCGAGGGTCGGACTCGAACCGACACGTCATCGCTGACAGTGGATTTTGAGTCCACCGCGTCTACCAATTTCACCACCTCGGGAGAGGTTGTGTGCGTATAATAGCGCGTTTCATTTTCTTGTCAACGACAAGTTTTCACATTTGTTTAATTTTAAGGCATATTTGGTTTTTTTGGATTATAAAACATCAATTTCAGCCATTAATTTGAAAAACGACTATACTAGCGGCAGTTTTTAAATCCCAAATGTCAGTTTTTCTTCCTCATGATGCAACTCTCCGATTTTAATTTCGAACTTCCCGACGAACTCATTGCGCGCTACCCACTTGAAACACGTAGCGCTTCTCGCCTTTTACATCTCAATGCAGATGGTTCATACCAAGATCTTCACTTCACCGATGTTTTTGATTTATTCAATGAAGGTGATTTATTGGTACTCAATGATACCAAAGTGATGAAAGCACGTTTAAAAGGTAAACGCGCCTCTGGTGGTGCTATTGAAGTTTTGGTTGAACGTATTTTTGATCAGACCATTGCACATTGTCATATCAAAGCCAGTAATTCGCCTAAAGCACGTGCTGAGTTATTTATTGGCAAAGATGAAGTTAAAGTGACGGTAACAGGGCGTCATGAAAACTTATTTGTGGTGGAATTTTCTCAGCCTATTTTGCAAGTTTTAGATTTATACGGACAATTGCCTATTCCGCCTTACTTTAACCGTGAAGCAGAAGCCATTGACACAGAACGTTATCAAACCGTGTTTAACGATCCAACCAAATTGGCCAGCGTAGCAGCACCGACAGCAAGTTTGCACTTTGACCAAGCCCTATTAGAAAAATTAGAGCAAAAAGGCGTAAATAAAGCGTTTGTAACCTTGCATGTGGGTGCTGGAACATTTTTACCCGTACGTACAGATCAGATCGAAAATCATATCATGCATAGTGAATGGTGTGATGTGCCTGAAGCAACCGCAAAATTGATTCAAGAAACCAAAGCACGTGGCAACAAAGTGATTGCCGTTGGAACAACAGCAACACGCGCTTTAGAAAGTGCAGCACAAGCATCTGGCGGAAAAATTGCCGCGTGGACAGGCGATACACAAATCTTTATCTATCCAGGGTATCAATTCTGTGTGGTTGATCGCTTGATCACCAACTTTCATTTACCAGAATCTACCTTGTTAATGTTGGTATCTGCATTATCCAACCGTGACAATATTATGAACGCATATCAACATGCTGTTGCAAGCAAATATCGTTTCTTTAGTTATGGCGATGCAATGTTGATTGAAAACGCAAATGGCTAAGGTCTAACTAAGCGCAATGTATTTAAAAATTATTGCTTAGTCAGCATACCAATATGCAAAGTGTGGTTTAAACACCACACTTTGCATTCAAAATCATTTTTTCGTTACAATCAGGCATCTAAGCACTTGCTACAATAATGAATAAAGATGAATGATTTACTCACAAAAATTCAAAATGCCTTTAGTCAACAACACGCCAACAATGGCAAGACTCAGCACAATATCCATGCGATCAATCAGTTACTCTCGTCAAATCAGGATTTTGAACAGATCATTGCAAGTTTAAAGAATTGGCAAGATGATCCGAGTCTGTCTATTCAAAATTATACGTTTTGGCTTTTTATCGCGATCGCGATTGGTTTATTTATACTGGCTATTTTTACCCACCCGATACTCTTACTGGTTGCGGGTGCGAGTGTGGCTTTTGCTTTCTATAAGCGCACTTCGACAAAAGCACTCAATCAATTGGTTGAAGATGCTCATCAAAAGAACCTAGAAGCAAAATATCAAATTCGCTTCTATCCCAATGCCTTCGATGAAAATATTGAGTCTCCCTATAATTTCCCATTATTTGGTTTAGGGGATCATGAAAATACGATTGGTCATTGCATTTATGGCGCTTGGCAGGTCAACGGCATCAACTACCCATATATGCTGTTTAATTATCATTATGTGGATGAAGTCGAAACGCGTGATTCAGAAGGCAAAAAAAAGACTGAATATCGTCATTATGATTTATGGGGGATCATTCTAGAAAACTTCCCTGCTCAAGGTATCAGTATTTCATCTAAACAAAATCGAGCCTGCCGTCTTGGGGTAAAATGGTCGAGTGGGGATATTCGTTTCGACAATCAGTACCAATTAAGTGGTACAAATGAAATGCAACTTGCCAAATTTTTCACACCAAATCATGTATTAATGCTTGATCAAGCCATGGCTTATTTTAAAGGTGATTTTTATGTTCAAGCCCAGCGCCCTTCTTTGTGCTGGCTGTTTAAAACAGATATTACCAAAGCGCAGATGCAAGTCGATAAAGTTCAAACTGTCTATGATTTGGCTGCACAACTTGAAAGTATGAACATGCCTGATTATGAGCAGCTTAAAGATTCACTGATCACGATTCTACAAGAAGTCCAGCCTCATTATGGGACAAATAAAGTTGAAAAATAAACAATTTACTTTGTCGATACAATAATTTATCGCATACTGATCAATCTGGAATTCGAACTTTAATAAACTTCAATCATGATTATTTGCTATGCCTATAGAAACCGTTGAGCGATTACTTCACCTACGCACAAGAAAAAATAAACATGTGATGCGCAATATCGCTCGGCTTTGGGAAATTGGACAACAGGCTCAATCTGCACAAGATATTTTAGATGGCTTACATCCGTGGGGAGAATGTAGAGAGTTATTTTTTCATAACCTCATCCCCAGACTGCTGTTTATGATTGGGGTACTGACTGCAATTTTTGGTTGGCTGATTCATCACTATATTCCCTACCCACTGAGTCTATTAGCAGCCTTGTTATGCTGTTTTGCTGCTTATTTAATTTATGAGCAAAGCGATCCAATTGATGAAGTCATCAATTTTTTAGAACAGCGCATGATGTTTCTCCGCTACGAATTAGATTTTAATAAAACCCCAAGTCATATCTCCACAACAAGCAATAGCTTTTTGGTCATGAGTAAGTTAAAACAAAGTTTTCCGTTGTTTTCGCAAGGCAATGTGTTGAATGAGATTGAACAATTTGCATCCACCAAATGGTTTGATGGTGAACAAGAACATCATGTGATGTTATTTCAGTATCATTATGTCGATGAGTTTTCACTGCCCAATACCCAGGGTGAAAAACAGATAATTAAGGAAACTCATAAAAACCAATGGGGTGCTTTTATTTTTCAATTGCCCGCCCTCGGCTTTGCCGCCAGTAATAAACATCATGAATTTATTCCGCCCTATACCCAAATATGGAAAACTGCGGATATTCTGGTCAGTCAAAATTTATATATTTTTGGCTATGATCAACATCAACTTGCCCGTACCATTAGTCCAAGTATCACCTTAAAATTAAGTGATTTTTTTCAACACTATTCAGGTGATATTGTTTATCATTTTGAAGAAAATATGCTGTGCTATATGGGAGATCAAGATCTCTTTCGCATTCGCCGTAAAAAACAAAAGCTTCAGGATATTTCAGCACTTCGTGGACATTTAAGAACATTAACCATGCCTGAATATGAAAAATTTAAACAGTGCATGCTAAACTTGATTTCATAAATCAAAAGGAATAATCAAAATGGGTATAATCATATTTATTGGGATTTTTATTGTTCTGATCGTTTGGGGTATTCTGGTCAGAAATAACATTGTGCGTTATTTCAATGCGACACAACGCGCATGGGCTGAAGTTGCCAACTTTGAACGCCAGAAAGTAAAAACACTGGAAACTTTAGAGCAAACTTTGGCGCAATATACACAGTTTGAAAAATCAACTTTGGAAAAAGTGACCGAGTTACGTCAGCAAATTTTGAATCTAAATCTAAACAATACCGATGTTTCTCAACTGCAACATGTTGAAAAACTCAATCAAGATTTAATGAAAAGTTTAAATGTGGTGGTTGAAAATTATCCTGAACTCAAAGCAGATACTTTGTATTCAAAAATGATGGATGATATTCAAGAACAAAATGAAAATGTCGGTGCAGCAATCACCATCTTTAACCGTAATGTTGAAGAATTTAATAACACCATCGAAATTTTTCCAAACAACATGATCAATACCATTACTTTGGCAAAGAAAACAATTCGTCCATTTTCCGACAATGTGGTCACTCAGAATTTTGATTACAAGCCTAATTTTAATTAGGGTCTGTAGACAATTCGTCTAAGTTTGCGACTACATGTGTTTTTTAGGCGATACTAGGCACGAAATACGACATTTAGTCATTCTAAATGAGTAGTTCGTAACGACGTAGCGGCAAAAAACACGCTAGTCTCAAAGAAATATTGGGAAGGTTCTTTGATCAAACATTACTTGAATAAATACGTAAAAAACAAATACTGGCAATGGATTTATCAACAAGCTTGTTAAAACAATGGTCAACAATCCAGCCCTTGCATGCGATTAAACTAAAATTTCAAATCGTCTGTAGGATTTAAATCGAGTATAAATTACCAGCAAATCACACCAGCAGCATTACTTAGAATTACAAACCCTATGTTGAAAATCTTTTCCAACCATTCCTTTCGCCTTCTTTTCAAAAACTGGAATGTATTTGAAATTGTTTGGCTTTTTAGTTTTATTTTCATCGGCTGTATCATTACTTTAGTTCAACAAGATACATGGTTTAATTTCGTGGTATTACTCAGCGGAATTCTCTGTGTGGTATTGGCAGCAAAAGGCAATATTCTCAATTATAGTTTTGGTTTATTTAATAGCTGTGCTTATGCATGGATTTGCTATAACAACGGCCTTTATGGCGAAATGGGACTGAATCTCTTGTTCTTTGTCCCAACCGCTTTGATCGGCATGCTACTTTGGCAGAAACATACCAAAGAGAAACAATTACAACAGGCCTATACCCTTCGGCAGGTTTATTTGATTTTGATCATCCTGAGCAATATAGGTTGTATTGCGATACTCGGTTATCTGCTTACCCAAATTCCCACTCAAAATACGCCTTATATAGATGCAACCACCAATATTCTTGCAATCACAGCAACGATTTTGATGCTACTGCGTTTTAAAGAGCAATGGTGGTTTTATATTACTTTAAATATCTTCAGTATTTTAATGTGGGCGATCCGAACCCTTGATGGTAGTGGTGATGGTGCAATGATGTTATTGATGTGGTCGGCCTTTCTGATCAATGCCATCTATGGCTACTATAACTGGAACAAACTTGCACAAAACGATTCAAACTCATCCTATTGAATTTAAAAACCATGAAAAAAATCGGACTGACACTCGGTAAATATGCACCCTTACATGCAGGTCATATGCATGTATTTGAAACAGCATTACAAGAAGTGGATGAGCTGTATGTTTTGATCTATCAAAGTTCAATTACAAGCATCCCTTTAAACATTCGCGCCCAATGGATCCGAGATTTATTTCCTCAAATTCATGTAATTGAAGCATGGGATGGGCCTGAGGGATATTCCAATGATCGGGCGTTTGAAATAGAACAAGAAAATTACATCATTCAAAAGCTCAATGGCGTGAAAATTTCGCATTTTTATAGTAGTGAATTTTATGGTGAGCATGTCAGCACTGCACTCAATGCAATTGATCGTAGAGTGGATGAATCACGTCTACAGGTGCCGATCTCCGCTACAATGATTCGAGCAAATGCCTTTCAAAATCGGAAATTTATCCCCAACTGTGTCTATGCAGATTTGATTAGCAAAGTCGTCTTTGTCGGTGCAATGTCTACAGGCAAGTCGACTCTGGTTGAAGCGCTTGCGAAAAAGTATGCAACAACTTTTGCCCCAGAATATGGGCGTGAATATTGGGAAACTCACCAAGTTGATCGTCGTATCGGTTTTGAAGATTTCATTATTATTGCAGATCGTCATATCGCCTATGAAGATCAGGTCACTTTAGATGCAAACCGTTATTTATTTGTAGATACCAACGCGATAACCACAGCGATGTTTTGTATGGATTATCATGGACGATTACCTGAGCACCTCAAACAACTTGCACTCGAAAATGCACAGCGCTATGACTTATTTTTCTTGTGTGAAGATGATATTGCTTATGACGACACTTGGGATCGTAGCGGCCCCCAAAAAAGAGCTATTTTTCATCAGCAAATTATTGCGGATCTCAAACAACGTCGGATTCCATACATCGCTTTAACAGGAAGTTTAGAACAACGGATTGCCAAGGTTGAACAAGTGCTAAATCAGTTTGATAAATTCAACAATTTTTTTGGATCAGCTTTAAAGCCATGATCAGGAATCGATTATGGCGATTGAGTATATTTGACTCGAAACATATCGCCTAAATCACCATGTGGAAATTTGAATAAAAATTCAGCCATAATCCTGTTTATTTTCAATATAAAAAATGACATTTCGATCATTTTCTGATATTTTCAAACCGCTAAAAAATGACTATTTTTAGAACAAAACGATCAACTTAAAATGATCAACTTAATAAAAAGACAATCTAAAGATTGGAGTAAATCAAATGTTAAAAAAATTATTCATGATGTTATGTCTGTGTTTTCTCTGGCAAGCCCCTGCTCAAGCGAAAGGCCTGTTAGTTTTTAATACAGGCGATGAAATGTTTAAAGTTGGCCCATTTCCACAAGAAGTGTTAAGTCAATATGAAGATCTTAAAAGTTTAAATGCAGGGTATAAATGTAGTCACTTTGGAATCTTATGGGCAGATGTCAAAACATGGGACTGCACCTTAGTCGGCATGACCGATGCAGAACCAGATACGTTTTATGAATTACCTGATGATGTCATTTCAACCTTAAGTAAAAACCCTGAATACCAAGAAAATAAAATGCAACGTAATTTTTGGAATCATTATGGAATATTCATCATGATTCTGGGAGTTATCGCCTTGATCATTATCGGTCGTAAGGCAAAAGACTAATTTTCTATCTTGTCCAAATCTAAGCTCAAAAGCGAACCACTATTCGCTTTTGAGCAGCATAAAAATAATACCTTGATATTCAAACAATAATTATTCAACGATAAAAAAATTATTCTCGTATCAATCTATTGATATTCAAGCCGCTAAATCAATAATTTTAAATTTAACATTATGAAAAACAACATGACTGGTATTCGACCATAAAATCAGGGAAAATAGCCCCCTTTTGCAATTATCAATCAGCGAACTGTTTTTTCGCCAGATTTAGGTTATTTATGAAGTTTGAAAAATTAGGTCAGTCGGGGCGTGCTCGTCGTGGTCGTTTAACTTTAGAACATGGTGTGATTGAAACACCTGTGTTCATGCCTGTGGGAACTTATGGCACAGTTAAAGGCATGTTGCCACGCGATATCGAAGATATCAAAGCACAAATTATTTTAGGCAATACCTTCCATCTTTATTT
This sequence comes from Acinetobacter sp. I-MWF, assembly GCF_025433935.1. Taxonomy (NCBI): domain Bacteria; kingdom Pseudomonadati; phylum Pseudomonadota; class Gammaproteobacteria; order Moraxellales; family Moraxellaceae; genus Acinetobacter; species Acinetobacter sp. I-MWF. The sequence continues at coordinate 642,888 of NZ_JAMBAR010000001.1, read as the reverse complement.
ACGTCCTGGACTAGATGTTATCCGTGAACACGGCGGTTTGCATGAGTTTATGAAATGGGGCAAACCGATTCTTACTGATTCAGGCGGCTTCCAAGTCTTCAGTCTGGGTGCTATGCGTAAAATCAAAGAGGAAGGAGTTACTTTCCGCTCACCTATTGATGGTTCAAAAGTCTTTTTATCTCCTGAAATTTCAATGGATATTCAACATACATTGAACTCAGATATTGTGATGATTTTTGATGAATGTACGCCATATCCAGCAACCCATGAAGAAGCACAGAAATCACTTCAACTGTCATTACGTTGGGCAAAGCGTTGTAAAACTCAACATCACGATGTTTTAAAAAATAGAAACGCATTGTTTGGAATCATTCAAGGCGGCATGTATGAAGACCTTCGTGAAGAGTCTTTAAACGGTCTTAAAGAAATTGATTTTGATGGCTTTGCGATTGGTGGTTTATCTGTCGGTGAACCAAAAGAAGAAATGATCAAAGTTTTGGATTATCTGCCTGTAAAAATGCCAGAAGATAAACCACGTTATTTGATGGGTGTGGGTAAACCAGAAGATATCGTCGAAGCAATTCGTCGCGGTGTCGATATGTTCGACTGTGTTATGCCAACTCGAAATGCACGTAATGGTCATTATTTTGTTACCGATGGTCTGGTTCGGATTCGTAACAGCCAATATCGTCATGATCAAAGTCCACTGGATCCACATTGTGACTGTTATACCTGTACCAACTTCACTCGTGCCTATTTATTCCATTTAGAAAAATGCGGTGAAATGCTCGGTTCGATGTTGGGCACGATCCACAATTTACGTTATTACCAACGTTTTACCCAAGATATTCGTGATGCTTTAGATCAGGGAACTTTTGATGAATACGTGACTGATTTCTATCAACGTCGCGGTTTAGAAGTTCCTCCTTGTCCTGCTGACTAATGCCCCAATATAAAGTTGAATTGAAGATTAATTCAACAGTATTTGCGCTGAAACCCAAGACAAGGTAAATTGCTGAACAAGTCAATTTAAAAGCCATGAAAATGGCAGATAATTTTTAACATTAGGAAATTAGAATGAGCTTATTTATTTCTTCTGCTCACGCTGCAGCAGCGCCTGCACAAGGCCCAGGCATGATGGCAAACATATTGATGATTGTAGTATTTGTTGCAATCTTTTATTTTCTCATCTGGCGTCCTCAAGCAAAACGTGCAAAAGAACACCGTACTTTAATCGAAAGCTTAGGTGTTGGCAGTGAAATTGTATTTGCAGGCGGCTTAATGGGTCGTATCCTAAAAATTGATGGCGACTTTGCAGTGGTTGAATTAAGCAAAGGAAATGAAGTCAAAGTTCAACGTGCAAGTGTTATTTCAGTACTCCCTGAAGGCACATTAAATAACCTTTAATCATAAAACGGTCGTGCACTTAGCACGACTTTTTCATTTTAAGAAGAAAGCGAATGCGTTACCCTGCATGGAAATATATATTGATTCTAGTGGTACTAGTGATCAGTACATTATATGCGCTGCCGAGTTTGTATCCTGACGAACCTGCTGTTCAAATTTCTGGTGCCAAGGCTGGTACCACAATTGATCAGTCTGTCATACAAAAAGCAGAGCAAATTTTAAAAAGTGAAAATATTAGCAGTCATGATAATACCTTCACCAACAATGCTGCCCTTCTGCGTTTAAATACGTCTGAAGCACAGTTAAAAGCAAAAGATGTCCTCAGCAAAGGTTTGGGTGAGAACTATACCGTTGCATTAAACCTTGCACCAACCACACCTGAGTGGTTGCAAAAAATTGGCGCTAAGCCAATGAAGCTTGGTTTGGACTTACGTGGTGGTGTTCATTTCTTACTTGAAGTAGATATGGACAAAGCTATTGCACAACGTATGGAAACCTCAGCAACAGACTTACGTCGTGAGTTCCGTGACAATAAGATTAAATTTAATAGTCTTTCATTGAACAACAATACCATTACGATTCAGTTTGCAAATAATGATGACCGTGCAGCGGTAATGGACTTTTTACGTCGTGATGGGAATAAGTTCAATCAACAAGCTTTAGCAACGGATACAGGTTCTACGCTTAAGTTGACTTATAACGATGCGACCAAGCAAGATATTCAATCTTATGCACTTAACCAAAACTTAACCACTTTACGTAACCGTATTAATGAGTTAGGTGTGGCTGAAGCATTGGTACAAAGCCAAGGTAGCAACCGTATTGTGGTTGAATTGCCTGGTGTACAAGATACTGCCGAAGCTAAACGTGTCTTGGGGCGAACTGCAAACCTTGAATTCCGTTTAGTGTCTGATTTAAATGATCAATATATTGACCGTTTCACAGGTAAATATAATGGTCAACCTTTACCGCCAGGTACTGAAGTTTTTGCTTACGAATCTTTGGACAGTGGTCGTGAACTATTATTAAATCGCAGCCGTATCCTTACGGGTGAACGTGTACAAAATGCATCAAGTGGTTTTAGCCAAGATAGTGGTGGCGCTGAAGTAAATATTACTTTAGATACTGCTGGTGGTAAGTTGATGTCAGACGCAACCCGTACTGCTGTTGGCAAACGTATGGCGGTTTTGTTTATTGAAAATAAACAAAAAATCACCTCTGTTGCTGATCCAGTTACAGGTGCAATGACAGAAGTTCGTACCCCATATACTGAATCTGTGGTAATCAATGCTGCAAATATTCAAGCGGTTTTAGGTTCATCTTTCCGTATTACTGGTTTAGATTCTCCTCAAGAAGCGGCTGAACTTGCATTGATGTTACGTGCTGGTGCTTTAGCTGCACCAATGTACTTTGTAGAAGAACGTGTTGTTGGTCCAAGTTTGGGACAAGAGAACATCGATAAAGGCGTATTATCAACGCAAGTTGGTTTCCTGCTTGTTGCAATCTGGATGATCGTGTTCTTCCGTCTATTTGGTTTAATTGCTGATGTAGCATTAGTGATTAACTTGGCAATGCTTCTCACCATCATGTCTTGGATCGGGGCTTCACTGACCTTGCCAGGTATTGCCGGTATCGTAATCACCATTGGTATGGCGGTCGATGCCAACGTACTGATCTGTGAGCGAATACGAGAAGAAATGCGCTGGGGCGCCTCGCCCAAACAAGCCATTATTGCCGGTTATGATCGAGCCTATAACACCATTCTCGACTCAAACTTAACCACATTTTTGGTTGCATTTATTCTGTTTGCTATTGGTACAGGTCCGATCAAAGGCTTCGCTGTAACGCTGATGATTGGTATTATTTGCTCAATGTTTACTGCAATTACAGTAACACGTGCAATTGTCCAATTGGTATATGGCAGAAAACGTAACTTGAATAAGTTGAGCATATAGGAGATCGAAGATGACTGATGTGACTCAACCGAAAAAGAAATATGGTCGCCCTGATGATGAGCATGTAATTAATTTCATGAAGATTGCCAAACCAGCGGCAATCATCTCAATCCTTTTGACCATTGCAAGCATCTTCTTTATTGCAACCAAAGGCTTAAATCTTGGTTTAGATTTTACTGGTGGTGTTTCTGCAGAATTGAACTATCAATATGCGGCAAAACCAGCAGACGTGATTTCTAATTTGGATAAAGCTGGCTTTAAAGATGCAGTTGTACAAACATTAGGTTCAAATAAAGACTTAATTGTACGTATGCCAGCGCAAGACCTTAAAGTTGAAGACTTAAGCAATACCATCACCAAAGCAGTTCAACTGCCGAATAACACTGCTGTTGTTCACAAAGTTGACTCTGTCGGTGGTCAAGTCGGTAATGAGCTATATTTACGCTCTGCAGGTGCTGTAGCGCTTGCGATGCTGCTTATGCTGATCTACGTGACCATTCGCTTCGAGTTTAAACTTGCAGTTGGTGCAGTGCTTTCATTACTGCACGATGTGATCGTAACGATTGGTATTTTTGCAATGATGCAATGGCCATTTGACCTTACTGTTTTAGCGGCTATTCTTGCCTTAATCGGCTTCTCGTTAAACGATAACATTGTTGTATCGGATCGTATCCGTGAAAACTTCCGTAAGATTCGTGGCGCGACACCGTTAGAAATTGTGAATATTGCCTTAACTGAAACCTTAAAACGTACCATTCATACCTCGATGACATTATTGCTGGTTGTACTTGCAATGATGTTCTTGGGTGGTGATGGCTTACACTGGTTCTCAGTTGCCATGTTTATTGGTGTATTTGTAGGTACGTATTCTTCAATCTATATTGGTACCGCATTTGCATTGTGGCGTGGTCTTAACCGTCAAGACTTTATCGTACAAGTTAAACCTGAATTTGAAGATGAAGAGCATATTCCTCACTAAGTTTCAGTTTTAATTAAAAAAGCTCATCTTTGGATGAGCTTTTTTATGCTTAAAATTTAACATCACACTGTAAAGAAGTTGTTCTATTCATAAAACCTTACGCTATCCCACAATTCAGCATCTGTTGATTTACATCATATAGCGATATCAATACAGAATAGGTATACGAGGTAAATTGTGACTACTGAGCATAATATTTTGCTGTTGGATAATACTTGGTCTTTTCCTTCCATTTTCCATTAATCAAATTACGATCTGTGACTTCAACTTGATCACCTTGTGGTGAAGTAGCATCCTCAATAAACTCTCGAACCAGCAATAAACCTTTTCTAGGCACAACTTGATACTCAGAACGAATATGGTAGCAACAGCCACTTTTATTAAAGGTGATGATGCGTTTACGCTTTTTGTCTAGCTCGAACATGCCTAAATTTTCTTGAGTGAGTACAGACAGTTCCTGACTTAAAACAAATTTATTCTTGCTTTGATTAAATACATAAATGTCATACACAGGACCGCCATAAGAACCATAATTGCCGTTTCTAATTGCGAGGTCTTCTGTTCCATCAAAGTTAAAATCATCAAAAATCAAAGGGCTTTGCTCGCCATAAAGCTGTATAACATTAACACTCGGTTTAAACTTTTCGTCCAAATACATGGTCAGTTCATCAGAGTGAAATACTTGAAATACCGCTTTGCTGCCCTTTTTTAATAGTTTTACTTCAGCCTTAGCCCCACACTCATCTTTTGCACATGCAATATCAATTACGGCATCATAGTGTTTCGAGCCATCTTGAATTTCAAAAACTTGTGCATGCGTTATAGACAAGGAAAATGCCAGATAGATGCCAAAGCTGTTACAGATTATTTTAAATGGTTGATTCATCGTTTTTTATTCAGTCAATTTTATCAAAATCATAGCATTAAAATTGCTTAAATAAAAAACCGCCCGAAGGCGGTTAGGCTCCCTCCTTTATCAAAGGAGGGTTGGGGTGGATTTAATCCGATAGCGGCTTAGTGCCCACCACCATTAATTGCTTTTGTCATCTCTTCAACAACTTTCTTGGCATCACCAAAAATCATCATGGTTTTGTCATTGTAGAATAAGTCATTGTCTAAACCTGCATAACCTGTTGCCATAGAGCGCTTGATTACCATAATGGTACGTGCTTTATGTGCTTCAAGAATCGGCATACCATAAATTGGTGAACTTGGATCATCTTTAGCCGCTGGGTTAACAACGTCATTCGCACCAATTACCAGTACAACATCAGTCGCTGGGAAATCAGAGTTGATCTCGTCCATTTCCAAGATGTCTTCATATGCAACATCAGCTTCCGCCAACAATACATTCATATGACCAGGCATACGACCTGCAACTGGATGGATTGCAAAACGAACAGTTACACCTTGCTCTTTCAAGATTTCACACAATTCTTTCACTGCGTTTTGTGCACGACCTTGCGCCATACCATAACCCGGTACAATCACAACGCTGTCCGCATTCGACATCAAGAAGCCAGCATCATCCGCAGAACCAGAACGGTAATTACGTTGAACTTGCTCACCTTTATCAACCGATGCTACAGCCGTACCACCCATCGCACCACCAAACAATACATTGATGATTGAACGGTTCATTGCTTTACACATAATGTAAGACAGAATCGCACCTGATGAACCCACCAGCGAACCCGCAACAATCAGCATGTTGTTTTCAAGTGTGAAACCAATACCTGCCGCAGCCCAGCCAGAGAATGAGTTCAGTAGTGAAACCACCACTGGCATATCACCACCACCGACTGGTGCAATCCAAACCCAACCAAATGCCAATGCCAGTGCAGTCATCGCCCAGAATGCTTGCATATTGCCTGTGGTAAAGAAATACACACCACACGCCAGCATAGCCAGAAAAATGATCGCTTGAACAGGTTTAACCCAAGCACCTGAAATGGTTTTTGCCCATTTCTTTGCAGCTAACTTACCATAAGCAAATACAGATGCAGTAAAGGTAATCGCACCAACGAAGCAACCGACGAATAATTCAAATAAATGAACTTTACTCATATGCGCATGCTGTACACCAGCAGCGGTTAAAGCAGATTCGTTTTGTGCAAACAAAGCAGTCAGTTGGTTATTATGTAAAATTGCAGCAATTGCAATTAATACCGCAGCCAAACCGACAAGTGAGTGCATCAATGCCACTGTTTCTGGCATTTGTGTCATTGGAACTGTACGTGCACGTGCAATACCGACAATTGCACCCAACACCATTGCACCACCAATCATCCATACAACAGGATGATCTGCGACAAAGAATGTGGTGATTACCGCAATCGCCATAGCGATCATACCGTAACGGTTACCAGCAATCGCAGTTTTAGGGCCTGAAAGACCACGTAAGGTTAAGATGAAAAGGACAGCACCTACAAGGTAGAACCAATCCGCATATTCTCGAATAAATTCCATAGATTAGCCCTCTTTTTTCTTTTGTTTTGGCTTAAACATTTCAAGCATACGTGCAGTCACTGCGAAGCCACCAAAAATGTTAATACTTGCCAAGAACACTGCAATTGCACCAAGTACACTAACAACATTCACGGACTGGAATTGTACACTTGCATCTACAACACCAGGAATTCCAACAGTTTGTATCATCGCACCCACAACGATAATTGAGGATAATGCATTGGTTACTGCCATTAACGGCGTATGCAATGCAGGTGTGACACCCCAAACCACGTAGTAACCAACAAAGATGGCTAAGACGAAAATAGTAATAGTTTCAACCATGATGACTCTCCTTAACCACGCTTCAGCAGTACTTGACCGCCATGAGTTACTAGAAGTGCTTTTTGAATTTCGTCTTGTTGATTGATGGCAAAGTTTTTCTCTTGATCAAACAAAGTTTCTACGAAATTGAAAACATTACGTGCATACAGTGCCGAAGCTTCTGTCGATACTGTAGAAGGAATATTTGGAATACCTAAAATCGTCACGCCATTGTCAGTGACAACATTTTCACCGTTCTTAGAACCTTCAACGTTCCCGCCTGATTCAACCGCCATATCTAGGATGATTGAACCTGGTTTCATTTTGGCAACAGTTTCAGCTTTGATTAAGCGAGGTGCATCACGACCTGGCAACAACGCAGTAGTAATCACAATGTCTGCATTTGACACGGCTTTATCTACGATGATGGCTTGGTCTTGAATATATTGCTCGCCTGGCATCCAGCCATAACCATTTTTAGCGGCATCGGCAGCTTTTTGTTTTTCTTCATCAGACATCGGTACATCTAACCACTTACCACCAAGCGATTCGACTTGGTCACGTGCAGTTGGACGTAAATCTGTTGCCTCAACAACTGCGCCTAAGCGTTTTGCAGTTGCAATGGCTTGAAGACCTGCGACACCCACACCCATAATCACGATACGAGCGGGTTTCACAGTACCTGCAGCAGTCATCAGCATTGGGAACATACGTTGATATTCCGCAGCGGCCAATAATACCGACTTATAACCTGCAAGGTTGGCTTGAGAAGACAATACATCCATATTTTGCGCACGAGACAGTGTTCGTGGCAAAAGCTCTAACGCAAATGCAGACACTTGTTGTGACGCAAATTGGTCAAGTTCAGTATTACGGTATGGGTCAAACATAGCTACCACAGCTGTTCCTGCGGCAAGCTTTTGAATTTCCTCACCTTGTGGTGCACGAACTTTCAAAATAATTTGACTACCTGTATAGGCATCATCTGTAATTTTAGCGCCGACTTGTTCATAAGCACTGTCAATATAAGCCGCTTTTTTACCAGCGCCTCGTTCAATGACAATACTATGACCAGCACTAATCAACTTTTTTACTGTCTCTGGCGTAGCGGCGACGCGGTTTTCACCGACGACAGATTCTTTTGGGATTCCAATCTGCATGAGCGTTCCTCAAGCTAATTTTTCTTCAAGTAAACATCGTAAATAACCCGATGTTTCCCCCAGATGCGTTGTTATGAATTTTTGGATTCTAATTGAACTTTTTTAAAATACCACCCAATATTTATTTAATAAATACCCATATTTTGAACTGATGATTCATAAATATAATTGTGCGACATACCCTATATTCAATTTATTGTATTTTTCTCGTATTATCCTGCTCAGTTTTTTTGACATATCCTGTCTCCAATTTTTAAAAACGATGTTTTTTTAAGCTTATTAGCATATTTTAGGCTGCTCACCCTACCCTACTGATTGGCATTTACAGCAGTATGATTCACTTTTAAGCATTCCAGCTTGCTGTTTAAATACTCCATAAAACAATAGATTTAGCACAAAAACCAACATCTCTATTGACCTTTCTGACAAATTACATGGTTTTTTTATCAGCTTATATTGGCCTTTTCTATCATTTTTTCCGTCAAAAATGTAAGTCGGTTTTTATTACATTTTTTAATTTCATTAATAAAAAAAAGTACTTGGAATAACCATTAGAATTACCCTAGAACTGAGTCTAAAGCAATTACAAAAAATTTTAGTTTTTTTTTATTTGCCATTTTGTCAGTTAATAATACTCGAACAGCTTGAACCAACCATTACGATGTTGCACCTTTTTTGTGCAAAAAAAAGCATATTGAATTTGAGCAGTTTATAAACAAGGATCTCAAGGTTGATTTTTATACAATTTTTATTTCAATCTATTTTAATGCTACTTAAATCCACACAAAAAGACGTAAGCAAGTGTGTTTTATATTCCTTTTATTGCGCCAATTCATTCTTTTTTTGTATTTCCACTGATTGAAAACAACATTTATACTGCTTGTTCAAATTTACATGTCGTATAGCGACATCGTCAATGCAGTCAAATTCATGAAACTTTCTTTATCCAGTACCCAACTCGGTTCGATTTTCGCACTTGGTGCGGCTTTCTTATTTAGTACCAAAGCTATTTTTATTAAACAGGCTTACGCATTATCACCATTGGTTGACAGCACCGTGCTTATGGCATTGCGAATGGCAAGTGCCCTGCCTTTTTTCCTTTTACTGTGTTGGTTCAATCGCCATCATAATAAAAATATGACAGGAAAAGACTGGGCTTTATTGGTTGCTGCAGGTTTGATGGGCTATTATCTTTCAAGTTGGCTCGACTTCGCTGGTCTGATGTATATCAGTGCTTCGTTAGAACGTATTATTTTATTTCTCTATCCAACACTGACAGTGATTGCCACAAGCTTTATTTATAAGCAAAAACTCAACTTTAGAACCATACTAGCGATTGCATTAAGCTATGGTGGTACAGTGATTGTGATGCTACAAGAGCAAAGCACAGTACCGCATGAAGGAAATTTCTGGCTAGGCGTGAGTTTAGTCTTTGCCAGTGCGGTCTGTTTTGCGACGTACTTACTCATGACCCCACGTTTAATTCAAAAATTTGGTTCATGGAATTACACAGGTTTGGCATTAAGCATTGCATGTTTTGGTACGCTAACCCATTTTATTATTGCAACACCCCAGCCGATTCAACTGCTTACTCAACTTCCGACACAAGTCATTTGGTATGGTATTGCCTTAGGCTTATTGGTGACGGTTTTACCGACGATTTTGGTCGCGCAAAGTATTTCTCGTTTAGGTGCTGCACAAGCAGCTATGATTGGTTCGATTGGCCCGATCCTAACCATTATTTTAGCTGTGGCTTTGCTCGGTGAGCATATGAATGCGATACAATGGTTTGGTTGTTTACTGAATATCATCGGTGTCATGATGATTACTTTGTCTAAAAAGAAACTTGCACACTAAATTGTGCGGAAGCTTGGAAGGAATATGCATTTTAAAATTGTATCGCCGAGTGCCTGTGTAGATGTTGAAAATATCCAGTTGGCACAGTCGCATTTGGAACAGTTAGGTCATACAGTCAGTTTGGGTGAACATGTATTTTCACAACATCGCTATTTGGCAGGTACAGTTGAACAACGTATTCAAGATTTAAAACAAGCATGTTTAGATCCAGATATTGATGCAATTTGGTGTGGTCGTGGTGGTACTGGCGCTGCAATGTTATTGCCATTTTTAGGTGAGTGGATTTTAAATAAACCCATTATTGGTTATTCAGATACCACTGTGTTATTAAACTATATTGCGATGCATCATGGACAATCTTTACATGCGCCTGTATTTCAGGAAATTGCCGTTAAAAATTTAGACAATAGTCCTCTGTCGTATGATGCTTTAAAAACCATCAGCCTGTTATCTGCGGATATAAACCAACACGGTCATTATCCCTTATCCAGCGCAAATGGTTTTGCTCAAGATCAGCACATTGAAGATGTTAAAATCTTAGGCGGAAATCTTACTGTACTGTGTACTTTACAAGGCACACCGTCTGCCTTAAAACTGAATCAGCCGAGTGTTTTACTGATTGAAGATGTAGGCGAACCCTATTATCGAATTGAACGTTCATTGACTCAGCTCCTACAAAGTATTGATACTTCAAACTTAAAGGCTTTGGTCTTGGGTGATTTTTATCAATGCCCACAAAAAAATGTCCCGCAAAGTATTGTTGAGATTGTGAAAGAACATCTCGATCCACTGCACATCCCACTTTACCAGTGTGACTGGTTTGGTCATGGTGAAGTCAACCGTCCATTTTGGTTAGGGAAAACGGGCAAGATTGTAGATTCACAACTCATTATTTAACGGCTAGGTTATTTAATAACTGGGGTATTTTAGTACAGGGCTATTTCAGCTCATTGAATATAAAAATAGCCAATAACTTGCTTAAGATAGGCCTCTACGAAATCCTAGTCAGTGCTTACTGGGATTTCCTAAGAGCATCAAAGCAAAGATAAACAAACTATATACTTTTAATCCTGAGCAATACTTCACTTGCATAGTGCTTCTTCTGATCACTTTTCTATATGACGGTTTTCTTGTTTAACAGCCCCTTGATTGTTCATTCATAAATACGATCAGTTGCTTCGGTTTTTTCTTGGCATTTTCACTTGACCTTAAGTTAACTTGAGCTTTGATACTGACGGAAATTTCCAGTCAATCAAAAGAGTCATCCATGCATTCCAGATCAGAATCCGCGCAGATCAAATCGTTCCAAATGATTAACCCAAATACACTTTATAATCCAACAGCATTTGCGTATAGTCATGTGGCTGAAGTACGCCATTATTTGCGTATTTTGCATATATCTGGACAAGGTGGTGAAAACCAACAAGGACAATTATCCCAAGATTTTGCACAACAAGTTCATCAAGCTTTTGTCAATCTGCAACATGCCCTACAAGCGGCTGATGCATCATTATTGGATATTGCTGTTTTAAGAGTGCTTGTGGTCGATCACAGTACCAAAAAACATCAGTTTTTAATTCAGGAAATGCAACAACTTTGGAAAGATCAACCTTTCCCTGCGTGTACACTGATTCCTGTCCCGTGTCTTGCTTTACAAGGAATGCTCATTGAAATTGAAGCAACTGCCTATTGTATGTAACTCCAAGAACTAGGATATTTTTATGAATGCTCAACTCGATATTAGCCAAAATAAAGCATTACTTTGGCTGATGGCGATTGCCTGCGGTTTATGCGCAGGAGCAAACTATTATAGTCAGCCGCTGATTCACTCGATTCAACTCTATTTCAACATGCCAGAATCACAAGTGGCACTTACAGTGACCTTTGCCCAAGTGTCTTATGCACTTGGTCTTTTATTCATTGTGCCCATGGGTGATATTGTCAATAAAATCAAATTTATTCCTTGGTTAATGTTTTGTGCTGCGATTGGTTTATTGATGTGTGCTTTTGCTGTCAATTTACCCATGCTTTGGGTTGGCACAATTATTACAGGTCTATTTTCAGTTGCGGCTCAGGTGTTAATTCCACTTGCAACGATGGCAGTTAAACCTGAAAAAACAGGAGAAGTTGTTGGCTTTTTAATGAGTGGACTATTGGTTGGGTTATTACTTTCCACCAGTCTTGCAGGTTTGTTATCTAACCTGTTTAACTGGAAACTGATTTACTTTGTCAGTGCGGTATTAATGTTGATTCTTGCCTATTTATTGAAAAAACGTCTGCCACATGTACCTGTGTTTAAAATGAGTTATGGCAAAATTTTCTACTCGATGGGTGTGCTGTTAAAAGAAGAACGTCGTTTGGTCTATCGTGCAATTATTGGTGGCTTTGCATTTGCAGCCATGAGTATTTTATTTTCAACGATTGCTGTTTTACTGACTTCTGAACCGTTTAAATTACCTGATGTTTTGGTTGGTGTTGCAACGATCATTGGGGTATTTGGTGCTTTAGCCACTGCAAAAATTGGTAAAATTGCAGACCGTGGACATACCAGTATCCTGACATGGATTGGGGTAGCGTTGATGATCGTCAGTTGGGCGCTGCTTTATTTCGGTGGAAAATACCTCATCAGTTATATTTTAGGTTACGGCCTAATTAGCTTTGGGCTCGCTGTGGTTCATACCAGCAATCAAAATATTATTTTCCGTTTACGCCCAGATGCCAAATCTCGGATTAACTCTATCTATATGACAGCCTATTTCACAGGTGGTGCATGTGGTTCTGCTTTAGGGGTTTATGCATGGCATCATGGAGGTTGGACCATGACTTGTCTGGTGGGTGTATGTCTGGTTATGGGTTCTGCACTATTTTCTCTGCTAGATCGCCTATATCTCAATAGAGCACAGACCATTTAAAGCATTCTAAAATCAAAATCCTTCAAAATTTGAGGGATTTTGATTTTTAAGAGACTTATTGTTTTAATAAAAATACGGACACCCAAATCATTCTATTTGAATAATATTCACTGTAACTATTGTGTGAAAAAACCGATCATAATATATTCACATCAATAGTCTGCGATAAAATTCCAAAAAATGCGATGTACACAATTTCAATTTAAATGGATATACGGGTTACTATCTTGAAGCTATATGAATAAACAGTTGAGGAGCAGTAATTATACGGAAGATAAATCTCAGAGCTTTAAAGAAATTCGTACAGGACAATCTGTGTTTTTGAGAAAAAACATCCAAATATCCATGATTATTCAAATTTAAAGTTGATACACTTTGGTCAAAATGATACCCCTGTTTATCTTTGCTAATGCGTGATTGACGATACTCAAGCAAGGTTTTATTCAGCTCACACAGCAGCCAGCATTCATCCTGATAGATCAATCAAGAGTTTATCCTTTATGAAAAAAATACGATTAGCATGCTTACCAATCAGTTTTTTATGTACTTTTTCAAGCTTGGTCTTCGCTGCACCAATAGGAAATGAAAACTTATTAAGCCAAGCTTTTATAAACTGTGACAACAGTGCCCAAGGTATTATAGAACAGGCAACTTGTCTAAAAGATGAGGCTGAACGTCAAGATGCACGATTGAATAGTACCTATAAAAAATTACAATCGCATTTGAGTGCTACCCAGAAAACAAAACTGGTTGCATCACAACGCATTTGGCTACAATCACGTCAAAGTGATGCTGAACTGGAAACAACGCTGTATGGTCAATCACAGCCAGACAACTTGCAAACTGAACTTAATGATATACAGCGTATCGCAGGCCGTACTGCACAATTGCAACGCTATCTGAATTTACTTCAATAATGCGAATCAAAGCATAGAGATATTCAAGAACGAACATCGAGATCAAGATAAAACTAAAGGTCAAATATATGAAAAAATTTAAAACTACTACATTGTTGTTCATATCTCTTCTTCCTTTTGCAGCTTTTGCCGATGATGAAATGTCTCGTCCCCTTCCAGATGATTCTTATATTCATGCCAAATTAAGCAGCAGTTATAGCCAATGTATCAAGCAAAGCGGTGCAGTAACATTTGAAATGCAAAGCTGTATGGACCAAGAATATGCCCAACATAAGAACCGCGTTCAACAGGCCTTTGCCAAAATCATCAGTCGTCCAGACAGTGTGAAAAAAGACCGGCAGATGGATGAAATCGCAGCATGGTGGGAAAACACCGACAAGTATTGTAATTGGGATCCGAAAACCGAAGGACAAGGACAAATGTTAGATGCACAGTCTTGCCGTCTAAACCGTATTGCCAATCTTGCGGATAAAATCAGCCACTATTGAGTCTCACAAATTAAAACTTAGCATCCCATCGTATTCAATAAAGTACTGTTGATTGGCATATTGTGATCCGTGAAACTGGGTTTATCTATGCCCAACGGTTGCATACTTATCTTCACATACTCACTTGGACTTTCTGAGAGTCTGTCAATCTTGTTGAGTAAGTAATTGATGACCGAATGTAGCTAAAAAGTATTTTTATAAATTATTGTCATTCACAATCAATACAATAGCGTATCTGCTATTTTGAGGTTGTACTTTTGGATAAATTTGCCTTCTTAAAGAATATTCAGGAATGGTCTGATCAGTATCCATGGCTAGAGATGCTAACATCATTATCCATTCTAATTTTTTTCGCCTTTGTCGCAAATTATATTGCAAAACAAGTTGTTGTTCGTGGGATACGTAAACTTATTTCAAAAATGAAGTTTGCACACAGTGAAATTTTTTCCCAGCATAGTGTTATCCGCAGAGTGGCGAATATTGTTCCTGCCATTGTTATTTTAAATGGTATAACCACAGTTCCACATTTGTCCTTAAAAGCGGTTGGCCTGATACAAATGGCTGCACAGGCGTTTATCTTCCTGACCATTGCACTGGCCATCAGTGAACTTTTAAATGTCTTTAATCTGCTTTATCAACGTAATCCAAAATCACTGAATAAGCCCATCAAAGGCTATCTTCAACTGATCAAGCTGATTCTGTTTATCGTTTGTGGTCTGCTGATCTTAGGTACCTTCTTAAAGAAAGATGTTTTTACCCTGCTTGCTGGTTTTGGTGCGATGGCAGCGGTATTGTTACTGGTTTTTCAAAATACAATTCTGTCCTTGGTGGCATCGGTGCAAATCTCTTCCTACGATATGGTTCGTATCGGTGACTGGATTGAAATGCCAACATTAAATGCAGATGGTGATGTTATTGATATGTCCTTACATACCATTACCGTACAGAATTTTGATAAAACCTTTACCAC
Source organism: Acinetobacter sp. I-MWF (assembly GCF_025433935.1). NCBI lineage: Bacteria > Pseudomonadati > Pseudomonadota > Gammaproteobacteria > Moraxellales > Moraxellaceae > Acinetobacter > Acinetobacter sp. I-MWF. Next base: position 627,471 of record NZ_JAMBAR010000001.1, on the reverse strand, counting down.
AATTCCGACCAATAAGTTGGTGACGGACACCTTTAAAAACTGGCGTGGGATGAAATTGTTGGGGGCGAGACGCATTAAGCGCTCAATCTTTATTGATCAAACCAGCATTCATTTTATTACCCATGAAGAACAACAGAAATTAAAAGCGTTCCTGTTACTGGATCAATATCTGGATAATAAACAATCTGAATTGGACAGCTTTAATCAACAATTTGAAGATCAGTCAGTTTATAACCAGCGCCGCCTAACCAATATTGGAACATTTCGGGCCTATGTCGAGTTCTACTTAAAACAACACGCTGGTATTGCTAAAAACCAATCCCTAATTATCCGTCAGTTACAACCAACGAGGGAGGGATTACCGCTGGAAATCTATGCATTTGCCAATACAACGGTATGGAATGATTATGAAGCAATCCAGTCTGATATATTTGACCATCTGATGGCAATTATCCCTGAATTTGGGCTAAAAATTTATCAGGCTCCTTCTGGTTCAGATTTACGTTCATTGTCAAAACATGCTGAAAGTAGTTCGGAACTTCTGTCCTGAGTTGTTCATTTACATCAAAAAAGCCCATGCGGTAACCATGGGCTTGCTTGCAATGAAAGAAGAAGGTTTGTAGCGTCCTCCATAATCAATTCAAAGCATAAACTTGACGGCTAAAACCCTCACTAAATATCTTGAACATAATTCTATTTTTATTTCACCGCTATCTAATTATAAAAGGTCTATCGGTTCTATTTCAGCGAGATAGTCATTATCCAAAACTTTTAACGTTTTATTTTTAAGCTGAATGATGTTTAAGTCTGATAAATCTTTTAAAATCCGATTTAGCTGTCTGGTCGAAATTCCTAACATAGCAGCAATAGAATCACGTTTTTCCAAGTGAATCATACTCCCCTCCATTTCCACCCTAATTGCTAAATATTTACGTACTTTTATAAATGCTGGAAGCGTTGCATTTGTTAACAGTTGAGTAGAAGCATATAATTTTTGACTGAGATGAGAGCAGATAAAACGTAGAAAAGCTGGATCGTTAAACGCATATTGCTCAATTTTGTTCAGGGATATCTCGAGAATATCCGCTTTTGAAATCGCAGTCACCGTACTTACTGTACCTATATCTCTATCTAAAAAAAGCTCTAAATCACCAATCACGGAAAAAGCCCTTTCAATAGAGAATACGGCACAACTCCCATCTTTTTGGTAATGTTCTACTTGTAATTTTCCATTCACAAGTAAATAGAGGCTACTTAGCGAGCTTCCTTGTGCAAGCAGATACTCACCTGCTTCTATTTGTTTTAATAAGAAATTTTCTAACAATATTGGAGAAAAATAACGCGATAAAAAAAACTTATCGATATAATTCTGTATTAATTCATCATTACTACTAGTCCTCATCTTTCACGACTCTTCATTCAAAACTATCTATATTTTCAAAGTCTTTATCAATATTTGAAACCTATACTGGGCCTAGATAATAGGTAATAAACAGTGACATGACCCAAGTTATCTTCTTGAGACAAGGTATTTTACGGTCAATATAAAAAAAGGTCATCTGTCCTTTTTTTAATTTATCTTGAAGCATAAGCTGTAGACCACTCCAATAGCCAAAGTTGTGTCACGATGAGCCCCTTACTGATCCATATACAATGCTTCGGCTGATAAATTTACAATGCAGCGATCAACGCATATGCCTGAATTGAAGATGTTAGCAAAAAGTCATCTGGATATTATGTTATTGATTGCTTCTATTTAATACATAAGCCTGTAGCTGCTCTCGTAGTAACCAGAATCAAAACAGATTACTTTAAAAAGCATTTATTAAGCTTATTAAAAGTAAAAATCTATAATTTTGATAGGAATAAGAAACCGAAATGAATACTGACATTATTAAAGGTCGTCTACTCTTTTTGAAAGAGGCTGAAAACCTGAAAAATATAATGCGTTCCTCTCATACCTCTAAAGGTAGAATTGAAAGTACAGCCGAGCATACATGGAGGCTTGCCCTGTTAGCTCTTGTATTTGAAGATGAATTAAAATATCTAAACTTTTCAAAGGTTTTAAAGATGTGTCTTGTTCATGATTTAGGCGAGACAATCAATGGTGATGTTCCAGCGACTGAAAAGAAAAACCATCCAGATAAAGACGTTCAAGAACGTAACGATCTATTATTACTTACTCAATCCCTAGATGCTCCCCTAAGAAACACCATACTTGGGTTATGGGAAGAATATGAAGCTGGTCTAACGCAAGAAGCTGTTGCAGTAAAGGCTTTGGATAAGCTAGAAACAATTTTACAGCATAATCAAGGAATTAATCCTGATGACTTTGATTATGAATTTAATCTTAGCTATGGTGAAAAATATACAGATAAACATCCATTATTTAAAAGTATCCGTGCCCTCATGGATACAGAAACAATGCAAAAAATTAATAACAGTAAATAGAGATAAAAAGCCCATGCTCTAACCATGGGCTTGCTTGCTATAAAAAACTATATCATTTATAAATTCACACCTTTAATAGCGACAGATTTTATTGTGTCAGATAATTGACAAATTAAAACTGAGTCTAGAAGTCAACTCAGTTTTAATAGTTAAGCGTATTCAATATTTAGAAATTCATATTAAATTTCACCCCACCGACCCATGCATCACCATAGGCTTTATTGGCACCAATATTTTTTACATATTGAATATTTGGACGTACTGTCAACCAACGAGTCGCTTTTAAGCCATAATAAATTTCTGCATCCAATTCATCATCAAACTTTTCATTCTCGACTTTGCCATTAAATTTGATCGCATCAGTATTTACCCCAATCCGTGCTAATCCGATTCCAATTTCATCGCTTGGGCGAGCATCAAATAATCCCTTATAGACCACTGCAATATTTTGCGCATCGCTATATGCACTGGTTTTGTCATCATAAAAAGTGGCTTGTCCCATCAGGGTCAAACCACGAGATTCATCGCCATGATGGCGAGTCAATTGTTGCTTTGCTGAAAGCCATGCAGCCCATTTATGATGATCAGCATCAAATTTTTGGGAGATTCCCGGAGCAGAATAATCCACCTGAACATTCTGCGTATCCACCGTACTTACAAAATATCCAAGTCGGTACTCTCCTGGTAAACTCAAATTGTTACTGGTTTTTTTTGGTTGCCAGACAATTTCCAATGGAATCACTGCACCATCTGAGCCATCTGTACTTAAGTTAAAACCATCACTGGCAGTAGTCGCATTGGCGTTGACCGTATTACGTTCATAAATTCCCATTTGAACGGCCAATTCTGGGTGAATATTGTATTTAACTCTTCCTGCCCATTGGCTGACAGGACCGTTATACCATTGATCTCCAGCCCAATTGGCAACCTGTCCACCACATAAAGCAAGGTTTTGAAATTCACAATCAAAACCTGCAAAGTCTTCACCAATACCAAAACGCCCTAGTTTTACATCCAATCGCTGATCTACAAATTTTTTCTTAATCCATAAGTCTGTTAAACGCCAAGTTTGTCCTCGACCATAGACTTCTTGAGTTTGGTTAAATTGAGGTGCCATAACATCCGCTTCAGTATTCAGGGCTTTTCCACCACGATGGGTAATGACAATTTTTGCTTCTGTATCACGCCAACCCAATATCTTATTTAAATCAAAGTTTGCACCAAAAGCCCACTGATCAGCATAAGCATTGCCCTTACCATCACGATCTGCATTGATGACACCTGCGAACTCACCTGTATAACCGATATTAAAGTCATAGCCTTGGTCCTTTAACTCAGTTCTTTTACCATTCCAATCTCCAAACATCCATGGGCTATCTACACGAAAAGCATCTGCTGCCATGGCAGAGCTCATCGTTAAACCACTTGATAATGCAAGGATTGCGAAGTGTACTTTTCTACGGCTTCCATTTTGAATTTTCATTGTATTGTCCTTAATCCTATAATTTTCGCCTTTTATTATTAAATGGCGGTGTTATCACGCTTATCGCACTCACTGCGATAAAATCGGGATATTAATTGATCTGTGCCAATGCGATTTTTTGATAACTCTTCGCATAGAAAAATACGATCACAAAGCAGATCAATGGCAATAGATAGGAAATATGAGTTCCATAGTGATCAGCCAATTTCCCCATGAAAAAAGGCATGATTGCACCGCCCACAATCGCCATGATCATAAATGAGCTACCAATTTTTGTTTTAGATCCTAGATTCTTTACTCCCATCGCAAAAATAGTTGGGAACATAATCGACATAAAGAAGAAAATACCAATCGCTGCGATCACTGAAATATACTCAGCGCCAGATAAAATCACGATACACAGCACACTGTTAATCACGGCATAAATCAGCAACAAATGGTTGGCAGATATTTTTGACATGATGCCTGTACTGACAAACCGCCCAATCAGAAAAGCCAGCATGGCAATAGATAAGAAATATGCGCCTTGTTGGCTTGAACTCTGTGGCCAAGTTTCTACCACCAAGTTAATGAAAAATGCACCTACCCCCACCTGCGCGGCGACATAGAAAAACAGGGTGATGACGCCAAATTTAAATTCTGCGTGTGACCACATCGATGCATTGTTATTTTGAAGATTGGCTGCATCCAGTTTCGCCTCATTTTCACGCAAATCAGGTAGTTTTGCTTTAGCAAAAAATACAATCAAAACAATGACAATTGCAGCAATACCGACATAGGTATAGGTCACAGCATCAAAACTTGCAGCACTGTCACCCTCTACAGAGTTAAAGAAAAATAAACCGCCAATCAGTGGACCAAAGAATTGCCCTAGACCATTAAAAGACTGAGATAAATTGAGCCGCTGTTCAGCAGTTGACGGATGTCCCAATGCAGATGAGTAAGGATTTGCAGCTGTTTCTAAACAACCTAATCCCAAGGCAAGTACAAATAATGCAAATAAGAAAAAACTAAATGTCATCATATTTGCGGCAGGGACAAAGAGCAGTGCCCCGATTGCATAAAGGGAAAGACCGAGAATAATCCCAGCTTTGTAGCCTTTTTTTTCGATAAATAAACCCGCAGGTAATGCAATCACAAAATAGGCACCAAAATACGCAGCCTGAATCAGCCCCGATTGTGCTTTAGAAATGTGCAAAGCTTCCTGAAAATGTTTATTTAAAACATCGACCAAACCATACGACAATCCCCACATAAAGAAGAGTGTCGTGACCAATATCAACCCCATCCTAAATTGAGGTTCTGTAATTTTTGCCTTCATGGCTGAATTCCTTATATCATTCGGATTATTGTTTTAGATCAAATATTTTTTCCATTTCGATCCATTTTTCACCACGTTTTGCACTAGGCAGTACTTGCTGGTACTGCGACATCAAACTTTCCCACTCAAGATTTTTCGGTTCTGAAACAGCAACATTTTCTGCAACATCAGGGTCATAATCGTCGGTAGTATCCATGATCATAAAAAGATGATTTTCGACTTGCCAAATCTGCATATCCAGCACACCACGATTGCGAATATTGGTGATGATTTCGGGCCATACTTTTTGATGATACTGCTGATATTGTTGAATCTTTTCAGCATCATCCACTAGGTCTAAAGCCAAACAATAGCGTTTCATTTTTCGCTCCACTTTGCGGCATATCAGTCTTCGTTTTGATCTAAGGCTCGATCTAAATGGGTATAACCACCATCGACATATAAAAGTTGTCCAGTGGTATGCGAAGAACGATCAGACAGTAAAAATACCGTGGTATCTGCAATTTCATTGGTCGTCGTCATACGATGACCAAACGGAATATTTTGGGTAATTTGTGCTAACTTTTGGGTTGGGTTATCAAAGCTATCTACCCAGCGTTGATAAAGTGGTGTCATGACTTCAGCAGGTAAAACCGCATTGACTCTAACACCATCATCTTTAAATTGCGCTGCCCACTCTCGTGTTAAAGCCAATCGGCCACCATTTGCAGCAGCATATCCACTGGTATGTCCCTGCCCTGTGACTGCGACTTTAGAACCAATATTGACAATGCTGCCTTTGCTTTGTTTGAGATGCGGTATGCAAAAGTGAGCCATTGTAAAATAATGAATCAGGTTTTTATCTAAAGACTGTCTAAACGCATCAATACTGTCTTCAAGTCCGACATTGTCATTTATTCCTGCATTGTTGACTAAACCATCCAGACGTCCATATAGGTCAATGACATTCTGAACTTTTTCTTGGCAGGCTTTTTCATCAGTCAAGTCCAGTTGATGGAAGGAGTAGTTTGCCTCTGTTCCCTGTAAAGATATTTCAAATTCGGAACTCAGGTCTGAACGACCAAAAATGGCAACCGTTGCACCTTCTTGTGCGAGCAATAATGAAATTGCGCCACCAATTCCTGCACCACCACCCGTAACGATAAAGACTTTATTTTTGAGGTGTAAATCCATCTTTCCTATCTCCTATATTTAAAATCTTTTAAATTTCATAGCTTATATAAGCGCTTAGGTGTATCTATTTCGACTTGTTGACGTTCTGAGGCACTCCATTTGCATGTCCATTCATCCCAAAATGCCAATAATGTTTCATAACGATGGGTCGCAAAAGACACAGGCCAATCAGAACCCCAAAGCAAGCGTTCAGGACCAAAAAGTTCTAAAGCAATATCGAGGTGGGCTTGAAAATCCTGTGCTTTGCAGTGTGCGCCCGCCTCTGTCACCAAACCTGAAATTTTGCAATTTACATGCGCTAAAGCGGCTAATTCTTTCATGCTCTTTTTCCACACAGTAAAACCTTCACTGGAATACATCTGAGGTTTTGCTAAATGATCTATTACCAACTCATATTGATCATGCTGTTGGGAAAATTTTACGGCTGCATCCAAATCTTTCTGGTGAATCAAAACGCCATAAAGCAACTCAGCCTGCTGAATTTTTTCTACGCCCAGATTAAATTGGTGGTTGTTCAACATATAGGCTGTAGGATCAGGCTCATCTTGAAGCATGTGACGAAAGCCTTTTATCCGCTTATTTTGTTTGAATTTTTCCAACTGTATTTCAGCGTCTTTTTTAAAATCAAACCATGCCACAATGCCTTTGATGATAGAGTGTTGCTCTGCCAGCCCATTCAGATATTCATTTTCCTCCCAAGAAGGTCTTGCCTGAACAGCGATCAAACCCTCTATTCTGGCAGGCAATTGTGCCAACAAATCTTCAGGCGACATATCTTGTGCAATGACACTTAAATCACCCGTCATCCACGGGAATTCAACTGGATTGTATTTCCAAAAATGAATATGACTATCAATCACTTATATACTCCTTGTGGCTTTATGCACTTTCATTCTTTCCAGATTGGATGAACGTTAAAATCACCCTTAAAAACTCATCCACGATAAAACCACAAATCAGTTAGATTTACTTTATGAATCATGTCCTGTGGTACTAAAATTTGTTGACATTTCAACCATGTATTGCATATCAGACTGATCTAATAGTACTTGCATACCACTTCCCTTTGGCATGCATGAGCTTGACCCTCAATAACTCAGTCAATCAACCCTTAAATCGATATTTCTCTATGGATGCCTGTTTCATTTCAATTGAAAAACCCGCGAGTGTTGGGGGCATATAAGCTGCATTTTGAATCACACAAGGATCGATAAAGTGCTCATGTAAATGGTCAACGTATTCTGTGACACGACCTTCTTTGGAAGTTGAGAACCATAAATAATCAATCATAGAAAGATGCTGAACATATTCACATAAGCCTACGCCACCTGCATGCGGACAAACTTTAAGTTTGTATTTTGCGGCCATCAGTAATACAGCTAATACCTCGTTAATTCCTCCCATTCGACAAGCATCAATCTGAACAATATCAATTGCTTCACGCATAATAAATTGTTTAAACATGATGCGATTCTGGCACATTTCACCTGTAGCCACTTGAATCGGCTGAATCGCAAATCGAATAGCACGATGCGCTTCGACATCATCAGGTGATGTGGGTTCTTCAATAAACCATGGGGTTGAAAATGCCAACTGTTTAACCCAGTCGATGGCTTGTTCACGTTCCCAAATCTGATTGGCGTCAATCATTAAATGACGGTCAGGACCAATAATGTCACGCGCAATCTTGACACGGCGCTTATCCTCTTCAATATCGCGACCCACTTTTAATTTGATATAGTTAAAGCCTTCATCAACAGCTTCCTGACAAAGCCGTGCAAGTTTTTCATCGCTATAACCTAACCAGCCGGCTGAAGTTGTATAACAAGGATAGCCTTCTACACGCAGGGTATTCTCACGTTGTGCTTTACCAATCTCATTAGATTTCAATAAATCCAATGCTTCATCAGGCGTAATACAGTCGGTTAAATAACGAAAATCAATACAGTTCACTAACTGTTCAGGAGTCATATCTGCAACCAGTTTCCAAACCGGTTTAGCTTCGCTTTTCGCCCATAAATCCCAAATTGCATTGACTACTGCACCTGTCGCTAAATGCATCGCCCCTTTGTCTGGACCAATCCAACGCAATTGACTATCCGAAGTTAAATGTCGCCACATCAAAGCAGGATTTTTCTTAATCTCATCGATATCTAGACCAACAACAAGATGACGCATCGCCTCAATTGCTGCACAGCAAATTTCATTACCACGACCAATGGTAAATGTCAGACCATGTCCTGTCAGCGCTGGATGATCCGTCTTTAAGATGACATAAGCAGCTGAATAATCTGGATCTGGATTCATTGCATCTGAACCATCCAACTGCTGTGAAGTAGGGAAACGAATATCCAATACTTCTAAATCCGTTATTTTTAACATTCCTATTCCTTTTTTAAATTCTGAGCTTTTTTAAAGACAAGTCTTCCTAAGACATCGAATTTAAATGCCTCTTTTGTATTACTTAAAAATTAAATCTATTGAGATAAATCTGGCTTATTCAGCATCAACAACTTTCTGTTGTTGTTCGCCTAATCCCTCAATACCTAACCGCATCACTTGCCCTGCTTTTAAATACACAGGTGGTTTTTGCCCAAGTCCTACACCTGGCGGTGTGCCTGTAGAAATTACATCACCTGCCTGTAAACTCATAAACTGACTTAAATAGCTCACAATGGTTGGTACATCAAAAATCATGGTATCGGTATTGCCATCCTGATAACGATGACCATCGACCTCTAACCAAATTTTCAAATTATGTGGATTTTCAATTTCATCTTTGGTGACTAACCATGGACCGGTTGGACCAAAAGTATCGCAGCCTTTTCCTTTATCCCAAGTTCCTGTGCCTTCAAGCTGAAATGTGCGTTCAGAAACATCGTTAATCACGCAATAACCTGCAACATAGTCCATTGCCTGTTCTTTACTAATGTAACGACCATCTTTACCAATGATGACACCCAATTCAACTTCCCAGTCTGTCTTGAATGAATTCTTTGGAATTTCCACATTATCATTTGGTCCAACCACTGCACTGGTCCATTTATTGAAAACCACTGGTTCAGCGGGAACTTCTGCACCTGTTTCTGCGGCATGGTCAGAATAATTCAAACCAATGCAGATAAATTTACCGATATTACCCACACATGCACCAAGGCGCACACCCTCAGCAACCAAAGGCAGACTCGATAAATCCAGATTTCGAATTTGATCTAACTCGGCCGCAAGCACCTGACCATTGATGTCTTGAATCACTGAGGACAAATCCCGAATTTGTCCCTGTGGATCTAAGATTCCTGGCTTTTCCTGTCCTTTTACACCATATCTTAATAATTTCATTGTTCTATCCTAGATCTGCTTGAAAATTAATTTGACCAACCACCATCGATCATATTGATGGTTCCAGTTGTGAATGAGGATTCATCACTTGCAAGATAGAGTGCGAGTGCTGCTATTTCTTCTGCTTTACCGACTCGTCCCATAGGTTGGCGAGCAACGAACTGAGCATAGACTTCATCAATGGTTTTGTTTTGTTCTTTTGCTTGAGCTTCAATACGATCATGCAGTGAAGGAGAATCCACAGTTCCCGGACAAATCGCATTGCAACGGATCCCTTGACCGATAAAATCAGCTGCTATGGATTTGGTCATACCAATGACTGCCGCTTTAGTGACACTATAGGAAAAGCGGTTCGGCACACCTTTGATACTTGATGCCGCTGAAGACATATTGATAATTGAGGCATTGGCACTTTTCAGCATTGCTGGTAAAAAAGCCTGAATCATGTGGTACATCGAATCTACATTCATTGTAAAAGCACGTTGCCACTGTGTTTCATCACATTCTAAGATTGAACCCGCTGGAACCCAACCTGCACAATTAAACAACACATCGACTTTCTGATATTTTTTAGAAAATTCAATAATTTGCTGAGGATTAGTAATATCTAAATATTCAACTTGAATATTGTCAGAATGACTTTTGAGTTGTTCAAGCAGCTCCAAATTAATGTCTGTTGCGATTACTTTTGCACCTTGTTCTGCAAAGCTTAATGCAGTGGCTCTACCAATTCCCTGAGCTGCTGCGGTAATCACACACGTTTTATTTATCAATCTCATACCTTCGTCCCTGCTTTTTACTTTATACTATGGTAAATGCCAAATTGACTAGACCAATTAATTGGTCTAGTCAATTTAATTGATCAAAAGGGTTTTGGCAAGACCAATTTTTTGTAAAAGTTGAAATTTATGACTCAAACTCGTCTTTATCAAAATATCTTTAATAAAATTCAAGATGATATAAAAAATGGAATTTATCAGTTAGGCTCCAAATTACCGCCTGAGCGCGATCTTGCCCAGCAGCTTGGGGTGAGTCGTACTTCTGTACGTGAAGCAATCATTGCACTTGAAGTCAATGGGATTGTTGAAGTAAAACTGGGCAGTGGCGTGTATGTCATTAAAGATCAACAAGATCAGGATTTAGAACAAACGGGTTTTAATACCAATATTCATCCGTTATTGATCCCTCATTTAAAAGAGGATTCTGCTGTTACACCTTTTGAAGTTTTAGAAGCACGTTTGCAAATTGAACCGTATCTCGCTGAACTTGCCGCAAAACATCGTACAGATGAACAATTAGAAGAGATTAAAGAAGCATTTTTTATGAATGTCCGAGATAATTTGGAACATTCCAGTGAGCATATTGGAGATCGTTTATTTCATATTCGTATTGCCGAAGCCAGCCAAAACAGTGCCTTTTCTTTTTTTCTGAAATACTTGCTCGGAAAACAATATACCGAGCTGTTCAGTCGTATGCGTAGTTTATACACCCCTGAAGATATGCCTTTAAGATCTCAGCATGAACATCAGGAAATTATGGCAGCGATCCAAAGCCAAGATGGTGCTGCGGCATATAAAGCCATGCAGAAGCATTTGCAGAATGTCATTAATATATTTTCAAGAAAAGTATAAATTTGGGTTATTTAAGATGAGCAACTTTTGATTTTAAAATAAAGCACATTTAATTCGCTTTGTGCTTTTCTAACTTTTTCAGATTTAGTTTATGTTTAAATAAAAAGCACAACTCATCTCATCCGAAGACATCATATTGATACATAAGAAGATGAGGTACCGAATAAAAATCTTTTTAATAGGTAATGGATTGCCTTAATGTCTTAATTAACAGCTCATATAAATGATCAACCGCTTTTGAATTAAGCGAGACTCGACTTCTATATACAGATGCTTCCATGGGTGCTAATGGACCTAGTCCATGCTCTGCTCCTAAAATTTCTAAATGCGGAGGCGCGCTACATTGTGTAAAAACTGCGACGGCCAAACCACTTTCAACTGCTGCAATTTGCCCGATTAAACTAGAACTATTATAAACTACCCGATAACGGCGACCTTGCAATGCGAGCGAATTGATCGCACTTTTTTTGGCTAAACTGGTACTTTCATAAACAGCAATCGGTATCGGATCTTCACGCCATAATTCAAATTGGGGAGAACCTACCCACACCATTGGCTCATGAAACAATAAGGTGCCTTGACGGGGGTTATCCCTTGAAATCAATGCTAAATCAATCTCGCCATTTTCTATACGTGGGATCAATGAAGTCGATTGTTCACAGATAAATTCTATTTCAACGCCACTATAACGCGGTGCAAAACGTTTAAGCACAGGCGTTAAATATTTAGCAGCATAATCATCGGGTACACCTAGTCTAATCCGACCAGTTAACTCTTCTCCATTAAAAGCCATTTGTGTTTCATGGTGTAGATCAAGTATCCGTCTTGCATAACCTAAAAGAAGTTGCCCTTCAGAAGTAAGTTGAATTTGCCTATGCGTTCGAACTAAAAGTTGGCATTTTAAAGCACCTTCCAGTTTTTTTAACTGCATACTGACAGCAGACTGTGAACGGTATAGCTCAGGTGCTGCATTTGAAAGAGAACCTGTATCAACAACTGCGACAAAACATTTTAACCAATCAATCTGTAGATTTTGTAGATTCATGATCACCCCCAAATTATTCGATTTTCGAATAGTATATGTAAGAATTATGCGCTTTTCATTCTAACTTTCTAAGTCCATAATTTATTAAGAAAAGAAGGAAATTTCCCCTAATTTTCATCAGCGATCATTAGGTATATAGCTCACTAGAAAATTTAAAAAGATAAGGAAATTATTTTGTCGAATGTTGACCCAGATATTTACAGTTTAAGTTATTCCCAAGTTTGGTCAGGCTTTAAAAGCCTTCTTCCAATTTCATCTTTCGTGGTGATTTTTGGAGCTGCTTTCGGCTTAGCTGCAACGCAAACAGGACTAGACAATAGCTCTATCATGTTAATGAGTAGCTTTGTTTTTGCAGGAGCATCTCAATTTGCGACTTTAGAACTATGGGGCGCGCAAATATCACTGATTCCCTTAATAGTCACAGTTTTCTTTATCAATGCTCGGCATCTTTTAATGGGCGCATCTCTTTATCCTTGGTTACGCCACCTGCCTCCCATCAAACGATACAGTATCTTGCTGGTTATTTCTGATGCCAATTGGGCACTCTCACTACAAGCATTTAATCGTGGTGAATCAGGGATGGGCTTATTGTTTGGAGGAGGCCTTGCGCTTTGGCTCGCGTGGGTTTTAGGCACAGGACTGGGTTTCTATTTTGGTAATGTCATTCATCATCCTGCATTGCTGGGATTAGATATGGTCATGGCTTGTTTTCTACTGGCGATGGTTGTCGGTGGACAAAAAAATCTCAGAATACTCATCATCTGGACAATCGCAGCCTGTAGCTCATTATTGGCTTATTGGTACTTACCAGAAAATAGTCATGTCGTTGTGGGTGCTTTATTTGGCGGAATTGTCGGAATTTTCTGGAAAGAGAAACAGCTATGAACTTAGAGATTAGCACCACTTATCCATTAATTATTATTTTTATTATGGCCATTGTGACATTAGCCACTCGCTGGGGTGGTGTTTTGATTATGTCTTATGTACCTATTAGCGATCGTGTGCAACGATTCATTAATGCAATGTCAGGATCTGTACTGGTTGCACTTTTGGCTCCTATTGCGGTTGAAGGTGATCATGGCGCTCGTTTGGCGTTACTGACAACATTGATCGTTATGCTCCTGCTTAAAAAACCACTGTTGGCGATTGCTGCAGGAATATTGGCCGCAGCCTTATTCCGTCAGTATTTTGTATGAAATGATAGGGAGCTCAAAGAAGCTGCCTTTGGCTATATTAAACCTAAACAAAATTGAGCAATGACTACACATTGCGCATAAACGACATCGGGTTCATTTAGTGAAACTACAGTGTATCGTGATTCATTTTTTTGAATAGAAGAATCAACCAATTAATAAATTCACTTAGTCTGCGGGGTTGATTATTTCGCGATTCATATAAAATCGACAAAGACATCGGTGCACTGGTAAACGCTGTTAATACTTCAATAAGGTCACCATTTGCCAATTGTTGTCTAACACCAATTCTGGGAATTTGAATAATCCCTAGTCCATTTAAACCTGCAGCTAAATAGGCATCCGTTGTGCCGACACTGATTAGACTTGGAGTTGGTACAAGGTAGGTTTGATTATTTTGATTGTATTCAAAAGCATTTTGCGACTGGGTGTCCGCATGCGAATAATCAACAATATAATGATTTTTAAGATCCTCTAATGATGTTGGTATACCGTAATGTTCCGCATAACTGGGACTAATACAATTAACCATTTCCATAATACCCAAATGGCGTCCTATTAAATTACTGCTTTCAAGCTGACCACCACGGATTACGCAATCTACTCGTTCCTTGATAGGATCAATACGATAATCAACGCCAAGCAGCTTAATCTGTGTTTTTGGATATTGTTGAAACCATGCAGGTAAATGGGGAGCCACCACGCTAGAAAAAAACCGACTTGGCATATCGATGTTAATCACACCACTGAGTTCTTCACTTTGTTGTTGAAATTGGTTATCTAAGCCTTCTAACTCATCCAATAATCTTAAGCATTCGACATAATAGCGCTGACCTGCTTCTGAAAGAGAAAGGTGTCTTGTATTTCGATAAAGTAAACGAGTTTTTAAATGATCTTCAAGCTTAGTGATTGACATAGAGATTGCTGACTTAGGAATCTTGAGCTGTTCTGAAGCACGGGTAAAGCTACCATTTTGTACAACAGCGATAAAACGTTTCATCGTCTCAATCTTATCCATACATCACTTCCAATTGCTCATTATTTATGAACAGTCTTATCTGATTACTTACATTTATCAAGACAATTAATTCCTGTACTTTAATTTTATCAACAGTTAATCAGCATAATATGAGGTCAGTACATGAATAAAATCGCATTCATCACCGGAGGGAGTCGTGGAATAGGTCGAGATGCAGCGCTTAAACTCGCTGAGCAAAATATTGACATTATTTTGACTTATCATCGCAATGAAAAAGCCGCTCTAGACGTGGTTGAGAAGATTAAAGAAAAAGGTCAAAACGCATTTGCCATTCAATCTGATATTCGAGATATCACATTATTTGATGATTTGGTAAAAAGCTTGAGTTTCGTATTAAAAGAGCAATTTGGTCGTGAAAGTTTTGACTACCTACTCAATAATGCTGGGACAGGTTTACATACGAGTATTGAAGAAACTAGTATTGATGATCTAGATGATATGCTCAATATCCATGTGAAAGGTCCATTTTTTCTCACTCAAAAATTGCTACCACTCATTGAAAATGGCGGTCATATTGTAAATATATCCTCTGGTCTAACACGCTTTTCTATGCCTGGGTCAGCTGCATACGCCATGGCAAAAGGCGCTGTAGAAGTCATGACACGTTATATGGCAAAAGAATTCGCCTCCAAAGGGATTCGTGTCAACACGATTGCGCCCGGTGCGATTGCGACTGATTTTAGAGACGGTGCAGTCCGCAATAGTGAGCAAGTTCAGGGGATGATCGCATCTATCACGGCATTAGGCCGTATTGGTGAAGCGGATGATGTTGGAAAAGCAATCGCTGCGATTTTTAGTGAAGGATTTAACTGGATCACAGGTCAGAGAATAGAAGCCTCTGGTGGTATGATGTTGTAGTTTTAACTCGTACAGCTTTAACATATTGGTGGAGTTATGCAAATTTCATATAACTCTGCCATATCGGGGTTCTAAGCAAATACAAAAAATTAATATTCATTAATTTTACAAATTCTATCTTTTGAGTATGGTTATTGATTTTAAAATAAAACACGTATAATCCGCACTTGCTTTTTTTCTATCTTTTTTCAGGTTGACTGTATGTCTGAGCTCCAATCTTTAACGCCTCGTATTTCGGTCGCTCCGATGATGGACTGGATAGAAGAATAATAATTATTATTATTTATTAATAAGTTAAATAACTTGTTTTTTATATAGTAGCAATTTAGTTGTAAAAAAATACATTGGACGACTAAATTGGACAACCTTAGAATCTCATCATATTAATCAGTATTTTTATAAATCAATCACTTATATAAGTGATTTTTTTCGGCCAAAATTAAATAAATAAGCATCATACGGCTATATGTATAGAAGATTCACAAACAATATATTCAAAAATATACCTAAACTTGACTCAGAATTTAAATAGACTAGTTCCCTTATCTCAAAATTTCAGGTCATAAAAAAAACAGGTTACTTTAGTTACCAAAATCAATATATACAATTATCTATATGAATATATTAAGATTATATACTATTTATAAAAGTTACTTTTAGGTTACTTTCGAGTTACCAGTAACCCGTTTTTTAGGTTACCAACAGTAACCCGTTAACCTTATGATTATTAATAATTAATTGATTTTTTAATTGTCTTGGTAACCCGAAGTAACCTTATAAAAGTTACCAACTATTTTATTAAATATTAATAACTTATATATCACTTTAAAGCTTGGTAACCTAAATTGGACTTTTATTTTAGGACTTATAAAAACAGTAAAATACTTCACATTATTCAATGCCCTTTCTCTTTGCATCAAATCGCATCATTTTGCATCAAAATTAATTCATTAAAACGTCTAAAAACCTTTAAAACATAAGCTTTACACTTAATTTCTGCATGCATCAAAAATGAGACATTTAGTAAGTGGGCAGGTGGGAGAGGAGACTGCGTTTGACTTAATCCGAAATTTTTTGATATATAAAATTGAAATTAAGGAAAATTTATAAAACTTAGTTGTTAGAAAGCGCCAAAATCTATAAAAATTATTCACCCGTTAGGTAAATCTCCAGTAATTGAATAGAAAAGTAATTATTGAATTATTAATTCAATAATTAGCGCCTCAGCTAGCACCTGATCTTAATGATTTATATTATGTCGATTATTTATAGTGAATTCATTTATTAGAATGTTCTGCTATGACTACCTAGTTGTTAAAAATATTTAATTCTATTGGGAACCAGCACGACACTAAATTATTATTTTTAGAAAATTATGTCCAAGTAGAATTTGATAAAGTATTTATTATTTTAAATGACTATTTAAAAGATAAACAATACTTCGTTGTAAATCGTCTAACTGGTACAGGTTTTATGATGGGATTCGCAATAAACAGTCTAATTTATCAATTAAATCAGGCAGAAAATTATCTATATATTAAGCATTATGTCGATGGTTTAACAAATTTAGATAGTTGGATAAATGCTATTAAAACTGAAAACTCTTTAAGTTTAAATTGAGAAAATTAAACTTGAGGTGTAATAAGATTGATAAAAATGGGAGCCTAAATCTCCCATTTGTTGGTTTCGTATAAGGTGTATTATGTAAATTTTAGAGATTCTTAACTTTTTCTATCATTAAAGAAAGAATTCTAACTCTAAAGCTCTGTATGCTAAGATCTCATTCAATAGAATTTAAGAGATCTTCTATATATTTCCCTCGAATAATACGATTTCCTCTATGGTTTGTACCCTGAAACATTGCATTATAATAATTGAAATAGTTTGATTTCTGATCCTTTTTACTTTCCAAAACATTCTGCTCAAATATATCTAAAACACTTTTAAATTCAGAAAGGTCAGGAAGCTTTTCTCTTTTACTCAACTCAATAAACAAAGTGAAAAAATTCGATTTTCTAGTCCAAATACTTGTGCTTTCTATGCCTAATTCCTTTAGGTAAGAAAAAACAAGTTCTAGCTTTGCTAACATTTCATGTTTATTGGGGTACTCTGAGTTAAATTGAATAATAAATTCTTCAATTTTTTTGTTTTGTACAAAATATGCGTTGTATTCAATTGTACTCATTATTAACAGAATATATTGAAGGTCAGCCATTCGTGTTAGCTGAGAATCACTAAAAATATCTAAATCACTCAAGTAATCCAAGAATTTTAAACTCTCTTTAGCAGTTGAAATAAAATCTCCATCGTATACAGCATTATGTATTTCTACATCATCAAGATTAAACTTAGTTAGGTTAATTCTATGAAAAATGTCTTTAATCTCATTATCGCTTATTTTCCCTAAATCTCTGACTACTACTTTATAAGATAAAAAACTATCTAATTGATCATCCGTTAAATTCTTAAAGGTTGGAACAGTTTTAGAAACAAAATCCTCATTCCCACTAATGTAGTTAAAAATTGTAGTTAATCTTTGTTGACCATCAATGACTATACTTTTTGTTTGTAAAGTTTCTCTATCTGTAGAACTTACAGCAGTATATATTTCAGGAAAAGGTAAGCCTTTCAGAATAGTATCAATAAACTGTTCTTGATGTTTATATGTCCAAACAAATTTTCTTTGAAAATCTGGCTGTATATCTAAAACTGAAGATGTCCATTGATTGAATAAGTTACCTATAGTTGGATTTGATAAACTAGGGACTAACTGTGTCATTAGAATTTCCTATTTGATAGTTTAAATGAACTGCTTTTAATCCCAATAAAGTATATTGCTCCAGATGCAAATGACTTTTGAACACACCGGCTGCCACAACATAATTACCTACCTCTGAGTTACCATTAGATATTGAGGAAAAGAAGTTGAACCATTGATCTTTTAAGATCTTAATGCATTCAGCTAAATTAGTTGGCAGTAAATCAGGACGGATCCATCCCATTGCAATATATTCTAAGAACTTATGATAAGCCTTAGTATCTCTTTCAGAGAGAATTACCTTTCTTGACCTCAAATTTAATTGACATAAATGAATATCCTTTAAAATCGTTTCAAATAAATCATTTGAAACGATAGCAACATCAATATCGGAATCCAATGAAAATACTGTATCTTTATAGATGCTAAAGCCTAAAGCAGCAGAACCAGTAATGTAGATATCTTGATAGTGTATGTTCCAAAAATCTGAAATTCTCTTTCTGAAAAGGAAAAAGGCTTTCTTATCTCCAGAAAAAACATAAGGAATACCTTGGAAAATTAATTCTCGAGATAAGTCCAATAAATCACTTTCTTTTGTAGACTTAAATATTTCAAAAAAATTAGACTTATCCATATGTTAAGACTCATAACCTAATTTAAATTAATTATTTAGAAGTATTTAATATACTTACATTATTAAGGACATAGATTATCATTATTTGATGAAAATTATAGAATATATATTTTGTAACAAAAAATAGATCATTTAACATCCCCCACTTCATACTTCGACCTTTCTCCTGAAAATATTTGAACATCAGACAAATAAAGTATGGCTTCAAAAATATACATCTTGCCTAAAAAAAAGCAAAAATTCATCTTCTAATCATGAACATATAAAGAGAAGGAGACTCCAAACAAGAGTAATAAGATATAAGGAATGTAATGTAAAGGTATGACAGGAGGCAGACCAACGTATCAAATACGTAGAAATGCCCAACAGGATGTTGGTCATTTCTACGTCAAAAATATCTACATGTAAAAATTTTAGCTACTTACTAGGTAATAAAAGCTCATAATTTTTGAAACGAATCACTTCACTACCTAATCGCTCATTAATCTGTTTCAGCAAGTTTTGGTAATACACAATCTCATTGTAATAAAAAACTTTAGCTGCTTTTTCAACATCACCAAATCCACCTGCATTTTGAGGAACGACTCCAATGAGTTGAGGTGGTATGCGATGCCCTGCAAGTTGATCATCTCGACTGGCTATTTTAATATTATAAAATTCATCCTTAGCTGCTACTTCAGCCAATGGAATAACTTTAACACCATCTTTCGTTCCACCAGGTGTATATACAAGTAAGTTCTTAAAGTTCCCTGCACCTTTTGAGTTTTCCAGTGAATCCTCCAAATCATCGACATCTTGCTGACTTTGAAGTGCATCTGTCATGTGTAAAATAAAACCTGCGTGTGCACCATTTTTATAATAACGACGACGGAATAGCGTTGCTGCTTCGTTCAATAAAATCGCATTAACACTACTCAAATAATTGGGCACACCGTAAATTTCTTGACCAATATCGGATTCATAAACATGAATTATATCCTGTGGTGCAAATTGATAATTATTGCTTTGATCCCAATCAAGTTGGTAATAACTGGATAAATCTAAACCCCGACGAATATTGAGTGCTGGTCTAGATCCAATTCCAACAATTCCATTAAATCGATTTCTTTTGATATGTGCATAACAGTTTGCAAAGGTTAAAAGATTCAAAGCCAAAGCATTAAACTCATGCCGACTTAATAAAGGATGAGGAATATAATCGCTGGTCAAGATATTACGTTTTACAATTAAAGCACTGGTATGGTGGCTCGTTGCACGAAATAATTTTGCAGTGGCCAACATGTCATATGGAAGCTCATACCAATCTTGCCACTTAGGACAATAGCCATATTCGAATAGGTCATGCCCGTCTAAAACAGGCTGCGCTTCCCCAAAATTCTTACATATAATTTTACTGGTTGGAGCAGCTGCTGTTTGTTGTGTTGGCAACACACGAAAGCGATCCAACTGCTGAGATAGCATAGATTTAAAATTCATGAATTAAATACCTTGATTCGGCTACGTGTAGCGCCATGTTGAGATTGATCAGTGATGTCGACAATCGGTGCTCTTTCTAATCCATTCATGATCGCCCAAGCCATATCTCCATGGCCATTTTCTGCTGATCGACTGGTAATTAAAGTTTTGTTGCCACCACCACTGGTCAGGGCTTTTTTGATGGATAAAAATGCTTTTGCTACAGTCAATAAGCCTGCATCAAAATGTAGTCTGCGTTTTTGAAATAACTCTTTTGCACGTAAACCCATGCGAATTTTTAACTCAGGGTTATAATTCAATCTTGTTAGTGCAGGGAAAAATTTAGAAACATGCTCAGAAACAGCTAGGCCATTCCCGGTGTTATCAATCCCGATAAATGTGACGTTGTATCTTGCACAAACTTTTTTGATATATAGCGCTTGTTCTTGTGCAGTCTGTCCTTTGAATTGTTTTACTTCTAAGATTCGATAAGGGGATAAAGGTGTTTGTGGTGGAGCGATGACCGCTAGTGCTGCATTGTCACCTGTAAACGATGGATCATAACCAAGCCAAACTTCACCCAAGTATGGTTTTTCATCATTGGGGTGAAAGTCATTCCAAATTTCCCAAGAATCTACCATATTCGGTGTGATATCTTTTAAAGGGAAATATGAGCCTGAATCATCAATAAACTCACCATCAAAAAGATTGGCGAATTCTTCATCGCCATATTCTGCAAGTAAATCCTCTCGATCAAATAGATCACAGCCTTTGGCTTCTGCATCATCCAATGTCACAATTTGGCGCGTTTTACGATCCGCACATAACACAGGCATTTTTAGTGCTGTTTTGCTGACGTCAATCTCAATTGGAAGCTTGCGCTTACTATCAGTACCCGTCCAAAACGCATAGGCTTCATGCAAAATACTGGATGGCGTCGACATATAAATTTGCTTATACATCTTTTGTGAAGCCATCGCTGAAGCGACTTTTTTAAATTTTAAGAAGTTACGAATCCAAAAGAACTCATCCATGATGACATCACCATGGCGACCTTGTGCTGTAAGCGCATTTGTTCCCAAATAATATAGAGTTGCTTGTCCATTTGGTCCATTGACAACAATTGGATCTCCAGTCAATTCGATGCCAACAACTTCCAAACAAAACGCTTTGATGTACTCAATAAACTGATATGCCTGTGCTCTTGAGGCTGACATAAAAATTTTATTCTTACCTGTTTTTAGTAAGTCAATAAATGCCCATAACGCAATGATAAAAGTCGCACCAATCTGTCGAGATTTTAATAAAATAAAAATTCGAGACCAGGATATGGCATCCATCCATTCCTCTTGGTAAACGAATAAAAAATCTTGAAATGCTTGTTCAAGCAATGCCAAATCATCTTCAGTAATTTGATTTTTAAGTTTGCGTTTTTTCGGTTTGTTATTGCGATTTTCTAATTTTGGATTGAGATCTGCTTGTGTACCACCTGCGCGATATTTTTCAATTCGAGCAAAACGTTCAAATTGAATCCCAATAAAATCCATTTCTTTATAGTTGGCATTACTTTTATTTTCCATAAAAGTCAGCGCTAAGTATCTAACTTTTAAACCTATCGTTAGATCATCGAATAAATCTGCTTTTTCCCAACTATCACGTTGCTTCCAACTTTCTACCGTTGCCCGATTTTCTTCTAATTGTTTTGAGATTTCAGACACAGTCATGCCCATCGCAAATAGGATTCGTCCATGTTGCCGTGGGTTTATATTCTCGAAAGTCAAAGGATGTGATGTATTCATGCGCTTAATGTAGCGCTATGTGTTCATTTTCAACGAATAACAAAATCCTGATTAAGCGTTAAACAGGATTTAGATCGTTGCGACCTCCCTGTCATCACAAGCAGACTGCATACATCAGAAACATAGATGGAAATTTAAATAATGGGACTACCAGGAGAAGGACGTGTAGAAAAACGCTTTCGAGTTGCCCGTGAAGGTCAAACGGTCGATGGTCGTGAATTGAGTCGTCAAGAGATTCAAGACATGGCCGATACATACAATCCTGAACATTATGCAGGGCGCATCAACATTGAGCATTTTGCTGGATGGTCACCTGAACCACCATTTAATGCATATGGCGACATTATCAAAGTTGAAGCAGTTGAAGAAGGCGGAAAACTTTGTCTTTACAACACAATTTCTGCCTTACCAAATTTTGTGGCCATGAATAAAAATGGACAGAAAATCTTTCCCTCAATTGAGTTTTATCGCAATTTTGCAGGGACCAATAAAGCCTATCAAGTCGGCCTTGGCATGACTGATCAACCTGCATCACTGGGAACTCAAGCCATTAAGTTTTCATCAAATCAATTTTCTTTACGCACTCAACCCGATTCGGAGATTTACATGTCACTGACAGCTCCAACTGAAAATAACTCAGTTCCAACCGATCAAAAAGGTTTCTTAGAACAACTCAAATCATTAATCACGCCAACAAAGCCGACTGAAAGTGATGATGAGTTTAAAACGGTGGTTACTCAAGGTCTTGTTGCTGTGTTCGCATCAATCAAAGACTTAAATGAGAAATTCAGTGCATTGAGTCCTGCACCAGTAGCAACTACAACACCTGTTACAACGCCTGTGACTCAAACCACAGATCAACCTGCAGCTGCGCCACAGACTTTTCTATCAAATCCATCAGAGGCTCTAGGCAAAGCACTCGAACCAATTTTGCAATCGCTTAAAGGTTTAGAAACTTCATTTACTCAACTTTCAACGACTCCAGTAAATCTTCCACCTGCAGCTGCAGGCGGTGATGCTGACCGTGTTGATTATTAATAAGGAACTTATCAATTATGTCAGTCGTTCTAAATCCCCTTGCCCGTACAAAATTAACCGCTTATATGGCTGCTATTGCCCGTGCCAATGCGGTTGAAAATGTCGTTAATAATTTTGCCGTTCAGCCTGTACCTGAACAAAAAATCATTGCTGCCTATCAACAACAAGCCGACTTTTTAAAATTAATTAATATGTTTCCAGTGGATAATGCCAGTGGTGAAAAAATTGGTTTAAATGTTGGTATCCGAATTGCAGGCACAACGGATACTCGTGTCAAAGCGCGTGAACCAGGATATGTCGGTTCAGTGGATTTATTAGATACATATCTATGTACACAAACCAACTATGATGTTGCATATCGTTGGGTGCTGTTAAATGCTTGGAAACATCATCCGAATTTTAAATCACTACTCCAAACAATGGTAATTAACGCCATCGCATTAGATAAGTTGTGTATTGGCTTTAATGGCCTATATCGTGCGCCAACTTCTGACCGTGTTGCCAATCCCCTTTTACAAGATGTTAAAAAAGGTTGGTTGCAAAAAATTCGTGACAATGCGCCTGAGCAAAATTATGCCGGTGTTGATGATGGGACAGGAAAACTAGTCCTCAAAGTTGGTGCAGGCAATGAGTTCAAAACTATTGATGGTCTTGTCGAGTTTGCTGTCGAAGAATATATCGCTGAACAGCATCGTGAAAGTGGCTTAATTGCAATTTGTGGACGTGGCATTCTCAGCGATAAATATTTACCGTTGCTAAATACCATTCAAGATCCAACAGAACAACTGGCAGCGCGTTCAATCTATGCAAACAAACAATTGGGTACGTTAAAAGCGATGCATGTTCCTGGTTTCCCACCCAAAACAATCTTAATTACACACCCTAAAAACCTCTCAATATATCTGCAGTCAGGCACACTGGTACGTTCAATCACGGAAGAGCCCCAATGGGATCGAGCTGTAGATTGGCAATCGGTGAATGAAGACTTTGTCGTCGAAGATTACACACGTTGTGTTTTGTTAGAAAACATTGAGGTACAAGACTAATGGCAACGAATTCAATGCGTGAGCATCGTGAAAAGATGCTCGCAATCAAAGCGCAACAACAAGCAAAAAGCCAAGATCCACGCTTAAAAAGTAAATCGGTCATTATGGGCTTTGATCCAGCTTCACCTGAAGGCGATAAAACCGTAATCGTTCCACCATCACCAACGGCAAATATTGAATTACGTTTGTTCAATCACATGAACCAATTGAAAGAAAATAAATCAATTCAAGATCGTATTGAAATGAAAAAGCAATGGTTGCCAGAATATTTGGGTTACATCGATGGTTGCCTAGCTGTTTCCCCTTCAGCTCAAAATACAACATTAGTGACTTTAATGATTTGGGCCATCGATGCTGGTGAATATGAACTCGCGGTTCGTATTGCTGAATATGCAATTTTGAATGAAATGGTGATGCCTGAAGGCTACAGCCGTGGCATTGCAGAATTCGTTACAGAGCAATCTGCTAGTGATTTTATTGATGATTCCGAATTAGCCGTCGCTCATGCTGAATTGATTAAAAAAATCATCGAGCTGGGTGTCGGTGAACAAATGGTCGATGAGGTCCGTGCCAAAATTTTCCGTGCGTTAGGGGATGCATTAAACGAGGCTCAGCCTGTTGAAGCCCTAATTGCGTATAAAAATGCTTTGCGCCTCAATAGTAAAGTTGGCTGTAAAAAATATTTAACAGCCCTCGAAAAACGATTGAATAAGCAAACAACCGAGTCGTCTCCCGACGCCACTGTCGGCTCGCAGGCTGATACATCTGGAGATCAAACTGCCGATGCCTCAGTACCTGCGTCCACCGACTCCACCACGGCTGTGGAGTAGGTCAAATGTTACTAAATGCACCTGTGCCTGATAATGAAGTCGAAAATCCTGATCCAATGCGTCCCAATGTCAGTATTTTAGATATGTTGGGTCAGGTGCGTTTAGACAAATCCCAAGGTGAAGTACTGCTGACTGAAAAAATCATGCTCGCCATGGATAACATTAATGATCAAACACTTTTACTTAATATCGAAACTGATACTCAAATTCGATATTACAAACGTGCAGTTTGCTATGAAGCAGCTGCACTGATTTGTGAAGATAATTTAGATTTTGATACCACAACAACGGGACAAACCCGTGGTGAAAATCAACAAGTTAAAACGCAAGCTTTACGTCGAACAGTGAATTACAGCATTGGTAAATTAATCAGTAAAGGCAGACCAAAACGTAACCGAGTAAAACTGATATGAATCAGATCAAAGCAATACAAAATGATACTTTTGATTCACTCGCTTACCGCTATTACGGCAATCAGTCGATAGTCATGCTACCTGCACTGCTTGAAGCAAACTCAAATTTGCAACAAGTGATTTTGCAAGAACATCAAGTCATTAATTTACCTGAACTGGTACAAGCTCAACGGCCACAGACAATTAAATTATGGGATTAGTTATGTTTGAACACTTAACTTCCCTCAAGGGGAAAACGATGAATGATCCGCTGTCAATTAAGGGGTTACCATGGCTTTTTAAAATTATTGCAGCGATCATGGGCGCAATTCTCGCCTTGATTTTAAGTGGTGATATTGACACCCAAGGTCGTATAAAAATCACCGTTGGTGTCATTTTAAAATTTTCGATTAGCGTAACCATCAGTTTATATGGTGGTGCTGCTTGCATTGAATATTATCAATTACAGCAATACTCACATATGGCTCAAGGTTTTGTAATGTTACTTTTTGCCGTGTTTGGCATGTTGCTGATTGGTATTTGGTATCAATCTATGCAGTTACTCAAAGGTAAAACCTTTAGCGAAATCATTGCTGAAGTTAAAGCTGCTTTTGCTGCAATGTTCAATAAATAAGGAAATCATCATGTCTCTTACATTTGATCAAGCCTTTGATCGTCTCATTGGCCATGAAGGTAAATTTACAAATGATCGTCAAGACCGTGGCAATTGGACGACTGGTGTAATTGGTAAAGGTCAACTCAACGGCACAAAGTATGGTATTTCTGCCATGACTTATCCTGATTTAGATATTAAAAGTTTAAGCCTTGAACAAGCCAAAAATATTTATAAACGAGATTGGTGGGACAAGATCAATGCCGATCAGATCGACTCTGCCCTTGTCTTTCAAGTTTGGGATTTTGCCATTAATGCAGGTATGGGAACCGCCAAACGTAAACTACAATTGGCTGTAGGCGTGTTAGATGATGGCATTATCGGTAACTTAACAATTCAAGCCATTCATAAAGCTGATTTGAATGATATTTTATTGAAATTCAATGCAGAACGATTGAAATATTATACAAGTTTAAGTACTTGGTCACGTTATGGAAAAGGTTGGACCTTACGTGTTGCAAGTCAGTTAAATTATGCAGCAATGGATAATTAAATCATGATCGCCTTGATCGGTTTAAAAACATTTTTGCAAGAAAAATTGCCGGATATGACTGCAGACAAATGCCATTTATTTATTGTTAATGGCACTCAAGCAAAAGGTTATCTAGATTATACCGTTCGGCTTTTATTTCTTGATTATCGCTTAGATCCAATAGAAGTCATCATGCTAATTCGGAGTTGGCTTAAATCTCAAAATCTACATTTAGACACCACGGGCAATGATCTACAAATTTCATTTAGTTCTGAAATTATTGATAAAGATACCTTTGACCTTGAAGTTGACTTTCCTCAGCGCGATAAAGTGGTAATAGAAGACCAGGGTTATCATATTTGCCCTGAGTTAGTATGGAGTGATTTACAAGGTAAATTCATTTCGAAAGGATCAGAATAATGAAGTCTTTTGCTGCCTTAAATCGTTGGTTTGATCAATTCTTTAAACATCTAGAACCATCTCAACGTCGCGAATTGATGCGTCGCTTGGCTCAAGGATTGAGAATACGATCTAAAGACAGAATTAGTCAGCAAAGAGATCCAAATGGTAATCGTTTTACGCCAAGAAAAAGAGATCAAATTGGAAGTATTAAACGTAAAGGTGCCATGTTCAAAAAGATTGGCCAACAATTAAAAACAGAATATTCAGCCGACAAAGCTTCAGTAGGTTTTGGTGGACGTACAGCCCAAATTGCGAAAGTACATCAAGAAGGAAAGACTATCCATCCTGTTAATCCTTCAAAACCTACCAAATACCCTATTCGCGAACTTGTTGGTTTTAATAAGTACGATGAGAAATGGATTGTAAAAGAAGTTAAGATATATTTATCTTTGATTTAACTTTAATGCCAATGTATAAAACTTTTTAAAACTATTCACATGGTTGTCCTGTTCCATTCTAATAATAATGTTCCTGAGATAGAACTCTTTGTTTAATGGAGTAGGATCAATTTTTGAATAAATTTTTTTTGCTTTATTTGATTGTTTCGCTTTTGCAAATAGCATTTGTTTCAGATAACCTTCATGATATCTACCAATTGAATATTCAAATGTTTCAGGCTTTCTCATTTCTTCAGGATCATCAATGCCAACATCATAATATGCAACATACTCATCAAATGGTGGAACTATATTACTTCTTGGAAAAACCTTTTTATTTGCTAAGCCCCAAGTTTCAATAGATGCCTTTTGAATTATAATTTGAATATCACAATGAGCTATTGACAAAGTTTTATTTTCTTCTAATATCTTTTGAATCCTAGAATAGATAATAGCTTCTCTAGCCTCAATTGTTTGGTCATCAGCATCACAGACAATCCATAATTGGTCAATATTTTTATAGTCATTTATATCCTTAAGAGTATTTTTTAAACCATGATCCTTATCTAATAATCCAGGATAACCCAATCCCCCCTTCACATAAAACTTATTAGAATCGAGTCTTTCAATAAAATCTTCTTGTTGCATATTTGGAGCTAAGACAGTTAGCCAAGCTGGATATAAATGAGGTTCAGTTTCACCTTCAAGTAACATATATAAAATCATTATTCAAAATCTTCTTCTGTCCAATCATCATCATTATTTAAATTATAAATACCATTCATATAAAAATTTGAGTTTATTAATTTTATAAAAGAATCATGATTAGAATTATCTATATAGTTTTTAGCTTTATAAGTTTTAATAACATTTCTCTCTCTATTCACAATCTTCCATTTCTCAACCGGAATTTTATTAATGATATACGGATGATGACTTGTCACAATAAATTGATAGTCTAAACCTGCATTTAAAACTCTATCAGAAATTGAGTTTATGCAATTTACACCAAAACCATTTTCAAACTCATCTACTAAGAATATTGTTCCTTTAGGACTCAAAAACACATATGCTAAATGTATTAAGGTTTTCATCATTCCAGTGGAAATTGAATTCTGACTTACCCAATGATCAACACCATGCTCTTTAATTTTAATGATAAGTTGAGAGTATTCTTCTAACTTTCCACCTAGATTTAATGTCTCAACTTTGAGATCTTCAACATAAGGAAAGATTTGTTTAAAGATACTAATAAAATCATTGAAAGCTTCAGGTACTATTTCTTGGCATAAGTAAAGCTTAGACTGAATATCATTTTTAACAGATCTAATTTTATTCAAATCAAGATTATCTTCTAAATAACGATAAAAATCAGGATTTATTAATGAGAAAGTATTTTTTGAGTAATCATTATTGTCTATTGTTGTTATTTTCATGAAATTATTAAAGATAATTAAAATATCATCTTCTTCTTTTAATAAATTTATGGCACTTTTGGTAGGGGCTAATTTAACTGTTTTTTGACCGTTAAAAATAATACTATCATCTTCTCGTGAAATTACTTCATTATCATTGATAATCAAAAATTCAGATTTAATTTTATATTCAGGAATTTTTTTTTCGGAACCGAAATTAAAAGCTCTTGATAACTCAATGAGATCTAGTGAATCCTCACCGAACTCGAATGCACCTTTCCAATGATATTTATTATTATCATTACTTAACTCTATGTCCCATTCAAATCCATTTATTGAAGCACCATTAACAACACTTTTCAAATTTTGAATAGCTGTTAATATGGTTGTTTTACCAACCCCTGAAATACCAACAAGTAAAGAAAGTGTTTGATCAAACTCTACCTCTTCAATTTCAATACCAGTTGGGTGATACTTAATACTCAACCTATTGATTTTCATATTTTTTTAAATTTCCAAATAAAATTAGCCAATTACAGACTTGTTGCACGAGCATATGCTTTAACTTAGCATATAGTTTAACAATATTCTTAAAAATACAAAACATTAAAGTTAATTTGATAAAATATTCTATGTAGGATCGTTTTACATAATTTTTCAAATTTTATGTATGCTAGTCAATTTCAAAAAAGATTAATTGTCTAAAATAACCTATATAAAATAACGACTAGACAATAATTGAATGAAACGATGAGATAGAAGGTTCCTGATTAAGCGCTAAACAGGATTCAATTCCTCGCACTTTAAAAACAAAATGCCCATGCTTGTAAGCATGGGCATTTTTACGTTTATATCATCATGAGCAGTCAACTTTTACGTCAATTTCAAAACCTTTCCAGTATTGGAACTGTAATAGCGGTCGATGCTTCAGCATGGAAAATTCGCTTAAAAATTGATGAAAATGAGACTGATTGGATTCCTATTCCGACCATTGCTGCAGGCGTTGTTAAAATTTGGCGCTGTCCATCGATCGGAGAACAATTTTCAGTTTCAGCACAAGGCGGTGAGCTGACTAATTCGGTACCGCAAATCAGTTTGTTTTCTGAAGATTTTCCTCCCCCAAGCGTAGACCCTGACGAGGTTTATATTCAATTAGGTGATCATTCGTTTGTTGTCAATGTCGCTTCAGGCGAAGCCATTTTTAAATTAAGCAAATGCACCTTTGATGTTCCTGAAACTGAATTTACTGGTCAGGTCAAAATTCAAAAAAAATTGGACGTTACGGAAGGCATCCACGCCCAACAAGATATCACCTCTGATACGGATGTCATCGCCCAAAACATTAGCTTAACTACACATAAAACTTTAGGTGTGAAAGGTGGTACAGACACTTCAGGAGGACCAACTCAATGAAAGGTATGCATCGAAACACTGGTAAAGCAATTACTGATAATGATTCATTTCCTGAGCATTTATATCAATCTATGCATGACATTTTAAGCACTTTGATCGGCACTAGATTATGTCGAAGAAATTACGGCTCACTTGTTCCGCATCTGATTGATCAACCCTGTAATGACTTTACCAAGCTTCAGATTATGAATGCCTCAGCGACTGCACTGATTCGCTTTGAACCTCGTATCAAAATTAGTCAAGTTCAAGTTAGCCAAGCTGCTGCTGTTGTGGGCTATTGGCTGATTACCATTCTAGGCAATATCAAGACCATTACAGGTAATCAAACAGTTAAACAAGAATTTCTAATCGGGGCAGCTACATGAGTTCAAATCGTATCGATCTTTCTGCTTTACCCTTTCCAAATGTAATAGAGCAGCTCGACTTTGAAGCAGAGTTAGATGCATGCAAACAAGATCTCATCGCAAGAGATCCTGAATTAGCGCCAGTATTAAATTTTGAAAGTGAGCCAATCGTTAAAGTACTTGAAACTTTTGCTTATCGCTTATTGCTTAAAACGTCTCAGATTAATGCCAAAGCAAAAGCCCTTATGCTGGCCTATGCAAAAGGCGCAGATTTAGACCATTTAGCAGCTAACCGTAATGTTTATCGAAAAACAATTATTGAAGCAGATCCTACCGCAAACCCACCGATTGAAGCGGTTATGGAAGATGACGAGGATTTGCGTCGTCGAGTTCAATTAGAGCCTGAAAGTAAATCTGCAGGTTCAGTCGGTGCATATCAATTTTGGGGTTTAGGTGCACATGGCCATGTTAAGGATATCGCGGTAGAAACGCCTGCAGCTGGATACGTTGATATATTTGTACAAAGTCATATTGATGATGTTGCGCCTCAAACTTTACTCAATATTATAGATGTCGCATTAGATCCTGGTACTAAGCGTCCGTTTACAGATGCTGTAACTATAAAAGCAGCCACACCTTTTGAATGGGCAGTAAACGCCACTTTAGTTTTATTCCCTGGTCCTGATTCTGCAGTGGTTCAAACGGCTGCTGAAGAGGCACTCAACACCTACATTAAAATGGTTAATGCTTTGGGGTATGACGTCACTCGCAGCGGAATTTTTCACGCTCTACATGTGGCAGGTGTACAAAATGTTAATTTGACTTCGCCAGCGAGTGACATCATTTTAGCCAAAAGCCGGTATGCAAAATGTATTGGCACAACGCTAACAATTACGGAGTTTCGCGATGTCTAAACTCTTGCCTCCGAACGCCACAAAACTTGAAAAGAATATTGAGCAGCTTGGTGAAAAAATTACTGCACTTCCCGTCCCTTTTGTTGATTTACATCGTATTCATCTTTGCCCTGTTGCTCACTTACCTTGGCTTGCATGGGAGCACCGTGTCGAGTATTGGCAGCCTAACTGGGCCGAATCACAAAAACGAAATGCCATCACAGAAAGTAAGGCTTTCAATGCACAACGTGGCACCCGATCTTCCATTGAAAGTTTACTTTCAACTGTCGTCCCTCAATTCCAATTAACCCCTTGGCATGCACTCAATCCGAGACAACCGCCATTTACTTTTATAGTGAATATTCCTACTAGTTACCTGCTAACGATTGACCAATTACTTCAAGTATTAACGGCCATTGAAGCAACAAAATCGGCAAGAGATGCGTATTCAATCACTGCAAAAGTTAAAACAGAAAGTCATTTTAATGTTGTCGGTGCGTCACATACGGGTGCAACCGTTTATCTATCTACAATTTAATAAGGTTTAAATTATGGCTGCAAAATACTATGTCGCTTTGACTGAGTACGGTTCATCATTGATTGCTCAAGCTCATGATGTTGTCAGCATTCAACTCACCGCTATGGTGATTGGTGATGCAAATAATCAACCTTATGAACCTATTGACCAAAAAAGCCGAACATCTTTAGTCAATGAACGTGCCAGAGTTCCTATTCAATCTGTTGAAGTACTAGGGCAAACTGCACGAGTCTCTGCCACGATTGAAGCAAATATCGGTGGTTTCAATATGCATGAATATGGCTTTATCGATGCCACTGGCCAACTGGTTTATATTGGTAATTATCATGGCGCATACAAACCGGTGATTGCTGAAGGTGCAGGTGGTGAACTTGAAATTGTCACCGAAATTAAAGCAGATTCAGGCGCTCAAGTTTTAGTCGAAATTGATTCCCACATTGTCACTGCAAATAAACAATGGGTTTTAGATCAAATTAATAGTTTAAAAGAAACCATTTTAAGCCGACATGATATTGCCATTGGCGATCCATTCATCACCACAATCTTATTCAATAATTCAGATGCAGTGAATAAACATAAAGGATATGGCGAATGGCAAAAGTCGGGTGATGGTCATGCCCTGGTCAGCCGTGCCCTAGAAAGTAATGAACTTGCGCCTAGTTTTATGAAAGTAATAGGCAACACCGGGGGCGAATATACCCATAAATTAAGCATTGAAGAATTACCAAAACACCGCATTAATATCGATGCAACGACAACCGACAGCCCTGGTAGTGCACGTCCTTCATTTAATTTTTCAACTGATAAGCCTGCTGACTTAAAAACTAACGAGATTGGTGGCGATAAAGCCCATAATATCGTACAAAAATCTATGGTGGTCGATGTTTGGATTCGTACTTCATAAAAGCAAAATCCTGATTAAGACTTAAACTGGATTGTACTTATAGAATATTAAAATCTCACACAGCATGATGACTTCAAATCCACCAAACCAATATATTTGGAGTAATCATGGCTGAGTTTCATCACGGTATATCTAAACGTGAACCCACTTCAGGCATCATCCCGATGCAAGATGCTGACACCAATGTCATCGGACTCATCGCCTTTTCGGATGATGCAGATGAAAATGTTTTCCCACTTGATACACCGACTTTAGTGACATCAATCAATCGCGCACTAGCAGCTTCAGGAACTCAGGGTAATTTAAGAGCGTCCTTAGAAACCATGTCCGCGATTACTTCACCAACACTTGTGGTTATTCGTATTGAAAATCCATTTATAGGTGAGATTTTTAATCAAAGCCTGGTCATTGGTACAACTTTACCAACTGGCCAACGCACAGGTATTCAAGCTTTACTGACTGCAAAATCAATCTTGGGAATCACACCTAAAATTAATATTGCACCAGGTGTTGAAAGCCCTGAAGTTGTCCAAGCTTTGGCAGCCGTAAATAAGAAAATTCGTGCTTTCTCTTATGTCACCCCACGGGATATGTTTGGGATAATGCTTGAAACAATGCAAGATGTTACAGCCTATCGAGATACCCTTTCAGACCGTGAAATCATGCTGATTTGGCCTGAATTTACCAGTGGCAATGTGCTTCAAGGGAATAATATTCCTCAACCAAGTGGTGGAAGTATCGATTACACCATTAATGGAATCGTAAATACTCAATACTTGAAGGGTGTAGAATTCGAACAATTCAAATCTTTAAATATTACCCATGTGGTTGTTTATGAGGGTGTTGAATATCTTGGTGATGGATCATTTTACGATAATAAGATTTCAGGAAAACTCGTTTTCCCTGAGTCATTACAACGGATTAAACAAAATACCTTTGCAAATAATCAAATCAGCGAAATAGTTTTACCTACAAAATTAATCGAACTCGATAGCTTTGCATTTGCAAATAATCAAATTAAAACTGTGACTGCATTAAGCCTGATACCACCAACCATTGGTAAAACCTTTGCATCATTTTCAAATAACCCATTAGAAACAATATATGTACCTGCTGCTTCAGTAGATGCCTATAAATCGGCTTGGGATATTTATGCAAATTTCATTCAACCAATAAACTGACCAAATGCAAAAATCCTGTTTAAGACTTAAACAGGATCGAACTTATAGAATTATAAAATCTCAAACCGCATGATGACTTCAAATCTGCCAAAACAACATATTTGGAGTAATCATGGCTGAGTTTCATCACGGGATATCCAAAAGAGAACCCACGTCAGGCATCATTCCGATGCGAGATGCTGACACCAATGTCATCGGACTCATCGCCTTTTCGGATGATGCAGATGAAAATGTTTTTCCACTCGACACACCGACTTTAGTGACATCAATCAATCGAGCACTTGCAGCCTCAGGGACTGAAGGTAATTTAAGAGCTTGTTTAGAAACCATGTCCGCGATTACCTCTCCAACATTGGTGGTTATTCGTATTCAAGACCCATTTAAAGGTGAAGTTTTTAATCAAAGCCTGGTCGTTGGGACCACATTGCCTACAGGACAGCGCACAGGTATCCAAGCATTGCTGACTGCAAAATCAATCTTGGGAATCACGCCAAAAATTAACATTGCACCGGATGTAGAAACCCCTGAAGTCGTCCAAGCCTTGGCAGCCATCAATAAAAAAATTCGTGCTTTCTCTTATGTTACCCCACGGGATATGTTCGGGGTAATGCTTGAAACCATGCAAGACGTTACAGCCTATCGAGACACGCTTTCAGATCGTGAAATCATGCTGATTTGGCCAGAGTTTACCAGTGGAAATGTCTTCTTGGGAAAGTCGAAAGGCCAATGTGATCCATCATATTTTGCAGTTCAAGATATCGCGATGGATTTATCTTCTATGGCTCAATATACGATTACTTATGATCTACAAATCCCTGAAGAAAACATTGATTTTAAAAATCAGGTCTTAAAACTGGACAATGAAACCAACAGTACCAGAGCTGAATTTGAAACGATTATTCGTCGAATTTTACTTGTTGAAAGCGATCGCCAAGTACTTACAGGTGGCGGTGGTGGAGTTGCGTATTTTCAATCCTATCATGGTTGGATTATGGGTGGTGATGGATCTGCGTTTAAAGGCGCAGCGACGATAACTTTAAAAAAATCTTTGAACGCTGAATATGATTTTTTTGATTTTTTAAGAAGCCAAGATTCTGCGACACCATTAGTTAGCCCTCTTGTAATCCACTCTTGTGGTATTCAAAACTTTTTAGGACTTTAATATGGAACTTTTATACGGACCAGGCATCCTCTCTGCCGTCGTGGCTGCTGCTGCTTTACGTGCTGAAACTGACAAAAAAGTCGGCTGGCATAAATCACTTTCAAATATTCCAGTGACTGGACCAACAGGAATCAGTCGCCCTATTACTTGGGATCTAGAAGATCCTGACACTGACGCTGGCTATCTCAACAGCAAAGAAATCACAACGCTTATTCAACATCAAGGCCTTCGTTTTTGGGGCAACCGTACCTGTTCTGCTGATCCTAACTTTGCATTTGAGGTATCAACACGAACAGCACATTTTCTACTTGATACCATTATTAATGGCTGTTTCCCCTTTGTTGATGAACCCTTAACACCTTTCTTGGCCAAAGACATTATTGATTCAATTGATGCAGAGCTTCAGGAGCATGTTGGCGAAAAACACCTATTGGGTGCATCGGTTTGGTATGACCCGAATGAGAACTCAACAACACAATTACAGCAAGGGCAAATGTGGGTCGATTATGACTACACCCCTATTCCACCACTTGAAAATCTAGGCTTAAACCAACGTATCACAGGTCGATACTTGGTCGACTTTGCTCAGTTGATCAATGGCGCAAACACCACAGAAGGAGTTTAAGCATGTTACCAAGAACGCTTAAAAATTTTAATGTATTCGTCAATATGCATTCATGGGCAACCGTAGCCGAAACCTTCAACATTCCGAAAATCACTAAAAAGACTGAAGACTTCCGAGGCGCAGGCATGATCGGTGATGTCGCTTTGGCCATGGGCTATGAAAAGCTTGAGGGTGAAGTGACCTATGCAGGTTTTGACGTCAAACAATACCTACAATTGGGGGTATGTGGGACCAACGATTTACCTGTGCGCTTTGTCGGCATTTACGAGAATCAAGATACCTGCAAGATTCAAAATGTCGAAATTTATATGCGTGGCCAGGCATTGGAGCTTGATCCTGGTACCTCAAAAAATGGCGATAAAACTGAAATTAAAATTACTTACAACTACACCTATTACCGTATGGAAGTCGATGGCGTAGTCGAAGTTGAACTTGATTTCATTCGAGGTATTGAACGCTTCGGTGACAGTAATCTCGTTGCTGATATCAAAAAATTACTTGGTCTTTAATAGACCAAGTTTTACCCCCCATTTCTATATTTAAATCAGAGAAAATCATGACTAAAGCAACTGAAAAAACCACTCAAGCACTTAATTCAGAAACCATCACAGATCCGAATGTTAAAACAGCAATTTTAGAAAACCCCATCCTTCGTGGTGAGATTCAAATTACTGAAATTCAAATTCGTAAACCCAACGTCGGTACATTACGCAATTTAAGCCTACAGGATGTGCTCAAGTGGGAAATTAATGCGGTGAATACTGTACTTACCCGTGTTACTCAACCTGCCCTTAATGTGGCTGAATTAAACGCAATGGATGTATCTGACTACACCACTTTAACAGTGGAGCTCACCAGTTTTTTAGTCAGTGCGAAAGCCAAATCCCAAGCAGCGTTGATGACGTCATAGCGAACCTTGCTGTAGTTTTTCATTGGACACCGAAAGATTGTGAACATTGGGAAATAGAAGAATTAATGCAATGGAATGAACGAGCGCGCGCACGTTCTGAAGTCAATCATTGACCAGGTA
The DNA here is from genome assembly GCF_025433935.1 of Acinetobacter sp. I-MWF. Taxonomy (NCBI): domain Bacteria; kingdom Pseudomonadati; phylum Pseudomonadota; class Gammaproteobacteria; order Moraxellales; family Moraxellaceae; genus Acinetobacter; species Acinetobacter sp. I-MWF. Next base: position 590,497 of record NZ_JAMBAR010000001.1, on the reverse strand, counting down.
AAAATATGAGTAGTCTAAGTCTAAGTGCAATTTTAATGATCGTGGATGAAGCTACTCGTCCTCTTAAAATGATTCGTCAGAATTCGGATAACACCGAAAATTCTATTGAAGATCTTACCCGAAGTATTGACCGCTTAAACCGCACTATGGGCGGTTCAGATGCACAACAATATAATCAATCTCTAAAACAAACAGAAAAATATTCCCATGCCGTTCGATCAGCAACAAAAATGTTGGTGACTGAATATGGTCATGTAGATCATGCATTATCCGCAATCCTCAATAAAACAGATCAATGGAATGCCAAACTTGCTGAAAGTAGAGCAGCAATGCGAGAAGAATTTAAAAGCATGGCCATAGGCGGTATCGCTGCAGGCGCAGGACTTTATAAGTTTTTTCAACCTGCCCTTGAGTTTGAAAAACAAATGAGTGGTGTTCAGGCGGTTTTAGATTTAGAAAAACACAGCAAAACAATGAAAATGCTTGAGGATGATGCGCGTAAGTGGGGCGCAGCGTCATCATTTAGTCCAAAGGAAGCTGCAGAGGCGCAATTCAATTTAGGTTCAGGCGGTTTTAATCCTAAGCAGATCCATGAGGCTTTAGGCGGTACATTACAATTGGCTGAAGCAGGCAAAGTCGAACTTGCTGAGGCAGCGCAAATTGCCATAGGTACACTAAATGGATTCGGTTTAGCAGCCAAGGATATCAACCGAGTTAATGATATATTTTTACAGTCCACCAATGCGACTGCAACCAGTGTTCAAGGTTTAGGGGAAACCATGAAGTATGTTGCACCTGTTGCCAAGCAATATGGTGCAAGTATTGAAGAAACTACCGCAATGGCTGGCCTATTGGGAAATAATAATATCCTTGATACCCAAGCCGGTACTTCGCTTCGTGGCATCATGTTGCGTTTAGCATCACCACCAAAAGCAGCCAAAGCAGCGCTTGAATCCTTAAATGTCACAACAGTAGATACAAAAGGCAATCTGCGTGATATGTCTGATATTTTGGATGATATTCGAAAATCTACTGCAGGCATGGGTTCACAAAAACGCTTAGAACTCATTTCAGATATTTCAGGTGTCGAAGCTGCTTCAGCAATGGCTGTATTGGTTGATCAAACAGCAATACTTGATGAAAACACAGGCAAAACTGTAAATAAGATTAAGCAACTCACCAGTGAGCTTGAAAACTCTGAAGGCGCAGCTGCAAGAGCTGCTGCGATTTTAAAAGACAATCTTTCAGGCGATATCGAAAATATGGGTGGTGCTTGGCAAGATTTTAGTATTTCCATACAAAAAGTGCTTGGAAACGACTTACGTACTTTTATCCAACAAGTCACAGAAATCATTGATCGAGTCAAAAATTGGGTAGATGCAAACCCTGAGCTTGTTCGTACCCTTGCTAAAATTGCTATGCAATTGATCATGTTTAAAGTGGCGATGTTAAGTATTAGATACACCACCAACTTATTTTTTGGGGCAATTGTTGGAGTGATTGCAGGCATTACCAAGCTTGCTATTTTGATGTTTGTATTGCGAACCGTTGCAGGCAAACTGGGCATTGGCCTACCGAGCCGTTTCACACTCATAGCAAAAACCATTCAACTTGTAAGTCGTGCTTTTACTTTCTTGGCCAGTCGTGCGATTCCCTTATTGCTTGTAGGTTTACGGGCAATGAGCATTGCCCTACTTACTAATCCTTTGACTTGGATTGTTGCAGCAATCGCCCTGGTCGCTTTTGTCATCTATAAATATTGGGGGCCGATCAAAGCATTCTTTAAAGGGTTTTGGGATGGTCTAAAAATTGGCCTTACGCCTGCCATAGATGCAATTCGCAGCGCATTTAATAACATCAAGACCTCACTTGCACCCTTACAGCCGGTTTGGGATGCGCTGATAGGCGCGTGGACCGCATTTAAAGGCATATTGGGTGAAATACTGACACCGATGCAAGCCTCCAATCAAGAGCTTCAAAATGCGACCAATTACGGCAAAATATTGGGTGAATTTATTGGTCTACTTGCAGGCATATTTATCCAATCCATTATGACTATTGGCAGATGGTTGGGCGAGACTGCAGCCAAAATCGTGATATTTGTTGGCGCTGCTATGGCGGCATGGGAAAACTTTAAAAGCGGTGTAGTGGCCGTAGGAGCGAGTATTGTTGATCATTTACTTTCGCCGATTCGATTAGTGATTGGCGCTGTCAATACGCTCATTACTGGACTGAACAAAATCCCCTTTGTGAATATTCCAAAAATTCCTCAAATTCCGCAATTTAGTAATACTGCAGCAACTGGAACCACGATCCCCACTAAAACGATTCAAACGCAGCCGATCGTACCTTTACGCTTGCCTCAAGCGAAAACATCAATCAATCATTTTGCACCGGCACAGATTCATATCTCAGGGGTTTCTGATACTCAGGCTGTTGGTGCAGTAGTCAATAGAGAATTAAATAAATGGCAGCAATCTGTCGCTTCAGCTCAAAACCGCAGTTATAGCGACCAGGACTAGGAATACATCATGTTAATGAGCCTTGGACAGTTTTTATTTAAAATCGATACCTTGAGTTTTACCGAAATTCAGCGACAACGTGCGTGGAAATATGCTGAAAATGAAGTGGCTGCAGGCAGAGCCAAAAAGCAATACACCGGTGTTGGTTCAGATACCGTAACTTTACCTGGTCTAATTTATGAAGAATACGGGTTCGGGCGTCGCTATGCGATTGATGAACTTGCCAGCATGGCCAGTACTGGCCAAGGTTTTGTGCTTATGGATGGCAGCGGTTATTTATACGGTGTCTATGTGATCGACAATATTGATGAAACCAAGACTTATCTTTTAGACAATGGCGTCCCCCGAAAAGTTGATTTCACCTTAAAACTTTCTCGCACCGATGATGAGCGCATCGAGGAGCAAACTGCACCTGAAAACACAGATGAGGTGATCACATGATAAAAACACCAACATGCCTGATTATTGCGGACAATAAGCCCTTAAATGATTTAATTCTAAGTCGAATCATTAGCGTAACTGTAACCGACAATCGAGCCAATGAAGCAGATGAACTCAGCATTATACTTGATGATAGTGATGGAGCTTTAGAATTACCAAAACGAGGAGTAAGACTGAATTGTAAAATGGGGTTCATTGGTGAAGAACTTCACGATAAAGGTGATTTCATTGTCGATGAGGCTGAATGGTCAGGTCCTGCAGACGCCATCACCTTAAAAGCCTCGAGCGCTAATTTCAAGAGCAGCATTAAAGTTGCCAAGTCAAAATCATATCACCGCAAATCTTTTGGTGAGATTGCAAATGAAATTGCGAAAAACCATCAATTAGAACTGATCATGACTGCCGATTTAAAAGCCATAAATTTAAATCATATCGATCAAACCAATGAATCGGATCTCAACCTATTGGCACGTTTAGCAAAGACCAATGGCGCAGAAATGGCAGTCAAAAAAGATCGTTTACTTATTTTTAAGGCTGGCACAGCTAAATCCGCTTCAGGTCAAGATTTGTCATCAATTACTGTGACCAGGAGCACTGGCGATCAATTCCGTTATATCGAGCAAGATCGGAAATCAGATTACACCAGTGTTTCTGCAGGCTATCAAGATTTAGGAAAAGCTAAACGACAGCGTGTAACTTCAGGTAATCCCGAAAAACGTGGTGGTGGCAATGATCCAACAACCAAGACAAAAGTAATTAAAGGGACATTTGCGAGTAAAGAGGATGCTCAACGTGCTGCAGATGCAAAAATGGATGAGATAAAACGGCAAATGGCCAAATTCAGCATTAGTCTGGCCTATGGAATACCTGAAATCAGTACAGAGTGTCCTGTCAAACTAGATGGTTTTAAAAATGAGATTGATCGATTGAGATGGATTGTTGAAAAAGCCACTCATAGCTATGCTAAAAGTGGCGGATTGACTACTCTACTAGATCTAGAGGCAAATACATCAATTTAGTGATAAAACTAAAGACATATTTAAATCTAGTTTATTAAGCGACCATACTTTCTTTCTGTTCAATTAAACCTAATAACATCATTAGCTCTATACCAAATTTAGAATTCTCAAATTCATTGTTAGGATAAGCCATTCTAAATAAACCTTCTATCCTATCCCCCTCAACAAATTTCGAATCACTGATTGTACCAAAATGCTTTTGAAGGCTTTTACCTAATAAACACATAACATCATGTCCATTAGAGATTTTTTGATGGCTATTCCATGGTTTTTCAACATCTTCAGTAATCAAATTTGCAAGAATTTCAATTTGACAACAACTATCAATAGATATCTTACGAATTAATTCATTAGAATCTAGATTTAAAGGTTTTAAATCAACAATTTTCTTAAAGTCAAAGGGCTTCTTAAAAGTTAGATTAACTTCTGATTTTAATGCATTGAAAAATCTTAACTTACTAAGAGGATAAGCCAATTTATAAATTACTTGTCTAACTTGATTTAAATCTAGCTTACCATTTATATGAGGTAACTTTTCAAAAGAACCTAGCTCTGAAATTACCTTATGTAATGCTTCATCGCATTCAAACATAAATATTTCTAGATCTCTATGATCCACGATAACAATATTATCAGGTATATCTGTTCCAATAACTTCATGATAATCACGATCAATTACACCAATAACTTTCTGCCCTTTTTTCTCTTGTTCAGAAAGTATATTCCACTCTTTTAGTAGATCTACTACTCCTTCCCACCCTTTTCTCTCTTCATAAGTAATAGGTCTCTTTAAATTAAACCTCTGTTCAAAAAAGCGAACATCCGACTCACCTTCTACAATTAGCCAAGGTTTAGTCTCTCCAGTTAATGACACAATTTCAGTAATTAATTCTTGTGTAGTTGGAAAAATAGCGCTCATGACTTATAAAATCCCACCATCAAGTGAAACACAAAGGCTTCTTCTAGATCCTATAATTTGTGGTGAATGCGTAGCTATAATAAACTTATGACCTCTTAAATTTTCTACTCTTAATATATCATCGAGAAAACTTCTTTGCCAATCAACATGAAGTGAAATTTCTGGTTCATCAATTAAATAATATGTACCACTATCTGCAAGAAATATTAATTCATAAAATAATACGATTTGATGTTGTTCTCCTGAGGAAAGTTCAGATAACTTGAGCTCTCTCTTATCTCCGTGTTTCGACGTAAAATAAAAACCCTTTTCATAATGAATTTTCATATCCTTATTTCGTATTTTTTGACCTACGATTTCCTGAAATGTTTCAATTTTCTCAAGAAGATCATCATACACTGAAAGCTTTTCATTCAAATCTTGGAGATATAATGATAAAACTGTTTTTACATTATCTTTATTTAAACTTTCATCTGGTAAAGCAATATTTTTTTCTCTAAATAACAGTCCTGCATTTAATATTTTAGTGATTTTATCCTGTGTTTCTTTATATTTAAGTCTAATATCATTTTCAGATTCATGAGTATTTTCAATAATATTGATATTCTGAATGAGTCGTTCTGGAAAAGATTTATTATGAGATGCTGTTTTTTCATTTGATTCTGCTAAAGATGTAGCAATTTTCTGTGCAATATCTTTAGCATATCTTTCAATCATTAAATTGCCATAATTTTTTTTGTCTCTTTCATTAATTTCTGAAGGCATATAAATTAAACGTTGTGTTTTTACCATAAAAAATTTCAAGGATCTTGATAATTGCTTTATATCCATATATTTTTTGCTATTTAATAATCGTCTTCCACTATCATCCATTTCTTCCACATAAAAATTATGTTCATCACCAAATAAATCTTCCCCAATTCTAACTCTACGCAACTCATCGTCAAAAGCATATTTAAATTTAACCTTTCTGCTGAAATTGGTTTCTGAAGAAAAATCATGATAATCATCTATAGGTCTTGATAATAGAGTTTCTGGAGATTTATTATCTATACTTACAGTTAACCTATAAAAATCTATTTGATTTTTAAAACAGTTTCTTTCAAAATTACTTAATAAAGTATTTGGTTTAATATCCTCACTATACTCAATAATATTTTTATTAAATACTATAGTTTTTTCTTCTATTCTTCCTTCATTATTTATTTCATGAATTAATGTGAATTTTTCAAAATCAACAAGCGACAATTTTGCGTAATTAGAATTATAAAAATGCATAACCATATCCAATAGTGTTGTTTTACCACAACCATTAGGCCCATGTAAAATAGTTATACCTTCCTCTTTTAAATGAATTTCATGTTTTAAAAATCCATTCAACCCTTCAACACATATATACTTTAATTCAGATTCAATTTCTTCTATTAAATCTTTATTTACATGAAAAATCATTTTTTACCTCTATTAAATTTAAAAAACTAATATATTAATTTACTACGTCCATTAAATAATTGCTTAAATCTTCCACACACTCACCAGCTCAACCTTTACTCTACAGTTGCTATACCAAATATCATTAAACTTAATTAACCACCCACGCCCTGCCATACCTTCCAAACTCATAGCTTCAACTTCTGGGAATTTTTTAAATACAGAACTGGCAAAGATTTTCTTCTTTCGCATTTCTGGTGTGTTTAGCCAAACCTTGGCTGTATCTTTAGGTGGATGTGTAGCTAAGGTTTCACAGTCATAACAAGACCATGTATAATTCCCAAGCCAAATATGTTCACTTCCTTGGGCTAGATATGAATCAGAAAATGTAGAAAGCCCAAAGCTCCCCATATATGGTTTTAAAGTTATAGCATCACTATTATCGACCATTTCCCCCTGGCAAAATGGACATTTTTTTATGGGTAATTTTTTGAAGTTATTTATGATTCCATTAAAAGTCAGCTTTGCTAACTCATAGTCATCATTGCCAAAATCTTTTTGAAGATGGATATAACTTAGAGCATCAGAAAATACTTCTGAATCTTTTAATTTTCGTTTTTCTAACATTTTCATTTCTTTGAGTCGGTCTTGTCCAAACTCATTTATCCATTCCACTAATCGTGAATTAAATTTCTTTGTCATAAGTTATTAAGTAATTACTACTTTTATATTAAATTTTCTATATTCTCTCACAAATTCACAAAGTTAAGTATATCATTCAACTAAAATCCAATATTGTATATATTTTAAAATATCCCATTAATTTATCTTAAAAAATGACACTATGAATCAGCTCATATTGACACAATGATATGGTTCATTATGACCCAATGGAAAGTGTCAAAATGATACTTTCTTCTATATACAAATAGAATTAAGTATTAGAGATATAAAAGAATGAAATTTTCTACATTAGTTGACTTCAAAAAAAATCATCGTTATATTGCAAACATCACAGCGAAACTGTGAACGGGCGTAGGAACCTGTTTTATTATCACTGAGCGCAAAACAAAGTCGCTTATGCGGCATTTTTTTTGCCAACTGTTTAGACAGTCTTTACGGTAGGCTAGGCAGGGCAGCCTTGTGCTGGCCGTACTCAGTGAACGGTATTCCTACACCTTGCATAGTCTGCCACCATCCCGTAGGAAGGATGTTGTCAGGTTTTATAATTTGTCACTGAGAAAACCGTTATGAACACTCAAAACAAAAGTGTGCATTCAGCACCTGCATGTCTAGACACCCTCTGTATTCAACGCTTAAATGCGCCTGATTTTGCTCAACCTGAAAAGCTTAGTATTCAAATTTTGAAATTCCTTCGTTCTAAAAAACGAGGTTAAGTCATGCCTAAAATTTATATACAAACCGAATTAGGCACTGAAAAATGTTGCCCAATGTGCAATGAGTATTTTCCTTTTGACGAAGAATTCTATTTTAAAAATGGCATGAAGAATGGTATTCAAAAATGGACTGCACGTTGTAAAGCCTGCTATATGCAGTCCTATCGCTTGGGGTACGACATATGAATTTTCAAAAACTCATTTTCATTGTTCATATCATTTTATTTTTTAAAAAAACTGAAAAAAGTTGCCAATTCTTCAATGAGTTGAGCGATCTGATAAAGAATAATTTTAACCGATATTTGGAGAATTAGATGGATATGCAATCAAGATTATCTTTATTAGATCAGCATTTAGCTTTATTGATTGAATCAACTGAAAGCTGCAACTCACTTACTGGCGAATCTGTAGCTGCGACTTTATTTATTATTCAGGAACAGATTCGACAAATTATTATACAGGATCAACTATCAACGACTCATCCTAAAATGACTATGGCTGCACAAAACCGATTACAGCCACAGCAAGAATAATAATTAATTTATACAAAGCGAGTAGGAACTATCCTGCTCGTTTTGGATATAACAAACTTAATGGTTCATTACTCTTCATTTTTTCCAAAGCAAAGGGCTGCGCCAATTTAATTAAATCAAGATATGTGTAATCTTTGTTGGGAACTGCACCAGCGGTCATTAAACTATCTTCAATATTCATTGCAACAATAAGTAAATAATCAGATAAATCTTCATGACTGCCATATTCAAAATCAATCAAACGCTTATTCATTATTTATCCTTTCATTTTTGTATTTGGAAAACTTTCAGCAAAATTCCTTACTAAAGTAATTAATGTATTTCTCTGACTTGGGTCTATAGAATCCCAAAGTTTAAGTAATTCCTTAGCATCATCAGTAAGTAAATCTGAACGAGTTCTTTCTCCAGTAATTAAATACCAAACATCTGCCCCAGCTTTATTTAAAGCCTCTAGATCATCTTGTCCCATGACACGCTCACCTTTTTCATAGCGAAACACTGCCATTTTTTGTTTATTTATGAGAGATGCAAAATCACTTTGCGACAACCCCAGTCTTGATCGCTCTATACGAATGCGATCCCCTTTTTGATCGATATTTTCATATACCATTTGATATACACCTGTTTAGATAGTATTCCAATTGATATACTATCTTGTTGAACAAACACCATTTTAACAAAGTTCCATCTCAACCACAGTTCAAAACTGTATTTAACAAGGAAAAAAACATGGCTATTAATGAATCTCAAAAAGAAGTCCAAGTGAGCTTTCGCACTACACCCGAAATCAAACGACTTGCACGTATAGAAGCAGCGAAAGAAGACAAAACTTTAAACGAATGGATAAAGCACCTTGTTGAAAAAAATCTTTCAAACACTTCTTCTCAAAATTCAGAATCATCATAAGTCACGAGTTTTGGGGAATTCATGCCAAGCGCACTTTCTGAAATATATGGACACATTTTTAATGAAAAAATTTGCTGTCCTGTGTGTGACAAGCCATTAAGAATTTTGGGGACTGTTGTTTATTTAGAAAATCCCAAAGGTTATGTAGGTGAGTGTCGGGAGCTGACATGCATGACTATGGTTCATTTTCACATTCAAATATCAAATGTGATTGCTCCAAGTCGTTTAATAAAATCAGTAAAGGAATTGAACGATGAGTAAATCAATTGGTTTTTATTGCCCTCACTGTGGCATGCGTATGCATGTATCTAGTCGAAAAAGACCTTCACCACTCTTACATGAATTGATTGTTTCATGTCGCAATGATCAATGCCTTGCCAGTTTTGCAGCGAGTTTAGAAATGGTGCGACCGATTCAGAACAGCATCAATCCAAATCCTGAGGTTCAAACGGGATTACCACAGCATAAACGCCAGTGGGAGCAAGAACTTGAACATCACATCGAAAGTTTAGAACTCCAAACCTCAATTGATGAACACCAAAAAAATTATGTAGAAGGCTTTATTTCTGCGCTCTTCCATTCGTCAACAATTGATTTGACCAGGGCAACGACTTACCGCAATCGACTTCTACAAATGAAACTTATATAGGCCTTAATGATGGATCTTCAGCGTCGTATTGATGACAGACTTAACCAACTATTTAACTTTAAAAGAGTCGGTGAATGGTATCGTCAAGGTCTTTGTCCAAGTTGTAATGAGAAAGAACTTTACACACATGCAGAAACACCACGCATGGTGAAATGCGGACGAATCAATAAGTGTGGTTATGAGGAATACGTCAAAGATATTTGCGAAGAATTTTTTAAAGATTGGTCAGAATATCACCCTAAAACACATGAGAATCCAAATGCCGCTGCAGATGCATATTTGAGGGTTGGTCGAGGTTTTAACCTTAAAAATTTAAAAGGCAGATACACACAGGAACTATATCAAGCGCCTAAAAATAGAAATTTAGTCAGTGCAACTGTACGCTTCAAATTAGCTGAAGGAATCTATTGGGAACGGATCATTGATCGTCCTGATCGTTTTGGTCGTCAGAAAGCCAATTTTATTGGTAAATGGACTGGCTTAGCATGGACAGTACATGAATTAGATGAACTCTGTAATGCAGGTAGTATATGGATAACTGAGGGCATATTTAACAGTATTGCGCTGGCACAAGCAGGCATAATTAGCTTGAGCAATATGAATAGCGGTAATTATCCAACACAATTATTAGATTCGATCAGCAAACGCTGTCATGAACTCAAGAAAGATAAGCCTCGTTTAGTTTGGGCTTTGGATAATGACAACGCAGGCAAGAAGTATTTACCTAAACACCATAAACATGCAACCGATCAAGGTTGGATTTCAACTGCTGCCCTTCCACCAAAACCGATTAATGGAAAATCACTCGATTGGAATGATCTATTTCAACGTGAACAATTGACTGAAAAAGACCAGGAGAAATACCTCCATTTTGGCAAGCTTCAAATTGTTGAAACGCCTGAAGAAGCTGGCTTATTGATCTATAACTTTTATGGTAGCAACCTAAGTAAATTCTTTTTCAATCATAAGTTCCGTACCTACTGGTGGGAATTAGATTATGAAAAATATAACAAAGCTGTCCAATATGTTGAGGAAAGCCAACAAGAACAAATGCTTTCAGAAGATGAAAAGCGTATACAGGCATTAAAAACATGTTCTTCTGCGAAAGAAATCTGTAATGCACAGCTTGAGCCGTTGTATTTTCAACGAAACGAAATTACCGATGAATCTTGGTATTACTTTCATCTTCAAAGCCCATGGGGAGAAACCAAGACCACTTTTACCGCTGAACACATGGCATCACGCAGTAAATTTAAGCCTCGTGTAATGTCCGTGCTTTCAGGTGCGATGTGGACTGGCAGTGACCAACAACTAGAAACCTTTATTAAGCGTAAAACTGAAAAATTACGTGAAGTTAAAACTATCGATTTCATTGGCTATAGCAAAGATTATCAAGCCTATATCTTTGATAAATATGCTGTGCATAACGGGCAAGTTATCCCCAAAAATGAACATGATTTCTACAAAACGGGAAAAAAAGAATTAAAAAGCTTGGCAAATTCACCAGTGATTACCCTGAATCCTAAAAAGGAATTTTCTGCAACTTGGTGGAAAGATTTTTATACATTGAATGGCGCCAATGGCTTAATCGTTCTTGCTTGGTGGACAGGAACATATTTTGCCGAGCAGATCCGAGGTCTTAACTCCTCATATCCTTTTTTTGAATTTGTTGGTCAAGCAGGTGCAGGTAAATCAACATTGCTTGAGTTGCTTTGGAAATTTAGCGGTCGAGAAGCCTATGAAGGTTTTGATCCGAATAAATCTACCAGTGTGGCAATTTATCGTAACTTTGCCCAAGCCTCGAATATGCCGATCGTTTTGATTGAAGGCGACCGAAATGATCAAAATGGTGGTGTCCAAAAAGCTAAATTTAGTTGGGACGAATTGAAAGATGCATTCAACGGTCGAGCAATCCGCTCCAAGGGCTTAAAAACAGCAGGCAATGAAACGTATGAGCCACCTTTCCGTGGCGCAATCATGATCAGTCAAAATACGCCTATACAGGCGTCAGAGGCGATTTTATCTCGTACCCTACATATTACAGTAACAACAAAAGGCCATAACCTTGACAAGAAAAGAATTGCCGATCGTCTTTCTCGTATTTCCTTAGAAGATGCGTGTACTTACATGACGCATTGCTTAAAAAATGAAGCAAAAATTCTGCAAACCTATTCAGATAATATTCAAACATTAGAAGAAGAATTCCATCAAAAAGGCATTACGCATACCCGTATTGCCCTTTGTCATGCACAAGTCTCAGCAATGATTGATGCACTTGAACAACACGTTTTAAAAGAAGTCATCGAATTAGAAGAAATTTGCGATGCTAAACGTATTTTAGAGGCAATGGCACGGGAACGTGTGGAGCAATTAAGTAGCGACCACCCTATTGTTCAACAATTTTGGGATGCCTACGAATATATGAATGTCAGTAGAAACGCAGCATTCAGTTTGAATCATCATGATCAAGATGCCCAAAGCATCGCTATCAATCTCAATGAAGTCTACAAAGTTGCTGCTCGTAACTATCAATCGTTACCTGATATTAATGAAATGCGAACGCTGCTTCGATCAAGTCGACGTTATAAATTCATAGAAATGAATAAACCGGTTAAGTCTAAAAACTTCCCAGCAGATGAAGTTAAAAATGTGACATCAGAAATGCGTGAACGTGTCGTCAAATGCTGGCTTTTTACCAATCCATACTACAACCAACAAACATCTTTTAAATAATTTTTAAAGCGTAAATAAAGAAGCTTGCACTTCTTTTTAAGGAGAAATAACTTATGAAAAATAACCCTTTTAAAATTGCTCGTGGCGGTTGGTGGCCATGTGAAGAAAAAGTACTTATTTCAATGCTTGAAGATAAATATCCAGTACATTTTATTGCTGAAGTACTAGGGCGTGATCGTTTAGGTGTTCATGCAAAAATTGCTGTAATGGAACGCCAAGAAGCGAGAAGATTTGAGAAAGATTTAAAACATGAAGAACAGTTAAAAGGAGCAGCATAAATTGGCTAAATTTGTCCCTAAACTAAATACTTATCAAATGCTCTTTATACGTTACATGTCACCTATAATCTCTCTTGAAACGGTTGTAATTGATTATTTAAACAACATGTCTATTGAATATGCAAAACGTCTTGCTAGTAAACAAGAATTACCATTTCCAGTTATGAGATTAGGAGAAAAAGGGAAAGCGACTTGGATGGTGAACGTATCTGATCTCGCTCAATATATAGATAAACAAGTTGCTGTAGCTCAACAAGATCATGAAGCAATGACCAGGCATTCAACTTAAATTCTAAAGTTAATAAAGCCCCTACTTTGGGGCTTTAATTTTTCCGATCGGAGTACTAACAGCAACTTCAATTGCCTCAGAAAAATCTAATACTTTTTTTCTAATTATGTCTAAATTTACATATCTTCTTAAGCTGTTCCAATCATCATGTAAAGTAAACTGTTGAATCTGAGGAATTGTTTTACCTTGTTCTGCCAAACGTGTAGCTGCTTCATGCCTAATATCATGAAAATGTAAATCAACTATTTCAAGTAAATCACGTAACCTACGCCAGTTCTTATCAATTGCATCTGTTTCAAATGGGATTAAATATTGTTCACCACCACCACGTTGTAACATTCGTTTTCTGACCTCAGGCTTTAATAATTCTTTTATAACTAATTCTGCAAAATCAGAAATAACGAACCATTTATCATTACCCTTTGATCCATTTGGATGTTTTACACCTTCTATAAACCATTTTTTTTGCTCTTGATCGTAATCATTCACTTTTAAACGGACTAATTCATTCAATCGTCGGCCAGTATATATACTTAACCAAATTACCAAGTACATTGGTGCACCAACATATCGACTACCGTAGTTAAATTCGTAGTAACTGGTAGTTGTGAGGTCCTGAAGTTCTGTTGACGTTGGTAATCTATTGCGCTCTACAGAGTCACCAATAATTCGAGCTTTCCGTAATCCTTTTACAGCTTTTTCATATTCATGAAGATCAATTTCTATACCCCATACTAGATCTGCATAATCTAATACAGATTTTATGCACTGGAATTCAAAGTTAATTGTTGCTCCAACTACAGGCTTTAATTCATAACTATGATTGCTATAACCTTGTGCCCTTCGTTGTGCATGATCTCCAAAGTCTGATCGTTTTAAATTACTTAATGGCAGATCTGCAATATCAAATTTTTGAATTTGTAAAAGAGTTGATTTTTTTGTTCTGCCATAATCTGTTACTTCCAACATATATTTTGAAATTGCGCTACCAAGTGACATAGAGGGAGACAGTTTATTATTTGACAAAAGCTCTGGATTCTTTTCTAATTTGTCTTCAATTTTTTTAATCCAATTTTTCGCAAGTGCACGAGTGCTGAAAGTTTCAGTCTCGAAAAAATCTACTCCTTTCTTCCGAATTTTTATAACTGCTTTATAGCGAGTACCTTTAGTCTTTGACTTTAGCTCTGTGATATAGCCCATTTTGCTACTATTTTTTAAATGAAAAAATTTAGTAGCAGTATAGTTGCAGTTATATACAATTAACACTAGAAAGTTGCTAAATGTGCATGAATGTTGCAGTTTCCAATAGGTATCTAAATGGCTGATTTTAAACAAAACGCAGATATATCAAGGCTTCCGAGAATATCCGTTGCGCCTATGATGGATTGGACAACTCGTGACTATCGTTTCTTTGCACGTTTGTTTAACCCCAATATTATCCTCTATACAGAAATGGTTACTACAGGTGCCATCATCTATGGTGGAGCAAATCGTCATTTGGATTATAACCATGAAGAACATCCAATTGTTCTACAGCTCGGTGGTTCAAATCCGAAAGATCTTGCAACTTGTAGCAAGATGGCGCAAGACTGGGGTTATGACGAAATCAATTTAAATGTGGGCTGTCCAAGTGACCGCGTGCAAAACAATAAGATTGGTGCCTGCTTAATGGCAGAGCCTGATTTGGTTGCAGAATGTATTGCTGAAATGCGTAATGCAGTTGATATTCCAGTTACTGTAAAACACCGCATCGGTATTGATGACATGCAATCTTATGAAGAGATGCTACATTTTGTCGATACTGTTGCGAAAACTGGATGTGATAATTTTATCGTACATGCCCGTATTGCTCTGCTGCAAGGCTTATCACCAAAAGAAAACCGCGATGTTCCACCACTACGCTACGAAGATGTGTATCGTTTAAAACAAGAGCGTCCTGAGCTACTGATCGAGATCAATGGTGGGGTTAAGACTTTTGCTGAAACGCAAACACATTTAAAGCATGTTGATGGAGTCATGATTGGGCGTGAGGCTTATCACAACCCTTACCTGTTGGCAGAATTAGGTCAACTCTGGAACTTAGACTTACCTGATCGTTTTGATATTATCGATCAAATGCTGCCTTATATTGCCAAACGTATGCAAGAAGGTGCACCTCTATCGATTATTACACGCCATATTTTAGGCTTATTCCAAAACCTTCCCGGTGCTCGTAAATGGCGTCAGGCTTTAAGTGGCGGTAATGCCAAAACATTTGCAGATGTTGAAAATGCCATTATCAATATTAAAGAAGCCATGAAGCGTACAGAAGATTATATTCGTGAACAGTCTGTCTGATCACGACTGAAAATTTCTACAACTCAATATAATCTTAATCCATAGCTATCTTTTCAATCAAACGATGGTCTTTAAAGATCATCGTTGAAACTGTTTGATCATGTATTCAGTACATCGCTGAATGACACCATCTGCATTTTTACTCCAGACCATCACAACATCAGACCATGCATTTTCAGCGTCCAAAGCAATCAGTCGTACCTGTTTAGGTAGAATATGCCTAAATTCCTCAGGAACAATACAAATTCCAATTTCAGCAGCCACCAATTGCAATTGTGAAACTTTACGGGACTGAACCGCCGCTTTCTTTGGAGAAAAACCAGCACTTAGGCAAAGGTTTGCAACCAAATAACTTAATCCGCCCCGTTCTGCATGCGGTGTAGAAACAAAATTTTCATGTCTTAACTGTTGGATTTTAATACTGCGTTCTGAAGCTAGCATATGATTTTGATGAAGTGCAACGTACAAAGGTTCAGGGTAGAGCGTGGTTGCATGTAACTCATCTAAGCGATTTAAAACAGGTGGGCGAATAAAACCAACATCAATATTTCCTTTCATCAGTGCAAGAATTTGGTCTTCAGATGACAAGTTGTTGATCTCGAAATTAACATTGAGATGCTTTGAGGTTTGATCAAATACTTTGACTTTTTCTAAGCTCATGGTAATAGTACTTGAGTGTGCAATTTTAATGAGTCGATTTTGTCCATCTGCAATATCTTTAGCATTTTCAATAATATGATCTAAGTTCAGTAAATTATTTTTAATTTGAGCATAAAAGAACTGCCCTGCTTGAGTGAGTTTTATTTTTTTATCACTGCGGTCAAAAATTTCAAATCCTACTTCGTCCTCTAAAAGCTTGATCTGACGACTTAAAGCTGATTGGGCAATAAACAGCTTTTCAGAAGCTGCAATAAAACCACCTTCCTCTACGATTCTAATCAAATAATTAAATTGTTTGAACGTCGCCATATTCATCTCAAAATTAGATCAATCCTGCTTTTTTCTATATTAGATTAGATTGTTTAATTTCACTAGACTTTACTTAAAGCGACTTAGATCAGAGAGAAATAGTATGAGCATATCCAAACAATTACTGGTTTTTATTTGTATTATTTGCGCTGTTGTTTTACTCAATCTTTATGATGGTTTTATCGCAAAACAAACAGGCAAAGTGCCCCAACAGCCTGAGTTTATTTATTTACAGGACTGATTGAGCGGAACAGATAAAGTATGTTTTTTACAAGCGCGTGCAAGATTTCACTAAAGCATACTTTTTTATATTGGTGACGCATGTTGTGGTGCTTTTTTTAAAATCATATTGGTAAGTAATATACTTGCCAGCAAGCTCATCACTCACAAAGGCGTCTTTTCGAAAATGAGCACGTATAATACAGCCGTGTAAATCAGGCGCAGCATACACGTTTATGCTTTCAACATATTTGCTGTGTTGTTGAATATTGACATTCCAGCCCAACAGTTGCTTGATCTTTTGAAACTCTTCTTGTTTGCTGATCTGTTGGATATTTTGCAAATTACAGACTTGAATTGCATCCGCTTGAGGTTGAAGGATTGACCATCCCAACAAGTTCTGTATATCGCGCATTATTGTTTTAGCTTCATCCAATTGGTTGACCGCCTGAAAATGACGAATCGTTGAATAAAGATAATATGCAATCCCACCAATCAGTAGGATCGCCAATAGGGTTATTTTAAGATCGGGTATAGGTCGATTAAAAAGCCGCTTCATTCTCTAAGCTGTCCATGTTTATGGTCTGAATGCTATAGCGCATTTCAAACGACTTTTCAGCATAGTTAACGACCAAACTTATTTAAACAACGCCAATATTTATCTTTAAATAGGCTGACATCAATTTCAAAATTGTTCTGATATTTTTCAACCACCTGATCTATAACTTTGGCGGGTTTTCTAAACTCTTTACAAGCAAAATACATGGTTCTTAAGTTATTACCGGTTTCTCGTCCAATATTTAAATACCCCTCAAAATCCTTGAGCTCATCTAATAATTCTTCTTCAATCGCGTTAAGCAACTCATAATCTGTTGCAGACGGCATACCACTTGAATTCTGGCCAGCATAAGGTATTTCAACCAGCATCATCCACGGATGAGAAGCCTTTTGATCCCATGTTAAAAGTGTACTGTTTAAGATCGCCACCAAAGGCAACCCTTCATTGGTCTCTCCCTCCAAACTGATATATTCATCGTCATCAGTACTTGAACGGGTTATTTTGTCTAAACGAGAAATTTCACTGTTCTTTAAAATTAAAATATTCTTTAAACGATCGATAGGCATTAATTCTTTTTCAGCATCTTGTCTGAATTGTAGCGAAACTTGATCTAGCTTTGTGATCGAATCATATTCGCCCAAATAATTATCCAAAAAGATATAAACTGCTTGTAAGAATTCAGCTTTTTGAGCTTCATTATATTGATCATGCACAACCACCAGATCAGTTTCATCTGGATATTCTTCATGGTCTTTTAAATAAAATGATAGCGTTTTTTGACTAAATTCATAACCATGCATACCAATACTGGTTTGCTGAATATCACTTGCGGGTTTAAGTGCGGTAAATTTCCAGCCAGGAATTTCAGGGGCTGCTGCCACCAACTCCTCTACAAATACAATATTTGCCACAACACCATCTGGCGTTAAAATCAATTCAGCTGTTTGTGGGTCAAGCATCCCGGTAAGGAAAAAAATTCCACCATGAACCTTGGCCAATTCAGGCGATAATTTATCAAAGAAATCTGCCTGAATCGTATCTTGATTTAACTCATCCACAATACGATGGAAATCCTGTTGATGCTGCTCAAACCATTGCCAAAATTCAGCATAGCGGTTTCGATTGATTTGTATTTGTTGTTCTTTCTTTCCAAATAACTTTTTGAAAAAACTCATTTTGATTGTTCTCTGTTATTACGTTTATTTCAGTTTAATTTAACTGAATTTTTATGATTTTTAAATGCATCTAAACTTTTACTTAAAAATACCAAGCGCTTATTTGATCCGATCTAACTTTTTCAACACTTCTGCAACGGCGACCATCGCAAAACTAGAAGTCACCACCACAGCCGAGCCATATCCACCACAGCGCAAGCCTGCACTCGCACATACATCAGCGCTGGAAAAAGGATTATCAATTGAATACACACAAGTAATGCCAAATTTTTCTTTTGGTTTCTTACAAATGCCTTTAGCGCGCAACTGACTCCGTAATTTTGCAAGCATCGGATCTTGTTCTGTTTTAGATAAATCAGCAACACGAATTTTTAAAGGATCAAGCTTACCACCTGCCCCACCCGAAACAATCAAAGGAATTTTATTAAAACGACAATGTAACATAAGTGCAAATTTTGCTTTAACGTCATCGATGCAATCTAGAATAATATCGGGAACATTTTCTAAAATTTCTTTCACATTGTCAGGGCTGAGATAATCATCAATCAAATTGATCTTGATCCGAGGATTAATTGAACGGCAACGTTCCGCCATGACTTCAATTTTCTCATGACCTAAAGTAGAGGTCATTGCAGGCAATTGTCGGTTGATATTTGAAGCAGCCACTGAATCCATATCGACCAGTGTTAACTCGCCAATCCCTGTACGTGCTAAGGCTTCGACTGCCCATGAGCCGACTCCACCAATACCGATCACCATGACATGACTTTTTTCATAGTGATTGAATGTCTCTTCTCCATAAATTTTGGCTACGCCTGCAAAACGGCGCTCATATTCATCATTTTGGAAAAGTTCAGTCATGTCTAGTATCAACTCAAAAATACCCCGCTATTTTACTCATTTATCAATAGCGTGTCTTGCTCCAACACAATAAAAAAAGCCCTGCATTCTATACAGGGCTTGGAGAACTGAAATAAATCGTGATTTATTGATTAGACTATGAAGCGATTAAATTACGCAGCACATAATGCAAGATACCACCTGCTTTAAAATATTCCACTTCATTCAAAGTATCAATACGGCATAACACTTTGAAACGATCTATTGAACCATCGACACGTTTAACTTCCACATCTAAACTTTCATGTGGTTGTATGTCATCAGAAAGTCCATAAATCGACAGTTGCTCATGCCCAGTTAAGTTAAGTGATTGACGGGTTTGACCATCCACAAATTGCAAAGGTAAAACCCCCATACCAACCAGATTTGAACGATGGATTCGTTCAAAACTTTCAGTAATCACCGCTTTTACTCCTAAAAGGTTGGTGCCTTTCGCCGCCCAGTCACGTGATGAGCCTGTACCATATTCCTTACCTGCAATGATGACCAACGGCGTTCCATCTTGCTGATACTTCATCGCAGCATCGTAAATGGCTAACTTCTCATCTGTCGGGATATAGAGGGTATTACCACCCTCTTCGCCATTGAGCATTTCATTCTTAATACGAATATTAGCAAAGGTTCCTCGCATCATCACTTCATGATTACCACGACGAGATCCATAAGAGTTAAAGTCCTTTTGATCGACACCTTGCGCTTCTAGATAACGACCTGCTGGGCTGTCTTTCTTAATATTCCCCGCAGGAGAAATATGATCTGTTGTGACTGAGTCACCAAGAACGGCCAAGATATTTGCATTGAGAATATCTTTAATTGGTTTCGCGGGTTGATCAATACCGTCAAAGAATGGAGGATGACGAATATACGTTGAGTATTCATCCCATTCATAGGTTTCAGAATCAGGGATTTGAATTGCTTGCCATTTTTCATCACCATCAAAAACTGCCGCATATTCTTTATGGAACATCGCTGTATTAACTTTTTGCAGCACCTCATCAATCTCGATTTGACTCGGCCAAATGTCTTTGAGATATACCGGTTGACCTTGTTGATCGTGCCCTAATGCTGTGCTGGTAATGTCACTACGAATGGTACCCAATAAACCAAACGCAACCACCAAAGGCGGTGATGCTAGCCAATTGGTTTTTACCAGTGGATGTACCCGCCCTTCAAAGTTTCGGTTGCCTGAAAGTACCGATGCAACATTCAGGTCATGGCACTGAATAGCGTCTTCAATCGGTTTAGGTAAAGGTCCTGAATTACCAATACATGTGGTACAGCCATAACCAACGAGGTTATAACCCAACTGGTCCAAATAAGGTAATAGCCCTGCTGCTTCTAAATAATCGGTTACCACTTTAGAGCCTGGTGCTAGAGAGCTTTTCACCCATGGCTTACGTTGAATGCCTTTTTCGATGGCTTTCTTTGCCAACAAACCCGCAGCCAACATCACACTTGGATTAGAGGTATTGGTACATGAAGTAATCGCTGAAATTACCACATCACCATCCGTCAATGGATAGCGTTTACCATCAATCACACAATGCGGTTCTTCATTTTGTAGAGCAGACTGTTTTGAATCAATTGCTGTACCTGCACCACCTTCATTGGCTAAACGTTCTTTTTCTTCACCTTTAGCTGGTTTAAGATCCAGCGCCATTAAGGCACTAAAAGTTTGTGGGATATCAGGCAATGCCACTCGATCTTGCGGACGTTTCGGGCCAGCAACACTTGCTTCAACGGTTCCCATATCCAAAGCAAGCACATCGGTAAATACAGGTTCATCCCCAGTATGACGCCATAAGCCTTGTTCTTTACAATAAGCCTCAACCAATGCAATACGGTCTTCTTTACGACCCGTTAAACGCATATAGCCTAGAGTGATTTCATCAATCGGGAAAAAGCCGCATGTTGCACCATATTCAGGTGCCATATTGGCAATGGTTGCACGGTCTGCAAGCGGTAAAAATGCCAACCCATCACCATAAAATTCAACAAATTTACCCACCACGCCTTTTTTACGTAGCATCTGAGTAATGGTTAAAACCAAATCCGTTGCGGTAATTCCTTCACGCAATTTTCCTGTCAATTTAAAACCAATCACTTCTGGAATCAGCATCGAAATCGGTTGCCCAAGCATGGCCGCTTCGGCTTCAATTCCCCCCACACCCCAACCCAATACACCCAAACCATTGATCATTGTGGTATGTGAATCTGTACCGACTAAAGTGTCGGGAAAGGCAAATACCTCACCATCACTTTCACCCAGCCACACTGCTTGAGCTAGGTATTCTAAATTGACTTGATGGCAAATCCCTGTTCCGGGCGGTACCACACTAAAATTATCAAAAGAAGACTGTCCCCAACGGAGAAATTGATAACGTTCTCCATTGCGTTGCATCTCAATTTCGACGTTCTCATCGAAGGCATGATCTGTCCCAAAGTGATCCACCATCACAGAGTGGTCAATGACCAAATCTACTGGAGATAAAGGGTTAATTAAATTGGGATCTTTATTGGCTTTCTGTACAGCTGCACGCATCGCAGCCAAATCTACCACAGCTGGTACGCCAGTAAAATCTTGCATCAAGACCCGTGCAGGGCGATATTGGATTTCTTGATCTGAAGTTTTATTCTTTTGCCAATCAACAATCGCCTGAATATCGCTTTGCCTCACGGTTTGATCATCTTCAAATCTAAGTAAATTTTCCAATAATACTTTGAGTGATTTAGGCAATTTTGAAATATCACCTAAACTCGCTTGAACCTGTTTTAAATTAAAAATTTTATATCTTGTATCCCCTACAGTTAGGTCTTGTAGAGAATTTAAACGATTGATATGACCATATTTTGCCATTGGTTGAACCTCCAGCTTGGCGTTAACTTTCTTATTGGCTACTTGGAGTACTTCTTTAAATCTAAGACAAATATTTATTTTAGGTGTTGTTGATTGGTTATTTTTATTCAAATTTACATCGCTATATGTAAGCATTCATGTGAGTTTTTCCACAACATCCCTGCCAGTGTTGCTTGATCCATTGCCAAACTTTCTGCTAAACCTGCCAAGACAAAAGGCAAGTTCACTGGTGTATTACGGGTATGCTGCTGGTCAGACGTCTGGCAACACAGTGGTGTCATATCTGGGCAATCGGTTTCTAGCACTAAATGTTCTGCACCAACCGCTTGTACAACTGCATGCAATTTTTTGGCATTTGGATTGGTAATTTGTCCTGTGACACCCAGTTTAAAGCCTAATTTAATAAAGGCTTTTGCTTCCTCTATCCCGCCACTAAAAGCATGTGCAATACCACCATGTTTAAACTGGTGCTGTTTCAACATTGCAAGCACGTCAGCATGTGACTTACGAATATGTAGAAGAATGGGTTTATCGTATTGCTGGGCAAGTTCAATTTGGGCTGAAAAAAAATCTTGTTGTTTTTGAAAAATTTCAGCTTGTTTATGCTGTTTAAGAAACGTGTCTAAGCCAATTTCACCAACCGCAATACACGCTTCAGTTTTCAGTATATTTTCCAAAGCATTTAAATGCTCTAGACGGTGTTGTTCGATATAAAAGGGATGCAACCCCGGCGCAAGATGGCTACGAGGCGCATTATCTAGCTGATTTAAAAATTGCTGAGTGTCAATCAAATCTTGAAAGCGTTCATATAGAAACCCAATCAAAATCAAATGTTCTACACCCACCTTTTTTGCTTGATACGCCAATTGTTCCCGATCCAGATCAAAATCAGGAACATCAAAATGCGTATGTGTATCAAACAAAGGCCAAGGCATTAGGATTTCGCTTTCCCACTTGCAACAGGTGCAGAACTGCTTGGCTGATCAACTTGCATCTCCGCTGGGAAATATTGACTTTTCAACACGCCTTTTAACTGATCGTAAGGAATCATCAAACGCGGTAAGCCAACAACATAAGGTCCAATATCATATTCACCATATTGTAAAATCAGACCTTGTTTACCCAAATAGAAATTGTCTGATAATGTAAACTTCCACGCCTGTTCATATTCATTGACGCTTTCAGCAAGTTTTGAATCGATAACCCAAGTTTTAAATGCATCATGTGCCAATTTTTCAAATTTAGCTTTTTGATTGGCTTCAATGATTTGATCCAAGCCAACTTGTTTTTTACTCACCAAATCAAAGTTAAAATAGGTTTGCGCAGATGCCCCATGCGCACCGCCTAAATAACTACTGGTATTTAATACCACCGTCGCTAAAGGTTTATCTGAGTTTAAAATTTTAGGACTTAAACTAATCGTGATCTGGCCACTTGCCCCTAATGTTTTAAGCTCTTTATCCATCTCAAGGAATGAATTTGCATAAGGTTGCACCTGCTCTTGCAATTGCTGAACAGGGGTTTTATTGACTTGCACCTCACTTGCTGAAGCTTGTGAGGCCGTTTGTTGCTGATCTGCATCTTTTTTTGCTTTACTCAATTGCGCGATATCCAGCATTTTATCCAGATTATCTAAAATCGCTTGATCAATCGTTTCATCAACAAAAGCCTGATTACTTTTTAGTCTTTCTATAGAAAACTCAGGGCATGTATTGCCATTACACTCAGGTAATGTCAATTTTACTTTTTCTGTATCGCCCTGTAATAACATTGAAGTATCAGGCACTTGAGATGCAGCACTTTGATCAACTGTTGGTTCTGCTTTTTTCGAGTCAGATTTTTGACATGCAGTTAGCCCTAAAGTGATCACCAGAATTGAAAGCGCTAAAGTACTTTTTTGATTTAACATTTCACAAACCTATCCAACGAATCAAGCCAAGATTTTTTTAATCTCTATATTCATTAGCCTATTCTTCTCTATACAAATCCTCAATCAAAATTTGTATGAAAATTGAAGCGTTATTGCAATACATGGCTCAAGTTTATTGATCGCTGAGTCAATTCAACAAGGACCAACTGATCTTAACCGCTCTACTTTAGAATCCCGCTAAAATTGGCAGAATGATCAGAATACACCTTAGAACATGCGTTGATACACTTCAGGCTTGAGTATTTTTTGCGTCTGTTCTTTGCTCAAATAAATATCCAACTGGGTACCATCTTCGACAATTTCATTGGCGCGATAATGTAACCCAACACCTTCACCATCAAAGAACCAATCGGCTTGCCCCCAATATAACTTTTTAGGCGCATTTTTTTTCACATCGCTATTTTGCTTTTCCAAC
Organism: Acinetobacter sp. I-MWF; assembly: GCF_025433935.1. Taxonomy (NCBI): domain Bacteria; kingdom Pseudomonadati; phylum Pseudomonadota; class Gammaproteobacteria; order Moraxellales; family Moraxellaceae; genus Acinetobacter; species Acinetobacter sp. I-MWF. The sequence goes on along the minus strand of NZ_JAMBAR010000001.1, from coordinate 566,019 downwards.
CATTCCGCATATTTTTCTTGGACCCAAGTATTCAGTTGGTTCTGATGTTTGGCATCAATCACATCTAAAATACTTAAGCTTTTCTTCAATTTCCGGTCAGCAACAAAAAAGTATTGTCGTTCTTTGATACTAACATCCGCTTGTAAACTATTGACTGAAACTTGCAACAAAACATACTGATTACGTTGTGAAGCCATACGCGTTTGCATATGCAGTTCAAAGGCTTTATTTTTCGGGAATTCTTCTTGCCAAGTATCTGACTTTTTGACAAAAGCATTAATGGCCTGTTGTAAGGTCATATTCTGTTTTAAATCAATCTGTGCCTGAATCACGCTGGACTGACTATTTGCAATCCACTGATTTAACCAATTATCTTGAGTTTTAATGGTTTGAATATCAATTTCAATGCAATTGTTCTTTTCACAAAACGGTAAGGCATAATCAGCTTTGGTTTCTTGAATATTTAAATAAGGTAAGACTTCAGCGGCTTCTTGTTTGGGTTGTAATACAGAACCATCTTTGTCCTGATCTTTTTTAGAATCACATGCAACCAAAACCATTGTACTTAAGCAAAGCACTGAAATTATTTTTTTTGAAAATTGCACTGCATAAATCCCTTTGGACAAAAAGCATTGTATTTTGATACAAAAACAGCTTCACAAGGAAGCTGTTTTTACATTTTGCAATAAGTTAGCTGAACTTAATGCTCACGTGTAGAACGGAATTGAATATCCGGATAACGCTCTTGCATTAATTGTAGATTCACTCGGCTTGGTGCGAGATAAGTTAAATGCCCACCACCATCGACAGAAAGTTGGTCATGTGCCTTTTTCTTAAATTCATTAAATTTCTTTTCATCATCACAAGAAACCCAACGCACTGTGTTGATGTTCACTGGCTCATAAATACAATCTACTTTGTATTCTTCTTTCAAACGATACGCCACCACATCAAACTGAAGTACACCTACAGCCCCAACAATCAAGTCATTGTTGATTTGCGGCATAAACACCTGCGTTGCACCTTCTTCTGAAAGCTCTTTTAAACCCTTTTGCAATTGTTTAGATTTCAATGGATCTTTTAAGCGTACACGGCGGAACATTTCAGGTGCAAAGTGTGGAATCCCCGTAAAATGGAGCTTTTCACCAGAAGTGAATGTATCACCAATCTGGATGGTACCGTGGTTATGTAAACCAATGATATCGCCAGGCCAAGCTTCTTCAAGTTGCTCACGTTCACCCGCAAGGAATGTCAATGCATCACTGATACGCACATCTTTACCAATGCGCACATGATTCATCTTTAAACCTTTCTCATACTTACCTGAACAAATACGCATGAAGGCAATACGGTCACGGTGTTTTGGGTCCATATTGGCTTGGATTTTAAATACAAATCCACTGAAGCCTTCTTCCGTTGCTTCAACAGTACGTTCATGTGTTGGATGCGCTTTTGGTTGTGGTGCCCACTGAATAAATGCATTTAATACATGGTCAACCGCAAAGTTACCTAACGCTGTACCAAACAATACTGGTGTTTGACGACCTGCTAAAAACTCCGCTGGATCTAGCGGATCATTCGCCATTTGCACCAACTCTAAAGACTCTTCAAATGAAGCAAAGGCCAGATCACCGACTTTTTCACGAATGTCTGGATAGTCATAGCCATCACGAATTTCAATATCTGTAATGGTCGAACCAAAACCCGCTTTATATACATAAAGCTTATTTTCAATGATGTTATATACGCCTGCGAAGTCACGCCCCATACCCAATGGCCAAGTAATCGGCACACAACGGATTTTAAGCACGTTTTCAATTTCATCAAGCAATTCTAATGGCTCACGGATTTCACGGTCCATTTTGTTGACGAAGGAAATGATCGGGGTATCGCGCATACGACACACTTCCATCAATTTGATGGTCCGTTCCTCGACCCCTTTTGCACCATCAATCACCATCAACGCTGAGTCAACGGCGGTTAAAGTACGATAGGTATCTTCAGAGAAATCTTCATGTCCTGGTGTATCAAGTAAATTGATGACATGATTTTTATAAGGGAACTGCATGACTGAGGTGGTAATCGAAATACCACGCTCTTTTTCCATTTCCATCCAGTCAGATGTCGCAGAACGGTCAGACTTTCGACTTTTAACCATACCTGCAACTTGGATTGCTTTACCCCACAATAACAGTTTTTCTGTCATTGTGGTTTTACCAGCATCGGGGTGGGAAATAATAGCGAAGGTACGTCGCTGAGCGACTTGCGCCGCTAATTCATCTTTAAACATAAAAAATCTACAATATGTACACAGTTATGTACACATTTATAAATATGTACTTGAACTGGAAAATGGGAATTCAAAAATTGGCGATATTGTATCAGATTTAGCGTCGTTTTTAACGATTGTTGCTCTATGATTAAGCACTTTGATCGCGCAGACATCGCAAAAAATTCCAGAAACAGGAAGAGCAATACTGAGCTGAAATCAGTCCAAATCTATACATTAGTTTTCGTGACGATCATCCAAGCGATTTAAGTACATATCATCTAAAAGCGTAAAGTACTGAACATGATCACTATCTTCAAGCAAACAAACGAAACTCCACTGCTCCTTTTCACTCTTGTAAATTTTTCCCATAATTTCTGTTGAAATATATTGATTTCCAAGCTTTTGATCAAAACGATTGATAATAATACTGTTCTTTTTAAAATATTTTATATTCAAAATTTTAGCGTTTTCCCCATTCTGTTTAATTCCAAAATCAAAGCATTTCTTGGCCGCATTGTCATTATAGTCGTTTGCATAAGCCAACCCACTACACAACAGTAGTGCAACAATTACATAAATATCTTTTAATTTCATATCACATCATCCCGATAATTAAGACAGTCATTGTGAAGCTAAAGTTGGAATTATTCTAAATAAGAGAATGTACATGTACTGTTTTGATTTGTCAGATTCAATATTTGGTGATCTCGATGTTATCAACACCATCTAGCTTTTGAATGATTGTAGTAAGTCTTTAGCTTGCTGAATATTTTTATATTTAAGGTAGAGCTTTAACCATACTATAATTGGTTTCCAAACGGTCTACAGGTAGCGGCATGCCTAACAAATAACCTTGTAATTGCTGGCAACCTAAACGTTTAAGAATCTGCGCCTGCTGTTCAGTTTCAACGCCTTCTGCCGTCACCACCAGACCCAAACGAATCGCCAAATGAATAATACTTTCTAAAATGATTTGTTCTTTTGAACCTTCACACAAATTACGGATAAATTCTCGATCTATTTTTAATTCATCTACTGGTAAATCTTTTAAATACAAGAAACTCGAATGCCCCGTTCCAAAATCATCAATTGCCAGTCGGATACCTAAATTTCTTAATTTCTCAAAGGTTTGAATACTGTCATCAATATGATGCATCGCTGTAGATTCAGTAATTTCAATAATTAAATTACCATTCTTGACATGGTATTTTTGAATCAATTTTTCTAAAGTTTCAATCAAATGTTTATGTTCAAATTGTACTGCTGAAAGATTTACGGCGATGGGACCAAAAGCATATTTTTTATCTTCCCATTCTTGAATTTGCTTACATGCTTTCTCTAAGGCCCAATAGCCCATACGAATAATCAGCCCCGTTTGCTCAGCACCATCAATAAACATACTCGGGGCTAGTAAGCCTAGGGTTGGATGCTTCCAACGGATTAAAGCTTCTACCCCACAAATTTGGTAGTCCGCTGTAAATTTAGGTTGATAAAATAGAATAAATTGTTGTTCTTCGACTGCTTTATATAAATCATTGATGAGTTTAGATTGACTACGGCTTTGGTGTTGTTGGTCTAAAGAACTGCTATAAACACTAAAAGTATTACGCCCCTGCTCTTTAGATTGCATCATGGCGGAGTCAGCATTGATCAATAAATCTTGTAGGTTCTGCCCATGGTCGGGGAAAAATACGATGCCAATGCTGGCAGAAATATTAATTTCTTTACCTGAGATTTGAAAACCATCTTGTATTTTTTGTAAGAACAATTCGGCAATCTCTTCAGCTTCATTACGATTAGAATCTTCCAAAATCAGAATAAACTCATCTCCACCAATACGAGTGAGTCTTTGCCCATCCTTAAGTAACGGATATAAACGCTGGGCGAGTTTAACCAAAAGCTCATCACCGATATGATGACCAAATGCGTCGTTAACAGATTTAAAGCGGTCTAAATCAATATAAATAAATGCAATTTTAGACTGTATGTCCTTATAATCTAAAAATAAAGCATCGGTGTATTCAACGAGAAATAATCGGTTTGGAAGTTTAGTCAAATTATCTTGAAGTGCTAAGTCTTCAAGCTCTTTATTGGCTTGTAATAACTGTAAACTACGTTCTTCTAATCTTCGTTCTAAAATCGCCACACAAAAAGCAGAGACAAGTATTAAACTCGCGACAAAAATAATGGTAAACAATAAAATACCTTGCCCTTCGTGTAGTTGACTTCCAAAATGATTGTCATGCACCGATGAGATCGTTGCTGCTGCCATACCGATATAATGCATTCCCACAATACTGAGTGCGATCATGATTGATACAGCAATTTTATAAAGCATCTTATGATTAAAAGAGTTCTTATATTTAAATGCGAGCCAGAAAGACAATCCTGAACCACTGATCGCGATGATGACAGAGAGCATCACCAAAATAACATCGTAATCAACTTGTTGATTTGGAATAGTTAACCCCAGCATGCCGATATAGTGCATTCCAGAAATTCCCAGTCCCATCAACACGCCACCTAAAATCAACCGTACAATTGGCAAAGTCTCTTGAGTGGTGAGCCAAATCGCAAAAGTCGAAGCCATGGCCGCAATAATATAGGAGATCACGGTTAATGTTAAATCAAAGGAATAACCTTGCGGTAGATCACAAGCCAACATTCCGACAAAGTGCATTGCCCAAATGGCGAAGCCAAAAACCATGCCACTTAAGCATAAGATAATTTTCTGTAGACGAGGGGTATGTTGGGTAAATATGAGTTGTTCTAATGAAATAGCTACGTAACAGATGATAACTGCAATACATGCAGAACCTATTACGAGATTACTATCATAACTCATATAACTCATAAAAATTTACTTCCAGTAATGAACCTATTTTTGTTATAAGCAACCTCTATATATACAACGCAAAATTGCGAGAAGGTTCACCTTTTTTAAAGAACGGTCGTTTTACTTAAAATATCACTATCCTATTGAACGTCAAGTTATTTTTTGAATCGAAATAAAAAAAGCATATCCGAGATATGCTTTTTTATTTTACCTAAATAGAATTTTTAGTTATTTACTTGTTAGATGTGCCAAATCTAACAGAACATTGGCAGCTTCATTCACAAAGGTCTCTTCCTCTGGCAATGCCGGACGTTGGTTTACCTTCATTTTCGCTCTTGATTCAGCCAATGCATCCAAACTTGCTTGGTAACTTTCCCAATTTGAATATGGCTTTAATCCTGTTTCAGTGCGACGCTTATTCTCCGCAGCCAATGTTCTTGCTTCAAGCGCCACCAAATCTGCTTTACGTTTATCAATATCTAAAGAGATTCGTTTTTGATCCTTGGTTTCTTGAGCAATCGCTTTACGCGTCTCTAAGTATTGGAACTGAGGATCACCTGCCGCACGAACTTTTGATTTTTCGCCAAGCTGCGCCACATACGGTTGAATTGACCCTTCACGTTTAAACGGCGCAGTTGGAATCGTATCCCATTTCAAAGCATTTTTAGCTTTACGCTCACCAAACTCTTCATCATAAATATCCACCAGTTTGATATCTGGAATCACGCCTTTGTTTTGGGTGCTGCCACCAGTCACACGGTAGAATTTACGTTGCGTTAAGGTTGCTTGACCATAAGCAAGGCTATCCAATTGAACTTGCGCAGTCCCTTTACCCGTCGTCGTACTTCCTAAAATTACAGCACGATCGTAATCTTGTAAGGCAGCAGAGTAAATTTCACTGGCAGAAGCCGAGGCTAAATTAACCAAAACAGCCAAAGGTCCTGCATAAGTTTGCGCACCACCGTCGGTGTCTTCAAACACGCTCACATTGCCGTTACCATCACGGATTTGAACCACAGGGCCTTCTTTAATCACTTGCCCAATCATTTTGGCAACTTCTTCTAAAGAACCACCTGGGTTATTACGCAAATCAATAATAATCCCTTCAACATTTTGTGCTGCAAGTGACTTCAATGCTTTATTGGTATCTTCTGAAACAGAACGGTATTCAGTCCCTGCACGACGTGCGCGATAGTTCAGATAGAAAGATGGGATTTCTAAAACACCAAACTTATGTTTTTTACCATCACGTATTAGCTCTACAGTACGTGAACGCACACCGGCATCTTCTTCTTGAATCACATCACGAGTAATGGTCACAACTCGTGCTTGGCTCATAGAAGCGCCCGCAGCCAACAATTTCACTGACACCTTGGTGCCACGTTTACCACGAATCAAGCCGACAATTTCAGAACTTGGCCAACCAATCACGTCGACCATTTTATTGCCATCTTGTGCAACGCCAATAATGCGATCACCAGATTTGACCTGCCCTGTCTTACTTGCAGGCCCACCATCTACAATGGTTTCAATCTTGGTATAGTCTTCATTACCACGCTCAGGACGAATCGAAACACCAATACCTTCAAGTTGTAATGTGGTTTGACGATTCAACTCCATAGCATCAACAGGTGGGAAATAATTGCTGTGTGGATCATAGGTCAAGGTCATTGCATTGAGGATACGTTCCAATACATCATCGCTCTTGGTTCGTCCAATACGCTCTAGTTGGCGGGTATACCGCTTGGTAAGCGTTTGAACAGGTGTAAGATCTTCTGATGCTGCCAAATCCTGACCATTGGCCAATGTTGGATCATCTTTTAATGCTTTTTGTTTGGCTTGATCTTCTTGCTTGGCAATGGTGAGATTGATTAATTGCGACACCAACATCTTACGCCAATAGTTTTGCAACTCGGCTTTGCTGGCAAAGAATTCAGCTTTCTCACGATCTGCATCAATAAATTCATTTGGCTGATTTAAGTTCTGGGGCTTTTTAAGTTCAGCCAATTCAAATTCATAAAATTCTTTTAAACGTGCACGATAATGCGCATGAATCGCAAATGGTCCAGACAAATCGCCTGCTTTTAATTTTGCGCCGAGTGTTGCACCATATTGCTTTTTATATTGTTCAATTTCTGAAGCTAAAAATAAGGTGTGCTCTGGATCAAGGCTATCAATATACATGTCGAGAATACGATTTGATGTATTTGCATCTAAACGCATATTCAAATAATGCTGACGGTCAATCAATGTTGCAAGTTGACGTGTCACTAAGGCTTGATCTTGTGAAGGATGAATCGATTGAGACACGTTTGTAGCATTGGTTTCCGCCATTGCCTGATTGATGGTATGGGTAAAGAATAAACCACCTGTTGCAAGTGCTATAGCGCAAGCGAGAGTTTGAATTTTCATAAATTCTTAATACTTCCTTGGGTTTTCCAATTTCTATATCGTTTTTCAATCTGAACTCAACAGTTTCAATATCTTAAACGACTTTATCTGTTTATGTTGTGTAGTTTTAGCATAATCTGTACTGAGTAAGTGTAGCAAATCATTGCAGAAATCGGGTATTGTTTCCCAGTTTATATAAATACAACCGTGGATTCCTATGATCGGCGCATTGATGCTTGATATTGCAGGCACAGAACTTACTCAAGAAGATATTGAACTATTACAAACTCCGCAAGTCGGTGGCATGATTTTATTTTCAAGAAATATAGAATCACCCGCTCAAGTTCGCGCTTTAACCGATCATATGCGCCAAATTCGTCCCGACATTCTTATTGCCGTTGATCAAGAAGGTGGACGAGTACAACGCCTAAAACAAGGTTTTACCCTACTACCAGCCATGGGGCATTTTGGTGAGCTTTACTTAACTCAACCTGAAAAAGCTTTAACTCTGGCTGAACAATGTGGTTGGCTCATGGCAATTGAAGTACTTGCAGTGGGGATTGATTTTAGTTTTGCACCTGTTTTAGATCTGAATGACATTAGTGATGTAATTGGCGATCGTGCCTTTGCAAAAAATGTACAAGATATTGTGCCGCTTGCCAGCGCATTTATGAGAGGAATGCAACGTGCGGGTATGGCAACCACAGGAAAACACTTTCCTGGACATGGTTCTGTGAAAGCAGATTCACATGTTGCTGCAGCAATTGATCCACGTGAATACCAAGACATTTATAACAAGGATATGCAAAGCTTTATTCAGCTACAAACCCAGCTGGATGCACTTATGCCTGCACATGTGATTTATGAAAAAGTAGATCCAAATCCTGCTGGTTTTTCACCTTACTGGATTCAAACGATTTTACGCCAAGAGCTTCAATTTGATGGTGTGTTATTCTCGGATGATTTAAGCATGCAAGCAGCTTGTGTTGCAGGCGGAGCAGATGCACGTATCCGTGCTGCCCTCGAGGCAGGTTGTGATATGGGCTTGGTGTGTAATAACCGTGAATCGGCATGTATTGCATTGGCTGGGATCGAAAACTTACCTTTACCGAATCAAGCACGTTTAGAACGTATGCGTGGCAAAATTCCGCAGATCAGTATTGATGAAACATTTGATCTTGGACATGAATGGCAAGCTGTCAAAAAAGTCATTGAAGAATTTAAAAATTCACTTTAAAACCAATAGAGAGCTATCCATAGGATATTGCGCTAGATAACTCAATTCTCCTGCCCCCTCTTGATGATCAATGGGGGGATCTTAGCCCTTTATTGATTAATAAGCCCTTAATAATTAAAGAGATTTAAGCCATCCTCCTTTTAAAAGGAGGGTTCAAAGGATCAAAAAAGACGACGAAGCAAAATTAAATTTTTAGTTGTGTTTTAATTGCTTTTCATCATGACCCCATTAGAAAAAATAAAAGTTAAGGATAACTATGTCAAACCAGCAACTTTCCAAGCACCGCCATATTTCATTTACAGCCCATTACACAGGCTATATTTGGTATCAAATGGGCATTTCTCATCCCTTATTTGCCACATCCAAAGGTAAAACTTTGGCTATGATTGCCCACCCAATAGAAAGTTGGGGAGAAAAATATGTCGGTGGCAGTATGCGTACCACACTCAAGCAACGTCATACCATGTTGGATGAGCGCTTAGCTGAACTGATTGAACAGTCTCCGAACTTACAAGTATTGGAAATAGCCGCGGGGCTGTCACCAAGAGGCTGGTGGTTTAGACAACATTATCCCTTGATTGATTATCGTGAATTAGATTTACCCGGTATGGCAAAAACCAAGCAAGCGGCGCTTAAGCAAATTGATCACAAGAGCCCAGATGTGTTGTCCGTCGACTTATTTACAGAGGATTTTAAAAAAGCCTTTGAGGTATTTGATCCACAACGACCACTCGTCGTGATCAGTGAAGGTTTAATTAACTACTTCACCAAAGAGCTGTTACAACAATTGATTCAATCGATTGCACATTATGGGCAAGACTTTAACAGTCTGCATTATCTCACCGACCTTTACCCTGAACCAGTAAAAAACAAATTGGCAAAAGTGATTTGGAACAGCAGCAAGCTGTTAAAAGTCATGTCACGAAGTGCTTTTACTTTTCACTTTGTCACACCAGAACAAGTCAGAAATTTTATCTACCAAGCTGGTTTTCAAAAAGTTGACGTGATTCAGCCCCGTGTCTATTTCAATACAGATTCAACTGAATACAATACTGAAGAACATCTAGGTGATTTGGTGTGGATGATTGATGCACAACGCTAAAGCAATCATGTATTGAAATTTAGAGACTTAAATCCTTCGAAACATTAACACTTCGAGATTTAAATACTTCAATTCTAAGAAATAAAAACCAGTCAAAAGACTGGTTTTTTAACAGATCAATATATCAAAGGCTTAAGCTACTGCGCCTTCTTGCGCTATACATAACTGCACTGCTTGGGTCTGGCGTGCAATAAACCGTAATAAGCGATCTGCATTTTCAAAGCTACCATGCTTAAATAGTGCGCGAACACCAGATGCGGAGGTTTCAAAAATCAAACATTCAATCGCAAACTCACCTTCATCATCACTCAAATTTAAAGCCAAATCACGGGTATGTTGATTTACAAAAGCTAAATCTTGTTGATGATCAAGACGCATCAATAAACCAAAGTAATTTAAATCAACCACCTCAACCTGAATCACTTTATTTGAATGGCGATGTGTCAACTGACGATGTGGATCAAGTACTTGAATACGATTTTCACCACGACGCTCGATATGCTGCATTTGTTCCCGTGTGAAATTGACAATCCCATCCAGTCCTTGGATCGACCCACCTTTTAAGTAAGTGGTGAATAAAGTCATGGTTTCTTTACGGCGTTGTAATTGAGGAACATGATCGGCATTGGCAATCATTGCAAACTGCATATCTGGGCATTGTAAAGCAAAGTTTGCATTTTCATGCGGTAAGGTAAAACTGTCGTATTGACCACATGCCACCAGTGTATTCACTTGAGGAACCGGTACATGGCTTAACCGTAATAGACGATTACAATTGATTTCATAACGTTCTTGTTCAGTATTTGAAAACTCAGCCATTTGCTTAAAGAATAATCTTTTGGCCGTGGGAGACATACGCGTTTTATCGAGCTTGGCATGATTAACTAAATACAAAATCACGGCCTGACCAAACTCGCCCATACGTTGTTCTTTCATCAACATCAATGATTCTTCTAACAACATGCGCCAGCTTTTACGAGTTTCTTGCATCACCCCCATCAAGATCATTTTTTCGACCAGTTCAGGGCGTTGATCAACAAAAAATGAAGCGATCACAGAACCTAAAGAAATTCCCACCACAGCAACTTTTTCAATCGCGACAATATCAAGCCACTGTCCCAACATACGAGAAAGATCAGGTAATTCTAATGTCCCCGCAGATAAACCAGAGTCGATATTGGTGATTTGTTGATTGGCGCCCATAGAGGGCAAATCAATCAAAATGACTGGGCCACTTTCAAAGAACTGCTCAACACAATACTTATATGAGTTAAAGTTTTGGAACGCTCCGCCCACAATCACAATCGGGGTATTGTGAATTGTTCGTGGATCTGCGATCGCCATATACTCAATTTTCCAGCCATCAATCCAAGTTGTTCTTGGCTCCTGCTTAAAACTGTTTTTGTGGTATATGTCGAAAAAACCAAAGCTTGATAAAGATTGGTGTGATTCTGTGTCCATTTGGATAATGGAATTCATATCCTTCCTCCATCCTTGCTTTATTCTTTTAATATGCAAGATTTTGACCCGCATTATTCTTTCAAATTCGTGATACGTATGAATTCTGTATCACATCAATGTCCTTATTGTTTCATTCTTACAGATGTGTGATTTATACGCAATCGCTAAATTGACCGTTTATCCAGTTTAAATGGCAAAAGATTTTGCAAGATATTTAACGCTTCAACGCTGCAAAATAAGTTTATTTCAGTGAAATACTTCCTTGGCTTTACTTAGACTGCTACTATCAAAGGGAAATTTTTAATGATCAAATAAACTGCTATGCAAGACTCAATTGAACAGTATATGCAAACTGTAGGGAAGCAAGCACGCCAAGCCGCTAGTGTTTTGGCAGGCGCAACTACACTTGCAAAAAATAATGCCTTATCTGCGATTTATACTGCTTTGGAAAATAGTCAACCGCAAATCTTGGCCGCCAACCACATTGACATGAGCAAAGGTCGTGACAATCAATTGGATAGTGCTTTACTTGATCGTTTAGAACTCAACCCCACACGCTTTAAAGGGATGTTACAAGGCTTAAAAGATGTCATCAGCCTTGTCGATCCGATTGGTGAAATCACGGATCTTGCTTTCCGTCCAACGGGTATTCAGATTGGTAAAATGCGCGTGCCTTTAGGTGTGGTCGGCATGATTTATGAATCACGCCCAAACGTTACCCTTGAAGCCGCCTCACTTGCGTTAAAATCTGGCAATGCCATCATTTTACGTGGTGGTTCTGAAGCATTGAATTCAAATCAAGCAATTGCTGAAGCCATTCAACATGGTTTAAAAGCAGCGGGCTTACCTGAAACTTGTGTACAAGTAATTAACACCACTGACCGTGCTGCCGTGGGTCAATTGATTACCATGTCTGAGTATGTCGATGTCATCGTACCTCGTGGCGGTAAAGGCTTGATTGAACGCATTACCAATGAAGCAACCATTCCTGTGATTAAACATCTTGATGGAAACTGCCATGTTTTTGTTGAGGCTCAGGCGGATCTACATAAAGCACTTCCTATCGCATTAAACTCAAAAACACATCGTTATGGTGTGTGTAATGCAATGGAAACACTCTTGGTTGATGAAAAAATTGCGGAAGAGTTTTTACCCCGTATCGCAGAGCTGTATGCAGAAAAAAACGTTGAATTGCGTGGCTGTATCAATGTTCAAAAAATCTTAGGCAATGCTGTAAAACCAGCCAGTGAAGAAGATTGGTATGAAGAATATTTAGGTCCAATCTTGGCAGTGAAAATTGTGACTGGGATTGAAGAAGCCATTCAACATATTAACAAATATGGCTCACATCATACCGATGCAATCATCACTGAAAACTTTAGCTTAGCGCGTCAATTCTTGACCCGTGTAGATTCAAGTTCAGTCATGGTCAATGCTTCGACGCGTTTTGCTGATGGTTTCGAATACGGTTTAGGTGCTGAAATTGGTATTTCTACCGATAAAATCCATGCCCGTGGCCCAGTCGGTCTTGAAGGTTTAACCTCGCAAAAATGGATTGTTTTAGGCGATGGTCAAATTCGTCATTGATTCCAAGCTTGAATAACTCGACTCAGCATTTATCTCAAACATAAGTGCTGAGTTTTTTATTTTTAATACACAGTAAAAACATCAATCAATTTAAAATTTTGATAAAAAATATGTATTTGCCTTTTAGAAAGACGCAAAGATTGCCTTTGGATAGGACAAGATTATTTACAAGAAACTATATAATGCTGATAGATTAAAACAACAATGAGTGATAATTTTTAACAATCAATTGATAAATATTAATTATTAATCAATATCAGGTCGATAGTCCAAAAGTCTAATCACCTAAAGTCTATCTAGGACAAAAAAACTACACATGGTACAACATGACTGCTGATCTAATTTGCCCTTTATAAACAAGCATAATCAGATCAATCAGGATGACTTTTTTAAATTATAATTTCGGGTATTCAAACGTGTCTACATCAGTATTAGTAATTAACTGCGGATCTTCATCAATCAAATATGCGCTTGTTTCTGAACGTCGTGAAGATCGAATCTTTGGTTTAGCAGAAAATCTAGGCTCTGCTGATGCACGTATTAAAGGAATCACGGCGGGCAATCAACCGCTTGAGCTTTCAATTCCCTATGCAGACCATGAAAAAGCTTTAGAAACCATCTTAGGTCGTTTATCACAGTATAAACCTCAAGCCATTGGACACCGTGTTGTTCATGGCGGTACCTTAACCAAAGCTGAGTTATTGACGCCTGAAATTGTAGAAAAAATTCGTGAAGCAACACCACTTGCACCGCTGCATAACCCAGCTCATTTAGTCGGTATCGATGCGACAATGCGCCTATTCCCTGAATTACCGCAAGTTGCAGTATTTGATACAGCATTCCATCAAACCATGCCTGCACATGCATATCGTTATGCTTTACCAAAGTTCCTGTATACACAACACAACGTTCGTCGTTATGGTTTCCATGGTACCAGTCATGCCTATGTTTCTGAACGTGGTTCTGAACTCGCGGGTAGCTACAAACATGGCGGTTGGTTAACAGCACACTTAGGCAATGGTAGCTCAACTTGCGCCATTTGGAATGGTCAAAGTGTCGATACCTCCATGGGACTGACTCCGCTTGAAGGTGTGGTGATGGGTACCCGTAGTGGTGATGTTGATCCAAGTATTCATAGCTTCCTTGCTTCAAATCTAGGCTGGGACATCTATAAAATTGATAAAATGCTGAACAGTGAATCAGGCTTACTGGGCTTATCAGATCTTTCAAATGATATGCGTACCTTGATTGAAGCTTCAGAACAAGGCAATGAAGATGCGACTTTGGCGATTGAAGTATTCTGTTATCGTTTAGCCAAATCACTTGCGGCATTAAGCTGCGGTTTACCACGTATCGATGGTTTATTCTTTACTGGCGGTATTGGTGAAAACTCTGCCTATATTCGTGAAAAAACCATTGCTTACTTACCACACTTCGGTTTCAACCTCAGCAAAGAACAGAATGATGGTTTAAAACGTGGTACAGAAGGTCGAATTGATGCTGGAACAGGTCCTCAAATTTGGGTCATACCAACCGATGAAGAAGGTCGTATTGCTAAAGAAACCGTTCATGTTGTAGAACACGAGGTACAACAGGCCGCAAAAAAGCCTGAATCTGATATTGCGACAGCTTAAGCTGTCGTAAGTTTTGTACGAGCTTTGGGTATACCTGTTGAAATTGCAGCATACTCAAGCTCGTTATTACAATTGATCTTGAGCAGATTTTTGATATAAAGCTGTTTTGTAATCGTTTAAGCTGGCATAAATATATAAACCAGTCTTGTAGATGAATATCGTTTTGCGATCACTGTATACACCACCGAAAAGATGTTGAGTGAAACAGATGATTGGAGATATTCATCTTCAATTTACCCATAAATTCACATATTTTTACTGATTAAAGAATCGTCTATGAAAACAATTTTATTGGTTCCAACTGGGGAAGGCGTAGGCTTAACGTCTGCGTGTTTAGGCTTAGTCTATGCATTGGAATGCCAAGGCGTTAAAGCAGGCTTTGTAAAACCATTTTCACAAGAATTAATCGCTGAACCAGACCGCACCACTGCGCTTTACCGTCATATCTCAAAATTAGATACGGTTGAACCGATAGCTTATACAAAAATCACGCAACAGCTCAATGATGGTGAAACTGATGAGCTCCTTGAAGAAGCAGTCAGCTTACAACGCCAAATTGCAAAGTCCCATGACATTGTGATTGTAGAAGGCTTAGTCCCTACTGCACGTGATGCTTTTGCCAGTGATTTAAATGCCTCTTTGGCGCAAGCTTTAGATGCTAAAGTTATCTTTGTCAGCAATGCCAATATCGAAAAACCAGAACAAACTGCTGAAAAAGTTGAAGCACAAGTACGTAATTTTGGTGGTGCATCATCATCGCGTAATGCAGGCGTATTGTTTATGCGTACCCGCGGTTTACCTGCTGAATCTGCACAAATTCCAGTGACCATTGACCCAAGCTTACGTTTAGTTGCAGATACTGAAAAATTTAAAACTGAAATTCAAAAAACTCATGCACACATCGGCTCAGCAACATTTCCAATTATTGGCTTAGTTCCATTCAGTGACACCTTGAGTGTGCCTCGCATCTCAGACTTAGCAAAACAAATTCAAGCCACGTGGATTAATCAAGGCAAAGCCAACACACGCCGTGTATTGCACAGCAGTTTAATTGCGTCAAATATTGAACATGAACTACAAAAATTCGTTGCAGGCGAACTGATTATCAGTGCTTCCGATCGTATTGATGTGTTATTGGCCAGTAGTTTAGCCACCAGCAATGGCATTCCACTCGCAGGTTTAGTTTTAACTGAACACCATGAGCCAAATCCATTGGTTTTAGAGTTCTGCCAGTCTGCAATTAAAAATGGTCTACCGATTTTACACACACCACTCAGTACCTTTGAAACAGCACAGCAACTTGCCAATTTAAGCAATGAAATTCCTGTGGATGATACTGAACGTGCCGATCAAGTGACCCGCTTCGTTTCAAGCCATATTGATCCAGAATGGTTGACCCAAATGTTGAATGGTGACTATAAACCCCGTTTATCTCCTTCTGCATTCCGCCATGAATTGGTACAAAAATCTATTGCTGCAAAAAAACGTATTGTACTGCCTGAAGGTGATGAGCCGCGTACCATTCAAGCCGCAGCAATTTGTCAATCTCGTGGTATTGCGCAATGTGTATTGTTAGCAAAGCCTGAAGCGGTACTTGAAGTCGCCAAAGCACGTAATATTGAACTCCCTGTGGATTTAGAAATTATTGATCCAGATCTGATCCGTGAAAACTACGTGACCCAAATGGTTGAATTACGCAAAGGTAAACTCAACGAATTACAAGCACGTGAGCAACTGCAAGATACTGTAGTACTCGGTACAATGATGCTGGCACTTGATCAAGTCGATGGACTGGTTTCTGGTGCTGTGCACACCACCGCCAATACAGTGCGCCCTGCATTCCAGCTGATCAAAACTGCACCAGAATACTCCTTGGTCTCTTCAATCTTCTTTATGCTGTTACCAGACGAAGTTTATGTATATGGTGATTGCGCGATCAACCCTGATCCAGATGCTGAGCAATTGGCAGAGATTGCAATTCAATCTGCAGATTCGGCAAAAGCATTTGGTATTGATCCACGTATTGCCATGATTTCTTATTCAACCGGTACTTCAGGCGCAGGTGCAGAAGTTGAAAAAGTTGCAAAAGCCACGGAAATTGCCAAACAACGTCGTCCAGATTTACTGATTGATGGTCCTTTACAATATGATGCTGCATCTGTTGAAAGCGTTGGCCGCTCTAAAGCACCAGACTCTCAAGTTGCTGGGCGTGCCAATGTATTTATCTTCCCAGATCTCAATACAGGCAATACCACCTATAAAGCAGTTCAACGCTCGGCTAATGTGGTCAGTGTTGGTCCAATGCTGCAAGGTTTAAATAAACCTGTAAATGACTTGTCGCGTGGTGCATTGGTAGATGATATTGTCTTTACCATTGCATTGACCGCGATTCAGTCAGAACAACAAGCCGCACATTAATGCTGATCTGCTAGACATAAAAAACCACCCAAATCAATTGGGTGGTTTTTTATAATATACTGACGAAAAACTCATAAATCAGTCTTTATGATACTGATATCCCCATCGATTCAATTGCTATCATGAGTATTAGACAGCTTTATTTTCAATGAAATTAAAGCTTAGAAGAAATAGTTCACGCGGAATAAATAATTTCGAGGAGTACCCGGCATAGCGTTTGAACGCCAATATTCTTTATCTGTTAAATTATTCACAGCAATCGTCGCGCCCCATTTATCATCTTTATAACCAATTGCAGCATCGATACGAGTCCAGTCTGGCATTTTGGTGGTATTTTCATCAGAAGTATAATAATCCCCCATATAGGTTGCACCAACCTCACCATAAATTTTTTCGGTAGGAAGATAACGTACAAATAAATTGCCTGTATGCTTGGAAACATTGCGTAAATTATTATCAACCAATTCAGGTCTTAAATCATGTTTAGTAATTTTGGCATCTGTATAACCATAGCCACCTCGAACATAAATATTATTCAGTGCCTGACCAATAAAACTAAACTCTAATCCTTTAGATTCATTTTCCCCAACAACAACATAAGGCGAGTTATTATCATCTGGATCTTTACGCGCGCGGATATTATGTTTTTTAATATTGAATACAGATAATTGTGTATTTAGCTTAGAATCCAGCCAATCACTTTTTATACCCACTTCATATTGATCAAGATATTGCGGCTCATAATTAAATGCACTTAGATCATCGGTTGCATTTATAACATTGACGCCCATATTGCCGCCAAAAGGTGAAAAACTTCGACTATAAGATGCATATAGACTTTGTTCAGGGACGGGTTGCCATACAAAACCTACATTTGGGCTAAATGTCTCATCTTTAACTGCACGTGATTGTCGATATGATGTTGAACTCTCTAATTTATTTGTGGTTTTTGACTCATAGTAATCATAACGCCCACCTAACATCATTTTAAACTGATCATTAAAGCTAATGAGATCCTGAAGGAAAAGCGCATAATTTGTTCCTTCATTATAATTGTGAGAGGTCGTAATATGCCCTGTGCCACGGTTACTAAAACGATCACCTGTTAGTGGGTTCACAAATCCATAAATCAATGATCCATCCTTGTTTTTATTTGATAGTAAAGGTTCTCGCTGTTCATAAGACCAGTCTGTACCGACTAGAACATTATGTTTAATCGCACCAGTATTAAACTCACCAGTTATATCCCAAGTATTAGTTGTAGTTTTATTGGTTGTTTGCTGCCAATAATAAATTTGATTGACATAACCTTTATAACATCCTTTATTTGTATTCGTTGGCTTCACGTCAGCAGTACACATCGAGCCTAAATAAAAATGATCAAAATTTTGTTCCGACTCACGATGACTTAAGCCCCAATGAAATTTCCAATTTGGCGCAAATTCATATTTAACATCTGTACGCATTGTTTGAAGAATATCTTCTACATAATCCCCAGATTGAGCAAACCCCATCTTAATTGAAGTCCCAGCAGGCAAGTTCTCATAGGAAGGACCACGATCAGGAACTCGATGTATATTGTCGTAAGTAAATTCGGTCGTCCAAAGTAGTTTTTCATCATCACTACGATAAGTCACACTTGGAGAAATCATTTCCTCATTGGCACCGATATCAGAACGGAAACTATTGGTATCGGACTTTTCACCAACCAAACGTACAGCCCAGTTATCATTAAGCACTTTATTAATATCAAGCGTTCCGCCAACATTATCATAAGAACCCACGTATGCCCCAACTGAGCTTCCCGAATCAAAATTTGCATATTTGGTGACCATATTGATCACACCACCACCGCCACTACGGCCATATAATACAGATGCAGGACCTTTTAAAATTTCAATTCGTTCAACATTGGCGGTACTGCGACGTATCTGTCCACTTTCACGCACGCCATCACGATAGATATCTCCAGAATCCGCACTAAACCCTCGCAGCATAATACCATCACCACGCATATCATAACTGGTTGAAACGCCCGGCGTGCCTTGTAACATAACACTCAGATCATTTGCGCCATACAGCTTATATTTAGAAACATCAATTGTATCAATCGTTTGTGGTATATCTTTTTTATCTAAACCATTTCTCGTAACATTGGCTTGTTTATAGTCCACATATGTTTTTATTGGGTCACCATCATTCATTGCTTCAATGACAATGGTGGGAAGCGTTGCTGTGCTTTTTTTCTGTTCTTCACTGCTATCTGTATTTGCAAATGTTAAAGAGGAAACGAAAAGTCCTCCCGTCGACAGCATCATTAAAGTTAAGCTTTTTTTAACAAAAGGCATTATTGCACCAAGAAAAACAATGAGAATTATTATCATTATAATATGATTTTTCACTAAAATTTACAATAACACGCTAATTTAACTACAAAATAATGATAGGTAAAAAAATAAACGTGAAAAGTATATTAAATTAGCTAAGATTATTTTTACTTATTTAGAAATTAAACTAAAAAATAACTTCAATACCCACAATTAAAATATATTAATCTCTTAATTTGAGAATATTAAAATTTTTAGATATTTTTGTATTTATTGCTTAATTTATTTTCATCTAGGTATTTTATATTCTCTTGGCTAACCAAACAGTATGCCCAGTACAATCACGATCTTCAGCAATCATCTTTATCACTTCAAAATTATATTTTTTAAATAGTTCATGATACTCAGCGGATGATAAGCTCGCATGATACAGCGCATCACCAAACATCTCTCCAACCGCTTCACCCTGTGATGGTCCACTGGTAAACATTAAAGCAGCGCCAGCTTTTGTATATTGATCAAAAATTTCAAACATATCTTGCTGATCTTGTGGTGTAAGATGAAAAAAGCTATCCCAAGCGAGTATTGCATCAAATTTGCGATCTAAATTTACTGTTCGCATATCAGCTAAAATCCAAGTGTGCTCAGGAAAATTCTGTTTCGCCATTTCAATCATCACATCAGAACTATCAACACCTGTCACAGTATTCGCTTGCTCAATCAAATAAGCTGCAATTGGCTTTGCTGAACCACAACCCAAGTCAAGAATATGGGAATGAGCTGGAATTAAAGCTAAAAAGCGATCCAACCACGCTTTTTCATAAAGAAATTCCCCGCGTAATTCAGTCCATGCACGAGCATGCTTTGTATAAATTTCAATAATATTTTCCGCAAGATGCGTATAGTTTTCCATTTTGTTGTTATTTAGCCCAAGCTTTTAACTCAATAGAGTATAGAGCTTTTCACCCTGTAAAATCTGAAATTTATTTCAATACGGCTTTATCATCATTTATATAAAAAGTAGAAAAGTTGACTTGATCAATCAAAATATAAGCTGAGTTTCTCAAATAAAATCATAAAACTTTAGGCTGAAATTAGATCTAAGCCACCACAAAACAAGCAATATCACGTATAATTTAGCCCGCTAGCTAACAGCCCGCTCAAGAGATTTTTGATATGACAACTATTATCAAACAAGATGACTTGATCACATCGGTCAAGGACGCGCTTCAGTTCATTTCGTACTATCATCCACAAGACTTTATCCAAGCGATGAGCCGTGCTTATGATCGTGAAGAGAACCAAGCTGCAAAGGATGCAATTGCACAAATCTTAATTAATTCACGTATGTGTGCAGAAGGTCATCGTCCAATCTGTCAAGATACTGGTATTGTTAACGTATTTGTTGACGTGGGCTTAGATGTTAAATTTGATTTAACCATGAGCTTAGATGATGCGATCAATGAAGGTGTACGCCAAGGTTATTTAGAAAATAGTAACGTACTCCGCGCTTCAGTTTTAGCAGATCCTGCTTTTGGTCGTAAAAATACCAAAGACAATACACCTGCTGTAATTCACTACAAACTCGTTCCAGGCAATAAAGTCGATATTACTGTTGCAGCGAAAGGTGGTGGTTCAGAGAATAAATCTAAACTGGCAATGCTTAACCCTTCTGACTCGATCGTAGATTGGGTACTTAAAACTGTACCAACGATGGGTGCGGGTTGGTGTCCTCCAGGAATGCTCGGTATTGGTATTGGTGGTACTGCTGAAAAAGCCATGATGCTTGCAAAAGAATCGCTCATGGAAGAAATCAATATGGACGAGTTACTTCGCCGTGGCCCACAGAACCAAATCGAAGAACTGCGTATTGAAATCTTTGAAAAAGTAAATGCATTGGGTATCGGTGCACAAGGCCTTGGTGGTTTAACCACAGTGCTTGATATCAAGATCAAAGACTACCCTTGCCATGCTGCTGGTAAACCAGTTGGTATGATTCCAAACTGTGCTGCAACTCGTCACGCTCATTTCCAGTTAGACGGTTCAGGTATCGCACATATTCAAGCGCCTTTACTTTCAGATTACCCTGAAGTGACTTGGGATACGTCAACGTCTAAACGTGTTGACTTAGACAATATCACACAGGAAGAAATGAACTCATGGCAACCGGGCGATACATTATTATTGAACGGTACCATCTATACAGGTCGTGATGCTGCGCATAAACGCATGGTTGACATGTTGAATAAAGGCGAACAGTTACCTGTAGATCTCAAAGGTAAATTCATTTACTACGTGGGGCCTGTAGATCCTGTAGGCGATGAAGTTGTAGGCCCTGCTGGCCCAACAACAGCAACACGTATGGACAAGTTCACACGTCAAGTCCTTGAAGCAACAGGCTTGTTCGGTATGATCGGTAAAGCGGATCGTGGCCCTGCTGCTGTTGAAGCGATCAAAGACAATCAAGCAACTTATTTGATGGCTGTTGGTGGTGCTGCTTATTTAGTATCTAAAGCCATCCGTGAAGCAGAAGTTGTTGCATTTGCTGACTTAGGTATGGAAGCTATTTACAAATTTAAAGTACAAGACATGCCTGTATCTGTTGCAGTTGATGTCAATGGTACTTCTATTCATGCGACTGCACCTAAAATCTGGCAAGCCAAAATTGGTAAAATCCCAGTGGTTGATGCTGTTGCTCAATAATCTGATCTAAAGCTTAGATTAAGCTTGAGCATCACTTAAAAAGCACTCTATGATTAGAGTGCTTTTTATTTTGAGTCAGATCATGAACTTTATAAAATATATTATTTTTTCTGGGTTATTTGTATGCTTGATCTCTATTCAAAGTTTTGCCTCAAACACAGATAGTGATGCCATTGACCGATTAGCGCAAGGTATCATTACTAATCAAATATGGCGCCTACAATACAATGAAAGTGCAAAACGGATCTATCAAAATCAAGCAGAAAATCTAATCAAAAACGGATTAAGTACAATAGAACTCACTGATAAAGAAAAACAAATCATTCCTCAAATTGTAGAGATTTATCAGGCAATACCAGAAAATATTCTCCGAGATCCACAATTTATCGCCCAAACTAAACAAATTCTTTTAGAATCGTTAAGTTCTCAAGAAATTGATATGCTCTCTCAGCGTGATACAACATCAAGCCAAGAGCTATACACAAAACTTGCCAATATTGACACAGAAATATTCCTAGAAAGCAATGCTGCTATTCATAAGGCAGTCAATGATCCTCAATTTATCCAACAATATCGCAATAAAATTGGAGAAATTATTCAGCAACTGCATCATTTAGATGAAAATAAATAAAGGAAAACCTATGAAAATTAAGCAGTTCGTTTTAACTTTAAGTTTATGCTGTATCACAGTGTCAAGTTTTGCATCTCCAGCAACAGATAAAAGTGTCAACAAATTGATGCAGCTCTCCAATATCTCAGAGATTTTCAAACAAAGTACTCGTGATATGCAACCCTACTTTGACGATCAAGCAGAAGCTCTTGTTCGCCAAGTGACGGGGGCTCAAACATTGAATATCGATCAGCAAAATGCAGCACTACAAATTAGTGCGCTGTATAGTGATATTCAACAACAGCTGGTGACTGACCCTGAATATCTCAACATGTTTAAATCATTATTTAAAAAGACCTTTACTGAAGAAGAAGTTCAAGCCAATATCGCTTTTTTAAGTACACCGATTGGACAATCTATCAATCAAAAGATGAACACGCTTATGACAGAAGTCATGCAAGAAACCGCAAAGTTTTCTCAAGAAAAAATGCTAAAAGTAGAAAATCAAAAAGCCCTGAAAGAAAAAATGGAAACGATTTTAAAGCCAATTCTTCAAGTTGAATAAGCTTTTACTCAACCATTTTATGATGTGAATTACAACCAGAACTTATATAGGTATTTTATGAAATTACTCCGACACTTACTACTTGCAAGCGCATGTATCAGCACAAATTTTGCTTTTGCAGCGCCCGCTTCAGACCAACAAGTTCAACAATTATTAAAAGTCATGAATATTGATGAACTGCTACAAGAAACCATACAACAAATTCGCCCTCAGTTAGATCAACAAGCTTACCAAATCATTCAAATGACAGTAAAAAAAGATCAGCTCAATCCACAAGAACAAATTGTCGCCAATGAGCTTGCTGACAAAATGTATGAGCAAAGTAAAAAAACTGTTGCGTGGGATCAAATCAAACCTGTTTATCTTAAGATTTATAAAGACATATACAGTGCTGAAGAAGTTCAAGCTCAAATTGATTTTTATTCAAGTGCAATTGGACAGTCTATTTTGAAAAAAACACCTCAAGTTGCTCAAGAAACCATGAAAGTCATGAACAGCCAACTGATTAAAAGTGTACAAACTGCATCTAAAGACTTTAAAGAAGTGACTAAAAAGCTAGATGCTTTAAAAAAGGCCGCAAATACTCAATAAAACAAATAAGAAAAGAGAGCTCCGCTCTCTTTTCTATATCAAGCATCCTCTAGCGATAGATCACCAAGTCATTGGGTTCCAAAGTTTAAACTGCTGCCCCAAATGCACATCATCACTCACTTTGTACGGCTCACCTTTGATTTTTTCTTTAGGTTTGATCACACGACCATCTGCAGTCACTTCAGCCACAAAATTAAGGCCTGGAGTTTTCAGTTGAGTCATTGCAATTTCTTTGAGCCCTTGTCGAGTAGGCATTTGCATTAAAGGTCCTACACGTAATAACCCTGCTTCACCATTGGGACCACCGCGAAATTTTTCTTCTTCATATTTGACAAAATATTGCCCGCCAGCTTCCACTGAGAAGTAAGCAACTTTGGGTTTCTGGAAATGAAAAACCGTTAATGGGCGACTGAGACTTAATTTATAGTCACCTTCAGCCAATTCAATCCAGTAATAATGATTACTGATCAAGCTTGGAATTTTCTTACCATTCAGAAAAAAATTGTTTGGAATAATTTCTTGTCTATTCCAACGACTATCCGGTCGATAAAAATACACAATCGCAGCTTGAGGATTCTGAGGCTTAACCAGCTTAAAGTATTGCCCCGGCTTTTGATTGACCCAAGATCCGGTAGAGAATGATGCAACTTTATATTGTTCAAGCTTTTCATGAACCAACGAATCTTCTTTTTTGAAATCGATAGGATCTAAAGTTGAAACAACTTTTGCAGGTTGCTGTTCAACAGATTGATGACTTTGACAAGCTGCCAACCCACAACTGATCAAAACGACTAGACCGATGTAACGCATGATTTTCCCTCACCGCGTATTTTTTATTTTCGTTTTTAATAAACCCTATTGTCTACAGCCAGCTTAACATTTCAATGACCATTTAAAAATAAAAAACGTGCAAATAGTCAAGCTACTTGCACGTTTCAGATGAATTGCACTGAGGATGTATCAGAATCCAGCTTTTAAGCTGATTTTGTATCCAATACCTTCAAATCTACTTTTTCAACTTCAGTATTTTCATGCTTTGGTTGACGTTCAGATTTGAACTCTGGCGCAGCTTTATCGTTAATCACTGCTTCATTGATAATCACAGTACCAATGTCTGAACGACTTGGTAAGTCATACATGGTTTCAAGCAATACATTTTCTAAAATAGAACGCAGACCACGCGCACCTGTATTACGCTCTAACGCTTTTTTCGCGATCGCACGTAAAGCAGAGTCTTCAAAAAGAAGGTCTACATTTTCCATCTCAAAGAGATATTGATACTGACGAGTTAATGCATTTTTTGGTTCAGTTAAAATCTGCATCAAGGCTTCTTGATCAAGCTCTTCAAGGGTTGCAATCACAGGTAAACGACCAATGAACTCTGGAATTAAACCAAATTTCACCAAATCTGCGGCTTCAACTTGACGGAATAATTCAGATACTTTTTTGCTATCGTCTTTATTCTTTACGTCTGCGGTGAAACCAATGCCACCTTTTTCTTGACGTTGTTGAACAACTTTTTCAAGACCAGAGAACGCACCACCACAGATAAACAAGATATTTGCAGTATCAACTTGAATAAACTCTTGCTGTGGATGTTTACGTCCACCTTGAGGCGGAATTGACGCAACAGTACCTTCAATCATTTTCAACAATGCTTGTTGCACGCCCTCACCAGACACATCACGTGTAATCGAAGGGTTTTCAGATTTACGGGTAATCTTGTCAATTTCATCAATATAGATAATACCCTTTTGTGCTTTTTCTACATCGTAATCTGCTTTTTGCAAAAGTTTCTGAATAATGTTTTCAACATCTTCACCAACATAACCAGCTTCGGTCAATGTAGTTGCATCAGCCATTGCAAAAGGTACATCAAGCAAACGCGCAAGTGTCTGTGCAAGCAATGTTTTACCTGAACCTGTCGGTCCAATCAGCAAAATATTACTTTTAGCAATTTCAACCGCATCTTTAGGCTTGTGACCTGTTTGAGATACTTTTAAACGTTTGTAATGGTTATACACTGCTACTGAAAGTGTTTTCTTTGCAGTGTCTTGACCAATTACATATTGGTCCAAAGCCGCACGAATTTCATGTGGTTTTGGCAATGGACGTGTTGCCCAATCGCCTGTTTCCACCTGTTGACTCGTTTGCACTAAGTCTAAGCACACATCCACGCATTCATTACAAATATATGCGTCCTCGCCTGCAATCAGCTTACCGACTTCAGACTGCGTTTTACCGCAAAATGAACAATGCTTTTGTCCTTGAGGAAGATCGGACATTTTCACTCCAAATTCTTAAATCTTATCTATAAATGTTTAGTCTTGAGGTCGTTTACTTAATACCTGATCCACTAAACCATATTCTTTTGCTTGCTGTGCAGTCATAAAATTATCACGATCTGTATCTTTAGCGACAGTTTCGTAATCTTGACCACTATGTTCAGCCATTAAACGATTTAAACGTTCTTTGATGAATAAAATTTCACGTGCGTGAATTTCAATATCCGATGCTTGACCACGGAAACCACCCAATGGTTGGTGAATCATTACACGTGCATTTTCCAAGCAATAACGCTTACCTTTTGCACCAGCATTTAATAAGAAAGCCCCCATAGATGCAGCTTGCCCCATACAATAGGTCACTACATCAGGCTTAATAAATTGCATCGTATCGTAAATTGCCATACCCGCAGTCACTGAACCACCAGGTGAATTGATATATAAATGGATATCTTTATCTGGATTTTCAGCTTCTAAAAACAGCATTTGCGCGACAATAAGATTCGCCATGTTGTCTTCAACTTCACCAGTTAAAAAAATCACACGTTCACGTAAAAGACGTGAAAAAATATCGAAAGAACGCTCACCACGTGAAGATTGTTCTACGACTACTGGCACCAAAGCGCTTTCAATTGATGGAACATACATACGTTATTTATTCCTGAATTCTTGTTACTTCACTCATGTTCACAATATGAGGGATAATTGCTGAAAATGCAAAATATTCCCAACTTAATATCAGATATTTTTTGCATAAGTATTGTGAATGGAATGATTAAATCCATGTTTAAGCTCATAAAAAAAGGCGCCAAAGCGCCTTTTTTTAGATCAAACAACTTAGCCTTGTTGGCGCGCTTGTTGCTCTTTTAACAAATCTTGATAGCTAACAACTTCATCAGTTACTTTAGCAGCAGCTAAGATATGATCAACAACTTGATCTTCTAACACTACGCCTTCGATTTGAGCACGTTGTTGCTTATCAGTTTTGAAATATTCAATCACTTCAGTAGGATCTTCATAAGAAGAAGCCATATCTTCGATATAAGCATCAACACGTGATTGGTCTACCTCAAGTTTAGCATCAGCCAATACTTTGCTTACCAATACACCAAGTTTAACTGCTTTTTCAGCTTGTTCTTTGAACAATTCATCTGGAAGCATGCTGCTATCAAATGCTTTAGCACCTTGAGCACCAAACTGTTGAGTAAATTGTTGAATCATTTGTTGACGTTGACGGTCAATTTCTTGAGCCAACATAGATTCAGGAACTTCTACGTCATTTGCAGCAACAAGTGCATCAAAAGTTGCACCTTTCACTTGGTTACGTAGACCATTTTTTACTTCACGTTCCATGTTTTTGCGAACGTCAGCTTTTAATTTCTCTACGCCTTCTTCTTCAGTTAAACCGAAGATTTTAAGGAATTCAGCATCAATTTCAGGAAGTTTTTGTTTTTCAACAAGTTTAACTGTGATTTTGAATTGAGCTGCTTTACCTGCTAAGTTTTCAGCTTGATAGTCTTCAGGGAAAGTTACATCAATCACTTTCTCTTCGCCTTTCTTCATACCAACGATACCGTCTTCGAAGCCAGGGATCATACGACCAGAACCTAAAACAAGTTTAAAGTCTTCAGCAGCACCGCCTTCAAACTTCTCACCATCAACAGTACCTTCAAAATCGAAAGTTACTTGCATGTCTTTTTTAGCCATGCCTTTAGTTTCAGTCCATTCAGCGCGTTGCTTTTGAAGGTTTTCAAGCATTGCATCAACGTCTTTATCTGTTACTTCAGACGATTTACGTGATACTTCAAGACCTTCAAATTTAGCTTCAACTTCAGGATAAACTTCAACTGTAGCTTGATAAACTAAAGCATCATCTTTGTTTTCAACTTTGTCGATGTTTGGCATACCAACAGCGTTGATTTTTTCTTGTTGAATTGCTTCAAATACTGTGTCACGAATGATGTCGTTTACAACTTCTTGGTAAATACCAGCGCCGTATTCACGACGTACAACGTTTACTGGCACTTTACCTTGACGGAAGCCGTTGATCTTCACAGTTTTGGCAGTGCGTTTCAAGCGAGCTTCAAACTGCTCGTTAATACGGCTCGTCGGTACAGATACATTTAAACGACGGGCAACGCCCGAAACCGCTTCAGAAGTTACTTGCATGGCTTCCTCGATAGAATTTAATAATTACAGTTTTTCAAAAAGTGCCACATTATATGACAACATTTGAATATATACAAAACACCTGTGTAAATCATTTTATTTCGGTTACGGATTTCCCCATTATGTCGCTTTTTTAAACCAATCCCCTTCTTTGCAGCCAAAAGCCAGAAATCCGCATATTTTGAGAAATTTACCAAATTCAAATGCTTTAGTGACAATAGAATAAATTTATTTACATTTTGAAATATCTATAAATAAAACTAAATAAATAAAATTCAAAAAGTTAAGTGAAAATTCAACATATTTTCAATTCATTTTCTCATCATAAACTTTTAAAACTATCGACAAATTCAATTTCAAACAGATGAAATAAACAATAAGAATCATTATTATTCGCATACAAATTTGCACTACTCTTAGTGAGTTTAAGTATGTCTTTTATCAAATCACGCAAAAAGATTGTTACTACAGCAATCGCTTCATCTCTTTCAGTTATTGCAACGTCAGCCATCGCTCAAGACGAAATCGCAAAACTACCAACAATTAAAGCACAAGCAACGACTGAACAAGGTTTAAAAGTAGATCAGTCTGCCAATACAAAATTTGTTGCGCCACTTTTGGATACACCTAAATCTGTATCTGTTATTTCAAAACAGCTGATTCAAGATACTCAAGTAACAACACTTGCAGATGCACTTCGTACAGTTCCAGGAATTACCCTTGGTGCTGGTGAAGGTGGTAACCCAAATGGTGATCGTCCATTTATTCGTGGTTATAACTCTGAAAGTTCTATGTTTGTGGATGGTGTGCGTAATTCCACTTCACAAAACCGTGAAATGTTTGCAGTAGAACAAGTAGAAGTCATAAAAGGGTCAGCATCTTCACTTGGTGGTGCTGGTTCGGTTGGTGGTAGTGTAAACATGATTTCTAAAGTCGCTAAAAAAGGCGATGCTTTAGAAGGCTCTGTTGCGGGTGGTACAGATAACTACCAACGTATTACCCTAGATGGCAATAAAGATTTTGGCAATGGGATTGCTGCTCGTATTGCAGTAATGGGACACCAAAATGAGAAAGCGGGTCAACATGACGGCGCAGAATATAAACGTGCTGGTATTGCGCCAAGTATTACTTTTGGCTTAGACACTGCGACTCGTGCGACGTTAAGTTACTACTATTTAAAGTCAGACGATACACCAGATTCGGGTGTGCCATATAATTATGATGCTTCGAAAAAAGCAACTTTTGGTAAGCCTGTAGATGTTAAACAAGGCATTTACTATGGTTTACATGATCGTGATTTTCAAAAACAAGAAAACCAAATTGGTACAATTAAATTAGAACATGATTTAACTGACAATTTAACCATTACCAATACTGCAGTGTATAACAAGTCAACGAATGATTATCTTTGGACTCAACCAGATGACTCAAAAGGTAATGTCCTAAATGATAAAGTTTGGCGTCGTATTAACTCACGTATTACTGACACAGATATTTTCACAGATCAACTTGCATTGACTGGTAAATTTAACACTGGTGCAATTAAGCATAAGTTTAATGTTGGTGCAGAATATAGTGATCAAAAATCAGATAAAGGTAGCTATACAACTACTTATCCAGGTTATACAGGTACTACAACTGGTGGTTTCAACAGCGATTGTAAAATCAATGATGCATGGTGTACGTCTTTAACAAATCCAAATTCGAAAGAAGAATGGTTAGGTTCAGCAGTTGCCAATCGTAATACCACTACAACCACAACAAAAGTTACATCAGTTTATTTGCTTGACAATATTGAATTTAATCCACAATGGCTACTTGACCTAGGTGTTCGTTGGGACAAATTTGACACTGAACAAGTGACGAATGCAACAGGCGCTAAACTAGAAAATAATAAAGACTTTTTTACTTACCAAGCTGGTTTGACATATAAACCTATGAAAAATGGTTCGATCTATGCAAGCTATGCAACATCAGCTAACCCAGTGGGTGTTGATGGTGGTGATGGTTCGGAAGCGATCGGACAAGCTTATATGGACTTAAAGCCAGAAGAAGCACGTACCTATGAAGTTGGAACTAAATGGGACCTCTTCAATGATCGCTTAAACTTGACAGCTGCTGTATTCCGTACAGAAAAACAAAATACTCGTATCCAATTAGATGCTGGCACCTACACCAACGGTGGTGAAAGTAAAGTTGATGGTGTTGAACTTAGTGCTACAGGTAAAATTACAGACAAATGGGATATTACGGCTGGATACTCTTATCTAGACAGTGAAATGACCAATCCTGGCCCGTCATGTAATCGTGCTGGAACATGTACATACCCTAACCCAGCGAAAGGCAAACAACTTCCTAACGTACCTAAAAACTCTGCAACACTTTGGACAACGTATCAAGTTCTTCCACAGTTAACTGTTGGTGCTGGTGCATTAGGTATGGACAAAGTCTATGGTGATGCTGCGAATACTAAGTATGTATCTGGCTATGTCCGTTATGATGCAATGGCTCGTTACAATGTTAACAAAAATGTTGATTTACAGCTTAATGTAAACAACCTTTCAGACAAGCGTTATTTTACTAAAGCCTATGCATCTCACTATGCAACAGAAGCTGAAGGCCGTAATGCTGTCTTATCAATTAACTTTAAATATTAATAGTTAATACTTTAAAAATTAAAGTGAAATGGCTCCTGTTCATAGGGGCCATTTTTTACCTATAATTTAGCTTGTTGTGTCTTTTATTAAAGATAAATCTCATTGTTATTAACCCTTACTAAAAAATAATTCTATAATTTCCAATAGTTACTTTTTACCAATCATTAAAAATACTTTAGATTTCAGCAATATGATCAAACTCCATCAATCATATCTCCTATAGCTTTCTTTAATTATATTGAATGAATTAAACAGTTTTTCCGTATGAATAATCACTTACTATTTATTGTGAATGAAAATAATTATCATTAGAATTCGCAACACTAGTTACATACCTTAACAATTTCTCCATTATTGCGTCATGAAGTTTCCTGAGCAGTATTGGTTAAGTTTGACACAACCTGCGATGGACGCAAAAAATGGCTCAAAAAAATTCTGTAAAAAACAAAAAAGTTAAAACAGTTGCACTTGCAATTGCTTTACCCAACCTAGCTTTTGCAGCAACTGAAGATACAACTATACAGCTCCCGACGATTCAAGCTCGAGCAGAACAAAATACTGCATATTTAGCAGCAAAAACATCCTCGACTAAGCGTACAGAAACCATTTTAGATACAGCTAAAACCGTTCAGGTCATCACGGAAAAAGCACTCAAAGATCAAGGCTTACTTTCACTACAACAAGCCCTTGCAACAACTCCAGGCATTAGTTTTGGTGCTGGCGAAGGTGGTGGTGGTTATGGCGATAAAATCAACCTACGGGGTTATGATGCAACCTATAACACAACTGTAGATGGCTTACGTGATGCAGCATTAACTAACCGTTCTGATTTATTCAACTATGAAGCTGTTGAAATCATCAAAGGTGCGAACTCTGTTGAAAATGGTGTAGGACAAATCAGTGGTGGTGTCAATTTAGTCTCTAAAACGCCTAAGAATCGTGACAGCAATGAAGTTACTTTAGGTTTTGGTTCAGATAGCTATAAACGCTTTACAGGTGATTTTAATAAAGTTGTAGATGAAGATTTAGCATTTCGTTTAAATGTAATGGGACATCAAAATACCTATGCAGGTCGTGATGAAGAAATGAAACGTTGGGGAATTGCACCTTCGGTTACTTTTGGAATCAGTGATACCACGAAGGCAACTTTATCGTACTTATATCAAAAAGATGAAAATGATCCACAGTACGGCGTGCCTTATTATAATGGCAAACCAGTCAAAGGGATTTCAGATAAAAATAACTATGGCTATAGCAACTTAGATCAACAAGATATTGAAAATCAGGTTGTCACATTTAAAGTAGAAAGCGAGATCAGTCCCAACGCAAAACTGAACTCCATTACTCGTTATAGTGATATTCAACAAAAAGCGACTGTTTCTGCACCACAAGGAACATTCTGTTTAGCAGATGGCACATCACCAACAGCATTGACCAATACCAACCAAACTGGCTATAAAAATTGTAATGTAACTTCTGGTTCAACCACGATTACTGTTCCAAAGGGTTCATATTATATTTCTGGCCCACGTGGTTATTATCGTGATACCCATAATAAGCAATTTGCCAATGACACCAACATCAATGTGCAATTCAAAACTGGCGTTGTCGATCATGCTCTTGTCGCTGGGGTGGGCTTTAGTCGTGAAGACTATGCGATTACCACAGCTGGCTATTTATATAATTCAAATGGTTCATCAGCAGGCAGTTCTATTACTAACCCACTTTACATGGATGTATACAATCCAGATAACTTTTGGCATGGTCCAACAAACTTCCGTAAAACTGGTGTTGCTGAAGGCTACTTAAATGTTTATTCAGCGTATTTGTTTGATACTTTAAAGTTTGGTGAACAATGGTTACTTAACCTTGGTGTGCGTAATGATTATACTGACGGTCAATATCGTTCGGATACTATTTCAACAACCAATGCAACTGTAACGCGTGGTCAAAACTATAAACAGTCTGATAATTTAATTTCCTATAATGCTGGTTTGACATTTAAACCAACACCAGCAACCAGTCTTTATTTATCTTATGCTAATGCTCAAAAGCCAGTACAAAATACTGCAAGTGGTGGCTGCTCTCAAACTATTACCAACAATGCAATCACAGCAAATTCTTGCAATACAGACCCTGAGAATGCAGTTGCCTATGAAGTGGGGGCAAAATGGCAAGCAAATCCTAACTTCTTAGTGTCTGCCGCAGTATTTCGCAATGAACAAGATAAAGTCCGTGTAACCAATGATATACCTGGACAACCAGATGCAAAATTAGATGGTAAAAACTATGTCCAAGGTGTTGAACTTGGTTTAGCGGGTGAAATTACACCAAAATGGAACATCACCGCTAGTGCTGCTTATATGGAAGGAGAATATGACCAAACTAAAGTCAATGGTTCGCCGAATATTGACTTCCAAAAAGGTGACAAGTTGGTCAATGTGCCTAAAGTTTCAGGCAGCTTATGGACAACGTATCAATTCAATGATCAGTGGCAAGCTGGCTATGGCTTAACCTATCAAGGTGAAATGTATTTAAGCACACGTTCAGCGACGAATAATCTTGTGCCGCAGGTCAAGTCTGAAGATTATGTGATTCACAATGCTTCTGTAACCTACAGCTACAACAAAGATTTAAGTTTCCAATTATTGGGGCAAAACTTAAGTGATGAGAAGTACTATACTCATATCCGCAACAATGGTTGGGCAATGCCTGGTGAGGGTCGCAAAGGCGTATTCAACATCAACTATAAGTTCTAAGATTTAATCAATCTATGTTAAAATTCAGCGTCTGATTCATCAGGCGCTGTTTCTTTTTTGGGGAAGAAAATCATGATTTTACATATTCCAAATTTACTCAGTCTGGATGAACTGAATCATTGTCGTCAGACACTTTCTCAAGCAGAGTGGACAGATGGAAAAGCAACAACAGGCTATCAATCTGCGCATTTAAAAAATAATTTACAACTGGCTCAAGATTCTCAACAAGCATTAGAGCTTGGACAAATCATTCAAAATGCTGCCAACGCAAATCCTTTGTTCTTTAGTGCCGCACTTCCAAAAACATTTTTACCTCCGCTGTTTAATTGTTATCAACACGGTGGAAATTTTGGGATGCATGTTGATAATGCTATCCGTCGCCATCCTCAACTCAATCAGTACTTAAGGACAGATGTGTCTTGCACTGTTTTTCTCACCAATCCCGATGAATATGATGGCGGTGAACTGGTGATCGAAGACACTTTTGGTACACAAGAAGTAAAACTTCCAGCTGGCGATGCAATTGTCTATTCTTCTACCAGTTTACATCAGGTCAACCCAGTCACTGAAGGTGCACGTATTGCCTCGTTCTTTTGGGTACAAAGCTTTGTATCGTCCGATGCGCAACGACGAATTCTCTTTGACTTAGATCAAAATATTCAAAAGCTGACCATCGAGCTATCTGCTACACATGAGCAAGTGATCAGTCTTACGGGGATCTATCACAACCTCCTACGCGAATGGAGTGATTTATAAATTTTAGCTTGCAAGTCATTATTGTAACGAAAGTGTTTTGTATAAATTTGGACAATCAATAAATGAGTAAAAAAATCCAAGCACCACTCACTCAAATTCCAGCATATTTACAGACCATTGCGGATTACGAGAAACAAGCAGAACAGCATCTGCCTGAAAACACTTGGCACTATTTGCAAGGTGGGGCGATGGATGAGCAAAGTGTTCAAGAAAACTTACAACAATTTAAAAATATTCAACTGATTCCAAGACTGCTCAATGACTTAACTCAAGGCTCGACCGAATGTGAGATTTTAGGACAAAATTTTCCTCATCCAATTTTTCTTGCACCGATTGGACATCAACAATTGTTCCACCCAGAGGGCGAAGCTGCGGCTGCACTGGCAGCCGAAGTTTTAGGAAGTAATATTGTACTGAGCACTTTCACCAATACCGATATGCGAAGTTTAAAACAAGAAAACCCGCTGAAATGGTTCCAACTGTATTGGCAAGGTGATCGTGAAAAATCATTGGCCTTAGTTCGACTCGCAGAACAACAAAATTTTAAAGCACTTGTGATTACAGTAGATTCACCGCATACAGGGATTCGTGATCGTGATCGTCGGGTGAATTTTCAATTGCCAGAAGGCATGCAACACCCCCATACACCCACCCACATTCCCCTGCCCGAAATTTCTGAGCATCAACATCCTGTATTCAACGGTTTAATGCAAATTGCACCCAAATGGGCAGATATCGAATTTATAATTGCCCATAGCCATTTGCCTGTAATTTTAAAGGGTGTGCTACATCCACTCGATGCAAAAAAAGCAGTCGAAATCGGCGTAAAAGGCTTAATCGTTTCTAATCATGGCGGACGAGTACTCAATACGAGTATTTCCCCACTGATCGCCTTAGCAAAAATTAAGGCAGTTGTTCCTCATGATTTTCCTTTGCTTTTGGATGGTGGAATCCGTCGTGGTACCGATATATTTAAAGCATTGGCATTAGGCGCATCTGCGGTGCTGATTGGCCGTCCTGCGATCTACGGGCTCTCTGTTGCTGGTGCTTTAGGTGTCGCCCATGTAATTAAAATTTTAAAGGAAGAATTTGAAATTACCATGGCATTAATGGGAACTGCTACCGTAAAAGAAATCAATCAAGAATATATTTTTCAAGATTAAGTCATTCAAAGGAAATTTTTCTCTCAACTGATATTTTTTATGCAAATTAAGGAAATTATTTCCAAGATAATTGTTTTAGAATTAATCTCAAGTTAAACCATTTGTAAGTTATCAGTGTTTAGATTTATCTCGTGCTACCCACGTATAAGTTTATGAAAATTTACTGTGTTTTCATCTTAAAAACACTTGTAAATTGAACAGATAGACACAATCTATATTTGTAGTAAGTTGCCTTTACCCAAGAGACGAGCAACAACAACTACACAAGGAGTTCCCTCATGATGTTGGCTGATCCAAGTAAAAAATATCGTCGCATGTATCAACGTGTAGACTTGCCTGACCGTCAATGGCCAAATAACGAAATCAATAAAGCGCCAATTTGGATGAGTACCGACCTTCGTGATGGTAACCAAGCGATTTTCGAGCCAATGAACATTGAGCAAAAATTCAAAATGTTCGAAATGTTGGTCAAAATCGGCTTTAAACATATTGAAATTGGCTTTCCTTCAGCATCACAAGTTGATTTTGATTTCACTCGTAAGTTGATTGAAGAAGGTCATATTCCAGATGACGTTTATATCGAAGTCTTGGTGCAAGCGCGTGATCATTTAATTGCACGTACCTTTGAAGCCTTACAAGGTGCGAAACGTGCCATTGTGCATATCTATAACTCGAACTCACCCACTTTCCGTAAAAAAGTATTGAATGTTGATGTCAATGGTGCAAAACAATTGGCCATCAATGCAGCAAGCAAAGTAAAAGAATATGCAGCAAAACAGCCTGAAACTGAATTTATTTTCCAGTACAGCCCAGAATGTTTTACAGCAACAGAATTAGAGGTTGCTAAAGATGTCTGTGATGCAGTGACTGAAATTTGGGAAGCATCGCCTGACAATAAAGTCATTTTAAACTTACCTGCAACTGTTGAGGTTTCAGGTCCGCATGTCTATGCCGACCAAATCGAATGGATGCATCGTAATTTGCAACGTCGTGATGGTGTGATTATTTCAGTACATTGTCACAATGACCGTGGTTGTGGTATTGCAGCATCTGAGTTAGCGATCATGGCTGGTGCTGATCGTGTTGAAGGTTGTGTATTTGGGAATGGTGAACGTACTGGTAACGTAGACGTTGCTGCAATTGCATTAAACATGTACACACAAGGTGTAGCATGTGAGTTAGATTTCTCAAACATTAATGAAATTATTGCCACAATAGAAGAATGTACTGGTTTACCTGTACATCCACGTCACCCATATGCTGGTGATTTGGTTTTTACTGCTTTCTCTGGTTCTCACCAAGATGCAATTAAAAAAGGCTTTGAGTTCCAAAAAGACGAAGAAATTTGGGATATGCCTTATTTACCGATCGACCCTAAAGACTTAGGTCGTGATTATGATGCAGTGATCCGTGTCAACTCACAGTCGGGTAAAGGCGGTATTGCCTACTTATTAGAGTCAAACTATAACGTGGTTTTACCTCGTCGCTTACAGATTGAATTCTCACAAATTGTTCAGCAAGTTGCAGATGAAGAAGGCGTTGAAGTTTCAGCTCAACAAATTTGGACCTTGTTTAAAGACACCTATGTTGCTGCAAAAGATGCACATTATTCAGCGAAAAATTATAGATTGTCAGATGAAAATGGTAGCCAAGTGATTGAGCTTGATGTGGTCATCAATGGTGAAACTCAGCGCTTACGTGGTGAAGGGAATGGTCCAATTTCTGCGATTTTAAATGCACTTCAATTACCAATTGATGTCTTAAACTACGAAGAACGTAGTATCAGTTCAGGCGCACATGCAAAAGCGTTGGCATTGATCGAACTTCAAGTCCAAGGCACAGGTAAATCTGCATTCGGTGCTGGTGTACATGACAATATCGTCACCTCTTCAATTGAAGCAATCATTGCGGCAACCAATCGTTTAATTGACCAAGGTGTTTTAAGTACTGAACAAGTCATCGCTGCTGCTGTATAAGCGATATCAATTAAAAGACTTTAGAAAGGATGCCCCCTAGTGGTATCCTTTCTTTTATTTATTGATGTTATCAAGCAATCACTTCAAACAGCTTTATATCTTTTAAAGATAATGTATAGATAAAAGATACGTGAAAATTTTATCCATGATTGTTTGAGGTCAGACTGGTGTTGGCGAGTAGTGAACACGTTTGGCGATGAGAAGCAAAGTTTGACAAGATCGCTCTCTTATAAAGCTTAAGCTTTTTATTTTTTTCGAAAGAAGAATACGTTGAGCTTCAGCAAAGTCAAAACACTCATTGTGACGCTACTAGACATCATCACTCATCATGAAGTGAACTTTAATGATAAAAGCTATTGTGAAAACCATGGAATATCATTAATTTATTAGCCATACAGATGACTTAGATATCTCTAATATCCGTAATTTATCGACCTTCTAAAATTTTAAGGTGAACATTTCCAGTGTCTTTTCCAGCTGATTCAGTGGGGCTCGTTACTCCACAAAAGTTTGAATTTGAAGAACCGTTAGAGCTTGAGTGTGGTCGAGTATTGCCACGCTATGAAATCATGGTGGAAACCTATGGTGAGCTCAATGCAGATAAATCAAATGGAATTTTGATTTGCCATGCACTTTCAGGGCATCATCATGCGGCTGGCTATCACCATGAAGACGATAAAAAAACAGGCTGGTGGGATGCATGTATTGGGCCGGGTAAAGCCATTGATACCTCGAAGTTTTTCGTGGTCGCACTCAACAATATTGGAGGTTGTAGTGGCTCAACGGGACCCACTTCACCTAACCCTGAAAATGAAAATCGCCCATACGGTCCCGACTTTCCATTAGTGACTGTACGTGATTGGGTTAAAACCCAAGCCCTCCTCTCTGACCGCTTAGGGATAGATGTTTGGTATTCAATCATTGGTGGTTCTTTAGGTGGCATGCAGGCTTTACAATGGTCAGTGGATTATCCTGACCGTTTACAAAAATGTGTCATCATTGCCAGCGCACCAAAACTTTCCGCACAAAATATTGCATTTAACGAAGTAGCGCGTCAGTCTATTTTATCTGATCCAGATTTTCAC
This sequence comes from Acinetobacter sp. I-MWF, assembly GCF_025433935.1. Taxonomy (NCBI): domain Bacteria; kingdom Pseudomonadati; phylum Pseudomonadota; class Gammaproteobacteria; order Moraxellales; family Moraxellaceae; genus Acinetobacter; species Acinetobacter sp. I-MWF. The sequence goes on along the minus strand of NZ_JAMBAR010000001.1, from coordinate 527,435 downwards.
AATGGCCGTTATTTAGAACTCGATAGTTATCCAAAACGTGGCTTAATTTTGGCACGTATGGTGGGTCATATTACCTACCTCTCTGAAGAAGCAATGAAACAAAAATTTGGCCGTGATTTAAAATCAGGCAAGTTTATGTATGGTTTCGATGTTGAGTTCCAAGTTGAAAGCTATCTGCGTTATCAAGGCGAACAATTCAGCCGTAACTTTGATGCCAATACTTATCTGATCATGACCAAAGCCCTGGATTATTTCGATCCATCACGTGAATATGAACAGTCACTGACGAAAGCCCTATCTAATACCAAATGCCGCTTTTTAGTGGTGTCATTTACAACAGACTGGCGTTTTAGCCCAGAACGTTCGCAAGAGATTGTTAATGCATTGATTACCAATCAAAAGCCTGTGAGTTATTTGGATATTGATGCTGAGCAGGGCCATGACTCATTCCTATTCCCTATCCCCTTGTACGTCAAATCCTTACGTGCATTTTTAGGTGGTATTGAACACCTTCATTCAACACCTAAGGAGGCTTTGTAATGCGTATTGACCAACAACTTGCAGAAAAATGGATCAATGCTGGTGCGAGTGTGCTCGATTTAGGTTGTGGTGATGGCGAATTATTGTCACAAATGAGCAAAAAACAGCAAATTCATGCTTACGGGCTAGAAATCGATCAAGAAAAGATTGCAATTGCCGTCAGCAAAGGGTTAAATATTATACAACAAGACTTAAACCTCGGTTTGGGACGCTTTGCCGACCAGTCTTTTGACTATGTGGTTATGGCACAAGCTTTGCAAGCTGTAGATGCACCTGATGTGCTTCTGCGCGATATGGTGCGTGTGGGGAAACAAGCAATTATTACGTTTCCTAACTTTGCGTATTGGAAAACACGGTCTTTCCTTGCACTGAAAGGCAAGATGCCTGTTTCTGATGCCTTACCGTATATGTGGTACAATACACCTAATATCCACTTATGCACCTTTCGTGATTTTGAAGCATTATGTGCTGAAAATCAGATTCAAATTATTGATCGACTCGCTGTAAATGGGAACCAACAAGGTAGCTTTTTAAGTAAAGCCATACCGAATTTGTTCGGCGAAGTCGCTATTTATCGAGTGAGCGCTCTATGAAGAAATTATTATTAGGCAGTACGTTATTTTTTGGGCTAGTGAGTATTCAAGCCCATGCGGACTATGTACCGCAGCAACAACAATCTGTATCAGCAATGGCAGCGCAATATGCACATATGAATGTGACAGATTTGCAAAAAGCAGCCAAAGCTGGTCAACCTGCTGCACAATTTTATTTAGCAACACATTACCAGGCTGGTACTGGCGGTGTATCTAAAGACATTAAACAAGCATTTACATGGTTTAAAGCTGCGGCTGACCAAGGTATTTCTGCGGCTCAGTTAAATGTTGGTCGTATGTATGCTGATGGTTTAGGCGTTTCTAAAAGCGAAACATCTGCACGTCAATACTTTGAAAAAGCAGCAAGCCACGGCGATAACCGTGCAAGCTTTAATCTTGCGGTGATGGAAGAGCAAAAGAAAAACTACATGGGCGCTTATCAGTGGTATGAGCTTTCTACACGTGATGGTATGTTAGACAATAAAGTAATTAACATGTCGCAAACCAAGAAAACTGCTTTGGCTGCTAACTTAACTCAAGACCAAATTCGTACTGCAACACAACGTGCAGATCAATGGATTCAAGCTCAATAATTTGATTCTCATCAATCATAAAAGCACCTTCGGGTGCTTTTTTTACTGCCATCTATTTAAGTATTTCAGCTGGGATTGTTGACAATGCAAGACCTATTCAAACAATTAATTCAATATGAATGCGGGTTGCATCATCGTGATCGTCAAAACTTTCAAATACTTGATCAACGGTTACATCCAGATTTTAAAGAAATTACCAAATCAGGGTGGGTTGTGCATAAAGCCCAAATGATTGAAGCACTTTTAAATGATACAGATAGCGACATCATTCAAGCACAGGATTTTCAAGTTCAGCCGTTATCTGATCATAGCGTTTTACTGACCTATCAAAGCCATCAAATCAATGTGGCAACTCAAGCTCAATACAATGTGGCTTTACGCAGTTCAATTTGGGTTATGAATGATCACGGTATATGGCAAATGATTTTCCATCAAGGCACCACTTGTGCTTTTGAGAAGTAAATCGAGTTCTTCTATGTATGGAAAAATATGCAAAAGAAAAAATATTATGCTTCACGCAAACAAATGATTCCTTTGGCGATTTTTGCTGGAATTTTGGCCTGCCCCTTTTGGGCTGCGACCGTGCTTTTAATCTTGGAAATGTTTGAATGGAAGAATGGCTTAAAAAGTCTCTTTTCGCTATTTCTTGTTACGCCTTTGGGTTTCATTGCTTATTTTTTCAGTAATAAAGCTATTCAGATGTTTAGCAATCAACGTCCTATTTTAACCCTCTCCCAAGACATGATTAGAAGCATTGATTTTAAAGGTCGAGTGATAATTAAAAAAAACATTAAAATACCGGAGATCTATGAAGTTGAGCTAAAAAAAACCTTACTTGATCGACAATATTATTTACTTTTTATCATGAAAGATAACAGCAAACAGAAACTCAATCTTGGACTAGGTTTTATGAAAAATGAGGATGTTCTCGATTTAAAACAAGAATTGGACAAACGCATTAGCGCAAAAGCAAAACACATCCAGTAAAGCGTAAAGAACAAGAGAATTTAGCCATATTTTATGACACAGATTAAGTTAAAATAATTCAATTTTAAATTTTGAGTCTGCATCATGTCATCAAAAGATTGGTTATCACAAGGAACACTGGTACTCGCAAGCAATAACAAAGGCAAAATTGCTGAATTTGAAAAATTGTTTGCTGAATTGGCTTTACCCGTTGAAGTGATTCCTCAAGGTCGACTGAATATCGAAGACGCGATTGAAGATGGCTTAAGCTTTATTGAAAATGCAATTATCAAAGCACGTCATGCAAGCCGTATTTCAGGTAAACCTGCGATTGCAGATGATTCTGGGATTTGCGTTCCCGTATTAGGTGGAGCACCTGGAATTTACTCTGCACGTTATGCCGGTGAACATGGCGATGATGCAGCCAATAATGCAAAATTGCTGGAAAACCTTAAGCCTTTACGCCAAGACGATCAAGCGATTGAAGCAATGTTCGTGTGCGTATTGGCATTGGTTGAACATGCAGATGACCCTTTACCACAAATCTACCAAGGGATCTGGCAAGGTGAAGTACTCGAGCAAGCTCGTGGTGAAAATGGTTTCGGTTATGACCCACTGTTCTGGCTACCCGAGCTAAATATTTCAAGCGCAGAAATGAGTAAAGAAGAAAAGAATAAAATTAGCCATCGAGGTCAGGCGATGCAATTGTTTAAAGCAAGCTTGAAATAAGCAGTTAAAACCAGCCGTTTAAGATCATATGATTTTGTTAGATTCCTCCTCGCCGTTGAGCAAAGGAGGAATATGATAGATATCGCTAAAGCTTATCTAAAACGAAGCGAAATAAACCGATAAAACTATAAAAAATGAATCAATGCACCGTATAGGACACATACCACACAACTGACTATCGTTCCTGAAGCAATATATTTTGCTGAAACGCCAGTGCCTTGATAGTGGGTTTCCAATGCGACAATATTGGCGGCTGGCGGTAAACAAAACAGTAAAAACATCACCCCAATATATTGATGGATCTGTGGAACAGGTAAAAAGAAATAAGCCAGACTGCACAATACAACACCACAAACTAACTTTAATATTGCGAGCTTAGTACTGGACAGTAAATCCTCGATATGGACTTTGGTTTTTCTTAACCACATCCCCAATACACACATACCGGTAAAACTCATACTCCATTTAGCCAGAGTATAAATCCAATTAATCCAATCATTTGTCTGAAACTGTTGCACATCAAAACAACGTAAAAGCCCTGCAATGATCAAGGCAATCACAGGTGGCGATTGCAATACTTTTTTGATAAGCAATCGTTTGGATTGTGGAGCTGAGCTCACCGAAGTCACAGCCCAAGAGTTTCCAAAAATTGAAACCCCGATATAGAGCGGTATCATCAGCATACTATTGTCTGGACCAAATATAGCCAAGGCAATCGGAAAGCCGAGCCATGCCATATTGGTATAGCTAAAACACAATGAAGCTAAACGATCTTTAGACAGCGTGAGATAAATAAAGAAAAGCGTAAAGCATGAGAAAAAAGCAAATAAAATTAAAGCAATACTACCCGATTTATAAAATACCATATTGTAAATAATCACAATCGGGATAAATAAGCGAGCCAACAGCAAAGACATGAGTGATTTTAAGTTTACTGAAAATTTGCTATTCGCCAGTATCAGCCCACAGATAAATGATAAAACTGGAAATAACAAAGCCACAATACTACACCTTATTCTCAAATCATGAACATACTAGCATTTTCCAAATATAGATGACGTTTAACATATCAAAATAATCTATAAATATTGTCTGTCTTTAAATTGAAATATTAGTGTCACTTTTTTGTCATAGATAACTGTTGTTATAGCTGTTAATAAATAGGAGTTAAAACTATGGCTGGATTATCGATTTGGCATGTACTTATTTTTGCAATTGTTGTGATTCTACTATTTGGTACATCAAAGCTAAAAAACTTAGGTAAAGATGTTGGTGGTGCCGTCAAAGATTTTAAGAAATCAATTAAAGAAGAAGAGGCAACAACTGCTTCACTGACTGAAACGCGTACACTAGAACATCAAACAAGCAATACTGATGTGAACTCTACAGTAAAACACTAATCGGTGAGGCGTAGATCATGTTAGATGTTGGATTTTCAGAACTGTTAGTGTTTGGGATCATTGCTCTTTTAGTATTGGGACCAGATAAACTTCCTGAAGCTGCGCGTTTTGCTGCCAAATGGTATAGCAAATTTAAACGTGCAATTAGTAGTGTCCAAAATGACATCGACCGTGAATTACGTCTTTCTGAATTTAGAGAACAAATGCAACAAGAGATGCAAAAAATTCAAGAACTTGAACAAAAAATGCAGGCTCAGATGCAGGAGTTACAGCAACAAAAAATTGCTGTAGAACAAGAAAGTCATCTCGCAATAACAGACAATAAAAAAATTCACACGACTTATCATAAACTTGATATTACGGTTCCCGCTATTTATATGTCAAAGACTTGGTTAGATAAACAAAACTGTACTGTAACTCGACCACAAATTGTTCTTGTTAAAGAAGTACCGCAATTGAAGGTGGCTGTATGAGCGACTCATTAGCACCACAAGTACATGATGCCTCATCTACCGAGACGCCGCCTTTAGATGCGATGCCGATTACCCAACACTTGATGGTGTTACGTAAGCATTTATTTAAAATTGTTGGCGCACTCATCGCTATATTTTTTTGTTTATTGCCATTTGCCAATAAGACCTATATTGCATTATCAGAACCACTCAGAAAACAATTACCTGCAACTTCAACCATGATTGCAACTGATGTTACAGCAACCTTCATGGCGCCGTTTAAGTTAAACTTCTTTATTGCGCTGATGTTGGCGATGCCCTTTATCATCTATCAACTTTGGGCGTTTATTAAACCTGCATTATACGAAAAAGAAAAAAATCTAGCATTTCCGTTGTTGTTTGGCAGTATTGTGCTGTTTTATTCAGGGATTGCTTTTGCTTACTTTATTGCATTGCCATCTATCCTGCATTTCTTTATCAGTGTTTCACCAGAAACCGTCGCGCCAATGACTGATATCAATAGTTATTTAAGCTTCTGCCTAAAATTATTCTTGGTCTTTGGCGTAACATTTGAAATCCCGATCATTACTTTAGTGTTAATTTTAGTTGGCTTGGTCACCACTAAAACATTGGCTGAAAAGCGCCGCTTTATCGTGGTGGGATGTTTCTTCGTATCTATGTTTATTACCCCACCAGATGCAATTTCAATGATCATGCTCGCAATTCCAATGTGGATGCTATTTGAGCTGGGTTTATTGCTGGGTAAAGTGATTGAAAAGCGTAAAACTGTAGATGCTTAAGTATCAAAATAAAAAGCTTTTTAATATTTAAATGACTTCTTTTGAGGTCATTTTTTATTTTTAAGCGTGTTAAATTCTTTTTAGAAACAACTATAAAAAAAAGTCTATTGCTTAATCTTCAGAGCCCTTTTATTCGAATACATTAGATCTATTTCATAAGTCAAAAATGATCATGTTGAGTGAATTATATTGCGATTGAAAGTTCCTTCTCCCCCTCGGGAGAAGGTTAGGATGAGGGGGACTTTCTGTTGATCTATGCTTTTAATAAGCGCTTAGAAAAGAAGCCTATTATTAAAATCTCTTTATGAAACATCTCTATAAAAAAAATAACTACAAGTTAATCCTGTTGATTCAATTCACCAAGCACATATCAAGCTCAATCAGTCATATCTCAATGTTTATAGAAATTGAACAGCACAGTAATTATCTAAATACAAATATGACAATCCTATTACTTTCTTAAAATAAGATTAAATTTAACCAATATTAAATATAAGAGTAAGAGATCTTACACATTTGTTCTGTATGTTTTTAAGCTGAATCAAAATCACATTTAATCAAGACTTAAAGCCAAAGGGAATCGTATGACAGACCTCACGCCATATCATGAAAATCAAGAGTTAGATAACAATACTTCGAATAACACACATTTCCGTGACATTTTAGAACAACGGATTTCTCGTCGTAGTTTAATTACAAAAACAGCAAGTGGTGCAGCTGCTCTCGCTTTAGCATCAAGCCTAGTCGGCTGTAATGACGACGATGACAATAATTCAACACCAACAACAACCGTTAAAAAACCAGAAAAATTCACCTTTAACCCTGTTGCAAAAAACCTCAATGACATCGTCACTGTTCCTGCTGGTTATGAGGCAAATGTGCTTTATGCTTTAGGTGATCCATTAACGCAAACGATCCCTGACTGGGATGACAATAATGTTCCTTCAGGGGTCAGCTTTACAGCGCGTTCAGGCGATTGTCATGATGGTATGAGTTATTTTGGCTTAAATTCCAATAGCTCTAAATATGATGCGAAAGCCTCAAACCGTGGCTTACTGGTCATGAACCATGAATACATTAACCAAACCTTCTTACATCCTAAAGGTGCAACAAAAGTAAATGGTCGTCGCCCAGAAGATGAAGTGATTCGTGAAGTCAATGCACACGGTGTTTCCGTCATTGAATTAAAGAAAGATGCAACTACACAAAAAGTAGAGATTGTAAAAAGCTCTCCATTTAATCGTCGTATTACAGCGTCAACGGTCATGGACTTTGCAGGTACAGTTGCAGGTTCCGATTTGGTAAAAACCAAATACTCAAGCTCAGCAAAGCAAACACGTGGCACACATAATAACTGTGGTAATGGTTATACGCCTTGGGGGACTTACCTCACCACAGAAGAAAACTTTATTGGATACTTTGTGCGTAATAAAGGTGATGATGCAAAACGCAGCGCTGCTGAAATCATCGCACTGAATCGCTATGGTTTAAAAGATGGTGCCAGCTCACGTTATGGCTGGGAAACTGCGATTGGGGCGATCGAGAGCCAAGACTTATATGACCGTTGGAACGCTTCAATTACCGCTGACTCAGCAGACAAAGATTATCGCAACGGTGCAAATACCTTTGGTTGGATTGTTGAAATCGATCCATTCGATAGTCGTTCAAACCCAGTTAAACGTACATCTTTAGGTCGCTTTGCACATGAAGACTGTCGCTCAAGCCGTTTAATCGAAGGGGAAAATCTGGCCTTCTATATGGGCGATGACTCACGTGGCGAATATATCTACAAATTTGTATCTGATGCGAAGTGGGATGCAAAAGATGTCAATGGTGGCTATCGCGCTGGCGATAAATATATGAACAGTGGCAAGTTATATGTTGCGCAGTTCAATAATGATGGTACAGGTAAATGGATTGAATTGGCATACGGTAAAAATGGTTTAAATGATAGCAATACCGTCTATCCTTTTAGATCTCAAGCCGATGTCACTACTTTTGCACGTTTAGCAGGTGATTCGGTCAAAGCCACCAAAATGGATCGCCCAGAATGGGTTGCGGTGAACCCCGAGAATGGTGAAGTCTATGTCACACTAACCAATAACTCGAACCGTGGTACAGCACATGCATTAGATGCCGCAAATCCACGAAACTATAGCGACCCAGAAGGCGGTAAAGGCAATGTAAATGGTCACATTATTCGCTTCCATGAAAAAGATAATAAAACCACTGCTGAAAGCTTTACTTGGGATATCTACCTCTTTGGTGCTGAAGCAAAAATGGCCAGCAATATCAATCTGTCTGGTTTAAATGATAACAATGATTTATCTTCACCAGATGGTATGTGGTTCGATCCACGTGGTGTACTTTGGATTCAAACGGATGACGGTGCTTATACAGATACCACCAACTGTATGATGCTTGCTGCACTCCCTGGTAAAGTCGGTGATGGTGCAAAAGCAATAACATCTGCTGGGCAAGAAACGATCGTAGGTAAACAAGTCACTGATGAAAACCTGCGTCGCTTCTTAACAGGCCCAAAACAATGTGAAATCACAGGTGTCACCATGACACCCGACTATAAAGCCATTTTTATCAATGTTCAGCATCCAGGTGAAGACTCACCTAGCTTTGATAAGCCATCAAGTAACTGGCCTGCCTCACAAAAAGATCCAAGCAATAAGACCGCTCGCCCACGCTCGGCAACGGTCGTCATTACTCGTAAAGATGGCGGTGTAATTGCTGGCTAATCAACTAAATTTATTTTTTAAAGCCATAGTGACGAAAGTTGCTATGGCTTTTTATTTTTCAATAGTGCGCTTAATCTCGACTAACTCGCCCATATGTTCACCTTGTTGTGTTTTTTCGATCCAATCAATCTGCGTACTGCTTATTCTTAAAAAGTTGGAACAGCGTGTGCCATAAATTGGACTTTGAATAAATGTTGAAGACAACAACGCTTCCATTTCAGGATTAATTCCAGTATTGGGCAGTAAATCAGGAATAATTTTTCGTTCATCTTCTAAAATGTCCCAAACAGCGAATTGTAGATCTTGCTCTGGGATAGCAGGAACTTGCAACATGGGTAAAAATTCTTGGGTAAAGCGTTTACGTAAATGCTTGGTTTTTTCCCAATCATCTGACATCAAGCCATTTGAAACAACAAATACACCTTGGGATAACACTTGTGGGGCTTCACCGCGATTACTCATATAAACAGCTTGCTGTCGATCACCCACAAATAAGTTAAAACCCGCATAATCTCTTTGCTGCTTTTCCAATGCTTGTGCAAAACGAATTGGTGTTTGATCTGACGCTAAAAAGGCTTGAATCAAATAGCCACGCGTAGTGGGATAAGTTTGTTTATCAGCACCATCACGATAATTGGTAATCACTGCCCAACGTCCCTGTGGTGTAACCCCCATCCATGTTCCGCCTGATTGCAAATCTTGCCCTGCAATAATCGGACTGTTCGCCCATGACTGTAATTGAGTGCTTGGACGATGGTAGAATTCGTCACGATTTGAAATTAAACAAACAGGTAAATCATCCAAAACTTGCCAAGCCAATGCCACAATACACATAAAATACATTCCATGAAGTTTACACATTGAATGTACAACATTTTTAATATGTTTCAGCTAAAATCTGTGCAAAATAGAAAATCAAGGATTAGGAATGCTCACCTACCCGAATATTGACCCAATTGCGATATCACTGGGTCCACTCAACGTCCATTGGTATGGACTGATGTATCTCTTGGCATTTTTATGTGCTTGGGGACTTGCTACTTATCGCGCTAAACAACGTGCTGACTGGAACTCTGAAATGGTTTCAGATCTGGTGTTCTTTGGCGCACTTGGGGTTGTGCTCGGTGGTCGTGTAGGCTATGTTTTATTTTACGAGTTTGGCAAATTTTTAGCAGATCCTATCTGGCTATTTAAAGTCTGGACTGGCGGTATGAGTTTCCACGGGGGCTTCCTTGGTGTAATGATCGCCATGCTTTTGTGGTGCCATAAATACAAGAAAACTTGGTTTGAAACACTAGATTTCATTGCACCCTGTGTACCGACGGGCTTGATGTTTGGTCGAATTGGTAACTTCATAGGTGGTGAATTATATGGTCGTCAAGTTTCTGACCCTAACTTTGCGCTAGGTATGATCTTCCCGACTGATCCACTACATTTGGTTCGTCATCCATCTCAGCTCTATCAAGCGCTGTGTGAAGGACTGCTGCTGTTCCTTATTCTATGGTTCTATAGTGCTAAACCACGCCCACGTTATGCCGTATCTGCAATCTTTCTAATGGGTTATGGCTGTGCTCGATTCTTTATGGAATTCTTCCGTGAACCTGATGCAGATCAAGGTTATATCCTGTTTGGCTGGATGACCAAAGGTCAAATCCTCTCATTCCCAATGATTCTGATTGGATTATGGTTAATTTGGTACGCTTACCAAAAGAAAATTTTTGACTGGGGTCCACAAAAAAATACTTAAGCCTTATGGGCTAAGTTTAAAAAGGTGAAGCTAAGCTTCACCTTTTTTATGCTAAATTATCATTATTCAATTTAAACGAAATCACTATGCTTGAATTTTGGTTTGATCCTAAAGTCTCGGTTGCAAAGAAGCTCATTTTCCTTATTTTATTGGCGCTGGTTACTATTGGACTATATTGGTACCAGCCTCTAACCCTTGATAATATTTTACTTTTTGCAGGTACAGGTATTATTTTTCTGATTTGTCGTTACTGTAAGGTTCATTTTGCAGCCCAACGCCCAACAGGATTTCTTTATCGTTTATTGACTTGGATTCCACTGGCTTTAGTTTTGGCATTGGTTTTTAAAAATATGAACAATGGTGAAATTTTGATCCCAGGCGCTCAAGGTATTGGTTTTATGGCCCTAGCGGTTTGTATTTTTTCACCACTCTCGCTACTCAATAAAAATTCATCTGAACAAGTATCTAAATAATGTTAGATTTTTGGTATTCAGCGCGCTGTAGCCGTGAAATGAAAGTGATCATCTCAATCTTAACCTGTGTGATAATTTATTATTGCGCCACGATTGAGAAGTTAAGTTCAACGTTTACCGTGATATGTTTAGCAATTGGAATCTCTACGCATTTATTAAGAATGCTGGGGCTAAAAATTGCTCAACATAATGTCTATGCTCAAGGTTTTAAAATTTTATTTTCAATCTACCCATTGCTTGCACTTATGCTTTTAATGGCTTTTTTACCCGCACAACATAAAATATTGACCTCGATTCAAGCCATTGGTTTTGCTGCATTGGGTCTATTTATCATGTCAATTTATCAAAATCGCGCAAAACGTTTTGACTAAAGGTGTTGTAGTAAAAAAGCATAGTAATAAAAAAGGAAGCCTTTCATTCCAAAAGCTTCCTTTTTTATCTTTTAATCCGTAATAGATTAAATGCTTTTGACTGTGAAACTAAGCAGCTAGACGATAATATTCATAGGTTACATTTGGGTCTTTATACACATCGTAACTACGTTGTCTAAAATCAGAAACCCATTGAGAACCTGTAAATCCAGCAATATGACCATAACGATGGCGACTGGTGCTGTTGATGATATAAATATCACCTTCTTGAGGATTATCGAAGTCAGGACGGATTTGCTTATAACCAATCTCAGTTAAAGTCGAACCCCAATCTGAAGCGGCAACAGGATGATCAGAAAAACGTGCACCAGCTGATTCAAGTGCTATACGCACATATCTTGCACAACGATGTGCAGTAGTACTACGCGACATACTGACAAGTTTTTCAGTAAATTTGCTAATATCGATTAAGCTTTCTTTCTTAAATGCTTCAGTTTGATTTTTAAAAGTTTCAAATGCTTTATTTTTTAAGTATTCATCTGGTCGAAAATTATTATTTTGATTTTCCGATCGAATCTGAATATGAACCGTGGGATTCACGTATTCATTCATATTAACATTGTGGTCGTAAATCATGCATTGTCCTCAAACTACCCTTTTGAATTGATTCAAACCACCTTGTTTAAACCAATAACAACTTTTCACAAGCCATGAATAGTAATCAGCAATTCTTAAAATGTAGACTTAAAACATGTAAAAAAATATGTAAGTGTTAATAAATCCCATTTGTAGCGCCTCAAGCTACTGAAACTGCTGACATTACACAATTCACCATCTGGGTTTGTTTGTTTAAAAATTAATCAATAAAAGTTTACTCGGCCGTATCATTAAAATATTTTCTTAAATTAATCAACATATTAAACTGTCAATTCAGTCACACTTTTGTTTTATGAGTTCAGCAAAATCGTATGCCAAAGAAAGATTTTTTCAATAAAAAGCTGATGTTATCAACATCAGCTTTTTAGAAATCATGCCGTCGCTGCTTAATAACAATCCCAGTTATACACCACTTTAGAGAAATCTCTTTTTTCAAGATCATCCGGATGAATAAAGAAGTTCCCTACACCTGAGTCGCCCCACATGATCTCAATACCTTCAGCTTCACCTGTATCAATCTGCAACAGCAAAATATAATCTTGAATAGATTCATTGTATTCACGCGGATCAGATTGAGTAAAAAATGGATATCCCCCTAAACGATGTCCGCTTGCGGAAAAAACTTCACTGTATTCATCACAAAACTCTTCTTCATCGTCTCTTTCATAAGGGTCTGTGACTTTTTGAGCAAAATCAAAATTGTTCATATCAATATAGCTTTCAGCCTTCTCAAACTGAATCGCAGATTGCCCTGCAATAGGACTATAAATATCGTCCTCAGCAAAACTTGGAAAATCGCTTTGTAAAAGTGCAAGATCTTGCTCAATCTTGTCATAGAAAACTACGCGAAAGCCATCTTGCTTTTTTTGATCATCAAAATTGAGACCATATAAATCATCATGCGGATTGATAAAAAACTGTAAAATTCCGGACTTTGGATAATGTTGATTTTCTGGCAATTCTGCAAAATTGATCTGCGCCAATAATTGTAGGTCATCACCCTCCGCACTCTGCGGGTATTGCTTTCCTACAGGTAAATAGGGATTTCCACCCACTTTGCTTTGCCAAATCTGTAAATCTTCAGTCGGCACTAATGATATTTCTATACTGTCTTTTTTTGTCGCAATAATTTGCGTTTTATAAGGCTGTAAACATGCTGGGAGCTCATTCAAATTTATACTCATTTTCAAATACTCTTAGTTTTAGATGTTAGATGGATGCAAAACAGAAAATAATCTAGCTTAAAAAGAAAGTCAGATTAGTATAAACTCTGAAGCTATTCAGAAACATTACGAATGGGTAATCATGCGACATAATCTGTCATTTGTGTCGTATAGACGCCCCAAATTGGACACTATATGAAAGCGTATTTAGACCTTCTACAACATATCCTAGACGATGGCGGTGACAAAGGTGATCGTACTGGTACAGGTACTCGTTCTGTATTTGGTCATCAAATGCGTTTTGACTTGTCAAAAGGGTTTCCGCTACTGACCACTAAAAAAGTTCATTTCCGCTCAATTGTGATTGAACTGCTGTGGTTCCTAAAAGGCGACACCAATGTTCAATATTTAAAAGACAATAAGGTTTCAATCTGGGATGAATGGTCTACCGCTGAGCAGACTGCCCGTTTTGGACGCCCTGAGGGTGAATTGGGCCCAGTCTATGGTCATCAATGGCGTAACTTTGGCGCAACGCAAAAAGACAATGGTTTGTTTGAAAATGATGGTTTTGACCAAATCAGTTGGTTGGTCAATGAAATCAAGACCAATCCAAACTCACGTCGTTTGATTGTGTCTGGCTGGAACCCAAATGAAGCAGGTAAAGTTGCCTTACCGCCATGCCACACTTTATTCCAATTTTTTGTTCAGGATGGAAAGTTGTCTTGCCAACTTTATCAACGTAGTGCAGATGTTTTCTTAGGGGTGCCATTTAATATTGCCAGCTATGCTCTACTGACTCATATGGTTGCTCAAGTTTGTGGTTTAGGCGTAGGTGATTTTGTCTGGACTGGCGGTGATACACATTTATATGTTAACCATTTTGAACAAGCAAAACTTCAGTTAACACGTGCCCCCCTACCATTGTGTCAACTCAAGTTAAATCCTGAAATTAAGGATATTTTTGACTTTAAATTTGAAGATATTGAAATTACAGGTTATGAGTCACATCCTGCAATTAAAGCACCTGTAGCTGTTTAAATATTTTAATCCAGTCTTTCCTTATTCCCTCCTTGTAATAGGAGGGAAAATTTTCAAATGGATAATAAGCGAATTCATTATGACATTTAAAAACTTTGAAATTGTGCATGTCGTTGCAATGGATCAACAACGTTGCATTGGTAAAGCGAACGATCTTCCATGGCATATTTCAGCAGACCTTAAGCACTTCAAAGAAATCACCCAAGGTGGTGTTGTGGTGATGGGACGTAAAACGCTTGAATCGATGGGACGTGCATTACCTAAACGTGTCAATTGGGTAATTACCCGTGATCAGGATTGGAGCTTTGCTGGGGTTAAAACGGCCCATAGTATAGATGCTGCTTTGGAGCAAGCGATTCCTGATGTATTGGCATCAGAAAAACCTGCCAGTATCTTTATCATTGGTGGTGGTGAAATTTTCAAACAAACCATGCACATTGCAGATCGTTTAGAGCTCACCCACATTGAGCTCGATGTACAAGGGGATGCGTATTATCCAGAAATTCCAGCGGAATTTAAAAAAGTTGCGAGTGAGTCACATGTTGATGACAAAACAGCTATTGCTTTTGAGTTTGCAACATACCGAAAATAGCACTGAACTTTATGAACAAAAATAGCGGCTTATGGATAGCTTAAAAACAAGATCATTACTACATACACTCGGAATGGGGATAATCCATTCCTTGTTTAGCCTATTTGTCGTATTGAGCAGCCTGTGGTTTTGTTTCGCGATTTGGATTCAACACCCCTTAGGAAAGATTTTCAGTTATATCATCATCCCTGTTTGGATTATTTTTGCACTGAGTATTCTTGGAATCTATTTTACTAAAAATATATTTAGCCGAAAAACTGACAGTCTGATCTATATCATCGCCTTTATTGTCAGCTTAATCTGGTACTTCAATATTCCTGCACAGCAATATCGTCAATGGAGTCCAGAGGTTTCCAGAATTTTTACTTATGAGCAGCAAGGTAATCTTGTCACGATTCATAATGTCCGCAACTTTAATTGGCACTCCTCTGATCAATATGACGAACGCTGGGAAACCAGAAGCTACAACTTAGATGAAATTACAGGCGTCAATATCATCACCTCTTATTGGATGGGACCACAGATTGCCCATACCTTGGTCAGCTTTGATTTTTTAAATCAACGCCCACTCGTTTTTTCCATTGAAATCCGGAAAGAAAAAAATGAAAACTTTTCTGCAATTGGTGGGTTTTTTAGACAATTTGAGCTAAGCCTAATCGCTGCAGATGAAAAAGATATTGTTTATACACGAAGTAATATTCGAGGTGAACAGGTTTATTTTTTCCCGATTCAATTACCAAAAGCAGAAACCAAAGCATTATTTGAAGAGTATCTTTTGAAATCTTCCGCTTTGGCAGAACATCCAAAGTGGTACAACACCCTAACTAGTAACTGTACAACTTTGGTTTTTGATATGGTTCAGGCGATTTCCCCTGAAAAATTACCAACAGATTATCGTTTATTGGCTTCAGGTTATTTACCCAATTATCTTTATGATTTGGGTGCATTAAATCATCAATGGTCAATCAAAGAATGGTATAAAAAAGCACATATCAATCCAAGAACGGCTGAATATGCTCAGTTTAAATATCAAAATAGCGATAACTTTTCTAAAGTGATTCGTTTTGGTTTACCTGATGAACATGCTCAATAATGTATAGCTTTAGTCAGCTCGTCTTTATGGTTTAACTCAATTTTGTTTATATAATCATTAAAATTAGGAGAATACGCATGTTTAAATCCATACTCGCAACCACATTCATCACAGCAACGCTCTTGTTTTCTGGATGTGCATCTACACCAAGTACCGATCAACAAAGCCAAAATTTAAGTTTGTTGCAAAACAAAAATTGGACACTCACGCATATTGGTGCAACAGAATATAAAGCAACGCCAAATGCTCACAACATACCAAGCATTCAATTTGGTTCAGATTTACAGATAAGTGGAGCAGATGGCTGTAATCGCATTATGGGCGCCTATGCGATCAAAGGACAACACTTGACCTTAGGACAACTCGGCTCTACTCGTATGTATTGTCAGGACACTATGAAACTTGCGGCTGACTATACTGAAGCACTCAATAAAGTGAAAGGTTATCAAGTCTATGACAAAACGTTAAAGTTAGTTGATCAATATGGTAATCGTGTTTTGCAATTTACAACACCATAACATCACCGAATCAGTTATTTATATATACAGTTTAAAAGCTTAAAACGTTAGGCTTTTAAACACCTCAGATTATAGAATCCAATATCAACAATGAAATTGAATAAAAATTTTAACTCAATCAATGAAAGACAATAATTTTACTACACACGCCGTCTTATCAATGGGATTAGAATAACAACAACTTAAAATTTGGATATTTCTATGAAAGTTATTGGCCTTATCTTGATCTCATGTCTACTTTTATCTGCATGTAGTTCAATGAATGTAAGACCTACGGTTGGGGTAAGTATGGGAACATCTGTTAAATAAAAAACAGCGCCGAAGCGCTGTTTTTTATCAAAGTACTTTTTCTCTATTTATATGCAACAAATATCGTTGAAACTTTACCATCAGGAGCAGCAACTGACACCTTGAACATATCACCCACCGCACACTCTTTTAAGCGATAGCCATAGAATGCTTGTGTACTATTTTTAAATGTTGTTGGTGTTAATAGGTTAAAAACACTTGCTACTGGAGAGCTTCCTTGCACTAGTTCAGCTGAACAGGACAAATTATTGTCTTTGGTATTATCTTCAGGTGTAACACTTACAGTAGAACCTGTCGGCATAGGAACACTTTGCATACTGTTCCCATATAAATTAAAAGACAATAAGCTACCGCTAGCAGTCACATTTGTAAATGTTGCTGTATTTTCTGAAAATGCAAATAGTAACTGCTGACGGAGAACAGCACTTAAACCACTATTACATGTACCTGCAATATTTGGTTGATCTATTGTAGAAAGACCACATAATGAGTTTCCAAAACTACGCTTATAAATATATTCACCAAAATTTGCATCATATTGATTATTTTCATTATCATCACGAAAGAAATCACCAATATTCGTATTTTCTTCTACTAATTTTCCAGTACTATCATTTACCAATTTAGCAAATGGTTCACCTTCATCATAAAGATTATTACCATTCTTATCAATGTACTGCTTATCCCCTTCAACATAAGCTAAAACAGTAACTCGATTATCTAAAGGACGAGGATCTTGCACTGATAATGTTACTGAACATCGTCCATCTGTAGTAGAACAATTAGGGGTAACAACACCGCCTTCACTAACAAAGCTCACAACCGTACCATTTGGTACAGGATTACCAGTACGATCCCTCAGCATCACATTGATCGTTGCACTATCACCATCAACCTTGTTCTGCAAAGCATTTTTGCTAACAGATAAACTGAAACCGTCTTGAGTTACTCTACCTGTAGAAACTGCTACATTTTTAGATAAAGCGGAGACGGTATTGTTTGATACTAGTGTTGCTTTTATTTCCACAGGTCCAGGTTTATCTCCTGGATATAAAGTTACAACAACTTTACCATTTGGATCACTTTTTACAGTTTTAATCGCACGATTACCTAAAGAGATAAAACTTAAATCCTCAGGAGCACGAACCAGCTCAATGTTTACATCTTTATTCGCGGCTGGTGTACCGTTCGCGTACAAAGTAAATTCAATTTGACCTGATGCAGCAGAACCGCTATTTTTTATACCTAAATTTACAGCATTAGTCGTTGTATAAACTAAAGAGTTTGCTTCAGTAGCGGCTATATTTACTTCAACTTTTGATTCAGGAATATTCGAACCTGAAGCTCTAATTGTATGTTTACCCTCACATAACTTCCCATCAGTCCCAATCGCTTTATAAGAAGTCGTAACATCACCTTGGTTTGAAGAAGCAACAATTGCTGGTTCAAAGGTACCGCATGATGCACTAAAATTCACTGTAACGTTATTTTGATTAACTTTTGTATTTGCATCTTGTGTCTTTAATGTGATATTTGTTGATGCACCAGACTCTAAATCAGTCGTTGCTGCAACCATTCCCACTAAGACAATATTTGCTGCTTGTAAGCTGAAATTATAAGGGCTTGTTGTTGCTGAAGTACCATTATAATTTGCAGTAGCAGATATCTGATATGCACCCGTTGTATTTAAGTCTTGGGGTTTAATTGAAATACTGGCTTCACCATCAGCATTTGTAAGTACAGCGGCATTTGTTGTCCCAAAAACTACGCCTTCCCCACTAAAGGTGACAACTGCACCACTAATACCTTTACCAGTCTTATCTGTCACTTTTACTTTTGCTGTTACACCAGCAGCAGTAATAGAGTTTGTAACTGCGTTATTTACATCGTATAAAGCAATATTTGTAATGTTCACAGCTTCAACTGTAGTTCCACCATTACCATTGCCTGTTCCGTTATCATTTTTATCATAATAACCTCCACCGCCCCCACCACAACTCGCTAACAAAATAGAAATTGCAATAGCACTTAACTTTCCAGTAAGTTTTCTAGTATCCATAATTTTACTCAACCTAAGAATCCCCAAAAATTGTTGTAGATTATTTTGAATGCTATGTAAGCATAGTTATCTATATGTGTAAATATGCTATTTCAAAATGTTTTTTAATGTAATTACTATTATTTAAAATCAGGTTTATATCATGTACGACATCATCATCATTGGCGCAGGAACAGCGGGTATTAGTGCATATAAAGAAGCAATCAAATATACATCTAACATACTGATTATCAATAAAGGTCCATGGGATACAACCTGTGTCCGTGTTGGCTGTATGCCAAGTAAAGTTCTCATTTCAACTGCAAATCGGATGTATGACATTCAAAATGCCAAAGAAGTCGCTTTAGAGGTAAAAGCAGAGATCGATACACGTCAAGTTATGCAACATGTCAGAAATTTACGTGACCGCTTTGCTCGTGCAACGCTTAAAGATGTAGAAAGTTGGGAGGCTGCACATAAAATTGATGGTGAAGCTCAATTTGTAAATGCAAATACGGTTGAGGTCGATGGAAAACATTATCAATCTAAATCATTTATTCTTGCTGTAGGCTCAACACCGACCTATAACCAAGATTGGAAAAATAAAATAGGCAATAAACTGATTACTTCAGATGAAGTATTTGAGCTTGAGACACTGCCTAAGTCTATTGCCGTGATCGGCAGTGGTGTGATTGCAATTGAATTGGCTCAAGCAATGCATCGCCTAGGTGTAAATACAACTGTTTTTGCAAGAAGCAAAAAAGTGGGGGTACTTAGTAGCCCTAATTTACAAGAAATCGCACAAGCAGAGTTATCCAAAGAACTTAATATTAAATTTGAAGTTTTACCTGATTCAATCCAAGATCTTGAAAATGGGGTTGAAATATCTTTTATTGAAAATAATGAATCTAAATCCATACAGGTTGACTATATTTTAAATGCGACTGGTCGTGCTACACACTTATCAACCTTGTCCCTCGAAAACATTGATCAGTCATTCTCAGATTTAAAACAATTACCAGTTCATCCCAGCACTAAACAACTGGCTGATTTTCCAATATTTATTATTGGCGATGCTTTTACCCGAACGCCTTTACAACATGAGGCTGCAAATGAAGGAAGAAATGTCATTTCAAGTTGTTTAAATTTTCCCAATATACACAACTTAAATAACCTATCCCCTTTAGGTATTGTGTTCTGTAGTCCAGAAATGGGAATTGCTGGGCAAAACTTTGCCACGTTGTCAAAATCAGACACAACATTTGTTACAGGTTTTGCTTCTTATGAAAAGCAAGGTCGTGCATTGGTTTTAGGTAAAAATAAAGGTGCTATTGAAGTTTATGTAGATCAGCAAAGTAGAAAACTCTTAGGGGCTGAACTTTTTGTTGAGTCTGCCGAACATATGACCCACTTACTCTCTTGGATCATTGCAGACCAGCTGACAATTGATGAGATATTAGCAAAACCTTTTTATCATCCAACCTTGGAAGAAGGCTTAAGAACAGCATTAAAACATGCCCGAAGACAGCTTAAATAACGTTTTTACCTATCAAATTAAGCTCTATTTTAAAGAATAGAGCTTTTATATTTCCTTTCGCAGATTTCTTTTTATTTAGCTAATAAACATTCGGCATAAAAAAACACCCCGCTCTCTCTAGAGATCGGGGTGTTTTAGATTTAAAAGCTGGCGATGACTTACTCTCACATGGGTAACCCCACACTACCATCAGCGCTAAGAGGTTTCACTTCTGAGTTCGGGAAGGGATCAGGTGG
>NZ_JAMBAR010000001.1:308683-506740 GCF_025433935.1 Acinetobacter sp. I-MWF | reverse complement strand
CTCATCTTAAAATCTCAATTCGAAATCTTAACAACTTAATCAAGTGCCTGATTTATCAGAAGTTTTATTTAACATCACCGCCGATGGATGTGCATTCTACAGCATTCCCAATCCAACACAACCCCTTTTTTTAATTATTTTTCATTTTATCTATCACTTGCTTATTTATTCTTCTAAATTGACCTTATTTCTGTTTTTTGGTCTATTTTTTAAGCATGATCAGCACAGGACTGCTCGATTTATTTGATAATTTATTGTCTTTATCTATTTCCTGCCATTTTAAAGGGCGACAATCTATATATTCACAGTAACCACCCTCACCTTGATAATATTCATCATTGAGATGTAGTTGATAAACAAAACTTCCAACATAACCTGCTGCTAAACCAAATTTATAATCACCACGGCTTTGTGCTTGAATATCAATTTTGGTATTTTCATCTTGATATTGCCATTCAAACTCGCGTGGTAAATACATCTCCTGATGATTTACTGTTGTGACTTTAGGGAACACCCGATGAATATTGAAACAGACCTGTCGATCAAGCATTTTTGTTTCATTGTTTTGAATATCTCGAATATAGATACGTGAATGTAAAATATTATTCATCTGATCACGACTATGCATAAAAATAATCTGTAGATCATCATTCACTTGAATCAATTGATATGTATACAGCGCATAAGGCAGATAAGGGAAATTCACTGTTTTCATATATTCAAAAACAGCATTTTGTTCAATTTCGTAATTTTGATCCTTGTATTGAATAGTCCCTTTACAATGTGCAACCAAAGACCAGTGCTGTGCAAATCCAAATTTCAAATGAATAAAATGAGAAATTAAAGGCATTGTTGTAATGCTTAAATTCACACTCAATTCGTCATCTTGTCTTTGAATAATAAAATCAGGAATTTTTCCAAACACTTTTTCTTTTTGACCAAATGTATAGATCACATTGCTATTTTCATCAAGGTGAAATTGACATTCATGCTGAATTGAATATGAGTTTAATTGTCCCACCATATGGGGGCTGGAGCTGACCAGTAAGGTTGCTGTATCTAAAGCAGTTGTTGAGATTTCATTGTTATTGCAAAAAACAGGACTATTGGGCTGTCCAATCAAACTAAAAAAATTGAGGTAATGCAACGGCGCGGGTAAATTGGCAAGCACTAATTTTTGATGAATAATTTTATATCTGTCTTGTGGGGGATGACAGCAAAGTTCTATAGGCTTTTGAGCTTGATTCAGCTGTTTAGACTGATCTAAGAAATCTTGAAACAACCGCATATCAAGCCCCCTTACCTTTTTATCTTTTTACATTTTATTCAACAGTATTCTTTCTCGCTAAGAATGTTGTCACAAAACCAGAAATCGCATAGATAATCGAAATGACTAAAATCCCTACAGGAATATTATAAGTGATTGCTGCAAGGATAAAAACTGCTATAGGCAATACAAAGAATGGAACACGTTTACGGTCTACCGTTTTAAAAGAATAATATTTGATATTTGAAATCATCAACAAACCCACTGCAATGATAACAAATGCATTGGTCGCTTGAATCGCAACATCTTTTAAATCAAAAATATAGGTAAAATCTTGTCCAACCCATACCCATGCAATAATAATAATCGCTGCCAATGGGCTTGCCACACCGATGAAATAACGCTTATCAACCACACCAATTTGTACATTAAAGCGGGCTAAACGAAATGCAGCACACGCGGTATAAACAAAACAAGCAGCCAAGCCAATCCGCCCTAGATCATGCAAACTCCAGCTATACATCAAAATTGCTGGCGCAACACCAAATGCCAAGAGATCAGACAGTGAATCGAATTGTTCACCAAAAGCACTTTGTGCACCAATTGCACGAGCAACACGACCATCTAAACCATCAAATAGTGCTGCAAGGAAAATCGCATAAACGGCTTGAGTGAAGTCACCATTCATACTGGCAATGATCGAGTAAAAGCCAGATAACAATGCAGATGTTGTAATCAGGTTAGGCCACAAATAGATTCCGCGACGTTTGACCTTCTGCCCTTCATGGGTATGCTCTTCTTCTTCCACTTCAAAAGTAATGCCATCAAATCCATGGTCTTGATTAGAAGAGTTTGGGCTTTCTGGTTTATTTATATTTGTCATTTTTTGAATCCTATCTATGGCTCTTATGGAGCTGTTGATATCTCACTTAAATATTTTATCACATTCATTTTTAAGTGAAATTAATGTGAATTACTCAATGTATTTCGTCTTAATTTGTAATTCACACAATCGTTCATGTTTCTGTTGATATCCAATCGAATGGATTATTCACCCACTAACCAGCGAACAGCAGCATGTCCACCATTTTCACTCATACGTAAATGTGGGAACAACCATTGTAATGCCTCATCAGCATCGTTAGAGAATTTCCAAGGTGGGTTAATCACCAACAAACCACAACCATTCAAGCCGACTGGTGTGTCATCTGGCCAAACACAAACTTCACAAACCAACTGACGGCGAATCCCTGTTTTCATCATTTTCTTTTCAAAACGATCAATCATGGCACGGTCTTTAATTGGATACCAAATGGCAAATACACCTGTTGGCCATTTTTTATGTGCGGTGGCAATCAACTCGACCAATTGCGGAAAGTCTTTACGTTCTAATTCATAAGGTGGATCGATCATCACCAAACCACGTTTTTCTTTTGGTGGAATAACCCCCAAAAGACCTTCATAAGCATCACGCTCATGTAAACCCGCACGTTTATCGCGAATATTAAAATACAATTGTTGAAACACATCACGCTGCATTTCAAAAATAGTCGCTTTATCAATATCACGCATGCCTTCAAGTGCAAACCACGGTGAACCTGGATAAGCGCCTTTACCTGAACCTGCACGCATATCGTCAACAACTTTAAGATATTGTTTTACACCTTCAGGCGCATTACGTTTAATCGACTCATCAAGCTTAACCAGACGATGAATACCGGTTAAGAATTCACCTGATTTTTGTGCTTCAGAAGTAGATAAATCATATTTACCTGCACCACCATGTGTATCTATATAGCGATATGGTTTGTCTTTAGTATTTAGACGTGTCAAAAGTTGCAGCAATAACACATGTTTCATGACATCGGCAAAGTTGCCTGCATGGAAATGGTGACGGTAATTCATGTTTCGATTAATTCCTGAGTTCAATAATCATTTTAACACGAAAAAATATTTCTTCACTGTCCATCGTTTGTTCTAATATAACAACATATCTTTATTGCACTATTTTTTGGTAATTTATGGAAGCGCTGCTACCCCCAAAGTCATGGAATGTTGATCAAATTCTTGATGATTTAGATCAACATGGATTTACCATTATTGATCATGCTTACTCCGCTGAATACGGACTTCAACTGGTTGCAGAATGTACTTCAAATTTAAATCGCTTTCGTGAAGCAGCAATTCAAAATGGTGTGATCAGCAATATTCGCAGCGACCATATCTTGTGGATCAATGAAGAGCTCACGATCGCACAACAACATATTGATGCACTCAAACAGCTCTCGCAAATTTTAAACTACTCATTTTATTTAGGCATTCAGGATGTAGAAGCACATTTTGCCTGCTATAACGCAGGTGAATTCTATGCACTTCATCGCGATAATCCACAAGGTAAAAATGGTCGTATGATTTCTACGGTGTATTATCTACACCAAGAATGGCAGGATGACTGGGGCGGAAAATTACACTTACAGGATAAAAATAATGTTTGGCATGTTATAGAACCCCAGCCTAATCGTATTGCCATGTTCCAAAGTGATTTATTACATGAAGTGCTAGAAGCCAAACATCAGCGACTATCAATTACCGCATGGCTAAGAAGCGACAATACTGTGTTGTAATATACTCAGTTTTCAAATTTGCAACGCTGTATCTCTATAGGCCAAGCTTTAAATTATTGAAATAGACCTCATAATACTCTTCATAAATTCAGAGGATTCAGCACATGTTTGATAATACAAAACAAATCATCTCGCGTATTGGGGAAACAGATCAATTGTATTTGTCAGGCAATACACCTGAACTTGCACTTGAACGTGGGGACTTACGCTTACAGCTGGTCACTCAAAGTCATTCAAAGCAGGAACAAATTCATTTCTTGCAAGAAGCCATTGTTTTACTTGAAACTGCACGATTTGAATATGAAGAAATGCCAATGTCAGTCTACATTCAGCTTTCTTTGCATTTGGCCAAAGCTTATATGATTTACTTTGAACTGACCAAAGAATCACGTTATGCCTTGATTACGCAGCAGATTTTAAAACCTTTGGCACAACATCATCATGCTGATATTTACTTTATGTTGGCTTATGCATCTGTGAGTAAAAATGAATTTGCATTGACTCGTCACTGGTTGAGTAAATATATCAAGACAACTGATTTTGATTTAACCTTACTGCAACAACACACTGCATTTAGACCTGTTCGCGATGAAGCTTGGTTTAGTCAAATGATTCAGTCTAAATTACATTGATCAGCGCTATGCACATTCAAAATGACTCAATTTGTTATTCGTTTTGATCAATACGAAATAGAAAAGATGGCCATAACGGCCATCTTTTTTGTTGCTCTGGGGGAAACTAAATCATTAGGCTGTTAGCTTATATGCATCTAGATGTAATTGTTGGTTTAACTCGTCAATCCAAATTGCCCAATCATCATCTTGTATCAAATGACTAATTAATAAATCACGTTGAGATTTATTCCAAAACGGCGCTTCATGTAATGAAAGATTTGCTGGCAATTGATGAGTGCGTACATATAGCTCAATTGCTGCGGGACTATTTGCCAAACCAAGTTGAGAAAATAGTAATTCTAAGGATGGTGTGTTCGTCCTGAGCATATTGCCTCCTTATATAAATTTATTTGTCATCTTTTATTCAATTAACTTATAAGAAAATAATTTTAAAAGATAGTCTAGATTTTAATTTTCTTGTTTCAATTTGTGATTAAAAAACAAACAAATGTTGGCTTAATATAATTTATCTATTCTCAAGATGTTTGATTTGAAGCATAAAAAAGCACTCTAAATAGAGTGCTTTTTCAAAATTAATCTTTAACAGATTAAATTTTAATTATTTAAGCATATCAGCAATAGCTGCGCGCTCTTCTTCAAGTTCTTGAAGAGTTTTGTCCATACGTTCACGGCTGAATGCATCAATTTCTAAGCCTTCAACACGAGTGTATTCGCCATTTTCACAAATTACAGGAACACCGTACATCACACCTTCAGGAATTCCATAAGAACCGTCAGAAGGAATACCCATTGTTACCCATTCGCCATTGGTGCCAAGCGCCCAATCACGCATATGATCGATCGCAGCATTTGCAGCAGAAGCAGCAGAAGAAAGACCACGCGCTTCAATGATTGCAGCACCACGTTTACCAACAGTTGGAAGGAATACGTTTGCGTTCCAATCAGCATCGTTGATTTTGTCTTTTAAGCTTACGCCATTTGCAGTTGCAAAACGGTAGTCCGCATACATTGTTGGAGAGTGGTTACCCCAAACTGTAAGGTTTTTGATATCCGCTACAGCAACACCCGCTTTTTGAGCAATTTGAGTCAACGCACGGTTGTGGTCAAGACGTAACATTGCTGTAAAGTTCTTCGCTGGAAGATCTGGAGCAGATTTCATTGCGATATAAGCATTTGTATTTGCAGGGTTACCTACAACAAGTACTTTAACGTCACGGCTCGCAACTTCGTTAAGTGCTTGGCCTTGACCAATGAAGATTTCACCGTTCACTTTCAACAAGTCAGCACGTTCCATACCAGGACCGCGTGGACGTGAACCAACCAATAACGCGTAGTCAGCATCTTTAAATGCAACTTTTGGATCATCAGTACCGATCATGCCAGCCAATAATGGGAAAGCACAGTCATCTAATTCCATCATTACGCCTTTAAGCGCAGCTTGAGCTTTCTCAAATGGAACTTCTAACAATTGCAAAATAACGGGTTGGTCTTTACCAAGCATTTCACCGCTAGCGATACGGAATAATAAGCTGTAACCGATTTGACCAGCTGCGCCAGTAACGGCAACGCGAACAGGTTGCTTCATGTAATTATCTCCAATGAGGATCGTTAATGTGATTAAACGGTTAAATCCGTTTTAATCGAATTATCATAAACGGCAAAGATTGTACTCCAATCCTTTAACAGTTGCATGTAAAAGAGAATGCTTTTCAACAAAAGTATGATAGGAAATATAAATAAAATTCCTCAGAAGAACTAATAAGTCCCTTTGATCGAGAATGTATTTGGGCAGTTTGAAACAATGTGATTTGAACATTGTTTATACTGACCATTGACCCGATAACACACTTGAACCTCGGTTAACACTGGGTTTGACGATGAACTTTGACAAGTAAAACGGATACTGTCGTTATTCATTCCCGGGTTTAATCTAACAAATTGAGTTTTTAACGCATTATGTTGCACATTTTTGTTTTCAGAGCTGGTTAAATCTGCAGGAATTTTCAAACGATCTGCTAAATTAATCACAGTTCTAAAATATTGACTCGCGTTCATTGGAACACAGCCACCCACGCTACGCCACAACTGAATACGTGCATTTTCCTCAGGCATTACCCGTGCAACCACCTTAGCTTGTAAAGGGGTCAAACTTGCAGATGTATTGGTGGTGCAATTCCGCTCTGTCGTTTCAGGCAACAGACCTGTGATTGTCAATGAATAACCTTCGAGACATTTGCGTTGCTTTTGTTTTGAAGAATCAAGTGCACAGACAGCAGGTGTCAACTGGACTTGCATGACATAGCCTTGTAATTGCGGTGCAGCATGTAACTGCACATTGAGCCCAAACAATCCCGCAAAGCATAAGCTCCATGCTAAGCAAGATTGTTTCAATTTACGCAAAATTTTGAAAATCATTGATTTACCAACAAAGTTTCATCCAAGTCCAAATAGTTTTATTGTGAAACACGGGTTGGAATAACAGGCATACGACTTTCAATCGCTTGAGGCCCTTGTCCCAACAAGATTCCATAATGTGCTGCATTGGTCATCACATTTTTTACATAGTCACGTGTTTCATTCAGAGGAATAGATTCTGTATATTGATCTGCTGAAAGATTTTGATAATCTGGCTGCCAACGTTTCGCGCGATTTGGCCCAGCATTATACCCTGCGGTTGCCAAGACAGGATTACTGCTTAATTGACCATGAATCATCGACAGATAGAAAGTACCATAGCGAATATTGGTATTGGCATCACTGAGTGCAGCAGGATTATAAGTTTCACCCATTTGTTTTGCCACCAACTTTGCAGTGCCTGGCATGATTTGCATCAAACCACCTGCACCAACATGTGAGCGAGCAGCAGTCACAAAACGGCTTTCTTGGCGCATTAAACCATAGGCCCAAGCAGGATCAATACCCGCATTACGGCTATGACTCACCACCAACGACTGATGAGGTGTGGCATAACGATAAACATAGTTATGTTTTTTCTCAGTACGTTCTGCTGCGTAAATTGCACGATCATACCAGCCCATATCAGTTGCACGTTTTGCCGCAGCAAGCAGTAACCCATCATCATGTTTTAAGTATGCCTGACGTACCGCCCAGTTCCATTCCCTATTGGTATAAGTCGCAGGCGCATTAATATTTCGCAAAGTAAATGCACGACGGAAATGAATATCGCTATTTAAGCGTTGCTGATCATCAGTTGAAGGCTGTTCTCTGGCAGGGCTATCATTATATTTTTGCCCCAAATGATCTTTGGCAAGCAAATTATGATAATCATCACCCGACATTGCCAATCGTTGATAGATATCTTTGGCGGTTCTTTTAGATTGTGCATCATTGCGTTGTTCTGAAGCACGTGCCAACCAGTATTGCCAACGGTCTTCTTGCTTTTGTGTCACGCTCATACTGTCTATTGCACGAATCACACTTTCCCAAGCCCCAAATCGAATGGCTTGTCGTGCATAAACTTCTGCTTCTTCTGCACTGAAAGGCGCACCATAGCTTGCATCAAAATTTTGCAGTACTTCACGATTAAAATTATTTTTCATAACGGTCGTTCCGCCGATATAACCGACAGTACGATAAATATATTTTTGCACATCCGCTGGTACGCCCTGAACTAACTTAGGTACCGACTGCAAAGCGCTGGTTAAATCCGTATCTGCTGCACGACCCAGTGCATAAACCAAATAAGCATATTCTTCTACATTGTTTTTTGGTGCAGACCATAAATAATTTAATGGATTCGCTTGGATTTGGTTCAATTGAGTTAACGATAAATTAACGCCTATCGTTTGTGCGGTAGCGATGGCTAGACCAGACTGCCCTGCTCTCAATTGCGCATATAATCGTTGTTGGCGATCTTGGGCAGTCATGAGTGGACTACTAAGCATCATGCGACCTAAACCATTGCATGATTCAGGTTGAGAGTTGGTTGCCAACCAAACATCTTTAAATTCAGCGTAGACTAAAACGTCACCAGTTTTCGCACGAACTTGAGCAACGGCACAACGTTCTGCTTGATCTGGATTAGAGACATATTGCAATACAGGCTGCGCGCTGGCGTAATCTGCTTGTTTAACCTTCTCTTCGACATAATCCGCAGCCAACTTTTCCGCCATCGCCGATTGAGGATAACGTTGCGCAAAGCTAATAATATTTGCAGAAGGTTGAAAAGCGAGATTTGAATTCAGTGACCAATACTCAGGATAATAGCCCAAAGCATCATTTTGCATTGAAGAACGATATTGTTCTAAAGCACTTGGATTATTTGCATTGCGTAAAGCATCATTAAACTGCTCTTCAACAGCATGAGCCACTTGCAGGCTTGTACATGCAACTGTTCCTAAAAGGTAAAGTTTTAATTTATTTTGCTTAAGTTGCTGCTTTAACACCGTTTTTCTCTCAACCTGCATGATGTGCCTTTAACATACTGATGCACTTATTTGTGCCTAGTTTAATTATTCTAATCCATTTCTACTGTTGTGTTATGTAACCTTATGATTCATCATTAATATTGTTCTCTATTTTTTCTTCATAATTTTCATTTTCAATGCCCTACAATCCAATAAATGGCAATAGCCGCTAAATATTTTCCTGAGTTCACTCTAAATGCTATAAAATGGCGCGCCTTTTATGAGTCTGTTAAAATAGCAGGCTTAGTACACATTCAAAATTCCCTTTATTCATAGGAAAGACGCCTCCATGACGGTTCAAACCTTCATTCCCAATGGTGCCAAAGCTGCCTCAGAAAACACTGTAACCCAGCCACAGCACACCCCAGCCGACGGTGCAGTAAAAAAACTGTATATCGAAACGCAAGGGTGTCAGATGAATGAGTATGACAGTCATCGTATGGCAGATCTTTTAGGTGACTCGCACGGTTATATTTTAACCAAAGATCCAAGTGACGCAGATATCCTATTAATGAATACCTGCTCAATTCGAGAAAAAGCCCAAGAAAAAGTATTTTCTGAATTGGGTCGCTGGCGCAAATTAAAAGAAAAAAATCCTGATCTCGTCATCGGTGTTGGTGGATGTGTTGCTTCTCAAGAAGGCGACAACATTCAAAAACGTGCACCGTATGTCGATATGGTTTTTGGCCCTCAAACCTTGCACCGTTTACCGCAAATGCTGGATCAGCATGTTGAGCAAATTGAAAAGCCGAAGAAAGACAAAATTAAACTTGTAGATATTTCATTCCCAGATATTGAAAAATTCGACTTTTTACCTGAACCGCGTGTTGAAGGTTACAAAGCGTTTGTTTCAATCATGGAAGGTTGTTCGAAGTACTGTTCTTTCTGTGTGGTTCCCTATACTCGTGGTGAAGAAGTTTCTCGTCCTTTGGATGATGTCTTGGCAGAAATCGCCGGTTTGGCTGAAAAAGGCGTTCGTGAAATTAGCCTATTAGGACAAAATGTAAATGGCTACCGTGGTGAAACTTTTGAAGGTGAAATTTGTACCTTTGCGGATTTATTACGTTTGGTTGCAGAAATTCCAGGAATCGGTCGTTTACGTTATACAACATCACATCCGCTCGAATTTAATGAAGATTTGATTCAATGCTACCGTGACCTACCACAAATGGTTTCACATCTGCATTTACCTGTACAAAGCGGCTCAAATGATGTGTTACAAGCGATGAAACGTAACCACACCATTGATGTCTATATCGAAAAAATTGCCAAACTGCGTAAAGCTCGTCCAGATATGCATTTATCTTCAGATTTTATTATCGGCTTCCCTGGTGAAACTGATGCACATTTTGAAGAAACCTATCAGTTTATCCAAGATTTAGACTTTGATCATTCTTATAGTTTTGTTTATTCAAAACGTCCTGGCACACCAGCGTCTGAATTACCTGATGACACCTCTGATGCAGTCAAGAAAGAACGTTTAGCCAAAGTTCAACACTGGATTAAACAATCAAGTATTCGTAAAACCGATGCGATGTTAGGGACCATTCAACGTGTATTGGTTGAAAATGTTTCCAATAAAGATCCAAATTTATTGGTCGGTACAGCTGACAATACACGTTTAGTAACATTTGTAGGTGACGCCTCTTGGGTCGGACGCTTTGCAGAGATTGAGGTTACAGAGATTAAGACCCTAAATTTAGTTTATGGAGAACTCTTGAATCTTGAGCCTGACGTGGCGTAATGTAAGGGTATAGACTTTACTTTAAAAAAGGATATCTCTTGACTGCAGCGATTCGACGTACAGTAGCTTTTCCAGGTATTTCAGTTGAACGTTTAAAAAGCATGTTAGGTGCTTATAACGGTCATCTGAAACAAATCGAACAACGTTTAAATGTCAACATTTCTCATCGCAACGATAACTTCTATATCGATGGTGATTTAGAAGCAGTAGAGAGAGCTGAAGGTTTATTGCAGCGTTTGCATGCAGAAGCTGAACTCTCTCAGCAAATCAGTGCTGATACGATTCATTTGATGATTCAAGGCAGCCAAACTGACCGTGAGTTACAAGACGACCTTTCAGACAATGAGCATACCGGTTTAGATGATGTCTGGTTGCAAACGCGTAAAGGTCGAATCAATCCTCGTGGTGCCAATCAAAAACGTTATGTACAACGTATTCTACAAAGCGATATTTCTTTCGGGATCGGCCCTGCAGGTACAGGTAAAACCTATCTTGCAGTCGCTGCTGCGGTAGATATGCTAGAACGTAATGAAATTCAACGTATCCTTTTGGTTCGCCCTGCTGTTGAAGCTGGGGAAAAACTCGGTTTCTTGCCGGGTGATTTAAGCCAAAAGATCGACCCATATCTACGCCCGCTTTATGATGCATTGTATGAAATGCTTGGCTTTGAAAAAGTTGCAAAACTGATTGAGCGCCAAGTGATTGAAGTTGCACCGCTTGCTTATATGCGTGGTCGTACATTAAATCATTCCTTTGTGATTCTCGATGAAGCACAAAACACCACCCCTGAACAGATGAAGATGTTTTTGACCCGTTTAGGTTTTGGTTCTCGTGCAGTGATCACTGGGGATATTACACAGGTCGATTTACCACGCGGGCAACAGTCTGGTCTTGCTCACGCATTGCGTATCATCGAAAAGATCAAAGAAATTCACATCACTCGCTTCCATTCCCGAGATGTCGTTCGTCACCAGCTGGTACAAAAAATTGTAGAGGCTTATGAAGGATGGGACAGTGAACAATACCGTTTAAGTGCTGAAGCACGTGCAGAACGTAAAGCACGTCAAGAAGCCTTAATTTCTGAAAATGATTCTGCCGCAGATGCTCAACATGAAGAACATACTGCTGCAAATCAGGAAAATGTTTAAGGACTGTTTTTGAAACTTAGCTTATCGTTACAACAAGCGTTTGAAGCACCAGAATTGGTGCTCAAACGTGTCTATGTAAAAAAAGTCATTGAAACAACACTACGTCATATTGATGTAGACCAAGATTGTGAAATCGGAATTGCGTGTGTTGATGAAGATGAAAGTCACAAATTAAATTTTGAATATCGTGAAAAAGACAAACCCACCAATGTATTGTCTTTTCCAAGTGAAATTCCAGAAGAAGTTTTACCCATGCTCGATGCATTACCCATCGGTGATTTAGTCATTTGCATCCCCGTGGTTTTACAAGAGTCGATTGAACAACAAAAGACACCGATTGAGCATTTCACTCATATGCTGGTTCATGGCACCTTACATTTAATGGGTTATGACCATGAAACTTCTGATGATGATGCTGAAGAAATGGAAGCACTCGAAATTGAAATCTTGAAAAAACTAGGCTTTGAAAACCCTTATACTGTTAAAGAAAGTTGATTTTATAATCAACCCCAAATCCCTCTGCTCTAGAGGGATTTTTTGTTTCATTCAAATGAGATGCCTTTCAAAAACAGATCTCATTCGAAAATCTAAGTATTTGAATACATCATCATGGTGTATTATCGGAAACTCTCCCAAATCCCAACTTGCCCTTCTTTGACACGTGGAATATTGCCTAATTTAATCCAAGGCATATTGTCACCATGGAAATCACTCCCCACAGACACTTTTAAACCGTGTTCAGCAATCATTCGATCGACCATTTGTCGTGTTGAAGCGGGTTCCATTGCGGGTGGAAGCTCAACAGCATCACCGCCATATTGTGCAAATATTTCAATTAAATAACGAGTATTTGTTGCTGATAAATCATAACGTGTTGGATGTGCCAATACTGCAAAACCTTGACTCTCATGAATCACCTGAATGGTTTCTGCTAAACCTAAACCATCAAATTTCACATAGGCTTTTTTACCTTCCTTAATGTATTTATCAAATGCCTGCTGTGCGCGCTGAACAAAACCCTTTTCTACAAGGGTCTTGGCAATATGCGTCCGAGTAATCCGATCAGGTTCACCATCTACCTTTGCCACAACTTCTGCATAAATATCCTGATGAATCAAAGGAATTAGCAGATCACAGATTTGCTTGGCTCGCTCAGCACGAATTTTCTTCTGTTGCGTTAAAAGCTGTTGTAATGGTTCAGGATTTTGCATATTGAGTGCAACAATATGCACACCATAACTTTTTTTAGTCTCTGGTCTGGACCATTGACTGGAGATTTCTACACCTGAAATGATTTGAATTGGTTGATTTTTTGCAAATTGTTCAGCTTGTATTAAGCCATCCATGCTATCGTGGTCCGTCAATGCAAGTGTATGTATGCTTTTCTCGATGGCAGCTTGAACCAATAACTCTGGCGTCAGAGTCCCATCAGAAATATTACTGTGAGTATGTAAATCTATGCCTTGCATCTTTTATACTATCCCATCAACCTGAACAGACTAGATACTTTAACATGAAAGCACTTTTAGACTTTGTGCCCCTCATAATTTTCTTTTATTTATACAAAACGGTTGATCCTAAAAACACCGATCATCCATTATTACAATTGATCGGCTCAGCAGGTGGTGTAAATAACAACAACATTCTTGTTGCAACTACAGGTCTGATTATTTCAATGCTTGTGGTCTATGGTGCGTTATTCATTTTCCAAAAATTCCGTCTGGATAAACAACAATGGTTTGTTTTGTTCATGACCGTCATTTTTGGCGGAATCACCTTAATGTTGAGTGATGACTTCTATATTCGCCTGAAAGCTGCAATTTTGAATTTAGCCTTTGCTGGCGCGTTCTTACTCTCTCCCTATTTTGGTAAAGAAAAGAAGCCACTCATTCAAAGATTATTTGGTCCTGTTTTAAACCTGACTGAAAAAGGCTGGAAAAATCTAAACTTTGCATGGGCTGCAATGTTCATTGTCATGTCTTGTTTACATATTTTCTTCGCATTTTTATTTGCAGGTGGAAAATATTGGGGTGAATTTACAGCATTTGGTGACATGATCGTCATGTTTTCCTTTATTATTATCCAGTTTGTTATATTACGAAAACACTTTAAATCTACCGATGAATAAAGTGTTTTAGAAAATCGAGAAATATCATGCCATTATTTGTAATTACGTGTACAGATCAAGCAGGTACAGTAGAAAAACGTCTTGCTGTACGCCCACAACATTTAGCTCGACTCGAAAAGTTAGATGCTGAAGGCCGTGTCATCGTGGCTGGGGCGATGCCGATTGATCGTGAAAATCCACAAGCAGGTTTTTATGGCAGTACTTTAATTCTCGATTTTGACAGCCGTGAAGCTTTGGATGAATGGTTAAAAGACGAACCTTTCTTAAAAGAAGGGATTTATAGTCATATTGATGTTAAACCATTCAATAAAGCATTGCCTAAGGGATAACATAATGCGCGTTGTCGTCCAAAGCTTACTTAGCCTGACTTTAAGTTCTTTTGTACTTTTATCACCTGTTGTATCGGCTGAGCCTACTCAATCTTCAGCGACTCAAGCAACGACGGCAGCGCCTACTCAGGCGACCCAACCTGTTGCACCGCCAAAACCGAGTATTATTCCTGCTGTAGCAGGTGCAAATTCCAGCACCCAAACACAGGCGCAAGCACAAGAAAATAAACCTTTAACGGCTGAACAAATTAGCAAAGAAAAAGCGTCTCAAGATGCCAAAGCTAAAGCTTTGGTTAAAGACCAAGCAACACGTTTACAGCAACTTGAAAAGGCCAATTTAGAAGCCCTTTCACAGAACCAAGAATTACAACTCAAAAATGACAATCTGGGTGTACAAGTTCAAGTTCTACAAAGTGAACAAAGTGCGCAAATGTTCTTATATGGTGCTGCGACCATTGCTGTTGGTGTTTTACTTGGCTTTTTAATCGCAAGTTATATCTATACCAAACGTCGTCGTCAGTGGTAAGCCCACTGCTTTGACTTTGCACTTAGAAAGTTTCACGCTATAACCTGATACTGCGAAATGTCAGGTTTTTTCATTTTAATTATCAAAAGGTAATCTGCTTTGTCAAATGCCATTCAAACTGCCGATTTAGACTGGCAATGTATTGATGGAATTGAAGTTCCAATTTCCAAACAATTTGGTGATGTCTATTTTTCTAAAGACAACGGGTTACTTGAAACCCGACACGTATTTTTGAATGGTAATGATCTTTCAACACGACTTGCAGATTTAGATGATTTTGAATATTTCTGTGTTGGTGAAACTGGCTTTGGTACAGGATTAAATATTTTGGCATTGTGGCAACTTTGGCACAATGTTCGTCCAGATAATCATAGCCACCTACATGTGATCAGTATAGAGAAGTTCCCCTTGTCTAAACAGGATTTAACCCGTGCGTTAAAGGTCTGGACTGAACTTCAACAATTTTCTGATCAGTTGATTCAACACTATCCATTGCCCATCGCTGGTTGTCACCGTTTAAACTTTCCAGAAGCGCGTTTTTCAATTGATCTGTGGTTAGGTGATGCACATGATGTATTTCCAGCAATGATAAAAGCCCAACAAGTTAACGCATGGTTTTTAGATGGATTTGCCCCTTCTTGTAATCCAGACATGTGGGAAGACAAAGTTTTAAACAATATTGTCAGACTGTCAGATTTTGGAACAACTTTTGCCTCATTTAGCGTGGCAGGTGTGCTTAAACGGGGTCTAAAACAGCATGGAATCACTATTTCACGTCCGCGCGGTTTTGGTCATAAACGTGAAATGCTAAAAGCCATTTGGAATGCGCCTGAACAAGCAGCCGAA
The DNA here is from genome assembly GCF_025433935.1 of Acinetobacter sp. I-MWF. Lineage (NCBI taxonomy): Bacteria > Pseudomonadati > Pseudomonadota > Gammaproteobacteria > Moraxellales > Moraxellaceae > Acinetobacter > Acinetobacter sp. I-MWF. Next base: position 491,066 of record NZ_JAMBAR010000001.1, on the reverse strand, counting down.
GAAAATCAATCTCAGTCAATGGACCTTGCAGCGCAAAACATTCAAAAAAAAATAGGGAAAAATCAAAATAATTTAAATCAACGCCACATTGCCATCATTGGTGCTGGAATTGCAGGTTTAAGCTGCGCATGGGGATTTGCCCAAAGAGGACATCAAGTTACGATTTACGACCAATCAGCGCCTTTAGCAGGTGCTTCTGGTAATCCTCTGGCCTTATTAAATCCGAAACTATGCCCTATCGAGCAAAGTTCGGAACATTTAATGACCTTGGCTTGGCAACATGCCCTACAGCACTATCCAAAATTTCAGGCTTTTCGTGCTATTGCGGTTCAACAATTAGCACAAAAAAATGCTGAACATTTACTGGGTTTAGCAGCGCAATATCCTCAAGATTTACTCAAAACTCAAACAGCCGATGATTTAGAGCTACAAACCACGCTAGAGAGCTTACAGCTCACTCAAGCGGGTTCAATTTATCCCCAGCAACTCAAAGACCAAATTCTTGAACATCCGCTGATTCAATTTAAACATGCTCACATTCATAGTATTGTTCAATCGAATCATCATCAATTAACACTACAAAATAGCCAGCACACAGATCTTGGTGATTTTAATCATGTGATTGTATGTTGTGCCAAGGAAAGCCATGCTTTTTTTGATCAGTTCCCGATACTCAAACCGATCCGTGGACAAGTCAGTTGGCTCAACAATGTTAAACACCGATTAGATCCGCAATATGCTTACAGTTATGGTGGCTACTGCATGCAGCTTGATGAGCAGCATTTGATTTTAGGTGCTTCTTTTTATCCCAATCGTGATGACACTGAAGTTTTGCTTGAAGACCATGTGCATAACTATGAACTTATCCACAGTGTGTTTCCACAATACGCAGAATCACTCTGCAAAGTAGATGAATGGCACGGGCGTGCTTCTGTACGAGCCCAAAGTTTGGACTATTTTCCATTACTGGGAAAAGTTGAAGCTGAGAAAGAGATTTATACATTTTCTGGGCTTGGCTCTAAAGGTTTTTTATTTGCGCCCTTGTGTAGTGAAATCTTGGTGGCTTTGGTCCTTAATCAAGCTTGCCCGATTCCCCAAAATTTATTGCAAAAATTAAATCCAAACCGCTTTCAAAAGAAAGTAAAAGCCAAAAAACCTTATTTTAAACCGATTCAATCATGATTCTTTTTTATTGATTATCGTAATAAAAAAGCGCCTTTCGGCGCTTTTTTATGAACCCTGTTCTAATGGGAGACCTGCATCACGTGCTGCACGTGTTCCCCCCATAAGTACAACGTAATCACGAGAATCATCTAAACTCTCTAATTTTTCAGCAGCTCGAGGCGCTTTACTTCCACCACCACATAAAATGTAAATGGACTGATCCGAATTCACTTGAGTCAAGCTCTCAGCACTTAAACCATCTATAGGCTGATTTACAGCCCCTTTTACATGGCCTTCGGCAAAGGCTTTTGCATCACGAACATCCCAGATAACTGCATTTTCTGGGAACTCAAATGTTGTAATTTCTAATTTACGGATCATTGTGCACTCCTTTGATGTAAACAACACTTGGCAAATGAAGAAAACATCCCTAGCATCTCAGATATTCTTTCCATTTGTAAAGGTCTAAACTATGCCATCTTTCGATATTGTTTCAGAATTAGAGATTTTTGAAGTAAATCATGCTGTTCAAAACACACAAAAAGAAATTGCAACACGCTTTGACTTCCGTGGTCAGGACGTTTCAATCGAAATTAATGAAAAAGCCAAAGAAATTAAAATTTCAACTGAAAGTGATTTCCAGTGTGAACAAGTCTATAGCATGCTTGAAAATCATTTCTTTAAACGTAAAATCGATATTCAAGCCCTTGATCCACAAAAAATGACGGCTTCAGGTAAAAATATTGTGCAAGTGATCAAGCTTAAAGATGGACTTGACTCAGATACCGCAAAAAAAATTAATAAAGCCATTAAAGAAAGTGGCGTCAAAGTGCAATCTTCTATCCAAGGTGACAAGATACGTGTAACTGATAAAAAGCGCGATACATTACAGCAAGTTATGGCATTTTTAAAAGAACAACAATTCGGTGTACCTTTACAATTTAATAACTTCAAAGACTAAGGTCTTTAGCAACACTATAGGTTAAGACATGACTCAGACCAACCGTTTATCTAAACTTGTGAAAGCGACTTCTAAATTCCCTAAAGGCATTCGTAGTACGCTCTGGAGTAAGGCGTTTGGTCGAGTTGTGCCTATGGTGGGCACAGCCAATATTAAGTACCTAGAAGTCAGCCATTCAAAAGTTGTGGTGGAAATTAAAAACCACCGTGCCATGCAAAACCATATTGGACAATTACACGCTGTTGCAATGGCGTTGATTGCTGAAACAGCAACAGGCTTTGTCACAGGTATGAATGTTCCTGATAGTTCAATTGTCTTGATCAAAAGCATGCATATTGAATATAAACGACCATCTAAAGGTGATATGACAGCAACAGCGACATTGAGCAAAGAACAAATTTTAGAAATGCAAAGCTCTGAAAAAGGTGAAACGCTGGTTCCAGTCACCATTATGGATGAATCTGGAAAAGAGCCTGTAGAATGCCAAATGGTGTGGGCTTGGGTGTCAAAAGAACGCCTAAAAAAGAAATAAATACAAATCTGCAAATGTAAATAAAACTTACTGCTCAGTAAGTATAAAATTTACCAAAGTACAAATAATGAGTGACGATTATTCACTATATTCATGCTTATTTACTCATCAAGATGGTGTTATTTCCACCACCATCTTGAACTATTGAGATTTGAACTATAGAGAATAACCATGCGATCAGCTACGCCAAGAAAAATTATTGTACTCAGCCTCATTCTAAGCCCTATTTTGTTTCTCACTGCATGTGCCCAAAATCCAAATCACGTTGCTACTACTGCAACGGGCAACACATTAGCAGCGAATTCAACCACCCAACAAGCGCAACAAAATAAAGCCATTGTGACTGATTTTTATGAAGGTGTATTTCAAAAGCATCAAGTTAAAGCATATGCAGATCGTTATATTGGTGACCAATATATTCAGCACAATCCGCGTGTTCCAGATGGTAAAGCGCCCTTTGTAAATCACTTTACCCAGTATTTCCAAAAAAATCCTGAAGCAAAAAGTGTAATCAAACGTGCTGTCGCAGAAGGAAACTTAGTATTTTTACACGTTCATTCAGCTCAAAATCCACAAGATCGTGGTGTTGCGATTGTCGATATCTTTAGAGTCGAAAATGGAAAAATTGTTGAACACTGGGATGTACAACAAGCTGTTCCAGAATCAAGCGCCAACAGCAATACCATGTTTTAACACAGTATTTAAATCAAACGATCTAAGCACCTATTCCATAAAAAATCCCAAACAATGTTGGGATTTTTTATCTTGATCATTCAAGCACTTTGCGACGCTAAATACTTCTGCTTTACATCTTCAGGAATTTGGCGTTTATTTCCCGCAACATCTACAGCGACAAAGGTAAATACACCTGCAGTGACACGTTTGGCAGCACGAGAACTGTCATGACTATCCCAAACTTCGATCTGCATTTGAATCGATGTATTACCGACCTTTAAAAGCTTGGTATAACAGCTGATCACATCCCCCACTTTTACGGGAACAAGAAAAGTCATCTGATTAATCGAAATCGTTGCACAACGCCCTTTACTAAAGCGTTCTGCATGAATTGCACCAGCCAAATCCATTTGTGAAACAATCCAACCACCAAAAACATCACCACTCCAGTTTGTATCTGCTGGCATTGCGATGGTTTGTAAAGACAGTGTACCTTCAGGTTTTACATGAGAATCTGACACAATAACTCCGAGCCCGTGAATTACTTATGGGCATTCAATTGTTGATCTAACCATTCTTGTAATTGGTTAGCACGTAACGCACCACTTATTCTAGCAACTTCCGTGGTTTTATTCATTAAAACCAAGGTTGGGATACTGCGAATATTAAATGCACTACTTAACCGTGGATTCGCTTCAGTATCAATTTTAGCAAAAACCACATGAGGGTTATTTTTTGCAACTTCAGCAAAATGCGGTGCCATCATTTTACAAGGACCACACCACTCTGCCCATAAATCAATCATAATTGGCAAATCACTATGACTAACAAAGTTACTAAAATTTTGTTCATTTAACTCAATAGGAGCAAGTGCAATCAAATTTTGATGACATTGACCACAAGTGGGTTGAGCATTTAGTTTATCTTCGGGAACTCGGTTTTTTGCGCCACATGATGGACATACAATAATCATCTAGCTCACTCCAATGTGTTGATGTAAAAACTCTAATTGGGTCAAAATTGATTTTTCCAACCATTTCCCATGATAAATATCAAAATGCGCCATATCCCATTCATGATATTGTACAAAAGGTGCAATATTTGTCGCCGTTTCCCGACTAGATTCAATCGGGATAAAACTGTCTTTTTTAGCCGCAATAAATAGCACAGGAATATTAATACTTCTGACGGTCTGAATTGGTCTAAAACGGATTAAATTAAAAAATACCCGTGCCGGAACTTCACCACTCCAAAAGTAGTCTGGATTTACAATCGACATATAGCCGTTATAACTATCTTTGGTCGGAATAAAACATAAATCAAAGGGATGTACCACTGGTAAGGTTCTTGGAAGCATGCCAACTTTTGCCCCCATATAATCTTGACTGGATATTTTTAATGCCTTGGGTAACTGTTGAATTGGAAACAATTTTGCAGTTTCTGCCCCATCCACATAAGGCACTTGCACCATAATGGCTTGGACACTTTTTAGCTCACTTGCAAGACTAAGTACATAGCCTCCACTCAAAGAGGTCCCCCAAAGCACTATTTTTTTTGGATTAATTTTCTTTTGTGTTGCGACATAACTGACCACGGTTTTCCAATCATCCAACTGATTCTGCAATGAAATCAGTTCACGAGGAAAGCCTGTACTTCCTCCCCAAAAACGATAATCAAACAGCACAACCGCATAGCCTGCCTGTGCTATTTTTTGCGCATAGTTCACCAACTTAAATTGTCTTAAACATGCAAATCCATGAGCCATAATAATAACAGCAGGTTTTTTTAGATTTTTAGGTCGATAAAAATCTGCCGCTATGACTTCTTGTCCAATGGGGATATATAGTGGTTCAACTGTATATGCGTACATACACACTCCATTGCGTTATCTTTTATAGATATTTCTTTTATAAATCTTTTATCGTTCAAACTCAGTTCTGAGCTTAATGCTATTATATATAGCATATTGGATTTTAAATCATATAGGAGTGACGAAATGAGTGAAAATGTTGGTTTTGCTGGTCAAATTGGTCCAGAACATATTGCTCAAGTGGCAGAAAAAGGCTTTAAGTCTATAATGAATAATCGTCCTGATATGGAAGGCGGAACAGAACAGCCTACAAGTGCTCAAATTGAAGAAGCTGCACGTGCTGCAGGTTTGGACTATGTATTTCTACCTGTCGTTGCTGGTCAAATCACAGAAGTTGATGTCAGAAGCTTTGCCAACCGCTTTAACGAGCTTCCAAAACCAGTACTCATGTTTTGTCGTACAGGTAATCGTTCAAATAACCTCTATCAAATTGCAAAACAAATGGATTTATTAGATGACGAATAAATTCTCATGAATATAGAAGGCATTCTATTGAATGTCTTTTGGTTCACCTTAAATGGAAAAGCTTAAGTTTTTACAGCAATTCGAATAGATTGCACTTTTAAAATTTTGCAACAATTTAAACAGATCTGTTTAGTGAATCAAACAGGTATTGTACCTATGCTTAAATGGTTATATGACAAACTAAGCAAGTTCACGATATGATCTTTGGCATCTTTTCGTCTTTTCTATAATTTAAAAATAAAGGGATCTTCACATGCAACAGGCTCTATTTGGTGGTGGCTGCTTTTGGTGTACCGAAGCCGTATTTTTACAGCTCAAAGGTGTCAATCACGTAGTCAGTGGTTATGCTGGCGGGCATACTCCCAATCCAACTTATGAAGCAATTTGTAATGGGGATACCAATCATGCTGAAGTGATTTTGATTGAATTTGATGAACAGCAAATCAATTATCAACAATTACTCACGGTTTTTTTTGCAATTCATGATCCAACTACATTAAACCGCCAAGGCAATGATATTGGAACACAATATCGTTCGGTGATTTATTACTTCAATGAACAGCAAAAACTTGAATCTGAACAATTTATTGAGCAGCTTAAAGCAGATGGTTTAAATATTGTGACTGAACTCAGTCCAGCACCCACCTTCCATCCTGCCGAAGAATATCATCAAAACTTCTTTGCCCGTAATCCTGCGCAAGGTTATTGTAATTTTGCCATTCCACCAAAATTACTCAAACTTCATAGCCAATTTCAAGATCTTTTAAAAGAATAAGATCACTGAAAATACTTCACTTTATATAACAAAAGTGAACTAACCCAATAGCCAAAATATCAACATAAAAAAACCTCCTTAAAAGGAGGTTTTAAAATATTTGTAATTATTTAAATTAATTATCACTCATAAAGGCAAGATCATTTAATCCTGCTTCACTTGCACGAGACATCACTTGTGCAACGGTATCATAGCGAGATTCTTTATCCGCTCTCAACTGTACAGCTGGTTTTACTGGCTTTTGACCTTCTTCATCAAATCGTTTAGCCAATTCATCTAAAGTGATGACTTTATCATTCCAAGCCACATCGCCATTCTGATTGATACTGATGGTAATTGCTTCAGGTGGAGGCGCGATTACTTCAGCAGTGGTCTTTGGTAAAGTTAATGGTATCGATGGGTTAGCAACGGTGGCTGTCACCAAGAAGATGATCATCAATACCAACATAATATCGATCAGCGGAATGAGATTCATCTCATTCATGCCAGAATCGTTGTCTTCTCCCAATTGAAAAGCCATTAAGCTTGACCTCCAACTAAACCTTTACTGGTAGATTCAGATTCAACTTTTTGCGTTGAAGAATCTTGTTGTAACATCGTATCAATTAACAAACCATGTGCTTGATCTTGCAACTCATTTGACAATGTACGGTTAAAACGTACGCAAATGTTATATGCCAATACCGCTGGAATCGCAACAGCAAGACCTAGACCAGTCATGATCAGTGCCTCACCAACTGGCGTTGCAACTTGAGCTAAACCTGCTTGACCACTTTTACCTACAGCAACAAGTGCGTGGAAGATTCCCCATACCGTACCAAATAAACCAACAAATGGTGCAAGTGAAGCAATCGTTCCTAAAACTGAAACACCTTTTTCAGCATTGGCCTTTTCTGCTGAGATTTGACGTAGTAACGCTTGTTCTGCAACTGCTTTACGTTGGTCAAAGCTTAATGGCGCAAGCTTGGCTTTTAATGCTTTTAAAGCCTGAGCAAGGTGATCCTGAGCAACCTGCTTGAGTTGACGCGTGCCTAGAATACGCAAAATGAACACAGTCCACGTTGCAATAGACATTGCCAATAACACGAAATACAGTGTCTTACTGACCGCATCAGCATGTTGCCAATAAACTGAAAAGTTCATATGCACATTTCCTAATTCTTAAAAAAATTATTTACTTTTTAGAGACCGACAATGCAAAATCTTGCCTAATTTTAAATGGTACACCCGCACCATTTTCTCTATAAGCTTTAAATTTTGCAGATTGAGTCTGCTTAACAACATAACTATCTAAACTTGAATTACCACTAGATTGAAGAATACGAACATTGGTAATATTTCCGCCCGCATCCGCAGTAATTTCTAGATTCACAACTTTTGTTCCATCTTCTGGAGACATCAGTTTAAGTAATTGCTCTTTTGCGATACGTGGACTACGACTCCAAGACACCTGACCTTCATTTACATTACGCGGCGTGTTTCTTTGCTCTTGATCACGACGTTGACGATCGCGCTCATCTTGCTCACGTTTTTGACGATCACGTTCATCTTGTTCACGTTTCTGCTGTTCCGCACGCTTCTGATCATCTTGACGTTTTTGCTCATCTTGACGTGCCTTATCCTGCTTCTGTTGCTCTTCTAAACGCTTTTGTTCTTCAAGCTTTCTTGCCCGATCATCATTTTCTACAGGTTTTTTCTGCTCAATGATTTTTGGCTTAACCACAGGTTTAGGCTCAACTTTCTTCTTTATAGGTTTCGGTTGAACTTTAGGTTTGATGGGTTCAGATGGAGGAGGTGGCGGCGGTGGAACATCTTCTTTTAACTTTAAAAATTTGATTTTTAAAGGTTCTTTCTTTATTTGAGGCAGTTCAAATGGTTTCATATGACTTACCCCCCACAACACACCTACGTGCCCGACAACAACTGCTAACACTGCAGCAAGGACTTTTTTCTTCATCGGTGGTGGCGTTTGAAGTGGTGCAATGGAAGACTGACTCATAAGAATCTAAATACCTAAAATTGAGCAAACTACAAAAAATTATTCAGTTTGTAGATTAAGCTCATCGGATAGAACAATTAAAGTGCAACAATGATAAATGAGAAGTGTTTTCATTTGCAACTGGTTTTTCAATGTTTTTAATCGATTTTACAAATTAAAAATAAAAAAAGGATGCATAAAGCATCCTTTTTTACTACTCATATTAAATGAATATTCACATGTTATTGAAAAACAACAGTCTTATTGCCATCGACAATAATACGGTCTTCTAGATGCCATTTGACCGCTCTAGCAAGTACGTTACGTTCAACATCTTGGCCTAATTCACGCAGTTGATCCACAGTAAAATCGTGGTTTACTCGTTCTACATCTTGCTCAATGATTGGGCCTTGATCCAGATCAGCCGTCACATAATGCGCTGTTGCCCCAATCAATTTAACGCCTTTTTCATAAGCCTGTTTATATGGATTTGCCCCCACAAAAGCAGGTAAAAATGAGTGATGAATATTGATCACTTTCATTTCCCACTTTTGTACAAACTCTTCATCGAGAATTTGCATATAACGCGCGAGAACCAGTAAATCATTCCCTTGCATTAACTCATCGATCTTTGTATAGGCTTCACGTTTATTTTCTTTGTTGACTGGAACCACATAGAAAGGGATACCAAAGTTTTCTACAGATTCACGTAAGTCTTCATGGTTTGAAACCACTTGGGTAATTTCACAAGGTAAGCCACCACGTGAATGACGCCATAACAACTCAAGCAAAGCATGGTCAACTTTAGACACCAAAATACCGACTTTTTTAATGTCACTCACCAAAGCCAAACGCCAATGCATACTATAGCGTTCAGCCACATTGGTTGCGAAAGTTTGAATGAGACTCTCACGACGGGATTGCAAATGATCAAGTTCAAACTCAACACGCATAAAATAACGCCCGCCCTGAGCTTCAGTTGCGTATTGATCAAGCGCAGTAATGTTCGCGCCCTGATGATACAAAAAGCTCGATACAGCTTGCACGATTCCTGGCTTGTCTTCACAAGTAATCAGTAGACGTGCTGTGTTGGCAGTAGTCATGTTCATGTTGATGGATATCACTTATAAGTTAATTTAAAAACAGCCGAATATTTTAACGCTTTTTCATCAGCTTTCAATCTTGATTCCGCATCAATCGCGTTTTACAGCAGATAAACTGGCAAATAATTCCGAAGAACCGAAGCTTTCTAGCAAGCGTTCATAGGTTTCGCGACTTTCGCCACGTAAATAAGGACCTTCTAAAAACACCATCTGGCGCAATGCTTGCCAAATCCATTTTTCATCTAAATGGTTGGAATCACTTAAATGCCCAGACATATATAGGAAGTTGGTCCAGTTGGTCAGGACAATCCAAATATTGATGATGAGTGCTTCAATTTCAGAAGGTGTCATCTGCATCAGTCCCGCTTCAACAAAGGCATGATAAATTTTTTGCCCTTGTTGCATCACCTTGCCAGCAAAGCGAGGATAAATTTTTCTAAAGTCGTCGTTATTTTCAATTAAATGGTAAACATCACGATGTAGAAAGCGATATTCCCATAGCTGACTACTTAAAACTTGGAAATAACGGATTTTGTCATTCGCATTGACTCCACGGTCATCGGGTAATGACAGCATATCTAAAGTTTCTTTTTGGTATTGTTCCATCAATTCTTTGATGATTTCTTGTTTGTTTCGAAAATGATAATACAAATTTCCAGGACTGATCCCAAGCTCTGCTGCAATATGATTCGTTGTAACTGCACGTTCGCCGCGCTCATTAAAAAGTTGCAGACTAATCTGCAAAATTCGGTCTTTCGTTTTCAAAGTTTTGGAGCTCGACATCCTATTACCATTTTTAACCGTTAGCACAAGCTAACATAAAGTGACTTGACTATTTAGAGTATTTACTCTAAAAATTATATTATATTAACCTATTCGTAAATGGTGTTTGTCATGAACAGTCATACAAAAACAAATTCAATGACTTCTTACTCACCTGAAGTTCAACGTATGCATGACATTCTTGAACAACAGAAAGTCGCTTATCAACGCTACCCTGTTCCTACAGCAAAGGAACGTATTGAACGTTTAGCTCGCTTAAAGAAAGTTCTGGTAAAATACCAAGATCAATTTGCAGAAGCAATCAATCAAGACTACGGCAATCGTTCAATCAGCGAAACTAAAATTGGTGAACTACTCACATGTTTAGAACAAATTAAATATTATAGCAAGCATTTAACAGCATGGATGAAACCATCTAAGCGCCATGTGTCTATCTTACACCAACCAGCCAAAGCTTGGGTGCAATATCAGCCTTTAGGTGTGATTGGAATTATTGCACCATGGAACTATCCATTATTGCTTTCTGTTGGCCCACTGATTTGTGCACTGGCTGCTGGAAATCACGCAATACTCAAAATTTCAAGTTCATCTTCTAATTTTGGCTTCGTACTTGAAAATGCACTCTCAGAAGCATTTCCACAAGAATTGGTTGCCGTGGTCAATGGCGGTGGTCAAATTTCCGATGCATTTTCACATTTAGCATTCGATAAAATCATTTTTACTGGCTCTACCAATGTCGGTAAAACCGTGATGTCTGCTGCTGCCGAAAATCTAGTGCCTGTTATTCTTGAGCTTGGTGGTAAATCACCTGTAATCGTACATCCTTCAAGCGATCTCAATCTGGTCGCTGAACGTATTGCTTTTGGTAAATTGTGGAACTCTGGTCAAACCTGTGTAGCACCAGACTATATGTTCCTACCTCGAGGAAAAACTGCCGAGTTTATTGAAAGCTTTAAACAAGCTGCAACAACAATGTACCCGACGATTCGTGATAATCAAGATTACACCAGCATTATCAACGATAAGCAGTACAACCGTGTTCAAGGTTATTTAGAGGATGCACGTCAACAAGGCGCTGAGTTGATTGAAATCAATCCTCAAAATGAAGAATTAGCGAGTGTACGTAAAATTGCCCCAACATTCTTAACAGGTGTTCTACCGACAATGGACATTATGAAGAATGAAATCTTTGGTCCAGTGCTTCCAATTATGGAATATGATCAAATTGACGATGTAATTGACTTTATTAATGGCAGACCGCGTCCACTTGCTTTATACTATTTCGACTTTGACAATGCCCGCGCAGAATACGTTTCTCAACGTACCCATTCTGGGCATTTCGGTCAAAATGCCGTAGTTACCCATGTTGCACAAGACGATTTACCATTTGGTGGCGTTGGTGCATCTGGCATGGGCAAATATCATGGCCCAGAAGGTTTCTTTGGTTTATCACATGAGCGTTCAGTAATGTCTATTCCTAAGCTATTTAGCTTAAAATTCATATTAGCGCCTTATGACAAAGCCCTAAATAAGATTTTAGAGAAAACTTTCTTACGCTAACTGATCAAGGCATGATCTATCAAATTAGATCATGTTGCGTTTTGACGAATTCCGCTTGTCTTTTAAGCGGAATTTTGGTATAAAACGCCCCTTGAATGAATTCAATCCGTTTTATTTTGACTGGCCATACAGATTTGCTGTTGGCTAAATCAATGGAGTTACACCATGTCTAAGGTTTGCCAAGTTACCGGCAAGCGTCCAGTCGTTGGTAACAACGTCTCACACGCCAACAACAAAACTAAACGCCGGTTCGAGCCGAACCTGCATCACCACCGTTTCTGGTTAGAAAGCGAAAAACGTTTTGTACGTCTTCGTCTAACCACTAAAGGTATGCGTATTATCGACAAATTGGGCATTGAAAAGGTTGTTGCTGACCTTCGTGCTCAAGGTCAAAAGATCTAAGGAGTCTGAACCATGCGTGATAAAATTCGCTTAGTTTCTACTGCTGGTACAGGTTATTTCTATACCACTACTAAGAACAAACGTACTATGCCGGAAAAAATGGAAATCAAAAAATTTGATCCAAAAATCCGTCAACACGTAATCTTCAAAGAAGCTAAAATTAAATAATTTTAGTTTTCTTAAAAAATACGATCCATTTGGGTCGTTTTTTTTGCCTTTTTTTTCTTCGACTTGTTAAACTCTTTAGCGAATTTGGCACTGATTGTGCATTTTATATGGCTTTATACAAAGTCATTACCTTAAGAAATGATTTTTTGAATGATTTCTCCTGAAGATTTAAGGAGTATTTAGTGCCTCATGATGTAGATCTGATTATTTTACTTGCAGTTGGTTTTGGTATAGCCCTGATCTTTGGCTATATCGTTGCACGATTACGCCTGCCACCTTTGATTGGTTATTTAATTGCGGGAATTATCATCAGCCCCAATACCCCAGGTGTTGTTGCAGACATCGCGCTGGCCAATCAGCTTGCTGAATTAGGCGTCATGTTCTTGATGTTCGGTGTCGGGATGCATTTTTCCCTCAACGATTTAATGCAAGTCCGAAAAATTGCCCTCCCTGGTGCAATTTTACAAATCGCGGTTGCGACCTTACTGGGTATGGCAGTTTCCATCTTTTGGGGCTGGAGCTTTGGTTCTGCACTGGTCTTTGGCTTAAGTTTATCCTGTGCAAGTACGGTGGTTTTACTCAAAGCATTAGGTGATAAAGGGCTACTTAACTCGGTGAATGGTAAGATTGCCGTTGGCTGGTTGCTGGTCGAAGATCTGGTCATGGTTTTAGTCTTGGTTCTACTGCCTGCAACAGCTGTACTTTTAGGCGGACATCCTATTGCAGGACATGAATCTGATCAAAACATTTGGTTAACACTCGGCATCACCCTATTAAAAGTAACTGGTTTTATCGCCTTTATGCTCATCATTGGCAAACGCCTTGTGCCAATGATTATGCAATATGTGGCACGTTTAGGCTCTAGAGAGCTTTTTACTTTAACCGTAGTCGCAGCAGCAGTTTCAATCGCTTATGGCTCATACGCAATCTTCGGCGTATCTATGGCACTTGGAGCGTTCTTTGCCGGAATGGTGGTTAAAGAATCAGATTTTAGTCATCGTGCAGAAGAAGAAACTTTACCTTTACGCGAAATTTTCTCGATTTTGTTCTTCGTTTCTGTCGGGATGTTATTTGATCCACGTATTATTGTGGAACAGCCTCTGCATATTTTAGCAGTCATTGCCATTATTATGATTGGTAAGACGCTGGCAGCGATGGCATTGGTGTTATTTTTCCGTTATCCCATCAATACAGCATTAACAGTGGGCGCCAGTTTGGCACAAATTGGAGAGTTCTCCTTTATTCTGGCAACCTTAGGCTTGTCACTGGGATTACTTAGCCCTGAAGCGCAAAACTTAATCTTAGCGGGTGCTTTATTTTCTATCACCCTCAATTCATTTCTATTTTCTGCGATCGAACCTGTGCAAAACTGGATCCGTGAGCGTTCGCATTTAGCGCGCTTACTTGAGCGTAGCGGTGACCCATTGGCGATGCTTCCAGATGAAGTTGATCAAGCGTATTTACGTGATCAAGTGGTGATTGTTGGTCATGGTGAAGTCGGACGTCGTATTACCAAAACATTGATGGATGATGGCATCAAAGTGGTCATCGCTGAAGAGAACCGCGAAATTGTAGAGAATTTGCGTGAAAAAGGCATCGCTGCGGTTTCTGGTCGAGCAACAGAACCCAGTGTTTTGATTCAAGCCCATATCCAACATGCACGACTATTGGTGATTTCACCGATGGATATTGTAGATATTCATAAAATTGTCGATACAGCCAAGCTGCTTAATCCAGAAATTCAAGTGTTAGTCTGTGCTGAAAATAAAGAAGAAGCTGAAGTGATCCGTAAAGACAATGTCGGTGAAGTCTATTATGCAAAAGAGGAAATGGCGAAAAACATGAGTAATCATATTTTAAACCAGATCCAAATTGCTCATCATCATGAACCAACACATTGAATTAGGATAATCTTTAAAACGTAGCTAAAACCACACGACTGTTCTTTGTGGACCTTGGAAAGTCGTGGTGCTTCCATTATGTAATGGTATCGATAACGATGTTGGATGGGGGATCACCACCCCATCTAACAAAAGATTTAAAACTTCTAGAATTTGATGCCATTTGCGTATATCAGGTTATTTGCATACAAAGAAAAACGCACTCGAAAGTGCGTTTATTGTATTTATTCTAGAATAAATGAAATCACTAGCTCATAAATTTTGGTTGTTCATCAACAACTTCAGCGTGCCATTCATCTGCCTGTTTTTCAAGTAACGCAAATAATGCAGCCTGAATCATCTGTTGTGCAATCGCTGGCGTTTGATCACCCAGTAATGCTTTCACTTCTTCATTAAATTGAATAGTGACCAAGGGCTCTTTTTCAGAACCTGCATTACGCAGTGCCAGCTCCCCACTTTCGAGCTGTACCAACTCCAAAATAGCTTCCTGATTTCCAAATAACTCTTTTAACTGTTCGATAGACATAAATCCTCCATGCTCAACATGGGGCAAGGTGCTGAATGCACTTTGCATCTTGTAGATATTTTATATAGTCATTTAAAACAAAATTTCAAGTATATCTGATCAAAAAGATCAGAATTCAACCATTTCATTACGAAAACCATCAATAAGTTGCGATAAATCTCGGTGCCACTCTCTTAAAATCTTTGTATCAGGCAACCAAGCTTGTGGTGTTTGCGTCACTTTGATAATTAAGTTTGATGATGTTTCATCCTCTGGTTCTGGCGCACTTGGTTCAGGTGCATATTGACAAAGTCGATACGCTCTTTTGAGTTCAGCAATAAATCCTTCTTTGGCTAATTTTTGCATCACTAAAACTTCTGGTGAGACTTGTCCTTTAGCCGCCATATTTTCTTCGATTGACTTTAAGGTTGGGGAAAAATCATTTAAACGGTAATAACGTACCAACTCTTGCAGAAATGCTAAAACCGCGCCATGTAAATGAAATACTGCTGCTTCACGATGTGCTTGAGCTTGTTGAACATTTTCAGTTTGTTCTCCCTGCATACATGCAAGACGAGCAAAATAAAGTTTTTGATTGGTACGGTCTGCATGAAAGCGAGCTACACGTGACATGGAAGTTCCCTAAGATTTTGGCATTCTTTACAGTCTTAGCTTAATCTTTATTGAACAAAAATCACAATGAATTTTATCCATGTTGTATGTCAATAAAATAGATAGCGCTCGTTTTTGCAAGAATATCAATTTAAGTTTTTATTTTTATCATGGTTTGACGAGATTATTTAAATACTAAAATAAAAAAAAGGAGCAATAAATGCTCCTTAGACTATCTGCCAATTATGCTTCTGGCTTATCTTCCGCTGCTTTTACACGAATTCCATGACCATGTAAGCGCAAGGTATTTAAACCTTTAATCGCTTTAACTGCTTCTCTACCATGTGGCATTTCAACAAAAGCAAAACCTTTCGATTTACCTGTTGCCGCATCAAGTACTAGAGTACAAGTATCTACTGTACCGTATTGCTTAAATAACTCTAACAATTCAGCTTCAGTTACAGTACGTTCTAAATTACGAACTAAAATTTTCATCTCACAACCTTAAAATATAAACGAGGCAAAAAACATCAAAAAGCACTCGCCTACCTACTTTTTGAATGAAAAACGATTGCTATAGTTTAATCTAGATCTATACCAAAATCTAAATTAATCGCCCGACGCTCGATTAGGGCACTTTTTACAGTTTGCTCTCGCTGTCTATAGTGGGTTTCTGTGCTACATAAATTTCGAGTTAAATCATTGAGAAAATAACTTTCAATCTTACGACCTTGTTCATCTGTTTGCGTATGTGCCCAAAAACTTAAATTTTGTTTGGTTAGAATAAGTTCATTTTGAGCACGTGTTAAAGCCACATAAAGTACACGGCGCTCTTCTTCAACTTCATCGAAATTCCCTTGCGCACGTGCATTTGGGTACTGTCCAGCAGAGACATTTGCCACATAGCAAACCTTTTGTTCTGTACCTTTAGCAGAATGGATGGTAATTAAAGTCACCACATCATCTTGCGACTGACGCTCAATTTCACTGATTGAAACAGGGTCAAGTACATATTCTTCTAAGAACTCGCTCAGTTGGGTATGTTTAGACGCCAGTTGCTTGACCAGATCAAAATCACCCACTCGTTTATGCCAATCTTTTTTGGCATAGTTTTCTTCAAGTTGGTTGAGAATAGCCTCTACACCGAGTTTTACACAGGCTTCAACTTCGGTTTTTAATACACTCATTTGCTTCATGATCAGCAATGTATTGTCAGGAATGCGCCCAAACTTCTCTAATTTTTCTGTAATTTTCTCAATATCTGCATCCAGTAAGAGCTGTTGCGCCAGCTTACTCGCACCGACGTCGCCCACGCCATTCCATAAGGTTAAAAACCGCATCCACGCAATATCATCCAATGGGTTAGCAATAACACGCAATAAACTCAATAAGTCTTTGACATGCGCTGTTTCAAGCAACTTCATCCCTCCAATAAATCGGTAGGGAACATTGGCTTGGATAAAAGCAGCCTCAATATGTCTTGCCGCAAAGGCTGAGCGCACCAACACCATATGGTCATGCCAAGCTGAACCTTCCAATAAATGCCGCTCTTTGATGTCGATCGCGATCCATTTTGCTTCATCAAACTCATTTGGAAAAACATGCATTCGCGGTTTAATACCATCACCACGATAAGCTTCCAGTTTTTTATCGTAATGAATCGAACTTTGATCGAGTAACCAGTTGGAAAAATCTAAAATTTCTTGAGTAGAACGATAATTTTTTTCTAATTTGAAAATCTCTGCATCTGGCACACGCTCTTTAAAATGGTGGATATTTTCAAAATCCGCACCACGAAAACCATAAATCGACTGTGCATCGTCCCCCACGCAGAACAGTGATGTTTTATCTTTTAATGGTTCAAGAATTGCCCACTGCAAAGGATTGGTATCTTGCATTTCATCAACTAGCATGTACTGGCATAAGCCCGCAACATAATCCGCTAAACCATCGGACTGCGCCAAAGCAGATGCAACCACGGCGAGAATATCATCGTAATCTAGAAAACTACGTGCCCGCTTACGGATTTCGTACTCTTTCATGATTTCAGCGATTTGCTCTTTATCGTCTAAAAACTCAGGCAGTTGCTTTTCTAAAGCCAAACTTAGTTTTTGCCGAGTATTGCGTGCAAAGGAATATAAATCACAAAGCTGTTGTGGTTTAGGTAAGGCGTTGGGATTCTTTTTATCATCCTTTCCACGAATCAAACGGAACAACATCAATTGATCATCACGATCTATGATCGAAAATTGATCTAATCCAAAAGCTTTTGGCACACGTCTAAGTAAATACATGCAAAAGGTATGAAATGTAGATGCGCGTAACCCTTTGGCCTGATCACCTAAAGCAAGCTCTACCCGCGCCACAATCTCGCTGGCAGAACGGCGAGTAAATGTCAAAATTTGGATTTGATTGGCAGGAATGCCTTGATCAATGAGATATGCAGCTCGTGCCACAATGGTTTTGGTTTTGCCACAACCTGCCCCAGCAAGAACTAGACTATGTTTTGTTTCAGTCGTAGCAGCTTGTTTTTGTTGAGGGTTTAATTCATTAATCAGGTTGGCTAAACTCATTTTCACTCATCATTTTATGGATGGCTGCTAGTTTAGCAGAGCTATAGTGAAATTATGCATTTTAACCCAAGAATCAAGTCGTGAATTGACGCTTAAATCAGGACATACCAATGAAGAAAAATTCAAGACAATAAAATTTATCACCCATAGCAGAGATTAAAGGAGAGCTTCGATAATAAAAACAACCCTATAATCTTAACAACCGTGCCACACTCTCACAACAGCGTTCTAAATTTTGCTCACCATGCTTTAATGCTGTTGCTAAATCACATGCACCATCAACAATACCAAAAATTGCACTAAAGCCTTCTGCATAAAGCTCATCGACGCCTTCACCGATATGCCCTGCAAAAGCAATCACAGGTTTATTCAACTGCTTGGCAACTTGCGCCACCCCAAAAGGCGTTTTGCCAAACTTAGTTTGAAAATCAATACCGCCCTCACCAGTAAACACATAATCCGCTTGTGCAATTTTTTCCTCAAGTTGGGTTTCTTTAATCACAATTTCTACACCAGAGCGTATTTTTGCTCCTGTAAAAGCCATAAGTCCGAAACCCAAACCGCCTGCAGCACCAGCACCCTGTACATTTGCAACATCAACATTCAACTGTTGTTTCACCAACGCAGCAAAATGATCAAGATTTTGATCTAAGATCCCAACCATCTCAGCAGTTGCTCCTTTCTGTGGCGCAAAAATAAAAGAAGCACCATTTGGACCACATAATGGATTGTTTACATCACTGGCAATAATAATTTCAGTTGCTTTTAAACGCGCATCGAGTTGTGAAAGATCAATGCTTTTGATCTGCTGAAGCTGCCCACCACCCACGTCTACAGAATGGTTATTCTCATCTAAAAATTTTGCCCCTAAAGCCTGTGCCATCCCGGCACCAGCATCATTGGTGACACTACCACCCAGGCCAATAATGATTTTACCAACACCCAAATCCAAAGCGGCTTTGATCATTTCGCCTGTACCCAGAGTTGACGTCACTAAAGGATTGCGTTGAGACTTTTCGATCAGGTGAATACCATTTGCCAGCGCCATTTCTATAACAGCCGTCTGACCACCATCAATTAATCCCCAATAGGTCGATATTCGTTGCTGAGCGAATGGACCAGTGACCTCAACATATACTTTACGACCACTTCGTGCAGCGACCAAAGCATCGACTGTTCCCTCACCACCATCTGCCATAGGTACATGAATAAACTGTGCATCAGCAATGACTTTTTCAGTACCACGTTGCATTGCAAAACAAGCTTGTTCGGCTGTCATACTTTCTTTAAATGAGTCAGGCGCAAGAACAAAAACTTTAGACATGAGCAAATGCATTTTGGTGAGATTCAAAAATTAACATAACGATTTTTCGAGTATAGATAAACTAATAAATTCATAATTAAGACTAAAGAAATGACAACTATGCAACGTGTAAACCTTGGTAAGACTGCCCCAGAACTATATAAAACGGTCATCGAGCTTGAAAATTTATCTATGCAAAAAGTTCAGCAAGCTGGGCTTGATGCTGGATTCTCTCATTTGCTCAAATTAAGAGCCTCGCAAATTAACCAATGTGCTTTCTGTGTTCGTATGCATACCCAAGATGCAATTAAAGCGGGCGAGTCAACGGATCGTATTGCGTTGATTAGTGCTTGGCGTGAAAGTGAATACTTTACTGAAAAAGAACGTGCGGCTTTAATTTTAATTGAAGAGATCACTTTAATTGCCAATCAACATTTTCCAGATAGCGCTTATGAACAAGCTGCACAGCATTTATCCAGTGATGAAATCACGGCGATTGAATGGGTTGCGATTGTGATCAACACATGGAACCGTATCGCCATTTCCAGCCAATATAAAGTCGCGAAATAAGCTGAGTTTCAACGCTTAAATCATTTATCTAGGTAACACCTCGCTTTTTAGGAAGGTTAATTGAGATAAGATTTAACTGAATACTGCTCTAGTTGCATAAAAGTTTACACCAAAATGCAAAACGCCTGATGTCATTGATCAGGCGTTTTGTTAAAAGCACATATGATTTAAAACATTAAATGAAACCTTAATGACTCGCAGGTGGGATTTGTTTAATTGCCGCAGCAAAGGTGAGATAGTTGACTCCTTGGAACAAAATATCCACACCTAAAAATAATCCGAGTACCCAAAAAGGAGAGTCTGGTGATGCCAGAATAATTGCACCTGTTGCCAAGGTTAAAAGCCCTGAAAATAATGTCCACCCCCATCCAGACATTGGCTTTAACATAAACGCATTAAAAATACGAATAAAACCGCCAATCAATAAAGCAATTGCCAGTAAATTGGTTAATACCACTGCAGTAGTAATCGGAGATTTAAATGCATAATAACCCGCTGCAATATACAACACACCAAACAACGCCCAAAGCCAGCGGAAACCACCATCAAAAATTTTAAACGCTGCAATCAGGTGTAAAACCCCACCGATCATCATTAAAGCACCAAACAATGCAACAACCGTCAATGTTGCCATACCCAGTGAAGCCAATAGCACTAATCCAAAGATCACCAATAAAGCTCCAAGCAGAAGATACCATTTACGGTTTTCATGGAGTTGATGACGAACTAAATCATTTCCTACAGTACGCATAATTCTTCTCTTGGTTGTTATTCATTCATTTTATTGTTGATCTAATTCAGGTGTTTGTCTGTATAAAATCTGCATCTGTACCAAAATAAAGCTTTGTTTGAGCAGAATCTAAGCGATAAACAGCACAGCTCTATACGCTACTTCACCCACCCCATTTCTTGTGCAGTGAGTCGACTGATCATGGTATCTTCTAGATCTTCAGGTGTCTTGCTTTTGCTTTCTGAAAGCGCAATATAGCCGCCCATAATTTCTGCACGCTGCTGCGGATAACGTGGTTGTTGCTCAGGATTGGCATAGCCCGTCGGATAGAGTGGCTGCCCCGTTGTAAAATCATATTTGTCTTTTGCACCAAAGGTATGCAATAACTCATGTACAAGAACGACTTTATTGCTCGAACTTTGCTTTCGTGATGCAAATAAATTCACTGAGCCAATACGCCCACGCTCCAATGCAGTGGAGTGCTTCAATACTTTCTGCAACTTGGGATCATAATAATTTAAATACAGCGTTACCGATGGTGAGCCATCTTCGCCTTGATGCTGTTTCCATGCATAAAATCTAAATTTTAAACTCCACAAAACCGTATCCAAGATACGACCTGATTCTGGAAACTTAGGTGGCAAGGTATTTAATTCACGTCCAAGCTGAAAATGAAATGAAATCGGTTGCCCACGAAATGCTTGAGACTGTAGACCTAAATAATGTTCAATTTCCTCAAGATCATCTGTTGAAATTTGCTGAATATAGGCTGATGTGGAGCGTTGACCATCTGCATTGATCGGATGTAATAAAACAACGATTGGCTTGCTCCAATCTTGGTTCATATCACGCCAAGCGTTCACTGCAACAATCAGCAGAATGACCAGTAAAATACCAACTCGAATCTTTTTCCACATTGAATATATTCTCAATTTTTAATCGCAATAAAAATGCTGACCTAGGCCAGCATTTTTAAATATTTATGGATTAAGCTTCTACCCATTTCCCATCTTGGTAGACCAAAGACCATTTGGTTTGTTTACCTTCTGGGGTTTCTGAACCAATATATTGCGCTTGGTTTTTACGGCTAAACTTAACCAATGTTGGATTACCATCTGGATCTTGATCAGGCGCTTGCAAGATAAACTGATACTTAGGATCAAGTTGATCTGCAACTGAACGTAACTCCGCAACCTTCGGTGCACGTGTTTCGCGTACTTTAGGGAATTTGCTTGCCGCCAAGAATAAACCCGCTGCTCCATCACGTAGAACAAAGTAATCATCATGTTTGACTGAACGTAAATGTTCCATTTTGATTGGGTCGACACGAGGTGGTGCTGGCTGACCATTTTTCAAAACTTTACGGGTATTGTCACAACTCATACAAGCGAAATATGGACCAAAACGACCCGTTTTCAACTGCATCTCGCCATCACATTTATCACATGGAATGGTTGGACCATCATAACCCTTGATTTTGAACTCGCCTTCTTCCAGCTCATAACCATCACAATCTGGGTTATTTCCACAAATATGTAACTTGCGACCACCATCAATCACATAGCTGTCCATTGCAGTACCACATACTGGACAACGTTTTTTCGACATTAAGTCAGCAGTTTCAGCACTGTCATCATCAGAAAGTATAGCCAACGACTCAACTGGTGTTAAATTCAACGTTCCTTTACAGCGTTCTTTTGGTGGTAAGTTATAACCAGAACAGCCAAGGAAGACACCCGTCGTGCCTGTACGAATCTGCATCGGGCGTTCACATTCTTTACAGTGAACAGCTTCAACTTCTACAGGTTGATTACGGCGCATGCCGTTTTCGCCCTGTGCTGTGGTTAAACGCTTTTTAAAATCACCATAGAAACTATCTAACAGTTCTTTCCAATTACGTTCACCATCTGCAACTTTATCCAATTGACCTTCCAAATCTGCAGTAAATGCATAATTCATCAGGTTATTGAAGTTCTCGTCTAGACGATCGGTAACAATTTCACCCATCTTCTCTGCAAAAAGACGGCGATTGTCGAGTTTGACATAACCACGATCTTGAATCGTCGAAATAATCGCAGCATAAGTCGATGGACGACCGATTCCACGTTTTTCCAACTCTTTTACTAAAGATGCTTCAGTAAAACGTGCAGGTGGTTTAGTAAAGTGTTGAGAAGGATCAAGTTTCTCAAGTTTGAGAATTTCACCCACTTTGACTGCAGGTAATAAAACATCATCATCAGACTTGTTCTGACCACGAACTTTGGTAAAACCATCAAAAACTAAAGTACGACCTTTGGCTTTGAGTTCTACACCATTCGCATCAACCAAAATCGTTGAGGATAAATACTCTGCTGGAGTCATTTGACATGCAACAAATTGACGCCAGATCAAATCATATAAACGCTGTGCATCACGCTCAACACCCGCCAAACTATCGCCTTTTAAGGCAACATTGGAAGGACGAATAGCTTCATGGGCTTCTTGCGCATTGGCTTTATTCCCATAACGATTTGCTTTAGCAGGTAAGTACTTTGCACCAAATTCAGTTTCAATATGATTACGCACCATACTGACAGCATCATCACTCAAGAATGTTGAGTCAGTACGCATATAAGTAATAAAACCAGCTTCATATAAGCGCTGTGCAAGCATCATGGTTTTCTTTACTGAAAAACCTAAGCGAGTACTTGCAGCTTGTTGCAAGGTTGAAGTGATATAAGGCGCACTTGGATTGACCTTCGTTGGCTTATCTTCACGTGTTGCAACTTTATATTCAGCATCTTTTAAAATTTTCAATAAAGCATCTGTTTGCGCTTTATTTTGTAATTTTAATGTTTTGCCGCCTTGTTTGACTGCTTCTAAACGAATTTCATCTTTTGCAGAATGAGTGTCTGCAAAAACTTGCCAGTATTCTTCAGGAATAAAGGCACGAATCTCACGCTCACGCTCGACCACCAATTTTACTGCAACCGACTGTACACGCCCTGCAGAGAGGCCACGTGCAATCTTTTCCCACAGTAGCGGTGAAACCATAAAGCCCACCACGCGGTCGAGAAAACGACGTGCTTGTTGCGCATTCACACGGTTTAAATCTAGACGTGTAGGTTGCTTAAATGCTTCTTGAATGGCATTTTTAGTAATCTCGTTAAAGACCACACGATGGTAACGGCTATCATCACCACCAATCACTTCTCTTAAATGCCATGCAATCGCTTCTCCTTCTCTATCCAAATCCGTTGCGAGATAGATTTCATCTGCATCTTTGGCTAGTTTTTTGAGTTCAGCGACCACATGTTCTTTGCCTGGAAGCACTTCATATTTGGCTTTCCAACCATGCTCAGGATCGACACCCATACGATTGACTAAAGCGGATTGTGCTTTTTCAGCCTTCTGTTCATCCGTCAATTTGGTACGCGTTGCAGGCTTTTTTTCTGTCGATTTACTTGAACCACCTGTAGGTAAATCACGAACATGACCTACCGAAGACTTCACAATGTAATTTGAGCCTAAATATTTATTAATCGTTTTCGCTTTTGCAGGCGACTCCACAATCACTAATGCACGTTTTTTCCCAGCATCAGGAGAATTTGCTGTTGTGCTTTTGGATGTGGACCGAGGAGCGTTCGCCATAATAAACCACTGTTCCTATTATTAAGTTAAATTTCAGCCAATTTAAGTAAATATGCCTTCATATCATCAAGCTGTGTTGCTCTGAGGTCAGATTCTTCATCCCAATAAAGCCCTACACAGTTGGCCTGCATATCAATAGCATAAATCCCTTTTAATGCAATGGGAAAATCTTTAAATTTCTCATCACCGAGGACCACTTGAAGCTTTTGCTCTTCTACACGGGCGCGCATCAAAGCTAAGCGTGCATCTGGAATCAGTACACTATAATAAGCCACCATACTCGCACGAGACTCTGTTGCCATCGGGATTTTCGTCCACTCTGGTGCAGCCACTAAACGTGGGTGTAAGCCCATCTTGCGTGCTTTCTCTCGCATTAAACCTAATGCTTTTTCTCTAGGGCTTACGCGTAAGCCAAAAATTGAGCCCAATACAAAAACAATAATAACGAGCGCAACCCAAAGACCAGTGTGTTCCATAGTTCACCTTTTAATTCCTATATTAGAGTTGCATAAGCTGAATATAAAACGCAAGTTTAAAATTAAAATTACCGCCAATTACTGATTTTGAGGTCAGTTTAATTTCTTATTTTTCATTCATATTTTTTTCATAAAGCTCCATCCAGCTTCCCAATGACTGAATAGCGCTTTGCAGCGTTTGTCCTAATTCGGTAATTTGATATTCCACTCTAGGCGGTACTTCTGGGTAAATCTGCTTGGTTATAAGTTGGTGTTGCTCCAGCAGTTTTAAATGTTTCGACAACTCTTTTTGTGGGATTGGCGCTAAAGCCTTCTGTAATTGGCTAAATCGAACAGGATGCTGTGCTTCAATAAGATGATAGACAATTGGCAATACCCATTTTCCCGAAAATAATCCAACAAATCGCATAATCGAACAATTTTGCTCATATTGCAGTGTCGTCATTTTTTCTACCTTACATAAAGCTACATTTTATAGCCTTTGAGTTTAGTCCATTTCAAACCAAACAACGACTAAGTCACCAGTTGGTAAGTACTTACTTTGGCAAATAAATTTTCACAATATAAGGGTTTGTAGACATTTTAGTGAAAAACATGCGATTAAAGGATAAAACGGTTTTAATTACTGGCGCAACCAGTGGAATTGGTTTTGCAGCAGCACAACGCGCAATACAAGAAGGTGCTTTTGTTGTGTTTACTGGCCGAAATCCAGATCAAATTGTACTGACACAAGAACAATTCGGCAGCCAAAGTTTGGGCATCCAATGTGATCACTCAAGCTTAGCATCACAAGATCATTTCATTGAAAAAATGCAACAATTATCCATTAAATTCGATGTAATTTATATCAATGCAGGCAGTGTTAGCCATGAAGCATTTGGACAATGGACTGTTGAACAATTCGATGCGATTTTCGATACCAATGTAAAAGGTCCATTTTTTCTGATACAACGCTTACTTCCAATGATCAAGCCCCATGCTTCAGTGATTTTATGTGGTTCGACCAGTATTCATATCGCCTTAGAGAAAAGTAGCGTTTATGCCGCTTCAAAAATCGCCTTACGCTCTTTGGTCAAGACCTTATCTAGAGAACTTTTAGCCCAGAAAATACGATTTAACTTACTTTCACCAGGACCAACCTTAACCCCTGCCCTCAACAAAGTTGCGAGTACGCCTGCTGAAGTTGAACAGCTCAAAGCCAGTATTGAAAATCTTGTGCCAATTCAAAGGTTGGCAGATCCAGTCGAAATTGCCAATGCCTTTATTTATCTTGCTTCTGATGAAGCTAGATTTATTGTCGGTAGCGAACTCTTGGTCGATGGTGGCGTAGCAAATTTATAAGCATAAGCAAAGTTATAAAACTATAGTATATGGCTTAATAAAAAAGCGCTAAATATCCAAATCTAAGCGCTTTTTTATATTGCTCTGAGCAGTTTAAAAATCGCCCTAATTTAAATACATTTCATGACTATAAACAACTTCATGACCATTCCAATAAATATAGCCTTTTTCAATCAATTCTTTAAGCAATAAACGGATATCAGATTTTGGAAACATTTGCTCCAATAAATCACGCAACTCATAAATATCTTTAGGTTTATCGGTTTTTAAATTATTCAATTTATGAATCACTTCAATTTGCACTGGATCTATTTTGGCAAAGTTTTTAAACAAAACCTGATGTACTGCACCCACTGAGTCTTGTTGATCCATTTCCTGTAACATCTGATCTGAATCGACACGTAATTTTTCTAAAATTTGATCAATTTTTTCAAGTTTGATATTGGATTGTGCTGCGGATTCAGTCTCAGCTGGGCGTGCTAAAACAGGCTTGTCGATGTCAAGACTTGTCCATTGTTTCAAGACTTTTTTACGATAAGCCACCTGATCCTCAAAGCGTTTGACAATTTTTAAATTGATTAACATGCCAACCAGATGCTGAGCTTTTTCTGGTACAACCTGCAAAATATTCACAATAGAATTCTTTAATTTTTCAATGGTATTCGGTTTGCCTGTCATCTCTCCCAAGGCATCGCAATACTTTTTAACCATTTGCAAATACGGCTTATTTTGAATGGTTTGTAGACTAGGTATTGAGTACTTGTTGCGTTGACGTTCTAGCGTGGATTGGACTTGAATAAAACTACACGCTAGATCAGCGCTACGCATCAGATCTAACAATAAGGAACAACTTGGCATCGCAGAAATGACTTCAATCTGCATCTCTGGCTCTAATAATGCCAATAATTGCCCCACCACAACTGCATATTCATATTCTTTTTCAGATGCATTCGGTACTTCTAAAATCACCACTTGACCACTGCTCACCCAGCCTGAAAATTCAGTTAAATCTTCCAGTGAGTACTGGAATTGCCCCGTACAATTGAAAAGATAGAGTATTGGGTAATGTTCAATAATCTCCCGCAGCATTTTGGCTGTAGGCATATTATTTTCAAGATCGAGAAGAACAGCTTTATTCGGCATGGTCAAAAAGTTTGCAACTGAACAGTGGCAAGCATTACAACCAGCTTTCAACAAAAGGTCAAATAAAATTGGAAATTTAATCCTAAATTCCCAATTCCACCTGACTTAAATGTATAAGTTTTAGATTTTAAAGATAAATATTATTGGATGGTTGCAATCACTTGATCAGCCTGACACGTGCTCCCAAGCTCTTTCAGCAATTCAATTTGACCACTTTGATGTGCCAAAACTTGAACTTCCATTTTCATGGCTTCCATAATTGCCACAACTTGCCCTGCACTCACTTGCTCACCAGTTTGGACTTTCCAAGCAATGATTGCACCGTTTATAGGCGCTTGTAAGTGCTCAGGTTGAAGTGCTAACTCTGTGCTTTGCGCTGGTTGTTGCTCCACCTGAACTGCACCTTGAGCAAACATCCCTGCAGGCAAGCCTAGACGGTGTAATTTCCCATCAATTTCGATATAGCTTAAAACCATCGCTTGTTGATGCTGAGGAATTGCACGTCGAGTTGATTTTAAGTCTTGTTTAAAGTCATTTTCAATCCAACGCGTATGTACTTTAAATTCGTCGGTAAAATCAGGCTCATTCAGCACGGCACGATGAAAATCTAAAACTGAAGCCACACCCTCAATTTTAAACTGCTTTAAAGCACGTTTTGCGCGGCGTATTGCGATTTCACGCGTTTCCCCCGTCACAATCAGCTTTGCCATTAAAGAATCGAAATGGCTGGAAACCAGAGAGCCTGTGCGCACGCCGGTATCGACACGCACACCATGACCAAAAGGTGCTTCAAATAAACTTAGTGTACCAAATGCTGGAATAAAACCACGGCTAGGGTCTTCTGCATTGATACGAAACTCAATGGCATGACCTTGTGCTTTAGGGGTTTCTTTGATCGATAACTCTTCGCCCAAAGCCACCTGAATTTGCTCAACCACCAAATCAACGCGCGCTGTTTCTTCAGTCACAGGATGCTCAACTTGCAACCGTGTATTGACTTCTAAAAATGATAAAGTCCCGTTTTGACTTAATAAATACTCGACTGTCCCTGCTCCAACATACTGAGCAGCCTGACAAATATTTTTTGCTGAAGTTAAAATCTCTTGGTAAATCTCATCACTGATAAATGGTGCTGGAGACTCCTCAACTAATTTTTGATTACGACGCTGTAAAGAACAATCGCGTGTACCTAAGACCACCACATTCCCATGCAGGTCGGCAATCACTTGCGCTTCCACATGACGAGGATTGTCTAAGTACTGCTCAACAAAGCATTCGCCACGGCCAAAGGCCGCTTTTGCTTCACGGACAGCAGAGTCATAGAGTTCTTTCACTTCTTCAAGCTTCCAAACCACTTTTAAACCACGACCACCACCACCAAATGCCGCTTTAATTGCAATAGGTAAGCCATATTGTTTTGCGAAGGCTAAAGCCTCATCTGCATTATTCAATGGGTCTTCTGTGCCTTGTACCAAAGGAGCACCCACTGAAGCAGCGATTTTACGTGCTTCAATTTTATCACCCAACTTGGTAATTGCTTCAGGAGATGGGCCGACCCACTTCAAGCCTGCATCAATCACAGCTTGTGCAAATTCAGCCCGTTCCGATAAAAAACCATAACCAGGATGCACCATGGTGGCTTTTGATTTTTTAGCAATATCAATAATGGCATCAATATTTAAATAGGTTTCTTTTGCGGTTGCGCCAACCAAACCCCATGCTTCATCTGCAAGTTCGACATGTAAACTGCCGATATCGTCATCTGCATACATTGCCACAGAAGCAATGCCCATATCACGACAAGCATGGATAATACGCACAGCAATTTCACCACGATTGGCAATCAATAATTTTTCATTTACATATTTTTGCTGGTTCATCTTAGTTCTCGATATCTACAAATTCGGCGATTTTTCTAAATTTGATATGGCAATCCGCAGGTATTTGTGCCACCAAATCCCAATGATGCTTGGCAACCGAAGCAATCACAGGATAACCACCAGTTAAGGGGTGATCATTCATAAACAATACAGGTTGACCATTGGGTGGAATCTGCAAAGCACCAATACATGTGCCTTCGCTTTCCAATTCATGGTGAATCTTACGTGTTAAGGGCGCTTTCCCAGATAAACGTAATCCCACTCGATTACTTTCATTGGTGACTAACCATGCTTGATTGCACAGTTTTTCAATACTGCTTTGCTCAAACCAATCCGTTCGAGGTCCCATCACAATATCAAGTTCAATCGTATCGCCAAGGGATGGGAGATTGGATTTTGGCACTTCGTTGATGCTGATATTGGATGGGACGACTTGACCTTGGTAAATGACATCACCCGTTTTTAAAGGGGCTGGACCAAGAATGGCTAAACTGTCAAAAGAACAGCTATTTAAAACGGGTTGAATATCCAAACCACCACGAACCGCAAGGTAATTGCGTAACCCTGCACTCGGCGTTTGAATTTGAAATTCATCTCCCTCATCCAGTGCAATCGCCTGATAGCTATCAAAATCTGCTTTTTGACCATCTGCAAATTTCACATGGATATTGGAAATTGCACCTGCCACGCTAATGACAGCTGAATTTTGCATGACTGCTTTTAAACCGCCATTTAGCACTTCAATCACAGGCGTATCCGTTGGATTCCCCACGATTCGATTGGCACAATGCATCGAAGCGACATCCATCGCCCCTGCTGTACCCACACCGATATTGCTGTGCTGAAAACGGCCTTCATCTTGAATCGAAACTTGCAAGCCAGATGCCATGATTTTGAATAGGGGGTGTTTTAAATTTAAATCTTGTCGTGGCGTGATTTGCTTAGGCACATCCACAGATACAGGATGATGGGTTATATCCTCAAAATGCACCCGCATTCCCGGTCGTAAAAGCGCAGGATTTTGACGCTCCAAATCCCACATTTTTTCTAACGTTGTTCCAATCAATTGCCAGCCACCTGGACTATCTTTTGGGTAGATACCCGAGTATTGCCCAGCAAGTCCAAGTGAGCCTGATGGAATTTTTTTACGCGGTGTTTTTAGACGAGGAACGTCTGTAAAGGGCAGATCAAGGCTACTCATATAAGCAAAACCTGGAGCAAAGCCAATAAAGGCAACGTCCCAAGTACTTTGATGATGTTTTAATATCAGATCGGCTATAGAGAGGCCTTGCAGTTCCGCCACTTGTGCTAAATCTTCGCCATCGTAACGAATCGGAATAATCACTTCCTGCGTATTGCGATCAAAACCTGAATCAAGGTTTAAAGTACCAATCAAAACACTCAAGGTTTTAAAGTCAGTCTTGATTTCGTCAAAACAAATTAAAATTGTTTTTGCAGCAGGAATTAAATCTTTGATTCCATTCAAGTGTAAATTTTGCAATTTACTGTATAACGCCAAAGTTTCTTCTAAACTAGAAAGTTCAATCAAGAAACTGTCGGAATTTACCGATAAAAATCGCATTTACTGATCCTTTCTTGTCTTAACGCAGCCACGCACGATCAGGTATGTCTGTAATCAACATATGTCCTGGTGCATGGCTAATGGCAAATGGGATTTTCGAGTTCATGATTGCCGCTTGAGGCGTTACACCACATGCCCAAAATACTGGAATTTCACCCTGTTCAATACGTGAGGCATCACCAAAATCTGGCTGATTGATGTCACGTATGCCCAAACTTTCAGGATGACCAATATGTACGGGAGCACCATGAACACTCGGCATACGCGCCGTAATTTTTACAGCCTCAGCTATTTGATGGGCAGGAATTGGGCGCATAGAAACCACCATATTTCCTGAAATACGTCCAGCAGAAAGGCATTCGATATTACTCAAATACATTGGTACATTAGTCTTGTCATGGATATGACGCACTTCAATCCCCGCTTCTTGCAAAGCTGTTTCAAAGGAGAAACTACAGCCAATTAAAAAAGTCACTAAATCAGGATGCGCGTTATAAAGCTCACTCGCATCAGTAAGCTCATCAACCATTTCACCGTCTTTCCAAACACGATATCGTGGAAAGTCAGTGCGAATGTCTGAGTCAGTAGCCAATCGCGAGTGGTATACGCCTTCTTCCAAAACGTCTAACACAGGACAGCTTTGTGGATTACGCTGTGCGTACAACAAGAAGTCATATGCCCAGTCTTTGGGTACAGAAATCATATTCACTTGGGTCATTCCAGCAGCCATTCCTGCTGTGGGTTGATCAAAACCCGCACGAATTTGTTGTCGCGCATCCAATGCCGCTTTGAGTTGAACTGGATCGACTTTAATCTCTTTAAACATGTGTTTTGTCCTTATTGTTTTATGCACAAAATGAACGAACTTGAATGTCGTTTTTTAACAGCTCAGCTTTAATCGCTGCGGACATTTCTAGTGCACCTGCGGTATCACCATGCAAACAAATCGTATCGGCTTGAATCGGGGTAAAGACACCATCAATTGACTCAACCCCGCCATTTTTTAACATCGCAACCACACGTTTTGCCACAAACTCTGCATCATGCAAAACAGCACCCTCTAAACGGCGTGAAACCAGTGAGCCATCACGGTTATAAGCACGATCAGCAAAGGCTTCTGAAACCACTTTTAGACCTGCCTGACGTGCTTGTGCAACCAAATTTGACCCAGCCAAAGCAACCAGTACCAATGCTGGGTTATACATTTTAATGGCTTCAATCACGGCTTCAGCTTGTACAGCATCTTTGGCAATGGTGTTATACAACGCCCCATGCGGCTTGACATATTGCACTTTGGAGCCAGCAACTTTTGCCAAACCGTCAAGTGCCGAAATTTGATAGAGCACATCTGCAATCAGCTCGTCTTGAGACAGATCCATATTACGGCGACCAAAACCAACCAAATCTGGGTAGGAAACATGCGCACCAATCGTGACATCTAACTTCACCGCTTGTTGAAGCGTTTTCAATATTCCCAACGGGTCACCTGCATGAAAGCCACAGGCAATATTGGCGCTACTGACCACAGGTAAAATTTGCTCATCATTGCCCATTTTCCATGAGCCAAAACTTTCACCCAAGTCACTATTTAAATCGACATACATTGTGATCATTCCTTTTCAATTGAGTGTGAAGTTGATTAGAGCTTGGTGAGGTAATTAAATACCGTCGTGAATGACATATAACCCATCCACCATGTGAGTAAGCAGGTTAATACACCCAAAACCAGCAACCATTTTGGATAATTATAATTACCCATCATGTCTTTACGACATGCCGCAACATAGACAAAAATCGTTAAACCAATTGGTAATACCAAACCATTAAAACCACCCACAAAGATCAGTAAGCCCGCTGGTGTTGCACCTAGAATCACGTAAAGCAACAAGGCTAAAGAGATAAAGCTAATGGTGAGGTAGTTGGTATGTTTGGTGGTTAAGTTCTGTTTAAATGCGGACATAAATGAAACCGAGGTATAGGCTGCACCAATTGTGCTACTGATTCCCGCTGCCCAAAAAATCAAGCCAAACAGTTTAAAACCAAATGTACCCGCAGCATATTGGAATGCTTGCGCAGCTGGGTTGGCATCGTGACTTGCTAAATCGATATTTGCGCCGCTGACCACAACCCCTAAGAATGCCAAGAACAATACATAACGCATGATCCCAACCACCACAATACCTTTGGTTGCGGCTCTGGCCACTTCATCAATATTTTCTGGTCCTACAGCACCTTTGTCCAATAAACGGTGCGCGCCTGCGTAGCAGATATAACCGCCCACTGTACCGCCAACAATGGTTGTAATGATGGCGAAATCAATTTGATCAGGTGCAAAAGTTTGTTGAACAGCTTGCCCCACAGGTGGCATGACAATAAATGCAACGATCACGATCAAAACGATTTTGAGTAACCCCAAAATAATCATGCTCTTGTCCATCGCCAGTGTGGCTTTTCTGGAAGCAAAAATCAGAATTGCCAAAGCACCACTCAGCACGCCGCCGACCTTGGTATCCAACCCAAAGAGTGCATTTAAGCCCAGTGCAGCACCTGCAATGTTACCGATACTAAAGAAAAACCCACCTAAAATGACCAGAAATGCGAGTAAGTAACCGCTCCCCGGTAAGGCTTTATTGGCAATATCTGAAGCACGCATTTGCGTTAAGGTGACCACACGCCAAATGTTTTGCTGCACAACGTAATCAATAATGATTGAAACTAGGATTGCAAAACCAAATGCAGCACCTAATTTCACTGTAAATACAGCGGTTTGGGTTAGAAAGCCTGGCCCCATCGCAGACGTTGCCATCATAAAGATAGATGCAACAATTGCCCATTGACGGTCAGACAAAAAAGAAGATTTCAATAAAGACATGTGGGCGTTCCTCATCCATTTGAGCTTAATCAACACTATTTCAAGTGAAACAAAGAACATCTATTTTTCTAAAATACGAAATTCTTTAATCCTTTAAACTTTTAAGATTTTCTGGTTATGCTGAACCAAATCTGTATTTCAAATAAAAGCATAGGAGAAGATCGGCCACAATAAGACTTTATCCAAAATTCATTAAACATAAGATATTGAATTTATATGTTTTTATTATTTTTAAAATCATTTAATAATGAATGTTTATCAGTTTCTATAAGTTCTCATTATCAATATTTCATATTTTTGCAATTTTTAAATCAAAACCAAAGCTGCATAAAATGCCGTTTTATTGTTCATTATCTAATTTTATTATTCAGCTTTTTCATGGCATTTTCCGAAGTTAAAACCGCTAAATCCGTCAACTTTTCTTTTAATGCGGTGTTATTGCCTTGTGTATAGATTGCGGTAAAGTGGAATGTCTTTAATTGGATTGGCGTATCCAAAATTTCCAATCGCCCATCTAAAATTTCTTTGATTGCCGTTAGTTTAGGTACCACTGCAATCCCTAAGCCTTGTTCAGCTAAACGTAATAATGTGACCAATGAATAACTTGTGATGGATAGCGGTTCATCGATCTTCTGTTCTTTCATTTTGGCTTTGAGCTCTTTATAAGGATAGGTAATTCTTGGATAGGTTAAAATGGTATGCGACATCAATGTCCGCAATGACATCTGCCCGATTCCACCTTTAAATGAAGGTGATGCCAGAAAACTTAATTCAAAATCACACAATGAGCGTTCTATACATTCAAAAGGCAAAGTTGGTCCCAGTAAAAACGCCATATCCAAATCACCGATGCGTACGCCTTCTTGTAAATCTGGAGTTAAATTCACCACGATTTCGATGGAAACTTTGGGAAACTCTTGCTGGACTTGCTCCATATACTCCACTAGCCAAGTATGGACAATCGTTTCGGAAACCCCC
Source organism: Acinetobacter sp. I-MWF (assembly GCF_025433935.1). Lineage (NCBI taxonomy): Bacteria > Pseudomonadati > Pseudomonadota > Gammaproteobacteria > Moraxellales > Moraxellaceae > Acinetobacter > Acinetobacter sp. I-MWF. The sequence goes on along the minus strand of NZ_JAMBAR010000001.1, from coordinate 456,534 downwards.
AAACGAATCGTTCCTGTTAAATACTGACTTTCTGTGAGTTCAGCCACCAAGTCTGTTTCCAGTCGCATAAACTTTTCAGCATATTTAAATAAGGTCATGCCCTTATGCGTGGCTTTGATTTGACGAGAACTGCGATCAAGCACTTTAAAACCGAGATCATTTTCAATCGCAGTAATTTTTTGAGAAATTGCAGGCTGTGTCGTTTGAAGCTTTGTTGCGGCTTTATTAAAACTGTTTAAAGTCACCACCCAATAAAATGCTTCGAGGTTTTTTAAGTTCATAATCCATTTTAACCCACAAATTTAGCGCTTGCGTTATGCAAATCCTTTGCCAATATCACTGCTATGTGTGAATTTACACCTGATTCAGCACACCTCAGCCACCCATATTTCACATCCGTTGCATCAATAATGCGGAGGACGATTGGTCATTGGGTCAAATGCTGCAATACCTTCTGACAAATCAGCAGATTCTATACGTTGGTAAATTAACTGCATTTGTTTTTTTAAATCAGCGATTTCCAAGCTTTGTTGCGCCACTTGATCATTTAATTGTTCGACTAAATCATCTAAAAATGCAATTCGGACTTGCAAATCTTCTATGGGTGCGGAAAATGACGCCTGATCATCAATATTTTTATGTTTAGTCATTTTTAGTCCTCAGTGTGGGATGTTTAGGAAACCGTATGGCCTATATTACTATAAGGGATGTCCAACTTGCGTTTGGTGGACCTGCCCTGCTCGATGGCGCAAACTTCAATTTAGAACGAGGCGAACGAGTCTGTCTGATTGGTCGTAACGGTGAAGGTAAGTCTACTTTACTCAAACTGATTGAGGGAAGTTTATTGCCTGATCAAGGTGAAATTGCATTACAAAATGGTATTACGATTTCTATGCTTGCTCAGGATGTACCGATGGATTCGGGCAAAGTTGCAGATATTGTTGCCGAAGGTGCAGGAGAAGCCGCGCTTGTCCTAAAAGAATACCACGAAGCCAGCGATGCTTGTGTATTAGGTGATATGGAAGCTTGTGATCGTATGGGCAACCTACAACATAAGCTGGATTTGCTCGATGGTTGGGCCTTAGAAACCAAAGTAAATTCTATCTTGAGCAAAATGGGCTTAGATCCTGAAGCGGATTTAGCTGATTTATCAGGCGGGCGTAAACGCCGTGTACTTTTAGCACGTGCATTGTTGACGCAACCTGACGTTTTATTACTTGACGAACCAACCAACCATTTGGACGTAGAAAGTATTGAATGGTTAGAGAAATTCTTACTCGATCAAAACAATCTCACCCTATTATTTATTTCCCATGACCGCGCTTTTGTTGACAGTATTGCGACACGTATTGTGGAGTTAGATCGTGGTGTTTTACGTAGTTATGAAGGTAACTACTCACGCTACCTCGACCTAAAAGCACAGCAAATGGAAGCTGAAGAAAAGCAGAATGCACTGTTTGATAAACGCTTGGCTGAAGAGGAAACTTGGATTCGTCAAGGGATCAAAGCACGTCGTACCCGTAACGAAGGTCGTGTACGTGCATTAAAAGATTTACGTGAACAATCTAAAGCACGTCGCTCACAACAAGGTAAAGTGAGCATGGCGACTCAAGAGGCAAATCGTTCAGGTAAATTGGTCTTTGATATTGAACACTTAAGTGTGGCTTTTGGTGATAATGCACCAATTATTAAAGATTTCTCTGCGTTAGTACTGCGTGGCGACCGTATTGGTTTAGTCGGTGATAATGGTGTAGGTAAAACCACCTTGATTAAAGCCATTTTAGGTGAACTTGAACATGGCGGTTCGGTAAAAACAGGTACACAGCTTGAAGTGGCTTATTTTGACCAATTACGTAATGCGCTAGATCTTGAAAAATCAGTAATGGCCAATGTGTCTGAAGGCTCAGACTTTGTCGATGTTAATGGTGGTCGCCGTCATATCTACAGCTATTTACAAGACTTTTTATTCTCGCCTGAACGCGCGCGTACTCCAGTAAAAGCACTTTCAGGTGGTGAGCGTAACCGTATCCTTTTGGCGAAGTTATTGCTTAAACCGTCTAACCTTATTGTGATGGATGAGCCAACCAATGACTTAGACATGGTGACTTTAGAATTACTCGAAGAGATGTTGAGTGATTATAAAGGGACTTTGTTATTGATCTCACATGACCGTGCATTTATGGACAATGTTGTGACATCAACCTGGGTATTTGATGGTAAAGGCAATATCGATGAATACATTGGTGGCTATCAAGACTATCTAGAACAACGTCCAGATCAACGTGTTGTCGATCAGAAAAGTGATGTAAAAAAAGCCATTGCGAAAGCGGAAGCTGCTGCGACACCTGCTGAACCAGCCGTTAAAAAAGTGAAGTTGAGTTATAAAGATCAACGCGCTTTAGAACAGTTACCCGCAGAAATTGAAGCTTTGGAAAAAGAACAAGCTGAACTGACTGCAAAACTTGCTGATGGTTCTTGGTTTGTGACTGATGCAGATGCAGCCACCAAAGCGTCGCAACGACTTGGTGAGATTGATGAACAGCTGCTTGAAAAAATGGAGCGTTGGGATGCATTAGAAGAAATGACCAAAGGTTAATTCTTCTAAAATCTTTAAATAAAAACTCCGCAAATATGCGGAGTTTTTATTGAGCCTGCCGATATTGAAACCAACAACATTGATCAATCATCTTATAGATATACAACACATATTTTCAGCTTTATGTATTAACCAGATTTAAAGACATTGGAACATAACGTAACCCATGATTTCCAATGGTTTCATCTTTCACCACAAAGCCAAATCGTTCATAAATAGGTTGTGCATTACAGCTTGAATTTACCGTAAATACTGAAACACCAGACTTTTGCACCTCCTGCAAGATAAAGTTCCACATTGTTCGGCCAATTCCCTGAGCTTGCTTCTCTTTCGATATAAAGAAATGAACCAAATGGGCAGGATTCTTATACGCAATAACACCGATCATCTGCTGATGATCGCTATAAACAAAATAGTGAATTTCAGGATTCTCAAGCATTTTTTCAATCATACTTGCGCAAAACAGTTGTCGCCCACTGTCATTAATTGCAAATTCATCAATAAAAGGCGCAATCAATTGGGTAATTGCAATTAAGTCCTTTGTGGTTGCTCTTCTGATTGTTTTATTCATGTGAGGCACATTTCAATAGTGGAGTAGCAGTAAAAGATCAAAATGCTAAACTTAAGTCTGTAATCAGCATTTCGTTATCTAAATAATACTTGAAATGATATATAACAGACTCTTTCATTTTTAAAAATAAACGCACTTATTTAAATGGCTTAATTCAAGTTAAAATGACGGCAATACTTTACTGATTAAAATTAAATAAAACTTAAAAAATCAAAGCACTTACCATTCCCCACTCATCTTACCAATGATCATTTCATTTATACTGAATTTCGCTACAAGCACTTCATGATGTTTCCATACAAATCCACCAAGATATGATTATCGAATCTAGTTCAGATCTCGAATTATTTAGTGAGAATATGATCATGAAAAAAGTTACATCATTACTTGTTGCAGCATTCACCACAGCAATTTTCGCAGGTTCTGCAATGGCAGCAACTCCAGCACAGCATTCGACTCAAGCGGTTAAAACCCATCAAATGCAAAAACAACATAAAGCTGGTCATAGCCAAAAACACCATGCCGCTGCACAAAAATCAGCAACAGCAAAAAAAGTAGAGGGTAAAGCAGCAACCAAATAATCCACTTTAAAACGTTGTTTTTAAAACTGTCGCTTTATAAAATTATGATCCTCATGCTTAAAAGCTACACCAACAGTGTAGCTTTTAAATTTTCAGCGAATGCTCTGGATCGCTTCAAATCCATTCGCTACTTTAAACCGAATTTTTCAACAGGTTTGATTAACCATAAAGATAATTTTCTTAATAAAATATCAAAAAATTGCTGTTGTAACATCCAGCAAGTCAATACAGATAAACCAATACAAATCCCAATTTCCACAAAAATATTAAAATCCAGTTGCCAATAGCGTGCAATCAACATCACAACAAAACCATGTAGCAAATACACCGCCAAGGTGTTTTTTCCAAGTTGCACACAGCCAATATTCAATAATTTTGTCCATGCAAACATCGCGAAAATACCCAAACTCGACACCAAAAGACAGCCTATTCTGATCCAAGTACCATCCCACATACTTACCTTAAGTTGCTGATAACTTAAACTGCCATATAACCAAAATGGGTTGATTTGGGTGAAATACACCAAGCTTGCAATACCCATCACGATGAATCCAGCTAAAATTTGAGTGAATTTAAATTGCTGAATTTTCTCGACAATAGTTTTGCCATAAAGTGCACCCACAATAAAAAATGGAAAGAAGCTAAAAATTCTTCCGATTGAGTATTGGTAATTGTTCCATGGGCTTAAGCCGACACATAAAGCAAGAATCAGTGCAATCAGCAGTGCAAATTTTGTTTTTATCAAAAAATGGCTAAGCGTTGTCCATACCATCATGCCCAATAGATACCATAAGATCCAATAAGGTCGTTCAAACACATTCCAATTGAGCTGAAATTTACCTGACCAGATGGCATCAAATGCAGGAAATAGAATTTGAAAGGGTAAATAGAGCGCGACAAAAAATAAAATATTCTTAAACCATTTACTGTCTTTAAACAACATGCCCGAAATAAAGATAAAAGCAGGCATATGTACAAAATAAATCGTACCTAATAAGACATGATCAATCGGATCTTTCCAACCGATCATGCGTTCTAGAAAATGCCCGAGAACCACAAGAAATATCAGTGTTGCCTTACAACTGTCTAAGTAGGTATCTCTCATCGCAAGGTTGTCTAAAATAGTCAGTGAATAACTGCGATTATATACCTAAAACATGCACTTGCTTTTGATCAATCTCAGCAAGATGCTGGCGATAGATTTTAAAATTTTCCAAATCAAAACACACGAAACTGACTTCCTCTAAGTTGTTCCTCTGGCTTAAAAATTCAGTCACGCTGTTTATGGCGATAAATGCTGCCTCTGATTTAGGAAAACGATAAATCCCTGTTGAAATATTCGGAAATGCCAGTGTTTTTAGCTGATGTTGCTCAGCGAGTCTTAAGCTATTGAGATAGGCTTTCTCAAGAAGTTCATTTTCAGCATGCTGTCCATCTTGCCAAGTGGGGCCCACGGTATGAATCACATAATTACAGGGCAACAACCCCGCTGTGGTAATCACTGCTTCACCAACTGCACAACCACCCTGTCGAGCTCGGATCTTTTGACAATCCTCCAAAATAGCAGAACCACCTTTTCGATGAATTGCACCATCCACACCACCACCGCCAAGTAACGAGGTATTGGCAGCATTTACAATTGCATCCACCTTTTGAACTGTAATATCACCTTGAATTAACCGAATTATTTTCACGTCATGCTTCCTTGCGTATCCTCAATGAGAGTGAATGACATCTTGAATTTTCTTCTTTAAACCGCTTCATGCTACACTCCTTTCAGTTTTAACTTCCCCAAAATTTACAAAACTGCTATGAGTAAAAAGCATCAATACGAGCCTGGAAAATTTTATTGGGCATTTTTACATCCGAAATATTGGGGAATCTGGATTGCAATTGTATTTTTGATGATGCTCGCGATCTTGCCTTGGGCAATTCAGTATCGCTTAGCGACATTGTTGGGCAATATTGCCTTTGATCGACTAAAATCACGTCGTGAAACAACAACACGTAATTTAGAAGTCTGCTTTCCAGAATGGTCACCTGAGCAAGTCATCGACAACTCAAGACAAGTCTTTGTTGATCAAATGATTGGGGTCTTTGAAACTTTAAATGCATGGTATTCACCACAATGGTTTAAAAACCGTGTCAGCATCCAAGGTCTAGAGCATATTCAACAGGCCAAACAAAATGGTCAAGGCATACTGTTACTCGGCACCCATAGCACCATGCTTGATGCTGGTGGTTATTTATGCGCACAATTTTTTGAACCCGATGTGGTGTATCGCCCACAGAATAATCCTTTACTCGATATGCTGATTTATCGTTGTCGTGCAACGATTTATAAAGCGCAGATTGATCATGATGATATGCGTGGATTGATTCGCCATCTGAAAGAAGGTGATGCGATTTGGTATAGTCCAGATCAGGATTTTGGATTAAAACAAGGGGTGATGGCTCCCTTTTTTGGTACGCCCGCTGCAACAGTAACAGCGCATCGACGTTTATTGAAAATATCAAAAGCTGTCGCAATCCCACTGTATTTTTATCGTGATGGTGATATCAAAGATCCAAAATATCATGTGCTTATTGAACCTGCTGTTGATCCATTACCCAGTGAAGATGAAATGGATGATGCGATTCGTGTCAATAAAATCATTGAAAATCAACTGCGGATCGCACCGACACAATATATGTGGTTTCATCGTCGCTTTAAAACACGTCCAAAAGGCTACGAGAAAATCTATTAAGTTTAAGTGTTTTGTTTTAACAATCAGGAGATATAAAATATCTCCTTTTTTATTTTGGTCATCTCGCGTCTAAATAGCATCGTTCATGGCGAACTGTGTCTAGTTACACATGCCCACTTTTTTGATCAAACAAAGCGAATTAAGATTTATCAATAATAAGCTGAATACATTCAAATTTAAGGAAAATAAAACAATGAATATCACCAATAAAGTTCTTTTTTCATGTTTGATCAGTTCCTGTTTGATGTTTGCTGCATGTTCTGAGCAAAAAGCAGATATCGCCCAAAACAAAACCTCAGAAACTACGTCTAGTGCAACAACTCAAGGCAATTGGAAAAGCAAAGCGACTGAACTGAGTACAGCCAATGCAACAGAGATTACAACAGACTTGGCTCAACTTAATCAGATCGTCAATCAAGCAAATACTCAAGCACTTCAATTAAGAGCAGAGCTTCAATCAGCTGCACCCCAACCTGAAAAACGCCAGCAGATTTTACTCAAAGCCAATGATATACAAGCGACAACTCAACAACAAATCATGGCATTAAATTTAAAAAGTAGTGAAGTACAAAGTCTACGCACACAGATGATTGATAATTTAATCACCAGTCAAAAAATGTATACGCTTTCAACAGCCTCAGATTTTAATGCAAATGCACCCAGTGATGAATTTAAGCAACTTGGTAAACGTTCAATGGCACTTCAACAAAAAATTTCTGCTGAAATGGACGCCTTAAATCAAGATTATGGAAAATAAAAAACAATCTGGATCATAAGCAGGTTAAGTAGAAAGACCTAACCTTTCCATACCCGAAAACGTGCCATCGCCCAAATCACATAAGGCCAAAAAATCATATTGACTATGCTATGGATACTTTCCCAAATACGCCAATAACCTCTACCAAAAATATCTGCGCGTGCATTAAAGATTTCTATTACAAAGGCAAGTACCACTGTGGCGATAATCGCAAGATTTGATTTAAGTTGTCTTTTATGAATTGCAGCAACAATAAAATAGATGATTAAACCTGCATAGATAAATAAAGCATCACTACTTAAACCAGTAAAATGTTTAAGACTTGAAGCAAACTCTTGAACTTTTGCGAGAAACATAGCCACTCTTTTTTATTTTCAATCTTGTCTATTCTAAATTATATACCATAAATAAAGCATAACCCGAGTTCTGCATCCTGCAAAACTCGGGTTCATGAGGTTGTGCTTTCACATCTTATTCTTATTTTCTTGGTTATCCATTCCAACATCAAATCCTTGATGATTGCTCCATCGACTTCGTCTTCCTTAGTGAGATTTTCCGTTCTCATTCCCTGTGTCGATAAGTAAAGATTAAAACGAATATGCTTTGCATGCTATCCGCTTAGGGCCTAAATCCATGTAAGTAATTGCTTACAAAAATCAGCCATTTTTTAATTTTATTGTTAGACAATCAGGTTCCAGCTTTATAACTTTGCGCAATTTCATCAGTCACCAACTTCTCCTCTTTCTCTGCTTTTTCAATCCCTTCCTGAATTGCCTCTTGCGCTTCCCTTTCATCTGCATCAGTTTGCTCTAACTCTTCTTGAGTTTGCTCAAAAATACGCCCTGTTTGTAATACCACATAAATCGGAAAATGATCTGAACCCACATGAGGCAGTCGTTGCATATGTACTAAAGCAAAATCTGTACTGTGAAATAAATGATCCAAAGACCATCTTAAAAATTTATAGTCAGCATGGAAGGTGTTGATATATCTGCGCCCCACACGTGGATCAAGCAAACCACTGATACGTTGAAATAAACGTGTTGTGCGTGACCAAGCAACATCGTTTAAATCACCCATAACAATACAGCTCTCATCCAAGTCTTTGATCTGATCCCCCACAATAAGCAATTCAGCATCACGTAAAGTCGAGTCTTTGGCTTCTGTTGGGCTTGGTGGTTTGGGATGTAAACAATACAGTTGCACCGCTTGCCCAGATGGTAAAATCACCGTGGTATGAATAGACGGAATTTCATCACTGAGGATGAATTTAACCTCTGTATCGACCAGCTTGAGTTTGCTATACAAATGCATCCCATAGAGATTGTCTAAAGGTATCGCCACACGATAAGGATAGTCTTTTTCAATTTGAGCCAATTCATTTTGCCAAGTTTGATCAGTTTCAAGTGTCAAAACAATATCTGGCTGGTGCTGTTCAATTTGCTCAAGCAATAAGTGATATTGATCATTCGGTGTCAGCACATTCGACACAATCACTGAAATTTGCTGATCAGGATTAAGCTGATCTTTGCTCACCTGTTTGACTTGTTTCTTCCAAATGAAGGTATAAGGCAAAACCATCTTTAATTGAAAAGCTAAGGCAGCTATCAATAAAAATAAAATCACTTCACGAGCCAAGTCCCACGGCGCTGTCCAAAACAACATCAAGACCAAGGCAATCAAACCAACAAATAATATCTGCAAGCGTGGAAAATCAGCACATCTAAACCACCATTCATCACGGGGAATCAGTGACCAGAAACTTAGCCAAATCACGATCAACGCAAGTACTTCTATCCAGATCATATTTTGTCACTCTTATATTCTTAATTTTTGAATGATTCATAAATTAATATCAATTTTGCATGTATCATAAACAAGATATATTGCACAATATAGTTGTGTTTTCATTGTGTATGCTATTGCAGTTACACACTCTTTTGATACACTCAAACCCCCTTTTATTTTTTAACGCACCGAGGCAAAGTGACATGAAAGTAGGTCTGGTCGGTTGGCGCGGGATGGTTGGTTCTGTCCTTATGCAACGTATGGTTGAAGAGAATGATTTTGCTCATTTTGAGCCATTCTATTTCTCTACCAGTAACGCAGGTGGTGAATCGCCTGCTTTTGGTGGTAAAACTGCTCCAGCACTTATGGAAGCGACGGACATTACCAGTCTGAAGCAAATGGATGTCATTATTACCTGTCAAGGTGGCGACTATACATCAGAAGTCTTTCCTCAGCTAAAAGCTGAAGGTTGGAAAGGCTATTGGATTGATGCAGCTTCTACATTACGTATGGATGATGAAGCAATCATCGTACTCGACCCAGTCAACTTAAATGTTATCAAAGACGGTTTGGTCAATGGTATTAAAACATTTGTTGGCGGTAACTGTACGGTTTCTTTGATGTTGATGGGCATGGGTTCACTGTTCCAACACAATTTGGTGGAATGGATGACGGCGATGACGTATCAAGCCGCTTCAGGTGCTGGCGCGCAAAACATGCGTGAGCTGATCACAGGTATGGGGTATTTATATAACAATACTCAAGACTTGTTAGATGATCCACGTTCTGCGATTTTAGACATCGACAGCCGAATTGCCGAATTACAACGTGGCGAAGGTTTCCCGAAAGCAAACTTCGGTGTGCCTTTAGCGGGTTCGTTGATCCCTTATATTGATAAGCAACTTGAAAGCGGTCAATCTAAAGAAGAGTGGAAAGGTCAAGTTGAAACCAACAAGATCTTAGGGAATGCTCAGATTGTTCCAATTGATGGTCACTGTGTACGTATTGGTGCAATGCGTTGTCACTCTCAAGCATTAACATTGAAATTGAAAAAAGATGTTCCGCTTGATGAGATTGAAGACATGATTCGTCAGTCTAACCAATGGGCAAAAGTGGTTCCAAATACACGTGATGCATCAATGACGGATCTTACTCCAGTCGCTGTAACAGGAACTCTATCTGTGCCAGTAGGTCGTTTACGTAAATTAAATATGGGTAAAGAGTATTTAGGCGCATTCACTGTAGGTGACCAATTACTTTGGGGTGCTGCTGAGCCTTTACGTCGTATGTTACGTATCTTAATCGACTATAAAAATGCTTAAAGTCACAAAAAACTCATAAACAATGAAAAAGCCGATCTATCTTGATCGGCTTTTTTATGTAACTATATTTATGTAACTCTAATGTTAATATTTTACATATAGACTACAGCTAAATATTGTATTATGGGGATGCCTTGAACTTTGTCAGAGCAATGGATAGAGATGACTGTATATAACAAATTAAAAATTGCCATTTTAGCCATCATGACGTCGCAAGCGGTGAGTGCGATTACAATAGACCCGATCCAAGTTCAATCAGGGGCTGGTGATCTGCTTTATGCTGAAATGAAGTTTAGTAATGCAAATCCAAATGAAAAAATAGAAGTCGGATTAGCTGATGCAGATGATATTCAAAATATTGGTATTTCCACGCAAGCACCTGGACATTTAAATTTTTATACTCGTCGTTCAGGAGATGGCACTGGGGTGATTGTGATTACCTCTTCTCGTCCGATTGTTGAGTCTGAATTAAATATATTATTAAAAGTCAAAGAAGGGAGTGCGACCCATATTCAGCAAGTCAAAGCCCCATTGACCCGTGGGCGTAGTAACGTTCCTGCTCCAATGAGCAATGCTTTAGTCAAAGAAAAGCCTCTGACACCTCAAATCATCGTCAGCGAAAAAGATATTGCATTAAATTTACCAACCAGCACGCAATACCACGTGACAACGCCAGAAGTCGTAACTCCACCAGCTATGGCAACCAAAGCAACGACGACAACGGATTCAGCTGGTACTTTAGCAATTAATGTGATTGCACCACCAGCTCTCAAAACAGAACAAAAACCAACCACAGTTGCGACAAAAACACCGCCTGCGGCTACAACCAATACTCCGAACTCTCTTCAAAGCAATCATCAAAGCAGTGCTCAGAATACCCCACAAACAATGGCGGTAACTGTACAACAAGTGCCTCAGCCACCAACCGAAAAAGCACCAGTGCAATCTACAAAAGCTCAGACCCCACCCGCTAAATTAGACGAGCAAAAAGCAGAATCACAAAAGCCAAAAGATTCCAAAGCTGAGACCAAGCAAGCAAAATCGAATGAGTCTCGCGTAGAGAAATCGAAAGCGGAGTCACAAAAAGCGCTTAAACAGGAAAAAGCCAATAAAGCATTAGATAAACAACCTAAGCATATTGTTCAGGCCAATGAGTCACTGTGGAAAATTGCATCTCGGATTGCAGCAGAAACCAATCAAAGCGTTCCAGAAGTGATGCGACAAATTAAAGCAAATAATGCCAATGCGTTTATTCAAGGTGATGTAAACCGTATTCGTCGTGGTGCTGCGCTCAATCTTGCAGCAAGCTATCGTCAAATACCACAAAGCAAAAATAAAGTTGCAACGGCTGCACCTGAAATTGCCAAAAAGCAATCGGGTTCTGCCAAATATCGTTTAGACCAAGCAGAAATGAGTTTAGTCGCAGACAATGAACAACCCGCTGCTCAGAGTCAAGGAAAGCAAAATACACAGTTGAATCAGACCACTACTGAATTATCTACAAAAGTTATGACTTCTCGTGAAAAAACGGTTAAATTACAGAAGAATGTGAACCAACTTGCAGCAGGTTTACAACAAAAGAATCAGCGAATTCAATTATTAAATGCTCAGCTCGCTCAATTGCAACAGCAATTACAACAGCAGAATGCAAAAAAACCAAATAGTTAGGATATTCAAAATATTGATTCATTGTGCTCAATGAAGGGGAAATAAAATGTTGTTGTATGTGATTCCATTTGTTCTACTCTTGGTCGTGGCGATCGTGCTCAAAAAACGAGAGGATGCCAATAAAGAGAGCGCCAGTACCAATAACAAAAAAAGTAACAATAAAAAGACGTCAAAGAAAAATGTTGCACGCACTGCGCGTACCTCAAAAAAACAACAGACCACTGTTGTTGAAGATGAAGTTATTGTTAAACAAGCAACAAAACCATTAAGCCCTGAATTAAAAAGTAATATTGAAAAGCTGATTGCTGAGAAAAACTATTTCTCTGCTGAAGCAAAAATCAATCAAGTTTTAAACCAAGACAATGCTCAACATGAACTTTATCTTTATCTTTTAGATGTGCATCTGGCACAAAAAGATGAATTTGCAGTGAATCAGTTGATTAATCATATTCGTTCATTGGGCTTAGACGAAATCGTCATTCAAGCCGAAGAACGACGAAAAGCCAATCAAGCTGATCAGCCAGTTGAATCGATTGCTTTTGAGCCATCAAGCCCTGTCGTGCCAGAAAGCAAAAATACAGCTGCCTTTGATGCCTTGATTGAAAATACAGAAACAATTTCACAACCCGCTGTATCTAAAACCGAAACGCAAAATCTGGCACAAGTCGATGCGCTAGAATTCGATCATTCAACGCTTGTTGAACAGAAAGTTGAGACACCGCAACAACCTGTTCAGCCTTTAGAATTTAATCTAGATCCTGCACCTGAAAAAACACCAACAGCAACACCTGAGCTTTCTTTTGAAGTAGTTCCTCCTGCCCCAGAAATTAAAACTGAAACTGTCAAACCGTTAGAGTTCACGTTTACAGCAAATGAACCTACAGCAGCTCCAGTTGAAAAAGCAGCAGAAGTTGAAATCGCACCAGAATTCAAACTTGATTTTGCTGAACCGATTACGCCAGTAGCTACTGAAGAAAATACACCAGTACGTGATTTTGAATTTAAACTCACACCTACTGAACCAGAAACACAGCCTACTTTTAGTTTTGATTTAGATCCAAAACCTGAAACAGTTGAGCAAGTGCATAGCACAGCAACACTTAACCTTGAAACGCCTAGTGAAGCTGAAACCAGTCTGGCCATAGATGTAAACGACCCATTACTCCATTCATTCCCTGAGCTGGCTCAAGTGAATGAAGTTCAATTAAATTTAGACCTTGCTCAACAATATCTAAATTTGGGTGCATACGCTTCCGTTCGTGAGCTACTCTCACAAAATGAAGTAGCGTATACCGCTGAACAACGCCAACAATCACAAAATTTACTCAATCAAATAGCTTCTTAAATCTATTCGTCTTAAGATAAAGCAGTCATGAATGGCTGCTTTTTTATTATGAACAAAAAAATTGCTTTAATTTACATGGGTGGAACTTTTGGCTGTATTGGCGAGCCTTTAGCGCCGATGCCTGATGCTGAGTTTATTCCCCAACTCAAAAAAGTCTTAGCACCTCAGTTTAAAATTGAGTGCTTTAAGGCGCCCAGTATTAAAGACAGTAGTGCATGCACGGCAATTGACTGGCTTATGCTGATTCAACAAATACAAAGCCTACAACTCCAAAATTTCCAGCACTTTGTCATTATTCATGGTACAGATACGCTCAGTTATGCTGCGGCGACCTTATCACGCTTTTTAGCTGAGTCCTGTCATGTCGTCCTTACTGGAAGCCAATATCCACTGCTCAATATTCAAGGGGACAATACTCGAGAATTCACCGATGCGCTGGATAATTTAAATACCGCACTGGATGCCGTTACTCGACTTCCTTTAGGCGTGTATTTGGCTTTCTACCATCAAGTGATTCATGCAAGAACCACATTAAAAGCCCATAGCACTGCTTTAGATGCGTTTAAAGGACTCAAAGCCGAACAACAAATAGCGGTAGATCATTCCGTCATTCAGGTACAACTTTCACATATTGAAAAAGCCAAATCGCTCAATATCATCAATTGGATGATGGTGCCGACTGAAATATTACAGTTTGAACATAATCTGGAAATTTTCTCCAAACATGCTCCGCATTTCCTGATTATTCAAGCTTATGGGGTAGGTAATTTAGCCATAAATGCGGGCATTATCCAAAAAATTAAAAGCTTGCAGGAAAATGGCTGCCAAATCATTTTATCGACTCAAGTGCCTCTAGGTGGCATGGATCAACGCTATGCGATTAGCCAATGGATCAAAGATTCAAAAATTTTAGTCAGTGATGCACTGAGCCAAGCAGATCTTTATGCCAAAATTGTTAAAATTTATTTACAATACCCCTCTTCGGAACAATGGCATGACCATTGGTATGATCATCCTGAATAGAGGTATTTATGCAACGTTTTGCAATTGGTATTGAGTTTTGTGGCATGCGATATAAAGGTTGGCAAACTCAACAGCCTGGCGTACGTAGTATTCAGGAAACCATGGAAAAGGTGCTCAGTAAAATTGCCGACGAGCCCATTATTTTACATGGTGCAGGTCGTACTGACGCGGGTGTCCATGCGACCAATATGGTGGCCCACTTCGACACCAATGCTATTCGCCCTATACGTGGCTGGTTAATGGGTTCAAATAGTCAATTGCCCAAAGACATTTCAATCCAATGGATTAAAGAAATGGATAACGATTTCCATGCACGCTTTAAGGCAAAGGCACGTCGTTATCGTTATGTGGTCTATCAATCGGCAAATCGCCCAGCCCTGTTACATAAACAAGTGACACATGCCTATTATCCACTCGATGTGGATAAGATGATTGAAGCGGCGCAAAAATTTCAAGGTACGCATAATTTTGAAAGCTTTCGTGCTGCGGCATGTCAGTCCAATCAACCTGTACGTCATGTCAAACATTGCCGCTTAATTCGCCATGGCAACTATCTAGTTCTCGATATTCAGGCAGATGGCTTCTTACACCACATGGTACGTAATATCATGGGCTGCTTACTTGAGATTGGCCAAGGTCTATATGAAGTGGATCATATTGATGAAATTTTTGCGGCACAAGATCGTAAAGCGGCAGGAATCACCGCGCCACCAGATGGACTTTATTTTATTCATGCAGATTACCCAGAACAATTTGAATTGCCTCAACCACCGTTAGGGCCACATTGGTTAAATATGCCTGAATAATTTTTGCGGCTACATATAAAAAATCCTTCTCAATAGAAGGATTTTTTATATTAAAACTGTTCAGTTCATTTCCCGCAAACATACGAATTAACGCTGTTTACGCTTTCTATATTCCACAGGCGTTTCATTGGTCCAGCGTTTAAATGCGCGGTAAAAAGTACTTGGCTCAGAGAATCCAGTTAAATAAACAATACGTTCAACACTTTCAGTGGTATTGGCCAATAATTTCTTGGCTAAGCGACAACGATAATCTGAAAGAATTTGCTGAAAGCTGGTGTTGGCTTCCGAAAGCTGTGTACGTAAACGACGTGGGGTAATGCTGAGTTGTGCAGCAACAGTTTCAAGGGTTGTTTCACCACTTTCCAAGGTTGAGCCTATCGCGCGGCGTACTTCACCCACTAAATCATAACGTGCAAGCTCTTGTAGTTTTTCAATTGCAAGTTGTTCATGCAATTGCAATAACTCAGGCTCCGCTTGCCACAATGGATATTCTAAAATTGATGGATCAAAATAAAGACGCGTCTCTTTTTGACCTAAACTGACAGGACAACCATAAACACGATAATACTCACCATCAGAAGCGCCATTGGTAAAATTAAAATCGATGTAAATCGGTTCAAAACGTCCTTCAGTGATAAATTTAAAGAAGCGTAAAATCCCTGAAATAGCACATTCTGAAAAATGACGATTAACGATGTTCTCCCCCCAAGGTTGTTCGCCATTGGTTAAATAACAACGTCCATCGTCATCAATGATCAGTTTGGCATGAAATGCATCGCTAATTAAACGTTGATAAGCCAAGGCACGCTTTAAGCCTTCGCCAAAGTTTTCACTTGAAATAAACAGGTGTTCGATTACTTGCCCACGATACAGTGGCAAGTGCTCTCCGAGGTGTAAACCAATATCTGGATCATTACTGACTTCCTCCGCAGCGACCCAAAATGCAAATTGTGCATTCAACGGTGTTCGAGCATTTTGGTCAACCTGACCCAATGCTACCCCAGCCTTTGATAATATTTCTTCTGTCGGCAATCCTGCACGACGGATCGCTTGATAGCCTAATCGTAAAACAACCGAAGCATCAGTTAGCTGACTCACGCAGTGCCCTTCCTTGTATGTTATTCATTTATACTTAAAACATTTAATTTAGATTACAGTCGATTGACCAAACTGACAATATTTATCCGCTTTTTTTTGTAGAAATTGTTTAACAATATGTTCGCTTATTTTCAAGTCATCTACCGCCTTGTAATGCCGAATATTCTTGTCTTTCTGCAAAAAATTGCCTATAATTTGCGCCTTTCCAATTTGATCATCAGGTAGGCTATGGCCAATAAAGAGGAACTTATCGAGTTCGAAGGCGTTGTCACCGAAACGCTTCCTAATACTATGTTCCGTGTGCGTTTAGAAAACGGTCACGAAGTGATTGCTCACATTTCTGGTAAAATGCGTAAACACTATATTCGTATTTTAACAGGCGATAATGTAAAAGTTGAAATGACACCATATGACTTAACAAAAGGTCGTATTACATATCGTGCACGCTAAGTTTTAGTGTAAGCAAAAGCCACTTTTAGGTGGCTTTTTCATTATCCACAAGATTTACCCTCCTGCTTACGATCTTTTATCGTCTGGCAACTATACATCTGACACATTAAAATCTGTTTCCTATACCTATTTATCATTTGTAATCCATTTACTTCAAAGTTGATAGCACTAATTTGTTCTAAATTTTAATACAACTGATCTTTTCACAGCTTCACCAGTCCAGTCTGTTTGATGCTTTTTTAGTAAAATCTATACCACTTGGTTTGCCCAGCAAAAGATCTAGATACATATGCGTGTATATTTATTATACTAAGTAGAGATCATTTCTAAATTAAGTTAACTATGGATCAGGTGAAGCTTATGAAAATACATGTATGTATGTTTTTATTGGCATCTATTGCACTTGTTGGATGTAAAAGCTTAAACACCCGGCCTGCAAATTTAGATCAATATTTACAGCAATTCATTGGTAAAACCAGTGCTGAAATTCAAAGCAATTTAAATTTTAAGGCAATGGGATATCAGGTAAGCGATAAAGTCCAAACCAGTAATAGCACCTTAAGCTATACCATCCTTAGACCAATCAATATCCCAATGGCAGGAGGCAATGCGACTGTAGGCCCTAATGCAATGGGTATGCCAGTGATTCGTTATGATACGATGGGCACGCCAAGCTATGATATTAATTTTAATTGTAAAGTCACTTTTCAATTAAAAGATGGTGTTGCTGAATCTATCGAGTATTTAGGTCGAGCCTGTTAGCTGTTTAAAGCGAATCTAATACCCATCGGTATAATGGCGAGAATATGGATAGACTTTTATCAAAACTTATCAGAAGTCAAAATTTAACAATAAAAAACACAGCTTAAGCTGTGTTTTTTATGAGTAAGTATCTAAAACAAGTGCTTATGCAATCGCTGCAACGACAGCCTCGCCCATTTCAGCCGTACCAACTTTACGCATACCATCAGACATAATATCGCCAGTACGCAAGCCTTGGTCTAAAACTTGCCCTACAGCATCCTCAATGGCTTTTGCAGCCACTTCTTCACGGAAGGTGTAGCGTAGCATCATTGCCACAGAAAGAATGGTTGCAAGTGGATTAGCAACGTTTTGGCCAGCAATGTCAGGAGCAGAACCATGACAAGGTTCATACATACCTTTGCCATTCTCATCTAAAGAAGCAGATGGAAGCATACCAATAGAGCCAGTTAGCATTGCTGCTTCATCGGAAAGAATGTCACCAAACAAGTTCCCCGTCACAATCACATCAAACTGTTTTGGCGCACGAACCAATTGCATTGCTGCATTATCGACGTACATATGTGAAAGTTGAATATTTGGATATTGTTGTTCTTTAAGTGCAGTCACTGTCTGCTTCCAAAGCTCAGTCACTTCAAGCACGTTGGCTTTATCCACTGAACAAACTTTACCGCCGCGTAAGTTTGCCATTTCAAAAGCAACTTTTGCGATACGTTTAATTTCAGACTCTGAATAAACGTCGGTGTTATAACCTTGCTTCTCACCATTTTCGAGTTCACGAATACCGCGTGGTTGACCAAAGTAGATGCCACCCGTCAGTTCACGAACAATAAGGATATCTAACCCCGAAACTATCTCTGGTTTAAGACTAGATGCATCCGCCAATTGCGGATAAAGGATTGCAGGGCGTAAGTTAGCAAATAGATTTAATTCACTACGAATTTTCAATAAGCCACGTTCTGGACGAATTGAACGTTCAATATTATCCCATTTTGGACCGCCTACAGCACCCAGTAAGATTGCATCTGCTTTTTTCGCTTGTTCCGCTGTCACTGCTGGGTAAGGTTCGCCATGTGCATCAATTGCTGCACCCCCTAACAAACCTTGTTCCCATGTTAAACCTAAATTAAATTTATCATTGACACGTGTCAGTACTTTTTCAGCAGCAGCAACGATCTCAGGACCGATACCATCACCTGCCAAAATCAAAATTTGTTTAGACATTTGTAGTTCCATTTATTTTTCAGTATCTATACTGATGTGAGATTAAATCTTCTGTTCAACAAATTCGCTCACGCCAGTCACCGCATTATGCGGGCGACAAAAACGGCGAATTGTCCGTTTTTCTTGAATCATATCGACACATAGCGGTGTCGGTGAAGAAACATTCAGTAAACTTCCTGAACCCTGTGACCTTAAGCGATACATCTTAAATGTGTATTTTTGATTTGCTTTAAAATCATGAATAACATGGAAAACTTCAGCATGTTGTTTAGTGATTGGATAGAATCGAATCACCATCTCATATTGCTGAGGTGGAATCGTTAAATAAACACCATTTTGATCTAAAGGCTCACCCGTTAATTTGAGATAACCCTTTTGAATGGCGCTACGATTGGCACGTTGTGCACGTTCATCCATGATAATCACATCATTTAAGCGCGCAAATTCACAATGCTCTGCACCTGAACAATAGACAGAAACCGAATTTTGGCTGATATGTTTATTTTCAGCTTGCTTGATACGCATTAAATCAACCATTTGAGTGGATTGACACGCACTAAGCATAAAGCTTGTTAAACCGATTAAAACACTGCAACTCAAAAACTTAGTCATTGCTCAACCCCAACCCTCACTTCACTGAGTCAACATTCATTTTGTTATACTCGCATGTTAGCAAGAGTTGGGCATTCACGCTATGTGTAAAATGTTCGCTGAAAATTAACCTTGAATTTCAGCAAATACCCAAGGACGTGATTGTTTGGTTTTTTCTTCATAAGCACGAATTTCATCCGCAGCCTGTAAAGTCAAACCAATATCATCCAAGCCATTCAATAAACAGTGTTTACGAAATGGATCGACTTCAAATTTAAAAGCTTCACCACTTGGTGTACGGACTTCTTGAGCTTCTAAATCAATAGTTAATTGATAGCCTTCCTGAGCAGCACATTCTTTAAACAATTGATCCACAACAGATTCAGGCAAAATCACTGGCAACATGCCATTTTTAAAACTGTTATTGAAAAAGATGTCTGCGTAGCTTGGTGCAATCACAGTACGAAAACCATACTCTTCCAATGCCCAAGGCGCATGTTCACGACTCGAACCGCAACCAAAATTGGCACGAGAAATAAGCACAGATGCCGCTTGGTAACGTGGCTGATTCAAAATAAAATCAGGATTCTTCGGACGTTTAGAATTATCCTGCCCCGGATAACCTTCATCTAAATAACGTAATTCATCAAATAAGTTATCACCAAAACCGGTGCGTTTAATTGATTTTAAAAACTGTTTTGGAATGATTAAGTCGGTATCTACATTGGCACGGTCTAAGGGTGCAACAATACCCTGTTCAACGGTATAAGCTTTCATCTCTTTGCTCCTTAAGCCTGATTAGAATGAACGTACATCAACAAAGTGACCTGCAATTGCTGCCGCAGCTGCCATTGCTGGACTGACAAGGTGAGTACGTCCACCATTGCCCTGACGGCCTTCAAAGTTACGATTTGAAGTCGATGCACAATGTTCACCGGGTTGTAACTTATCAGCATTCATCGCCAAACACATTGAACAACCTGGCTCACGCCACTCAAAACCAGCTTCGATCAAGATTTTATCTAAACCTTCCGCTTCCGCTTGTTGTTTCACTAAACCAGAGCCTGGAACAACCATGGCCTGTTTAATACTAGACGCTACTTTTTTACCTTTTGCCACTTCTGCAGCAGCACGAATATCTTCAATACGTGAGTTGGTGCAAGAACCAATGAATACACGGTCTAATTGAATATCAGCCAATGCCTGACCTGCATTTAAACCCATATATTGATACGCACGGGTCCAGTCATTACGCTGTACATCATCTTTGGCCTGTTCCAAAGTTGGAACTGCTTGAGATACAGGAATCACCATCTCAGGAGAAGTCCCCCAAGACACTTGTGGTTCAATTTCTTCACCATTTAAAACCACGATCGTATCAAAATGTGCATTTTCATCAGAATGTAAAGTATTCCAATACGCGACTGCCGCATCCCACTGTTGACCTGTTGGTGCATAAGGACGATCTTTAACATATTCAATCGTTTTGTCATCGACAGCAACCATACCAACACGCGCACCGCCTTCGATTGCCATATTGCACACAGTCATACGCCCTTCAATCGACATATCACGGAATACCTGACCACCAAATTCAATCGCATGCCCAGTACCACCAGCCGTTCCGATTTTACCAATAATTGCCAAAACCACGTCTTTTGGGGTAACGCCTTGACCTAATGTTCCGTCAACACGCACCAACATGTTTTTCATTTTCTTCTGTACTAAGCATTGTGTTGCCAATACATGTTCAACTTCTGATGTTCCAATCCCGTGTGCCAAACAACCGAATGCACCATGTGTCGCTGTATGCGAGTCACCACATACCACCGTCATACCCGGTAAAGTTAAACCTTGTTCTGGTCCAACGACATGTGCAATACCTTGACGGACATCATTAATGTCAAACTGCACTACATTAAAGGTTTTACAGTTATCGTCTAAGGTCTGAACTTGGATACGAGAAGTATCATCTTCAATCCCAGCAATCCCTTCTGAACGCTCTTTGGTTGATGTAGGAACATTATGGTCAGGTGTTGCAACGTTAGCACTTAAACGCCAAGGTTTACGTCCAGCAAGTTGTAAGCCTTCGAATGCTTGTGGAGAAGTCACTTCATGCAATAAATGACGGTCGATATAAAGTAATGCTGAGCCATCATCACGTTGTGTTACAAGATGGTCATCCCACAATTTGTCATACAAAGTTTTTACTGATTCTGTTTTTGCTTTTTGGTTTTCGCCTGCCATGTCGAAATGCTCCACTGGACTGGGTAATTCTTTCATTCACTCAATTATAACCACGTTTTTACATAAATCTAATTTATCATTTTTATTAATTTAAAAACTTTTTGGAATTAATCCTATCCAAATAAATGCTCCTAAAATCACCTTTATAAAGTATTTAAATCAATGATATATTTTCAATGACTTTAAAAGCACTTGGCTTAATCATCAATAAAAAAATAGAGCTTAGACAAATAAATGTATGTCCTAAACCATAAATTAAGCAAATCCATGATTTAAAAAGAACTCAATACGTCCTATATCAACAATCACGATGCAATGTATAAAGAATAAAATATCGCTTTATCCAATCAACATTAATCAAAAAAACCTTTTTACATTACAATTGATAATGATTATTATTTAACTATTGAATTAATAAGTGGTGATTCTCATGGCGAGTATCCAAAATTTCCTACAAAGCAATCAACGTGTTTTCAAAAAAACCTTAAGCTATTACATCATGCATATCACAGTAGCAATGCTGGTTGCTTATGCAGTGACTGGTAATTTTTGGATGGCTGTGACATTAAGTTTACTTGAACCGACTGTACAAGCATTTGCATTCTTTTTCCATGAAAAGGCTTGGAATAAACGAGACCAAAAGGCAGCACAAAGCACTGAAATTAAAATCTAAATCATATGTATTTTCTGTGGTTGGAGCTGCTAATCACCACCGCCTCCTCCACAGCTGCTACAACTACTACAAGAGGAAGATGAATCAGAACTTGTACTATGTGAATGGCTCGAATCACTGGATGAACTTGATCCTGAACATGAGCTAGAAGAACATGACGATGTTGCAGAAGCCTGTGGAAAATCTGAAGTTGAACTCATCATTTGGCTATACATTGTCATCATAAACGGTAAGCTAAAAATTAAACCCCGCTCCCATCGAACATGGGCATCAACCTGAAAAATTCGAGCTAAGACCTGCGTGTTTTGTGGATTCAATCCATGTAAAGCACATGCCCCATGCCAAGTATTGAGCAATTGCTGTCTTTGAGCAGCTCGCTGTGATTCTGTTACTTGTAAATCATGCGGTTTATGAATCAGTTCATAGCCTAAAAAACGTTGGCTCATGGACTGATAAAAGTCATCAAATTCTTCAATCAATATATGCCATAGCGCATCCACTGAGTGTGAAGGCATTGCATAAGCTCCCCTACGCCACAAATGAATTGCTAAATAGTCTTTAAAACCTTCTTCAATCAATGGATAAGAAGATTGTCGAATGTTTGGGTGTCTTTGTTTAAAAGCAAGCCAAATACGATTTGGAAATTTAAAATTCTCCAACTCTTGCATTTTTCTTAGGCGATTTAACCGAAGCTTCAACCAAATTATGCTGAGAATAGCGATGATAATGCTGGGGAAATAGATATTGAAAAAATATACAAAGATTAAGCCTAGAGCAGAAAATATCAGTATCGTGGTAAAAAATCGAAGCCAAGTTTTAGAGAAGGTATTTCTAGTATGTTGTTGAAAATAGTGAATGGTGGTGTTTGTTGGTTGATTCAAATAGCTTTCCTTTTGTTGTTTTTATGCGCTGAATATAAATGAGCTTTGCTTAAATTGTACAGTAAAAAGTTGTATTAAAATTTTTCCAAAGCACGAATAGAACCAATCACTTTGCTAAAAATAAAAAAATTTGAAAATTACTTTGATTAATTCTTAAATTTTCTAAATAATGAATTACGCATAAAAATTCTTTATGGATGGAAATATTATGAATCTCGCTGCTTTTGAAGCCTTTGTCAAAGTTATGGAAACTGGTTCGATTTCTATGGCAGCAGAACATCTGTTTATTACTCAGCCAGCTGTCACCAAGCGCATACATAGCTTAGAAGAATATTTCGGCGTCAAACTTTTTGAGTCTGCAGGTCGTGGTGTTCAAGCCACACATGCAGCGCATTCATTATTACCTAAAGTAAAAAACTGGTTAAATGAATTGGGAGATATTCACCATACCCTGAGTCATGAGCAAGGTGAAGTTCGAGGAAAACTCAAGATTGGCACCAGTCACCATATTGGCCTACACCATTTACCACAGCATTTAAAAAAATATGTACAGCACTTTCCTGAAGTCAAACTAGATGTACATTTTGTGGACTCTGAACAAGCGCATGAACAAGTGCTTGCTGGGGATTTAGAACTGGCATTTTTAACCCTTCCGCCACAAGGTGATGAGCGTTTGCGTTATATCACGATTTGGAATGATCCTTTGGTATTTGTGGTTGCACCTTTTCATCCTTTGGCACAAAAAAAGAACCTTAAGCTTGAAGATCTGATCGAATACCCAAGCTTATTACCAGCAGCACAGACTTATACCAGTCAAATCACCTTGGCAGAATTTGAAAAGAAAGGTTTAAAGCCAAAAATTACCATGAGCAATAATCCGCTTGAATCTATTCTGATGTTGGTTTCCATTGGTTTAGGCTGGTCTGTTCTACCTAAAACCTTGTTAAATCAAGACTTACAACAACTTGATATTCGTTTTGAAATGAACCGCCAATTGGGTATGGTTTGGCATCCTGGACGTACCCAGTCTAGAGCTGTGCAGGAATTGATTGAGATGATGAAATAATCCCTACAATAAAAATCCCTTATCTTGTTACTCAAGATAAGGGATTTACATATTACACAGGGATAGTCGTACTTATCTTTCCCTTCATTCCCTTATAAAGTCTTCATTGCACAATTTTTTACTTTACTGAGTCTTCATGTAGAGACTCATTTAACTGATCAACCACTAATGCCCATTCACCATCAGATTTAATTTTTTCAGCAAGAAACTGACGTTGTCCCTCACTCCAATAAGATGCGTCTGTAATTAGAGTATCTGCATCCAACTGGTGATTTTCAATAAAACTTTGAATTGCTTCTTCGCTAGAATCCAAGCCGAGTTGTTCAAATAAATTGGTCATTCTTGGACGTGTCTGGCTCATTATATAATCTCCGTCAGTTTTAAAAGTGCTCAAATCAACATAGCATTTTTACACTATAAATGAAGTACAAAATCTTCATTTATAAAAATATTTACAAAACTTCTCATTCTTGACAAAACAATCAAGCCATAAAAAAGCAGTGATCAACACTGCTTTAAATCACAATAATCGGCCCAGCTCAAATCGACCAATCTTGGATATCCCAACCCTGTTCTTTTGCCAGATGCTCAAGACGATCATCAGGATTTACTGCAATCGCATGGTCAGCATATTCCAATAAAAAACGATCATTAATCGAATCTGAATAAGCCCATGATTCAGTGACAGTACGACCATCGAGCCATTGATCCAAACGTGCCAATTTACCTTTTTGGTAACATGGAATATTGGTCACTTTCCCTGTGTACTTGCCATCTTTTATTTCAGCATTGGTCGCAATAATTTCGCTGATACCAAATTCACGGAAAATAGGTGCTGTAATAAAATCTGAAGTTGCCGTAATACCAACCAACGCATGGCCTAAATCTTTATGTTTTTGAATCGCGGCAAAACCAGCTGGACGCATTTGTGGACGAATCACTTTTTGCATAAACAACTGATGTAATTCAGTTAAATAATCATTATCGTGTTGAGTAAGAAACTCAAACACAAATTCATTATAAGCAATTGGATCAAGCTTGCCTGCTTTATAGTCTTCATAAAACTGATCATTCATCGCACGATGTCGGACTGGATCGACCAAGCCTTCATTGACTAAGAACTCTCCCCAAGAATGGTCAGAATCTGTATTTAATAAGGTGTGATCTAAGTCAAACAGCGCCAATTCCATGAAAATACTCGTTTAAACTGAAATTTAAGAAAAAAATTGTAAATCTATCACCGCTAGTCGATAGAAATTCGTTAAGATCATAGCAATTTTAAAACATTATTACTTTGACTTTATCGAGTTGGACAAAAGAGTGTATGTCCCCATATATAAAGTCAAATGAAATTAACAAATTTTAGGTAGCCAAATGATCGACTCAGAAGGTTTCCGACCCAACGTCGGGATCATTTTGGCAAACGATATTGGACAAGTTTTATGGGCAAAACGCATTGGACACAATGCTTGGCAATTTCCTCAAGGAGGTATCCAGTTTGGAGAGACTCCTGAGCAAGCTCTATTTAGAGAACTACGAGAAGAAGTTGGGCTCCTACCCGAACATGTCCAAATTATTGCCCAGACAGATGACTGGTTGCATTATCGTTTGCCGCTTCGATACATTCGCTCGGATTCCGATCCGATTTGTATTGGACAAAAGCAAAAATGGTTTTTACTGAAACTCACAGCTTCAACGAAACATATTCAGTTGAATCTCTCTGACCCGCCGGAGTTTGATCAATGGCAATGGGTTAGTTACTGGTATCCGCTTGGACAAGTGGTGAATTTTAAACGAGATGTTTATCGTAAAGCGATGATGGAGTTATGTATGCGAATGCCGCAATATACAGCTGAAATTTCTTCAAAATATGAATGATTTTTCAAGGTAGTACTGTTATAAATAATACTGATGAAGTCGCTTTAAAACATAGCTTAAATTAGGAGCATACATCCATGTCGAACATGCAACTGGACACATTAAGACGTATTGTACAAGAGATCAATGCGTCAGTCAGTTTGCATGATTCTTTGGAAATCATGGTCAATCAAGTTTCCGAAGCCATGCATGTTGATGTTTGCTCTATTTACCTTTTAGATGAACGTAACCAACGTTATGTACTCATGGCAACTAAAGGCTTAAACCAAGAATCTGTGGGGACAGTTTCCTTACAACTTGGCGAGGGTTTAGTTGGTTTAGTGGGGCAACGTGAAGAGATTGTCAACCTAGACAATGCGTTTAAACATGAACGGTTTGCCTACTTCCCCGAGACAGGGGAAGAGATCTATAACTCGTTCCTTGGTGTTCCAGTCATGTATCGCCGCAAAGTGATGGGCGTGATGGTGGTTCAGAACACCGAACCTCAAGATTTTAGCGAGGCAGCAGAATCATTTCTGGTGACCTTATGTGCGCAACTCTCTGGGGTAATTGCTCATGCACATGCAGTGGGCAATATTGATGTTTTCCGTAAACCCAGCAATTCATCTAACTACAAGACCTTCCAAGGTTCATCTGGTGCAGGCGGTATTGCACTTGGCCGTGCCATCATCCTTTACCCTCCGGCAGATTTAGCTTCAGTTCCAGACCGTGATGCGGATGATATTAGTGAAGAACTTAAGCTTTTAGATCAAGCCATTGCTTCTGTACGCAATGAAATTCAATCGCTTGATGACAAAATGCAAGATTCGCTCATGGCGGAGGAGCGTGCTTTATTTAGCGTGTTCTTACGTATGTTGGATGAAAATGCCCTACCTGCTGAAATTAAAGAAATTATTCGAGATGGAAGCTGGGCGCAAGGTGCAGTTAAAAATGTGATTGAACGCCATGTTGCACTTTTTGCACAAATGGAAGATGACTATTTACGTGAACGTGTATCTGATTTAAAAGACTTGGGACGCCGGATCCTCGCAGCATTACAAGAAGGCGATACCAGCCATAAAGAGATCACCTCTGAAAGTATTTTAATTGGAGATGAGATCAGTACAGCTGCTTTGGTTGAGCTTCCTGTAGATAAAATCGCCGCGATTGTAACCTCTGAAGGGGCTGCCAACTCCCACATGGTAATTGTCGCCCGTGCACTCGGTATTCCAACTGTGGTGGGTGTTACTGAGCTGCCGGTAAATACCCTTGATGACGTTGAAATGATTGTCGATGCTTATCAAGGTCGGGTTTTTGTCAATCCACCACGTCGTTTACGTACACGTTATAAAGAGATCCAAAAAGAAGAAGAACAAATTGCCAAAGATTTAAAGCAATATGAAACCAAAGATGCCATTACACCTGATGGCGTTGCTGTAAAGCTGTATGTAAATACTGGTCTGATGATTGATGTGGTACGTGGGGTTCAACGTGGTGCAAAAGGTGTAGGGCTTTATCGTTCTGAAATTCCATTTATGCTGCGTGAACGCTTCCCAGGCGAAGAAGAACAACGTGCGATTTATCGTCAACAGCTTAGTCACTTTGCCAACAAACCTGTGGTGATGCGTACACTTGATATTGGTGCGGATAAAGACCTGCCATATTTCCAAATTGAAGAAGAAAACTCAGCGTTGGGGTGGCGTGGCATTCGTTTTACTCTCGATCACCCTGAAATCTTTTCCTCACAAATCCGAGCAATGTTAAAAGCCAGTATCGGCTTAAACAATCTACATATTTTATTGCCAATGGTCACCAGTGTCAGTGAAGTAGAAGAAGCACTTTACTTACTGGAACGTGACTGGATTGCGGTTCAAGAAGAAGAGCAAGTTAACTTCGCCAAACCGAAAATCGGGATTATGGTTGAAGTACCGAGTGTACTTTTACAAATTGGTGAATTTGCTGAATTGGTCGATTTCTTCTCAGTCGGTTCAAATGACTTGATTCAATATTTATTGGCAGTTGATCGTAATAATCCACGTGTATCCAGTGTTTATTCACATTTCCACCCTTCTGTACTTCGTGCTTTAACGCGTTTGGTTCAAGAATGTCATAAGTATGAAAAACCGATCAGTATTTGTGGAGAAATGGCAGGCGACCCACTCTCAGCTATCTTACTTATGGCAATGGGATTCAATACCTTGTCGATGAGTTCAAGTAATATTCTGCGAGTGCGTAAAGCGATTTGTCATGTATCAATGACAGATGCACAAAAGCTATTAGAAGAAGTGATTGCGATGAATAACCCACTCATGGTCAAGAGCTGGATGGAGTATTACTTTAAGCATCATGGTCTGGCTGATATGGTGAAATCGAATCGTCTAGTCAATATTTAATTGTTTATTTTTATTAGATTTTTATAATTATTCAAGCAAAAATTGCAGTCCACAAAAAAGGCCGATAATCATCAGAATATCGACCTTTTTTGTGTTTATCGTAACCACGTTTTGCATTCTTTTTACGATCTACAAACACTTGGCTTTTGTTGACTTCATGCATGTGTTTAGCCACAAAGTTGTGAATCACAACCTCTGGCATTGCTTTTTTCTTTGCCATTTTCTTTACCTATTTTGCTGTATACCACTTGATCAGTGGGAATCTGATATTACGCTTTTTTGTGTAGAATACAAGTATTTGTATTGATCAAGTTTGTGACAATTTCCTAGTGCACTCTTTTTACCTATTACATCAAGGCAAATTTACAGATTTATCTCAAATTGATTTTAATCATCAGAAGGTCATCTTTAATTTAATTAAAATTTTACAAATCAGATTGAAAACTTCATGTAATTCATGAGTATTGTTATCTATAGTATTTAAAGAAATTTGAATATAAATATACTCAATAAAATATAGGGTAATGAATTAGAACTGGAGGATCATGTGTTCAATCAAAAGAAATTATCGAGTTTTCTACTATTGTTGGTTATCCCTACACTTGGTTTAATCGCATGTAGTAAACCTGAAAAAGCGGAAGTCATAACAACTGAATCAAGTGCGAGTTCTGTACCATCTGAAACTGTGAAAACTGAATCTACAGAGAACACTTTTGATCTCTCCAAGATTCCAATTTCAAATATTACACTCGGTCAGTTTCCATATATTTCTTTGCCAAATGGCTATCAGTTTCACGAAGCAACAAGCGTAAATTTTGAGAAAATACCATTTTGGACAGGTCAACATATCGAAAATGTTGAAGGTCAATTATATAGTGCAGCCATTCAACAAAATGAAAATTATAAAGAAGGAAGTTTTTTAGAATTGCAACGTAATTTGGAAAATGTAATCCAGCAATTGGGTGGCAAACAAATTACCCAGAGTAAAATTCCTCAACAAGAATTAGAAAAGATCCCACAAAAATTCCAAGTCGATTATGTTGCAGGATTGGGAGATGTTTTTAATAACCCGACACAGACCTTTGTGATACGCCAAGCGAATAAAAATATTTGGTTTCAATTGACACAGACAGGGAATGGACATGCTGGCCTACTCGTCGCAGAAACTAAACCTGTTGAAATTACTGCAAAAGCATTAAGTTCAAACCAACTCAAAGCAGCTTTGGATAAGGACAATAAAGTCAATATTGAGGTTAACTTTGCCACGGATCAAGCGAATATTTTGCCTGACTCTCAACCCCAAATTGAACAAGTCATTCAACTGCTAAAAAACAATCCTGAACTCAAATTGAGTATTAATGGTCATACAGATAATTCAGGTGATACCAAACATAATCAAACGCTTTCAGAACAACGTGCAAATGCTGTTGTTAAGGCTTTAACCAATAATACTGGAATTCAACAAAGCCGTTTAACAGCCAAAGGCTTGGGAGATACACACCCTATTGCGGATAATTCAACTGAAGACGGTAAAGCTTTAAATCGTAGAGTTGAGCTGATTAAATCTAATTAATTCTGTGAAATGCTGAGTTCAATGAACAAAGAAAACTCATTATAAATAAATGAGTTTTCTTTTAAAAATAGCTCACTCACTACATACACGATGTACTCAGTAAAACTCTATCTAGCAATCGTTTTACATCCACAGCTTGCACATCTAACATTCCAGCCACTCGTCCATAAAACACACTATAAGGTGTTTTAATAAAAGCATTCGCTTGTAATCTACTGTTGATTCTTCCGCTCACAAACAAATTTTTATCAAAAGATAAAAACTGCGATAACAACAACTTATTTACAGAAATAAAAGCTTAATTACAACAACTTTCAATAAAAAAACAAAAATATTAAATATTTTCAACAATATAAATTTGCCGAAGTCAAAAAATGCATATATATTGTATATACATTTTTTTGATTATCACCTTTGGGGATAAATACGTCATGGCTGAATTACCCAAAAAGACAAAGGTGAATAAAAAAGATGGGCAACTCTTAATTCGCATTAACAGTGCTGAGCGTGACCAGTTTTTACAACTCTGTGAAACGATGGATACCAGTGCAGCACGTGAGTTAAGAAAATTTATCCGTAGTTTTATCAAAAAACATCAGCCAACGGATACTCAAACTAAGGAGTAACATGATGTCTAAGCAAGTTAAATCTTTAAAACAGAAAATCAAAGCACGTTTGGAAAAAATCTCCAAACACGAAGGTAAATTGAAAAAGCTCAAAAAAAAGCTTAAAAAACAAAAGTAATTTCGATTACACATCCCAAGCTTGAACTTTGATAAAAGTGGCTTAAAAAAAGCGGCATTATTTACATAATGCCGCTTTTTGCGTTTTCGAAGGGGTTAAGCTAAAGCTCTATCTAACAAACGTTTTACATCCACAGTTTGTGCATCTAACATCCCGACCACGCGTCCATAAAACGCACTATAACGTGTTGCAATAAAAGCATCCGCAACAAAATCTGGTGCATGTTGTTTCAGTAAGATAGCTTGTGCCAAGATGACCAAACGACTGACTAAGCTACGTGCCATAAATTGCAATTCATCTGCTTGTAAGCCACTAAATAATTTAAATAAAGCTTGTAATTCATCTTGTAAAATTGAATCTTGAGCTGCAACTTGTGCAAATGATTTAAATAAGACTTCAATTGATTCACGGTCACGTTGGATTGCACGTAATACATCCAAACACATCACATTACCAGAACCTTCCCAAATAGTATTTACAGGGGCTTCTTTAAAAATACGAGCCATGATTCCTGTATCGACATATCCATTGCCACCGAAGACTTCCATCATCTCACCCGTCAACTCTACAGCACGCTTACACACCCAGAACTTTGCTGCTGGTGTCATGATTCGTCTCCATGCCAGAGATAATTCATCATCACTCTCATAGCAATGCGCAAGATGAAAACTCAATTGCATGGCTGCTTCTGTTTCCAAGGCTAAATCCGCCAATACCGCTTGCATCAACGGTTGTTCCGCCAAATGTTTACCAAAGGCCTTACGCTGACGGGTATAGGCAATACATTGCACCAAAGCCTGGCGTAACATCGCACTTGAACCGACTGAACAGGTCAAACGTGTATAGTTTGCCATTTCAATAATCGTGGGAATCCCGCGCCCAGCTTCACCTATCATAATGCCCCAAGCATTTTTAAATTCAACTTCTGAGCTTGAATTACTGCGATTACCTACTTTATTTTTGAGTCGTTGTACTTGAACCGGATTTTTTGTCCCATCTTCTAGCCAACGTGGTACAAAAAAGCAGGCCAATCCATCTTGTTCAGTTTTTGCCACGACTAAATGTGCATCACACATTGGTGCGGAAAAGAACCATTTATGTCCTGTCAGTAAATATGCTTGCCCACGTCCTGACTCAGCTACAGGAACAGCCCGTGTTTCATTGGCGCGCACATCTGACCCGCCCTGCTTTTCCGTCATCCCCATACCTAACCAAATTGATTTTTTCTGAGAAATCGGAATGTCACGTTCATCGTATTCCGTCGATAAGAGCTTTTCACCGACTTTTGCCCACAATTCTGGTTCATTTTGAATTAAGGGAATACTACCTAACGTCATAGAATTAGGGCATAGATTGCCACACTCAACTTGTCCACTCAGGAAAAATCGAGCCGCCCAATCGACCCATTTTGAACTTGATTGTGGATGATTAAATGGATGTGCGTGTGTGTCAAATTGTCGATTTAGCCGCATCCATTTATGCCATGCAGGATGAAATTCTAGAAAATCTTTACGGCGACCACGAGCATCAAAACTATGTAACTCAGGAGTATGTCGATTGGCCAAATCGGCATATTCATAATATTCAGTAGAACCCGCAATCTGTGAAAATTCAGTTAGGCGTTGCTGATCCTGACTGCCATAACGTTGCAAAATTTCTTGTAAGACTTGATCTGTAGTCAATAAATTATAATTTTGCAGTTCGTCAAACTGATTGCTGATTTCATGTGTTTGCCAATTCTCTGCTGTGTTCATCCTGAATTCCTGTCTTGTTGTTTTAACCAATTGCATTCAGTATAGAAGAAAATACCTTCAAGGATGTTCGGATTATTTTTATGGCTTTACCTGCAATCAATGTGCGTCGTAAACCCCGCCAATCAAGGGCACGTATCACGCAAGAAGCGTTGATGGAAAGTTTTGTTCGGCTTTTACATGAACATCCTGCCAATAAAATTACCATTCGTGAAATTACCGATCTTGCTGGTGTGGGTTTAGGGACGTTCTATGAGTATTTTTCTAAAAAGGAAGATTTGATTGCTTTAACTATTCACCAACATGTAAAAAGCAATGCAGAAGTCTTAAAAAGTTATGCACAAAGCGTGTATGACTTATCCACAAAATCAGATTTTCAAAGCTATTTACAGCAAATCATTCATTTTCAACTTGAGCAAATTCAAGCACAACAATTTTTATGGGCCCAGTCTTTCTTATTAGAACGACAGGTTTCCAGTATTGAAACATATCAAAAAAGTTATGCCATGATGGTAGAAATGTGGCAAAACATGCTGAAACCTTTTATTCAGGATGATGAACAACTTAAACAGGTGAGTCTAAATGTACAACGAATTTGCTATGGTTTTGTCTCGCAGACATTGTTGATCGAACCTGAGTTTAAGGATTGGAAAGTTTTGGAGGCGGATATGGTTCAACTGCTCATCAAGCTAGTTTAATTTTACATAACGCCTAGTATGTTGGTTTTTAAATAATATCTTGCCTATGAAAGAACGCTTTCTTTAAAAATGTAATAAAATAGCTAAGCCTCATCTAAACTTCTTAAAAAAATGAAAGAGCCAGAACAAATCAATAGAGAATCATCAAAACTTAGTCGTTCATCTTACTATTGCGCAATACTCAATATTTTCATTATTGCGGCAAGCATTTTTTATTCTATTTATATAGCAAGCCAGTCTTGTAAATTTACTAATATTTGTGAAAGACCGCTATATGAACTTTTGTTTGTAAGTGCTGCTTTTCTCTGTACCTGTATTAGTTTAATCGGGCTTTCTCTCGCATACCTTAGTTCAAATACTGAGGAAAATGCAGATCTACATTACCGTAATTTAGGAATGGCATGGAATCGTAATATTTTATTTTTATCAATGCTTTATATTGCATTTATTGTGATAATGTTACTTACATAGATCTTATTGGTTGGGCTATTTTTCAGTGGAAATTATTTAAATAAACCAGTTGGATAAACTGTTATTTTGCATATATAAAACCCACTTAAGCAAGATTAAGGCATGGGTTTTGGAATATAATTTAGTGAAGATCTTATTTGGCTTTTAACTTTATAATTTCTTTTTTTAACTTAAAACTATCACCATTATTCACAGGTAAGGCTTTTGTTAATGTTACTTGATATAAATCACGAGAAACTTTGATTATCTCTATAGATTGCACAGAAAAATCAGTTGGGCATATCGCGCGTGAACCACTGGAGGCGCATAAATTTAAAGGATTTTTATCAAATACTCTTTTGCCATTTATAGAAATAGACATAAGAGGATAATCTAGTAAGCCTAACATTCCCTGAGTATTGGCATTATAGAAGCCACTTTCAACAACTAATTTTATAGCCCCACATTGGTGTATAGATTTTTTGCTTCCTAATCGTGTAATGTTTCCCTCGGAATCTTCTTTACTAATCAATAATGAATCCACATCAATATTATATTCTTTAAAATCTTTTAAAAATGATCCTTGTTGTTCAGCAGAAAAATAGAAATTTGATTTTTTATCATTGCAATAATAATAGATTCTTCCATCACTAATGTATTGTAATTCTTTTGCATAAACATGAAGTGCCGTAAGATAGCATGTTATACATAGAAAAATT
Organism: Acinetobacter sp. I-MWF; assembly: GCF_025433935.1. Lineage (NCBI taxonomy): Bacteria > Pseudomonadati > Pseudomonadota > Gammaproteobacteria > Moraxellales > Moraxellaceae > Acinetobacter > Acinetobacter sp. I-MWF. The sequence goes on along the minus strand of NZ_JAMBAR010000001.1, from coordinate 422,153 downwards.
AATTTAATTTTACGCATATAAATTTCCGCAAAAAGTAGGTCTGAATTATTTCTTTTTTGGTGCATCATTGAGCATGATGTAGCCATTCTGTGCATTTACAAACATTCTAGCGTCCATATTTCTACGATTTTGAACTCCTCGAGACCACATCCTGTTTGATGTATTGAAATGGTTTCTTAAATATTTAGGTACTTCACTATATTTTCCACTATTTAGTAAATCAACTAATGCAACCTTATTTGTACCAGCAGGCTGTTTATTACCATTTTCATCGTATAAAGTTGATGCTGTGCCAGACAATGCACCTTTTCCTCCATTAAAACAAAGGTCAATAATCGCATCCATTTCATATTGATGCAGAGGAACATTGACTATCTGGTTGAGAGTGTTGCCACCATTTAGGCCAACATCTTCATCTTTCAGTTTAAGCATCTGTTCTATTGATAGTGGTTGTGGGTATTCACCACCAGCTTTAAATCGACCACTTTTTATTTCTGAGTCTTTAATTTTATGCCCAATTCCAATTGTATTATTCCCACCTTCAGGAGAGGGATATTCTCTTGGTATAGCCCCTTCAGCTTTAATCATAGCTTGTCGTAATGTGTCTGATATCTTCCAAGGCTTTTTTAATCTATTTGTTTTTCCTTCAGTTATTGCATTCGATGTTAAGTTGCTCTTGGCCGTTGCAATTAATACGTTACCGTGATCATTTGAATTGTTTAAATTATTGCCAATATAGACCTTAATAACTTTTTCACCATTAGTTTGTATGGGATCTGTGCATCCCTTATCATCAGTCGTCCCTATTTTAGATATACCATCAACTTCATATGTGTAAGGCATTTTAGTTAGAGGTTTATTTTGACCATCTTTAAGAAGAAAGATCATGTTATAACTACCAGCTACTAAGTTATTAGTTAAATTTTGTTGAGAGTTAGTAGGCTGAAAATTAGAGGCAAGGGAACGTAAACTAGAACCCTGACTATCCCCCACAACATGATCCTGCTTTGGTAAAATTTTTGCCCCACAAGTGAGTTGATCACCAACATAAGCAACCGCTTTACCGTCAAAAATAATATGATCGTGACTTTTAATAATTTTCGACCAACACTTACATTTAGGACAAAAATGCCCATCACCTGCAACTAAAAACAAGCTCCCCATTTGAGAAGCGTTCATTTGAGTTGCCCTAATAATTCCACCATGATCAGTCATAGAGTGATCTATCGCAAAACCTTTAGCCATGATTTCCCCCTTTAAAAATTAATCACGATTCAAAAAGTCTTCAGGAATTGCTCTATCCGCATATAAACGGAATACAAAACTTGATTGTAGACTTTCGATAATTTCATCACCATTTTCCAAACGGCTTCCAACAAGCGCTACCTCAAAACCTTCGATTTTCCCTTCCTCACCAGCACCTGAAATGATTTTAGAGTTTGAACCATCTTGATAAATGGCTTCATCCCCTACTGCGGCAATAAGGTGGCCTTCTGCTTTCACTCGTTGATTAATGCTTGCTTTAACTAACCCACCATTTTTAGTTTTGGAGCCATGTGTTGCTGCTAAAAAATTCTTATGAGGTTGTTTATTTATAAATTCTTGTTCAGCCAATATACGCTGTTGAATTTCCTCAGTAGACAAATTCAATATTTCATCTTGAGAAAGTTGAGATAAAAAAAGCTTATGATTCATGGTTATACTCCATACTTATCTTGTTGTTTGTTTTATAAAAAAGAAAATAGTTGAACCATATTTCGAATGATAAAATTGAGAATATTTGGCAAATAAATTCTTGTTTTAGTAAAAAGCCTCTAACCTTGCAACTTAGAGAGGGAGGCATTTAATTTTTAGATACATATGTTTATATTAGTAAAAATAGTTAAATAAAATTTAACATACAATGTAGAAAATAAAAACAATACAGTTTATACGAAATTTAATAAAAAACTAGATCTATCTACTCAAAACTTTCTATATAGGCTTTCAGTGTCGTAAAAATGCGCTCAAGCGGTTTTATATAAAATCACTTAACTTCACACCACGCAAAGTTCTGATCCCTATTAATCGTCAAAACAAATCAATAATAATATTTTTATCAATTTCACAAATATAAAAAATCACTCTAAAGTAAAGTTATCGCTTTAAAACATTGATTGCTCTTCCTTAAACAACAGTATTTTAAAGCAGATAAAGACCGGTAAGTTGTTTCTAAAAATAAATGACAAATCATTTATTTTTAGATCAATTAGATTTAACAATTGTTCACTATATTGGTTTTTCAATTACGGTTAATGTCATGTAATAGCGAATATTCTTTATCTATTCCATCTATTCAAAAATGAATACATGATTAATTAAAAATGGAGAAATAGAATGAGCCAAGACTCAAAAAAATGTCCTGTAACCCACCTGACAACGGCTTTTGGTGCACCTGTTGTAGACAACCAAAATAGTTTAACGGCAGGCGCACGTGGTCCTCTACTGGCACAAGATTTATGGTTAAACGAGAAACTGGCCAACTTTGTACGCGAGGTGATTCCTGAGCGCAGAATGCATGCAAAAGGTTCAGGTGCTTTTGGTACATTTACCGTAACTCACGATATTACCCAGTACACACGCGCTAAAATATTCTCACAAATTGGCAAACAAACAGAAATGTTTGCACGCTTCACTACTGTAGCTGGTGAACGTGGTGCAGCAGATGCAGAACGCGATATCCGTGGTTTTGCACTTAAGTTCTATACCGAAGAAGGTAACTGGGATCTCGTTGGAAACAACACTCCTGTCTTTTTCATGCGTGATCCACGTAAATTCCCAGATTTAAACAAAGCCGTAAAACGCGATCCTAAAACCAATCTACGTAGTGCAACCAACAACTGGGATTTTTGGACGTTATTACCTGAAGCTTTGCATCAGGTCACGATTGTGATGTCTGATCGTGGTATTCCAAAAAGCTTCCGCCATATGCATGGTTTTGGTAGTCATACGTACAGCTTTATCAATGCAAACAATGAACGTTTTTGGGTCAAATTTCATTTCCGCACCCAACAAGGCATTGAAAATTTAACCGATGCTGAAGCGGAAGCGGTTGTTGCTAAAGATCGCGAAAGTAATCAACGTGATTTATTTGATTCGATTGAAAATGGTAACTTCCCAAAATGGAAGCTCCAAATTCAAGTCATGCCAGAAACAGATGCAGAAAAAGTCCCTTATCATCCATTTGACCTGACCAAAGTTTGGCCTCATGCAGATTATCCACTGATTGATGTGGGTGAGTTTGAGCTAAATAAAAATCCTGAAAACTTCTTCCTTGATGTAGAACAATCGGCTTTCGCACCAAGTAACTTAGTTCCAGGTATCAGTGTTTCACCTGACCGTATGTTGCAAGCGCGATTATTTAACTATGCCGATGCTCAACGCTACCGCTTGGGTGTGAATTATCAACAAATTCCTGTCAATGCTGCACGTTGCCCTGTTCATTCTAATCACCGTGATGGTCAAGGTCGTGTCGATGCAAACTATGGCGGTTTACCACACTATGAACCGAATAGTTTTAGCCAATGGCAGGAACAAGCTCAGTTTAAAGAACCACCATTAAAAATCAGTGGTGATGCAGATCATTGGGATTTCCGCCAAGATGATTCGGATTATTTCAGCCAACCACGCGCTTTATTCAATTTAATGAATGATACGCAAAAACAAGCACTGTTTGATAATACGGCGGGTGCGATGGGTGATGCACTTGATTTTATTAAGTATCGTCATATCCGTAACTGTTATGCATGTGACCCAGCGTATGGTGAAGGCGTGGCAAAAGCCTTGGGCTTAACTGTTGCAGATGCACAAGCTGCACGCGATAGCGATCCTGGCAAAGGTCATCCTGGTTTTCAATAAGCCTAGCTCAATAAAAGTCATTCAATAGAAACCGCCTTTGGGCGGTTTTTTATTTTGTGTAAATGCACTATATTGAAGAAACTCCCAATCGCGAGTAAAGCCATGCAACAGAAAATTGAAGCGATAATTCAACAACATGACATCATTTTATTTGATGAAATCTGTGTGTTATGTAACGGCTGGGCAAAGTTTTTAATCAAATATGATACACAGGCACAATTTAAATTAACTTCGGTGCAATCACCATTAGGGCAAGACATCTTAAGACATTACCAAATGCCCACTGAGCAATTTGATAGCATGTTGGTGATCAAAAATGGGCAAGCCTATAGTGAATCCACTGCATTTTTAAAAGTGATTGAAAGCTTAGGACGACCCTTTTCATATTTAAAAATGGGTTATTGGATACCCAAATTTATCCGAGACTTTCTATACCGCCGAGTCGCTTTAAATCGCTATCGTTTATTTGGTACAACTAAACAGTGTTTACTACCTTCATCTGAAAATAAAAAACATTTCTTGGAACATAGCATTGATGCAAAATTTTAAAGCACTTCAGAATGCCCTATTGACCATTCATATTTCACTGGCTGTCTTATGGTTCTATCAGGGGCTCATCCCTAAAATCATATATAAAGTCGTCGAAGAGCAGCAATTTTGGCAATTTACAGGGATTCAATTGTTGCCCATTCCTAGACTTATTGAACTCTCAGGATTTGGAGAAATCATATTTGGTGGATTATTTCTTATTTTTAGACAATCAAAGCTTCTGCATTATTTCAATATCATCGCGATGCTGTTGTTTTTACTGGTTGTCGCGATCGTTTATCCACACTATTTTGCGCAGGGTTTTAATCCTTTCATCATGAATACTGCAATGGCTGCACTGTCTATTGTCGCAATTCAACTTCTCAATGCGCAAAAAGCCGAATAAACTTACATTCGCACATTTGTACCAAACTGCTCTTTCCATCCTTTGGTTTCAGTGGCAATTTGCTTGGCGAGTTTGCTTTTCACTTCTTGAATTAAGCGCGCCCGTTCCTGTCCATGCACAAATCGACCTTTATAATCACTTTGCATGGTTTGAATATATTCATTCAGTGCACGTTGTTGTTGCTTGGTTTTTGGAGCGGTATGCAAAAATTGAAGGTATTCCTCATCTGGGTTTGTGCTAAGCGGATCACCCAAAATATCTTCAACATATAGTACAGCACTGACTAATTTCACTTTACCCTTTGCATCCACAGTATAGGTTTGTTTACGCACACCATAAGGATAGGTCCAGAGCCCCTGCCGATCACCTGAAGCCCAATAGCTATAAAAAATAATCTTGTTATCTTTGACCTCATAATCACCCAATTCAATCTGGAGAATACTGCAGTCACCCGTGGTTGAATAAATTGTATGCGTGAGCAGCTTTTGGTTATTTCGATATAATTCAATATCTTTACGCAAGAAGTCGGCTTCATCTTCATTCATCACTGTTTTCAACTCAAAATTATTTTGATTAATTTGTATATTTTGAGTCTCAGCAAAAGCTGTACTGGATAATGCCAGTAACATCAATAAAGTTTGGATTATTTTCATTATTCATCTCCCTTGATTTTTCAATCAGGAATCAACACTATTTTTTAGTTTGGGTAAATACATCCTAATCCTGACACAGCTTTTGCAAAACTGGAAGTATTTCACCAGCCTGACTAAAAGGTTGTGTTTGACGATAATGCTCGACCTTTTTAACCAGTTTATAATTTTTATCGTCCTGACTTTTAAACTGTTCAAGTCGAGTAAATGTCCGATCCTTACACAATACTTGATAATAATTAATCGTGTATTGTCTTTTTGGGTTCACACTTTTAACCCAAGCTTGAATAAGTTGATTACCATCAGATATTGTGGTGATACTTTCAAAAAATTGAGTATTTGAATTTTGATGAATTAATTTCCATTCATCACCCGTTTCCAAATCATATTTTTCATTGAGAGGTTTAATACTCTCCGTATCATCTGCTGCTGGACTATCTTCGGCTGTTGCCATAGTCATCTGATCTCCATCAGCACAAGGCGCATCTGAAACACAATCCGCCTTAGCCGCTTGAGTTAGGTCTATAGATTTTGCAGCGACTGAAGTCATCACCAAACAAAACAACAAAGTACTGGATAAGATTTTTATCATTTTTAGTGCGTTCAATTTCTTAGCGCTCTCAATTTTTATGGCTCAATAAAGGCCCACTACACCACCAATTTACGACCTTCACGAATACAATAGAATGGATTAACCATTTTTGATGAATTCTTCATGGCCTTTTGTAAATCCTGCTCAGGCTGTTCCCGCGCTTCATCCGTCAATTGGAAAGTACGGTAATGAATTGCCAAAGAACGTTTGGCTTGTAAATCTAAATGCGCCTGAAAAGCATCTTGTGGATTCATATGCATATATTTCATTAACGCTCTTGGTTCATACGCACCGATTGGCAATAACGCAATTCGCGGTGAACCTAAACGTTTTTGAATTTCTTTAAAATGCGGTGAATATCCTGTATCGCCAGCAAAGAAGAAATGACCATGTTGCGATACCACAGAAAAACCACCCCACAATGCGATATTCTGATCACGTAAACCACGACCCGAACCATGCTGTGCAGGGGTATAAATAATTTTTAAGTTTTTAAATAATGCAGATTGCCACCAGTCCATCTCAATCACATGAAACTCTTTAGGCAAGTAACAGGCATTGCCCAAACCTGTATAGATTGGCATAGCAAATTTGTTGTGTAGCCATCTTAAAGAGGCTAAATCCATATGGTCATAGTGATTATGACTGAGTAAAACTGCATGAATCTCTGGCAATTGCTCTAAAGCAATTCCAGCAGGAATCACCCGTTTTGGTCCACGCCCATGTTTCGGACTAACATAGTCGGCCCAAACAGGATCGGTTAAAAAGTTATAGGGACCAATTTGAACCAGTACAGTCGCATGACTCACAAACCAGATTTGCCAATCATGTTCATCAACATCTGGTCGATTCAGAGGTAATACCCGTTTTGCCGCATAGAATTCTGATGATTCTTTTTGAGTATCCACATTCCAAGTATATGATTTTCGGGTACCCAGCCATTTCATCAAATCCCAACGGCTACGCCCTTGTGGTTTACGTATTTCATTAAAGAACCGTTCACCATTGTGCTGATTTGAACCAATCACACTAAATACAGGTTTATACCATGTATGTGACAGACAATTTTCAGTATCAATTCGATAATGCAATTGTTGAACTTGCTGAGATGGAATAGTCTTATTTTGCATTGTGTTGTCTTGTACCGTTGTATCTTCAAGACGGACCATTGGCTCTTGTTTCGACATGATTACTCTAAACGCCCTTTCATTCTTTCAAGCCATACTTGCTGTGTTTGTGGCTTCACGAATAATGCCACGATTTCGGGATGAATACTTTTAATCTTTGCTTCAATTCTGTTCACACAGGCTTCGATATCATCTGAAGTTAAACTATCTTTAAACTCTAAGCTTAAAGAAGCAATCACCTGATGCGCACCCATTTGTTCAGTCAGTACGCCATTTGCTGAATACACGGCAGCATCTTCCTGAGCAATTTTCAATACATTATGACGCAATTTTGGATCTGCTGTTTCACCCATCAGCAACCCTTTAGTTTCCCTTGCCAAAAGCAGGGCCGAGATGGCTAAGACAATCCCAATCAGCACTGAAGCCACACCATCTAAAACGGGTAAATTAAACTGCTGAGCACAAAATATTCCCAGCAACGCAATGATTAAGCCAATTAAAGCTGCTGAGTCTTCAAATAAAACAGTAAAGGTTGTTGGATCTTTACTGCGACGAAAGGCTTCAAAATATCCCATTTGACCTTTGGTCTTTTTAAATGTTTTCAACGCAATAAACCATGAAGTACCTTCACAAAGCAGCGCAAATCCGAGTACCACATAATTGACCAATGGGGATTGTATAACTTCTGGATGACGAATATGTTGAATACCCTGATAAATTGAAACCACAGCACCTAAAGCAAAAACCAACAATGCGACAATAAAGGCCCAGAAATATAGCTCTCGCCCATAACCAAAGGGGTGATGATAATTTGCAGGCTGCTGTGATTTTTTTAAACCATACAGCAATAAGATTTCATTTAAAGTGTCTACGACAGAATGGACCGCCTCGCTGAGCATTGCCGAACTATTTGTAATATAAGCGGCAACAAACTTAACCAGAGCAATGGCTAAATTGCCCAAAAGTGCTGCATATACAACAATTTTGTTGGAATCTGACATTTATTGTCCTGTTTTTTATCATCAAATACATCAATTTGATTTTTATATCTGTCCTGCTTCATATTAGCGAAACTATCTGTGATTTTTCTTTATTTTTTGTTGCTTTTCACAATTGAGTGAATCTTTTATGGAACCCAATTTAACCAATATTCTAAATACTCCGTCGCAGTCTCATCCACAATTATTAAAAATTTGGGAAGCTTCTGTACGTGCGACGCATGACTTTTTAAACGAACAACATATCTTACAAATTAAAACGCTCATCATTCAGCATCATTATTTTGATCATGTACGATTGTTTCATGTGGAACGTGAAGGTCAAATCGTTGGGTTTATGGGACTGGCTTATCAAAAGATTGAAATGTTATTTATTGACCCTAATTTTTTTGATCAAGGTATTGGTTCCATGCTCATTCAAAAAGCCCTTGAGTTAGGCGCACATGAGGTAGATGTCAACGAACAAAATATTCGTGCTTTGGAGTTCTATAAGAAACATAACTTCCAACAAATTGCGCGTTCGGAACTTGATGCTGAAGGTAACCCATTTCCAATTCTGCATTTGAAACTAAAGAAGCCTTCCGTCTAAGTGTTTTGAGATAGAGCGATATCAAAAAACATCATCATAAACACCCTGATCAAGCTGACTATCCATGACGACGAAACCGACCTTGCCCTCTATCTCCAAGTCGGTTTTAGTAATCCTCAGCATGATCATGTTTATCAGATCAGATTACAACAACTTAACCCAGTGCAATCAAACACTTTTCAAGTGTTCATTCATATAAATCTGGTTCTCTATAAATTGATGACGAGATACATCAATTAAAACATCGATATCAATTTTTCCATTGCTGAAAGTACGCTTATGACAAGTAAGGGCCGTAGATAAATTGATGAAACTGTGTACAGATGATGGCTCCTAGGCTAGGGCCTAGAGAAATATTTTTTGTTTTAATTAAGATATTTTATCAATTATTCGCCATGTAATTTTCTATATTAAAATAACAATGATTTTGAAAAGTTCATTTATTTTCTAAATACTATAATCATCTTCACCTGACAGTTGATTATAGATTATACTCTTTGAAAATCTTAGTAAGACATTTTTTGGATTATTCTTTGGACGCGTTATATGGAATTACGACATCTGAGATACTTCATTACTGTGGCTGAAGAACTCAACTTTAGCAAAGCAGCATTGAGACTTTATACAGCACAACCCTCACTCAGCCAGCAGATCAAAGATCTTGAAGAAGATGTCGGTGTTCGGCTGTTAAATCGGACCAAGCGTAAAGTTGAACTTACTGAAGAAGGTGCTGTTTTTCTGGAGCAAGCACGCTTAACTTTAGCACAAGCCGATAAGGCTGTTGCTATGGCAAGACAGGTCTCCAAAGCCAGACAGCTATTGTTAAGAATTGGGTTTGTACCCGTGGCTGAAATAAAGATTTTCCCTTATATCTTACCGAATTTAAGGGTACAAAATCCTGAGCTAAAAATTGAGTTATTGAGCTTAAATAACCTTGAACAAATGCGCGCATTAAAAAAGGGTGAGCTGGATATCAGCTTTAGCAGGCACAATTTTCATAATGATGAAATCGAAAGTAAATTTGTGCTCCGTGAACCGTTAATTTTTGTTTTACCCAAAGATCATCCTTTAGCCAAGTATGAACGTATCCCTGTTAAAGCGCTCAATGGGATCGATTTTATTATTCCTGCTGAAGAACAATCCACGACTTTGCACAACACCATTTTAGAGTTTGCCAAACACAATCATATTGAATTGAATATCGTCCAAAAAGCTGACAATATTTCATTGAATATTAACTCAGTTGGAGCGGGCTTAGGCTGTACAATTTTGCCAAGTTATATTGCGCCATTAATCAACAATAACACTGTCATTCGACCTTTAGAGATTGAGCTTCCCTATCTAGACTTGTATGTAAGTTATCGAAAAAGTGCTGGCTCTGTTGCAATACAAAAATTCATTGAACTATTAACCAAGGTATTTTATCTGGATATCAATCGTTTAGAGCAAGAATAAGACTGCCGCGACAAGACATAGAGCGTAAACTTATTTTTAATATGACGACTTAAACCAATCGAATTTAATACTCATTTTATTTGCTTAAATATCCATCATTTTTTAATTCAGGCGGTGTTCATCATGATAGGACGTGCATTTCACCAACTTCGATCAGGTATTCTGTCTCGTCCATATTTCTTTATTAGTTTTCTCCTTACAGCAGTTGTGTATATGGGGATGTCTTTGAGCACAGATTGGCAGTGGTCAACCAATTTGTTATTCAGCTGGAATATTGCCATCCTGGTCTACTTAATCCTGACCATAAAAATGCTCTGGGCAACCAATCAAGCGCATATTTTAAAGCGTGCTCAGCAACAGGATGCCAGCAAATGGATCATTTTACTGTTGGTTGTGCTCTCACTCATCATGTGTTTTATTGCCATTATTATTGAATTGGCACATTTGCCCGATGTGACTGGAGTTAAAGCAGGACATATCGCCTTAGCAATTTTCACCATCATTTTTGCATGGTTATTTATGCATACTATTTTTGCTATTCACTATGCACATGACTTTTATTTGGCAGTGGAGAATCATCAGGATGGTGGATTGGACTTTCCAAAAACACCTAAACCAACCTACCCTGAGTTTTTGTATTTTAGTTATGTCATTGGTACTTCTGCACAAACAGCAGATGTATCGATTACATCTCGTTCGATGCGCGTTTTAAATATTCTCCATATCCTTTTGGCGTATGGATTTAACACGACGATTTTGGCGATCTGTATTAATGTTGCCGCAGGTTTTATTTAACTGAAGTAAAAATAGAGGGATTAACACCAAAAGCCAATCTCCAAAGTTTTTTATCATTTTTCTGCGCTTGAATGTGACTAAAAAACCTCAATGCAAACCCAGCACGAGATCATGCTAAGTTTGCATCGTCTTGATGATTTAGTCGCTAAAAAGTGCTTGATTATTTCTTAAGTTTTTTCGGCTTTTGATTGAATTAAGATATTTTTCAATTGCAGGATGGCTTTCAAGCTCTGCCATCTTCAATTGCCAAAATAGCATGGAACCAACAAACACATCGGCTACCGTAAATTGCTCACCACATAGATAAGGTTGAGCCTGCTCCAAGCCCTGAATTAAAGCGGTATAGGTGTCCTGAAAGTTTCCATAGCCAATATGCATTTTTTGCTCGTCGGTAATCTCAACCTTTAATGCGCGATCCGTCGTGGCTGCATCCCACGGTCCAGCAGCAAAGAATAACCAACGGAAATACAAGCCACGTTTTGGATCATCCAGTGCTGGTGCAAGTCCTTGATCAAAAAATTTATCTGCCAAATAGGCACAAATTGCAGGCATTTCGTAAATCACCACATCGCCATCGACTAAGGTGGGTACTTTGCCAAATGGGTTAATCTTTAGATAAGATTCCGACTTCATTTCAGTGTGATAAGCCAACTCAATTTTTTCAAATTCAGCACCCAGTTCAATCAGTAGCCATTCAATAACAAGACCTCTAGACTGCGCGTTGCTATATAGTTTTAAGCCCATTTTTCCATTCCTTTATAGTGGTGTATTGAATATAAAGGGCGGCTGTGTCAGTTTTTGTCAGGAGCTTTTCAGCATGGATTTTTTTTGCAACTCTTTTTGCCACCATGCCTGAAAAAGATGGCGCTTAAACTCTGGGTAAATGATTTCGGTTACAGTTAATTTTTGAATCCGATCTAAACGAAAATTTCGAAAATCCTCACGTAATTCACACCATGCAGCCAACAACATTTTGTCATTGAAATACCCTAAGACAAAAGGCCAAAGCATACGGCTAGAGATATTTTGTTTTTCATCCAAATACTGCACTTCAATCTTGACCTGATAACGAATTGCTAGACGTACTTGTTCGACAACTTTTTCATCAACCACAAGCCAATGGTTGATAGACCGAAGCATGGTTTCATCAATCAGTTCTTGTTTATTCTTGGGCAATACCGCATTGAGTTTGGCCAAAACTGAATGTGCAGCATTTTTTAATGCTGGATCTGGCACTGACCTTAACCAATGCAATGCCAAGAACACTGCTTCGACTTCCGTTTCATCCAAACTCATCGGAGGCAGTAAAAAGTTTTCTTTCAGCTGAAATCCTAAGCCCGCACTGCCCTCAATATTGACACCTTGGTCACGTAAACTTTCAATATCCCGATAAACACTTCGGACACTAATTTCCAAATGTTCTGCTAAGCATTGCGCGGTAATGGGATAACGCTGTTCACGTAAAAGTTGTAATAAAGTGAGTAATCGAATAGAACGGCTCATGGTCAATTTTCTTATTATATCTCTTTGGTTTTATCTAAGTTTACGCTGAGGGCAATCTGCAAACAGCGTAAAAACAGCATCTAAGCAACTTCACTGGCCTTAAGCTGTTGAGTTAAAAATTGATGTAAATGATCAACGTTATTCGCGATCGTCAGCGGATTAAAACGCTGTAATACATCAATCGCATGTACCCCATAACTCACCCCAACACGTGGCATGGCAATGTTCTGTGCCATTTCTAAGTCATAAGATGTATCGCCCACCATAATGGCTTGCTCCGCCGAAATTCCAGTGTAATCTAAAATTTCAGTCAACATCAATGGATCTGGTTTGGATTTGGTTTCGCTCGCTGCACGGGTGATCTCAAATAAATCCTGACTCTGGGTCTGAGCCAAAACACGATCTAAACCACGACGGCTCTTCCCTGTTGCAACTGCCAATTTGATATTTTGATTTTTTAAATCATGCAACATTTCAGAGACACCAGTGAACCACAAATCATCTTTGGAATGCTCAACATAATGATCGCCATAGCATTTCAAAATTTCAGTGTGTAACTCAGGGACCTGTGGAAATAACACTTGAGCAACTTCAGGCAACCCTAAACCAATAATACTTTTCGCAGCATCAGCTGTTAACGGTTGGTCAAAGGTTTTTGCAGCAACCAATAAACTTGCCACAATTTGCCCAACTGAATCAAATAAAGTGCCATCCCAATCAAAAATGATAAGTTCTACAGGTTTTTGCATGAATTATTTCCAATATTTGCTCAGTTTACGCATGACTAATGTTTAGATCTTATGCCCTTTACATGACAAGCTAACGCATTTTTAAACACAAAGGGAACTTTTCATAAAACAAGTTCCCTTTGTGTAAAAGATAAAGTGAGCAGCAAGATCGAATCAATCTTTCTTTTGTGCTCTTAACTGCGCAACCAAGCTTTGCATATCTTCAGGTAAAGGCGCTTCGATCACAGGATAACCAGGAATTTCAAGGCGCATTGCATGTAGGCTCAATCGACGAGCTTTTGGTCCACGATACTCTGTTTCATGACCATACTTATCGTCGCCCACTAAAGGATGACCAATACTTAAACCATGCACACGAATTTGATGGGTACGGCCTGACAGTGGAGAAGCATAGACCAGTGTCGCATGCATAAAGCGCTCGGCAACTTTCCATTGTGTCTTAGATTCTTTACCTTCTTCTGAGACACGTACACGACGTTCACCATTGGACAGCTCATAGCGCAATAAAGGTTGATTAATCAACTGTTGATCTAAACTCACTTGACCTTTAACAATCGCAGCATAGGTTTTTTTAATTTTATGCTCACGCAACATGTCTTGTAGCGCCTTCAATGTGCTGCGTTTCTTACTCACCATCACCAGACCCGAAGTATCGCGGTCAATACGATGAATCAATTCCAAATATTTTTTACCTGTTGCCGCACGTAAGCCTTCAATTAAGCCATACGCCACACCGCTTCCACCATGTACGGCAATTCCAGACGGCTTGTTGACTACCAATAAACCTTCATCCTCATACACCACACGGCTGAGTAAGCTTTGTGCAACCTTATCGGATACAGGTGCATCAGTTTCGTCTTTTTGCTCAAAGCGAATAGGTGCAACACGGATTTGATCGCCAATCGCTAGCTTAGTTTCTGCTTTTATACGCTTTTTATTGACGCGCACTTGACCTTCACGAATTAAACGATAAATACGGCTTTTCGGCACACCTTTCAGGCGAGTAAATAAGAAATTATCGATGCGCTGGCCTTCTTGATGCTCGTCTACTTCAAACCAAGTTACATTTTGCCATTGTTGCGTAGAATTCATACAGTTAGGTGATCCAATAAAAAACTAAAATTTGATTAAAAACTGATCATTTAGACTATGCTTTTCATACAAAATAAGCATATAGCCCATAGGCAGATGATTCAAGGTTTGCTATAGTCAGCGCACGGATACCACCGTAAGTGAAATTTAGTGCCACCCTTTTTTAAAAATGAAAGCGTGACACAAACGATAAAATTCACGACAGATGCGGAAAGGTCCCAAAAGAATATGCCGACGCCGAAGGCTTTATTATATCGGCAAAAAGACAAACTGTTGCGTTTAATTGTACTTAAAGTACAGAAATCAGTTTGTTTAAAAATATATGTCGCCAACCCAGACGTTGGTTTTTAAACATAAACTGATACACATCAGGCAAGTCGCTGTAGAGTGTTATTCAGGACATAAGTGTTTGAGGCATTGGAACTGCACAATTTGTAAAGGTACGATGATAATTCCGTATCAAGACGCTCTCACAAAAGTTGAGATGCTCTTCGAGCAATGTGATAGTGAAAGACGAATCAAATCAGTCATCCAATGCACCACTTAAGTGCCAGTGAAGAGCTCGAAACTTTAATCGTGCAAAGATTAAAGAAGTATTGCAGCATCAATACAGGCATCAAACCCAACCTTGCTCAAAACAAGTGGGTAAATTACTCAGATCATATTGGATGTATCCGTGATTTGAGCATTGATCCAATATTTTAGATGTTCGCTTCACTTAAAAAAGATAGCGAGTTGTTGGTGTGAATCACTATTAGGTGTTACACCCATGAAACGTATGTTGATTAATGCAACACATGCCGAAGAAGTTCGCGTTGCACTCATCACTGGTCACCGTCTTTACGATTTCGATTTAGAAAACCGTACACGTGAACAAAAGAAAGCCAATATCTATAAAGGCCATGTCACTCGCGTAGAGCCTTCTTTAGAAGCTGTATTTGTAGAGTATGGTGCGGGTCGTCAAGGTTTCTTGTCGATGCGCGAAATTGCCAATACTTACTACAAGGCAGACCCTCGCCAAACATCAAATATTCGTGAACTCATCACTGAAGGCACTGAACTTTTGGTTCAAGTTGAAAAAGAAGAGCGTGGCAACAAAGGCGCAGCACTTTCAACCTATATTTCCCTTGCTGGTCGCTATTTAGTCTTGATGCCGAACAACCCAAAAGGTGGTGGTATTAGTCGTCAAATTTCGGGTTCAGTACGTGAAGAACTTAAAGAAATGTTGGCGTCATTAAATACCCCACGTGGTATGAGCGTAATCGTTCGTACAGCAGGGATTGGCCGTTCACAGGAAGAACTGCAACTTGATCTTCAACATTTGTTAGACCTATGGGCACAAATCCAAGGTACAGCAAACTCTGGTCCATCACCAATGCTTGTTCATCAAGAAGCTGGTGTGGTGACGCGTGCTATCCGTGACTATTTACGTGATGATGTTGCAGAAATTTTAATTGACTCAGAGCAAGCCTATAACGAAGCCTATAACTTTGTTAAAGCGGTAATGCCAAATCAATTGGACAAGTTAAAAACCTATACGTTAAATGAACCGTTATTCGCGCATTTTGGTATTGAAAGTCAAATTCAAACAGCTTATGAACGTGAAGTTAAACTTCCATCAGGCGGTTCAATTGTAATCGACCAAACTGAAGCACTGGTTTCAATCGACATCAACTCGGCGAAATCAACACGCGGACATGATGTAGAAGAAACTGCGCTCAGCACTAACTTAGAAGCAGCTGAAGAAATTGCTCGCCAATTACGTTTACGTGATATTGGTGGTTTGGTGGTGATCGACTTTATTGATATGACCAAAGAAC
The DNA here is from genome assembly GCF_025433935.1 of Acinetobacter sp. I-MWF. Classification (NCBI taxonomy): domain Bacteria; kingdom Pseudomonadati; phylum Pseudomonadota; class Gammaproteobacteria; order Moraxellales; family Moraxellaceae; genus Acinetobacter; species Acinetobacter sp. I-MWF. The sequence goes on along the minus strand of NZ_JAMBAR010000001.1, from coordinate 405,952 downwards.
GCAACCAACGTATGGTTGAAGCTAAACTTCGTGAAGCGACACAAAGTGATCGTGCCCGTATCCAGTTCGGTCAATTGTCACGTTTTGGTTTAATGGAAATGAGCCGTCAACGCTTACGCCCATCTCTTGAAGAAGCTACAGGTTATGTATGCCCTCGCTGTCATGGCACAGGTATGGTACGTGATCTACGTTCTCTTTCTCTTTCAATTATGCGTAAAGTTGAAGAGATTGCATTACGTGAACGTCAAGGTGAAGTTCAAGTTGAAGTGCCTGTTGAAATTGCAGCATTCTTATTGAATGAAAAGCGCCACAGTTTGGTTTACTTAGAACAAACGTCAAATGTGCGTGTTACTGTACTGCCACATCCACATTTAGAAACACCACATTACGAAATCTCATATAACCCAGAAGGTTTTGCGCCAACTAGCTATGAACGTACTGAAGCTACCCGTTCAAGCGAAAAAGAATTGGGCTATGAGTCATCTGAGTGGCATTTAGAAGAAGAGCAAACGCAACACAATGCTGCACCAGCTCAAGCACAGAACAATAAGCAAAACAGAAAGCAACAACCTGCTCAAGCTCAAAAAGCTCAGCAAGCGGTTCAAGCACAAGTTGCTCAACCAGCTTCTAGCCCATGTGCTTGGTTAGAAAATCTGTTTGTACAAAAACAAGCAGCAACTGTTGACCAATCACGTACTGCAAACAATGCAGCTGCAGCCATTGAACAAATGATTAACGGTGGTGCTGTAAGCCGTGGTCAATTTGGCCAAGTGAATAGCAATAGCGCGCCAGCTGCAATTGAAGCTCAAGTTGTTGCTGAAACCAATGCTTATCTTTCACATGCACCTGTTCAAAAACAAGAACCGCGTGAATATGAAAAACAGGGCGAGAAAGAAGAACGAGCTCCGCGTAACAACAACAACAACAATAAAAATAAAAATCGCAACAAGCACAAAGAGTCACGTGAACAAAACACCGATCAACATCAAGTGATTGAAGAAGTGGTTCAGGTGCCTCGTCAAGAGCAACGCCAAGAACAGCGTCAGGAACAACGTCGTCAGCAAAAGCAGCCACGTCAACAGCATGATCAAAATGCTGACACGAACCATGCTGAACAAGCTGTTCCACGTCGTGATCGTAACCATCAGCAACGTCCAAACCGCCCAAATCGTCATCGCGATAGCAGCGTGTTTAATGATGAGCAACAACAAGCGCCAAACAACAATGCGCCTGTAGAGCAGAATCAAACTCAAGAGAAACAACCTAAGGTTGAACTCATTGACACACCGAAGCATGCAGCACTTGAAACAGCTTTAGTGGTTAACCTTGATCAAGCTCAAAGTGAAATTGTGGCATTAAACCCGCAACAAGTTGCTGCGCCAGCAAGCAACAAGCCGAAGCGTCATGATCGCAATGAAAAAGCTGAAACTGTTGCTAAAGCACCTCGCACTGTAGACGCTCAACCAGCTACTGCACCGGCTGTAGAAAGTCAGGCTGTAACGACTGAAGCAAAAGCACCTGCAGCAACAGAGGTTCAAGCAGAACAGCCTGTGCAACGTGCCAGCAATGACCCGCGCCAAAAACGCCGTCAACAACGTGACGCTGCTCAAGCAAAAGCGGCAACACCTAAAATTGCACCATCTCAGGTACCGACATTAAATCAGTACACAGTGGGAACGTTGATTCGTCATGTCTATGGTGATGACTGTGCGGTATTGATTGAACAGTTTGGATTAATTCCAACATTCAATCGTGCTTTGGTTAAGTTTACTGAAGAATATTCAGCGACCTTAACTGTGGTAGAAAAGACTGATGTACAAAGCAAGCAGCCTGTAACACGTGATGTTGCTATCTCTAAAGCAGCGCCAGAAGCACAACCTGCTGATGTTTTAGACTTAACGCCACCGAAGCCTGAGAATGATCGCCGTGTAGCGAATGATCCTCGTGAACGTCGTCGTTTAGCAAAACAAGCGGCTGTACAAGCAAAGCAAGAGCATCAAGCTGAACTTGAGCAACAACCAGAAGAAGTGAAAATTGAGACTCAAGCAAGTCCAGTTGAAGCAGCACCTGTGGTTACTCAAGCAGAAGAAGTGCAAGCTGAAACACCTGTAGAAACGACAGTTGAAACAGCACCTGCGGAAGTTCAAGTGGTTAAAGCAGCCCCTGCTAAGTCAGCTGAGAAAGCAGTTGTTGCAACTGAAAAGGCGAAAAAGCCACAACAATCGCTTGCTTTAGATACGACTGCTGAAGCTGGCGTAGATGAAGATGCACAAAAGGCAGACAATGTGGCAACAGATGAAAAACCTGCCCGCCCTCGTCGCCCTCGTGGCCGCCCGCCAAAAAAAGCGACACCGCCAGCGGATGAGTAATTTTTAAAAATTTGCTTAAAATGTAGCGATTAAAGAGAACCTAGTCATTTCGATGGCTAGGTTTTTTTGCTATTTTGAAGAGATTATCAGGACATTTGTCAGATTAGGTTGATTGCACTAGTCTTATACGATTAAAAAGACAAATGTAATGTGAGTCAATGACACTCTAAAAATTGTATTGGATTACGAAAAATAAATAGGATTGATATGAGTCAAACAACACAGGCCGATCTCATCGGATTTACTGATGTCGCAGAGCGCTTACCACAGCTCATTAATAAGCTTCCCAATATCCTGACTGGACTTAAACAAGCTTATATCAGAACACCCAATACGCCTGCTGGGCTAGGTCTTGCTTTTGAACGTGCTGTAAAACGCAATCCTTATGGTGATGCGTTACTATTTGAAGATCAACGCTATAGTTATAAAGAACTGAATAACTGGGCCAATCAAATTGCACACTTTTATCTTTCTATTGGCATAAAAAAAGGCGATGCGATCACCGTGATGATCGAAAATCGTCCTGAGTTGATTGCGACCGTGATTGCACTGGCAAAAATTGGCGTAACAACAGCTTTAGTCAATACCTCACAGACAGGTAAAGTCCTGACACATAGTATCAATTTGGTCAATCCTGTTGCGGTGATCGTCGGTGAAGAATGCCGTGCTGCGGTAGATGAAATTCGTCAAGACTTAAACATTGCTCAAGACCGCATCCATTGGTTTGCAGATCAAAATACAACGCAAGACCCGGGTACAGCACCTCAAGGCTTTATCAATCTTGCTGAAAAAATTCAACAATTTCCAAAATTCAATCCTTCGACCACACAAAGTGTCAAAGGGAAAGATGGCTTGTTTTATATCTATACCTCTGGCACAACCGGTTTACCTAAAGCTGTGGTCTTTACCAACAGTCGTTGGACCTTGGCATATGGAACATATGGTCATGTCTTAAACTTAGGTGAAGATGATGTGATGTACTGCACTTTACCGCTTTACCATGCAACAGGTATGGTGGTGTGCTGGTGTGGTGCTATTGCAGGTGGTTCAGCCTTGGCAATCCGTCGTAAATTCTCTACCTCTGCATTCTGGTCTGATGTCAAAAAGTTTAATGCGTCAGCGATTGGATATGTTGGTGAACTTTGCCGCTACCTTATGGATGCACCTGCTTCAGAACTTGATCATACGCACCGTGTCACCAAAATGATCGGTAATGGTATGCGCCCAAATATTTGGGGCAAGTTTAAAGAACGCTTTGGTATCGAAGAAATTTTAGAACTTTACGCCTCTAGTGAAGGAAATGTAGGCTTCAGTAATGTTTTTAATTTTAACAATACTGTTGGCTTCTCACCTACACCTTACGCCATCGTCCAGTTCGATAAAGAAAAAAATGAAGCAATCCGTGACAGTCATGGTGCATGTCAAAAGGTCAAAAAAGGTGAAGTGGGCTTATTGATTGGTAAAATCACCAAGCGCTCCCCTTTTGATGGCTATACGGACCCAGAAAAGAACAAGTCAGTGATCATGAAAGATGTCTTTAAAAAGGGCGATTCTTACTTTATTACTGGTGACTTGGTTCGTGATATTGGTTTCCGACACGCGCAATTTGTCGATCGCCTTGGTGATACTTTCCGCTGGAAAGGTGAAAATGTTTCAACCACCGAAGTTGAAAATATTTGTAGTGAATACCCTAAAATCACAGAAGCTGTGGTTTACGGCGTTGAAATTCCAAATACCAATGGTCGAGCAGGTATGGCTGCAATTACTTTACATGACGGTGAAGAACTGACTGAACAAGATCTAAGCCAGCTTGCAGCCGAGTTTAAAAAGAACTTGCCAGCCTATGCTGTTCCGGTATTTTTACGTATCCAACAAATTGTAGAAACGACGGGTACATTTAAATATCAGAAAAATAAATTAAAGGAACAAGCCTTTAATCCTGAAAAAACCTCTGATCGTTTATTGGTTTTACTGCCAAGTGCCAATGCCTATTGTGATGTCACTGCGGAAGTTTTTGCCAATATTGAAGCTTATAAATACCGCTTCTAAAGCTAAAAGCCCTGATTTCAGGGCTTTTTTTGTCCATTTTGTGTTATTTATAACCGAACGTTGCAAACTTTCTTAATTTTTACTTGCGCTCTATCAATATCTTGCTAAAATACGCTCCATCAAAACAAAGTGGTGTTTAAAAACTTTTTAGTTTTCTTGCACTACACATTCAAGCCTAGCTTGGATGAAGGTTCAGGGTCGTTAGCTCAGCTGGTAGAGCAGCGGACTTTTAATCCGTTGGTCCCGCGTTCGAATCGCGGACGACCCACCACTTAATTGTTTTGACCTGTAAATGGATAGTGATAGAAAATTCTCAATTTTCACAAATATCGAGTAAAGCATCGCTTTACACATCCTTGCTCAGGGTCGTTAGCTCAGCTGGTAGAGCAGCGGACTTTTAATCCGTTGGTCCCGCGTTCGAATCGCGGACGACCCACCATCTTCATGTTTCAACCTGTAAATAGATACCGATAGAAAATTCTCGATTTTCACTGATATCGGGTAAAGCAGCGCGCTTTACACATCTCGCTCAGGGTCGTTAGCTCAGCTGGTAGAGCAGCGGACTTTTAATCCGTTGGTCCCGCGTTCGAATCGCGGACGACCCACCATTCTTTCTTAGGGCTTCTTTCTGTACAGTTAAAGTACTACAATAGAAACGAAACCTGCAAACGTTCCGACCAAGACCAAACATCTTTATTAGATGCTTCGCCATTCTCGAAATTTTGCTTCATCTTTTGTTCTGGTTTAATCATGTTTTAAACAAGTTCAGGGTTGTTAGCTCAGTTGGTAGAGCAGTAGACTCTTAATCTATTGGTCGTGGGTTCGAACCCCACACAACCCATCAGATTTTTAAGTCATTTACCCCCCTTTAAATAAGCTCAGTTGAATTATTTTTCTGATAACTGCACATTCTAATCAAACGGATTGTTTTATCCTTCAATGATGGCGAAGAATCAATACTCAAATATCGACTGAGATCTTAGTCGGTTTTAGCTTAAAACAACCAAGCCAACAATCACAATCACAATCAGATGACACGACCAAACCGAATAGCTAAAAAAGCTTTTCTTCTTCTTATTGAACGAGCAAATATCAAATCATCGCTAGCAAGATAATACTCCCCTGCTTGACGAATCATCGTATTCCCCCTCCCAAACAATATAAAACCGTGCCCAATAACCAAGATTGCGCACGGTTTAATTATGCGTATGACTACTCAATTAAAACAATCCACGGAAATTTACCCAGTGGGTTATTGCTGTTGAAGGATAAAATCTGCGGCACGTTCACCAATCATAATACATGGCGCATTGGTATTGCCTGAAACAAGATCAGGCATAATGGATGCATCAGCGATACGCAGATTATTAAAACCAACGACTTTAAGCTTTGGATTGACCACACTCATTGCATCAATCCCCATCTTACATGTTCCCACAGGATGAAATACGGTTGCAGCATATTCACGAACATAAGCTTGATAATCTGCATCAGTTTTAACATCAGGTCCGGGTAAGATTTCTTGACCATTGAACGCCTTAAATACATCTTGTTTTAAAATACGCTGTGCCAGTTTAATTCCTTCGATCAGCACGTGCATATCTTGTTCTTTTTCAAGGAAGTTATAATCAATCTCGATCTGCTTTTGGGCATTCACACGTATTTCACCAATGCTCTTTGGTCTTAAAACACAGGTGTGGATTGCATAGCCATGCCCCCATTCAAACAGACGACCACGATGACTCCGATACCCCGGAACAAAGTGAAATTGCACATCCGGTAAATCTGTTGCCAGTGGTGTTTTTGCAAAGCCCCCTGCTTCTACATAGTTGGTGGTCAACCAGCCTTTTCTTTTGAGTGCATACTGGAATGGTGCGGGCAGTATAGATGCCAAAGCCCCAACAGAAAAACCCAGTGTTTTTGAGCTATTTGTTCTAACGGTCACCAAACCATCAATATGCTCTTGCAAGTTTTTACCGACCCCAGGTAAATCAACCTTGCATTCAATACCGGCCTGTTCCAACTCAGATTTCGGACCAATACCAGATTTCATCAATAATAACGGCGAAACAAAAGCACCAGCTGAGAGGATTAACTCTTTATTGATCCTGATATCAAAATTTTGTCCTTGTCGTTGCACATGAATCGAGTGCACTTGACCATCACTATGATGAATACGCTCAACCTCGCATTCTGTCACCACTGTAAGGTTTGAGCGTGTCAATATCGGCTGAACGAATGCTTTAAAGCTGGATAGACGCTGACCATCACGTTGAGTCACATCATATATCCCTACACCTTCGCTTGATGCAGCATTAAAATCTTGATTCTCTTTTAGATTGAGTAAAGCCGCAGCTTGGATAAAGAGTTTAGATAATGGGTTAGGATCTTTCGGATGATCAACAAACAACTCGCCCTCAACACCATGAAAAGCCAAGTCTTGCTGAATGACATTTTTTTCAGAACGTTTAAAGAAGGGTAAAACCTCTTTCCAGCCCCATCCAGCACAACCTTTCGCTTCCCAATTGTCATAATCAGAGGCATTTCCGCGAATATAAATCATACTGTTCATTGAACTTGAACCGCCGAGCATTTTGCCCCGTGGGGCATGAATTTGACGATTATTCAAACGTTTCTGAGGGGTAGAAAAGAAATTCCAGCTGTATTTTTTACTCTTATATAACGTGATCGTTCCTGCTGGAATCTGAATACGTGGCGAATTATCAGTAGCGCCTGCTTCAATCAAGCAGACACGAGTATTTGGGTTTTCACTTAGTCGATTGGCTATCACACTCCCCGCCGAACCCGCGCCAACAATGACATAATCATAGCTATGTTGCTGTAATTGTTGATTGTCTATTTCAGGTAATGTGCGTTTATATAACATCGCCACAACATAATACAATGGGCTAACCACCAGTAAACCAACTGCCCATGAGATATCCACCTCGCCCAGTAATTTGGCAAGCGGACCAACATACAACGGCGTAGATAAAAATGGAATCTGAATCAAAATCCCAATCACATAACAGATTAATGCAGGCCAATTGAAGTAACCATAAATCCCACCATCAGGTTTAAAGAAGGATGGCACATCATATTCAGTATGATGGATAAAGTAATAATCGATGAGGTTGATGGCTGTCCATGGAATCAGTACACACATGAGCAAGAGAATAAAATTGACATAACTCTCGACAAAGCTTTCCGAACTTGAAACAGATAAGAACATCGCCACACTAAATAAGCTTAATGCCACTATGGTTCTGGCAAGCACTCGCGGTGACCACCGGTGAAAAATCGTTTGTAGAATAGTGATGCTCGATAAAGTACCACAGTACAAATTCATCGAGTTTGTGGCAGCAATCCCAAGAGAAAAGACGATAATCAAAGCGGTACTGAATAGACCTGAACCGGTTAAATGAATTAAGCCTTGAATAAAGTCACCACTATAGGCACGAGCAACGGTTAAGCCCAAGATCATTGAAATCAGTGAGCCGAGTGAACAGCCCCAATAGCTTGCCCAAAATGCAGTTTTTGCCCCAGTCGCTTTAGGCAAATAGCGGGAATAATCTGATACATACGGGGCATAAGCCAACTGCCATAATGCGGCAATGGATAAGGTTCCCATAAAGCCAATGCTTGAAAACGTTCCCAGCTGAAAGAAATCTTGGGGGAAGTATTGCGAACTAAATACACGAATAAAAGCAGCAAGCAGCATTAAACCTGAAAGTACCGCAAGGATTTGCGTGTATTTATGAATGAGTTTATAACCAAAAATGACTGCAATCAGACTCCCTATCGCAATAATCGTGATGCCTTGTACCTTCGAAATCGGCTGATAAATCGTATGTAGTGCTTCGCCACCAACCACCAGATTGGATGCATAAAAGCCCAAGTACATAATCACGACGACACCAACTACAAGTAAAGCCCCATAGAAACCAAATTGCCCGCGTGTCTGAATCATTTGCGGCACTGCAAGTTGTGGGCCTTGCGCAGAATGCAGTGCGACAAAAATCGCACCAACAAGATTTCCTAAAACCAATGCCATTAAGGCAGAAAAGAAACTCAGATTAAAAACTGTAACCGCCAATGAACCCGTAAACATGGTCAACAACATAATGTTTGAGCCAAACCAGATCGTAAATAGATCGCGTGCGTTACCGTGACGTTGATTTTCAGGAATTGCCTGAATCGTACTACTTTCCATAGTTGTGATAGACATAGGAATCCATTCCATAAATAAAAAAGTTATAACCAATCTTAAGATCGGCTTAAATTTTTATATTCAGTATCAAGCCTTTAGTTTTTTTAAAGTAAGGCTAAAAAGGACTGAATAGCGTAGTTACTCCATCTCAAAGAGATCAAAATCATTTGCGAAATCACCTTAAAATTTCAAATAAAGACCATCTAATATGGTGAAAATATAGAGGCCAGAATAATCACGAACAAATTAAAGGAAAAATTATCTCAGGCCTGTATTTGATCGATGTTCAATATCGACCTATACACCAGCTTGAGTACCACTTGAATTGAATAAAAACGATGGGTGAAAAGCAAATCATTGATCTAGGGTTAAAAAAGTAATTTATCGTTCAAAAGAATTTTTTATTAAAAAATAATTACATAAATAATCATTAAAAAATTTAACTCAATTGGATAAAAGTCATCGTTATACCCAAGCGATTCAGATTTTTTGAGGCATGTGTTCTGAATATTCTATTATCTCTTTATAACATCACTACTTAAGATAACAAAAACAAAAATGCGTCGTTGATCGACATAAAAAAGGATTTTGGAATAATCCAAATTTTTTACGAAAAGGAAATCAATATGATTAAACCAGTAATTTTATCGGTAATGCTAACAACAATAGCAACTCATTCTGCTATGGCCTCAGAAACAGGACATTCATCAGGTCTTAGCTTAAGTGGTTCTGCTGCACTAACAACGGACTACCGTTTCCGTGGTCTATCCCAATCTCGTAATGATCCTGCGGTACAAGGGACCTTTGTACTGTCACATGATTCTGGTTTATACGGCGGAATCTTTGCTGCCAATACGGACTTTGGTGGTTCAACATCACCACATTTTGAGTTTACCTCATATATTGGCTATAACACGGCATTAAATTGGTCTGAAAAAGTTAAGCCAACACTAGATTTAAGCTATAACCGATTTAGCTATCCAGGTTGGTCGGATTGGGCATGGCATGAGTTTTCTGCACGTTTAACCTTTAATGATATCTTTTTGGGTAAAGATAGCCTCCTCACCAATATTAATTATAGTGATGACTATATTGGATTTGCAGGTGATGCATGGAACTTCACCCTAGGCTATTCAGTACCATTGGCAGAAACAGGTTTTGGTCTGACGTCAAGTATTGGTTATTCCATCATCCAAGATAAAGGTGCATTGATTGATGTTGATGCCGACAATTACGTCGATTGGAAGCTTGGGGTGAATTATCAATTTAAAACACTTGAAGGTTTAACTGCGGAGTTATCTGCGGTTGGTACCAATTTGCATACCGATCAGCTCTCTAAAAGTGAAAAACGTACAGTCGCAAACGGTGCAATTTTTAGTTTAACCAAAGCGTTTTAATATTGCATTTTTAGATGATACACAATGTTTAACTACTATCTGGTTTTTAAAGATTTGTTCAATTTAAAAAATGCTTTCTGAGATGATCATTCATTTCAAAACTTTAAATTTTAAATGTGTCAGTCTGGTGGGTTACACCCTAAAGCCCCACCAGATTGTTTAATTATCAATTTTTCTAGCTACCAATTTTTTAACTACTAATTTCTTTAATTATCAAATTTCTTTAACACATAAGCTTTTGTTGGTGCAGTATGGTGTTGACTAAAATAAAGTCGATTTTCTTCAGTGCCATTGACTATTTTATCAATATCCATCACCAAGTCATTTTGTTCATCTACGTTGTAATAGAACTGAATACCTTCAATTCGATTAATCACAATTTCATGATTTACTTCATCATAGGCCCAAGTATTTTTTTGATAACCACGGTTCGGTTTTATATCACTATTTTCATAGGTCATTTTCCCCATATATACAAAGGTACGATGTGCAGTACCGTCTGGGAGTAAGTTAATAATAAACTCCGCATTGCCTTTTTCGCACTTGGCAAACGGATCTTCACAACTCATTTGTACATGATAACGTCCTACAAATGCCTCAGCTTTTGTGGAAACCACGTCACTTTGCTGGCCTTGCCCTTTCATATCTACCATTGCAGGCAAGGTGGCTTGACCCGCAAGATCGGTCAGTTTTTTCCCTTCACTTGCATTGGCACGTGGTGGGGTTTGTTGCAAAGCAAGTTCGCTGGATGAATTTTGTGTGTCAGATGCACCTTGTTGTTTATCATTTGATTTTGAGGAATCGCAAGCACTCAGTACTGTACAAATACTGATGCCCAAAATTCTAAAAAAAATTACTTTATGAAAAGTTAAATACATAAATCCAAATAACCCAATTGCACCGTGCCAGACACATCAAAAATGAATGTGTATATCTATATCTTATTGCGTTGTGCCGTTTCTCGAAATCTTAACGCTGTATTTTTTACAAAAGTATAAAAAACATATTTATCACCATCGCTACCTACATCGGATTGGACACTTTTTACATTATTTTGAATGATTTAACTGGCGTTGTTACACAGTCTTAACAATTTTAATTGGTGATTCACTTGAAGAATCAGATAGAAACGCCACTATTTACTTATATGAATTCATTTTTAATTTTTTAATCATGAATGATGATGAATAACTTTAAGGAGATTTAAATGGCCAATTCTGGTTTATATCGTTCAAGCCGACACAATATGATCGCCGGTGTAATGGGCGGTATTGCTGAACGTTTTGGTTGGAATGTCACATTACTACGAATTATTTTCGTGATTGTTTCATGTTTGAGCGCAGCTTTTCCAGGTATTCTGGTGTATTTGGTGCTTTGGCTAATTATGCCAAAACAAAACTTGCAGTTAAATGAACCGCAAAGCTATGAACGCCCTGTACGAACTATTTATGAAGAGAAAATCCATTAATTGACTTCGATTTAAAGATATGACCCTTTTCAGCTACAACAGTTCCCCCAAACTGCTGTAGCTTTTTTTATGCCGCATCATTTTTAAACAGTATCATTGTGAATTATTGAGTTGTTGCTGTAATGCTGCAATCATATCTGCACGACTAATAATCCCGACCATTTTTTGATGATCAACCACAGGGATATAATTAAAAGAGCGTTCAACGAAATAAGGCACTAAGTCTTGGATCGGTTGTGTCGGCTGTACAGTCACCACTTGCCGATTCATAATTTGTTTGACCAAATGTTCCCAAGGGGCACGCGCATCAGCAGCGCGTTTAAACCACTCTACAATTTCATACAATGCCAATGTACCAACCAATTCCCGATCAGCATTGAGCACAGGCAAACTCATCAAATTCACATGTTTAAACTTATCTAAAGCTTGGTGAATATCATCTTGCTCATCCAAGCTCAGCACATCTTTGCTCATAATATCTTGGCAAAGGTATTGATGTACTGCTCTTGCGTTGGCCTTTGCTTGTGCTTCTAAAATGATTTTCTGTAAATCATATTCACTAATATCTAAAAGCTGTGTCTGTTGTTCTAACACATCTTGAATATCTTGCGGTTGAATAGTGACTTTTTGTGTCGGTGTTGGATCTTTAGAACGTGTATTGAGCTGTGCAACCTGTGGATATTGCTTTCCCAACATACGATTAAAAATGATTGCAATCACCAGCAGCAAGACTGAATTAAGTAATACTGGGTAAAAGATAAATTGATAACCCAATTGGTGAATAGAAGCGCCACCCAATACGGCAGTAATCGCCACCGCACCACTTGGCGGATGCAATGAATCTGTACTCATCATCAAGAATATCGACAAGGCAACAGCGACACTAAATGCCTCGGTTGGATTGGAAATAAAGATGGCACAAGTCACGCCTACTAAACCTGCGATGGTATTCCCCACCACCATATTCCAAGGTTGTGCTAAAGGGCTTGCGGGTACAGCAAAAAGCAATACCGAGGACGCGCCCATCGGTGCGATATACCACGCATTAAATCCACCGAGTACATACCAACTGATCAATGATGACACTGCTAATCCGAGCAGTGCACCAACACCACAGACTAAACGATCTTTTAGCGGTAAAACTTTAAAATTGGGTTTTAAGGTATTTAACCATTCAAGTTGCGTATGAAACACGACAGTCCTGCGCTTTAACACGGTTTAAAGTGTGAATTATACGATGTTGTGGTTATAAGATATATTTATTATCTATCTTAAATGGATAAATTTTTCGCCGATATTTCTCATCTACTGATTTTTCACTGAGCATATTCAGTCAATTGATCAAGTCTTTTCCCATATTCTTGCATTGGGCAAAACGCATACATGGGTGAACCAATATAACTTCCAGCATTTTGGCACTCCTGATCAACATAAGCTTTCCATAAGCGTTGTGATTTCATGATGTCATTATAACGTTCTTGTCGAAGGTCTATCTGACTCTGTTTTTTGATCTGATCGAGAACTTTGACAATTTCTTTTTCATAATATGCTCTGCTTTGGTTACTACATGATTCAACCACAGCATTGTTGATGTTGCCTAAAGCCAGTTTTTCGATGGTTTGTTCAACACATTGGTTATATACATCGGGTGAAGCAGCACTCTGTTCTGCATAAGCCGATATTGAACAAATAGTTGTAGATAAAACCATCATGATTGTGCATGCTCTTATCATATTTATTCCTTTGTTGTTTTGATCATGGCTCAATATAGCAATAAATCGATTTTAAAAGCTTTGTTTTTAGCACCCAGTCTGAGCTTAATCCTATTGATCGCGTTTTTTCTTTTTATGAATCATCAATACGATATACAGTCTTTACTCACAATATTTGGTATCAGCCTAATCGTTTATCTGATTTATTGCATTCTTGTCATTCCAATTGCTTATGTCATTTCACTTTGGCTTGCACATCAATATTGGCTTAATTTTTTCAGTATTTTCGCTGGCTCACTGTTGATGTGGCTAATTGTCAGCAGCATTGGCTATCTGGTTTTTACTGGGTCATTGCCTACACCGCTATGGAAACTATTGAGCGATTGGTTTTTTTATGCAATTTCTGTATTTGCAGGGTGCTGTTATTGGGGTTTGTTAAAAGTATTCTCCAGACCATCATTCACGACTCACGATAATGTAGATAAAACTGATTACTAAAAATCTCCTCTGGATCATATTTTTTCTTCAAACTAAAAAAAGCATCCGTTTGCGGATAGGCTAAACGCATCTTATCGCGACTCACATGTAAACGATAAGGCAAATAAAATGTGCCTTGGTTTTTAAGTGTAATATCAACCAATTGCTGAGTCAGTTGTTGCATATCCTGCTCTTGTTGTGCGGTCTTCTTTTGATTAAACAGAAACACCAAGCCAAAAACATCCTCTCGAGCATAATTCATAAACGCATCATGATCATGTTCAACTTCACGAATCGTGATATTGAGTAGATCCACTTTTTTCGTTTTTAAAACAGGCTTGAGATCTTGAATGAACTGAGCCAATTGCTGCTTTGGAATAAAATATTCATGCAATAGATCGGTTGAATGGCTATCTTTATTTTCAATCAAGGCGGCATCCTCACTGAGAATTTCGTTGCGACTAAACGTCGCATAAGGCGATACTGAATTCAGGCTACTTTCTAGATCCCAGCGGAGTCGTTTGCCGTATTCACTATCGACAGAACCACGAAACACAATCCGCTTGGTTTCAGCGTTTTTACTTTGCTGTTGTGACAATGCTAAGGGTTTTTTATCGATCTTTTCAAAATAGTTTAAGGTTGCCTGCTGTAAAAAATGTTTATCTGAAATACGTAAACGACCATAAGCAAATTGTACATTTGGATTATTGCTGACAATCTTTTGGTACGCGTTTACATAGTCTTCAGGTAAAACTGAAATTGATTGAAATGTTAAAGCAACATTATCTACAACTTTTAATTTTACATCGAGAATAATGCCAAATAATCCATAGCCACCAATCACCAATTTAAACAGTTCAGGATGTTCTGTACGACTACATTTTACAATCTCTCCCTGTGCATTCATCAAGGTAAATGATTCAACACTGGATGAAATCGGAGGTGAATTCTTTTGCCAACCATGCCCATTGACACTGATCGAACCGCCAATCGAGAAATTACTAAAAGATTGCATCACTGCAATTGATTTACCATAGCGGTCTAAATACTGAAGGGCCTCTTCCCATGTTGCACCCGAGCCAATCGTGAGAATATTGCTCTTCTCATCAAAGCTCATATGGTTATAGGGCAGCATATTCAGTGCAATACCATCAGGGTAAATAGTATGCCCACCCATACTGTGCTTAGCCCCCGCAATCGAAACTTTTAGATGATGTTCAGCTGCATATTTAAGCAAAGTTTTAAGTTGTTGTTGAATCGCTTCGGGTGTACTTTCGACATCGACAATTTTATGCACTTTTGTCAAATTAAGATGACTGGCATCATCCCGATAACCTGTAGGAATATGCTCAATTCCTTGTTGCTCATTGATTTTTGTTTTAAAAAGATGAATTGCAGGAATAGAAATAACCGCCAATAGAATAAGGAAAAGGCTTAGCCAAAGTTTGTTTTTCTGTACTTTTTGCATAATGAATGATTTAAAAATGTTTTAAATTTATTCAATAATTTATAAGCTATAAATATTAAAAAAGCAAAATACCGATAAAGTTTGTCAGCGATTAAAATCATCATTTATAATGACTTCCAGCATAAAAACAATATCTTAAAATAAGGAAAATATATGGCTTATATTATGGTGGACATCGAAGCGGATGGTCCAATTCCCGGTGATTACTCAATGATTTCGCTAGGTGCAGTGTTGGTCGAAGATCACTTACATCAACAATTCTACGGTTTACTTAAACCAATTTCCGAAAATTATATTCCTCAAGCGCTCGCAGTTTCAGGCTTTAGTCGTGAAGAAACCCTAAGCTTTAACAATCCTGAGCATGTTATGAAAGACTTTGCCAAGTGGGTGAGTAAAGTCAGTAAAGATCGCCCTATCTTTATTAGTGATAATAATGGTTTTGACTGGATGTTTGTCTGTTGGTATTTTCATCATTTTACTGGCAGTAATCCGTTTGGATTTAGTTCACAAAATTTAGGCAGTTTGTATAAAGGACTGGTCAAAGATAGCTTTCAAAGTTTTAAGCATTTACGTAAAACAGCACATACCCATAACCCTGTTGACGATGCCAAAGGCAATGCTGAGGCTTTATTGGCATTGAAAAAGGATTATGGATTGAAGATTAAGTTTTAGATATAGCTCAGATTAGTGAGCCATGACTCAAGACTAATCTTTGCTAAAGAAAGTTTTTAATACATTCGCTGCATTAATCGCAATTCTTTAGGTTTTGGAATCTCACCTGTTTGTCCTAAAGCATGATATTTTTTAGTTAAATCTTCACGAACTAACTTCGCTTTTTCAGGATTTTTAGCAATGCCTTTGGTTCCATTTTCCAAACGATCTAAAAAGTAGATACCCACTAATATATTGTCCTGTTCATAATATTTTTGATACAACTCCATCGCTCTTTTTGGATCTGCCTTGATCAAATTCCCTTGCTCATAATAGAGTGGTAGGTTCAACTGTGCGCGTTCATGCCCTGCTTCAGCTGCTTTTGCCAACCACTCCATTGAAAGTTGAGGATTGTAAATTTTCCACTGCTCCTGAGCATATAATTCTGACAAAGTAAAATAAGCAGATTTTGGGTCTTGATCATGCTTTGCGTTTTCAGTTTCTTCAAATAACTCTATTTCATAAGTCAGATCTTCAAACTTTTTATCCGTTTTTAATAATCTTACAATTGCCTGTTGTGCTGGAATGTTATTTTCATCTGCTCGGGTCGCAATTTTGTAATAATTCATAGCTTCACCCAAATGTGCTTTTAAATAAGGCTTTTGTTCTGCCATTTGTCCCATCATAAAACCGACAAAACCACCTGCATCAAATTGTAACGAATAGATACGCCAAGCTTTTTTCCAATATTTTAAAGCCTTTGCTTCATCCACCTCTGTGCCTACACCATACGCATAGGCATAACTTAAATATGCCCATATTGGAGTTGGATAATCATCATTATCCCCCATGTGTTTTTCGATGGTATGAAATATACGAACTGCTGTTTCTTTTCTATCTGGATCAGCACAATGCTGATTAAGTACAGGGTAGAAAATATAGGCTTCTGAATTTCTCTTTCCAACTGCATCAAGCAGCAACTCAAAAGCCTGTTGTTGATCAATAGCAACTTTATCGCCGTAATATAATTTTTGTGCTTTAACCATTAAGTTATAGGCTTCTAATTCTTCAGGCTCTACTTCAGATACATCTTTTTGGATCGGTTTCATCTGCTTTTTCTGTTCTTCTGAGAGCCCCAATTGACCAAATAAAGTCTCTAAAGTTTGATTAATCATTTTTGCATTTGGATAACCTTCTATGGGTGATTGAACATACAACTCCCACAATACTTTTTGATCAAATCCTTTATTTATTTGATAAAACTCTTTAAAAATAGGCGCTGTTTGTGGGGCGAAACAAGGGGCTTCTTCTATATTTACTGCATAACTTGATGTTGCAGATATAAAACCTAAAGTCGCTATGTACATAAAATAATTGAATTTTTTCATATTAAGATTGCTCATTTTGATATAAAAATTAAATTTATAAATTTTTAAAAAAGTATTTTTCAAATTATATATAAAATAATTCAATTAGTTAATTTTATTTTAAAACAAATTATTCAATATTTTGACAAGAACCGCTAACATTGAAAAACCCTGCAGTTTGAAAATTAAGTTTTAATTAGCCCTTTCTAATTTTGCTACAGCCCAATAATGATTTTGTGCATTTTATTATCCTCTAAATTCGCCCCTATGATTTCTAAATAATTCATTTACTTAACATTGAATAAAGCATTGTGACATCGTCATGATGAACTTCCGACATTCAGTTTTTGTAGCGCCATTTACCTTTATAAAGTTCATGAATATAAATTTTTTATGTTAATATCAAATATATAATTTAACTTATTTAATTTTACCAATGAATAAAATAACCTATTTCATCATTTTAACTTCTTCTTTTTTCCTTGCTGCATGTAGTACATCAAATGAACCTGTAATTTTAGAAGCAAAGCAAATTGCAATGACGGGTGAACCATCAAGCACACTTGAACTTACCCTAATTAAAAAAGATAAAATCTGTATCTTAAAAGCAAAAACCACTTCTAAAAATACACCAACAATAGAAAAAGATTGGGCTTTTTTTAGGGACGATCTCATTTTAATATCTGAAAATTCAAGCTCGGAACCCGTAATCAATAGCGATGCTTCAGATGCAAAAATTGAAGAGCACATTGAGGAAATGAAAATAAGAAAAGAGGCCAAAGAAATGAAAAGTTTTATCTCAAAAGAAAATCTGAAAAAATGTACATAAGTTGATCTGCGATAAGAATCAATATTTATAGACTAACCTTTGCCACACCTCCCCAAAATCCTTATACTTAGAACCAATTTTTTCTAATACTTATAGTGGATGCTGCATGAGTCGCGCCATATCGCATATTGATACATTCCAAGGCTTAATTCTTGCCTTACAAAACTACTGGGCTGAACAAGGTTGTGTGGTGTTACAGCCTTACGATATGGAAATGGGCGCAGGGACATTCCACACTGCAACATTCTTACGTGCGCTTGGGCCAGAAACATGGAACGCAGCATACGTTCAACCCTCACGTCGTCCTAAAGACGGTCGTTACGGCGAAAACCCAAACCGTTTACAACACTACTATCAATTCCAAGTAGTGCTTAAACCGAACCCTGACAATATCCAACAACTGTATCTAGACTCTTTAGAAGCGATTGGTATTGACACGCTTACACATGACATTCGTTTTGTAGAAGACAACTGGGAATCGCCAACATTAGGTGCTTGGGGCTTAGGCTGGGAAGTGTGGTTAAACGGTATGGAAGTAACTCAGTTTACTTACTTCCAACAAGTTGGTGGGGTTGAATGCTACCCAGTCACAGGTGAAATCACTTACGGTCTTGAACGTCTGGCAATGTACTTACAAGGCGTCGATTCAGTTTATGACTTGGTTTGGACCAAAGGTCAATTTGGTACAGTCACCTACGGTGATGTGTTCCATCAAAATGAAGTAGAGCAATCGACTTATAACTTTGAATATGCCAACGTTGAAAAAATGTTTGAACTCTTCGATTTTTATGAAGCTGAAGCAACCCGTTTAATGGAAGCGGAACTTCCACTTCCAGCATATGAGCAAGTCATCAAAGCATCACACAGCTTTAACTTACTCGATGCACGTGGTGCTATTTCTGTCACTGAGCGTCAACGTTATATTTTACGTGTGCGTACTTTGGCACGCTCTATTGCACAAAGTTATGTGGCCGCTCGTGCCAAACTCGGTTTCCCAATGGCTGAACCGCATTTACGTGACGAAGTGCTTGCACAGTTAAAGGCACAAGTTGAAGCAGAAGCAAAAGCTGAGGAGAATAAATAATGTCTAAACATACAGTTTTATTCGAACTTGGCTGTGAAGAATTACCGCCTAAAAGCTTAAAGACCTTACGTGATGCGTTACAAGCTGAAACGGTTAAAGGTTTAAAAGACGCAGGTTTGGCATTTGATTCAATTGAAGCTTATGCAGCACCACGTCGTTTGGCATTAAAAATTGTTAATGTTGATGGTGCACAAGCAGACACTCAAAAGCGTTTTGATGGTCCTGCCCTACAAGCTGCTTATGATGCAGAAGGCAAACCAACCAAAGCCTTGGAAGGCTTTATGCGTGGTCAAGGCATTACTGCGGATCAAGTATCAACTTTCCAAGCAGGTAAAGTTGAAAAAGTTTGTTATTTAAAAGATGTGAAAGGTCAAAGTCTTGACGCTTTACTTCCACAAATTTTACAAACAGCACTAGATAACTTACCAATCGCAAAACGTATGCGCTCTGCGGCAAGCCGTACTGAATTTGTTCGTCCGGTGAAATGGGTCGTCTTGTTAAAAGACAATGATGTGATTGATGCAACGATTCAGGATCATAAAGCGGGTAATCTGACCTATGGTCATCGTTTCCATGCCCCTGAAGCAATTTCATTAACAAATTCAGATGATTATTTACCGAAATTAAAAGCAGCACATGTCGTGGCTTCTTTTGAAGAGCGTCAAGCGATCATTGACCAACAAGTTAAAGCTTTGGCTGATGAAGTCAATGCGATTGCCATCGTTCCTGCTGACCTGCGTGATGAAGTGACTGCATTGGTTGAATGGCCTGTTGCGCTACGTGCAAGCTTTGAAGAACGTTTCCTTGCTGTACCTCAAGAAGCTTTGATTACCACGATGCAAGACAACCAGAAGTATTTCTGTTTGGTCAATGCAGCACATAAATTACAGCCTTATTTCATTACTGTTTCCAATATTGAGTCTAAAGATCCAACTCAAATCATTGAGGGTAATGAAAAAGTTGTACGTCCTCGTTTATCTGATGCAGAGTTTTTCTTCTTACAAGACCAAAAGCAACCGCTTGCTTCTCGTAAAGAAAAATTAGCCAATATGGTCTTCCAAGCACAATTGGGCACACTTTGGAACAAGTCTGAACGTATTGCAAAATTGGCTGTGGCGTTATCTGCAATCACGGGTGCAAATCCTACTGATGCTGAAAAAGCTGCACTGCTTGCAAAATGTGACTTAACTTCAGAGTTAGTCGGTGAATTCCCTGAACTTCAAGGAATCGCGGGAACTTATTATGCACGTATTGAAGGCGAAAATGATGAAGTTGCTGAAGCTTTAGGTGAGCAATATTTACCTAAGTTTGCTGGCGATGTGCTACCAAAAACGAAAACAGGTACAACCATTGCCCTTGCTGATCGTTTAGATACCCTCACAGGTATTTTCGGGATTGGTCAAGCACCGACGGGTTCGAAAGATCCATTTGCTTTACGTCGTTCTGCGATTGGTATCTTGCGTTTGGTGACTGAAAATAATCTTGATGTTTCGATTGAAGAACTGATCAAGCTTGCTTTGGCTGCTTATGGCGATGTATTGAAAGATCATGCGAAGACTTTAGCCGATGCTGTCGCATTCCTTGAAGGTCGTTACCGTGCTAAGTACGAAGACCAAGGTGTTGCGGTTGATGTGATTCAGGCTGTTCAAGCACTTTCTCCAAAATCACCTCTTGATTTTGATAAGCGTGTGACAGCGGTAAATCATTTCCGTAACTTGCCAGAAGCTGCTGCTTTGGCTGCTGCAAATAAGCGTGTTGCCAATATCTTGGCAAAAGAAGCTGCACCTACAGGTGAGATTGTTGAAGCTAAATTGCTTGAAGATGCTGAAAAGGCGCTTTATACCGAGATTCAAAATATCAAACCTGCGGTTCAACCACTTTTGGGTGCGAAAGACTACACCACTGCGCTTTCTAAGTTGGCTGCGCTTCGTGCACCGATTGATGCATTCTTTGAGAATGTGATGGTCATGGCAGATGATGCAGAACTCAAAGCAAACCGTTTACGTTTACTTGCACAGTTACGTGACTTGTTTACAAGTGTTGCGGATATTTCGGTGTTACAGCACTAAATAAAAACATAAATTATAACCCGCTTTCGAGCGGGTTTATTTTTTGTCTCCGCTTTCCAAAACGTATAAATAAATGAAAACATAACAATAAAAATTAACAATCTAAAACCAAATATCCCCAATACATTGTATAGACTCAATTGATCAAGTTAAGTTTAAGATCAAAAGCATATGAATTCTAAAATATTATTATCTGTACCTTTAATCGCAATCATCCTCACAGCCTGCTCCACTACACCCACCAATCCAAACGCTCCAACTGTTTTAGAACAACATAAAAATATCTCTGCTGAACCAAGCACAAAACATAACCTTGCCAAACTCATCAAACAAACAGACAACTGTGTCATCGAATTTACTGGCAACTTTGAAACAGGAAAAGCCACAGAACATTGGATTTTTAAAGGTGAGCAGCTCATCTCTGCATTTTCAAATGTAGACGCTGAAGTCGAAAACAAACAAACTGTTTTTGACCCAAAAGATGCTGAAAAGCTTAAAAACTTCAACTCACTTAAAAACAACTTTAAAGCATCAAATCTGGAAAAATGTAATTAATCTCGGCACTTCACTTTGATACGTCGTTGAAGTTAAAAGGGCTAAAATGCACAATCATTTCGCTCTTTTAGCCACATAAATCACGGGATAAATCCAAACAAGGATGCCAATGAGTCCAATATGATGATTAAACCAACAATTTAACCCAAAGCTTATGTCGTTTTTGCTTTAATAACAAGCTGGAAATTCTTACAGAAAATGCTTTTATCATCATTCTCACATTCTTATAAGCTTCAGAATTTAAAAAGTAAAAAAGCTCAATTCTTCCAAAAACATCTGGCCGTAACATTCATTCACAATTCTTACACTATTGTTAAAACTCTGTAGATAAGCTGTTGCTGTTTTATCTCAAAGGCTATTTTTATACATATTTCACATTATTATAGGCAACACTCAAACTTGAACTCATTCAGGTACAGGATAAAACTAATTATGAAAATGCTTAAAACAACAGTGATCGCCACAGCACTTCTTGCCAGCTCTCCTCTTTTTGCCAATACAGATGTAAGTGCAAATGCTTCTGCTGAAGTTGGAACCAATGGAGGTATTCTTAGCAACATTGGTCAAGGTATCCATAACACAGCAGATAAAGTAGGTAATGGTCTAGAAAAAGGTGTTGATAAAACCCGTGAAGTGTCCAAAGACGCTTGGGATGGCACTAAGAATACTGCTGCTAAAGTAGGTACAGGTCTCGAAAAAGGTGTCGATAAAACCCGTGATGTGTCTAAAGATGCGTGGGATGGCACTAAAAATGTAGCTGATAAAGTCGGGACTGGTGTGGAAAAAGGTGTCGATAAAACCCGTGATGTATCTAAAGATGCATGGGACGGCACTAAACATGCTGCTGATAAAGTCGGGACTGGTGTGGAAACAGGCATAGACAAAGGTAAAGTCGCAACGAAAGGTGCGTGGGAAAATACCAAGAAACTGAGTTCTGAAGCGGGTCATAACACCAAAGAAGCTGCTGTTAAAGTGAAAGACAAAACTAAATCAGCAACAAGTAAAACTTGGCAAAAAACCAAAGATTTAGTTAAACCAAAACCAGCAAATACAGGTGCAAAAGTAAATTCACAAACTCATGTAAAAACACCAGTAGGTAGCGCTAAAGTCGCCGTATCTACAGACGCTAAAGTTGCTACAAAATAATTTAAATTTAATGCCCATTTAAAAAAGCTCACTTAGGTGAGCTTTTCTTATACATCTGCCAGTAATTTGGTATGCAATGTATACATATGTTTTCTTGCTGTAGGATTTTTCTTTCCATTTTACTTTTTATCTAAATAAAACAGTATGATAATCCCAATTAGCACTGAGCGAATCGCTACAATCATCATAAAGGGATCAAAACATCATGAAGATGATCAAAAGTCTATGTGTGATCACTGCAATACTTGCAACACCATCACTCTATGCGCAAACCAATACTCAAAATCAAACCCAGCCATATGGTGATAATCCAAATA
Source organism: Acinetobacter sp. I-MWF (assembly GCF_025433935.1). Taxonomy (NCBI): domain Bacteria; kingdom Pseudomonadati; phylum Pseudomonadota; class Gammaproteobacteria; order Moraxellales; family Moraxellaceae; genus Acinetobacter; species Acinetobacter sp. I-MWF. Next base: position 382,784 of record NZ_JAMBAR010000001.1, on the reverse strand, counting down.
TTTTTAAAGTATTGGCACATAAGACCGGTGAAGCTGTACAGAATACCGCTGAAAAAGTAGGTGATGCGACCGAAAAAGGCATTCAAAAAATTAAACCAGCTTTGGATGAAACCATTGAAAATACAAAAAAATATACTACTGAAAAAGCCACTGAGGCTCGTGATAGTACTCGCCAAGGCATCGATACTGCTGTAAAAAAGGTTGAGCAAACCAAAGATCGGGTGATGGGTAAAACCAATTTAAATGTTCCGATTGAACAAGGCAGCTTAAGCCAATCTTCGACCACACCCAATACGGCGAATACTGTAACTGCTGCAACGACAACAAACGTTCAAAATACGCCGATCACCACACAACCTGTTCAACCCGCAGTTCAAAATCAATTACCCAACAATGCGCAACAAGAACCTGAAATTAAAAAACAGTCATTACCAATCGAGAACCAAGAGCATGATGTCAACGCCAATGCCACAGGCTCAAAAGACACCAACTCAACCAATACGCAAAGCTCAACAGATGATGAGGTTGGTGTACCAAGATAAGCAGCTAAACACACTTAATCCGTCGATCTCCACAGCTTGCGCTACCTATGCTCAAGGTGATAGCAATAAAACGAATATAGCTATTTAACGGTGTTTTTTTAAATATGCCTTTTTAATTGCAGCTTTTTTCATTGTGCTTTTTCACTCGGCTCTTTAGCCATTCACCTGACGAATCGCTTTACCCTGCTTAAATGCCTCAACATTTTCAAGCATTTGATTCACAATACGTTGACGTGCATCTACACTGCCCCACGCGCTATGCGGTGTGATAATCAGGTTTGGAATATCTTGTGCAAGTAAAACATTACCTTGTGTCGGTGGTTCAATAGAAAGCACATCTGTTGCCGCACCTGCAATTTTGCCTTGTCTTAATGCATCGGCCAAAGCCTGTTCATTAACGATACCACCGCGGGCACAATTGATTAAAAATGTAGATTTTTTCATTTTATCAAATGCTTGAGCATCAATTAAATCACGTGTTTCATCTGTTAGAGGACAATGCAGAGAAAGAAAATCGACTTGAGTAAGCAACTCGACAAAAGGTGTCCGATCCTTATGCGTTGGTCTATTAGGTAATGATGCGACCAAAATTTTCATTCCAAAAGCGTCTGCCAACTTGGCAACCGCTTGACCAAGCTCACCATAGCCAATAACACCAAGAGTTTTTCCAGATAATTCAACTATTGGAAAATCCAGTAAGCAGAAAATTGGCGATTTGTTCCATTCACCTTGTTTAACTGCATACTCATATTTAAGTAAAGATGTTGCTAATGCCAACATTAACGTCAGTGTATGCTGTGCAACTGCAGATGTGCCATAGCCCTGACAATTACACACCACAATACCTTTTGATCGCGCAAAATCTAAATCAATATTGTTGGTCCCCGTGGCCGAAATCAAAATCAATTTTAAATTTTTACATTGTTCCATCGCCTCAGCATTCACAATCACTTTATTGCTGATCACCACGTCTACATCTTGAATCCGCGCTAGAACTTGTTCTGCTGTGGTCGATGGATAAAGTATTAAGTCATCAAAAGCTGCACTTAACTGACTAAAATCCAAATCTTGTTTATCTAAAGATTCATAATCTAAAAATACAGCTTTCATTGCTTTTCCTTAATGATAGAGAGCCAGTTTTACACTTACGAAGCAGATGCTTCTGGGAAACCAAAAGAATTATTCTTTAAAGCCAATAAGTATGCATTGGTCATACGGTAGGCCTCTTGAATAATGGCTTCAGAAATATAGCTTTCGTTGTAATAACCATGCTTCATACAAGTAAAAACCAATTCCATTAAAATCGTCAATGTATCAGGCTCCTGTGGTACATATTCATCGACGTTAATCATTTCCAGTGCTTTTCGGACACCATGACTGACCTTTTTTAATTCTATTTGGTATTCCAAATAAGCTTGCCGGGTAAAAGGTCCACTTAAAATCAACAAGCTTGCTGTTTCAGATTCATTAAAATATTTGGCTGTGGTACGAATCATACTTTCAGAGAGTAGCTGTCCGTATACTTCTATGGCTGCATTTGGATTTTCCGTCAACACTCGAACAGCAGCCTGTCCGAGTTGTTTAACTAAATCATTTAAATGCGTCAGTGCAATATGACGAAAAATATCGTATTTCGTCGGAAAGAACTGATAAATACTGGTCCGCGGAACGCCAGATGCATTGGCAATTTCAGGAATCGAAATCTTTTCAATTCCAATGGATAACAGTAACTCTTGCGTGGTTGCCAGCATCTTATCCATTCTTTTTTGGGAACGTTCTTGTTTTGGTTGGCTCACCTTTTTCGTCATTTTTTTTAAAACTGACGTTGACGTTATTTTAATCATCAGATAATCTCTCATAAAAAACCAACAAATGTTGGTTTTAAAAAACTTCCTTGTCGTACTACAAAAATATAGAGGAAACCGAAAATGAATTTACCCCTTTCCGATGTACAAATGTCCATACAAAGCAAAACTAAACTTTTTGCTGATCCAGAAGATGAACAACGTAGCCACCGAATTCGTAAAGCAATTATGGAAGCTGGAAATCAATTACGTGAACGTCATCCTTGGCTGGTTCAGCACCAAGACCAAATTGGCCTAGCCATCCTTGTAACAGCTGTAACAGGGATTATTTTCAATATAACACAATACACTCGTGGGAAAATGCCTTGGTACGTGGCAATTCCGCTTTCTGCATTTTGGATGTCGCTCTTACACGAACTAGAGCATGATCTTATTCACCAAATGTATTACCGTAAAAACAAAAAAATCAATGATGCTATGTTGGCAGCTGTTTATGCATTTCGCCCAAGTACCATAAATCCATGGATACGTCGCGAGGTACATTTACATCATCACAAATCATCGGGTACCAAAACAGATTTAGAAGAACGTGGGATTAACAATGGTGATCAATGGGGCTTAAAACGCTTGCTGATGACTGGTGACAATATGCTGGCAATCTATTTACGCCCTATCACCATGATGAAAACCACTAAACGTTATATTCATGCGCAGAAGCATTTATCCCAAGCCGATAAACTCAAATTAAAAGCAAAGCTTTCTGCGAGTTATGCACCCTTTGGACATATTCATTATGCCCTATGGCATGGTTTCTTATTGATCAATGTTGCCAAATTGGCAATGAAAGCCACAGGCATAGCACAACCTAAAAATAGCTTATGGATACTTGCAGACAAAACCACAAAGTTTTATGCCGTAAGCATTGCAGCACCAAATTTTTTACGCACTTTAAGCCTGCATTTTACCAGTTCCAATATGCATTATTATGGCGATGTTGAAGATGGCAATATCGTTCAGCAGTGTCAGGTCTGGACAGATTGGCGGATGAAACCTTTACAAGCCTTTTGTTTTAATTTTGCTGGTACACATGCCATTCACCATTTTGTTGTACGTGATCCATTTTATATTCGTCAAGCCATTGCTCAAGACTGCTATCCAGTGATGCAAGAAAATGGGGTCCGTTTTAATGACTTTGGGACGTTTAAACGAGCGAATCGTAGGTTCTAAACTTGATAACTTATATCTACGTCTTATGAGTTGATAGAGACCTCTGGCATGGATCTTTTATATTTTAAAACACCTGATTACGCCTTATAGTGGGTTAAACAATCAACAAAAAAGACCTTACAATGAATTGGACAGCTTATCCGTCACTTATGCTCACTCTACTTGGTTTTGGCTTATATTCACCAGTCTATGCAAAAGCATATGTTTTACAATCAATAAATAACTTAGACGAAGCTGAGTTTAGAAGTTCTGAGGGAAATGAATTTAAACTGATTAAATTAAATCGGGGTTGTCGTATTCAAGCTCGATATTATTTGGAAATGGAAAATCGTGTGTTTAATTATACCTTCCTTCATCAACCACCCATGAAGCAAAAACTGCTCCATGCCACGCAAAAAACCTTCCGTTATCATTATAAAGACGGTGAAGAAGGTTCTCTGGCAGCAGTGACCGATGTTTATCAACATTCCAGCGAAGTCTATAAAGTCAGTGATTTAGACGTTCAAAATGAATTTAAAAAATATACCGCTTTATTTCCAATCGCCTATTTAAAGCAATGTAACTAAAGCCATATCTGTCTATTTAAATAGCTCAAATGTGAAATCGTTAGACACCAAATGATATTTCAGCTCAACCGCTGACTTTAAGCAACTTTAAAGTGGCAAAACTCATTTAAGCTTTCATCATCAAAACTCACCAAACCTTGAATATCGCAACTCATATAAAAGTTTTTATAGGTCAACACATAAAAGTCAGTGGTTTTTTTAATCACAATTGGATTCATATCCAAAGACAAAGCTTCATCTTGCTTAAATAATTTGGTCACACGGCGATCATTCATACAAATCAAATAGGTCTGCTTTTTGATCTCGACTTGTGCCAAACCATTGTTTTCAACATGCAATGGAATAATGTATTTTCCATTCACATCAATCACTTGTTGATCATAGCTTTCTAGCTTTTGCGTGATCACGTTAAATACTAAAATATTGCCAAAACTGTCTTGTAGCTGCGTTTTATCTTCAAAAGCAAAATTGACTTGAATACCCAGTTTCTGCAAATCTTGCTCATCTACTCGTTTATTGGTCAATAAAATACGCGTAATGGTCTGCTTTAAACTGGCATCAAAGAAAGTACTATCCAGTTGGATATCTGTACCTTTTAGAATTTTACCCAAAGCCTCGTTATGTGTCCCCAATAAGTGAGCAATCACACTTCGATAATAAAATTTGCTGTTTTTCTTTACTTCACGAATCTGCTTATAAAAATAAGTTTGATCGTATTCACGTTCAATAAAATCATGTAGTAACGCAGAGTTGGCTAAAACTGCAATCGCATCATGACCAGTATACGGTAAATGTAACGTATGCAATTGAGGGATCAATGGCTTAATTTTTAAATAATGTTCTTTATCATTTTCAAAATAAGGGTCATAAACAATGATGTATTCACAGTCTGCAACGATATCTTGTGCCTGAATACGCATATCCACATTTAATTCAGCATCATAGAAATCTGTATAACGCTTGTCCTCAACCTCTAAAGGGTCGATAGAATATTGCGGAACCATGGCAACAACACGATTCATTTTTAAAGCTTTGGCATATTTGATTGCCGCATAGCCACCCATCGAACCGCCATAACCCACGATATTTTTAAATTGTTTTAAAATGGGATCTAAGTGCTCTAACAATGCAGCCATGCTTGAGGCAGGAAACCAAGACTTCTGTTTTGGCATAATCCCGACCACGGCATAGTTATATTTCATCAAAGACTTTTCAGCATTGATGGAAAGTCCTTTAGCTCTAGAAATCAAGTCACCAAATGACAGGACTAAAGTGTCAGAATCGCCTTGTAAATAGATTGCTCTAATATGATCATCTTCAAAAATTATTTGCTTATCCATTCGCACACCGAGCACTAGCTCTATCATTGGCTGAAATTAAATAAATAGGCACTTGCCTATTGATTGCTTCAAGTGTCATATTTTATAGAGTCTAGTCAGATAAAAAAGCGCAAAATATGACACATTCCCTACATCCTGCTGCTCAAAAAGGCTTCAGTACTGCTGCTGAACTTTATCAACAAGTCAGACCCAATTATCCACAAGACGTGGTCAAATGGTTAAAAGAAGATTTAGCCCTAGGCCCAGATTCAAGCATTGTTGACTTAGGTGCAGGTACTGGAAAATTTCTCCCTTACCTCAAACAAGCAACGCCCAATATTATTGCTGTCGAGCCCGTCACAGAAATGTTGGAACAATTGAAAATAGTACATCCTGATGTACAAACGCTTCAAGCAAAGAGTGATCAAATTCCGTTAGAATCTGAAAGTATTGATGCTGTTTTGTGCGCGCAGTCATTTCACTGGTTTGCCAATATTGAAACCTTGAATGAAATTCACCACATTTTAAAACCTGAGGGCCATCTTGGTTTGATCTGGAACCAGCGCGATGAGACGATAGACTGGGTTAAAGCATTGGCAGATCTGCTCGCGACGATCGAAGGAGACACACCACGTTACCATAGTGGGCAATGGAAATTGGCGTTTGAAAATCAATTTTTATTCCAGCTTGAAACAGCCAAAGTTTTTTCACAAGTACAAACTGGAACCGTGGAAAACGTGGTCAGCAAACGCTTGTTATCCACCAGTTTTATTGCAGCGATGCCAGAACAACAGCAACTCACGCTGAAACACAAATTCGAACATATTGTCTTGGAATATACGGGTAAACATGCGCAAGATGAAATAGACTTCCCTTATGTCACCTATGTTTATAACTTTAGGAAACTGCGCTAATCGAAACGCTTTAATGAGGAATGTTTATCATGAATTTAATACTTCGCCCTTTACTCCTTTCAGGTTTACTTACATCCGTCGTTTTCATGGCAGCATGTTCTCCTAAAGATAGCCCACAGCAAAACAATTCATCTGAACCTAAAGATGCCTCTCAAGAGATCATGGATCAATTGAAAACCAAACCGATTAAAAGCTTTCCAAGTACACCCGATGATGCTCACGATATCGCATTACTTGAAGAATATGATCAGAAATTTACCGAAAATAATAATGCTTTAGAAGCTGACCTAAAAAAACGTGCAACAGATGGCACTCTTACCGAAGAAATAGATCGTCAGCTCAAACGTGATGGCATTGAATCTGCGCTGAATATGCTTAAACAACTGGATCTAAAAACCGAACAAGGACGCTATATTCAAGGGTTACGCTATCAATATTGGGAAAATCAAGCCAAAGTCTATGATGAGAAAAAGCAATCTGCAGATGGTGAACTGAAAAATCCAAGTGATGCAGTCAAAGGTATGGGAGAAATGTTAAGCGCTGATGAGCAACTTGATCATTGGAAACAATTGACTGATAAGCAATAAACAATTTATTTAATCTTCTCTTGTGCCAGAGCAAATGGCACAAGAGAAGAAACGCTGATCATGTTTGAACCAGTACAATTAAAGTGAAATCCTAAGAAACCCGAATACGACAACGCCATTGTTGATCAGGTTGTTTTGAAGATTCCCATGAACGAACGTGCACCAATTCAATATAATCTTGTCCTGGTTTTTCAGCTTTAAAACGGAAAGTCTTGGTACCACCGACACCCACTGCTCCCTCTTCATTATCATTTTGCAAATAGGTTTCTTCTGTTTTAAATATTTTAAGTGGTTGTAATAACTGCCATTGATAACCTGTGCTTGGATTTTCAGGTGCATTGAATACAAGCACTTCACCTACTTTCATATCCATCAAAGTTGGGCACTTTTGTTTCAATGTATACTCATGTGTTTTACCTTCCACTGTAGGACTTGAACTTTGACAAGCGACTAAGCCCAAACTGCAAACCAACAAAGTAAAACCCACTAAAGCTTTCATTTATCACACTCTTTATGATTCAAACTGGCTAAAATTATAGCAAACCTTATCATCTTCTCTGATGTGGCTCAATTTGAATTTAGATATTTTGCTTTTCCAACCACTGAATAGAATTTACCCGAATCAGTTTACACGCCCCATCACCGACACCATTCCAATCCAAAGCAGATTTCCACACCAAATCTTTATCATTCACTTGAACCAAATCACCAGTTAAGCGAACTAAATCGCCACGCTTTACCTGTTTGATTTGTTGAGCAATTTCAGGATTAGCGGGAATAATATGCATATTACTGACCAATTGAGTTGCCAATTGAGCAGGAATTGGTGGTCGAGCCATTTTCCAATTTAAGAAACGATCGTATTGATTGATCGAAATTTGGCGGGCAATTTCAGGCTCAGTAAATAAACCGCGAGTTACTGCATAATCAATTGGAGAAAATTTTGCTTGCTCATCATCCTTATATTCTTTTGAACCGAGAATCCGAAATTCACCATGAAAAGGTTCCAAAACAGAAATCTTCTGATGTTGATCGATTGGTGCTAAACCATTGGCAATATTAAATGCTGGGTTGGCTTTTGAAACTTTAGAAGAATCAGCAGATTGAAAGGCATAGACCTGAAAAGCACTCAGTGCCATCAACGCTGCACAGACTAACTTTTTACTCATATCATGTTCCTCAAACCACACTTAAAAATTGTAAAAATATATAATCCTAGTATTAATATAAAAACTTAAAATAAAAATCGAGTTTCGGTAACAAAATACAGAGATTTCGTCCTATTTTTGTCTTATATTCAAAGCAGGCTTTGGTTAGAATTTAGCTTATATTCCTATAATTGCATACAATGATGATTTATAAATTTTACCAACAACGTATTTTCCCGCATTTGCTCAATCAAGTGATGCAAACACCAAGCATGATGGATGGACGTGCAGAATTACTTGGAAAAGTTCGAGGTGAAGTCTTAGAAATTGGTTTTGGCACAGGTTTAAATCTGCCATTTTACCAAGAGGTTGATCAAGTTTATGCGCTTGAGCCAAACCGAGATGTCTATCAACTTGCTCAAAAACGGGTATTTGATGCACCTTTTCATGTACAACATATTCAAGCCAGCGCAGAAAAGCTGCCTTTTGCAGATCATTCAGTCGAAAATATCGTCAGTACATGGACCATGTGTAGCATTGCCAATTTAGACAAAGCCATTCAAGAAATTTATCGCGTTTTAAAACCTCAAGGGACACTGCATCTAATTGAACACGTTCAATATCATGACAATAACACCTTAAAAAAATTGCAAGATATTTTAACGCCTATACAAAAAGTTATTGCTGATGGATGTCACTTAAACCGTAATATCGAACTTGAACTTTTAAACGCCAATTTTAAGTTTTCTGAAAAATATTATTTTGATGCTGAGGATCTGCCAAAAATTGGACGACGTATGTTTATGGCCAGAGCACACAAGCTTTAAGCTTGCGCCATTGAATAGAATAGAAAATTTGATAGAGAAATTTTAACCTCACTCAATCCCCGTTTAAAACAAGATCGTTTCGACTTTCACCCACAATTTAAAAACAGTGTCCTTTTCACTTGATCTAAAGCAAAATCGAAAAGGACCTTGGTTTTTGATTTAGGCTAAAAATCTACACACTCGATGCAATAACACTTCAACCTTCTAATCGTCAAAATCAATCCGAATCGTTTCAAAGCGTACTCGTCCGTCTTGAATTGCTTGGGCAATCGCCTGTTGCCCTTTGGTCAAACGTGCCCCACCACTCTTAATATCAATCAGCACCACTTCAATATCTTCAGCCAAACCTTCACCATCTCGAAAATCGGTATAACCATCAAACACGACATAATCAATAGGATCACCTAAAAACTTGGCATCACTGGGTAAATAACGAAACTCAGGCATGATTGGTGCCAGTTGTTCCGCCATCTTGCCTTTCAACACAGCACGGCTGGTATTTACACTACGCTTTTGCGCGCTTGCTAAAATCTGCTGATGCTCTAATTCCAACTCAGCAATATATTGCTCATACTCTGCTTTGATTTTGCCATTACGCGTACTTGATAACACGATTGTGGTTAAAACGATGCCAATACATGCACCAATTAACATCGCCATCCAGATGGACATGCTTTTTCCTTTAACTCGATATCTTGCACAATGTAAACAACTACTAAAGTTTTGTCATGTATAACCTATATGCTAAAAATTAATGCTAAAGTAAGGTGAAGGTTAGCTTACAGACTTAATTGATCAATCATGAAAACAATACTTGTTGCAAATTTAAAAGGCGGTTGTGGGAAAACGATTACAGCAATAACATTAGCGACGGCGCTTGCACAAAAAGGCTATAAAGTGGCCTTGGCTGATGCAGATGGACAAAAATCTGCACTGCAATGGTTAAAGCAACGTCCTGACACTGCAGCAACAATTCAAAGTCTGGATTGGCGTCATGAAAAATCAATTGGAGATGCACCTAAAAACTTAGATTATTTAGTGATTGATGCACCAGGTGCTTTAACTGGTGAACATGCTGAGCAATTGATTAGTGAATGCCATGCTGTAGTCACTCCGCTACAACCCTCATTTTTTGATATCGACAGTACCCGACGTTTCCTTAAACACATCCAAGACATTAAAAAAATCCGTAAAGGCAAAGTTTCTGTATATCTGGTTGCCAATCGAATGAAAGCCAACAGCTCAAGCTCGAAAGATATTCAGCAATTCTTTGATAAAATCGAACAAAAACCTGTTGCATGGATATCCGAACGAACTGCCTATAGCCAATTGGCGATGCAAGGTTTAAACGTTTTTGATAAAACCCAAAAGAACTTTTTAACCATTCAAGAACAATGGCAACCCTTACTTGATGCTTTAATAGACGATCCAAGCGATTGGTTCTAAAACCAATTCAAGAAAGATCAGATAAAGTAGGGTTAAAATTTGCCACACTTTATTTTTCAGTTAATATTGAGTCAATCACTCACAATTTTTAGAGTAATTCGTGCAAGATTTCACTTCGAACTTACAACGTATCTTATTGTTTGGATTATTGTTTATCCTTATTTTTCTAGGTTACGATATTCTCAAATACTTCATTGTACCTGTGTTATGGGCATGTATTATTGCCTATATGACTTGGCCAATGTACAAACGCATATTAAGAATGTTTGGTTCGAATCGACCAACCCTCAGTGCATCACTGATGATTACGCTGGTGGTGTTGGTGGTTGGAATTCCACTGACTTTTGCCATTTTTATTTTACAACATGAAGGACGAAATCTTTATTTCGACCTACAACGCCAATTATCTTCAGGTCATTTGACTGTTCCAGACTTTATCCGTGAACTCCCCATCATTGGCAAAGAAGTCAGCCGTACTGTACGTGAAATTAATGCTGATCCTACCAGCCTTTCGCAAACCATTGGTCTATGGATTCAAGGCCATATGAACTATGGTAAATTCGTCTTGAACGAAATTACCAAAAATCTGGTTAAGTTAGGTTTTGCAATCATGTCTTTATTCTTCTTCTATCGAGATGGTCAAACCATTTTGGAACAAGTCAGTAAAGCCTTACAAATGTTAATTGGCCCACGTATTCACCATTATCTTGACACCATTTCTGAAACAACCCGTGCTGTGGTTTATGGTGTTGGTTTAACTGCGGTTGCTCAAGCATTTCTTGCTGGTGTAAGTTATTTTGTTGCGGGTGTTCCAAATCCAATGGTACTCACCATTGTGACTTTCTTGATGGCACTGATTCCATTTGGCCCTCCTGTTGCTTATGGTGCAGTTTCATTATGGCTGTTTTCACAAGGTCAAACTATGGAAGCAATTGGTGTAATGGCTTGGGGTGTTTGTATTGTCAGTACTGCTGATAATGTGATTCGACCTTTGGTTATTTCAGGTGCAACCAAGATTCCGTTCTTGTTGATCATGTTTGGTGTACTTGGTGGATTAGCGAGCTTTGGACTGGTTGGACTGTTTATTGGCCCTGTCATTCTTGCAATTCTCTTGGCCATTTGGCGTGAGTGGTTACATGAAACCACTGAGCCAGAAATCCTAATGCCAGATGCCACGATGGCCTATGACATTGATGATGATCAACTAACAAAACCTTAGCCCAATTCAGGCAAGTGATAATTAAAATTTCAATATGAGTCAATCGTATATTCGCCAATAAGCTTTAATTGGCGAATATACCTTGTATAGCGATCTATATATCGTAGATATTCTGCATAATTATTTTGCTGATTATTTTGTTTATTTATTTTTAGCCAGCATAATCAATGCCAATCAAATTTACTGTTAAATAAATTCATACAATCAGACATTTAATTCACATTGTTTATCAGGCCTTGCTTTGTTTGAATAGTGACTAATCATAATCAAATACTTTGGATGCGTTCGATGACATCTACTTTCTTTAAAACTTCTATACTTTGTACATGTATCGCACTTTTTACAGCGGCATGTAGTACAACAACGGTCAAACCTAAGCTTAAAACACCACTACAAACAGTGGATATGCATGCGGTCTCTGCACAAGGCATTGGTGCAAAAATTGGTACAGTGAGCTTGCAAGATTCTCCAAATGGTTTAACCATCAACACCCAACTTAGCCAATTACCTTCTGGTTATCATGGTTTCCATATTCATGAAAAAGGCTCATGTGCCCCTGCTGAAAAAGACGGTAAAATGGGCGCTGCTTTAGCTGCGGGTGGTCATTTCAATCCACAGAAAACTGGACATGGTACCCCCAATGATGGACATATGGGCGATTTACCTGTACTTAATGTAGATTCAAATGGAAATGCTAAAACAACCTTAATTGCACCACGTCTAAAACTGGCTGATATTCAAGGCTTAGCCATTATGATTCATGCCGGTGGCGATAATTATTCAGACCATCCAAAACCACTGGGTGGCGGTGGAGATCGTATTGCCTGTGGTGTGATTCAATAATTTAAATCATTAGGGTCTGTTGACAATTCGTCTATGTTTGCGACTACGTGTGTTTTTTAGATGATACAAGGCACGAAATATGAAATTTAGTCATTCTAAATGAATAGTTCGTAACGACGTAGCAGCAAAAAACACTCTAGTCCCGAAGGGTTGTAGCTAAAATTATCTCAGCCTGTGTTATGAAACTCGAAAATAGTCTCGCTATTCTCTTCGTTTCATGCCTTGCCTGCTCAATTTTAGCTTACAACGCAAGCCATTTATGAAATGTCAACAGACCCTAATTGTGGATAAGTATGCGCTTATCCACATCGTGTTTATTTTAGATGCGAAAGCGCGTAACGGCGGCAATGTTCCAAATAACCTGCCTCATGTACACTCATCAATTCAACAATACTACGCCATAGCCAAAATGGCGCATTAATGGTTTTTGATTGATTGCGTTTTAGCTCTTTTACCCAAGCATTACGTACTGCATCATCCATCTGTCGAGCATGTGCACGACCAACCACAAAAGCCAAATAGAAAGCTAAGTCTTTGGCTTCAACTTCATTGACCCCTTCTATTTCGAGTTTTAAATCTTGTGGCAATAACTCTCGAATAAAAACCGAAGTATCTAAAAACTTACTTGCTCGCATCCGCTCCCCTAAAAATGGCGATAAATGTCTTGCGCCTTCAACAATTCTTGCTGCATTGTCTTTTGGCATCGGTGTATTTGAATAACGTGGTGCAAGTGCTGTTGTGGCTTCTTTCAGATCCATTAAACACAGGCCTTTGCCATCTCTGACAATATGATTCGATGAATCCATCAGTACGATATAGCGCAATAAGCCTAAAGAACTGCACCCTTTAACCCAATATGCTGAATCGATGACTTTCAATTGAGCAGATTGATCACGCTGACCAATCATTGTGACCAAGTCTTGAATATCAGGCTGATTAAAAACACGATGAATTTCGAGATGTTCTTTTTTTAATAAGGGCCAAAATTTCTTCCCCAAGGTTATTTCAGGCGTTAAACCTTCTAAACGCTCTCTTGCTAAATTTTTCCAGGTTCGCTTCAGTGCTTTTTGCATTGCACTATGTACAAGTACTGGTCGCTGTAATTTATCAATCCCTCGACCGTTGTGTGCTAGGGCATGCACATAACCAGCATACAACGCTTCAATCATCTGTGCGGTGACCACACCAGGTAAATCTGAACTACGCACAGCTGTGGCTAAGGATAACCCTAAACGGATAACATCATTGGCAGGATTACCAATCACAGTTTGATCTAGGTCGCGAATTTCAATATCAATTTTACCCTCAGCATTGGCAACAGGACCCAAATTCCCAGTATGACAATCTCCACAAATCCAAATCGCTGGCCCCTGTGGGATCGAACTTATTTCAGCTTGCTTCAACCAATCATAATATTTGGCCGTATTGCCACGTACATAGGCATGGATCGAACCCGCCATTTTTAAATTACGACGTTCTGTTAATTCAGCATTTCGATAACGAGGTTGTTTTATTTCAGTGTTTTGCTGGTTTGACATTTTTACTATTTTTAAGTATTTGATCGCTTATTCTGAGTTTTTTTAAGCATTTAAGTAAGGGTTAAACTGTATACAAAATGTTGAATATTACCGTTTATTTTTTACATTTCTATATGCAATAAATCGTGTCGCCTTTTCAGAAATGAGTAAAATATTGAAACGCCCAAGCCACTGAATTGACACTGTGAATAGTTATCAGCAAATCTTTCAAAATATAAAATCAAATTCAACTTTGATTTATTGCCTACAGATTTTGATTGTTTTAACTGGAACAACGCTTGGGCTGTATTTTCTAGGTTATGAACAGCTCATTGTTCCAATTACGCTTGGTGCAATTGCAACAGCACTCACAGATTTTGATGACCGACTGAGTATTCGTTTAAGAAATCTTGGCTTGGTTTGTGTGCTATTTTTTACTGTCAGTAGTATTTTAGATTTTTTACATCCCTATAAACTTTTATTTTTAATTTACTTATCTCTGTCCAGCGCAGTTTTTATCTTAATGGGGGCATTGGGGCAACGCTACGCCACCATTTCATTTGGTACCGTGCTCTTGTCAATCTATACCATGTTTGGCTTAGGTGAATATACTGAGTGGTATCAACAGCCCAGTTATTTTGTCATGGGCACATTATGGTATGGCTTGACCTCTATCATTTTCTATCTACTGAAACCGACACAGGCTGTACAAGACAACTTATCCAATAGCTTTAATCTTCTTTCTGAGCTGTTGATGTCAAAAGCAAAACTGTTTGATCCTGATAATGTCGACAATGTTGAGCAACTTTTATATGATCTTTCTTTGCAAAACAGTCAGTTGGTACAAAACTTAAACCAAACCAAAGCCTCATTACTGACCCGATTAAAAGCCTCTCGTGCCAATAAAAACACCATTTACTGGCTTAATTTATATTTTCTGGCCCAAGATATTCATGAACAAGTTACGTCTAATTATTTGCACTATGAAAAGATTCACCAGAACTTTAGCCGCACAGATTTAATTTATCGTATTCAGAAAAATGTACGTTTGCAGGCGCACAATTGCCAGCAACTTGCCGAGGCAATTTTAAAGCGCCAAATCTTTCAAACTCATACAGACAACAATATTGCTTTAGCCCATTTAGAAAACTCAATGCAGGAATGGATTCAACACAATCCACATAATTTAGAAGTAAAAAATTTACTGTTGGTATTAAACAATCTGAAAAATGTGCAAGATCAATTTGTTAATCTGAGTATTGAACAACGTAATTATCAACAAAGTTATAGCCAACATCGAGATAATCTCAATTTATTGGATGATGATATTCATGATCTACCAGACCTTTGGCTCAAGATTAAACAACATTTAACCCCAAATTCTGCATTATTTCGCCATGCCGTGCGTATTGCGTTTGTGTTTGCTGTGGGCTATGCCATTTCGCTATTGCCCTTTGCCAAAAACGGCTATTGGATTTTACTTACCAGTTTATTTGTATGCCAGATTAGTTATTTTGCCACCAAAAGCCGTTTAAAACTGCGCACGCTAGGCACTGTATTAGGGGTACTTTTGGGTATTCCGATTTTATACTTTGTCCCCAGTATTGAAGGCCAATTGCTCCTCACTATTATTTTTGGGGTGTACTTTTTCTACCTACGCTCAAAAAAATATGCCATGGCGACTTTAATGGCAACGCTTATGGTCTTGTTGATCTTTAATTTAAAAGGCGCAGGCTATGCCATTATTTTACCACGCATTATCGACACCCTCTTGGGATGTTTAATCGCATGGTTTGCGGTCAGTTTTATTTGGCCAGACTGGAACTTCCGTGATATTTCCAACAATATCCGAAAAAGCAGTAAAGCAACCTTAGACTATTTCGATGCGGTTGTTGAACAATATCAACAAGGCCGCACCAACAGTATTGATTATCGTAAAGCACGCCGAGCAGCACATAATGCACAGATTGAATTATCCACGATGATTTCCAGTTTAAGTGCTGAGCCCAATCCAAATCCGGATTTAATTCACAATGCCTTTCGATACTTGGTCTATAGCCATAGCCAGCTCAGTTATGTTTCAGCTTTAGGTAGCCATCGTGAACATGTACATGATCAGCAGATTTTAGATTTGATGTTATGGTGCAAACATACTTTAACTGATGTTTTGCTTAACCAAATCGCTGTAAATGAAGCCTTAATTGAAACAAAGCTCACTGAAATTCAGCACATCAGTGATCAAGAAAATTTGTCAGATAATTTACTTTTGGTACTTAAACAAATCAGTTTATTATTGGAAACCTTACCTGAGTTGTTAAAACTAAAAACAACCTTACTTCGATTAGAAATTAAATAGCAAGAATGACTAGACATTTAGAGGCTTCACATGAAACTTAGACATTGCCTAACGTTTTTATTCTCTGCATTGACCATCAGTGCTGCGCCCAGTACTTTTGCAGATTCTCAATTTAATCAAGACTTACAGCAATTTTTAGAGTGTAAAAAGACACTGAAAAATTATTATGATTTAGGTTTTGAATTTGAGGATGATCTGAAAAAGAATGGCTGGATCAAACAAGGTGAAGAATATAGCTATGTCAGTAAAGTCCCGATTACGGTATTCGGTCAAACTACAGATCAAATCAGTTTGGTTTCTGGTGGAATGTTGGCTGTTTTAAAACATGCGAATACCAAAGACCTCGCTAAAAAGTTTCAAATCACGCAAAACCCTTTCTTTAAAGATATGCCGTATTTTTCAGGAGAGAAAGTTGTAAAAACAGATCTTGAGACCAAAGAAACCGAAAAATCTGTGCGTAAACTGACTTTGGCTGAATCGAATCCCGTTGTAGATCAAGGTGAACATAAAACCTATATCGGGTGTGTTTATATCACTGAGTTTGAACAGCAACAGCAGGATGCAGCAATCAAAGCATTACAATAATCGATCTTAAATATTGAGCTATATCTAGTTTGGAGACTAAAAGCTTATTCTCCAGAACGATCTTCAATCTATTTAAATGAATCGATTTTATTTACTATTTTTTTCAAATCGTTTAGATAATTCGGTTAGACTCAAGCTTCATTCTCATTTGACTAAGTGACCATGAATATCAAATCTTTACGTATTGTTGGTTTTCTTGAAGGCATTTCCTTTCTCCTTCTTCTCTTTATTGCGATGCCTTTGAAATATATTTGGGATACGCCTATTTATGTGAAATATATTGGCATGGGACATGGCGTGTTATTTCTTGCTTTTCTTGCAGTGTTATTGATTGTCTGTGGAAAACAGAAGTGGGCCGTTCATATGTTTATTTTAGGTTTAATTGCTTCAATTTTACCTTTTGGGCCTTTTGTTTTTGATCATAAATTAAAAGCATTGCAACAGCCTTAACCTGTTTTATTTAAGAAGCAAAGCTCCCTCCCCTTTTACAAGGAGAGGGAAACTCAAGTGAGCTTAAAACTCACCATTTACTTTACGTTGCTGCATAATTGTTTTTAATAGTCCACGTGGAATAGTGAACCACAAAGCAATTAACGCAAAACATGACAACGCATAAGCCCAGAGATGGAAATGCTCATACAGAATTCGAATCAGTTCAATCACAAAGAAGAACGTGAACATCATCAACACTGAAACAGCAGCAGCGACAGTGCCTTTAGAAACTTCAGATGACATTAACGCAAAACGATAAAGCACTGAAAAACTAATTCCTTCACCAAAGCTGACCAAGGTCATGCCTAAAATAACACAATGAAGAAAATATTCGCGCCAAATGATCCCAACCACCACAATTGTGGTACCTAACAGCATCAAAGGTAAACCAATCAAAACTGTTTTACCCAGTGGCAAACGATCAATCACTTTAATCAACACAATATTACCTAGAATCAATCCACCCAATACAGGGAATTGCGCCAGACCATATTGCATACTGCTGAGCCCCAGTTCTTCAACCAACATCACTGGAGACAATGCGATCCATAGCATCAAAGGCATCGCCACCATCGGCAAGCCGAGGGTCATGCCCATAAACGTCTTATTTTTCAAGACTTGCATATAATCATCCCAAATATAACTCAACGGTTTTTTGGGAATACTGCTTGTACGTGCTGGCATCTTGGCTTTTAGACCAAACCAACTCAGAAAAGCTAAAAAGGCAATCGCAATAAATCCCCAGTGCCATGACACATGATCGATGAGGAATGCGCCGACAACAGGGCCAATCAAAGGGGCAAGCAAAGAAATATTTGCCATCAGTGCCATGACTTTAATCGCATCACGCTCTTCAAAGGTTTCTTGAATCGCGGCATAACCTACTGCTGCGATCACAGATAAACCAAAACCTTGCAAGAATCTTAAAACAAGAAAACTTTCAATATTGTGGGTGAGTAAAATTAATAAACAGGTGATGACAAAGAATGCAACACCTGACAATAAAACTTTCTTACGTCCTAATCGGTCAGACAAAGGTCCGAGTATCCCTGCGACGCATGCCCCGCCGAGAAGATAAAATGACATAGATGATGGTGCCCATGCACTACTCACACCAAATTCTTTGGTGATTGCGAGCATCGCGGGCTGAACCAAATCATTACCGATATAAACTGAAAATTCAAATAACACCAACGCCAACGGAAACATAAGCGTAGCGCGACTCAAACTTGCAGTTTGTTCTTTTTGCACTAAATTTTGCATTATTTTCTACATATCTTTATTGGCTTGCATCGCTCACACTACTTTTTAAAGATAAGCGTTCGCCCAATGACAAGCACTGAAATATAAATATTAAATTGTGGAATTTACGTTGAATAAAGGCAGTTCAACACCGTATTCACAAGGTGTCTAATTCAATAGGTAAAGTAATTGCTGAAACTATATTTGTGAGATTTATAACTTAACCCAATCTATGAGAAAGCTCACAGAGGTACACACAGGGTTAAGTTTTACTAGTCTAACACAGACAAATTTCCAGTGAAAGTTGAACATTTATTATTCTTAAGCTACTCTAAATGCTGTATAAGCGGATATAAATAATTTAAATGAAAAATAAAAACCCAATATCGCTGATCATTATTGGCGTGATTTTATTGTTGGTGGGTGGAGGATTTTATTTTATCAGTTCTGCACCTAAAATTAGTGCTGAAGATCAGGCGCGATGTGAACAATTGGTTCAAAATAAATATGCTGAAAACTCAAGCACTATCATAGGAAGCTGTAAAACAGATACAGGCTTTGTAGCACTGATGGATAGTCAAGCCAATGCGACCGCCTCGGCTGAAGATACGGCGAAAGCGATTAGCTCCGCCAACCATAAAGAATTGGGCTTGGGTATATTTAGTAAGTTCTTAATGGGATTATGTGTGGGTATCGGGATTGCATTGTTGATCAAAGGCTTGATTGCACTCAAAAACAAACCTCAATCGATAAATTAATTATCAAAGCAAATTGCAATTCTC
Source organism: Acinetobacter sp. I-MWF (assembly GCF_025433935.1). NCBI lineage: Bacteria > Pseudomonadati > Pseudomonadota > Gammaproteobacteria > Moraxellales > Moraxellaceae > Acinetobacter > Acinetobacter sp. I-MWF. The sequence continues at coordinate 363,367 of NZ_JAMBAR010000001.1, read as the reverse complement.
ACAGTTTGCTTTATTCATCATCGCGCACTGTTGATTTGATAAATGTGCCACGTTTAATATCGTCATATGCTTCAAGAATTTCAGTATAGTTGTTCATGACGAATGGCCCATGCCCATTGATTGGCTCTTGAAGCGGTTTGCCTGTAAGCAGTAACAATTTACACTGTTGCAATGCCGTTATTTCAAAGTCTTGTTCCAAACTCGACATCACCCGCTGAAACAATACCACCACCACCCGATGAATCACGGTGTTCTAATTCACCAGCAAAAATCAGGGTAACCGTTTCAAAACCACGGTGAGGATGCTCACTCACCCCTTTGCGTAGATTGGTCGGTTTTAAAACACCAGGTCCTAAATGATCCAGTAACAGAAAGGGAGAGACGGTATTGCCTAATTCATAGTGTGAAAATACAGAAAGTACAGGATAAAAATCCCCTATCGCAAAGCGAGTGTCATTACGATGAATAAAGGCAAGGGTTTTCATAGTGTCACTATTCTCTGATTGAGTAAAAGCATTAGCCATAAAAATGTTGTTTTAAATTAAAGCTATATTCGGTGAGATATTGCTTTAATTTTTCAATATCATTGGTCGGTTCAATCGCTCTTAGATTTAAGGCCTCAATTTTATTTTCTAACAGTTTTAAGATTTGCGCTTGTTCCTCTACAGGTAATTGCGCTTTTTCTTTCTGCTGTTTTTTGATTTCTAAATAATCTTCTGCCCAATGCCGTAAGGGATCATGGGCGTCGATTTGATCAAACAATTGCGTAATCAGGAGTTCAGGCATAATTTGCTGTGTTGCTAGTTCTGCTGACATTAGACCACGAATAGAATAAAACACTTTTTTATAGGTAAAGTTATCTGCGGTTTGCATGACATGCATACCGCCTTTCGCCAGCGACAAGTAATGATAATACAGAGCTTTATAGTCTATTCGTTCAAGTAAGCCATCTCTAAATTTCTCCCATTCAGGAAATGGATTAAAATAGACTATATGTGCACGTACCCACTCTAAAACAGTCGGATTACTTTTTGCCAAAAGCCCAAACATTTTATTTAAGTCGAATGAAACAAAGTCAAAGTCGCCATCCATGATCTCGATTAAATCACGGTGTTGGCGATAATCGTAATATTGTGCCTTGGAGGGTAGATGAAAACCACGCACATCGTAATCGCTGTCTGGACTTGCCATACCCCATAAGCGACTACCGCTTTCGATATAAAACAGTGGGTGTTCATCTCGATTTTGGAATAAGTGTTGAATTTCTTGTTGGATGTTCATTGTGTTCACATTTTGGGTAAATCTATAAGTTTTATATCATCAATTTCAGTGCTTTTTAAATTTTCTTTGAATCCAAGGTTTTCTTCCTTTTGTTTTTAATTCAAAACCTTTATCAATATTCGCTTTAATTCATCATGATACTTACCAGCATAATTTGCTTTATAGCCAACCTATCAAAAGCTCAGACATAAGAATAGAATTTCTAGTAATTAATACTTTTAATTAAATCAATTACATGTAAAAAATAAATTGTTTGATTATAAAAAGCTTGCAATGCCGCACCTTACATTCAAAGTTTAAATAGCTTTGCGTAGGCGATGCCTCACTTTTAAAAGATACAAGATGACAAAAATCTTTTGTTTAACAGGGCTCTTGCGCTGCAAACAAAGCAGTGCTTTATTTTTGCTCATATACCCCCGCCCAACGGCGACATCCATGTCGCCACACGATAGAACAACCATCTATGATTCAAAAGTACCAAAAATGAATTGATAACCAACAGTTTCTAAAAGTTCATACAAAAACATAAGCTTTATTTATGATCAATGACTTGATGGAAATCACTTGTATGAATAATTAAGTGGTTTGACTATATATTTTATATATTCAACTTCTTGTAGCAGACAAAAAATGCGAAAGATCAAAACCATTACCTACAATTAAAATATTCATTTATTGTGATTTCCCAAATAAAAAAACGTACCAAGTCTGATACGTTTTTATCCAGCATTTCTATCTATTTTTCAAGCATAAATCAAAAAATCATTAAGGGCATTTTGCCTTTTGGAATGTCTTGGTGTTCTTACCACGGTAACACTGATATTCCTTTTGCATATCTATACGTTTCCACTGACCATCAATATTTTTAAAGCTATACACACTACGAATTGAGCGCACTGAATCATCCATCAAGCCTGTTTCAGTCAACTTCACTTCGGCAACAGTGGGCGATTCCACACTATTAAAATACTGACGCAACTCAACAGTCGCGAGATCCTTACGTAAATCAGGACGTTCATTTAAAACCTGACTTAATGGTGTCTCTGAACCACCTACTTTATTCATTAAATTTTGTGTTGTTGCACAGCCAGACAAAGTCACTAAACAAAATACTGAAATTAAACTCAAACGATTCATTCTGATCACCCTAAAACTAAAAGCATAGCCTAATGATGCTATGCTTTTTAAACGTACACTATTTAAAAACTGTGTCTTTATGACTCATCTACAATATGGCTAACATCGAGCGCTATGATTTGTTGATCATTTTCATCAAACATCAAGGCTTGATCACCTAGGTCCAGCATATAAAAATGCCCTGCATCGGTTAGGAAATGCCAAGCAACGATCTCTTGCCCATTATACTCATGTGATGGATCACCAATGGTAATACGATCTAGCTCCTGACCTGCTTGCAGGCATAAAGCTTGAATAATTTTAAAATAACGTGGGCTGTTTTCAGCTGCTTGCTGTTTACGTTGTTCTAAATTTGGAATTTTGGCTGCAACCTGCTCTACAATCGTCAAAATCTGATCTTCATCGACAACCTGTAACTTTGGATGTTGCTTTAACCATCGACTATTTATTTCAATTAAATCTTCACTATCATTCAATGCATAAAACTGGTCATCAAAAGCATTGAGAATATCTCGTTGCTCATTTTCACCAAAGTATTCACCCTCTAAGAACTGTTCTAATTGCTCATCCGAAAACTGATCGATTAAATCCGCACTTTGCTCAAAGAGAGCCGAATGCGCAGTCGCATTCATGGCTTTTAATCCTTCACGAACATGTTTCACCATGAACGCATCCCAACCCGTGTTATAAACGAATTGTGAAAAACCACCATTATTGACTTGAGCAAGATAGTAATCGACAAAATAACTGTATAAAGCCTCTGCGGATACTTCATCATATTCGACATAATGTTCAAATAAGCCATTTAAGCTATCAATATTGGACATAATCACATCATAGTGATCATCACTGTCTAAACTTTGTTTAGAAATTAAAATGTTATCAATGAGCATAGTTTTCAGTTTCTTATCAATATTTAAGCGCAACCAACATAACAAATTTTCAGCAATAAATGGCGACCAGCATGTAACTTTATTTTATCTTTTGTTCGGCAATAAAAAAGCGCTTCTCTCGAAGCGCTTGTACAAATGAGCTATTTAAATCATTACAGATCAAATAACTTACCTGGGTTCATGATGCCATTTGGATCGAACACTTTCTTCAAGGCTTTCATATATTCAATTTCTTCAGCAGTCCGTGTGTAATCCAGATAAGGCTTTTTGGTCATGCCTACGCCATGCTCTGCAGAAATTGAACCGTCATATTTCTTCACAGTTTCAAACACATACTTATTTACCACCTGACATTTAGCAAAGAATTCATCTTTAGATAAATTCACAGGTTTTAAAATATTTAAGTGTAAGTTTCCATCACCAATATGGCCGAACCAGCAGATTTCGAAATCAGGATAATTTTCAGCAACAATCGTATCAATTTCCTTAATAAAAGCAGGAACATGTGTAATCAATACTGAAATATCATTTTTATACGGAGTAAATGGCGCAATCGTTTCAGAAATGTCTTCACGTAAACGCCATAAGCTTTGAACTTGTTCAAGATTTTGGCTCATTACCCCATCAAGCACCCAGCCTTGTTCCATACAATGCTCGAAGATTTCCATTGCAGCATCCATAATTGGTTCGTACGGCGCTTCAAACTCAAGTAAAACGTAGAATGGGCATTCTGTTTCAAATGGACGTTGTACATGACCACGATCCAAAACTTTTTGCATCGCCAGTTCACCAAAGAACTCAAAGGCAGTTAAATCAATTTTGCTTTGGAATGCATGTAATACAGGCATGATTGCATCAAAATCAGGAACACCCAATACCATCACTTGTAGATCATGCGGTTGGCGTTCAAGTTTAATTTCAGCTTCAGTCACTAAGCCTAAAGTCCCTTCACCACCAATGAATAAATGTTGCATTGCATAACCTGTAGCATTTTTAATCATGCCTTTGTTTAAACGCAATACATCACCTTTACCCGTCACCACGGTCAGACCAAGTACCCAATTACGAGTCATCCCGTATTTGATCACTTTAATTCCGCCTGCATTGGTTCCAATGTTGCCACCCAATTGTGATGAACCCGCAGAAGCAAAATCAACCGGATAATACATCCCTTGTTCTTCTGCATAGTTCTGCAACTGTTCAGTCACTACACCCGCTTGAATACGTACCATACGGTCAGCTGGATAAAATTCTAAAATTTGGTTCATTTTGTCGAAGCTCACGACAATTTCACCATTGGCAGCAACAGCACCTGCTGATAAACCTGTACGACCACCCGATGGGGTAATCGCAACATTAAACTGATTGGCCAATTGAACAATTGCTTGCACTTGCTCTGTGCTCGATGGGAAAACGATAACCGATGGCTGAGGTTCAAAATGCTTAGTATGGTCTTTGCCCCAATTTTCTAAGCTGTCAGCATCGGTTTTAATTCGGTTTTCACCGACGATTTGCGTCAATTGGGTCAATAATTCAGGTGCTATCGTTACTGGAGCATTCATCGTTTTGCGGACCTAGCAAGAAGTAAATAAGAGGTTGTGCTATACAACATTCGAGATTTTAAATCAGTCTGTGAAAATTTTTCAGCATTTTTATAGCTGAAATCGGCAGCTTTACTGATTTTAGCAGTATTTTACCTAGATGACTGCTGAGGATAAAGCACAGATTTGATTCACATTATCTACACTTTGTGTATAAAGTGTGCTTCAAGCATTATAAAAATCAATGCATTAGCATTTCATTTAATTTTTGAATAATGCTTATCAGAAATCGTAGATAAAATATCCACTGTACTGTCACAATCGAAATATCTATAGAACAAGGTCTATGGTATCATATTGCGACTAAATTTGGCCTTTGTAGCGGAGCCGTAATGAGCCAACATCTTTCACTACCTAAAGATAAAATTCGTTTCTTGTTGTTAGAGGGCGTTCATCAAAACGCAATCGACACGTTAAATGCTGCCGGATATACCAATATCGATTACCGTAAAACTGCGCTTGAGGGTGAAGCGTTGAAAGAAGCGGTTAAAGATGCACACTTCATTGGTATTCGTTCCCGTACACAATTAACTGAAGAAGTCTTTGCAGCTGCGAATAAATTGATCGCAGTGGGTTGTTTCTGTATCGGAACCAACCAAGTGAATTTAAATGCAGCCATGATTCGTGGTATTCCTGTATTTAACGCACCATACTCAAATACTCGTTCAGTTGCTGAATTGGTTCTTGCAGAATCAATTCTTTTACTTCGTGGTGTGCCTGCTAAATCTGCTTCAACTCACCGCGGTGGTTGGAACAAGTCTGCGGTAGGTTCATTTGAAACGCGTGGTAAAACTTTAGGTATCGTGGGCTATGGCTCTATTGGCTCTCAACTTTCAGTTTTAGCTGAAAGCATGGGTATGCACGTCATTTATTATGATGCTGTGACTAAGCTTCCTATGGGTAATGCACGTCAAGTGGGTTCTTTAGACGAACTACTTGCAAATGCAGATGTTGTTACACTGCATGTACCCGATGTTCCTTCAACACGTAATTTCTTTGCAAAAGCTCAATTTGCGAAAATGAAAGAAGGTTCAATCTTCATCAATGCTGCACGTGGTACATGTGTTGTTATTGAAGATTTGGCAGATGCGATTAAATCTGGTCATATTGCTGGTGCAGCTGTTGACGTATTCCCGAAAGAACCTAAAGCCAATGGTGAAGAATTTGTTTCTCCACTTCGTGGCCTAGACAATGTGATTTTAACACCTCACGTTGGTGGTTCAACCATGGAAGCGCAAGCCAATATCGGTTTAGAAGTTGCTGAAAAATTTGTTGCTTATTCAGATAAAGGTATGACTTTATCTGCAGTAAACTTCCCTGAAATCGCACTTCCATTGACTGAAGGTAAACACCGTTTACTACACATTCATAAAAACGTGCCAGGCGTGTTATCTAAAATTAACAACCTGTTCGCTGAGCATGGCATCAACATTTCTGGTCAGTCTTTAATGACTAAAGGTGATGTCGGTTACTTGGTGATGGATGTAGACGCAACTGCATCTCAAGAAGCGCTTGATACCCTTCATGAAGTTGAAGGCACAATCCGCGTTCGCGTATTGTTCTAAGACGATTTAAATTAAAAAACCACAGGTATTTGCCTGTGGTTTTTTTATGGGATTTATAAATCTGTCACTTCTTTCCGATAACATATTTTTAAGTTAAATTATTTGTTTAATAAACTATTTGGCATCTTCTCTCACCCTACACTACAAAGACAGTGTACTATCTAAGGCACAATAAGCTTTGCAAATTACATGAGCATTTCATCTAAATTGTTTTATATAAGAAGCCTGTTGCGGAGATTTTCCTCCAAGCCCCTTACTCTAAATTTCAGAAACAATGCCAAATTTAAAAAATGCACCACACCTGCAAGCTTTAGTTCTATTGTTCATTGCCATGATCAGTATGCAAAGCAGTGGCGCATTAGCAAAAACATTATTTGATCAATTTCCAGTCCTTACCATATCCGCTATGCGTTTATTGCTCGGCTCATTGATTTTGGCCGTGATTTTTAAAATTTGGCAGGTCAATTTTAAACAGGTGAAATGGTCATCCATCATCAGTTATGGTATTGCCCTTGCAGGAATGAATGCTTTATTTTACTTATCGATTCATCGTATTCCGCTCGGCATTGCCGTAGCGTTTGAATTTATTGGACCGCTCAGTGTGGCCCTGTTTCATGCACGACAAAAATTCGATTTTATTTGGGTTGGGCTTGCAGTACTTGGACTGGTTTTACTGTTTCCATTTGATCAGGCAAAGCAAAGCCTCGATCCTATTGGTATTGCATTTGCCTTAGCTGCTGGCGCTTGCTGGGCGCTGTATATTATTGCAGGTCAACGACCTTCAGAGGTTTCTGGAAACCATACTGTATGCTTGGGGATGTTTGTAGGCATGTTGTGCTTAATGCCAATTGCCTTATTTTCTGGGATGCCTTTACAGGTTTTTGAACCTTCAAATTTAATTTATTTTATTGCGTTGGCGATCTTGGCAAGTGCCTTGCCGTTTTCATTGGAAATGATTGCATTAAGAAATTTATCTGCTTTAAGCTTTGGCACGTTAATGAGCCTAGAACCTGCAATTGCAGCATTTTCAGGATTTATTTTCTTAAATGAACAATTGTTATGGACTCAATGGTTGGCATTAGCCACGATCATTAGTGCGTCAATTGGTTGCACCGTAACCACACAAAAAGCACGGCATAAAGGATAAAACCACCTCGAAAGGTGGTTTCAATTCACTCATCTAAAACCTACCAATCAGGTGCCCCCATAATTAGTTTTATCATGCTATTCGGATCTGGTTCTAGTTCAAAACCAATTCGTTCAACCAAGTCACCACTACTGCCTTCTATATTTGCATAAATACTTAAATAAGTAATAGGACCTTTTCCTGCTGAATCAAAACCTGAATATTGATTTGGTAATTGAATTTGCATCGGTTTTCCATAGATTGCATTATAGGTTAAGATCTCATTGCTACCATTTATGTTATATACCGTGATTTCTATATTGCATGACTTTCCAATTAATTCTGGAACAACTTCCCAATTCCCATTGGGCTCAGTGGTCCCATTTAAAGGATCCTCAATCATACTGGTACAGACAATCGGGAAACTCAAGCCTTGATTGCTGACATAAACAACTTCACGATCTGCCAAGATAATATTAACATTGCCTGTTAAACCTGAAGTTTGCTGACCTTTATAACGTACCCACTGGTTACTCTCAAAAATTAAAGCTGTTTGTGCAGACCAATCCAACTGCCCGTCAGGGTCTTTTATACCTGTGAGGAACCGACCGCCATCTTGCGATATTGAAAAATCCAACTGGTCGTTTATTTTGCCAAAACATGCTACGGACGTCCCATTGGGTAGTGTACATTTTACAAAATGATCTGTGGCTGATTTTCCAAGATCAATAATCACATTACCTGAGGTTGTCGAAGTTTTTTCACCCAGCATCGTGCCTGTTAAATCTTTTGCAGTCCAATGAATTGAACCACTCGAAGGCATATTCACCACCGTCAATCCTTCTTTAGGAATACTGTTGGATTTGGTTAAAGATGAACCATCATTTAAGCTGATTTTTGCAGTCACATTGCATGGAATCCCCTCACCATTGGATTGACACTGCACAAAGACTGAACCTGCATTTACAAATTTAAAATCCCAATTCCATGTTGAAAAATGCTTCACTGTTGCATGTACAGCAAGGCCTGTAGGTGATTGATTTGACGTCATCACCTGCCCAATACCCTCTTCAATCCACAAACCACTCGCTTCATCAAAATACCACATTGGAATTTGTGTACCTGCTTTCATCTGTTGATTATTGATACTCTTTATCGGCAGGTTCATTTGAAGATCTGCTGTTTTACCAGCTGCAAGTTGTAATTCCTGACCACCTGCATCTTTAAATGTGGCTGTAATCATTCCCGCACTGATCAAATCCACAATATTGCCTTGCACATCGCGTGCTACACCATTGGCAGGCATTGCATTTAAATCACGATTGGTGATATCCCATGGGGTAAATTCAACAGTCACAGCGCCAGTAGCAAGACTGCCGTCTGCTTTTACAAAAGCATTGGCAGGGATACTAATGCTTGCACCTAAATTTAAGGATTGAATCACTTGAGCGGCAGAGATATCAGGCACAGGCACAACTTGTTTAATGGCCAATAAATTTGCTGAGATTGCTTTTAAATTGGCAACATCATAAACAATCGACTGCGTGATAAAGCCTTGTTTTTCAAATTTAGCCACCACTTTTTGTGTGTTTTGAGGAAGTATCAGATTCAAAGTCGCATGACCATTTTGATCTGTTTTAACACTTTGCCCCTGTATTGTAATATTTGTATTTGGAATCGAAGCACCATCAACCGTTTGAGCTGAGACTAAAACCTCGCGGTTTATCGTTGTTGCTCCCTGTTTTACTTCTATTTTCTGTGTAGTTGAATCAGTCCGACCTGCTAGGTCTGTTATCGTCAGGCTCACGGTATATTGACCAACTTTCGTATAAGTATGTTCAACTGTAGCACCTGTTCCGCTTGAACCATCTCCAAAGTTCCAAGCATAACTAGCAATTGCACTGGCTTCTTTTTTTTGATCAACCGTACTTTTCGTTCCATCAAATTTGACAACTTCACCGATACTTGGCGCTGTTGGACTATATTCAAATTTGGCTGTAAGCCCCTGTTCAAATTGAGTTGAAGAGTTACAAGCCAACAAAAGTAAGCTTAGCCATGCAAAAAGAAACCATTTTATATAATTTTTCGATCTCATCATTGTCGTCACCTTATTGTTATTTAATTCGCGATATCCATCACGATAACCTATATTACTGTGAATTAATTATTAATAATAGCTGTTTTATTTTAAAAATATTTTAATATCTTTCTCAATCAAACACCGTTGATACTTGCTGTATCAAAGCAAGTGATGACAAAAAATTTGATTGAATATTGATAAATGAAAGCATGATTTTGATTGGAAATTTATATTTTAACTTATAATTCAATATCTTATATTTATGCGTTTTATAATTGATGCTTTTATATCTATGTATTATTTAATTAAAGAGTTATTTTTCCACAACACAGATCAAATTTAAGTAATAGCCATATAAAATTCACTACAATAAATAGCCTGAACGCTTAAAATTTTTTAAACAATAGAAAAATCAAGTTATGACTTCAGCACAAACACTTGTTTTTCTATCGGGCGGTTTTGATCTATTTCAACAAGGCTTAGTTCACTTCCAAAACAAGCGCCCGTATCTAGAAAATAGCAATTATGCTTCTTGGTGACAAAATCAACCACGGTATGACCTAGAAAAACCTGTTCTACACCAACAACCGTTGAATAACGCATAAAACGTTTATTTTTAATTCGCCCTCTACCCCATAACGCCAATTCGCGACTTTTAGAACGTGTGGCAACTTTAAACGCATCCCAATCATTTAGATCTATATCGGCATGCACAAAGCCATACTTCTTATTTTGATAAATGACTTCTAATAGTATGGGTAAAGTGTTTAATTGATCGATGACTTGTTGCTGCTGATCCGAACTTAATGCATAAAACCATTCTCCACCATGATGCGCATGCATATCTTTCATCATCGGATCGATCTGCGACAATAAGCACATTTCTTCATGATTGCCTAAAACAGCTTTAAACCAAGGCTCTGCAAGCAGATGCAAACATTTCAAACTGTCAGGACCACGATCAACAAGATCCCCTACAGCTATCAATAGATCCTTTTCAAAGTTAAATTGAACCCGTTCAAGCTGTTGCATCAACAAATCATAACAACCATGTATATCGCCTACCACAAACAAGCGACCTGCCTCATGAGTATAGGTCGCTACATGCGCGAGCTTGTGTTGCGATAATTCAGACATAGACTGATCTTTGATTAAAACTCAATTGAAGCTGCTTCAATATGCTGGTTTTCTTTGGCTAAATCCAAATATTTGCCAGCAGTTTTTTTATTTTTACGCACCCCGATTCCATCTTTATAAATTTTAAATAATTCAAAATAAGAGTCGATATCGCCATGATCGGCAGCTTGTTTAAACAAATCTGCACTTTGGGTCAGATCAGCCTCTACACACTTACCTTCCTGATACATTTGTGCCAATAAGAAAAAAGCACGTGGAACTTTCAACTCTTTGGCTTTGTTTAACCAGAATAATGCCCCATCCGCATTGTTTTGACGTTGCTCAAAAATCGACATACACAGCATGGCCTGAACATGGCCTTTCTCTGCGGCTGAATTTAATAATGGGAGGTGATGTTCATGTTCTAAAGGCAGTAACATCGACAATTCAAACTGTGCATCTGGATGGTTTTGCATTGCGGCGCGTTCTAACCAAGAAATGCCTTGATCAAGATTTTTCTCAGTTCCCATACCATAGCGTAAACACTGTGCTAAAGAATATTGAGCTGGAACATTGCCTGAAACAGCAGCATGCGATAATAAATCAAAAGCAAGTGCTGCATATTCTTTCTGCTTTTGCTCAGTTTTGGCATTTTCCGAATTTTTTAACAGTGTTACTGCAGCTAAATAAGCAGATTCGATATGTCCATTTTTTGCAGCTTTAAGTAAAAACTCTTGCACAACTGCTGCATCCGCTTTAGCACTTTGTTGTTCAATAAGTGCGCGAACATAGCAGCCAAATGGATCATTATGTTCTTGCGCGATATCGGCATATTTTAAAGCAGCATCAAGATTGTTCTGTTTTAAATAACTAAACGCCAATAAAGCACAGGAAAAATGGTCTTTTTCAGCAATTTTTAACAATTCATTTTGTACTTTGATCGAATCAAATCCTGAAAACTCTACAAAAAACTTCAGGCTGTTTTGATGCTGGTTTTTTAAATAATTATTTAAAAGTAATAAGTACGCAGACTGTGGATCTTGTGACAATTGTTGTTGTGCATAAACAAAAATTGCTTCTGGATGATTCAGTTGAACTGCCTGTTGCAAATGCATTAGGGCTTGTGCTTTTGTCAATTGATCTGTTGCATTGTTCAATCCAAGATAAGCAAGTTCTAAATGAGCCAATGCATGATTAAGCTTTGCTGCATGTTGAAAAAAAAGAAGAGCTGACTGCACACTTTGATTTACATAACGGCCTAAAACATGCCACTGTCCTAACAAAGTACTTGCAGGTGCAAAATTCTGATTAGAGGCATTGACCAACAAATCAACACGCGCTTGAGCGTCTTGCTCATTTTGAGCAAGACCTTGTTGTTCTAATTTAAGTACATCGATATACCAAGTTTCTGCTTGTGAAAGTTCTGTCGCATTTAAGCCTAAATTTTCAGTTTTATTGGTGTTTCCTGACATCTTTTATTCCTAACACATGTGCCATTGCAAGTATAATCATTCCCATCTTACAGAGGACTCAGCTGAATCTCAAAGGGAAATGTTGAATCAATATTCATCTATTCGCGAAATACTCAAATAAATCCGAGAAAGTGCTAAAATCTGTGCAATATTTTTCTTCACCTTAGATATGCCAAATTCTCAACTCACTGCTGTGCTCTTCATGGTTTTATCTATGGTGGCTTATCAGATCAGTGCCTCATTTGCGAAACAGTTATTTGAGGTTTTAGATCCGATTACCGTCGTGACCTTAAGATTATGTTTTGCGTCTATTTTAATTATTTTAATGTTCCGTTCATGGAAAATTATCAAGCGTTTACCTTATCTAAGATGGAATGAGCTACTTTATTATAGCGGTTCAGTCTGTTTGATGAACGTGCTGTTCTATGCCTCTTTAGGCAAACTACCTCAAGGCATTGCTGTTGGACTAGAGTTTTTAGGGCCTCTGACTTTGGCACTGCTCTCGATTAAACAAAAAACTGACTATATTTGGGTGTTTCTTGCCATCATTGGTATTGCTTTGATGGTGCCTTGGCAAGATGCGACCGCACATAATTTTTCCTATCTTGGTGCTGCTTTTGCTTTGGGTGCAGGTGTTTGTTGGGCAAGTTATATTTATTTTGGGCAAAAAGTTGTACGACAAAATATTGGTATGCATGCGCTGAGTATTGCAATCGTCTTGTCGGCCTTGGTTATGCTGCCAATCAGTGCTGTACATAACCCAGATGCCTTACTGCAAACACAGTACTGGGGCAAAGCTTTGCTGATTGCCCTTTTAGCAACAGCGATTCCGTATGCCTTAGATCTGCTTGCTTTAAAACAATTAAGCAAAATGAGCTATGGCACTTTATCGAGTCTATCTCCTGCACTTGCCGCAATTTCAGGTATGGTTTTACTGAATGAACATATTACTGCTTGGCAAACCGTTGCTTTAATCTGCATTATGATTGCCTCGGTAGGGGTAACGTTTAGAGCGGCGAAAAGCTCAAATGCTCACTAAAACATTCTCAATACTGACCCACTGCCAGTCATACAGAATCCCGACCATATTTACGCGATCTTAAGGAAGTGAAGAAGATCAGCGTAAATATATGATGGATGGGAGGCGTCTCATTAACTTAAAAAAAATTGTAAATATCGTTCAGCAATCTGCTCATCATTCTCTGGGTACTTTATAGCTTCAATTTTATTTAGTTTGCCTTTGTAGACAAGTCAACGAAATACAAGCCAACAGACTTAGCCAACCAAGCGGATAAGGTCTTTTGCTTTATACTTTTTATATTCGGATAGGTACTTCTTTGCTAGGATTAATTTTTGATTTTCATCTAAAATCTTTAGCGCTTTTTGAAAAAAAGAATGCTCTTCTTGTTGAATATGATGCGCGATGATTTCAGCTAATCGTTTCGCCAAAACCAACCAGCGAGAGTGGCTAAAATCTGTTTGTTCTAGTGATTGTAATATTTCATCCATCTCATGATGTTCAGCCAGTGCCAAACGGGTAATATTTAAACCAGAATCCGTCATCATTAACGGAATATAAAAATAGCGATCTTCCGCAATCGCATGAGCAAATAATTCATTTTTTAATAAATTAAAAATTTTCCTTCGTTCAGGACTATCGCCTGAGGTATGCGTTAATTGTTCTGATAAATCCTTCTGAATGATATGGCTTTCTCTCAAAGCCTCAAATATATTCATCTAAATCCCTCTTTTTATGATATTTACCTTCCATTGCTTCGGTTTGTGATTTTTCGATCAAGAAACCAACAATCTTAGAAGACAAATCAAAAAAAAGCCTTACAAAGTTTAAGCTTTTTTGTATCAAAAAAAATTAACGAGGGAATCTAGCAAATTACGCAACAAACATTTGATAGGCCAAGCGACAAATCAAAATGCTGACCAAAATCAAAAATAGAATACGAATAAAACCACTGCCATATTTTAGTGCCATTTTCACACCAACCAATGAACCACACACATTGGCAACAGCCATCAGTAGGCCCAATTGAAATAACACATGTCCAGTGGGAATAAAGAAACTCAGTGCGGCAAAGTTGGTCATGAAATTGCCAATTTTGGAAAGCGCCGATGCATGCAAGAAGTCAACTTTCAGATAACGAATAAAATAGAAGATGAAAAAACTACCCGTACCTGGCCCAAATATCCCATCATAAAAGCCGATTAATAAACCACCAACACCCGCAATCAATAACATTTTACGCGTGATTTCTTGTTGAAAATGGACTTGTCCAAATTGCTTCTTAAAAAATGTATAGATTGCGATCACAATCAACATAAACAATACAAATGGCCGCAAAATTTCCTGGGGGATCAGTGAGACACAAGCAGCACCACCAAATGAGCTAATAAATGCAGTGATTCCAATCACTGCCAACAGCTTCCACTGAATTTTGACTTGTTTTAAGTATGAAAAAGCAGCCGAAGCCGTTCCACAAATCGAAGCCAGTTTATTGGTTCCAAAAACTGTGGCGGTAGGATAATGCGGTAAAGCACCCATTAATGCAGGAATTTGAATCAGTCCCCCACCTCCAACAGCGGCATCAATTGCCCCTGCACAAAAGGCAAAGAATACTAAACTGAGGATGATATCAAATTCCATAACATTCACTTATCTTTTAAAGGCGTCTATTAACGCTGGGAGACTTAACCGTGCTCTGGCTTAATCCTGCTTTAGCTTAATCAGGCTTAGATTTAAACTGAGTTATTTTCTAACAATGAAACGAAATTAAAGATTTAGCACGCGTTTAGGCACTAAACGCTTTTTATCGGTAATTTCAGCCAAGCCTAAACATTTGTCGCCATCAAAAACCAAGACTTCAGCTTCGGCGGCATGCTCAATATTGCTTTCCATACCACGACTAAAATATTCCGCACGTCCTTCAGGCACCTGAACTTTAGAAAAATGATCAATTGGTGCATAGACAGGCAGCAACAAGGCTTCACGCGCTTGTTCAGTCAAGCTTTCCAAATGTTCAATGGTATATTCTGGTATCAAATCAAAATGACCTGTTTGAGTTCGATTTAAATACGTTAAATGCCCGTAAGTTCCCAATGCTTTGGCAATGTCTTCACCCAAAACTCGAATATACGTTCCTTTAGAACAAGTAATATCCAAGGTCAGGCTGTGCTGATTAAACGCAATTAGCTCAATGGCAAAAATATGAATTGGGCGTGCATCACGTTCAATCTCAATTCCCTGACGCGCCAACTCATATAAAGGACGGCCTTGTTTTTTTAAGGCTGAATACATTGGCGGAACTTGTTGAATATCACCAGTAAATTGCGCCAAAACCTGTTGAATACTGTCTTCACTTAATTCAGGTACGGCCTTTTCAAGTAAGACTTCGCCTTCGACATCACCCGTGGTCGTACTATGCCCGAGCTGAACAGTCGTTTGGTAACGCTTGGTCGAATCTAACAGATAGTGTGAAAATTTAGTCGCTTCACCTAAACAGATTGGTAAAAGTCCAGATGCCAAAGGATCAAGCGCCCCTGTATGCCCTGCCTTTTGAGCGCGATACAACCATCGCACTTTTTGTAGCGCCGCATTTGAACTTATGCCTAAAGGCTTATTCAATAAAAAAACACCACTGATATGGCGACGCGGTATTTTCTGAGCTTTTGAAGACATATTGGTCTGGATACGGAGAATAATGCGCTATTTTAGCAAAAACCATTCGTCTATTTTTACAAATTTTCTGTTTGAAATTTCGAATTCTATGGCAAATTATTTTTTCAATAAAAAATCTAAAAATAGTAGGAATATTAGATGGATCTATCTAAAAAAATGATTGGGATCATCATTGGTAGTCTCTTGATCATTCTTTTAGCCGTAATTTTTTGGCTGAAACCCAATACAGAATCGACTGAAACACCACCAGCTTCAGAAAAAGCACATGAACAACAGATGGGACAACTGGCTTCAGCTCATCTTCCTGCGTCTGAAGCACTGAGTTTTGCTAGCAAAAGCCAACAAGACACGCAAATTAATTGCCAAATCCGTGCAGATGCCTCCAATCGCTTAATTGTCAATGAACAAACCAAAGATTGCTTTGAATATTTCATCACCCAATATGGTGAAAAAAGCATTGAGCAAATCAAAACCGATTTTCTCAGCTATACCAAAATCAGCTATAAAGAGCCTCTACTATCGCAGTTAGATGATCTCTGGACACGTTATATTGATTACAGAAGTAAATTAGGCGATTTACAAGCACCCACCGCAGATAAAGAAAGCGCAAAGTATTATCAGCAGATCTTAGTCAATACTCAAAACTTAAGAAAAAAATTCTTCTCGGATTATGAAATTCAAGGCTTATTTGGCACACAAGATACCTATGACCGATATACGGTAGACCGCTTAGAAATTATGGATAATCAAAAATTATCTGCGGCTGAAAAAGCGCAAAAACTCAAAGAACTTTTTGAGCAACTCCCTGAAGACTGGAAAGAGAATTTACAACAACTCAATCAACTTGAAGACTTAAGAAAGCTGACAGCGGAGATTAAGGCACGTGGTGGTTCTGCACAAGAGATCCGTCAAATGCGTACCAATCTGGTGGGACCTGAGGCGACACAACGCTTAGAAACGCTTGATGTACAACGAAATGATTGGAAAGGCAAAGTTAATCAATACCTTGCTGAGCGTGACAATATCCTCAAAAGCAATCTGAGTGATTCAGCCAAACAGCGTGCTGTAGAACAATTGAAATCACAACAATTTGCAAATCAACAAGAGCAACTCAGATTACAAACTTTTGAAAATGTGCATGATCAGGGAGGCAAATTACCCTTTGCAAATTAGCCATGAAATACATAGCGCATCGCTAAAATGATGAAAAAAGCGAAAACAAAAATATTTAGATTATGCGTTTATAGCACGTTTTATGGCTTGAGTTTGCAAGCCACACTCAAGTATCTCTGTACATTTATGACTCAGGGATACCTACAAGTCTGCGGATACAAAGTGGAAAATAATATTAACAACCACCTATAAGGAGGACGCACACAAACTAAAAACTTGCTCGGGATTGACACGATTTCAATGCAACTTGCACCTTTGATTTAGAGCAATAACGATAATGATGGTATGCCAATCGCTTGAGACCATAAGGGTTGTAAGCAACTTTTAGCTTATAACATAGACTTCATGTCAATCAACAATTCACTTAAAAACAACAAGAGTATTTTAATATGAAATTTAAGATCAATATTTTCGCCCTGAGTTTAATCATTGGATTAAGTTCGATGACTGCATCTGCATCTGGCTTACAAACTGTAAATCCACGTTATGTCAGTTCAAACTATGCAAAAACCAAATATCCGATTGTATTTAATCATGGGATGTTCGGTTTCACACGTCTAGGGCCTTCCTCCTTTGGCATAGATTATTTCTATCAGATCCTCCCTGATTTAGCTCGCAATGGCGCAAAAGTTTATGCGACACAAGTCTCCCCATTGGAATCGACACAGCTTCGTGGTGAACAGCTCTTACAGCAAGTTGATGAAGTCATCGCACTGACTGGCTCACCCAAAGTCAATCTGATTGGACATAGTCATGGTGGTCCAACAATTCGTTATATTGAAATTGTTGCACCCACAAAAGTTGCTTCTTTAACTGCTGTTGCAGGGGCAATTAAAGGTTCTAAGATCGCGGATGATATTTTAAGTAATCGAGGCGCAAATACGCTTCTGACAGTTTTTAGTCAATATATCTTAGCACCTGTGATTACACTTCTCGAAGGTAATCCATCCCTCCCCCTCAGTCTGAATAACTCTTTACAAAGTGTGAGCGAACAAGGGGCTGCTGAATTTAATGCAAAATTTCCAAGCGCTGCGATTCCCAAAGACTGTGGTAATGGTCAAAAACTAACAGCCAATGGTGTTTATCATTATTCTTGGACGGGTACAGCTCAATTCACCAACATTTTTGATGTTATGGATGGCGTCATTTCTACACTCGCGCCTTTGTCTTATAAAAATCTAGACAATGATGGCATGATGAATCGTTGCAATACCCATTATGGGCAAGTGATTCGAGACAATTACCGTCAAACACACATGGATGAAATCAATCATGTTTTAGGGCTACGTGGGCTATTTTTTGCGCCGAATCCACTTGCTCAATATCGTCAGCATGCCAATCGTCTGAAATTACAAGGCTTGTAAATATTGCCGATGAGAGGCGATAAAATGTACTGTTCATTCAGTATATTTTATAGTTGAATAGTAATTGATTCTGGATTCAAATTTTATATTGAACATCGTATTGAATTTCGAATTCCAGAATCTGATTTGATATGAGATTAAAAAAACAAAGAAGTTAAAGTTTGCGTTCCTGCAAACATGATCAGAATCGAGGCTTTACACTCAATACATTTAAAATTGAGGTATGTAAATCGCCCAATAATAAAATAGATGGAGTTTTAACATGAAATATGGACGTATTATCGCGAGTCTGCTGCTGGCGAGTACATTATCAACCGCATATGCATCTAATAATGCGCAAAAAGTAACTGTCAGTAAAGTAAACTCGGACTATGCAAAAACCAAATATCCTGTGGTATTTGTGCACGGTATGGCTGGGTTTATTCGTGCTGGTGATGTTTTAGGATTAGACTACTGGTATCAAATTTTACCAGATTTGGCTCGCAACGGCGCCAATACATGGGCTACGCGAGTATCACCCTTTAATTCTACTGAAGTCCGTGGTGAGCAATTGGCTCAGCAAGTAGAAGAGATTCTGGCAATTACCGGCAATCAAAAAGTCAACCTGATTGGACATTCCCATGGTGGCCCAACCAGCCGTTATGTCGCAGGCATCATGCCTAACCAAATTGCATCTGTAACCGCTGTTGGTTCACCACAAAAAGGCAGCCCTGTTGCAAACATTATCTTAAGTATAGAAGGCTCGCCACTTCAAGGCCCATTGGTGAGTGTGGTCAATTTATTTTCAAAAGCAATTGTCTGGGCACAAGGTCTTGACCCGAAAGAACTTCCCCATGATGCGTTGGCAGGTGGGAAAAGCCTCACCATTGAAGGTTCTGCGCTATTTAACAGTAAATTCCCGATGGGCGTTGGCACCACAGCTTGTGGTGAAGGGGCTTATCAAGAAAAAGGGATTCAATTCTATTCATTTACGGGCAATACCGCCGTTACAAATCTTCTCGACTTAGATTCTGCCCTACTTGGCACAAGCCTATTGATTAACGCTGGTCGTGATAATGATGGTTTAGTTCCACGATGTAGTGCCAAATTCGGTAAAACGATTCGTGATGATTATCGATGGAATCACTTAGATGAGGTCAATCAAATTTTAGGATTGCGTGCAATTTTTTCACCAGACCCAGTACAAGTCTATCGTGAACATACTAATCGCCTAAAACTACAAGGACTTTAGCAAGAAACAAAAAATGCGCCAAATGGCGCATTTTTTAGCTGTAAAGCAAAGTTAAAATTAACCTTGTTTACGCGCTGGTAATTTTTCACGAATACGCGCAGCTTTACCAGACAATTCACGTAGGTAATAAAGCTTAGCACGACGAACGTCACCACGACGTTTCACTTCGATTTTAGCAACGATTGGAGAGTGAGTTTGGAATACACGCTCAACACCAACACCACTAGAAATTTTACGTACTGTGAACGCAGAGTTCAAGCCACGGTTTTTCTTCGCAATAACTACGCCTTCAAAAGCCTGAAGACGCTCACGATCACCTTCTTTTACTTTTACTTGAACGATAACTGTGTCACCAGGAGCAAAAGTTGGGAGGTCAGTTTTTAACTGTTGGTTTTCAATTGCTTGAACTAAAGGATGTTTACCACTCATTGTGGGAATCTCCGTTTTGCGGGACAGAAGAGGTCTGCACAACCGCTGGGGATAGAGGCTAAATCGCGTATCAACCCGTTTATCTTTCCCTTTATTGCTGATGTTATTCAGATCAATAAAGAGCCTAATATAAGTACTTAATCATAAGTATTTTCTCGAAGCCGACTTCTTATGGAACTCACATTCCGCAGGACAACAATGATGAATTGTTGTCTTCCTGATAAGAAGTACAGCTTCTGACGTGCGTTGAAACAAACATGATCAATGCTTGCCTACCCTCGCTCATCTTTTAGCCATTTTTTTTGCTGCTTGGTCAACTCAACTTTTTCCACCAACTCAGGTCGGCGTTCTAAAGTGCGTTGATAGCGTTGCAAAAACCGCCATTTCTCAATATTGGCATGGTGCCCTGACTTAAGTACTTCAGGAACATCCAAACCTTCAAAATGATCTGGCTTGGTATATTGTGGGCAATCTAAAAGACCATCCACAAATGAGTCCTGCACTGCTGATTGTTCATCTGACATGGTATTCGGCAAACGTCGAATAATACTGTCCAATAAAACCATCGCAGGGAGTTCACCGCCTGATAATACGTAATCTCCAATCGACCATTCCTGATCAACATATTTTTGGATCAAACGCTCATCAACTCCCTCATAACGTCCACACAGCACAATTAATCCGTCATATTCAACAAATTGTTGTACTGCAGGTTCATTTAAGGTCTGCCCTTGTGGAGACATATACACCACAGGAACATGAACTGCACCTGCTTGCTTTGCAAGCTCTTTTGCATGGTGGATTGCTTTTGCCAAAGGCTCAGCCATCATCACCATACCAGGACCACCACCAAATGGACGTTCATCCACTCGTTTGTAGTTACCCTCAGCAAATTCTCGCGGATTGATACAATGAACTTGTACAATGTCACGCTTTGCCGCTCGCCCGCTAATTCCGTACGCTGTAATCGCTTCAAACATTTCAGGAAAAAGCGTAATGACTGCAAAAAACATCGCAGACTCCTCTATTTTCCTGCTGCGCCAATCCTTATCGGATTAGAAATCTACGCCCCAATTGACATAGATACGACCAGCTTCGAGATCAACGCGTTGTACCACATCTTTATGCCATGGAATCATTCGCTCTTCGCCATCGATGCTATCTGCTGTTGCACGAACAACCATGACATCATTGGCACCTGTTTCAAACAATTCGTGGATTTGACCAAGATTTACTTCCTGTTCTTCTTCATTCAGACCTAATACAATTAGACCTTTTAAATCAGACCAGTAATACTCGTCCACGCCTGCTTGAGGCAGTTGCGATTTTGAAATCCAAACATTTGCGCCAACTAAGCTGTCTGCTGCGGTGCGATCACTCACACTTTTCAACGAAACAACCAAGCCTTTACCATGTGGTTTCCAACGTTTTACGTCTACAATTTGCCAACCTGCTTTGGTCTCAATGTACCAAGGAAGGTAGTCAAATATGTTGCTCATAGGTTCTGTATTGGAATAGACCCAGAGCCACCCATTTAATCCATATGCTGAACGTAGCTGTCCAATCTGAATACGATCTTCGGGCACATTCTGTGCTGGTGTCATGGGCTTACTGCCTAATTAAAGATTTAATTATGCAGTAGCTGCAGCTTTCTTAGCTTGAGCAGCTAAAGAAGCAACACGTTCAGACGGTTGAGCGCCTTGAGCAACCCAGTGAGCAAAACGGTCAGCATCTAAACGAAGTTTTTCTGCTTTACCTTGAGCTGTAGGGTTAAAGAAACCAATACGTTCGATGAAACGACCGTCACGCGCATTGCGGCTATCAGTTACGATTACTTGATAGAACGGACGTTTTTTAGCACCACCGCGTGCTAGACGAATTACAACCATGATAGAACCTTATAGTTTTTACGGATTATCCTTGTACCGACCATCGATACATTTCAAACCCCTTTCATAGAGGGCAATATTTTACGTTATCTTTGTCATGAAAGAAAGATCAAATTTTATTTATCCACAATTTTGAATTTAATTTTTATTTACCATCCCAATTTGTGGTTGCTGATGGGGTGCATGGCGTTCCGCCATTTAGATCTGTACCTTTTGTCCAACAACGTTCTCCACGTGAGTTTAATACAATATCACCATACCCTTTTTGCCCTCCAGTTGTGACTGGCGTGGCTACTATAGACCATGAATTAGATGTAACCTTTCCTGCACTATCTACTGGTGAAATACTCACTGTGTATAACGCTGCTCCTTGAATAGGATAATTAGCTTCAATACCTAAATCAGTTTTGGTTGCACCTATCAGGGTAAAATTTGCGATTTTATATCGTTGAATTTGAGAAGCGATTTGTTGCATGGAGGCTTGCATATCTACCCGTTTGGTACGGCGTATAGACTCCTGATACGAAGGATAAGCAAAAGCAACCAAGATTGCGATTATCGCAACAATGATCATCAGTTCAATTAGTGTAAAGCCACTTCGCTTATTTACCATGCTTCAGCCCCTTCACAACTATAATCCATTGTTATCCCTAGTTTTTTACAACGCAACCCTGTACTACTCAACACATAACTAAAGTTTTTAGCGTCCGTTGATAATGCTCGAATGATGTAATCTTGACCAGCTGCCGCAGCATTTGTTAATGCCCTAGAAGAATCGGTTCCATCCATGACTGTGATCGAATATTTTACGGCGCTTCCTGTTGATCCTGTAGGTATAACAAAAGGATCTGGAGTAATAGTAAAACCTAGATAATTAAAATTGCGGCTTTTATTTCGCTCTAAAAGCGTAGCAATTCGCTGAATTTCTTGTTGTGCCTGTGCTGCTGTAGATCTACGAACAAAACTTTGATAGCTTGGAATGGCAACTGCTGCAAATATTGCAACAATTATCACCACAACCATAAGTTCAATTAATGTAAAGCCCAAAGAACTTTTTAAATTTCCATTCATATTTGCTTCTCTTAGCGGCTGCTATATTCAAACCAACGCTGTGGTACTAAACAAATATGGCTAGAACCTGTCGAAACAATACCATTTTTCACAGCCGCGCCACGGTTACCTGTTGTAATACAATAATTTTTATTATTCGTACCATCACCAGGTTTTGGAATCTCTTTACATTGATTTGGGTCAGTTGCTGGGTCACATTTTTTTTTATCATCGACAATAGGTGGTACTTGAATACCAGGTCCTACACTACAACCATCACCAGAAGAGCATTCAGGATCACCAGAGCCTGAACCACCAGCAGCTTTCACACATTGACCAAATGGCATACAGAACTGATTCATAAAGCTTTCACCTTTAATACCAGCACCACAATCACCAGAAAGACCATCTTTACTACCATCAAACGTTGTGACAAACATCCTGCTATTCAATACAACGGGTGTAGCAAATACTTTGGCACTCTGAGGCTTTTGCGACCTGAATTTAAAGTACCAACCATTCCCTGTATAAGGTGCAACGAGTGTTGTATTATCATTCCTATTCACTTGAGTCACCTCACCCAAACTTGACAGAGTCAGTGCTGTAGTAAGTTTTGGTGTATATGTCGTTTTAAATAAGTCGCGAGCGGTTACATCCTTGTCATAAATATTATAAACGGCATCATAGTCACGCCCAGTTGTACCAACAGTATAATCAACCAATGGCGCACTTCTATTTCCACTGCCTATAGAAACGACAGCAAAAGTACTCCCCGCATGATCATATACAGAAAAAGCTGGCATTTCATAAAATCTAGCGCTAGTGCCATTTGTCCCGTGTAAATTTAGGAGCATTTTAGGTGCCTTAGCAAAGCTACCTAATGTGGTTGCCGTATTATCTAAATCAATACGGAAAAGTTGCCCACCTAAATCACCAAAATACAAGTGATCGACAAGGCCATCACTATTACGATCTTCTGCGCGAATTTCGCTAACAACACTATATTTTAAATTATCATCTTTTATGCTCATTACACCACTATCCGCTGTTGCAGAAGAGGTCGCTGATGCATTTGCACTCGCCCACCACAGTAAGTCGCCATTATCAGCATCAAACATATATACCCCACCACCCTTTTTATTGGTTTGGTTATATGAGTCACTTTCATAGCCAGCATATGCACCTTTTACACCACCGGTACGTGCATCACCATCGTCACCACCAGCATCATAACCGCCACCCACAAACATCACACGTTTACGAGATTTCCCCCACTTCACCCAAGCAATCGTAGGCTTAGACCAACTTTGCCCCATATATTGTAATTGATCAAATGAACGACTTGAGCCGTTGTAAAAAACTTTTCTATCTGCTGGTGAAATCTGAAACTTTAACTTAGGATCATTCACATTTGTTAAGTCAAGCGCATAATAACTACGCCCTCCCATACGTAAACCACCATAGGCCAATTGAGTACCTTGCTGCGAGTCAACTCCTGTACCTACAGTCAATGCACCACTACTATCTACAACATATTCGGTATATGTTGTCCAAGGCCCATCTACACCATAAAAAAGATTTCCGGTTCCACCAGAAGTCGTTTCATAATCTAAAAAAGCCTGCTTCTGACTTTCCACCATTTCATTTGGAACAAAAGCAAATTTTTCTTTACCAGTTTTTGCATCAACTACATGCAATAACCCTTGTGTGGTCCCAAATAGCACATAGTCTTCTCGATCCTTTGATCCCAATACATTGTCTGTATATGTGATTGTTCCTTTATTTGTTAAAAGAAGAGGAGATGAATGCATGACTGCACCCACCTGACGCAATTCAGCTGCTGTCGTTAAATTAATTCCATTAGGATTTGATGCATCAACGTTATAGCCTAATAACGAAATTAGATAACCTCGATTCATATCATTTTTATAATTAGTATCCGTTAAATCTGTCGATTTAACTTGCCTTAAGGTTGTACTGTTTACAAAAGTCGCTGAACTACCTGTACCATTTATAATCCGATTGGTTAATAACTTACGATTATCAGTATTTGCTGTCGTACGTAATTCAAGTTGTGATTTTGCTCCGCCAACTAATGCAAACTTTATACTGCCAACAGTATCTTCATCTGCATCTTTTACAGCATCATTTACAGCGCGAGCCCAAAGATCATAGTTGTCAATAATACGGCCTTGTGAATCTGTAATAGAATTCCCACTTTTATCCTTCAAGACACCTAAAACAACATTGTATTTTTTTAAGTTACCAGACCAAAGTTGATAAGATTTATCTGGTGTTGGTTGAAATTGGGGATAATAAGCTTCTTTTTGTAATACTGATGGATTTAAAGCATCTCTCGCAATTGTAGGAGAGCCAGTGGTCACCGCAGGGATCTCTGTAGATAAACTATTAATAAATTCATTTACACTATTTACAACGTCTTGAGAACTAGTGCCAGAATACCAACCACCTTCACCGATAATTCCCCAATATGCAGCATTTTTAACATTGGTATTTATTACTCCCAATGCATCAATATTCTCTTGTTGGGTTTTAGTCTTATCATATGATGGAACATTGTTAAAACCTGAGCCAAAGCCCACTACAGCCGATTTAAACTTTAAACCTTTAGGATTATTCGCTGGATTTAAAAGTGTTCTGGTCATCGCATGGATACATCCCCAACTACTATTATCACAAGCAAAATAAGATCCCTCACTTCCTAAAGCTTTTCGCATTAAAGATAAGGAACTAGAATCTTGCGTTGGTTCACCATCTGTAAGTACATAAACACCTTGTCCACTACATTTTTTTATCCCATCATCCTGACTTAAGGATGTAGGAGAACTATACAAAGTTTGTGCTAAATTTTTGGTGCTTAAGTCTGAGTAGCCAAATCCACTGTTGCTCACTCCTGCTGTAGTCGTCCCCATCAAATAAGCGACTGTTTCAGCAAATGACCGTGCAGTTGGCGTATTTGTAGACGCAGATAATCCTCTCACGGCATTAAGAATAACATCTCTATGCTTTTGAAGTCCTACATCTGCCCCCAAAGCCCTAGCGGGTACAACAACTCGCCCTGTATCATAATAGCGAGTCAGATACACTCCTAATGTTGATAAACCAATGATTTTATCATCATCAAGACGAGTTACACCTTTAGCCGCATTGCCTTGCAATAAATCAAACACACCGTCTTTTAAGCGAGAAATTCGGTCATAACAACGATATGTCGTCCCGACCAATGTACAACCTGTTTTTGGATCTTTTACAGTTGCAGAAGCATAGATCTGATTAACAGAACAATAAGTTCGACTATAACCACCAGGCGCTTGATCAGTTGTACAATTCGAGTTAATTCCATAATCATCTCTGATGGAACGACTATCCATACTCCCAGATATATCCAACATCAAAACCAGTGTGATATCTCCAGATTTTGCTTCCTGATAAACGTCAATATCACTTGCTTGAGCAACACTACTGAGAACTAAACCAGTACTGATTGCCGATACACATAGCGTGAGAAATTTGGCTTGAAAACGCTGAAATAAATCAAATTTCATTTTTTTAATTTTCATCATCTGTTCTCCCACTTAAGTGAAATCTTGGGTAATCGTATACTCACTCACTTGCGTGGTGAAAGGCACATTTAATCCAGCTAAACAAGCTGTTATATCTATTTTTTGATCTGCAGTTAAAGTAGATGGGTCTTTATCTTCTGGAACAGTAACTTGATTCATTCGACCCGATAAACAGTTATTGATATCTGCACGAGAAGCTTTGGATAGTGATGGCATAATAGACACTGCAAAAATTTTCACCCGCTTGGCTTCTTCGATCTGCCCCTTTTGCGAGTCACTGCCCCTTGCACGATCATAAAAAGGATTATCCAAACTAGTGTCTGTTGGAAACTTTACAGAAACCTGTGTTAAAACCGCTCTACGACCACTGGTAAACCAGTTGGTAGTACTATTCGCCGATGTATCACAATACCCTCTTGTCCCCAAACTATTATTCGTTAGTCCGTTTGAGCCTTCTTTCCACTGCATTAAACTCGCTTGGCTAATACTAAAAAACTGAGTTTGGTCTCCACGGAAACAAAAAACTAATTCTTTATTTTTGTCTTTAGCATTATTGATATAACCAAATAATCCCGCTGGGCTTAAGCTATATGCTAAATCGCTTGGATTCTCAGCTTTGTAAAGTGCCGCATCTGAGTTTTGCGTTAATAGCTGTTGTACTTGACTATTTGTTGCAATGCTTAAAGAAACCATACTCTGACGAATTGCCAAAGTACCAATAATCGTCATCGCAACAAGGAAGATTAAAACCAGAATTAATGTCGCACCAGTTTGATACTTTTTCATTCACCACGCTCCCCTATTGCATTACGTAATGCGATGGTCTGTGAGATGACCTGCCTTACGTATTTTGGCGAAGACGTTTTTGGCGTCTTAACTGTTACGGTCTGATCTAATACAACAAATGTTTGATCATCTTTAATCGATTTCGCATCACTTACTGACTGCAATGAACGTGCTAATATTCCAAATTGAATAGACACAATTCTGGGATGTGGAGCTGTAGCATCCATATATTCTTTAATAGACATATAACGACGCCCACTATCATTTTGAACGCCCAGAAGAATTCTTAAATGATCAACTCGTTTCATTACAATTTCACCCGCACCACCAAAACCAGTAATTGCAGCAGGAGTTCCTGTTTCTGGGTAAGTTCCAGCATCACAGGCTAAAGCAAGAGTTTGATTGGGTTCATTGGCGCTTTTATTTACATCTGCTCTTAAAAAGTAGCGCTGCACGACCATGTAACGGCCTGCTGTTACAGGAAAAGCCAATTCATTCCCTTCACAATCAAAACCCCCAACATAAGTTTGAACTTTTCCGGTTCCACGCTCTTCTATTCTATACTGAGGCATATACTGGATTGTCAATTGATCACTCGGTTGGTCACTACCACTCACTTGTACGTTGGAAGCACCAGACCACTCTGGGGATGTTCCTGTAGTAAACCCAGCACTCCGTGATAAAAAATTTAATCCAGCTGTTGTCCCCTTAATCGACGAACTTAAATTACTGACATTGATAGGTACTGTTTTAGTTCCAATATTCACAGGGTTAACAGAAGATGTGAGAACAATACCCCCAAAAACTGTCTGATCATCCATAATCGCTTTGGTACTATTTAGATTCATTAAGCGAAGATCTTTGGTAATATAATTTAAGCCAAAATTTGCATTATCTTGAAGATCAGACACACTTTGTTGCATAGACAAACTTTTTTGTCCTGTCATAAACAAGAGAACCGCCGCAGCTGAAATAATCAAACCCAATGTTATTGAAATCATTAACTCGATTAATGTGAAACCCTTTTGATTTATCATTTTAATAGGTCTCCATAATTATACAGGTAGAATTCGGGTTATAGGCATTGCCATTTGTACAATCCCCCGAATTACTACCATCTGTTGCACTGGAATCACCCCACGCCACATAAATACAACTTCTATTATTGGTATTTTGACAATTCATAATATTCATCGTCATACCAAATACCGCAGCTCTCGTGGTAATTTGAGAAACATCAAAATCGGCCAAATCGGTATCTGAACAACTTGTTGTTAGGCAATTAGTTTTGTAGGTTTTCTGATTAGCAGCCGTGCTTAATTCAGTTTTATAAACAGAAAAAGCATTACGATTTACCCGTATACGTTCAGCTAAGTCTCTTGCAATAGTGACCGCTTGTACACGATAAGTACTTTCAGATGTTGCTTCCAAGGCTCTATATTGCAAAGCAATAAAGCCTAAAACACCGATTGCTAAAATTAATAAAGCAACCAATATCTCCATCATGCCAATACCTTTTTGATATTTCATTAGCATGCCCCTTCTATAATTGGCTGAATGGTTCCCATTCTAGAAACTGTTATCTTTTTTGCATTTTTGTCATTATTAATATAAGTATTGCATACAGTAAAAACTGTATCTGCTGTTGCAGGAATCATAAGCGTTGCATCATTTGGATCTGTTACGAAAACACCACCTGAGATACCAAAGAAAATAGAATCGACTGAGCCTGTCTTTAATATGGATTTCCCAGAAGGAGACCAGTTAAGCTTCTTCACTGTATCCACCACTTGATCAGCTGTCGAAGTGGTTGCAAGTTTCACTTCAATCACTCTACGCTCAAGAACAGCGACAGATCTTGCTTTATTTAAAGTTAGAATTAACTCTTGCGTACTTTTATTCAAATTCTGTCGCTGAAACATATCTCCAAAAGAAGGTGCTGCCATCATTGCAATAACCGCCAAAACAGCAATCGTCACCATCAATTCAATTAAGGTGAATCCTCGATTTTTTTGCATTGCGCCCCCATTGCAACAAAATGCTACCCTATTAAAAATCATAACTTAAATACTTACAAAACCAATACAAGTTGGATAAAAGGCATAAAAAAGCAGATAACTGAAATCTCAGCTATCTGCTTAAAAAATAAAGTTTAAATTTAAGCTTGCGTTACATGAATCCGTAGCTCTTTTGGCAGGCTAAATGTGATGTTTTCCTCACGACCATTTAATTCTTGTGGTGCTGTTGCACCCCAGTCCTGTAAGCGTTGAATCACTTGCTTAATTAAAATCTCAGGTGCAGATGCCCCTGCTGTAACGCCGATCTTATGATTGACGTTAAACCACTCCTGCTTTAACTCATCTGCGTTGTCGATCAGATAAGCATGTTTCCCCATCCGTTCAGCCAACTCACGTAACCGATTCGAATTCGATGAGTTTGGAGAGCCAACCACCAACACCACATCACATTGTGTTGCTAAATCACGTACAGCATCTTGGCGGTTTTGCGTGGCGTAACAAATATCATCTTTACGAGGCCCTTGAATTTGAGGGAATTTATTTCGTAAAGCATCAATTACTTTGGCCGTATCATCTATAGATAAAGTTGTTTGGGTCACAAATGCTATTTTTTCAGGATGATGTACTGTTAATGAAGCGACATCTTCTTCATCTTCAACCAGATAAATTTCACCGCCATTCTTTTTGTCATACTGCCCCATAGTCCCTTCAACCTCAGGGTGACCCTCATGACCAATCAAAATTGCTTCGGTTCCTTCACGTGCATATTTCGTGACCTCAATATGTACTTTGGTGACCAATGGGCAGGTTGCATCAAATACTTTTAAACCACGACGTTCTGCTTCTTGTTGAACAGCCTTTGATACGCCATGTGCACTAAAAATAACAATATTATCGTCAGGCACTTCATCTAATTCATCCACAAAAATCGCACCGCGCTGACGTAAATCGTCAACCACAAATTTGTTATGAACCACTTCATGACGGACATAAATAGGTGGATTAAAACATTCAAGCGCACGATTGACGATGGCAATTGCACGATCTACACCTGCACAAAATCCACGCGGATTAGCCAATACAATTTCCATAAAACCCTCAATGCTCACTTCAATGGTTGGATATATTTTATCGATTAAACACAAACAATGTGTAAAAACAGTTTTGTTTGTCTTCGCTCTACTCTAAAATAGAGAAGATATTTTATCATATCAGGAAAAATATCATGTCGGGTCTATTGTTTGTCGTTTCTGCGGCATCAGGAACAGGCAAAACATCTCTCGTTAAAGCGCTACTTGAGCGTGTGAGCAATTTACACGTTTCTGTTTCACATACGACTCGTGGTCAGCGACCTGGCGAACTCGACGGTGTTCATTATCATTTTACCTCTAAAGAAAACTTTCTCGATCAAGTCAATCAAGGTGGTTTTATTGAGTATGCAGAAGTTTTTGGTAATTATTATGGTACTGCGCAAGCAACTGTAAAAGACCAATTGGCGAAAGGCCATGATGTGCTACTTGAGATCGATTGGCAAGGTGCTGAGCAAGTTCGTAAACTTTTTCCTGAATCTAAACAAATTTTCATTCTTCCTCCAACGCAGTTTGACTTACGTCAACGTCTCTCAAATCGTGGCACTGACTCTGTTGAAGTCATTGAACATCGTTTAAGTTGTGCTGTAGAAGACATGCAACAATATGTCAACTTTGAATACATCATCATCAATGATGATTTCAATAAAGCATTGCATGATTTGGAATCTGTTATTAATGCCAATCGCTTAAAAATAGATCAACAGGCAAATCGTCATCAGGCTTTAATTACCAAACTGATTACACCACAATCTTAGATCTAAATACTTATGATCTAAATGCTTTCTAAATAAGCTTCGATTAAAACTTGAGTCTATGATGAAAGCATTTTATACTGCACAGTCTATTTAAAAAATTTGTATTCAAACGAGAATTCTTATGGCACGCGTAACCGTTGAAGATTGTTTAGACCATGTAGACAACCGCTTTGAGCTTGTACTAGTGGCAAGCAAACGCGCGCGTCAATTGGCACGTCAAGGCATTGAACCGACTGTTGAGTGGGACAATGATAAGCCGACTGTTGTTGCATTACGTGAAATTGCGATTGGTCATGTGACTAAAGATATCTTGAAGCAACGTGATCAAGATTACCAAACGTCTAGTCTTGACCTTGCTTTATCAGCAAACAATCTTAATCTTGAAGGTTTTTCTTTCCAATAGGCAAAGCCTCTATAAAAAGCCTAGTTTTTCAACTAGGCTTTTTTATTTCAATTATTTTGCAAAAAGTTTTGCCAATCAATCGACAAAATTCAAAATATTTGTTAAAAAAAATAGATATATTTGATGTCTAGAAATTGACAAGCGGCTCAATATGCTTTTCATTAAAGCATTAGGAAAAATATTTCAAATTTGTAATTTAAGATAGGTGTTCTATGCCAGGCCAACAGGTCAGCCAATCCAAGCAACAGTTGAATGTAATTATCGACGCGTACTTAAAACCAAGTGATGTCGAGCGAGTACTTGTGGCTTGTGATTATGCTGATATTGCGCATGATGGTATTACACGTAAAAGTGGTGAACCCTATATTTTACACCCGATTGCGGTGAGTTGTATCTTGGCACATATGCGTATGGATGCCGAAACGCTCATGGCAGCCTTATTACACGATGTGATTGAAGATACAGATTTTACCAAAGAAGATATCACTGAAAAATTTGGTAAAACCGTGGCTGAATTGGTCGATGGGGTCACTAAACTCAGTCATTCCAGCGATAAAGAATATAATAAAGCTGCGTCTTTCCGTAAAATTCTTCAAGCCACTTTACAAGACCCGCGTGTCATTATTATCAAACTCGCCGATCGTTATCATAATATGACGACTCTAGGTGCTTTACGGCCCGATAAACGTGCACGTATCGCACAAGAAACTTTTGATATCTTTGTTCCTATGGCACGGCTTGTCGGTATGAACGAGATGGCAGATAACTTAGAACATCTGTGCTATCAAAATCTAGATCTCGATATGTACAATGATGTACAAGAAAATTTACTCAAAACCAAACCAGAGCGCTGTAAATATCAATCGGTTTGGGAACAAAATTTAGCTGAGTTGCTCAATAATTATAATATTCAAGGGCGTATCAAAAAGAAAAACAACAATATCGAACTCTTACGCCACTTTGTAAAAAATGAAATCGACTTACAAGAGCTCACCCATAGCCATGCTTTTGAAATCGTTTTACAAAGCATTGCGGATTGTGACCGTTTGGTCGATGCCTTACGTGAAAATTTTCAAGTCATCGATTATGAAGACCATATCCGTCGCCCATTACCAGGCGGAAATCAGTCTTTAATGATCAAACTCAAAGGTGAACGTACCACGTTGTCCTTAACCATTCAAACCGAGTTGATGCGTAAAGCTGCACGCTTTGGTGTGGTCCTCGGTGAAAATGCGCCACAAGCTTGTCGTTCTGCGATCCAAGCATCGATGAAGAATTTAGATCTTCTTGTCGGTGGTGAATGTGCAAAAACCACATTTAGCGATCTACTTGATTATTTACATCAAGAAAAGATCTGGGTCTACACCCCACATGGACAGCTACATGAATTACCACAAGGCGCCACAGCAGTAGATTTTGCGTATTCAGCGAGTTTATTTTTAGGCAACCATGCGGTGGGTGCCAAAATTAATGGTGAAATTAAACCGCTTTCAACCCCTTTGGTCAGTGGTCAGGTGGTTGAAGTCATTACCGATGTATTGGCAACGCCAAACCCAGACTGGTTAAGCTTTATTAATACCCAAAAAGCGCGTCGTGCGATTCAAAATATCTTGCGAGATCAAGATCCTGATGAACAACGCCTAGTGGGGCAACAAGCGCTCAATCGTGCTTTAAAACTGTTTAATCGCTCGACCAAAGACTTATCCGAAGCGGATTGGAAAGATCTATTAGAGTGGCGTCATGTGCCCGATAAAGACACTTTATTTGAACAAATTGCAGTGGGAGACCTACTACCACAACTGGTCGCTAACCATTTATTTGCCCAATCTAAAGCCACTGAAGAACATGCTTCAAATCGCCTCATCCAAGGTACAGATGGTGTCGATGTAAAATATGCACACTGTTGTAACCCAGTCTTGGGAGATCCTATTCAAGGACATTTATCCCGTCGTGGCTTAATTGTGCATCGTGCCCGCTGTCATAACTTATTACATGAACAACATTTACATCCTGAAAATATCATGTCCTTACAATGGACATCGGAAGAAGAAGACGATGTAAACTTTAATGCTTATTTGAGTATTGATCTTATTTTAACCGATGAACAAATTTCAGAATTGATTTACTTATGTCGTAAAGCAAAAACTGGGGTTGAATCAGTACGCTCTCATGAAGATAAAACCTATGTGAATATCGTGGTGAATAATCGTAAACAAATTGCGCAAATCATTCGTGAATTACGTATGCAATTTGGTTTCCCTCGAATTAGTCGAATGTCTATGCCAGTTTCAATTAATGAGACGCTAAAAGCAAAAGCGTGCTAAATTAAGACCTGTAATGTTTATCGATAATCTTCGATGCACTTTGCATGCCATTCATGCTTTATGATGAAATGATTTGAAATCAAGGAGAAATCAATGTCCCGCCAAGTGATCCATACTGAAAATGCCCCTGCTGCAATTGGTACTTATTCACAAGCCATTTTAGTAGACAACACATTATATCTTTCAGGGCAAATTGGCTTAGATCCATATAGCATGGAATTGGTTGAAGGCATTGAAGCACAAATTCGACGTGTTTTTGATAATTTAAAAGCAGTCTGTGAAGCTGCAGGCGGTTCTTTAGCAGATATTGCAAAGCTCAATATTTTTCTTACCGATTTATCCAATTTTCAATTGGTCAACCAGATCATGGGTGAATACTTTGCTCAACCTTATCCTGCACGTGCAGCATTAGGTGTTGCCTCTTTACCTAAAAATGCATTGGTTGAAATGGATGGTATTGTGATTATTCCTCAATAATAGCAGCCCAAACTAATTGTTTGATTTTAAATAATTTAAAAAATAAAATAAAATACTACCGATCAGGTGGTATTTTTTTATTCAAAAAGCCAATAAAGATTAATGAGATTTCAAATGAATTTCATTGACAAATGATAACAATTATCAATAATATTAGATATCGCATTTAACCTTAGGGTTGAGTTTCATGTACGTTTGTTTATGTCGTGGTATTACAGATCAAGATATCAAAGATGCAATGGCAAATGGTGCAGAGAGCTACCGTGAAGTACGTGAATTATTAGACTTAGGCACGTGCTGTGGTCGCTGTGCCCCTGAAGCAAAAAGCATTATCAATGAAGAGCTATCGCTGATTGCAGCACGTATTTCTGTTGCCGCGTAGTTTTGATTTAGAAATTCAAACATAAAAATAAGTTCAGATTTATAACGACAATAAATAAGTTTTTCAATGATCCCCAGATCATTCTCCTCCCCCGCTTCGACTCAAAGCGGGTTCGTTTTTTTCAATCAATCTCTTTTAGCCAAAACGACATCCCTATTGTTTTTGATTGCGATTTTCATTTGCCGTTCCATAAACTACTCGTAACCCTGCAAAAAGTTGATTAATATAGAGCCATATCAAATTACCTTAATTATTAAATTTCAATGACTCAGTTTAAATTCACGTTAAGGTAAAAAATTAGAATGGAGTTTTAACCATATGCAAGGCAATCGAGACGTAATTAATCAGCTCAATCAAGTGCTTTATCATCATTTGACTGCGATTAACCAATACTTTTTACACTCGCGTATGTTTAATGATTGGGGAATCGAGAAACTTGGTTCGGCTGAATACAAAGAATCTATTCGCCAAATGAAGCACGCGGATAAGATCATTGAACGTATTCTTTTCTTGGAAGGTCTACCGAATCTTCAACATTTAGGCAAGCTATACATTGGTCAACATACAGTTGAAGTTTTAAACTGTGATGTACGTAAAGTAAAAGAAAATATTGATGCATTAAAAACAGCTGTTGCACTCGCTGAAAGCAACTTAGATTATGTGACTCGTGATCTTGTTCAAGAAATTCTTGAGAAAGAAGAAGAGTTTTGGGATTGGACAACCACCCAATTGGATCTAAGTGAAAGTGTCGGTATCGAAAATTATATTCAAATCCAACTATAATTTTTAAATATCATTAAAAAAATCCCCCAATTGATTGGGGGATTTTTTATTGCATTTCAAAATGTAGCGATGAAAAATGTAAAGTCATCAAAATTCACTTTTGTGAAATAGTACAGTCAAACCACCTAATTACTCATAAAAGTGATTTCTATCAAGTCATTGATCGTCAATTAAGATTATGTTTTTTAATAACTTTTATAAACTGTTAGTATCAATTCATTTTTGTACTTTTGAATCATAGATAGTTGTTCTATCGTGTGGCGACATGGATGTCGCCGTTGGGCGGGGGTATAGGATGTACCCCTCGCCCAATAGAAGATTTTTGTCATCTTGTCATCTCTGAAAAGTGAGGCATCGCCTACGCAAAGGTATTTAAACTTTGAATGTAAGATGCGGCATTGCAAGATTTTTACAATCAAACAATTTATTCCCCCAGACAATTGATTTAATTAAAAATATTAATTAAGAGAAATTATACTCGCATGTCTGAATTTTTTGACAGGTTGATTATATTATTTCCCTTCAGCAGATACAGGTAATAGATCCTGATATGATTTCTCTTGCCCATGTAGTGTCTTCAGAATCCATAACTGATGTTCAGCTTCAACTTTTTTACCATTAAAAGCCAAAACCTGTGCATATTTCTGAATATCATAGGCTGATGCTAAGTTCGCCACCATACGTCCCATATATTGCAACTGCTGATCCGACATTTTGCTATATGGATTAAAGCCAATCCACCATACACGTTCTTTAAATTGCGTTAGCAACAAAATATCCTGATTCATCACTGCTTGCTGTGAAGCACTTAATGCTGTTTTCTTATTTACAAATACACTTTGTTGACGGTATAAAATATAGTCTCGATAAATCACTCCCACCAAGACCAAACCAATCACAATAATACTTACTGTAACCGAAGACTTTAAGTTCACTGTAGGCAAACGAGGATACTGAGCTTGTATGATCCCCAATAAGAAACCTAAAGGGAGCAAGAAATATGCATAATGAATTGGATATTCCAATAGAGCATGAATCAAAATGGCACAGACCATTAATCCTGCTGCAATTGAAACCGTATCTTTAATGCCTTTATTTAACCAATACAACCAACATGCCATATAAACAATAATCAATCCACCAACTGGGATACCATTCCAAATCAGTAAATCCAAAATCACGTTATGTGCCGTTTTATACCATTCATGTGATGGATATAAATCAAAAGCGGCGATTTGCGCCATTCCTGTTTGATTCCAACCGTACCCAAACCACGGCTTTTCTGAAATCGCGACTAGGGCTTGATTCCACATATCTAAACGGAGATAACCTGATGTTGCTCGCTCGACCACTGAATCTGCTTGTGCTACATCTTGAGTTGATACAGATGCAATCCATTGATTAAACACTGGCAAGCATGTAATCAACGCAATAAATACACCACACCATGCGAGCAATTTTACAAAACCAAAGCGTTTAGTTTGACCGAATTGCTTGATCGTCAAATAAATCAATGTAAACAAACACACCACCCAAGCTGTACGAGATTGGGTCAATGCAATGGTCAATAGAAAAATAAAAGTTGAGGGTCCGAGTATGTAATTTGGCAGTATCTTCTTTTCATAAAAGTATAAACATGCAAATACCCCCATACACATAAACGTCGCCAGATTATTCGGCTGGGCAAAGTTTGCATAGGGACGATTTCCATTTAGCAGATTGACCAATGGTCTAAAATATTCGTTTACGCCTAACCACTGGGTCATTGCAATAAAACTTGAAAGTATCGCACCCGTAAAAACCACAAGGCTAAATACTTTAAAGACTTGTTCTCTTTGTCCCTTTTCACCTACTGCCAAGTTATAACCAACAATTAGCATCAACCAAAACATCGCAATATAGGCGGTACAAAGCAATGCATTGCTTAAATACAAAATCTCGCCAAAGCCCCATTGTATCAATGGAATTGCTAATACAGGCAATATAAGCACTTGCGGTTTTGGAATTTTTAAATCTTTATTTAGAAAAGCACTGAGTAGCACCAAAGCCGATAGAAAAGTAAGTGCTTCACTACCAAAGGTTGTCCATGGCATTTTATGAATAGGTAAAAGCCACGCAAGTAAAAGCAATACGGCAGAAAGAAGATAAGGAATGACTTTCATAGGAAAAGTGAACAGAAAAACTGAGCCTATTATAAGCTCAGTTTTAAAAAATCTAAGTATTTATTTCCAAGGTCTTAAATCGACAATTTTAACAACCTCACCTTTTTCTTTATTGATCAGCACAACCATATCAACAGCCGTTGTTTTTAGTGGAAGCCATGCATTTACTGTCGGATATTGATGTAGAATCTTTTCCACATCGTCTTTAGAATTATAATTTTCTAAAACATCAATTTTTTCAGAGTTTTGCTGTAAATCAAATTTAGCATGACTCAATTGTGTATAACGCTCAGGATGCATTGTCGGCTCTACACCATGACTAAAGTCGTCAAATAATCTTTTATTTTGAGCGGCCACAGTCTTTTCTTTTTCCAATGCAACAATTTGAGGTTTTAACCAACTCGCTTTTTGGTACGCTGGTTGAGCTTGCTCAATTTTTCCTGTTTCGATCTCATTATTTCTAACCAGATCAAAACGACCTGCATTGTCATATACAATCCATGCAGGTCGCCCTTGAGCAATATTAAAAAGCCCATAGCTTAGTGCTGCAACTTGGATAACAATGATGATTGTTAAGTCCATTTTTAAGGTTTTTTTACCCTCTTTATAGACAAACAATGTCAAAAATGGCCCAATAATCACATCAATTGCAATCAGCATTAGAAATATTTGAGTCACACCCACTGCTTTGGCAAGCGGTGCTGGATACCACACAAAAAATACGATAGCGATAAAAAGTAGCGCAATCGCGATAGAAATGGCTAAATGACCTAAAAAGAACGTTATACGTTTTGACATTTTTATATGCGACCAAAATTATGCAACTGAATTTTAGTATTCTAAAAACCTAAATACAATCAACTGGTTTAAATTTATTCGGAATTCCAACAGAGGTGCTACAGCTCCAAACTCCACTTTTATCTCTATTAAAGAATACAGACTTGCCTTTTATAACAGAAGCAACCTGAGTTAATTTACATTCTAATGCTGGATTCGCTACACCTTCTACAGGGGCTGAAACAGCATAAGTGCAAAATTGTGAAGATGTTGAAAAAAACATATTTGCTACAGTAAAAGCAGTACTATTTGAAGCAGACCCATCATTCATAATTAGCTCATATTGTGGTCTTGCACCATTTAACTCCGCAACTGCACTGGTAAGTTGAGACTTCACAACAAAACTTTGGTATTGCAGTAATGCAATTGCTGCCAGAATACCTATAATTGCCACAACAATGGTCAATTCAATAAGAGTAAAACCTGTAACTTTCTTCATAATAAAAGCTCACTTTTTTTTATTATATTTTCTTATCAATTAAAAAAAATTTTTTTTTACCTATGTAAATAAAATTGTTAATATGTGACAATAATTTTACTTGTAAGCATTTTTTGGTAATCTCCCATTTTTAATCATTAACCTTAAATGAAAAA
This sequence comes from Acinetobacter sp. I-MWF, assembly GCF_025433935.1. NCBI lineage: Bacteria > Pseudomonadati > Pseudomonadota > Gammaproteobacteria > Moraxellales > Moraxellaceae > Acinetobacter > Acinetobacter sp. I-MWF. The sequence continues at coordinate 324,073 of NZ_JAMBAR010000001.1, read as the reverse complement.
TGCGAGCTATTGCATTTAAGATAAATTTATAATTACAGACCTTTACCATACTTATATTCAGTAATCATATTATCATCCGTAATAATTTCAGGTTCATGATTAGAGAATTCAGAAAAAATAATATCTTCATAAGAAATAAGAGGTGTACTTAAAATAATATTTGCTGCAATAGAACATTCTTCACGAGTACTAAATATAGGAGTTTGATTAGAGTACCTAACCAATTTACATAAACTTTCTTGAATACGATCCTTTTTTTCTAATTTAATCGGCCTCATTGAGCTCAATAGCATAAACTTATATTTATAAACATAAGGATAAGTCTTCGATGCAGTAAAGTAAGCATCAGCTGATTGAGTCGTATTATAAAATAAAATACTATCTTGATGCATAACGTTTTTCAGAATACTCAAAAAATCCTTGCTAAGTAAGTTTGAAGCATAAGCACGCCAGTGCCATGTTGTATTAATAAGAATAATATCATATTTATTATTATTGTTCTTTTTAACCCATTTTCTTCCATCGTCAAAAATAATTTCAATTCTCTTGTCTTTTAATATGTCAGATACGATTGGGTCAGATTTAATAAGTTCAAGATATGCAGGGTTAATTTCGATAACAGTAATTTTTTTAATATTTGGCATCATGCTAAGAACTTTCACCCATGAACCTGTACTCAAACCAATAACTAAAATATTTTCAGCGTCAGGTTTAAGTATAGGTAATAGATAGGCTCGATCAATGCCATTTGAATTATGAAATATATTTGTATTTAATTTTCCATCATATACATTTGCACCAAAAACAATTTTATCAACTTTATCTTTATATATTTGAATAAATCCATGTTTATTTTCTATGATCTGTACAGGATATTTATCTACTTGATAGCTGTTTCTTGATAACTCATAAAATATACGTTCAGGTAGCATCATCGTAAAAAATAATAGGAAACAGACAACAAAAACAGATATTTTTATTTTTTTTGAATTTAAACATATCATTGAAACTATTAAGCTTATAAAACAAATAAGTAAATATACTTGCTGCGTATTAATATAATCCAAAGCAATAAAACTAATGAGTAATGGAGCTAAAGCACTACCAAAAACATTAGAAAAATATACATTTGATATTTGTGATCCAGTTTTTTTATCTTGAGTACCAAGATGATGTACTAAAGGAAATATAACTCCTCGAGTTGTTGCACAAATTATGATAAAAAAACCTGAAATCAATATAAAAATGGAAGTTTTAGCTACTAGAAATGCCATTATTATTAAACAAATATCTACTATTGAAGCAATAAAAAATACATAACCAATAGTGACTGAATCAATTTTTTTATTTTTTCTACATATTTTTTTTCCAATACTTGCCCCTATTGCAATACCCACTAAAAATAAAGCCAAAGTATATGAAAATGCTTGCGGGACAGACATGCCTGCAAATGAAATAATACGCATCCATATAATTTCTAGTGAAAGGCTTAAAAAACCGCTAAAAAAAGAAACTAAATAAATAAGATAATTATTCTTCATTTTTTTTACCATATACCATAAATACTAGAAGTGAAATTGCCAAATTTAATGCCACTGCAATGTAAATAGCTTCCGAAATTGTAAGATAATTAAATAATATAAAACCTGCTACTAAAGCTCCAAATGCTGCGCCCAATGTATTATAAAAATATAACCTTCCTATAGAATCACCAATATTTTTAATATATTGATTAAAGAAACTTGTAAGTAGTGGTAAAGTCGCCCCCATTAAAAATGTCGGAAATAAAAGAAGTACAAAGCTTCCTAGTGCTGTAACTACTAAATTGGCATTGATGAGTATGTCTTGTAAAGTTTGTATGAATCCATAGCTAAATAGTCCAAAAAAACCGATGCCAAATTCAATTAAGCAGAAAATAATAAGCATTTTTTGCGGAAATTTATCTGCAATTCGACCACCAAAAAAAGCACCTATACCTAAACCTGCCATAAATACAGAAACAATCACTGTGATTGAGGTTAAATCAACTCCAAAGCCTGTGAATAATAAGCGTTGCCAACAAACTTGATAAATCAGGGCACTAAATCCAGAAATAAAAAAAATACCAGCAATATTAGAAAGCATTTTCTGATGTGTTTGATTCATTGAATTTCCTTGCATATGCCTATAGGCTGTATTTTATCAAAATCAACCCCACCGCTAACTAATCGCGGATAGTCTTTGAAATCTTTTAATATGCTTTTACCCAATGAATCATTAAGTATTTTTATATTTGCGGCATCTATTAATGTTGGGAAAATGGATGTTTGGTTAATTTTACGTTGTTTATTTCTATTTAGCCAACTTAACTTCTCAGGGTTTTTTTGATTATATAAATCAGAATACCATGCAAATGCAGCGATTTCATAATTGTAAGTAGTTTTATTGCCATGACCACTTTTATCACAATCATTGTCAAATAAATCCTCTCCATGATCTGATGAGTAAAACAAAAAAGATTCAGTATTTTTTTTAAATTTAAGAGTTTCGATAATCTGATTTACGACATAATCTGTATACAAAATTGAGTTATCATAACTATTTATTAATTGAGTTTTATTTTTTTTATCTTGTAAACTATAATGATCAATATCATTCAATGATGGTCTAAAAACATCAAAGTCTTTAGTATAGCGATGACTATAGTTATAATGGCTTCCTAATGTATGAATAACAATGAATTTTTTATCCCCCCTAGATTCTAATGCTTTTTTTAGTTCTGGAAGTATTACTTCATCAGTCTCTCCTTTATTTGTATAACTTGTTTTATTTAAGAAAAGCATATGATCTGCTTCTTTGGCATATACAGATGTACTCGTATCAAATGCACCAAATTTTTGTTGTGTAGAAATCCAGTAGGTTAAAAACCCTGCTTCTTTAAATGCTGAAATAATTGATTTTTCTGGAAAAATAAATTGATAAACTTGTTCTGCTGGCTTCCTTGTAAGGATCATTGGTATTGAAGTGCGAGTTTCTGCAGAAATAGATAAAAAATTAGAAAAATTTACAAGATTCGATTGCCTACTTAAAAGGGGTGTTGTATTTCGAGAATAACCATTCATTTTCCAATTATTAGCTCTACTTGTTTCACCGATAACCAGTACAATAATTTTCTTATTTTCATTGTCATTTACAGCATGAAACTTAAATTTTATATTTTTTTGAAAAGCTTGATTAATTTTTTCTTGTTCACTATACCAATTTTTCAGTATAGGTATAATTCCTATTGGATAAGTATTTTTAACCTGATTAATAAATTGATTACTCTCGCTCACTAAAAAACCATTTTGATCTTTTTCAAAATTCCCATCAATTTTATTAGCAATGTTTTCATTCAAAAAATACATTACTAAAAAATATATTGTTCCAATTATTAAAACTACATATCTACTTCTACTACTCCAAATTAATGGTTTTTTATAATCCATCCATGTAAAAAAAATACTAAGAAAAAACCAAAACGTATATAATAAAATATAAAATATAAAATGATCACCTAAAAAGCTTTCAGCTTCTCGATAGTTTGTTTCATAAATTATACTCCAAACTTGTTCTGATGGAAAATTGCCATAAAAAAATATATAAAATAAATAAAAAGGAAGTAACAACAACAGTAGAGTAAAAATAAAAGAGTATTTTGTGGTTTTAATAATAGAGTAAAAGTATATTACAATAAAAAAGCTAAGTAGAAGTGAACTTAAATCACCATCTTTTAAATAAAGAAAAATATTTGGCAATAATATTATAAGTAAAATCATTTTCAATTACAGCAATTATATTTTAGATTTTTGAAAACCAATCTCTTTTTTGAACTATACCCAAGTAAAGGATAAAGAAAAACCACAATACATGTGCATTGTGGTTTTCTTAAAATTTTACTCAGCTTAATCTATCTATATGAATTAAGAAGAAGCTTGACAACCAGCTGGGCGATATTTCGCTTCCGTAGTTGTAGAACAAGCCCATGTACCATCTACTGCACGAGTCCATGTCAATGTATTCGAACCTGCTTTTTTTACGTCAGCAGCTGCAGAGTTACCAAATGTAGCAAGAATTATTGCAGCACCAGTTGCTGGAGTAATGGTTACTTGTGGCACGCCAGTACCAGTAGCAACAGCTGTTGAACCGTCTTGTTTATCACCAGTTAAAAGATTAGAACCTGTTGCATCTAATTGACATTCAGTTGCAGCGGCTCCAAGTGTCGTTTTACCATTTAATAAACAATTATCTACAGCTGTTTTGATTGCACCAGCTTCACTCATTACACGTGCAACTTGTGAACGAGCAATATAGTTTTGATACTGTGGAATCGCAATCGCAGCAAGAATACCGATAATCGCAACAACGATCATTAATTCAATCAGGGTAAAACCTTTTTGAGCATTCATAACATTTCTCCAATGTTTTAAAAATTTTTATAGCTTTATAGAGCAATTTATGTGGCTGTTTTTTTTGTGGAAAAAATCAACAACCAATCGAGACTCTTTGATTTTAGAGAGAATGTAACGCTTTACAAGTTTTTTTTTGCCGCTTATATTTTTACGTAATTATACGTAAAAAAGTGACATTTATTGTCACCAGAAACCAGACTAATTCACAATGATTGGATTATTTGTTAACTCATTAACATTGGCAACCTGAGCATATTGGTTACCATAAAATAAATTTAAAATTTGACCAATCTCTAAGACACCATTAGTGACCGCAGTTCGATAATTTTTGTTTTTTAACTCTGAAATCATCACATCGCAAATCTGTTGCCATATTTGTTGCGTTGTTGCTTGATAAATACCACGATCTATCACAATTTCGACTGTTTTTTCACATAAGTTTAAATACAGCAAAACACCGCTATTATATTCGGTATCCCACACGCCCAATTCAGCAAATAATTGTTGTGCTCTAAGACGAGTATTTTGGTGATACGCCTGATGACTTGGAATATGTCCCTCAATCACCACTTGTATTTCGCCGACATGACCTTCTTCAGCTTGCTTTACAGTTTTTGCAATGGCGTGTTGATCTTGCTTTGAAAAATAGCGTTTCGACGCAGGCATATATAAAACGTGTTTTAACCAACGTTTTAAGCTGGGTTGTACCTGTTCTTGTAACTTCGGTTCAGTTACAATTGCTGTTGTATCTGTTTTTGTTACCATGAGCCTGATGCTCCTCCACCGCCGAAACCACCACCGCCACCACTATAGCCCCCTCCACCACCGAAACCGCCCCCTCCACTACTTCCACCACGCCCACCACCAGATAGAAACATTTGGAAAATGAGTTGTGCCAATGATGTAATCAACAAGAAGAATATACCAAAACCCAAAACCAGACTCATCACAATCCCTGAGCCATAAATAAGACCTGCAGCGGTCGCTGTCACACCCGCAACTGCTGCACTTAAACGATTACCGACAATAAATGATGCAAAGATACCTATCACCAAAATCACCATTGCAGTGGTTAAGGTTCGATCCTTGGCCTCTTGTTCTTGCAGTGCTTGGGTTTGCCGCGCTTTTAGCTCATCTGCGGCTTGTTTGGCAATTTCAGGGTCAAGATTTAAAATACGCTCAATCTCATTGACACCTGCCTGTAAGCCCTGAGCATATTGCCCTTGTTTAAAATCGGGTGTAATTTGATTGCGTATAATTCGACTGACCATAATGTCAGGAAGTACACCTTCTAAACCATAGCCTGTTGCAATATGGATTTTTTGATCATTAACTGCGACTGCAATCAATAAACCATTGTCTTGTTTTGCTGAACCTAACTTCCATTGCTCAGCAACACGCATTGCGAAATCAAAAATATCTTCTTGCCCCGTGGTTGGGACAATAATAATGCCAATTTGCGCCTTGCCTTGGCGATATATATCACGAATTTGTTGTTCTAAATTTTGCTTTTCAGCTGCAGATAAAACTTTAGCTTGATCAACGACAGGCTGATTCAGTGTGGGAATATTTCGAGTAGTTTCACCCTCTGCCATATCATTGGCGACTGGGGGTACGTTTTGTACGGGACTTTGAGGGGCTTGTTGTGTAGTTGGCGTTTGTTTTTGAGTATCTAATGGTTTTGAACCAATCACATTGGGTAAATTGGCATTGGGTACCACTTTGCCCAAAACAATCGCATCTTGTGCCTCTTGCTCATCTGTGGCTGTCGCAGTTTCAGCCCAGACACTTGATTGAACAGAAAGCATCAGTCCTAGAAATACAAATAATATTGTACTCATGTTTTTCATTACTGATTTTTCTCGCCATTCAATCATAGGTCACCTTTTATTTAATAATGAATATTCTTAGCCTATCTTTTCAGCATGCTTTAAAGACAGTGAAATGAAATCACATCATTAATTAAAATTAACTGTTGGCGCTTTAGATGCACCCGCTTCTGCACTAAAGTTTGGTTTGGCTTTCATACCAATCACTTTAGCAGTCATTGCTTGAGGGAATTGACGTACATAAGTGTTGTAATCTTGGACAGATTCTACATAACGTGTACGTGCAGTACTGATACGGTTTTCCGTACCTTCTAGTTGAACCTGTAGATCACGGAATTGTTCATTGGCTTTTAAATCTGGATAATTTTCTGTCACTGCTAAAAGACGAGATAATGCACCCGTCATTTGTGATTGTGCTTCTTGGTATTTTTTAAACAATTCAGGATCGTTCAATACTTCTTTATCTACTTTTAAACCTGCAACATTGGCACGCGCCTCAGTCACTTCAGTTAAAACTTTTTCTTCATGCGTTGCATAACCTTTGACGACATTGACCAGGTTAGGCACTAAATCTGCTCGACGTTGATATTGGTTTTCAACTTCTGACCATGCCGCATTTACTGACTCATCTTTGGCTTGCAAAGTGTTATAGCCACAACCTGAAAAAGCCAAAGTACTTGCCAATGTAAGTGCAACTAAACCTTTTTTCATTGAATTCATTGCCAATTCCTCAGAGATATTTATTTGTATTTGTTGATATCTCTGCATTCTATACAGTTTAAGGCAAAGTTTTGTTTAATTTCTGCTACCTAGCCAATGATCATACAATTAAATTTTTAAATGTTTGATAGATATTGACAAAAAATGCCTTAAAGCGAAACCATTTAGAATGTTGAAAATAATCTAAACGTGTCTCAATTAATTTCGGGTTGAGATAGCCGATATCTTGAGCGCGCCGATAAAGCAAATCTACTGTTTTATCCGCCAAGTTATAATTCAGCATTTCAATATTGGCCATATTAAATATAATTTGCGCAGTGATTGGATCACGATCTACAAACCTTAACCGTTGATCCATTTGAATTTGGCTATCAAATAAGATTCTATTTAAATCATAATGTTGTTTTTGAAATTGTACAGTTTTAACCTTTGCCTTTGGTTCGGCTGCTTGACCAAAATCCAACCCTAAAACATCGTGATGTTGAATCCATGTAGAATCTTTTTGTTGTTGGATTTTCGCATCTAAAATTTTAACATGAATCCATTCACTGCCCTGATGAAGATTTGGATCACGTTGCATACCCTGTTCAATCCAATATTTTGCTTTTTCAGACTGCCCAGCCAGTTCATATGCTGTCCCTAAGTTCGCAGCGGTTTTAGCAAGATTTGGATGGGATTTTTCAATGTGTTTAAATATTTGAATCGCTTGATCGTATTGATGTGCATAAATCAGCAAAACACCATAATCATTTAAATCCTCAACAGATTTAGTTTTAGGTAAATGACCTTGCGCCAGTTGCTTTTGAGCAGTTTTTTGATCTAATCCGCCATAACCCAACTCAAAAGCATAAGTATTGATACAGGCATGGGCTGTAACAGAGATCACGGACAGCCCAATCACAGGGATATAAAGTTTTAGCTTCATCTTGTTATTCTCATTTTGATTATTTAAAAAATTTTAACTAAGGATTTAAGCATATTTTAAATGCATAAAAAAGCCACCCTAAGGTGGCTTCTTATTTCAATTACTTTTATTCTTCATCTTTTTGCTCAGGTAAATCTTTCACAGCTTCTGCGATTAGACCAAACATATAGTTACCATAGGCATTGGTTTTATCATAATGAAAGCGCAAACGCGGAGTTACACGAGTTTTAATACGACGACCTAATTCGTGGCGTAAAAAACCAGATGCTTTATTTAAAACATCTAACGTTTCTTTATTTGCCGCTTCACTTTGCTCATCGCCAAGTTCACGCCCCATCACGGTAACGTAAACTTCCGCATAACCTAGATCTGGACTAACTTTCACTGCAGAGATGGTCACCAGACCACCTAAGCGTGGATCTTTCAGCTCTTGGCGAATCAGTTCTGACAACTCACGTTGCACTGTATCTGCCATACGCTTAAGACGTTGACTACCCGCCATTAAAGACTCCGTTTAATCAACTGAACATCATACACTTCGATTTTATCAAGTGCTTTGATGTCTTTATAACCTTTTACTGCAAGACCACATTCCATACCAGCGCGAACTTCTTCAACCACTTCTTTATAGCGACGAAGAGATTCAAGCTCGCCTTGGAATACCACAACATCATCACGTAGTACACGGATTGGTTTATTACGATGTAATACACCTTCGAGTACCATACAACCCGCAGCAGCACCAAACTTACTTGAGTGGAATACTTCACGAACTTCTGCAACACCCAGAATTGTTTCACGGTGTTCAGGAGCAAGTTTTCCGCTCATTGCTGCTTTCACATCATCAATAAGTTGATAGATGATTGAGTAGTAACGAATGTCGATACCATCTGCATCTGCTTTTTGACGTGCGGTATTGTCTGCACGCACGTTAAAGCCAAGAAGTACCGCTTCTGAAGATTCAGCAAGCGTCACATCAGACTCAGTGATTGCACCCACGCCTGAACCAATGACACGTACTTTAACTTCGTCAGTTGCAAGATCAGCAAGTGCAACATGTAACGCTTCCAAGGTACCACGTACATCAGTTTTAAGAACAACATTTACAATTGGCACATCTTTTTTGCCCATTGATGCCATAATGTTCTCAAGACGCATTGCGCTTTGACGTTCAAGACGTTTTTGACGCTCACGATCCATACGCGCATCGGCAACTTCACGTGCTTTTTTCTCGTCATTAACAACAAGAACTTCATCACCCGCCATTGGCGCTTCTGGAAGACCTAAAATTTCAACTGGAATTGAAGGACCTGCAGATTGAATACGTTGACCATTCTCATCGGTCATCGCACGAACACGACCGTAAGATGCACCCGCAAGAACCAAGTCACCTACTTTCAGTGTACCGTTTTGAACAAGAATAGACGTTACCGCACCACGGCTATTGTCTACACGTGCTTCAATAACAACACCTTGAGCAGCACCTTCTTCAGACGCTTTCAACTCTAACATTTCAGCTTGAATTGAAATCAAATCTAGAAGTTCGTCGATACCTTGACCAGAATGTGCTGAAACCATTGCAACTGGTACATCACCACCCCATTGTTCAGGCACGATTTCTTTGGTTGTCAATTCATTCAATACGCGATCTGGATCAGCTGATTCTTTATCCATTTTATTGATTGCAACAATAATTGGAGTACCTGCAGCACGCGCATGGTCAATTGCTTCCGCAGTTTGTGGCATTACACCATCATCCGCTGCAACAACAAGTACCACGATATCAGTCGCTTTAGCACCACGTGAACGCATTGCAGTAAATGCAGCATGTCCAGGCGTATCAAGGAAAGTAATAATTCCTTTATCCGTTTTAACGTGATAAGCACCAATATGCTGTGTAATCCCGCCCGCTTCGCCTTGTGCAACTTTGGCACGACGAATACGATCAAGTAACGATGTCTTACCATGGTCAACGTGACCCATGATCGTTACAACTGGCGCACGTGTTGTTTGTGCACCACGCGCTTCTTCTGCTGCTTCAAGTAAGTTATCTTCAGCTTGTGTATCAGATACACGTACTGGGTTGTGACCCATTTCTTCAACAATCAATGCTGCAATTTCTTGCTCAATGGCTTGGTTCTGAGTAACAAGCTCACCCATTTTCATGAGTGATTTAATCACTTCACGAACTTTAACTGCCATTTTTGCTGCAAGATCTGCAACAACAATGGTTTCACCAATTTCAACGTCATAAACTTGCTTTTTGACTGGTTTTTCAAAACCATGTTTATTGGCTTGACTGGTTTTTAAACCACGTTTATGCGGGTTATGGCTGAAAGATTGCTCTTCCTGACCACGACGACCACCTTTTTTAGGAGAACGTGTATTTGCAGTATTGGTACCACGTTTGATTTCACGGTCTTCTTTTGCAAATGAATCTTCATATGCTTGACCAACCAAACCAGCAGCCAACGGTGAATCATCAACGACACGAATCGTTGTCGTTGTTTCATCAGAAGAATACTTAGACGCCATTTGACGCATTTGCTCAAGGGTACGTTGTTGAGCTTCTTCTGCTGACTTACGACGAGCTGCTTCTTCAGTCGCTTTCAGTTGTGCTGCTTGAGCTTCACGGGCACGTTTCTGCTCAGGGGTTTCAATGGTTTTTACGGTTGCTTTGGTAATCGGCTTATTGGTCGATTTACGCTTTACAACAACAGCTGCTTTTGGTGTTTCTTTCGCAGCAGTTTGCTGTTTTGCAGCAGCACGCATTTTTTCTAAATTCGCTTTCGCTGAACTTTCAGTTTTTTCAACTCCACTCACTACAGTATTTTGCTGTACTTTTTGAGTTGATGTCACTTGAGCATTTGCTTGAGCTTTCGCCAAAGCTTCTGCTTTGATTTGTTCAGGGTCTGGCTTAGTAAACGTATGTTTCTTACGAACTTCTACGTTAATTGTCTTCGCTTTACCTGAAGTACTCGCAACTTTAGCTGTACTTGTCGTTTTACGTTTCAACGTGATTTGTCCTGCTTGTCCCGTATCTTGACCATGCGCTTTTTTCAAATGGTTCACGAGAACATCTTGCTGTTCAGTAGAAATTTTATCTTCAGCCTGTTTTTGTGGCAATCCAGCTTCACGCACCTGATCAAGGAGCTTTGCAACAGGAAGTCCTACGCTGACCGCTAACTCTTGAATTGACTTATCCGTCATGTATTACCTCCTAGTTAAACCATGATTCACGTGCTTTCATAATCAATTGACCTGCTTTCTCAGCGCCTAAACCGTCGATATCAGAGATATCATCCGTTGCTTGGTCAGCTAAGTCATCGATTGTTACCACACCACGTGCTGCTAAAGCATGCGCAATTTCAGAAGTCATTCCTTCCATCGCAACAAGTTCTGGACTTGGGTCCTGAATATCTTCTTGTTGCTTTAACGCATCAGCTAAAGCTGCTTCTTTTGCACGACTTTGTAGCAATTCAACTGTATCTGCATCTAATTCGATTTCATCGAAAGTTTCCGCAGGTACATAAGCGATTTCCTCAAGTGAGGTAAAGCCCATTTCTACTAAAGCCATTGCAAGATCTTCTTCAATATCAAGACGTGTTACAAACATGTCTAAATACTGTTGAGCTTCATTTTGTTGACGAGCACGGTACTCATCTTCAAGCATCATATCTAATTTATAGCCCGTAAGCTCTGATGCTAAACGGACGTTTTGACCTTGTGAACCAATTGCTCGCGCAAGTTGATCGCTGGTTGCAAAAATAATGTCTGCTGTACGTGCATCTTCATCAATCACAATCCCAGATACATCCGCAGGCTCTAAAGCACTAGCGATATATTGAGCAGGATCATCAGACCACACCACAACATCGATACGTTCACCATTTAACTCAGACTGTACCGCTTGGATACGTGTACCACGCATACCAATACATGCACCGACTGGGTCAATACGATGATCGTTGGTTTTAACTGCAATTTTTGCACGTACACCCGGTTGACGCGCTGCTGCTTTAATTTCAATGATTTCTTCAGAAATTTCAGGAATTTCTTTTTTCATTAATGCAATCAGCATTTCAGGTTTAGCACGTGACAACAAGAGTTGCGCACCACGACCTTCACGGTTCACATTATAAAGAATTGCATTCATACGCTGTTTAGGGCGAAGAATTTCTTTAGGAATCATTTCTTCACGCGCTAAATACGCTTCTGCATTATCACCCAAGTCAATGATGAAGCCATCTTTGGTTTGTTTTTTCACTTCACCATAGATCAATTCACCGACTTTAGCTTCATAAGCATCCGCCACTAAAGCACGTTCAGCTTCGCGAATTTTTTGCACAATGACTTGTTTAGCAATCTGCGCTGCAATACGACCAAAATCAATTGATGGTACTTCTAACTCACGGATATCACCAATTGACCATTGAGCAGGATCAACATCAGAAATCGCATCTTGACATGCTGGCATTTCATGATCTTCATCAGCAACAACTTCCCATTGACGGAAAGTGCTGTAATCACCTGTTTTACGGTCAATTTCTACACGTAACTGAGCTTCTTCCGAATTCGTTCCTTCGTAGAATTTCTTTTTCGTCGCTGCAACTAAAGCCTGTTCAAGCGCTTCAAAAATTGCTTCACGACTTACACCTTTCTCATTACTAACCGTTTCAACGACGGTGAGAATTTCACGAGCCATAAGTCACCTATTTATTCAGATTTCTATTTCTGGATTAATCCTGAAAGATCAAATTCGCTTTGTCTATATTGTTGCTATCGATCTCAAGTACTTGCTGGTTTTCAACTTCGACTTGAATGAATTCATTTTCTAAATCTACAGCAATTAATTTTGCTTGGAATTTACGGCGATTTTCAACTGCAGCAATCAAACGCAATGCAACTTGTTGTCCGATGTATTTTTCTAACTGTGCCAACTGGAAGAATGGCCGATCCCAACCTGGTGATGATACTTCTAAAGCATATTCACCTGAAATTGGATCATGTACATCTAATATTGCACCGACTTGCTGAGTCACACGTACACAATCTTGTACGCCAATACCACGACCCAATTCTGCTTCACCATCTTCATTGATTGTTGGTTCAGCATTTTCCACAACGTCTTTGTCGATATAAATACGCAATAAAGAACGCTTACCTTGAGGAATAAATTCGATTCCCCAAAGTTCTACATCACAAGCTTGCACTGCAGGAGTGATTAAATCTTGAAGTGCTTGAGTTTTATTTGATAGCTTCATTTACTCTCGTCATATTTGTGCGATTCAATCGCTCATCGGACTAATTCAAACTTACTATAGTGAAGCATGTCTTTTTGACCAATTGATGTCCACACTACACGATAGCCAATAAAAAAGGGCGTAATCGCCCCTATTATCGCACAGTAAACCGAAGTTCACTATGCAAAAAAGACCCACCTATCTGTGAGCCCTTTTAGAAACTTGGTAGCGGGAGCTGGATTTGAACCAACGACCTTCGGGTTATGAGCCCGACGAGCTACCAGACTGCTCCATCCCGCATCAGCGTTGCAAAATTATACACAAGAAATTTATTTTTTTCAATCTATCATTAACTGATACATTGAATTTCTTGCTTGATTAAGTTGCACCTTAATCAAAATGGTAGCGGGAGCTGGATTTGAACCAACGACCTTCGGGTTATGAGCCCGACGAGCTACCAGACTGCTCCATCCCGCAACAACACTGCAAATTCACACATCAGCTAAATTTTTCAACTTAAATGACCTTTAATTAAGTTGCATCTTAATTAAATTGGTAGCGGGAGCTGGATTTGAACCAACGACCTTCGGGTTATGAGCCCGACGAGCTACCAGACTGCTCCATCCCGCATCAATGTTTTTTTCAGCTGCTAACACCAACAATCTGGTTCATTGTTGGTGCGGAAGGGGGGACTTGAACCCCCACGCCCGAAAGCACTACCACCTCAAGGTAGCGTGTCTACCAATTCCACCACCACCGCAGCTGTGACGCATTCTAGTCGCATCATTCAGAAAAAGAAAGAACTAAATGGCATTATTCGCCAGTTTTTGGTGCAGTTGGTGAAGTTTCACCCGTATTGGCTGGTGCAGCTGGTGCCGTTTGAGAGCTGGTCTGTACAGATTTTAAACCATACGCATCCGAAGTTTGTTTTTTAGCAAACACCGCCAAACTTAAACTGGTGATAAAAAACAAAGCCGTGAGAATCGCAGTTAAACGAGTTAAAAAGCTTGCAGAACCTGAAGCACCAAATACTGTTGCAGCACCACCGCCACCAAATGATGCACCTGCATCTGCACCCTTACCATGTTGAACGAGGATAAGCCCGATCATCAAAACGGCCAAGATGATATGTACAACCAGCACAAATGTATGCATGCTGAACTCCTATTCTTCTGTTTTAGCAAATGCTTGAGCAATTTTATAAAATGACTCAGCATTAAGTGATGCACCACCAACCAGCGCACCGTTGATATCTGGACAAGCAGCTAACTCTACTGCATTTTCAGGTTTGACACTACCGCCATACAAAATCGCTGTATGTTGAGCTTGGGCCGTAATTTGAGTTAAACCTTCGCGAATTTTTGCATGCATTGCCTGAGCATCTTGTGGAGAGGCTGTTTTACCTGTTCCAATTGCCCAAATTGGCTCATAGGCAATCACAATATTGTGCCATTGCTCTGCTTTTACAACTGCTGCGAGATCACAAATTTGTTGTAAGACCACTTGCTCTGCCTGCCCTGCTTCACGTTGTTCTAAGCTTTCACCTACACAATAAATCACTTGAAGCCCAGCATTTAAAGCATTTGATAATTTCGCTTTAATTTTTGCAACATCATCGCCAAAAATTTCTCGACGTTCTGAGTGCCCAATCAACACATAATCAATCTGACTGTCTTTGAGTAGTTCTGCACTCACTTCGCCGGTATAAGCGCCTGTGCCTGCCATTTGAGAAAGATCTTGTGCGACAACTTTGACTGGTGAATGTGCATCTTTAAATAATTTTTGCACAGACAGTAATGCAATAGAAATAGGCGCAACACCAATATGACATTGTTGTTCTGTAATCGGTGATTGTTGTAAATACTGATTTAAATCTTGAATGAGCTGTTGCGAATTCGCTTGCATTGGGTTCATTTTCCAATTGCCGACAACCCAAGGAGTAATAGTCGAACCCGACATACATCTAACCTTTTATCGAAAATGTGCACATTCTACACGGAATTTATATTTTTAAAGTATTTTTTCTTTATCAATTCAGTCATCTCATTTAAAGTTATACTTTAGGGGCTGTAGACATTTCATAAATGGCTTGCGTTGTAGGTTAAAATTGAGCAGGCAAGGCATGAAACGAAGAGAATAGCGAGACTATTTTCGAGTTTCATAACGTAGGCTGAGATAATTTTAGCCACAACCCTGAGCAAGAACAAAGCACTGCTTTGTTTGCAGCGCAAGGCGCAGCGGGG
>NZ_JAMBAR010000001.1:223147-308583 GCF_025433935.1 Acinetobacter sp. I-MWF | reverse complement strand
TGAGCAGGCAAGGCATGAAACGAAGAGAATAGCGAGACTATTTTCGAGTTTCATAACGTAGGCTGAGATAATTTTAGCCACAACCCTGAGCAAGAACAAAGCACTGCTTTGTTTGCAGCGCAAGGCGCAGCGGGGGACTAGCGTGTTTTTTGACGCTACGTGTTACCTTGCGAAACGATGTTTCTCATCATTTAGAATGACTAAATTTCGTATCTCGCGCCTAGTATCGCCTAAAAAACACACGTAGTCGCTAACATAGACGAATTGTCAACAACCCCTAATATAAAGCAAAGAAACATAAATCATTTCAAAGATAACGGTAAAAAGCCTGATTGGCTCAAGTTATTTTCAAATATGTTTCTATAAAAAATACGTTTAATTCTAGATATTTCTAAGGATCATCGTATAATTTTCGTATTCAAATTATAAAATGAAATTTAATGTGTTTTGGGGATGTCTATGCAAAATGGTTCACCTAAGTTTTCGGGGTATATCCGTCGCTTAGTCGACGAAGGTTTTTTATCTGCCCAGCAAATGAAAGATGCGCTCAGTAACGCTCAAAAAAATAAAGTGAGTATTGTTGCTTATCTCAGTGAAAAACTAAATATACCGCCACTGATCATTGCTGAAATGATCTCCCAAGAATTTGGAGAACCCATTTTTGATCTTGATAGCTTTAATCCTGACATACTGCCCAAGGAGCTTATTGAGCCAAATTTAGTCACTAAGCATAAAGTGATTCCTTTGGTACAACGTGGCAATATTTTATATGTCGCCACCAGTGATCCGACCAATATAGAAGCGCTGGATGCCATTCGTTTTAACTGCGGTTTGAATATTGAACCGATCATTGTTGAACATCATAAATTAGAAAAGTATTTAGAAAAGCACTTTACTGTAGAGGAAAGCTTTAATTTTGGTGATGAAGATTTTGATGTTGATATCATTGCCACTGATGACAACCCTCCATCAGAAGATGATGACGATGAGGCTTCAGAAGAAGAAGCACCTATTGTTAAATATATCAATAAACTCTTGATCGATGCGATTCGTATGGGTGCATCAGATTTACACTTTGAACCTTATGAAAAAAGTTATCGGGTGCGTTATCGTGTAGATGGAGTACTAAGAACCATTACCAATCCCCCCTTGCAATTAGCTGGCCGTTTGGCATCACGTCTAAAAGTGATGTCTAGAATGGATATTTCTGAAAAGCGTGTTCCGCAGGATGGCCGTATTAAGTTAAAAATATCAAAGACCAAAGCCATTGATTTTCGTGTGAATTCACTACCGACATTATTTGGCGAAAAATTGGTACTGCGTATTCTTGACCCTTCCAGCGCAATGTTGGGTATTGATGCGCTGGGTTATGAAGAAAAGCAAAAAGCATTATTTATGGAGGCCTTAGAAAAACCTCAAGGCATGTTACTGATTACTGGCCCCACAGGTTCAGGTAAAACTGTTTCTCTCTATACGGGCTTAAATATCCTCAATACAGAAAGTTCAAATATTTCCACAGCCGAAGATCCAGTTGAAATTAACTTGGAAGGGATCAATCAAGTCAACGTTAATCTTAAAGCAGGTCTCAGCTTTTCGGTCGCACTAAAATCATTCCTGCGTCAAGATCCTGACATTATCATGGTCGGTGAGATTCGAGATCTCGAAACTGCCGAAATTGCGATCAAGGCGGCTCAAACGGGGCATATGGTGATGTCTACCCTACATACCAACAGCGCACCTGAAACATTAACCCGTTTACGTAATATGGGTGTACCTTCATTTAATATTGCCACCTCAGTCAATCTTGTGATTGCACAACGATTGGCAAGACGTTTATGTAATCATTGTAAAGCACCCGTTGAAATCCCTAGACAGAGTCTGTTAGAAATGGGCTTTACCGAACAAGACTTAAGCAACCCTGACTTACAAATTTTTCAACCTGTGGGCTGTAATGAATGCCGTGAAGGCTATAAAGGTCGTGTCGGGATTTACGAAGTGATGAAAGTAACACCTGAGATTTCAAAAATTATCATGGAAGATGGCAATGCGCTGCAAATTGCGGCGGCATCGGAGAAATTGGGGTTTGATAATTTAAGACGTTCAGGTTTAATTAAGGTCATCAATGGCTTAACTTCTTTACAAGAAATTAACCGTGTGACCAGCGAATAAATATAATCAATATTCAAGGAAATTATGATGGCAGCTAAAAAAGCTCAAATGATGCCTACATTTGCTTATGACGGGGTTGATCGTAAAGGGATCAAAATCAAAGGCGAACTACCTGCTCGCAATATGGCACTGGCCAAAGTCACCTTGCGAAAACAAGGCATCACCATTAAAACCATTCGAGAAAAAAAGAAAAATATTCTTGAAGGCTTACTAAAAAAAGGAGTTTCAACCCTAGACATTACCATTTTTACTCGTCAACTCGCCACGATGATGAAAGCGGGTGTACCATTAGTACAAAGCTTTGAAATCGTTGCAGAAGGACTAGAAAATCCCTCTATGCGTGAAATTGTACTGGGGATTAAAAGTGAAGTTGAAGGGGGAAATACCTTTGCTGGCGCATTAAAAAAATACCCTCGCTATTTTGACAGCTTGTTTTGTTCATTGGTCGAATCTGGTGAACAATCTGGTGCTTTGGAAACCATGCTTGATCGTGTGGCGATCTATAAAGAAAAAAGTGAATTACTCAAGCAAAAAATTAAAAAAGCCATGAAATATCCAATGACTGTAATTGCAGTCGCAATTATCGTTACTATTATTTTAATGGTGAAAGTTGTTCCTGTCTTTCAAGGCTTATTTAGCTCTTTTGGTGCAGATCTCCCCGCATTTACTCAAATGGTGGTGAATATGTCCAATTGGATGCAAAGTTATTGGTTTATTTTGATTATCTTTATTGCTGTTGTGATTACTGCTTTTTTAGAAGCCAAAAAACGCAGTAAAAAATTTCAGGATTTTCTAGACCGAACAGCACTGAGACTGCCTATTTTTGGCGATCTGGTTTATAAAGCCATCATTGCACGCTATAGCCGTACACTTGCCACAACATTTGCGGCAGGGGTCCCTTTAATCGAAGCTTTAGAGTCAACAGCTGGTGCAACCAATAATGTGGTTTATGAACAAGCGGTAATGAAAATTCGCGAGGATGTCGCCACTGGGCAACAATTGAACTTTGCCATGCGTGTCACCAATAAATTCCCCTCTATGGCCATTCAAATGGTGGCGATTGGAGAAGAATCGGGTGCGCTTGATGCGATGTTAGATAAAGTTGCAACGCATTTTGAAAATGAAGTCGACAATGCGGTGGATGGTTTAACCTCAATGATGGAGCCATTAATCATGGCGATATTAGGTGTTCTTATTGGTGGTCTAGTGATTGCGATGTATCTGCCTATTTTCCAAATGGGTTCAGTGGTTGGTTGATAATGATGAATATGTTCCATGATTTGTTAAATTTTCTGATTCAATCACCAATAGCACTCTATCTGACTATTGGTGTTTTAGGCTTATGTGTTGGTAGTTTTTTAAATGTAGTCATTTACCGTACCCCCAAGATGATGGAAAAAGAATGGCGACAGGAATGGCATGCAGAATGCCAACTACTGGCAGGCTCACAACAGATTGTGATTGATGAAGAAAAGCTCAGTCTCAGTCAACCAGCCTCTACCTGTCCCAAATGTAAAACTCCAATTCGTTGGTATCAAAATATCCCCATTATCAGTTGGTTGGTTTTAAGAGGCAAATGCGCTTCGTGTCAAAACCCGATTAGTATTCGTTATCCATTGGTTGAACTTTTAACTGCGGTGTGTTCATTGACAGTCGTTGCTGTTTACGGTCCAACGCTACAAATGGTTTTTGGTGTGTTACTGACATGGGTGCTGATCACGCTTACTTTTATTGATTTTGACACTCAGTTACTTCCCGATCGCTTTACCTTAACCTTAGCTGCAATAGGTTTAGGTATTAACTCATTTCATCTCTATACAACAGCAAGTGCTGCAATCTGGGGATATATTATTGGTTTCCTGTGTCTTTGGATTGTCTACTATCTATTTAAAATAGTGACAGGCAAAGAAGGCATGGGCTATGGTGACTTTAAGCTGCTTGCTGCACTTGGCGCTTGGATGGGGCCCTTGATGTTACCGTTAATTATCCTACTGTCTTCTATAGTGGGTGCGATCATTGGTATTATTTTACTTAAGATTCGTAAAGAAAATGTCCCTTTTGCCTTTGGTCCTTATATTGCAATTGCAGGATGGATTGCATTTTTATGGGGTGAGCAAATTATGAAAGTATATTTAGGTCAATAATTTCAACACAGTATTAGGAATGCGCAATGACGTTTATCTTGGGTTTAACAGGTGGAATTGGTAGCGGTAAATCCGCAGCAAGTCAGTGGTTTGAAACCCAAGGGATTACAGTTGTTGATGCTGATATTGTTGCAAGAGAAATTGTTGAAAAAGGACAGCCCGCGCTTCAAAAAATTAAAGAGGTTTTTGGGGATTGGGTACTATTAAGCAATGGTGAACTTGATCGTCGTGCATTGAGAGAACATATTTTTAAAGACCCATTAGCACGACAACAACTTGAATCAATTACCCATCCTGCGATTCGCGCTGAGATTATTCAACAATTACAAGCAGCAACCAGTCCTTATGTGATTTTGGTTTCACCGCTACTGTTTGAAACCAATCAACATGAACTCACTCAACGCACGCTATTGATTGATGCCAGTGAGGACATGCAAATCTTACGTGCTGCACAACGAGATGGCCAATCCATCGAACAAATTCAAAAAATTATTGCAGCACAAATGCCACGTCATGAAAAGCAAAAATTAGCAGATGATATTGTGCTCAATGATGGGCATATTGATCATCTATATGCAAAATTAGAGTCTTTACATCAACAGTATCTAAAACAGGCACAGCAGTAAATTGTGTGTCTCATCATTTTCAAATAGGTTTCTTTCAAATAGATTTTTATCAATCAATTTTGCATCAATTTAACCTGTTTGATCTATTTCTTCTCATCCAACTGCTTTTGCAAACTGTCTTTATGGGTAAACCAACGCCACGGTTGTAAAGCACCAATGCCCATACCAATCAAGCCACACAGCATCGCAAGGCTTATAGGTTCATTTAACAAAGGTACAGCGATAATTGCGGCAATAAAAGGCGCAAGTGTGACGATACTGCCTGTTTTAAAAGCACCTAATCGTTTAATTGCTTCGACATAAGCCAAAGTCGCAATGATCACCACGAAAATACCGTGAAACAACGTTTGCATGACCAAATGTGGTGTGGACACTTGATCTAAATGTTTAGGTAAAAACAACAAATAAATTGGGACATAAACGATCGCCGACCAAATCGCAACACCTGCCATGGCGTGCCATGCGGATAGTTGCCATTGACGCAGTAATACAGTAAAAGTCCCCCACCAAATTGCACTGATAAAAAACAGTAAATCACCAATACCAAAAGCAACGCCTGTTTCGCTATACATCAAAAAACTCATCACAGAAATCGCAGAGAGCATGATGGTTAAACTGATCCATATATGATTATCAAATGGTTGGCGATAAAGTAAAAAACCAGCTAAAGCTGTACACAATGGAATACAACCATTTAAAAAAATGGCTGCATGTGCCGCAGGGACAAAGTGAAATGCAGTATATGACGTCAAACAATAGGCAACACCGCCAATCATTGCCAAAATAAAAGGTTGTTTGTTAAATAGAAAAGTCGTGTCTTTTTTATAGATTAAAATCGGCATCAGAATACAAAATGCCAAAGAAAAGCGTAATGCGGTGATATCCCATGGACTGATATGCCAAATTGCATTCAGTCTTGAGGTTATCGTAAAACCTCCCCAAATACACATTGTAATGGCGACATACATGTAGCCTTGAGTACGGGAGGTCATCATGTTGCTTCTCTAATCTTACCGATACAATTTAAACTAAATCATTCACTTTGTTGACGTTGACGACATGCTTCATACAACGCCATACCAGTAGCCACACTTACATTTAAACTTTGTAAGTTTCCAGCCATCGGAATAAATACAGTTTGGTCACATTGCGATTGGGTGATTGGACGTAATCCAGTATCCTCCGCACCCATCACCACACATACTGGTGTTCCTGTAAAATCAAACTTCTGAATAGGTAATGCTTTTTCATCGAGCATAGTACCGACCACACGGACATTATAATTTTCTTTGATTTGTCCAAGCGTACGCGCCAAATTGGTGACTTGAATAAACTTCACTTTTTCAGCCCCACCTGCTGCAACTTTACGAGCAGTCGGGGTCAATGTTGCCGCACGGTCACGCGGAACAATCACCGCTTCTACACCCATAGCTGCCGCTGTACGGATACATGCGCCTAGATTATGCGGATCCGTGATATGGTCTAAAGCCAGCAATAAAGGTTGTTGGGTTGACTCTAGAAGCTGATCTAAATCTTTTTCATTTAATACAGGATGTGGGCGAACAGCTGCGACCACGCCTTGGTGAAAAGGTTGACCTGCCAACTTTTCCAAGCTATCGCGACTTGCTTTTTGGACACTGATTCCAAAAGGCTCTGCAAGCTGGAGAATGCGCTGTAAACGCTGATCATCACGACCTTTTAAGGTAAATAAGGTTAAAACACGTTCAGGTTCTAACTCCAATAATGACTCCACTGAATGAACGCCATAATAATATTCGGACTTCGCCATGAACAACCTCATTAACAACATGATGATAGAAATGAAAAATCCTGCAAAGCCAACTTTACAGGATTCTATTTGATGCTTTAGTCTAACCGATTTAGCTTAAAAATTCTTTGCCTAATTTAAAAACAACAGCATAGGTCTGTTTTAAGCAAAGCTTTTTTCATTAGCCTTCTAAATGGCAAACGTAGTCTAAAACGTCATCCGTTTCAATTTTAAAACGACTATTGCCAGGCACATAGAATGACTGACCTGCGCGGAACAACTCACTTTCTTCACTGTCTGCGATTTTAACGCGACATTCACCAGAAATAATTTCCATACGTTCAGGCACATGTGTTTCAAATGTTAAAGCTTCTTCTGTTGGAAGAATGACCCCTAAAGTCTTTTTGGTTCCGTCTTCAAACTGCACAGTGTGGCTAATACATAAACCGCCAAAATATACATTAGATTTTTTAACTACTGATACATGATCATACTGAGCTGACATGCGTATTCTCCAGATAATGCGCATTTATAAAAATTATGTTCGATGTAGTTTAATGTTGCTCCGCAAACTAATCAATCTATGTTTTTAAGGTTAAGCTATTTCTATTTTTGCTCTGCTTTATCAGTCCGCTTATATCAAAGCTTAAGCTTCTCTAACAATAAAGACCAAAAACCACAATACACGTCACCAAGAATACCAATCCTGTGGATGCTCAATTTATTCCCTACTTAGACTGAAGAAATGTCTTGTTTCAATATTGGCTGATAAAAGATGCAGATCAATAGATTCAAATGTCTGTTGCATAAAATCAGTCATAAAAAATCTAGATATTTGCTTCATTTTTTATCTAATTCAACAGGATTTATCTATTTTGATGTTTTTACTGGCAACTTAAGCAAAGGAAATTACATTTTCATATTAAAATTATTTAGAATGCTTAAAATTACTTCGTATTAGAATACCTTCTGACTTGTGACCACAACAAAACTTCACTATCTTAGAACTTCACCGTTCGCAGCTTGGATGCGTTTATGCTGACACACTTAAATCTGATCAATTTTGCTTTAGCTGATAACCTTGCTATTGATATCGAGCAAGGGTTCAACGTGCTTACAGGTGAAACAGGTGCGGGTAAATCATTATTATTAGATGCGTTGTCAGCCTGTTTAGGTGAGCGTACCGATACCAATTATGTGCGTTATGGTGCTGAAAAAGCCGATATTACGGCGGTTTTTAGCTATCAAGTACAGAGTCCAGAAGCAAATTGGCTTAACACTCATGAATTAGATGATGAATCTGGTGAAATTCATTTAAGACGGGTGATCTTTGCAACAGGTCGCAGCAAAGCATGGATCAATGGTCGTCCCAGTAGCCTCGCTGAATTAAAAGAACTTGGACGCCTCTTGGTACAGCTATACAGCCAACATAGCCAACAACAACTGCTTGAGCCGCCCTACCCAAAGCACTGGTTAGATCGTTATAGTAATTTTTATCAGCCTGCCCAAGATGTGCGGGATGCGTATAGCACTTGGCAAAAAAATATTCGTACACATCAGGCGGCGATTGATGCACAAGCCAATCGCCTGCAACGTATTGACACTTTAAAATTACAACTTGAAGAACTCGAAGATGTCATTCGTATTGATTATAAAGAGATCGAACAAGAATTTGATCGTTTAAGTCACCATGAACACATCATGCAAGACTGTGGCTATAGCTTAAATGTTCTTGATGAATCTGAACAAAATATTACCCAAGAAATTTCTTCAATTATTCGACGTTTAGAATCGCATGCTGGACGAAGTGAACTGCTGTCTGAAATTTACAATTCATTGATCAACGCACAAAGTGAAATTGATGATGCAACAGCAAATTTACGTCAGTTTATAGACCGTCAAAGTTTTGATCCTGAACGTATGGATGAGTTAAATACACAACTCGAAGTCTTTCATCGCTTGGCACGTAAGTACCGTATTCAGCCCGATGAACTCAAACAGCAATATGAAACATGGCAAAATGAATTAGAGCAACTACATCAACTTGAAGATCCTGAAACCCTCGCTGAGCAAGTTGAACAATCTCATCAAGTGTTTGTAGAGAAAGCACAACATTTAGATCAGATTCGTCGTGATGCCGCTGAACCTTTAGCCAAACAACTGACTGAGCAAGTCAAACAACTGGCGCTACCAGAAGCACATTTTGAATTTAAATTTGAACCATTGGAACAGGCTTCTGCGGAAGGTTTAAGCTTTATTCAATTACTCTTTACTGCCAATAAAGGTATTCCACCTCAACCACTGGCACGTGTTGCTTCTGGTGGTGAGCTCTCACGTATTGCATTGGTCATGCAAGTGATGAATGCCGAAAAAACTGAAGCAGAAGTTTTAGTGTTTGATGAGATTGATGTCGGAATCAGTGGTGGTACCGCTGAGATTGTTGGACGTTTATTGGCAGGCTTGGGGCAACACGTTCAAATTTTATGTATTACTCACCAAGCTCAGGTTGCGGCCCAATCCGATCAACACCTATTGGTGAAAAAACTACAAACAGATCCTGCAAGTAGTACCATCGTTGCACTAGAAGAAGAGCAACTTATTTTAGAATTGGCACGAATGACAGGCGGTATTGAAATTGGTGAAACCACTTTGCAGCATGCAAAACAATTAAGACAATTGAAATTTCAGCCATCTTAATACTTCAATCTAGTGTATAAAAAAGAATGCTCCTATAAAAACCAGTCCAACGTTACTGGTTTTTTATTCCTATTTTGAAATATAAGCGCTTTCATCTATTCACTCGCCGTATTGTTATCGCTTTTATAGGGATGTACATTTTTATTTGGACACCATTTTGTTTATATTTTAAACATATTGATGAAAAACTTGGGTTGTTTTTACAGGCTTTTAAAATATTCACAACCTATTGATATTAATTGTGCTATTTATATAGATATAGATTTTATTTAAACAATTAAAAATATTTAAGCGGATTGAAAAGGAGTTGCATATCGGTGCCAAAACAATATCTTTCTCATCGCTGCTTGATTGCACCACCTGATCTTGCTGATGATTTCTTTGCCAATACAGTAATCTATCTTGCCCGTCATGATGAAGATGGTGCGCAAGGTATTATTATCAATCGACCTTCAGGTATTCAAGTCAAAGAACTTCTGAATGACTTAGAAATTGAAGCAGATAATGTGCATCCGCATGAAGTCTTACAAGGTGGTCCATTGCGTCCTGAAGCGGGTTTTGTGATTCATACAGGACAACCAACCTGGCACTCTTCGATTGCCGTGGGTGAAAATCTGTGTATTACCACCAGCAAAGATATTTTAGATGCGATTGCACACAATGAAGGTGTTGGTCGTTATCAAATTGCATTGGGCTATGCCAGCTGGACTAAAAATCAACTTGAAGATGAAATTACCCGTGGCGATTGGTTGATTTGTGATTCAGACATGGATTTGGTGTTTAATTTGCCTTATACCGACCGTTGGGATGCTGCTTATCGTAAAATAGGGATTGATCGTACTTGGTTATCTTCTGAGATTGGACATGCCTGATTTTAATTCCCCACAACTGATTATTGCATTTGATTTTGGTACACAAAAAACGGGAATGGCTGTAGGCTCCTCCATGATTGAAAGTGCAACACCGCTTGCACTTTTCCCAATGAAAGATGGTATCCCCAATTGGGATGAACTGCTTAAGATCATCAAACAGCATCAACCAAATTTATTTCTGGTCGGCTTACCATTAAATATGGATGATTCCGAGTCAGAATTATCCACACGCGCACGCAAATTTGCACGACGTTTACGTCATCAAACCAATATTGAAACTCTGATGGTCGATGAGCGCTTAACCACACGTGAAGCACGAGATGAACTCGATCATTACCACGCGCAAGGCCGAGCAAAGAAATTAGCAGCGGATAGTATTGCAGCTGCTTTATTTATTGAAAGTTGGTATCGAAACCCTGAAGGCATTACCCCTTAAACTGAGCATTAAAAATGTCAAAAACTTATGTCATCTATGGTGTAAGCAAAGGCTTGGGACAAGCTATTTTACACGCAGTACCTCAAACACAAGATCTGGTTTTTGGTATTTCACGTTCTCAACCACAGTGTGACCTTGTTCATTTCAAATGGATCTCTGCTGATTTATCAAAACCTGAACATGCTCGGGATTTAGTTAAAAATCAAATTCAAAACCAGCCTATAGATTATCTGATTTACAATGTGGGGATCTGGGAAACAAAAGCCTTCCAAGCAGATTATGACTTTGAACAATGCACTGACATTGAAATATCAAGTTTAATTCATACCAATATTCAATCCTGTATTTTGGCAATTCAATCCTTGATTGAGAATCTTAGATTGTCTCCAAATGCAAAAATTATCTTGATTGGTTCTACGTGGGGACTAGATAATCATAACGGTAAAGAAGTGGTCTTTTCAGCCAGTAAATTTGCCCTCAGAGGCATTGTCCACGCTCTTCGAGAAAGCTTACGCAAAGACCAGATTGGAGTAAGCATATTAAATCTAGGCTACTTAGCGACTGAATTTGATCTGAATACATCTGTAGATGAAGTTTTACAACAGAGTAATCATGAGTTAATTCCCTTACAAGACGTTATTCTTGCCATCAAATTTATCTTATCCACCAGTCAAGCCAGCTGTGTTAAAGAAATTAATATGCCCGCTATGGCAGACTTAAATCTATAAAAAAACCCATTTTTCAATGGGCTTCAAGATCAAAGTTTAATGATGGATGATGGTTATTTTTTTGCTTTTTCCAAAATATGTACTGTCACGGTACGCCCTGCGACAAAGGCCAATGAATCATGGGGTACTTCATCTAAAATAATTTTCACAGGTACCCGTTGAGCCAAACGTACCCAGCTGAATGTTGGATTTACATTGGCCAATAAGCCTGATGAAGTGGTCCGTTCACGATCCTCAATCCCTGAAGCAATCCCTTGAACATGGCCTTTATATTTCAAAGAATCGCCCATGAGTTGTACTGTTGCAGGATCACCTAGATGTATTTTATTGAGTTTGGTTTCTTCAAAATATCCCACAACATAGAGCTGTTTACGATCAAGTAAAGCGGCAACAGCTTGCCCAACTTTGACATAATTCCCTGCACGCAAATCAAAATTTGATAATGTTCCATCTGCTGGTGCAATCACTTCTGAACGTTGCATATTCAATTGCGCCAAATGCACACTACTGATTGCTGCCTCAATCAAGGCTTTTTGTTGTTTGATATTGGCTTCTGCTTGTTGTACCGCAGCTTGCAATTGCTGATGCTCTGCATGGGACTGATCTCGTGTAGCAAACATTTGATCTTGTTCTTGTTTAGAGATCGCTCCATTCATCAGGTCTGCATATCGACGTGCATTTTTATCTGCAAGATTGATATTGGCTTTTGACTTCACAATATTGGCTTTTGCCTCAGCAAGCCCCGCTTCTGCTTCAGCCAGTCCTGACTGGGCTTTTGCAAGATCTGATTTTGCTTGTTCCACGTCTAAAGTTTGGCGTGCTAAATCGATTTTAAAAAGCACCTGCCCTTTTTTCACGGTTTGGTTATCTTGAACCATCACCTCTGTGACTAAACCAGCAATATCAGAAGACACTTGAATAACATCGCCACGGACACGCCCATCACGTGTCCAAGGTTCTGCATTGTAGTAATTCCAGATATGCAGCGCACAAAATATCGCAATAATCACCACGATACCCAATGATATCGGCCGGATTGCCTTACGTATATCAAACGTATTCATTTCAATTTTCCAATCATTAAACTTAAAAGTAAATCAGCTCTATTACAGCGGCTAAGTCGTCATCTGAATAAATACCCAATGAATCAACCATAATAAAATCAAATAGATACAAATATTAAAAATTCCAGGTAATGCAATCCATTCTTTTTCAACCAAGCGATCTGTACCAATACACACCACTTTCCAGATGATGAATGCCAGAATTGCTTGAATTAAAAATATTGGGACATAAACACCATAAATGTTGAGCTCACCCATATTTATGCTCCCAATAAAACAGTTGAAGGTTGTGCATCAACCAGATGAATATGACAAATACTATTACGAATATTATTCACAGAAATTTCTATACGCTGTCGGATATCTTGATCACCTACCGTTTGCGCATCTTGTAAGACTTGATCAAATTGCTGAATCAATGCTTGTCGTAAGTTATCATCAGGCTGAGTTACAGCTTTTTCGATTAACCACTGGTTAAGTAGGCCTTGTAATTTAACAATTGCACTGGTCGTCGTAGATTCAGGCGACAATTTTTGGACCAGCTCCTGCAAACGAGTTAAATCAATTGCGGCACTCGACTCAATCAAAGCATTATTAATTTCGATTTTGAGCTGTTCTGACTGAATCAATTTGGTATTTAACACGCCAATACGATCAAGCATACTGCGTAAATGAATTCTAAAGCCCGTTCCATAAGACATCGCAATACTTTCCCGCATGGCTTTATAGTGTAAAGCCAACATCCGTTTTACTGTCATTTCAGGGGACATTGAACGTACCATTTGCATAATACAAACCGTGATAATCGGCCCAATCACGGTTGCAATCGAAGCATCAAAAAAGGTGATCTGATCCATCAAATAACGGTTTTGCAGATTTAACCCCATAATCGTACTCATAATCAGCGGTAAACCCAGTGCATGCAAAGGCGGGTGTAAATACAACATCACACAGAACATAATAAAGGGGGCTAATACAACGGCTAACTCCCAAAATGCGGTGATATGCGGAAAAATCCCATATGCATAAATAAAAACCAAAATAGCGGCATAAATACTGGAGCGGATAAATATTTTTAGTGCAGGTACAGGGTCATCTAAAAAGGTCAAAATACATGCTGTAATTGCGGCCATTTCTGCCACCATAAAGCCCATTTTCCAGCCACTTAAAATCCAAAATGCACAGGCAATGTTGGTTGTTAAAAATGCCGATATCCCGCCACGTACCGCAACGCCATAATCACGATGTAAACTGGGATAGGTTGTGGTTAAAGGTACAATGGACTCAGGTAAGCTATGATTACCTTGCTGCATGCATTGCCAAATAAACTTCACTGCACGAACATTTTGAATAAAATGGCGAATATCCATTTTTAGACTGCCCAAAATCACCTGTTGTTTAGCAGTTGCATGTTCAGTGATGGTTTGAAATTCTTGGTCAAAATGTTCAGGTAAGTGCTTAAGCTCATCTTCAAGAATGGCATTCTCACCTTCTAAAAAATCATCAATCTTTTGATGAAACTCAAGCAGATACGGACGATAAGTTAAATCAATTTGATCCAGTTGCTTGATCCGTTCTGACATTGCGACCAAGTTAGCCACTAACATCGTCACTTGATGTAGCAACTCTTGGAGTGGTTTGGTCATGCCTTTAAATTTTGAAGTTTCATAACTTAAATGCACAGCCATACTATGAATATCTGTTGTATCACGCGTGATATTGGTCAATAGCTGAGTATAATTATCTGTATGTGCCGGATCAGACAAAATTGAGTCAAAAGCCTGTTTGGTGTCTTGCATGGTTTTAGTGACACGGAGTTCGACTACAGGCCCAATATGCATAGGAAATATAGTGGCAGAGACCACTGCACTACACACCACACCCAACGAGATTTCTAAGAAACGACCCACTGCCATGTCAAAAATGGACACCGTCTCGATATAATAAATCGAGTTAAAACAAATAATCACTGCGGTATAACCCGCTAACATCACCACATAACTGCGTGGTGATCGGTCGATTAAAGACAGATATAGACAGATCCCCACCCAAGTTGCCAGTACAAAGGTAAATAACCAAGGGGTATTAACCAAATGAGGCATCACTGCGATAGCAAAAATTGCTCCGATCAAGGTTCCTAAAATTCGATAGATACTTTTTGATGCCATCATGCCCGAATAAGGATTGGCAATCACAAAGACTGTACCAATCGCCCAAATCGGATAGCTCAGGTTGAGCTCAAATGCGATATAGAGTGCCAGCATTCCTGCAATGAAAGTTTTGCTCGCAAAAATCCAATCGAGTTTATTGGGTCTAAAAGCCAATAAGGGTTTGATCAGTAACATGCAAGCAACTCACTATAAATTCAATTTCATTGATTTTCTCTGTCATCTCTAGCTCTCTAAGATCTAGGAAGCTGATATTCACCACTTTTATAAGGGATTGTTGTACACATCACATTTTCTTTTCTTAGCGACCAAAAAACCGCACTGCTTAGTCAAATAAACAGTGTGGTTAAAAAAAAGATGTGAATAGAAGAACAAATTTAGGCATCTGCTCAAATACAACGATTGAGTAGAGAAGGACTCAATTTATGATAAAAATTTATACTTCTAGAAAAGTATAAATTCACCATTGGATATTCATATCAGCAATAATCTCAAAAAAAACACAAATAATCAATAAAAATATCTCATTTTGATAATATAACTAAATATAATTTACTTTAGTGTTCAAATGTAGTGCTTTTTCTCAAAATAACCACTAAAGTTAAAAATGTAGAATCATTTGCATTTACAATGCAAATTCCACTGTTTTTTCTTGAACAATTTGTTATAAAGTAACATTCATTATTATTTTTTTTGATTCTCACTAATTGAGTAGGTCATCAATGGCACTTTCCAGTTTTGGCAAAATTCTCACCGTATTGGATTTATTTTCGGTGTCTCGCCCAGTAATTAATGTCGATGTGATTTGTGAAGAGCTTGGTTTATCTAAACCGACCAGCTATCGCTATTTAAAAGAATTAGTTTCGGCTGATATTTTGCAACGCTTAAATGGAACTTCAGGCGATTACACCCTTGGTCCTAAAATTGCTGTGATGGACTATATTTCTAGAACCACCGATCCATTGGTTCAAATCAGCAAACCATTTATGCAAGAAATTTCAGAACGTACAGAGCTTTGCTGTTTACTGACACATTTAAATGATGACTATTGTATTGATGTTCATCATGAGGTGTATCGTGATGAAACTTTACTTTCTTATGGTCGTGGTTGCCCTCGTCCCGTATTTATGGGCTCTTCACCTAAAGTGATCATGGCGCATTTATCTAAACAGAAAATTCATGAATATTACCTTCGCTTTGCAACACAATTAACTGAAGTTGGTTTTGCTGAAAATGAAGAAACCTTTGTTAATAAAATGAAAAAAATAAAAAAACAAGGTTATTATTTTTCACAAGGTGAACTTGATCCAAATGTTTCTGGCTTATCTATCCCGGTGAAGTTTTCAAGTAAAGAAGCGCCTTTAGCATTGACCGTACTTGCTTCAAAAAATCGTTTTGAATACGTCAACACCCCAAAACTAATTGAAACCTTGCAAGAGTCTGCTGCACAGATTGAAAAACGCTATCAAGCACTCTCTGCCAATGACCAATTATCTGAATTTCACCCATAAGCGCAATCATCTTGATAATTTAACATTTTGTAATGTTTTTATCTCTTGATAATGTTTTTATATTCTCATAATATGATTATGTTCTTCAGTAATCCATGATTTTTTGGACATTGTTTTTGCGAAGACAATTCCTCCTCAGAGTAAAGAAGCCTATGTGTTTAAACATAGGCTTTTTTATGTGCAATTTTTTTATCCATTGAGTTCACTTTTAAGCCATTAAAAAAATAATTAGAGTAATTGGCGAATCATTTTCATTGAGGAATAATCTAAACCACCCAATAACAATGATGCATAATTTTAATTAAGGAATGTTATGAATATCCTCATCGTCCATGCACACCCCGAACCCCTTTCATTTACAACTGCGATGAAAGATCATGCTATTGATGTCTTGGAAAAATTAGGGCATCAAGTTGAGGTTTCAGACTTGTATGCCATGAATTTTAATCCAATCGCATCACGAGAGGATTTCTCAGAACTGAGTCATCCTGAATATATGAATTATGCTTTGGAGCAACGCCATGCTTGTAAAAATAAGCAGATTGCCGCAGACATTCAGATTGAAATTGAAAAAGTACAAAAAGCAGATTTAGTGATTTTAAGTTTCCCCATGTATTGGACATCTGTACCTGCCATCTTAAAAGGCTGGATTGATCGCGTATTCGTTTCAGGTATTTTCTATGGTGGTAAACGTTTTTATAACCACGGCGGCATGGTGGGGAAAAAAGCCTTGTTAAGCTTTACTTTGGGTGGCCGTGAACATATGTTTGGTGATCATGCGATTCATGGTTCAATTGAAGACTTGTTACTGCCGATCCAACGTGGAACTTTAGCTTATGCAGGCTTTGACGTGCTGCCACCATTTACCGCTTACCATGTCCCTTATATTTCTAATGAAGCACGTCAACAAATCCTGCTTGATTATCAGCAATATTTACATAACTTAGAAAATTTACCTGCATTAGACTTTCCTAAACTTGAACAATTTGATGACAAGCTTTATCCACTTGGATAAAAGTAACGAAAGGTCAAATTTACACGAGGCGCTAAAATTCGTGTAGATTTGGCGAGGGTATGTTTCCAATAACGTTGGGTCTGCCCTTGCATCACAATCAACTGACCACTGTGTAAAAGTAAATCTACTTTTTTAGCTTTCCACTTGTGCTTAAAACTGAATTTTCGAGTAGCACCTAGACTCAATGAAGCAATCACCACATTGTGGTTGGGCGCTTCCAATGATGGCTCATCATCACTATGCCAACCCACGCCTTGTGAGCCATTTTCATATAAATTTGCCAAACAGGAATTATAAGTTTGCCCTGTGAGTTGCTCGATATGCTGTTTGAGTCGATATAAAGCGGGATTCCAGATATGGGCTTGTTTTGCCATACCTGAATAATGATATTGGTAATCATCATCGCCATACCACACCACTTTGCGCTCAGTTTTATAATATTGGCCATGCAAATAAACTTCATCATGTTGCCAAGCCAAATGCTGTAGGAAATAATTTAAATATTTTTGACTTTGTTTATGATCCAAAATTAAGCCAAAGTCTTTTACTACCCCATCATAAGGCAGTAAATTATCTTGTGCTTCAGGTTCAAATAAATCTAAATTCATTGTCTAAAATGAGCGACTGGTTAATCCAACAATGAATCAATATTTAACATGAAACAAGTCATTTTTGATCAAAATTAAACAACTTTAATATGAAGAATAGTAGGTCATATCATGGGTAAATATTTAAATGAACAGTGGTATATAGAAGGCGTCCAAGCCTATTTAGCCAAATATGGCGAAGTCCCACCGCCATGGATTTTTGCACCAGAATACCATCCTTATTCTATAGGATGGCGAATGGGAAGCGGAGAATCACATATGATGTATTTAGATGAAGGATGAGTCAGCAAAAAATGAGCTTTGCTGAAAAGGTCAACTATTTGCATCGTTACCCAGCACCACCACGTTGGTATCAATGGCTGGTTCACTTTCTATGGGATGATCTTCCATATGATATGGAAGATCAAGACTATCTCAAGTATTTTGAAAAGCTTAATCAACTCGGATTTAAATTAGCAGACCAATTTCAATAGGATTTTGATCGTGAAGATTTGGACTAGTGTAAAACATCATTAAAATCTTTCACAATTCAAAACATAGCAATCACTTGTAGCAAAGTTTATTCAGCTTTAGACTAAAACCAAGCTGATAAAAAGCAAAAACCTATGAATTTATGGCAATTATTTCAAAAATTACGCCCCTTTGTACGTCCCTACCGCTGGCTTGTCATCGTCACCTTAGTGTTAACGTTGATTGGCTCACTCACCGCTCAGGTTAATGCTCTTACACTTAAATATGCTGTAGACAGCATTAACCAGCTGATCCAAGCAGGACAAGGCCTAGCGGATGGATGGCACATTATCATTACCATTACTGTGGTTTTATTGGCCAAAGAAGTCATCAATGCAATTGTTCAGTTTGGGCAAAAATCATTTGGTGAAAAACTCAGAATTTTAATTTCACAGGACCTATCTCAGGGCATTATCGAAAAGTTTATTACCTATCGATTGGCCTTTTTCGATCAGAAAAATAACCAAGCTGGAAAATTACAAACCCGTATCGACCGTGGAGTAAGCTCGCTCACTCGACTGGTACAAATCTTTTTTATTGATATTTTACCTTTATTTACCAGTGCAATTATTGCTTTAGCCCTAATGTATTATGCCAATTTTTGGGTGGGTGTAGTCGCGACAATCATTGTACCAATTTACTTTTGGCTGACCTTTAAACAATCACAAAAGCTTTCTGGCAAACGTCGAGCCTTACGCGATAACATGGAAAAGAAGAATCAAGGTATTTTGAGTATTATTAACTCAATTACAGTGATTAAATCTTTTAATAAAGAGGCTGTTGAATCCACCAAGCAACTGAATTTACAAAAATCACTGACTGAAAATCAGATGCAAACTCGACAAACCAGCTATATTTTTGATGGTTTAAAAACCTTTATCGAACAAGTTGGTGTAGTCCTGATCATTATCTTAACTGCTTATTTTGTTTTAGATGGACAAATGAGTATAGGAATGATCATGTACCATGTATTGTTGTTCAATAACGTGTCTGCACCGATCCGCTCTTTGCACCGTATTTATGATGAAATTAACTCGGCAATGATCTATTCAGAAAGCTTCTTTAGTATCTTAGAAGCAGATCATGAAATCGAAGCCAGTGGTTTAATGAAACCTCAAATTCATGGCAAATTTGAATTGGAAAATGTTGATTTTATCTATCCGAATGGTCATCAAGCCTTACATCGGATTAACATGACTATTCAACCCAATAAAATCACAGCCTTAGTCGGCTTATCAGGTGCGGGAAAATCAACCTTAATCAGCCTATTGGATAAATTTTACGCCCCGAACTCAGGCTGTATCAAACTCGATGGGATTGATTTAGAACAACTCGATACACACTATTTAAGAGAACATATTGGCTTAGTATTGCAAAAGAATCATATTTTCCAAGGCTCAATTTTAGAAAATATTCGTTATGGTAAGCCCCATGCAAGCAATGAAGAAGTCATCGCAGCTGCCAAAAAAGCCTCGATTCATGAGCAGATTTTAAAATTACCGCATGCCTATGAAGCAGATGCCTTGCTATTGTCTGGCGGACAGCAACAGCGAATCGCACTTGCTCGAATGTTCCTTAAAAACCCGCCAATTATCTTTTTAGACGAGCCCACAGCGAGTTTAGATGCCATCGCTTCAGAGCAAATCAAACAAAGTTTAGATGAGATTAAACAAGGCCGAACTGTGATTATGATCTCGCATAGCCTTTCACAAATTATTGATGCCGATTACACCTATGTGATGAAAGAAGGACAAATCGTTGAGCATGGTGAACATCATGATCTTTATCATCAAGATGGTGCTTATAAGGAAATTTTTGATGCGATGGCTAAAAGTTTAAATATCGAAAAAATTGCACGAACTTTTGAAGATGATGGTGAAGAAGAAACCCATAGCTAAAGTCTAGTTGGTGCTTTATATCAACCTACAGAAGCTCATACTGATTAAATTGCTTTTTGCAGCATTGGATCATCCAAGATATGTCTATCAGATAGCGATATAAATTATCTTTTACGAACTACTATTCCCATATACAAATAAAAAGCCACTCTATGTTCTAGAATGGCTTTTTTCTTTTTAGGGTAATAATTTAGAGGCCAATCATTTCCATTTTACGGCTTGGACTTCAACTTTTTTAGGATTGTCCGTTTCAGCACTACTACAACCACAACCGCCACCGCATCCACTCACCATCGCAGGCTGAATCCATTTGGCTAAACGATTCCAACCTTGCGACTGACAAAATTGAGCCAGTTTAGAAAACACCGAATACGCTGACTTTGGGAAGACTTTCTTAAATACAAAAATTGTACTCCAAATCACCAATACCGCAATAATCAAAAATTCAATCATCTCTAGCTCCTTTGCTTCAAGATTCTGGCTTATAGACCAAAATAACGTGACGCAATTTGATAAGTGAGGAAAGCCATTAAATAAGCCAAACCAAATAGATAAACTGTCATACCAGCAACAGTTTTCCAAGAACCTGTTTCACGTTTTACCGTAGCCAATGTCGCTAAACAATGCGGTGCATAGATAAACCACACCAACAACGATAAACCTGTTGCAACTGACCAGCTTAAATCACCCTGACTGATCAGATGTGATAAACCTTGAGCAACTGCATCATCATCCGCTGCGGATAAAGCATAAACAGTACCCAATGCAGCAACCACAACTTCACGTGCTGCCATCGCTGGAATTAAAGCAATACAGATTTGCCAATTAAATCCAAGCGGTTCAAAGATTGGGTGCATCACATGCCCCAACATCCCAGCAAAAGAGTAGTCAATATCGGGTAATGTCGCGCCTTCTGGTGGCTGAGGGAATGTACATAAGAACCATAATAAAATCGATAAAGCGAAGATAATGCCGCCGACGCGCTTTAAGAAGATCTTGGCACGGTCTAACAACCCAATCCATACACTTTTTATATCTGGGATACGGTAGCTTGGTAATTCCATCAATAAAGCATGTTGTGATTTATCTTTCTGGAAAAATTTCAGCACGGTCGCAACAATGAGTGCGCTCACAATTCCCGCCATATATAAACCGAAGAGCACTAAACCTTGTAGATTAAGGAAGCCCCAAACCATTTTCGCTGGAATAAATGCAGCAATCAGCAAGGCATACACTGGCAAACGCGCTGAACATGTCATCAACGGTGCAACCAGTATCGTCACCAAACGATCTCGTGGATCACTGATACTTCGAGTCGCCATGATCCCAGGTACCGCACAGGCAAAACTGGATAACAGTGGGATAAATGCCCGACCACTTAAGCCTGCTTTAAACATCAATTTATCGAGTAGAAATGCCGCACGCGGTAGATAGCCTGACTCTTCTAAAACCAAAATAAAGAAGAACAGAATCAGAATCTGTGGCAAGAACACCACTACACTACCTGCACCTGCAATGATCCCATCGACCACTAAGCTGTGAAGTAGTGGCTGGGTAATAAACTGCCCAATCCAGCCACCAAACCAGCCAAAAAATTCTTCAATACCATCCATAAATGGCGCTGCCCAAGCGAATACTGCTTGGAAAACAATAAACATCATCAGCGCAAGGCTAAGAAGTCCTAAAACGGGGTGTAAAAAAATCTTATCGAGAAAATCAGTACGTTTGTCTTCATGATCTAAAAAAATCACCACATCTTTTAAGATTTGGTCAATTTTTTCATGATTGGAACCTGAAAGCTTAACATCACTCAGTTCTGCACTTGGTGTGTGGAATTTTTCATTTTCCAAAGCACCCATCAAGTTTTCAATCCCTGCATTACGCACAGCAACCGTTTCCACCACGGGAATACCTAAACGCTGTGATAATTTTTGGGTATTGATCTGCATCCCACGACGACGCGCTTCATCCATCATGTTTAATACAAGCAGAATCGGTTTGCCTTGTTCAATGACTTCAAGCACCAGTCCCAAATGTAATTTTAAGTTGGTTGCATCCACTACACATAAAAATGCCTGTTGATCTTGTTCACCGGCAATTTTCCCCAAAACCACATCACGGGTAATGGCTTCATCAGGACTGGCTGCATCAAGGCTATACGTTCCAGGCAAATCCAGAACACGCACCGCACGACCAGAAGGTAAATTAAATGTACCCACTTTACGTTCAACAGTCACCCCAGCATAGTTGGCAACTTTTTGACGCGTACCGGTTAAATGGTTGAAAAGTGAAGTTTTACCGCAGTTAGGATTTCCCACTAAAGCAATACGTAAAGTTTCGCTCATCATGCGGAAGCTCCTTCTAATGCCTGATGTATTTCAATTTTTTCGGCTTCGATCTTGCGTAACGCAAATCGAGTAAAACCAATTTGAATGAGAATAGGATCACCACCAAAAACACCTTTTGTGATCACTTGTACACGTGTGCCAGGCACAAAACCTAGAGTTTCTAAACGACTCGCCACTAAATCTGGCTGATTGACATTATCTTGCGAGGTACGATTGACCTTTGCGATAATGGCAGTTTGCTTTACTTTCAAGTCTGACAAACGCACAGCAATTAACCCTAAAATTTACACGATAGACAGACTATTATACATACAAATGAGAATAATTACCAAGTAAGGTTTGATTACAATTCTCATTCAAATACGATATTCGACTTATGTTTTCTTTTAGTCTACATTCCATCAACTAATAAGTTTTAAACACCACCGAAGACCATGCTAAATAAGAAACCACGTATTCCTGCTGCTGTTGCCATTCCTGAAAATCTAGGCTTTTTACAGGGATTCCGTGACTATTTAATTGCGCAAACGGTCAGTCCTCATACAAGAAACGCCTATTTATCTGACTTAATTCAATGTAGTGAATGTGTAAATTCTTACCTTCCGAATTGGACACATGAAGACATCTCCGATGTGCTTATTCAACTCACTAAACAAGGCAAAAGCCCTCGGTCAATTGCCCGTTCACTTTCTGCTTTACGTTCGTTTTTTAAGTTTTTACGTGAACAAAAGATTCGTTTAGATAATCCTGTCGCGACCCATAAAACCCCAAAACTCGGACGAGCATTGCCTAAAGATTTATCGGAGCAGGACGTTGAAGCACTGATCCAAGCACCAGACGTCACAACAGCGTTAGGTTTGCGTGATCGCGCCATGTTTGAAGTGCTTTATGCTTGTGGTTTACGTGTTTCAGAGCTTCTCAATTTAAGATTAGATTTGATCAATTTAAAACAAGGCTATTTAAGAATCACAGGTAAAGGCAATAAAGAACGTTTGGTGCCTTTGGGGGGCATGGCATGTGAATGGGTGGAAAAATATTTAACAGAATCTCGCCCACAACTGTATAAATCCGCTACCGATTATCTATTTCTAACCCAACATGGTGGCATCATGAGTCGTCAAAACTTTTGGTATGCCATCAAACGTTATGCCTTACAAGCTGGGATTCAAGCAGAGCTATCACCACATACCTTACGCCATGCTTTTGCAACGCATCTTTTAAATCATGGTGCTGACTTACGGGTGGTGCAAATGCTTTTGGGGCATAGTGATTTATCGACCACACAAATTTATACCCATGTCGCACAAATCCGTATGCAACAGCTGCATGAAAAATATCATCCACGCGCTTGATGACTGAGCATGGCGTGTATATCAGCAATTTACATCCCTTAATCAAGTTTTAAAGTACACTATTAAAAATTTTGTTATGCTAATTCCCTCAAATCATGCTGAAGAAACATAAAGAGTTATTTATGCAATTGAATCGTTCAAAATTGATGTTGGCTTGTCTTATTGCAAGCACGATGGCAGTGAGTGCTTGTTCGAAGAATCCAGACTCAAAAAAAGATGACACTTTAACTGCGACTGCACCTGCAACAGGTGAGGCATCGAATTTAACTGAGCGTGATGCAAAACAACGTCTAATCCAAACATTACAGGCCAATTTCAAAAAGGCTGGTGTTAAAGCCAAAATTTTAGATGCGAAACCGACTGAAATGCCAAATCTTTATTGGATCAGTATGGAAGGCATGAGCTCAGTCTATGCAACATCTGATGGTAAATTCCTCATCCAAGGCGATGTAATCCGTTTAGGTGGCGATAAACTCAGTAGCATTGGTGACAAAATACAAGCTGCAGAAAACAAGAAATATCTTGCTGAGTTAAATATTAAGGACCTGTTGGTTTACCCTGCGCAAGGTAAGGTTAAACATGTCATCTATGTATTTACTGATGCAAGCTGTCCTTATTGCCATAAACTTCATGAACATATCAGTGAAATCACGGCTAAAGGTATTGAAATACGTTATATCGCATGGCCACGTGGTGAACAATTTATACCGACGATGGAAAGTATCTGGTGTAGTGCAGACCGTAGTGCTGCATTTAATCAAGCCATTGCCGGTACTGCGCTTCCACCAGCAAGCTGTAAAAATCCAGTTCGTGACCTATATGCTTTAGGTCTAAAAATGGGTGTAAATGGTACCCCTGCAATCTACAATGCAGAGGGTGAATATCTGGGCGGTTATATGACTGCTGACGAAATTGAAAGCCGTTTAAATAAATAATTTTTATCAGTAAATTTACTATTATTTATAGCTCAATATAAAGATGCGTCAGACTCTAGAGTCTGGCGCATTTTTTAGCTATGATCTAAGCTTAATATAATTTATATACATAATTGGAGTGTGACGTGAAACCAGTTCGTCTGGCAATACTCGGTCTTGGAACCGTAGGCGGTGGTGCCCTTAAACTACTACAAGAAAACGCTGCTGAAATTAGACGTCGCACCGGCCGAGAAATTGAAATTACCCACGTAGGTACGCGTCGTCCACGTCCAGATCTAAATTTACCAGCAAGCATTAAACAGAGCGCCGACCTGCTAGATATCGTCCGCCAGCCTGATGTTGATGTTGTCGTTGAAGTCATGGGCGGTATCCACCCTGCTTATGAAGTCATGATGGAAGCCATAAAACATGGCAAACAAGTGGTAACGGCAAACAAAGCCTTACTGGCAGAACATGGAAATGAGCTGTTTAAAGCGGCTGATGATCACCACGTACAAGTTGCCTTTGAAGCAGCGGTTGCCGGTGGTATTCCAATTATCAAGGTCATTCGTGAAGGCCTAGCAGCCAATAAAATTGAATGGCTGGCAGGTATCATCAATGGTACAGGCAATTTCATTCTGACTGAAATGAGTGAAAAAGGTCGTGCCTTTGCGGACGTACTCAAAGAAGCGCAAGAACTTGGTTATGCCGAAGCAGATCCAACGTTTGATGTTGAAGGCATTGATGCTGCGCATAAGCTGACTATTCTTGCATCATGTGCCTTTGGTATTCCTTTACAGTTCGATAAAGTTTATACCGAAGGTATTACCAAGATCACAGCACAAGATGTGAAATATGCTGAAGAGCTTGGCTATAAGATCAAACACTTGGGTATTGCACGTCGTTCTAGCAAAGGCATCGAACTTCGTGTACACCCAACCCTAATTCCAGAAGAAGAACTTCTTGCCAATGTAAATGGCGTGAAGAATGCTGTTCTGGTTCAAGCCAATGCAGTTGGTCCTACATTGTATTATGGCGCAGGTGCAGGCGCAGGCCCTACTGCTTCTGCGGTTGTGGCGGATGTGGTTGATATTGTCCGTGATATCATTTACACAGAAGATGGTTCAGGTACTATTCCTCAGCTTGCCTTTGAAGCTCTTTCCGACTTGCATATCTTGTCGAGTGATGAGATGACCACAGGTTATTATTTGCGTTTAAATGCTGAAGACCAAACTGGTGTACTCGCAGATGTAACAACAATTTTAAGTCGCACGGGGATCAGTATTGATGCCATCATGCAGCAACCTCGCTTAAAAGATCTGATTCCTATCGTGATTTTGACTGATCCGATCGTCGAATCGAAAATGAATGAAGCGATTGCACAAATTCAAGCCTTACCTGCTATCCATGGCGAAATCGTACGAATTCGTTTAGAATTGCTCGATAACTAATCGGGTTTTAAACTCCTCTAAATTTGCAGCAATACCCTGCAAAGCGCCATTCAATGAATGGCGCAGCCTCTCCGAGTAGAGGCTTAGAGGTTAAAAGAATATCTTATTTGCTCTACACACAATTGGAACACCATCATGTCTAATGCCAATCGCTATACAGGACTTGTTGATCGCTATCGTGACCGCTTACCAGTATCGAAAACTACACGTGCTATTTCTTTAAATGAAGGTAATACGCCTCTCATTAAATTAGACAATATTCCCGGTATTATTGGTAAAAATGTTGAAATTTATGTGAAGTATGAAGGTTTAAACCCGACAGGTTCGTTTAAAGACCGTGGCATGACCATGGCAGTGACCAAAGCGGTAGAAGAAGGCTCTAAGGCGATTATCTGTGCATCTACAGGCAATACCTCTGCTGCTGCTGCTGCATATGCTGCTCGTGCGGGTATCAAAGCATTTGTGTTAATCCCAGAAGGCAAAATTGCCATGGGTAAAATGGCACAAGCGATGATGTATGGTGCAATCACTATGCAAATTCGCGGCAACTTCGATGACGGCATGCGTTTGGTTAAAGAAGTTGCAGACCAAGCACCGGTAACGATTGTTAACTCAATCAACCCATACCGCTTACAAGGTCAAAAGACCATTGCTTATGAAATCGTAGAAGCGTTAGGTCGTGCGCCTGACTACCACTGCTTACCTGTTGGTAATGCGGGTAATATCACTGCGCATTGGATGGGTTATACCGAAGCAGTTGCGAATCAACCTGTTGAAGCATTTGAACAAGTGGTTTATGACCCTGCAACAGATAAGTTTACAGGTCCAAACCCTGAAGGTCGCCCAATCATGGTCGGTTATCAAGCTTCTGGTGCTGCACCGTTCTTACGTGGTGGTCCTGTTGAAAACCCAGAAACAGTTGCAACAGCAATTCGTATTGGTAATCCTCAAAGCTTTAATCATGCCAAAGCGGTCGTTCGTGACTCAAATGGCTGGTTTGATGAATTGACTGATGCTGAAATTTTAGAAGCACAACGTTTGCTTTCTATGTATGAAGGTGTATTTGTTGAACCTGCTTCTGCGGCATCTATCGGTGGTGCAATTCGTGATATCAAAGCAGGTAAAATTGCTGAAGGTTCTGTGATTGTATGTACTGTGACAGGTAATGGTCTAAAAGATCCTGATACTGCAATTAAACAATGTGAAGATGCAGTGATGCTGTCTATTGATGCAACAATGAATCAAGTGAAAGACTCTATTCTTTCAAATATGTAATAACGCATTCACATATAAAAAAACCAGTTGTGCGCAACTGGTTTTTTTATTTGCTCAAGCTCAACATTATTCTTCTTCATATTGGTCATAATTTAGATCTGATTCACTCTTGCACTATATATCAATTGCTTTGTCAGCACGATTTGAAAAAGTGCTACCCAAACACCAGTATTCCAGATTTACACATCTCATAATCTATTTTTTATGCTTAATTTAAGCATAAAAAAAGCCCTTCATATTGAAGAACTTTTTGTCATGTGGCTGGTTAAGTGCCGTGAAAAACTGATTAGATACGTTTCGGTAAATTACTGACCCAGTTTAATAAATTAGTTGCATCATTGGTACGTGCCTGAGAAGAACTTGCACCTAATAACACCACCACAGCTGGACGACTATTTACAGTGGTGTGCATAACCACGCAACGCCCTGCTTCATTGATATAACCCGTTTTAGAAATATTAATATTCCAGCCGCCATTACGTACTAAGGCATTGGTATTGTTTGATTTCAACACGCGATAACCTAAATTAAAGTCATAGTGTGCTGTTGTTGAAAATTGACGGATCAAGCCATATTGCGATGCAGCACTGACTAAAATCCCCAAATCTCGAGCAGAAGAAACATTACGTGGATCTAAACCAGTAGATTCAACATAATGGGTTGAGTTCATGCCCAATTGTCGTGCTTTTGAATTCATTGCAGCAAAAAACGCTTGGCGACCACCTGGGTAAGTACGTGCTAAAGCTGCTGCAGCTGGATTTTCAGATTTCATCAATGCCACAAGTAACATTTCAGCACGATTCATGGTATCGCCAACTTTTAAAGTTGAACTTGAATTCTTACCACCAGCACCTGCAAAATCGATTTGTTGCAAGGTGATGTCTTCAGACATATTTAGACGGGCATCTGCGGTAATCACCGCTGTCATCAACTTGGTAATTGATGCGATAGGCAACGCCATATTGGTATTTTTACTAAACAGGACTTCACCTGTTTTTGCATCCATTACCAATGCAGCACGTGCATTTACCGATGGTTGGCTGTTATAGGTATTGGTGTCATAAATCTGTACAGACTTATTGGTCAATGTTGTTGGTGCAGCATTTGATGCACGAATTGTTGTGGTTAAAGTGGTTGAGCCTTTTGGAGAAATATCCTCGCCATCATCATCCAGAGAGTCACCATTGAGTAACTGGCTGGCATCTGAAGAAGACCAATTTACAGTTGCTTGTCCGCTCCCCCCCGATGAGTTCATAATGATTTCAGCAAAACCGGTAGAACTCAAACTGAGTAGTACTGACAAACTCAGCACATGCATTAACGTTTTTTTTGGTTTTTTCACGATAACTTACTCACCTCAAGGAGGTATTCACAAACTTGCTAATTACCTCAAATATGACTTACATTTACACTCAAACGTGACTATATTAAAACAAATATTTCAATCACGCCGTATTATGCGTAAATATTGAATGGATATTAGGAATAGGATTGCCAATTTTGTTATGTCTTTGCAAGTCTTTTTTGCTTTATGTAACAAAAATGTCGATATTGAGAAATTTAAGGAGGTGTAAGTGATTACTGTTTTAGTGGTAGATGACCATGAATTAGTAAGAACCGGCATCTGCAGAATGTTAGAAGATCAGACCGATATTCAAGTCATTGGACAAGCAGAATCTGGTGAAGAAGCAATTACGATTGTAAGGCAACAACATCCCAATGTGGTTTTATTGGATGTCAACATG
Source organism: Acinetobacter sp. I-MWF (assembly GCF_025433935.1). Lineage (NCBI taxonomy): Bacteria > Pseudomonadati > Pseudomonadota > Gammaproteobacteria > Moraxellales > Moraxellaceae > Acinetobacter > Acinetobacter sp. I-MWF. The sequence goes on along the minus strand of NZ_JAMBAR010000001.1, from coordinate 279,284 downwards.
CCTGGAATTGGTGGTGTAGAAACTACCCGTCGTTTGTTACAAACCGCACCTGATACCAAAGTACTCGCTGTGAGTGGTTTGGCTGAAGAACCCTATCCATCGCTATTATTGAAAGCTGGAGCTCGTGGTTACATTACCAAGGGCGCGCCGATCACTGAAATGGTTCGTGCAATCAAAAAAGTCATGCAAGGCGGTAAGTATTTTAGTGCCGATATTGCCGAACAACTTGCAAGCTCTTATTTATCAGATACACAAACCTCACCTTTTGACGCGCTGTCAGAACGTGAAATGCAAGTTGCCATGATGGTGGTAAATTGTGTCAGTGCACAAGAAATTTCTGACAAACTCTTTGTCAGTGTAAAAACAGTCAATACTTATCGTTATCGTATCTTTGAAAAATTAGGACTTGATAGTGATGTAAAACTCACTCACCTTGCGATACGTTATGGTCTAATTAAGCCATAAATTGATTAAAACAATAATTTATCTTGAGTACGATTTATGTCGCCTACGGTAACGGTTCCCATTTATCAAACAATTTACCGTCTAGGCACACTGTATTCAGGGTATAGATTGGTTATTGCCTTTTGCTTAGTCATTATTTTTCTGATTACCCTTGAACATCAGCCCGTACATTACCAATATCCCAGCTTATACTTTTATTCTCTAACCGCATTTACGCTAATCGCAGCATTACAAATGATGCTGCTCAAGTTCTATCCACATGGGGTTGGACGGCAATTTATCGGTTTTTTTATTGTTGATATTCCCTTTCTAAGTACCTTGGTATTTGCCCTCAATGGGCCAAATTTAGCCATCAGTATTTTGTTCGTAATTGCCGTTTTTACCGCGAATTTTCTGCTGAGTAAAAATAAAGCGCTATTCGTAACACTGGTTTCCGTGATTGCGATTATTTACCAACAGTTTTTAGGCAGCTTCTTCGATTTTTCAAATTTAAATAATATTAGTAACAGTGCCTTATTGGCTTTTTTATTTTTTATGGTCTATGGCATTGGGCAGATTGCAATTAATCGCTTCCAAGTTTTAGAGTCGTTAAATACCTATCAATCTCTTGAATTATTTAAGTTACAGAACATTAACCGCTATATTTTAGAACAGATTGAAGTCGGTTATTTGGTACTCGATGAAAAGTGCAAAATTATCGTCAGTAACCCTGCTGCCTGTTTACTTCTAGGCATTTCACCACTTTACGCACATGAGCAATATCATTTATCCAGCTTTCAACCGGACTTATATGAAATCTTAAAAGATGCCATGTTACGTGATGGAGAACGCTTCCAATTTGAATCGCATCAGTCCTCGTATACGGTCGATATTCGCGTACAAAAATTGATTGTTCCGCATCAAGCACTCACGCTTTTGGTCCTCGAAGATGCACAAAAAATTAATCAAAAGGTACAACAACTCAAACTTGCCGCACTTGGTCAATTGTCCGCCAGTATTGCCCATGAAATTCGCAACCCACTTGCTGCTATTGCGCAGGCCAATGATCTCTTTATCAGCAGTGACCCAGAACAACAAACCATTTTAAATCAAATGATTACCAAGCAGACCATCCGTATCAATAATATTATTAAAGATACCTTGGATATGGCAAAAAATAAAAAGACCCATACATCGAAAATTAATTTTCAAGAATTTGTTGATGACTTATTACGCCATGATCTAGGGGATGCTCAGGAAAAAATCAAATTAGAGGTCCAATCTGATGTTTGGATTTATTTTGATGATTCTCATCTTCGACAAGTTTTAATCAATTTAGTGCGTAATGCATTACGTCATAATGATCAAAATGCTGAACACATTTTAGTGCAAACGTTTAAAAATGAATCACACGTATATATCGATGTGATTGATTATGGGAAAGGCGTCACAAAACAAGATCTTTCGCAATTATTTCAGCCATTTTTTAGTACCGAAATCAATGGAACTGGTTTAGGATTATACCTATCGCAGACGATATGCGAAGCAAATCAAGCGAAACTAATTTACGTAGAGCAAAAACAACAAGGGGCGTGCTTCCGTATCGAATGCCCACTCATGGATTAGATTAGGTTTTTGGGGATATGACTACACGACAACCATTGGTTTTACTTGTAGATGATGAACAAGATTTATGTATGTTAATGCAAATGAGCCTTTCTCGAATGGGCATCAAAACGCATATGGCACACCATTTACAACAAGCCAAATATTTTTTTAGTGAATATAAATATGATGCCTGTATTACCGATTTAAACCTCCCTGATGGCAGTGGTTTAGATTTGGTTAAACATGTATCGCAGCATTATCCTAAAACGCCTATTGCAGTCTTAACTGCATATGGAAATATGGAAATTGCGATTGCCTCGCTGAAAGCAGGCGCTTTTGATTTTGTCAGCAAACCGATTAACCAATTACATCTGCAACAACTTTTACAAAAAGCTTTGCATGTACCACAGTTAAGAGAAACGATCAACGATGCGCCGCTTGAGGAATCAATGCTCATCGGTGATTCACAGGTGATTCGTAAGTTAAGAGAATCGATTAAAAAAATTGCTCGTTCACAAGCACCCGTATTTATCACGGGTGAATCTGGAACAGGCAAAGAGGTTGTTGCCAACCTCATCCATCTACTCAGCAACCGCAGTGATAGCCCATTTGTTGCGATTAATTGTGGTGCAATTTCTGAAGAGCTGATGGAGAGTGAGCTATTTGGGCATAAAAAAGGCTGCTTTTCAGGTGCAACTCAAGACAAACAGGGTCTTATTCAAGCTGCCAATGGTGGTACCCTGTTTTTAGATGAAATTGCAGAACTGTCATTGGCGATGCAAGCCAAACTGTTACGGGCATTGCAAGAAAAGAAAATTCGTCCTCTAGGTAGTGATAGCGAAATCGAAGTTGATTTTCGTATTATCAGTGCAACACATCAAGACATTGAAGCATTCGTTGAACAAGGCAAATTCCGCCATGATCTGTTCTTTAGAATTCATGTGATGGATATTGTGCTCCCGCCATTGCGCGAACGTGATTGTGATATTCTAATTTTAGCCAATCATTTTCTTCAGCAAATTTGTACAGAGTGGCGTATTTCAACTAAGTCTTTCACTGAACAAGCCAAAGCTTTTCTTTTGCAACAACATTACTCAGGCAATGTTCGTGAATTACGCAATATCATTGAAAAAGCCATTACCATGAGTGATGAAGACTATATTGATATTCAACAACTACAACCAGCTCCACATCGTGGTGTCCACAAAGTCGAACAGCATGATCTGATGCAAAGTAAAGCCTTGCCTATCGTCATGCCGAATAAAGCACAAAACATTCCAGAAGAAGGTTTGGAGCAATATTTGGAAAAAGTCGAAAAAGAGGTGCTGTTATCTGCGTTAAATCAAACCCATTGGAATCGTACTTTAGCTGCGAAGAAATTGGGCATGACGTTTCGTTCTTTACGCTACCGTTTGAAAAAGTTTGGTTTAGATACCGATGATGATGAATAAAAGTAGCCTCCATTCTTCATCATAATATCAACTCAAGCGTTTTTGTTTTTTGTACGGTTTTATATATAGCGTAGTGACATAAATGTCATCGTTGGGTAGGGGGGTAGAACGCCCCCTTGCCCACAATATGATTTAACTGCCGAATGTCAGATATAGCAGCATAAAACGGCTACAGTGTTATAAATTCACTTCTCGCATTCAACTTTATCTCTCACGATGTTTTAATAGTTGATCTGCAACATTATTTAAATAGGTTTCTTCTTTTTGATCCAAAGCCCATGGATATTCAAGATTAGGGCGAATGCCTTGTCCGTCAATCATATTGCCATTAGGCGTATAATAATGCGAAACCGTCATTTGTAATGCAGCGCCATTTGGCAATGGGAATAATTTCTGTACAACGCCTTTGCCATAGCTTTTTTCTCCAATGACCCAAGCACGTTGATGCTCTTTCATTGCAGCCGTAAAGACTTCTGCAGCAGATGCCGAACGACCATTAATCAAAATACCTAATTTGGTATTAGACGACTCATCACCCGGTAAGGCTTGGAATTGTTGATTGCCTTCTGAACGGCTTTTGGTCGAAACAATCGTTCCCTGAGTTAAAAACAGATCAGCCGTTTCAACAGCCGCTGAGAGTAAACCACCGGGGTTATTGCGCAGATCGAATAGCACGGCTTTTACTTTTTGAGTGCTATATTCTTCAATTAAACGTTTAATTTCATTGGCCGTATCTTGTTGAAAGACTTTGACTTTAAGAACCAAAACCTGATTATGCAACATAACCGGCTCTATATCTGCCACTTCCAATTTTCGATTTCTGACCACTGTGATGGCTGGGCTTTTTTCATTGAGTTGCAACTGAAAAGTTGAACCAATTGAGCCATGTAATAAATCTTCGACTTGCTGAGCATTTAAATTTTTAAGTTCTTGATTTTCAATTTTAAAAATAGTGAAGCCATTTTTTAAACCGAGTTTAAATGAATCTGAATTATCGCGTAAATTCTTCACTTTCCATTGATGAATATGACTATCAAAAGCCAATTCAAAGTCAGCAGTCGCAAGGTCACTTTCCGTGTATTGCATCAACTGTTTATATTCTTCAGGACTTAGATAACGTGAATAACGATCTAAACCACCCACCAGCCCTTTGATTGCCTGTAAAAACAGAACATCATCTGGTTTTTCCTGAACATAGTTGTCTTTGACGATGCCGTAGATTTGTACAAATTGCTCAATCGATTCAATGGGCACTTCGGCAATACTTTCTTCGACATCACCATCAAAATCAAGTGCGGCAGCATTTTCTGCTGCCCAAACTGAATGGCTTCCACAGGCCAACAATCCTGTTAATACAGCAATATATTTCCAAGCTTGAGCCATTCACGCACCTAGTTTTTAATAGAGATAATTTTATGCTTTCAATGTAATTAAATTACGGCCTTGCATTTCTGTCGGTACAGGGAGATGCATTAAACTTAAAATAGTCGGTGCAACATCTGCTAAAACTCCACCTTCAGCAATCGTCGCTGAGGTTGGTCCAACATAAATGAAAGGTACAAGTTCAGTGGTATGCTGTGTATGGACTTGACCACTCACATAATCCTGCATTTGCTCGACATTACCATGATCAGCGGTAATCAGCATGTGACCATGCTTTGCCATTACAGCTTCATATAAACGACCAAGGCTTGTATCAACCGCTTCAACTGCTTTCACAGCTGCATCAAACACGCCAGTATGACCCACCATATCGCCATTGGCATAGTTCACCACCAAAAGGTCAAACTCACCTGAATTGATCGCATCAACCAGCTTGTCGGTAACTTCTGGCGCGCTCATTTCTGGCTGTAGATCATAAGTCGCCACTTTCGGTGATGGGATTAAAATCCGTTTTTCACCTGGATATTCATCTTCACGGCCACCACTAAAGAAGAAAGTCACATGGGCATATTTTTCTGTTTCTGCAATACGTAACTGCGTTTTGCCTAAAGAAGATAAGTATTCACCAATTGAATTTTTTAAACCTTCTGGCATATATGCCACTGGTGCATCGATCGTCGCTTGATAACGCGTTAACATCACAAATTTGGATAGATGTAGTACCACTTTACGCTCAAAACCTGCAAAGTCTTGCTCTACAAATGCTTTGGTAATTTCACGTGCACGATCAGCACGGAAATTCATAAAGACCACACTGTCGCCATCTTGGATTTTTGCGATTTCACCAATACGGGTTGCTTTAACAAATTCATCATTTTCATTGGCTGAATAAGCTTGCTCTAAGCCTTCAACTGCTGAATCAACAACACGTAAAGCTTCTCCTTCAGTCATCAGGCGGTAAGCTTGTTCCACACGATCCCAACGATTATCACGATCCATGGCAAAGTAACGTCCAATCATGGTGGCAATACGCCCTTGATTTGGATATTGTGCAAATACAGCATCGAGTTTTTCTAAAGAAGGTTTTGCACTGCGTGGTGGCGTATCACGACCATCTAAGAACGCATGTAAATAGACTTTTGCCCCACGTTTCAAGGCAAGCTCACACATCGCAATAATATGATCTTGATGGGAGTGGACACCACCCTCTGACAACAGCCCCATGATGTGTAATGCACCATTTGCCGCTTTGGCTTTTTCTACTGCATCAATCAGAACTTCATGCTCGAAAAAATCGCCGGTACGAATGTCTTTGGTGATACGGGTAAAATCTTGATACAGCACACGACCTGCACCCAAGTTCATATGCCCCACTTCTGAGTTACCCATTTGCCCATCTGGCAAACCCACATCTTCACCTGAACCTGAAATTAAACTATGCGGATGCTTTTCTTGCATCATGGTTAGATTTGGCGTTTTTGCTGCTAAAAACGCATTATCTTCGACCGCTTCACGATGACCCACACCATCCATAATCACTAGAACGTGAGGGATTTTGCCAGCAGTTGCATCCGTCATGATTTACACTCTTTACTGTTTACAAATTAATCGTTACATCTTACCGTTTTTTTACGGCAGACTCTATGCTATGACTATGGCAAAAACGGGTTGCCATCATCTAAATTTCTAATCTAGTTAAAATTCCACTGAACTAAGCGATTGATTCATCAGATTATCTTGCCCTATACAACAAATAACTGCCGATACCAAACATCAATACAATTGGCAAAAATACAAACCAAGCTGGCGATGGCGCGTAGACCAAACTTGCATAACCCAAGAAGTCTTGTATGTAATAGAAGCCCAAACCAACAAATAATGCGATGACTAAACGAAAACCCATCGATTGTTGACGCAAAGGCCCAAAAATAAATGAACAGGCAATCAACACCAATGCAAGTAACGCAAATGGTGAACCAATATTTTTCCAGAAAGCTAACAGATATGTCTTCGGTACTTGGCTATATTCATGCATATATTGCATAAAACTCAACAACTGCGTAGGGGCTAAGTCCTCAGGATTGATGGTCACCATATGCACGTATTTCGGTTGCAATGCGAGTGCTAAATCCTGTTGGTTTTTATTGACAACTTGAGCTTGACCGTTGTCCAATAAATTGACTTGGGCACTGTTTTTTAAATTCCATTGACCCTCTTTGAAAAACTGCCCTTCTTCCGAATTTAGCAATGATTTCATTCGATAATTTTCGTCAAAATCGACAACTTGAACTTGTTTTAGCGTCCCTTGCGAGTTGGCATAATCAATATAAATAAAGCGTTGCCCTTCACGTGTCCAATAGCCTTTAACTTCCCCAAGCGCCGCGACACTACGATGGCTTTTAACACTTTTCGCTTGCTCGTTGGTATAAGGAATCACAAATTGCGTCAATAAAAATGAAAGCACCACCAAAAGCATTGCAGAACGCATCACCCAACCAACAATACGCCATAGGCTAATACCCGCTGCTCGCATCACAATCAGTTCACTGTTGGAAGCCATTGAGCCTAAACCTAATACAGCGCCGATCAAGGCAGCAATTGGAAGAATCTCATACAAATAACGAGGTGCACCCCATAAAACATATTGCAGTGCATTCCAAGCGGTATAACCTTGTTTTAGATCACTTAACTCACCCAAATAGGTGAATAAAATCTGTAAGCTGGCAAGGACTGCGGTCGCACCTAACATGGCGAGCAAGGTGGTTTTCGTCACATGTTTTGCGACAATTCTACGTGCTAACATTATGATTTTACTCGCTGTATTTGCTTTTTAATCTTAGGTGCTAATTTCTGTTTTCTTGAAAATAGAGCGGCAGCAACAGCATAGAATAATAACACTGCAGGATATGCCCAAACACCCACCTCATCCTTACTGATACGAGTTCGTATTGCCATAAGTGCCACAATTAAACTGGCAAAAATCAATAATGCAGGGAAAAGTTTGAGATAGCGACCTTGTCTAGGGCTGACTTCACATAGTGCTGTTGCCAGCATTAAGGCGACAATAATAGAAAATGGAACAAATAAACGCCATCCCAATTCACTTGCCACAACGGGGTCATTTCTATTTTCAAGCAATTTGCCAAAAGATAGCCCCTCGACTTCATCACTTTCAAACTTGGCTTCTTTATTATTTTCTAAACGCAAACGATATGATTGGAATTCAGTTTGACTATATTTGGGTGTTCCAGGATAAATTTCATAACGACGGCCTTGAACTAAATCGACAACACTGGCAGTTTCATTGGCAATTTCAATCCGTGTTGCTTCCTTTGCCAAAATCATGACATCAGGTTTGCCTTCTTTTTCAGCACGTTGATAAAAGAAAATATCTTTTAGATTTTTACGATCTTCAGATAAAGAGCCTGCATAAATCGTATAAGCCCCCGAAGAAATAAACTCACGTGGCCGAACTAAATCAAAGCCTGTTCGTACCGCTTGTGTAGAGATCAGTTGCTCATATTGACGGATTCCCCATGGAGACATCCAGATCATTAAGACACTTTGTACACACAAGTAAATAACGGTCAGTGGAATCAATAATCTGGCGACTTGAATACGGCTAATACCACTCCCGTTCAGTACCGCCATTTCATGATCGACATACAAACGACCAAAAACCAACATCAACCCAATAAAGAAACCTAAAGGAAGAATTAAAGTCAAAAACTCAGGTAAACGAAAACCGATAATACTCAATAGAATACTCGGATCTACACGCCCCATAGCAGCTTGACCAAATCGTTTAATCAATTGCCCACCCATCATAATGACTGTCAATAATGTGACAACCACAAGAGAGGTCGAAACGACTTGTTTGACAAGGTAACGTCGAATAATCAAATTAATCTTCCAAATAAGGGTAATATCGTGATGTAGCGCTAGTTTACCCGAAGTTAAAATTATAAAACTAGATTGAAATTCTACCATTTGAAGTGGTTCAATGGTTTAATGATTTGAAATGTACAAAAGGCACAAAGACAACACATGAAACTTACGATCAATACGTCATTTTCAGCGTCTACATCTAGCCAGTCGTTATTTATTCTGGTGGATTCTGAAAACGCTAAGCAAGCTCAAGAAACATATAAAATCAATGACTTGAGTAGCATAATTGAAGACACTCAATTCAAAGCAAGTTTAAACGAAACTCTACCACTTATCGGAAAGCTAACTCAAGTTACGCAATGTACTTTAGTCGGCATAGATAAAGCCTCCGAAATTAAAGCCGCGAAATTAGCAAAAATCGCACAAACCATTATCAAAGCTTCACAAAAAAAATTCCAAAAAATCAGCATTGATATTTCGGCTTTGCCGTCTGAGTTACATTATCTATTTGCTTTAAATTTGACGCAAGCTGCGTATGCTTATGATGAATTCAAATCGAAGAAGAATGAATTTACTTTAGAAAATATTGAATTTATTGCAACGCAATCAAGTCTGAGTGCAGAGCAGATCACGCTTATTGAGGCTGTTCAAAAAGGGCAAAACTTTGCTCGTGACTTAGGCAACTGCCCTCCTAATATTTGCTTCCCTGAATATTTAGCAGAACAAGCACGTGCTTTAGCAGCTGAATTCCCTGAGCTTTTACAAGTAACGGTACTTGAAGAACAACAACTTGCTGATCTAGGTATGCATGCTTTCCTTGCAGTAAGTAAAGGTTCTGACCGTCCGGGACGAGTGATTACCCTTGAGTATAAAGCCAATCCTGATCAAGCACCGATCGTGCTTGTCGGTAAAGGTGTGACTTTTGATACAGGTGGTATTTCATTAAAACCAGGCTTAGGCATGGATGAAATGAAATTTGATATGTGTGGTTCAGCATCTGTGCTGGGTACGATTCGTGCACTTTGTGAAGCAAAACTCCCGATTCATGTAGTCGGTGCAATTGCCGCTGCTGAAAACATGCCTTCTGGCCATGCAACTCGCCCTGGGGATATTGTAACCACCATGAGTGGTCAAACGGTTGAAATCCTGAATACCGATGCCGAAGGCCGTTTAGTCCTTTGTGATACCTTAACCTATATTAAGCGCTTTAATCCTGCATTGGTGATTGATATTGCAACACTGACGGGTGCTTGTGTGGTGGCTTTAGGTTCAGTGGTTTCAGGTTTATTTACACCAGATGATGAACTTGCAGAAGAAATTACAGCAGCAGGACACACTGCATTTGACCGTGTATGGCGTATGCCCGTATATGACGATTATCAAGAACAACTTGATTCGCCATTTGCTGATATTGCCAATATTGGTGGTCCAAAAGCTGGTGCAGTTACAGCAGCCTGTTTCTTACAACGCTTTACCCGTGACTATCGTTGGGCACACTTAGATATCGCGGGTACAGCGTGGAATTCTGGTGCAAATAAAGGTGCAACAGGCCGCCCAGTACCATTGTTGATGCAGTTAATTGCCAACCGTGTACAAAAGAATGGCTAAAATTAGCTTTTATTTGTTTGAAAAAAGCCCTGAACGGCAGGTCGAAAGTGCCTGTCGTTTATGTCGTAAAATTTTACGAAATGCAGCCAAAGTTTGGTTGCATTGCCCTGATATAGAAATGCAGCAACAACTGGATGAACGTTTATGGAGTTTTGATCCGACCAGTTTTATTGCGCATGGAATTGATCAAATTGATGCACCGATCTGTATTTCTTCAAGATTACCTGAGTCTTTAGACTGGATTGTGTTTAATTTTAACAATCAAGCACTTGAACAAGTGACACAATTTAGTCACATTATAGAAATTATTGAAAATGCTGAATCAGCAAAACAAATTGGTCGAGAGAAATATAAAGCCTATCGACGAATGGGTGTTTCGCCTCAAACATTTAAACTTTAATTCTTTATTCTCATTTTATATCAAGGAGATGCGTGGTGACATTAAATGTCGGTCAAGATTTTAAAAAGCGCTGGTTAGAGACGCCTGAAGGCGTACGCCAAACTTTTGTAGATGACCTCAACCGCATCTGTGACCTTCTCAGCCCTAAAACAAATGTACAGAACTGGCTAAGTAACGACCAACGCCAAATGCAAGTGGCGCAACTCCAAGTTGAACACGCTTATGCTGAGCTAAAAGCCCAGCTGATTGAAGAAGCACGTATCCGTAGACAATTGGCACTTGAAAAATCTTTAGCGGAAAAACGAGCATTACAGCACGCCTATAATTTAGCACTGCAACAAGATGAAATTCAGCAGTTTGAACATCAACAATTGACCTTACAAGATTTACGTCAACAAATTGATATTGAAATTTCAGAATATAGTGAAAAATACACTAAAAATCCTGATTATCCAGCAATAGATTATGCCAATGGGCAATTCCGCATCACAGATGCACAAATGACTTCAGAGTTGGAAAGTGTTCGTCTACGTCTTGAGTTAGAAGCAGAAACGCTCATCGAACAGAGCCTAAATGCTTTACGTAGCAAACTACAAACTGCTGCAAAAGAAGAGATTGAATATATTTTGGCAAATTCGAATTTTTCTGCAGAGAAAAAATAAAGTTTATTTATTTTAATCAGATGTCCACGTTTACTTGTCACGAAAATGCAATATTAATGTCACATGATAGTCATCTCGGATGGCTTTAACGCTTATGTGTACAGGTTAAAAATATTTTAAGTGATCAACTCAGTGAGTTTTTATTTTCAAGATAAAAATTTCCAATCACTTGCATCAGGATGAATAAAATGGATCTTCTTAACCACATTTCAAACCAAATTGCGCGACTACATTCAGGTGAAAAATGGACTGTTTCTATACAAGATTTACTGATTAGCCGTGTAGATTTTCAGTCACTTTCAGTATTTCTTTCTCGGGAATCTGAAAAAGGGACATTCTCTCTGACATATACAGACAAGTTAAAATCGCGCTTTGAACATACCTCTTTGACGATTATCAAAAACTAATTAAGCCTGATACTTTGTCTCCTTCTCAAAACAAGTTCGCAAATAAACCAAAGTCTCATTTAAGCTTTGGTTTATTTTAAATGTAGTGTGGAAACACAAGACCTCAACAGATAATTTTTGAAATTAGCTTGGCTTCAACCCGCAAGGTCTCATTGTTATTTTGATCAATTTCAACCAAATATTTTCCATTGGAATAAAAAATAGAATTGTCTTTTAAAGCAAAACTCATCACGCCTTTTTTTAATACAATCATCTCACCAGAAGCTGTCATCTTGATCAACTCCCAAGAATTTGGAATCATCCCTGGATATTTTTCGCCCGCCTTCTGATTACGTTCTAAATTTTGCTGAGCCTTAATCAAATTACCTTCAACAAATAACTCTTCTTCTGACTTTTGTTGCGATTTGGCTGGATTATTTCCAGACGTTGTTTTTAACGATTCACCCGTATAGCGTTGAGTAAAGAAATCCAACCACCCCACAATCGCACGAATAATTTTAAAAGGTGCAAAAATAATATCTTTAAACGTTGTTAACGGGGATTGATGAGCGCCATCACGGGAATACGGGCGTTTAATAAAATACAAATTGCCCTGCCCATCCATTTTTGGTTTAAAGAAATCATATTTTGGATTTGAAGCGATTGTTTGCAAATCGCCTGTTCCCATATCCAAATGAAAAATTTCTTTGGGACTATAGGCAATACGGTGTTCACCATAAGCTAAACCACATGAGTCATAATATAACTGCATGGTATCTCGCGGATCAAAACATGGATTTGAATCCTGACAATCCCCTTCGGTCAAATACTGTGTTCGATTGGCGTCTAAAGGCAGAATACAAATATGTCGTTCATAGCCCTGTGTGTGAACGGAGAGTGCTAAACGCTTCTTAGATTCATCATAAGCCATGTCCTGCACCACAAAATCATTCTTTCGTAATACTAAGCCTTCGGTTTCTTGTAAATCTGTCAATGATTTGATATTGATCGAAGTGCCTTCTTGCAAACAAGCGGTATAAATCATTTTATGATCAGCAGTGAGAGCAACATCTGTGGGGAAAATATGGTTTAAATCCACCTCATCATTTTGTGACAATGCTCCCATGAACTGTGCGCCCGTACCTTTGGTTTTCCAATCTTTACGTTGTTGAATCTCAACTAAATTCTTTTTATATAAGTCAATGGCTTGGCAAGGAACCGTAATACTTTTATTCCCATCCAATAAATACAAATTTTGATTCGATAAATAAAGCAATGCTGCCATGTGTATTCCTTAATTTTACCTGCAATGGCGTGTTTCTCAATATTCCAGTTACAGTGTTTCTTGTAATTTGATTGATTTTCAATATAGCTCAAGATGATGTTTAACGATTTGTATCTGTGTTCATCAATCTTTACATTGTACTGACTTTCAAGCACAAAAAAAGCCTTTCACGAGAGAAAGGCTTTGATCTGTATATTGCATTCAATTGCGCAGATTAAGGCTGTTTTAAATAAGGCCATGCTGCTTTTAAATAAATAAACATCGACCAGAGTGTCAAGATGACCGCGGTATATAACAAGGCATAAGCCAGTATTTCAAGCGGCTGCCAATTCAGTAAAAACACCGTGATTGCAATCATCTGAAAGGCTGTTTTATATTTACCCACCGTAGAGACTGCCACATTGGTACGTGCACCTAATTCAGCCATCCATTCACGTAGTGCTGAAACAGTAATTTCACGTGAAATAATCACAATTGCGGCAAATGCCATAGTGATTGATGGTTGCCATTGCACTAAAACAATCAATGCTGCTGCCACCATTAATTTATCTGCAACTGGATCTAAAAAACGTCCAAAAGCTGAGGTTTGATTTAATGTTCGTGCCAGATAACCATCAAACCAATCTGTGACTGCTGCAACAACAAAAATTGCAGTCAAGATAATATGACGCGTCATACCACCGGTATGTCCAGCCACTCCAATTGCAGGTGGCCAATAGGCAATAATTAAAAAAACAGGAATTAACGCGATTCGAGCAAGCGTCAAGATATTTGGAATATTCAGGATACGACCTGTAGTCATAGACACCGCCAGTGAGTCCCCTACTTACCCGAATGAAGGTAAATAATAATTTAGAGTAAAGCTCTATTTCGTTAGTACTTTAAACGATTCACATGAAACTGTCGACTAGGTAAATACCGTAACCGTCTGTCTTGCAATCGCAATGAGTCGATTTTGTTCATCCCAAAGATAGGCATGTTCTGTTGCATATCCATGCTCAGCAAAGTCTGTAATCACTTTATACTTAAACCAATCATTCAACTGATTTTGTAAAGGATGGATAAACGTTACTTGCCAAGTCAGTGTACTTGCAGGCGCAGGCAGTTTAAACATTGGCAATACACCCGGAGGCCAAACGTCCATTAAGGTCATGATATCTGAGACATTCATTGCTCGATTGGCATGTATCTCAGGGTCAAAACGACACCAACCTGAGAAGTCAGGCTGCTTACTGCCTGACATTGGATAATTCCCTTCAGTCCATGCCAGTTGGAAATTTTTTACACACTCAGGAAAAGGTAAATATTTAGGGACAATATTAATCTGGTCAAGTGGCGGAAAATCAGGGGCTTGAGGCTCTAAAGACACTTGAATTTTAGAATCGCGTTGGCTACCAAAACTTGCAATTAAAATACTCTGCACAGCTTCATTTTGCCACAGTCTGACTTCAATTGTGGTAACTGACTTACCCTGTCTCAGAATTTCAGCAGTCAATTTCACTGGCGTTTCTTCAACAGGCCCAACAAAAGTGACACTACAACTTAACAACTTTTTAACTGGATCATGAATAGTTGCAATTGCTTTATAAACCAACATACCTGCAACAAGACCACCAAAGATGGTGCGCCCCTGCAACCACCCTTGAGGAATATCAATCCACTCTTCTTGTTCAATCTGCTGAAATAGCGATTCTAATGACATGATCCGTCCAATTTTCCAATCTTTGTTGTACTGTTTCATATTTAACGTGAGATGAAAATGATCAGTGACTCATGCGTCAATGGTTGTTTTTGCAAATGCGATTTAGGATCAATAGCGATCATTCAGATTCCAAACCAGTTGACGCACGTCTACAACAATAAGAATAAGGTTTTAACACATTGTATTATATATACAATCAATCTTTTTTTGGTTTTAGATAGACTATCTAATTGCAGAAAAAGGCAATCCTACAGCACTTGAATATTTCCAAAAGCAGCATCTCTTGGCAACAATAACCGTTTATTTATGCTCTACTTTATATTCAAAATAGGGCGACATGATCGTGCATTACCAGAAATACTAAAACGTGCTTTTTACTATTACGAATTGCTTGATCAACTATGCAAGCATTATCTTTGCTCATAAAGTTGTGAACAATCTTATTAAGATTCAGAGCAGCACTATTTCAATATCAATTGTTTTTTTATATGTTCAATTACCTGAATTACCTTCGCTGATTGTGCTTTCCTATGTGTTGTCACTGCCCAAATATTGGTTTCTCCTAAATGCCACTGTGGTAATATACGGATCAACCTTTGCTCCTTGACTGATTGCTCTACTTCAAACTCACTTAGAGTACAAATTCCATACCCCTGTTCACACATTTTCCGAAGAAGTAAAATATTATTAATTACAAACTTCGGTTTCATTTCCACTGTAAAATTCAAATACTCATATTCATTAAAGAAATGTAATTGTCTCAATCCTGTACTATTGAATTGCACGTGTAACCATTCACAATTTTTTAAATCAGTTGGGTGACTAGGCATACCATTTTCTTCTATCCATCTCGGAGTTACATACAACCCCATTCGCATTGTTCCAATTTTATGTGCGACATAAGAAGAATCTGGCATCTCCCCTATCCGTATAGCTAAATCAACTCTTTGTTCAATTAAATCAATATGGTCATCATGAACCTGTAGATTTATACTTAAGTGTTGGAATTCTTGACTCCATTCTCCCAAACTGCTGACCAAATAAGTGGCCAACCCAACAGGAGCTGCTATACGAAGCTCACCAAAGGGTTCCTCTATTTCAGATTCCAATACTGCCTGAGCATTATCTGCAGCCTGACATAACTGCTGACAATAGTAATAATAGCGTTTACCAACGTCCGTTAGAGTCAATTTTCGAGTCGAGCGGTGTAATAAAGTGATACCACTATGATTTTCTAAATAGCGAATTTGCTGACTTATAGCTGAAGGTGACATATCCAATAGCCGCCCTGCTGCACTCATTGAGCCTTGCTCAACAACTTTGGTGAAAATAACCATCCGTTTGTAATGATCCATTTTAAACTACAGCTTCAAGGTGGTAGATCAAAAACACTACTATTTTCGCTTATGAGTTTCAAATACTATTTTAATTAAGAAGTAATTTTAATATTGAGTAATCTGAAATGAAAATAGCTCTAATTGGTGCAACTGGATATGTAGGATCAGCTTTATTTACCGAATTGCTTGATCGTAAATATCAAGTAAAAGCACTTGTTCTTGACCCAAGTTCGATAAAAGCAGGAGATAATTTAGAGATTATCCAAATAGATGTAATGCATGAGGATTCATTAGTATCTGTTTTAGAAGATGTGGATATAGTTGTGAGTGCATTTAATCCAGGTTGGGCTAATCCTAATATTTGTGAGGATTATCTAAAAGGCTCACGCTCCATTCTAAATGCAGTAAAAAGAGCCAAAGTTAAACGCATTTTGATCGTTGGAGGTGCGGGTAGTCTTTATGTTGCACCAGGTGTACAAATAATTGACACTCCAGAATTCCCAAAAGAATATTTCGAGGGAGCAAATGGTCCCCGAATTCTACTTGACGAGTTGAAAAAAGAAACGCAATTGGATTGGACAATGATCAGCCCTCCAATTGGATTTTCGCCAGCAAATCCTGGGGTTCGGACTGGAACATATCGTTTAGGTACTGATTCACCATTAATGAATGAAAATCAGCCAGGCACAATTTCTGCTGAAGATTTAGCAATTGCATTAATTGATGAAATGGAACAGAAAAAATTTGCATGTCAACGTTTCACTGTCGCTTACTAACCAAGTAAAGCAAAATAGAATTCATGAAAATTTCAATTGAAAACCAAACATATATTTTAGATCCTGATAAGCTAGAACATTATTGTGAAAATATATACATCTATAGTGATTTATTAGTCAGCCCTAAAAATAAGGATGGTTATGAAATAATTCATGAAAAAAATATTATACTAATAAATGTGGAAACTTATATTCCACTGCAAAATGCTACACTTCCTCAAACGAAAGTGCAGCATCAGTTTATAAGCAGAAAATTAGCCAATATTCTCAATGGTTTAAAAAAATTGGATGTTGAGCTGACTAAACAAAAAAGTGACGCTGTAATATTACAACCCGATTTACAACTAAGTCTTGGGATGGTTAGTGCAGTAGCAAATAAAGAATTTGATAGAAATATGCTAATTAATATACTTAATTCAGGTGCAGAATTTTTCGTAACCAGAAATTAAGCAACTACTAAATTAATCCTATTCCGCTTTATTTCTAAAATAACGGCGTTATTCATGCAACACTTTATAAATCATTCGTGCCATAACATCGCCTAAGCCGGGAACATTTTTTAAATCATGTTCAGAGGCTTTAAGTACACCTTGAATCCCACCAAAATGAGTCAGTAAGTCACGCCGACGTTTTGGGCCCAACCCTGGAATAGCCTCAAGTACCGAACCTCCACGACGTTTATCTCGCTTAGCGCGATGCTTGGTGATTGCAAAACGATGTGCTTCATCACGAACTTGCTGAATCAAATGCAGTGCCTTATGGTCTTCAGGAAGCTGAATCTTCGTGCCGTCGGTAAAATGCAGTGTTTCTAAACCGGGTTTACGCCCTTCACCTTTGGAAACACCCACCATAAATGCATCTAAACCAAGCTCTTGCATAACTTCCATCGCCATATGAAGTTGCCCTTTACCCCCATCAATCAATAATAAATCGGGTAACATGGCTTTTTTATAACGGCGTGTTAAGGCTTGGCGCATTGCGGCATAATCATCACCGCCAGTAATATCTTCAATCGCAAATTGGCGATAATCGCGTTTACGTGCGCCACCTGCATCAAAAACAACACATGATGCAATGGTCGCTTCGCCCATAGTATGGGAGATATCAAAGCATTCAATACGATCAACAGGTCGTCCACAGACTTGTTCCAGTTGATGAAAACGCTCATTTAATTCTAAATGATTGGCTAATTTTCCTTTGATGGCATGCTGAACATTCATCTCAGCCAACTCAAGCCATTCAGCACGAGTTTCACGAACATTGTGTTTAATATTAATTTTCTTTTCAAACTGTTGATGTAAAGCCTCTTCCAGTTCTTTTCGGTCTGTCACATTCACATTGACAATCAGTTCGGCAGGAACTTCATCTGCGACCTGAAAATAAAAATTGGCGATAAAATCAGACAACATTTGCCCCAAATCATCATCTAACATATCTGGAAAATAACTTTTCCCACCCAGCATTTTCCCATTACGCACATGCATGATCTGTACACAGGTCACACCCGCTTGATAGGCAATGGCGAGAATATCAGCTTCACCTTTGACTTTATAAATAGCTTGCTGTGCTTGGACATCACGCAGTAAGGCCATGCGGTCACGGTAAAATACCGCTTTCTCAAATTCTAGATTTTCTGCCGCTTGTTCCATTTTTTGAATCAATTCCTGATTCAGTTCTTTGGTATCACCATTTAGAAAACGAATTGAGTTTTGTACGTCTTCATTATAAGCTTCGGGTGAAATCAGCCCCACACAAGGCGCAGTACAACGCTTGATCTGATATTGCAGACAAGGACGTTTACGCTGTGAAAAATAGCTGTTTTCACATTGGCGGACATTAAATAATTTTTGTAGAACTAAAAGTGTATCTCTTGCATTATAAGCACTTGGATAGGGGCCAAAAAATTTACCCACTTGATGTTTGCCTTTGCCTCGTCCTGAAGCAATACGTGGATAAGGTTTATCTGCGGAGACAAAAATATAGACATAGGATTTATCATCACGCAACATAATGTTATACGGTGGGCGATGCAGTTTTATTAGATTCTGTTCGAGTAATAAAGCTTCTGTTTCAGAACGGACGACAAGAGTTTCAATATTATAAATACGTGCAACCAAAGCCAGTGTTTTCGGATGTTCAATCGTTTTGACAAAATAACTCAGTACGCGATTTTTTAGATTTTTGGCTTTTCCGACATATAATAATTCACCCTCTTTTCCCAGCATTTTATACACACCAGGTAAAGTCGTCATATTGGCTAGAATCTTTTCGATATTTTCACGTGCGTTTTCGTTCACAGTAGACTTTTAACTTTGGACTATAAATGGATGATGTAGTTAGATCATCCATTTTTCAAGTCTATGAGTGATTCAATTTTTAAATATTATTAGTTTCTACTGCCTTTATGAGCCACTCATTTTCATAAAATTACGCTTCAATAAGAATATTTTAGTTATAAACTAGTCGTCTAAATATATCGTAGCCCAAGTCTCCCATAATTCTATCTTTCTTAACTCTGATAGCACATCAGGTTTGAACATCGCTGCTTTAAAAGCGGTTTCGTTCATATAATCACAACTCAATTGATTAGGTTCAATTATAAATGTTTCATTTAGCGGGTGATAAAATCCCCAATAAATCTTATCGTCAATAATGAGTTTTACATTTGCTCTTTCAGGCTCATTAATATCTATTTTAAACTCGACCCAACTTACTTTGTTCCACAGACCAGACCTTTGGATTTCAGAATCCTCTCTCACATGGCGAATAATCTTTTCTGGGTAAAACTCAATATATTCTTGACTACTTTGGGCTGTTTGCTTTTGCCAACAGATTGATCCTTCAGGAAATAGATTAGATGTACCATAACCTACCCCCAGAATTGCTGCAAACACTTCAGCATTTGGGCTCTTTCTAATCATATGCATTGGATTATTTTTATCACTTTCAATGAGTTGACCTGAAACATCAATTTTCTTATATTTCCAAGACAAGACTAACGGTTTAAATGCAATATAATTACTAGCCGTATATCGTAGAGTTTCTTCATCAAAATTGACTTTTTCCCCTATTAAAAACTGATAGCTTTCCATTTGAGGAGGCACAATTGTAGAAATATTCTCTTGTGTAACAAAATTTCGTAATGCTTCTGTTTTAAAAACAGGTCTATCACTATATTTTACAAAAAAATCCTTATTTGAATCAAAGTTATATATTTTATAATTTGTATAAACTGCTGAGAAAACTAATAATGATGTAAGATCGTATTCACCACTAAAAGTATCTATAGCATATATTTTAGCGGGTGGTTGATAAACAGATGAATCATCCGATCCACCACCACAAGCTGTTAAAATTAAAGCATTGATTACAAAAAATATTGTTTTTTTCATTATATAGATTCACTATACTATTTGTTTTGAATCATTATTAACCAATATTTCATGAAATCACAAGTGTAAATCGCTTAAATTTTCACTGTTTTTTATTTTCACTTAGTTGATTATTAAAGTAAATTTTACGAGATTCTCGTCTTCGTTAAGCCTTATACTTTAGGCTGCTTTTATAAATATTTTAAAACCATAAAACATAAAAGCCCTCTCATCTCAATCTTCTTCCAAAACGAGAAGGCACTTTCAATACCCGTATAATTCACGTCTTATGATGATTCTAAAAGATTTATCACAAACGATCGCTATTCTCTATTTATTTAAATCTGAGTACGAGCGACTTCTACTGCCTGACGGAAGGCCTGTTGATCTCTTGGAGAAACCAAGACCTGTTTGATTTTTCCATCTTTCATATATTCGATTTTCAAACGATCTAGAGATAAGGCAGGTGATGAAATCGAATTATTGGTTTTACTGATGTTTTGAATATTTGCCAATGGGATATGCCATTTTAAAAATAGACTATGAATAATCAATGCTTCATTTTCAATGATATAGCGTGTATTGAAAACTGGCCACCAAATCACAGCAATAGTTAAAATATACACCGCTGTATGCTCAGGATATTCAACCATAGTGCCTTTTGCATACATGGTATAAAGTAATTGAATCAGTAGACCTGTCATTGCGATTAAAAAGCCTAAAATCCACCAATCAATTTTAGTATGAAATTTTTGCATCACGCTCTTCAAAGTTTTCCCATACAAAATATTATTCTATCTGAATTTTGAGTTAAATATGACTATAAAATCATCAATTTACATAATAAAAAACGCTCTTTCGAGCGTTTTAATTTTTGACTAAATGTCTAAGCATCAATTTTTTAAATAGCGATCAAAAATTTCAGAAAAATCATAATTCTCAATCTGTCGAATGCGCTGGTTGGCATAATCTTCAACTTGTTGCGCAGTCTGATTGATGATTTCAGGTAAATTTAAAATTGCCTGTTCACTAAGCTCTCGTAAGTTAAACATTTTCTGCACATTGTCAGTGCTTTGTAATAGCACATTACGTTTACGATTGATCTCTTTGCAGGTTTCACCAATGGTAAATAATGCTTTATAGAGATCGCGAATTTTCTCAATTTGCTTTTTATCAATATCGATAGAGAAGTGTTGTTCGCCTAACTGGAACTTGATTTCAGCATCTAAATCCACGGTACCAGCAGTTTCTAAAAGTACATTTTTAATTGGGTTGTGCTTATATAAGTAGCGATACAGCATACGTTTTTTACTGATCGCACTTTTACCGTCTAGGTGCATAAAAGCCACATTGGTAAAGCAATATTCATCTGTTTTGCTTTTGATGACAAAGAAAATTTTCTCGTTATCTTCATGAAAAATATAATCATCAATATCTGTTTTATTGAAATCATGCGGCTCAATAATTGTCCCAATATCACTCATACCCATCATTTCTGAGGCTAAATTTTTAAACATTTTGTGTTTTCCAGCGCTTTTATAAATTATGAAAGTAAATTAAAAAAATCGAGCGTTAAACTCAAGTCAAAATTTGTTATTAAAAAAAACGCCCTGACGGGCGCTTTAAATCAAATCATCTTTTCGAAAAATGCGATAATCTGTGACATATATGGTCGAATAAAAATCAGGAAGAAAATCCCTAACATCAAGAACCACTTCAAAAAGTAATACAACTGACGATTGGTTTTTTTCAAGGCTTTGGCTTTAATGCGGATTTGATACACATAACCAAAAACTTTGTTTAACCCGCCTGTTTGATCCCCTACTTCATTTGGAGAACTGGCAGCAGTCATCACTTTTTTACCGAACCAGTGATTAAAGCGCTGCATAAATCTTGTTTTTAGTGGGCGTTCTACATCAGCAAAGAAGATAATACGATTTTGGTCCGTGGTATTTTCAGCATAATGAATATAGGTTTCATCAAAAACCACGCTTTCACCATCTCGCCATGAATAACGTTGACCATCTACATCAATAAAGCAACGATCATCATTTGGCGTAATGAGCCCCAAGTGATAACGCAATGAACCTGCATAAGGATCACGATGGCGCACTAATCGACTATCAGGTGCAAGCTCTGTAAACATTGCTGCCTTGATACTTGGCAAAGTTTTCAGCAATTCAGTTGTTTTTGGGCAAAGTTCTGCTGCTGAAGGATGTGCTGAGTCATACCATTTTAGGTAAAACCGTTTCCAACCTGTTTTAAAAAATGAATTAAATCCTAAGTCATCATATGTACTTGAAGCCTTAATTCCACCTTTGGCATATAACGCTTGTGCCTCTTCACGAATCATTTCCCAGTTTTCATCTAACACCTTTAAATCTTTAAAATGTTGTGTGTCGATATACGGCTGATTCGGCACGTTTGAAAACATGTACATGAGAAAGTTAATTGGTGCGAGTATCGTTGAATGGTCAAAAAATTGACGATAAAACGAATGTCGCACTTTACCGCGATTTTGGATATACAAAGCAGAAATCACAAAAATCGCCAATATGATCCATTTAATCATACAGCACTCTTTTCATTAATCAGGTTAATCAAGCAACATGTGCTGATAGAGTTTTAAATCTCAAAAAGGGAGAATGTTTCTACAAATTATAACAAATCTATAAATCAAAAAGCCACAACGACCTAATTATATGTTTTTATTGATTATTATTATAAATAAACCAAATTTGTAGAAGTGCCTACAAATTTGGTTAAAGTTTTATTGACAGACTTCTCAGCTATTTTCTTAATTATTCCAATCAATCAGTCTTAGAGAAGCCAAAGTTGATGCAGCTTTCGAATTATATACAGCACACCCTTTCTTGAGTTGTTCAATATTTAACTTTGCTGTTCTTGTTTGTTTATCTGTTGTGGCTAGTCCGAGCAATTTCTCCCATTGTCTTATTTCTTTGGCATTCGTCCATTCAATTTCACTATCGTAATCAGCTAAATATGTTTTATTCTGATATTTAACTGCAACATAATCATCATTAGCTGCACCAGTATCAGTTTCATAAACAGTCGTCCACGGAATATTCTGCCAACTGCCGCTTGAATAACGATAGGTTACGCCCAATGGTTTAAGTTGTTGATTTAAAAAATCAACATAGTCCGAACTTGTTTCTTTAAAATCTTCAAATGTCTGATTAAATTCATTATCTGTCTTAAAGCTAAAATAGTCTTGGTTGTTCTTTCGAGAGGTAAAACGATAGCAGTTACTCCCCTGTGGAAAACGATCATTACCGTACGAAGCCAACAATTTTCGTGCTTCAGAATAACTATTTTCACTATCGAAACCTAAACTACGATAGCCTGGTAAAACCGTATCAAAAATATTTTTTCCTGAAATATCAACTTTTTCTAATTTAAGATCAGTTTTAACATTACCAATTAAGGTTGAGGTCCATGAGGTCATAGAATTCAATACTACTGTATTCACAGCAATTTCACGCGGAGTATACAATTTGTTGGCTGTTAATATATATTCACCTAGAAACTTGTTAGCTTCAGAATTCTTAAATTGTTTATTGAATATTTCAAAATATTCCATAGTCAAATTATCAGAGCCATCATCTAATTCATAGTCAACAAAGTAATAGCGTGTTCCATTATCCAAACTGTCTTGTGTTGTTGAAGTATTGGAATTATCTGATGAAGAGTCACCACCTCCTCCGCATCCAATCAAAGAGAGTGATAAAAAAATAGCTGTAAATGCGAGTTTTTTGTTTTGTGTAGTCATAACAGGTTCTTTTTGTGATTAAATACCAACCAAATATTACATATATAATACAAAACATTCAATAGATTATAAAGATTTTCTAAACAAATAATTAAATTTCACACCAATTGACCTAAATGACAAAAAAAATGAATCACTATGGATGGCTATTCTTATTCATTTTTGTAAAGAAATGCACAAAGGAATTTACATTAAATAAATAAATTTCAAATATTTATGCAAAAAACCTATAAAAATCTTAAAATTTAAAAGCTTAATTTAATCTTCTACTCAAAAAAAATTGATGACCCTTGCGTCACGGCTTGATACAACTTGTTAGGTTATTTTTAGATATAGTTATCGTAAGATTAGTGAAGTCGAAATGTGTGCGGGAATTGCATACACACTTCAAAACATCAACTTAAGAAGTCCTCCAAAAAAGGAGATCAGGGCATGATCCACGCTGGCAATGCCATTACCGTCCAATTGCTTTCGGACGGAATTGCAGAATTCCGCTTTGACTTACAAGGTGAGTCGGTTAACAAATTCAACCGTGCAACGATTGAAGACTTTAAAGCTGCTATTGAAGCTGTAAAAAATAACAGTGAAGTGAAAGGTCTCATCGTTACCTCTGGTAAATCAACATTTATCGTTGGTGCAGACATCACTGAGTTTGGTGAAAATTTTAAGCAAGGTGAAAGTGCAATTGTAGAATGGGCAATGCCTGTTCACGAGATTTTTAACGCTTTTGAAGATCTAGAGATTCCTAAAGTTGCTGCGATCAATGGTATTGCATTGGGCGGCGGTTTTGAAATGTGTTTGGTATGTGACTACCGCGTAATGTCAAATGCTGCAACAGTGGGCTTACCAGAAGTTAAACTGGGTATCATTCCTGGTTTCGGTGGTACTGTTCGTCTAAGCCGTTTGATTGGTATTGACAATGCGGTTGAGTGGATCGCGACTTCAGCAAACAAACGTCCAGATGCTGCGCTGAAAGACGGTGCTGTAGATGCAGTTGTTGCGGCTGACAAACTCCAAGAAGCGGCGATTGATCTTGTTAAACAAGCAATCTCTGGTCGTTTAGATTGGAAAGCAAAACGTCAAGAAAAATTAGAGCCTGTTAAATTAGACATGCTTGAACAAATGATGGCATTTAACTCATCTAAAGGTGTAGTCCTTGCGAAAGCAAATCCTGCTCAATACCCTGCACCAAAACTTCTTCTTGATTCACTTCAAGCTGGTGTAAGCCAAAAACGTGATGAAGCGTTAAAAATTGAAGCTGAAGCATTTGCTAAAGCTGCGATTACACCACAAGCAGGTGCATTGATCGGTTTATTCATCAATGACCAAGTTGTGAAAAAAGCCTCTAAAAAACATGAGAAAGGTGCTCACCCTGTTAACCAAGCAGCTGTTTTAGGTGCGGGTATTATGGGTGGCGGTATTGCTTACCAAGCGGCAAGCAAAGGCACACCAATCATCATGAAGGACATCGGTAACCCACAGCTTGCTTTGGGTATGTCTGAAGCGAATGGTTTGTTGACTAAACAAGTTGAACGTAAAAAGATGACACCTGCAAAAATGGGTGAAACACTTGCACGTATCCGTCCTACTTTAAGCTATGACGAGTTTAAAGAAGTTGACATCGTGATTGAAGCAGTCACAGAGAATCCTAAAATCAAGGAAGCTGTGTTACGTGATACAGAAGCAAAAGTTCGTGAAAATACGATCATTGCTTCAAATACCTCTACGATTTCAATCACGCGTCTTGCAAATGCATTGACTCGTCCTGAAAACTTCGTGGGTATGCACTTCTTTAACCCAGTTCACATGATGCCTTTGGTTGAAGTGATCCGTGGTGAGAAAACATCTGAAGAAGCAATTGCGACAACTGTTGTTCTTGCTCAGAAAATGGGTAAAACACCAATCGTTGTAAACGACTGCCCTGGCTTCCTTGTAAACCGTGTATTGTTCCCTTACTTTGGTGCGTTTGACCTTCTGCTTAAAGATGGCGCAGACTTCCAACAAGTTGACAAAGTCATGGAAAAATTCGGCTGGCCTATGGGACCTGCTTATTTGATCGACGTTGTGGGTATCGACACTGGTGTGCATGGTGCTGAAGTTATGGCTGAAGGTTTCCCAGACCGCATGAAGCCTGACTATAAAGGCGCGATCGAAATCATGTACGAAAACAAACGCCTTGGTCAAAAAAATGACATCGGTTTCTACAAATACGAGCTTGATCGTAAAGGTAAGAAAGCGAAATCTATTGATCCAACTGCGTATGAGCTTGTTGCAACGATGGCAACAACTGAAAAGCACGAGTTTGATGCTCAAGAAATTATTGACCGTATGATGCTCGCGTTCTGTAACGAGACTGTTCGTTGCTTAGAGGACAACATTGTTTCTACTGCTTCTGAAGCAGATATGGCAATGATCATGGGTGTAGGTTTCCCTCCATTCCGTGGTGGTCCAGCGCGTTACATCGACCAAACAGGTGTTGCTGAATATGTTGCGCTTTGCGACAAATATGCACACTTAGGTAAGGCTTATGAAGCGCCACAAATGTTGCGTGACATGGCTGCAAACAACAAAAAATTCTACGGTTAAGGAGCAACGTGAATGGCTACTTTAAATCCACGTGACGTTGTCATCGTTGATGGCGTACGTTCTGCAATGGGTAAAACCAAAAACGGTATGTTCCGCAATGTACGTGCTGACAGCTTATCTGCTGAATTGGTTCGTGCTTTAGTTGCTCGTAACCAGTTTGATGTCAATGAAGTTGAAGATTTGATCTGGGGTTGTGTTAACCAAACCCTAGAACAAGGTATGAACATTGGCCGTAACATCGTGTTATTGGCTGACTTACCTAAGACTGTTGGTGGTCAAACTGTAAACCGCCTCTGTGGTTCTTCTATGCAGTCAATCCATACTGCTGCGGCGCAAATTGCAACCAACCAAGGTGATGTATTCATCATCGGTGGTGTAGAGCACATGGGTCACGTTGGTATGATGCACGGCATCGACCTTAACCCAGAAGCATCTAAGCATTATGCGAAAGCCTCTAACATGATGGGCTTAACTGCTGAAATGTTAGGTCGTATGAACGGCATTAGTCGTGACGAACAAGATGCGTTTGGTGTTGAATCTCATCGTCGCGCTTGGGCTGCAACTCAGGAAGGTCGTTTCAAAAACGAAATCGTGGGTGTTGAAGGTCATGATGCCAATGGCTTCAAAATCCTTTGCGACATCGACGAAGTCATTCGTCCAGATGCAAACCTTGAAGCATTCAAAGCGTTACGTCCTGTATTTGACCCTAAAGGTGGTACTGTAACTGCTGCGACTTCTTCTGCATTGTCTGATGGTGCATCAGCAATGTTGTTGATGTCTGCTGAACGTGCTCAAGCTTTAGGTCTTAAGCCACGTGCTGTGATTCGCTCAATGGCGATTGCAGGTTGTGATGCTGCGATCATGGGTTATGGTCCTGTTCCTGCAACACAGAAAGCGCTTAAACGTGCTGGCTTAACGATGGAAGACATCCAAACCATCGAGTTAAACGAAGCATTTGCTGCTCAAGGTCTTTCTGTAATGAAAGGCTTGAACATCTATGACAAGCAAGACAAGATCAACTTAAACGGCGGTGCGATTGCATTGGGTCACCCATTGGGTTGTTCTGGTGCGCGTATCACCACGACATTGTTGAACGTGATGGAACAACAAGATACTCAAATCGGTCTGGCAACAATGTGTATTGGTCTTGGTCAAGGTATCGCGACAATTATCGAACGTGTTTAATTCTTAATTAAATACCAAGATATAAAATCCCCGCTTAATGCGGGGATTTTTATTAAAAGTGATCCAACTTTCCCTAAAAGACTATATTCATTTTGAGATTTTTATAGATCATTTTACTTTTACTCACTTGATCTGCTGCAGACAATTTAGAAACCAAGCTGTAACTGTGGTCGTTGAATTGTTCTCGCTATTATTTGCATTGCATTCACTAAGTTTAACTTTTAGGACAGAACACAAGATACAAAAAAACCAATCAACAGATTGGCTTAATAAAATAATGAAAATTTTAAATAACGAATCACTTAGGCAGAGCACTTTGCCACTTGTCACCTAACAGAAAATTCAAACGATCTGTATCAATATTCAGTTTAAACGTTCCATTACGCACAGCCTCTAAGGCTTTCTCACGATTCATCCCCATCGAAAGTGGTTCCATCATGGTAAACAAACCTGATGTAGGATCAGAGGACTGTAAACCAGCAGCCACAGCCAAAACGTACTCTCTGAGTAATGGTGAAGAAATTTGATTTATATTCGGTTCAGAGGCTTTGGGCTGCATATCAAGCACAGCAAAATTATCGCCTATCACATAATTTTGGATCTCATTCTCTTTTTTAATGATCTGATGCTGTAACACTTTACGTACATCCTTATCTTCTTGATAAGGAACAACACCTACAGCTTCTTGACGCAGTTCAGAATCCGCCATCACTTTAATGGTAGGCAATGAGGCAACTTCTTCTGCCTGTACAGTGGGTAACCAAACAGAAAGAGCCGTTGCAAGTATCGAAACTTTGATAAAGTTCATACATTTCACCTAAAAAATAAATCATCCTATACATTCAATAAAATGATTCAATACATTTAATATTGTCTATTAAATAGGCTATAACAAATTATAGCGAGATTCACTAAAGCTCAGATAAACGGTAAATACTGTTAAAATTCTAAAATAAAGATTGAATGGGTTTTACTCATTCAACAGCTTGAATAGAGCCACCGATAAATTTTTTCCAACTGATCCATTTCAGTTTATAAGAGGTCTATTATGAATCTTGCTAAAGTTGCTGAGATAACTCAAGTCAGCCCGCGTATGCTCCGTTATTACGAAGAGCTAGGATTAATTCGTCCGCAACGAACAGCGAATCACTATCGAGATTATAATCAAGCAAACATCGAGGATATTCAAAAAATTAAAGTTCTCAATGATGCCGGCATGCATTTAAAAGACATTAAATTATTATTGCCATGTTTCGATTTGGCTGAGGAAAAACTTACCTTATGCCCAGTTGCCAAAGAGACATTAGAAATGGAGTTAGAACATATTTCAGAAAAATTAGTCAAACTCAAAAAATCTCAAAGCCTATTAACATCTTTTTTAGTGCAAGGAAAAGTTGAAGAAACCAAGCGCTAATCGAGATCAACCTCATTGAAGCGCTTTGACCCGCTCTTTTTCTTCACTATTCATATCTTTCCAAGCTTTTCGATCATTCCAAAACCAATAGCCATTTTTATCCTGTGCAACACATCCCGCATCAGATTTGGTTTTAAAACTTGCATAATCTGCATCCTCAAGTTTGCCAAAACGTTCTTCATAAATATGATGTTTGTCTTTTGCATAGCAATCTCCGAGCAGTTCAAAACTACTGGCATCTGCACCCTCTAAAACAGAAAAACTGCCCCCATCCAGCATGCTAAAGTAACGATAAACATGCCGTTTATCTTTATACAAATTAGAAGGGTTTAACTGCTTAAAGCTCGCTAAATCTATAGTGTCATTCAAAGAAGGCCCATCTTCACCACCAAAACCCAAATGTCGATAAAAACGCTCACCCATAATCGACAGGCTTTTGCTGGGCAAAACATGTTCAGATAGAAATATGCTACAACGATTTGCATAAGGAAACTTTAACGCCAATTCCCGTTGAGGATTGATATATAAATTGTCCCGCACAAGGCTCCATTGCTGTTTTTCTTGCTCAGCATTTAAAGCCGCTCGCTTTTCCTCCACGACACATTGGTCATACTCAATTTGTTCAGCACATAAAATAGGGGCTAAGCCTAAAAAATGCTTCCATCCATAAACCTTTTTATCAGTATCGACATCCAGAATGGAGTCTCGGTCAATTTGATAAATACCAAAATGATAACGATATAAAGCAACGCTTTTACAATCCTGCTGAACGAGAATTGGCGTCTGGTAGACATAGCCAATTCCACCCAGCAATAGCAGTATAGATATTGCAAAAAACAGCGATACTTTTATATTTTTCATTTATTTACTTCTAAAATTTACAAGGCTTCTTCTAATACTTCCGCATTTTGCTCTTTTTTCTGATTGATTTGGCTATTCAATTTCAGTACATCCTGAAACAACTGGTTAAACTGTTTCACTTGAGCATCTTCCTTAAACAAAATTTGATTGCCTTGCTTCTGCCACTCATATTTTTTTAACAGATCAAACATGGTTTCAGCTTTACCTAAAATTTGTAGCTCATTTAAGATTAAGGTATTTTCAGGGTCAAGTTCAGCATTCTGTTCGAGCTTATCCTGTAATGGTTTTTTGAGGTCCTTGCGCAAATCTATTTTTTTTAATTCGTTTAAAGCCTCAATTTTATTTTGTCTATTTTTTTGCTGATATTGCTGCATCGCTTGTCGTACAGTCACCAACATCTGTGTTGTTTCGACATAGTTCTGTTTACGGTCAGCATCCAAACGATTTACATCTAAAAAATGATCCCATTTGGCCGCTGCGAGCTGATTTAAATAAGTGTTTCGTGTATCAATATTCTTGGCCCAATATTTGAGTAAAAATTCGGACAAGGTTTTGTAATCACCTTTGAGCCGATTATCATGAATATCAATATTTACTGGTTTAGAGCGGTCTTGAGCTTGTTCAGAAAGTTGCCGCATTTTTTCAGTCATCACCAAATCAAATGCTTGGCGATTGGCTTCTTCATTCTTTACTGAAGTATGGTCATAGTAGAAAAATCCAATAACAGCCAGAAAAATGATACCGAAAACAATCAAAAGTCGACGCATACCAAGCTCCGAACATCCTTATAGATTACTTAGAATATCCTAAGCGACTCTTTTTTGTATATTAATTATGCAAAATAACAATAAATAACCTTTGCTGAATAAGCTTAAAATGGGCATCACTTAAAAGTTTCACTTTAAATTTATGCAAACAAACCCCATCATAATCCAGAATTAGATTGTTAGAGATTTCCCATGCGCGTAGATATTTGGTCAGATGTGGTTTGTCCTTTTTGCTATATCGGTAAAAAACGTTTAGAAGCTGCTGCTGAACAAGCAGGTATTGAGCTTGAAGTCCATTGGCACAGTTTTGAACTTGATCCTGAAGCACCTACGCGTCAAGAAGTATCAAACTCTGAACGTCTTGCGCAAAAATATGGACGTAGCATCCCTGAAGTTGAAGATATGCAACGTAATATTGCAGCAATGGCGAAAGAAGAAGGCATTCAATTTAACTGGGAAAATGCCAACTCAGGAAATACCTTTAATGCCCATCGTATCATTCACCTTGCACAAAGTAAGGGTTTAGGCTCAGAAGCAGAAGAAGCTTTTTTCTATAGCTATATGACCCAAGGTTTACCAATTGGTGAGCGTGAAACAATTGAAGATGTCGCATCTCGTATTGGTTTAAATCCAATAGAAGTTGATGATGTTCTAGACTCTGAAGAATATGCTGACTTTGTAAAATTCGATGAACAAGTTGCTCATGAACAATTAAAAGTAACAGGTGTACCATTCTTTGTCTTTGATCAACGTGTGGCTTTAGCGGGTGCTCAACCACGTGAAGTCTTTGTACAAGTATTAGAAAAAGCCCTTGAAACTGCAAATGATGCTGAAATCGAACAACAGGATGGCCCTGTTTGTGCTGATGAGTCTTGTGAAGTTCCCAACAAATAAACTCAGACAATGAAGAAATTCCTTGAAGGAATTTCTTCATTGTTCAATCACTATCATAATATTTAAGAAAATGGCTAAAAAACCAACGTAAATAGATCATAAAAATATATTGAATGATTTCTATGCCTTATTTTTAATGGGCCATTTTTTAAAATTTTACGTGCCATTTTTGCAATACAGCGTTGCAGAAAAGGAACTATTCATCACCTTTTTCTTAGACTAAGATCTGTAAATATTTTTCGTTCCCACGAAATTCATGCGCTGTAGTTTCTTTTTTTAATTTTCTTATTTTTAAGACACAACACCTCCATTTTTGGAGGTGTTTTTGTTAATCCCATAATAAAATCAGCCTTGAGGATAAAATTAAAGTTATCCACAACGGCGTATAGTTTTTCTTCATTCTCGTTTTCAAACCAGCATGGCAGTTATTCAAAATTGCTGATCTATTCTTGGATAAGTGTAGATTTTGTCTTCAAAGAATTTTTAGCTTAAAAGCTTTACTACAATTGAGCTTTGTATAATAAAAGCACTTATCTATTCAAAAACAGCTTAAGTCATGCTTTGATTCGCGATATCGCTAATAGAATACGCTTCATTTTAAATAAATTTATGTTTTTTGTACTTAAAATAGCGATTTCATTGAAATTCAGTGTTTTTTTAAGGCATAGTTATACTGAAAATTAAAAACTGAATGACTCAAAGTTTAAGAAGTGGGCATATGAATAAAATATCAATCTTCTCAAAACTACCTTATGTCTTAATATTAGGCGGTTTTTTTGGGAACGCTGCATTTGCAGAAGTAAATAGCAGTCTTGAAGCGAATGCTAAAACGGGGAAAGTTGATCAGCAACCTTCTTTAGCCACCACCAAAGAAAATGAGATGGGCTTGCTCAACTATATACCAAAAATTGTTGACTCAACACCGACCATTTTCCCAGAACAATCTAATCAGGTTATTGTTCCTCCAACAGATGCAACAGAAGATCAAACTTGGGCCGACAAAAAGCAGAAAAAGATTAGCAATTGGGCAGATCGTACAGCCAATAAAATGGACAACTGGTTTGGAAAAACTGATCCAGCACATCCAGCATCAGCAACGTTGCGGATCATTGTTGATAATCAATGGAACAAACATGATGGTTATGATGTCAATCCTCGTATTCGAGGAAAAGTAAAATTACCCACACTTGAAAACCGTTTAAGTGTGGTGTTTGGTGATGATTCATTAGATGATGAAATTTCCAATAATATCGCGATCAATAATAATCATGCTGATGGCGATCCAGATAAACGCGTGGATGGTAAACAAATCCGTGATGATAACAGCTCGATTGCTTTACGTTGGTCACAGCTTTCTAAACGCTTACCTTTTGACTTAGATGCAGACCTTGGTATTCGTTCAGGCGATGATATTTATGCACGTTTAAAGGCCCAAAAGGATTGGAAACTGGGGAATGATTTTACTTTTCACGCGGAACAAATTTATCGCTATGGCATCGACAGTGAAAACTACTTGAGAACCAACTTAGAGCTAACCCATGCTCGCCCCAATCAGCCCTTTATTTCTAACCAATTCTATGTGACGTATGCAGATGAACAAGACGATGATTTAACTTGGGATAACCGTACTTATCGTCAACATCAGTTCTTTAAAAACAATCGCTTTAACTACGGTATCTATACTGGTGGTTATTATAATAATAATGACCTTAAGCTCAACAGTTGGGGGCCTTTCGTGTCTTGGCGACAACCTGTTTGGCGTGAATGGTTTTACGTACAAGGCGATTTAAATTATTTTAATGATCGTCGTGAAGATCGTAGCCATTTCCCAAGTGCTTTGGTCCGTTTAGAAGCGTTATTTTAAACATCAGATGAATCTTTAAGCTGAACTGTGGATAAGTTTCGACTTATCCACTGATGTTGATAAAACGCCTGCCACATCCTTTTAATTCAATGAGGCAATTGAAAACAATTCAAAAGTAAAACTATAAGCGGGACCAAAGTCGCTAGAATTTGGCATATACATTGTTTCGTAAGTCATTCGCCCAATCGCCCTAACTTCTTTATCAACTAAAGCATCGTCTATTTTAAGACTTGGATGTACTGCTATCGGTAACGCCATTCCCCCTTTCCCATCGCTAGCTGCAAGTTCATACTTCTGACCATTTTTTTTCAATATACCAATCACAGCAGCCTGTGTGTTTTGTCGTAAGAACATGGCGTTATGTACTGAAAGATCTGTGGTATTTGCATTGCGCTTTTCAACAGGTGGCAGTTCATATGCCATCACTACTGTTGTAGCTAAACTGAGCAATACAGAACAGCCTATACATTGAATTCTTTTAAATTTATTCATTTAATCTTATTGATAAAAAAGCCTATCTTTAAGATAGGCTCTGTGAAAACAAATGACGACTTATTTAAGCAATAAATTGTTAATACGTTTTACATATTCCGCAGGATCATCAGGTAAACCACCCTCAGCAATTACAGCCTGATCAAAGATTACATTGGCTAAATCATCAAACTGGGCTGAACCTTCCAATTTTTTCACTAAAGGATGTTCTGGGTTAATTTCCAGAATTGGTTTAGATTCAGGTACAGCCTGACCCGCTTGTTTTAACATACGAATCAATTGCGGCGAAAGCTCACCATCGCTGGTTACTAGACATGCTGGTGAGTCCACCAAACGCGTTGTCACGCGTACTTCTTTGGTCTTAGCTTTTAATGAATCAGAGAGTTTTTCAACCACAGGTTTAAACTGTTCTGCGGCAGCTTCAAGTGCTTTTTTCTCTTCCGCATCTTGTAAATCACCAAGATCAACTGCACCCTTTGCGACATTTTGCATAGGTGTGCCATCAAAGTCATGCACAAACTCCATCGCCCATTCATCAACACGGTCTGCCATAAGCAAAACTTCAATGTCTTTTTTACGGAACAATTCGAGTTGTGGTGAGTTTTTCGCAGCCGCTAAGCTATCGGCGGTCACATAATAGATGGCTTTTTGCCCTTCTTTCATGCGTGCTTTATACGCTTCCAATGATGTTGATACTTCATCATTGTTCGAAGTAGAGAAGCGTAAAAGTTTTAGAATACGTTCACGATTACCAAAGTCTTCACCTAAACCTTCCTTGATTACTGAACCAAATTCAGCATAGAAGGTTTTAAATTTGTCTTGGTCAGCTTGATCTTCTGATTTTGCTAAAGCATCCAATGTTGTCAATACACGACGTGCATTTCCTTCACGGATGGTTTTCACATCACGGCTTTCTTGTAAAATCTCACGGCTTACGTTAAGCGGCAGATCAGCACTATCCACCACACCTTGTACAAAACGTAGATAATTTGGAATCAGATTGTCTGCATCATCCATAATAAATACACGTTTTACATAAAGTTTAATGCCTGCTTTAGCTTCACGTGTGAAAATATTACTTGGTGCTTTACTTGGAATATAAAGCAATTGGGTATATTCAGTACTGCCTTCAACTCGGTTATGTGCCCAAGCCAATGGTGCATCAAAGTCATGAGTTAAATTCTTATAGAATTCTACATACTGCTCTTCAGTAATTTCGCCTTTGCTACGTGTCCACAAAGCACTTGCTGAGTTAATCGCTTCCCATTCATCTGTTTTAACATAATGACCTGGTTTTTTCTCTTCACCTTCAGCAGCTTCTTCTTCCTGCCAAACTTCCTTCTGCATTTCGATAGGTAAGCTGATATGGTCAGAGTATTTATTGATAATTTGTTTAACTTTATAAGATTCTAAATAATCCAGCGCATCATCACGCAAATGCAAAATAATCGACGTTCCACGTGAAGCCTTCTCAATTTGTTCAACTTCAAAGTCACCCGTACCGCCACTGATCCAACGTACACCTTCTGATGCATCTAAACCTGCCCGACGAGATTCAACGGTAATTTTATCAGCAACGATAAAACCAGAATAAAAACCTACACCAAACTGACCAATCAATTGCGCATCTGCTTTTTGATCACCAGATAACTTTGACATAAAGTCTTTGGTGCCCGATTTAGCAATCGTCCCTAAGTTATCAATTGCTTCTTGTTGGCTTAAACCAATACCATTGTCTGAGATGGTGATTGTTTTGGCATCTTTATCTAAGCTTACACGAACATGTAAGTCTGGATCATTCTCATAATATTCAGGATGGTTAATTCCTTCAAAACGTAACTTATCACATGCATCTGAAGCATTTGAAATCAGCTCGCGTAGGAAAATTTCAGGGTTAGAATAAAGTGAATGCGTCACTAAATGTAAAAGCTGAGCCACTTCTGCTTGAAAGCTATGCTTTTTTGAACTGTGTTGTACGTTCTGTTCACTCATAAAATCACTCCGTAAATTCATAACGCTTTTTTATTGAATGCATTAGAAATGGAGTGGTTTAAGCATATTTCAATAGGCAAATTTAATTTTTTTTAAAATGGGCCTTGTTGATAAACTCGATTCATATAAATCTCTAGTTTTTGCTGACGCATCTGATACGCATCGGTTAAACAGCGTAGATTGTCCTGACATTGATTGCGCAGTTGTAACCATTTCACTTGCTGATCCTGTATCACACCCCGTGTTCCCATCGGAACGAGTTTACGGATAATGGTATAGGTGGTCGCCATTTTGACATCTGCATCGTTTAAACTGCGATGCTCACAAATGGCATGTTCGCTTTTGGTTTGAGCATGCTCACAATTAAAACTTGCAGCATTGGCTATAGTGCTGCTACTTAACCCTACAAATATTATAAAAATTAAATTTTTCATATCATGTCAAAGTCTTATTGATGTTCTGATAGATTAAATGGATTTAATCAGCGCTTATATAGCTAAAAATAACGATTTTCTATTGCTTCTTGTTTCAATATATAAGGCTCTGTAAAAATAAAAAAACTCGGTAAATTTACCGAGTTTTTTATGATTCTAAAGCGAACTTAGAATCTATAGCTATAACCCAAAGTATAGATAACTGGATCAATATCTAAATCAAATTTTGCAGCAGTGGTATTACCCGCTTTAACAGTCACTTCTGGACTTAATTGCGCATAACGGGCATCAAAGAAAACACCCCAGTTTTTTGCATCAGCAGGTTGGAAGTTAAAACCGATTTGGCCAGCAAAACCAAAATCATCTTTAACTTTAACCTTAGTGCCCGCCAATGCCCCAGATGATTCCTCATCCCATGCAAGGAATGCTGTACCACCCACACCAATATACGGTGTAAAACGTGTAGAGTTTTTAAAGTTATATTTAAACGTTACAGTTGGTGGTAAGTGTTTAAGGTTAACTGCTTTTTCACCATCTAATTTCACATCGTGGCTAATTGGTGTCGCCAATAAAACTTCCGCAGAGAAAGGTGTTTCACCAAAGATATATTCTACAGAAGGCGTAAAAGCATATTCATGGTCTGCTTTCACAGTACCAACACCAGCAACTTTGGTGTCTTGTGTTGGTGCAATCACCGAACCACCAACTTTGACTTGCCAATCTGCAAATGAAGCAGAAGAAATTGCCATTAATGCAATAAGAGCAGTTTGCTTTAACATTATAAATACCCCAGCGTTGTTATTAATAAACATTAAACATAGGTATTAATAATATTGCAACATTTATTTAAATCAAAAATTATTATATATTTTCAAACAATTGTTATATAAGTAAATTTATTTTAATCATATCAATATAGTTGGTTTTTAAATCCAACTTAATTAATCAAGATTATTTAATTAAAACCAAGTATTTTAATCAAGATAATATTATCTATTGGTTAGTTATTTTAAATAAATCAAATCACAGCTATTATTTTATTTTTTCAATATTTATAGTAAATTTCCTGCAAATACAAGTTATTTTAGACCAAATAACCATAAAAAAAGGAGATTCATCAATCATTTAATGAATCTCCTTATGTCTGATCAGTACCGACTTATAAAACCATCGCAGCAATCCAACCAAACACCAATAATGGAATATTAAAATGGATAAATGTTGGAACAACCGTATCCCAAATATGATCATGTTGCCCATCTACGCCCAAACCAGCCGTAGGTCCCAAGGTCGAATCTGAAGCTGGTGAACCCGCATCTCCTAGTGCTGCCGCAGTACCAATTAAGGCAACAGTTGCAAGTGGAGAGAAGCCGAATTGTACACATAAAGGAACATAAATGACTGCAAGCACAGGCACACTTGAAAATGATGAACCAATTCCAATCGTTACAAATAAACCAATAAATAACATCAAGAAAGCAGCTAGTGCTTTATTGTCACCAATCAAATGTACAACACCGTTGACCAACTGATTAATATCCCCAGTATGGGTCATCACCGATGCAAAACCCGCAGCAGAGATCATGATAAAACCGACCAATGCCATCATACGCATCCCTTGTACAAAAACATCATCCGCTTCTTGCCATTTAAAAATCCCTGCGGCAGAGAGAACAGAGAATCCAACCAATCCGCCAAGAATCATTGAGCCTGAATACAATTGAGAGATCAGGGTTAAAATGATTGCCAGCAATGCCATAAGAATAGTTTTCTTGGCAATCACAGGAGCTTCTTGCTTGGCTTCTTGCTCTAAAGCAATGCCATCAGCTTTTAATACCTCAACATTTACCGCACGAAGTGGTTTATCTAAATCAATCGTGGTAATTGGTGCAACATTACGATCAACATAAATACGCGGTTTACGATAACTGACAAAAACGGCAAATAAAGTACCAATCACCATACCCAATACAGGAATAGCCATACCCATAGGCATCATGCTTCTTTCAACATGCAGATGATAAGCAGCGCCAATTTTGTTGATATTCCCCATCAGAATTTGTTCAAGAAAAATTGCACCAAAGCCTACAGGCAAGAAGATATATGTGCCGACTAAACCTAAGGTCAGTACACATGCTGCGGCACGACGGTCGAGTTTCAAGTGATTCATCACTTTTAATAACGGTGGAACAAGCACAGGAATAAACGCGATATGCACAGGAATTAAGTTTTGTGAACAAATCGCGGCAATCAGTAAAATACCCAATAATAAGAATTTTACTTTGGTTGCTTGTTTCTGCGTGGCTTCCATACCGAGTAAGCCTATCAGTTTATAGGCCAATAAATCAGGCAAGCCTGACTTTGAAAGTGCCAAAGCGAAAGCGCCTAATACCGCATATGCCAAGGCAACTTCTGCACCATCACCTAAGCCCGCATTAAATGCTGTAACTGTATCTGACAGACTTAAACCTGCAACCAACCCACCTATAATTGCTGAAATAACCAATGTTAAAACAACAGAAACTCGTGCCAGTGACAAGATAAACATCACGGCAATCGCAATAACGACAGCATTCATGGAGAAATTTACGAAAATTTGAAAGCCGATATTTTATCAGATTCACTACAATGAAGCTGTAATTTAGTCGGACTGGTCATAAAATGAATAGGCCATGTGAAAACATAGCCTATTTTTATAAGAGCTCACATCACTTTAAGCGAATCAACTCTCACTATTTTTGAGTGCAAATGTTTGAATATATTGTGCAATCTCTTGTGGTTGGCTAAGTACTGCCCAATGGTTTGCATCAACTTCTACACGTTCAAAATCTGTTGCCCATTTAGGCACTTCATCAATCAATTCTGGGCTTACAAATTTATCTCTTAACAGTACAACCGCCTGTACAGGACATACTGCATAACGATCACGTGGTCGAGTTAAACGTGGAAGAAAGTTAGCACGGTATAGCCCGATACCATGTTCACCATCTTTTGCAATATTTTGGTTTAACGGTAAGCCTTTCTTTTTCTCAAGTTGCGTTAAAATTGCGCCCCAGCGTTGTGGGCTAAAGAAATGCCAAACGGTCGGTGCAAGAAATGGTAACTGGAATGCGACGATATACCAAGATTTAAATAACTGCTTAAAAAATTTAGGCTTTTCATGTAAAAACTGTTCACGCATCCAAAAAGCAGCATGATCTAAACAAGGTCCAGACATGGTGGTATAAGACAAAATACGGTTTTTAAATTTAGGTTCAGTCACAGATTCCCACGACTGAATCGAGCCCCAATCATGCGCTGCAAGATGAAAATTACGATTGGGCAGTAGCTCATTTACCACGCACTCTAAATCCAAAGATAAGCGTGCTAAAGCATAATCACGAATTCGTTTCGGTACAGAAGACTGCCCTGCCCCACGTACATCATAAGTAATGATGTAAAATTTTGAGATCAATTGTTCAATAATAGGTTCCCAAACTTCCTGATTATCAGGATAGCCATGGACCAAAACCAATGCAGGGTTTTCAGCATTACCCCATGTTTTTGCATAAAGTTTTTGCTTATCTTGTGTGGATATCCAATAAGTTTGCACTTGCATTGAGTCACCTTTTATTGTTTTACCATTGGCTGTGATTTCGTAGTAGAGGGCATTTGGATCAATGCCACATTCCATTCAGTTCTTTATTATGGTTTAAAAATCGATAACTAGAATTGACCATGAATGCGCTAATCAAAAAACTACAGACAATCCCATTTGTTTCCAAATTTATGTTGAATCATTTTTCTCCATATAAAGGTGCAGGGATTGAAATCGAAAAAATTGATCTAAAAAACTATCATGTTCGGGTCAAAATGCCACTGACACACAGCAATCAAAATATTGTTGGTGTGCACTTTGGCGGTAGTTTGTATTCAATGGTTGATCCATTTTATATGCTTCTTTTAATGCATCATCTGGGTCCGAAATATATGGTTTGGGATAAAACCGCAAGCATCAATTTCCTTTCCCCTGGACGTAGTACGGTTTATGCAGATATTCGTTTAGATGCGATTGAAATCGAACATGTCAAAGATTTAGCTGAAAACTATAGTCCAGTCTATCGTAACTATACCGTGAATATTTTTGATGATTCTGGCTTAAGAATTGCTGAGGTACAAAAAACCGTATATATCCGTCGTAAAAACCCACACCCCTTAAAACGCTAAATAAGATTAAAATCAGTCTTACTAAAACGAAATATCAATAGATGCAACAAGAGTACTGAAGTGGTCAGATCTTTTAAGCTTAGATATGAATAGGGATAAAAAATAAGCGCATCACGTAATCAGCAATGCTAATACGTTGCGCTTATTTTTATTGAGTCTTGGGTTTAGACGCTTACTTATTTTGCTCAATAGCAGCACCAGCACCACCACCGATCGCGCCACCAATTGCAGCACCGGCATCACCGCCAAGAACACCTTTACCAAGGACTGAGCCAATACCCGCACCGATACCACTATAGGTTGCATTGCGATTTGAACCATTGTTGGCTTTGCTTCCTACAGCAGCACCACCGCCTGCACCAACAGCAGCACCAACGCCATTACCTGCATGATTACCTACACCGCCACCAACAGCACCACCAAGGGCCGCTGAAGCAATACGCTTATCGTTTGCTGACATGTTTTCACAACCTGTAAGCATCACAATAGGTAAACTCACACACATCATAGTCATTACTATTTTTTTCATGTTATTCATCCTTTCTATCTGAACTTACAAATGCAATTGATTACGACTGATTTTATGAAAACACTAATTTATGGATTAAATTAAATTTTCATGTTGCCATTTGTAGTCTTTGATTATCAAAGATGCACAATCGAATTTAAATAACATTCATGTTAATAAGAAATTATTAGGTCGCTTTCATAAAGTAAAAGATGATCATGTTGAGTGAATTATATTGGTATTGAAGTCCCTTCTCGCTTTGGGAGAAGGCTAGGATGAGGGAAATTTCATGTTGATTTATCGTTTTAAAAAGGCGTTATGAAAAAAGCCTATTTTTGAGCAACCATTTCCTAGTTAAATATTTAAAAACAACGGGGTAATCATTAAATAACTCATATTGAATCTTAATTTTTCTTATTTAAATTTCTCTTTGAGAAAACGATAACTTGCATAAACAAGCATCAAGATTGCCAGCTGGCTGAATACCAAGAAAAGCATAAAAAAGAGTTCAGCAAAGACAACGCCAAGTTGATAGTGATACAAGGATTGGAATAAATAGCCATTTCGACCTAAACCTATGGTCATATCTTGTTTCGCGAAATGCCATTGCATCATCGAAAAACTAAACCAGATAAACCCAAGAATACATACAACTACAAGCACCGCATCCCACAACTTAAACTGCGCTGCCTGGAGCGTTGTTTGAGGTATAGTTTGACGCCCTTCTTGCCAAATCATGCAAAATAAAAAAACGGCCCAAATGCTGCTCAATAGCGAAAAATATGCAGTCACCGATACGGTATAAAAAGCCAAGGGACCAAACCTTCCCGTTTGAATCTTTAATTTTTCTGTGATGAATTGAAATACATCGTGCTGCCAATTCATTTCTGGCTGAGCTGGTAAAAACATCAACAAGCAGACGGGAACGAACATGACTGCCAGTAAAACTATCCATATATTTCTAATTTTAACTGCCATTTTTAATGTTTGTGACTGAGATCTACTCAGTATATAAAAAAAGACGCCCTAAGGCGTCTTCTTCATTTCAAAAGCTGTTTAACTTAGAAAGAATCTTCGTTTAAAGCTTGAGAGAATGCTTGATCAACCTCAGAGAAGTCATTTACAAGCTCATGCTCTGCAGCTTCTGCTTCTTGACGACGACGTTCTAAGTGGTATGCAAGACCAGTACCTGCTGGAATCAAACGACCTACAACAACGTTTTCTTTCAAACCACGTAAATCATCTTCTTTACCTGTTACAGCCGCTTCAGTTAACACACGGGTTGTTTCCTGGAACGATGCAGCAGAGATGAACGAGTCAGTAGAAAGCGATGCTTTGGTAATACCCATCAATTGACGTTCATACTTCGCAGGGAACTTGTTCTGAGCCAATACCGCTTGGTTTTCACCCACAACGCGGATGTAATCCACTTGTTCGCCTTTGATAAAGCTTGTATCGCCACCGTCGGTAATGTCAACTTTACGCAACATTTGACGAACGATTACTTCGATATGCTTATCGTTGATTTTTACACCTTGTAAGCGGTAAACGTCTTGAACTTCGTTCACGATGTAGTTGGTTAATGCAACTTCACCTTTCAAACGCAAGATGTCATGTGGGTTTTGTGGACCATCAGAAATGGTTTCACCACGGTTCACATGCTCACCTTCAAACACGTTAATGGTACGCCATTTTGGAATCAACTCTTCATAAATTTCAGAGCCATCATCTGGTGTAATCACTAAACGGTTCTTACCTTTGGTTTCTTTACCAAAGCTTACAACACCTGAGATTTCAGCAAGAATTGCATGTTCTTTCGGCTTACGTGCTTCGAACAAGTCAGCTACACGCGGTAGACCACCGGTAATATCACGAGTACGTGAAGTTTCTTGTGGTACACGACCAATAACGTCACCAACACCGATCGTCTCGCCATCACGAACAGTCACGATCGTGTTTTGTGGCAAGAAGTAGAACTGTTCGCCGCCATCGGTTGTATCCAACACGATTGCAGGACGCAAATCTTTACCAGAAGCAGGACGTGCTGTTACAGGTAAAATTTCAACAGTGGTCATACCTGTTGCATCATCAGTTTTCGATGTTGCAGTTACGCCATCCGAAATTTGGCTGAAGCGAGCTTTACCAGCAACTTCTGTAACCAATGGATGTGTATGCGGATCCCAAGTTGCAACAATACCACCGCCTTCTACAGGTTGACCATCTTTAATCAAGATAGACGCACCGTATGGAAGTTTATAACGCTCACGTTCGCGACCTAAATCATCAGCGATACCGATTTCACCTGAACGTGAAACAGACACCAAGTGACCTTTGGCATGTTGAACAGTTTTAACGTTATGGAAACGAACTGTACCTTTGTTACGTACTTGTACGCTATTTGCAGCAGACGTTCGGCTTGCAGCACCACCTACGTGGAATGTACGCATGGTTAACTGTGTACCAGGTTCACCAATTGATTGCGCAGCCATAACACCGACAGATTCACCTGGATTCACCAAGTGACCACGCGCCAAGTCACGACCATAACATTTAGCACATACACCGAAAGTCGAAGCACAGTTTACAACTGAACGTACTTTAACTTCATCGACACCCGCATCTTCAAGATACGCCGCGATTTTCTCGTCAATCAATGTGTTACGTGGAAGCACAACTTCATCTGAACCCGCTTTTTTCACGTCTTCAGCAGTTACACGTCCTAATACACGTACACTTAATGGCTCAATGACATCGCCACCTTGAATGAACGGAGTCATTACAAGACCTTCAAGCGTACCACAATCTGGCTCAGTAATAACCAAGTCTTGCGCAACGTCGACTAGACGACGTGTCAAGTAACCAGAGTTTGCTGTTTTAAGTGCTGTATCGGCCAAACCTTTACGCGCACCATGTGTTGAAATGAAGTACTGAAGTACTGTCAAACCTTCACGGAAGTTTGCTTTAATCGGTGTTTCAATGATCGAACCATCTGGTTTCGCCATCAAACCACGCATACCTGCAAGCTGACGAATCTGAGCTGCCGAACCACGGGCACCAGAGTCAGACATCATGTAGATACTGTTGAATGATTTTTGCTTCTCGTCTTCACCCTGTTTGTTTTTAACAGTCGTGAATGACAAGTTGTCCATCATCGCTTTGGCAACTTGGTCGTTAGTACGCGCCCAAATATCGACAACTTTGTTGTAACGCTCACCCGCAGTTACGAAGCCTTGCTCGAATTGTTGTTCAATTTCACGAACTTCAACTTCTGCTTTTTCGATAATTGCTTGTTTTTGTGGCGGAATCAACATGTCTTCCATACCCACAGAAACACCAGAACGTGTTGCTTGGCGGAAGCCCAAGTACATCAATTGGTCAGCAAAGATAACAGTATCTTTCAAACCTAATTTACGGTAGCAAGAGTTAATCAACTTAGAGATGTTCTTTTTAGTCATCTCAACGTTGATTTGTTGGAAATCCATACCTTCAGGAACAACTTCCCAAAGTAAGCAACGACCAGGTGTCGTATCTACAACAATAGTTTGATGCTCACGGTTACCGTTTTCATCAATCACTGTTTGGTGTACACGTGCTTTTACACGCGCATGTAAGTCAACTTGACCTGTTGCAAGTGCACGGTTTACTTCGTGAGTATCCGCAAACACCATGCCTTCACCTTTGGCATTGATTGCATCA
The DNA here is from genome assembly GCF_025433935.1 of Acinetobacter sp. I-MWF. Lineage (NCBI taxonomy): Bacteria > Pseudomonadati > Pseudomonadota > Gammaproteobacteria > Moraxellales > Moraxellaceae > Acinetobacter > Acinetobacter sp. I-MWF. The sequence continues at coordinate 234,294 of NZ_JAMBAR010000001.1, read as the reverse complement.
CGTGTGATGTAATACAAGCCCAAGACAACGTCCTGAGAAGGTACGATGATCGGCTCACCGTTGGCAGGTGACAAGATGTTGTTGGTCGACATCATTAACGCACGAGCTTCTAATTGAGCTTCAAGTGTTAATGGAACGTGAACCGCCATTTGGTCACCATCGAAGTCGGCGTTAAACGCAGCACAAACGAGTGGGTGTAAACGGATCGCTTTACCTTCAATTAGAATAGGTTCAAATGCTTGAAGACCTAAACGGTGAAGTGTTGGCGCACGGTTCAACATCACTGGATGTTGACGAATTACAGATGCAAGAACGTCCCAAACTTCAGGAGTTTCACGCTCAACCATTTTCTTCGCAGCTTTAATGGTTGTTGCTTGGCCAGAAGCTTGTAGCTTAGCAAAGATAAACGGCTTGAATAATTCAAGTGCCATTTTCTTCGGAAGACCACACTGGTGTAAACGTAAAGTTGGACCTACAGTAATTACCGAACGACCAGAGTAGTCAACACGCTTACCAAGTAAGTTTTGACGGAAACGGCCTTGCTTACCTTTGATCATATCTGCCAAAGATTTAAGCGGACGTTTGTTCGAACCGGTAATTGCACGACCACGACGACCATTGTCCAATAACGCATCTACAGACTCTTGTAACATACGTTTTTCGTTACGTACGATAATGTCTGGTGCAGCAAGGTCAAGAAGACGTTTTAAACGGTTGTTACGGTTGATCACACGACGATAAAGATCGTTCAAGTCAGAAGTCGCAAAACGACCACCTTCAAGCGGTACCAACGGACGAAGATCAGGTGGAAGTACTGGAAGTACATTCATCACCATCCATTCTGGCTTGTTGTTCGACTCTTTGAACGCTTCCATCAACTTCAAACGTTTAGAGGCTTTTTTAAGCTTCGTTTCTGAAGTTGTGTTCGGAATTTCTTCACGTAAACGAGAAATTTCAGCTTCAAGATCGATGTCTTTCAACAAATCTTGAACTGCTTCTGCACCCATTTTCGCGCTGAATTCGTCACCATGTTCTTCTAACGCAGTGAAGTATTCTTCATCGTTAAGAAGTTGGTACTTTTCCATTGGCGTCATGCCAGGATCAGTAACCACATAAGATTCGAAGTACAATACACGTTCGATATCACGTAAAGTCATATCAAGTAATAAACCGATACGGCTTGGTAATGATTTCAAGAACCAAATATGCGCAACTGGAGAAGCAAGCTCGATGTGACCCATACGCTCACGACGAACTTTTGCAGTTGTTACTTCAACGCCACATTTTTCACAAATGACGCCTTTATATTTCATACGCTTGTATTTACCACACAAGCATTCGTAATCTTTTACTGGACCAAAGATTTTGGCACAGAATAAACCATCACGTTCTGGTTTAAACGTACGATAGTTAATGGTTTCTGGCTTTTTAACTTCACCGTGAGACCATGACTTAATCATTTCTGGTGACGCAAGACCAATACGGATACGGTCAAACTCTACTGGAGCGTGACCATCTGAATCCGTCTTTTTGCGCATGATATCGAGCAAGTCTTTCAATTTTTTTCTCCGTGTGTCGAAGCGCTTTTCAGGCTACGACTGGGTCACAAATATTGTTTTTTCACTGAATTTTAATCCCCCTTGATCCCCCTTTTTCTAAGGGGGAAAGTCCCTCTTTCATAAAGAGGGATTTAGGGAGATTCAATGGTGAAGTTTAGTCACCATTTTTCAGTTCAATGTTGATACCTAAAGAACGGATCTCTTTGGTCAATACGTTAAACGATTCAGGCATACCCGGATCCATATAATGGTTACCATCTACGATGTTTTTATAGATGCGAGTACGACCTTCAACGTCATCCGACTTCACAGTAAGCATTTCTTGAAGTGTATAAGCAGCACCATAAGCTTCTAGTGCCCAGACTTCCATCTCACCGAAACGCTGACCACCGAATTGTGCTTTACCACCAAGCGGTTGTTGAGTTACAAGTGAATAAGAACCAGTAGAACGTGCATGCATCTTGTCATCAACCAAATGGTTCAACTTGAGCATGTACATATAACCAACAGTTACTGGGCGGTCAAAACGCTCACCTGTACGTCCGTCATACAATACTGTTTGACCTGTACGTGAGATACCACCAAGCTCAAGTAACTCTTTGATCTGACTTTCTTCTGCACCATCAAATACTGGCGTAGCTAAAGGAACACCTTTACGCAAGTTACCTGATAACACCAAGATTTCTTCATCAGTTAAGCTATCAAGATCTTCTTGCTCGCCACCAACTTTGTTATAAATCTTGTCTAAGAAATCACGAAGCTCAAGAACGGTACGTTGCTCTTTCATCATCTTGTCGATCTTATCGCCAAGACCTTTTGCAGCCATACCTAAGTGAGTTTCAAGAATCTGACCCACGTTCATACGTGATGGTACACCCAATGGGTTAAGTACGACATCAACTGGAACACCATGGATGTCATGCGGCATGTCTTCAACAGGCAAGATGTTTGATACAACACCTTTGTTACCGTGACGACCCGCCATTTTATCACCAGGCTGAATACGACGTTTTACAGCTAAGTAAACTTTAACAACTTTCAATACACCTGTTGTAAGCTCATCACCTGTAGAAAGTTTGCGTTTTTTCTCAGCAAATTTCTCATCAATCTCGTAGCTCTTCTCTTTCAAGAACACTTGAATTTGAGTTAAGCGTTCAGCGATACCTTCATCTGTTGGTTGAACTTCTAAAAGATCAACAAGCTCTAAACCAGACAATACATCTTCAGATAGCTTATCACCGCGCTTGGTCGTACCGCCGCCATTCGACTCTTGGCCTTTTAACAAACGGATAATACGTTCACGAGCAGCTTCTTCGAAGATTTTGAATTCTTCTTTCAAGTCTTTACGGTAAGCATCAAGTTGCGCTTTCTCAATCGCTTGAGCACGTTCATCTTTCTCGATACCGTCACGTGTAAACACTTGAACGTCGATGACTGTACCTTTAACGCTTGAAGAAACACGTAAAGATGAATCTTTAACGTCTGCCGCTTTCTCACCAAAGATTGCACGAAGTAATTTTTCTTCAGGGGTTAATTGTGTTTCACCTTTAGGTGTCACTTTACCAACAAGAATATCACCCGCTGCAACTTCAGCACCGATATAAACAATACCTGATTCATCAAGTTTAGATAACGCTGCTTCACCTACGTTAGGAATATCGGCAGTGATTTCTTCCGCACCTAACTTCGTATCACGTGCAACACATGATAATTCTTGAATATGAATTGACGTTAAACGATCTTCTTGAAGCACGCGTTCAGATAATAAAATCGAGTCTTCGTAGTTATAACCGTTCCAAGTCATGAACGCGACACGCATGTTCTGACCCAATGCTAATTCACCACCATCAGTTGATGGACCATCAGCAAGAACGTCACCACGGCCGACTTTATCGCCCATGCTCACAAGCACTTTTTGGTTAATACATGTGTTTTGGTTTGAACGCGTGTATTTGATCAAGTTGTAGATATCTACACCTGCTTCACCCGCGATCATTTCATCTTCGTTGACACGAATAACCACACGTGATGCATCTACAAACTCAATGCGTCCGCCACGTTTCGCGATCACACATACACCAGAGTCGTGCGCTACGTTTGCTTCCATGCCGGTACCCACAAGTGGTTTATCAGCAAGCAATGTAGGAACAGCCTGACGTTGCATGTTTGAACCCATCAATGCACGGTTGGCATCATCGTGTTCAAGGAATGGAATAAGTGATGCAGCGACAGATACAACCTGTTGAGCAGATACATCCATATGCGTCACTTTTTCAGGTGGCATACGAACGAAGTCACCTTGGTGACGTACTGAAACGAAGTCTTCTGTTAAATGTCCATCTTTATCCAATGCAGAATCGGCCTGTGCAATAACAGTACCTACTTCTTCAATTGCAGATAAATATTCAACATCATCTGTTACACGACCATCAACAACGCGACGGTATGGTGTTTCCAAGAAACCGAAGTTGTTCGCTTTTGCATAAACAGAAAGCGAGTTGATCAAACCAATGTTTGGTCCTTCAGGTGTTTCAATTGGACATACACGACCATAGTGAGTTTGATGTACGTCACGTACTTCAAAGCCCGCACGTTCACGTGTCAAACCACCAGGCCCAAGCGCAGATACACGACGTTTGTGTGTAATTTCTGACAATGGGTTGTTTTGATCCATAAACTGTGACAATTGGCTTGAACCAAAGAATTCTTTGATTGCAGCAGCAACTGGTTTCGCATTGATCAAATCTTGTGGAGACAAGTTATCTGTTTCAGCTTGGTTTAAACGCTCTTTAACAGCACGTTCAACACGAACTAAACCAACACGGAATTGGTTTTCTGTCATTTCACCAACAGAACGTACGCGACGGTTACCCAAGTGATCGATATCGTCGACTTCACCTTTACCGTTACGAATTTCTACCAGTGTTTTCAGTACATCAATGATGTCATCGTTAGAAAGAATACCTTCTACTTCACGAGACTTCTGATCTGTACCTACTTCGTAAGGACGACCCAAACGACGGTTAAACTTCATACGACCCACAGGCGATAAATCATAACGCTCTGTAGAGAAGAATAAGTTATTGAATAAGTTTTCAGCCGCTTCTTTCGTTGGTGGCTCACCTGGACGCATCACTTTGTAGATTTCTACAAGTGCTTCTTCACGACCAGATGTTGTATCTGCACGTAAGGTGTCAGCAACAAAAGAACCACGATCGATGTCATTGGTGAACAGGATATTAAATTGTTTAATACCACCTTCAGCAATTCTGACCAAAATCTCATGACTTAATACAGTGTTAGCAGTAATTACTTCACCGTCTTTAAGTACGATATCTTCAGCAGTAATACGCTCATACAAATATTCATCTGGAACTGGAAGTTTAGTTAAACCAGCAGCTTCCATTTGACGTACATGGCGAGCATTAATACGTTTACCTTGTTCAACAATGGCTTTACCATCATTGTCCACGATATCAAATTGAGCCATTTCACCACGAAGACGTTCAGGCACAAGGTCAATCTGATAGCTACCCATATCAAGATATACAGGTACTTTTTCGTAGAACATATTCAGAATTTGTTCATTGCTATAGCTCAATGCACGTAACACAACAGTCGCAAGTAATTTACGACGACGGTCAATACGTACAAAGACTAAATCTTTAGCATCAAACTCAAAATCTAACCATGAACCACGATAAGGAATAATACGTGCTGAATAAAGCACTTTACCGCTTGAATGCGTTTTACCTTTATCATGGTCAAAGAATACGCCTGGTGAACGGTGTAATTGAGATACGATTACACGCTCAGTACCATTGATGACAAAGGTACCATTCTCAGTCATGAGTGGCATTTCACCCATGTACACTTCTTGTTCACGTACGTCTTTAATAGATTTCGTTTCACGATCTTTGATGATCAAACGAATTTTAACGCGCATTGGTGCCGCAAAGGTTGAGCCACGAAGAATACATTCGCGAACATCAAACTCTGGTTTACCAAGACTATACTCAACGAATTCTAAAGCAGCATTGCCCGAATAACTTTCAATAGGAAAAACTGAACGAAATGCAGCTTGGAGACCGATATCTTCGCGATTTTTTGGTGTTTTGCCATCTTGCAAGAATGTTCTGTACGAGTCGACTTGAATCGAGAGCAGGTACGGAGCATGCATGACTTGGGGCAATTTACCAAAATTCTTACGGATCCGTTTCTTTTCGGTATATGAGTATGCCATCTGGAGTCCTCGGAAAGTAAACTAAGTCCGCCTGCAGAACGAACTTAGAAGGAATTACGCAGGTCGATATGACCACCACTTTTATACAAATGCTGCAAATTTCAGTGGTACAAAACGCTTAGCAATATTTTTAAAATGGAAAAATATTGCTAAGCGTTTGATTGTGTTTATTTATTTTTAAAATTGATGGTTTTTCTACCAATCAATCTAAAATCGAGCCGATTATTGTAACGCAAAAAGGCTGATGACCCAAGAGCCATCAGCCAATTTTTGGGGTCAAATTAAAATTCGACCCCTAGCGAAATTACTTAACAGTAACTGTAGCACCAGTTTCTTCAAGTTTTTTCTTAAGTTCTTCAGCTTCTTCTTTAGAAACGCCTTCTTTAAGATTTGAAGGAGCGCCTTCTACTAAGTCTTTAGCTTCTTTCAAGCCAAGACCAGTAACTTCACGTACTGCTTTAATTACAGCAACTTTGTTAGCACCGAAAGAAGTCAATTCAACATTGAATTCTGATTGCTCTTCAGCAGCAGCAACAGCAGGACCTGCAGCTACAGCTACAGCAGCAGCTGATACGTTGAATTTCTCTTCGAAAGCAGAGATAAGTTCAACAAGTTCAAGAACAGTTTTTTCAGCAACTGCGTTTAAGATTTCTTCGTTAGTTAAAGCCATGAGAATAACTCCAAATGGATATTGAATGGTGTGTGAAATTTATTAAGCTTATGCAGCTTCTGACTCGTTTTTCTCTTTGAGCGCTGTAATAAGGCGACCCAATTTCGAAATAGGAGCTTGAAGAACATTGGCAAGCATAGTAAGTGCTTTTTCTTGGTTCGGAAGATTCGCGATAACGCTAACGTCAGCACCTTGATAAAGTTTGCCGTCAAATGCAGCAGCTTTAAGTTCAAATGCTTTGTTAGTTTTAGCAAATTCTTCAAACAAGCGAGCAGCTGCGCCCATGTCATCTTCAGAAGTTGAAAAAGCTAGAATAGTTGGACCAACAAGGTTTTCGTCTAAGATATCAAATTGAGTACCTTCGAAAGCACGTTTAGCCAAAGTGTTACGCACGATACGTGTCTTAACACCTAACTTACGAGCTTCAACACGAAGTGTAGTCAATTGTTCAACTGTTAAACCTTGGTAGTCAGCAACAACAGCAGCAAACGCGGTAGAAGCAACTTCATTTACTTCCGCAACGATCTGTTTTTTGTCTTCGATAAGAAGAGCCATTGTAAAACCTCCTAACGGTGATTTATGCAATCCACGGACTGCACTCCCAATTCGTAAATCAATCTCTTGACTTACACGCGGAGGAGGAATCAATCACACCACCGCGTCTACTCAGACTGGTATTTTAAGAAGCGAATCCGAAGACTCCCCTCGCCTGAGGTCTTTGACGCTGATAAATTTACATCTATCAATTCAAAGTCCGCCTGATGATCAACAAAGCAATGCTTTATCAATCCACAAGAAGAAAAGCTCAACCTCAATAGAAGTCATCACTCTTTCTTGCGTAAAATTTGAAGTAACACTTCAAATTTTACTCAGGACTTTAAAATTCTTTTATCGCAATATAATTATTGAAAAATAATTATTTAGAAACGTTTTGTACATCAACAACAAGACCAGGACCCATAGTTGAGCTCAAAGTGATCTTTTGGATGTAGATACCTTTAGAAGTCGCAGGTTTTGCTTTCTTAAGGTCAGCGATAAGCGCTTCAACGTTTGAACGAACAGCTTCAGCAGTGAAACCTACTTGACCGATCGCAGCGTGGATGATACCCGCTTTGTCTACACGGTAACGTGCTTGACCAGCTTTTGCATTTTTAACTGCAGTTGCTACGTCAGGAGTTACAGTACCCACTTTAGGGTTTGGCATTAAGCCACGTGGACCAAGGATCGTACCTAACTTACCAACAACACGCATTGCATCTGGAGCAGCAATCACAACGTCGAAGTCTAAGTTACCCGCTTGAATGCTTTCAGCAAGATCATCAAAACCAACGATGTCCGCGCCTTCAGCTTTAGCAGCTTCAGCAGCAGCGCCTTGAGCAAACACAGCAACACGTACAGTTTTACCAGTACCTGCAGGAAGTGTAGTCGCGCCACGAACAACTTGGTCAGATTTACGAGGATCAACACCTAGGTTTACCGCAACATCCAAAGATTCTTTGAATTTTGCAGCAGGTAGGCTGCTAAGAACTTGTACTGCTTCTTCCAAAGTGTAAACTTTGTTTGCTTCAATAGCTGCAGCAATGGCTTTTTGACGTTTAGTTAACTTTGCCATGTCTTATAGCTCCACTTCCAAGCCCATAGAACGCGCAGAACCAGCAATGGTACGTACACGTGCGTCTAAATCAGCACCAGTTAAATCTGGTTCTTTAGTAGTCGCAATTTCTTCTAACTGAGCGCGAGTCAACTTACCAACTTTAGTTTTGTTTGGTACAGCAGAACCCTTTTGGATACCAGCAGCTTTCTTAAGAAGAATCGCAGCAGGTGGAGTTTTCATGATGAATGTGAACGACTTATCGTTGTACACAGTGATCACTACAGGAATTGGAAGACCTTGTTCAACTTTTTGTGTAGCAGCATTGAATTCTTTACAGAATGCCATGATGTTAACACCACGTTGACCTAGTGCAGGACCAATCGGTGGAGATGGATTCGCTTTACCAGCTGGAACTTGCAGCTTGATATAGCCGTCAATCTTCTTAGCCATTTCAAATTACCTCTGGGTACAAACGCCTTTTAGAGCTCCCCAACATTTCAAGTAACGATACCGTTACAACAACAATGCCCGATCCATAACAAATCGGGCGCTTTCAAACAGTGCAAATTAAATTGTTTTTTCGACTTGGCGAAATTCCAATTCAACTTGAGTTGGTCGATTAAATACATTAATCGTCAACGTTAAACGTGATTTTTCGTACTGAACTTCTTCCACCACACCTTTAAAGTCTGTGAATGGACCGTCAGTAACAAGTAATTCTTCACCCGGCTCAAACATCGTCTTAGGACGAGGTGCTTCACCTTTATTGTGTACACGTGCAAGAATCGCATCAGCTTCTTTTTGCGTAATTGGTGCTGGCTTTTCAGCTGTACCACCGATGAAACCTAATACTTTTGGACATTCTTTAACAATGTGCCAAGTTTCATCATTCATTTCCATTTCGACTAACACATAGCCAGGAAAGAATTTACGCTCTGATTTACGTTTCTTACCATCCTTCATCTCTACCACTTCTTCGGTAGGAACAAGGACTTCACCAAAACTATCAGCAACAGCGCTACGCTGGATTCGATCATTAAGTGAACGCATCACTTGTTTTTCATAACCTGAATAGGCATGAATAATGTACCAACGTTTCATAGCTCTCTTACCCGATAATAAACTTCATAAACCAACCGATGATATAGTCAAAACACCACAAAATAATTGCGGCAACTACAACAACGAGGAGAACTTGCCATGAAGTGGTTACTGTTTCATGTTTCGTAGGCCATGTAACTCGACGCAATTCGATACGAGAGTCTTTAAGCAAACGAACAAAGCCTTTGCCTTGATGGGTGGCGTATAATAAACCTAAAGCTACGATGATACAAGCTAAAATTACCCCAATACGCACCCAGACACTATTTGCAGGTGCCCAATACGCTGGAAGATATTGATTTGTCATCAACGCACCGCCAAATAAAGCCAATGCTATGATCCACAAAATAAAATCAAATGGAGAACTTGTCTTCACCATTTCAGCAGAATTGTTGCTTTGAGGAATTGCCGCGCCGCCCATTGCGTCACGTGATTTATCATTCGACATTTTTGTACTCGTCGTAGGTTTCGCGACTTATTATATGACCAGTTTAGCCGACATCAAGTTTTTTATTTAAAAAATGGCAGGTCAGGAGGGACTCGAACCCCCAACATTCGGTTTTGGAGACCGACGCTCTACCAATTGAACTACTGACCTATAAACAAACCGAGAGCCTAAACTCTCGGTTAGAACAAACATATTAGCGGTTATGCAGTTACTTTAGCAACTACACCAGCACCAACTGTACGACCACCTTCACGGATCGCAAAACGTAGACCTGGATCCATTGCGATTGGGTGAATTAGTTCTACTGACATTTCAACGTTGTCACCTGGCATAACCATTTCAACGCCGTCTTGTAATTGGATTGCGCCAGTTACGTCAGTTGTACGGAAGTAGAACTGTGGACGGTAACCATTAAGGAACGGAGTATGACGACCACCTTCTTCTTTAGAAAGTACATATACTTCTGCGTCGAATTTAGTGTGCGGCTTGATTGTACCTGGTTTAGCAAGTACTTGACCACGTTGTACGTCTTCACGCTTAGTACCACGTAAATTAAGGAACGGAGTATGACGACCACCTTCTTCTTTAGAAAGTACATATACTTCTGCGTCGAATTTAGTGTGCGGCTTGATTGTACCTGGTTTAGCAAGTACTTGACCACGTTGTACGTCTTCACGCTTAGTACCACGTAAAAGAACACCACAGTTCTCGCCCGCACGACCTTCGTCAAGAAGTTTACGGAACATTTCTACGCCAGTTACAGTTGTTTTAACTGTATCTTTGATACCAACGATTTCAACTTCTTCGCCGACTTTAACGATACCAGATTCTACACGACCTGTTACCACTGTACCACGACCAGAAATAGAGAATACATCTTCGATTGGCATCAAGAATGCTTTATCGATAGCACGTTCTGGTTCTGGAATATAAGAATCAAGCGCTTCAACAAGTGAAAGTACAGCTGATTCGCCATATTGACCAGCATCACCATTAAGTGCAGCAAGCGCTGAACCACGGATGATAGGTGTGTCATCACCTGGGAAGTCATAAGTAGAAAGAAGTTCACGAACTTCCATTTCTACTAATTCAAGTAATTCTTCATCATCAACAAGGTCACACTTGTTAAGGAATACAAGAATATAAGGTACACCTACTTGGCGAGAAAGAAGGATGTGTTCACGAGTTTGTGGCATTGGACCATCAGTCGCAGCACATACAAGGATCGCACCGTCCATCTGAGCAGCACCAGTGATCATGTTTTTAACATAATCGGCGTGACCTGGGCAGTCTACGTGAGCGTAGTGACGAATAGGAGAATCGTATTCTACGTGTGAAGTATTAATTGTAATACCACGTGCTTTTTCTTCTGGTGCAGAATCGATTGCTGCGTAGTCTTTAGCTTCACCGCCGTAAGTTTTTGCACAAATTGTTGCAATTGCAGCAGTTAAAGTTGTTTTACCATGGTCGACGTGACCAATTGTACCCACGTTTACGTGTGGCTTATTACGTTCAAACTTAGCCTTAGCCAT
>NZ_JAMBAR010000001.1:64519-223047 GCF_025433935.1 Acinetobacter sp. I-MWF | reverse complement strand
AAAACACGCTAGTCCCGAAGGGTTGTGGCTAAAATTATCTCAGCCTACGTTATGAAACTCGAAAATAGTCTCGCTATTCTCTTCGTTTCATGCCTTGCCTGCTCAATTTTAACCTACAACGCAAGCCATTTATGAAATGTCAACAGACCCTCATGTCGTACTAAATTTAATATCCAAAACATCAATATCAAACGCTTGAAGAACCTGTTCCAGTGAAGCGATCAATGATGCTTTATTGATCTGGGTTAGGTCGGCACATTGGATATTGAGTGACTCCACTTCGGATAAATAAGGCAAAGCATATTTGGCTTCATCTCTGCCATGCAGATTTTGCGTAATCAAACCGACTTTCTCTAAATCGCTCACCACTCGATATATGGTCGATAAGCTGATCTGCTTATTTTGTAAATATAACTGCTGATAAATCTGCTTTGCGGTCAGTTGTGCTTTTTGGTCCAACAGTGCTTTGAATACAATCACTCTTGCTTGGGTCACTTTTAAATTTGCATGACGCAGTTTTTGTTGTACCTCAATACTCATGTCTCACCTAAACCTTCTATTGCCTTATTATTGCATTGTTATAAACGTCCAATTTCTACTGCAGCTTGATCAATTTTTTCAGCGACTTGTCTAACTTGCTCCGCATCAAAATCTTTACCCTTGAGCTTTAAGCGTAATGATGTTTTTAAGTTTTCCATCGCACGATGAATATCCAAATATTGGTCGTTTTCATGAATTTCGCGTCGAGTTTCCAAACGCTCTAATAAGTGTTTGATATGTGCATGCTGCTCTTTTAAATGTAATTTTCCAGCATCAGTAATCTGATATTGCTTACGATCACCTTCTGTATTTTCAGCATGCACAAAACCAATTTCTTCAAGATAGGTCAGGGTTGGATAGATTGTGCCTGAACTTGGAGTATAGCCTCCACCGACCAGATCACTGATGGCTTTGATAATTTCATAACCATGTTTTGGCTGTTGCTGTATCAGATGTAAAACCAAAAGCTTCATTTTACCCGATTCAAACAACCGACCTCGTCGCCCACCATAGCCTCGTTCGGTATGCTGTTCACGATGCTCAAAATCATTTTGTGAATGATCATGTCGCTCTGATTTCATCTTTATTCTTCTCAAATCGATTAATTTATGCATATTAAGATATATCTTAATAAGTCTTAAGACAAGATAATAGAACACAATAAATTATAATATTTTGATAAATAATGAATTAAATAATTTTAAATCGATCTATCTTAAAAATTTAAGACATAAAAAAGACCGATTAAAAGCCTTTAAACCGAATCTATTGGCTATTTCTATTATTGTTATGGATTGCTTAAAGCTTGACTTAGTTACCCATTTTTTAAGCATCGTTTTTATATCTTGGGACATCAAACTTTTAATTTTCAGATCTTTAGCCTTGACATAGAGATTAATTTACATACAATGCGATTTGTAACAAAAAATTAATATTTTTATAACAAAAGGGTCACACAATGTTTAAGAAAACTTTATTTGCTGCATTACTTGCTAGTTCTTTTGGGTCTGCACATGCATACCAAGCTGAAATCGGTGGTTCACTCGGTATTGTTGATCCAGATAAAGGGGATACATCTACTGGTTTTGCTATTGATGGAACATATTATTTTAACCCTGTTCAAGTTAAAAATAACCCATTAAACGAAGCTGCCTTTCTAGATCGCGCAAGCAACGTAAATGCTGGGATTAGCTATATCGATTATGATGCCTACGATGTAACAGCTTATGGTGTTGGTATTGAATATTTCGTTCCAAATACTGATTTTTATGCAAGTGCTGCTATTGGACGCTCTACAGCTAAGGCCGATCATGTCGATGATTTAGATACAACAACTTACTCTGCTGAAGTAGGTTACTTGCCAATCCCGGGGCTTTTGATTGCAGTGGGTTTAGCAGGCTATGATAATGATTTTAATGATGATATAGATCCAACTATCCGTGCTAAATATGTCACTCAAGTGGGTCGCTATGACATGAATTTTGAAGGTGGTGCAAGCTTTGGTGATACCGATGCTTACAACGTAGGTACGGATTTATACCTAGATAAAACTTTCAGTGTCGGATTGGCTTATTCAGGTAGTCGCACTGATGGTAATGATGAAGACACATTCACAATTCGTGCAAAAAAATTCTTTACTCAACAAATCAGCTTAGAAGGTTCTGTTGATTTTGAAGATGACGATAATATCTATGGTCTTCGCGCTGCTTACCGCTTCTAATTATTGTTAAAACTTAAAAAACCGCTCTGTATAAGCGGTTTTTTAATCTCTAAATTTACTGTTCTAAATGCAGCATTCTTAACTGCAAACTCACATTGCCATTAAATTGATTTTTATCCAATTCATAAACAATACGTACCATATCTTGCATGGGATCAAAATTGAATTTATCGCGTACATTAAAGGCAATCGCATCAATCGGTTGGCCATTTTCCAAAGCTAAACGCAATTTCAGATGCACTTCCTTTAACCAACGATAATCGATGACTTTAAAACGCCCTTCAAATACCGGTGCAGGAAACTTTTGCCCCCACGGCCCCAATTGCGCCAAAGTATCTACAGTTTGCAGTTGAAATGCCTGAGCAGGTAATTCACCATCCGTCCACAACACCGCTTGGAATAGTGCATCATCGGATTGAGCAACCAACTCAGTAAACCGTTGTTTAAATTCTTCAAAATGTTGCTTTTGAATGGTCAAACCCGCCGCCGCCGCATGCCCACCAAAATGACTAATCAAATCAGGATATTGCTCGGCAACTTTTTCAATACTGTCTCGAATATGAATACCATCAATCGAACGTGCAGAACCTTTGATATGAATCCCGTCTTTATCTGCCGCAAATACAATACTGGGGCGATGAAATTGCTCTTTTAAACGGCCTGCTACAATACCAATCACCCCTTGATGCCAATGCTCTTCAAACATGACCAGCGCTGCGGGTAAATGATCTTGATCAAGCTGTAGATTTTCCAGCGCTGCCAAAGCCTCTTGTTTGATCTCCGACTCAACTTGACGGCGTTCTAAGTTTAAATCATTGAGCTGGCGTGCCAAAGCGTGAGCTGTCTGCGTATCGGTTGCCAAAAGACATTCAATACCGATGTCCATGGTTTCCATACGCCCTGCGGCATTAAGACGAGGCCCTAACACAAAACCTAAATCAGAGGCTTTTAACTCAGCAGGATCTCGCGCTGCGATGTCTAATAAGGCACTAATCCCAGCACGACATTGATTCTGTTGAATCCGTTTAACCCCTGCATCCACTAAGATACGATTGTTATGGTCGAGGCTGGCAACATCGGCATAAGTGCCCAAAGCAACCAAATCCAAATATTGCGGCATTTTTGCAGCCGATTTCCCCAGTTTTGTCCGATGGCTACTTAACTTTGCCAATAGGTAAAATGCCACGCCGACGCCAGCCAAAGCCTTACTTGGAAATTCGCACCCTAACTGATTTGGGTTAACAACCGCTTCAGCTTGAGGCGTTTCCTTGGTCGTTAAATGATGATCTGTGATAATCACCTGCATTCCATATGACTGCGCTTGTGCTACACCTGCATGGCTGGAAATTCCATTGTCGACCGTAATTAATAGATCAGGCTGATATTTTTCAAAAGCCAAGTCGGCAATTTTAGGGGTTAGGCCATAACCATATTTAAAACGATCTGGAACGAGGTATTCAACATTGGCGCCCATTTCTCGTAAAGCCAGCATCATCAGTGCGGTACTGGTGGCACCATCTGCATCATAATCGCCAACAATCACAATTTTTTTATCTTGATCTAAAGCTTGATCAATTATTTGAATGGCTTGCTCCAAACCTTTCATTTCTGGTGCAAGTAAATATTTAAGTTTTAAATCTAATTCTTGTTCAGATTGCACACCACGACGAGCCAAAATTTCAGCAATAAAGGGTAACACGCCCTGAAAACTTTCAGGGCGTGTGATCAAAGGTCTTTGTTTAATTTGTAATTTTTGCATTTATGGCATCAAACGTTGTATTGTCCAAGATCCACCGACTTTTTCATAAGTGAGGCGATCATGTAAGCGATTTGGGCGACCTTGCCAGAATTCATAATACGTCGGCTCTAAACGATAGCCTCCCCAAAATTCGGGTTTAGCCAATTCATTCTTTTCAGCCACTTGATCATACAACGCTTGAAAACGCTGTTGTAAATGTTCACGACTTTCAATCACACCACTTTGTGGGGTACTGATATGCGCTGCAATTTGGCTATCACGCGGACGCTTATGATAATAATCTGTAGATTCTTGTTCAGATATTTTCTGAACTTGACCACCCACACGAACCTGACGTTCTAACTCAGGCCAATAGAATAGCAATTCTGCATAAGGATTTTCAGCTAAATCTAAGCCTTTTTGGCTATCATAATTGGTATAAAAATCATAACCAGCCTCAGTGGCTCCACGCAATAACACAGTACGCACATGTGGACGCCCTTGTGCATTTGCAGTTGCCAACGACATTGCATAGGGTTCATGCAGTTTTGCTTCTAAAGCCAAATTAAACCAATTGAGAAACTGCGCATGAGGATGAGCATCCACCTGCTCCTCATGTAGTTCACCTTTTTGATAAGTAAGGCGAAGCTCACTTAAGTCTTTAATTACATCACGCATGAAGCAAAACCTTCTACAGACGATACAATATTTTAAGCCGCATTTTGACGAACAGCATCTGCTAAATAATTTGCCAAATCAGTTACTTCTTGCAGATTATCGCCTTCTACCATAACACGGATGATCGGTTCCGTCCCTGACTTACGAATTAAAATTCGCCCACGTCCTTTAAGTGTGGCTTCTACTTTATCAAACTCGGCAACCAATGCTGGCACTGCAAATGGGTCAAACATTTGTTCAAGACGAACATTGACCAAAACATTGGGTAAAGTTTTAAAATCTGCAACCAATTCATCTAAAGATTTATTCTGTTCAACCAATACTGTTAACACTTGCAGGGCTGCAATGATTGCATCGCCTGTTGTGCTCTTGTCTAAAGTCAAAATATGACCAGATGGTTCGCCACCAGTCACCCAGTTGTTTTCTTCTAAATTTTGCAATACATAGCGATCACCCACTTTAGCACGCACAAAAGGCACTTTGGCTTTTTCAAGTGCCAATTCTAATGCCATGTTACTCATCACTGTACCCACGATACCCGCCGGTTTTTGAGATGCTTGGGTTGCTAAAATATACAGAATATGGTCACCATCAATCAATTTACCAAAACGGTCGACCAAAACCACACGATCTGCATCGCCATCAAAAGCAATACCTAAATCTGCTTGATGCTCAATCACGGCTTTTTGTAAATTTTCAGGATGTGTTGAACCACAATCCTTATTGATATTTAAACCATCTGGTTCATTATAAAGCGCAATAACTTTTGCACCTAATTCACGAAATACTGCTGGGCCTACGCTATATGCTGCGCCATTGGCGCAATCCACCACAATTTTTAAATGGCGTAAATTGAAATGATATGGGAATGTCGATTTACAAAACTCAATATAACGACCATTGGCATCTTTAACACGTACACTCTTACCTAAGTTTGCGGTGTCTTCAATGATGATATCGTTCTCAAGCTCTCGGTTAATCGCATCTTGAATCGTATCTGGGAGCTTTTTCCCTTCATCTGAAAAGAATTTTATCCCATTATCAAAATAAGGGTTATGTGAAGCAGAAATCACGATCCCTAAGTTGGCATGCAATGCACGGGTTAAATGAGCAATTGCAGGGGTCGGTAAGGGTCCAAGCAAATGTACATAAACACCTGCCGCATTGAGACCCGCCTGTAAAGCTGCTTCAAGAATATAACCCGATAAACGAGTATCTTTACCTAAAACCACAATCGGTTTTGATTTTGGGCTAATTTGCTTTAATACTTTCCCTGCCGCAAATCCGAGTTTAAGTGCAAATTCTGGGGTAATTGGGAGTTCACCAAATTTTCCACGAATCCCGTCTGTTCCAAAATAACTCATCTTTTACCCACTTATTATGTGTTGTATAACAATCAATTTTTAAGGTTTACTACTTTACACCAAAATAAAAAAGCCGTCATAAACTGACGGCTTTTTCCAATCAAAATATTACAAAAGATTAACCTACACGATAGTTCGGTGCTTCTTTGGTAATCGTTACATCATGCACATGTGACTCTTGCATACCTGCAGCGGTAATTTTCACAAATTTTGCATTTTGACGTAAATCTTCAATGGTTGCAGAACCGGTATAGCCCATAGATGAACGTAAACCGCCCATCATTTGATGTACGATATTGCCCATTGGACCTTTGTACGGTACGCGGCCTTCAATCCCTTCTGGGACCAATTTTTCAGCGCCTGCTTTCGAGTCTTGGAAATAACGATCGGCAGAACCCGTCGCACCAGCCATTGCACCCAAAGAACCCATACCACGGTATGCTTTGTAATAACGACCTTGGAAGAATTCAACTTCACCAGGCGCTTCTTCAGTACCCGCCATAAGTGAACCCACCATAATCGTGCTTGCACCAGCACCAATCGCTTTTGCCATATCCCCAGAGAAACGGATACCACCATCAGCAATCAATGGAATTTGGTCTTTCAATGCATTGGCAACACTGTCAATTGCAGAGATTTGTGGCATACCAATACCTGCAACGATACGTGTCGTACAGATTGAACCAGGACCAATACCCACTTTCACCGCATCTGCACCCGCATCAAGTAATGCCAAAGCAGCATCACCCGTTGCGATATTACCGCCAATCACTTGAACTTGAGGAAAGTTTGCTTTCACCCAACGTACACGCTCGATCACACCCGCAGAATGACCATGCGCCGTATCCACTACAATCGCATCAACGCCGGCTTCAACCAAAGCTTCAACACGACTTGGAGTTTCAGCGCCAGTACCCACTGCAGCACCAACACGTAAACGACCTAATTCATCTTTACAGCTATTTGGATAAGATTCCGCTTTACGGAAATCTGTAACTGTAATTAAGCCTTTTAATGCATTGCTTTCATCAACCACCAATACTTTTTCAATACGGTGTTTTTGCAATAATGCTTGAATATTTTCTTTCGATTCATTTTCACGAACAGTCACAAGACGATCTTGCCCTGTCATGATATTGCTTACTGGTTGTTCCAAGTTCGTTACAAAACGAGTATCTCGGCCAGTTACAATCCCAACCACTTTGCCATCTTTAACGACAGGTACACCGCTGATGTTGTTGGCTTGTGTAATTGCCATCAAATCACGGATCGTGGTTTCAGGTGTTACGGTAATTGGATCTTTCACCATTCCCGCTTCGAATTTTTTTACACGGCGAACTTCTGCAGCTTGTGCAGAAATATCCATGTTTTTATGTAAAATACCAATACCACCGTTTTGCGCCATTGCAATCGCCATACGTGACTCAGTCACAGTATCCATTGCTGCTGAAACCATAGGGATGTTCAGTTGAATGCCGCGTGTGAGGCGTGTCTTTAGAGAGACATCTTTTGGGAGGATAGTAGAATAGGCAGGGAGTAATAAGACATCATCGAAGGTTAGCGCTTCTTGAACGATGGTCAACATAACAGTCTCGCTGGTAATTTCCGTGAGCTATTATATACAAATTTCCGTTCAATTTTCATTTTTTATTGTGCGGATTTATCTTATTCTCGATCACACTTTATTTTTCAGTATCTTATTGAAATAAAAATGGGCTTTGAATATAAAATTATCGTGGATTTAACACCACAGTAGACTGTCGACTCACAGTCTCTGCCTTATATCCTAAATTTTCCCAATGAAGCGTTAACACACCTGATCAAAGTCTTCATCATTGCTGGGTGTAGCGACTTCTATTTCGATCAGGGGAATTAAACCATAGCCTTGTCTTGCTTTTGCACATTGTGAATCCCCAGCATGTACCTGTATGCATGAAGAACTCCGTTGCTCATACATACTACAGCTGACTTGCTGTCCAATCTCACCCTTTAATGCCACACAACGTGGTTGCTTTTGATTGGTGCCCTGCATACAAGAATACACGGCTGTCAAAGGTTCGACATAATCTGGCGGCATGGCTTCTCCTTCTGCCCAATAAAATGAGACTCGGAAAAAGGCGCAACACGCCCCGCAACTTAAGCACGCATCCTGTGCTGAGATTTGTGACAACATTTTTTTAAGATTCTCGTTATCAATTTAAAATTTTGGCAAGAAAATCCTAAAAAAAGTCGCACTCAAACTCAATATCTTTTTTGAATTTTTTATTGCGGACAGGTAAACACGGACTCATCCATCAAATCGACACCGCATTGTAAATTTTCGATCCAGTCTAAAAACTGATGAATCATCTCTTTACCAATAAACGGCTTACCATGTTGCGGCACAATCATTTCAATATCCATTTGACGCACCATTTTCACCCATAAACGGATCACCCGATTGGTACACATATAGCGCTGATGAAAACCATGCATGGTTGGAATGTGCATTGCAAAATCTTCAATTGGTTTCGAGGCATCATCAACAATCGATGCACCCATATCACCTGAGAATAAAATTTTTGAAATTGGATCGTAAAACTGGAAATTTCCAACGGAATGTAAGAAATGCGCAGGAACCACGATAATGCGCGTTTCTCCCAATGGAATAGAGCCACCTTGGTCAGGCAATTCGATCAGACGTTCTAACCAGCCCCCCTTCATACGGTCACTCATAAATGCTGAGTTTAAATGAGGTAAAAAGCGTGCCCATAATTTAGATGCGACCACTTTGGCATCGGTATAGACCAACCAACGTGGCATTGAAGTAATGATGTCGGGGTCTTGGTGAGATGCCATGACATAGTCTAGATTTTGTAATCGGGTGTATTTATTAAGCTCCATGGTCAGGGGCACATAGGTCAAATCACCGCCCGGATCTAATACTGCTGCACGTTCATTATTTAAAATAAGAAACTGATTGGCTTGTACACCTTCACCTTTCACCAAACTGGTAAAACTTATACATTTATGAGTGCCATTATCAAACAAAACTTGCGACGTGGTGCGATCTAAAGCCATACCAGAAACCCCAAAACCTTTTTTAAAATAAATCTTTAGTTATCCCATACAACATATAAGGTTTTCTTCAAAGTTACAATAAATCTACAACCTAAGTTTAAAGATTATTTGTGTCATCATTCTCAGAATAATAAAAAACCCAACATTAAGTTGGGTTTTCAGCTTTAAAAATAGATGCCTTTATTGATGTTCAATCAGCTTGGAAAATTGTGCTTAAAAAAAGTAATGCTGAACTAAAGCGGCGACACCAATAATAAAGAAGATTGCAGCTCCAATTTTATGAATCAGAGCAATAGGTAATTTATCTGCCAATTTATTGCCAATAAATACAGCAGGTGCATTGACCAACATAATCCCCAATGTCGTACCTAGAGTTACCCAACCGATGCTGTCAAAGCGTGCAGCAAGTGCCACTGTGGCGATTTGGGTTTTATCCCCAATTTCTGCAAGGAAGAATAATACAAAGGTTGCACCAAAGACCCCATATTTTTGCCATTTATTAATACTTTCAGATTCATCATCCAATTCATCTGGAATCAACATCCACCCTGCCATACCAATAAAGCCAAGTGACACAATCCAAAGTAATAATGTCGGGCTAAGGACTGTGGTAATCCACTGACCCAGTACAGCCGATACGCCATGATTGACAATAGTTGCTAATAAAATTGCAAATAAAATAGGAATAGGTTTACGAAAACGTGCAGCAAGAAGTAATGCGAGCAGTTGTGTTTTATCGCCCATTTCGGATAAAGCGACAACCACTAAAGAGATGAGGAAGGCATTTAACATTTCAAAGTCTCTGGCTAGCAATATTTACCGATGACTTACCCCTCCTGCTAGCCAATATGAATAGTCGCCTATTCAACGCGGAGTGATAAATCAAAGGTCTTGCCAACAAAAGATAGCTGAGTAAACACCTTCAGCTAAATTGGTTCTTTGCTATGATGACCATACTCTGTTGAGTAATTATGTTGATCATCACCCATTTATCATCTCGCAGATGACAAACAGCGGCTACTCCCCAATGAAGTACAGCTATTCTACAACGCTTTATCAATCATTTTCAATTTTTAAAAATTAAAAAATTTAAAGCTCAGATAAACTTCAAAAAATATCGTGCCGAAGCATCTTTAATGCCCGCATAGAATAAATTCAATTTCGTTTCTTCACAAATTTTGAACCCTAGATGGTTATCCTATCGTGGGGCGACATGGATGTCGCCGATTGATTTAGTTGAAAATATTAATTAGGAGAAATTATATTCTTGTGCCTGAGTTTTTTGACAGATTGACTATATTGAATGATGACTTTAAAGCAGATTTAAAAATTATTGATAAAACAAAATCAGATGCATATAAAAAAACCTCGCCTAAAGCGAGGTCTTCTATAATTTAAAACTTAAAGCAAGATGTTCCGAATATCTGATAACAACTTGGTCAATTTATTGGTAAATCGCGCAGCATCCGCACCATTAATCACACGGTGGTCATAAGACAATGACAATGGCAACATCAGTTTTGGATCAAAGTCTGAGCCATTCCATACTGGTTGCATGGTTGCAGGTGAGATACCCAAAATCGCAACTTGCGGCCAGTTCACCAATGGCGTAAATGCAGTACCACCAATTGAACCTAGGCTGGTAATGGTAAAGTTTGCACCTTGTAAGTCTTTCGGAGAAAGTTTCTTATCACGTGCTTTTTTACTTAACTCACCCAATTCAATGGCAATTTGCTTAATCGATTTTTGATCAGGATTACGCAATACTGGAACAGTTAAACCATCTGGTGTCGCCACAGCGATTCCCATATGGATTTCTTTACGCAACAGCACAGACTTTTGATCATCTGCCAAGTGACCTGCAAAATAAGGCTCTTCTTTGAGTAAGAACGCCACCGCTTTTGCAATAAAGGCAAGGATCGTTAAGCTAATACCATCTTGCTTAAATTTCCCTTTTAACTCACCGCGCCAAGCTTCTAGTTCAGTAATATCTGCTAAATCAAATTGTGTCACTTGCGGAATAAAATTGTTTAATGACAATTGCGGTACAGACACTTGCTGTAAACGCGTCATTGGTGCAATTTCACTACCACCAAATGCACTGAAATCTGGTAATGCAGGCAAACCTGAAGCGGCTGGCGCAGCAGTTGTTTGAGCTGCTGCTTGTGGTGCAGTCAATTTGGCTTTAACAAAAGCAAAAACATCATCTTTCATCACACGTGCATGAGGGCCAGAGGCCTCGACTTGTGATAAAACCACACCCAGTTCACGCGCAAGCTTACGCACGGCTGGACCAGCATAAACTTTAGCATTTTCAGTTTGTTGTGCTTTAGATAACTTTTCAGTACCCGCTTGAGCAACGGCCACTTCAGCTTTTGGCGCTGATGCTGTCGTTTTCGCGACTGGTGCTGATGCAGCTTGTGATGCTTGAGCGGCTGGTTTTTCTTGCGGTGCTGATGCAGTCTGACCCTGTGCTTCAATCGTCACCAAAGCACTGCCCTGGCTTACAGACTGATTCAATTCCACATGGATCGCCGTCACTGTCCCTGCAACCGTACTTGGCACTTCTACAGAGGCTTTATCCGACTCAGCAACGCAAAGGCTTTGGTCTTTTTCAACTTGATCGCCTACGCTCACCAAGATTTCAGAAATTGTTGCTTTATCTACACCCAGATCAGGAACAGCAACTTCAACTTTACCCGATTGGGCTGGCGCTGATGCTTCTAGTGCCGCAGCTTGAGTCGGTGTTGCTGACGCTTGTTGAGGTGCTTCAGCAGGTGCTGCCGAAGTCGTTGCAGCGCCTACAGTTTTCACTGTAATCAGTACCACACCTTCTTTAACATTATCGCCTTCTTTGACCACAACACTTTCAACCGTGCCAGCAACTGTACTTGGAACTTCAACCGTTGCTTTATCCGATTCCACTACAACGATGCTGTCATCTACCGCAATTTCGTCGCCCACTTTAACCAGAACTTCGCCGACCAAAGCTTTTTCAACACCAATATCTGGCACTTGAACTTCAACTGTTTGAGATGAAGCTGGCGCAGATGCTGAAGGTGCAGCAGGCGCCACAGGTTCAGCTTTAGCCTCTACAGCAGGTTCAGTTTTTGCAGCTTCTTGAGTAGGCTGTGCTGCTGTTTCTGTCTCTGTTGCATCCGCAGATTCAACTTCGATCAACACAGCACCTTCTGAGACCTCATCACCTTCCGTAACAGCAATACTTTTAACCACACCCGCTGAAGTGCTTGGCACTTCAACAGAGGCTTTGTCTGACTCAAGTAGAACGATACTGTCATCAACAGCGATGGTATCCCCGACTTTCACCAAGATTTCTGCAACAGTGGCCTTATCAACGCCAATATCAGGAGTTTTAACTTGCATCATTATTTCTCCTCTGTCACTTCAGTATAAGCAGCAACTTCTTGTACAGATGGATGCGCTTGCGGTAACCATGCAACTGGACGATCAACATCAAGTTCAAATGAAGAGATTGCATCTTTCACTAAACGTGGATCCACTTCACCTTCATCAGCAAGTTTTTTCAATGTTGCAACCACAATATGTGCCGCATCTACACCAAAGTAACTACGCAAATTACTGCGTGTATCTGAACGACCATAACCATCTGTACCCAATGTTACATATGGACGGCTATCTGGAAGGTAAGCACGGATCTGTTCGCTATAGGCACGCATATGATCTGTTGCTGAAACAACAATACCATCCGTGTCACGTAATTGCTGAGAAACCCAAGACTCTTTACCGTCTTCAAGTGGATGTAGGCGATTGTATTCTTCAACAGCCATACCATCACGTGCCAATTCATTGAAGCTTGTTACGCTCCATACATTGGAATGGATTTGGTATTCATCACGTAAAATTTGCCCAGCT
This sequence comes from Acinetobacter sp. I-MWF, assembly GCF_025433935.1. Lineage (NCBI taxonomy): Bacteria > Pseudomonadati > Pseudomonadota > Gammaproteobacteria > Moraxellales > Moraxellaceae > Acinetobacter > Acinetobacter sp. I-MWF. The sequence goes on along the minus strand of NZ_JAMBAR010000001.1, from coordinate 210,053 downwards.
TTAATCACTTCACGCAGAATCACGCCTGAACCCAATAACTGAACTGTGGCTTTTTCATCTTTATTGAACAAGTACATACCACGTTTGATGCCTTCTTCAGCACCTTCAGGCAATGCAGGTTGGTCATAGTTTTCATTCATGAGCGTCAAGTAATAGAACACACGTTCTTGATTCACATACATACGTTGTAAACCATCATGCACAATCACAGCTAACTCATAACCAAAGCAAGGATCATACGCTACACAGTTTGGAATCGTTCCTGCCAAGATATGAGAATGACCATCTTGGTGTTGTAAACCTTCACCATTTAATGTTGTACGACCAGCTGTTGCACCACACAAGAAGCCTTGTGCCTGAGAGTCACCCGCTGCCCATGCAATATCCCCAATACGTTGGAAACCAAACATTGAGTAATACATATACATCGGAATCATTGGTAAGTTATTGGTTGAATAACTGGTACCCAATGCTGACCAAGCGCTCATTGCACCTGCTTCATTGATCCCTTCTTGCAACATGTGACCATCTTTTGCTTCACGATAGTTCATGAGCTGTTCTTGGTCTTCTGGGGTATAGTTTTGTCCATGCGCAGCATAGATACCCAACTGACGGAACATGCCTTCTAAACCAAAGGTACGCGCTTCATCAGGTACGATAGGCACAACACGGTCTTTAATGGCTTTTTCTTTTAACAATGCAGCAATCAAACGCACCATAACCATCGTGGTTGATTGTTCTTTACCACCACTGCCTTTAAGCACGCCATCAAATACTGAAATCTCAGGAATCGCCAATACTTCACTGTCTTTACGACGTGCAGGCAAATAACCACCTAAAGCTTCACGACGTGCTTTCATATATTTCAATTCAGGTGAGTTTTCACCTGGACGATAAAATGGAAGCTCTTCAAGTTGCTCATCAGAGAATGGTAAATTGAAACGGTCACGTACATATTTCAATGAATCGTGTTGCATTTTCTTGATTTGGTGAGTTTTGTTGACAGCTTCAATTTCGTCAGACAAACCATAACCTTTCACTGTTTTCGCTAAGATTACAGTCGGTTGACCATTGCTGGTCATTGCTGCTGCATACGCGGCATATACTTTGTATGGGTCATGACCACCGCGATTCAGATTATCAATATCTTCATCACTTAAGCCTTTTACCAACTCCGCAGCTTCTGGGTACTTACCAAAGAATTTTTCACGGGTATAAGCGCCCCCTTTTACTTGGTAACGTTGGTATTCGCCATCCAGCGTTTCATCCATACGAGCTTTTAAAGCACCTGAAGTGTCTTTATCGATCAAAGGATCCCAATGACGACCCCAAACCACTTTAATTACACGCCAGCCTGCACCACGGAACAGCGACTCAAGCTCTTGAATGATTTTACCGTTACCACGTACAGGACCATCTAGACGCTGTAAGTTACAGTTAACCACCCAGATTAAGTTGTCTAATTTTTCGCGACCCGCAAGCGAGATTGCACCTAAGCTTTCTGGCTCATCCATTTCACCATCGCCAAGATACGCCCAAACCTTACGGTTTTCTTCTTTGATCAAACCACGATTCATCAAGTACTTTTGAATATGCGCTTGATAAATTGACATGATTGGACCAAGGCCCATCGAAACGGTTGGGAACTGCCAGTAATCTGGCATTAAGTAAGGATGAGGATAACTTGAAAGCCCCTGACCACCCACTTCACGACGGAAATTACTCAATTGATCTTCAGTCAAACGACCTTCTAAAAATGAACGTGCGTAAATACCTGGTGCACAATGACCTTGGTAATAGATCATGTCGCCACCAAAGCTATCACTATTGGCACGGAAGAAATGGTTAAAACCGACATCATATAGGGTTGCTGAAGACGCAAAACTTGCCAAGTGACCACCTAAGTCATCACCTGTTTTATTGGCACGTAGAACCATTGCCAAAGCATTCCAACGAATTAATGCTCGAATACGACGCTCCATATCTTGGTCGCCTGGCATCGCTGGAGATTCTTCAACTGGAATGGTATTTAAATAAGGGGTATTTAGACGCTGAATAGGTACATGCTTCGAAATTGCTTGTTGATATAATTTTTCTAATAAAAACGCAGCACGATCCGTACCCATATGCTGGAGCACTGAATCAAAGGCATCTTGCCATTCTTGTGTTTCCTGAGCGTCGCTATCACCATAATACGCCATTTCCCACTTACTCCTTGAATAGTTTTCTATATATTATATGTATCATGTTTTAGGCCTGTTAAGTTATCGTTACAGCCAAATGCAGATTGTAAGGATTATTTAGCAACTAAATAGTTGTTGACTAATTAACACTTAAAATAACAAAAAACCGCCAATAAAGGCGGTTTTTTATACAAAATAATTTTTTATTTGATGATAGTCTGAATACAGTATTTAATTCATCGCGACTACGAATTCAACCATGCATACAGAGCATCAGTCATAAGCTCAACAATCAAATGTTTAGCGTTATGGCAACATGGCTAAGTAAGAAGATGGATTTTTACGTTGACCATCTTTCACTACTTCGTAATGCAAATGTGGCCCTGTGCAACGACCGGTACAACCCACGTTGGCAATATGTTCACCAGCCTTCACCTGATCACCCACACGGGCAATTAGACGTGAAGCATGCGCATAACGTGTAATATAGCCATTGCCATGGTTAATTTCTACATATTGACCATAACCAGTGCCCCAACCAGACTTGGTTACGATACCAGGACCTGTTGCATAAATTGGTGTACCACTTGGTGCTGAAAGATCTAAACCAGAATGATGTTCGGCACGACCACCCATTGTACGACCACCAAAATCAGAGCTTACGCGCTTCATGTCTGGAAGAGGATGAGTGACTAACCAAGAATATGGAGAGTTTGCAGTATAACGAGAAGCAGAGTTTGCGCTAGAACCGTATTTTTTAGCGATACTTGCATTGTTTAACTCGATTGGCGCATCTTGGCTACGTAAAGTAATATTCATCTTTGCTGAAGCAGGAAGATCTAAATCATCTGGATTATAAGAGCCTTGAGATAGAGTCTTTGATAATTGCTCTAAACGATCTGGTGATTGAACCAAGTCTGCAAATGCAGCGGTTGCAGCAGAAGCTGCTAAAGTAAAAGCCAATAAAATACGTCGCGTATGCATAAAAACCTCTTTAACTGTTCTTAGTCAAGTTTCTTGAGTGATCTCATCCTTGATATCTATCGAAATGAGCGCTTAAGATAGGACATAAATATGTAGGAACCATGTATGTCTGAACCAAAAAACGTCTTTCAACCAACAAGACAACACTTAAAAACAGGAAACTTATCGTTTCTTACAAAGCAAGTTGCCGAATGGCAAAAACTTACTAAATTAATTCAACCGCTACTTCCTCAACCTGAGAATTGGCGAGTTGTCTGTTATCAATACGGTATTTTGACCATCACCGGTGAAAATCAAGCCATGATTAGTCAACTCGGTTATCTTCAAAAACAGTATATTTCTCAATTATCACAAATCAACGAACTTCGTGATTTACAAAAACTGCAAGTTCGTTTACGTATTCAAAACAGCAATACTGAAACATCCCCACAACGCCATAAAACTGTAAAAAGCATACAACCTGCAACATCTGAAATGTTACAAAATGCCGCTAGTTTTGTGAGCGACCCTAAGCTTAGCCAAGCTTTACTACGTTTGGCAAGCAATAAAAAGTAAACTGATTAGATTAAATTAAGATTAAAACTGATCAAAATATGACAGATATCACACTTTTTATTGTTACACTATAACACAATGCCTAAAAGACAAAGACTTATGTCACGTTGACAAAATGAATTGGGCACAGCTTCTCGTCATCAAATGTTACAATTTCATAGCTGCTTGGATCACTTTTAACATTGCGTAAAAGTTGATTATTCAGTGCATGTCCCGATTTATAGCCATCGAATTTGGCAATAATTTGATGTCCAAGTAGGTATAAGTCACCAACTGCATCCAAAATTTTATGTCGAACAAACTCATCTGCAAAGCGTAGACCTTCTTCATTGACCACGCCAGTATCATCTAAGCCAACAGCATTATCTAAGCTCGCACCCAAGGCTAAATTATTGGCTTTTAAATAATCAAGATCTTTCATAAAACCAAAAGTACGTGCACCGCTGACTTCATAAACAAATGTTTCTGTTGAAAAATCAATGGTCGCCGATTGGTATTCTTTTGCAAAAGCAGGATGATCAAAGTCGATGGTGAAGTTGATTTGAAAACCATCGTGAGGGGTAAAAATTGCGCGCTTATCTTCTATGAGTGCTTCAACAGGTTTGAGAATCCGAATAAATTTTTTCGGTGCGTCTTGTTCTACTAATTCGCCCTGCATGAGTAAGTATATAAATGGACCTGCACTACCATCCATAATCGGTATTTCAGAAGCAGACACTTCTATAATCAGGTTATCTATACCCAAGCCAGCGATTGCACTGGTGACATGTTCAATGGTGCCAACCTTGGTTTCATGACTGACCAAATTGGAACACATGAATGCTTCTTGAATCAGCATGGCATCTGCTGGCAGATCGACAGGTGGATTTAAATCGATACGGCGAAATACAATACCCCCGTCCGCCACATGTGGCAAAAAGTTAATCATGACTTTTTGTCCGCTATGTAGTCCGATGCCACTCGCTTTAACGACTCGCTTCAGGGTACGTTGTTTCAACATGCTAATTCGGTCTTCATTCTCAAATCCGCTATACGTTAGCACATTTAGCCATTGATAAAAAACAAAAAAGGTAATGAATCTCACTACCTTTTTCGTTGATATTAATTATTTTTAATAATTATCAATCATTTACGCTGTTGATTTTTCAAATAATCTTGAATACTCATTGGCGTAGAACGACCGCTTGAACTTGGTGCTGCAACAGGTGCACCATCTTCTTGACGTTTATTGATCGCAGGAACATCATCTTCATCAACCACAGTGTTGTGGCTGGCTTGCTGGCTATATGATTGCGCAACATTGCTGATATGGGTTCTGCGTTTTGCTTCAGTTGCATCACTGGCATTACGTGTTAAACCTGTAGCAATTACAGTGACACGGATTTCATCACGTGCGTCGGGATCAAATACAGTACCAAAGAACACTTCACCTTCTTCAAGGTCAACAATCTGGTTCACAACATCTGTGATCACTTCAGTTTCACGTAAAGTCACATCAGCACCGCCAGTGATGTTAATCAACACCCCTTTGGCATTCATGATATTTACATTATCCAATAACGGACTACGAATCGCCAAACGTGCCGCTTCTTCAGCACGGTCTGGACCGCTACTCTTCCCTTCACCCATCATTGCATAACCACGTGTACTCATCGCAGTTTTCAAGTCAGCAAAGTCAAGGTTAATATGACCCGGACGAACAACCAGATCAAAAATACTACGAACCGCATTCAGCAACACGTCATCTGCTTTACGGTAAGCATCTTGCATAGAGATGTCACCATAAACGCTGAGTAAACGTTGGTTTGGTATAATAATTAAAGAATCAACATGTTGTTCTAATGCTTCAATCCCTTTTTCAGCCGAACGTTGACGACGACGACCTTCAAAGTTAAATGGTGTTGTCACCACACCTACAGTAAGAATACCCATTTCTTGAGCAATCTCAGCAACAACGGGCGCAGCACCTGTACCTGTACCACCGCCCATTCCAGCAGTCACAAATACCATATCTGCACCTTCAAGGTGTTGACGGATTTGCTCACGGCTTTCTTCAGCAGCAATTTGACCTACATCTGGATTAGCGCCAGCACCCAAACCACGTGTGCTTTGCTCACCAAGTTGCATTTTAAAAGGCGCATTCATGCGATCAAGGGCTTGCTTGTCTGTATTTGCACAAACAAATTTCACACCTTTAATGTCAGATTGCACCATGTGTTGTACGGCATTACCACCGCCGCCGCCAACACCAAACACAGTAAAACGGGCTTGACCGTTGTTATCGGTTTGTCCATCGTCTAAAAATTCAAATGAGGCCATGACCTTTAGATTTCCTAATATAATTTGGCAGTCACTTAAGCCCGTATACTGCCTTGATCTTCAATAATAAAAATTGTTTTTAGGATGCTGTTCATTGCAGAGCTTGTCAAGTATTGGACAGAACACTTACAACTTCCTAACAATATTCCCCAAAAAACCACACCTAAAAAATACCTTTTAATTTGTTATTTAAGGCATTCCAACCATTCACAATCCGATCAAAGAATGGTCTTCCACCTTGAACTTCAGGTTCTTCAATCGCCTCTTGCATGTCACTTTGACTGAACAAAAGTAACCCTGCTGCTGTAGCATACATTGAACGACGTAAAGATGGTAAATTCTGATCATCGGTCACCACTTGTAACGGTGGATTGCCTAAGTGTGCAGAGATACCCAGCATACGACGAGCCAATGTCACCATGCCTTCGATCTGGCAAACATCACCTGTCAGTACTACACCATGATACAAACTTTGTAGTGCACTACGTTGTTCTAATTCGTATCGTACTTTACCTAAGATATCTTCATAGCGTGCGATAATAATTTCAGTCAACTCAATACGACTAATGGTTTGTGGGCCATCAATTGCCTCAAACTGAATCATATGATCCGGTTTCACTTGGTGAATGTCGACACAACCATGCAGTAACTTAATCCGTTCAGCTTCTTCGGTTGTGGTTTGCAATACAGTGGCAATATCACGGGTGACATTTTCACCACCACATTGAATGGTGTGGGCTAATGCCAAATGCCCTTCAATATAGACTGCAATATTGGTCGTTCCAGCACCAATATCGAGCAAACAAACGCCATATTCCTTTTCATCTTTCAGCAAACTGCCTTCTGCAGTTGCTAAACAAGACACCACCATTTTTTCAACCGAAATATTGGCGCCTTTCATTGCACGATCCAAGTTCTGCATAGTACTGATTGGCATCATCATCAATTGATAATGGGCTGTCATACTATTGGCAGATAAATTGATTGGATTCTGTACCCACTCACTTGAATCATCCAGCTCAAAACCTAAAGGCACTGCACTTGCTAAGTAATGATCGGCTGTCATATGACTGGCTTTAGCAAGCTCTAATGCACGCACCACTTCAGTTGTCGTAATGGTATGTTCTGAATTTGAAATCGGCGTACGACCAATCGCATAATGGCTTTGTAATTCGGTGCTTGGAATTGAAACCCAAGCTGAATGAATACGACACTCAGCCATATCTTCAGCTTCTTGAACAGCTTGTTTAATTGCATTTGTGACTTTATCAAGGCTCACAATTTTGCCTTTATTCATTCCTTTATTGCGTGCGCTTGCCATGCCAATAACCTGAATATTATCAGGGGCATGTACTTTACCAATCAGTACTGAAACTTTATGTGTCCCAATGTCAATTGCAACAACTGAGGGAACAGCTTCATTCATCACTTTGCTACCATTATCTTCATTGTTTATGTTTGGCTATATGCCTCTTTTTCAAGCCACGTATTATGGCTGTGCAACCATCCCACCTGCAACGCTTATGTCATTACTGGTTACAACAAATTGACCATTCACAATCTTTGGTGAAATAGAATTTCTCCATTGAATTGCCAAACCATTTCGGTAGCGTAAATCAATGGCGGAAATATTCGACCAAGCGGGTTTCAAATCAGTTTGAGCCAAGTGACTTAAACGTTGTAGCTTACTCATGGTTTGATCTTGATCTACGATCACCCGTAGTCCCGAATCAAACTGCATAAACCAAGTCATACGTTCAGTGAGATAAAGCTCTTTTAAACGTAAGTTGACTGGGTGAAATAATTGATTAATTTCATTATAGCGACGCATCATCACTTTGGATTGGCTGAGCGGCCCATGAAGCAATGGCAAGTTTGAATAATTCTTCGCCACCGCTTCTGTATAGACATCTCCAGCATCACTCAGTAATCGCCCGGTTCCCCAACGTGCGATTGCATGACGCGGCATAATCCGCACACGAATACCATTTGGCCATGCCCGTGAAACCACAACACGATCCACCCATGATACTTCTAGTGCTTTATCTCGAATCTGTTCTAAATCCGAGGTGAAATAATTATTTTTAACAACAGGTGCCAAATGTTGTGTAATCGCTTGTGACTCTACCGATGAAGTGGTGCCTACCACTTGAAGTGTGGCCACCCGAGCATCGGTAATCACTTTATACAGACCATAGATTCCTGCAAATAGCACAGCAATAGCAATGACCATAAGCAACCAGCTTCCCACGTTGAGAAGCTTTTCCTGACGTGTTGGCGGCTTATCGTGTATTGATGTAATTGCCGCACGTTTGCGACGCATCGAAGCAGGAAGTTGAGCCATAAACTTAGTGTGCTTGTTCCGTGAGCGTTTGCGCTAAAATCGCAACACACAATTCATCAAAGCTATAACCTACAGCTTTTGCAGCTTTAGGTACAAGCGAGTGACTGGTCATGCCAGGCACTGTATTCACTTCTAACAACCAGAAATGACCTTGTTCATCTAACATCGCATCAATCCGTCCCCAACCACTGGCACCGACTGCTTGGAAAGCACGTAAACACAATTCTTGTAAGTTCTTTTCTTGTGACTCGCTTAAACCACATGGAATACCATATTCCACGTCATTACGGTTATATTTTGCTTCATAGTCATAGAATGCAACATCAGCAGGTGGTTGCAAACGAATCACGGGTAATGGCAAACCATTGAGGAAAGAAATGGTATATTCACGCCCCGTGATCCATTTTTCAGCCATCACCACAGCATCATGTACTGTGGCCTTTTCAATTGCAGCAGCAAGGTCTTCAGCTTTTTCAACCTTGCTCATACCAACACTAGAACCTTCATGTACAGGCTTAATGATTAATGGTAAGCCAAGGCTTTCAATCACTTCAGTTAAATCAGAATCTTTGGAAATAATACGATACGGTGCAGTCGGTAAATCTGAACCTTGCCAGATTTGTTTGGTTTTAACTTTGTCCATCCCAATCGCTGAACCCTGAACCCCTGTACCTGTATACGGTACATTCATCCATTCTAACGCGCCTTGGATTTGACCATCTTCACCACCACGACCATGCAATACAATAAATGCGCGATCATAGCCCACAAGTTCCGTCACGCTACGTTCTTGAGGATCGAAGCCTTCCGCATTCACACCCGAACGTAATAATGCTTCTAAAACAGCTTTACCACTATCTAATGACACCTCACGCTCAGCAGATTTCCCACCAAGCAACACCGCTACTTTGCCGAATTTAGAAGCATTTGACACGTTTAAATCCTTAAACTTATAAGTTAGTCAATTTAATTTCGAGGCTTTATTCAAATCCAAATTTAAACAAAGCCAAATCAATTATTTTAAATACAGTTGGTTTTGAGCCAATTCTACAGAAATTGCTCCCACGTTACCCGCACCTTGTGTTAATAACAAGTCATTCGCTTGTAACACTTTTTGTATCGCGTTCTGCAAATTGCCTTCCACTGGGTCAATCAAGATCGGCTCAACTTCACCACGCAGGCGAATACTCCGAGCTAATGAACGACTATCTGCACCAACAATCGGTTTCTCACCTGCAGGATATACTTCTAACAACAACAATTGATCGACTTGTGACAACACATCTACAAAATCATCAAAACAGTCACGAGTACGACTATAACGATGCGGCTGGAACATCATCACCAAACGACGATCTGGATGGCTGGCACGTGCAGCTTTAATGGTTGCTTCAACTTCTTTCGGATGATGCCCATAATCATCTACAAGTTTTACTGTACCTTCATCCAATTCAAACTCACCTTGAACTTGGAAACGACGACCTACACCACTAAAGCTTTCTAAGGCACGTGCAATTGCAGCATCAGATACACCTTCATCCGTTGCAATACCAATCGCAGCCAGTGCATTTAGAATATTATGCAAACCCGGAAGATTAATGGTTAAACGTAATGGCTCACGACCTTTACGTAATACGGTAAAGCTTGACTGCATACCGACTTGTTCAACATCAATTGCTCGAATGTCATTGTCTTCATTAAAACCATAGGTCAATACTGGACGACCAATACGTGGCATGATTTCACGAATATTGGCATCATCACCACACACTACAGCCAAGCCATAGAACGGCATTTTCTGTAAGAATTTGATAAAGGTGTCTTTAAGTACATCAAAACTACCGCCATAGGTATCCATATGATCTGCATCAATATTGGTAACAATGGCCGCCATAGGCTCCAGATGTAAAAATGATGCATCTGATTCGTCTGCTTCTGCGACAATAAAACGACTAGCACCCAACGCAGCATTAACACCGGTACGGTTTAACAGACCACCGATCACATAAGTTGGATCCATGTTTTCTTCTGCCAACATGCAGGTCACTAAACTGGTTGTCGTGGTTTTACCATGAGTTCCTGCAACCGCGATACCATGACGATAACGCATCAATTCACCCAACATTTCTGCACGGCGAACTACGGGTATACGATTTTCAATGGCTGCTTTTACTTCTAAATTTTCAGGGTCAATTGCAGTAGAAACTACCAGTACATTTGCACCTTTGATATTGTCTGCCGTATGTCCAATAAAAACTTTAATACCGTTTTCTTCAAGTTGAACCGTTGTTTTTGATGCCTTAATGTCAGAACCAGAAACCTTATAGCCTTGGTTTTTCAATACTTCTGCAATACCACACATCCCAGCGCCACCAATACCCACAAAATGGATATGTTTAATACGGCGCATCTCTGGAATTTTAATTAGGTTTTTTGCTTTATCAGCAGGGCTTGTTGGAGACATAATCAACTCTAACTTACAAATCTTGAATTAAACCAACCACACGTTGTGTTGCATCTGGTTGAGCTTGTTGACGAGCTTTTACCGCCATTTCCATCAGTAATTGGCGGTTCATCAACGGTGTTAGTAAATCCTTTAACGAATCTGGAGTCATGCTCTGTTGCGGACAGATTTTCGCCGCACCTGTTTTCTCCAAAAATCGTGCATTGGCAGTTTGGTGATCATCCACCGCACTTGGTAATGGCACAAATACAGCCGCCACACCAGCCGTCGCCACTTCAGTGACTGTTAAGGCACCTGCACGACAAATAATTAAATCTGCGTTGCTATAGGCCAGTGCCATATCTTCAATAAATTGCTGAACCTCAACCTGTATATTTGCAGGTGCATCCGCATATAGAGCCTGTGTGGTCTCTTGCTTATTTTGCCCGCATTGATGAAACACTTTTAATGGAACATCAAATTGTTTTAAGGCTTGAGGTACACATTCATTCAGGGCTTGCGCACCCAAAGAACCGCCAACAATTAAAACATGTAAGGGTTCAGCCGCATTTTCGCGTTCTTTATAACGAAAAGAAGGATTATAAATTGCGGTAATTTCTGACCGTACAGGATTACCTGTCATCACAATTTTTTCACTTTTCGGAAAAGTATCTGGAAATGCTTCGCAGACTTTTTTAGCAATTCTTGAAAGCTGGGTATTGGTAAAGCCTGCCACTGCATTTTGTTCGTGAATAATCACAGGAATACCCAACAGACGTGCAGCCAAACCACCCGGACCCGCAACATAACCGCCAAAACCAGCCACTGCATCGACATTGAGCTGTTTCATATAGCGCATTGCGCTCAAGGTTGCTTTTAAAATTTTAAAGGGTGCCGCTAATTTACGTACAATACCGTTGCCACGTACACCTTGAATGTCAATGTGATAGATTGGAATATCATGTTGTTTTAAAAGTCGATTTTCCATACCTGTCGGAGTCGCCAACCAAGACACTTGGCTGCCTTGTTGTTGCAATTCTTTTGCAACTGCCAGTGCAGGGAATACATGTCCACCTGTACCTGCCGCCATCATCATGATGTGTTTCGGTGTGCTTTGCTGGGGTTCGGTCACGGTCTAATTCTTCAATGCAAAAATAAATATTTAACGAATATCTTAAACAACCAATTGTAATCACAATCCGCTATGGGGAAAAGTTTATTTACTTTTTTTCACCAAGCCTTTCATTGTTTTTTTCTACTGATTTGAAAGTTTAAACTACTTTTATCATTAATCCGTTAAAAAAAGTGGAATTAAACGTTATTTTTTTATATTTCTCGATGATTTATCATTTTTATAGCCAATCGACAGCAAAAAAATAGAGCCATGAACGACTCTATTTTTTAGTTGAGATTTAAAATGCAGTATCCAGCTTAAATTAAACTGACTGACCAGCTTCTAGTACATTAAACAAATCATCTGCAATTGAAGTACCAAATTGATCATCAATTTCACGGATACAGGTTGGACTGGTGACATTGATTTCAGTGACATAATTTCCAATCACATCTAATCCGACAAAAACCAAACCCTTGGCTTTTAAGAATGGTCCAACTTTGGCGGCGATGGCTTTGTCATTTTCAGTCAATGGACGAGCTTCACCCAAACCACCTGCTGCCAAATTCCCTCGCACTTCACCATTTTGAGGAATACGAGCCAAGCAATAAGGTACAGGCTCACCATTAATCATCAAAATACGTTTATCACCATCCACAATTTCAGGGATATAACGTTGTGCCATAATCGGTTGTGTGCCATTTTCAGTTAAAATTTCAATGGTTGAACCAATATTGACCCCATCTTGATATAAACGGAAGATCCCCATTCCACCCATACCATCCAGTGGCTTAACAATAACGTCACCATGTTCTTTTAAGAACTCACGAATCAAACTTTGTTGTGAAGTCACTAAAGTGGGTACTTGTAGATCTGGAAATTGGGTCGCAAACAATTTTTCATTACAGTCACGCAAACTTTGTGGTTTGTTAATAATCCACACCCCTTCACGCTCTGCCTGTTCCAAAATATAAGTGGTATAAACAAAGTTCATGTCAAAAGGCGGATCTTTACGCATCAACACCACATCATAAGCAGCAAGTGACTCTTTGGCTTTTTCACCTAACTCATAGTAGTGATCATAATCTTCAAAAACCTGAAGCGGTGAAATCAAACCAAATGCTTTGCCTTGGTCAATATATAAATCTTGTTGTAATGCATAGCCTAACTCATGCCCTCGACGTGCAGCCGCCCATAACATTGCCATTGTTGAGTCTTTTTTCAGGTTTACACTTTCGATGGGATCCATCACAACAAGTACGCGCATATTGATGCTCTTATAAAATTTTGGATTGAATGCAGTATAGCGGAGAATCTGGTGTACTTTTCCGAAATTTCGCTAAACTCTTAGCAATTATTGTGAATATGATGATCGAAATGCAACAAGCCATTGTGGGATTTCATTTGGATGAGGAGCAACATTATGTTGCTGAACTTGCGTGTGGGCATCAACAACATGTGCGGCATCTTCCACCTTGGCAGAATCGTCCGTGGGTGTTGACAGAGCAAGGACGGCAGGAAAAAATAGGCATGCCGTTAGAGTGTAAGGCTTGTGAAATAACCCAGAAATGAGCCTTCAAATAAAATAATATTCGGAGTAGGATTGACTCTAAATCAATATTTTCGACGAATAAAACAATAGTGGGATATATAACATGTTGAAAAAAAATATTTATATTGCGTGTTCTATTTTATTTATTGCATCAAATACATTTGCGCAAAAAAATGATTTATTACAAGGTTATTGGGCGATGTTGCCTTTGAACAATGGAATTGCCAATGTCGCTTATTTTGATGGCAAAGACACCGCTACCTTATATCCTTTTGAGTGTGACTTTAAAAATAAAACCGTCAGTTCGCCAGAACCACCTGAGGTTTCAAAATACAAAATTAAAAATAACAGCATCTATTTGCTTTACCCAGATGAAGCAGCAAACCAAACGCTCGTCATCAAAGCATTAAAAAAAGATCAGTTGGTATTAGAACAGACCTTTCTTGAAAATTATGCCTTAACCTATACCTATCAAAAAGTAGAAGGTATAAAAAATTTATGCCCTACCGCATAGATCTAACATCAGCCCAGTAAGTACAAGCACATCAATGGCAAAACAGATAATTAATGCGTGATCACTATGCTAGATCAAAACGACTCATCAGAGATTAAAAATTACTATAACAAACTTGCGCACGACTACGATAACAACCGTTTTAACAACAGTTATGGGCAATATTTAAACCAACAAGAGCGTGCTTTTCTCAAGCGTATTCTCAGTAAAACAGCACCTACACATTGTATGGATATTGGTTGTGGTACAGGTCGTTTACTCGATTATGCCGATTACGGTGTAGATTTCAGCCCTGAAATGCTGAAAGTCGCTAGAGAAAAATATCCGCATAAAATCTTGCTTGAAGGCTCTCTGACTGAAATTCCAATCGAAAACCATCAGCTCGATGTCATTTATAGCTTTCATGTGATCATGCATCAAGACCATACAACCACAGAACAGTTTCTGAATGAGGCGCATCAAAAATTAAAAACCAATGGCAAGCTTATTTTTGATTTCCCCTCTGCCAAACGTCGACAAGCTGTAAAGCATCAACAACAAAGCTGGCATGCTGCTCATCAAATGACATTGGCAGAGATTGAAAAGCTGCTTGGCCCTCAATGGAAGCTGGTTGAAAGTCAGGGCTTTTTATTTTTCCCTATCCATCGTATTCCAACGATTTTACGCCCACTGTTTAGAAGCCTAGACAGCTTGATGTGCCGTTCATTTTTAAAAGAATATGCATCATACTTGGTTGTCGTTTTAGAAAAACAACCGTCAGTAAACAATTAGAATAAGCAGGTGGAATATGCGGCAATATTTACCCAAATCATGGAAACTGCTTTATCAGTTATTACGCAGGTATTGTCGTGAACACCTTTTCTCGAAGCTACAGTTTGCCTTAAAACATCAAACACTGTGGCAATCAGACCAGCAAATTTCAACCCAACAAAGCATCAAGATAAATCATTATTTTGAAAATAAAACCCATAACATTGATCTTGCGATTCAGAGCATAAACGGTTTGGTCATTGAGCCAAATCAAATCTTTTCATTTTGGCATTTGGTAACAGCCCCGACGTTAAACAATGGCTTTAAAACAGGGCGTAATCTGGTCAATGGAAAAATTTCAGAAGATCTGGGTGGTGGGATTTGTCAAATTTCTTGCTTGCTCTATATCAATGCGTTAAAAGCGGGTTTAACCATCACAGAACGACATTCACATTCGATTGATATTTATCAGGAACATGAGCGCTTTACCCCTTTAGGCAGTGATGCAACTGTGGTGTATGGCTATAAGGACTTACAGTTTCAAAATTGTTTAGATCAGGCACTACAAATTCAAATTTTCAGACAACATGACCAACTGGTCGCCACCTTGGTCGCTCAGCAGCATTTAAAGGAATATACACTCAAATTTATTGTTGAAGATTCTAAAACCCATCGAATTGTCCGCACCTTGCAAGACCAAGAACAGATTGAGCAAAGTATCTACTTGCTCAATTCGCATGCTGATTAAGCTTATTTTTCTTGAAATTGTTGTTGGCTATTTTCTATCAGGTATTGATGTGCAGTCCGTGGATCACGCGGTAAGGCCAGTTTGACACGACAACCCAACTCAATATCATCTTTTTCAAACACAATGATTTCGGCATCCAGCTCTATTGGACGACCAATTTCAAAATCAGTTTGATCTAAACTTTCTCCCAATAAGTCTGCATATTTCTTTTCTAAGTGACCAATGGTTAAATCTTGAATCATGACTTTAATCGAGTATTGCTGTCTCGAACATTCAGGTTCACGTTGAATACGTGATTTCTTGATATAACTGTTCTCAGATGCTCTTAACATCAATTCATTGATTAATTTTTTTTGGGCGTGCACGTTGATATTTAAAACCAGCTCAAACTGTTCTAAACCTTTCCATTGAAATGGATATTGCCGAAAAAACATATCCCGCTCAAATTGGTAACGTTGCCAACGTCGTTGGTCGATATGTTTGACCAGCATAATGCCAAGTACAGCAACCACGACGATTATCAATAGAATGAACATTTAAAATGGCACCTAATCCTTTATAGTCCATAAAAATAAGGAGCTTATGCTCCTTATCTTATCCTTTTTTTTAACTTATATACCATATTTCACACGGTAAGCTTCCATTTTTGCTAAAGCATCTTGCTCGCCTTTAGCATCTAGATAATCCATTAAGTCTTTCATGCTAATTAAAGCATGCACTGGAATCTCAAGTTCTTGTTGAACTTCTTGGATGGCAGACAATTGACCTTGCCCTTTTTCTTGACGATCTAGCGCAACCAATACGCCTGCAATTGTCGCACCTGCGTTTTTAAGAATTGTGACAACTTCACGAATTGCGGTACCCGCAGTAATCACATCATCAATAATCCAGACTTTTTTACCTTCTACTGAAGCACCGACCAATACACCGCCTTCACCATGGTCTTTGGCTTCTTTACGGTTAAAGCCCCAAGGCACACTTACACCATGTACTTGTGACAAAGCCACAGCTGTTGCTGCAACAAAAGGAATTCCTTTGTATGCAGGTCCAAAGATCACTTCAACGTTGTTACATTGTGTTAATTTATCTGCATAACCTTGAGCTAAAAGCGATAATGCTTCACCATCGTTGAGTAAACCTGCATTAAAAAAATAAGGGCTCACACGGCCTGATTTTAAAGTAAACTCACCAAATTTAAGCACACCACGTGATAATGCGAGTTCGATAAAAGCTTGCGGGTTAAACTGAGCTGGCGTTGACATGAGGTGCTCCAAAATTCATACATTGAGGTTATGACTGCGCATGATACCAAAGAGTAGCTATCCAAGTGATCAAAAAATTTTAAGAGTTGTCTCAATTAACGTAAATGGCTTACGTTCATCCGTCACTAAAGGCCTACTTGAATGGATGGAAAAGTCAGATGCAGACGTGATCTGTATCCAAGAAAGCCGTATTACGCATGAACAGTGGACCGATAAATTTAAACCCGAAGGTTGGTTTACCCATTTGTTCCCTGCGGAAAAATCAGGCTATGCAGGTACAGCGATTTACAGTCGCTTGCCGTTTAAATCGATCCAGAATGGTTTGGGTTTTGAACTTGCCGATAGCCAAGGTCGTTTTATTAGCGCGGAATTTGATGTCGGTTTAGCCAAACCTGTGCACATCTGCTCGCTGTATTTACCTTCAGGTTCATCAGGTGATGAAGCACAAGCCCGTAAAGATCACTTCTTAGAAGAATATCGAAAAATTTTAAAACAATGGCGTGATGAAGATAAGTCGATCATTGTATGTGGCGATTACAATATTGTGCATAAACGAATCGATATTAAAAACTGGTCAGGCAACCAAAAATCTTCAGGTTGTTTACCGCATGAACGTGCTTGGTTAGATCATATTTATGACGAACTGGGCTATGTCGATACATTTCGTGAAGTACGTAAAGAAGCTGAACTGTATTCTTGGTGGTCGAATCGTGGACAAGCGCGCGCTAAAAATGTCGGTTGGCGAATTGATTATCAAGCATGCTCACCTGACTGGAAGGATCGCACAGTCAATGCCTGGGTCTATAAAGATGAATGGTATAGCGACCATGCCCCTGTGATTATTGATTATCAAATTTAAACAGCCCTATGCTCAATTTTTAAATAAAAATTGAGCAATTTTGTGAACAAGTGTTCACTGATTACAAGGCAATAACTTACAAATTTTGTCGTGTTATCTTATATTTTCTTCATATCAACAAGCGCATTATACACGCACGGCACAGGGACATTGTCAGGATGACAGCAAAAGGATAGGACGCCGTAGGAAGAAAAGGAAATAAGTATTTTTAATATTTATTTTTCAAGGATGTGACATTGGACGTTGTAATGAGACCCGCATAATCAGGATGATTAGATGCGGGTTTTCTCTTTTTTTTATTTTTAAAATTTAAATCATTTAATCAGCCAGTCTGCTGCTCGCTTCAATAAAATATTAAGCGCAAATTGTTAAATTCTGATGACAGCAATCATGCCTTTTAAAATATTTTATCTATTCTTATACTATACATATTGGCAATTTTGCTACTCTTTCTGTCAAATCAAACAATTGAATATTAGGTTAAGACATGTTGAAAATTTATGGAATCAAAAATTGTAACTCCATGAAAAAAGCTTTTGATTTACTGACTGAACTTGGCTTGAGTTATGAGTTTCATGATTATAAAAAACAAGGCATAGATGCAGAGACGGTTAAACAATGGCTCGATCATATTGGGCAAGATCTTGTACTCAATAAAAAAGGTACAACGTGGAAAAAACTCAGTGAACAAGAACAACAACTGGCCTTATCGAGTGAACAAGCACTGATTCAAGCGCTAACCACACACACTAGTTTAATCAAGCGCCCCGTGATTGATCAAAATGGCCAATATGTAATTGGTTTTGATGAAGATAAAATTAAAGCTTTAAAACTTACAGCATAAAAATAATCGAGCAACAAAAAGCCTGATCGATAGATCAGGCTTTTTGTTGTGGTGAATCAATGTGCTTAGTTTGCACGCACCCAAGTTTGGTTGCGACCTAAAGCAGAAATACCCATATAACCACGTAACTTTAACTGGTTACCAGCAAGTTCACCTTTGAGCTTATAGGTCTTGCCATTTTTAGGATCTAGAATCGTACCATTGTCATAGTTTTTACCACCAACATTTTTTAAACCATTGACAATCGTCACACCTTTCAATGATTTATTGTGGTAAGGACCTTCACATTTGGTACAAGAGTTTTCTTCACCTGGCGTTAAAATACTTTGAATCGTTGCCGTCAATGTTCCATTTTTTTGTTCAGTGAATTTCACAATTGCTTTGGGCTGTTTCGTTGTATCATCAATTGTTTTCCAAACTGTTCCATTGAGTGGATCCGCAGCATTTGCAAGAACTGTTGCTGATAATAAGCCTAATGCAAGTACAATTTTTTTCATTGTTTTGTTTTCCCTAGTCTAATTGACACTTTATAGTATCAAAAATTTACGTCGATTTAGCAATTCTTGAATGTGACTATATAGTGTACCCTTGTAACAAATGTTGATAAATCAACAAAAATAAAGTCAAAAGTTTAACAATATGGAAGGAACATGAAGATTAACTCAGCTCTGAAACAATATCTTACAGAATCTATTCTTAAATCTAGCTTCAAATTTCCCAGTCGTTTCAATCTTCCCCCTGCAACTGCACGTTTTGGAATAGAACAACTTGCACGTGTTTTTCCACAACGTAAAGATGTACAGATTCGTTCTTTGCGCATAGCTGGGATTCGGGCAGAAGAAATTAAACCGCAAGCGCATGCAACCCAAATGATTTTCCATATTCATGGTGGAGCATTTTTTGTCGGTTCAATCAAAACCCATCGCGCGTTTTTATCTGAAGTTGCTGCACGTACACAAATGCAAGTTTTACATGTCGATTACCCGCTCGCACCTGAAAGCAAATTTCCTGAAGCAGGTGATGCGATTTATGATATTTATCAGCAACTTTTAGATCAAGGTGTGCAAGCGAAAGACATTATTGTGTCAGGTGATTCTTGTGGAGCGAATCTGGCTTTGGCACTCGCTCTACGCATCAAACAAGAAAATAAACAACAACTCCCAAGCGCCTTAATCCTGATGTCACCTTTCTTAGACCTGACTTTAACAGGTGAATCTCTACGCTATAATCAGAAGCATGATGCTTTACTGTCAATCGAAGCACTTGAATCTGGCATTGATTTTTACGTACCAAAAAACATGGATCGTTCTTTACCCCCACTTTCGCCTATATTTGGAGATTTTGCAGGGCTGCCACCGACTTTAGTTCAAATTGGCTCTAAAGAGATTCTGTTGTCAGATGCGCAACGTTTCGAAGAAAAAGCCAAAGCTGCAGGCGTGCAAGTCAATTACAAGCTATATACGGGAATGTGGCATAATTTCCAAATGTTTAGCCCGTGGTTTGATGAAGCCAAACAATCTTTAGCAGATATTGCTGAATTCGCTCATAAAATTGATAAAGATTAATCCCAATATTGACCAAATGGTGAACAACAAGCGCTTTAAAAGCCAAACTGTTGTTCACCTTTAAAAATAAAATCATCCATTTAAACAAAATGAGCATTCACTAGAATAATAATTATACAATTCATTGGAACTATATTTCGTGTCAGATTTATTTTTAGGGGGTTTTCCCAGTCCGAATAGACTCTTAACCTATACTACAAAGTTAATCACACTTTTTAAAATTATGTATATATCCTTCAAGTATTTACTTCAACTTTAGTTTGAGTTTAAGCCAATAAGTTGCTACATTCTAAGTATCAACAATAAAAATCCAAGTGTGGATGGATTAGATTATGCGTAATAAAATTTATTCAGAAAAACGACGTAAAATTCATTCCTTATTCAATCAAGTATTGAAACATTCTTTTATTGCCAAATTAATCCACAAAAACCAACTCAGCAATAATCTGGAAATCGACCCACATACAGGTATTTATAATCAGTTTGCAATTAATACCTATTTAAAAGAGTTACATCCTCAGACTGAATCAAATTTTGGTATCGTTTTACTCAGTGTGGATAACTGGTGTGAAATCAAGAATAAATACAATCCAAAAATCGCACATAAGGCTTTAGCCGCAATCGCCCAAGAGTTATTACAAAATATCCGTGAAACAGATCTTGTTGGTCGTTATAGCGAATCTGAATTTATTTTAATTCTCAGTGATGTTACTCAAGATCAAGCTCATCATATCGCAGATCGTCTATCACTTTTAATGAATCATTATGATTTAAAGATCAATAACAAAGTCATTCCACTTCAAACAAGTTGTGGCGCGTCTGTTTCTAAACATGACAGCATGAGTAATGTGGTATTACAGCAAGCAGACCAAGCGTTATATATTGCGAAAACCAATCGCAAAGCTTGTTATACGGGTACAGGTGTTTTATCTTAAAACATCTGTATATTTAAAAAAAATTACACCACTATTTATTTTATATTAATAATAAAATATTCTTTCATTAACAAATAAATGATAACAATTCTTTGTTTTAATAAATTTTAATCACTATAATTTAAAAAATTATTAATCAGTACTTAATGAATAGCAAACTGAAAAAACCTGGAATAATTATGAATGAAGGTATCGAATATAGGACTTAATCATTACTGGCAAAAGCTGAAACAACAATTAGATTCAAATATCATTATGAATTGGAGCAGTTTACATAAATGTATCTTGATTCTGTTCCTGACTGTTGCCCTTCATTTATCATGGATTGCTTGGAAAGTTTTTATTTTATTCAATCCAGGAACTTGGCAATGGGTCAATATTTCCTTGATTCGTTCACAACTTGTGGTCAACGCTGGCTCTACTCTACTGCTTTTTTTCCTGATCGCATTTTGTTATTTGTTTCAGAATAAAAAATGGGCAAATACCATCCTCCCCCATATCGTCATCAGTATTTTTATTATCTTAATGCTTGCTGATGGCTTTCTTGTCGGTATCTATAGTCCAGCTACTGTTTTTGCATTCGTGTGTATTTCTGGTGTGGGTTTAATCTTATTCAATAGAAAAATTATTTATCTGCAAATTAGTACTGCCCTGCTGTTCTATATTGCAATGATGTTCTGTACCTATTGGCGCATCATTCCATACGCTCCAATTTTTAATGAACATATGTTGGAAAATAATCGGCATGACAATACCTTCTGGGTGGGAACGATGTTGTATTTTATTGTCCCTATTTTAATTGTATGTTTGATTTTATGTGAAATTTTGCTATCTCAGTGGCGCTATAGAGAATCATTAATTAAAAAACTCAGTGAAACGGATCCACTGACCAATTTATATAATCGTCGTTTTTTTAATGAAAAGCTTGATGATATCCAAAATAAGCAAACCCACTACGCCATTATCTTAATTGATATTGATCATTTCAAAGAAATCAATGATTTATATGGACATCATTTTGGTGATGAAGCATTGTGTCAAGTTGCCAAATTATTATCATCTCACATTCGTCAGTCAGATATTGTGGCTCGTTATGGCGGTGAAGAATTTATTATTGCCTTGCCTGAAACTTCTTTAAACATTGCTCAAGCACTTGCTGAACGCTGCCGATTGGCGATTCAAAACCAAGTGCTTGAATCGCTTGATCATCATTATGTTCAGCTGACCGCCAGTTTTGGTATTGCCACCTCGAATGACGAAGACAATATCAACAAAATTATTCATCTCGCAGACAAAGCGCTATATCGGGCCAAACAATCCGGGCGCAATCAAGTGCAGCTCTATCATGCTCAAATCAATGAAATAGCTTAAGCGGTATTCAATAGATTAAACTTGGCTACGATATTGTTCTTCACACGCTACAAATCGAAATTCTGCATGGGCTTCTGCTATCCATTGTTGTATAGCAGGGACCGCTAATATCTTGTCGATATAACGCTGACTGCTCGCTGATACGGCAATACCATAACCGATGAAACGCATCACAACTGGCGCATAAAAAGCATCGACAATCGTAAATTCATCACCACATAAAAAACTGTCAGGGTGTGGTCGCTCCGACCATAATTGTTCAATCCGCTTTACATCGTGCTGTAGTTTTAAATTTTCCTGCCAAAGCTGTGCACCAATATGCTTTAAATCAGCATCTAAATTCATGTCACAGCAACTACGCAAAGCCATAAAACTACTGTGCATTTCAGCGGACATCGATCTTGCACGTGCACGTTGTTTTACATCTTGAGGCCACAAGTGTTTTTCAGGAAACTTTTCTGCCAGATATTCACAAATCGCCAAAGAATCCCAAATTAAAAAGCCATCGTCCACTAAGGCTGGGACTTTGCCTGTAGGATTAATTTTTAAGATATGTTGCTTAAATTGACTGTCCAAGTCGAAATGATCAAAAGGAATCAAATGTTCCTTGAAAGGAATCTTAAAGTGCTCAATCACCAGCCAAGGTCGCATAGACCAAGTTGAATAATTTTTATCACCAATAAATAGTTCGAACATTCTAATACTCCTGTATTTATTGCTTATTTTGAACTCAGCATACACAAGATAAGACTGTTCTAAAAGCATTTCAAAAAATGCTCGCTTTTAAAACAAATCAAGGAGTAGATCGACTACTCCTTGATGATGTATCAGACTGAATTGATTAGAATAAGAATGCCACACCTAAACCAGCTTTATAACTACGGTCTCGCCCTTCCAAATCTACACCCACACTTCCATCAAGTTGGGTACGTTCATTGACCGCATAGATCAAACCAGAGCCTAGACCATACTTATAGTCTTGGCTTTCTGTTTTTGAATAAACAAACTCAGAGAACCCTGAAAGATTACCTGCAATTTTATAACCGACAGTAGGCACAGCGGTCACTGACCAATGCCCATCTTGCACAGCATAGTTCATGGTGATTCCAGTATTGACCAAATCGTTATACTGATAAGTTAATGATGTGCCAATACTATAAATATCATCTTCTTCACTAAAACCATCATTGCCCGTTGCAATCAAGGCTTGAGCCAAAATCGCCATAGATAATTTGTCATCTTTTAAGTCGATGGCTTTTTTAATCCCAATAGAAACATCACCTAAGCCAGAGTCATCCTCTTTCATGCCTTTGTATTTGGTTTGTGTCCAAGCTGGACCCTGCCAGCCTAACTGTAATTCCATACTTGAGGTTAAACCAGTACGGAGCAGCATATCGCCATTGAGGGTTACAGTTTTTGCTTTTGCGCCATCTACTTTAGTTTCTGTATAGGTCGCACTTGGAAGACCTTGCTCCCAAGCCAATTGACCCACTGGCGTGATTCCTGTTCCGAAACCTGTTCCAGGACGATCAAAAGAAAATTCTGCTGCCATTGCGCTTATACTTAGACTCGAAGCAAGGGCTAATGTGATTCTATTTAAAATTGCCATATCAAGACTCAAAATTTACGATAATTCTTTGGACATTTTCGCACCACGACTACGTAGTAACTCTAAAGATTCTTTCTCTTCAGGTAAAGCCTGAGACCAATCTATTTGATCAAATTCACAATCAAAGAACAAATCACTGATCGAAGATAAAATGGTCTTACCTTCTTCATCTTTGGTATTCGGATCAACCTTATGATCTAAAAGCTTGTCAATTGCAGGTACACAAGCTGCGCTTGCTGCATCCCACAGTGGACCATAGCACTCTTCAGCGTCCCACAAATAAAAGTTTGCTTTGGCATTTATTAATGCATCCAAAATATCTAAATGTGGTTGTAAATCTTGCGCTTTTTGTTCTGCTGTTAAAGGTTCGCCCGCTTCATAAGCATCACAAATTTTTTCCCACCATTTAAACAATCCATCTGACCAAATCGAAACAGCTGGACCTTTTTCAGGTTCCATAAAGTTTGGATCAAATCCATCTGCAAGCAAACGTTTAACTTGAGCAAGGTCTAAATCTTCTAAAGCCTGTATAAAGACTTGTTGTTGTGCTGATAACATTTTGATCTCACTATTCTATTCCTATACAACATTATGACGAATATTTTTAAAATAGCTTTGAAAAATTTTAATCGTATCGCTTTTATTTTATAAATGGCATTTATTGTTCATTTATGACAAAGAAGACAATCCATAACTCTTTTAGAACAATAAAATTGAAGACCATAAAAAAGCCCCGAAGGGCTTTTTATCAGATCATGCTTCATCTGCATCAGCAAGTTCTAGTTTTCCACCACGTGGATTTTCAATTTTCTCTAATACGTGCTCTAGGCTACGCTTTACGCGATCTATCGCACCGTGTAATGAAAGATCAATGTTTTTCGCTCTATGTTTTACCACGACTGGCTTCAAACCCGCTGCTTTGACCTCAATCATACACTGGATATCATCCGCCCCACCTTTGTCACCGTTCTCATCACTGATATGAACTGAAAACTGGGTAATACGTTCGCTATGACGTTGGAATTCTTGATTTAGCTCATCGCGTACGTAAGTAATTAAACGATCACTATTTCTAATATTTTTATCTGTACGGATTTCTATATTCATAAAAAACATCCTCTTTCTAATCAAAAACGAGTGCAAAACTTATATTTACGGCACACTTTGCGCCTGCTGTATAAGACAGCTTTTCACCTACAATAAATTGGAACCGTAACTCCTCTATTGCAAAGATGAACACTTTTAACGATCTGCAGATAGGTGTTCTTATACATTCAATATCAGGCCATATTGGAAAATATGCAAGTAGATTTTTAACTTTTTTATGAAAAGAATATGAAAAATGACATCTTGTTACGTTACTTTATAATTAAATGATTTAATTGATTTTTTAATGGCTAATTCCAACTAAAAACATCAACTATGTTTAATTCTTAGGCTTTTAATGGATATAAATTTTAAATCTTTGCTTTAAATATGCGACTCACGTTTTAAAACATTTCACCTCTTGATGTTTACATATTTATTTTCATTCCATCTAATTTTCGCTTTATTTTTATTTAAGAATCTGTATTCTTGAAGCGCTTTTCTTGGGGGAAAGGAAGAATTCATGAAACTTACAAAAATTGCGGCTATCTGCGCAATCGCTTCAACTGCAACTTTGGCTCAAGCTGCGCCTGTTTGGCAAGATTTTAGTATTACTGGTCTTTATGGTGAAAACTATGAATTAACACCAGATGAGAAACAATCTACCATCACTTTTGAGTATGCTGCAAAACTTAAATACGGTGATTTCTTTGCCTTTGCTGACCGTACCAACAGTGATGGTCAATCGGATACTTATTTTGAGGTTTCTCCACGTCTTAGCTTAGGTGCTGTTTCTGGGAAAAAACTTGAATTAGGCCCAATTAAAGACGTATTAATCGCGACCACATGGGAAGGTGGTAAAGACATGAACAACTACCTATACGGTGTTGGTGTTGATTTAGCCATTCCTTATTTTCAATATGCGCAATTAAATTTCTACCGTGCCAATAATGAAATCCAAGAAGATGACTATCAATTGACATTTACTTATGGAATTCCATTTAAAATTGCATCTGAAGAATTCCTTGTAGATGGCTTCCTTGATTGGTCAACTGCAGAAAAAGATCAAGTCGCTCACTCAAGCGAGTTGAACTGGACGACACAATGGAAATGGAATGCGGGTAAACACATTTCTCCAGATACGCGTCTATATCTTGGTGTTGAACACTCTGTATGGCACAACAAATATGGCGTTCCAGGCAAAGATGAAAATAATGTCAGTGCTTTAATCAAGTATCATTTCTAAGACTGAGCTAAATCCATTGATTAGAAAGCAAAACTTCGGTTTTGCTTTTTTTATTGCCCTTAAAAATAATTCTTTTTAGAATACCCCTATCAATTTTCCATTGACCTGTATCCATGAATTTTCAGATCCGCCCCGCTCAAGCTTCTGACCTAACTGAGATTATGCGTATTTATAATCATGAAATTGCAACAGGTTTAGCAACATGGAACAGCCAATTAAAGACTTTCGCAGATTACCAACAGTGGTTTCTAGAATTACAACAACAGCAATTTCCACTTTTTGTTGCTGAAGAAACAGCGACTCATGCCATTGCAGGCTATGCTGATTATGCAAGCTTTAGAGCAATCAACGGTTATCTATATACAGTTGAGCACTCTGTTTATATCGACCCAGAATTTACTCGACAAGGGCTCGGCAAACGCTTAATGCTGAAATTGATTGAACATGCTCAACAGCACAATATCCACGTTATGGTTGCTGCAATTGACCATGAAAATACTGGTTCGATTTATCTCCACCAACAACTCGGATTTAAACAAACAGGTTACATGCCACAAGTCGGACAAAAATTTGGGAAGTGGCGTGATTTGGTATTGATGCAATTAAATTTTGATTAAAATAGAGCAGTATTTATACAGCATCCGTCGTAAATTTTTTGTCGCTTTTTTAAAATTTGTTGTATAACCATAAACAATATTGCTGAACTTCAGAGCGAATATCGATGAATAAAATGATAATCAGTCTATTGGCACCATTTGCATTGATACTTAATACAGCAAGCCATGCTGCTGACTACGATGAACAAAATATAAAACAGGGTTGTGCCAAACTCAGTCAATATCGTAAATTGGGACAAAAATCTTACGACCAGAAAAACTATAAAAAAGCGCTTGATCAGTTTCAAAGACAAGCATCTTGGAGTGCTTTTTGTCAGTCTGTTGGTGAAGAAGACACTGGCATTCAGGTTTCAGATAATGACATCGACATTGCCAATAATAATGTGGGTTTAACGTATAGCAAACTCAATCAACCCTTATGGGCAAGAGCGTGGTTTCAAATTAAACCCACAAAAACCAGTCAATTTAATTTAAAAAAGTTAGTAACACCAAAACCAAACAATGACTTAACAGGAGAATATGCCAGTTATGCAGGTTTTGGCGAATGGAATAATATCACCATTAAAAAACGTGATCAAAAATATCTCATTCAATTCACTGGTCTATGGATGGGTGCTCGAAGCCTAATTTATGGTCCAAATATTGGCGAGTTTGAAACAGAAATGCCTCTTCATGCCAAGAAAGCAAGCTATCGTTTTGAAAATTGTCAAATTGACATCAATTTCACCTATAACTCCTCTTTAGGCAATTTTATTAAAGTGAAAGAATTAAATGAACAAGCCGATTGTGGCTTTGGTATGAATGTTTCATCAACAGGCTATTATCAGAAAGTTGAGCCTCAATAAAATTTTGATTCGGAATTCAAAATAGTTCAGTTTGTTGCATTATATGCTTTAATATCCTTTACTTAATACATAATAATTGGGTGAAAAATGGCAAAATTTCTAAATACGAGCGGTACAAATTTTTTCTTAGAAGAATTGATAAAAAATGCAAAAGAAAGACTGATTTTAATTAGCCCTTATCTTCGGCTTAATGACCGTATCAAAGAATTATTAGAGGATAAAAATCGTTTAAAAATTGATATTCGGATCATTTATGGGAAAAGCGATTTACATCCTGATGAAATTAAATGGATGCAAAAATTAGATTATGTTCGAGTAAGTTTCTGCAAAAATCTTCATGCTAAATGTTATTTAAATGAAACAAGTTGCATTATTTCCAGCTTAAATTTATATGAATTTAGCCAAGTAAATAATAATGAAATGGGGATCTTAATCAATAAAGAAGATGATACTGACGTCTATAAAGATGCCTATGAAGAAGCTCAACGTATCATTCGTATTAGCGATGAGGTTCGAATTTCTCTTGATGAAGTAAAAACAGAAGAAGTGGAAGATAATTCAAAAGAGCTATTAGAGAATTCGAGTAAATTAACTTCCTCAAAACTTGCTGCTAAACATAAGCTTAAAACGCCTGAATTATTAGATAAACTTGTAGCAAAAGGTTTTTTAACTTTAAACGATGGCGGTAAACATTATTTGACTGAACAAGGTAAAACTGTGGGTGGAGAATTCAGGTCAAGCCAATATGGTGGTTATTTTCTGTGGAATGAAAATACAGAAATCTAGACTATTTTCATGTGTATTCGTTTAGCCTTAATCGAATACAAGGGTTGAAAAGAATGAAGTTCTCACTATTCATTTTATAAGTTGAGAGCTTCATTCCTCATTAACCATCAAATCGCCACTAAATCTCGAATCCCCTTTTCAGGCATTTCTTCACCGATGCCCTGTGCAATCACTTGACCACGTGCCATCACGGTATAGTTATCAGCCAGCTCCTCGGCAAAATCATAGAATTGCTCTACAAGTACAATCGCCATTTCGCCACCATCAGCCAATTTGCGAATCACTCGACCAATATCTTTAATAATCGAAGGCTGAATTCCTTCGGTCGGCTCATCTAAAATCAAAACTTTCGGCTCCGATGCTAAAGCACGTGCAATGGCTAATTGCTGTTGCTGACCACCCGATAAATCACCGCCACGGCGATGTTTCATTTCGTCTAAGACAGGAAAAATCTCATATAAATGCTCAGGAACTTTACGGGTTTTTGCGCCTGAAAACTTTGCCATGCCGATCAAAATATTTTCCTCTACAGTCAGGGTTGAGAAAATATCACGCCCTTGAGGAACATAGGCCAAACCCGCGCGTACACGCTGTTCAGGGCTCATTTTAGCAATGTCTTTGCCATCCAATAAGATTTGCCCAGACTTAATCGGTAAAATTCCCATCAAACATTTTAATAAGGTGGTTTTACCCACACCATTCCGTCCTAAAACCACAGAACACTCACCAATCGGTGCAGTTAAAGTCACATCACGGAGAATGTGACTGCCGCCATAAAATTGATTGACGTCTTTTATTTCTAGCATATTGCTCCCCTTAACGTCCTAAATACTTTTCAATCACATCTTCATTGGCTTGTACTTCCGCCAAGGTTCCTTCTGCAAGAATGGCACCTTGTGCCAGAACCGTAACTTTCTCACTGATGGTGTCGATAAAGCTCATATCATGCTCGACCACAACTAAGGTATGATTCTTTTTTAATTCCAAACATAACTCTGCTGTGCGTTCAGTTTCAGCATCGGTCATTCCCGCTACAGGCTCATCCAACAAAATCAGTTTAGGTCTTTGCATCAACAGCATGCCAATTTCTAGCCACTGCTTTTGTCCATGTGATAACAATCCCGCAGGCTTTTGAATAAACTCTTGTAAACGAATCTGTTGCAAAGACTCATCCAAAGCCAACTGTGCATCGGAACTTAACTTGCTAAAAAAACTTTTTTTCACGGTTTTGTCTTTTGGTGCAGCAAGGAGCAGATTTTCCATCACGGTAAAATTTTCAAATACAGTTGGTTTCTGAAACTTACGACCAATACCCGCTTCTGCAATTTGCTCTGTACTCATTTTGGCAAGATCATAGTTTTGACCAAAAAAGGCAGAACCTTCGGTAGGACGTGTTTTACCAGTGATGACATCCATCAATGTGGTTTTTCCCGCACCATTTGGCCCAATAATGCAGCGCAACTCCCCTTCTTCAATGTAAAGAGACAAATCATTTAAAGCGCGGAAAGAATCAAACCATACACTGACTTTCTCTAAATAAAGCGCAATACCATGACTGAAATCAGCACCTTCAGCTTTAGGACGACCATAACCCTCACCGATTTGACCACCATGCTGCGAATTTAAGCCCAAATCTGACAATAGCTCTGACATTAGTGATCCTCCTTTTTAAAGCGCTCAAGCAATCCAATCACCCCTTTAGGGAGGAAGATGGTTACAACGATAAATAATGCACCAAGGATCAATAACCATATTTCAGGATATGCAACGGTAAAGTAGGTTTTAACTCCATTGATCAGACCTGCACCTAGAATTGGGCCAATCAATGTGCCACGACCACCTGCCGCAACCCAAACCGCCATTTCAATCGAATTCACAGGATTCATTTCACTTGGGTTAATGATGCCTGCTTGTGGGACATACAAGGCACCAGCAACTCCGGCAATCACCGCAGAAAGAACCCATGCCGAGAGTTTGTACCACAGGGTGCGATAGCCTAAATATTGCAAACGGTTTTCACTATCACGGATTGCTCCCAATACTCGACCATAAGGCTTATTCATTAAACTGCGTAAGCCGATAAAGCTGAGTAACAACACTAAGGCTGTGAGGAAACACAATGTTGCTCGCATAGAAGCAGAGGTAATATCCATCCCAAGAATGGTTTTAAATCCAGTAAAGCCATTGTTCCCACCAAAACCTGTTTCATTGCGGAAGAACAACAGTGCAGCAGCAAAAGTCATGGCTTGGGTGATAATCGAAAAGTACACACCTTTAATTTTGGAACGGAATGCAAAGAATCCAAAGATAAAGGCAATCACGCCTGGTACCAAAATCACCAAAGCCAAAGCCCATAAGAAATGCTGGGTTCCGACCCAGTACCAAGGCAGCTCAGTCCAACTGAGAAAACGCATAAAGTCAGGCAATTGCTCGCCTGCTGACTCTCGCATCAGGTACATACCAAAAGCATAACCACCCAAAGCAAAATATAATCCATGCCCCAGACTTAGAATGCCGGCATAACCCCAAACCAGATCCAAAGCCAGTGCAACCAAGGCGAGACACATGATTTTGCCAATCAAAGTCACCCAGTATGCTGAGAGGTGTAAAGCGGAATCTTGTGGCAACACATGAAACCACGGCAAAATCAGCATCACAGCGAAACATACAGCTATGGCGATTGCACTATAGGGTTTATCTGAAAGTAATGATGTGATTTTCATAGGCTTACTCCACAAAACGACCTTTGATAGCGAATAAACCTTGTGGGCGTTTTTGAATAAACAGAATCACAAGAACCAAGAGAATAATTTTGGCGAGCACTGCGCCCATACCAATTTCGAGAATTGTTCCACTTACACCTAAACCTAATGCGGCAAGCACAGCGCCCCAAACCTGACCAACGCCACCCACAACCACCACAAGGAAAGCATCAATAATATAGTTTTGCCCTAGGTCAGGTCCGACATTGCCGACTTGTGCCAAGGCACAGCCTGCCAGCCCTGCAAGTCCTGAACCTAGTCCAAAGGCCATCATATCGATCCGTGCAGAGCGAATACCGACAGCACGTGCCATCTGACGGTTTTGCGTGACTGCACGGACGAATAGACCAAATCGGGTTTTATTGAGCAGGTAAACCAGTAAAAGTAATACAGCGATGGTGAAGACGATGATCGCGATACGGTTATACGGCAACATCAAACTAGGTGTAAGCGAAATCCCGCCTGACAGCCATGAAATATTTGATACTTCCACATTCTGCGCACCAAAAATCATCCGGACCAATTGCATCAAAATAAGGCTGACACCAAAGGTCGCCAACAGAGTTTCTAACTGACGGCCATACAACGGGCGAATCACGGTTCGTTCTATCAACATGCCAATCAAAGCACTGACTAGAAATGCTGCTGGAATTGCTGCAATCAGATACCAATCCACATAAGCACTCAAATGGGTTTTAAAGAAACTTTGCACCACATAAGTGGTATAAGCACCGATCATGATCAACTCGCCATGCGCCATATTGATCACACCGAGTAAGCCATAAGTAATCGCCAGTCCTAATGCTGCGAGCAATAAAATACTTGCGGTACTGAGGCCTGAAAAAACATGTCCTGTCCATTCACTGGCTTGAATGCGGGTTTTAATACTACTTTGCGCACTGACCAATGCAGCCTTTAATTCTGGATTTAAATTTGGCTGTGTTAGCGCTTGTTCCATGATCGCCAAAACATCAGGACGACTAGAATCTTTTAGCGTTTTAACCGCCTGAATTTTGGTGAGCGTATCTGGACTATTAAAATCAATTCGTGCTTTTAACTGAGCTAAACGTGCCTTCACTTTATTATTTTTTTCATTGAGATAAAGTTGGTTAATGACCTTGATATCCAGTTCATCTAAATTATTCTCTAAGATATCAATCGCAGCCAATCGCTGTGATGCGTCTGTGGACTGTAACTTGATCTTCGCCTGACCAAAGCTTAAGGCTTTGTGCAAGGTATTGACCAGCGTCACTTGATTTAAATCACCTGGCCAATCAGTAATTGCCTGTTCATCTGGATAACTGAACAGTTTATCGCCAGCTTTCATGATGTAGGTATTGCCCGAACTGTCGGTATAAAGCTCGTCGTTTTCGACATACGCCACCAGCTTATCAAGCTCGTCTATACTTGCTGGCCATTGATTCAGCATCGCTCGACGCTTTGCAAAATCTGCACGTACAAATTTTTGAATGGCATCATCATGGCTTGCTGCTGGCTGAGCGGATGACGATTGCGCGATATGCACAGATTCAGCAAAAATCTGTTGAATAAGAAAGAATTGAGAGATCGTAAAAAAAAGTGCTGCAAGTTTCAGTCTAAGTGACATGTGCAACTCCCCCTATTTTTGTTTAAATACAATGACCTTTAAAGTTGAGTCATCAGTTAAGCCCACTATGCATATAGCGGGCTTTTGGGGTCGTAAAGTCTTTATTTAGGAATGTACGGGCTCCATGGTTCCGCTTTGATCGGTTGCGGGCTCTTGTAAACCACATCAAATTGCCCATCACCACGAATTTGTCCAATCATCACAGGCTTATGTAAGTGATGATTAGTAGCATCCATACTTAAGGTATAGCCTGACGGTGCTTTAAAGCTTTGACCTGCCATCGCTTCACGGACTTTATCTACATCCGTTGTTCCCGCTTTTTCAACGGCTTGTTTCCACATATTGATGCCAACATAGGTGGCTTCCATTGGGTCATTGGTCACCAATTTACTGGCATTGGGTAGCTTATATTCCACTGCATATTGCTTCATCTTATTGACGAATTCGGTATTCACTGGATTCTTCACAGACATGAAGTAGTTCCAAGATGCCAAATGTCCGACCAGTGGTTTGGTGTCGATCCCGCGTAATTCTTCTTCACCGACTGAAAAGGCCATCACAGGAATATCCGAAGCTTTTATGCCTTGGTTACCCAATTCACGATAGAACGGTACGTTAGAATCGCCATTGATGGTGGAAATAACCGCGGTCTTTTTACCCGCAGCGAATTTCTTAATATTGCCGACGATGGTTTGATAATTACTGTGTCCAAATGGTGTGTATTCTTCCATGATGTCTGCATCGGCAACACCTTTAGACTTTAAGAATGCACGTAAAATTTTGTTGGTGGTTCGCGGGTAAACGTAGTCAGTACCTAATAGGACAAAACGTTGCGCCTTACCTCCCTCTTCACCCATTAAATATTCAACAGCAGGAATCGCTTGTTGGTTAGGTGCTGCACCTGTATAGAAAATATTTTTAGACTGTTCTTGGCCTTCGTATTGCACTGGATAGAACAACAGACCATTGAGCTCCTCTACAACTGGTAACACTGATTTACGAGAAACTGAAGTCCAGCAGCCAAAAATGACAGCGACTTTATCCTGAGTTATTAACTGGCGGGCTTTTTCAGCAAATAATGGCCAGTCTGATGCAGGATCGACAACAACGGGCTCAAGCTTTTTCCCCATCACCCCACCTTTGGCATTAATTTCATTGATTGCCATCAGTGCCGTATCTTTAAGCGACGTTTCAGAGATTGCCATGGTTCCAGACAATGAATGCAAGATGCCCACTTTAATTGTGTCACCGCCTGTAGCAGTTGCCGATTTATTTTCTGCTGCGGGTTTCGCTTCTGTTTTATCTGCGGGTTTTGAGCAAGCTGTCAGCGCAATGCTCCCCATCATTGCCACAGCGAGAAGTGTTTTTGAAAACATTTTTTGTTGGAACATCATCTTTTTCTCTCCAAACCTTTTGGTGCATTTTTGAATGCGCGATTTTGCTTTTACCTGACAGGCTTAATTCAATTTTTATGCCAAGTGGAGAATTTGTGATTTTATCGTTGAATATTTTTCCTGATAAAAAATAATAAAATCAAAATATTAACTGCTATTATTTTTATATAAGTTGAAGATACATTGATAGGCATCAAATGCCTTTCAATCACTGAATATAGCCAGCACTTAGCAAGTGAAAATGCGAGATTAAAAGCCACACTGGTCAAATTAAGTGCGATTTTTTTTGTTTAAAATGAGCGATGAGAGTGCAAAAAATTTACCCAAAATTAAATTTTTAGGGCTTTCGGGATAAATTTTGCTTTACAGCACCAAACGATTTTTGACGGGATAATCCAATCCCTGAGATGTATGGCGTAGAGGCAAAAGAATAGGAGAAAAAATAGAAAGATAATGCAGAAATTATTTGTACGACAAAGAATGTAATTCTGTTTGCATCAATGCGATGTTTCAGAGGTATCAAAAAAAATGATGCACTGAGGCATCATTTTTAAATATGAATGAGTTCAGCGATCAAACACTCAAATCAGCTAAATTACCTTTTTGTTCTAACCAGTCTTTACGATCACCTGACCTTTTTTTAGCAAGTAATTTGTCCAGTAAGCCTGTTGTGTGATGCGTATCGTCCAAATCCAACTGCACCAAACGGCGTGTATTTGGATCTAAGGTGGTTTCACGCAATTGACTGGCGTTCATTTCACCCAGACCTTTAAATCGAGTAATTTGCGGGTTTTTAGATTTAACTCTCTTTAAGATAGCTTCTAACTCTTCGTTATCAAGCGCGTAATAAACATCTTTGGCATCATCGATACGGAACAGTGGTGGCATTGCAACATATAGGTGCCCAGCATCGACCATTGCAGGGAAATGCTTGACGAAGAGTGCACAAAGCAAGGTCGCGATATGCAAACCATCTGAATCGGCATCGGCAAGGATACAAATTTTGCCATAACGTAATTCGGAAAGATCATCACTGCCCGGATCTACACCGAT
Organism: Acinetobacter sp. I-MWF; assembly: GCF_025433935.1. Taxonomy (NCBI): domain Bacteria; kingdom Pseudomonadati; phylum Pseudomonadota; class Gammaproteobacteria; order Moraxellales; family Moraxellaceae; genus Acinetobacter; species Acinetobacter sp. I-MWF. Next base: position 174,707 of record NZ_JAMBAR010000001.1, on the reverse strand, counting down.
CGCAATCGCAATATTATGCACTTCTTGAGAGGCCAACACCTCGTCAGAAGACACTTCCCAAGTATTTAAAATTTTCCCACGAATTGGCATGATCGCTTGGAAGTTTTTATCGCGGGCTTGTTTTGCAGAACCACCGGCAGAATCACCTTCGACGATAAACAGTTCAGATTCTTCAAGGGTATGACCCACACAATCTGATAGTTTTCCGGGCAAGGTAGGACCCGCAACAATCTTTTTACGTTCAACTTTTTTTGCTGCTTTTAAACGGCGACCCGCTTTCGCAATCACAATCTCAGCCAATTGCATGGCCACTTCAGAGTTTTGATTTAGCCAGAGTGCAAAAGCATCTTTGGCAATATTTAAAACAATGTTAGATGCTTCTCGGCTTGAAAGACGTTCTTTGGTTTGTCCTGAGAATTGTGGCTCTTGGAATTTAAGCGACAGGATATAATTGACCCCGTCCCAAACATCTTCAGCAGATAATTTCAGATTACGTGGCAACAAGTTACGTAACTCACAAAACTCACGCATCGCATCGGTAACACCTGAGCGTAACCCGTTTACATGGGTTCCCCCTTGTGCCGTTGGGATCAAATTCACATAACTTTCCTGAATTTGTTCGCCACCCTCAGCATTCCAGCAAATTGCAAACTCAGCACTGGCGCGTTCAGCTTCACCCGTTGCAACAAAGGCAGGATCTGGAATGATTTCACGATCTTGTAATTCATCCATCAAATAGTCGACGAGACCATTTTCAAACTGCCATTCAATTTTTTCGTCATTAATCTGGTCAATATAATTAATTTGTAGACCAGCAGCCAATACAGCTTTGGCTTTGAGATTATGTTTTAACGCTTTTAAAGCAAATTTAGGAGAGTCAAAATATTTCGCTTCTGGCCAAAAATGTACTGTTGTCCCCGTAGCACGTTTTGGCGCTTTACCTTCCAAAATCTCTAAAGGCGCAACAGGTTCACCATGTTCAAACGCCATTTTATAAAGATTGCCGTGGCGTTGAACTTCAACTTCAACACGATCAGACAAGGCATTGACCACGGAAATCCCAACACCATGCAAACCGCCCGAAAACTGATAGTTATCGGTGCTAAATTTACCGCCTGCATGCAGTTTCGTCAGGATAATTTCAATCCCGCTTTGTCCGTATTCAGGGTGAATATCGACTGGCATACCACGGCCATTGTCTTCGACCGACAACGAACCATCTTTATATACCGTGACAGTAATTTTATTGGCATGTCCTGCAAGTGCCTCATCGACAGCATTATCAATTACTTCTTGCGCCAAATGGTTTGGACGAGTGGTATCGGTATACATACCTGGACGGCGACGTACAGGATCTAGACCAGATAATACTTCAAGTGATTGGGCCGTATATTGAGACACGTTGAGTTTTTTCCTTTTATTTTACGGAGTATGATAAAAATTCCAGAATCATGGGTATTTTATCTGCAAAATCTTCCATCGCATGATTACCATGCATTTCTGTCATGATCAATGATGTGTGTGGAGCTGCACTATAATACCGTTCAGCGTCACGATAATCTAAAACTTCATCACCTTGTTGCAATAAGACCAGTATTTTGTCTGCATCTTGTACAAATGGCACGGCAATCGCTTCCAAGTAGTCAAGTTGTAAACGATCTAAAGTCCATTGTTCATTGATCTTATAGGGAATCTGTTCAATTCCAAATAAATTACTGAACAATTGCCATGGTCGCATAGCTGGATTAATTAAAACAGCAGGCACACCATATTTTGCGACCAATTGTGTCGCATAAAAGCCACCAAAGCTACTCCCCACCAGTGCAACATCAGGCAATTTTTCAATGAGCGCTGAAATTTGATCTAAAACCAGTTGCGGATGCTGGTTTAAATCAGGCAAATGCACACTATGCGATGAATAACATCGACAATAATCATCTAGTTGTTGCCCTTTTATTGATAAAGGACTACTTTTAAAACCATGTAAATAAATAATATTCATTGAAAATAGTTTGCTTTTTTACCACCAATGTTTTAGTTTTTAATGTGATTCAAATCACATTATTGTTTTAATTTGTATATGTCAGGATATTGTCCGACAAAAAACTAAAACTTAATCGCAATTATCGGTATTTTAAATAGCGTTCAGGATGAACAAGATAAGATGATTGCCTAGGGATTTATACATTGATCTACAGCAAAAATAAAGTCTTTGTTCCAGATCAATATGGATGAGGAAATAACAATGCCAAGCTTAACCCCTTTACACGAAACCTATTGTAAGTGGGATCGTTCGCCTCCAAGTCAGGCCGACGTATTAGAAGGTTTAGCGCAGTTAGTGAGTACGCCACTCAGTGGCATGGTTCAAGACTTCATCCAGTCGATTCAACGTGAAATGTTGCTGAGTATTTTTGGCTTAAGTAAACAAAAAGCCAAACGATTCCAATCCCGTCCAATTGTCGATAAATTCTATCAATTTGGTTATCACGCATTGCAAAATTATGGTAGCCACCTGATTGCCCCAATTTTACGTAAAACCATTGAACGTTTCCCAAATTTACATGATAAGCCATTGACCTCTCATATGACTTTTTTGGTCAGTGTTTTAAATGGGGTATTGGGTGATTATTTGTTGGCAACTCATAATCCGCTCGCACTGTCACCTGTGCTTTATGATCATTATGGTTCATTACAGCAAGGTGATTTGGCTGGCCGTGTGGTGATTTTCTCTCACGGTTTATGTATGAATTATCAAGACTGGACCAATCGTAACAATGGCGGTATTGGTGAGAAACTCTTGGCGCAACGTGATCACAACACCATGTTGTATTTTCACTACAATACTGGACGTAGAATTTCAGCCAATGGACGTTCATTGGCAAATCTTTTAGAAGATTTAATCAAACGTAACCCTCGCATTACCAGCATTGATTTAATTGGCCACAGTATGGGTGGCTTGGTTTCTCGCAGTGCGCTGTTCTATGGCAAACAAAACATGCATCAGTGGTTCCACATGGTTGAGAATCTGGTTTGTATTGGCTCCCCGCATCATGGTGCGTTATTAGAACGTTTCGGATTTGCCATGCAAGAGAAAGTGGGTAATTTCCCGATTGTTAAAATGATCAGTCATATCGTCAATATCCGCAGTAATGGCATCTTAGACTTGCGTTATGGAAGTGTTCGAGATGATGACTGGGAGCATAACAATGCCCGTATTGGCTTGATGGATGACAACCGCAAACCAGCTCCGCTACCATCGCATATCAATACCTTTTTAATTGCAGGTACCTTGGAATTTGAAAACCGCAAAAACCGCACCTTAAAAGTGATTGGCGACTATCTGGTCAGTGTTAAAAGTGCCTTAGGTGAACACCCAAACCCACGTTTTCAGTTGAAATTACCTGAATCGCATAAAGCTGTGTTTTATGGCTTAAACCATCTTGAGATTCAATATCATCCTTTAGTTTCGGAACAAATTGCCAAATGGTTTTATCCGCACCATGATGAATTGGCAGAAGAACAAATTCGCAAATATTTGATTAAATTAGAAAGTATGCAAGGGATTGTTGAGACCTAATTGTAAAAAAAGCTGATCTTCAATCAGCCTTTTTTGCTATTTCACTTCAATTTGATAAGACTTGTTCTGGTGAGGATCAACCATGTCACCATATTCATCAAAGTTTGATTTTTCTGCACATTGGGTATCGATCAATAAGCGTTGATTTTTTACAATAAAACCTTGTTTTAATTCACAAGTCCAAGCTTTATTATAAAATTTTTGGCTGAGCTTTTTGCCTGTTAAATCAAATTGCGTCACCTCAATCAACGACTGAGCAAGCGTTCTAGCAGGATGGCTCTGCGACACAGACAATACGTAGTATCTGCCACCATGTAATTGACAGTCTTCAATTCGACTTGAAAAATAATCTGGATTGACAATAAATTTTTTAAATGGCTGAGCACCCAATTTGATATAGGAAACATCGGCTGGAATGGTGTCGTCAAATTCAGATTTAAACTGACAAGACACATCTTTACTGACCACTTTGCTGGCTGGTTTTGCAGAGACTTGTGCTGTAGCCAAACAGACCAGTATGCCGATCCCGGCTAAATTTATTATATGTTTCATGATTTTGCTTGATTTATAAATAATTGAAGTTTATATGAAAAAGAGCCAGTTTAGACTGGCTCTTAATGTTTTTAAATTAGTACTTTCTAAACAACTGCCATAGACTGATCAATGCCAATACACTGAAAAACAGTAATGACCAAACAGGTAAAGATTGTCCTAAGAAAGTCCAATCGACCATGGCACATTCGCCAGAACCCTTAAGCACATTTTCAAACACAGCCTTTAAAGGTAAAGTGTTGACCCAATAGTCCAGACCTGGACCACAACTTGGAACCTGATCTTTAGGTAGGTTCTGTAGCCACACATGCCGAGCGGCAACACCAACTGACCAAGAAATCGCAGCTAAACCCAAAACGCTATAAATGCGTTTAAATACATTTGTTTTTGGGTTATGCAAAAAGGCAATCAATGAAATTAGCCCTAGACCAATCAATCCAATACGTTGAAATACGCATAGTGGACATGGCTCAAGCCCTTGTACATGCTCTAAATAGAGCGCAAATGACATACCAATCACACTTGCCAAAAATAAAAGACCACTTACGAAGCGATAACTACGCCATTGCATGGAACTTCCTCATTATCTAATTAATGCTTTATCTAAATTTACTCAGATAATCCTCGAAACTTATACTTGTATTTTGTTCAAGTTGCTGTTGTTCTGCGAGAGATGTTCGAGTAAGTCCCTCAAAATACGCTAAAGTTTCTGGACTTAATACATGTTGTTCGTAACTTTGGATATGTTGATTGGCCATATAGCCACCAAAATTCCATGTACCACCTTGCTCTACAGTATCGGCAATCACATGCGCTGATAGTGTTTCATCCACATCATCAATACGTGTTTGCATCACCGTCAATGCTTGACGATATAAATCTGTTGCATAGGATTGGTTGAGTAGATCTGCAAGTGGTTGCATGGCAGTGATATGCTGTTGAATCCACTCAAGTAATGGATATTCAACACCCGCTTCAATGATTTTCGCATTTGGCGCACGACCACGATTGACCACTTCAGCCTGATTTTGCTCAATAATATCTTGTTCTTCATCCCATAAATCTGGGCTTTCTTTAAGCAAGCAATACAATGCAACCACTTCCAAGAAGCCTGCTGTATCCTCATCGATACCAATCGCACTGTATGGATTTACATCTACCGCGCGTAATTCAACATAGCCAATCCCACGATTTGACAAGGCCTGAGATGGCGTTTCCCCTGCTTGTGGCACTTGTTTTGGACGGACTAAGCTGTAGTATTCATTTTCAATTTGTAAGACGTGATCATTAATTTGAATCGGCTGACCATTGGCATCGTTTAAACCTAAATGACTAAACTGCGCATAAGGTGAATTGACCGCTTTTTGTAATTCAGCCACATAACTTTCTAAATTGTTGTAATGAATACCCAATTGTTTTTGTGCGGAATTTTGATAACCAAAACGCCCCATGCGCAATGCTGTGGCATAAGGTAGAAATAATGTGCCTTTGATTAAAGGCAACAACTGATGTTCACGGCCTGTCATAAAACATTTACAGACTGAAGGGCTGGCACCTACCAAATACATCACGAGAGGAGTTAAACGAATAAAGTTACGGATCAACCCAAGATAACGATGACTGCGATAGTCTTGCAGGCTTAAGGCTTTAAGCGCTTCATTGCTTTCATGTTGTTGTAATTGTTCAAATAACGCATCTGGGAAAGACACATTATAGTGCACACCCGAAATCGTCTGCATACGGCGCCCATAACGAATGCCGAGACCATGACGATATAAGGTTTTGAATTGACCAATATTGGATGTGCCATATTGCGCCAAACGGATATTTTCTTCTTTGTCATCCAGCATACATGGCATGGACAAAGTCCATAGCTTTTCATCATTTTCTAAATGACGATGCACAACAGCATGTACATCGGTTAAAAAGCTTAACGCTTCAGGAATACTTTCTTTGGGAGGTGTAATAAACTCCATCAAAGCTTCTGAATAATCTGTGGTGATATGCGGATGTGTTAGGGCTGAGCCTAAAGACTGAGGATGATCAGCCTGTGATAAAAAGCCATTACTTTGCATACGCAGGCTTTCACGTTCGATGCCACGTAACATGCCTCTGAATAAGGTAGAATCCACCCAATTTGGTACTAAAGATTGGGAAATCGTTTCGGGTTGACTCATACTTACTCGCTTATCTTAAAGAATTTTTTAAAATAAAATGTTTTGATGCGCGCAGTATAACGTTATTTATCGATATACACGTATAAGCATCGTTGTTTTAAATGAATTATTCACTTTATTTCGGAAAAGTTTTTAACACAAACTACCTCTACAAGACATCTAAAATTTGTGATTTTATAGAAAAATTACCACTAAAGAATTGTAACTACTATGAATTATCAAGAAATTATCGATTTTTGGTTTAGTGAAGAAACTCAACCATTTTGGTTCGCAAAAAGTGACGCATTCGATCAAACTTTGCACCAGCGATTTGCACATACCTTGGATCAAGCCAAACATTGTGAGCTATGGACTTGGCGTGCCACAGCAGAAGGTCGCTTGGCTGAAATTATTGTTTTAGATCAATTCTCGCGTAATTTGTATCGAGATCATGCTGAATCTTTTGCACAAGATGCCTTGGCACTTGCGCTAGCACAGGAAGCAATTCAGCTGAATTTAGATCAACAATTAAGCCCCGAACAACGTTCATTCCTGTATATGCCATTTATGCATAGTGAATCAAAAATTATCCATATCCAAGCTTTGCAACTTTTTGAAGAGCTGGGCAATCCACTCAATTTAGATTTTGAGAAAAAGCATAAAGTGATTATTGATCGTTTTGGGCGTTATCCTCACCGTAATCAAATTTTAGGGCGAAGCTCAACGGCAGAAGAAATTGAATTTTTAAAACAGCCGAATAGTCATTTTTAATCCTAATCGTTTTTATCTAAACAGCTTATGCAGAAATATTTTGCATAAGCTGTTTGACCAGCACATCAAAGCATGCTGATCCATCAGAAACAACAAGCGTTAGAAAACATAGCTGTGTTTAATAATGGTATTTTCAATCATTTCTGCATGTATGGACTTTAACTGCTGTTCATGCGAGTCAAAACTTGGAAATAGCGGTATGCCCTTTCCAAGAAGAACAGGCATGATAAAAACCTCTAAGGTATTAAGCAGCTTCTGTTCAATAAAAGTATTCTGCAATTGTGTTCCACCGACAATCCAGACATTGCCGTTATAATTCTGTTTAAGGTGCTCAACAAGTTCATCCACAGCTAAGTTCCATCGCGAAAGCGAGGCATGAGTTAAAGCTAAATCAGGATTAAGAAGTGACGATAAATCCTTTCTGATTTGGATAAGGCCACGCCTCAGCAAAAGAACAAATCACTTCATATGTTTTACGCCCCATAATCACAATATCGATATCTTGGATAAAGTCATCATATCCACAGTCAATACTTTGAAATGGCGCTAAAAACGCTACAGAACCATCTAGTGTTGCGATATAACCATCTGCGCTTGTTGCAATATAACCTTTAATTTGAATACTCATTTAACCCTCTCTCAACAGCCTTCACTCTCAACAGTCTTTATTTTTTATCATGGATTAAATACGCATAATACCGTGCTTATTGTTTAAATTTTACGTGAACAGTCATTTATCTTGTTGAGTATCATCCTGAATTAACAAAATTCTTCTTGAAATTCATTGTCATTCCATCAATTTAGAACAATATACTGAGGATTATAAATTCATTAAATTCCATCCAGAAGAATGGAAAGGAGAGACACATGAACAAAGTACTCATTGGTCTAACTATTGCAGCGGCGCTCACCATAACAGGTTGTGCGACGACACCAAGCAAACCACGTACCTTTGACCAGCTTGGGCAATACACTACGGTTCCACTTAACGATCATAGCTATCGCATCAGCTTCCAAGGCAATAGCAATATGAGTTTTGGGACAGCTGAAGAAATTAATCTTGTTAAAGCCGCACAAACCACGCTTTTAAATGGGTTTACTTACTTCAAGGTTTTAGATGATCCAAGTAATCGCACTCAGCAACCGCCCCGTAAAGCGGTAGTTTATCCATCATCAAACTACTATCCATATGGCTGGGGCTATCGTCGTCATCCAGTGTTCTGGAATGACCCATTTTATGATATGCCACAAGTGGTGACCATTGACCCTGTGCAAATTTCCTATACGATAGAATGTTATAAAGATAAAAAATCATCACCGAATGATGCATTTGACGCTCGTCTGATTTTGCAATCTTTAGGACAAAAATATGGTGTTAGTCCGACAGGACAAGTACTGCAACCACAGCCTGATGCGGTAACATCAACGAAATAAAAATGCAGAAATCGATTTAGGAAAATGAATGAGCGGAATTGAACAAAGTGAAGTTCTCAATGAAATTCCAAACTTAGATCGAAGCAAACGCTTTGCGACCATTGCCTTGGTGGTGGCTGTTGTCGCATGGTTTGCTTTGATCATTTCCGCCAAACTGATGCCTGAGTATGCTTGGTTTATTCATATTCTCATGCTGGGTGCTGAAGCTGGCGTGGTTGGTGGCTTAGCCGATTGGTATGCGATTACCGTGTTGTTTCGTAATCCCTTTGGGAAAATTCCCATTCCTAAATTTCTAAAAGATCACACCGAAATCATTCCACGTAATAAAGCACGTATTGCGGAATCGATGGGTAAATTTGTCCAAGAGAATTTTCTCTCCCCACAAATTGTTGAACGTAGTTTAAAAAGTATTGATCTTAGTTTTGCTGTCGGTCAATGGCTGGCCAATCCTAAAAATAACGGTCAAGTGGTGGACGTAATTCAGCAGACTGTCCCTAAAATTTTCGAATTTGTCGGGCAGGATCAAATTGGACGCTTTATTCAAAACAACAGTGTGCAATGGGTTCGAAATACTCGAATGAACCAATTGGCAAGTGAAATGCTGCGTGCAGTTTTAGAAAATGATTTCCATCAAGATGTATTACAACGTGGACTGGATATTGCCCATGAATGGATGATGACCCATCCTGAAAAAACCCGTGAAATTACCCAAACTATGTTTAAAGAACTTGGTGTTTCACGCCTTGCCAAAGGTGCCAGCTGGATTGGGATTGATGTTGAGCAACGCACCATTGATTCAGTGATTGAAAAAGTGGAATCCATGCTTGCTGATCAAGAGCATCCTATTCGTCAAAAAATTGAAGAAGCTGCACATGAACTTATGCTACAACTGGCAGATAACAATAGTCATGCCAGCATAAGCTTAAATGAAACCAAGAATGCCCTTTTAGACAGCGAACCAGTACTCAACTTTATTACTGGTGCTGTGGTGATTTTATGTGATGCGGTTAAATCTGACTTGCTTAAAGCAGACTCAGGTATTGCCATGAATTTACGTATCGCCATTCAACAGCTTGGTGAAAACTTGATGCAAAATCAGTCTGTACGTGAATTACTAAATGATCGAATCAGCGGAATTGCCATCAATTTAAGTGACCAATATAGTGAGAAAGTGATTAAGTTTATTAGTCAACGTATCCATGAATGGGACTCAACCGAAATGATCGCCAAGATTGAAAATGAGGTAGGCGGTGATTTACATATGATCCGTGTTAATGGTGTTGTGGTGGGTGCATTTATTGGTCTAAGTTTAGGTGTGATTCGTGCTGTGATTGATTTTGCGATTTAAGAATATAAAAAATGGGAGTCTAGCTCCCATTTTTTAGCACTACACTTTTATCAATTTAAATGCTTTATCAATCAATCGCATAATTGATGGTCACGACAACCCGCGCAATTTTATTAATGGTGGCTTTATCATAAGCACCGCCATAATCGCTATCATCATCAGAACCACTTTCAGGTAAAATATAAAACGCACCCTGACTTGCAGAACGCATCGCACCGACTTTTACCCCACCCACTTTTGCAAACTCATTGGCACGACTATGCGCATTTTTAGTTGCATTGGCGATCAATGACATTTTTATTTCTTCTAGATTCGACACCAAATACTGCGGTTTTTGCTCGATGGATATGCCTTTTTCATCTAATAAATACGCATCTTTTGCGGCTTTCTCAATCTTTTGAATATCACGACTATTTATCACTAGTGATTGCATCGCAGTATAGCCTCTAAACTCGCGGGTAAATTTCCCCTCGCCTTGATTCACTTCTTCATAATAAGGTTGAGAGCTTTTATTACCCAGTTTCATTTCTGTTGCCTTAAACCCGTGCTCAATAAAGAAATCTTGTAGTGCTTTTATTTCTTGATCTAACAATTGATAGGCGGCTGAAACACTGTCTGAAGCACGACTGGTTTGCAGATGAATCTCCCAGCGCGCTAGATCCGCTTGTATGGGTTTTTCAGCCAACCCTTTGACCACTATTGAATTTTTTTCACCATTAAACTGCTTAAGTGCATAGCCCATGACACTTGCTGAGATAATGAATCCTAAACTTAGAATGAGTGCAAAGACCCATAAAGTTTTATATGTGATTGATTTATTTTCCATTATTGTAGTATCGCTAAAATTATTATAAATAAGTTATAGTAAGGATCCTACAACAAGTCAACCCACTTTGCCCCTATAAACAATATTGCTTTATGGTTTGCATCGCCTATAAAGATTGATCACGCCTTATTAAAATCAGAATAATTCATCTAATCATCATATGAAATCTACATGATCTGATTCAGCGCTTAAAATCACTGCTAAAGTGCATTTAAGCCATCTAAAATTGCTCTGAAACGAATGAATAAAATTTCAGTTTGGATCTTGTAGGCTTAAAAATGAGAAATTTAGCAATCATCTTATCGGTAATTTTACTTCTCACTCTTTTGTAGTTCTATTTAGTTAATCTTTCGCATCATACTCGGCGATATACCATAATGTTTTCTAAACTCACGTGAGAATTTCGACATATCATCAAAACCACATTGATAGGCAATTTGATTAATCTTATGCGTATGTTCATTGGTCTGTATCAACATCTTCTTGGCTAATTGCAGACGGCTTTGCATTACATAACGGCCAAATGTGGTTTCATTCTGTTGAAAAAGTTTACTGATATATCGCGAACTAATACGAAGATCTTGAGCAATATCATGAATACTCAGCCCACTATTGTCTAAATGCTCCAGAATTAAATGCTTAATCTGCACGAGCATACTGTGGCTACTGGATCGAGGCGTTTTGTCTTTGATCTGATCGAGAACCACATAACGCAGTAAATCAAAAAATTTATGCAGTACCACCTGTTGAAGTTCAGTTGAAGCCTGCTCAGGAAACCAAAATAAATCATGTGCGTAATTTAGTAATAAAATTTTCAGTGGATGCCCCTCACCAAAAGCATGACCACACAACTGGTCAGGTCGCCCAAAATACTGTTGAAATTGTTCACGTGGGAACATGAGCACTAGTTGATTGAATTGTCCATTCAAATACAAATCATACGGCTGCTGGGTGTCATGAAAAATAAATTGTCCTTGGCTGAGACATTGTTCACGACCATGATACTGAACGCCCATTTGACCTTCTATCAGGAAGATAAATAAAATCTCATCATGATGACTATGTCTAATATTGGAAGCATGCCGTTCAACATGTTGACCATAGCCTTTGATTTCAACCAGTTGAATATTGCCTATATGTTTTGCAGACAAAGCACCAAAAAAGCCATCCTGTACAGAAACATTACAGGTCAATGGTACAAATACTTGACTAATCGCATCCTGCCAATAGTCACGTTGCAGCTTATTTTTGACACGCCTTGTGTCATAGTTAAACATCATTGTCTCTCTTATTCTTAGACGCTTATACAATAAAGCTAATCCGTTTAGCATAATTTGTAAACCTTCAACTCAGTGCCCCCTAACTTTGAGATCAAGCAAAATTTATCTCTTTTACATTTGAAATCATTATTTGGATTTTTAGTTCCGTATAGATCTATGTTTTGTGCCTGCTCAGCATACCCCCTGATCAATCTTTGGCTCTATAACCAAAAGTGCAATATTGCTTAGTTATTGAGAAAGGATCACTCATGAAAACTTCAATTAAAGTCGCTTGTGTACAAGCGGTTCCTGTATTTCTCGACTTACAAGGAAGCGTAGACAAAACCATCAAAATTATTGCTGAAGCAGCAGAAAAAGGGGTCGAACTTATCGCCTTTCCAGAGACTTGGATTCCTGGCTATCCCTGGTTTTTATGGTTAGATTCTCCCGCTGCAAATATGCCGTGGGTATATCAATACCATCTCAACTCTCTTGAACTAAACAGTGACCAAGCCAAACAAATTTCGGATGCTGCAAAAAAACATAATATGCATGTGGTTTTAGGCTTGAGTGAGCGTGATCATGGCAGTCTGTATATTTCCCAATGGATTATTGATCATCATGGGGAAACCATCGCTGTACGTCGAAAATTAAAAGCCACCCATGTAGAGCGCACCTTATTTGGTGAAGGTGATGGTAGTTCTCTGCAAGTCTATGACACTGCGCTTGGTCGAATTGGGGCACTGTGCTGCTGGGAACATTTACAGCCCTTAAACCGTTATGCAATGTATTCGCAGCACGAACAAATCCATATCGCAGCATGGCCTAGTTTCAGTTTATATACGGATATGACTGCCGCACTCGGCGCAGAAGTTAACAATGCGGCTTCACGTTTGTATGCAGCTGAAGGACAATGTTTTGTGCTTGCATCTTGTGCGATGGTTTCTCAGGAAATGATTGACGCTTTATGTACCGATGAGACCAAGAAAAAATTACTAAAAACTGGTGGTGGTGCATCACGAATTTATGGCCCTGATGGTGGTGATCTTGCCACTCCACTTGCCCAAGATGAAGAAGGTCTATTAATCGCTGACATTGATCTTAATCATATTATTTTTGCTAAAAATGCGGCAGATCCTGTAGGGCATTATTCTCGTCCAGATGTTTTTCAGTTGGTATTTAATGCTCAATATAAACCCAACGTGATTTATTCAGCACCTTCTGTACGTTCCTCTATAAAGCCAACAAATATTGATGTGACAGCAGAATTGGAGGTTGAAGGAGAATAAATAAGGATTTGCTGTTTTTGTGGAAGCTATATAACTCAACCTTGGTTAATTTTTAATTAAAGGAAGGTTCTATAAGGGCCTTTCTTTAATAGATGATCTTATGTGAAATGTTAAAAAAGTGTTTCTCTAAAATAGAATCAAAAACCAATATTGAAACACTTCTACTCTTTCCTCTCCTATTTTGAAGCCTATCACCAACAATTTCGGTTAAAAATTATGCTTTCAAACCTTATTTTATGATACATTAGCGTATATACAAATTTGAATGTTTTATATGAAGCAATCTTTTGAATGGGATGAGGTTAAAAATCAAAAGAATCAACGTAAACATGGTATTTCCTTTGAAGTTGCAACGTTAGTCTTTGATGACCCTCTACGAATTGAACAGCAGGAAAGGTTTGTTGATGGTGAAGAACGTTGGCAAACAATAGGTATGATTCATGGTGTATTGCTTGTATTGGTTGCCCATACCATTAGGCTAGAAGATGACACTGAAATCATTCGTTTAATCAGTGCTAGAGATGCCACTAAAGCGGAGATTAGAAAATATGAGCATGGTTAGATATACAAAAGAAGAACTTAATGAAAAGTTCAAAGACAAACGTGAAGCAGAAATCCAACGTTTAGTTGCAAGAGGTAAAATCTCTGATGAACAAATAGACCTTTCTGATATTCCTGAAATTACTGACTGGAGTAATGCTGCCCGTCATGGGAAGTTTTATCGTCCAGTGAAACAACAAACCTCTATTCGTCTGGATGCAGATGTTCTTGCATGGTTTAAAGCACAAGGGAAAGGCTATCAAACACGTATGAATGAGATTCTTCGTGATGCGATGCTAAAAGAGTTAAAGAATCATCAATAAATATTTTAAATCGGTCTGTTTGAAAGTTATGTAAGGATCGAATTTATGAAATTACATAACTTTAAGTGATCGATATAGTGAAATAGCTAGTAAATCTTTAGATAATTTATAATTAGTGTCTAGTCCTGAAATAGGTTGACACTTATTTCACACAAACGCTCGATGAACTTCATCGGGCGTTTTGTATTTTAGTGACATATGCGGTCTACGAACATTATAAATTTCTATAGACTCTGCAACCATTCGTTTAGCATCTTCAAGACTCCTTGGTTTATGAAGTAGATATTCATTCTTCAATATACCATTCACTCTTTCAGCCAAAGCATTTTGATATGAGAAACACTGTTTAGTAAGATATCCATCGGTCATAGAACATCGAATATTATGTTTTTGATGTAATTCCTGATATTTCTTTGAACAATATTGGATACCTCGATCTGAATGATGAATCAATGAGGATTGTGGGGCTTTACGTTCCTTTAATGCTTTGATATATGCTTGGCTAACAGCTTCTGCACCTAAATTGTCATCTACATGATAACCCACTATTTTTCTAGACCAAGCATCGGTTATTAGACTCAGATAGGCCTCTCCTGTTTCTAGTGAAAGATAGGTTATATCTGCAACCCAGAGCTGCTCAGGTTTCTGCGGTATCACTTGCTCAATTCCAAACTTAATCAAGTTAGGATGCTTGTGAAAACGATGATGACTATTCGTTGTCTTATGATATGTGCGTTTAGGTTGTACTAATAAACGATGATCTCTGAGTAAATCAAACAACCGATCTCTACCAATTTTGATACCCATTATCGTGTTCAGTAAATAGTGAAGTTTCCTTGTGCCTATGCGAGGTTGAAACATTCTTTCTTGCTGAACTTGTTGTAATACATCCTGTTCATGCTTATACCTTAAACTGGCTTGCTTGCATTGCTTATAATAAGCTTGCCGAGTTGTGCCAAGATAATAACAACATTCAGTGATACTAAAACCTACTGTCTGCTTTTCTTTGATTGCTTGCCTTGTGGCTTTTTTGTGGTGCTCACTCCGTAATCTCGTTCGAGTATGTTTATGATAGTTTCAAATAACTCAGCCTTTCTTTTTGTTTCATATAATTGCTGCTCAAGCTCTTTGATTCTTTGTTCTGGTGTTAGCGGTAAAGGATCAGACATTTGTTTTTCTCCATGACGAAATGGGGTGCCTTGACTCCAATCTAATCTACCATGCTTCCTCAACCAAACTAAAACGGTAGCACAACCTTGAATGCCATATCTGTCTTGAGCTTGTTTATAAGTCATTTCACCTTTTTCAACTTGGTCTA
Source organism: Acinetobacter sp. I-MWF (assembly GCF_025433935.1). Lineage (NCBI taxonomy): Bacteria > Pseudomonadati > Pseudomonadota > Gammaproteobacteria > Moraxellales > Moraxellaceae > Acinetobacter > Acinetobacter sp. I-MWF. The sequence continues at coordinate 159,314 of NZ_JAMBAR010000001.1, read as the reverse complement.
CGACTGATAATTTAAAAGCTAAGCTGTAATCTCTTTGTGTTCTTTTAACTATTGTTTTCATTACACTCTCCAAATTTAAGTTTAGAAAGTGTCAACCTTATCTAGGACGGGACATAGTATTAATACGAAACGTCTGACAGAGTGTCGGACTTTTTATTGTCTATAATTTTAGATTTTTATTAAGAAAGCGTGGAACGTGAAAAAACAATCAAAAGTCGTTCTAGTACGCTGAATGCTGAAACGGCTTGAGATAAGATATTGATACGAAAAGGGAAAAATTAAGCATTTCATATAAGCTGTATTATGTTAATTTTAAGAATTCTACATTAAATGGAGAATCCACTGATGTTACATCCCAAATATGAGATTGGTTTTATATAGCTTATTTTTTTAAGTCTGCCTATGCGTAAGTCCTATACTCTTAATTTACTGCTGTAAAAAAGAATCCTTAAGCTCAAAAATTCCTGCTAATGCTAAAGTTGGTATACAGAATAAAATAAAGCCTAAAATAATAAAGCCTAATCCATAAGAAATACCCAAATTACTAAAGCTAAGTAAAACACCTAAAGTAAAAAATATTGAAGATGCTATAAACATAAAGCTAAAAATAGTAGAAAGTGCAGGTTCAAAATTAAGAATGAAATTCTTAAGCCGAGTTGGTGCTACAATTTTTCTTTTAAAATTTTTATCTATTATAAATATAAAAAACAAAGGGATAATGTATATAGCAGCAAGCCATATCAAGAGATTTATATAAGTATGATTGGTAGGTAAAAGACTAGAAATCATATTATTAAAGTTAATTAATTCATGACTTTTATTATTGGCAACTGCAAATATATCGAGACCTAAAGCAAAACTAAAAGGAATAATTCCCAAAAGAATGGTTGTTATAAGTCCTTGTTTTGTAGCATTTTTAATATATATTTTCGGTGGCAACATATTAATTCTCCTTCTTATTTTCAATAAAAAGGACTGTCAAACTAGTTCAACAGCCCTTAACAATTCATCGCTTACTATCTGGTGTACGTTCTACACGAATCCAGCTTGAGTTTGGTTTTGATGTAGGTGGAGCAATTGTACGATCAGGAATTGTAGAGTAGTTATCTCTTAATCCACCACGAGGTCCTTGCTCTCTATAAATACCACCATCACGACCAGTATTTTGCCCAGGTTTTAACGACATATTTTTCTCCTATGCGTATTGAGTTAATTTCCATGTAACGGCATTACCATTGTGCGGGGGCATTCGATTTCCCTTAGCAATTGGTGCCGTTGTAGATGGAGTGTCTAGAGATTTCCAGACGCCACTTTCAGGACATGTTTGGCCTGTTGTTGCTGTTGTACCGATTGGTGCTTTAGCCATGCTAAACTCCGATGATGTTGTCGATTTCGACAAGTTTATGTTGTCGAGAATATTTTTAGCATTACTTGTCGAAATCGTCAACATTTTTTTTCTTTTACGAGTTATTATGGAAATATTAGAATATAAACAGTAGAATAAAACTATGAATAATCTATCTAATGAAACCTATGTGTTTCCTGAACGCTTAAGAGAGATAAGAGAGTTACGTAAACTTACTCAATCTCAACTGGCTGAAAAATCTAAAATTCCATCTACCTCAATTTCACATTTGGAAGCTGGGTCAAGGAAACCATCTTTCGATAATTTAAGAAAACTAGGAACAGCCTTAGAGGTATCTACAGATTATTTATTAGGAAGAGTTGATAATTTCGAAGATTCTAACGTAGATACTTTATTTAGAGATCTTCAAAATTTAACAGATAGTGATAGGGAAACTATTAGAAGATTTGCAGAATCTTTAAGAAATAAATAAACTATTTATTTTTAATATCTTGAATAAAATAATGTCTAATAACACTAAACAATTTATTGAAAAAGAAGCTATTCAGATTAGGCAAGATTATAATTTTTTCGATCCTGAAATAGATCTTTTTAGATTAGGCGATGAACTTGGAATTGAGATACAAACACAATCTCAGGTAAGCCATGGAATCTCTGGAGCTCTTATTAGAAGTGGTAATAATTTCATGATTTATTATGCCTCTTCAATCAATAATATTCCTTATCAAAGGTTTAGTATTGGACATGAATTTGGGCATTATTTTTTACCTGAACATCCTGAAAATATTTTAAAAAATGATGCACATTTTTCAAGTGCAGGCACTGGCAGTAAGGATCGGTATGAAAGAGAGGCTGACTATTTCTCAACATGTTTACTAATGCCTAAATCTATATTTGAGCAAGAAATGTACAAATACAATGATGGTATGGAAGCTATTAAATCTTTGGCTAGTATTTTTAATACCTCTTTAACTTCTACCGCCATAAGATATATTGAACTCACCGAAGCACCAGCAATGTTAATTATTAGCTCGAATGGCCTTGTCGATGCAGTTTTTAGCACAAAAGAATTACGGAAATTTGGTCAATGCCTTTATGTAAAAAATAGTGTTTTGCCTAGTAAAAATATAATTTCTATTGAGACATTGAAAAGAGAAATTTATCTTAATGATTGGATAAATACTAATCATAGCATTAAGGCCCTTGAAGAAAGTGTTACGTTAGGCTCTTATGAGAAAACTCTTACTGTTGTCACAACAAATACTACATATGATGAAATTGAAGAAGAGCTTAATGATGAAATATGGGCACCTCCTTCTTTTAAGTAGAGTTTAAAATTTCTAGAAAAAGTTAAATTTCCACCAATTTACTTCTCTATTTAACATAATACACCTTTATGCAAAAGGCCCATGAATTGAGCCTTTTGATCATTAGTTTAACGTAAAATCTCTTGTACGAAGTCTATATCTATCTTTAACTTATAGGCTTCACAGCATTCATACATCTTAACTGCCCCAATATATTGTGTAACAAAACATTACCACCTGTATGAAACACAACTTTATTGATCTTGAACACCCATCGCCCCCTAACCAATAGATTACTTAATCCTATTCAGCTCCTTAAAACGACCTGCTAAACTGCCACCAATGCATTTATAAAATCAGTCTGGTCATGATCGAAATCCACTCCAAACTTCCTGCACAAGGCGTCACCATTTTTAGCATCATGACCGCTATGGCACATCGTCTTAACGCCCTTAACTTATCTCAAGGTTTTCCAGACTTTGATGCACCACCAGCTTTGCTACAAGCACTGAGCCAAGCCACATTAGATGGTTTTAACCAATACGCTGCTGGCGATGGTTTATTATCGCTAAGAGAACAACTAGCGCAACTATTTTTAAAACGTGATCAATTACAACTTGATCCAGTCACAGAAATCACCATCACTCCTGGGGCAACAATAGGGATTTTTAGCGTAATACAAGCCATCATCCATCAAGACGATGAAGTGATTATTTTTGATCCAAGCTATGACAGCTATGCACCAAGCGTGCAATTGGTCGGTGGTAAAGCTATTCATATCCCGCTCAATGCACCTGAGTTTTCTGTGGATTGGAATCAAGTCAAATCTGCGATTACCGATAAAACCCGTATGGTGATTGTAAATACCCCACACAATCCAACTGGGGCGATTTGGTCTAAACAAGACTGGCTAAATTTAATTGAACTGATTCAAGATAAAAATATTGTTGTGCTTTCAGACGAAGTCTATGAGCATCTGATTTATGACGGCGAAAAACATTATTCAGCATTATCATTTCCAGAACTTAGAGAGCGTAGTTTTGTAGTCGGTTCTTTTGGTAAAACCTTTCATGTAACAGGTTGGAAAACAGGTTATTGCATTGCAACACCAGAGCTCATGAAAGTATTTCGTCAAATTTATCAATTTGCCAACTTCTGTGGGGTAACCCCTGTACAAGTGGCACTTGCCAATTTTATGCAACAGCACCCTGAACATATTGATGGTTTATCAAGCTTTTATCAGCAAAAGCGTGACCTGTTTATTTCAGGTATTGCGGATTCAAAATTCAGTTTAATCCCCTCTCAAGGCACATTCTTTCAAAATGTTGACTACAGCCAAATTCGCCCAGATTTAAATGATGTAGAGATGTGTAAATTCTTAGCGGAAGAACATAAAATTGTGGCGATTCCAGTTTCTGTTTTTTATAAGCAAGCCCCTAAAAACTTACGTTTAGTGCGTTTTTGTTTTGCTAAAAAGGAACAAACTTTGATTCAGGCCTGTGAAATTTTAAATCAAATTTAATCCCGATCCATACAGATCATCTCTATAAAATTAAAGCCTGAGTTACTCAAATACTCAGGCTTTTTACTCAGCGTTTGTTATATTATCAATAAGATAAAGACACTCGAAATAGACAGTAGAATAAAAGATGCCAGCTCGTCCCGATATGCTTCACCAACCCAAATTCTGGAAGGTTTTTTTAATCTTCCTTGGCCCACTGATTCTAACCAATATTCTGCAAAATCTGTCTGGAACAATTAATACCATTTTTGTTGGACAGATGCTCGGTGTAGAAGCGATTGCCGCAATTTCGGTATTTTTCCCGATTCTATTTTTATTGCTGGCTTTTGTGATTGGTCTATCTACAGGCGCAACTGTTTTGGTTGGACAAGCGTGGGGCGCCAAAGATATCGAAAAAGTGCGTACCATTGTTGGCGCATTGTTATTTATGACCCTGATTGGTGGATCAATCATTGCCTTTTTAGGGGTATTTTTTGCCAAAGAAATTCTATTGCTTTTGGGTATAGATCCCAAAATCATGCATCTTGCACTGCCCTATGTTCAATGGATGTTAATGAGTAGCCCTTTTCTATTCATCTATATCACCTACACCTCTATTTTACGTGGTGTGGGTGACAGTACTACACCATTGATGGCATCAAGTCTGACGATCATTGTGGGCGTCATTGTAACCCCAGCCTTGATTGGCGGTTACTTTGGTCTACCTAAGCTTGGCATTATTGCTCCAGCAATTGCCAGTGGCTTAGGCTTTATTTCGACCTTAGCTTTTCTCTATATCTATTTGAATAAAAAAGATCATGCTTTAAGACCAGATTCAGCGTTAATCCAGCATATCCGCTATCACCCACAATTTAGTCGCAGTATTTTGCGTTTGGGCGTGCCGACAGGTATTCAAATGGTGACCAACTCGGTCGCAGGTCTGGTGGTGATTGGACTGGTTAACCAACATGGTGCACATGCAACAGCGGCATATGGTGCAGTCAACCAAGTGCTCAACTATATCCAATTCCCTGCATTGTCGATTGCCATTGCGGGTTCCATCTTTGCCGCTCAAGCGATTGGTGCTGGGAAATCTGAGCTGTTGGCAAAAGTGACGCGAACGGCGCTGCTGAGTAATATTGTGATTACAGGTTCATTGGTACTCTTGGCCTATATTTGTTCAAAATATTTGATGGCGTTGTTTATTACAGATCCATCAGTGATTGAATTGGGTCAACAATTACTATTTATCGTGCTGTGGTCGATTATATTTTTTGGTGCAAGTGCAATTTTTGCCTCGATCATGCGGGCCAGCGGAACTGTAACTGTTCCTATGATTTTTAATATTTTATCCATCCTGCTTATTGAAGTTCCATGTGCTTATTTATTTAGTCAGTGGTTTGGTTTACAAGGCATTTGGTATGCGCTTGCACTGACCTTTTTCAGCTTATGCTTAATGCAAGGTTTGTATTATCAATTTGTTTGGAAAAAGAAAACCATTGAGATCTTGATTTAAATGAATGGATATTGAGTTCTTATTCAGCGCATAATTTCACAATACCTAAAATGAAAAACCGTCAGCTTGACGGTTTTTTCATTTTATAAATCAATTATTTTGGTTCTAGCTTTTTACTAAACTTGGTCGCAAAACCTGTAATTTTTTGATATCCAGTCGGTAAAATACGCTGAATTAAATCTAAGGTTTTTGCATCATTTCCAATAAGTAAACGACGTTTGTCTTTTAGTACAGCATCCAACATTTGTTGAGCAGCATCTTCTGGTGGCATACGTAATAGTTTATTAAATGCTTTTGCTGATTTGTCAGGGTTCATTCCTAAAGAACGTAAACTGTCATTCATACGCGCATCATTTGCAATATTGGTACGAATGCCGCCTGGATGGACACATAGTGCCGAAACACCACACTTTTCGATATCTAATTCTTGACGTAATGATTCAGTAAAACCACGTACTGCAAATTTAGATGCATTATATGCAGACTGGGTCGGTTGCGCGGTTAAACCAAACAAGCTCGAAATGTTGATGATATGCCCATCACCTGTTTTCTTGATATAAGGTAAAAATTCTTTTGTTCCGTATACAACGCCCCAGAAATTGATATCCATGATCCATTCTAGTTCGTCATAAGATGCACCTTCTACCGTAGAACCTAAAGCTACACCAGCATTGTTAAAAATCATGTTTACAGAGCCATGATTTTGCACCGTGTCCGCAGCCCAAGCTCGCATTTCTTCAACTTTGGCAACGTTCACTTTCTTTGAGGTCACACGAACATTATACGGTTTAACCAGTTCCACGGTTTCAGCTAAACCTTTTTCATTCACATCACTAATGGATAAATGACAACCTGCTTTTGCCAATAAAATAGCAAGTTGTTGTCCCATACCAGAGCCAGCACCAGTAATTGCAGCGACTTTGTTTTTAAAATTTTTCATTGTCTATCCTTTTTTAAACCCGCACAAAGCATTCAGAGTGATGTGCAGCTCACTTGCTCAATATAATTTTGACAATCATTATTGTCAATATTATATTATGATTTAGCCGATGTTTTTTTATACAAAAATTCTAGAATAGGTTTCAATGGCTTTTATTGCTAAAATAAGCGCTTCTTTGTGACAATCAAATATGACACGAGTAATTTTTTACAATGAATGAACCACTTTCCACTGAAAAGAAAACTATAAATAAAGCTGCTAAAGAGCGTCAATTTAAAGGCATGTCCTTATCTGAGCGGAAACTTGCACGTCGAGAAAAGCTGATCGAAGCAGGGATTGAAGCTTATGGTACGCATGGCTTTTTTTCTGTCACCGTCAAAGATATTTGTAATGAAGCCAAGCTGACTGAACGTTATTTTTATGAGTCCTTCAAAAAAAGTGAAGAACTGTTCCAAGTCATCTTTCTACAACTAATTGAACAATTACAGCAAACCGTGATGCAAGGCGTCATGCAAGCAGCACCTGATCCTAAAAATATGATTCGTGGTGGCTTAACTGCAATCTTTACCATGTTAAAAAATGATCCACGTGTGGCGCGTATTATTTATATCGATGCCATGCTGGTTCAAGAACTGCATAATCATGCCACGATCCATGAAACGATGGGCCGTTTTGACCGATTAATTCACTCCTTTGTCACCCTGATGATGCCGCATATTGAACGCAGTGAACAAGAAATTTCCTTGGTTGCCACAGGTTTAAATGGCTATGTGACTCAAATTGCGGTGCGCTGGGTCATGGGTGGATTCAAACAATCGCTTGAAGAAATTGTCTCAGCATGTGAAATTGTATTTATATCGCTGATTGATTCATTTTCATCTAAATAAGCTTTTTAGCCTGAACAATCCTGTCATAAAATCGTCATAAAACTATCAAATAGCGTATTTTTATGTTCAGTTGAAATAAATTTCTTTTCTCAAAATGGAACATTTATTTAAAAATGTCATGGATTATTCATCATATCGACGATTATTTGTCACATTTTTTTGCAAAAATTCGTCAACATCTTCTTTTTGCAATGATACTGTCATAATTAATCTTTGTAATAAGCCTGTCATAAATAAAAGACGGTACACCGTTCATACATAGGATATTGCGTTGTGAAAGATGACTATATATTAATCGTCGATGACGAACTTCCGATTCGAGAAATGATTCATACCTCATTGGATATGGCAGGTTTTCAATGCCTGCAAGCTGAAGATGCAAAACAAGCCCATCAAATGATTGTTGACCAACGACCATCTTTGATTTTACTCGATTGGATGATGCCTGGCGGTGTGAGCGGTGTAGACTTATGTCGTCGCTTAAAACGTGATGAAAACTTGGCAGAAATTCCAGTCATCATGTTGACAGCACGTGGCGAAGAAGACCATAAAGTTCAAGGTCTTGATGCTGGTGCAGACGACTATATGACCAAACCATTCTCTACCCGTGAATTGGTTTCGCGTATTAAAGCTGTCCTTCGTCGTGCCAATGCTCTCAGTGGTGAAAAAACCATTGATGCCAATGGATTAATACTTGATCCAGTAAGCCAACGTGTCAGTTTTAGTGATAATATTTTAGAAATGGGTCCAACAGAATATCGCTTATTGGCATTCTTTATGACACATCCTGAACGTGCTTATACACGTGCCCAGTTACTTGATCAGGTCTGGGGTGGTAACGTGTATATTGAAGACCGTACCATAGATGTACACATCCGTCGCTTACGTAAAGTGCTTGAACCTTATGGTGCTGATCGCTACGTACAAACTGTACGTGGAACGGGTTATCGCTTCTCTACCCGTGCAGATGTTGCTTTAGGTTAAGCATTCTCAAGGTAAATAAATTTCTATGTATGAACCCTACCCCGTCCCAGATCTTGCACGAGAACATAAAAAATTCCGTTACAGTAGCTTGTGGGAATTTGCAAAACAAGATTTACGCCTGCTTGGTTTTTTACTCATCATTGGCGGATTTATTGGTTTAGGGATAGGGTATTTTTGGATTTGTATTACCATCGGTTTTGCTGTTTTTTTTCTGTTTCAATTACGCTCTTTATACTTGGTCAATGAGTGGATTTCGAATCGTCCTTACGATTCTCCACCCAATCTAGAAGGTATCTGGGGTGCGCTACTTTTTAATGTTTATCGTGCACAACGCCAAGAACGGGTTGTTCAAGCTGAAATGGTCGGACTGATTGACCGTGCACAATCCTCACTGATTGCTTTAGCCGAAGCTGTGGTTTTAACAGATGAATTACATCAAATTGAATGGTGGAATCCTGCTGCGGAAAGACTGTTGGGCATTCAACCGCTAGATCGTGGTCGTAATATCTTGACCATTATTCGCCAGCCGAGCTTTATTGAATATTTTAATAATATCGACCAATCTCCAGATGGCATTAAAATAAAATCTTCGGTTTATGAAGAGCATTATGTACAGATTAAACTAACACGTTTTGGTAGTGAAAGCCGTTTGCTCGTCGCTTACGATGTCACACGTGTACATAATCTGGAACAAATGCGCAAAGACTTTGTCGACAATATTTCACATGAACTTCGTACCCCGCTGACTGTACTCAGTGGCTATATCGAAACTTTTACCGACCAAGAAGATTTAAATCCGCGCTGGAAACGTGCCTTTGAACAGATGCAATCGCAAACACGTCGAATGAATGCCTTGGTCAATGACTTACTCTTGCTTTCACGTTTGGAAGGCAATAAACAGGTCGCAAAAAATCAAATCATCGATATGCCGAATTTGATGAATCAACTTTTTGATGATGCCCAAGCCTACAATGTCGATTATGGCCATACTTTAAATTTAGATATCGACAGTCATTGTGACTTAATTGGTTCTGATGCAGAGCTTGCCAGTGCGTTTAGTAATTTAATCACCAATGCGATTAAATACACCCCTAAAGGTGGCACTGTTACAATCGGCTGGCATGATGACAGTGAACATGGTTATTTCACTGTTGAAGATACCGGGATCGGGATTGACCCAAAACATATTCCACGTTTAACCGAACGCTTTTATCGCGTAGACAGCGCACGAAGCCGCCAAACGGGTGGAACAGGTTTAGGGCTTGCCATTGTGAAGCATGTTTTAATGCAACATAATGCGTATTTAGAAATTGATTCTAAAGAAAATCGGGGGTCTATTTTTAGAGTGGTTTTCCCCAAAGAGCGCCTTGATTTTGCAGGTTAATATTTGATTTTTTGATTAATTCGAATGAAACTATTTCTAGATTGTGAATTTAATGGCTTTGGTGGTGAATTAATTTCGCTGGCATTGGTTGACGAGAATAATCAACATTTTTATGAAGTTTTAGAATGCGCTGACCCAATTACTTGGGTTAAAGACCATGTCATGCCTCGTTTAAATCAAAAACCAATTTCATTAGCGCAATTTCAAAGTCACTTACAGCTTTATTTATCTCAATATTCTAGTCTTGAAATTGTGGCAGATTGGCCAGAAGACTTTGCCTTGTTTACCCGTAGTCTGGTACTTTCTGCAGGAAAATGTATCCGAACACCTCCGCTGACCATGCAGTTATGGATGCAGGATCCAATCGAAACCCATGTTGCCTCTGAAAACCCACACAATGCTTTAGCAGATGCACAAGCTTTAAAGCTGTCTTATTTCAATGCATCGAAATTAATCTAAAATCTATTCCAGACTTAGCCGCACATTTTATCAGGTTGCTATTACATAGAAAGAACCACCAAATAGCTCACACTGCTTGTGTATTTACCATTGGAAAGATGCTTTGACTCGGCAAAAGTATATTTGGAAATTAATACTAAAAAATCGATGTCCAACTTTTAAAATCGTTTTCCTCAAAAAGCACTTATGCCATAACGAAAATCTATTCTTAGACGTGTGCTGTATGTCTTCATAATAAAATTCGAGATCAAGTTGAATAAATGACTTTAGATTATAAAAATAAATCCTACTTATATTAATGTTGACCAAGTCACACTAGTGAAATATATTGAGAAATATATCTGATTTTAAGCGTTATTTTATCATCGGCTATTTTTATAAAAATCTATTCATAAATATCAACACATCAAAAATGGACATTACAATGAATAAATATAAATTTTCTATTGCAGCTGTTTTAGGATTATTACTAAGTGGCTGTGACACGACCATGGCAAAACTCTCTTACAACAATCTAACAGGGAAAACTGCAAATGAGATGATGAATACCACTCGTGAAGGAAAATACGGACCAGTATGGGGAAAGCCTTATACGACTGGCGTTGACAAGGATGGAGGGCAATTATTTTTTTATTGGATACGTTCCGATATGGGAATAACAACCGAACAATGTGGACAAGAAATGAATCCAGGTGTTGTGATCCAATATATGTGTAGTTATTCCAATATCTGGTGGAAGGAATGGAAGATTAAATTTGGACAAGACGGACGAGTCTCTGAATGGAAAGTCGTTTCTTTTAAGGCTGAAAAGAACCGCTTATAACTGGCTTACATCAAATCTTATTCGGCTTTGTGAACTTGACTCTGTTACTCAAAGTGATACAGAGTCAAACTCAATCAACCATTTGTAAAATATAACAATCCATTGATCTCTATTATATTTGATGCCCTAAAGCTTCACCCATCACCACAATAGAATTGGCTTTAAACTGTTCATCCCAAGTGATTTTATTCTGTTCAAACAATACAACTGCGGTTGAACCTAAATAAAAACGTCCAAGCTCAGCACCCTTTTCTAAGGCTAAATCATGCTGGTTTAACTCTAAACGCCCTGTTGGTTTTACTTTGCCAGTCGCCACAGTTTCAATTCCTGCCACGATCATTGCACCCACCAGAACAACCGCCATACGTCCTAATTCGGTATCAAACAAACATACCATACGCTCATTACGCGCAAATAAACCTGGAATATTCTCTGCTGTCGTTTGGTTTACAGAAAATAACTCACCTGGGATATACAAGGTTTCGGTCAACGTTCCTGCAAATGGCATATGGACACGGTGATAATCACGTGGTGACAAATAAACCGTGGCAAATTCACCATTGATAAATGGTGCAGCCAATTGCGGATCGCCAATCAATTTGTCTACAGAAAAACTTTGGCCTTTGGCTTGAAATACATCACCATCTTTAATTTTACCCAACTGAGAAATTGCACCATCTGCCGGAGAGACAATACTGGTCTGATCTGTGTCAATTTCTCGGACACCGTCTTTTAAAGCACGGGTAAAAAATTCATTGAATGATTTATATTTTAAAGCATCACTTTGCTCAGCAATAGAAAGGTCTATCCCGTACTGTGCTTTAAATGCTTGAATCGCTAAATTTTTAACAATTGGATTTTCACTGGCTGCAACTTTACCAACAACACGGCTGAGTTGCTGTTGCGGAATGACTTTTTGTGCTTGGATAAAAATTTGTTTTTTTAACGTTGATGTAAGACTCACGCAGGTGATTCTCCAGTAATAATTGGACTATCGAGGCGATTGCCCCACTCGCTCCACGCACCATCATAGGCTTGAATATTCCAATCCAATAACCGACCCAAGATATAAGCCAGACCAGAACGATGATGTGACTGACAATACACCACCACAGGCTGGTCAAATTGAAAGCCTAATTGTTCTAGACGTTGTTGCGTGCGTTCTAGAGGATGCAATTTTAAATGATTTTGACGATTAATTGCAGTACTCCATTCAAAATGTTGTGCACTTGGAATGTGACCGCCGCGTCGCGCTGCTAAACGCTGTCCCGTATATTCTTCTGAAGTTCGACAATCCCAAACTTGAATCGCTTGCTGTTCAACCTTTTGCAACAGTTTGGCATATTCAATTCGGTGTTGATCAAGATGTTGTAAATTGACGGTAACTAAGGGTTCAACTTTGCTAAAACTTTCTGCTTCAGCCGAAGTCGGATAGCCTGCTGCCAACCATGCATGAATTCCGCCATTGAGGAGGCTAGTATTATAAAAACCAAGGCAATGTAAATTCCAAATCAAACGCCCAGCCCAAGCACCACCTTCATCATCGTAGACTACAACATGATGTTCGGGAGAGATGTTTAAATACTCAATCAGCGCTTTTAAACCGTCCTCATCGGGCAATAACCCTGAAGCTTGTTCTTCCTGTCGAACCAACAGTCGTGGTTTAACATGTAAGGCATGTGGAATATGTAATTGATCATACACAGAGCTACGACTTAGATCGACAATACGAATTTTGTCATGCCCTAAAAATGGCACAAGTTGTTCTGCTTCTATGAGTAATTCGAAGTTAAAGGCTGATGTAGTCATACGTTTTTCTATTTTAAGACCTTGAGCACAAATGATCTTAGCACAGTGTTTTTTACCAATATGCTGATTTTTCACATTCTTTTAGCAAAAATTCAGATATCAATTTTCACTGCTTCGACAACTTCAGGTATTTCAAAGACCTGTCGTAAGTAAGCCAAGAAAGTATCGTTATCCGTCATGGTTTTTCCGGGGCTATCTGAAATTTTTGCCACAGATTGACCATTACACTCCACCAGTTTTAACACAATATTGAGTGGCGTTTGCCCCATATCATTGGTCAAATTGGTACCAATACCAAAACTGACTTGAAAACGATCTTTAAAGTATTGATATAACGCCCACGCACGCTCAATGTCTAATCCATCACTAAAGGTTAGCATCTTGGTTTTGGTATCAATTTTCAGTTTTCGATAGTGTTGATAAGCTTTATCGCCCCATTCAAATGGGTCACCACTGTCATGACGTAAACCATCGAATAACTTGGCAAAATACAAATCAAAATCTTGTAAGAATGCATCCATACCGACCACATCGGTCAAGGCAATGCCCAGATCACCACGATACTCTTGTACCCAGGTTTCTAAAGCAGCTTTTTGAAAATCTCTTAAACGGACATCTAGCGCTTGGAATGCTTGTAGAAACTCATGCGCCATGGTTCCAATGGGATGAATATTTAATTCCTTTGCCAAGAGCACATTACTGGTACCTCTAAACACATTGGGTACAGCTGCATGGAAAGTCTGAATCACATGTCTTTGCCAATCTAGACTATAACGACGACGAGTACCAAAATCTGAGACTAAAAATGGGGGAGCTTGAGTGCCTTGTTGTTGTTCAAATTTCTTTAATAATTCAACTTTGGCTTGTAGACGACGTTCACCTTCAACATAAATGTCATCATTACGAATCCGGCTAAAATAGAGTTCATTGACAATCGCCAGAACAAAAATTTCAAACATCATCGCTTGAACCATTGGGCCTTCAACCCAAATGTCTAAACGGCCTTGTTCATCAATACCCGCTTTAATAAAACGGCGTTTGAGTTGGAATAATTCTAAATAGTCGACAAAATCACTTTTGATAAAACGCATACTGCGTAAATATTGCAATTCATCTTCTTGGAATTTGAGTAAGCAGAGATGATCGAGCTGCTCGTTCAAATCATCCAGAATATCTGTCAGGGGATAAACCGTAGCATCCAGATTACGACAGCGAAAATGATACACACTGTGCGTTTGAGGAAATTTATGTAGCACCACTTGTAACATGGTAAATTTATATAAATCTGTATCGAGCAAGGATTGGATGATTGGCGCCATATCTATTTTAATTTCGCTATGCTGTTTTTATTAAAGCATATTTTTCACTGAGATAACGTAATCATTTATAAGTGATGAACTATATTTTCAGTTAAGCTCAACAGAAATCTCAGCAGAATTATTTTTTCAATTTATCTACTCATATGATAATTTTATAAATTCTATTTTTATTCAAAAGCTTATCAATATTTTCAACTTTTCAGCAATGGCTTACTCGCATCAACTTACAGGGTTTTCCCTGTTAGAATAGCACTATCGTATTTTAGTCTTATTGTTTATATGCGCGCATTATTACAAAGAGTGTTAGAAGCCAAAGTTGTTGTTGATGGTGAAACCACGGGAGAAATTCAAAAAGGAATTTTGGTTTTTCTAGGCTTAGCGAAGGATGATAATTTTGAAAAAGGTCAAAAATTAATTGATAAAATTTTGAAATATCGTTTCTTTGATGATGAGCAAGGCAAAATGGGCTGGAACGTCAGCCAAGCCAATGGCGGGATTTTATTGGTTTCTCAATTCACCTTAATGGCACAAACGCAAAAAGGCTTGCGTCCAGACTTTGGGCCAGCCATGCCGCCCACTGAAGCCCAGGCACTGTATCAACAATTGGTTGATTATGCTCGATCACAATTTAAAAATGTTGAGACGGGTATTTTCGCAGCGGATATGAAAGTGCATTTGGTCAATGATGGGCCTGTGACCTTTAACTTAGAAGTTGAATAATTAAAAGCTGAATAATCAAAATTTTGAGCTTAATGCCAATGTTTAAATCTTAAAAAGCCCGATCAGATCGGGCTTTTTAAGATTTTCGATTCGCTTAGCGTCCAATCTTCTCTTTTAAGAATTGGCGTGCCAATTTAATTTTATCTTTCACTGGTTTTGGAACTTTTGGTGGAATCAGTTTAGCCACTTGGTTAAACCAGACCAACAAACTGAAATCGCCTTCCATTTTGATGCTGCCGTTTTGCATACCCGTCATAAAAGCCGTTGGATCGCCTTTTACCAAAGTTTTTACACCTTGCTCACTGTCAGCAAACTGTAAAACAAAATCAGCTTTTTGTTCAGCACCTGAAACTGTATCAATTTGACCATTGTTCACAATAATTTGGCGTGCCACGCCCAAGTCAGTACCAATCTGAATACGGAACTGACGGTCATGGGTCAATTCAATAAATTTTGGACTGGTACGAGCCAATTGTTTCATACGAAGTGCTAAACCCAATACAAGCAAATCCAGTGGATCTGTACTTGCATCAACGATTGGTAACTTCACAACTGGAATTGCAGAAAGTTTCATGACATTTAAGCCTGTTGTTTTTTAAATTAGATTCGAATTTGCTCATCCTAACATAACTTGTCATTGCGTAGACATGGCTTTCAGAGCAAAGTATAAACTGAAAAAAAGGTATACCATTATGATATACCTTGGAATGTCTAAATTGATTTTTTTCGTGTAATTAAAGTCACTATTGTTATCTTAGCGTTCATATTGACTGAAGTTTTCACTCAAAACTTATTCATCTTCATAGACTGGGGTATGTTCAATATATTGGCGATTTGCCAATGCTTTTTGTGCACGACTGTCTTCACGCAATAAAAGAGCAATCAATGCAGACATCGCCAACATAATCGCGGTTAAATAGCTATATGCGACCGAAATATCAAAGATGTTCTGTACACTATAACGCATTGCTTCCAAGGTGCCCCAGAAGATCATGCCTGCAAACATAAACCCTAACCAATGACGATAAGGGGAAAAGAAAACGGTAGCCAACGCTGCAGCAATTAGACCGAATCCAATCAATGTTGCAAATGTTGTTGATACCATAACAACCTCCGTCAAAATGATGCCTTATAAAAAAACCGTTTAAATAGGTGTTTCACAACAATTTCAAGCTTTATAATTTTTCTTAAATCACCTTATAGAAGCTTATGCTTTGCATTATGTATAGTTTTTAAGAGAAGGAAAGCGCTGTTTTCTGGTTAAACGACACACTTTGTCGCAACATTCATTTGTCATTACATTTTTTAAGAATCCTGTTTTTCTCACAAACTAATTACCATCAATCATGCAGTGTCATTACAAAAAAATACACACAGCTTTTAATCCCTGAAAAACTTTTTTTAAGTTCTAAAACGAATATTTTTATCAAGCTGTTTTATTGAGCGCGAATGGCAGCAAAGTGATTCATTTTCAAATAAAAAATAGCGACTTAAAGTCGCTATTTGTCATGATTCTGCAATATAACCCATGTCATTTAAGCACGGGACAAATCTTTATCATGCACGCCTAAAAGATAAAGCACACCATCTAGGCCTACACTTGAAATGGCTTGATTGGCATTTTGACGAACCACAGGTTTCGCACGGAATGCGACTCCGAGCCCTGCAATTGAAAGCATCGGCAAATCGTTTGCACCATCTCCAACCGCAATCGCTTGCTCAGGTGAAATCCCCATTTTCCCAGCCAACTCAGTTAACAAATACGCCTTGCGCGCTCCATCAACGATATGGCCTTTAACCTCACCTGTCACGACTCCATTTTCAACATCGAGGATATTGGCATGCACTTCATCAATGCCCAATTTTTCTTGTAGATATTCAGCAAAGTACTGAAAACCACCAGATAAAATCGCAGTTTTATAACCTAGTGATTTTAGTGTCGAGATTAACCGCTCGGCACCTTCTGTCACGGTTAGTCGTTCAGCAATTTGAGGCAATACTGTGGCATCAAGGCCTTTAAGTAAAGCAACGCGTGCACGGAAACTTTGTTGAAAATCCAACTCCCCTTGCATTGCACGTTCAGTAATTTCAGCGACTTTATCGCCCACCCCTGCTTCTTTAGCAAGTTCATCAATCACTTCTTGCTCAATCAAAGTCGAGTCCATGTCGAAGCAGACTAAGCGACGATTACGGCGATAGGCATTGTCTTCCTGCACCGCGACATCAATATTTAATTCAGCAGAAAGCCGTAAACATGCGGCTCGCATCGCCTGTGCATCCAGCATTTGCCCACTCAAACCGAATTGAACACATGAACGTTTCAGCCCATCTTGGTGTCCATTACGCTCGGGACGCCCCGACAAGCGCGTCACTGTTTCAATGTTAAAACCTTGACTTGAAACAATATTGGTTACCGCTTGCAGATGTTCGGCTGTGAGCTCTGGTGCTAAAGCGGTCACGATATAACGTGTGCGCCCACCTTCACTCACCCATTGGTCATATTCTGCGCCTGAAATCGGCTTAAAACGAACAGTTAAACCAATATCATGTGCTAAAATAAGGATGTCTTTCATGGCTAAAGCTGTTGCAGTTTGATCGTTTGACGACACTACAATACCTAAAGTCAATTGATTATGGATGACCGCCTGTCCTACATCTAATATTTGCAAAGAATGTACGGACAACACTTGCATTAATCGAGTAAACTGATTGGGTTGGTCAGGTCCTAAAAATGAAATAAGAATGATTTCTCGCATGAATTGACTCGGGTCTGAGCTACAACAATTGGAAGAATCATAATCGAAATCGAAATTTTTTGCTTTGGAAGTTTACGTTGAATGCGCCAAGACAAGGGCTATTTGCTAGCCTACTTATTGTAAGTTTTGCATTTCATACCTTTTTATTGGTAGTTGCAACAACACATCAGTTGAATGAAAACCGTGCCAGCCAAGGCCAACTCATGACCAGCCAATTGGTCACGGACAGCCTATCTGAACTCGAACCCGCAAATACGGTGTCATTGGCGCTGTTGGCAAATCGCTATGCGACCAATCCAAGTGTGGCTTCGATTCGAATACTGGATGCTAAAAAACAAGTACTGGCAACCAGTGGTATGGCAAAAACGCGTCAAGGTGAAGTTTTTGTTCGTGATGCATTACAGAACGAGAAAAAAGTCGGCACTATTGAAATTACCTTGATCAAGCCAAGTATTGGTGAAATTTTACGGACCCAATGGCTGGCTATTTTAGTGTCCTTATTGATTCATACCTTCTTATGGTTGGCCTACCGCGCCATCGCTCGCCCAACGCGCAGTGAATTTTTGGCTCGCATCAACAATGAAGCCCGTTTAAAACACGAGATTCAACAACTGACTGAAGCACTTGAAGCTGAGAAAGCCAACCGCACGATTGCGATTGCCCAAGCTCAACAACAAGCGCAAGCCAAAGCAAAACCTGAACCCAAAACGCCTGTAACCACAACACTGGAAAATGACCAAGAGATTTTGGCGCTGAATATTCAGTACTATGATCCAAAACAACTGATGAATACAGTCAACCAGTCGGTTTCACTGCCTTATTTTAATTTATGTCAGATTTTTCTGAATAAAAGTATTGAACTTTGCGCACAGCATTTCAAATTGAATGCAAAAGATTTCACCATTCATCAAGAATTTAATCAGAATGGTGCAATCCTGAGTATTGATGCTGAAAAACCCAATGCAGCACAATCTATATTAATGGTTGGTTCGGTATTTCAATTATTGTCGGAAGTTCTGTATAAACGTTACCGTGAAGACAAACGCTTTGTGTTACAGACACGTTGTGCGGTTACCACCTCAGTAGAAGCGATGCAACTTGATGCATCTCAAGCGGCTGAGCGCTTGGTGAATCATTTAATTGCCAAAGAAATGGCATTGTATTTAAGCAATGATCAACTCAAGCATATTGGTGATTGTTATCAATTGGTTGCCTTACCAAATCCAACCAATGTGTTGACCCGTCACTCATTTATGATCAATGGTATGAATAATGACTGTGCTGAACTTGCACAAAATATTCGTACTGAGATTTTAAAAGGTAAGAAAAATACACCGAATTCTGAAGCAATCTCAGAGAATTAAGTATTTACCATCTATTAACCCTCCTCTTTTTTAAAGTGCGAGGGTTTTTCTTTTATTACGCTCAATTTCCGATAAGTTAATCTTATTTTTTTCGAAATGAGTGTCTGATCTTTATACTAAATCACGATAAATCAATTTTCTTCTCTTTTCATTGCCCTACAAGCTTGTGTATAACTATCTATCTCAAAGGAAGATGATAAGCATAGGCAAAATACGTGAAAACACGTTAGACTATGCTCCGAATGTACTCAATGAAAATGTCATACGACAGAACAAAAAGGTGAAGGTTGATGCCGCTCAATACTGTTGAAGAGCTTGTAGCAGATATCCGTGCAGGTAAAATGGTTATCCTGATGGATGACGAAGATCGTGAAAATGAAGGCGATTTAGTCATTGCTGCAACACACGTACGCCCTGAAGACATCAACTTTATGATCACCCATGCTCGTGGTCTTGTATGCCTAACACTGAGTCGTGACCGCTGTAAGCAACTCGATCTACCATTAATGGTCGACCATAATGGTGCACAACACAGTACAAATTTCACGCTTTCTATTGAAGCTGCAAATGGTATTACCACTGGTATTTCTGCAGCAGAACGTGCCCATACCATTCAAACTGCAGTTGCAGCACATGCCAAACCTGCTGATATTGTACAACCTGGACATATCTTCCCATTGATGGCACAACCAGGTGGTGTATTACACCGTGCTGGACATACTGAAGCTGGCTGTGACTTATCTCGTTTAGCGGGCTTAGAGCCGGCATCTGTGATTTGTGAAATTATCAATGAAGATGGCACGATGGCACGTCGTCCAGATCTTGAAGTATTTGCTGAGAAACATGGCTTAAAAATTGGTACAATTGCTGATCTGATTCATTATCGTATGACCAATGAACAAACCGTAGAACGTTTGGATCAACAAAGTATAGATACTGAATACGGTACCTTTGATTTATACCGTTACCGTGAAATTGGTAATCCAGACATTCATTTGGCTTTAGTCAAAGGGGAACCAAAACAAGGAGTGACGACTGTCCGTGTACATGGTTTCAATCCTGTACGTGATTTATTGAAACTCAATAAAAAAGATGGTGAGCCTGCTTGGAACCTTGATAAAGCACTCAAAACGATTGCCGACAGTGATCGAGGGGTTTTGGTCTGGATTGGTCAACGTCATCTATCTGACTTAGGCCCTGCTTTGGCAGAACTTGGTAAGCCAAAACCAACAAAATCAAATGCTGCACTTTCACAGCAATACCAAACGATTGGTGTTGGTGCACAAATTTTACGTGATCTCGGTGTTGAAAAGATGAAACTTCTTAGCTCACCATTACGTTTCAATGCATTATCAGGCTTTAATTTAGAAGTGGTGGAATACATCACTGCTGACCAAAAAACTGGTCAATAATTTTTAATCAGACTGCATTTATTGCTCAATTAGGTTTTTAGTCGGGAAATAAAAGCAGTCGGTACAACCACTTATCTGTTAAATTATCGAGGTTGCCATGGCGATTCGCCGAATTGAAGGTTTATTACATCTCGCGAGCGAAGACCGTTACGCGATTTTAGTTGGTCGTTTTAACAGCTTTGTTGTTGAACATTTATTAGAAGGTGCAATTGATACATTGCATCGTCATGGTGTAAGCGACGATAATATCACTGTCGTTCATGCACCGGGCGCATGGGAACTTCCAGTTGTGGCTAAAAAATTAGCAGCTTCTGGTAAATTCGATGCAGTGATCGCACTTGGCGCAGTGATTCGTGGTAGTACGCCACATTTCGACTTCGTTGCAGGTGAATGTGCCAAAGGTTTAGGTGTAGTTGGTTTAGATACTGGCCTACCTGTGATCAATGGTGTATTGACTACGGACAGTATTGAACAGGCGATTGAACGCTCTGGTACAAAAGCAGGTAATAAAGGTGGTGAAGCTGCCCTTACTGCTATTGAAATGGTTAACCTGTTAAAGGCAATTTAAAGCATGTCGCAAACACTCCAAGCTACTTATGCAGCAAAACGTAAAGCACGTCGCTTTGCTGTACAAGGGATTTATGAATGGCAAATGAGCCACAACCCAGTGCATGAAATTGAAGCACGTACCCGTGTTGAAAACGCAATGCATAAAGTGGATCTCGGCTATTATCATGAGTTGCTCACAGCCGTGATCGCAAACCATGAAGCATTGGATGCTTTACTTGTTCCTGTTCTGGATCGTGAACTAAGTGCATTAGACGGTGTAGAACTTGCTACATTACGTTTAGGTGCATACGAACTCAAAGACCATCTTGAAGTCCCTTATCGAGTTGTGCTCGATGAAGCCATTGAGCTGGCAAAACACTTTGGTGGTGCTGACAGTCATAAATACATCAATGGTGTATTAGATCGTTTAGCAACAAGCCTGCGTGAAGCAGAAAAGCAACAAAGCAAATAAGTTGTTTTTACATGGCTGAGTTTTCAATTATTGAGACCTATTTCAATCGTCAGCAGCAAACTGATGTTGATTTAGGCGTCGGTGACGACTCAGCTCTGCTCTCCTCACCTTTGAATCATCAATTGGTGATTTGCACAGATACCCTTGTCGCTGGTCGACATTTTCCCTTAGAAACCTCTCCACATGCCATTGGCTGGAAATCTGTTGCTGTCAATCTTTCAGATATTGCTGCAATGGGTGCAAAACCCCACAGTATTTTACTCGCATTGAGCCTATCCCAAATTGATCATGACTGGCTAAAACAATTTAGTCAGGGTTTATATGATTGTTGCGATCAATTTGGCGTACGTTTAATTGGTGGTGATACCACGCAAAGCCCACATCTCACTATTACCGTCACTGCACTCGGCTGGATTGAAACAGGCAAAGCCGTTACCCGTTCTGGTGCACAAGTCGATGATTTAATTGTAGTCAGTGGCTCGATTGGTGATGCCGCTTTTGGGCTAAAACATTTAGGACATCCCCTACAACAACGTTTAGATTACCCAACACCGCGCTGTGAACTAGGCGTGATGTTAAAAGACTTGGCGTCCAGTATGATTGATGTTTCAGATGGGCTTGCTCAAGATCTCGGGCATATCTTAAACGCCTCTGGTGTCGGTGCAAAAATAAATTTAAATCAACTCCCGATTCAGTCAGCTTTAAGGCAACTCAGCGACAATGAGCAATGGAAATATGCTTTAGCAGGCGGAGATGATTATGAGTTATGCTTTACAATAACTATGCAAAATTATGCTAAACTTTTGCAATTAAAACCAAATGTAACCACTACAATCATCGGCCAAGTTACACAAAAATCTGGGATTGTATTTGAGAAAGATGGCTTAGACCATCCACTTCAACTTCAAGGGTACCAACACTTTGCATAAACCTCCGATTGTCTTTATAAATATGACATGGGCTGAACGCTTTATTGTGTTCTGCGGTGTGGGCTTTGGTTCAGGCTTAGCGCCTAAAGCACCAGGTACATTTGGCTCAGCATTTGCGCTTTTGTTTATTCCGATTTGGCTTGCAATTGGTTTTTATGGCTCCATATTGGCCATCATAATCATGTCATTGGTCGGTATTTGGATTTGTGGGAAAACCGCAGAGATTATCCATGTACATGATGATGGGCGTATTGTTTGGGATGAATTTGCTGGGCAATCAATCACCTTCCTGCCTTTGATTTATTTAGGGCAAATGAATTGGATTTGGGCACTGGTTGGATTTGCACTGTTCCGTTTATTTGATGTCTGGAAACCATGGCCTATTCGTGTCATTGACCAAAAAGTTGATGGTGGCTTTGGGATCATGCTTGACGATATTATTGCAGGCCTCTGGGCAGCAATATGTATCGTGATTTATTTATATTTTAAAATGGCTTAAGCCAGATCTGTTAGGTGTGATATGTCTACAACTGTGATCATTCTTGCTGCAGGTAAAGGAACACGTATGCGTTCTAGTTTACCCAAGGTACTCCAACCGTTAGCAGGACGCCCACTACTCGGTCATGTGATTGAAACAGCAAAACAATTACAAGCAAAAAATATCATTACAATCTTTGGTCACGGCGGTGATCTGGTTCAAAATGCATTTGCGCATGAAAATATTCAATGGGTAGAGCAAACTGAACAACTCGGTACGGGTCATGCCGTTAAAGTGACTTTACCTGTTTTACCCCAAGACGGCATTTCTTTGATCCTTTCTGGTGATGTGCCTTGCGTACAACAAAGTACCCTACAACATTTGCTTGATGTATCCAGTCAAACAGGCATCGGTTTAGTCACATTAACGCTTGAAGATTCTACAGGCTACGGTCGTATCGTACGTAAGGATGGAAAAATCCAAGCGATTGTTGAACATAAAGACGCTTCTGATGAACAACGTCAAATTAAAGAAATCAACACAGGTATTTACTGTGTCAGCAATGCCAAATTACATGAATGGTTACCGAAACTCAGCAATGACAATGCTCAAGGCGAGTACTACCTGACTGATATCGTGGCAATGGCTTTAGCTGATGGTATGGAAATCGCATCCATTCAACCAGAATTGGCTTTTGAAGTAGAAGGCGTAAATGATCGTATTCAACTTGCAGCATTAGAGCGTGAATTTCAAAATTATCAAGCCAAAACACTGATGCAGCAAGGCGTGCATTTGATTGACCCTTCACGTTTTGATTTACGTGGTCAACTCACGGCGGGTACTGATGTTCGTATTGATATTAATGTGATTATTGAAGGTCAATGTACTTTCGGAAATGGCGTTGAAATTGGTGCAGGATGTATTATCAAAAACACCCAAATTGCGGCAGGAACCAAAGTTCAACCATATAGTGTTTTTGAAGATGCGCTAATTGGTGCAGATGTACACATTGGTCCTTTTGCACGACTACGTCCAGGCGCAAAATTGGCAGATGAAGTTCATATCGGTAACTTTGTTGAAGTGAAAAACTCTTCTGTTGGTCTAGGTTCAAAAGCCAATCATTTCACCTATTTAGGCGATGCAGAAATTGGTGCGGGTTCAAATATCGGTGCAGGTACAATTACCTGTAATTATGATGGTGCCAATAAACACAAAACCATCATTGGTGATAATGCCTTTATTGGAACCAACAACTCACTGGTTGCACCGATTAAAATTGGTCATGGCGCAACCACAGGTGCGGGTTCAGTGATTACCCATGATGTAGCAGACAACAGTCTTGCATTTGAACGTGCAAAACAAATTTCGAAAGAAAATTATCAACGTCCCCAAAAGGTCAAGAAATAAGAGGATATTATTATGTGCGGTATTGTTGGTGGCGTTGCTGAACGAAGCATTACAAATATTTTAATTGAAGGCCTAAAACGTCTTGAATATCGTGGTTATGACTCGGCGGGTGTTGCACTGGTTGATCAGGGGCAAATCTTACGTGAACGTCGTGTTGGTAAAGTTGCAAATTTAGAAGGCGCGGTTGCAGAGTCGAATATTTTAGGTTCTGTGGGTATTGCACACACACGTTGGGCAACCCATGGTAAGCCAACTGAAAATAATGCCCATCCGCATATTTCTGGCCATGTTGCAGTGGTACATAACGGTATTATTGAAAACTACCAAGAGCTTAAAGATGATCTTGAAGCTTTGGGTTATGTGTTTACATCACAAACTGATACTGAAGTTGTTGCTCACTTAATTACTGAAGCACTGAAATCATCACCAAACCTATTAAAAGCCGTTGAAGAAATCGTACCTCAACTGAAAGGCGCTTATGCACTGGGGATTGTACATACCGATTACCCAGATGAATTAATTGCTGTTCGTGAAGGCTCACCTTTAGTCATTGGTGTCGGTATTGGTGAGAACTTTATTAGTTCAGACCAATTGGCACTATTACCTGTGACCAACCGTTTTATCTATCTTGAAGAAGGTGATATTGCGCGTTTAACTCGTGAAACGATTGAGGTTTTTGTTAATGATCAATTGGTTGATCGTCCAGTGAAAGAGCTGGATGCAACCGTGAGTAATGCCTCTAAAGGTGAGTATAAACACTACATGCTCAAAGAAATTTTTGAGCAACCTGAAGCAATTCAACAAACGATCTCTCAAGCTTTGAATGGCAATACACTACGAGAAGATTTCTTACAAAATGCAAACATAGATTTTAAAAATGTTCAGCAAATTCAGGTGCTTGCTTGTGGTACCAGCTACCATGCTGGAATGATTGCAAAATATTGGTTTGAACAACTAATTGATTTACCTTGCCAAGTTGAAATTGCCAGCGAGTTTCGTTATCGCTCGCCTGTGATTGTAGATAACACCTTGTATGTCTGTATTTCCCAATCAGGTGAAACTGCAGATACCTTGGCTGCATTACGTGATACACAAAAGCGTGCTAAAGCAAAAGGCTTAAATATCTACACCATGACGATTTGTAATGTCGCGACCTCGTCTATGGTTCGTGAAACAAATCATCATTTATTAACCTTGGCTGGTCCTGAAATTGGGGTTGCATCAACCAAAGCGTTTACCACGCAACTTGCGGCTTTAATGTTATTGACCCTTAAACTTGGTCAGGTTAAGCAAACCATTTCAGCTGAACGTCTTGATGAAATCGCTTCTGCGCTGTGGCATATCCCTAAAGTCATTTTGGATACCTTACAAAATGATGCAGAAATTTTACGCTTGTCTGTTCTTTTCAAGGAGAAACAGCATTGCTTATTCTTGGGTCGCGGTACAGAATTCCCAATTGCGCTTGAAGGTGCATTAAAACTTAAAGAAATTTCATATATTCATGCCGAAGGTTATGCTGCGGGTGAATTGAAACATGGCCCACTGGCTTTGGTCGACAATGATATGCCTGTGGTGATTCTTGCACCGAATGATGACATGCTGGATAAACTTAAATCCAATATGGAAGAAGTCCAAGCACGTGGTGGTGAACTGTTTGTTTTTGCTGATGAAAATAGCGGTATCGTGGCTAAAGATCGTCAACATGTTGTCTATGTTCCAACGGTCAATACTTGGTTAGCACCGATAGCTTACAGTATCCCAGTACAGTTACTGTCTTATCATGTTGCGGTATTACGTGGTACTGACGTAGACCAACCTCGTAATTTAGCAAAATCAGTTACGGTTGAATAATCAATCAGTTACTTATTGTAGTGTATGAATAAATTAAGTTTCATACACATATCAATAGCTCAAGCAATCCACACAAACCATGCGCTAAAATTGCATGAATGTGTGGATTTTTTATGCCTAATTTTTATAGAAACATCAATTTAAAATAACCTCAACCAGAACAATCCTTCTAAATTTGAACCAACAAAATCCTTTAGCGAAAAATAGCCTCCTTTTTACTTCGCATTAAAGTAAAGAAACTCGAAAGTGAATCAGTTCGTTTTAAAAACTTTATTTCTATTCTGTTTTATTCAACCTAAGTGCCTTATGACATCAGATTTTTGAAATTTTGATTCACAATGCAATAAAAAATTAACATGAAGTTATTTGACAAAACAAACATATGAACATATATTCATATGTAAATAATCCAATTCAGAGGTCCTTATGGGACACAATCATAATCATCCCCATAATAGCCATAGTGATCACAACCACGCACATGTACCTGAAGCAACTACAGGAAATGAAAGAAAAATTCTGATTTCTTTCTTCATTATTTTCAGTTTTATGCTTGTTGAAGCTGCTGGGGGAATCATATCTGGTTCACTGGCACTGTTAGCTGATGCAGGTCATATGATGACGGATGCACTTGCATTAGGACTAGCATATGCAGCGTTTCGCTTTGGCCGTCGTACTGCGGATAAATCACGTACTTTCGGCTATATGCGCTTTGAAGTAATTGCAGGCCTGATCAATTCTCTAACCCTGTTTGGGATTGTTGGATGGATCGTCTATGAAGCGATTGTACGCTTTCAATCACCTCAACCCGTACTTGCAGGACCGATGTTTATTGTCGCAATTGTTGGTATGTTGGTGAATATCTTTGTTTTATGGTATCTCACACGAGATGATACGGATCATGTAAATATCAAAGGTGCAATTCTGCACGTGATGGGTGACTTATTGGGTTCTGTTGCTGCAATTATCGCTGCAATCGTCATCTGGTACTCTGGCTGGACACCGATTGATCCGATTTTGTCTGTGCTTGTATCATTACTTGTATTGCGCAGTGCATGGTCTTTGTTTAAACAAACCATTCATATTTTATTAGAAGGTGCGCCAGCCAATGCGAATACAACAGATATCACCACTCACTTATTAAAATCCGTTCAAGGCATTCAGAAAATTAGCCATATTCATGTATGGATGATTACTTCAGGAAGAGCAATGGCAACATTACATGTCCAACCTGAAGCAGGTGTTGATATTAAGACACTCACCGAACAAATTGAACATGAATTAAAAACCAAATTTGATATTGAACATCCAACTGTCGCGATTGATTGGCAAGGTGATAGCAGCTGTAGCCTTGAAAAACCGACAAAAATTGATCCTCATGCTGGACATAGTCATTAAGATCAATATGGATCAAGCACAAATTGCCACAAGGTCATTGATTGTTGCCTTGTGGCATCCACATTTTGAAATTCACTTTGCTTTTTAATTCGATTTGAAAAATAGAAAATTTAACCACACTGCTCTTCTGCAATATGTTTTGCCATATCAGACAAAACATGGCTGACATGCGTATCAGCGATTTCATATAAGACTTGTTTGGCCTGACGCTCACTTTTAACCAAACGTGCTGAGCGTAATAAACGTAAATGATGACTAACCAAAGATTGCGATAAATCGAGTGCTTCACAGATATCGCCAACTGGACTAGGTCCACGCATACAGAACATAAGAATTCTGAGACGTGAGGCATCTCCTAAAAGCCGAAAAGTTTCAGCCAGAATGATAATCTCGTCTTGCGATATTTCTGTTGAGCCGTCTTTAAAAGTCATATATTAATCACAATCGTTGTTCATAATTTTTCATCATAAAAGATTCTACTCTTGTGCTTCTCATAAGGACAAGACTTAATCGCGACAAAGTATTTTTCTGGAGGTGCGGTTTTATCAAGCTTGAATAAAAAACCAATTCTTTATAAAGATTGGTTAAGTTGTAACTTCAGCTTCTTTCCACAAGCAATAATGGTTTTTCGATCGGCATCAATTGCGCCATAAGCAATCGCCATCACACGCATTTGCAGGGTAATATCATAATGCGGATAAGATGCTGAGCGATGAAATAAACGGGCATCGATTTCCAGCATTTGCGCAAAGTGATGTAATTCCTCCAGTGTATCTGCCATCAAATGACACCATTCTTGGCCTTTAAACGGAACTTTTGCGCGATCGACATACACACTCATAACAAGATTCATTTTCCCTATTTCAGATTGATTATCCCATGAAATTCATCCATGATTGAATACAAATTCAAGGTATAGCAAAGCGTCATTTGATGACAAAATATAATGAAAATTTATCCAGCAACACTAATCCATCTCAAGCAACTCAATCAGCTTGCCTGTACCACATATCGCCAACATTTTGCTGATCTTTGGTCAGAACAAGGCCTACAAAATTTTCTCAATCAAAATTTTAGTTTAGAAAATTTGTCCGAATCTCTGCAAGATCCTGATCAAGTTTGGCTATTGCTTGAAAATGAACAAGCGCAAATTATTGGATATGCCAAGTTAAATCTCAACCAATATGAACCACATTTAGATATTATGGGTGCAGAATTACAGAAAATTTACTTACTTAAAGAGGCAGTTGGGAAAAATTTTGCATCTGCGCTTATGCAAAATGCGATTGATATTGCACGTGAACATCAACAAGCTTCTGTATTTTTAGAAGTATTAACAACCAATACCCGTGCAAAAAAATTCTATCAAAATTTTGCTTTTACAGAGAAATTAAGCATCGACTTTAAAACAGATTTATATGATATTGGTATGGATTTAATGCAACTCGAATTAACCTCAAGATAATGAAAAAATATCTGATTAGTGCATGTCTTGTAGGTGAAAATGTTCGCTACGATGCCAAGAACTGCCTACAACACAAGCTTAAACAACTGCTAGACACTCAACAAGCCGTGGTGATTTGCCCTGAAGTTTCAGGTGGCTTAAGCACACCTCGACAGCCTGCTGAAATCGTAGGTGGTGATGGTTATCAGGTTTTAAAAGGACAAGCCAAAGTAAAAGATGCCAATGGTGATAATGTTTCAGCTGAATTTATTTTGGGTGCAGAAAAAACCCTAAAACTCGCCCAATACCATCAAGTTACACATATTATTTTAAAAGCCAACAGTCCTTCTTGTGGTTCACAGATGATTTATGATGGATCATTTTCAGGGCATAAAATATCAGGCAAAGGGGTTACAGCAGCCCTACTTGAACAACATGGCTTTAGCGTACTCACTGAAGATGAGTTTTTAAAACAGTTAGCGCATGAATAAGCACTATAAATAAAAAGAGAGCCAAGGCTCTCTAAATGAAACGTAAATTTTAAAATAGTATTAGGGTCTGTTGACAATTCGTCTATGTTTGCGACTACGTGTGTTTTTTAGGCGATACTAGGCGCGAAATACGAAATTTAGTTATTCTAAATGATGAGAAACATCGTTTCGCAAGGTAACACGTAGCGGCAAAAAACACGCTAGTCCCCCGCTGCGCCTTGCGCTGCAAACAAAGCAGTGCTTTGTTCTTGCTCAGGGTTGTAGCTAAAATTATCTCTGCCTTCATTCTAAATGATGAGAAACATCGTTTCGCAAGGTAACACGTAGCGGCAAAAAACACGCTAGTCCCCCGCTGCGCCTTGCGCTGCAAACAAAGCAGTGCTTTGTTCTTGCTCAGGGTTGTAGCTAAAATTATCTCTGCCTTCGTTATGAAACTCGAAAATAGTCTCGCTATTCTCTTCGTTTCATGCCTTGCCTGCTCAATTTTAACCTACAACGCAAGCCATTTATGAAATGTCTACAGACCCTATTGTTTATTTTCAGCCATTTTATCTGCTTTCGCTGCCCAATACGTGGCTAAAACAGGCCCAGAAATATTATGCCATAAACTAAAAATAGCACTTGGCACTGCGGTTATTGGAGATGCAGCAAAATGTATCGCTGCTAAGGTCACACCTAAACCAGAATTTTGCATTCCCACTTCAATCGCAACAGCTTTGGAGTCAGGATAAGATAAATTGAATAGACGACTTGCCCAATAACCTAATAAAAAGCCTAAACCATTATGTAAAATCACCACACCCAAAATCAGAAAGCCCGATTGCAAAATTGAAGCCTTACTGGCTGCAATAATTGCTGCCACGATCACCACAATGGCAACCACAGAAATCAAAGGCATCACTTGAATATATTGCTCAGTCTTTTGTTTAAATAGGCTTCTTAAAATCACGCCCAAAATAATTGGAAAAATCACCACTTTAAGGATATCGATAAACATTGAACCCGCATCAATCGGAATCCACTGGCTGGCTAACACATAGAATATTGCAGGTGTCAAAATAGGCGCTAAAAACGTTGAAACAGATGTACATGTGACGGATAAAGCAGTATTTCCTTTGGCCATATAGGTGATGACATTGGATGCTGTCCCTCCAGGGCAACAGCCGACAAGGATTACCCCTACCGCAATTTCGGGTGGTAAATTAAAAACTTTACAGAGAAAGAATGCCACACTAGGCATCACCACAAAATGTGCAACAACACCGATCACAACTGCTTTGGGATTTGACAAGACATTCTTAAATTCGTCCACGGTCATGGTCATGCCCATCCCCAGCATGATAATCCCTAAAACCCATGGAATATATGCTTTCATCCAGACAAATGCTGCTGGAAAACATAAGGCAATAAAGGCAAAGACCACGACCCACAGGGCAAAAGTTTTTTGTACAAACTGACTAAAACGTAAAATTGCTGACATTGTCCCTACCCAAGCAGATTGAGGATTTCGGCTTATCTTAAAGCAAGATGTTTTAAAGCAGTAATATTTCTCAAATGATGCAAGTCTTGGTGCTTATACTGCGTTGAAAATATCTTTTGAGATCATGCGTTTTACACCGACAGCCAGCATTTCCTGCCATGCGTGTTGTAAAGAACCGTGTAAATCAATCGCTTTGGTCGCGTCCGAAATCACAAAG
The DNA here is from genome assembly GCF_025433935.1 of Acinetobacter sp. I-MWF. NCBI lineage: Bacteria > Pseudomonadati > Pseudomonadota > Gammaproteobacteria > Moraxellales > Moraxellaceae > Acinetobacter > Acinetobacter sp. I-MWF. The sequence continues at coordinate 128,051 of NZ_JAMBAR010000001.1, read as the reverse complement.
GCTTTAAAGCCTAACTTGGCAGCATCCATAGCCGTCCATGCGACGCAGAAATCTGTTGCAATCCCCACGATATACACCGTATCTATACCGCGTTCTTTAAGATAGCCCGCCAAGCCTGTAGTGGTTTTATGATCGGCTTCCATAAAGGCTGAATAACTGTCAATTTGGGAACGAAAACCTTTACGAATGATCAGTTGAGCAGTTGGTATGTTTAGATCAGGATGAAATTCAGCATCTTTACTCCCTTGTACGCAGTGTGATGGCCACAATACTTGCGGGCCGTAATCTAACTGAATCAGATCATAAGCTTTACGGTTGGGATGATTCTCAACAAATGAAATATGGTTTTCAGGATGCCAATCTTGGGTCAGTACAATATTGTCAAAATGTAGTGCCAATTGATTGATGGTAGGAATGATTTGCTCAGCATGGGCAACTTCTAAATTTCCACCAGAAGTAAAACCATTTTGTACATCAACAACGATCAAGGCGCTACGCTCAGATTGCAACATTTCCCTACCCTTATATTGGCCAAATGACTATTATTTTAATCGTAAAAATTTAAACACTCGATGACTCAACATACAATATAACAGCGTACATTTGCGAGCGTCTTATCAAAATCAACCAAGAAATCATCTAGAACGGTTCGCTAGATTCTAAACGGCGAGACTCCGCTACCCAATAGAAAATTGTTTTCAAATACAAATAGGTTTTACCCTGCATTGGGATTAAAACTGCACGCTTTCAAATTTGATAAAAAACTGAAAATTAAAAAAAATTGCTTGGAAATGTGAGTGATTTGTTGCTTTTGTTAAAGAATTTCTAAGCTTTGACTAAAGCATATTGTTCTGACACGCTGAATCAGTCATAATTTGCATAAGCATTAGGCAATCTTTAAGATGATTGTTTCACGCTCAAATCAAAATACTGCAACCATCCCAATCCTTGTTTACTCAAACGCATGTGGATGGAAAAATAGGATATTTTTTTAAAATGACTCAGCAAGCACAGACCATTCAAGGCTCAATTGTCGCAATCGTCACCCCTATGTTTGAAGATGGCAGCGTAGATTGGAAGGGTCTCGAGAAGCTCGTTGAGTGGCACATAGAACAAGGCACTAATAGTATCGTTGCTGTCGGTACAACTGGCGAAGCATCTACTCTTAGCATGGCAGAACACACAGAAGTAATTAAAGAAATTATCCGTGTTGCCAATAAACGTATTCCAATTATTGCCGGTACTGGTGCAAACTCGACACACGAAGCGATTGAACTCACCAAAGAAGCCAAACAACTCGGCGCAGATGCCGCACTTTTAGTTACCCCTTATTATAACAAACCAACGCAAGAAGGTTTATTCCAACACTATAAGGCAGTTGCTGAAGCTGTTGACTTACCTATCATTCTTTACAACGTGCCTGGTCGTACTGGTGTAGATCTGCACAACGACACTGCGATTCGTTTAGCAGATATTCCTCAAATCGTAGGAATTAAAGATGCGACTGGCGATGTTCCCCGTGGTAAAGAGCTGATTGATGGCTTAAAAGGCAAAAACATGATGGTGTATTCAGGTGATGATGCGACTGCGAGTGAATTGATTCAGTTAGGCGCCCACGGCAATATTTCAGTGACAGCAAATATTGCACCAAAAATCATGAGCGAACTTTGTGCCGCTGCAATTGCAGGTGATGCTGCAACAGCGAAAAGCAAGGATGACCAAGTTGCAAAATTAAACAATATTCTATTTTGCGAATCGAACCCAATTCCAGTGAAATGGGCACTTCATGAAATGGAATTAATTGGTACTGGCATTCGCTTACCATTAACTCCCCTAGCAGAACAATACCGTGCACCACTGCGTGAAGAACTCAAAGCAGTGGGTCTCATTTAATAAGAGCTTAGTATTATGCAATTACGTTTAGGTTTAACTCTTGCCATTTCAGCTTTAAGCTTGGCGGGTTGTAGTTCCCTTGGAATCAGCAATGGTTCTTTAGATTATAAAAACACGACCACTGTAGAGCCACTTAGCTACCCTGAAGGTTCAACAGTTAGACCTGCAACGCCAATGTATCCAGCTCCTATTGTTGACCCTCTTGCACTTCAGCATGCACCAAAATTTGAAAATAAACGAGGCAACCGTTACGAGGTTCCTCGTCCAGATGTTGCTCAAATCAGTGCACCTGCTGATGAAGTTTCTGGATCAACTGAAAGTGTTGGTCGTCCTCAAATTTTAACTGATGGAAATGGCAATCCACTGATCAAAATTGATGGAAATTCTGCTACAATTTGGCAGTACGCACTTGCGACCCTCAGTAGCTTAAATTATAAGGTTATCGGCCAAAGCAAAAATGCCAATGAGGCAACTGTAAAAATCGATAATTCAACTTATGTATTGAAGCTTAATTCTGTAGGTTCAAGTAACACACTTGCTGTGTTTAACGCCGATAATAGCTTTGCAGACAAAGAAAAAGCTGCAGAACTATTAACCCAGATTTACCAAAACTGGCCAGCCTAGTCGTTCTAGGCAATTTTTTTTTGCAAAAGGTTCCCCCATGTTAAAACAAACCTTGCTCTATACTGGTAAAGCGAAATCTGTTTATGAAACAGATAGCGCGGATCATCTAATTCTAGTTTTCCGTGACGATGCTTCTGCATTTAATGGCGAAAAAATAGAGCAACTAGACCGTAAAGGTAAGGTGAACAACCGTTTTAATGCCTTTATCATGGAAAAACTGGCTGCAGCTGGTATTGAAACACACTTCGAAAAACTTCTTTCTCCAACTGAAGTTTTAGTGAAAAAATTGCAAATGATCCCTGTTGAATGTGTAATGCGTAATTATGCTGCAGGTTCATTATGCCGCCGTTTGGGTGTCGAAGAAGGTTTAGAGCTTGTTCCACCAACATTTGAATTGTTCTTCAAAGATGACGCTTTAGGCGATCCTATGGTGAATGAGTCTCAAGCAATTGCATTGGGTTGGGCAAATGCTGAACAATTGGCGCAAATGAAAGAATTGACTCAAAAAGTCAATGTTGTGCTGAAAGACTTATTCGCTCAAGGCAACATGCTTCTTGTTGATTTTAAACTTGAATTTGGCGTGTTCCATGACCGTATCGTATTGGGTGACGAATTCTCTCCAGACGGTTGCCGTCTATGGGATAAAGACACCAAGAAAAAACTCGACAAAGACCGTTTCCGTCAAGGTTTAGGTGGTGTTGTTGAAGCTTATGAAGAAGTGGCTACACGCATTGGTGTAGATCTTTCAGATATCTAATTTTAGATACTGATTCTTCAAAAACCGAGCTTTTTAGCTCGGTTTCTTATTTTAAGATGCTGATTTTTCTAATAGGTAATCATATAAATTTTCACCAGCTTTTTTCTGAAAGCGGTTTTCAAATAAAGGCACTAAAAACTCAGGGTTAATTTGTGGGAAACTGATGTCCTCAAAATCTTCATCGGATGAGTCTGCATATTGAATAATGACAATAATTTCTTCACCCTGTTGGTTTTTTAATTTTCCTTGTAATCTTAAATCTTGTAATGCTTGAATAATGGTCTTTTGATAGTGCGCTTGCAATTCGCTATATTGCTCATCTGTATAATCCTCTCCCAAGTCCTGATACAAAGCCGTGATTGCATCGTGAACACGATTATTGGCAGTACTTGAACAACTCCATTCTGAAATCCACCATGCTTCATAGACGTCTTCAAAGGTTTTTAATTGTTCTAATGTGCATCCTACATAAAAGAAACCGCAGAAATCCTCAACCATTCCCAAACCAATAGCACATAAATGCTGATCTTGTGTAAGCTGCTGAATCTCAGCGAATGCATCTTGGATATCTTGGTAAATCACTGAATATAAATTGTCTTTATTCATCATCATGTTCTTATCATTCACAATTTCAATGTAGAGTTTACTATCAAAGCATAAATTCTGTATATAAACCATTCGCCTATGTTGGCATTTCCCATCAGTAAAAAATTGAGCAATCGACGACTTAAAAATACTGTAAATTATTTTTGAAAAAGCGTTGCGATGAAACTTTAAACATTAAAACTTGACCTTACAATTATGGTAAGGTTTATCTTAAGTTTAAGTCTTCTTAGAGCAGGGTGAGATATGGAATTTTATATTGAAAATATGACCTGTGGTGGTTGTGCACGTGGTGTAACCAAAGCAATTCAATCTGTAGATGAAAATGCCAAGGTGATTGCCGATCCACCAAGTCACAGTGTTAAAGTTGAAACAACAGCAACACAGCAACAAGTGGTTGATGCTTTATCAGAAGCGGGCTTTCCTCCACGCTAAGCTGATTGGATAAAGTGAAAAGGGCTATCAATTTAAGGTAGCCCTTTTGCATTAAAGCAAATATAAACTGATCAAACTGGGCTCTGTCATCACAGTTATATATCTGTATAGCATTGATCAAACCTAGCCTTTAGCTGATGTAAATTGTTGATCATCACTATATTTCATCAACTTGATTCAATATCATCACCTCATCACTGAGCCATTCAAAATCATACGCTTTATCAATAATTTCAAAAGATTGTGTATCAAAATTTCCATAAAACATCGCATGATAAAATCTAGATTTCTAAACTGAGAACACTTTAAATAACCATACACTTTGCAGATTTTATTCTATTTATATTTTTAAAAGTTGTTTTCTAAATAATCTCAAGCTCACTATGATCACAACAAACCGTTACAAAAAGAGCTACAAAATAGAGTTATGCGTACATTATCAAAACGATATTCATTAAGCCTGACCGCCAGCTTAGTTTTTACATTTCTGTATCCACATGCATACGCTGCGGAACAGATTCCAGCCACCCAAGAAGTTAAAACACTTGATACCATTGTTGTCACAGGTACACGTTCGCTAAAACGTTCTAAAACAGATTCCTTACAACCGATTGATGTGATTAGTGCAGCGGAATTGACAGAACGTACAGGTTCAAGTGAATTAGGGACGGCGCTGGCTAAAATTATCCCCTCGATTAACTTTCCTCGTCCAACCGTTGTCGATGGAACAGAACTCGTTCGCCCAGTACAACTAAAAGGGCTTTCTCCTGATCAAGTTTTGGTTTTAGTGAATGGCAAACGTCGCCATACAGGGGCATTTATTAACCTTGGGGGCACCATTGGACGCGGTTCGGCACCGACCGATTTAAATGCCATTCCGATTTCTGCCATCAGCCGTATAGAAGTACTTAGAGAAGGTGCGTCTGCTCGCTATGGTTCAGATGCAATTGCTGGTGTCGTCAACATTATCTTAAAATCTGATCCTAAAACAGGTGATGCAGGTATTCGCTACGGTATTTATAACAAAGGTGATGGTGAACAAAAACAATCCTATGTCTCAGGCGGTACTCAACTGGGCAATTATGGTTATGCCATTTTTTCTGGTGAATGGCAGGACAATGAAGCAACCAATCGCGCAGGTTTAGACCTTCGTGATCCAAACGCCACTACATACGGACAAAGAACTTTTCGTTTTGGTGATCCAAAATCAGATGAGGTAAAAGCTTCTGTTAATGCTGGTTTTGACCTCAGTGATACTGTTGAATTATATGGTTTTTCAACCTATAGCCATCGTAATGCAGAAACTGCTGGGTTCTATCGTTTGAGTAATGCCTCGAACAATGTACCTGCATTATTTCCAAATGGTTATTTACCGCTGATTCGCGGTCAATTAGATGACTTTAGTGCCGTTGCAGGCTTACGTGGGGAAGTCGCAGATTGGCGCTATGATGTTTCAGCTAATTATGGCTTAAACCAATATGATGTAAATACAAAAACCATCAATGTCGATCTATACAAAGATACAGGTTCAACACCAAATTCATTCCATAATGGACAGTTAAAGAATACCCAAGCTGTTTATAATATTGATTTGTCAAAAGAATTTGAGATCTCTGCTTTTGCAAGTCCATTAAATGTCGCGTTTGGTGCTCAATATTTAAATCAACAATATCAAATCAAAGCAGGCAATCCTGCCTCTTATTATAAAAGCGGCTCTTCAGGTTTATCAGGCTTTCGCCAAGCAGATGCTGGGAAATGGACACGTGACAGTTATGCAGGATATCTCGATTTAGAAACAGATATTACCCAAAAACTTTCAGCATCTACAGCCTATCGTTATGAGAAATATGATGACTTTGGGGACACCAATAATGCATCTCTTTCGTTACGTTATAAGCTATTACCTCAAGTTGCGGTACGTGGCTCAGTTTCTACAGGCTTTCGAGCACCGAGTCTAGCACAACAATATTTCACTCAAACCTCTTCGCAATTGGTCAATGGACAGTTTGTTGAGGCTGGAACATTTCCAAGTTCTTCACAAGTTGCACAATTGCTCGGCGCAGAAGATTTAAAAGCTGAAAAATCAAAGAATTATAGCCTTGGCTTGGTACTTACCCCAACTAAAAACCTATATGTAACTTTGGATGCCTACCAAATTGATATTGATGACCGCATTAGCTTATCTTCAAATATCAATGCCAGCAGCCCCGCTGTTCGCGCTTATTTGGTGTCTAAAGGGATTACCGATACCAATTTCAGCACGGTGCGTTTCTTTAATAATGCCAGTAATACCCGCACTCGTGGTGTAGATTTAGTTGCCAATTACCAATGGCAAAACCTGCCTTATGGCGAGTTAACCACATCTTTAGCATATAATTTTAATCGCAATAAAGTCACCGATGTCGATAAAAACCCTGAGATTTTAAATGCCTTGGGTGTCAACCTCACCCGTTTAGACCGTCGTGAACAATATGGTCTATTGGCAGGAAGCACACCTGAACATAAATTCAGTTTAGCCAATGATTATAAAATTGGAAATTTTGGTATCAATACCAATATCACACGTTATGGAAGCTTCGAAACTTACAGTAACTCAGGTGCTGCCAGTGATCAGAAATTTTCTGCAAAATGGCTGTTGGATTTAGCACTAACATACCAATTAAACAATTGGAAATTTACTGTTGGGGGAGACAACATTACCAATGTTTATCCTGATAAAGATGTTTATGACATCAACAAACCTACAGGCGGAAGTTTGCAATACAGCCAGTTCTCACCGTTTGGCTTTAATGGTGCGTTCTATTACGGCAAAATTAATTATAAGTGGTAGAAGTTAAAGTTAACCAAGGGCTTCAAACCGAGTTGAATGACTCGGTTTTTATGCTTATCGTTATTGGGTATATCCCCAACCTGTTCAGAAACACATACACTAGAATATAATTTTCTTCATTCATAATTTTAATTAAATCAATTTGCGTAGACGCTACCTAACTTTTCAGAGATGAGAAGAGGCAAGTTATAAAATCTCCTGTTGGATCAGCGAGTATCGGTAAGCTTGAATTGCTGATGAACTTTTTTTAAGAAACTTATATACTCAAAACAAACGATATTCAGATTTAATCCAACATGATAAAAACAATTTATGCTGTCATTTTATTCTTGATCATTTTAAATCCTGCACAGGCGGAAGAGTTAAGCTGTCAGCAAGATTATCCTAAAATTATTGCGCCTGACTTAGATCAATTAGGACAAGATTTAAAGAAAAATGATTATTCATTTATGCAACAAAAAACCCATCCATCTCTAATCAATTATGTTGGTGGTGCAGAAGCTTATCAGCAGTTGCTCAAATACGCTCAAAATCTGCTTGCCAAATCACAGGTAGAAATTGTCAATGTACAATCAAAGCCACCACTTTATAGCTATATCGTAGATCATGAAGAAATTTGCTTTGTACCCAAAACCATCACCATGAAAGTTGCGGGTCAAATTCAAGCAGCATCGCCCTCATTTATGGTCGCCATTCGTTCACTACAATCACGTCAATGGACCTATCTGGACGGTGCAGGACTAAAGAATACTCCTCAGATGCTGTTTACACTTTTTCCGAATTTCCCCAAAGATGTAAAACTCCCATTTCAAACAGATGCCATAAAATAAGCTATTGAATGATGACCTTTATAGGGGCTGAAAAGATTTGATAGAAGTTTTGTGCATCAATCTGATATTTATAACCAGCCAAAACATATGCAGTGCCCTTTTCAGAGAAACTCAACTGACCATTTTTAATCTCATGTTTTGCAGAACCTGATAAAACGACAAAATTACTGAGTTGCTGATTGAGTTTCGCCCCATCTTGCTGAACCAATTGCGCATTGAGTAATACTGGCTGTTCAGCTTTTACTTTGACATTCTTGGGTGCTTGAATATCAACGATGTATTTCGCATAAAGTTGCGCAGAATTGGTGGTTATCCCGTAGGTCCCTGCAATATATAGTTTTTTAAATGTTTCATCATTCAATGCCCAAGGCCAAAAACTGATTCCACGGTGCTTGGTCGTTTCTAAAAGATTGATCAAATCAGCACGATAAGCTGGGTTATACGTTGAATTATATTTCTGAACATCGGCATTGATTTGTTTGGCGGCAATTAAAGTATTGCGGCTATTGGGCATGCTTCCAACCAATAACCCTCGTGGTATCTCAGACAATTGTGACTGTGCACGCGCAACTTGATCTGCATTAAATGAGGTCGTGACGACTTGATTTTCAACTTGGTACTTTTTAATTTCATCCTGCATTTTTGCAACCAATGCTGGATTGGCACTTTTCATTTCGATCATCAATACAAAGTTTGGATTGTGCTTAAATGTAGTGAAATATTCTGCAAGGGTCGGTATTGGATAAGCTTTGTTTTTAGATTTTAATTGCTGAACCTGCGCAAGGCTCATTTCTTCAATTTTACCTGTTGAACGCGTAGTGCGATCCACTGTTGCATCATGCATCACCACAAGATGCTGGTCTTTGGTTAAATAAATATCGTTTTCAACAATATCTGCTCCCAAAGCAACTGCATGTTTTGCACTTTCTAAGGTATTTTCATCTTCTAAACTGGGTACACCACGATGCCCAATAATAAAGGGTTTACGCAATAGTGTATTTTTTGGAAACTGCTTTAAAACACTGGCAAATAGCGTACTTTGCGTTGTAATAATCCCATTCACACCTGAAGTCAAAATACTGGCGACATCCTGTGGATCATGTGCTGGTGTATCAACCCACACTGTCATTAAATGACGTTGAATAAAGCTGACACTCGATTTGTTGGCAAGGCGATGCGGAAGAACCACGATGCGTGCATAAGCCTGATTAGTACGACGCATAATTTCAGAAAGACCTACATGACTCTCCTTTAAATTTTCGCGACTTAAATCTAATGCTGTTCGAAGCGTAGGTACAATTTGATGCGCAGACTTGAGTAAATCATCACTTTTGGACAATACAGTAATATCGCTCATATCGTGAGATTTAGAGAGTAATTTTAAGGCTTCAATGCTTTTGGGATCTTTGATTTCTAAAACAGGGATGGTATTGCGCTGTGGATTGGATAAATATTGTTGTAATGTTTCAACTACCTGCCCTGTCTGATCGAGCAAGTTTAAATTGGCATCTAATTGATAATATAACTGATTGGTTGAATTTAATGGACTGCTGGTAGTTTTAACTTTTTGAATCAGCGTCGGGGCCAAAGCGACATTAGTTTGAATTTCTTGCACTTGGGTGACTTTATTGGCTAAGTCTGGCAATGCACTGGTTTGTTCAGAGACTTGAATATTTTTAACTTTTAAGACAAGGCCTGTTGCTGAAAGCCCGATACCGCCTTTGGCAGATCCTTGGTCAAGTTCTACATCTTGCATCAACTGATGATTTAAATAATGCTGTACCCGTTGTCCAGACACCACAATGCTGGCTTTATACCATTGATTTGCTTTGATGTTCTCCGAAAATGCTTTCGTTTCAGAGACCTCCCATTGCCCGTTACTTTTATGCCGACCAAACTCCGTACCATTTTTTGCAGTGGTGTCTGTTCTGAGGGTAAATTGATAATAACTGCTTGGAATCACCCCCTGAGTTTCTGTGACATCATAAATCACACTGCCCCAACGCGAGTTATTGACAGCTTGGTCTAAAGTAAATTCGAGATCAATGCGATAGTTTTGTTGTTTTTCAAGATTTTGTGGTAATAAAATTGAGGTCGGACTGACTGAATTTGCTCGACCATCAATATGAAGTATTCCATTTTCAACATAGACGTTGCCGGCATTGTTGCCAGGAATACGCCAACCTTGAGGAATTGTTTTTTGCTGAACAAAACTTTGTTGATAAAGTGTTTTAAGCGGCTGCGCGGCAAATTTAGGCTGATTTTGGGTCGAAATTTTACTTGCTAGTTCAGCATGGCTCAACATCGGCAAAGAAATTAAAACAGCAAAAGATAAAACGGATAATTTCATAAAATTTCTAAACAATTTAGAAGCACTTTGCTCAAGCATATTTCTAAAATGATGTCAGCCTAATTTAAATTTTGCCGATATTTTAAACCTTTATATAAAATAGAACATCTATTTAAAAGATGCCTAAGCAAATAAACTTCACAACTACTGTTGCTGCTGTTCTTGTTGCCAACGACGTTGCTGTAAACGCTCACCTTCAACTTCACGCTTATTACGAGCAGACTCATATAATTTTGTGCCTTTCAATTCAGGTGGTAAATATTCCTGTAGCACAAAATTTTCAGGGTAGTTATGAGGATAAAGATAATCCACACCATAGCCTTGTTGTTTCATAAGCTTGGTCGGTGCATTACGTAAATGGAGTGGCACAGGTAGGTTGGACGTTTTTTCTGCAAGTTCTAAGGCTTTATTGATCGCCAAATAAGTGCTGTTACTCTTTGCGCTGGTTGCCAGATAAACTGCGCATTGGCCTAAAATAATTCGACACTCAGGCATGCCTATCGCTTGAACCGAGCGGAAACATTCGCCCGCTAAAAGCAAGGCATTTGGATTTGAGTTACCAATATCTTCTGAAGCAGCGATCAACATACGACGAGCGATAAAAACCGGATCTTCACCACCTTTAAGCATGCGTGCCATCCAATACAACGTTGCATCAGGATCACTACCTCGTATAGATTTAATAAACGCAGACACAAGATCATAATGCTGCTCACCTGACTTGTCATAGCGTGCAATGTTCTGTTGCGCAACTTTGACCACGATCGCATTGGTCACAATATTTTCAATATCGGACTCAAAGGTACTGGCAATTAAATCGATTAAATTAAGTGCCTTACGTGCATCACCCGCAGCAAATTGAACCAATGCATCAAATTCTTCAATCTGGATATGGCGGTCTTTTAAAAATTTATCTTGTTGAATCGCGCGTAAAATGAGTTCTTGAATCGCCTCATTACTTAATCCATTTAAGGTATATACCTGACAACGAGACAGCAAAGCACTGTTGACTTCAAATGAAGGGTTTTCAGTGGTCGCACCGATCAGGGTAATTTTGCCTTTTTCAACCGCATTCAATAAGGCATCTTGTTGCGACTTATTAAAACGATGAATTTCATCAATAAACACCACCGGTGTTAATAAATCACCACTGTCAGCAATCACCTCACGGAGCTCTTTTACCCCTGTATTTAAGGCAGATAAGCTAATAAATGTACGATCGACTGCTTGAGCCAATAACAATGCGATGGTGGTTTTCCCAACACCAGGCGGCCCCCAAAAAATAATTGAGGGTAAATGCCCTTGATCAATCATTTGACGGAGTGGTGCTGCAACACCGAGTAAATGATCTTGCCCAATAATTTCAGACAAATCACGTGGACGTAAACGTTCTGGAAGCGGAATTTGAGTGTCTGACATACTGCTTTTTTAATTGATGAATGCTGTCCTTAGTCTACTATGGAAAATCATCAATATTGCACTTTCAGCTTTAAAATAATCGATTCTGCAAAACATCCATTAATGAGGCCTGAAATACTTGACCATGACTAAGATGTGGATAAAGCATTAATTTGCCATCTACGCCTTTACTGGCCAAATCTAAAACCAATTGACGGTTATTTTGAATCATATCCCGATCTGCATTTGGGCTGATTGGTCTAGTTGTCGACTGAATGATGTCACCCTCCATCACCCATAATTTTTTGTGTTTTAGTTGCTCAGGCGGGGCTTTTTCAACGGCTTTGAGTAATCGAGAATCTGCCCATGTGAGAGATGGACTGGCTGAAAAATAGTGTGAAAACTTATTATCTGTACTTTGACTATTTAAAAGGGTATCTAAAACAAATAAACCACCATAAGAATGTCCCCACAATGCGGTACGTTGCTTATCCAGTTTTACTTGCGTATTGACCCACGGCATAATTTTTTCAAACAGCACCCGTCTAAATTGTGCACTTCCGCCTGCCATACGTTCAGGATTGCGTGGGTCAGCCGCCACTTTTCCAGATTCATCAGCAGGTGTGTAGTCTACAGACCGTGAAGCGGACTCAAACGGTAACTGGGTTTGATAGCCTATAGCCACCAACACGGGGCTGTCTTGTTCGGATAGTTTTTTTAACAGTGACTCATCTAAACGCGCCATAGCAGAGTTGCCATCTAACATATAAACAGCAGGTAAGATCTTATTTTTATTGATATGTTTAGGGATACCGACCCAAACTTTATAATGCCGTTGTTGATCTGCGGATTGAAAATTTTTTACTTGAAATTGATAATAACTGGAGCCTTGCTCCGCAATATTTGGCCCTAAAGCTTGCAAATCTGGTTTTGCATAAACATTGGAGTGAATACCGAAACTCAGGCTGATTGCACATACACAGAATGCACTTTTTTTGAATAACCAAGATAAAGCAAACATTTTAAAACACATCAAACTGAAGAGTTTGCCTATCATATTACTATTTGATAATGATTATCAATTCATAATTGATTCAAATGATTTACCGCACCCATCTTACAATGTATTCATCAATGTCTTCTTCATTGACTTCTGTTTCTGAGATACAACGCCCAGCAGCAGATTTTCTGGCTTTAATCACATTGCTTCTTGAGCCTGTGATCAGATAGTGCCATGCCGGTAAATTTTTACCTTCATTCACCCGACGATAAGCACAACTTGAAGGCAACCAATGAATATTGGCTAATTTTTCAGGGCTTAATTGAATACAGTCGGGTACATAATCTAAACGATTAGGATAGTCAGAACATTGTGCTGTTTCACAATCGAGGAGTTTACAAGACACTTTGGTATAAGCTATTTCATGTGTGTCATCATCTTCTAATTTCACCAAACAGCACAACCCACAACCATCGCACAACGCTTCCCACTCGGTCGGATTTAACTCAGACAGTGTATAATTCTTCCAAAACTGGGGGCGGATCTCAAAGGTCATGGCATAACATTAAAGTCATTTAAGGCGAAATAATTATATCAGTATATAAGCAGAAATTAGAAAATTTAAAACAGAACAAACCTTTACATATTGCTTTATTAATCACACTTTTTAAACACAACTTCACAAGTCCCTCAGATTTTTCTGCCTATACTGAAAATACATAACAAAAATATGGAGATGAATCTTATGTTTCGTTGGGCAATTATTTTCGCTGTGATCGCCTTAATCGCAAGTTTATTTGGTTTTGGTGGTGTTGCGGGAATGTCTAAAGACTTCGCAGTCATTCTTCTCGTTGTCGCGGTAATCCTCGCGATTGTTGGTTTTATTTCGAGAGGAAAAGTTTAGCTTTTCCTGATCAATTTTCATGAAAGAGAAGAACCTTGGTTCTTCTCTTTTTCATTTGAAAACGACCTTTTTCATTCATAAATTTTCACATTTCTATTGTAAATATTCGAAATTTAGTCATTTGAATCTTATATATTTATGCTTTAATCAATCTCATTCTCGCCGATACACAAGGATTAACAGATGACTCTTGCAATCAAAACTCGTGAAATTCAATACCAAGCAAAAGATGGAACAACTTTAATCGGTTATTTTGCTGCGCCTGAATCCGCACAACCAGTTGCAGGTGTGATTGTTGGTCCAGAATGGTGGGGCCGAAATGAGTATTCTGAACAACGTGCTCGAGAGTTGGCACAACATGGTTTTGCTGCGCTGGCAATTGATATGTATGGCGATAAAAAAACCACGGCTGTTGCGACTCAAGCCCATGAGTGGATGATGCAAACCTTCCAACATGAGCAGACCATTGTTGAGCGTTCAGCTGCGGCTTTGGCTGCTTTAGCAGCACAACCAGAAGTCGATGCAACGCGTTTGGCTGCGATTGGATTCTGTTATGGTGGTAAAGTGATATTAGATTTGGCACGCTCAGGTGCTGACTTAAAAGCTGCGATTACTTTTCATGCAAATTTATCTGCGCAAAAAGCAGCGGAAGCAGAAAAATTTAAAGCGCAAGTGTTAGTGCTACATGGTGAAAAAGACAGCATGGTGTCTTTGGCAGATGTCGAATCGTTTAAACAAGAAATGCAGCATGCTCAGGTAAAATCTGAAGTGATCATCCTGAAAGATGCTAAACATGGCTTTAGTAACCCACAAGCAGATGAAAAAGCAAAAGCCAATGGCGTAGATCTAGGTTATAACGCCGAAGCAGAAAAAGCCGGATTAGCAGCAATGTATGATTTATTAGATCGTACCTTGGCTTAACCTACTCTGGCTTAATTAAAATATGTTCTACGTCGATTAAGACAACAAAACGAGGGATTAGAAATGACTGAAAAAGTATGTCCTTATTGTGACTTTGAAGAATTTGATATCATTGATAAAAATGAATTTGGTGCAATTTTGCCTGAACATAACCCTTTGTCTAAAGGTCATTCAGTGATTATTCCTTTGCGCCATATTGCTTCTTTTTTTGAGGTTTCAGAGAAAGAACGTAAAAGCCTTTCCTCTTTATTGGAACTGGCACGTAACGAGCTTAAGATTCGCCATCAACCTGAAGGTTTCCATATCGCCTTTAATGATGGTCATGTGTTTGGTGAAGATCAAAGTGAACATTTCCATATTCACATTATCCCACGTTATAAAAACGAACCGCTTAAACTGGATAAGCGTTGGGGTATCATCAACGAAAACTAAGTTGTGGCTATAAACGCATTTGAAAAGACGCTTTGGCGTCTTTTTTTATGCAGATTGCTGCTCAAGTTTAAGATAATTTTCCGCAATAAATTTATCTTGGTTATACTGAGCATCCAATTTTTACGCTAGATTGTTATGTCGCAATTTTCATTTTCAGATGCGCTATTGACTTGGTTTGATCAACACGGGCGCCATGATTTACCGTGGCAAGTGGCTGATGATCCATACAAAGTTTGGGTGTCTGAGATTATGTTGCAACAAACACAAGTCAAAACTGTACTGCAATATTTTGATAAATTTATCCAACGCTTTCCAACTGTCGATGATTTGGGTAAAGCCTCATGGGATGATGTTGCCCCCTATTGGGCAGGATTAGGCTACTACGCCCGTGCACGCAATTTGCATAAAGCAGCAGGCGTGGTCAGCCAGCAAGGGCATTTTCCACAAAGCTTAGAACAATGGGTGGAACTTTCAGGTATTGGTCGCTCTACTGGTGGCGCACTGATGTCGCTTGGCTTACGCCAATATGGCGTCATTATGGATGGCAATGTAAAACGTGTTTTGGCCCGTTTCTTTGCCATTGAAGATGACCTGAGTAAACCCATCCATGAACGAGCCATGTGGCAACTGGCGGAAAGCTTATGCCCAACTGAACGCAACCACGACTATACCCAAGCAATTATGGATTTGGGCGCAACCATTTGTACACCCAAAAAGCCACTCTGCTTATACTGCCCTATGCAACAACATTGCCAAGCCCATCAACAAGGGCTAGAAACTGAACTGCCTTATAAGAAAGCTAAAAAGCCTGTTCCTGTTAGAACTGGCACTGTGTTATTAATTGAGTCAGATCAACAATGGTTATGGGAACAGCGTCCCAACAGTGGTTTATGGGGAGGCTTATGGAGTTTACCGATTTTTGAAAATGAGCTCGCGTTTCAACAGCTTTGTCAAAGTCTAAAACTTACTTCAACTGTTGAACCTGTCCAAATCTCGCATAGCTTTACCCATTTCACATGGATTTTAAATGCGCATATTGTTCGAGTTGAATCAGACCAAAAAGAATACCTTCAGGCTGAACTTGGGGGCGAATGGTTAACACCACAAAAAGCTACACAAATGGGCATCCCTACAGCCATGAAAAAATTGATCTCAGCAGTAAAAATATGACATAGTCAGACACGGGTATTCGAAGCATATTTCAATTTTAATTTGCCCTTTTGAAACTTGAAAAAAAGGATTTCTCGTGTCACGTAGCATCCAATATTGCTTGATGGCCTTGCTTGCCATTATTTTAACTGCATGTACCACTGCACCTAAAAAGCCAAGCTCATCTAAGCCTCAGCTTCCACAAGCTCAAATTAACCGCCTAAAAGCAATGTCAATGCCAACCCGATTGGCAATTCCTGTAGATGGAGTAAAACCACAAAACCTCACAGATACTTGGGGTGCATCTCGTAGTGCTGGGCGAGCACATGAAGGAATTGACATCATGGCTTCACGTGGAACCAAAGTTTATAGTAGCACTGAAGGTGTGATTACCAGTTTAAAGAGCAATAATCTGGGGGGTAAAGTGATTTGGCTCATCGGACCAGGTGGGGTTTATCACTATTATGCTCATCTAAACGATCACAAACGTGGTCTACAAGAAGGTGATTACGTTAAAAAAGGTCAGTTAATCGGCTATGTGGGCAATACGGGAAATGCACGACATACTGCACCGCATTTGCACTATGGACTATACTTAAGGGGTAAAGGCCAAGGTGCAGTTAACCCCTACCCTTATTTACGTTAATTTTAGATTGAATCAATTTAGGAATATTCCATGTCAGAAGCATTGCTTGAGCGTTTAGTTGAATTTGCAGAATCAGGCAATCAACAAAAAATTGCCCTCAATGGACAAAATCATCAAGGCTGGATTATGGAAATCACCGATGAAGCATTAATGATCAGTACTGGCTTTGCAGACAAAGCGGGTAAAGATATTTGGGTAAATTTTAAAGATTTACAACATGCGCAACTTTCCTATTGGGACAACAAACAAGATCAGTGGGTCGAATTTAAACTTTAGACAATTAAAACTTAAATCAATCAGAACAATGGTAGATCTTTTATGACAAATAAACGCTGTGGTTGGTGTTCAGATGATCCTATTTATATTGAATATCATGATCAAGAGTGGGGTAAATCCAATCGAGATGAACAGCATTTATTTGAAATGCTTTGCCTAGAGGGGCAACAAGCAGGTTTATCTTGGATTACTGTTTTAAAAAAGCGTGAAAGCTACCGCGCCCAATTTTTTAACCACCCGATTCAAACCATCGCCAATTTTACTGAACAAGAGCTTGCCCTAAAATGTCAGGATGCTGGGCTGATTCGCCATATCGGGAAATTAACGGCAATTCGTGACAATGCCATTGCATGGCAAAACATGAAAGCTCAAGACATCGATATGGTGAACTGGTTATGGGATTTCGTCGACCAGCAAGTACAACTCAATGATGTCCCTGATTATAAATTAGCACCAGCACAAACCGAAACCAGTCAAAAGCTTTCCAAAGCGTTAAAAAAGAATGGTTTTAAATTTGTTGGTCCAACCACTTGCTATGCCTTTATGCAAGCAGTGGGTATGGTCAATGACCATGAAAATGATTGTATATCCCGCTAAAAGTTTAACTGAGCAAACAGGAAGGATTCACATGTCAAATAACACGTTTCATGCTTATGCTGCCTTAGAGGCAGGTGCAGCACTTGTACCCTATCAATTTGATGCAGGTGAATTACAGCCTCATCAGGTCGAAGTCAAAGTTGAATATTGCGGTTTATGCCATTCCGATGTTTCAGTGATTAACAATGAATGGGGAAATTCAGTTTTTCCAGTGGTTGGCGGTCATGAAATTATCGGTACCATCACTCAGCTGGGTTCAGAAGCGAAAGGATTAAAAGTCGGTCAACGTGTCGGTATCGGCTGGACTGCGGAAAGTTGTCAGCACTGTGATCCATGTGTTAGTGGTCAACAAGTGCTTTGCACTGGGGGTTCAGTTGCAACTATCGTTGGTCATGCAGGCGGGTTTGCAGATAAGGTCCGTGCAGGTTGGCAGTGGATTATTCCTTTTCCTGAAGATTTAAACCCTGAAAGTGCTGGCCCTTTATTGTGTGGCGGTATCACTGTTTTTGACCCAATTTTAAAACATCAAATTCAAGCAGTTCACCATGTTGGTGTCATTGGAATTGGTGGCTTAGGTCATATGGCCATTAAAATACTCAAAG
This sequence comes from Acinetobacter sp. I-MWF, assembly GCF_025433935.1. NCBI lineage: Bacteria > Pseudomonadati > Pseudomonadota > Gammaproteobacteria > Moraxellales > Moraxellaceae > Acinetobacter > Acinetobacter sp. I-MWF. The sequence goes on along the minus strand of NZ_JAMBAR010000001.1, from coordinate 109,804 downwards.
CGTGGGGTTGTGAGATCACTGCCTTTACATCAAGTTTGGATAAAACAGATGAACTTAAAGCGATGGGTGCAGACCATGTGGTCAATAGTCGCGATGCCAATGCGTTAAAAGCGCAACGTGGCAAATTTGATTTATTGCTCTGTACGGTAAATGTGACTTTGGACTGGAAAGCATATCTGAATACACTGGCGCCAAATGGCACAATTCATATGCTAGGTTTAGTCCTCGAACCGATGCCGATTCCTGCGGGTGCTCTGATTGGCGGTGCGAAATCAGTGACTGGTTCACCAACAGGCTCCCCTTTTGCATTACGTCAATTATTACAATTTGCCGCACGCAAAAACATTGCACCACAAATTGAAGTTTATCCAATGTCAAAAATTAATGAGGCTTTGGAGCGACTTCACTCTGGAAAAGCCCGTTATCGTATCGTATTAAAAGCGGATTTCTAATTTAAGTCTGACCATCCATCACGGTTTATCAAGAACCGTGAATGGAATAAGGCTGTCGGGCTATGCATTTACTCACAAATCAGTTTAAGCCACACTCTTGGCTGACAATTCCCCCCTTACCCAATCTGCCAATAACATGATTGCATCCTGAATTTCCTGAGACAATTCATGGCCTGCATTTAAGCGAATACAATTGTTATAACGGTGATCCTCACCAAAAATAATCCCTGGCACAATATTGATACTGTATTGCTGTGCATAATAATACAACGCCAAGCTATCAATCTGTTCTGGGAACTGTAACCACAAGGCATAACTTCCCTGCGGTTGATTTAAACGGATCTCAACCCCATAAAAAGCATGTTGAATAAACTGTAAATATTGCGCAACTTGAGCCATCAACTTAGGGCGTAACTCACTCAAATGCTGACGATAGGCTCGGCTATAAATCAAATCAGCAAGCCCCAATTGCAATGGTGTATTGACCGAAACATTTTGTAAAATCAACTTGGCATGTAAGTGCTGTAAACGTTGTGGCAAACAGAACCAACCGACTCGATAAGAGGTCGACAACGACTTGGAAACCGATCCGCAATAAACCACATAGCCCTGTTGATCCCAATATTTAATCGGTAAAGGGCGTTTGGCATTAAAGCTACATTCAGCATAAATATCATCTTCAATCACGTAACACTGATACTTCGCTGCCAGCTGTGCGATTTTTTCTTTCTCGGCATTAGTCAAACAGAAGCCTAAAGGGTTTTGAAAGTTGGCGGTTAATAAACAGACTTTTGCGCCTGAGTTTTGCATCTCTTGTTCTAAACGCTCCAGATCAAAACCTTCGGTATTGGCAGGGATTTCAATAATTTTTCGTTTGAGCAACGCCAATAATTGCAACTGACCATTATAGTTTGGCGTGGGCACAATCACACTGTCACCGATTTGGCTAAGGCTTTGAATCATCACAGACAATGCTGGCATACAACCATTGCTGATATAAATATCTTCTTTGGCAATATAAAAACCATCTTCAGCCCAATGTGCTGACAAAGCCTCTCTTAACTGAAGGTGCCCTTGGCGGTCATTATATAAAAAGTCTTCTGGCTTACTGTGCTTTAAAGCACGTTGTATTGAACGGCGTAAGGCCTCTACAGGAACTAGATTAGGCGATAACTGAATCGAACCTAAATGAATCAGCTTATTATTGATTGCAGCTTCATGAATTTGAATTTGTAAGTCTAGATTCGAAACTTCACGCGCTCTCGACTTAAAATCAGGATGGTCAGGTACAGCAATCTGTGGGGCTTTTTGCTGCGATTGAACAAAATAGCCAGACTTTTCTTTGACGTAAATCAAGCCTTGCGCTTCAAGCAATTCATAACAACTCTTTGCTGTATTAAGACTAATATTTTGCAATGCTGCAAATTTTCGCAAAGAACTGAGTCGTTGCCCAACGGCCAACTCACCACAATAAATTTTCTGTGCAATTTGTTGTGCTAATGTTTGATATTGAAAAGCCATATCTGTACTCAAATTTTAATATTTGTTGTATCTGTATCTATAAAGTTAACAGATTTATGCTTCATTCACAGCCAATTTTTACAAACAAATTGATTTGAAAGGAGAAAAAAATGAAAACGATCGCTTTAATCAGTATTGTCTTTGGATTAACTGCTTGCCAGCCTCAGCAGGTCAATCAAGCTGCTCAGAAACAACATTTTGTATGTAAATCTTTGATTGAAGGCTTTTTAAAAACACAAAATTTAGCTGAGTATCAGCTTGATCATCTAGAACCCACCTTACACCAGACTGCAGCTGTGCGAAACTACCGCTACCATGCCAGTAGTGATCAACGGATGAAGATTAATATCCCGGTGCAAAAAGACTTGACGTTTAAATGTCTTCAGACAGCAACTGATCATTTTGAAATCCAATTGGTCAATCCACAACAACCCAGTAGCCAAACTTTACTAAGTCTGGATTTACCACCACAAAAGACTATCGAAACTTTGACAGCTTTTGCGTTAAAAACTCAATAAATAAACGGACACGCTTTGGTAAATGTTCCTGTTGATAATACACCGCATGGATGTGTTGCTCATAAAGCTCTATTTGATCTTCAAATAGAGCGATCAAGCGGCCTTGCTTTATATCTTTTAAAATCTCAAACTCAGACAATCTCGCAATTCCATGCCCGCGTAAACACAGTTGGCGGACAGTTTCACCACTGGATGCTTTGATTTTTGGTTTGACAGTAAGCCTTTCTCCATTGACTCGAATCGGCCAAGTATTTAAACGGCTGACTTTGCTAAAGCCAATTTGGGTATGGTTTAAAATATCTTGCGGTGTTGCTGGATAACCATGTGTGGCTAAATACTCAGGACTGGCAACGATATATAATCGGCTTTTACATAACAAACGTGCATGTAAGCTCGAATCATTAAGATCCCCAAAACGTATTGCAACATCTGTCTTATGTTCTAATAAATCGATGATCTGATCGTTACTGTTTAACTCTATTTCTATCTCAGGATACAACTGAGAAAACTCTTGCATCAACGGTGCAATCACATGCAATACAAAAGGTGTCGCGGAATCCACTCGAATCAGCCCAGAGGTATCACTGTCTGATTTTAATAAAGCATCTTCTGCTTCATTGAGGTCATGCACAATTTTTCGGGCTTTTGCTAAAAATAATTGCCCCTCTTGGGTCAACTTAAGTTTACGTGTTGTCCGCTCTAATAAGGTGACATTCAGTTTAGATTCAAGTCGTTGCAAGGCTCGACTTACACCTGAAGTGGTTTGTTCAAGATGCGTTGCTGCTGCAACAATCGAACCACTATCGACAATATTAATAAAAGCCTGTAATTCTTCGAGTGTAGATTTCATTGCTGTCAGCGCTCTGTTTATTGTTGATTTCTAGTCAATAATATTTTGCATATTCCTGTATTTTTCCGCAACAATTAAAGTAGCAAAATACACTCAATCTTAGAAAATAAAGTGAAATCCAGCATGACAAACATCGTTCCTCAATTTGGTGTCGGTACTTTCCGTTTAACAGGACAAACTGTGATTGACTCGGTGAAAACAGCCTTAGACGTTGGTTATCGTGCTGTAGACACTGCTCAAATCTATGGCAACGAAGCAGAAGTCGGTCAAGCCATTGCAGAAAGCCATATCCATCGTGATGATTTGTTTATCACAACAAAGATATGGACAGATCATTATCAAGCCGACAAACTTATTCCAAGTCTTAAAGACAGCTTACAGAAACTGGGTACTGATGCTGTCAACTTAACCTTGATTCACTGGCCAGCGCCAAGTCTAGGAATTTCTGTTGCAGAAATGATGCATAACCTGTTAGAAGCGAAAAAGCTGGGCCTAACTGAACATATTGGAATTTCAAACTTCAATATCGACTTATCGCAACAAGCCATCGCTGCTGTAGGACTTGAAAATATTGCCACCAACCAAATTGAACTTAGCCCTTATTTGCAAAATGATAAGTTGGTGAATTTTTTACAGTCACAAAATATTGATGTGACCTCTTATATGACCTTGGCATATGGCAAAGTTTTAAATGACCCAACATTAACTGAAATTGCCAAACAGCATCAGGCTTCTAGCGCTCAAATTGCATTGGCATGGGCATTGCAGAAAGGTTTTGCTGTCATTCCGTCATCGACTAAACGTGAAAACTTAATCGCCAACTTAAAAGCACAAGAGATTCAGCTATCTGCTGAAGAAATGCAATTAATCGCGCAATTGGAACGTAATGGCCGTGAGGTTGATCCTGAAAACTTAGCACCTCAGTGGGATGTTTAATTCACTGCTGGAGTAAAAGTGATTTAAAGCAGCGCAAATCTTGGCTTAGGCTTTGATTAGCAAAGTTTAGTTGCTAGGTTTTGCTTACTAGGCTTCAAAACATGATTTACCCCTTTTGATCATGACTTAGATTGCTTCGCAAGAGTGTTTTCTTGCGAAGCTTTATTTTGTCATTTCATCAAAATAGCGGCTGAAAAGTAAATGAGCATCCTCGTGATTGACCGCACACTGTTACATCCCATCATTTTCAATATGCTGTATATTTGAGATTTCTCATGAAATTAAATTTTCCCTTACTCGCATTGGCGATTGGTGCTTTTGCAATAGGAACAACTGAATTTTCTCCTATGGGCTTTCTTCCCCAAATTGCAGAAAATTTGAATATTTCAATCCCAACCGCAGGTATGCTGATCACCGCTTATGCACTCGGAGTTATGATTGGCGCACCGTTTATGACCTTATGGTTTGGACGGTTCCCACGACGTAAAGCGCTTATTCTAGCCATGATTATTTTTACCATTGGCAATATTCTCGCTGCAATTGCCCCCAATTATTGGGGCTTAATGGCCGCTCGAATCCTGACCAGCCTCAATCATGGGGTGTTTTTCGGGATTGGTTCCATTGTTGCAACAAGCGTCGTACCTAAAGACAAACAAGCCAGTGCTGTTGCTACCATGTTTATGGGCCTCACCATTGCCAACATCGGTGGTGTGCCTTTAGCCACATGGGTTGGGCAGAATATTGGTTGGCGTATGTCATTTGCAGCAATCGCCTTACTCGGCGTGATTACTATGCTGTCACTATGGAAAGCCTTGCCTGAAGATAAAGCAAATCAACGTCCTGATGTCAAAGCAGAATTAAAAGTGCTGACTCGGTTGCCTGTGGTTCTTGCATTGCTCACCACGGTGATGAGTGCAGGTGCAATGTTTACCCTCTATACCTATATTGCGCCTAGCCTACAAAACATCACCCATGCAAGCCCGATGTTTATTACTTTGATGCTGGTACTGATTGGGATTGGTTTTTCAATTGGTAATCACTTAGGTGGGAAATTTGCAGACCTGTCACTGACCAAAACATTGACCAGTTTCTTGCTGTTACTGATGGTGAGCATGTTGCTGTTCCCAATACTGGCTCAAACTCAAATTGGTGCAGCATTGGCACTGATTGTCTGGGGAGCAGCAGCCTTTGCAGTGGTCCCACCTTTACAAATGCGTGTCATGTCTGTTGCTCATGAAGCACCTGGATTGGCGTCCTCTGTGAATATTGGGGCATTTAATTTAGGCAATGCTTTAGGTGCAACAGCTGGTGGAGCAGTATTGAGTATGGGCATGAGTTATGCTGCGGTGTCTATTGCAGGTGCGGTACTTACAGCTTTAGGGTTAGTGCTGGTTTTTATTCAAATGAAAATGAATAAAGCACCTGCTCAACAATATAGCCATTCAGCGTAGCGCTTAACAATCGCCACAAAGACTGCAAGTAACCTTTCTTTCTACATCAACACATTGAGAAAGGTTACTTTCAATAGTTAAATGAGCGGAAAGATCTGCCAAGCTTTATTTTTTCGAATATAGCGTTGTTTCGTCAATAAGTGATCTGCTTCAGAATTATTGATCAAACAATGCCTATTTTAAAATATCAGGCAAAGCTGTAAAGGGTTTATTCTTTGCCAATTCTGTTTTCATTTTCTGCAACATCTGATAAGGCTGCTGTTCGACCAAAATATTGGTTAAGCTTGCAGGAATGGAACCTTCTGGATTGGCGTGTCCAGAGGTAATGACTTTGACTTTATTGGCACCCAGTTTTTGAAAGATCCAATCACCTGAATAATCTTTTAAACGCACATAGTCAGGATTCAGTGCTTTACCTTGCTGAATCGCAGAATTTTTAATAAAAATACTGCCATTTGCATCTTTAGACATGGTTCCTTTGACCACCATATCGCGATCTTTTAACGGAAAGGGAAAATCTAAAACCATATAAATGCTGAATTCACCTTTTTTATCATCGCGAGATAACACTTCAGCTTTGGCAACATTGGGGACCCATTTCGGTGAGTTTTTAACATCCAATACCAAAGCAACAGCACGATCAATTGGTACGTCTAATGTTGTTTCAGCTTTATAAGACAACACAGAATTACTGGCATCCTTGTATGTCCATACCTGAATGTTATTTTTATTCAAACTCAATTTGGCATTGCTTGGTAAAGCAGCTTGTGTAGTCAGGCCAAAAGCACTGATTACACAAGCAAATAACATCACTGTTTTTTTCATTTTTGAATGTTCAAAATTTGACTAATTGTTTTAATTCTATCGCATCAGATTTTAAGCTTAAATATCATTTAAGCCTAAAACGTCTTTCATATCGTATTTTTTTGCATCTTTGCCGACAACCCAAGCGGCTGCACGTACAGCACCAGCAGCAAAATTCATACGATTCGTGGCTTTGTGTGTCACTTCTACACGCTCACCTTCGCCAATAAACATCACTGTATGTTCGCCCACAATATCACCACCACGAATCGTTTCAAAGCCAATGGTTTCACGTTCACGTGGACCTGTATGTCCCTCACGACCATAGACAGCAACTTTCTTTAAATCACGACCCAGTGTGTCAGCAACAGCTTCACCCATCATCAGAGCAGTACCTGATGGTGCATCTACTTTATGACGGTGATGTGCTTCAATAATTTCAATATCCACAGTATCGCCAAATACTTTAGCTGCCAGCTCAAGTAATTTAATCGAAACATTCACACCCACTGAATAATTTGCCGCATAAACAATCGGTGTCTGAGTCGCAGATTGATTTAACAGCTCTTTTTGTTGATCCGAGAAACCAGTTGTACCAATCACCATTGCAACACCAGCAGCACTGCATAGTTTTAAATTATGTTCAGTTGCAACAGGCGCAGTAAAATCAATTACCACATCCACATCTTTGAGGATCTCTTCCAAGTTGCCAACCACTTTAATCCCCACAGCACCAATTCCTGCAAGCTCTCCTGCATCTGCACCAATTAATGTGCTTTCTGGGCGCTCTACTGCAGCAGCAAGTTGAAAACCTGCTTGTTGTACAGCTTGAATCAATGTACGGCCCATACGGCCACCTGCACCTACAATACCAATGCGTGGAGCTGCTGACATACGATCTTCCTAAATCTGAATTTGAAAATTTGGCTCTACTATAACAAAACTCGGTTCTAAGACGACGTTTCAATATAAAAAAATACTGTGATCTTTTTGCTTGCTTTGGGATCTGATGCGCTCATTGGTCCGGAATAGCCTGAACGAATAAATAGATTAATTTTATAAAATATATCGGTAAAACTTTGAAAAATTTACAACTTTTCAAATTTATTTCATCAAAATGCAAGAATCCCACAGCAGACTACATGCCACGAATGAAAATAATATGGCTTATAAGGAGATCAATATGCATTCGAATAAAATGGCTTTCGCCCTGGTACTCGGCATGATGATGACAAATGTTTGGGCTGAATCAGCGCCTGCAACAACATCAGCAACAACTGAAGAAAAAACACTTGTTCAATCCAATAGCAGCACAGCATCTGAACCTCAAACAGAAGTTCGTATTGAAGATATTGATGCACCGATCATCGAGTAATAAGCACCTATTTTTCAGCGGTTGAGGGTATGTCCAATATCTTCGACCTGTCTTTTTTAAAATAGCTCAATTCAATTGTAATCATCATCATAAAAATCAGGCTTTATCGCTAAACATTAACAGTTATATTATTTTTTAAATCATCTAAAAATTTATTGAAATGTATATTAAATTACAGCTAAAAATAACTAAAAAGTAAAAATTAAATTTTTCAGATCTATTAAACTAAAAGCGCTTGGATGCAATCATAAAAAGCAAATATCAAAGGAAATACCATGCAACTCAAAAAAATCATTTTAGGATTGGTGATGACAACAACTGTTTCACTCGTTTGGGCCGAAGACACAACGCCTACATCCACTCCTGCCCCATCATCGGAATCATCGACACCAGCAACACATCCCGCGGTGATACTCCCCCAAGATGATAATTCAATAGATGCGGCCCCGGATGACAACGAATTTGATTTATCACCATCAGATCAAGCATCAAAATAAAAAAAACGGAGCAACAAGATCTGCTGCTCCGTTTTTACATATTCAATGTTTAGCTTGCTAAATGAAAAGGTCTAAACTCAATTAGTCAAATAAACGATCGAAGAAAGATTTTTTCTTCGGTGACGATTTATTGTCATCACTTTCCATCGTGGCTTGAAGTTCTTTCAATAGCTCACGTTGGCGGCTGGTCAAATGTACAGGTGTTTCCACTACAATACGGCAAAGTAAGTCACCTTGCATACTGCTACGTACAGGTTTTACCCCTTTACCACGTAGTCGGAACATTTTACCAGTTTGTGTACCTTCAGGCACTTTCAAACTGACTCGACCATCCAATGTTGGAATTTCAAGTTCTTTACCTAAAGCAGCATCTGCGATACTGACTGGCACATCCATATATAAGTCTGCACCATCACGTTGGAAGATATCGTGCTCACGCACTACGACTTCAACGTATAAATCACCAGATTGACCATCACGGATCGCTTCACCTTTACCTGTTAAGCGAACGCGATCACCATTATCAACACCTGCTGGAATAGTAACTTCAAGGGTCTGCTGACGATCTGATACACCTGAACCATGACATTTGCTGCATGGATTTTTAATAATTTTACCTTGTCCACGACAGGTACTACATGTCTGCTGAACAGAGAAGAAGCCCTGTTGCATACGCACTTGACCTGCACCATGACAAGTCTTACAGGTTTCTACATCATTTGGATTTTTTGAACCTTTACCATCACACACTTCACAAGGTGCTGGTGCAGTAAAGGTAATGGTTTTCTTAACGCCTCGCACCGCTTCTTCAAGCGTTAATTCCATAACATAACGCAGGTCGGAACCACGACGTGCACGTTGCTGACCACGGCCACCACCGCCAAAAGCGCCACCGAAGATGTCACCAAACTGACTGAAAATGTCTTCGGCACTGAAACCACCACCAAAGCCACCGCCGCCCATACCACCTTCAAAGGCGTTATGACCCATACGGTCGTACATGCTACGTTTTTCACCGTCAGAAAGAATTTCATATGCTTCCGCACATTCTTTAAACTTTTCTTCAGCTTCTGAGTTGTCAGGATTACGATCTGGATGATACTTCATCGCCAACTTACGGTAGGCTTTTTTAATTTCATCATCACTAGCGGTTTTAGCAACACCTAAAACCTCATAATAATCACGTTTAGCCATGATTGGCGATGCTCCACAAAATTTGATAATACTTCTATGCAGAGTAAATTGGGGGCGATGTTATTTTTTACAAGCGTGAAATGTGTTTTTTTTTAAAAAACAGCTTTTTTCTGTAAATATTTAGTAAAACCTTTGAGCCATATATTGAGTAAATATAACCATGCAATGGCACTAAATACCACACCAGCCACAGTGCACGCTTTTACCCAAATGAAACTGTCCCAATAGAAAAAGATTAACGGAATAAACCATAGCGCAGCAAAGGCTGCCAAAATCAAAAAAATGAGAGCATTGCGCATAATCCACAACGCTTGCGCATGTATCCATACCTCTGCATTATCTGCCACTGCTACTTTACGTGCTAACCAATACGCCAACACGGCTGTAATCACCGTAAACAATGCAAGAAACATAAACAAATAAGAGCTCGTAATAAATTTACGATGCTGTTCTGGATTTGTTTGCCCCATGGGTGTTTTTGACCTCAAATTTATTGCATACCGATTTACTTATTATGCAATAAAATTTCCTATGTTATTTTCTGTTAAAGATTAAGTGCTACTATATTGAAGTTTTCAATTTTTCGCACCTAATATTCTCAACAATTTATGTATTTTCTGTAGTTTTTTTAATCTTAAACCAAGTCGCATACAACGCTGGTAAGAAAAATAACGTTAAAAGTGTCGCAATAATTAAACCACCCATAATGGCCACTGCCATTGGTCCAAAGAAAATACTCCGAGAAAGCGGAATCATGGCCAATACCGCTGCCAAGGCGGTCAGAATAATGGGACGGAATCGACGAACTGTAGCATCCAAAATCGCATCCCATTGATTCTGACCAGCTCGAATATCTTGTTCGATCTGATCAATCAAAATCAGTGAGTTACGCATAATCATTCCAGATAATGCAATTGTACCCAGCATCGCCACAAAACCAAAAGGCTTATTGAATAAGAGTAGGAATAACACCACCCCAATTAAACCTAACGGCGCTGTCAAAAATACAATGAATGAACGCGAAATACTCTTTAACTGCAGCATCAGCAAAGTAAATACCACCGCAAGGAATAATGGCATCCCTGCATTTACAGAAGTTTGCCCTTTTGCCGACTCCTCTACCGCGCCACCAACTTCTAGCAAATAACCACTTGGTAAGGTTGTACGAAGCTGATCCATTTTTTCAGCCAGCTCATTGACCACCGTTGCAGGCTGTAACTTGGTCCGAATATCTGCACGTACAGTAATGGTCGGTAAACGATTGCGGTGCCAAATCAAACCATCTTCAAATTTATATTGGAGTGTAGCGATTTGCGCCAAAGGTACGGTGGTGCCTTTGCTTGTTGGAACAGCAAGACTGGATAATGCTTCAACATTGACTCGCTCAGCCTGATCACCGCGGATACGAACATCAATCAGCTCACGTTTTTCACGATATTGATTGATAATTGCACCCGATATTGAGCTGTTTAAAAAATTCGCCAAATCTTCTGAGGTCACACCCATTTGACGGGCACGGTCTTGATCAATCACCAAAGAAATGATTTTACTTTGCTCACCCCAGTCCAAATGAACATTTGCGGTATTTGGATTTTCACCCACCAGTTGAGCAACTTTTTGCGCCTCCTGACGAACAATCGCAATATCTTCACCCGATACACGAAATTGCAATGGATAGCCGACTGGAGGACCATTTTCTAATAAAGAGACACGGATACGCACCTGCGGCAATAATTGGCGAATTTGTGTATCTAAGGATTTACGAATTTCATCACGATCATCCAATGACGATGCTAAAACCACAAATTGTGCAAAACTGGCTTGTGGCATCTGTTGATCTAAAGGCAGATAGAAGCGTGGTGTACCTGTTCCTACATAAGCAACATAATTATCAATGCCCTTTTGCTTGGATAAAAATGCCTCGACTTTCTTCACGGCATCTTCAGTTGCAGTCAGTGATGCACCTTCTTCCAATTTTAAATCAACCAAAATTTCGGCACGGTTTGAAGACGGGAAAAATTGTTGGGGTACAAACTTAAACATCACCACAGACAGAACAAAAACCCCAACCGTAATTGAAATGACGGTTTTTCTATAAGTCACACACCAGTTCACCAATTTTCTAAAGCTTTGATAAAATTTAGATTGATATGGATCAAAATGCTCACCAGTATGATGAATCACTGGCTGAGGTTCTGGTTGCTTTCGTAATCTTGCGAGAAGACGCTGATACCACGGCGCTTTTTGTGGCACTTTGTTAAAATCTGGAAGTAACTTATCGCCTAGATAAGGAACGAAAACCACAGCAGCAATCCATGAAACAATTAAGGCAATGGTCACCACTTGGAAAATTGAACGGGTATATTCCCCTGTGCTTGATGCGGCTGTAGCAATAGGTAAAAAACCTGCTGCGGTAATTAATGTTCCTGTCAGCATCGGAAATGCTGTACTGGTCCATGCAAAACCAGCAGCCTTCATCCTGCTATAACCTTGCTCCATTTTGATGGTCATCATTTCGACGGCAATGATGGCATCATCGACCAATAACCCTAAGGCCAGAATCAAGGCCCCTAGAGAAATCTTATGCAAGCCAACATCAAATAAATTCATGCCTGCAAAAGTCATCGCAAGCACCAGTGGAATCGAAAATGCCACCACCAAACCTGTACGGAAACCCAGCGAAAAAAAGCTCACCAATAAAACAATAATGACCGCTTCTGCAAGAACTTTGACAAATTCATGAATACTGCGTTGTACAGCCACTGGTTGATCTGAAACTTTTTTCAGCTCCATACCTAAAGGCAGTGATTTTTGTAAGGTTTTAAATTCAGTTTCTAGGTTTTTACCCAATGCGATGATGTCACCGCCTTTACGCATAGAAACTGCTAAACCAATCCCGTTCTCGCCCATAAAACGCATGCGAGGTTGTGCAGGCTCACTAAATCCACGATAAACGTCAGCAACATCGCCCAGTTGAATGGTTCTATTTCCCACCAACAATGGCATTTTTTTCAAGTCATCGACACTTTTTAAAGCACCACTGACTCGCACTTGAATACGGTCAGTGCCTGTTTCAAAAAAGCCTGCACTGGTCACACTGTTTTGCTTTGCCAAAGCCTCTTGGATTGCAGTAACGGGTACGCCCATTTGCACGGCTTTGGTGTTGGAAAGCTCAATCCAGATTTTTTGATCTTGTAAGCCCACCAGATTGACTTTACTGACATCTTTAACCCGTTGTAAGCGAAGCTGCAAACGGTCTGCATATTCTTTTAACGTTGCATAATCAAAATCTTTGCCTGTTAGGACATAGATATTCCCAAAGGTGTCACCAAATTCATCATTAAAGAACGGCCCCTGAACACCAGAAGGTAACTGTGTTTTGATATCGCCTACTTTTTTACGCACTTGATACCAAACATCTGGAATTTGGTTAGATTTTAATGAGTCTTTTGCCATAAACATGACCATAGACTCACCCGGACGCGAGTAAGCCATAATCTTGTCATAGAGCCCTGTGCTCATCAGTTCTTTTTCAATTTTATCGGTAACTTGTAAAGAAACCTCTTGAGCTGTTGCACCAGGCCAATAGGTTTGTACCACCATGACTTTAAAAGTAAAGGGTGGATCTTCACTCTGAGAGAGTTTTGAATAGGAAAATAGCCCAACAATACCGAGCAAAATCATAAAATAAAGTACTAATCCTTTATTTTTGAGTGCCCATTCTGACAAGTTAAAGGCGTTAAATGGACTCATGATCATGCTCCTTTTTGAACAGTTACAGCACGATTTTCACGGTCTACCGGTTTTATTTTTTGCTTTTCACGAAGTAAATGTACCCCTCCTACAACCACCCATTGCCCAGGACTTAAGCCATTCACAACAGTAACGCTGTCACGACCATAGCTGCCCAAAGTCACTGAAACTTTACGAATCGTTTGATCTGGATTCACCACCCAGATATAGGCTTGATTATTGTTTGCTGAGACGCTAGATAAAGGCACACTCAATACATTTTGAATATTTTGATTAAAAAATACCCGCGCACTTTGCCCAAGTTGAATAGCGGACTGCCCTTCTTTTAAAGCCACTTTAACCATAAATGTACGTGATTGATCGGCTGCTGGAGAAATCTCTCGAACATAGGCAGCAAATCGATCTTGAGGTTTAGACCATAAAGTTACCCATGCATTTTGACCGACTTTAATCTCGGCAATGGCTTGTTCAGGTACACCTATCACCACTTCACGATCACCATCAATCGCCAGTTGGTATGCCGCTTGCCCTGCTGAAATCACTTGCCCAGTTTCAATATTACGTTGGGTAATCACCCCATTTTTATTGGCAATCAATTGGTTATAACCTGTTTGATTGGCGCTCACATCATAATTAGATTGGGCTTGTTTTAAACTTGCCTGAGCAGCATCATATTGATTTTTCACTGAATCATACTGTGAACGACTCACGGCATTGATCGGTAAGAGCTGCTGAAAGCGTTTAAATTCATCTGCTGCAGCCTTAGCCGCAGATTGTGCACTTTCAAGTTGTGCTTTGGCTGAATTCAATTGTAATTGGGCATCTTTCACATCAAGTTTTGCTAAGACTTGCCCAACTTTGACACGAGCCCCAACATCGACATAGCGTTCTGTAATTTGTCCCCCGACACGGAATGCCAATGCTGTTTGCTGTCGAGCTTGAACATCCCCCGCATAACTTTTTTGGTCTTCATGTGATGTTGCAGGTTGCGTCACCATCACCAAGGGAATTTGTTCCGCTTCAGGTGCTGGTTTGCTACACCCCACTATTGTTACACTACACAATACCAATAGGCTCGTGATCATTAAATTTAAACTACGCATAGGCAAGGCTCTTAATCAAATGCATTTTTTCGGGCAAAATAGAATGAGTATATTTATTTGCTCATTTTTTAATTAATATACTGCATGGTACAGTAATTGTGAATCGTGTATAGAGTAATTGACCTATTTTTCTTTTTTTGGAACTTATTGTGCAAATAACAGCTGGACGTCCCAAGGACTTAGAAAAACGGAAACACATTTTGGAAGCCGCCAAAAAGCTATTTCTAAAATTGGGTTATCATGGTTCAAGCATGAACCAAATTGCCAAAGAAGCAGGCGTCACAAAGCTGACGGTATATAACCATTTTCAAGATAAAGAAACTTTATTTTGCTGCTCCATTGAAGAGACTTGTGCTGCATCCATCAATGCCCGGCCATTGCAGCTCAATGCTCAAAGTAATTTTTATGCGCATTTTTTTCAGGCGTGCGAGTTGACACTCACTGTTATTAGCTTACCTGAAGCCATTAAACTTGAGCATTTGCTGTTAGAACTTGCCGCAGAAAAAAATCCTTTGGCTTTACAATTTTATAATTCTTCCCATCAAAGAATGTGTGCAGTCTGGCAAGATTTTTTCCAACAAGCGGGCACGCTTAAATTTATTCAAGCAGATAACATTGAAAAACAAATCAATCTGATTCTGTCATTATTATTGGGTGTTCGACACCACGAGGTCTTATTGGGGATCCGCCCAATTCCCACCGAAGATGAAAAACAGCAAATCATCACCGAAAGTATTGATTTATTTATGATGAAATATAAAGCCAACTGAAATTATTTAAAAACAAAATAATGTCCAATTGTTGTTTAAGGCATACTCAATGCATATCGCATAGGCTTGTTGATATCAAAAGGGCAAAAACTAAAGCTAAATATCCAAATTAAAATTAAGCCAAAGTCGACTTCTTGCACAGTCATTTACATACTTTTGTAGGGAGTCTCTTGGATTGTGGTGGAATCACGTTATATTCGAGATAACAAGAACTGGAGAGTAACAAATGGTTCAACAAATTGATGCTCCGCTGCGTGAAGATGTACGCTTACTCGGAAACCTTTTAGGCGAAACGCTAAAGGAACATGCAGGACAAGATTTGTTTAATCAAATTGAACAAATTCGGGCTTTAGGTAAAGGTGCTCGAGATGGTCAAATTGAAGCAGAAAAACAACTTGAACAATTATTTTTAAATTTAAAAGATGATGAAATTCTGCCACTCACCCGCGCCTTTTCACACTTTCTAAATTTTGCCAATATTGCTGAACAATATCACGTTGTGCGTAGTCGTCGTCAAAGTGAGTGCGATGAAAATTCACCATCACCCAATGTGCTGGATCATTTGTTTAGCAAATTCAAAGATCAGCAAATTTCAGCAGAAACGCTCTATAAACAAATTTGTGAATTAAAAATTGAATTGGTTCTCACGGCGCATCCAACCGAAGTCAGTCGTCGTACTTTAATCCAAAAATATGATGGCATTAATCATTGCCTGTCTACTTTTGACCAGCAAAAACTGACACCTAAGCAACGTGCAGATGTGTTAACCGATTTAAAACAACTGATCTGTTCTGCATGGCAAACTGACGAAATCCGTCAGCATCGCCCAACCCCGATAGATGAAGCAAAATGGGGTTTTACCACGATTGAACAGACCTTATGGAATGCGGTTCCAAAATTCATCCGTGAATTGGATGACCTCGTTCAGGACAATTGTGCAAAAGCTTTGCCTTTGGATATTTCTCCAATTCGTTTTGCATCTTGGATGGGGGGTGACCGTGATGGTAATCCGAATGTCACCCATAACATTACTCAAGAAGTTTTGTGGTTGTCACGCTGGAAAGCGGCTGACCTTTATGTACGTGATATCGAAGATCTTCGTTGGGAACTCTCGATTGAAGCCTATTCCAATGAGCTACTTCAAGCTTTGGGTTATAGTCATCCTGAACCTTACCGTGAATATTTACGTGCGACCCGTGAACGCCTCAAAGCAACCCGTCAATGGTTGGCTGATAAATTACGTGGTCAACATTCAGATGTAGATCGCAGTTTAATCATTCGCCATAAAGATGAATTATTACAACCGTTATTACTTTGCTATCGTTCACTGATGGCATGTAATTTACCTGAGATTGCCAATGGTAAATTGCTCGACTTTATCTATCGGGTAAATTGTTTCGGTATTGAATTGCTTAAACTGGATATTCGCCAAGAGTCTGGTCGTCATCGCCAAGCCATCTCAGCAATTACTGAATATCTCGGTTTGGGTAATTTTGAGACATGGACAGAACAAGCGCGTCAAAATTTCTTATTGCAAGAATTACAAAGCAAACGCCCATTATTGCCTAAACATTTAAATGAGCCTTCAGGTAGTCTGATTGAAAACCCTGATGTTCAAGAAGTCTTTGCAACCATGCGTACTTTGGCTGAACAACCCAAAGAAAGCTTAGGCGCTTATATCATTTCAATGGCGGAATATCCAAGTGATGTTTTGGCGGTACTGTTACTACAAAAAGAAGCGGGAATTGAGCATCCATTACGCGTTGTTCCTTTATTTGAAACCTTGAAAGACTTGGATGGTGCTGCAAGTACCATGAGTACCCTGTTCAATATGCACTGGTATAAACAGCATATCCAAGCTAAGCACGAAGTCATGATTGGCTATTCGGACTCGGCCAAAGATGCTGGCTTTATGTCCGCAAACTGGGCCCAGTATCGTGCGCAAGAAGAGTTAACGGCAATTGCCAAACAACACGGCGTTCAACTGACTTTGTTCCATGGTCGTGGTGGTTCAATCAGTCGTGGTGGTGCACCGACGCAACAAGCATTATTTTCTCAACCACCGGGTTCAATTTCAGGCGCAATCCGTGTGACTGAACAAGGTGAAATGATTCGCTTTAAATTTGGTCTAGAAGAAATTGCCTTACAAAATTTGGAAATTTATGCTGCTGCGACCTTAGAAGCGACATTATTACCACCCCCTGTGCCAAAACAAGCATGGCGAGATTTGATGCACAGCATGACGGATTTATCTGTTCAGGTGTATCGTCAGACTGTGCGTGAAAATCCTCATTTTGTTAAATATTTACGTACCGTCACCCCTGAGCTTGAGTTACAAATGTTGCCACTTGGTTCACGCCCTGCGAAGCGTAAAGTCAGTGGTGGGATCGAATCTTTACGTGCCATTCCTTGGGTTTTTGCCTGGACCCAAATTCGTTTAATGCTTCCTGCTTGGCTGGGTACTGGCGCAGCGATCAACCAAGTGATTGATCAAGGTCAAAAAGCGGTATTGGATGAAATGTTAACGGAATGGCCTTATTTCCAAACCTTAATTGATATGTTGGAAATGGTTCTCTCTAAAGCCGACTCAAATATTGCACTGTATTATGAATCTCATCTTACCGATGATGAAGACTTAAAAGTACTTGGTGCTGAATTACGTCAACGCTTGCATGATGCAGTACAAACCCTGTTGGCGATGAAAGGTGAATCGCAGCTGTTAAGTTCCAATGATGTACTTGATCAAGCCATGAAAGTACGTAAGCCGTATTTATTACCCTTGCATTTATTACAAGCCGAATTGATGAAACGTCGTCGTGCATACTTGGCTGAATGTCAGGCGGAGCATACGCCTGTAGATCATGCACTGATGGTCAGTATTGCTGGTATTGCGGCAGGTTTACGTAATACGGGTTAAGTTCAAGTTTCTTTGAAGGGGTACATAGGTACCCCTTCAACTTAGTGACCCTTGATAAAGTCATTTCTTTGATTATGGATATAGGCAGAAAAGCATTGGCTTCTTGTTTGGAAGCAAATATTAAAACTGCTACTCATCCAAGTATCGACTTGACTTTGTTTATAGAAAATTTCTGCAATAGGATGAAGGTAATAATTAAACCCATCTGCTTGTTGCTCAAAAGAACTATAACTTCGTGCATTGCTATACAAGTTGTTTAAATCTTGCGTTATTTCCTGAATATTTTGGTTAAAAAACCAAACGATTACATCGTTATTTTGAAATTCACGAGTTCGATAAACGCCTGTTTCATCACATTCAACCGCAAAAATTTTTGCACCTGAATCACTAAAGCTTGAATAGAGCAATTTGGATGATTGGATTTGCTCATGCTGACCAACCTCCATTTCACGAATTTGTCTCGATATATTTAAACATTCTGGTAATTTTTTAAGATCAGATTCAGCATTATTAATAAAAAGTCTTATTGCTTTATCAATGACATACATTTCACCCGTTCCCGTGATAACACCGCCATCCCACCCATACAACTTTACATCGTCATATTCCTCAAAATCATTGATATTTTTATCTTTTAATTGAATGTTTTTGTTATCTACAGCAACCACTACACCATCCTCAAGTTGTATAGCAATGATAAAAGTCATATTGTTCATTTTTGTAAGATATGCTAAACATATAATATCAACAAACTAATAAATGGTATAGTCATGGCTGGTGGTTCACAAATCATCATTTCAAAAAATGGCATAACAATTAAAACACCAAATGATTTTAAAGTTTTTGCCGGGCAACATCAGTTTAAAACGGGAAGTCGTGTTAAAGCTGAAATTCCAACACTTCCTATCTTAAAAGAAGAGACTCTATTTAGTAATAAATGGGATTTTTATGATCTTTTTTACCAGACTGATTTTTCTAATGTGAAATATAAACTCATCAATAATAAAAATAACACCTATGTTTCAGGAACACTGGATCAGCATGGGCGAACTCAAAGACTAAGCTCGGACCATAATGATAACTACGATATTCTCATTGGTACAGAAGAAGATTGGACCGTGTCTGTAGATGATGGTCTTGACGATGAGGACGCGTTTGAATACCTATGCCGTTCACATGACCAGCATGATCAAGAGGTTTAATGATGAATTGCTTAGCAAATATTAAATTTCTTGATGCATTAGAACAACCTATTCAAGGATTAGTCCATCAACTTTGGGTGGGGTCTTCTCTTATATCTGATCATGTTACTCCTGCCAGTGGTGAATCTGTTTGGTTTAAGCGACCTATAGGCACGATGATTGATGTGAGGATCAGAAGTAGTACATCTGGGGAATATCAATCTAAAGTCAAAATACAGCTGGTTGGAGAAAAAACAATTTTTATTGTTCGTAGCCCAAAAGTTTTACTGAAAGGCGTGAATCTTTCTACAAAGGATGTGGCAACTGGTACTTATCTAAGATCAACCTATATTGTGGCTGAAGGTGATTATTTATCTCGAATAGCGAATGATAATCAAACAACGACATCAGAATTGATCAAAATAAATAATTTAAAAAGTGATACAGATATTCATCCTGGGCAAGTGCTAAAAATCCCTGTCAAAAAAACAGCAACACTTGAAAATAAAACTAAGCCAGTAGAAACAAAACCTCGTCAGCAAGAAAAAACCACGATCATTGTGGTTCAGTACAAAGATACATTAACTTTAATTGCAAAGCTTACAGCTAATACGGTCGATGAAATTAAAAAGCTTAATGGGCTAAGCGATGATCATCTCCGTGAGAATCAAAAGTTAAAAGTTTATGAGCGTAAAGTAGGGCTCACTCAAGCAAAAGCTAAAATTGAGAGCAAGAAAGATAAGAAATCTACGCCACCAAAAGTAAAACAGAATGCTTCTCAAAACAAAGAAGAATCTCCTGTGGCTGAAGTGGAAGCATTTGATCCTGTCAATACTAGTGGCTTATTACCAGAGGCATGTGGAGGAGAAAAGCATTACAAACGGGCATTAGCTAGAATTTCTGAACTTCATCCAATATATCAACCCTACATAATTCAATTAATTAATACTGGCTACCAAACACTCAACATATGTTGGACAATTACGGATGGTTATAGAAGCCCTGCAGCACAAGGCGCTTTATCTGGCGGGGTTACAAAAGCGGGACCATTAAAAAGTTATCACCAATATGGTTTGGCTGTAGATGTTTGGTCTGTGCGAGATGGTGAAATTGTTGCCTATAATCAGAAATTATCTCCACAAGACAGAAGAAATAGTGCAGAAGAAGATCATAAAAAATTAGGACCAATTGGTGAACAATTAGGATTAGTATGGGGTGGTCGATGGAAATCCCTAATTGATAGACCTCATTTCGAATTACATCCGAATGGAAAAACATGGCGTGACTTAAGACCTCAACTTTTAGTACTTGGTATAAGTAATTATAAAAAATTAAATTTTTAGCTTTCGGAGTGTTTATGAAAAATGTTTTAGCCTTGTTATTTTTTATTTTTATAGTTGGAGGTTGTACAACTAAAATCACTGATTCTTATAAATATACAGGATATGAAATTAAAAATAAATTTAAAATCTTACAGAGCTTTATCATAGATTATGAAATTGAAAATGGAGGTCCCGTCTTTGATAATGAAATTAGTATCTATAAATTAGATAAAAAAAATTGTGTGATTATTTCTCAAATAGATGGTGATTCTGGAGTATATGGAACTGAGACAATATTATATTTTTTCAATTCAAAATTTTTAACAGGTTACAGAGAAAATTATAGTTATACTGTTTTAAATAATGAAGGAACTCTAAAGTCGAAAATTCCAAAATATGAGAAGCATATGATTAATAATAAAAATCTTGTCGAGTTAGAAAAAGAATTTCAAAATTATATAAAGTATATAAACAGAAGAACGTTGAATCAGTGCTAACGAAAAATGAAACTATTAATTTAGAATAGAAGCAATTTCACACAAATAAAATGCCTAATTCATCAACAATTGCAAAAAAATCTCAATTTGAATGGAAAAAATTTAAGCAGTTACAAAATCCTGAATTATTCTTCTTTTTTATATTTATATTTTTTAATACTTTGATTTTACGCACTAACATCATTCAAATATTTGACCAAATGGTACAAAACATCAATTTTCCCTAATAAATGCAAGTGCTTAGTTTGACTAAAATGATTAAAACTCTCGAAAAGAAAGCGTATGATGTGTCCAATTTGTTTTTTGAGTGCTCAATTTATGTCCAACTGGTTTCCCAAATGGCGTCCTTATTCTGGCAGCATTGATGCAAGACCTGTCGGTACCAATGAGTATTTACCTCCTGCGCAAAGTGTCGTTTTAGGGATTCAACATGCATTTGCCATGTTTGGTGCAACTGTACTCGCGCCCTTTTTAATGGGCTTTGACCCAAACCTTGCCATTTTAATGTCAGGGATTTGTACCATCTTATTTTTTATTGTTACGGGTGGTCGTGTTCCAAGTTACCTAGGTTCAAGCTTTGCCTTTATTGGGGTCGTAATTGCTGCAACTGGCTATGCTGCATCAGGTACAGGTACACCAAATGCAAATTTAGCTGTTGCAGCTGGCGGGATCATGGCATGTGGTGTGTTGTATGCAATGTTCGGCTTACTCGTCATGGCAACGGGAACCAAATGGATTGAAAAACTCATGCCACCAGTGGTGACTGGTGCAGTGGTCATGATCATTGGTTTAAACCTTGCGCCTGTTACGGTGAAAGGTGTCGCTGGTAATGACTTTAATATGTGGATGGCCTTGGTCACTGTACTGTGTATGGGTTCAATTGCTGTATTCACGAAAGGGCTATTACAACGCTTATTACTATTAGTCGGATTGTTATTGGCTTATTTGATCTATTTCATTGTTGCAAATGTAATGGGAAATGGAACACCGATTAATTTCACGCCTATTCAACAAGCTGCATGGTTTGGTACACCCACTTTCCATTCACCTGTTTTTGATCTCAATGCAATGTTAATTATTGCCCCGATTGCTTTAATTTTAGTGGCAGAAAACTTGGGGCATATCAAAGCAGTCAGTGCCATGACTGGCGAAAACCTAGATCCACAAATTGGTAAAGCTTTTGTTGCAGATGGTATTGCAACCACGCTTTCTGGTGGTGTCGGCGCACCTGGTATGACCACCTATGGTGAAAATATTGGTGTAATGGCCGTTACGCGTGTTTATTCTACGATTGTTTTTGTCATTGCTGGTATTTTTGCAATTTTCTTAGGGTTTTCACCTAAATTTGGCGCAGTTATTCATACCATTCCAACGGCGATTTTAACAGGTGCTTCAATCGTGGTCTTTGGTTTAATTACCATTGCGGGTGCGAAGATTTGGATTGAAAATAAAGTCGATTTTTCTCAAAATAAAAACTTGATGGTTGCCGCAGTAACAATCATTTTAGGAACGGGTGACTTTGCCCTTCAATTTGGTGATTTCAACTTGGGTGGTATTGGTACTGCAACGTTTGCAGCATTGATTCTGAACTGGTTCTTTAGCTTAAAAGATAAATCATAATTATAAATTGAACCTATTTTAAGCAGCCAAAAGGCTGCTTTTTTTTATTTTATATAATGTGAGCATCTATCCACAAATAAACGTTTTTTATTTCTTGGAGAGAGGTCTCACTCGATACATTTGGGTGATCAAGTTCGTTTAACAAGTATTGAAACGCTGCTTTTTGTTCAGGATATACATCTATCGCTTGTGCCACAGTATCATTTAAATTGCATGGCCATCCTTCTATATTATCCAATGTTAAAGGAAGCAGTCGTATTATCCGTTTAATTAAAGATTTTTTAAGGTTGATTAATTCTTTTGCTGTTTGATCAGATGCCTCTAATATGCGTAAATACCCTTGTATATCTGCATCATAACCACTATTTATCGCCTTAATTACATCTCGATCAATTTGAACATCGTTAAAAAGCGCAGATAAATCTTCTCCATAAATGTGCTGACAAAAGAATTTGATCCATGCTCCCCAACTTTGTAGGGAATGCTCATTTAAAACCTCGTCTAGAAAACCAATATCGACATCAACTTTAGGTATAAATGGGTGTAAAACCCTAAGATTTGCGCTTATTTCAGCAATTTTTTCATTTAAATTTTTAGGTTTATTTTTAAAAACAACACAAAGGTCTAAATCTGACTGACCGATAATTGCAATGCCTTGAGCGACACTGCCATAAACATAGATACTATGTAAATCTTCGGCAAAGCTGCGACTAAAAGCGTTAATCACCTCTTCTAGCACGGGCTGAAATGCTTTTTGAATCCTCATTGATTGCAACATTCATTCACTTTTTAATTTTTAAAAAAAATTAACAATTGAGACAAAATAAAATATACTCATTTTAATTAGACTATAAAAACTAAAAATGATGAACATGAATAAATTTTTTTTTGTTACTCTCATTATATGCCTAACAATAAATCCTCTCCTCGCAGAAAATCAAACTCTTAAAGATATTCAACTTCTTGCGGAACAAGGAAATTCCAATGCACAATTCAGATTAGGCAACATCTACTTGCAAGGAAAAGAAACAGAAAAAAACCCCATCAAAGCTTTAGATTGGTACACCAAAGCTGCTGATCAAGGGCATTCAACAGCTCAATTTGCACTAGGAGTTCTATATGACTTTGGTGAATATGCTGACAGCATAAAACAAGATTCTGTAAAGGCAATCAAGTGGTATACAAAAGCAGCAGATCAAGGTGTTGCCATTGCTCAATTTAACCTTGGAAATAACTATTACAATGGCAATGGTACAGATAAAAACTATGCAAAAGCGTTTGAATTATTTACAAAGTCTGCATTTCAAGGAAATGATGATGCTCAGTTTTATTTAGGTTTAATGTATGCTTATGGGCAATATGTTAAACAAGATTATGAGCAAGCGTTAAGCTGGTATACTCAATCGGCTAATCAAGGGAATAGTAAAGCTCAATTTAATCTTGGAAACATGTATTTATATAAAAAAGGCGTAGAACAAAATTATACTAAAGCATTTGAATGGTGGACTAAAGCAGCTGATCAAGGTCTTGTTAATGCCCAATTAAATTTAGCTTATGGTTATTATACTGGTCAAGGTACTCAACAAAATTTTGTAAAAGCTTTCGAGTGGTACAATAAAGCTGCCAATCAAAACTCTATTACAGCACAACTTTACCTAGCAAAAATGTATAGAGATGGTGAGGGTGTAAAACAAGACTATTCCAAAGCATTTGAGTGGAATAGTAAGGCATCAGCCCAAGGAGACCCCACTGCGTCCTACAACTTGGGCATTATGTATAGAGATGGTGAAGGCGTAGCTCAAAATTATAAAAATGCTTTTGATGCTTTTAACAAAGCTGCCAATCAAAATCATAGTTCAGCATTATATAATTTAGGAGTCATGCACTCTAAAGGTTTAGGTATACCTCAAAACTCTACCAAGGCTCTTGAGGCGTTTAGTAAAGCTGCTGATCTAGGACTGCCTGAAGCTAAAGAGATTTTAAATAAAGTTAAAAATACAAATACTTTGCTATATTTTTAAAGCTGAACTATTGATATTCACTCTCTTTCCAACATAGCTTTTAAACAGGGAGAGAAAAACAAATTCCCTTGATACATTCCCCGCAAAGTTTTGCTCATCACCATCACCCACAACATCATTAAAATTGCAGCAAATGCTAAGCCTGTATCTACAATAAAACTGAGATGTAATTGGTGACCTAAACTCAATATTGCCAAGGTAAATACACCCAGTGGGAAAGTCAGGCCCCACCAACCAAGATTAAATGGTAGCTCGGTTGCCGCATGTTTAAGTGTGGTTAGAACTGCGATTGCAACCCACCACACACCAAAGCCAAGCAAAATAAAACTTGCCACAATCCCAGCATTTTGAAAGAACACACCTAAATTTTCTAACTGAATCAATGCCAAGACTTGAGGAGCCTGAGCACCTAGAACCAAGAGTGCCAATGCACCTGTACCAATTGGCCCTAAAGCTAACCAGCTCGTAATTGCCAACTCTTTGCTCGGCAATTGATGTACAGCCAAACGTAACATCAGAATGGTGAGAATCCCAAAAGCAGGCAATACAGACATCCCCCACAGCATATAACTGGCGAATAAAATAGCCACTGCCTGTTGACTAGCATGTATATGCGCTAAAAGTAAGCCGCCTGATGTTGCTGCAACTTCACAGGCCACAATTGGCAATAGCCACATTGCAGTCATTGTATGCAATTGATGATCTTGTTTATGGAACATACAAAACGGTACCAGCACCCCGATACCCACCGCTAAAACCACATCGACGTACCACAACAACTGCGCAATTTGGAACGCAACATCACCATACATAGGTATGCCATATTTTAAAAAGCCATTTAGTACCGTTGCCAACCCCATTGGAATTGCACCTAAAAAGAGTGCCATTGCGGGATGGGAAAAAATCTGCTTCGCTTCTTGAGGATAGATGAGCCAGCGTAGAACATACAGTATGATAAATACAGTAAACAGTAGTGTGTTGAACTGCCATAAAATAGTTGCCACCTGCCATAAAAAATCAGATGCAAACGGAAATTCAGGCAAGATCAGTGCAACAACCCCTGTTCCCATGGTCATGGTGAACCAGTTTGGCGTAAACTGTCGAATCACATCACCTGTTTGTTCAAGTTGGTAAAATGGCTTTTTCATTGCTTCATCCTCATTTCAGCAGATAAATTGATTATAAAAGCATCTTCTAATAAATAAAATTGATTTAATTTCATAAAATGAATCAACTTTGCTGATATAAAAGTATTCTCAGTCATTTTTTTCTGGATAAAAACACAACAACAAAGACGAAACTGTGAGATTATGGCAATATATAGTCCTTTCAAATTTTAAGCTTATTTTGAAACCATGCAGCTGTTACGTCTAAATGCCTTAGCACCAAATTTTCAATTGCCCCAAACCGCTGTGACGATTGGCAATTTTGATGGTGTCCATTTGGGACATCAGGCGATGGTTTCTCAACTCAAAGAAGTGGCGAAAGCCCAAAATTTAAAAACCTTGGTGATGATTTTTGAGCCACAACCTTTAGAGTTTTTCAAAGGCTATGAAGCACCACCACGGATTTCATCACTCAGAGAAAAAGTAGAATATTTATCTGAATTGGGTGTCGACTATATTGCTATCGCTAAATTTGATAATCAATTCCGTAGCTTAAGTGCTGAAAACTTTGCAAGCCTGTTAAAAAACAAACTCAATGCGCAAAGTTTGATCTTAGGTGATGATTTTCACTTCGGTAAAGACCGTCAAGGCAATAGTGAATTTTTAAAACAATATGGTTTTGATGTCACCAATCTCAATACCATTGAATTTAATGGCGAACGTGTCAGTTCAACCCGTATTCGCCAAGTTCTCCAAGCGGGTGACTTATCACTTGCAGCAAAATTATTAGGTCGTCCATACAGCATGATTGGTCGTGTGCAATATGGTGATCAAATTGGTCGTACTTTGAATTTTCCAACCATCAATGTTCGACTTGGCCGTCATAAACCCTGTTTAAGTGGTATTTATGCTGTTGATGTTATTTGTGAAAGTACCTCATTGACACAGAAAGTCAGAGCTGAGAACCCCGATAAAATAGGTGTTGCTGGCTATCAAACAGATGCGTTATTTGGTGCGGGCCATGTGGGAACACGCCCTGCAATCAAACAAGAACATCCAGAATGGCGATTAGAAGTACATTTTCCAAATGTTTCTGCTAATCTGTATGGTCTGTTAATGCGAGTCACTTTCCTCGACTATTTACATGGTGAATTAAATTACCCATCACTTGAAGCGCTTCAGGCGGGAATTGATGATGATGTCGAGCGTTTGCTTGAGTTTCGCAAAAACACCCCCAAATTTCCTTTTTAACTTAAACTTTTATTGTAAAACGCGTCAGCAATGGTGCTGATAATATTGGATGACAACTTGCATGAGCGATAAGCAAACTTCTGAAAATGCAGTGGATTATAAAGCCACGCTAAACCTACCAGGTACTGAATTTGCAATGAAAGCAAATCTCGCAGTACGTGAAGCAAAATGGTTAGAAGAGTGGTATGCCGACAACATTTATCAGCAGATTCGTGCTTCGCGTATTGGCAAGAAAAAATATATTCTGCATGACGGTCCTCCATATGCAAATGGTTCATTGCATTTAGGTCATGTCGTCAATAAAGTTTTAAAAGACATTATTGTTAAAAGTCGTACTTTAGATGATTTTGACGCACCTTATGTTCCAGGTTGGGACTGTCATGGTCTACCAATCGAACTCAAAGTCGAAGAAAAAATCGGTAAAGTTGGCGTAAAAGTTGATGCATCGACTTTCCGTAAAGCCTGCCGTGAATATGCATATACCCAAGTCGAATTACAGAAAAAAGACTTTGTTCGTATGGGCGTGTTTGGAGACTGGGATAATCCATATCTCACCATGAACTTCAAACAAGAAGCAGATATTGTTCGCGCGCTCGGTGAAATTGCCAAAGCAGGTCATATCGAACCTGGTCTAAAACCAGTGAACTGGTGTATGGATTGTGGATCATCACTTGCTGAAGCAGAAGTGGAATATGAAGATAAAAAATCTGATGCAATTGATGTGGGTTTCGGTGTTGTAGATCTTGCTGATTTGTCTGCAAAAGTGGGTGTCAGCGTTAACAATCCAACAGATATCGTGATTTGGACAACGACACCTTGGACATTACCTGCAAACCAAGCGGTTGCCTTACATGCGGATATTGCCTATCAATTGGTGCAAGTTCAGTCTGAGCGTGGTACACAAAACTTAATCTTAGCCAAAGATTTAGTTGAATCTGCATGTGAACGTTACAAACTTGAACAACCAAAAGTATTGGCTGACTTTGTTGGTGCGACGCTCGAAAACTTACAATTACAACATCCATTGATTGTAGATCGTCAAGTACCTGTGATTTTAGGTGAACATGTCATTGCAACCAGTGGTACAGGTGCTGTGCATACTGCACCTGGACATGGTGTGGACGATTATAAAGTTGGCTTAATCTATAACTTAAAAGTAGAAAACCCTGTAAGTGGTAATGGTGTATATTTACCGACTGCACCTCTTTTTGCAGGCGAGCACATTTATAAAGCCAATCCAAAAATCATTGAAGCATTAACCAATGTTGGCAAACTCTGGGCACATCTGCCAATTAAGCACAGTTATCCGCATTGCTGGCGTCATAAAACACCAATCATTTTCCGTGCAACCCCACAGTGGTTTATCAGCATGGATGCGAATGGGTTACGCCAAGATGCTTTAAATGCAATTGAAAACGACATCGACTTTGTCCCTGATTGGGGTAAAAACCGTATCAAGTCAATGATTGAAGGTCGCCCAGACTGGTGTATCTCTCGTCAACGGACTTGGGGTGTGCCGATTCCATTCTTTGTACATAAAGATACCAATGAATTGCACCCTCGTACCGCAGAGCTCATTGAAGATGTGGCGAAGCTCATCGAAAAAGAAGGCATTGATGGTTGGTATAACCGTGAGGCCAAAGCATTTATCGGTGATGACGCTGAACAGTACAATGCTGTTCGTGACACGCTCGATGTATGGTTTGACTCAGGTACAACGCACTATGCAGTATTGCGTGAACGTGCAGAACTGCAAGATCCTGCTGATTTATATCTTGAAGGTTCTGACCAACATCGTGGTTGGTTCCAGTCTTCATTGCTCACGTCGATTGCGATCCATAAACGTGCACCTTATAAAGCCCTGCTTACGCATGGTTTTACCGTGGATGAAAAAGGTCGCAAATTATCGAAATCATTGGGTAACTTTATCCCACTTGAAGACATCATCAAGCAGTTAGGTGCTGATGGTTTACGTTTATATGTTGCATCAAGCGATTATCGTTATGAAATTGCCGCAAGTAACGAAATCTTTAGCCGTGTAAGTGACAGCTATCGTCGTATTCGTAATACTTTACGTTTCTTATTGGCAAACTTGAACGGCTTTAAACCATCAACAGATGCGTTACCTGTGGACCAATTGATTGCATTAGATCAATACATCCTACAACGTGCAGCAGACGTACAGAAAACCATTCAACAAGCTTATGAAGATATGAACTTCCATGTCGTCACCAATGCTTTGACCAGTTTCTGTATCAATGATTTGGGTGGTTTCTACTTAGACATCATCAAAGACCGCCAATACACAACTAAAGCTGATTCAACAGCACGTCATTCTGCTCAAACCGCGTTGTATCATTTGGTTCAAGCCTTTGTTCGTTGGATGAGCCCTATCTTGAGCTTTACAGCACAAGAAGCGTGGCCATTGATTCCAGAACAAACTGAAAAATATGTATTTACAGCGCATTGGTATGATATTCCAGTGGCATCAAGTACAAACTTGATCTCTGAAGCAGATTGGCAAACCTTAATTGAAGTCAAATCTGCGGTTAATAAACAGATTGAGACAGCGCGTAATGCTAAATTGGTTGGTAGTAACCTGTCTGCTAAAGTTGAACTTTGGGCAAATACAGACCTACAAAACGTCTTGAAGCAATTGGGCGATGAGCTTCGTTTTGTCTTGATCACCTCTCAAGCAATTGTTTATGACTACGCTGAGCAAGGTGAAGCAACAGAGCTTGAAGGCCTACGTGTTAAAGTTTCTGCTGCTGAAGGGGAAAAATGTGCACGTTGCTGGCATGTCCTTCCAGATGTGAATACACATCATGCACATCCAGGCCTTTGTTCTCGTTGTATTATTAACCTTCCTACAGGTCAAGGTGAAGAGAGAAAATATGCCTAATCCGCAAAATAAAAAGGGCTTATTGCAGTTTTATCCGCATAATTTGATGTGGCTTGGACTTTCTGTCCTTGCCATTATCATTGACCAATGGACAAAAAACATTGCAAGTGCAGAGCTGACTTATGCTCAACCTGTACCTGTACTGCCCTTCTTAAATTGGACATTACTGCATAATTACGGCGCAGCATTTAGCTTCTTGTCTGATGCGGGTGGTTGGCAGCATTATTTATTCACAGGTCTTGCAGGCGTTGTATCGATCATCTTTATTTTTTGGCTTATGCGTATGCCAAAAACCACGCTGATCTTACCTGCTGCAATCGCATTGATTCTTGGCGGTGCATTGGGGAATTTAATTGATCGGGTAACATTAGGTTATGTGGTCGATTTTATTCATTTGCATTACCAAGGCAGTAGTTTCCCTGCATTCAACATTGCCGATAGTGCGATCACTCTCGGTACGATTTTATTGTTAATTGATACCTTCTTTTTAGAAAAGCATCGTATTCAACGTGCGGAAGCGCAAAATGACTGAACAAATGATTAACCCCAATGACGAAACGCGTGTTGCGGATGGCTCAAAAGTAGAACTGCATTTTTCTGTTGCTATCGAAAGTGGTGTTGAAATTGATAACACACGTAGCCGTGAAGAGCCTGTAAGCTTAGTGATCGGGGATGGCAGTTTATTGCCAGGTTTTGAAAAAGCCTTATTTGGTCTTCGTGCAGGTGACCGTCGTACTGTTAGCCTTCCACCAGAAGATGCTTTCGGTCCGTGGAATTCTGAAAATGTGCAAAAATTCGATACAGTAAAATTTGAACAACGTCCTGTTGAAGGCCACATGATTGAGTTTGAAGACAAAGCCAAACAAAGTCTATTTGGCGTGGTTAAAACTGTCGGTGAAGACATCACTGAAGTGGATTTCAACCATCCACTCGCAGGTAAAAATATCACGTTTGAAGTAGAAATCTTCAAAGTTACCCCTGCGGGTCAACAAGGTGTGAAAATTATGTAAGCCTTTGCTTATATAATATTTAAAGCTCCTTCGGGAGCTTTTTTATTGATACAAATACCCACCTCAAAAAGTCAAGACAAAGCAAAATCCACAGCAGCTTGCACATGGATCGACGTTGTATCGAACAGCGGAACAGAAAACTGAGTATCTCCAATGAGCATGCAAATTTCTGTACATCCCAAAATAATGCCTTCAGCACCCTCTAATATTAGCTGTTCAACAATATGGATGTATTTCTGACGAGATTCTTCCTTGATCACACCTAAACACAATTCATCATAAATAATATTGTGAACCAGCTGTCGATGCGCTTGGTTAGGCACCAGTACATTGATGCCTTGTTCTTCTAACCGATGCTTATAGAAGTCTTGTTCCATGGTAAATTGAGTACCTAACAAACCGACTTTGCCAATATTCTGATTTAAAACGTCTTTTGCTGTTGCATCAGCGATATGAATAAATGGAACTGAGACCGAGTTTTCAATAGCAGAAGCAACTTTATGCATGGTATTGGTACACAGTAAGATCCCTTCTGCCCCAGCTTTCTCCAACTGAATTGCCTTCTCTTTTAAATACAGTGCTGCATCGTCCCATAAGCCTTGACGCTGTAATATTTCTATCTCAGCGAAATCAACACTGATTAAAACAATTTTTGCAGAGTGTAATTTTCCTAATTTTTGTTGAATGCTTTTATTCAGCTGCTGATAGTACAAGTCTGTAGATTCCCAACTCATTCCACCTAATAAACCAATCGTTTTCACTTTTTTGCTCGCTTAGAATTTTCATCTTTTCTAGGGTCTTTTGATATTTCATCAATGGTTTGCGTTGTAGACTCAAATTGAGCAAGTCAGGCATATGATCAATATCAATCAAGTTACTTTTGTTTCAAGCCCATATATTTTCCAATACAATCGCTTAAAATATCCTGTGACTATCGTACGATATCGTCGTGATCAAGCCTTCATTCATAGTTTCAATTTAAATCTCGTCCTACTTACCGCTGAAACAATCTACACGATATCGCATATTTGTATGATTATTCAGCTATACTTTGATCTCATTTCAGCTCTTTATGATTCGCATGCGCCTAGACTTCTTCGATTTGCAACTGTTTATCAATATCGTGGACACAGGAAGCCTCACCAAAGGCGCAGAACGCTCGTCGATTTCACTACAGGCAGCCAGTGAACGTATTAAAAAACTCGAACAACAATATGCCACAAGCCTTTTTACCCGCCATGCCTCTGGGGTCAAACTCACAATTGCAGGTCAAACTTTTGCAGAACAGGCTTTACGTCTAATACAACAAAGTAAACAGCTTGAACAAGCGATGTCACCCTTCGCAAAAGGTCTAAGCACACAGATGACTTTGTGGTGTAATTCATCTGCACAAAGTGAATATCTGCCCTTATTACTTCCTCAGTATTTAGTTGAAAACCCCCATATTCAGATTGATCTACAAGAAGCTGAAAGTAATGAAATTATTCAGACCCTTGAAAAAGGCAATGCAAAACTCGGCTTAATTTCGAGCTTTTTTAATGCACATCAATTACAGACTTTAACCTTTTCAGATGATCCGTTAGTGCTGATTTGTCCATCAAATCATGAATTAAGCCAGCGAACACAACTTAGACTGGTCGATACACTGAACTATGCCTTTGTGGGTTTAATGCAATATCACTCTCTACAGCAGTCGATTGAAAACCAAGCCAAATTGCTTAATTGTGCAATTCAGTATCGTTTAAGATTGCCAAATTTTGCTGCGATCGCTCAAGTAGTTGCGAGTGGTGTCGGCATTGCCATTATGCCCAAACGGGCAGCAATGCGACTCAATCAACTCTATGCATTTGATCAAATTGAACTAGTCGGTGAATGGGCAAAACGTCAACTACAATTGGCTGCTCAAAATTTTGATGAACTTCCAACAGCATATCAACACTTTGCCCAATTCTTAATTTCACAAAAATCGAAACTGATTTTAGTTTAAATAATCTGAATTCGATATAAAATTCTTGATGAAATATGATACTCGGAAACGTCATCCGCAACTGTCTGAGGCAGGACCTCATGCATAAAGTATTGTTTCTGCGATTCATTGAATACGTCGCTGGTGGTTGACGAGTTTTGCGGATGACAATGGTTTTGCCTACTTTTGTCGAAACAAAAGTAGGGCGAGCCGCAGGCTGATCCTGAAATTGAATGACAGTTCAGTAAGACTCCGTCAAGATCATTGTTTTTCAATATATTAAAGATATCTTTAAATCAAACTCACGTTAAATACTTAATTAAGCACCACGCTGATATTCATTTTTAAAACTAACTAAATCGCTATCATCTGCTTTGATTTTTTCAGTTTACCCAATAGGGCCATAGCTTCACATTTGCGGAAAGCGCGATTACACGACCATTTAAGTCCACGAATTAGATCACGCCAAATTGATGCAATACTGAATATAAGCCAAAAATCACCAAGCCACAGAAGAAAACTTTACGAAATTTTTGCTCTGGAATACGATAACGAATTTTTGTTCCCACCCACATTCCTATTAATGCAGGTACTAAGGCAATAAGAGATAACTGATAATCAATTGGCGTATCTTCAACAGGGTTTTGATGTAAAAAAACGGCAAGGCACAGGGTTGAAACGGTAAAAGCTAAACCTAGAGATTGAACCAAATCATCACGCTTTAACTGCAAAGATTGTAAATAAGGGACCACAGGAATCACCACCACTCCCGTGGCAACAGTTAAAGCACCGCCTAAATATCCAATGATTGGCGAAAGCCATTTTTCATGCGGTGCAAGATTTGGCATACGTTTGGAAAATAAACCATAGAGTCCATACAATGCCAGCATTCCCCCCAGTAATGCTTCACTATGGAAACCACCACTAGAGTGGCCTAAAGTGGGGAAAATACTCCAAATTGAACCGATAATAATTCCCAACAATAAGGGATAAAAACGGCGAACCAACCGCCATACATGACCTTCAGCAAACAATTGCCAAAAGTTGGTCACCATAGATGGAATGATCAATAAAGTTGCGGCTTGGAATGGGCTAATCACAAGGCTTAAAAGTCCCATTGAAACGGCAGGTAAGCCAAGACCAATTGTGCCTTTAATCATGCCTGCAATTGCAAATACACCAATTACAAATCCCATCATGTCGTTTTACCTCAATATTCTGAGGCAATGCTACGCCAAAGCTTTGTTTTGAAATATCACTGTTTTTAGGATAGAGCCTCAAGCAATGATTGAGGCTTGAGATTGAGTGTTTTGGCTAAGTGTCTAAGAAAAGAATTTACGATCATTTTACGTTACTCAAGTAAGCAAGCTTCCTATAATTTTTTTACCTCATTTGGATCTATTCACAATGAATATGTCGCTTACCAATTCTACAAAAATATTCCCCACAGCACTGGTCTTAGAAAATCAGGACATGCATGATTTTGACAAAGAAATCCAACAATATTTAGAAGATTATCCAGAGACCCAGTTTATTGATATCTGCTTACATGATCTCAATGGTCATCTTCGTGGTAAGCGTATTGAAGTAAATGCCCTCCACCAATTGCAGAAAGGTTGTTATTTTCCATTGTCTATTTATGCGATGAGCTTGGATGGTCAAGTGGTTGAAGAAAGTGGGCTGGGGAAATATATTGGTGAACCCGATCGCTTATGTATACCCATCTTGAGCAGTCTAAAGCCTTGTGCAGATCAACCCAATCAGCATGCCCAGCTGCTATTAACCATGAAATCCGATGATGGTTCAGATTGTGTGATTGAGCCTCGCAATATATTAAAAAGAATTTTATCGACACTGCATCAGATGCACTATTTTCCAATGATGGCTGGTGAAATCGAATTTTATTTGTCTGAAAATATCCAAGATGCTCCGTTTTCTCCCCAATCTGATCCGCTTTCTACCCAATGTTTCGATGTCGATACTCCGCATAATTTTCAAACTGTCATTCAACAAATTGAATTAGAAGCAAAACGACAAGATATTGATTTAACAGGTGTTGTAGCTGAAAGTGCTTCTGGACAATTTGAATTGAATATTCAGCACAGTGACAACATTTTAAAACTGTGTGATGACATCATGAGTATTAAACGAATGATTCGTCAAATTGCGATGCAACATGGTTTAAAAGCCAGTTTTATGGCGAAACCAAATATGGCGAAAGCAGGCAGCGGCATGCACTTTCATATGAGCATACGCAACCAATGGCAAGACAATCTTTTTAAAATAGATCAGTTAAAAAATCCAAACCCCATCATGCACAAAGTGATTGCAGGTTTACTTGACTTAATGCCCGCATCCATGGCTATTTTAGCACCCAATATTAACGCATTCCGCAGATTTCAACTTGGCAATCATGTTCCACTAGAAGCCAATTGGGGCTTCAATAATCGCAATGTTGCGATTCGCATCCCCTGTTCAGATCAGGACAATCAACGCTTGGAATATCGTGTTGCGGGTGCAGACGTCAACCCTTATTTGTGTGTTGCAACGATTCTGACGGGGGTACTGCATGGCTTACATGCAGCACTGGATTTACCTCAATCAATCCAGCAAGTAAAAGTGATTAACTCACAGCATTTCTTACCCTCTCATCAGCTTGAAGCACTGCAATTATTTGAAAAACATGCAGTCTTTAAACAATATTTTGGTTCAGATTTCATCCAATTATGGTGTGCATGTAAAAAATTTGAATATCAATCTGTCATCAATAAAATCACAAATGCAGAATTGGAATGGGGCATATAAAGGGCTGATTCAAGAATGAAAATGCCTAAATCAAAATATAGTCAACTTGTCAAAAACGCATACACAAGAATATAGTTTCTCTTAATTTATATCTTTAATTAAATCAATTACATGGTGGAATAAATTGTTTGATTATAAAAACGTTCATTGCCACATTTTGCTTTGAAAGTTTGAATAAGTTTGTGTAGGCGATGCCTAACTTTTCAGAGATGAAAAGTAACAAAAATCTTCTGTTGGATGAGAGGTACGTCCTGTACCTCCATCCAACGGCGACATCCATGTCGCCCCACGATAGGATAACCATCTATGATTCAAAAGTACAAAAAACGAATTGATAACCAATAGTTTCTAAGAGTTGATACAAGAACATAAGTTCATTTATGATCAATGACTTGATGCAAATCATTTATATGAATAATTAGGTGGTTTGGCTATAATATGATGATCATAAATTAACACTGATCAATAAAAAACCCCTTTTATATAAAAGGGATTTTAAGCAGCTTAGACTGAATTATGTTAATGCTGGTTATGATTTAAACATTGAAATAAATAACAATTTAAAAATTATTTACATACGACTTTAAAAAATGCCAGATTAATTTCATCATCATCGATATTACTTGGATCTGATTCTTGTGGATCGCTATTGATCAATTGACCATTTTTTTTATAATCTTCAACCAAGGTGATATTTGTCGTACGATCAGCACATTGGTCTAAATTATGAGAAAGTGTATAGTCACCTTTTTTCATATCCAGTTCTTCACTGTCTGCATCAGCAACAAACTTAGCCCAATAATTAACCGTTTTGTCTTTTTTCACAATACGATCGGTATCTAGATAAAAACTGCCATCCTCATCTTTGACAATAAATTTCCAATTTTCTGCAAGTGCGTACTGACTCAACATTGTTGTGATGCAGATTAGAATAATTTTTTTCATACCGTTCTCTAAAATAAATATTTTTATGGGCAAAATTGAAATCACATCACCGTTATGGACGGATTTCTTTTAATTCTCTTTGGATAAAATGCTGGATCATTTCCCGATAGAGCATTTCCACCAAATCAGGGTTGGTGCCAACATCTATGGCTTTCTGACGTACTTTATTAATCACTTGTTGTACACGCTCTGGAGACTGTACGTCGTCTACATTACGTTTAAATCGGACAGCTTGATCAACATAAAATTGGCGGGTTGCAATCAGTTCAATCAGCTCCTGATCCAACTGATCGATTCGATCACGTACTTGTTCTAATGATTCACATTTCTCTTTTTTAATCATCTGTTTTTTCTGCATCCTGTGCTTCTATATGATGTTGAGCGCGTTCCAACTCATTCTCGGCTTTATACTTCTGTTCTAACACATTACTAAAAATACTTTCAATCATCCAAACCCGATATAGGCTATTAAAAACGTAACGCTTTCCTTCAATACGCAATTCTAAAACAGGAAAATCAGGCTGATGCTTCTCTGCACATTGCTGATCATTGGCTGTTAATAAAGCTTCAACATCTGTATCTGTTAGATTTTCAATCCCTAAATCATGTTGCATTTGCTGTAAATGCGGCTTGAATGATAAATCACGCCCCTTGGTCCAAACCGCTTGTAAAATGTCATACATCACATCTACACGTTGCTCTTCTGGTACGCTGTAATAAAGCTTTGCCATATTTAAGGTGCTTTCAGCAGTCGGACGACAGAACGGGGTAAATTTCACTTCTGAGCGCTTGGAAAGACGGGTTGCCAAACTCCAATCAAAAAAGTCCCGACCGTGATAACTCAGCGGAAATAAGTTCAACTGAATATTATAATAATTTGCGAGTTCTTCTTTGATATATGCCAATAATAACCAACTGATTGGGTCCTCTAAGGCAATATATAAATCAAGTTCAGGATGCATGGCCTGAATTTCAGCAAGCTCTTCCGCATCACTCATCAAATGCTCACGCCATTCAATGTGATTGATCAGAAAAATAGGGTTATCAATCAATAATTTTTGTTGTTTTAAGCGACGAGTCAGCCGTAATAAATCATCCACTGCATGATATTTACGTCCACCAAATTCAAAATAGCTTTCTAAAATTGGGCTTTGACCAAAAATACGTTCTGGAAAATTCTGTGGTTTTTGATGCTGACTAGCCATCACGAATAAAGTACGCAATTTGCCATACTGCTGCTGCCACAGCATATGAAATACATCTTCGAGTAAATAAAGAAAATTTTGACCGGTCAGCGGTGTATTTCTAAGAATTGTTTCCGCTTGTTGTAATGCTTCTTGAGTCGGTTGTTCTGGTTTTTCATCATCATAACTAAAGCGATGTTGATTGGCTAAGATTTTGGCGTCTTCTAAACTATAATTACGCCATTCCTCTATGGTCATGCCATTGGGGGGTTCTGCTGCGGTATTGGAAATAATCACTTTAAGTGGCTTTAAATCATCACTTAAAAGATCTTCCAATTGGGTCAGTTGCTGTACAGCAAGATAACTATAAACATCATCTAAACGCAGATAAATACTCAGTCCCTGTTCCGTAGATAACACCTCTTGACGAATCGGCTTTTGGTAAAACCAACTCGATCGGATTGGATCAAACCAACGGCGTAACAGTGACATGCGTAGAGCCTCGAAATAAGCACTGAAAAATAAAAGAAAATCTGATTGAAACTCGCTCAAGCATACCATTCATTCACGGGTGATGCTGAGAAAATTAATTCTAACCAGTCATAACAAAACTTATAACAATTTGAATCTGAATGATCAATATCCCAAAACTCGATAAAATTTAAATCGTTAGGTCAATGCAAAAAAAAGCACCCAATCCATGAGTGCTTTTATTTTGTTTGGGAATCGTATTTTAACGCTTAGATTTCACGCACCGCACCT
The DNA here is from genome assembly GCF_025433935.1 of Acinetobacter sp. I-MWF. Classification (NCBI taxonomy): domain Bacteria; kingdom Pseudomonadati; phylum Pseudomonadota; class Gammaproteobacteria; order Moraxellales; family Moraxellaceae; genus Acinetobacter; species Acinetobacter sp. I-MWF. Next base: position 71,091 of record NZ_JAMBAR010000001.1, on the reverse strand, counting down.
TTCGACGCACTGGTGGTATGCATAGCATAAGCTTTTAATGCTTTTGAAACCTTACGTGGACGTTCTTCAGCTGGCTGCCAACCTTTTTCGTCTTGAACTTTACGGCGTGCAGCTAAGGTTGCATCATCAACAGCGAGATGAATTGTACGATTTGGAATATCGATTTCAATCAAATCACCATCTTCAACCAATCCAATAACACCGCCCTCAGCAGCTTCTGGCGATACGTGACCAATGGAAAGACCTGAAGAACCACCAGAGAAACGACCATCTGTAAGTAAAGCACACTCTTTACCTAAGCCTTTCGATTTTAGATAGCTGGTTGGGTAAAGCATTTCTTGCATACCCGGACCACCGCGTGGACCTTCATAACGGATGACAACCACATCACCAGCTTTGATTTCATGACCAAGAATTGAATCTACAGCAGCGTCTTGGCTTTCAAAGACACGAGCCGTACCATTAAATTTCAGGATCGAATCATCTACACCCGCAGTTTTTACAATACAACCATCTACAGCGATGTTCCCGTACAGTACAGCCAAACCACCGTCTTTAGAGAATGCATGTTCAGCATTACGGATCACACCTTTTTCACGGTTACCATCTAAAGTTTGATAATAACGGTTTTGTGAAAATGCGGTTTGAGTCGGAACACCGCCTGGTGCTGAACGGAAGAACTCGTAAACCTCTGGATCTTCGGTACGAATAATATCCCATTTATCTAAGGCATCTTTCAACGTATTTTCATGTACGGTATAGACTGATGTATCCAATAGGCCAGCACGATCCAATTCACCTAGAATTGACATGATACCGCCTGCACGATGGACATCTTCCATATGGACATCTTGTTTTGCAGGGGCAACTTTACACAACACAGGCACTTTACGCGATAAACGATCAATATCGTCCATGGTAAAATCAACACCTGCTTCATGTGCCGCGGCCAATAAATGCAATACGGTATTGGTTGAACCACCCATTGCAATATCTAGCGTCATCGCATTTTCATAAGATGCTTTGGTCGCAATTGAACGCGGTAATATGGTGTAGTCATCTTGCTCATAATGGCGTTTTGCCAACTTAACAATCAATTGACCGGCTTTTTCAAATAATTTTTGACGATTTGCATGGGTTGCTAAAGTTGAACCATTACCCGGTAAAGATAAACCAAGGGCTTCTGTCAAACAGTTCATTGAGTTGGCTGTAAACATACCTGAACATGAACCACAAGTTGGGCAAGCTGAACGCTCATATTGTTTTACTTCTTCATCGGTAAAACTATCATCAGCAGCAACCACCATCGCATCAACGAGATCAATCGCATGTTCTGTACCACGGATTTTAACTTTACCTGCTTCCATTGGACCGCCAGACACAAATACCACTGGAATGTTCAGACGCATTGCCGCCATTAACATCCCTGGTGTGATTTTGTCGCAGTTAGAAATACACACCATGGCATCTGCGCAATGCGCATTGACCATATATTCAACAGAATCTGCAATCAAATCACGCGAAGGCAATGAATACAGCATGCCGTCATGCCCCATTGCAATACCATCATCGACCGCAATCGTATTGAATTCTTTTGCCACGCCACCCGCTGCTTGAATTTGTTCAGCAACCAGCTGACCTAAGTCTTTCAGATGTACATGACCAGGTACAAATTGAGTAAATGAGTTGACTACCGCAATAATCGGTTTACCAAAATCTTCATCTTTCATTCCTGTTGCACGCCATAAGCCACGTGCGCCAGCCATATTTCTTCCATGTGTCGATGTTTTTGAACGATAGTCAGGCATTTGTATTTCCAACATTGTTTGAGCTTGAAATGAATATCAATTCACTCTGGCTAAATAAAACTGATGATATAGCAATAAATCAGTCGAAATATGAACACATCATACTATAACTTAGCATATAACCAATGATCTTGAGCATGATCTTTTTTTAAACAAGACGTGTCTATTGATATTCCAACAAGCTTTATAGATAAATAAAACATTAGAATTTAATATAACGCTATCGTGTTGGATAAAACACAAAACTTCTATGAATAATTTTTTATTTTTTAATAAAAAATATTTATCACTTAATAAAATTCACTAAATTTTATTTTATAAAAGGCCTCAAAAAAAGCCCGTTCATTCATTTTTGCACAGATTATTTCTGTTTAATCAAATATAAGCCAGTACATTGTTTGCCTTCACGGTCTGTACAAAGCTCCGCTGTTTTGGCAGATATCCATTTTAAACTTAACCGGATATCAGCATTGCTATAATCCACAGGCTCGCCACCACAACCGGCTTTTTTGTTGTCTAGCTTAACTTTCATGGCTAAAACATCTAAAGTCTGAGCATTCTCATTTCTTAATATTGCAAAATCACCTGTCATCCGTTTTTGCTTTGTGGTGTAAGTAAATTGGTCTGGTTGAGTAAATTGATAGCTTTCGGTACATTGGGCCTCCGCATTGTACACAGTCCAAGTTCCCCAAAAATCATTGGCCAAATTCACCTGATTTTTATCAAAGGCCTGTGTTTGCACAGCAAACCCGAAACCAAGCAACACTAATACTATCTTCTTCATCATTTTTATACTCAATACATTCAAATTAGATTTTAGAGCCAAGTTAAGTGAATAGTTTAATTCTTTTTAAAGCATTGCATTAAAAAGTTTGGTTAAAGGCTTTCTTTAAAAAGTGTGTTGCTGATGTTTCTGCTGGGTTAACTTGGCAATCAATATTATTTGGTGATGTATGATTTATTCAAAATAAACCAGAACAGTAAATAATTTAAAACGCCCGATGAATTTCATCGGGCGTTGGTATGCAATAAGGCTCAATCTATTTGAAGAACAAACACCTTCTTTTAAACTGAATGTATTTGATTATGCATTCAGTTTTACCAAGTGATGTTTACTCGGCGGTTAGGTGCTAAACACTCAACCAATTGAATTTTTTTGTTCATTCCATTGCATTTCTGATACACATCCGTTTTATTTTCTGCTGAAAATTGAATTTGATCCGCAGGAATTCCTTGTTGTTTCAACAAATTTACAACGGTATTGGCTCTCGCTGCTGATAAACGTTGGTTATACGGAAATGAACCTAAACGGTCGGTATAACCTGCAACAAAAATCTTGCTATTCCCATCAGTTTGTTTAATTTGATCGGCAATTTTGCTAATCACTTCAGGATTTTTTACCCCACTTTTATCTGAATGATCAAAATAGAATAAAACACTGGCTGATTGGCCTGTAGAGGATAGAGCCGTTTGTTCTGTCGCGGATTGGTTATTGATACCCCAAGCCATCAGACCTTGGCATTGTTCACCTTTCCAATATAAGTTTTCTGAACGGTAGTGCTTATCAAAGTCTATGCGTAACTGGCAACGTTTATATTGATTTGAACTCGGTTCTCGAACATCCAATACGTAGTTCCAAGTTTTAACAGCAAAGAGGCCTTCAGAAAATTGCGGATTCCCCAAAACATGGCGAATCTGATCTTTGCTTAAACCTTTATCTAAACGTGCCACGTCATCATATTCATAACGATTCACTTGCTTTAAATAACTGTCTTTCACTTCAGGAAAATGAATTTCTTGGGTATTTGATGTTTCAACTTCAGCAGCATGACTCAATGACATCACAAGACCACTGAATACACTGAACATAATTTTTTTGTTAAATGCTTTCATTTTTTCTCTCTTAAAAATTTGCGAAGAAAAAGGAAGACCGTTCGATCTTCCTTGTCTCGTGATTTAGTCAATTACACCACTGATACCGATACGAACACTTGGATCGCCTTGAGATGCTGCTGCAACACCACCTGTAATCGACCAACGTCCATTGTCTGCAGTTTTACGTAAGGTCACACCTACCGCATTCTCACCACCATGGTATGCCGCACCTGCTGCATAGGTATATTTACCAGGAATATATGGTGCTGATTCAAGTGCCATTGCTGCTGCAATACCCGCATTGGCTTTTTTCTCTACATCATCAATCCGGTTATTGGTAATACGGAAAGCGTTGTCTAACTTGTTGCTGACATTGTCAATTTTGCTATTCAATGCTTGATCCGCTTGGTTCAATGCATCGATTGCACCACCGACATTGTTATACTTAGAGTCACCTACATTGTAAGTTGGTGCAGTGAAGCTACCCGTAATATTGTCATAACCAGCACCACCGCCAAGATAATTCACAACTGCTTGGTTGGTCGTATTCAATTGGCTACCGTTGACTGCATCTTTTGATGTTGCATTGACTGCGCCATCTTTAACACCTGTCACAACACGGTTGCCATCTTTACCCGCCACACTCACACTTGTACCACCAGTATCTTTCGCAACTGTAACTGTTGCGTCTTTACCTGCTTGTTGAACTAAGCCGACAGTACCATTGTTAATATCATTTTTGATGTTGCTGATATCCGTTGAGTTTTGATCAACTTGTTGCTGAACATTCCATAATTGACCACCATTTACAGCATCTTTAGAACCTTGACTAACTGCACCATCTTTTACATTGCTAATGGTTGTGCCATTTGCACCACCACCAAGTGTGATCTTATCTTTTGATGCATCGTCATATTTAACAGCATTATTGGCAAGCTCATTGACATTGTTATTCACAGTGCCAATTGCGCTATCTAACTGCCCTTTATTGACTGCATCTGTAGCGTTAACAGCATTTGCCACATTGGTAATTGTTTTATTACCAGCGTTAATACCTGCCACCGTTACACTTGGCCCACCTGCAATAGTTAATCCTGTGTTGTTTATCACAACCGCATTATTACCAATTGAGATTCCAGCATTATTGAGAACCGTATCACCTGCTTTCACAGAATCAACTGTTAAATCTTTTGCTGTTGATACTTCATAGTTGTCTGAACCATCAGCATTTTTGCTCTTATTCACAACAATATTCTGACCATTAGAAACAGTCGTTTTAGATGTTGTTGCTGCAGAACCAATGGCTTTATCCAATGCTGTTAAAGCATCTCCAACATTCGACTGATTACCTTGTGCAACATTATAGCTTGGTCCTGTAATGGTGCCGTCAGCATTGACTTTCGCATTACCGCCCAAACCATTTACAAGTGCGTTTTGAGTGGTAACAACTTGGTTACCAACAGCTTTTAACTGCGCTACGTTTACAGCATCAGCATCTGCGCTACCCGCTGCAACACCAGTAATTTGACGATAAATACCGCTTGCCGCATCACCAACTGCTACTGCACCAGTTGTTGATGTTGTATTGCTAATTGCTGTTTTGTCTGCACTTGTTGCAGCTGACAGCGCATAACCCGCAACACCAGCACCAGTCGTCGCCGCTGAGCCATTGCCTAACACAACTGAACCAGCAACTGTTTTGGTCACATTGTTTCCAAGTACAAACGTATCATCTGTAAGCACTTGGTTATTATTACCTACAGAATAACTGTTTGCACCATCAACAATGGTCGGATCACCAATCGCACCAGAATGGTTGCCTTTCACTTTATTGCCCGTACCAATACTGATTGATTGTGTACCTAATGCCTCAGCACCCTGACCAATTGCAATGGATTGTTTGCCCTCAGCTTTTGTATTGTGACCTAATGCAACAGCACTATCTGCACCTGTTGCCACAATTGCATTTACACCAATCGCTGTAGAGTTTAAACCACCCGCACTTGAGTCATTGGTTGTTCCCAAATCACCTTTCGACATATCGGCATTGGTATGGAAGAACTTAATACCATCGGTATTCATCTTCTGCACTGTTTGACCAATCGTCAAGCGATCTGTGGTTTCTTGACCTTGCTTATCGTAGGTTAAGAACAATGAATCTTGATTTTTATTGTCAGGTTTCGTATTTACAACTTGATCAATAATATTCACTTTGTTGCCATTACCATCTACAACTTCAGTGATGTTTTTCGTGACAGCTTGCTTCAATTGCTCTTCAGTCGCTGCTCTACCTTTAGTCGCAAAATCACTCGCTGTAAGATCTTTATTACTCAATCCTTCAATTGTGTCACTTGCCTTATTAACAACAACATTACCTACAGTCACTTTATCGAAGTTTACGTCTTTCGCTGTTGCAACTTGATAGTTACTTGAACCATCTGCATTGGTACCAGCAGTCACAACAACGTTGTCTCCAGCCGTAACTGTGGTCTTCGCTTTAGTTGCTGAATCTTTAATGCTGTTGATTGCACCATCAATTGTGTTTGAACCCGTGCCACCAATGTTGCTTGTCGTAATGATACCAGTCGTTGCATCTCTCGTGGTCAAACCGCCAATTGCATTTTTCAGACTATTACCAACATCGTACAATTGACTACCGTTGATCGCATCAGTTGATGTTGCATTAATAGCGCCTGCTTTAACGTTGGTGATCGTGGTTCCACCTGTACCTGCAAGGGTTACGTTGTCATAGTTTGCACTACCATCAGCATTCTTGTCGTACTTCACTGCAAACTTATCAGTCTCACCTTGCGATGCATTGAGAGTATTGATCGCTTTGTTGATGCTAGTTTCTGTGTTGCCACTACCATCTTTAACTGTCAATGCTGT
>NZ_JAMBAR010000001.1:56354-64419 GCF_025433935.1 Acinetobacter sp. I-MWF | reverse complement strand
TCTTCAGGTGCATGCATTGCATTAAATGCACCTGTACCGCGTTTATAGGTTAAATTGCCTGTTAAAGTCGCATTGGCTAGATATTCTGTATGATCCAAACTGGCTTTCCAGCCACCGGTTTTTCGACGTTGTACTTCAATTTCTACATCATTGATGAAGTTTTGTGATTCCCGATACCATCCTCCCACAGTGGCTGTGGTTTTTCGTTTGGCATCACGGTAAAGTACCCGAGATAAATCGGCCCCAATCAGTTTGCTTTTGCCGCTATAGCTATAACTTTCACTGGCACCTGCAACCGTTTGGTTATAATCAGACTGGCTATAACTGGTGCTAAGTAACCAATATTTGAGTGGAATGCTATAACTTAAATAATAACCGTCCGTTCCGCGTTTACCTTGATCTCCCCCACCCAAATCATGGTTATAACTGCCATAAAACAAGTCATTTGCAGTAAACAGATGGTCTAAAGATAAGGTTGCTGTGCCTTGATATTTCCCAGTTGAATCTGAGCCTGCATCATCAACACCTAAATGAATCCGGTAGGGTTTTGATTGTTGCCATGCCAACTCTAAATCACTATAGCCAGGTTGGTTACGCTGTTCTGAGGGTTTGATTTTAAAGTCAGCCTCAACAGTCGGCACGCGTTTAAAGTTTTCTAAGCCTTGTTCAATATCCCGAATATTTAAAATATCCCCAGACTGAACAGGCAAGGCGTTAAATTTGTGAGCACGCTTAGACGTCCCTTGAACAAATTGAATTTGATCTACTTTCCCAGCAATTACTTGAAGCTTAATTTCACCTGAAGCAATGTTCTGTTGAGGTAACAGCATGCGGGTGGTGACATAACCATGACTAATAATACTGTTTTGAATTAGATCTAAGGCTTGGTTTAAGCCTTGTACCCCAATACAACGGTCAATGAGATTATGTTGACCTTGCGTGACGGGCAGCATCGCAAAAGTAAATTGACGGGCATCATCCCCAATCAATACAAACTTTTTAATTTCAAAACAAACGTCTTCACTGTTTGATTTTAGATATTGTAGTTGTGGTTGAGTTTGAAGTTGTTTTTCTAATCCCGTTTGCACTACAGCTTCGGGCTGTAATTGCTTTTGTAATGCTTCATCACGTTGTTGTTGGCGTTGCACATTATCTGCAGTTAAACTTGGATTGGTGGGTGGTTCTGCTGCTTGAGTTGTTGCTGCTAAAATCGTAAAAAAAATACTCAAAGAAAGCTGATTAAATTTAAAATTATTCATGTCAATAGTGATTGTGATGAGCTTCACATTTAATTATGTTTAAATTATTACACTTTGTAAATAGTTCAAAATTTATAAGTTTTTAATATTTTGATTAATCAATATAAATATATACAAAATAATTATTTAGATATAAAAAAATGCCTATGTATGGGGATACATAGGCATATAAAAATATGCACATACATCGGAGAAAGATGCGCACATTAACCTGATTGATTTAACATTAAAACAAGAATAAATGACTTTCATCACAATTTCAATATTTATTTTGAATGAAACAAAAAAAGGTTTCGATCCACATTTCGTGACTGGTTTACTGATATGATCAATTATCCTCGTGAAGCTGATCAACATATCCTTTCCATAAATTACCTAATGATAAGGACGAAGCTGCTTATTTGTGTGGCGCTTGGCTTGAAGAACGTAAAAGTCTGATGACTGATTGAGCTTAATTTTGTGATAAATAGAATCAATACTTCTCACCTTGAGGCCAAAAGTATTTATTCTTTTAAAAGATGTACTTTATAAAAGATAATTTACAGATGCTCTATATCAAATGGCAAAATATTTATTATAAGTTCGCTATCCAAAATATTCCAAGCTTAACAGTATTGGTGTTTCTGCAAATATCAGTTAAAAAATATTATATTTAAATTTAAAACCAATTTAAATATTAAAAAAAGATTATTTAAATTAAATAGAAATTCATAAAAAATCAGGATTTAATTGTATATCAATTACTCATTATAGCCACTTTAACAAATTACCCTTCCCAATTAAATCAATTCTATACCATCACGTAAAAGTTCTATATCATGACCAATATATTGCATTGTTGTTCTGATTGATTGATGTCCTAGTATTTTTTGAGCCATGTAAATATTATTACTATTCTTTAAAATAGTCGTCGCCACCGTATGTCTAAAACGATGTGGACTTACTTTAAAATCCATCTGATATGATAAATTTCTAAAAATAGCATCAATCTGGTAAACAGACATTTTCCTTGTCTTGCTTTCGTGACATCTAAAGCAATTTATATTAAAAAGCTGATCAAAATCAGTTGAGTTAATTTCTTTGTGCTGCATAATTAAATCAAGCAAATAAGGCTTTAATTTTGACGATATCGGAATTAGATGACTCACATGATTTTTATTATGAAGACCATCAATATAAATAACATCCTCATCTAAATTAATATCTTGAACTCTTAATTTTAAAAGTTGTTTTTTCCTCATACCTGTATATTGAAAAGTTTTCACCAATGCAACAAAAAACCAAATCGGTTTAATAAATTTAAGTTTTCTTCTTTGATGGCAATCAATTAAAAAATAATCAATTTTCTGCATTTGAAAACTATTTAAATGTTTTATCGATTTATTATCATATTTAATCTGGACTTTACTAAATGGATTATCTGCACGTGTTAATATTTTTTGTTTGATTCCAAAATTCATTAATGCATGTAGATGTCTAGCATAAGTATTCCAACTTACAGGCCTTATCTGAGTTAAAATAATCTTCCTCCACTTTAAAACATCATCAACACTAAGATTTTCCGGAGTAATGTCTGAATTAAAATCAGTAAAATAATGTATAATCTTTTTGTAGATGATTCGACTATCCCCCCTTAAAACATTGTACTCAAAAAATTTCTCTAAAAGATAAAAAAAGTTGACATCCATCACATTCCCCCAATCATCAACATATTAAAATTTACTAATTTAACTAAATTAAGGCTTAATGGGAATAATTAATATTTTTTAATTCATCCATTATTCAATGACCTTGTTGCAAAAACTTATCTCTTAAGGCTTATCAAGTAATTTAATTTTTTGATGTATAAGCCAGTACCTGAATTCATCTTACTACCAATTGATCCTCTTAAAACCAAGCTTTAATCAATAGTGGAAATATCACCATCTACTTTTATTCCACTACGCAGTGGTACGCACAATCAACAAGCAAATAAGAGTAAAAAAATCCTACTTAGTTACAGCTAATTTGTCCTGTTTAATGATGAAAGTCTTCCTTTTCTTAACTTTAAGAACAACTATAAGACTTGTTCAAAGTCTCATTCGTCTTTGGCTTTGGCGATTAGATTTGGGACAGTATCAGATTATTCCACCATGTGTATAATATAAAAGCATATGGATCAGAAAGAATGGCAAACCATGGAGATCGAATGTAATGTACTACTTGATTTAGAAAAGAATTTATGCAGGATGATATGGACAAAGTGGTAGACTACTACCCATGAAGATTAGTAGGAACTAAGATACATTGCGTCAAATTACTAAAAGATAAACTAAATGAAAGAATCTTTGAAAACCAAGTCAATAATTGATGCGCAAGTAGCAAGATTGAATAAATTTAACAAACTATGCAGAATTCTTACCCAAGTTTCACCTTAACTTTTAGGTACTTGGGTAAGTGTTATCTTTTAATTTTTTATGCAACAAAGTCATTATAGATTAAGATAAAGAACCAATCCATTAATATATTTTAAAATTTTCATAGATATCACTATAATGGATCTCTAAAAATTCTACTAAATCGAACTTTACCAAAACCTCCCTCCAAGTCTTTTTAAAAACTCCAGTGAGATAGTCTTCATCGTATATAATGTGTCTTAAATTAACTATATCCCTTTTAAATCCCTTGATTTTTAATAAATAGTTACTAATCGCTTCAAATGTTATGACTTGATCATTTGGTGTCCTTTTTAAAAATGTTAAAACCTTAAGGTTTGGTAAAACCACCCAGCAATCATCATATAGTTTCCTTAGCTCCTTTTCCTGATTCGCATATTTCACAACATACTCATCTTTTTCATGCCAATCATTATCATTTAAGATTATAATTACTTTTACTTTACATAACCAAAATAATGAATCAGCTATAATTTTAGGATTAAGTGAAAGTTCATTAGATTTTATTGTCAATACTTTTTCAGGATCATTTAAATTAATAGCCATAAAAGTTAAAATTTTAATTACACCTATTTTAAGTTTTAAGTTTAGCCCTCCAATAACAAGTTTAAAATTATGGCTTTTCAACCACCACAAACAAATTGATGTTGATTTAGGCATTGAAATTTCCCCTCAAAATTAAAAGTAAAAAAAACGACAGCAGATTAAAATTTAAAAATAATCTGCCATTTAAACTTTATTTATTTAAAATTAATTCAAAGCTTCCCCTACAACCTCAATCATTACTCGTCTGTTTGGTTGTAAACATGCCTTTAACAATGATTTGCTTTTAATTTGGTTACAACCAGTAAGAGCAGGTTCACTAGCCCCTTTACTCCCTATATAAATTAATCTCCCAGGAATCCCATTATTTACCAAATAATACTTAATTGAATCAGCCCTTTTCAACCCCAAATAATAATTATATTTACTAGAACCCAAATAATCAGCATGTCCGATTAGATTAATTCTTTCAACTTCACTATAATTGTTTTTAATATTTCTGATTAATTTTCTAAGTTCATTTTCTCCTTTATTTAAAAGTTTAACACTATTAAATCTAAATAATAAATCTGCATCTAAACTAAATACTTCTTTTTGAACATCTAAAGATTCCTCAGCAGGAATATTGGCTTGTGTACAGTCATTACCTTTCCAATACAAGTTTTCAGCACGATAGTGCTTATCAAAATCTATGCGCAACTGGCAACGATTATATTGGTTAGAATTTGGCTCTAAAATATCTAAGACATAATTCCATGTCTTAACTGCAAAGAGACCTTCAGAAAATTGTGGATCCCCCAAAATATGCCGAATTTCATCTTTGGTTAATCCTTCATTTAAAAGGGCAACATCCTCATATTTATAACGCTTCATCTCCTTTAAATAGCTATCTTTCACTTCAGGAAAATGAATTTCTTGGGTATTTGATGTTTCAACTTCAGCATGACTCAATGAGATCACTAAAACACTGAATACACCAACCATAATTTTTCTGTTAAATGCTTTCATTTTTTCTCTCTAAATATTTTTTCGAAGAAAAAGGAAGATCCGAAGATCTTCCCTGTCTAGTGAATTAGTCAATTACACCACTGATACCAATACGAACACTTGCATCGCCTTGAGATGCTGCCGCGATACCACCTGTAATCGACCAACGTCCATTGTCTGCAGTTTTACGTAAGGTCACACCTACCGCATTCTCACCACCATGATATGCTGCACCTGCTGCATAGGTATATTTACCTGGAATATATGGTGCTGATTCAAGTGCCATTGCTGCTGCAATACCCGCATTGGCTTTTTTCTCAACATCATCAATTCGGTTATTGGTAATACGGAAAGCGTTGTCTAACTTGTTGCTGACATTGTCAATTTTACTATTCAATGTTTGATCCGCTTGGTTCAATGCATCGATTGCACCACCGACATTGTTATACTTAGAGTCACCTACATTATAAGTAGGTGCAGTGAAGCTACCCGTAATATTGTCATAGCCAGCACCACCGCCAAGATAATTGACAACTGCTTGGTTGGTTGTATTCAATTGGCTACCGTTGACTGCATCTTTTGATGTTGCATTCACTGCCCCATCTTTAACACCTGTCACAACACGATTACCATCTGTACCCGCCATACTCACACTGGTACCACCAGTATCTTTCGCGACTGTAACAGTTGCATCCTTACCTGCTTGTTGAACTAAGCCGACAGTACCATTGTTAATATCATTTTTAATGTTGCCAATATCAGTTGTGTTCTGATCTACTTGTTGCTGAACATTCCACAATTGACCGCCATTTACAGCATCTTTAGAACCTTGAGTCACTGCACCATCTTTTACATTGCTAATGGTTGTGCCATTAGCACCACCAAGTGTCATATTACCTTTTGATGCATCGTCATATTTAACGGCATTATTGGCAAGCTCATTGACATTGTTATTTACAGTGCCAATTGCGCTATCTAACTGCCCTTTATTGACTGCATCTGTAGCATTTACAGCATTTGCCACGTTGGTAATTGTTTTATTACCCGCGCTAATACCTGCCACTGTTACACTTGGCCCACCAGCAATGGTTAATCCAGTATTATTTAACACAACAGCATCATTACCAATTGTGATACCTGCATTATTGAGAACCGTATCACCTGCTTTTACAGAGTCAACGACTAAGTCTTTTGCTGTTGATACTTCATAATTTTCTGAACCATCTGCATTTGTACTGGATGTAACTACAACATTTTCTCCAGCTGTAACTGTGGTCTTCGCTTTAGTTGTTGAATCTTTAATGCTACTAATCGCACCATCAAGTGTATTCGAACCTGTACCACCAATATTGTTTGCTATGATTGCGCCAGTCGTTGGATCAATCGTAGTAGAACCACCAATCACGTTTTTCATGCTATCTGCAACACCGTGTAATTGACTACCGTTGATTGCATCTGTTGATGTTGAGTTAATAGCTCCTGCTTTAACATTAGTAATCGTAGTTCCACCTGCACCTGCAAGAGTTACACTGTCATAGTTTGCACTACCATCCGAATTTTTATCGTACTTTACAGCAAACTTATCAGCTTCACCCTGTGAGGCATTAAGAAGATTGATCGCTTTGTTAATACTTGTTTCTGTATTTCCATTCGCATCTTTTACAGTCAAAGATGTGTTATCTAAGCCAGCAACTGTGTTACCTGAACCATCCTTAACTGAAACACCATCTTTACCAATTACAGTTGAACCATTTGTACCATCAGTTCCATTGTTCACTGTAATACCAGTTAAGTTATTGAGATCTTTATTTAACTCAATCGCAACTTGACCTCCCACAACCTTCGTAGTGATGTTGCTATCAGAACCAACTACGTCTATTGCTTCACCTAACTTTTTGTTAATCGTATTACCATCTGCTGCTTTTACGCCAAAACCTGAATTAGTAAGACTTGCGCTCAAGCTATCCAACTGACCTTTATTCACTGCATCTGTCGCTGCTGTCGCATCCGCTACATTTTCAACTTTGTTGCCATTCGCATCTAAACCATTGGCTGTCACTTTGCCTGCAAATACTGGTGCATCCGCCAATTGAATATCTAGCGTATCGCCTGTAATTACTGTCTTTCGTACTTCACTGCAAACTTATCAGTCTCACCTTGCGATGCATTGAGAGTATTGATCGCTTTGTTGATGCTAGTTTCTGTGTTGCCACTACCATCTTTAACTGTCAATGCTGTGTTATCTACACCTGCAATCGTATTGCCTAAACCATCTTTAACTGAGAGTCCATCTTTACCGATCACGGTAGAACCATTTGTACCATTGGTTCCATCGTTTACTGTAATGCCAGTTAAGTTGTTAAGGTTTTTATTTAACTCAATCGCAACTTGACCATTTGCAACCTTCGTAGTGATGTTGCTATCTGCACCAACAACCTCAACCGCTTCGCCTAGGTTCTTCTGTACTTTAGCGCCATCTGCTGCTTGTAATGCAAAGCCTTTACTCGTCGCTGCATTAGTTGCATCAACAACTGCATTGTTCAAATCACCAGCGTTAACACCTTTGCTCGCATTCGCCTCTTTAGTGTAGTCACCCGCACTCGCAACGTTGTTTAAGCTTGTACCACCTGTTGTAGTGATCTTGCCTGTCGTTGCATCTTTCGTACTACTTGAAGCACTGCCTGCTAATGTGATGTTGTTATAGTTTGCACTACCATCAGCATTCTTGTCGTACTTCACTGCAAACTTATCAGTCTCACCTTGCGATGCATTGAGAGTATTGATCGCTTTGTTGATGCTAGTTTCTGTGTTGCCACTACCATCTTTAACTGTCAATGCTGT
>NZ_JAMBAR010000001.1:55982-56254 GCF_025433935.1 Acinetobacter sp. I-MWF | reverse complement strand
AATATTTGATGTATTCGTTGCGATATTTGACGTATTGGTTGCGATGTCTTTGCTATTCTGAGCTACATTCTGGTTTGTCGTATAAAGCTGACTACCATTGATTGCATCTGTTGAGTTTGCAGAAACATCACCCGCTTTAAAATATGACAGCGTTGTACCTGTAGAGCCACAGACAAAGCACCCTTTAACTGTAGTTGTGGCGTTGTAGTATTTCACTGACTAATTATCTTTGGATGTGTGTTGTCCTGCCATAGCTTCTATTTGTCTTTTGT
>NZ_JAMBAR010000001.1:55354-55882 GCF_025433935.1 Acinetobacter sp. I-MWF | reverse complement strand
ATTCAAGTCTTTGCTTAAAGCAAATGCGACATTATTACCTGTCTTGGTTGCTGTAAGGTTAGTATCCGCTGGAGTTGCTACACCAATATCAACCGTGTCACCCGCTTTAATCGCACCACTGTTCTTACCGTTGGTTTGTAAGTTAAAGCCACCTTTTAAAGTCGTGATGTCAGATGTATTCGTTGTGATTTGATTACCTTGATTCGTAACAGTTGTCGTCAAATTACTTACATTCTGATTAGTCGTAAATAATTGGCCACCATTCACCGCATCTGTTGATGTCGCTGCACTGATATCACCTGCAGCTACATTGGTAATCTTTTTACCACCTGCATTGATCCCAGTCGTTTTATCAACCACCACAGTACCAACAGTCACTTTATCCGCAGTTATACCAGCAGTGTTAATCACTGTGTTACCTGTAGTAACGCTGGTTAAATTCAAGTCTTTGCTTAAAGCAAATGCGACATTATTACCTGTCTTGGTTGCTGTAAGGTTAGTATCCGCTGGAGTTGCTACACCAATATC
>NZ_JAMBAR010000001.1:53875-55254 GCF_025433935.1 Acinetobacter sp. I-MWF | reverse complement strand
ATTCGTAACAGTTGTCGTCAAATTACTTACATTTTGATTCGTTGTAAATAATTGACCACCATTCACAGCATCTGTTGATGTCGCTGAGCTGATATCACCTGCCGCTACATTGGTAATCTTTTTACCACCTGCATTGATCCCAGTCGTTTTATCAACCACCACAGTACCAACAGTCACTTTATACGCGGTTACACCAGCGGTGTTAATAATGGTATTACCTGTAGTAACACTGGTTAAATTCAAGTCTTTGCTTAAAGCAAATGCAACATTGTTACCTGTCTTGGTTGCGGTAAGGTTAGTGTCCGCTGGCGTTGCTACACCAATATCAACCGTGTCACCCGCTTTAATCGCACCACTGTTCTTACCGTTGGTTTGTAAATTAAAGCCACCTTTTAAGGTGCTGATATCAGATGTATTAGTTGCGATATTCGACGTATTGGTCGTGATTTGATTCAAGTCTTTGCTTAAAGCAAATGCGACATTATTACCTGTCTTGGTTGCTGTAAGGTTAGTATCCGCTGGAGTTGCTACACCAATATCAACCGTGTCACCCGCTTTAATCGCACCACTGTTCTTACCGTTGGTTTGTAAATTAAAGCCACCTTTTAAGGTGCTGATATCAGATGTATTAGTTGCGATATTCGACGTATTGGTCGTGATTTGATTACCTTGATTAGTGACAGTGGTATTTAATGTACTGATGTCTGATGTGTTTTTCGCAACATTTTGATTCGTTGTAAATAATTGACCACCATTCACAGCATCTGTTGATGCTGCTGTACTGATATCACCTGCCGCTACATTGGTAATCTTTTTACCACCCGCATTGATCCCAGTCGTTTTATCAACCACCACAGTACCAACAGTCACTTTATCCGCGGTTACACCAGCGTTGTTAATCACGGTATTACCTGTAGTAACACTGGTTAAATTCAAGTCTTTGCTTAAAGCAAATGCAACATTGTTACCTGTCTTGGTTGCGGTAAGGTTAGTGTCCGCTGGCGTTGCTACACCAATATCAACCGTGTCACCCGCTTTAATCGAACCACTGTTCTTACCATTACTTTGTAGGTTAAAACCACCTTTTAATGTACTGATATCAGACGTATTCGTTGTGATTTGATTACCTTGATTCGTAACAGTTCACAATTCTGGCTCATCAATGTACTGACAAATTCTCTCAAATAAACTTCGAGTAATTTAAACCAATCAATCAATGATAATATTTCGATCAATCAATCAGTAAAAATCCACACAAGTTGTTCTTCATATTCTCTTAATGATTAATTTATCACTTCGTCAGTGATAAATAAGACGCAATAAACATTTAACAACTTAACCCTCTAAGCTAAGTTCGTTTGCTGTATCGCGTCGGGATG
>NZ_JAMBAR010000001.1:36369-53775 GCF_025433935.1 Acinetobacter sp. I-MWF | reverse complement strand
TCGTACTTCACTGCAAACTTATCAGTCTCACCTTGCGATGCATTGAGAGTATTGATCGCTTTGTTGATGCTAGTTTCTGTGTTGCCACTACCATCTTTAACTGTCAATGCTGTGTTATCTACACCTGCAATCGTATTGCCTGAACCATCTTTAACTGAGATGCCATCTTTACCGATCACGGTAGAACCATTTGTACCATTGGTTCCATCGTTTACTGTAACGCTGGTTAAGTTCAAGTCTTTGCTTAAAGCAAATGCGACATTATTACCTGTCTTGGTTGCTGTAAGGTTAGTATCTGCTGGCGTTGCTACACCAATATCAACCGTGTCACCCGCTTTAATCGCACCACTATTCTGACCGTTGGTTTGTAAGTTAAAGCCACCTTTTAAAGTCGTGATGTCAGATGTATTGGTCACAATATTTGATGTATTCGTTGCGATATTTGACGTATTGGTTGCGATGTCTTTGCTATTCTGAGCTACATTCTGGTTTGTCGTATAAAGCTGACTACCATTGATTGCATCTGTTGAGTTTGCAGAAACATCACCCGCTTTAACATTTGTCAGCGTTGTACCTGTAGCGCCACCGCCTAAAGTCACTTTATCTTTAGTTGTGGCGTTGTCGTATTTCACTGCCGAATTATCTGTTGCTGTTTGTTGTCCTGCCAAAGCATCTAATTGACCTTTGTTTACAACATCTTTCGTATCAGTTCCTGCTTCTACACCACTGATCTTGTTGGTTGTTTTATCTATAACAACGTTGCCAACGGTCACTTTATCTGCGGTTATACCAGCAGTGTTAATCACTGTGTTACCTGTAGTAACGCTGGTTAAATTCAAGTCTTTGCTTAAAGCAAATGCGACATTATTACCTGTCTTGGTTGCTGTAAGGTTAGTATCCGCTGGAGTTGCTACACCAATATCAACCGTGTCACCCGCTTTAATCGAACCACTGTTCTTACCATTACTTTGTAGGTTAAAACCACCTTTTAATGTACTGATATCAGACGTATTCGTTGTGATTTGATTACCTTGATTCGTAACAGTTGTCGTCAAATTACTTACATTTTGATTCGTTGTAAATAATTGACCACCATTCACAGCATCTGTTGATGTCGCTGAGCTGATATCACCTGCCGCTACATTGGTAATCTTTTTACCACCCGCATTGATCCCAGTCGTTTTATCAACCACCACAGTACCAACAGTCACTTTATCCGCGGTTACACCGGCGTTGTTAATCACGGTATTACCTGTAGTAACGCTGGTTAAATTCAAGTCTTTGCTTAAAGCAAATGCGACATTATTACCTGTCTTGGTTGCTGTAAGGTTAGTATCCGCTGGCGTTGCTACACCAATATCAACCGTGTCACCCGCTTTAATCGCACCACTATTCTTACCGTTGGTTTGTAAATTAAAGCCACCTTTTAAGGTGCTGATATCAGATGTATTGGTTGCGATATTTGACGTATTGGTCGTGATTTGATTACCTTGATTGGTAACAGTGGTATTTAACGTACTAATGTCTGATGTGTTTTTCGCAACGTTCTGATTCGTTGTAAATAATTGACCACCATTCACAGCATCTGTTGATGCTGCTGAACTGATATCACCTGCTGCTACATTGGTAATCTTTTTACCACCCGCATTGATCCCAGTCGTTTTATCAACCACCACAGTACCAACAGTCACTTTATCTGTGGTTACACCGGCGTTGTTTATCACTGTATTACCTGTGGTAACACTGGTTAAATTCAAGTCTTTGCTTAAAGCAAACGCAACATTGTTACCTGTCTTGGTTGCGGTAAGGTTAGTATCCGCTGGCGTTGCTACACCAATATCAACCGTGTCACCCGCTTTAATCGCACCACTGTTCTTACCGTTGGTTTGTAAGTTAAAGCCACCTTTTAATGTGCTGATATCAGTACCTTGGTTGGTAACAGTTGTCGTCAAATTACTTACGTTTTGATTGGTTGTAGTTAATTGACCAAAGTTAACGGCATCACCTGCTGCAGCACCTGCAGCAACATTTGTAATTTTTTGACTGTTTAAATTTGCCCCACCATTTAAATTACTAACTCCTGTAACACTTAAAGTCCCACCTGTTGCTAAATTTCCAGCAGTTACAGTGCCTGTAAATACAGGTGCTTCTGCCATCTGGATGCTAACGGTACTTCCACTCACAGATGTTTTTAAATTATTACCAGTATACGAACCTGCTGTAGAACCTGTTCCTGTGATATTCAGAGTCGAACCAAGTTTATTTGCTGAAGTTCCTGTATTACCTGCAAAAGTAATGGCTTTTGTTATTTCACTATTTAAGTTAGTTAAAGCAGCAGGTACTGTATTAACTGCAGCATAACTTGTTCCATCTGTCTTAGTAATAGTATAGCTTGGAGGTGCAACTACACCTGTTGTTGCATCAACCGTTGTACCTAGTGCTGTAGCAAGTGGTTTTATTTGTGAAACATTGACCGCATCATTATTTTTATAACCATTAGCAATATTCGCTACTCTCATAAAGCGATCATCTGTCCATGTACCACTCGCGACACCACCTACATATTTTGCATCGCCATTCGCATGACCGAAAGAAACGGTATTGTCTTCAACAACAGAGGCTTGTGCACCTAGGGCAAATGAGTTTTTCCCAATTGCAACAGCATCATTACCAATTGCAACTGCCCCTTTACCATCTAATACATTTTCACCTGAGTTTGCATATGCCCCACTACCAATAGCAATAGAACCACGACTAGCTGCTTTTGCATTATTACCAATAGCTGTTGCATATGGTTGGCTTGCACAAGGGGCTTGATCCCCTCCACCAATTGCAATAGCACCAGTTTGCCCTGTTGTTGTACTTGTACTGCTACAAGCAGCATTAATATTACCACCACCAGCACTATAACCTCCCGCGAATGCATCTGGCGAAAAGCTGATAGCCCCAACAATAGCAACAACTGTCCCGACAGAGCCTGTGATCTTAGAAGACTTGGTTTTCCCTTTTGCCAATTCAGAAACTGCAACCCATGCCGACAAAGTCGCATTCCAAATCACTTTGTAGATCTTATTCATATTACTTTTCCTTTAGGAGGTGCATTACAGCCGCTGATTTCGCCTCAATAATGCATATAAAATGTACAATTTTTTTTATTTAACAATTTACATACATTTAAAGCAATAGAAAAATTGAGATATATTTCACTTATTTTATTTTTTTAAACACATGGTCTAAACTTTTAAATAAAAAGTAAAATAACCATACATTTTTTAATTTTTATATCTATAAATCAGCAATTTATACACCAATCAAAAAACATTAAGATTTATTAAATACATATTGTTCTTAAATTGAGCATGTGACAAAATTTGTCACATTTATCAAAATAATGTGAGACTTAGTTTACATTTGACATATTGTTAAATTTCGATTAACTGCCTATGTTTATTCAGTTAACAATTTTTTACTGCGAAATAGGTCACAATAATTCTAAGTTCTATCTCTAAATCATCTGTTTATTTAGATTAAGTTAAAAATAAGATCTATTTCTATCAATTTAAAGTGTAAAATTTCGTCTAAAAAAGTGATATTTATTTTAAAAATGGATGTTGGTTAATTTAGATTTACGCGAATTTTAAGGGTGTTGTAAAAAAGACATCTGCTGACTGTTTTCAAATCAAATAAGTGATCAAAACAAAATATACAATTGATCGTATTTTATTTTTTACATAGAAAAACCCGTATTTTCATTTGAAAACGCCACCGCATAATCAGGTTTGCTATAATTCAATTTAAAATTTAATCTGAGCATAACCTTTGAAGATCATTTTTGCAGGTACACCCGAATTTGCAGCTTCTGCTTTAGCAGCACTCATTGAAACTGATCACGAAATCGTCGCTGTGTATACTCAACCCGACCGCAAATCAGGTCGTGGACAAAAAATGACAGCTTCAGCCGTGAAACAACTTGCGCTCGCAAACAACTTACCCGTCTATCAACCTCTTCATTTCAAAGCATCGACAGACGAAGGCTTAGCGGCTCAACAAGAATTAGCAGCTTTGGGTGCAGATGTAATGGTGGTTGCGGCTTATGGTTTAATTTTGCCTCAAGCCGTATTAGATACACCGCGCTATGGTTGTTTAAATATTCATGGTTCTTTGCTACCACGTTGGCGTGGTGCCGCTCCGATTCAGCGTGCCATTGCAACAGGTGACACTGAAACCGGAGTAACGATTATGAAAATGGCGGCTGGACTAGATACAGGCGATATGATCTTTAAAACAGTATGCCCAATCACAGCACAAGAAACCTCAGCGACTTTATATGAGAAACTTGCGATCCAAGGCGCTGAAGCAATTTGTGCGGTATTAGAATCAGAACAAAAATTACAACAATATTTAGATGCACGTGAAGTGCAAGATGAACAATTTACGGTATATGCACATAAACTCACAAAAGCTGAAGCACAAATTGATTGGACTAAATCAGCAGTTGAACTGGATCGCAATATTCGGGCATTCAATCCTTGGCCAGTCGCATTTACACCAATAGATGAAAGCAATAATTTACGTGTATGGAATTCTCAAATTTCAGACCTTACAGCCAACGGTGAAGTACCCGGAACCATTATCGAGATGAACAAACAAGGTGTACATGTGCTGTGTGGAGATGGTGTGATTTGCCTGACTAGCCTACAATGGCCAGGTGGTAAAGCCATTAACCCTGTACAAATTATACAAAGCCATAAACTTTCAGTAGGAAATATATTCGCATGAGCCAAATTCAATCATCTGCAAAAAATTTGAATTTGCGCGCACAAGTGGTTAAAACACTTTTAGCTGTTCAAAATGGACAGTCTTTGGCTTCCGTTTTAAACCAACATATCAATATTGTTTCTGAACGTGATCGTGGTTTATACCATGAGCTTACTTTGGGCTGTTTACGTCAGTGGTATTCTTTAAAAGCAATTACCTTACCCTTGCTCACAAAACCGTTAGACAATGAGGCACTAGAAAGTTGCTTATATTTGGGTTTATACCAGATTTTATGCACCCGTATTCCTGCACATGCGGCGATTTCAGAAACTGTCAATGCAGCGAAGCAATTAGGTTTTGAACCGATGAGTGGTTTGGTCAATGCCATCCTTCGTCGTGTTTCACGTGAAACAACTGAGTTTCAAACGGCTTTGAATAATACCCATGGTTTACCAAGCTGGCTGTTCAAACGACTTAAAAAAGATTGGGCTGATCTACTCCCTGAAATCTGTCAAAATTTAAAACAAGTTGCCCCACTAACGCTGCGTGTCAATGAACGTCAAATTAGTCGTGATGAATATCTTGATATTTTAGATGAAGAACAGATTGATGCTCGTCCTTGTACACTTTCAGATGTTGGTATTGTTCTGGAACAAACGGGTAATATTACTCATTTACCAGGCTTTGAAGAAGGCGGGTTTTCTGTTCAAGATGAACATGCTCAATTGTGTGCAACACTGTTACCCAACTTAGATGACAAAGTCATTATCGATGCTTGTGCAGCACCGGGTGGTAAAGCAGCTCATATTTTAGAGCGCTTCAATCCTAAAAAATTAATTGCGCTTGATCATGATGCTAAACGATTATTGCGTGTTTCAGAAAACTTGGAACGCCTTGAATTAAATGTTGATGCAACAGTTGAAATCATCACAGCAGATGCTACAACATGGGCGCCTAAAGAGTTGGTCGATTGCATCGTATTGGATGCACCATGTTCTGCTATTGGTGTTCTACGTCGTCATCCTGATATTCGCTTATTGCGTCAATCTACAGATATTCAGCAAGTGGTCGATCTGCAAAAGCAAATTTTAAAGCATATGTGGCAGCAGCTTAAAGTTGGTGGAACACTACTTTATATTACCTGCTCAATTCTAAAAGTTGAAAATGAACAGCAGATGGTCGATTTTTTTTCTGAACATGCAGATGCTGAAGAAATCAAGATTGATGCAAACTGGGGAATAGAACAAATTCACGGTCGTCAATTGTTGCCTGAAGCACATCATGGTGATGGTTTCTATTATTGCCGAATTCAGAAAACGGCTTAAAAAATGCATTAAAAAAGCAGGCTAATTCGCCTGCTTTTTTTGACTCAAGTTTAAAGCGTATGGTGATCTTTGACTTCTTCCAGAACGTCATCCAGTTCTTCAGGATTTTTCATCAAATGTAGGATCGATAAAATCAACCCACCCCATAAAAATACCATTGAAATAATCATCATCACGATTGCAGAAGTATTCATTTTGACGCTCCTATCGATCTTTCATTTTGCTAAGGACTAAAGCAATAACAGCACAGAAAATCACACTGCCCCAACCAAAGAACATCAACATACTTGAACTATAGGTATCGTATCCATTTTTAATCAAGCTAAAAACGGTCATAGTTAAAGTGACCAGCAAAATTAAAGATGTGATTACAGTTAAAGTGAAATCCCAACCTTTACCAAGTTGCACAGTTGAAATACGATTCACATGATCTCGTAACTCCATCAATGCCGAACGTTTAAACCATGCTATCGAAATAATTGACAATAACGCACCACCAATAATCCCAATGTTATTGATAAAGTGATCGACGATATCCACCAGTTTAATCGAATTCACACTAGAGAATAAGAAAATTGAAACCAGTGCACTACCACCGCCAATGATGCTTACGGCTTTTTTACGTCCCCATTTTAACTTGTCTTGCATCGCTGCAATCGGCACTTCAAGGATACTCACCATTGAAGAAATCCCTGCAACAAATAAAGAAGAGAAGAACAGTAAACCGAATAAATCCGCACCAGTCCCTAAACTTGAAATGATTTTAGGGAAAGCAATAAATGCCAAGCCGATACCACCACTGACCACTTGATCTACAGGTTTGCCTGCTGAAAATGCCATAAAGCCCAGTGCCGCGAAGATACCAATACCCGCAAGGATTTCAGTAGACGCATTGGCAAAACCAACAATGAGGCCCGAGCCTGTTAAATTGGTTTTTGGTTTAAGATACGAGGCATAAGTCACCATGATCCCAAAGCCAACAGAGAGTGAAAAGAACGTATGACCAAATGCTGCAAGCCATACTTTATAATCCCACATTGCTGCCCAGTTCGGTGTAAAGAAAGCATTTAAACCTTGAACTGCACCGGGTAAACGTAACGCTTGAATAACAAGAATCGTGAACAGAATAAACAGTAGAGGCATGAAAATTTTATTGGATAATTCAACCCCTTTTTTCACACCACCGAATAAGATGATCAGTGTTAATGCCCAAATTCCCACAATTGGCCAAAATAAATGACCAACAAACTGAAAATCAAAACTTGTTGATTTTGAAGTTTGTAAATAGGTATTGAAGAAGAAGTTTTCAGGATCACTTCCCCACAATTGACCTACAGAAAAATAAACATAACTGCCAGCCCATGTCAGTACGCTGGCATAATACAAACCAATAATGATACAGACACAGACTTGCCACCAACCTAAAGTTTCACCCCCTTTAAATAAAGCACGATAGGCTTTAGGAGGTGAAGAATTACTTTTATGCCCTGTCGCATAGTCTAAAAATAACAGTGGCAAACCTGCAGTGATAAGTGCAATTAAATATGGAATTAAAAAAGCGCCACCACCGTTTTCATAAGCAATGTAAGGGAAGCGCCAAATATTACCTAAACCGACAGCCGATCCAACAGCTGCGATAATAAAACCTGATCGTGATGTCCAGTTTTCACGAGATTCTGTCATAAAACACCTAATTCTGTAGATGTCCTCAAATGCTGCTTTTTTTCATTGTGATCTGCGAGCAAAAGAAGTACCAATTTTAAATTTTGTTGTTTGAATAAAACAGCACCTTTTGGGTGCTTTGTTATTATTCCAAACCAGTAACTTTGCAAACTTCTCGGTTAAAGTGCATCAACAAGATTACTGTTTAATGTTGTAACAATACTCGTTTTGCAGCGCTTTTTCTGTAATTTGTGTCCATTTTCTCAGGTTTTTTTTTCTTTTCATCACACATGGTTAATTTTTAGCTATTTTGCTTGGAATTGCCTATTTCTAATTGACCGTCTTGGGTAGTCGATAATGCCCAATGATTTTATATTCATGCAAAATATCATTTTCACGTGTTCCAGAACCAATGTTATGAATAACCAAAGGTGTTTTTGACAACATTGTGGTTTTATTTGAAATGATACCAATGTGGGTTAAACCTTTACCTAAATCCCATGCCACGATATCACCTGCTTGATATTTTTGATCATTCACTTGATAACCTTGACGCTGAAAATAGGTCATGATATTTGGAACCCGTCGATGATCAATATTTCGATCGGTTGCTTTTAAACCCCATTTTTGTGGATATTTTTTAAAATTGGCTTTCATATCTTCATGAATACGTTGTTGCAGATCTATACCTTGATGGCGTAAGGCGCGAATAACCACGTCTGTACATACACCTTTGATCAATGGAACATCACCCATTGGATAAGACAACTGAGTATAAGCAGGATCATAATAAAGTGTTTTCAAAATCTGAGAACGTGCATCATTTACCAGTTTTTCAGATTGAAATGCCCAAATTTGCACACTCAGTAAGCAAAGTAAAATCATTAAAAATAATGAATTGAAAAATTTTATTATCATTTTTTAACTCTATATAAAACTCAAAGAAATAAGGAGCCGTAGCCCCTTAGAATATTAACTTATTGTTTGATCACAAGTAAGCGCTCTTCCTGCATATCACCAATTGCAGACTGAATCCCCTCACGACCTAAACCCGAATCTTTCACACCACCATATGGCATATTATCAACTCTGAAGGTGGGTATATCATTGATAATTACTCCGCCCACGTGTAAATGATCCCATGCATAAAGCATCTTATTGAGATTTTGAGTATATACACCAGCCTGTAAACCAAAGCGACCTTGGTTAATCACTTCGATACCTTTCTCAAATGTTTTATATTTTTCTAAAATTGCCACAGGGCCAAATGCTTCATTTTGATAAATTTCAAGAGATTCATCGACATTTTCAAGCAAAGTTGGTTCAAATAAAACACCTTTTAAAGTGCCACCAATTAAGATTTTCGCACCCTTTTTCTCCGCTTTATCTACCCATTTTTTTAAACGAATCGCTTCAGCCTCTTTGATCATTGGACCCACTATCGTGGTTTCTACATGTGGATCTGCCGCAGGTATTTTTTTCAATTTTGCTAAGATTTTTTTTCTAAATTCTATATAAATATCAGCATGTACTAAAATTCGTTGCACACTAATACACACCTGTCCCGCATGACCATATGCACCACCAATCACTCGATCAATCAATGCATCACTTATTTCTGTATCAGGTTCAATTAGAACAGCTGCATTCCCCCCCAATTCGAGGGTTACTTTTTTACGACCAGCACGTGCTTTCATATCCCAACCTACTTGATCAGAACCGGTAAAGCTGAGCAGCTTAAAGCGATCATCCGTCACTAACACATCAGCATGTTCTCGTGGACAAGGCAAAATTGAAAATGCGCCTTTTGGTAAATCTGTTTCAGCTAAAATTTCTGCGATTTTTAATGCGGAAATTGGCGTCAAACTTGCTGGTTTTAATACAAATGGACAACCCGCTGCAATTGCTGGTGCAATTTTATGTGCTGTTAAATTCAAAGGAAAATTAAACGGACTGATCAGAGACACTGCACCAATCGGCACATGTTGTACCATTCCCCGATATGCAGAAGCCGCAGCGGTTACAGCCAAGGGCATTAAATGACCATCATTAATTGTGGAGACTGCATCTGCCGCTAGTTGGAAAGTATTAATCAGCCTTTCAACCTCAGCTGCTGCAGCAAGTTTAGGCTTTCCACCTTCGATAATTAAAATTTGGGTTAATTCTTCACGGAGTTCTTTAAAACGCTGAACACAATGCAACAGTATTTTTTGCTTCTGAAATGGTTTTAAAGCAGACATTTCTTTCTCAGCTTTCACAGCTGCACTAATGGCTTTTTCTAAAATTTTTGCATCCGCTAAAGCCACTTTTGCATAAATTTTCCCCGAAAATTTATCATGAACTTCAAGCCATTGCCCTGATTTAATCGCTTTATTGGCGACATAAAGTGGGAATTCAATCACTGCTTGATCAATAGAATCACTCATCCTACACCCTCGATTTAATCTTTTTAATAATGCAAAATTTGATAAACCCCTATATCATGCCTTCAGTTGGTACAGTATTGAAATGTATTTAAGTAACAAAAATATAGGATGAAAAATCATTTCATCAAGAAGGACATATGAAATCTATTCAATTACCCTTATTTATCGCAGCCCTAGGTCTAAGTTCATTTGCTCAAGCTGATTTTATTGGTTTAAAAGGTGATATTAGTTATTGGAGTATTGGTGGAGATTCTCAAATCAACCACAAAACATCCAGTCTATCCAACAAAACGGGGACAGATAATTTATTATTAGATCCTTATACTGGGCTAAACGCAAAACATGATTTAGATACCAAAGGCACGATTCAAGCCTCTGTTGCTTTTGAGCACCCGATTCCAATCATTCCCAATGTAAAATTAAAATATACCAAGTTAGATACTGAAACTGAGTCTAATAATGAGTTTGCTAAAACTAAAATTGATTTAGACCATACAGATCTTATTCTTTACTATGAAATCTTAGACAACATTGTAAAAGCTGATGTCGGTGTAGGGGCAACTAAACTCAACGGTACTGTAAAGCAATTTTCACAAAATGTTGATGTTGATGAATATGCACCAATCCTTTATGCAGAGGCTGGTGCAAAACTACCATTTACAGGTTTAAGTGCAAAAGCTGAGGCGACTTATACCAATGTCAATGATGTAAAAATCACGGACGCTCAGGCTGAAATTCAATATGATTTTGTTAAGTCTATTGTTTTAGATCTTGGTGCCAAAGTGGGTTATCGTGTTTTAAATATCGAACTCAGTGATTTAGATAACCGTGATATGAAGTTTAATTTTAAAGGGCCTTATATTGGTTTAAATGCCCATTTTTAATAGAAAATACCCGTTTATGATCATGTAAGCTTTTTCTTACATGGTCTGCCGAATTATGCGTATAGGCAGAACAGCTAAATTTTAATACTATAAACACATCAGGAAACAGGAAGTTTCCAT
This sequence comes from Acinetobacter sp. I-MWF, assembly GCF_025433935.1. Lineage (NCBI taxonomy): Bacteria > Pseudomonadati > Pseudomonadota > Gammaproteobacteria > Moraxellales > Moraxellaceae > Acinetobacter > Acinetobacter sp. I-MWF. The sequence continues at coordinate 42,600 of NZ_JAMBAR010000001.1, read as the reverse complement.
TAAAACAAGAATAAGATAGGACAATAACGCAGGATAGCGAAAAGTACGACAGGAGTTATACCTCAGAACCAATACAAAAAACCTCAGGCATGGATGTCTGAGGTTTTTTATTTTGAATACACTAAAAACAATTAAAGTAAAAAACTTACCACTTCATAAAAGCCATTCCTTCAATAGTATCAATTTGAATCAGTTCAGTTTGTTTTTGAACCAGTTTAACCGCTTCATGCAAACTTATTGTTTTTGTATAAGAGCCTTTTTGATCAGGAACAGGAATATCTGCATCTAATGAATAATCATCATTAACGATAAACTGTAAAGTACGATCATTTTTATCAACGATCCCTAAAAAGTTTTCTGGCCTGATTAACACAGATTGCATTAGTTCTATGATTTCATCGATAGATGCATACTGATTTTGAGTGGGTAAAACCTCTTCACCATCATAATCTGTAAAGAAAAATTGGAAAATCAACATATTATTAACTGTTTTTATCGTAATGCTTTAATTTTTAGCATAAAGAAACGGCTGGTTCAATAGCTCGACTCTTTCTATATCCCTTACTTCAATAATGATCATGATGAGAAATACAGAAAATCAGTTCATTATTCAATGAATTCAGTCATCAATTAGCTTACTATAACAAGATCTGTTTCATTCCGCTAATAAACACCATCCATAAAAAAACACCCCGCTCTCGCTAGAGATCGGGGTGTTTTAGATTTAAAAGCTGGCGATGACTTACTCTCACATGGGTAACCCCACACTACCATCAGCGCTAAGAGGTTTCACTTCTGAGTTCGGGAAGGGATCAGGTGGTTCACTCTTGCTATTGTCGCCAGCAAACTGTTATGGACTTGTTCGGGTCTTATTTAAATGCCTTACTTCGTACCAAATCTTGCGCTCGGGCAAAGCGTTGCTTTGCTTACCCTCGCTCAAACAGAACATTTGAGTTGAATAGTTTAACTAGCTTTACAACTAAATCAAGTATGTTTGATCTTTTATGAATCAAATGATGCTTCGTATACAACTGCTTGGGTGTTGTATAGTCAAGCCTCACGAGCAATTAGTATTGGTCAGCTTCATGCGTCACCGCACTTCCACATCCAACCTATCAACGTCGTAGTCTTCAACGGCTCTTTAGAGGACATAAAGTCCTAGGGAAATCTTATCTTGAGGTAGGCTTCCCGCTTAGATGCTTTCAGCGGTTATCCCTTCCGAACATAGCTACCCGGCGATGCGACTGGCGTCACAACCGGTACACCAGAGGTTCGTCCACTCTGGTCCTCTCGTACTAGGAGCAGATCCTCTCAAATTTCCAACGCCCACGGTAGATAGGGACCGAACTGTCTCACGACGTTCTAAACCCAGCTCGCGTACCTCTTTAAATGGCGAACAGCCATACCCTTGGGACCTGCTTCAGCCCCAGGATGAGATGAGCCGACATCGAGGTGCCAAACACCGCCGTCGATATGAACTCTTGGGCGGTATCAGCCTGTTATCCCCAGAGTACCTTTTATCCGTTGAGCGATGGCCCTTCCATACAGAACCACCGGATCACTAAGACCTACTTTCGTACCTGCTCGACTTGTGGGTCTCGCAGTTAAGCGCGCTTTTGCCTTTATACTCTACGCGTGATTTCCGACCACGCTGAGCGCACCTTCGTACTCCTCCGTTACTCTTTAGGAGGAGACCGCCCCAGTCAAACTACCCACCAGACATGGTCCTCGTCCCGGATAACGGGACAGAGTTAGAACCTCAATATTACCAGGGTGGTATTTCAAGGATGGCTCCATAGCAACTGGCGTCACTACTTCAAAGCCTCCCACCTATCCTACACAAGTAAGATCAAAGTTCAATGTCAAGCTGCAGTAAAGGTTCACGGGGTCTTTCCGTCTAGCCGCGGGTACACCGCATCTTCACGGCGATTTCGATTTCACTGAGCCTCTGCTGGAGACAGCGCCCCCATCATTATGCCATTCGTGCAGGTCGGAACTTACCCGACAAGGAATTTCGCTACCTTAGGACCGTTATAGTTACGGCCGCCGTTTACTGGGGCTTCGATCAAGAGCTTCGCTTACGCTAACCCCATCAATTAACCTTCCAGCACCGGGCAGGCATCACACCCTATACGTCCACTTTCGTGTTTGCAGAGTGCTATGTTTTTAATAAACAGTTGCAGGGGCCTGGTTTCTGTGGCTGCCAATAGCTCAAGGAGCAAGTCCTATCACCGTCAGCAGCGTACCTTCTCCCGAAGTTACGGTACCATTTTGCCTAGTTCCTTCAGCAGAGTTCTCTCAAGCGCTTTGGTCTACTCGACCTGACCACCTGTGTCGGTTTAGGGTACGATTCCTGTGTAACTGAAGCTTAGAGACTTTTCCTGGAAGCATAGTATCAGCCACTTCGCTAGTAAACTAGCTTGCTATCAGCTCTCAGCATAGAGCACCCCGGATTTGCCTAAGATGCATGCCTACTGCCTTTCACCTGGACAACCAACGCCAGGCTGACTTAACTTTCTCCGTCCTCTCATCGCATTACACAGAAGTATTGGAATATTAACCAATTTCCCATCGACTACGCCTCTCGGCCTCGCCTTAGGGGTCGACTCACCCAGCCCCGATTAACGTTGGACTGGAACCCTTGGTCTTTCAGCGAACGGGTTTTTCACCCGTTTTGTCGTTACTCACGTCAGCATTCGCACTTCTGATACCTCCAGCATACTTCTCAATACACCTTCATCGGCTTACAGAACGCTCCCCTACCACGTGCACATAGTGCACATCCGCAGCTTCGGCATATAGTTTTAGCCCCGTTACATCTTCCGCGCAGGCCGACTCGACTAGTGAGCTATTACGCTTTCTTTAAAGGGTGGCTGCTTCTAAGCCAACCTCCTAGCTGTCTATGCCTTCCCACATCGTTTCCCACTTAACTATAATTTGGGGGCCTTAGCTGGCGGTCTGGATTGTTTTCCTCTTGACTACGGACGTTAGCACCCGCAGTCTGTCTCCCGGATAGTACTCATAGGTATTCGGAGTTTGCATCGGTTTGGTAAGTCGGGATGACCCCCTAGCCGAAACAGTGCTCTACCCCCTATGGTATTCGTCCGAGGCGCTACCTAAATAGCTTTCGGGGAGAACCAGCTATCACCGAGTTTGATTAGCCTTTCACCCCTATCCACAAGTCATCCCCTGGCTTTTCAACGACAGTGGGTTCGGTCCTCCAGTTAGTGTTACCCAACCTTCAACCTGCTCATGGATAGATCACCCGGTTTCGGGTCTATACCCAGCAACTAAACGCCCTATTAAGACTCGATTTCTCTACGGCTCCCCTATACGGTTAACCTTGCTACTGAATATAAGTCGCTGACCCATTATACAAAAGGTACGCAGTCACCAAACAAGTTGGCTCCCACTGCTTGTATGCATGCGGTTTCAGGATCTATTTCACTCCCCTCACAGGGGTTCTTTTCGCCTTTCCCTCACGGTACTGGTTCACTATCGGTCAGTCAGGAGTATTTAGCCTTGGAGGATGGTCCCCCCATATTCAGACAAGGTTTCACGTGCCTCGCCCTACTCGTCATCATTATATGTGCCCTTTCGTGTACGGGACTATCACCCTCTACGGTAGCACTTCCCAGAGCTTTCCGCTAAAACACATATAACTTAATGGGCTGATCCCCGTTCGCTCGCCGCTACTGAGGGAATCTCAATTGATTTCTTTTCCTAAGGGTACTGAGATGTTTCACTTCCCCTCGTTCGCCTCGCATGACTATGTATTCATCATGCGATACCTACCTTATGGTAAGTGGGTTTCCCCATTCAGAAATCTCCGGATCACAGGATATTTGCCGCCTCCCCGAAGCTTATCGCAGGCTATTACGTCTTTCATCGCCTCTGACTGCCAAGGCATCCACCACATGCACTTAATTACTTGACTATACAACCCCAAACAGTCGTTAATCCCTACAAGGAGGATCAACAATGTGAACTTAATCACTTCTATTTGTTGCCTGTGAACTTAATCACCATACAGCTTCAATTTAATTCATATACCAAAACGCTTGATTCAGTTTTATCGCTAGTGCTCATTTCATTCAACATTAACAATTACTTGTTAACATCAACTAAAACGAGTTTAAACAATTATTTCAACTCAAATATATTCTGTTAATGATTCACTACCGCCTCGTCAGCGAGTAGTTAACTGTGATAAATCACAGAACTTAATAAGCTATCAGCTTACTAAGTTCTGTAATCACTTAGTCTTTAATTAGTGGTGGAGACTAACGGAGTCGAACCGTTGACCTCCTGCGTGCAAAGCAGGCGCTCTACCAACTAAGCTAAGTCCCCAGCTTAAGATCTTAATATATCTGCTCTTCTGTGTTCAGTAGACTTGGTGGGTCTGACAAGACTTGAACTTGTGACCCCACGCTTATCAAGCGTGTGCTCTAACCAACTGAGCTACAGACCCTCAGATACATCAATGAAGAACAACTTGTTGTGGATTCTTACCAATCGTCAATCTTTCGTTAAGGAGGTGATCCAGCCGCAGGTTCCCCTACGGCTACCTTGTTACGACTTCACCCCAGTCATCGGCCACACCGTGGTAAGCGTCCTCCTTACGGTTAGACTACCTACTTCTGGTGCAACAAACTCCCATGGTGTGACGGGCGGTGTGTACAAGGCCCGGGAACGTATTCACCGCGGCATTCTGATCCGCGATTACTAGCGATTCCGACTTCATGGAGTCGAGTTGCAGACTCCAATCCGGACTACGATCGGCTTTTTGAGATTAGCATCCTATCGCTAGGTAGCAACCCTTTGTACCGACCATTGTAGCACGTGTGTAGCCCTGGTCGTAAGGGCCATGATGACTTGACGTCGTCCCCGCCTTCCTCCAGTTTGTCACTGGCAGTATCCTTAAAGTTCCCACCCGAAGTGCTGGCAAATAAGGAAAAGGGTTGCGCTCGTTGCGGGACTTAACCCAACATCTCACGACACGAGCTGACGACAGCCATGCAGCACCTGTATGTAAGTTCCCGAAGGCACCAATCCATCTCTGGAAAGTTCTTACTATGTCAAGACCAGGTAAGGTTCTTCGCGTTGCATCGAATTAAACCACATGCTCCACCGCTTGTGCGGGCCCCCGTCAATTCATTTGAGTTTTAGTCTTGCGACCGTACTCCCCAGGCGGTCTACTTATCGCGTTAGCTGCGCCACTAAAGCCTCAAAGGCCCCAACGGCTAGTAGACATCGTTTACGGCATGGACTACCAGGGTATCTAATCCTGTTTGCTCCCCATGCTTTCGTACCTCAGCGTCAGTATTAGGCCAGATGGCTGCCTTCGCCATCGGTATTCCTCCAGATCTCTACGCATTTCACCGCTACACCTGGAATTCTACCATCCTCTCCCATACTCTAGCTTCCCAGTATCGAATGCAATTCCCAAGTTAAGCTCGGGGATTTCACATCCGACTTAAAAAGCCGCCTACGCACGCTTTACGCCCAGTAAATCCGATTAACGCTCGCACCCTCTGTATTACCGCGGCTGCTGGCACAGAGTTAGCCGGTGCTTATTCTGCGAGTAACGTCCACTCATCTTGGGTATTAACCAAGAGAGCCTCCTCCTCGCTTAAAGTGCTTTACAACCATAAGGCCTTCTTCACACACGCGGCATGGCTGGATCAGGGTTCCCCCCATTGTCCAATATTCCCCACTGCTGCCTCCCGTAGGAGTCTGGGCCGTGTCTCAGTCCCAGTGTGGCGGATCATCCTCTCAGACCCGCTACAGATCGTCGCCTTGGTAGGCCTTTACCCCACCAACTAGCTAATCCGACTTAGGCTCATCTATTAACGCAAGGTCACAAGTGATCCCCTGCTTTCCCCCGTAGGGCGTATGCGGTATTAGCATCCCTTTCGAGATGTTGTCCCCCATTAATAGGCAGATTCCTAAGTATTACTCACCCGTCCGCCGCTAGGTCAGTTACCGAAGCAACCTCCCCCGCTCGACTTGCATGTGTTAAGCCTGCCGCCAGCGTTCAATCTGAGCCATGATCAAACTCTTCAGTTAAAAATCATTAGTGACTTAAGGTCACAATTCTGGCTCATCAATGTACTGACAAATTCTCTCAAATAAACTTCGAGTAATTTAAACCAATCAATCAATGATAATATTTCGATCAATCAATCAGTAAAAATCCACACAAGTTGTTCTTCATATTCTCTTAATGAT
>NZ_JAMBAR010000001.1:0-36269 GCF_025433935.1 Acinetobacter sp. I-MWF | reverse complement strand
ATCAGTAAAAATCCACACAAGTTGTTCTTCATATTCTCTTAATGATTAATTTATCACTTCGTCAGTGATAAATAAGACGCAATAAACATTTAACAACTTAACCCTCTAAGCTAAGTTCGTTTGCTGTATCGCGTCGGGATGAGCTCATTATAGGGCAATTTCTTACACACGCAAGTGCTTTTAACTGATTGTTTTATTGAGTGTTGTATTTTTATGCACTATTTTGGTTCATTTTTAGACTTTTTGTCGCATAAGCTTTTAATATTAAAGCAGAAATGTGAATAAAATATTTCTGCTTTATTTTTTAACTATTTTTTCACATTTGTTTTTATTGTTTGAATACTGATGATTTTTACAGCTTGTTTAGGTACATCTTGGTGCATACCCACTGTTTGTGTTGGTGTCTGTACGATTTTATCGACGATATCCAGTCCTTGTGTCACCTTACCAAATACGGCGTACCCAGGGTTTCCAGCAGACTTATTTAAAAAGTCGTTATTTGCAACATTAATAAAGAATTGACTGGTTGCAGAGTTTGGCGCATTAGTCCGTGCCATAGCCAAAGTCCCACGAACGTTCTTTAAGCCATTGCTAGATTCATTCTGGATCGCTGGTTGAGTAGCCTTCTCTTTCATGTTGCTATCAAAACCACCGCCTTGAATCATAAAACCAGGGATAACACGATGGAAAATGGTGCCGTTGTAAAATTGACTATTTACATAGCTCTTAAAATTTTTTACTGATATCGGTGCTTGATCATCATAAAGCTCTATATTGATGTTGCCTAAATTGGTTTTAATTTGCATATCTGTATTGGCGAACGCTTGATTCACCAAAACCACTAAAGCAAGACCGATGCCTATTTTTTTGATCATTCTCTTTTCCTTAAACATTTTAAATTAATAAGCCTCTCATAGTAGTCTGCTTTTATTCTGTTGAAAAATGACATTTAAACACGTTTACCAATACTCAACAGTATTCACGACTATATCTATATAGCTGTCATAAGCCTTACTGGTTGTTGAATATGTTGATGATGCTTTATCAACAAAAGAACTGTATGGATAAATCCGTGTGCTTAGCCTTTATAGAACAATTATTCTTATTTGATTATTTTTTAATCAATCACTTTTGTTCCACGTGAAACAAAAGTGATTTGTACAAGATGATATTGTGTTATTGCTTATCCCAGAATTTACGGAACTCTTTACTCATCTCTATAACGTATTTTTTAGCTTTACGTGAAACAGGGGTTAAGTTAATAAATCCGTGGGTTTGATCTTCATAATCCTGATAATGAACCTTTACCCCATTTTGACGTAACTTATAAGCATAAATTTTACCTTCATCGTGCAAAAGATCATGTCCAGCCGTTACTACAAATGCAGGGGCAAGTTTCTTTAGCTGGCCATTGGTCGGTGAAATGATTGGATCATCCAATGCCATATTAAAACGTGTCGCATAATAGTCGGTCACATAATCAATATCTGAGCCTGTCAACACCAAGCCATCTTTATAAGCAAAGAAAGATGGATGTCGACTCTTAAAATCAACGGCAGGATAAATCAAGAACTGGGCTTGAGGCGCAAACACTGTATTGACTGTGCGTTGTGCAACAACAGCGCTAATATTTCCGCCCGCACTATCTCCTGCAACCGCAATCCGGTTTTTGAGAATTTTAAATTGACGGCGATTTTGATACACCCAAGCCAAAGCATCTTCACAAGACTGAATTAGGTCACGTGGGCCAACTTCAGGTGCGAGTGGATATTCAATACTTAAAACCTGAACTTTTGCATGAGCAGCAATTAAGCGACACACTTCATCATGGGTGTCTACACTACCCACCACAAAACCACCGCCATGATAAAATACAATCATTGGCAATTTTTTATTTGGTGCAGGATGGTAATGGCGTGCATAGACGCTGCCACTTTGTAACGGAAGACGAATATCTTCAACAAATTGGATATGGGTCGGTTTGTTTATAATAGATTGCATTTGTGATTCAAATTGCTTTCTAGAGCGCTCTACATCTGCGCCAATAAAACCCACTTTGCCCTGTTTAAGTTGAGCTGCCATCAAACATTTGGTGAAACTATCCAATTGAGGAAACTGGTACGGGTAACCCAATAACTTGGTTAATGACTCTTGAGCGAATGTAGGCAAACGATCTAAAGCCCTACCTGCCGAACCCTGCCCTTTTTCGACTAAATCATGAATACTACGTTGAAAAGCAACCATTACGCTTCTTCCTTAAATGTTCAAATTCTTCATATTGTCTACATGATCAGGTATCGACTGACTATAATCTTATACAAGTCTCATCATCGATATACAAATATAATTTTTAAATACGCTAATCTGAGTTAAATGACTTGTCATTGACTATTTTGCTATATCTGAATTTTTTTTTGCTATTTTGCTTGTTAAATGGAGACAACTTATGGCTATAAAAGCATTAATTGTTTCATTCATAACATCTATTATTGCTGTTGGTTGTGTTGCATTTCCTGAAGATGGTTATGACTCTCGCGGCTATGGGCAACCCGTATATCGAGATTATGGCTATGGACAACGCTATGATCCAAGATATGACCGAAACAATGATCGCCAACGTTGGGAACGCGAGCGAGCTTATCGTTTACAACAAATGCGCATTGAACAAGAACGGCGCCAAAAGAACTGGGATAAACAACGTTGGCAATATGAACAAGCCAAACGTGATCAAATGAAAAAGCAGCAATGGGAACAACATAGAAAAGATTGGAACAATAAATCAAATCGTGACCATCGCTGGGACAATAGACCTGATCAAAAACAATGGCAACAGCGTGATCGTCAAAATCAACAACAGCAACGTGATAAAAGACGTGATGAGCGTAAAAACAGAGATCAAAACCAAGATTAATGTTCAAGAATCTGGCGCTAACCCAGATTCTTTTGTCTTTTTAGCAAACAATTTATTCATTTATAAAAGCAAAAGTAATGATTTTCCTCAGTAATTAATAGCTTCTGACATTTCTTCTTTGCTGAGGAAATTTTGTCATTTGGGTCATTGCGAACCGACTCATTTCAAGTAATGATTTCAATAACATCAATTCATCATTGAACCCGAACAATTGATTTGGAAAATCGATTGTTCAGAATAGATCATGTTGGGTTTAGCAATAAACGATTTTCTAAACTAGATACATTTTTGATGTCACAAAGTTCTATTGGTCGAAGCTCTTCGATTCAATTGAACATGAATAATATTGATCATGGAAAGGAAAAAAATAATGAAATGGTCTAATGCTCTCATTGCTGCTGCGGGTCTTTTGCTTGCAACATCTGCCACTCAAGCAAAACAAGTCATGTGTGTATTTGATTTAGTAGGCAAAAATGGTGATGTGTTTACCTTAATGAAAGATTATCAACTTGCAGCGAAAAACTGGGGTGCGGATCTGGAATTAAAAGTGAATTCAAATGAATCTGTTATTGCAGAAGATTTTAAAGCGGGTAAATGTGATGCTGTCAGTATCACAGGTATGCGTGGCCGCCAATTTAATAGTTTCACCGGTTCTTTAGATGCAATTGGTGCGATTCCAGATCTCAATCTCGCGGTAAAAGTCATGCAAGGCTTAGCAAATCCAAACTTTGCAAAATACATGACCAACGGAAAATATGAAGTTGTTGGTGTTATTCCAGTAGGTGATGCTTTCTTGATGGTCAATGACCGCAATATCAATACCGTTGCAAAAGCAGCAGGTAAAAAAATTGCGGTACTCGACTATGACCAAGCACAAAAAATTATGGTTCAACAAATTGGTGCTCAAGCAGTTGCCGCGGATGTTACAAATTTTGGCAGTAAATTCAATAATGGTCAGGTTGATATTATTGGTGCACCTGCAGCGGTATTTAAACCTTTAGAGCTGCATAAGGGTTTAGGAACCAAAGGCGCTATTGTGAATTACCCACTGCTACAAGTCACAGGTAATATCATCATTCGTCCAGATAAATTCCCTGCTGGCTATGGTCAAAAATCTCGTGATTGGATTAAAACGCAATTGCCTCGTGCAAACACTATCATTGGAAAAATGAAAGCAGATATTCCGGCGAAATACTGGATGCAAGTTCCAGATGGTGATAAGCCTGGTTATCAAAAACTCATGCGTGAATCGCGTATCAGCTTGACCAAACAAGGCGTTTATAACAAACAAATGATGAAAATCCTTTGGCAATTCCGTTGTAAAAACGATCCGAAAAACTTTGAATGTGCGCTACAAGATGAGAACTACAAATAATTCTAGATTAAATCCGATAAATTTAGTCTGAATTTACTTTAAAGTTCACTCACTGACCATATATTGAGTATGTTATACTGAATATATGGTCTTTTCATTTAAGCCATTTGAAATCTGAGGAACAATATCATGACCGCCCAAGCACTTGAGCTGACTGACAATGCTGCAAATAAAGTTCGCCAACTTCGTGATAGCGAAGGTAATCAAGATCTGATGTTACGTGTCTATGTAACGGGTGGCGGCTGTTCAGGATTTTCTTATGGTTTTAACTTTGCCGAAAGTATGAATGAAGATGATGCTGAATTTATAAATGGTGATGTAAAAATGTTGGTTGACTCGTTGAGTTATCAATATCTCGTCGGTTCTAAAGTTGACTATATTGAAGGCTTAGAAGGCTCACGTTTTATTGTAGAAAACCCGAATGCAACAACAACTTGCGGTTGCGGTTCATCATTCTCCATTTAATTCAAAGCATATTTTGAATCAAATCATGCCCTCTTCTTATGAGGGCATTTTTATGGTTGAGACATCAAGCTTAAATCGTTTCTAAAATATGTTGGCTCAATTGTTTTGCATTCTGCACTGGAATCCAATGCGTCGCATCCATCACAATTTCTTTATAAGCTGCTTTTACATAATGATGATTTAAGGCAACGCTTTTAGAACCGATCGCCGAGTCATGTTTGCCCCAAATAAATAAAGTCGGCACACAAACTGGTTGGGTTAAATTTTTATTTGAACTAAATGGAAGTCCCCGATACCAATTTAATGCAGAACTTAGGCGCTTTTCCACCACGATGTCTTGTTGGAAATCTTCGAGTTGTTTTGCGGTCATTCCTGAATCTTTTAATAAACCTAGACCCAACTTCGGTAATTTCTCAAATAATAATTCTGGAATTTTAGGTAACTGGAATAAACCAATATAGTAAGATTTTAACAATTGATTACTGCTGAACATCGAACGCATAAATGCTGCTTTATGCGGTACAGAAATCGTAATCAAATGTTTTATTTTTTCAGGATAGCGTTGAGCAACATCCCAAGCAACCACTGCCCCCCAATCATGTCCAACTAAATAAACCTGTTGTTGGATCATATCGATTAAAGCATTTACATCTTCAACCAAAGCAGAACTTCTATAATCACGGCGGTTTTGCGGTTGTGCACCTAAACTATAACCACGTTGATTGACAGCAAAAGTACGATAACCGTTTTGATTCAGGATCTCTGCAGTTTCTTGCCAGCTTTTATTGGTTTCAGGAAAACCATGTAACAAGACAAAAGGCTGCCCATCCAAAGGACCCGAATCTATCACATCAAAGCTAAAACCCTCTCTTTGAAATGATTCTATGCGCTGTTTCTGTATCGCTAAGTTCATTGTGATCTCAGTTTTAATTTTTATTGATAGTGGAAGCTTATGCGCTATTTTTTAACAGCAGTAAAGGACAATCTCAGCGCTAAACAGGTCGATCATTGTTCTACAAAATATCTCACACTGCTATACCTCACTTGTTCTTGTGTAAATATTGATTACTAAGGTGTATCACTCACCTTAGCAATCATTTTATTTTTAAACTGCTGTAATCGTGCCTAAGATACGATAGCCTTTTGCCCCCGTAACAGCAGGTAGGTTGCCACTTAACTGTTGGTCAAAACGCATGGCGAGCCATGCAAATGCAGTTGCCTCTACCCATGTCGGTGCTAAGCCCAATGCAGAAGTCGATTGTACAGACCAATTGTGCTTACGTAGACGCCAACGGAGTTGTTCAAGTAGATGTGAGTTATAAGCACCTCCACCGCAAACATAGACCTCACCCGTATCTAGAGGCGAACGATAAATGGCTTTCTTGATGGCACGTGTCGTGAGTTTCATCAACGTTGCCTGAATATTTTCAGGGGTATCTTCTAATTCATCATATTCTAAATCATTACGCCAATCTAAAATCTGCTCATCTAACCATTCCAAGTTAAAGTCTTCACGCCCTGTACTTTTTGGAGGTTCTTTAGAGAAGTATTCATTTGCTTGAAGGCGATCTAACAATGAACGTATCGGTTGACCATAAGCTGCCCAATTGCCATTTTCGTCATAAGGTTGCCCAGTATAACGATGACACCACGCATCCATAAGAATATTGGCAGGGCCTGTATCAAAACCATAAACATTCTGCTCATCACCAGCAGGCAGCATGCTGACATTGGCAATCCCCCCTAAATTGAGAATCACTCGATGAATGGTTGAATGTTGGAATAAAGCTTGATGAAACGCTGGAACTAGAGGAGCACCCTGCCCACCTGCCGCCATATCACGACGACGAAAATCTGAAATCACAGGAATTTGAGTAATTTCCGTAATAATATTTGGATCACCAATTTGTAAAGTAAACCCATGTTCTGGGCGATGCCGAATAGTTTGTCCATGACAACCAATCGCTTTAATTTGGCTTTTATCTAAATTATTTTCTTGTATAAGTTGGTTAATACCATTGCCAATCATGGTTGCAAGAGCGACATCCGCCTTACCCATTCGATCGATTTCATTATCATCAGGTAAGGTCAATGCCATCAATTCATCACGTAAATGAGGATCAAAAGCGACTGTAAGCGTGGCATGGATATGTAAAGGATCAAATGAAGCAGCAACAAAATCGACGCCATCCATGCTGGTTCCAGTCATTACGCCAATATAGATTGTTGTCATGAGATATTCTTCGCCTGCATTATGCTGAAAAAATGTTAGTATATCGCACAAATAGTCTAACTGAAGTATTTGGGTTTTTGTAATGTCAAATTTCCTGCCGGCTGAAGAACAACTTGCCCTCATTCGCCGAGGCACTCACGAAATTATTTCTGAAGAAGATCTTCTGAAGAAACTAAAAGAAAATCGTCCTTTAAAAATTAAAGCAGGATTTGATCCAACTGCCCCAGATTTACATTTGGGTCATACTGTTTTAATTAACAAATTAAAAGCGTTTCAAGATCTTGGTCATGATGTCACATTCTTGATTGGTGATTATACCGCCATGATTGGTGACCCAACAGGTAAGAGTGCGACTCGTCCACCGCTATCGCGTGAACAAGTTTTAGAAAATGCCAAAACATATCAAGAACAAGTGTTTAAAATTCTTGATCCAAATAAAACCAAAGTTCGTTTTAACTCTGAGTGGTTTGCAACAAAAACCGCTGCTGATTTGATTCAATTGGCTTCGCAGCAAACTGTTGCGCGTATGCTAGAACGTGATGACTTTACTAAACGCTATAATAGCCATCAACCGATTGCTATTCATGAGTTTTTATATCCTTTGGTTCAAGGTTACGACTCTATCGCGCTTGAAGCCGATGTTGAGCTTGGTGGTACAGACCAGACCTTTAACTTACTCATGGGGCGTACTCTTCAAGGTCGTTATGATCAAGAAGCTCAAGTATGTATTACCGTACCGATCCTAGAAGGATTGGATGGCGTTAATAAAATGTCGAAGTCTTTAGGCAACTATATTGGTGTATTTGATGCCCCTGGCGCAATGTACCAAAAAGTATTGTCTATGCCTGACAGCTTGATTGAGCGCTATTTTGAATTACTCAGCTTTAAATCTATGGACGAAATTGACATTCTTCTCAAAGAAATGGCTGAAGGTCGTAATCCGCAAGACATTAAGAAAATTCTTGCACTTGAGTTGGTTGAACGCTTCCATGGCGCTGAAGCTGCTGAACATGCACATAAAGGTGCGGGTAACTTAATCACAGAAGGCGAGCTACCTGAAGGTACGCCTGAAGTGACTATTTCTCGTGGTGAATACAATGGAGAAATCTCAATTGTGTCTATTTTACGTGCCGCAGGCTTAACCAAGAATTCAGCACAATCTAAAGATGCTGTTTCACGTGGAGCCGTAAAAGTAGATTGGGAAGTTGTGGATGCAAACTTCACTGTGAAAGAAAATGTTACTTTGGTTATTCAGGCAAGTAAAAAAGCCATTGCAAAAGTGACCTTTACCGATTAATCCCGTCTAAGCCAATAAAACCAGAAAAGCCATCAACATTGATGGCTTTTTTATTGAATAAGTTTATTCACCTGCAAGTGAACATTCAAAGTTGGTGCGATCTACCGTACAGCGTGCTTTTTTCAGTACCGACATCATCACAGGATCGTACACCCCTCTTTTTGTTAACTCAATCCGCCCTTCTCGCAATAATTTCTGATAACGGAGTGCATCATCCTTAGATACATTTAATTTATATTTTGCTGGAATTTCAGCTTCCATTTTTTCTATTTTCTTAAATGAACTTGGTAACTGCTTCACAGCCCACTCACGTGACTTAATACCAAAACCTTCTGGAAACTGCTCAGGTTTAATAATTAAATCGGCAGTCACATTCACTACGGGATAAGTAAACATTGCACCATTGCTACCTAAACCTTTATAAATTTCCAATGGTTTATAGGCATAGGCTGGTGAAGCAATCGCATCCACCTCACCATCATTAAATTTTTTCACAAAATTAAAAATATCAGAAGGAACCCCGATTGCACCTACACGTTCAACAGCAACCTTTTGTGCAAGATCATAATGCAGATAGGCAAACTTTTTACCTTTGCCCTTTTCTAAAGTATTCATTGCGCGATCTTTAACAAAGATATAAGCAATACCAATCGGGGTAATCATTGCCAATTCATATTTGACCCCATTTTTTTCAGAAACCAATCTTTTTGCATTGCGTTTATCCAAGGCATAGTTGATCGCTCTTCTGGCAATTTCATTGTTGGGAATTCCTCCCAAAGCATCAATAGATCCACCAAATTTATTGTATTCACGTGAACGCATCGTGGTCATTGCCGCGGCATCACATTTATTGGTTTTAAAATTTTTATCCACAGCTTCTTCTGACTGATACACGGTTAAATTAATATCAGCGCCCCATGCTTTGGCAGCTAAAGCCCATTCTTCCATGAGTTTATAAGATTCACCTGCTTTACCCAGTAAATCAAACACACACACATTTTGTTTTGCCTGTAGCAGAGGTGAAAAAAAAACTGAAAAAACAATCGGTAAATATCCTATTTTATTCATCATCTAACGTCCATATTTTTATAAATAGATTTATCCTTGTAGATGTAAAAGCAATCCGAGTCTTTTACTTTAACTACACATTTTTAGGTGATACTGTGATTAATTCTACATAAACTGGATATTTTGTGTTAGTTTTTTAACCAACTTTTAGATGAGATAAAAAATTTAGGACAAAATTCTGATAAAAATAAGCGGCTGAGCTGATTTCATTGAGCGGTTTTTTATTGAGTGGTTTTAAAATTAAAATATTCTAATGATTGCTGCTGGTTTTGGAGATATACGCATTTTTTATTGAAGCACTCACAATAAAGCATTGCTTGTTTTTTTGAATTGATCTTATTTACCCAATTTATTGTGCTTTTCACTCAAGAAAAGACATTTTGTCACTTCTTTTATCAAATACATTTTTTGAACTCTACCATTTATCCTTTACTATACCGCATCCGATATTCAATAGTCAGTTTCCTATGATTCAGTTAGACCAACTTTCAATTCGCCGTGGTGGACGCATTTTATTCCAAAAAGCGTCTATGCAACTTCATCCTGGTTGGAAAATTGGTTTAACAGGTGTAAATGGTGCGGGTAAATCCACATTGTTCTCAGCACTTTTGGGTGGAATGGAGTCAGACAGCGGTAGCTTAACCCGTCCAAATATATGGACCGTTGCCCATATGGCTCAGGAAATCAAAGCTTTAGATATGAAAGCTATTGATTTTGTGTTATCTGGTGATGAAGAATATTGGCTCATCCAAGACAAACTAAATCATTCTGAAGATTTGAGTAATGATGAGTTAGCGCATTTATATAGCCGTTTTGAAGAAATCCATGGCTATACAGCTGCATCTAAAGCATCTCAACTGATGGCTGGTTTAGGTTTTTTTGAGCATCAATCAGAACTCTTGGTTTCAAGTTTCTCTGGTGGGTGGCGGATGCGTTTAAATCTTGCTCGGACCCTGATGAGTCGCTCAGACTTACTATTACTCGATGAACCGACCAACCATTTAGACTTAGATGCAATTTTATGGCTAGAAGATTGGCTCAAGGCATATGAAGGCACGCTCATTTTAATTTCACATGACCGCGATTTCTTAGATGCAATCACAGATCATATTTTACATATCGAAAATCAAGTACTGACTTTATATACCGGCAACTACTCTACTTTTGAAACCACACGTGCTGAGCGATTAGCACAACAACAACAAGCGTTTGAAAAGCAACAAGAAGCTAAAGCACACTTACAAAAATTTATTGACCGTTTTAAAGCCAAAGCGACTAAAGCACGACAAGCGCAAAGCCGTATTAAACAACTTGAACGTATGCAAGAACTTGCCCCTGCACATGTCGATAATCCATTTACCTTTAGTTTCCGTGAACCAAGCAAAATGAGTTCACCGCTGCTCACACTCGAACATGCAGATATTGGCTATGGCGATAAATTAATTGTCACCAATGTAAATTTACAGATTACACCAAGCAGTCGTATCGGTTTACTGGGAATGAATGGTGCAGGTAAATCGACCCTAATTAAATCTTTAGTCGGTGATTTACCGCTGATTCAAGGTTTACGTAAAGATTCTGAGTTACTCAACATTGGTTATTTTGCCCAGCACCAAATGGATGCTTTAGATGGCAATGCCAGCCCGATGTTACAACTTTCTCGCATTGCTGACCCAAAGATCAGTGAAGCAGCATTACGCTCCTTTTTAGGAAGTTTTGGTTTTAGTGGTGAACGTATGGACACCCCAAGCGAAAGCTTCTCTGGCGGTGAACGTGCGCGTTTGGCTTTGGCTTTAATCGTCTGGCTGCGTCCAAATGTTTTAATTCTCGACGAACCGACTAACCATTTAGATTTAGATATGCGCCATGCACTTACGATGGCTTTACAGGATTTTGAAGGTGCTGTGGTTTTAGTTTCCCATGAACGTCAGCTGATCGCTTCAGTCTGTGATGAACTTATTTTGGTTCATGCAGGTCAAAGCAAGGAATTTGACGGGGATTTACAAGATTATGCAACGTGGTTACGTCAAGCACGTATCGATATGATCAAGAATGGACAACAGCCTAGTGCACCTGTTCAATCTCAGGTGGTTGAAAAGCCAAGTATTTCAAAACTCGATAAAGAAGCACAACGTAAAGAAGCTGCTCGTCAGCGTGAACTGAGCCGTCCTATTCGTAAAAATATCGAGAAAATTGAAAGCCAAATTGGAAAAATTCAACCTAGACTTGCAGAAATTGAAGCATTACTTGCAGACTCAACCCTTTATGAGGCAAACCGTAAAGATGATTTACTCAAACTCATGAATGAACAGACAGAGTTAAAAGTAAAATTAGAACAAACTGAAGAAAAAATGCTTGAACTGATGATGGAACTAGAAACATTAGAAAGCTCTTTCGATTAAAAGGCGCTTTTAATTAAAAAGTGCTTTTAAAGACAGTAAGCCCCTCAAATTAGCTAGAAATAGGCAAATGCCTCTTCTAGCTTTTTAATAAAATATAATTAAAATTCAATAAGTTAAATTATAAAAATAATTTTGTTTAAAATTTTAACCGCAACTTCATCACCTTAACAAAATTTAAAGCTCTATACCTCTTCTCATAAATCATCAGTAATTCAATACATAGCCACGCTATGCAAACACACTCAGGTGTTGTTTCTCATTACTTTAGATTTCCCCAGATCAAAAAGAAGGCTTTTTATCACAATAATCCAATAAAAATCATAAGCTTATTTTATTCAACCTCCAAACCACATCCAACAGCCGCGTCCAAGCCTAAAAGCATCTTTGAATCGACAAAATAAAATCATAACTTTTATTTATAATAGACAATTTCCACCGTGGAACATATTAGCACACCTAAATAATAGCAAAAAAGGCTTTAAAAAAGACAATTCATTTGAACTTAAAAATATTTTTTATCAATTGCTTGTGGATAAGTTAAAATTTTAAAACAGTTCTTCTGACTCATTCTTTGAGAGCATTTTTTAATAATTTTGAAGTTTTATACGTGATTAAATCAGTCAGTGTTGATCGAATTTAGGCTTAATTGCAAAGTTACCCACATACTTATCAACATTATTTTGGTTAATAATAGAACAAAATTCAAGTGCAAAATTTAACCGTTCGTCGCTTTTTATAATGAACATTCATCTAATTTTTTTTGATTTCAGCAAAATTATTTAAAATTACATAGATCATGAATTTCGAACAATTTGTAATGAAAAAGCATAACTCAGACTTAAAAAACTGATTTACTTATAAAAAGATTGTCGATGAAATGAGAGTTAAGTCGCTAATTCACAATAATTGTCAAAAAAAAAATAATAAATGGAGTAAATGCTCTATTTTTTTCAAACAAAGCTGATTAATATTGCGCTTATGGAAAAGTTCCTAAAGATGGATAAATAGATAAGGACGAAAATATGAAAAAAATTGCATTCGCTATTGCTGCAACTTCAATCGTTGGATTTAGTTCAGCATCTCAAGCTGCGACAGATGTCTGCGTATTTGACTTATTAGGTAAGTCAGGTGAATCATTTCAAATGGCACAAGAATGGGCATTATCAGCAAAAAGCTGGGGCGCTGATATCAATCTCATTCCAAAACAAGATGAGGCTGTTGCAGATAACGACTTTAAAGCAGGCAAATGCGATGGCGTATTTATGACTGCAATGCGTGCGCGTCAATACAATAAATTTGTGGGTTCAATCGACTCTATTGGTGGTGTGCCAAGTAATGCGATTGCACAAAAAGCCATTACTTTTGCCTTAGATGCGCGTAATGCTGCAAAAATGACCACAACCTTGGGTGGTAAAAAATACGAAGTTGCTGGTATTGCACCACTTGGTTCAGCATTTATTTTTGTACGTGATAAAAATATCAACTCGATTGAAAAAGCCGCTGGGAAAAAGTTTGCTGTGTTAAGCTATGACAGCGCTCAAAAAATTCTAGTACAACGTGTTGGTGCACAAGCAGTTCCTTCAGATATCACCAACTTTGTTGCAAAATTCAACAATGGTCAAGTTGATATGGTCGGTGCACCAGCTTATGCCTACAAACCGCTTGAAATTCAAAAAGGTTTAGGCGCAAATGGGGCAATGTTTAACTTCCCTGTATTACAAGTAACTGCTGACTTTGTCATCCGTCCTGAAAAGTTCCCTGCAGGTTTTGGTCAAAAATCTCGTGATTATTTTGTGAAAAACTTGCCAAAAAGCTTTGCTATGATTAATCGCTTAGAAGCGACTATTCCAGCAAAATACAAAATGAATTTAACCGCTGAAGATAAGCTGAAATATCAAAAATTAATGCGTGATGGTCGTTTAGAACTGACTAAACAAGGTATTTATGATGCAGGTATGATGTCTGTGTTGAAAAAAGCACGTTGTTCAGTAGATAAAGCCAACTTTGAATGTACGCTAGGTGGTGAATAATACTTTAGCTGAAATAAGCTAAAGTCTACAAAAAACCAGCTTTGATAAGCTGGTTTTTTTGCTTTAAATTTTTAAATAGAAGCAGTAGTACCATCAAAATTAAAATAGTGGATATAAAAAAGGGAATAAACCGAGGTTTATTCCCTTTTATTGATTAAAATGAGTTTAATTAAGCATCAATATCTGCATTTAATGCATTTTCTTCAATGAACGCACGACGTGGTTCTACATCATCGCCCATTAAACATGCAAACATACGATCGGCTTCAATTGCATCATCAATGGTCACTTGCAGCATATTACGGTTTTCAGGATCCATTGTAGTTTCCCAAAGCTGTTCAGCATTCATCTCACCCAAACCTTTATAGCGTTGGATCATCATGCCGCGACGTGAATCTGTCAAAATGTGTTGCCAGACCTGATGGAAAGTCGAAACGTTGATTTTACGTTCGCCTTTTTGCAGATAAGCACCTTCTTCTAACAAGGTGAACCAGCTCTTCGAGTTTTGCAATAAACGCTTATATTCGCCCGATGCCAATAAACCCGCATCTAATAAATAGCTATGCGGTAAATTGTGCACATAAATCGTTATACGCGGGAAATAAATCGTCGTTTTAAGCCCATCAGCAGTTTCTTTATCAAACGACTCCAAGCTCAACACTGGACGTAAACTTGGTTGCGTTGTTTCAATCGCAGCACGAAGTTTCTCACCCCATTGTTGTACATAATCTTGGTCATGATTTTGATCAAGTTTAAAATGCTCAAGACTTAATAAACCATCCAGCAAGGTCGCAGGATAACGTACGGTTAAACGCTGCAAACTCTTTTGGGAGGTTTGATAATCAGCAATCACTTTCTCTAATGCTACGCCACGAATTGCAGGCGCTTCAGCATTGACACGTAATTCAAGTTCATCAATCGCATTTGAAATCAAATAAGTTTCTAAAGCATCATTGTCTTTAATATACTGCTCTTGCTTACCTTTTTTCAGTTTATACAATGGTGGTTGCGCAATATAAATATAACCACGTTCCACAAGTTCTGGCATTTGACGGAAGAAGAAAGTCAAAAGCAGGGTACGAATGTGTGAACCATCCACGTCAGCATCGGTCATGATAATGATTTTATGATAACGCAACTTGTCTGGGTTATATTCTTCACGGCCAATACCACATCCTAATGCAGTAATCAGCGTACCCACTTCCTGTGATGAAATCATCTTATCGAAACGTGCACGTTCCACGTTCAGGATTTTACCTTTGAGCGGAAGAATGGCTTGCATTTTACGGTTACGGCCTTGTTTTGCAGAACCGCCCGCAGAGTCACCCTCGACTAAGTATAATTCTGAAAGTGCTGGATCTTTTTCCTGACAGTCTGCCAACTTACCTGGAAGACCGGCAATATCAAGCGCACTCTTACGACGTGTCATTTCACGTGCTTTACGCGCAGCATCACGCGCACGTGCAGCATCAATGATCTTGCCTGCAATAGATTTTGCAGCCTGAGGATTTTCTAATAAATACTCAGAAAAGGCTTTGTTCATTGCCTGCTCGACAGCAGGTTTAACTTCACTCGACACCAATTTTTCTTTGGTTTGAGATGAGAATTTAGGATCAGGTACTTTAACTGAAACAATTGCTGTTAAGCCTTCACGCGCATCATCACCAGTAACTGCAACTTTCTCTTTTTTGAGTAAGTTTTCATTTTCCATGTAGCTGTTTAAGCCACGTGTCAACGCTGCACGGAAACCAGCTAAATGCGTTCCACCATCTTTTTGTGGAATATTGTTGGTAAAGCAACGAACATTCTCTTGATAGGTATCATTCCATTGCAAAGCAACTTCAACACCTATGCCATTTTCAGCTTGAGTGGTGAAATGGAAGATTTCATTGAGATGGGTTTTACCTTGGTTAATATATTTTACAAACTCAGATAAACCACCTTCGTAATCGAAGACATGTTCTAAGGCAACACGTTCATCACGTAGGACAATACGAACACCCGCATTCAAGAATGAAAGTTCACGTAAGCGACGTGCCAAAATATCGACATTAAAAATCGTTTGGCTAAACGTTTCAGTACTTGGCCAGAAACGAACAATGGTCCCTGTGGTTTCGACATCACCCACAATTTTTAACGGATAAACCGGATCACCATGTTTATATTCTTGTTGATGAATATGACCAGCACGATGAATCGTAAGTTCAAGTTTGCTTGAAAGTGCATTAACTACAGATACACCTACGCCGTGCAAACCGCCTGAAACTTTATAGCTATTATCATCAAACTTACCACCTGCGTGCAGAATCGTAAGAATTACTTCTGCAGCAGAGACACCTTCTTCCGGGTGAATATCGGTTGGAATACCACGTCCATTATCTGCAACGCTGACTGACTCATCTTCATGAATAGTCACTAAAATTTCATCACAATGACCAGCTAAAGCTTCATCAATCGCGTTATCGACGACCTCAAATACCATATGGTGTAAGCCTGAACCATCATCAGTATCACCAATATACATACCTGGGCGTTTACGAACTGCATCTAGACCACGTAATACTTTGATACTAGAGGAATCATAAGCCTTTTCAATGGTTGGTTCTGTTTGAGAAGCTATTTGATCTTCTGAACTCATGGTTTCTCCCTAGTGAAAAATAGGTCTTTCCAAAATTGGCTAAAATCTAAAATCATGTTGCAACAACACTTACCTGACCTTGGTCAACATTGAATAACTGGTAGGAAATAGACAAATCATGTAAATGTTTTTTTACTGATTCATGGTCTAGTGTGGTAATAAAAACTTGACTACCAAGTTGGCTCAATCGCTCAATTAAACGTTGTTGTGCGCTTAAATCTAATTCTGCTGTCACATCATCTAATAATACCACAGTTTCTTTATTACAGGCATGTAACATGGCAATTTGTGATAGTTTTAAAGCCATTATCAATAACTTTTTCTGCCCTCTAGACAGTACCACATCCGCTTCGCCTAATGGGGTTTTTAATCGGATATCTGCACGATGTGGTCCATACTCGGTATAACGTCGATCAACATCTTTTTGGTGATATTGAATCAAGTCATTGGCCAAACCATGTTCCACATGGAACCCTGCACTGTATTCCATTTCAATCTTTAAATCGGGTAGCAACTGCGCCAAATCTTCTTGCAAATATAGCTTCCATTGCTCAACAATCTCGACCCGTTGAGAATGCAACATTTCACCATAATCACTGAGCATTTTGTTCCACGGCTCTAAATCGAGCAAAGTCAGATTACGTTTGGTTTTAAGTAAGCTATTTCTTTGCTTTAAAGCGCGTGAATAATATTGCCATGCATGATAGAAATCTGGTTCCACGTGAAACATGAGCCAATCCAACAATTGGCGACGTGGTTTTGCCCCATGATCAATAATATCGGTACTTAATGGGTCAATCAGTTGCAACGGTAAGATTTTGGCAAGCTGCCCTTGGGTTGCAACAGTATCACCATTGACTTTAATTAACTGCTCACCACTTTGCAGCTTTTGCATACCAATCTTTTCAGTTAAAGATTGGGCAAAAACAATGGCGTCTGATTGATTATTTTGAATGTAATTTTTAGGAATATGTGTTCGAAAAGATCGACCTGTTGCCAATAAATGAATGGCTTCTAAAATCGAAGTTTTGCCTGAACCATTTTGTCCATAAAAAACATTAAACGGTTGCAACTCATGCAGAGCAACCGTCTTGAGGTTTCGAACACGTTGTATATTTAAACGCGTAATATGCATGGCTATGATTTAAAAATAAATCAATTAAACACGCATCGGCATCACAACATAAGTTTGATTAGATTGGGTTGGATCTTGTACCAATACCGACTGATTCGCTTCAGACATGGTCATTGCGACATCATCACCATCTAAAACGCTTAATACATCTAAAATATATTGCGCATTAAACGACATTTCCATCGGCGCATTGGCATATTGAATAGCTAAATCTTCAATCGCTTCATCTTGCTCAGGGTTATTGGCACGTAATTGCAAAGAATCAGCATTAAAGTTTAAGAATACACCACGTAATTTTTCATTACTTAAAATCGCAACACGTTGTAAGGATTGCTTAAATACATCATGTGGAATATTTACAACTTTGTCACCGCCACGTGGAATCACACGACGATAATCAGGGAATTTCCCATCAATTAATTTTGTTGTGAAACGTACCGTAATATCGCCTTGTTCTTTGTCGCGGCTAGAGGTTTGAATGGTAACATTTAACAATTCACGACCAATTAACAAGGTCAATTGCTCATCTTCGATACTTAAAAGACGTTGTAACTCACCGACTGCTTTACGTGGAACAATGGCTTGAACCAATTGTGCAGCAGTTGAGGACGCTAATGTTTCACACAATGCTAAACGGTGCCCATCGGTAGTGACTGCGCGTAATTGATTTTCATCAATTTCCAATAATGTACCTGTCAGATAAAAACGTACATCTTGCACAGCCATGGCAAATGAAGTTTTTTCAAATAAACGTTTTAATTCACGCTCAGTGACTTGAACTTGAGTGCCTTGGCTATTTTCATTGGTTAACAATGGATAATCTTCAGCAGGCAAGGTTCCTAAAACAAAGCGGCTGTTTCCAGATTTTAAAATACAGCGTTGATCTTCAGTGATCTGCAAATCAATCAAAGCTGCTGCTGGTAAAGATTTACAAATATCGACCAACTTACGTGCAGGAACTGTGGTTTCCCCTGCTTGTAAACATGCACCTTCAGCTAGAGTTGTACTTGCCACAAGCTCCACTTCCAAATCCGATCCTGTAATCGTAAGGGCTTGATTTGTAGCTTGAATTTTCACGTTTGAAAGAATGTTTAAAGTATGGCGACGTTCAACTGCTCCAACCACATGGGACAAAACATTAAGTAAGCTCTCTTTCGCGATTTTCAAACGCACGGTGGAATTCCTCTAACTAAATATGACAAAAATGTGGGTAATAAATTTTTTTTAATGACGTACTATGCGGCAGTTTATGCCGCATTGCAAGCGCATAATTTGTACAAATTTTAACTTTGTAACAGGCGCATGAGGTTTTTATAATCCTCATTAAAAATTGGATCTTCATCGCGTAAACTTTGCACTTTTTCACAGGCATGCATGACCGTACTGTGGTCACGACCACCGAATGCCATCCCAATTTCAGGGAAACTGTCTCCAGTAAGCTCACGCGCAAGCCCCATCGCCAACTGACGTGGTCGTGCGTAAATACGTGTGCGTTTTGGTCCCACCAATTCTTTCAATGGAATACGGAAGTATTCACTCACTACGCGTTGAATGTTTTCAGTACTGATGGTACGGGCACGAATTGCCAAGACATCTTTCAATGATTCACGCACCACTTCTAGATCAATTGCAGACCCCTTAAAACGTGAGATTGCCACAACTTTGTTTAAAGCACCTTCAAGCTCTCGCACATTGGCAACAACCTGTTGTGCAATAAATAAAGCGCAATTTCGAGGCAGATCGATGCCACTACTTTCAGCTTTTTTCAGCAAAATTTCGATACGTGTTTCAATATCTGGTGGTTCAACCCCAACCGATAGTCCCCATGAAAAACGCGAGACTAAACGCGGATCCAATTCAGTTAATTCTTTTGGATAACGGTCAGAGGTCAAAATTATTTGTTTAGATTCATCCAATAAAGCATTGAATGTATAGAAAAATTCAACAAGACTGGCTTCTTTACCTGCCAACAAATGAATATCATCCACCAACAATAAATCTAAAGAACGGCAATTCTTTTTAAATTCTTCAACCTTGCCTTTTTGCAAAGAGCTGACAAAGTCTTGGACAAAGCTTTCCGCAGTCATATACATCACACGCGCATTTGGCTTTGCCTGTAATAATGCATTCCCAACCGCTTGCATTAAATGCGTTTTACCTAAGCCTGTAGGGCCGTATAAAAAGAGTGGATTATGTTGAGATTCACCGAGTTGTGTTAAAACTTTGCGGCAAGTTTCAGCCGCCATTTGGTTTGAACGACCTTCAACAAATAAAGCAAAGTTAAATAATGGGTTAAGTTGTCGTTTCTTCACATTTTTTGCAGAAACAACTTCATATTCTTTGTCTTTTTTGGCTTTGACATGCTGTGTAGGCATCGGAGAACTTTCAAGCGCTGCCGTTGTGGTAGCAGGCTGTTCAGCAGCAGAAAGAATTGCACCAGGACGCGAGTCGACTAAAATTTCGACTTTGCGAATACGACCTTCAGATAATTGTTCTGCCAAAATAGAAATCAGTTCTAAATGATGTTCTTGAATGTAGCGAGTCCAATATGGATTGGGTGCATACAGTTTTAAAGTATCTTCGACTTCTTCTGCAACCAAAGGACGAATCCACATGGCAAAGACATTATCAGAGAGCTCTTGTCGCAAGCGAGTTAAGCAGTCCGTCCAAAGCATGTGAAACCCCTTCATTCAATTTTAAATTCAAAAAAGACTATTTACCCCTACCCTGTAGGTGAAGGGGTCGCCATTCTAACCAAGTTATCCACATCTGTCATGGTTAATTCAATCTAATTCGCTCAAAAAAGCAACCTTCTGTAAATAAATTCAAATTCAAAGCAGTTGTGGATAAGGTTTTCCACAAGCTGTGGATAAATTATCACAGAAAGTTATCCACAATCCATCAAATTAATAGAAACATGGATACTCACAGGGTAAGTTATTATTATTTATCTTAAAAAAGCGGTTTTCCACAGAAAAAATGCTCCCTAATAATAATAAATATAAATTTTAAATTTGAATTTATTTATAAGGATCAGGATTTCTGTGGATAAAGCTTCAGTTATGAATTTAAATTCAAAACAACACGATTTTTAAATTTAAAATTGAGAAATTAAATTTAAATTGTGAATCAGCCTATGGATAACTTTGAGGATATATCTGTGTGTAACTCTTATTTGCATTATAAAAGAATAAGTTATGCTGTGAATATATATTTTTAATAATTTATTCAATTTAATCTATATAAAGTTGTTGTCTGGGTAAAAATAAAGCGTCTATATAAAAGAAATGTGTATATTTATTGACAGAATAAAGAATGCACAATACAATCGCGAACCTTTAGAAAAGATCAATTTTGGAGTTTCGATATGAAACGTACATTCCAACCATCTGAATTAAAGCGCAAGCGTGTTCATGGTTTCCGTGCTCGTATGGCTACTAAGGCTGGTCGTCAAGTATTAGCTCGCCGTCGTGCAAAAGGCCGTCATAGTTTAACTGTTTAATTTTTTAGACAGTTGATAGACGACTTGGGTGTTATGTCTCTTTATAGTTTCAGTCCAGAGGTGAGAATCCACTGCGCTGCTGATTACAAAGATGTATTTGATGGTGCGCTTTTTAAAGTGCATCAACCCCATTTTATATTCTTAGCAAAAGTCACCGAACAGCCTAAAAGCCGTTTGGGTATTGTTGTTGCAAAGAAGAAAGTGCGCCGTGCGCATGAAAGAAATCGAATAAAACGTTTAACGCGTGAAAGTTTTCGCTTAAACCAGCAAAATATAGATTTATTGGATATTGTGGTGATGCCTAAAGTTGGTATAGAAGCAGTTCCAAATGCTGAGCTTTTTCAGCAATTACAATTTGCTTGGTTGAAATTGCAGCGCATTGTTAAAAAGCACCATAAAATAGCTCAATCTTCCCCTCAAAAATAGAGGATACCAATGATTCGTTTATTGCATTGGTTGATTCGTTTCTATCAAATTGCGATTAGTCCTCTCATTGGACCTCGTTGTCGTTATATTCCGACTTGTTCTCAATATTCGTTAGAAGCGATCCATACGCACGGCGCATTAAAAGGTAGCTGGTTAGCGACCAAACGCGTGTGTCGTTGTCATCCTTGGGGTGGGTATGGTTATGATCCTGTGCCAAAAAAAACAATTCGTTTTATTTCATTTCAGCAAATAGATTCTCAAACGCTTCATGTTCCTGTACCCTTGCGTGAACGTTTATTGAACCAAAATCACTCTAACCACTTGGGGTAATAGATATGCAACAATGGGCCAGGTTTGCAATCCTTGGGGCCATGTTAGTCACCGCATATTTGCTCATTTTGGCTTGGCAAAAAGACTATGGTCATGACAATACATCGAAGGCTGCGACACCGCAGGCTGTTGTAGCGCATGATGTGTCTGCCGATCTGCCAAAAGGTCAAGCAACTGCGGCCACTAGCGATGTTCCACAAGCAAATATAGCTGCTGCACAACAGAATACAGCTGCACCAGCCACAGCAAATCAACAATTGATTTCAGTACAAACTGACCTTTATCATCTTTGGATTAGTCCTAAAGGTGGTGATATTGTTCGTATTGAATTACTGAATCATGACAAGAGCAAAGACAGTGATCAGCCTTTTGTTATGCTTGAAAGTGATGCAAAACGTACCTATGTTGCGCAATCTGGGTTAATTGGATTGAATGGTCCGGACAGTAAGCCAGATCGTCCAAACTATGCGTTTGAAAA
This sequence comes from Acinetobacter sp. I-MWF, assembly GCF_025433935.1. Taxonomy (NCBI): domain Bacteria; kingdom Pseudomonadati; phylum Pseudomonadota; class Gammaproteobacteria; order Moraxellales; family Moraxellaceae; genus Acinetobacter; species Acinetobacter sp. I-MWF. Next base: position 13,979 of record NZ_JAMBAR010000001.1, on the reverse strand, counting down.
AACTGCTTATACTATTGCAGATGCCAAAGCAGCCAAAGACAAAGATGGCAAAACATCTCAAGTTTTAGCTGTACCAATGGTATTTAAAACAGCAGATGGCGTTGAAATCATCAAAACATTTACCTTTAAACAAGGTCAATATCCAATCGATGTAAGCTATCAGGTTGTCAACCGTAGTGCGCAAAATTGGCAAGGACAAATGTTTGGTCAAATTAAGCGTGATAACTCCGATGATCCAGGAAAAACCTCTCAAGGGATTTTTACACTTGGAACATATTTGGGTGGCGCTTGGGGTACACCTGATGAGCATTATAACAAGCTAAAATTTGCAAATTTTACCGATGAAAAACTCAACACTGAAGCAAAAGGCGGATGGGTTGCGATTGTTCAGCATTATTTTGTAAGTGCTTGGATGCCTGGTCATTTTGGCGGTCAAGAATACACAGCAAAATTGGAATCTCGTAAATCTGCAGATGGTATGAATATCATCGGATTTACTTCTCCAACCATCAATGTTCCAGCTGGAAAAGCAATGAGCATTGATGCAACGTTCTACTCAGGTCCAAAAATTCAATCTGAATTAAAAGACTTGGCTGTTGGTTTAAACCAAACTGTAGACTATGGTTGGTTATGGCCAATTGCAAAATTATTATTTGCTGGCTTACAGTTCTTCCATAATCTTGTAGGTAACTGGGGCTGGTCAATTATCTTATTGACTGTATTGGTTAAGCTTATTCTTTGGCCATTGTCGTCTAAGAGCTATCGTTCTATGGCGAAAATGCGTGTGATTGCACCTGAAATGCAACGCATGAAAGAAGAGTTTGGTGAAGACCGCATGCGTTTCTCACAAGAAATGATGGCGCTTTACAAACGTGAGCAAGTCAATCCACTTGCAGGTTGTTTACCATTGCTGTTGCAAATGCCAATCTTCTTAGCATTGTATTGGGTATTGATGGAATCTGTAGAGCTTCGTCATGCACCATGGATGCTTTGGATTCAAGATTTATCTGCGATGGATCCTTGGTTTATTTTGCCGTTGATCATGGGTGTAACGATGTTTGTTCAACAAATGTTGAACCCACAACCTACTGATCCAATGCAAGCTAAAGTCTTCAAAATCATGCCGATCATGTTTACAGTATTTATGCTGTTCTTCCCTTCTGGCTTGGTTTTATACTGGATTGTGAACAACTCGATCACGATTCTGCAACAATGGTTTATCAACAAAAATGTTGCTAAAGCCAAAGTCGCAAGCGAAGTGGTTTAATCTTCATAGATTAAGCAATAGCTGAAAAAATCCGCTTAAGATGGTAATCTTAGGCGGATTTTTTTATTGTCAAAGTTTGAGTAATTTAGATGAGCAACCCTGTAAGCCAAACCACAATTGCAGCAATTGCGACTCCACCTGGACGTGGTGGTGTAGGTGTGATTCGTCTATCTGGTCCTAAGGCTTATGCGATTGCGCAAGCTTTAACTCAAAAAGCGCTTCCTCAAGCGCGCTTTGCTGGTTTTCGTCAATTTTTTGATGAAAAAGGTGAAGTGATGGATGAGGGGCTAGCAATTTGCTTTCCAAATCCAAACTCATTTACGGGTGAAGATGTGGTGGAATTGCAGGGACATGGTGGTCCTGTAATTCAAAATGCACTTCTTGCACGATTGTTCGAGCTGGGTGCTATTGCCGCCAAAGCAGGCGAGTTTTCCATGCGAGCCTTTGAAAATGGCAAAATGGACTTGGTTCAAGCTGAAGCGATTGCAGATTTAATTGATGCCACCTCACAAGCCGCTGCGCGTTCTGCAGTACGTTCTTTGCAAGGTGCATTTTCCAATAAAGTGAATACCGTATTGGAAAAACTGATTCATTTACGTTTGCATGTTGAAGCGGCGATTGATTTTCCTGAAGAGGAAATCGACTTTTTGGCAGATGGAAAAATTCTTCATCTGCTTGAAGATGTGCAGGCTTCAGTCTCTGCTGTACAACACTCTGCGCGTCAGGGGCAGTTATTACGTGAAGGTCTGCAAGTGGTGATTGCAGGTAAGCCCAATGCGGGTAAATCTTCTTTATTGAATGCTTTGGCGGGAAATGACCGTGCCATTGTTACGGATATCGCAGGAACGACGCGTGATGTACTACATGAGAAAATTACTTTAAATGGCTTGCCTATCACACTGACCGATACTGCGGGCTTACGTGAAACAGGTGATGTGGTCGAAAAAGAAGGAATTCGCCGAGCAATCAAAGAAATTGAGCAAGCGGATTTATTACTTTTGGTTTATGACCTCAGCCAAGGTGAAAATCCTTTAGCTCTTGCTCAGCGCTATTTTGAAGATCATTTAGAAACTAAACGCTTGATGTTGATTGGTAACAAATGTGATTTAACTGCGCAGTCACCCGAATTAAGTGATTTTCAAGGCTTTCGCCATATTAGCGTGTCGGCCAAACAGGAAATGGGCGTACAAGCGCTTATAGATGCGATTACAACGCATGCTGGCTTCCATCCTGAAGAAGATACCTTTATTGCTCGTACACGCCATTTAGACGCAATGAAGCGCACTCAGCACTATCTTGCAGAAGCACATGAGCAACTTGAGGTCTATCATGCGGGTGAACTGGTCGCTGAATCGTTACGTTTAGCGCAGAATGCCTTAGCTGAGATCACAGGCGATTTTAGTGCAGATGATCTGTTAGGGGTAATTTTTGGCTCATTCTGTATTGGAAAGTGATTTTATTTAGTACAAGAATCAATATTGAAACTTCATTTTTAATGTGATTTTGAGTCAGATTCGATCTTGCTTAAATAAAAATAAGGCTGATATGTTTGTTAAATATGTGTTTTTTTGTAATTTGAAAGACTAGTAGACAAGCTGAGACAAATAGAGTCAAGCTAAGACAAAAATTTGTATTAAAAGTTGATAAACAGCAAATAGATGACTCTGCGCGACAACATTTAACACACTTATTTGACTAAGGGGTAGCCATTTCTCCATAACTCTTATAAAGTTACAGCATGTTCATTGAGTTGTAAAAATGTATAGGTAATCAATGGGCAAAAAAATAGACCAAGTTCTCTTACCTACTTGATCTATTTTCAGGAACTGGTGGTATTTAAGAATCTCTTACCTTTCTTATCTACCTAACGCTTTTAAACAGCCTTTCGAGAGGCACAATCTAAGGAAACTTAGAAATGTAAACAGCTTAAAAACTAATTTTCATCGGATTAACGATATAGTTTGATGTAAGTATTCTTACATTAACTTTCATTAATAGTAATTCAAACATGGCATAAGTCAACAATTTGTTTCCTCAAGGATACATATTATTGTCATTTATTGAATGTATTGAACAGTGAGTAAAAGCTATATCTATCTGATAAAAATTAGATTAAAAACTTGAACATTCTTTCCTTTCTATTTTGTGTCTAGGCATTTCCAATAGTGGAGAATGATTAGATGATTATATCTAAAACTCAAACAACAGAAAATTATTCATTAATTTGTAGGAAACAAGTTCAGCAAATAACTGGATTAAATCTTTCTGAAATTCAAGTTTTGATGAAAAATGGTTTATTTCCACAGAGCATTCAAATCACAAAACGATTGCTGTGGGATGAGAAAGAAATTAATCATTGGATTCAAAAATTCATGCATTCTAAAGTTACTATGAATTCTGAGCTGTTATTCCAGTTTAATCTTCTAAACCAGCAATTCAATGAAGCTTCTGATTTAGCTAGCTTGGCGAGTCGAAATTTGATTTATTATGGAAAGAAAGTTAAGCCTCGCTTACGGAAACAATTGGAAGGATTAAAAGATCAATTACAACTTAAATTGATCTAGATAACTTTAAAAAGCGGACATTAGTCCGCTTTTTTTTGATGAAAAGTTGTGCTTTTGTAAGCTGAATTTACATCAATCTTAGAATTGTTTACTGTAAGATCAATTACATATTCAACAAAGGCTTCTTTTCATGAAAAAAACTCCTTTATTGCTTGCGATTGCTGTTTTAGTGATGACGTCAAATGTTTGGGCGGGTAAAGATGATCATGTGATTATTCAAGAAGCTGCCAAAAACAAGATCACCATTGGACAAGCAATACGTGCCAATGATGAAACAGCTGTTACCTTGACGGGGACAATTGTTCGTCAAATAAAACATGAACATTATGAGCTAAAAGACAGCACAGGAACTATAGGGATCGAAGTGGATGATGATCTTATCGATTTAAAAAAATTAAAACCGGGTACCAAAGTTAAAGTTGTGGGGGAAGTCGATACCCATCGTTATAAACCCACTGATATAGAAGTGGTTAAAATTGAGATTATTCAATAATTGCTTTTAACCAACATCTAGGCGCACAGCGCCTAGATGTTTGATCAAGCTTTAATTTTTAAATGACTGATCAATAAATAAATACATAAGATACCAATTCCTGCACAAAAGCCTAAAACACCAACCATTAAACCGAAATGATCAGATAAAAAGCCTGCGCTAATGATCGGTACAATGGTACCAAAATAGGCAATAAACAAATAAGTGGAAACCACAGCTGCCCGATTTTCAACATTGGTCATGTGGTGAATCAATGCAAAAGCACTCAGTAACGTTAAACCATGCCCCATTCCGACCAAAACCACACTCAAAAAGAATAAGAAACTCCAATGCATGGTCATACAGATCGATAAAATAATATAGCTGGAAATCAATAAGACTAAGCCAGTATTCAATGCTTTATGCATATCAAAAGACTTTGCGATAAATTGGACGATCGCAGAAACCATTAAGATACTGGCAATGGTTGCACCACTGACCAATGGCCCATGCCAAGGAATCACATCTCGAATAAAAGAGGGTGCCAATGAGGCAAATAAACTAAATGAGCCAAAAGCACAGAATGCGGTAAAACTGGCGATATAAAACAGTTTTTTAAATTGAGCTTCTGGCAGTTGTAAGTGGGGTGCAATAGAAAATGGCTGCCTTTCAAACCTCATGGTTTTAATCGTAAATAAACTCAGCAAACTGATGATTGCTGCAACAATTACGGGTAAATAAGGTGTGACAAGTGGGCGATCAGAAAATTGTGCGATTGCACCACCAATAAACGGGCCCAGTCCAAAGCCAATCACGGTAATAATTGAACTTAACTGTGCGGCATTCTGTTTATGTGAGTCAGGAATGGTATAAATTAAACCTAACATTGCGGAGGTGCTGATTAATCCAGAGGCAATACCAATGATAAAGCGGCCAAATCCAAGCAAATAGGTGGTTGATGCAAACACCGACAGTGTTAGGCCAATTACAGCAAACAATAGCCCGATTTGTAAGGTACGAATAAAACCAAAACTATTACTGCTACGTCCTAAAAATAATAATGTGGTTAAGCAACCAAACATATAGGCCACGAAAATATAGGTGATCTGGCTTGGGAGTAATTGCCAAAGTTGTTGATAAATTGGATATAAGGGGCTAGCAAGCGCCGTACCAATCGTACCAATACATAAGGCTAGGCTGATCATTAAAAATGAACGCCATGATTGTTGATTCATAAATATAGGACTTCAAATGCAAATGTTTTGCAGATAAAAATGCCAAACCTGTTCAATACAAAGTTCGGCATGGAAGGAATTGAGTATGGAAAGATTAAAACTTAATCAGTAAAGGGTCAATGGAAACTTTAACATTCAAGCATAGATGACTGTGAATTGAGTTATGAATAGCGTTTTAGCAGCTTTAAAAATTCTTGTAATTCAGCTTCATCCACGGCTTGAGTGTCTTTAATCACATGCTCAGTTAAATGCTGCTCAATCAATTCATTCATTAAACCATTCACGGCACCTTTAATTGCCGCAACTTGCTGTAAAACGCTGATACATGAGCTGCTTTGATCATTCAAAGCTTCTTCAATCGCATGAATTTGTCCTTTTAGTCGTTTCACACGATTGAGGACTTTTTTATCTTGATGTAAATGACTCATAAATTAATCCGCTATTTTATATACTCCCTTATAGTATATTTTAAATTGAAATTATATACTCAGGGAGAGTATATAGGATCATGTCTCATGCAATTCAAAACCATTCAGCGAAAGCATAGCCATCAATTTGATCAAGGTAATCCTTTAGCACAAAAGAAAATCTTATGGGCGACCATTTTGACTGGATTGATGATGATTTTTGAGATTGCGGGAGGCTGGATTTTTAATTCCATGGCCTTACTCGCAGATGGTTGGCATATGAGTTCGCATATGCTGGCATTAGGTTTGGCTTATGCTGCTTATCGAGCTGCTCGTTATTATGCGCAGGATTCTCGTTTTAGTTTTGGCACATGGAAAATTGAAATTCTTGCTGGCTATAGCAGTGCAATTCTATTGATGGTGGTGGCCTTATTTATGGCCTTCCAGTCGCTAGTGCGTTTATTCCATCCTGTACAGATTCATTATAATGAAGCGATTTTGATTGCTATTTTAGGTTTACTGGTCAATTTGGTTTGTGCATGGTTATTACACGATCATGCTGACCATCACCATCACCATCATTCACATACGCATAATGACCATCATGGACATGATTTAAATCAAAAAGCTGCGTTTTTACATGTGGTTGCAGATGCACTGACCTCTGTCTTGGCGATTATTGCTCTTTTTGCTGCAAAGTATTTGGGTTGGGATTTTTTAGATGCTGTATTGGGTATTGTTGGGGCAATTTTAGTCGGACGTTGGTCATATGGTTTAATCAAAGAAACGGCCCAAACATTATTAGATGCGGAAATGGATCATCCTGTAGTCGATGAAGTACGTGAAGTGATTGAGCGTCTAAATGTTGAAGCAAAAATAACCGATATTCATGTATGGAAAGTGGCTAAAGGCAAATTTTCAGTGATTTTGGCGCTTGAATCCAATGATAAAAATTTAAATGCTGATCAGGTACGCCATGCTTTATCTATTCATCAACAATTGGTGCATATTTCTGTTGAAATCAACAAAACCGCGATGTTTAGTTGGGTTTCACGTGAAACCTGAGTAAGAATAAAGTACAACTTTTTTAACAGTTCAAGGTACTGTGATTGGTAGAGAACCATTGCAAACAGAGATAAGGATCAATCACAGTTTTTAAACAAGTCAGCTGAGGAATTATGCTTTAATGCATCTCAATATTTATTTTGATTTTATCGATTTATGTTAAAGCAATTTATCGCATTGAGCTTAAGTCTGGCTTTTTGTACAGCTGGTTTTTCCAGTGTTGAGACTGTGAAAGCAAAATTAGCACAGCAGTATCCCAATGTAAAAATTAATAATCTGCAAACAACAGAAATGCAGGGTTTATATAGTGGGACCTTGGATAATCAAATTGTTTATGTCAATGAGGATGCTCAGCATTTATTTATTGGTTCAATGATTCGTTTGAAAGATCAGCATAATTTAACCAAAGATTTAGCAGTTAAAGAAAATACGATAGATTTTAAAGCATTACCTTTGAATGATGCAGTAAAAACAGTCAGGGGGAATGGTAAGCGTCAGCTTGCAATCTTTTCTGACCCAAATTGCCCATATTGCAAGACGCTTGAAGGGAATTTAGCCAAGCTCAATGATGTGACAATTTATACATTTATCTATTCCATCAAAGCACAATCGATTTTGCCATCTAAGCAAGTATGGTGTTCTGCAAATAAAGAATATGCATGGAAAAATTTGATTCAAAATGGGATCAAACCAACTGCACCAGCAAATTGTGCAACGCCAATCGAGCGTAATTTGGAATTGGGTAAAAAATTAGGTTTGCATGGAACACCTGCAATTATTTTCTCAAATGGTTATAAGGTGATGGGTGCCTACCCTGCCGAAGAAATTGAGAAAATATGGAAAAATTTTGGATTATAAACAGCGCTTAGAATGCTGACAGCGTAAAAAAGCACCCATCGAGGGTGCTTTTTATATTGAGGAGAAAATTTAAGTACGTTTGGCAATCATGTTATAGATAAAAAGTACCACTATTGCACCAATGACTGAGGCAATAAATCCAGCTGATGCACCTTTTGGATATAGGCCGAGTAATTGACCACCATAGGTTGCAACCAATGAACCTACAATACCAAGTGCTGTTGTTACAATGAAGCCAGCTTTGTCATCACCAGGGTGAATTGCACGTGCAATCAAACCTGCAATAAAACCAATCACAATTGCACTAATCAGTGACATCATAATCTTTCTCCTTTTTCTTTATTTTGTCGTGAGTTACTGCATCGAATTAGTTTAATAATCAAATATTCTCAAATGAAGTAAAAGCGCTTATTTGCTACAAGTTGTTGCATTTTTGTTCACTATGAAAGCTAAAAAAATAAAAAAAGCGACCGAAGTCGCTTAACTCATTTTAGTTAAAATGATGCGGTGAGGTCTCAATTAAAGACCAATTTCCCCGATAAATGGAATATGACGGTATTTTTGATCGTAGTCTAAGCCATAGCCCACAATGAATTTATCTTCAACTTCAAAGCCCAGAAATTTCACATCTAAGTCGATTTCACGGCGAGACGGTTTGCTGACTAAAGTACACAGCTCGATCGAGTTGGGATGACGTGTACTTAAAATTTCCAATACTTTGCTTAAGGTATTGCCAGAGTCAATAATATCTTCCACGACTAAGATATCCTTACCGCGAATTTCGCCGTCTAAATCTTTGAGGATTCTGACATCACGAGAAGATGTTGTACTGCCACCATAGCTTGAAACGGTCATAAAATCGAGTTCGTGAGTCTTGCTGATTGCACGACATAAATCAGCCATAAAAATCACTGAACCACGCAATAAACCAATTAAGACAAGTTCTTTATCGCTATTGGCATAATGCGCATCAATTTTTTTACCAAGTTCCTGAACTTTTGCATGAATTTCTTCAGCAGAAATCATCACTTTCATTTCAATAGTCATGGGAAATACCTAAAAAACTAAACATCAAATTCTAAAATTAAAAAAGGTGTTGACTAGCAACACCCTAAAAGATGACATAATTTTAAAACATATCAGATCAAGATGCATCTTTTTTGACATTTGAAAATGTAAATGCCCTAATTTAAGCCGAAATGATCAATGTGCATCACGTTTTAAAACGAATGCACAGATCACAAAAACTGTACCAATCAAAATCAGTTTTTTCTTTGATTTACGCGGTTTTTGTTTGGTTTTGCTCATAGGCTTTTTGTCCATAAATATAGGTGGCTTGAATATTGCGATCATCCCCCATGGTAAATAAGGCAAATAATGCATCGTCTATGTTTTTAGCACGTTCCTGACGCAGTTGTTGTAGCGCCGTTGCTTTTAAATCTAGCACAACAAAATCGGCTTCTTTACCGATATTGAAATTGCCCAATTGCGCATCCAAATGTAACGCTTTCGCTCCACCAAGCGTTGCATGATAAAGTGATTCCATCGCCGAAAGTTTATCACCTTGGAGTTGTTGCACTTTGTAGGCTTCATTGAGGGTTTGTAATTGGCAAAAGGCTGTTCCTGCACCAATATCTGTTCCTAAGCCGACTTTGACCTGTTTTTCCCAGGATTTTTTTAATGGGAATAAACCACTTCCCAAAAATAAGTTTGATGTCGGGCAAAATGCAATCGCTGAATCAGTTGCATGCATGCAATCCCACTCATGCTCTTCTAAATGAACACAATGTGCGAAAACAGAACGTTCTCCTGTTAAACCATAGTGGTGATAGACATCCAGATAACCTTTCTGCTCTGGGAATAAGTCTTTGACCCATGCAATTTCATTTTTATTTTCACTGAGATGGGTATGCACATATACTGTTGGATACTCTGCTTTTAACTGCCCTGCTTTTGCCAATTGCTCAGGTGTAGAGGTTGGAGCAAAACGCGGAGTAATGGCATATAGGTTACGACCATTACCATGCCATTTTTCAATCAGTGCTTTAGAGTCAATATATGCACTTTCAGCAGTATCTGTGAGTGCTTCAGGTGCATGACGGTCCATCATGACTTTACCTGCGATTAAACGCATCTGATGCTGTTCTGCCGCTTCAAATAAGGCATCGACTGATTGGGGATGTACCGTACAAAAAACCAGTGCTGTCGTGGTGCCATTTTTAAGTAATTCTTGGACAAAAAACTGTGCGATTTTGTCGGCATAGGTTTTATCTGCAAACTGAATTTCAGTTGGAAAAGTATAGGTATTTAACCATTCTAACAGTTGTTCACCATATGCACCCACCATTTCTGTTTGCGGAAAATGAATATGGGTGTCAATAAAACCAGGCACAATCAGTTGTTCTGGGTAGTGATCAATTTGAATATCATCTGTCAGGTGAGACTGTGCATCTTCCCAAGGGCCAAACCATTTGATTTTGCCTTGCTCTGTGATCAGTAAACCATCTTCGATATAACGAACTTGATCTAATATTTGAGCTGCTTGAGAAACGGTATTTTTAATATCAAGAAAACGCCCACGAACCGCTGTTTTCTGTACAATACAAGACATGTAGAACCTGCAATTTATCCTTTTTTCGATTGATTGTACCTGAAATTTGTATCAGGTGCTGTATGCAGTTTTGCGCGAAAGCATTCTAAAAAATTGAATAACGTTATTTTTTATTGTTTTAGCACAGTGACGTTTTTATCGAAATATAACTAAAATTAGCGGCTAAAGGCATATTCTATATTGTAAGTTTATCTTGATAGCAACAATCACTACAGTCTTGGAAAATGGTGAAATAAGACAACAATGGATCATACCCGACAGTTAAAACAGCTTATCTATTCATGTCCTGAATTGATGCTCCGATTACAGTATTTGCGAGATATTCATACACATGCATATTTGAGCGCAGGTGTAATTCGCAACTTGGTATGGTCTATTTTACATCATCAGAGTTATGGATTTGATCAGATTGAAATCGATGTAATTTTCTATGATTTAAATGATCAACAAGGCCTTAAAGAGCAACATTTGACTGAATTGTTAAAGCAAAAATTTCCCAATAATGAATGGGATGTGGTCAATCAAGCCTATGTGCATTTGTGGTATAAAACAGATGATGGATGTTCTATCTCTCAATACCAATCTTTATTCGATGCTTTATCCGTATGGGTTGAAACGGCAACCGCAATTGCAGTACGTTTACTTGAAAATGATGATATCGAAATTATTGCGCCGTTTGGGCTAAATGATTTGTTTGAATTAAAATTGAGATGGAATAAACGTTTGGTCAGTTATCCAGTTTTTTTAGCACGGATTCAGGCTAAACAGTTTTTGACCAGATGGGAAAAGCTGCTTGTTGTGGATGATTAGAGGATCAGGATTTAAATCAATCAAACCATAGTGAAGATCATACTCCAAGACAACAGATGGCTATTACAACAGATGACTATGCTGATGGATAAAGATTTCATTTCAATACTGACCATACAATTTAAATCGTTGAGTATTATTGTTGATCATAAAAAAGCCTTCCAATTGGAAGGCTTAATCTAGTGTTTATAAGGTTGTTTCATGATGTTTTTTGCTATGGCGAATAGAGAGCCAAGCGGTAATTGCCAAGACAATCACAATGAAACCTAACGAAATCCAAATCGGCATATGGAAGACATCCAGCATTAACATTTTAAAGCCAATGAAGACTAAGATGATGCCTAAGCCATAAGGCAAGTAATGCATTTTAGAAGCGGCACCCGACAATAAGAAGAACATTGCACGTAGACCTAAGATCGCCATTAAATTCGCAGTTAATACAATAAATGGATCACTGGTCACCGCAAAAATCGCTGGAATAGAATCGACCGCGAAGATCACATCGGAAGCTTCAACTAAAATTAAGACAAGAAATAACGGGGTTGCCCACAACACACCATTTTGACGAACAAAGAATTGAGCACCTTCTAATTTTGGGGTGATTCGCATGTGTTTACGTAACCACTTTAGAATAGCCATATCTTCGATATTGGTTTCTTCTTCATCCTGCCCTTTAAGGAATTTATAGCCTGTATAAACCAAGAAAGCACCAAAGAGATAAAGCACCCAAGAGAATTCTTGAACGAACCAGGCGCCAATAAAAATAAAGATGGTACGTAAAATAATTGCACCTAATACACCATAGAGCAGAATTTTACGTTGTAAGCCTTGTGGAATCGCAAATGCAGCAAAGATCATTAACCAGACAAAGACATTGTCGATCGCTAACGATTTTTCAAGTAGATAACCTGCAAAGTATTCCATGACTTTGCTATTGGCAATTGAAACACCCGCGGTTTGTTGTAGATACAGCCATAAACCACCACCAAATAACGCTGCAACACTGACCCATGCAATGCTCCAGTAGGCAGCAGTTTTAATTTTGACTTCTTGCCCTTCTTTTTGTTTAAAGCCTAAAAAGTCGATCAGTAGCATGACAATAACAATAGCGAAGAACGCTAGATACAGCCATGGATTGCCAATAGTTTCCATAAAACTCTCCAAATCTGGCAATCAGGCATAAAAAAACCTTGACCTGTTGCCAGATGATTAAACATCTGTGTCAACATGATCAAGGTCTTGCCTACATTTGAGTTATGTACATCAATCTCAAATGCTCAGATACCGGCTTTTTTCAAAGCGTAATGACGATATTCTGATTAAAGGAGGCTACTCCCCTTGTTCAATATACTGTGTAAGAAATCTTTCATTTCTTAATATCTAGTGAGAATCGCATATTTATTAAAAATGTGCAAATTTTGAATGTATTTTTATGTAGTTTATTTTATGTACAAAATTCAGCGCTGGTTTTTAGCACAACAAAAGCTTGATTAAGCGTTGAATTATGATGCTGAATAATACGGTCAGCATTGAGAACCTTTGAATCTACTGTGCTGTGCGCATCTGAAATTAATGTCACTTTATAATTTAAGTCTTTTGCCGCACGACTTGTGCTATCGATACAAAATTCAGTTTTTAAACCACAGATGATCACTTCTTCAACATTTAAAGACTCTAATTGTTGTGCTAAATCTGTTTGGAAAAAGCAATTTGGCCGTGTTTTTTCTAAGATGTAATCTGTATTAGGATCAATATTTAATTCAGCGATCAGTTGAGTCATTGGACTATTTGGGGCGAGTCCTGTGTCTGCTAAACCAACATGACGTATCGCAAAAATCGGAATGTGTTTAACACGCGCATATTCAATGAGCTGATTAACGTTTTTCAACAATTGCTCAGCTTGAAATGGAGGATGTTGCGCATGAAATAGACCATTTTGTAGATCAATAACGAGTAAGGCTTGTTTATTGTGATACTCAGACATGAGTTTCTCCGTAAATATTGACCAAATCACGGAGCAAAAAATAACCCCGCTCATTGGCAGGGTTGGTTTCTACATTTTATTTTAAATGTATACGTCCACACTGCCGATGCAGTGTGGTGGTTAATAATTTAAATAAAATGATTGGTTGCATTGCAGTTATTGCCTATATCGGACTTTACGTCCGCACTGGGTTAATTAGGATACTTGTGTCGACGGCGCAGTTCAGCTTGTGCCCACGCAATTGACTGCTTCATGTCTTGTCGTAGTGCTGTGATCTCAGATTGGGTCAAGACTCGAGGCTTTTCTGAAGTATTCGGTTTTCCATTGGGTGAGGTGGTCAATGCCATCGAATTGCTCCTTAATACCTGCATACACCTTGACTGTTCGCACGATGTCTTTTTTGACCTTAAAGCCAAGTTAACTTTTATCAAATTAAAGTTTTTAACTCAGCATGTCACTTTAAAACTTGTAAAAAGATATTTAGGGTCTGTCGGCATTTCATAAATGGCTTGCGTTGTAGGTTAAAATTGAGCAGGCAAGGCATTAAACGAAGAGAATAGTGAGTCTATTTTCGAGTTTCATAACGAAGGCTGAGATAATTTTAACCACAACCCTTCGGGACTAGCGTGTTTTTTGTCGCTACGTCGTTACGAACTACTCATTTAGAATGACTAAATTTCGTATTTCGCGCCTAGTATCGCCTAAA